>CAVOLQ010000001.1:0-959349 GCA_963696875.1 uncultured Sphingobacteriaceae bacterium
TTAAGCAGTGTTAGCAGTTGGGGGCATTGGCAGTTCTTGCTGATTTATTTACTTGGTTTGATGTTGAGTGATATCAGTACAATTATCAAGGAAAAAGATAATTATCATTACCATAGTTTAGGAGCTTCAGGAGCAATTTGTGCTATTCTTTTCAGCTTTATTTTGTTTAATCCGACGATGTCGATTTATCTATTTTTCATTCCGATCCCTATTCCTGCTGTAATTTTTGGTTTTTTATTTTTGGCTTATTGTGTTTGGGCTGCAAAATCATCTCGAGACAGCATCAATCACGATGCGCATTTTTATGGTGCTTTGACGGGATTGGTGATCACTATTTTGCTATATCCTAGTGTGATTGCGCATTTTGTTAGGGAAGTTAGTGGGATGATGTAGTTTATGCCAAGGGAAGTTCTATTTCAAAGGCTTCAATAAATTCTTCTTTTTCGTTGTTGATAAAAGACATTGGGTTTTCAGGGTCTTTTATGATTTCAAATAGGGTATATCCCCAGGGTTTCCAGAAGTTCTCGAGTACTTGTCCGTAGGTTTTTGCTTGCCAATTATCGAAAACAGGGCGTGAATTTACGCCTATCAAGGGCATTGGCTCTATAAACACCTTTTCGGGGGTTTGCATGATCGTGTAATCGGGTAGGCGGTTGAAGAGATATGCTGAATAGAAGAACCGAGCGCAAATCTCTTCAAACTGGATAGGGTGTAAGGTTTTTCCTTCTACCTTTTTTCAGAATTTCAGCATGGTATTTTTCGCTTGTTCCGTTGTCTTGAAGAGAAACGATAATACCAAAATCATTCATTCTCAAAGAGAATACTAAAGTGTTTATTTCGTCTCTGTAGTTGAAGAAATCTTTGATATTATTGACAGGGAAAATAAAGATGCTGAAGGGAGAAACGGTTTCAAACTCTGTGGGATGCAAAATGGACTGCATCATTTTATGCAAATTGGAAAATTTTTGAACCAGAGCTTGCGAGAAGTTGACGGGTTCATTCGCTAAAGCCTGTTGTTTAATCCCTCCTTGTATTTCATTGAATATTATGCCGTATACCCATTTTGATACCCATTGGAAAAGCTTTGTTTTATCTAAGGCGTTTACCTCTTCAAATCCTTTATGGAATGCGTTAAATATTTCGGAGTCCAGTTGATCTAACTGTTCTTTAACGGGTGTTGAGCATGGAACAACGATCTGTTCGTAAGTCTTATGGCTTTCGTCTAGCATTTTAAAGGATTGTCCTTTTAATCCAAATGCATTGAGGATCCATTCGGGGAAGACGGGGTATGTGCTTGAATCTGTTAATGCTTCGCCAGTTAAAAAACATGTTTTATCATCAAACGCGAATTTATCGAAAGGATTATATAGGTCTTTTTTCATTCCTCACAAAGGTATCTATAAAAATCAAAGGATATTCTTTGTAAGCTTTAAAACTTGCTTTGTGAATTTAAAATGATAGAACGAGATGGGCGGGTGTGAAATATTAGTTTATTGATATTTTTCCAGTTTTGTTTGTGCGGTTATTGCTAATCTGTTCCAAGAATTGATAGTTACTATGGCCATGAGAATATGGGTTAAATAATCTTCGTCGACAAGCTCTCTGGCTTTTTCGTAGGTTTCGTCGGATACTTGGTTTTGGATAAAAGTGACTTCTTCCGTTAATGCCAGGATTGCTCTTTCTTCTTCTGTATAGAGATCAGTCTCTCGCCAGGCATCGAGCAGGTATATGCGTTGTTCTGTTTCTCCTTCTTTTCGGGCATCGAAGGTGTGCATGTTAATGCAATATGCGCAACCATTGATTTGAGAAGCTCTGATTTTAATTAGATTTCTGTGAGTTGGGCTAAGGTTGGTTGATTTTACGTAGTTTTCTAAGGCCAACATTGCCTTAAGGGCAGCTGGCTGAGTGGCCATGGTATCATTCTTTGTTTCATGATTTAATTTCCTTTGCTCGAATAAAGGTAGTGAGATTCTCATTATGTACAGTCTATGGTTTTTTACGTCTGCTTTTTTATGACAAAATTTAGCAAAGCTGATGGATTCCCTTTTTTTGAGGTTATAAATTTTGTATTCTTGTACTCTTTTTCGGGATGTAGCGTAGCCCGGTATCGCGCCAGCATGGGGTGCTGGAGGTCGTGGGTTCGAATCCCGCCATCCCGACTTAAGTGTTGAAAGAGGCTAGAAGCCTCTTTTTTTGTTATATCCTTTTCTTAACTCTCTAAAACATTGATTAATCAGTCTTCAGCGTCTCGCTTTGTTTGAAAGTTCTTTTTAGTATTTGCACACATTCTTATTTACTTATCCATAACAATATACGCAGGATATGATTCACGATTAGGCAAATCAAATTCTTCGTCGTAAGGTTGTGTACCTGCACCATTGTTGTATAATGCCACACGTTTTACACCAGTTGCTGTGCTGCCACCAATACCATTGATAACGTTTTGGATATTACCCGGACCGGCAAAACGGGTGATACACATTTTTTCGAGTTTCACATTTGGGCTATTAGGTATTTCAAAGCCATTTTTCTTATTCACATTGCCATCGGTTCCTGTGAAAACTGCGTAAGAACCCATTCCTATACTATGATGTTCTTTTACCGTATTAGCTACCTTAAAAGCTGCATAACCATCAACTCTGCCTCCCTGACTGCTCCAGCTTGCCTGATTTGGCGCATCGTATGGTGGTTCGTTTTGTAAGAAATAAGTTCTACCGCGTTCTCCCAACCATAGCACTTCATATTCTTGATAGTGTTCGGTAAATAGGCCATAAAGCGTAACATCATCACCAGTAACGATAAGTCCGTTTTTACATCTATCTCTTACCCAACGTGCATTTCCGCCACGTTGCGAACCATGGTCGGCACGCCACAACCAGAAGTGATCACCCACCACATTGTTGCTGTTTATTTGCATGGAAGTATGTATCTGAATATTTTTTGATTGAACTCCACCAACTCTGCAAGTGATGTCTGTGACCAGGATAGGATTTGCAGAATGGTCTGCATTTGCTCCTTCGTTACCAATTCTAACCTGATAAGTTGTACTGTTGAATGAATCCATAAGAAGTCCGGCAATGATAATTCCATCCTTGTCGTCAGCATAAATACATCCCCAGGTGTTTTTTTCAGTAGGTTCTAGCGTTACCGAAGCTATACCAGCACCCAGAAGTATGGCATCTTTTCTATTCACTTGAATAGGAGCATTCAATGAATAATGTCCTGGTGTGAAAAATATATTTTTGCCAGCTTTTAGCGCATTATTGATTTCTACATCAGTGTCGCCTTCTTTGGCAACATACCAATCGGTAAGCAAATCCTGAATTTTGCCTTTGCCCATATCTGTTGACGACCATGAAATTCCTACTCTATCCTTTTGCCATGCTGGAACAAATACTTTGTATTCGCCATCTTTATCTATAAAAAGGAAAGGTTTTTCTCTGATAATAGGTGTAGTAGGAATTGGAGAGTTGACATCATTCGCTTGTGGAGGATTGACACAACCTTGCCAAACCATATTATACGAACCACCCATGGCTCCAGAGCCTGAAGGGAAAACAGTATTTCTGGTATACCATTGTTGTTGTCCACCCCAGTTTGGTCTGTTGATGTATAATGAGTGTCGGCAATAAAACCACCGCTACCCCAAAAGTTGGTGTTTCCAACATCTGAAATATATTTTGAAGTGCTTTCAATCACCATTCTTCGTGCACTGGTTGATTGAGAAACTGTCCAGGCAAAATCTCGCATCACTGTTACATTTTCCATAGAACGCCAAAATGTACAGGTAGCATTTGCTCCACCCGAAAGGTGAGGCCTGGTGAATATAGAACCCAATTTAACATCTGTTGGTACTTTGCCCAAACCTCCAATGTGAGAGTAGAATCCTAATTCTATTGAGTTAGCCGCTGCCGATGATGCAGAACCCGACCCACCCGAATCGTAAGTTTGACCATCAACATTTGCTTTGAAATAATATGCCTGACGTTTTGTAGTCCACTCGCCATTTGATCCGCTTAGACCAATAGTACTAAAGTGCGAATTAATTTCGTTTCGTGCAGTTTCTGCTTTTTCATGTTTTCTATCGTAGAAATACATATTGTTACCAAAAATCTGATTCTCTAGCGAAAGTATTATTGTTATAGCGTTACGGGTAATTTTATAATAGTTTTCGTACTTATCTGCATTTGGCTTATTATCTGTAAATGTCAATTTGGAAGTCGAACCCACCGACACAAAATCCGATGCCAAACGACTGCCCCCTCTTGTGATTACATAATTTCCCGAAGAGCCGAATGCTGGCCATGATAAGGTTATGCTATGTTTCTTCTTGTTGTAAACAATCTTGCTCTCTATCTTATTCTCCTGTTTTTTTTTATCAGATGAATTAGATGTTACAAAACTGCATAGAATCAGCATAAACGCAAATGCCGTAAATACGGAAATTACCTTTATAGCCATAAGAATGTTCTTTTTAATGATCTCTATTAGTTGCTATATATTAGCTTTCTGAAAAGAGTAAATAATTTTAGAAGACCCATAGTGATATGAAAATAGAAAAGGAACAAACGGATAAATTCCCTTTCATACTAATGGTTTATTTCGCAGTAATAACACCATTGAATACGGCTTTCCTCAGAGCACCATCTTCTGTATCACCAGCATATTCCCAATACATAGCACCAAGTAAGCCTTTATCTTTAATGAAATCGGATTTTAGGGCGATAGATTCGGGAGTTTCATAGGTGCATACAAAACTTCCATCGCTGGTAACCAGATAAGGTGCTTTAGCTACATCATCCCATTTGCTGGTCAGTCCTTCTAACTTTATCAAATCTTTATAATCAATAAAACCACGCACTTCTTTATTGTTTCCGCGACCGTAAAATGGAATGCCCAAAACTAATTTATTTATAGGCATGCCCCCTGTTACATGCAAGGCAACTGCTTCATCACAGGATGTCCCTCCAGTTAATTCAGAACGAAAAAGAGCGGCATGATGGAAGGGAGGATTGCCTGAATCATAGGTCATGATATTTACAAAATCTACCACCGGATTGATGGCGGCAAAATCGATGTACTTTCCATTAGCTGCCGAGGCCAGTGTTAGTAATTTCTTTTTACCAATAGCCTTTCTGATGTCCTGCATTAAAAGTGTAAAGTTCTTCGTATCATCCGGGGAAGATGAAATTTTCGCAGCACTACTGGTTGGGTATTCCCAATCAATATCGATACCATCTAATTTGAATTCTTTTACTACACGTTGGCAATCTATCGAAAACTTTTTCCGATAATTTTCATCAGCAGCCATTTCACTAAAACGCCCGCTCCCCCATCCGCCGATAGACAACATTACCTTCAAATGTGGATTTTTCTTTTTTAACGCAGCAATATCTTTCAAACGATCTGGATTGTTAATACGAACTCCATCAAAAGTATCACTAACATGACCGAAAGCGTAGTTGATATGTGTAACATAAGTTGGATCAGGCATAGTACTGGTCCAGGAGGTCACATAAGCTACAATGACTTTTTTATTCTTTTTCACGTTGGCGCTTTGCCCGGGCAACGATGCGCACATAATAAGTGTAAATACCAAAAATAGTTTAGTAAAATTTTTCATTTGTTGTTGTTATTTTAGTTTAATTAATATAATTAATTTTGATTATTCCAGGTATTACTTTCCAAAAACATTGTCTTTTTTGTCGCTGGCTCAGATCGGCCATATTTGGTAAAACTTCCTGGATTAACTTTTTACTTTGCACTATTGCAATTTTTTAGCCCTTATCGTCATAGGCCACCTGTTTGGCCAGGATAGTTATTTCTTTGGCTTATTTTGCGGAAGCCCAAACTTTTTGAAAGCACAAAAACAGAGGCATCAACATAATAATAGGATGCTATATTTGCTCATATTTAAAAAGGCTTTCTTTTTTAAGCTAAGATATAAAAAAATATAGTTTAAAGCATGTTTTTTAAATCCTACTGAAATCCGTATGTATTTTGTTGGTTGTCATTTGTTTATCGTAATATGAAAGGATATTTTATCTACATCCTTTCATGACAGAGCGAATATATGTTAATGGAAAATACATTTGTATTATGGGAGCCAATATAAACTACGAGTAGAAACCTAATGATGCACTTGAAGGGAGTAGAACCCAGATAATTAAGTAAATCTAGAGAAATCGTAAAACAAATTTTCCAAACATCAACGAGATGTTGTTTTGGAATAAATATTATTGGCATTTTGTTAAAAAACAGGAATAAATAATTACCTTGAATTTGATTTTCAAGAGATTCGAAAATAAATAGGATCAATAAAGTATTTCTACCCCATTAGAAAATACGGTATTTGTTCATCGAAAAAACTTATAGCAAAGCGATCAATTAATGAAATACGCATAAATGATTAATAGAAAAAGGAATAATCTTCCATCCGATTCAACTTATTATGGCATCCCTTTTATTCTTAAGGATTTTAACGGTATGCCCTTTAGAAATCTTGGAAAATCAGGTTTGAAGGTACCGAATGTAGGCTTAGGAACTTGGAAAATGGGCCATCCGGAAACAAATGACGGATCACGCGTAGGTGAGGATGCAGCCATGAAGATCTTTGATCTTGCTCTGGAATTGGGCGTAGTATTATGGGATACAGCGAATCGGTATAATAATGCATCGGGAAATTCAGAACGGATAATAGGAAATTGGTTTCAGCAGAATGCCTCCCAGAGACGTAATATCACGCTTGCTACTAAACTTTCTGGCGGAATGGATGGCTTTACTCCCAATCATTCCGGATTATCAAGAACAAATATTCTTGAATCTTTATATGCAAGTTTGGAGAGGTTGAAAGTTGACTATGTAGATATTTTATACTTCCATTCTTTTGATGATACTACTCCAATTGATGAAAGCCTAGCTGCCATTGAAGATTTAGTTCGACAGGATCTTGTTCGCTATTTTGCTGTGTCCAATTTTGATATCAATCAAATAAGAGACTATTTAAGTTACAGAAGTGATTTTTCAGCAAGAAGTAGAATGGTTGCTGTACAAAACAAATTTGATATTCTTAATGGTGAGGATCCCGCTTATCGGGGAATTTTGGAATCATCGGAAGATAATGGGGTTTCTTTTATTGCTTGGAGCCCATTGGGTAAAGGACTTTTGACTGATCGGTATTCGGATTTGAAAAAAGTCGGTAATGGCGATCGTTTATTCGACGAAAATCTAATTGATTCAATTACTGTTAGGGAGAAGGAGTGCTTGAGCGGATTGTCTTCCTTGGCCAAAGAATGGGGAATACGTTTAAGTGAGTTGGTTATCTCGTATATGTTGACTTTACCCGGGATGGGACCGATAATACCTTCGTCTTCTAGTCTGGAACAGCTACGGTCTAATGCGTATGGCGGAAAGTTAGTTTTAACTGAGGAGCAGAAAGTAAGAGTTAAGGATGTATTAAATAATATAGAATAATTATGGTAAACCATCATGAGTTCATTAAACACAAAAAAAGATGAATATATTGCTCATGATTGCTTCATTCCCATCAAAAAACAAAACATTTCAATGAAAAATTTACTACTAGTACTATTTGTGTCTGTTTTTCTTTTTTCTTCTTGTACCAAAGAAGGGAATGAAAAGGTTATAGAGGTTGATATTTGTGTTTATGGTGGTAATTCTGCCGGTATCATTGCAGCTTATACAGCCAAAATGCAAGGGAAATCGGTGATCATCATTGAGCCTAGAAAAAATCTAGGCGGGTTGACTACAGGTGGACTTGGGGCTACGGATATTGGTAATAAATATGCCATTACGGGCTTGGGTAAGGATTTTTATAGAAGGGTAGGAAGTTACTATGATAAATTTGAACAATGGACCTTTGAGCCTCATGTTGCAAGTAAAGTTTTCGACGATTTAATTAAAGAGGCTAATCTTGATATTCGTTTGAACCGTCGATTGGTTAGTGTTCAGAAAGAGGATGAGTGGATTAGAGAAATTACTATCGAAAATTCGGAAAATCCAGAGCAAGCAACGAATCAGATTATTCGAGCAAAAATGTTTATTGATGCCACGTATGAAGGTGATTTAATGGCCAAATCTGGCGTTTCTTATGCGGTTGGACGTGAAGACAACTCCCTGTATGGGGAATCCTTTAATGGTGTTCAGCTTTCTGATTTTCACCAATTACCTGATGGTATTGATCCTTACGTTATACCTGGAGATTCAACAAGTGGACTGCTTTGGGGAATCAGTACTGGAGGTCTCAAAGCACAAGGTTCTGGCGATGATATGATACAGGCTTTTAACTTTCGATTAGCGCTTACGAAAGACAAAAGCAATCAAATCCCTTTTACATTACCTGAGGAGTATAAGCCAGATCGGTATGAACTTTTAGCACGGATTATAGCCAAGGAAAAATGGGAGACAATTCATAGCAGTTTTACCGTTGATACTTTGCCCACCGGCGAAATAAGAGTGAACCATACAGGTGGTTTCTTAATAAAAGATATGCCAAATGGGAAGACTGACTTTAACAATTTTGGTGGATTCTCTACCGATATGATTGGGGCTAATCATGATTATCCGGAAGCAAACTATGCCACGCGAGAAAAGATATGGAAGGAACATGAATCGTATACAAAAGGCTTATTGTATTTCTTGAGTCACGATGAGCGAGTGCCTGAGCACATTCGCAAAGAAATGCAAAGTTGGGGTTATTCAAAAGATGAGTTCAAAGATTTAAATGGTTTTTCCAATCAGTTGTACGTCCGTGAAGCACGGAGAATGATTGGCGATGTGGTGATGAACCAAAACCATTGTGAGGGTACGGAGGTGGTGGATGATCCAATTGCTATGGCAGCTTATCAAATGGATTCTCATAATATTCAACGGATCGTAGTTAACGGGATGGTGAAGAACGAGGGAGATGTTCAGAAGCGGGTGCCTCAACCTTTTCCGATTTCCTATCGTTCTATTGTTCCTAAAAAGGGCGAGTCTAAAAATTTATTGGTTCCGGTTTGTTTATCAGCCTCTCATATTGCTTTTGGTTCGATTCGCATGGAACCGGTATTCATGGTTTTGGGTCAGGCTGCTGCGACTGCTGCCGTGCAGGCGATCGATGAAGGTGTGGCTGTTCAAGATTTGGATTTTTCTAAATTGCAAAAAGAATTAATTGCGAACCCATTAGCCGATGGCAGCCGGCCTGAGATTCTTGTTGATAATGCAGAATCTGACAAGGTTGTGGTGACGGGTAATTGGAAGGTGCGAGGAGGAGGGTATGGTCCGAATCAATTGATTGATGATAAGAATATAGAGGAGTTAAAGTCCGTTCGATTTACGCCTGATCTTCCTGATAATGAGCGTTATGAAATTTACGCCTATTTTTCTAAAAACGCGAATCGATCGAGTCAAACTGAGGTTTTGATTCATGATGGAAGCGAAGATAAGGTGATCTTGTTACCAAGCTCTTCCATTAAGGAATTGGGTTTAAGCTCTGGAGAATGGGCTAGTATCGGTGTTTTTGATTTGCCGAAAGGTGGAAGTTCTTTTGTGGAAATTTCAAATCGGAATGCTGATGGGGTGGTTTCTGCTGATGCAATAGTCTGGAAGCAGGTGAAGTAATTAGAGGGTGTCATTCGTTAATGTCTGGTTGTTGCCTAAGCTTTTCGATATGTAGAGGCATGTGTTTAAAGTAGTTGAAGGTTCTTCTATTTTAGAAAGCATAAATTTAACAGTAACTTTGGAGTTTTAAATTTATGAAACCTAAGAATATTGAAGATAGCTTAAAAGAGCTATATAGGAGATTTAGTAAGTCCAAAACCAAGGCGTCTGTATTAATTGACGACAAAGAAAAGGTCAAAGAAAAGATGGATAGTGCATTTAAAAAGGCTAATGTAAATAAGCCTGACTTGCAAAGTATATGGACCCAGATAGAGCTCTTATTCTCTTTGGTAAAAGATTATATTAACGGCACTTATAAAGATATACCCAAAAAATCAATTGTTGCAATTGTTGCTGGAATCTTATACTTTTTATCCCCGGCAGATTTAATACCCGATTTTCTTTTAGGTTTCGGATTAATAGACGACGTGTTTATCATTGGACTCGTAATTAAGCAAGTGAAAAAAGATTTAGAAAATTATCAGGAATGGAAAGTTAAAGACGCCTCGGTTTACGGTAAACCTTCTTTTTAAGGGTGTCAATAAGAGAATCTATAAAATATTTTAAAGCCTTACAATGTAATTGCAGGGCTTTAAAATATGACCGGATGCTATAAAGTATATTTATGCAAAATCTAACCAAGAGCTCTTTTCTTGGTAGTTTTCAACTACGTTTGTCGTGCTATCAAAATGAAAGGATGCAAACAATGCAGCAATCTCTTGTTGAACTGAAGCAATAGAATTATCAACCAGGTCTTTTCTATATCCTTTAGCTTGTAAATCTAGTACATAACCAATGCAGATTATTCTTGCCAGTATTTTTCCTAGATCCACTAGTTTTCTTTGTGATAAAACAGTATTGAGAGTAAAACTTAAATTCTTTTTAAAGAATTCGCACGCGGAACTTGTCAAGTCAAATCCTTTAAGGAAATCAAAAAGGTTCGATTGTTTTTGTTTTTTCATTAATCGAGTAATCATATCGGCGATTTGAGCATATAACATTTCGTTTGAGCCTTCAAAGATTTGGAAAGGTCTACTATCCATTACTCCTCTTCCACCAATATGACTAGTTCTAAAGCCCTTTGCCCCTGAGAGTTGAAGGAGTAATTGAGCAGACTCTTGCATTAAGTCTGTAACCACAGCTTTCATACTATTGGCTTCTAGGCCAGCCATCGCCAAGTTGAATTCGATGCCACTGGTTTCACTGCTTTTTGCACACATCGCGGAGCAGATAGTATAAGCATTTTGAATTCTTGATAGCTGGTATTGCACTTGGTCCATTGCCAATAAATTACCCGCACCAACAATCCGGTTATCACATTGGTGAATAGCCTCATCAAGCATTCTTTTAATAAAACCCATGCCCATACCGGGGAACTGCAGACGGCTTCTATGTAAAATATCAAGCATCATTTTGATGCCCGTTGTTTCTGGCGTTAGTTTGTGATTTTTTGGAACTTCTAGGTCTATTTTATTTAGCCCATATGGGATCATGTATAATCCAGGATTGTCAAAGATCTCCTCGACAATTACCTTTTGTTTTGGTTGAGATTCATCTGCAATAAAGAAATCGATGTCTCTAGCTAGCTCTCCGTTTTCAAGTTCTTTTCGGGAAGCAATAATCCAATAGTTTGCCAAGCCAGTAAGGCCCTGCCAATGCTTGGTTCCTTTAAGTTTATAACCATGTTCTACTTCTATATTGGAAGTTTTCATGTTAAGGGCATCACTCCCATAATCGGGTTCAGTTATCATGAGCCCCCCCATATTTTGATTATGGAGAAATCTGTCAAAGATTTCTTTCTTCATATCCTCGTTTGCATACTTGGCAACGGGCTCTAGAAAGAGTGCGATATTAATACCAAAAGTCAAAGAAAGCGAAAGCGATTCATACGAAGCAGCCGCTAGTAATCCTAAGCATTCTTTTACAATACTACCGCGACCCCCATATTCTTTTGGAATTGCAACGGACAAGGGGGCGTTAGCCATAATTCCACTCATCACTTCCGGGGGCAAGCCTCTTTCAAGACTTAATATATTTATATCATTTTTCTCATGAAAAAGATGGTATAAGGTTTCTTCAAAGGCTTTAATAAATTCAGTAAAATTGCTATTAGCGGATTCCATAAATAATTATCTTGATTGCTTTCTGGTTTAAAATTGTAAATTTAGAATAAATTTTAGTAATGTATTAGTTTTAATCTATATATAAGCTTTTTATCACTAAATTTTTTTGGAATTCCTATAAATTATTCATCATGCAAAAATCCCTACCAGGATGAAGCTAAAAAAATAGCCGTTTTGGCAGATAGCGTAAGTATAGAATTTCAGTTGCATTTCTAGATTTTACATTTTTGAGTGATGCTAGTTTTTTTTATATAGAATGAATGATCCTAGTAGCCCTGCTGTAACTGAAGCGAGGAATATCCCAATTTTTGCTGCAGAAAAGTCCTTTGCGTCGAGAAACACACGCCCTGCGAAAAATAAGGACATGGTGAAGCCCATACCTGCGAGAGCGGCAGCACCAAACAATTGCCGCCACGTATAAGCCGATGGTTTGTCAGCAAACTTAGAATGATCTGCTAACCACGCTCCCATAAAGATACCTAACGGTTTCCCCAATACTAATCCGAAATATATACCAAGCATTAATCGGATATCTCCCTCGTTAAAATTAAAGACGAGAGGAATCCCTGAATTAGCAAGCGCAAACAGCGGAAGTACAAAATAGCTGCTCCAAGGTGTCATGGAATGAAGAATTCTATCGGCTGGAGATTCTATCCGATCATGGATGCTATCTAGAATTCGAATTGTATTTTGTGAAGGCCTTTTACGCATTAATTTATCGGCGGCAAAGAGGGCGGCTGTTTGAAAAAGTGTTTGCGCTTGAGCATTCAGTGCGTGAAAATTAGTTGGCGGCTTAGTTGGGATAGCCAAAGCAACAATTACTCCTACTAAAGTTGGATGAATACCCCCTTCATGGAAGCAAATCCATAATATTATCCCTAATAACATATAGGGGAAAGGATGATAAAAATGGTATTTATTCAATACTAGTAATGCCGTGATTATTAATAATGATATAATTAAATAAATAAAATCTAAGTCTGCAGAATAAAATAAGGTAACTACAATAATCGAGATTAGGTCATCTACAATCGCTGTAGCAGTTAGAAATATGCGTAACCTTACTGGAATCCGATTGCCCAATATAACAAGAGCTGAAATTGCGAAAGCTGTATCTGTTGAAATAGTTGTACTCCAGCCCATTGATAAGGGGCCTGACGGTACAATTAATATATAAATTAGCGCTGGTGCTATAACTCCTCCAATGGATGCCGCAATTGGTAATGCTGCGGCGCGTCTATTTGAAAGGCGGCCGGAAGTAAATTCCCGCTTAATTTCAAGGCCAACAACTAAGAAAAAGATAGTCAAAAGTCCATTGTTAATCCATTCTAATAAAGTGAGGGAAAATTCCTTATTGTTAAAAGTAAGAATGAGCGGTATACTCCAAAAATTTTGAAACTTTTGCCCAATAGGTAAATTGACAATTACAATTGCTATTAGCGACGTCACCAAGAGCATTATTCCCGCAGACGGACCCCATCGAACAAAATCATTCGTTACTGTTTGTATTTTATTGCCCAAGGAGCCCAGTAAGGCATCTGAGAGGGAGTTTTCATCCCAAGGATTCTCGTAACGCCGATTGTTAATAAAAAAAGAGGGAACGATTAATGCGCCACTTTTTCTGGCACTTTTAATGTCTTCATGTACAGATTGTCGAGAGGAAGAAAAAGTAGGCGAGTTTAGCTGGTCTATAGAGGGTAAATTAAATTGATTGGCAATAAGATTTAAATTTTCATTATCTAGAAGGGCGCCTTTTTTTATTAACGCTTGATGGATTTCCCAAAAGTCAATTTTAGCATTGGTGGCATATTCTGCAAGAACTGCGGCTTTAAATGCTATTTCGTTATTTGCCAGAGGTTTGTGTCTGAATACAAAGCGTACTTGATCGCCAAAGTGATTTTTCAGGATTGTAATAACACGATGTGCTTCTAGGCAGGAAGAGCTTGCATAACTTCCATATTGCACCAAGGTCATTTCTGCATCGGGGTCGCCAATAATATGATCTTTATGAGGATCTACAGGACGATCCAAGTGGTTCGTTGTTCTTCCTTTTGTTGAATGAGAGGTTGACATTTGGAAGCCTATTTAAATACCCTCTCATAACAAAAAGCGTTATTTATATGTTTTATTGTCTTGAAAAAAATACACAAGCAGACTAAACATTATAAATGGATTTTAGTTTTAATGAAATGTATATTTATCATTTACTGACACAGATAGTGATAAACCATTCGTTAATTAATAAGATTCCAATGCACTTTTTATAGTATATTCTAATGATTCATAATTATCATAATAGTTATTTATTCTATTTCCATTAATGAAAAAAGTTGGAGTTGCATTAACTCCACTACGAACTCCTCCAATAAAATCTTTGTCTACTTTTATAAATAAACTCTGATTTTGTAGGTCGTTAGTGAATCGGTGAAGGTCAAGATCCAAAACCTCAGCATAATGTAACAGGCTATTATTATCAAGATCTTTCTGGTTTTCATAAATAATATCATGCATTTCCCAAAACTTATTTTGAAGTGCAGCAGCCTCTGCCGCAAGTGCTGCCGTCATTGCAAATCGATGCACTTCTTGGAGAGGGAAATTTCGAAAGACAAAACGAAGTTCACCATAAAACTGTTTCATTAATCGTTTAATGAATGGGTATGCTGTTCCACAGCTCGGACATTGATAATCTCCATATTCTACTAAAGTGACAAGCGAATTCAAATTGCCTAATATATGGTCGTTTTTATGAACTGGAATTCTTAATTTAGGCATGAGTTTTTTCCTTATTCTGCATTCCTTCCAATGCATCCAATATCCCGTCTGCCCCAGGATTTATCCCGTCAGGAGAAAGATAACTCCATTGAATTACTCCTTCTTCATCAATTACGAAAAGTGCTCTATGGCTTTGGCCATCAATATCGTTATAAACACCATATTTTTTAGATACCGCTCCTTTAGGTTCAAAATCTGCAAGCAACGGAAAGTGAATTTTTCGGTTTTGGGCAAAGGCAAGATGACTCCATTTGCTGTCAACAGATATTCCTAATATCTCAGCATTGTACTCATGGAAAATTTTAAGGATTTCATTATACAATGTCATTTGGTCACTGCATACAGGACTCCAATCCGCGGGATAAAAAGATAAAATAAGACGCTTCCCTTTAAAGTCTCCTAGTTTTAGTTTCTGATCGGGTGTAGAGTATAATTCAAAATCGGGCGCCGCTATTCCTTTTTGTAAAATCATATACGTAATTTTAAACGACGTTCTTAAAAACATCTATATTAACAAACAAAATATAGAAGGGAAAGTTTGTGCTTTACGTCCTTTTGGGAAAGATCAAACACTCTGGATATTAATTAGCTCTTGGCATATAAATAATTATACATGCCCCAATTAAGGCGATAGTCGCCCCAATAATGTCATATTTATCAGGTTTGAACCCGTCCACCTTCCACGCCCATAGGCATGCCAATACTATAAATATGCCCCCGTACGTTGCGTAGGCTCGACCGAAGCTACTAACTTCATAGGTGATTACGATTCCGTAGAGAGCAAGAATAATTCCTCCCAATAGTCCGAACCACCAAGGTTTATCCTCTTTTAACCAGAGCCAAACTAAATATCCTCCACCAATTTCACATAAAGCAGCGACTATAAAAATGATAAGTGATTTTATAACAGCCATAATCCGAGATTAGCTATATGGTTAATATTTTTGACATGTAATTGAGCAATATAGCTAATTCTAAAGAGGTTGGAATGAATTGTTATATTAAAAAGACCATTTTAAATAATTTATATTTTTCCCAATAGAAAGGTATTTTTTTTCATAAAAGGTTTTGATTTGCAAAATCTCATCTAAGATATCTGATTTGTATAAATCTTCTGTTTTTTCAAGAATAGGAAAGTTTAGGTTTTCAAGAACATCAGCTGTATAATGATGTAGCTGATCATTGTCAGTTTTAAGATGCATTATGCCTGATGGCTTCAGAATAATCTGGTAGCGTTCTAAAAACTTAGGAAACGTAAGTCGTTTCTTCTCTCTACTTAGTTGTGGTTGTGGATCGGGAAAAGTAATCCATATCTCTGAAATTTCATGTTCATCGAAATAGTCCAAAATATGATCGATTTGAATTCTTAGAAAAGCGACATTTTCTATTCCTTCTTCCAACGCAGTTTTTGCCCCTCTCCAAATTCTATTTCCCTTGCTGTCAATACCAATAAAGTTTTTATCAGGAAAGTGTTTAGCCATATTAACAGCATATTCACCTTTTCCACAAGCAAGTTCTAATACTATTGGTTTTTGGTTTCCAAAATGTTTTATCCCCCAACATCCTTTAAACTCTTTACCATCCTCTAGTTGATGCACATTTTTAAAGGTATCAATTTCTGTGAATTTTCTTAACTTATCTTTTCCCATTTTAATAGCTTGTGGATGAATTCATAATAATCGACAAAAATAGTTTTATCTTTGAGATCAAAGGTATTAAAATTGGAAAAAGACGCTAAGATATACATTGCAGGCCATAGAGGGATGGTCGGTTCTGCCATAAAGAGAGAGTTAGAGCGGAGAGGCTTTCAAAATTTTTTGTTGCGTACTTCTGCAGAATTAGACTTGAGAAATCAGCAAGCCGTTGTTGATTTTTTTGAGCAGGAGAAGCCTGAGTATGTGTTTTTAGCCGCAGCTAAGGTAGGGGGAATCATTGCTAATAACACATACCGGGCAGATTTTTTATACGATAATCTATCTATTCAGAATAATGTCATTCACCAGTCAGCCCTAAATGGGGTTAAGAAATTAATGTTTTTTGGCTCGAGTTGTATTTACCCAAAGTTTGCTCCGCAACCTTTAAAAGAAGAATATTTATTAACTGGAAAGCTGGAATCAACAAATGAACCTTATGCAATAGCAAAGATTGCAGGGATTAAGCTTTGTGAGGCTTATCATGATCAATATTCATGTAATTTTATCTCGGTTATGCCCACCAATTTATATGGATTAAATGATAGTTATCATCTTGAAAACTCCCACGTCCTACCTGCTTTAATTCGTAGGTTTCATGAAGCTAAGCAAAAAGGCCTGTCAAGCGTGACTCTATGGGGTAGTGGTACTCCTAAGAGGGAGTTTCTATTTTCGGATGATTTAGCAAATGCTAGCATCTTTTTGATGGAAAACTACAACGGTAGAGAGTTTATTAACATTGGCAGCGGGGAAGATTTAAGTATTCTAGACTTAGCGAAGATCGTTCGAGACATCGTTGGGTATAATGGTCAGATACTATTTGATAAAGAAAAACCAGACGGTACGCCGCGAAAATTAATGGATGTATCCAAGTTAAATTCTTTAGGATGGTTCCCCAAAACAAAACTTCGAGAAGGAATACAGATTGCTTATCAAGATTTTAAAGATAGGCAAATTAGCGATACTTAATAAGTTTCACTATCTGGAGGAATCCCATAATCTGTCTCTTTTTTCTTCTTTTTCCCTTTGTTGGAATGTTGAACGAGTGAAGTTATTTTATCAATAATATCAGCTAATCTGTCTTTATTAAGAAAACCCGCTGCTTGTTGGGACGCCAATAATAATAGCCCTTTTTTGATAAATCCTGCTTTTCTAAAAAGTACCTTATTGAATAAAAAGGGTAATCCTACTCTTAATGAATTTGTAACCCAATCCGATCCTGCAGAATTGCTGCTCGAAAGAAAAGCTTCTTTTACCGAAGGTAAAAAAGAGGTAATACGTTCATAAAGGCGCATCGGTGCCTCAAGTTTATATTCTAGAAAGCCAAATTGATCCCCCAGATACGCTTCCTGTTCAAATTTCAAAGCCTTCAATCGTGTAATTTCTGCGCGCAGATCCTCTATATTGTTTATATCTTTTTTAGTCTTCATCCGATTCCTTCCATTTCTTTAAAAATTTCCTAATTGATAAATTAATGATCTTATTCTCAATTTTAGTTTTTAATAAAGCTATAATTATAATAATAAGAAGATATATTCCAGAGGTTATAAGAAAGCCTAATGGAGTACTGCCTGTGATGTCGGCCAAATAGAAAGCCAATGATATGCTCAAAAACAGGAACACTATTAAACCAAGGATTACCATTACAATATCTAGAATGAATCCAGAGAGAATAGAAGAAATACGCTCTATCAGAACAAGTCTGGATAGTTTCTTCCAATTGTTAATGTATTCCTTGGTTTTTTGAATTACGCCTTTTAAAGAAAAGTCCTGATCGTCCATGCATTTTTTTTTAAGAGGGATTAATTGAAATTTTTAAATTGATCCGCTCTTCTGTTTATATTCAAACGTGCTCATCTAGCGCCTCCTCAGCACTTCTTTCTGTCGATTTTAATTTGGCTTTCAAGCTGGCTGAAACTTTTTCCGAAAGATCCTTTATTTGTTCTACTTGCTCTGATGAACGTTCTTTGATAGCATCTCCTAAATCTTTCAATGATTCGTTTAGTTTATCTCGAGTATCAGTCCCCTTTTCGGGTGCAAACAAAATACCTATCGCTGCTCCCGCTGCCAATCCTGCTAAAAGGGCTGCTAAAATTTTTCCACTGTCATTCATATTCTAATTTATTTAAAAGTTTAAATGGAATAAGGATAATATCTTATTCTCAGTACAAACATAACAACAAAGTGTTTGCCAAAGTTTTTAAGTTAAGAAAATTATTCGATTTTCAGACAAAAAAAAGAGGCCAATCTTTCGGTTGGCCTCTCAACGATATATGAAATTAGTTTAAATAACTTTTACATTAACCGCGTTTAGTCCTTTTTTTCCTTGTTCTACATCGTAGCTAACATTGTCGTTTTCACGAATGTTATCGATTAGACCTGTTGAATGGACAAAGATTTCGCTCTCTCCAGAATTTGGAACGATGAATCCGAAACCTTTAGTTTCATTAAAGAATTTTACTACTCCTTCTTGCATGATAATTTTAAATAAATATTAATAAAGAACAAATATGAATAAAATATTTTTATTATAAGCATAAAAGTGTAAAAAACTTAACTTTTTAAAAAAAAAGTGGTTATAAGTGCAGTAATCTATTGATTATAAACCATCTCCATATTTATAAACACTGTTTATAGTAACAGGAAGTTTGCCTTTTGCTTCTATTTTATTTAACAAAACTTTTGCTCCCGCTTTTTGTAAGGTTGGATCGTTTTGGTAAGCGATTACCAACGCTTTGGCATCCTCAATTCCTGATAAAGAAGTTAAAGAGTAAGGGTTTGCAAATACAAAAACGATGCTCTGATTAGCCGCAGCTGCAATAAACTCCTTGACATCATTATTGTAATTTAAAATACTCGCTGGTCTAATCCGAGAGTCATGTAGAGCAAGTACGATTTGACTGTAGTTTTTTAACTCTTCTGTTAAGTTTAAGATGTCTGCCTTGTTGGCATTGCTGGGAAGAATAAAACTTGTCGAGTTTACATATTCTTGCCCTACCTCTTTTTGAAAATTGGTAACCTCTGTAACGCCTACACTGATTAATGCCGTTTTTACCGATGGATTTAAAGCTTTCATGGCACTTTCACTATTCAGTAAGGTTATGGCGTTATCCGCAAGCGTTTGATTTAATAACACAGCTTCACTGCGATGTAGATCGGCAAAAAGGTTTAGAGTATCAACAGGTTTTAGTCTATCAAGCCCTAGCCAATATTTCGCTGCCAACACCTTTTTTACTCGAGCTTCAATGTCGTGCTTGTCTATTCTGTTCTTTCTTATTGCTTTGCGAACCATTTTTATAGCACGCTTGCTGTTTTGAGATAATTCTAGGATATCATTTCCAGCAATAATTGCGCGTACGTCTGCTTCTCCGTCCTTAAAGAATTTTACAACCCCGTTCATATCCATTGCATCTGTAAAAATTAGGCCTTTAAAGCCTAGTTCGTTTTTAAGAATGTCAGTAACAATAGGTTTAGAAAGGGATGATGGAAGATTCGTTGTTGAATCTAAGCTTGGAATATTCATATGTGCAACCATTACTCCAGCTGCTCCTTGTTCTATAAGTTTTTTAAAGGGATACATTTCCAGTTCCTGAAGCCGTTGGGCTGAAAAATCCAACTTTGGTAAATCATAATGAGAATCCACATCGGTATCACCATGACCAGGAAAGTGTTTTAGTGAAACTATAATTCCCTCATCCATCATACCCTTCATATAAGCACCTGCTTTTGAAGTTACATTTTCTTTGTTTTCCCCGAAAGAACGGTAGTTAATAACTGGGTTTTTAGGATTGTTGTTTATATCTACAACCGGAGCGAAGTTTACATTCAAACCTAAACGTTTGAAATCTTTAGCTACCTCTTGGCCCATTTGATAAATTAAATCCTCGTTTTGAATTGCCCCTAAAGCCATTTGATATGGGTACGATAATGTAGAATCCGGCATTCTCATCCCTAATCCCCATTCCCCATCCAATGCCATTAGTAATGGGACCTTAGATGCTTTTTGATATTCATTAATTAAATTGGCATGCCGAATTGGACCTCCTTGAAATAGGACAACACCACCAAGTTTCTCTTTTTTAATCACATTGGCCACAGAATCACTGTAAGCTTTCCCCAAATTAGTATGAGCGCGCACCATAAAAAGTTGTGCGATTCTTTGATTTTTGTTTAGTTTTTTATAAACAGAATCAACCCATGTATGTTGAGAGTTTATAAATGGGATAAAGTCATTATTTTTCTGAGCACTTACGGAAAACGAAAAAGCAAGGGAAAGAAAAAGGGTTAGTTTATATTTCATTTTGATGATTGTTAAATAATCAGCAAATATAAGGAGCTTTACTTAATTGTTTGTGCTTTCAATGAAACCATCATGAATTTTGCAGAATCCATATGCTAAATTAGATTAGTGAACAATCTTTGACATGTAGGCCAAAATAACTATATTAAAATAATGACTGCATCGCCCTTGAGTAAATAGAATATTATTTATAACCTTAATCATTGTTTTTTCAAAAAATAGATTGATTTAGGCACTGTATTCTTATTTAACGATGAGAAATGCTATCATATTTTCATTCATATAAGGACTTTTTAAAAAATCTATTAAAATTATTTGTAATATTTATTTTTTAATTCCTACATTTGTTGTCTTATTCATTACCAAATTAGACGATGAACATTAAGAAGTTGAATTTAAGCACCAATACAGCAGACCATAAACATGGCTTGTCTTCACCTGCTTTTTATAATCGACGACGACCCCTGATGCCTCGGGCTTAAGAACGGCACTCTCCAAGGCAAATTAGCAAGTCCGGCTAATTGCTAAATCTCATCATTAATTCGTACATCAACATATAGGTAGCTCATTTTGGGTTATTTAATAGATTATCTGCTTTTAAAAAAATGCAATTTTCAGATTTTATTTTTGTCCAAGCTACAGAAAGTCATGCTAAATACGCAGACCTCATCTGTAACGAAATGGCCGAATCGGCTAAAGCACGTGGAACAGGTATAGCTCGTCGTACACCCGAATATTTAACGAGAAAAATGGAAGAGGGCAAGGCCGTTATTAGTCTCTATAAAGATGGAACCTGGGCAGGTTTTTGCTATATAGAGACCTTCAGTCACGGTGAATATGTAGCTCATTCTGGACTAATTGTGAACCCTCAATTCCGTAAATATGGAATCGCGAAAACAATTAAGAAAAAAGTCTTCGACCTTTCTAGAAGCAAGTATCCTAAAGCGAAAGTCTTCGGATTAACAACTGGTTTGGCCGTTATGAAAATAAATTCAGACCTGGGCTATGAGCCCGTTACTTATTCTGAACTCACTCAGGATGATGAATTTTGGAAAGGCTGCCAAAGTTGTGTAAATTATGAAATTTTACAGATGAAAGGGAGGAAAAACTGCATGTGTACAGCAATGCTTTGGGATCCAGTTGAAAAAGAAAAAGAAATTAGGGAGAAAATTCAACATAAAGCGGAAGTAAAGGAGCGCTTAAAGCGAATTACTAAGAAGTCTTCTTTGTTTAGCAAATTAAAGAAAACAATCGGCCGTTCAACTAAAATGCTGTTTGCAGCCATTCCCCTGAATTAAGTTACTTAAATTAGAGAAAAGATAAATAATGAGCAAAAGAAAAGTAGTATTAGCATTTAGTGGAGGTTTAGATACCTCATACTGTGCTGTATATTTAAGTAAAGAGCTGGACTTCGAAGTTCACTCGGTAGTAGTGAATACCGGCGGATTTTCAGAATCAGAATTAGAGCAAATAGAAAAACGAGCCTATGAGTTAGGAGTAACTTCTCATGCTTGTGTGGATGAAACTGAAAATTATTATGATAGCAGTATTAAATACTTGATTTTTGGTAATGTACTTAAAAATGCCAGTTATCCACTTTCTGTTAGTGCAGAACGGGTTTCACAAGCTACGGCAATTGCTCATTATGTAAAAAAGATTGGTGCAGATGCGGTTGCCCATGGAAGTACAGGTGCTGGAAATGATCAAGTTCGTTTCGATATGATTTTTAATATCATCATTCCAGAGGCAGAAATCATAACCCCTATTAGGGATATGAAATTAAGTAGGGAGGATGAAATTAAATATTTGCACAGCCATGGTGTAGAATACAGTGCAAATAAGGCGGTTTATTCCATTAATAAAGGATTATGGGGAACTTCTGTTGGGGGGAAAGAAACTCTAAACTCTCGGGATACCTTGCCTGAAGAGGCTTGGCCAACTCCAGTCACTGGTAAAGAAGTTAAAACCATTTCCATTGAATTTGAGAAAGGCGAACCCTTTGCCCTTAATGATGAGCGCCTTAGCCCTGTCGAATTGATTCAAAAACTTCAAGCGCTTGCTCAACCTTATGGAATTGGAAGAGATATTCACGTCGGCGACACGATTATCGGAATTAAGGGAAGAGTTGGCTTTGAGGCAGCCGCTCCGGTCTTAATCATCAAAGCTCATCATCTTTTGGAAAAACACACGTTAACAAAATGGCAATTAAGCTGGAAAGATCAGCTTTCTTCTTTTTATGGTAATTGGTTGCATGAAGGGCAATTCCATGATCCTGTAATGCGGGATATTGAGGCCTACCTTACTAATTCACAGAAGTATGTAAGCGGTAAAGTATTCATAGAAATCCATCCTTACCGCTTTAATATTCTTGGTATTGAGTCGGAAAATGATCTAATGTCTAATAAGTTTGGAAGCTATGGCGAGATGAATAGTGCTTGGAGCGGTGAAGACGTTAAAGGGTTCTCAAAGATCTTCGGTAATCAGGTAATGATCTGGAATAAAGTAAATAAGGGAGATTTATAATGAGTTTATTAGAGGATAATAAGGTAGTTAGGGTTGGAGTAGTTGGTTCTGCGGGATATACCGGCGGGGAATTAATCCGAATATTAATTAATCATCCTGCGGCTAAAATTGTTTTTGCGCATAGCGGCAGCAATGCTGGAAAATCAGTCGCATCAGTACATAATGATTTATTAGGTGATACTGACTTGTTGTTTTCGGCTACATTAAGTGATGATATTGATGTATTGTTTTTATGTGTAGGGCATGGAAATGCTCGCATTTTCTTAGAACATAATGCAGTTGCAGATCATGTTAAGATCATAGATTTAAGTCAGGATTTCCGTTTAGAGAAAAACTCCTTGTTTCAAAACAAAGAGTTCGTTTACGGGCTTCCAGAACTGCAGAGAGAGAAGATACGAAGTGCGCGATATATTGCCAACCCTGGTTGTTTTGCCAGTAACATCGAATTAGCCCTATTACCTTTAGCGGCGGCAAATCAATTGAGTGGGGAAGTTCATGTAAATGCGACAACCGGTTCAACAGGTGCGGGGCAACAACCTTCATTAACCAGCCATTTTAGTTGGCGTGATAGTAATTTGTCCGTTTATAAAGCGTTTTCCCATCAACATTTGGAAGAAATAGGCGAAACACTTTCGAAGCAGTCAACTATAAAGCCTAAGATCAATTTTATTCCCCAAAGAGGCGCTTTTGCAAGAGGGATATTCGCTTCAATTTATTTACTTTGTGAATTGGGGCTTGAGGATGCATATCAACTTTATGAAAGTTACTATCATTCGCATCCCTTTACACATATTAGCAGAGAAAATATTGATTTAAAACAGGTAGTGAATACCAATAAGTGTTTGATCCATCTTGAGAAGCATGATGGTTACCTATTTATTGTTAGCATTCTTGATAATCTCTTAAAAGGAGCGAGCGGAGCGGCTGTACAAAATATGAATCTATTATTTGATTTGGAAGAAAACGCGGGTCTACGGCTTAAGGCAAGTGCTTTTTAAATTTTTACTAAGTACAAAATCATAGTATTAAATTTCAAAAAATGAAACTTTTTAATGTTTACCCACTCAATCCCATCGAAATTGTTAGTGCTAAAGGATCAGCAGTTTGGGATAAAGAAGGGAATGAATATTTAGACATGTATGGTGGGCATGCCGTTATTTCTATTGGCCATACCCATCCGCATTATGTGAAACGAATTTCTGATCAATTAAATAAAATTGGTTTTTATTCCAATTCGGTCGAGATTCCCTTACAGCAAACTTTTGCAGATCTGTTGGGCGCAATTTCTGGCAAAGATGATTATCAATTATTTTTATGCAATTCAGGTGCTGAAGCAAATGAAAATGCATTGAAGTTAGCTTCTTTTTACAACAAACGGAAAAAAGTAATAGCTTTTAGCGGCGCTTTCCATGGCCGTACTTCTCTAGCCGTAGGATGTACGGATAATCCTAAAATACAGGCTTCGGTGAATGTCCACGATGTGTTATTTCTTCCTTTTAACGATGAAGGAGCACTGGAGCAAGCTTTCAAAGATTTCGGGAATGAAATTTCTTCTGTGATTATAGAAAGCATCCAAGGAGTTGGCGGGATTAGAGAGGCTACACCTACTTTTTTGCAAAAGATTAGAGCCCTAACTTCTAAATACGATGCTGTCTTTATTGCGGATGAAGTACAATGTGGATACGGGCGTACTGGCAAGTTTTTTGCTCAAGATTTTTCGGGTGTCGAAGCTGATATTTATACCATGGCGAAAGGCATGGGAAATGGATTCCCAATTGGAGGCATCATTATTTCTCCAGAATTTGAAGCGTGGCACGGTATGTTGGGGACCACTTTTGGGGGGAATCATTTAGCTTGCGCAGCGGGTATAGCGGTTGTTGAAGTTATGAAACAAGAAAGTCTACTGGTTAATGCTGCAGAAAATGGAGCTTATTTAATTGATGAGTTAAAGAGATTCGATAAAATTAAGGAAGTCCGTGGAAAAGGATTAATAATAGGTATTGAGCTCCCAGAAGAATTGAATCGGGTTAGAAAAGATTTGCTATCTAAAGATAGGATTTTTACAGGCGAAGCCAAGCCCAATGTGATTCGATTATTACCTTCTTTAGCAATTTCAAAAAACTGTGTCGATCACTTTTTAGAAAGCTTCAGTAATCGATTAAAGGAATTTTAAATAAAGGTTGAATGATCATAAAAAAATATTGAATGAACAAATTCTTTTCTATTTCTGATGTTCCTAATTTAAAAGGAATTATTGATCAGGCAAAATATATTAAAGCAAATCCTTATGCTTTCGACCATTTGGGGAAACACAGAACCTTAGGGTTGATTTTCCTTAACCCTAGTCTTCGGACTCGTTTAAGTACACAAAAAGCTGCACTTAACCTAGGGATGAATGTCATGGTGATGAACATGGGCCAAGAGGGATGGGCGCTCGAAACTCAAGATGGAGTGGTTATGAATGGATCGAAGGCCGAACATATAAGAGAAGCTGCTGCGGTTATTGGAGAATATTGCGATATCGTAGGTCTGCGATCTTTCCCAAGCTTAAAAGACCGTGAAGATGATTATCGTGAAGATTTATTTAATAAATTTTCAGAGTTCTGCAAAGTTCCGATTATCAGTTTAGAGAGCGCTACTCGGCATCCCCTTCAAAGTTTTGCTGATCTATTGACTATTGAGGAGGAAAAACAGGCAGATAAACCTAAGGTCGTTTTGACTTGGGCACCACATGTTAAAGCGCTACCTCAGGCCGTACCTAACTCATTTTCTGAATGGATGTGTGCAGCACAGAAAGAAGGCATGCTCGACTTTACTATAGCGCATCCCGCAGGGTACGAATTAGCAAATGAATTTACAAAAGGTGCAAAGATTGTACACAACCAAGAAGATGCATTGCAGGATGCCGATTTCATTTATGTTAAAAACTGGTCGAGTTATACTCATTATGGAGAAATCCTTGAAGTAAAAGAAAACTGGATGCTTAACAATGAGAAGCTTAAGCAGACTAATCAAGCTAAGGTAATGCATTGTTTGCCAGTAAGACGGGATTTGGAGTTAGCTTCAGAAATATTAGATGGCCCGTCTTCTTTAGTAGTAAAAGAGGCTGGAAATCGCTTGTGGACAACGCAAACCGTCTTAAAAAACATGTTAGAAGGACTAATTTAAAAAAATGGAACACCTAAGAATTATTAAGATTGGCGGCAATGTTATTGATCATCCAGAGCTTTTAGAAAACTTTTTGCAGGATTTCTCAAAACTGAAAGGCGCTAAGATCTTAATTCATGGAGGTGGAAAATTGGCTAATAGATTAGCCTCAGATTTAGGCTATGAAGCGAAATTGGTGGACGGTAGAAGAATTACTGATGAAAAGACCTTGGAAATAGTAACCATGGTTTATGCTGGTTTGGTCAATAAAAATATAGTGGCCAAGCTACAAGCCAAAAAATGCAATGCATTAGGTCTGTCCGGCGCTGATGGCAATTCAATACAAGCCGTAAAAAGACCAGTGAAAGATATTGATTATGGATTTGTAGGAGATATTCCTTCGGATGCAGTAAATATTAGCTTATTAACGAAGTTTCTTTCCGATGGCTTTGTACCTGTCTTTTCCGCAATTATGCATGATGGAAATGGTCAGCTATTAAATACAAATGCAGATACAATCGCTTCGGCGCTGGCCATTGCATTATCTAGTTTATATAAAACGACTTTAATTTATTGCTTTGAGAAAAAAGGAGTTCTGAAGAATGTGAATGATGAAAATTCCCTAATTAAGGAAATTAAGTATTCATCCTTTAGTTCTCTTCAAGAGCAAGGGATAATTTCAGAGGGAATGATTCCTAAAATTCATAACTCTTTTGAAGCAATAAAGAAAGGCGTAGAGGAGGTTTTTATTGGTGCTTCTCATGACTTGGCATTATTAGAAACCGAAAGTTTTGGTACTAAATTATTGAAATAATTTTAATATAAAAGCGGATCATTATGAGTAAAATTGCGATTATTGGAAGTGGGAATATAGGGTTTTCATTGGCTAAAGGACTTGTAAACAAAGAATACTGCCAAGCAAGCGATATTACTTTGACAAGAAGAAGTTTGCATTCAATGAAAAGCGAGGTTGAAGCAGGCTTTCAAGTAAGCGATCAAAATAGGCTGGCGGTTTTTGGAGCCGATATTATTGTTTTAGCCGTTCTTCCACAACAATTAAATTTAATTTTAGATGAGATATCCGGAGCTATAAATGCTGAAAAGCAACTTATAGTTTCTGTAGTTTCGGGAGTTACGTGCGAGGATATCAGAAAAAAGATAGGCAATAACGTACAGGTTATTCGGGCTATGCCGAATACTGCCATTGCGATTGGACAATCTATGACTTGTGTTGCTTCTGATAACGCGGATGACGAAAATATTCAAGAAGTGGTTAAACTTTTTGAAACTGTTGGAGCAGTGGTGAACATCAATGAAGACTTAATGACTGCTGCAACGGCGTTATGTGCTTGCGGTATTGCTTTTTTCTTACGTTCTATTCGTGCGGCATCGCAAGGAGGCATAGAGATAGGTTTCCATGCAGATGAAGCATTGAAGATGGCTGTTCAGACCGCAAAAGGAGCAGTAGAATTACTTTTGCAAAATCAAAGCCATCCTGAAGGAGAGATCGATAAAGTTACCTCTCCTAAAGGTTGTACCATCGCCGGATTGAATGAAATGGAATACCACGGCTTTAGCTCGTCGATGATAAAAGGAATCAAACTTTCAGCATTAAAAGCTGGGGGACTTTATTCAGAAGGGAACTAAGAATGGATATGCAAAAACTTATACAAGATAGTACCAATCTGCTGCGTGATTTAATTCGTATCCCATCCTTTAGTAAAGAAGAGAAGCAAACGGGAGATGCAATAGAGCGTTTTTTACAACAACGTGGCGTCAAGACCTTTCGGAAATTAAACAACGTTTGGGCTTATAATAAATGCTATGATGCAACTAAACCAACCATCCTTCTCAACTCCCATCACGATACCGTAAAGCCGAATACTGGTTACATACGCAATCCCTTTTCTCCAGACATTGAGGATGAAAAACTCTATGGCTTAGGGAGCAATGATGCCGGTGGATGTTTGGTATCTTTATTGGCTACTTTTCTTCATTTTTATCCTCAGGAAAATCTGAATTATAACTTTTGCATAGCCGCTACCGCTGAAGAGGAAATTTCTGGCTTTAATGGACTGGAGCTAGTTATTCCCGAGTTAGGGCCTTTAGAATTTGCCATCGTAGGAGAGCCAACGTTAATGCAATTGGCTATTGCTGAACGTGGATTGTTAGTCTTAGATTGTGAAGCTCACGGCAAAGCTGGGCATGCAGCAAGAAAAGAGGGTGATAATGCTATTTACAAAGCATTAAAAGATATTGAATGGTTTAAAAGCTATCGTTTTCCTAAAGAATCGGATTTATTTGGACCGATTTCAATGACCGTAACTATTATAGAAGCCGGCTCCCAACATAATGTGGTCCCCGCCTCCTGTAAATTCACGGTGGATATTCGTGTTACAGACGCTTACAAAAATGAAGAGCTCTTAGAAACCATCAAGCAACATGTAGAATGTTCGGTAAATCCTCGCTCTACAAGGTTAAAGCCGTCTTCAATTGATGCAGAGCACCCTATTGTGCAGGCTGGACTGGCATTAGGCCGGGAAACCTATGGTTCGCCAACCACAAGCGATCAAGCTTTACTCGATATTCCCTCTTTAAAAATGGGGCCTGGAGACTCGGCACGTTCGCATATGGCCGATGAATTTATTTATGTTAAAGAAATAGAAGAAGGAATAGCATTATATATTAGGCTATTAGAACAAATAGTTAAATAAACTATTTCAATAGAAGCGGTTAAAAAACCTTATAAAATGAAACTCTGGCAAAAAAATATACAAGTCGAAAATTCTGTAGAAAAATTCACAGTTGGGCAGGATCGTGAATTGGATCTCCAATTGGCAGCTTTTGATGTTTTAGGATCTTTGGCACACACTAAAATGTTAAAGGAAATTGGACTTCTTGAAGAGAGTGAATTGGTGCTGGTAGAAAATGGCCTTAAAGAAATTTATAAGGAAATAGAAGCGGGATCTTTTACCATAGACGAGCATGTCGAAGACGTACACTCTCAAATTGAGCTGTTATTGACTCAAAGGATTGGCGACTCAGGAAAAAAGATTCACAGCGGAAGATCACGTAACGATCAAGTTTTGCTAGATTTAAAACTCTTCTTTAGAAGCAAAATTGAAGAAATAATAACGAACACAGAAATATTGTTTAATCAATTTATAGCACTTAGTGAAGAACACAAATCTCAA
Organism: uncultured Sphingobacteriaceae bacterium; assembly: GCA_963696875.1. GTDB lineage: Bacteria > Bacteroidota > Bacteroidia > Sphingobacteriales > Sphingobacteriaceae > Albibacterium. The sequence continues at coordinate 29,411 of CAVOLQ010000001.1, forward strand.
TTGATACCAGGATACACCCATTTACAAATCGCAATGCCTTCGTCCTTTGGCTTATGGTTTGGTGCTTATGCGGAGAGTTTGACCGATGATTTGCAGCTGATGCTTGCAGCTTGGAAGGTTTGTAATAAAAACCCCTTAGGCTCTGCCGCTGGTTATGGTTCCTCCTTTCCTTTAAATAGAACACTCACAACCGAACTATTGGGTTTTGATGATCTTAATTACAATGTGGTATATGCCCAAATGGGAAGAGGCAAAACGGAGCGCATTCTTGCACAAGGAATGAGCAGCATAGCAGCCACTTTAGCTAAATTTGCTATGGATGCTTGTCTGTATATCAATCAAAACTTTGATTTTATCTCTTTCCCAGATGAATTGACAACAGGATCGAGTATTATGCCTCACAAAAAGAATCCGGACGTATTTGAATTGATCAGAGGTCGTTGCAATAAAATTCAAGCGCTGCCTAATGAAATTGCAATGATGACCACCAACTTACCTTCTGGTTATCATCGTGATTTACAATTATTAAAAGAAAATCTGTTCCCTGCTTTTGAATCACTGAACGATTGTTTAAGGATGACGACCTTGATGCTTAAAAATATCCAAATCAAGGAAAATATCTTAAATGACAGAAAATATGACTATATTTTCAGTGTTGAGGTAGTAAACAAGGCAGTTTTAGAAGGTGTCCCTTTTCGTGAAGCCTATAAAAATATTGGATTAGCCATTGAAAATGGGGATTTTGTTCCCTCTAAAGAAATAAATCATAGCCACGAAGGAAGTATTGGGAATTTATGTAATGCCGAAATATCAAAAGCTTTTTCTGAGGTTAAAAGTGAATTTAATTTTGAAAAGGTCCAAGAAATATTAGAAACATTGCTTTCGAGCAAAGATTAAAAAAGAAATGACCAAATTATCGGTTAATATTAATAAAATAGCCACTATTCGTAATTCTAGGGGCGGCGATACCCCCAATGTTCTTGAAGCAGCATTAGCTTGCGAGCGTTTTGGTGCACAAGGAATCACGGTTCACCCTAGGCCCGATGAGCGCCACATCCGCTACCAAGACGTGTTTGATATAAAAGCGCATATTAAAACCGAATTTAATATTGAAGGAAACTGTCGGGAGCAAAAGTTCGTAGATTTAGTAATTGCTAATAAACCGGCCCAAGTTACCTTAGTTCCCGATGAGCTGGGTCAAATCACTTCCAACCATGGTTGGAATACGATTGCGAACCAATCCTATTTACAAGAAATGGTAAGCTTGTTTCAAAAAGAGGGAATAAGGGTTTCAATATTTGTAGATCCCGTTGTTGAAATGGTCGAAGCCGCCGCAAAAACAGGAACGGACCGAATCGAACTTTACACAGAAGATTATGCTCTTCAATATCCTAAAAATAAAGAGTTAGCGATTAAGCCCTATAAAGAAGCCGCACTGATTGCTCAATCCCTAGGCTTAGGATTAAATGCAGGACATGACCTAAGCTTGGATAATCTAAGCTATTTTGCAGAAAATATTCCCGGATTGCTAGAAGTTAGTATTGGTCACGCTTTGATTTCGGATGCTTTATACTTGGGGTTGGAAGAAACAATAAAGAGGTATTTGAAAGAACTCAATTAGGTTTTAGGCGTTAGGTATAAGATTTTAGGTAGAGGCGACTAAGACCTCACACCTAATATCTTATACCTAACACCTGTTAATACTGCTCTAGTTTAGAGAAGTAAAAATTTCCCTCGATAGCTGCATTTTCATCAGAATCTGATCCATGAACCGCATTTGCATCAATTGATTTAGCATATTTATTACGAATAGTGCCTTCTTCAGCATCGGCAGGATTGGTTGCGCCAATTAGTTTTCTGAAGTCTTCCACTGCATTCTCTTTTTCAAGAATAGCAGCTACAATAGGTCCTGAACTCATAAAAGAAACTAGATCTGCATAAAAAGGACGTTCCTTATGCACTTCATAAAAAGCGCCTGCACTTGCTTCCGTAAGGTGTGTATATTTCATTGCTACAATTTTGAAACCTGCAGCTATGATGTCGTTTAAGATCGCTCCGATATGGCCATTGCTGACCGCATCTGGCTTAATCATTGTAAATGTTCTATTTGTTGCCATTGTCAATTTTTTTTTTGCAAAAATAGACTTTTATTTGGGATTAATGCCTGTTGTTCTGAATAATGCATAAATACAATTGAAAGTAACAGTAGTTTTTACTTAAATTTTTTATAGCTTTGCTTTCTTAATTGCGAGCATGCTTAAATTGAACATTTTAAAGGAGAAGCTTACTGAAAAACAAAGGATTGTGGTGACCACACATTATAAACCCGATGGGGATGCAATGGGCTCATCACTTGGACTTTATTATTGGTTGCTAACTCAAGGACATGATGTTCAAATTATTGTTCCGTCTGATTATCCTTCTTTTCTTTTTTGGATGCCTGGACAAGAGGATGTCATTGTTTATACCGAACAATTGGACTATTCTCGCCAGTTAATTGAAGACGCAGATTTAATATTTTGCTTAGATTTTAATCACCTCTCTCGCATTCATGAAATGGAGGACGAGGTTCGCAAGTCCAATGCTCTGAAAGTAATGATTGATCATCATTTGGCTCCAGAGAATTTTGATGACTTTAGGCATTGGGATAATAGCGCTGCTGCGACTGCACAGTTGGTTTATGACCTAATAGTTCACCAAATGAATGATCGAGCAAGTATAACTCCCGATATTGCAACTTGCTTATATACTGGGATTATGACAGATACGGGATCGTTCCGTTTTTCGTCGACAACCTCTGAGGTTCATTTGATTATCGCAGATCTAATTAATTTAGGTGCTCAAAATTGGAAAATCCACGAGCATGTTTTTAACAGTTCTACCGAAAACCGGTTGAAGTTTTTAGGCTTTTGCTTACTGAATCGTTTGGAAGTATTATCTGAATACAATACCGCTCTTTTTTCGGTCTCGAAAGAGGATATTAAGCAGTTTAATGTTTCTACAGGAGATACCGAAGGGCTTGTAAATTATGCTTTATCTGTTAGCGGTATTCGTTTAGCTGCCCTAATTATTGACCGTAAAGAAAGAATAAAAATTTCCCTTCGTTCAATTGGTGATTTTCCATGCAATGAAATATGCAGCATTTATTTTCATGGCGGCGGGCATCGAAATGCTGCCGGTGGGAGTTCAGACCAGAGCTTAGAGGAGACGGTTGCTACCTTTAAATCTATATTACCTAACTATAAAAATCTTTTAACACAATAATTCTCAACACAAAAAATGAAAAAATCAATCATTGTTTTAGCTCTTGCTGCCTTGACTTTTTCTGCTGCATGTCAGAAATTTCAAGAATCCGAGGGTGGTATGCTCTATAAAGTAGTTACCGATAAAGGGCAGGAAAAAATTAAAGAAGGCGACTTCGTATCCTTTGGCGCAGTAATCAAAACTGATAGCGATTCCACCTTATTAAGTACCTACGATTCTGGTCAACCTAGCTTTATGGCTATTCAGGCTCCTATGTTTGCGGGTGATATTATGTCAGCTTTCTTAAAACTAGGAAGTGGAGACAGCGCAATATTCAAATTGAATATCGATAGCATGGAAGCACACGGAATGCCTAGACCACCAGAAACTAAAGGCACTCATATTGTTTATGAAATAAAAGTTAATCACGTTATTCCAAAAGGCGAATTAACCGATAGCGCATTCCATGCTCAAATTGAAAAGTATATCGAATCAGAGCAAGAGAAAGTGAAAAACGCGGAAGCTGAAAATATTAAAAAATATATTGACAAAAATAAGTTGAATGTAAAAACCACCGCGTCGGGCATCAATTATGTGATTGAGACGGAAGGAAAGGGCCCTGTTGCGAGTATTGGAGATACCGTTGTTGTAGACTATACTGGTAGATTCTTGCACGGCAAAGCTTTTGATACTAGCTTTGAAGATATAGCTAAAAAGGAAAGTTTATTCGACGAGCGTCGTCCTTATGAGCCTATACGTATTCCTGCTGGACTAGGGAATGTTATTCCAGGTTGGGATGAGGCATTAACGACTTTCCCAGAGGGAACAAAGGCTCTTATCATCCTTCCTTCAAAGCTTGCTTATGGGGAACAAGGTGCAATGACTATTGGACCATATACTCCATTGGTTTTTGAAATCGTTATTGTAGATGTAATCCCTCAAAAGGGCGAAACGAAAGAATAATTCTCAAATAAAAGTCTCTTTTTAAGGACGATTTGCAATGAAGGAACGCCTTTCGGAACACTCGGAAGGCGTTTTTTATTTGGATAGATTTATTCCAGAGAAAAGCATTATATATATTCTTTAATTACATGGCATAAATGGTTATCACTATGCCCTCGTGTTTACTTATATAATTTTATGCAATTAACAGACACCCATACACACATTTATTATCACGAGGGCGAGGCGCTGAGACAGCAGCTACAGCGTTGCTTTGATAATAATATTGATCGTTTATTTCTTCCGAACGTAGATGTGCAGTCTATAGTCAAAGTTATGAATACTGTTCATGCTTTTCCTGAGAACTGTTTTCCCATGCTCGGGCTTCATCCGTGTAGTGTTGGTACGGATTTTTTGACGGATTTAGCAAGTATTAAGGCTGAAATTTCCCGCTCTAAAATTGTCGCTATTGGAGAAATAGGGCTTGATTTATATTGGGATAAAGAAACGTTGGAAATACAGAAAGAAGCTTTCCGAATTCAAGTGTCCTGGGCGAAGGAATTAAATTTGCCTATAGTTATTCATTGTCGAGATGCCTTCGATGAACTATTTGAGTTGTTGGAGGAATTAAATGATGATAGGCTTTTTGGCATTTTTCATTGTTTTACTGGGAGTTTTGAACAAGCTAAACATGCGATATCATTAGGGTTTTACTTGGGAATTGGCGGAGTTGTAACCTTTAAGAATGCTGGTTTAGATCTGGTTGTTAAACAAATTGAATTAAAGCACATCGTTCTTGAGACAGATGCTCCATACTTGGCCCCAGTTCCCCTTCGAGGGAAAGCAAATGAGAGCAGCTACCTTATTTATATTGCTCAAAAAGTTGCAGATTTACATGAAATTTCGATTGAGGAAGTCGCCAGAATTACTACGGAAAATTCAAAGCTAGTTTTTAAGGTATAGCTCATTTAATGAATCCTAATTTGAATTAAAAATGAATAAAATATTTGTACTTTATACTGGAGGGACCATTGGGATGGTTATGGATGACAAAACCGATAGCTTTGTTCCTTTCGATTTTGATTTAATAAGTCGCAACGTTCCGGAGCTAAATAGGCTTAATTATGAACTAACAATTCATTCTTTTGATACTATTATCGATTCGTCCAATATGCAGCCTAATATTTGGGTAGAAATGGTGCTTTTGATTAAGGAAAATTATGATGCCTATGATGGGTTTGTGATTCTTCATGGATCGGATACCATGGCATTTACGGCGTCCGCTTTAAGTTTTATGTTCGAAGGCTTGCAGAAGCCTATCATTCTTTCTGGCTCGCAATTGCCAATCGGAGAAATAAGAACAGACGCTAGGGAGAATTTGATTACCGCATTAGAAATAGCTTCTGCTAAGAAAGATGGCCAATCATTAGTTCAAGAGGTTGGCATTTTTTTTAATAGCCAGCTTTATCGCGGTAATCGTACGTTTAAATACAATTCGGCAAAATTTGAAGCTTTTAGGTCGCCAAACTATCCTGTGCTGGTAGATGCCGGTGTCCATTTAAAATATAATGAATCGGCTTTGCTTAATAATAGCGGTAAAGAGTTTTTAGTTCATACACGTCTGGACAACTCAATTTCAATTTTGAAACTTTATCCTGGAATTCACAAAAAGGTAGTTAAAGCCGTCTTGGAATCAGATGCCCGATCGGTAATCATGGAAACCTTTGGAACTGGAAATACCACTACTGATGCCTGGTTTTTAGATATGTTGAGAGAATCTATCAACAATGGTAAAAATATTCTGGATATATCTCAGTGTAAAGTGGGTTCTGTAGAGTTGGGGAGGTATGAAACCAGTAAATGGTTAAAAGATATGGGTGTACTAAGTGGCTTCGATATGACTTTTGAAGCGGCGGTTACAAAATTAATGTATTTGCAAGGGAGAATGGAAAGCCAGTCCGAAGTAGCGCAATGGGTTAGCGTTGATCTTAGAGGAGAGTTGACTGCAATTAATGAAGATTAATTGATTGCTGACCACCAAAGGTTATCAATTTCAGAAAGCAATTTTATCTTTAAATTAAAAAACCTAAAACCGTATTTGCCTAATGGTTTACGATTTTAGGTTTTTAGAAGAACTAAGATTTATTTACTTAAATACATTGATTTCTTTGCGTATAACTCTCTAAAGACTGGATCTTCAAGATCTTTAATAAAACGGATGGATTCTCCAGTTGATTTCATTTCTGGTCCCAATTGTTTATCCACTTCTGGGAATTTATCAAAAGAGAATACAGGTTCTTTTATTGCAAATCCAGTAAGTTTTCGTTCAATTTTAAAATCCTTCAACTTATTGGTTCCTAGCATTATTTTCGTAGCGATTTTAATATAGGGAACATCGTAGGCCTTTGCTATGAAAGGTACCGTCCGCGATGCTCTCGGATTTGCTTCTATTACATAGACCACTTCATCTTTTACAGCAAACTGCATATTCATTAGGCCCTTCACGTTTAATGCCTTTGCCACCTTTACAGTGTATTCTTCCATTTTTTGGAGTACATTCTTCGAGAGGCTGAAAGGAGGGAGAACAGCGCTTGAGTCTCCAGAATGGATACCCGCAGGCTCTATATGCTCCATTAGTCCAATAACGTGGACATCGTCACCATCCGATATTGCATCGGATTCGGTTTCTTCAGCGCGATCTAAAAAGTGATCTATCAGTACGCGGTTTCCGGGAAGATTCCTTAATAGTTTTACTACTGCACGTTCTAATTCTTCATCATTGATTACAATGCTCATGCCTTGTCCTCCTAAAACATAACTTGGACGTACAAGAACAGGATAACCTACTTCTTTTGCAACTTCTAGCGCCTCTTCAGCACTTTCTGCTACACCATATTTTGGATATGGGATGTCTAGTTCTTTCAGCAAATCAGAGAAGCGGCCGCGGTCTTCCGCCATATCCATGTCTTCAAAAGAGGTTCCAATGATTTTGATACCAAATTCAGTCAACTTTTCGGCCATTTTAAGAGCAGTTTGCCCCCCAAGCTGAACAATCACCCCTTCTGGTTTTTCATGCTCGATAATCTCTCTGACGTGCTCCCAGAAAACAGGCTCGAAATAGAGTTTATCGGCCATATTAAAGTCGGTAGAAACTGTTTCCGGATTGCAATTGATCATGATTGATTCGTAGCCAGCTTCTTTTGCAGCTAGCAACCCATGTACGCATGCATAGTCAAATTCAATACCTTGTCCGATGCGGTTAGGGCCGGAACCTAATACTATAATCTTTTTCTTATCGCTAACGATAGACTCATTTTCTTCTTCAAAAGTAGAGTAATAATATGGGGTCAAAGCTGGGAATTCTGCTGCGCAGGTATCTACCATCTTAAATACCCTGTTTATGCCCAATGATTTTCTACGAGCATAAACATCATCTTCAGTTACATCTCCCAGCAGGTATGCAATTTGTGCATCTGAATACCCTTTTTGTTTTAAAGTAAGGAAGAAGTCTTTCGGAATATTATATAGTTGATAGCGTTTAAGCTCGGCTTCTAAGTGTACCAATTCCTGTATTTGTACCAGGAACCATTTATCGATTAATGTTGCTTTCCGGATAGATTCCAAAGGGACACCCAGGTCAAATGCATCTTTGATATGAAATAACCGATCGGCATTTGCATGTTCAAGGCTGTGCATTATTTCCTCAAGATTGCGGTTTTGTTTGCCATCAGAACCTAATCCATAACGATTACTTTCTAAGCTTTGACATGCCTTTTGCAGTGCTTCAATAAAACTTCTACCAATTGCCATGACTTCCCCCACGGATTTCATTTGTAATCCTAATTCTGGGTTCGCACCCTTGAATTTGGCGAAATCCCATCGGGGGATTTTGACAATTACGTAATCCAAAGTAGGTTCGAAATAGGCGGATGTACTTTTAGTGATTTGATTTTGAAGTTCATCAAGGTTATATCCGATCGCCAGTTTTGATGCTATTTTTGCAATAGGGTAACCGGTTGCTTTTGATGCCAAAGCTGATGAGCGTGAGACCCGCGGATTGATTTCAATAGCGATGATGTCCTCTGTTTCTGGATTTACAGAGAATTGAACGTTGCATCCACCAGCGAAATTTCCAATTGCACGCATCATTTTTATGGCTTGATCCCGCATCTCTTGATAGCAGCGGTCACTGAGTGTCATTGACGGAGCAACCGTAATGGAGTCTCCGGTGTGGACACCCATTGGGTCAAAGTTCTCTATTGCGCAAATGATAATAACATTATCGTTGCTATCTCTTAACAGTTCCAATTCAAATTCTTTCCATCCCATTACGGCCTGTTCAACCAGTACCTCATGGGTAGGAGAAGCTTGTAGTCCGCGGCTTAATGCTGCCTCGAAGTCTTCCTTTTTATATACTATTCCTCCTCCTGAGCCTCCAAGAGTATAAGAAGGCCGTATCACCAATGGATAGCCAATATCTTGTGCCGCTTCTTTTCCTTCTAAGAATGAATTTGCAATTCTTGAGCTTGGAACGCCAATGCCAATATCCACCATTAATTGCCTAAACTCTTCACGGTTTTCGGTTTTCTCAATGGCATCAATATCGACCCCTATTATGTCTACATTATGTTTTTTCCAGATTCCCCTTTCATCTGCTTCTTTGCAAAGATTTAAAGCAGTTTGTCCGCCCATTGTAGGTAAAACGGCATCAATCTTTCTCTCCTGCAATATTTTCTCAATACTTTCGCATGTTAAAGGAAGAAGATAAACATGATCTGCGATCACCTTATCCGTCATAATGGTGGCTGGATTCGAGTTGATAATTGAAACTTCAATACCTTCTTCTTTTAAAGAAAGTGAAGCTTGAGATCCAGCATAGTCAAATTCGCATGCTTGACCAATGACAATTGGGCCTGAGCCAATAATTAATACTGAACGGATGGAAGTGTTTTTTGGCATCTTTTAGAAAAATTTGAATCAAACGTTTTGACAAAAAAGCGCGGAATGTTTGTCTTTATTTTAAGGGAGGATTCCGAAGCTTTGTCGGAGTGCAAAGGTACATTATTTTAGTATATATCTATATGATATTGATAGAATGTTTTAAATTTTAATAATCTTACCTTTGTTTTCAAGTTTAAAGTGGATTAAATATTTTATGCACGCGTTTTATGGGCGATAAGCAACCTTTCAAAATAGCAGTAGTGGGTCCAGAATCTACTGGAAAATCAACTATAGCTACCCATTTGGCTTCTCATTTTGATACCATAAGCGTTCCTGAATTTGCGCGAGAATATTGTAAAGGTTTAAATAGGAATTACACGTTAGAAGACGAGATTAATATTTTTTATGGCCAACGCGCATTAGAAGAGGAGCTTTTACCTGATGCACGGAACCAATTATTGTTTTTCGACACAATGGTTTTGACCGTAAAAATTTGGTGTGATCATTTATTTGACTTTACACCTGATTCCCTTTTGGCTGAATTGAAGGAAACAAGCTATGATTTATATTTGTTAATGGATATTGATTTGCCTTGGCAGGATGATGAATTGCGAGATTTTCCAGAATTGAGAAGCCACTTTATGGGGATATGGCATGAAGAGCTAAAAGCGATTGATGCTAATTATGTGGTGATCTCAGGTTTAGGCAAACAGCGTTTTGAAAATGCTCGTAATGCAGTCCAACAATTTTTAAGTCGAAAGGATTAGTTAATTTAATTACAGTCGATTACTTTTTAAATCTGATAGGCCTTTTTTAAGAGTAAAGAGGATATAGTTTTCGTCTCTATTTAAACGTTTAGCTAAGTGAGTTACTAGCGTTTTTTCCTCTCCTGGAGAATAGGACAAATCTTCTTCTGACAAGTGGTTGTATTTTCTTAATAGCTTAAGTTTAAGAATTTCCCAGTCTGCAGCGCTCAACGTAAAGTTCTCCATAATTGTGTTTATTTGGAACAAAGATAGATATAATGTGATTTTGAAGCAAAACAAAAGGATCAATTATTTTAGGCTCGAAATTTGTTGCTCTAGTAAATATTGATTTTAAATTATTTTAATATGAAACGTATTTTTCTTAGTGTTTTTTTCTTGACTGCAATGGTGTTTTTTTCATCTTCTGCTTTTGCACAGCTTTTTCCGTCTGTTCAATTTGGAATAAAAGGAGGAGCCAACTTTGCTAATATTAAAGATATTGATTTGAAATCTAGTTCGAGATCGGGTTACTTGGTAGGTGTTTGGGCAAGATTAGGCGGTGCAGGAGTGCATTTTCAGCCGGAGCTTTACCTCACTTCAAAAGGAGCCGAATTAAGTAATGACGGCAAATTGGATAGGATAGACTTTACCACCTTAGATCTACCTTTATTATTAGGCACCCGGATTGGCTTCGGTCCTGTAGCTGCTCGAATTCAAGTTGGACCTGTTATTTCTTTTGTAATGGATAAGAATGACAGTTTTATCGAAAATATTAGTGCGGTGGGTGATTTTAAGAACTATAAAAACCAGACTGCATCACTGACAGCGGGACTTGGTTTTGATATTGCCAAGTTGCGGGCTGATTTGCGTTACGAGCATGGCATTAGTGATGTATTTGAAAATAATAGCGACAATGGTCGATTGAGTTTGTGGACTTTAGCAATAGGTTATCGATTGTTTTAGAAATTGGATAAAGTAATAGCTATTAGGTTTTTCTTATATTTTGATGACTAATAGCTATTACTTTATCCAAAATTCGGTTTTCTTTTTTCCAAGAACGCAGCTACGCCTTCTTTAAAATCAGCACTGGCAAAGCATTCAGAAAACTCTTTAATTTCAGTTTCAAATCCTTTGTTCCCTTCTTCAAAAGAGGCGTTTACTGCTCTAATTGCTGACGCTACTGCAGTTAGAGAACGTTCAGAAATTGTCGTTAATATAGATTTTGCTTTGTTTATTAGTTCTTCCGGGACAACCGTATGATTGACTAGGCCATAGAGGAAAGCCTTTTTTGCATCAATTATGTCTGCTGTCAAAATCATTTCCAATGCCCGCCCCTTGCCAATAATTTGTGTTAATCGCTGTGTTCCACCATAGCCTGGAATCAAGCCTAAAGAAACTTCGGGGAGCCCCATCCTTGCCGAATCAGAAGCGATCCGAATATGGCAGGCTAAAGCTAATTCTAAACCACCCCCTAAAGCAAAGCCATTTATTGCGGCAACAATCGGTTTTGTGGCATTCTGAATAATGTCAAATACTTTTGATTGGCCTTCTTGCGCCAAATTTCTAGCTTCATACACATTGAATTTGGCGAATTCAGAAATGTCCGCCCCAGCCACAAATGCAGTATTTCCCGCGCCTGTCAAAATAATCCCTTTTATTGAATCATTTTTCAAACCCTGACTAATTGAATGGTGTAGCTCCTCCAGAGTCGCTTTATTTAGTGCATTAAGCTTTTTTTCTCGGTTTATTGTAATGATCAAAATTGACTGATCTATTTCTTTTAATATATTTTTGTAAGTCATTTCTATTAAATTATAAAATGAATTAATAATTTCGATTTTTTTCTACCCAAGATTTAATGTATTGTGCTATATCATGCATTTTAGCTCCAGGTGCAAATAATTGCCCGACTCCAATCTCATTTAACGTATTCATGTCCTGTGGAGGAATAATACCTCCCCCTGTCACAAGGACGTTCTCTAGCTTCTTTTCTTTCATAAGTTGCATAATGTTGGGGAAAACAGTCATATGCGCACCTGATAAGATGGAGATGCCGATTGCATCAACATCTTCTTGCAGTGCGGTATTTACTACCATTTCGGGAGTTTGCCTTAGTCCAGTATAAATAACTTCCATGCCGGCATCTCGTAAGGATGTAGCAATGATTTTTGCTCCTCTGTCATGGCCATCAAGTCCTACTTTTGCCACCAGTACCCCGAATCGGTCGATTAAATGAATGTTCCATAAAAAGTTTTTTATAAAGTTAAATAAAATTGGGGCTTATTTGTGTCTTTTCTATATTGACAGGGATTAATATTGCTCTTTTTGCAAAAATGCAAATTGATTAAATTATTTTTCGTAAATTTGCATCCAACGTTTTCAGGCCTAGATCCTTAGGTTTTGATTTAATATAAAAAGGATACTGTTTATGTGTGTAAAGAAAGTAATTTATCCCTTCTTAATGCTCTGCTTTTTACTAGCTGCATTGAGTTGGAGACCCGATAGAGAACTATCAAAAGAAGAAAATAAAGTAAGGATAAAAGACGATCAACCAGTAAAAAAATCGATCCCACTAGCTGCAGAATTAATTGACGAACAAGTTCGCCTTGTTTTTCAAGAAAGTCAATTGGAGAATTCCGGATTAAGTTTGGACGTTTTTCGTAAAGCGTATATAGGATTCATTAATTTACAGGCTGAAGGCAAACTTTCTGCTACAGCCAGTACGCTCAGTGTAGCCGACTTTAGTTTGTCGAGTAAAGAAAAGCGGCTTTGGATCGTAGATATAGATAGTAAGCGGCTTCTTTTGAATACTTGGGTGTCTCATGGTCGTGGAAGTGGTTTAGATATGGCTACAGCTTTTTCTAATACCGTCAATTCGCATCAAAGTAGTCTAGGCTTTTATGTTACCGGTGAAGTGTATCATGGGAAGCATGGGCGTTCATTACGTTTGGACGGGATGGATGCAGGCTCTAATAGCAAAGCTCGAGAGCGCGCAATTGTTATACATGGAGCCGATTATGTAAGTGCAGCTGCCATTAAGAATTTAGATAGATTGGGCCTTAGTCATGGTTGTCCAGCCGTACCTTCTGTATTAAGTGATGAAATTATTGATTTGATAAAAGGAAAGTCGGTATTATATATACATGCTAATTCTCCGAGCTATCAATCGCAATTTCTTAATGAAGAAAATGCAGGAGAGACTTTGATGGCCTCTTTCTTAAATGAAAATACAAGCTCCGAATATGGGAGCTTATAAGGAACTAGGGTTTTAGTTTAATTTTTTCTTTAAGTGGCTATATAATACAATATCTTGACCATAGATATCTGGGAAGAATTGTATTTTCCCCTCATGAACAACAAGTGTGTGGTAATCCAGTACAACAGTAATTTTGGAGTCTAAAGAAATATCCTTTGCACTGGTACTCTCACCTTCTATTTCATTCTTTGTGATATTGAACTTTTCACTATCTCCAAACAAGAAATATGCAAGGTCTAGAGGTTTTTCGACACGTACACAGCCATGGCTAGAGGCTCTCACGTCACGTTCAAAAGCAGATTGCACAGGCGTATCATGTAGATAAACACTCGAATTGTTCTCAAATAGAAATTTTATTTTTCCTAATGCATTATCATCCCCTGGTTTTTGCCTAAATCTATAAGGTAGATTGTCCTTTGAAATAGACGTCCAGTCTATATATTCGGGATTTTCGATCACGATCCCGTTTTCTAGTACTTCAATGCCATTATTCGCTAAATAGAAGCGGTCATTTTTTATAAGATTTAAGATTTCTTTGGAGGCAATGCTTTCAGGAATATTCCAAACAGGATTAACCTGAACACTATGAATTAAACTACTTAAAACTGGAGTTTCATGGGAATGCGGGGTATCTGTAACTGGTGTAAGAAGCTTGCCGATTTCATCCTTGCCATCATTATTTCTGCCAGTACCAATCACTACTTTCATTTCGTCAACTGGTCTGCCCGCTCGGACCAATTTGAGTTTAAACGCAGGAATATTTACATAAACCATATTATCAGAGTCGTAGGCATGTTTCCACCGTAAGCGTTCTAAGTTGACTTGGATAATCTTCTTAGTTTCTTCTTCACTCTTTTCCGGTGCGATCGTAGAAGATATCAAGGCTTTTTGTAAGGTTTTATAGCTCTCTGACGCTGGTTGGATGCTATCTAGATAAGTCTTTAAATCCGTAACATTTAATGCTTTTGCCATTGAAACACTATCTGGGCGATTTATTTCTAAATAATAGCGCTTAAGGATTTTTGTAGGATCAATAAGGCCATAACTTAAGGCGTTACTATAATTTAATAAGTTGTTTGCTGTTCGAATTTCAAGTTGTGCTAAGGCTTTATAGGCTTCATCGAGAGTATTAATGCTTTCTTGCTTTAACACCTTGTAAAATAGCTGTCGATAGCTATCGGCGGTAAAGACTGCCGGTGAGAGACCATGCTTATCCGCTTCCATCAAATAATGGGATAAATCTTCCAGCTGATTGTCAGGTAGAAACCGCTTAAGTAAAACTGCCTGGTAGCCATTCTTTTTGTAGAAATTACTTATAAACTTTGGATTTGCTAGATTTTTAGCTTCTTCAACGATTATAGTTTCTAAAACCGAAGCAAATTCCGTTTCATCAATTTCTTTGTAAACTTTATTTTTGGATGCTTTGTATAAAATTTGATCAAGAGTTTGATCTCTATTACAGGAGCTATTAAATAAAAAGATGGTTGTTAAAATTAACAATAGTGTTTTTTTAGTTCGTCGACTTCGAATCATAATTGAGGGTTTTAAGTAGCATTTTTATTATTACCAATTAGATTGGTGCAATAACTTTGCCACTTATAACCTTGATTCCCACATCAAGAATTTCTGGAAGTGGGTTTATATTCATATTTTGTTTGACCCTAAATGTATAAATACCGGTGTCGGCAAAATGATAATCTTTAAGAAAAAGGGCTTGATAGCTTAGAATATTGCCCGTGCCAATTCCTTTCCAGCGACCATCCGGTTCTGCTAATTGAAGTTGAATATAATAGGTTTTTTCCTCTTGTGTGGGACTTACTTCTTGAATGATAAGAGCAAGGTTTGAATAATTATATTTTGAGGAATGCCTCAGATTAACGAAGATATCGAAATTTTGAGTCGTATCAATTGTATGGATTTCAAATTCAGGAACCTGTCTGTGAAACCATAACTGGTCATTTATTGTAATATTCCTCTCGTATACAGAGCTTTGCGAACAAGAACTCAAATGAAAAAGTAAGAAGCAAAGGGAACTCAATTTAATAAATAAGCTCCCTTGTGCGGCAATGAATTTATTCTTTTCCCTTTTCATTTTGATCGGAAGGTTTACGATTCTTTGGGTTAAAGCGTCTTTTATTGCGTTTAGGATTTACCTTTTTTTCTTCCCCTGTTTTTGCAGTTTCTGGAGTACTTGTTTTATTCGCATCTACTTTAGGAGATATTTTCTTTGTAGGGGCAGGTTTTGGAGGCGTAAGTTTTTTTGTTTCCTTTTGATTTGCTGTTGCAGCATCTTTTGGTTTCTGTTTATTGCGGTTAATGGGGCGTTTTTTTCTTTTTGTTTCGTCCAAACGGGTTACGCTATCTTGGCCGACTACATTTTCATAATCATATTCGACAACTTTTTCCCTTGGGGCGATATCTGCCATTATTACTTTTAAATCTTCTGGCTTTTTACCTTCCTTATTCAATAGTTGAATTTCTTTAACCTGGTCGATATGAAGTGGAACCCAGTTTTCATCTCGTGGGTAAGCAAACCACATTAAACGTTTGAATATATCTGTTTTTTGCAAATAGGCAGGTCCTTTATTCGTTTCTAGCTTTTCTACATTATTTGGAATATCCTTTAAGGCGTCCATGTAAGAATCTAGTTCATAATTTAAACAGCATTTTAATTTTCCGCATTGTCCTGCAAGCTTAAGGGTATTTAATGAGAGATTTTGATAGCGGGCGGCTGATGTAGAAACAGTTTTAAACTCGGTAAGCCATGTAGAGCAGCAAAGTTCCCTGCCACAAGATCCTATTCCACCCAAACGGCTTGCTTCTTGTCTCATTCCGATTTGGCGCATCTCAATTCTTACCCTAAAGGTTTCAGCCATCTTCTTGATCAGTTCACGAAAATCTACTCTACCTTCAGCGGTATAATAAAAAGTAGCCTTTGTTTTATCTCCTTGAAAGTCGACATCACTGATTTTCATAGACAAACCAAGTTCCAGTGCAAAAGTTCTTGCTTGGTGCATGGTCTCCCATTCCAAATCTTTTGCTAACTGCCATTTATCGAAATCTGCATGAGTGGCTTTACGATATACTTTTTTAGAAACTAGGTCTTGATCTACTCTACTCTTTTTGAGCTGTAAGCGAACCAGTTCGCCAGTAAGTGAAACGTGACCTAAGTCGTAACCTCCCGTACTACTTTCTACTGCAACCAGTTCGCCCATTTCAAGATATAAATGATCTTGATTAATAAAGAATTCTTTTCTTGATCCCTTAAAACGAACTTCAATGATGTTAAAAGGTTTATAGTTTGCCGGCAAGTCCATTTGAGACAGCCAGTCATATACATCTAATTTATTGCATCCGTTGGTCATGCAAGAACCTTTATTTTCGCAGCCTTTTGGCGCGGTTCCTCCACCTCCAGATGAACATCCATTACATCCCATAATTTATATATATTGAGTCCCTTTCGGGAGCGTTTGATATTTTAAAAGTAATACTAATTGCAAAGATACATCTAAAAATAAGATTTTAGGATTTGCATTTCGTTCAATATTGTAGCTAGTTTCCTCTAAAAGAGTGATGAGTGCTTCAACTTGATCGTGATTAAATAGATCTGAAAAACGCTCAGCTAACGTCTCCTCTTTACCAGTCAAACGCACCATTTGACGTAAATTATTTTTAAGCAATAGAACTTCGCGCATTATATTGATGGCATAATGTATGAAACTTTTCTGGTTTTCCCTGCCCATTTTTGGGAATTCCTTTTCTACTAATTCAACCAAACGTAAGCCATCGTTCTTAAAGCAAAGTAAAATCCAGGCCCGGAAGAGTTCGTAAAAGCTGTTGTGTGTATTTTCAGCCATTAAAGCCAATGCTTTTTCAATATTTCCGTCGCTGATAAATGCAATTTGCTTGGCTTGTTCTTCGTTGATGTTATACTGCCGCATCAAGAAATCCTTTATATCTTCTTCCTTTGGACCGTTTACTTTCACCAGCTGTGTACGGGAGAGGATGGTTGTCAAAATTTGATCTTGATTTTGGGCGACCAACAAGAACAATGTTTTTTGTGCAGGCTCTTCAATGAGTTTTAATAGTGCATTTCCATTTTTACCCAAGTGCTCTGGTAGCCACATAATGAGCACCTTGTATTCTGCCTCAAAAGGTTTAAGACTTAGGCTTTGAATAATTTGATGGCATTCTGCGATATTGATATTGGCTTGTTTGTTTTCTGCCTTTACGAAATTACGCCAATAATCGAAGCTTAAGTAAGGGTTCTCTAAAAATGCTTTTCGCCAATCGGCTATATAGGTTAAACTAGTTTCTTTATTATGTTTTGCGAAAAATGGAAAAGAGAAATGTAGGTCAGGATGAATTATTTTGCTGTATTTCTTGCACGAAGAGCATTCTCCACAGCTATCATCTTTTAGTTTATTTTCACAATTTATATATTGAGCATAAGCCAGGGCTAAAGCGAGGCTTCCTGAGCTTTCCGGACCTAGAAACAATTGCGCATGACTAACGCGATTGTCTTTAATGGTCTGTATTAATTTATGTTTTATTGCCTTTTGGCCAATAATGTCTTTAAATTGCATATGTATTGCCTTTGCAAGCTGTAATATTACTTTTTATTGCGAGTAATATTTTCTTTTAAGCTGTATCTTTGGATAGAATGAACAAATATATATAAAAATGAGGATAATGGCCTTTGATTACGGTACAAAACGGATTGGCATTGCGGTTACCGATCCTTTACAAATCATTGCCACTGCGTTAACTACCGTACATCCAAATAATATTTTCGAGTTTCTAAAGAAATATATAGAGAATGAACCTGTTGAGCGCTTCATAGTAGGCAAGCCTTTGCAATTGGATGGTTCAGACTCTCAGTCTGCTTCCCATGTTGTAGGATTTATTCGTTCGTTGAAAAAACATTTCCCTTCTATTGATGTTGTTACAATCGACGAACGGTATACATCCAAGATGGCCTCGGCAGTTATTGCCCAAAGTGACTTTAGGAAATCAAAGAGGCAAGATAAATCCTTAATAGATCGAGTTTCGGCTGTAATCATTTTACAAAGCTATATGGATAGTCAGTAGGTCGTTTAATAGAAATTGCTATTTTTGCCAAATGGATTTGTTTAGTAATAGTTTAGTCAGTTATTTAGAACAGACCTGTGACCCGGAAAACGAGCTTTTAAAGCGGATCAATAGAGAGACGTATTTAAAAGAAACGATGCCTCAGATGCTTTCTGGTCACTATCAAGGTCGCTTGCTTAGCTTTTTGAGTAAGCTTATCAATCCCGCACGCATTTTGGAAATTGGTACGTTTACAGGCTATGCCACATTATGCCTGGCAGAGGGATTGAGCCAAGACGGGCGAATCCACACGATCGAAATTAATGAAGAGCTTGAACCAAGACTACTAGCATATTTTGAAGAGGCTGCATCTTCGAAAAAAATAGAGCTTCATATCGGGGAAGCCCTGAAAATTATTCCTACCTTGAAAGATACTTTCGATCTGGTCTTTATAGATGCAGATAAGAAAAATAATTATAATTATTTTGAGTTGGTGTTGGGAAAAGTGCGACCTGGTGGATTGATCTTAATCGACAATGTACTATGGAAAGGTAAAGTCTTGGAAGAGAGCCCCGACAAACAAACACACAGTATAATTGAATTGAATAATAAAATCGCTTCTGATCCTCGTATAGAAAAATTAATTCTTCCTATACGCGATGGATTATTTATGATTAGAAAGCGGAATTTATAAATAAAAAAATAAAAAGATATGAGGTCTCTGATTCATCTTAAAAACTTCAAAACCTTAATCCTTGTTTCCGTTCTGTGCTTAATTTTCTCTTTTCCTGCTTCGGCACAAAAAAATTCTGCTGAAAAATACATCGAAGCACATAAAGAACGAGCAATAAAAATTATGGAGAAGTATGATATTCCCGCCAGCATTATATTAGGAGTTGCTATTCATGAAAGTGCATTCGGAAGCAGCAGATTAGCTCAATACCTCAATAATCATTTCGGAATAAAGGGGAAAAACAACAGTACCGAAATTAAATCGGCATATAAAGGTTACGAATCGGTGGATGAATCTTATATGGATTTTGTTCGAATCTTGCAGGAGCGGAAGCAGTTTAGCCATCTTTTTGATAAATTTGAAAGTTACGATTACAAAAATTGGGCATTAGGCATTGCAAGAGGAGGGTATGCAGCTAGTAAAACATGGCCTGCACAAGTAATCGGCATTATTAAGAAATATGAGCTAGATCAGTTCGATCAACCAAAAACAGCCGAAATCGATGCGGCTTTTAAAACTAAACCTTATATTGTAAAACCTGGAGATACTCTTCCCGAAATTGCCGGAAAATTCAACACAACGGTGAATGAAATTCAGAGTAATAATGGATTACGGTCAACCCGATTACAAATTGGACAAGAATTATTACTCTAATATATTTATGAAGAAAGTTTTATGGCTTTGTTTTTTTCTCTTTTCTTTGGCTTCTTGCTTGCCCAAACAGAAGCTTTCTCAAAGAATGTCACCTAGGGAAAGTATTCCCGCTGAACCCAAGACTTCAACATCGACACCCCCACCTCCTTTAAGGACTAGCCCGGCATTACCATTAAATGCTTCCGCGGAAGCTTATATTGCTCAATTCAAAGATATCGCTATTCGGGAAATGAATGAATATGGTATCCCCGCAAGCATAAAGCTTGCTCAAGCTTTATTAGAATCTGGAAATGGGAACAGTACTTTAGCACGACAAGGAAACAATCATTTCGGCATTAAATGCGCTTCGGGATGGACGGGTAACCGCATTTTTAAAGATGATGACGAAGTCGACGATTGCTTCAGAGTATACCGCCATCCTGAGGAATCCTATCGGGACCATTCCGAGTTTTTGTTGAGAAAACGTTATGCGAATTTATTCGAATTAGATAAAAATGACTACGTAAGCTGGGCCAAAGGGTTAAAGTCTGCAGGTTATGCGACAAATCCCAAATATGCGGACCTACTTGTGAGTTTAATTGAACGCTATAGACTTTTTCAGTATGATTCGTCGGAATCCAAGGTGGAAAAAATACAAAGAGAGGAAAGAGTATTCAGCGAAATAATCGAAAATATTCCCAATGAAGTAAAAGATGCTTCTGCAAAACCTCCTGTTGCGATGCAAATCCATGAAGTAAAGCGCGGAGAAACTTTGTTTGCTATAGCCAAACAATACAACATTACAATTGATATGCTTAAGCAATTGAATAATATTAAAGGTGATGGGGTTATGGCAGGACAACTTTTATTGATCTCTATTTGAAGCAATTGTTAAAAAGTGTAAAAAATTTAAAATTAAGCTTTTTCCTATGTAGTTTTACAAAAGTGAGATTTAAGCTAATTTTTTTCTTTGCCTTTTTATATACATCTATCGCCTTTGCACAGCAAGGAGTAAAAGGGGTGATATTAGATGTGAATACTAAGCAACGCGTTGCTGGGGTATATTTGTATAATACGACGAATAAAGAAGGAGTTTTCAATAATTTAAAGGGAGAATTTGATATTTTAGCTCAAGAAGGAGATGTGCTAATTTTGGCTAAGGAAGGCTACTTCCCAGATACCATTAAGGTTCAAAATCAATCTACTTTGCTCTTAAGTCTTCAGCGTTCTTCAATTTGGCTGAAAGATGTTCATGTGATGGCAAGAAAATCGCCTCAAGAAGCACTTGAAGAGAAAAAGGCCGATTTTGAATCTGCTTATAAAAAAGGGAATACGGGTCCATTCCTTACAAGTGGAAGCGGGGGTGCTGGATTAAGCATTGACGCATTATATTCGCTGATCAGTCGTGAAGGGAAAAATGCGAGATATTTGCAGGAGATTATTGAACGAGACTATAGGGATGCGATAATTGACTACCGCTTCACTTCCTATTTAGTAAAAAGCTTAACCGACCTGGAGGATAAAGAATTGGAAGACTTTATGTTTCGATTTAGGCCAAGCTATTATTTTATCCTTAATTCTAACGATTATGCCTTGGGGGTATATATCAAAAAATGCTTCGAAAGCTATGTGCGAGACCCGAATATATTGAGAGTCCCCAACCTTTCTGAAGAACTGGATGAATAAACTATTGCGGCTTTTTAAAATGCAGTTTACCTAGTATTTATTGTTAAAAAGGATTTTATTCTTGCTGACCTCGATGCTTTCCTTATTTTTGCATTACTATGAAGAAGTTATACCCGTTTATTATATTTTTATTAGGCATTTGCACTAGCTTCTTTGCTCAGGCGCAAAACTTAGATGAACTTAGACAAGTGCCTCCTAAAGATGCATTGAAAACTAATATTCCTCCTCTTGCTCTCCAAGAAGTAATAATTCCGCAAAAAACATTGAGCCTGGAAGTTGATTACTGGCGAAGTTGGACTTCTTTTGGAATAAACGCAAACCAAGCCTCTTTTAGCGACAATTGGAATGGGGGAGGTGTTAACTCAATCTCTGTAGGTGGGATTTTCGATCATAAGTCGGAATATGTAAGAGATGATAAAAGTTTTTTAAGCCAGGTGGTCCTTCAATATGGTAAAGTGAAAAATAAAGACCAATCGGCCAGAAAAAGCAATGACCGTATTTTTTGGGATAATAAAGCCGCTTTAAAGTTTTCTAAAAACTGGTCCTTCTTTGCCTCACTTGCTCTTGAAACGCAGTTTGATGTGGGGTATTCATACACTAAAAATCAATTTGGAGAAGAAGTAAGAAGTGCGCCGATCTCCAACTTTATGGCCCCTGGATACATCACAGAATCAATAGGTCTTGAGTTCAAGCCAGATAAATCTTTTTCATTACGATTTGGTACTGGTACCGCCCGACAAACTTTTATTTTAGACGACCGCTTGGTTTTTGATAATGCTCCAAATTTCGGGGTCGAATCGGGAAAGAGATTCAAAAATGAACTTGCTTTTCAAGTCGTTGCTAATTTGGATAAAAACGTAGGAAGCAACTTGAATTTAAAAGCACGTTATGCATTTTTCGCAAACTATGAGGAAATAAAAGATGCCTCACACCGTTTGGATGCTACCCTAACCGCCAGGGTAAGCCGAGTGGTTAATGTATCCTTAAGTACGGTTGTTTGGTATGATAAGAATGTAGTTAAAGATGTTCAAGTTAGTGAAAACCTTGCTCTAGGAATCATGTACAAATTTCCAAGGTAGTACAGAAATAAAAACTATCTTCCTTTGTGTTAAAAATAAAGCTTAGTGATATAATGAAAGCGTTTAGAATTGAATTTTTAGCGATATTTTTTTTGTTGCTTTTTGTCTCTTGCTCTACAAACAGATTTGCAAAGACCAATAAAGTATATACACATACCGTCAAAGAAATGGTTGAAGTTATAACCGAACCTCTGCCTCCTCCAGCTTTGCCTTCACCAGAAGTGTTTGTTGAAGGTGAGGTATTTGTTGCGGGAGTAGAAGGAAAGCGGGATGATCTCGACTGGGTTGGTACTGTGAATTTCAATTTGCGCAAGCCAGATTATGTTATTATCCATCACACTGCTCAGGATAGCACAGAACAAACACTTCGTACTTTTACATTGACGCATACACAAGTAAGTGCACATTATGTGATAGGTAGAGATGGTAAGACCTATCAAATGCTGAACGACTATTTACGTGCATGGCATGCTGGAAATTCAAGATGGGGAAAAGTGACAGATATGAATTCTCATTCAATTGGCATCGAGCTTGACAATAATGGAAGAGAGCCATTTTCAACTGTTCAAATCCATAGCCTATTGAAACTGTTGGATACATTAAAAACTAACTATGCTATTCCGCAAGCTAACTTTATAGGCCACTCAGATATAGCTCCGCAACGGAAGCAGGATCCAAGTGTACATTTTCCTTGGAAAATATTGGCTGATAGCGGTTATGGACTTTGGTATGATGAGTTTTTGATCGATCCGCCTGAGGGTTTTGATCCCGCATTAGCTTTGCGAATCATTGGCTATGACACCAGAAACCTGTCAGCTGCTATCGTTGCGTTTAAGCGACATTATATTCAGTCGGATATAAGTCCTGAACTTACCACATTAGACTTGCAGATCTTGTATAACTTGTTTTTAAAACAAGAATAAGGTGTAAAAAAAAAGAGAGGCGGTTGATCAACCAGCCTCTCTCTAGATACTAAAACAAACTATACTTAATAAAGGGCTTCGCATCTTTGGGGAAATGGATGCCTTTATATAAAAGTATATGGAAATTCTGTGCCAAACATTATGAATCTAGTTAATAGGCGCTTAATTAGACTTGTTTATTTATCTTTAATCCCGTTTTGAATTTACGTGTAGAATCAATTCTACAGTTTGTTTATAAACCATCAATATCGTTTATTCAGCAAATTTATCTAATTTTGCCCGAATGAAACCATCGGTAATCAATAAAAAATGGCTTGAGCTGCAACATAAAACTGCAGAACAGTTCGATACTGAACTCCCTGATTTAAAAGTGTTTTTATTTCTTATTGGTGTTCAAGAGCTTGGTAAAGGACCACTTAAGTTTAGCAAACGGCAAAAAGAAGAATTGATGCACATTGCTACGTGTAGACTATTCAGTGCAATGGGATTTTATGAGCTCGAAGGCACTGACCAAGACGGCTGGCCACATTGGAAATTAATAAAGAAGATACCAAACTATACCCTTCTTGAGCAAGAGATGATCTTTAAGTCGTTGATTATCGATTATTTTGAAGGTTTAAATTTAGATTAAGAATAGAATGTGTACAAGATTCTTGCCTAGCGAAGACTATAATCGATTTGAATAGGTCTTCGTCAGTATATTAAGAATACAATCACTACAGAAGAATTAAAATTAAGCAAAAATGAAAAAATTACTCATTTTAATAATCATAACCTTAGTTGTGCAAAACGTTTGGGCTGCCAAGCCTAGAAACCAATATGTAGAAATCAACACTACGCTTGGAACCTGCACGATAAGACTTTATGATGAAACACCTTTACACAGAGATAACTTTTTGAAATTAATAAAAGCCAAGTTTTATAACGGGCTACTTTTTCATCGGGTTATCGAAAACTTCATGATTCAGGGGGGAGATCCTAACTCAAAGTATGCGGCTGAGAAGCAAATTTTGGGAGAGGGGGATATAGGCTATACAATACCTGCAGAATTTCAAGACAGCTTGTTTCATAAAAAAGGGGCCCTTGCATCTGCCAGAGATAATAACCCGGAGAAATCATCTAGTGGCGCGCAATTCTACTTAGTTCAGGGAAGAGTGTTTACCGACGGCGAATTAGATCGAATGGAAGAAGGACGCTTGGGAGGTAGAAAGATTCCCGAAAACCAACGAGAGGTATATAAAACCATTGGCGGAGTTCCCCATCTCGACCAAAATTATACAGTCTTTGGTGAAATTGTAAAAGGGATTGAAATGGTCGACGCCATCGCTGCCGTACCTACGGATAAAATGGACAGACCAACTGTTGACCAAAAAATGGAAATTAGGATACTTAAACGTAGAGAAGTGCGTCGGCTGGAAAAAGAATTGAATCAACAAATTTAATCATTCGTTTTTCGATGTTTTAGGTAGTACCAGCATAGTTTGATGGCGATAATCCCATGGTTAATAATATTGGGGAAAACTCCATAATAGTGTTTGAAAATACTGTATCTCTCTAGTAAACTCTGTAGGTGTCTTTTTTTCGACATTCCGCCAACTAAGTATTTAGCAACATAACCGTCTACCCTAACAATTGATTTTGCTTTTTTTGCCGCCTTTATTATCCAGTCAATATCAGCGCTTAATTCATAATTCAAATCATAGGGAACGGTGATGGATTTCTTGATGTATATAGCTTGGTGACTGATGTTCATGCCATATTTAAAGCTTTTCCAAGTAAATATATCGGGTACTTGGTGTCTTCGTTTCCCTAAAATTTCCCAGTTTTCGTTATACATTTCAGTTTCGCCGTAATAAATATCTGCGTTTGGCGATGAGGTAAAAACTTTTTCAACAGTTGAAGAGTCATAAATTTCGTCTCCGGAATTCATGAATAATAGATAATCACCATTCGCTAACCTTAGGCCTTTATTCATGGCATCGTATATTCCCTTATCTTTTTCACTGACCCAAGTACTTATCCTGTTTTCATATTTTTTTATCACTTCAACAGTTCCATCGGTCGATCCGCCATCAATAATAATGTACTCGATGTTAGTATAGCTCTGATTTATAACAGATAAAATTGTTCTTTCAATGTCCTTGACATTATTGAACACGATGGTAATGACACTTAATTTAGGCTTGAAAGGACTCTGCATTTATAGGTCTTTATTTGTAGGTAAGCTGAAGCTTTCGTTAATTTCCTGCCAAAATTCAGGACTGTATTTTTCCCAAGCATGGCAACCAAATGGAAGATTTCTTCCATTTAAATTATACGCCTTTTCCGGTTCTAGCTCGAAAGCAAAGCTTAATGCTTTTATAGCGCTTGGTTTTTTAAAGGGAACAAATAACGTCCAGATAATATCTTCATTCTTCGGGATAAATTTAAAAATAAATCCCGCCCAAATGGCCCATTTGAGATGTGACTTTACCTTTCTTAAAGAAAATCCTCCATTGCCAACTTTATTTATTAATAGATTAGAAAGGTTAATAATCGGCTTTTTAGTCTGATTAATAGGTGGTGCATCAAGCCAAGGAGCGCCAATATAATCATAGTTCAAAGAACACCAATAGGAAAGTTTATCGCTAAATACCCAGGCATCCAGTTGATAAATTAATATCGAAGTATAAGATACAAATTGCTTGTAAAATGCTCTGCTCAGAAGCAGTTCAGAATATCCTTTTGTAGATAAGAAATTTTTTTTATCAAAGAATATAGAGGTCAAGTTCTTGCCAGCAATTTGGTTGTATAATTTAGAATCAAAACCAATTGGCGCTACAAGTATAATAGGATAATCGCCCAAAACAGAAATACATTGTTTAAAAGATTTAATTTCTGATTCGCTGGGCTTTACTTTATAAACAGGTATGACCACCGCTACTTCTTTCATGATTTTTTGATCAGCTTATGCCATTTATTAATCAAGAACTTCTTTCCTCTTTTAAATAAGCCACCTTTCCGATGTTTAAAGAAATGTAGAATTGCTTGGTAAGCTGTTATGTCTTCCTTAATTTGATCTGGATAGGACTGTATAGGCTCTCTTGAAATACTAACCTGATAGGTATCTTCAATATTCGAGTGCACACCCGTACCATCATGGCCAATATTTTCAATTAAGGATTTGGCAGGATATAATACAAGTCCATTATTTAAAAATACAGATGCATACCAACGTATTGCCCAAGAATTGTTTTTCTGATTTTTAAAATCGGTGAATTGTTTCCAGTAATTCATTTTCCCGTCGATAGAAAACTCTTTAATTTTCTGTCTATCAAATTCTTTGTACAGAATATTAATATCTGGTTCAAACTTTTTCCAAGCTCTTTCCCATGTTGCCCACCCCCAGCTACTGGTCGCTCTGAAAAAAAAAGTGTTGGGGAGATGATCAGCGTCTTGCAAAGGAAACATATAGCCAGCAATTTGCATTACTCTTTCTACATCTTGGTATCTTTTCAAAGCCTGGTTGAAGTATTTCAAAGTATAAGGCGATGTCAATAAATCATCTTCAAAAACAATAACTTTTCCATATTCTTCTGTCAGCTGGTTCACTCCATCAATTATAGATTCTGCCAAACCCATGTTTTGGGCCCTCTCTACAATTCTAATGGATTTAAAACCATCTACCTTCCTAATAAGTTCACGTGTTGTTTCAACTAAGTCCTTGTCCTTTTCACTTTTAGCAGCATCAGAAAATATAATTAATCTAGATTCGTCGGCTAGCAAGTTTTTTTGAAGATGTGAAATCGTTCGGCGAGTATGTTCCGGACGGTTATAAACAAATAAAGCAATTGGAGCCAAATGTTGCATTCGCAGGTAAAATCAGTTTAAATGTAAAGGTAAGTTATTTTTATTAATGGCTCCGAAAAAACTCCATTCTCGGTTTTATCCGAAAATGGAGTTCTACACAATACTTTGAGGTATTATGTGTGCGCCTCCCTACGCTGGTATTATCCAGATCAAGTATGCGGGTATGTTCTCAGCCTAATCAAAATTAAGCACCCCATGCACTTCGTAATAATTAAACATTAGTGGTTGACTAATGTTTTAAAAAAGTTATTATTTATTGTTTGTTTTACAAATTTGAAAGACACCTTATCCCCACTTACAGGTCTTATACCCTTGTTGTAGTCGGAGGTTATCTCACCGTCGTAGCTATCATTGAAAACCTGACAACAACTAAACTCCCAAGCAATTACCATCTTTATAAAATACAGATGTGGCTTTTCGATAAAAATAACCTGGTGAAATACCACTAAAGGAAAGTTCTTTAAAGCCTTTATCTTTAAGGAAAAGTCGGGCTTCATTATATTTATCGCGCTCTGAATCATCCAAAACAATGACACCCCTTGCTGTTAGCGCGTTAAAACTTTGAATGCAACAGTTTACTCGATCTCTTCCATCGATGATGATGATGTCATATTGTTTATTTGTCTTTTTTGCCGCTCTGCAATAGTCTCCGTTTTTATCTAGGGGATAAAGTTGAATATCTGCATTTTGGGGTTTGTTTGTTTCTGCCATTTCGTACCAAGTCTTATCGTGCTCGACAGAAGTGATATATCCGCATTTATTAGCAAAATAACGGGTTGAATTTCCTGATCCAAATTCAAATACAGTTTGTTCTTTATTTAGTCTATCCTGCAAAAAATCAATAAAGGAATAGGTGAACCAAGGGATGGCGTGGTTGTATTTATCGACTGATGCTTTTCTTTTGAATGCTTCAAACCAACCGATTTCGGCGAGATAGCCTTTTACTCCGAATGATAATACTGAGCGAAGTTTGCGTGGATTTAATAGGCTGTAAATGGGATAGATCGATTTCATCGCTTTGCTAGTTTTTTGAACAAGTTAATTTGGAAGATAGACTTTAACATCATTATTCCCTGTGGCCTTGTTTTGGGGATGAATAGGATAAAAAAGGTGGCTGCAGCGTAGGCTATTAAAGAGGCATAGGCCGCGCCTTTGATTCCATAAAGGGGAATCCACCATAAATTTAGACCAATATTTACAATTG
The DNA here is from genome assembly GCA_963696875.1 of uncultured Sphingobacteriaceae bacterium. Taxonomy (GTDB): domain Bacteria; phylum Bacteroidota; class Bacteroidia; order Sphingobacteriales; family Sphingobacteriaceae; genus Albibacterium. Next base: position 57,716 of record CAVOLQ010000001.1, read on the forward strand.
CCCCAAAAGCAGTTCTTAAAAGGGAAAGCTTTAAATAGCTTTCGGCTATTAAATATTGGCCACTTGCGCTACCTAAAAATACAAATACTCCTGCCCAGACATGGATAGCGAGGATACTCGCGCCGGAAGCATATTCTGGCTTGTATAGTATTTTATAAAGGAATGGCGAGGCGAATGTCATAACGATGGCAATTCCAACGCTTAAGAACGACATTAGGTCGTAGAGGTTCTGCAGCCTTTTTTGATAGCGTACTTGATCGTCTTTTCGCGCATTCATGATTGCTGGAAAGAGTGCGCTAACGGTAGCGACGGGAATGAAATACCAGCTTTCACTAAGGTTTACAACGGTTGAATATACACCCAAAGCGCTGCTATTCATAAAGGCGTCGATCATAAGTAAATCGATCTTCATGTACAGGGTTACTAATACAGCTGAAAATGCGAGTGGCCATGCGTGTTTGAGGAGCTGTTTTGCCACTTTTGAATTGTAGTTCCAGTGAAAAATGCTTTCACCACTACGTTGATATAGGGCGGTATAGCCTATTGCGAGAAAGATCGAATCGGCTAATAGTGCCCAAATAAATGCACTTAATGATGCGTTTGAGAAAATCAAAAAGAGTTTAAGGGCAGCAGAAAGCAAATTCGCAAATACTTGAACAATCATGATCTTCTTTCCTTGTACCTGTGCTTGGAAATAACTATCAATAATAGTTATAGATTGAAGGATACAGACGAATGAAACAATCAATATGTATTGAAAAGGTGCTTCTGGTTTATTTGCTGCAAAGGCCTGAATTAGAAAGTAGCTGATAGCTATAAGTGGCAAGGCGGCTAGCCCCGCAAGGATGCGCATTCGGAAAGCAGTTCCTAATAATGTGTTTTTATCTTGTGGCCTCTGCAGAATTTCCCGGGTAATATACGCGTCTAGGCCCAAGGCAGAAGCCGCCATAAAAAAGGTAATAATAGCCATGGGGTAGGCCAATATTCCATTCCCCGAACTTCCTAAATAGTTAGCTACAGCTATCCCGGTAAGCATCTTTATTACTAAAGTGCCTACTCGAGCCATCATGAACCAGCTGGTGTTTTTGAAATACTTTTCAAAAGCCTCAGGGTCAAAGCCAGGGAGTGCTGGAAACTTCATGGCACAAACCTAAGAAAATTAGAGAACATTTACTTGTTTAGCGAAAGCACTAAGTACCTTGTCTTCGGGGTCTAAGTCCGTTATTAAGTGATGAATACTACTGAGGCTACAAACCCTCATCTTTTGGACAGAATTAAGTTTTTCTGCAATGCTTAAAATAGCTGTTTTCTCTGAACAATTTATCATTGCCTTTTTGATTTGGACCACTTCCCAGTCCGAATCGGTTACGCCTTCTTGTGAAGAAAGGCTGTTGGTACCAAGTAAACATAGGTCTACTCTGATTTCTGAGAGTTGATTTATGACTTGCGAACCTATCGTTACATTGCTATTTTTAGCTAATTCTCCACCGATCAGAATGACTTGTGAATCGCTTCTTTCGGCCATTTCCAGGGCTACTAATGGGCTTATTGTAAAGAGTGTGCACTGCAATCCTTTGGGGAATACTTTCGCAAATTCCTGCATGGTAGTACCGCCCCCTACCAATACGGTCATGCCTGGTTTAATTAATTTCGTCGCTTTGATGCCAATTGTCTTTTTGGCTTCCTTTGCATATACTACATTTTCGTGAAAAGGAAACTGGTAGGATTTGGACAAGGCGCCGCCATAAACTTTGGTTACATTCCCTTTTTCCGCGAGTTCATGCAGGTCTCGTCTGATGGTATCTTCGGAAACGCTCAATTTTTCGCTTAAATCGGCGGATAACACCCTGTTGTGCAGGTTTATTTGACGTAGTATATAAGATTGACGTTCTTCTTTTAACATTTAACTCATTCTTTAAAAGTTTAAATATACAGTTTTATTTAATAGGAGAATATTGGAGTTTACAATAAAGTAGTCTTTACTTAATTGTGCATCCTTTTTTATAGATGAGATTTTACATACTTTAGTTGGATATTTTATTTGTAACATTTGATTGAATTTTTTATGAGAAGAAGTACTTTTTTACGGAGAACAGCTTGTTTGATGGGGAGCGGAATATTATCAACCGCATTAGCCCAAGAGGTAATTGCATCTAAAACCAATAGTATTCGTTTTGCTCATTTATCCGATATTCATGTTAAACCAGGAATTGCCCCTGAAACAGGCATGGCCAAAGCACTTCATCACGTACAGTCTTTAAAGAACCCGGTTAATTTTGTTATCAATGGTGGCGATGCAATTATGGATGCCCTAGAAGCTGATAAGCAGAAAACGCAACAGCAGTGGAATGTTTTTAATCAAATCCTTAAAGCCGAAAACAGTTTGCCGATTTATCATACTATTGGTAATCACGATGTTTGGGGATGGTTTAATAAGGAAATTAATAAGGAGGAGCCTCTTTATGGTAAGCTATGGGCACAAGAAGAGCTGGAACTTAAAGAGCGATATTACAGTTTCGCAAAAGGGGACTGGCATTTTATTGTGCTTGACAGCACCCAATTGAATCCGGCAGGAGGATATATAGCGCGAATTGATGAGCCCCAATTGGCTTGGTTAGAAGCTGAATTGGAAAATGTGCTCCCAACTCAATTCATCTGTATAGTTTCGCATATCCCAATTTTGTCTATTTGTGCGGGTTTGTTTTTTAACAAAAATGAAGCAAATGGAGATTTGAAAATTCAACGCAATTTAATGCATTCAGACTTTTTTCAGCTCAAACAGTTGTTTCTAAAACACCCTAATATAAAGGTGTGTATCGGAGGGCATATCCATCTCCAAGATGAGCTAGAGTATTTAGGGGTTAAATATTATTGCAATGGTGCAGTTAGCGGTGGATGGTGGAAAGGGCCCTATCAAGAATTTGAGCCAGCATATGCATTAATGGAATTATTTGACGATGGTTCTAGTAGCAGAACTATGATTAACTACCAATCGTAAACTCTAATATGAAGACGCCTCCGTTTATTTTAATATTCTTAGTTTCCTTTTTCATAAGTTCTTGTGGCCTTTCGAAAACTTTACTTCTGCCAGTACGTGATTCAAACGCGGTATCAGGATCTGCTTTTTATAAGGAAGTAGCAACTGTCTCTTGGGAAAAAATGGAAGCGATGGCGGTCGATGCAATTTTATCAGGAAATATGCCAGAATTCCTTCATAAATTTGTGAAAATTGATGCTTCCTTTTCAGATTCTTCAGGTAAGAGAATGGAAGCCTTTTATTTTGCTTTGCCCGATTATCTTGCTATCGGGGGTTCTGATGATTTCGCGCGGATTCCTCTCACACCGATGAGTGCCCAAAGTATTGCAGATAGTTTAAACTGTTTCTTGCCCACTCGTAAAATGGTGAATGATATTTATCTACAATCTAAAGTTAAATTAGAGCCTCTGCCCATATTTGCTTTTAGAGATAGTGCTGTTACTTTTTATCAGCATCATCTAATGATAGAGGGGCAACGTAAATTGCGGAAGGGCTTGATCTCGGGTGTTAAAAAGGATGTAGTGGTTTCTGGTAAATTATCAAACAAAGATACCCCAAATCGTGTGGCAATTTATGGGTGGCACAAGCTTGACGGGAACCCTATTCAGCCATTATATACAGGTCATGCTAATTGGTATGTAGATTATAGTCATGGTATCCGCTTGGTTCATGAGGATATTTACATAGATGGTAAAGTAATGAACTACAAAGAAGTCCTTAAAGATCCTTTTTTGAAACAAATATTATGCGACGAAGAGGTTAGTGATTTTTATCGCTATCCTACTAATTAGGCAGTTCTATCTGCCATTTTAGCCAATCCTAATGTTGGTAATCCAACTTATTTAAAAAATAGCTTTCAGTTAATTGATGACCAAGGGAGGACATTTTTATGTTCTCCCTTTTTTATTTGGCTAGAAGGGGTGTTTCGCTTATTTCATGCGATATTATCTTTACATTAGGATTAAAGTCGCACAAAAGCGCATGATTTGTTTTATTATATCTATTTTCGTAATGGTAATTAATTGAACCGCTTAAGTTAATAAGGAAATACTATGTTAAGAAAATTACAAAATCTGTTTTTTGCCTCTGTTGGAATTCTAATCATTCTGTTCAGTGCATCTTGTTCTATTTTAAATAAGAAAGTGGATAAAGTATCCACTGCTAATTTGGAAAATACCCAAGAACCGCATGTCCCTAATGAATTTCGGGCAGCTTGGGTGGCAACGGTGGCTAATATAAACTGGCCTAGTAAACCTGGGCTTAGCACAGCGGAACAACAAACGGAAGCGCTTGCTTTATTAGACTTTCTAAAGGACAATAATTTCAATGCTGTTATTTTTCAAGTAAGGCCTCAAGCGGATGCGCTTTACAACAGCGAATTGGAGCCGTGGTCCTATTTTCTTACTGGTAAACAAGGGCAGGCCCCAGTTCCGATACTATGATCCTCTTGAATTTTGGGTTGATGAGGCTCATGACCGCGGTTTAGAATTGCATGTTTGGTTAAACCCTTACCGTGCTCACCACGTTAGCGCTGGAGAAGTTGAGTCGGCTTCCATAATCCACAAGATGTCGAATTCAGTTGTCAAATTAAAGGAAGGGTATTGGTGGTTCGATCCGTCAAAGAAGACCACTCAAGACCATTCGGCTGCGGTCGTAATGGATTTGGTGAAAAGATATGATATTGACGGCGTGCATTTTGATGATTATTTTTATCCATATGAATCTTATAATGGTGGTGACGATTTTCCAGATGATGATAGTTGGGCGGCATATACAAAGAGCGGCGGAAAACTTTCTAGAGGAGATTGGCGTAGAGAAAGCGTTAACCAGTTTATTGAACGCTTATATAACGAAATTAAAGCAGAGAAAAAGCATGTCAAATTTGGCTTAAGTCCGTTTGGCATTTGGAGGCCAGGTTTCCCGAGTTCAATTGCAGGCATGGACCAATATGATAAATTATATGCGGATGCAAAGCTATGGTTGAATAAAGGGTGGATTGATTATTTTTCACCTCAGCTATATTGGCCAATTAGTCAGATACCACAAAGCTTTCCAGTATTATTGGATTGGTGGGAAAAGGAAAACCACCATAAACGGCATTTATGGCCGGGCCTAAATGTCGGTCGCGGTGGAGATGATCGAAACTTGGATGAAATTGTTAATCAACTAATGATCACTAGGGTAATGTTGCCAAACAGTCCGGGGGCAATACATTGGAGCATTTCGCCACTAGTGAAATACAATAAGCTATCGGAAGGACTATTTAAGGGGCCCTATAAAGCACAGGCATTAATACCTGCAAGTCCTTGGTTAGGAGGAAGTAAGTTGGCTTCTCCAGAAATATTGTCCCGTAAAAGTGAGAGTCAATTGAAATTGAGTTGGGAGTATCCAGAAAATGAAGCTTTTAAGAGTATAGTGCATTACAGATATGGTACACAGTGGCATTATAGAATCATGGGTAAAAAGGATCTTTCTATGTCTCTAGATATGCAAAACAAAGAAAATGGCGTTGAGCTTCTGGAAGTCGAATTTGCCTATATTGACCGATTTGGCAATGAAAGCTTGCGTCAGAAAATTAATTTTTAAATTCCTATTCCAGCCTTACAAAAATACTATCTAATTAGATTTACCCATGAAGCAGACATTAACCTTTATTTTACTTTTAAACTTTACTTTTCTATTTGCACAAGAAGTACCGCCATTGTATATATATGGTAAAACCGATGGATCCTTACCTTACTTGGAATATGGTCAAGGCCAGGATAGGCTAGGCGGGGCAAAAATGACCTTCCTCGATACGGCGATTACCATGCAAGTATTGGACAGCATAGGAAGTAGGTATATGGTTCGTTTATCACAAAATCACGAGGCCTTCATTCCGAAAAGCAACCTAAAATTCGTTTATAACTATTCACCCAAAGCATATTACCTAACGGAATCATGGTCGGTGTATGGCGATAATGCTTTCGATTACGTAAGGATAGGATTACCTGCCAGGCTTCCTTATCGGAGTATTCAACAAATAAACCCATCCCGTATTGTTGTTGATATTTTTGGTGCGGTAAACAATACCAATTGGATTACACAGCTGCGTTCGGCAAAGGAAATTAAGAACGTATTTCATGAGCAGATTGAGGACGATGTGTTTAGGGTCGTTATTGAGCTAAAACATTCTCAACATTGGGGTTATTCCATTTCTTATGTAAATAACTCACTTGTTGTTCGAGTAAAGCGTCAGCCGGATCGATTGCGAATCAAGGATATCAAGATTGCAATTGATGCTGGGCATGGCGGATCAGCAATAGGTGCCGTAGGAGGTACTATGGGTATCCAAGAAAAAGATTATGCATTGATTTTTGCAAAGGAACTGGAGAAGTTATTGAATAAAAAGGGAGCAAAGACTTTCATGACTAGAAGCGAGGATGTGGATGTGCAAATGACGGATCGAATAAAGATGCTTCAGGAAGAGGATCCTACCTTATTAATTAGTTTGCACCTCAATTCTTCTTCTAATAAAAATGCAAAAGGCACTAGCACCTACTACCGTCATATTGGCTTTCGCCCTTTGACAGAGTCGATATTAAAGAGGATGCTAGACCTAAACTTAAATGAGTTTGGCAATATTGGCAGTTTTAATTTTTCACTTAGTGGGCCTACCGAATACCCAAACTGCTTGGTCGAGATTGCATTTGTAAGTAACGAGGAAGATGAAAAACGGATTATGGATCCAAAATTCCATAAGCAGGTCGCGAAACAGGTATATAAAGGCATCAAAGATTGGTTGAAAGAAAATAGATAATGTAATGCTTGTTTGCGATTTCTCGCATGTTTACTATTGACTGTTTTATGAGATTGTCTATATAAGTAGTATTGGTTCAGGCTAATATAGATTTTCTATTTTTATTTTTTGCGGTTATGTAATGTTTTCAATAGAATGTTGCAAAATTATGCACGATTTGATTTTTTTAATTATGTTTGGAAAAACTAATAGAATAATATGAAGGAAATCCCACTAGTACAAGGACATCTATTACGATGTTTTCAAAGAATTAATGTTTTTAGGTTAAATTTTTAAATAAGAGTTCAGATATGAAGAAAATTTTACTCCTGTTGGCGGTACTTGTTAGTTTTGGAACAAGTACAATTTATGCCCAGCAGAAATCAGTTACTGGAAAAGTTACTGATGCGAGCGATAATCTACCCTTGCCTGGGGTTACAGTTTATGTAAAAGGCAACAACCTGCAATCTGCACAGACTAATGTACAAGGTGATTATACGATTAACGTAAATACCGGTGATGTATTAGTTTTTCAATTTATTGGAATGGAGAATGCAGAAAGAACTGTAGGAAGTTCCAATACCATTAATGTAGCCTTACAAGTTTCTTCCCAAAACCTTGAAGAAGTGGTAGTAGTAGGTTACGGTACGCAGAAGAAAGGAAATTTAACTGGAGCGGTCTCTTCCATTAGTGTGAAGGAAAATCTTGAGAGTCGACCTATTGCAGACGTTGGACGTGCAATTCAGGGAACTACTCCAGGACTTAGCGTTACCATACCTAGTGGTGAGGTCGGAACCGATCCTACTATTAGAATTAGGGGTGCTATTTCTTCCGTAAAAGGTAACAGCAGTCCTTTAATATTATTGGATAACGTTGAAATACCAAGTATTCAGTACGTAAATCCAGATGATATCGAGTCCATTACAGTTTTAAAGGACGCAGCGGCATCTTCTATTTATGGTGCTAAAGCAGCTTTTGGAGTTATTTTAATTACCAGCAAAACGGGTACTACAACAGAAAAAGTAAACGTAAATTATTCAAATAACTTTTCTTTCCAGAATCCATTTAAAAGATTCGAAATGGGTCGTGTAGATGCTTTGAAGTACACGATGGATGCTCTTGACAGAGTTAATACACCAGAAACAGGTGCATTCTACAAAGTTACTAGAGAAAGCTATGAAAGATCTGTAGAATGGGATAAAAAGTACGGCTCAACTATAGGTGCGAATGATCCTACTGTCTATGGTCGTGACTGGTATGTAGATCCAGGATCTCCTACAAAAAAGTACGGTGTGCGTACCTATGACCCGTATGAGTATATGATTAGAGAGTGGGCACCTACTCAGTCTCATAACATATCGTTAAACGGTAATGTGAATAAAACCAGGTATACCGCATCTTTTGGTGCATTAGACCAAAGCGGTATGTTGAAACCAGGGAATTCAGATAACTTTACTAGGTACAATGCAGCATTACGCGTTAGTACAGAATTGAATAAATACGTAACCATGCGTGGAGGCGCGATGTTCGCGCAACGCAATAAAGTGTATCCTTACGCTACAAACTCTACTACTGCAGATCCATGGTTATACATGTACAGATGGAGCTCGTTGTATCCGATGGGATATGATGAAAATAACAACCCTATCCGTAGTCCATGGAGTGAAAATATGGCAGCGAATGATGCCAGCATGTTGAGAAACTATATCAATTTAAATGCTGGTGCGACGTTCAATTTGAACAGTAACTGGAAAGTGGATGTTGATTATAACTTCACTAATGAAGACTATAGCTGGAGAAGGAATGGTACAAGACATACAGCGGCTGATTCGTGGGTAGCAGCTAAGCCGCGCTTTGATGCTAGTGGCAATCCTGTTTATGTCAATAATGATGGTCAAGTTGTATCTGCTACAGATCCAGGCGCAATGTTAGCCTATGATTTATCAAACAATACCTATACAGCGAATGGTGCTGCTCAAGATCACATCTATCAGCGCTCTCAAAACGAATACAGACATACTGTAAACGCTTTTACTACCTATGAACTAAACCTGAATGATAATCACGATTTTAAGTTTATTGCGGGATTAAATAGGGTTGCCTTCAACGGGCAGTATCATTGGGCGCAACGTGCCGATTTAATTGACATTACCAATCCTCAGTTTGATTTAGCTGTAGGAGACGTTACCGGTAGTGGTGGTGAAAATTGGGATTCTCAATTGGGATATTTCGGGCGTGTGAATTATGCTTTCAAAAATAGATACCTATTTGAAGGTAATTTACGCTACGATGGTTCTTCTAAGTTTCCAACTGAATTGCAGTGGAGGTGGTTCCCTTCGTTTTCTGCTGGCTGGGTAGCTAGTGAGGAAAGCTTTTTGGAGTGGACTAAACCTGTATTGAGCAATTTGAAATTTAGAGGATCTTGGGGTACCATTGGTAACCAAACCGTTCCTTCAGATTTATATATTGCTAATATGACTGCTAGTCAGACGAATTGGTTGGTAAACGGAAACCGAACTAACTCTGTAGGAAGCCCTAAACTGAATGTACCGTATGTAACTTGGGAAGATATTGAATCCCTAGATTTAGGAGTGGATGCTCGTTTCTTCAGCAGTAAACTAGGTGTTAGTTTTGATTGGTACCAAAAGAAAACAAATAACATGTTTGCTCCTTTAGAAGGAACAACTTGGACTATTGGATCTGATGCTCCACTGGGTAACTTTGGAACCTTGACCACAAAAGGTATCGAGTTGGCTGTAGACTTTAACCATCGTTTTGAAAATGGTTTAGGGATCAATTTGAGAGCTAACATTGATGATTCTAAATCAAGATTCAGTGGTTATACATCGCAAAGAACTACAGGTGTGAATTATGATGGACGTGTTTACGGTGATATCTGGGGATACGAAACTGACCGCCTATACCAATACAGCGATTTCGTATTGGACGGAAATGGACAGCCTCAATTAGTAAACCTTACTTCTGACATGACTAAGTATCACACCAGCGGTGGTGGAAAAGTTTATTTACAAAATGGGGATAGCCCAGTTTATCAGCCAAGATTTCAAAATTCAACCAATTTCTATTTCGGTCCTGGTGACGTAAAGTTTAAGGATTTGAATGGCGATGGTGAAATTGACAATGGAGATGGAACAATTGATAATCCTGGAGACATGAAAATTATCGGTAACTCAACACCTCGTTACCAGTATGGTTTCAGATTGGCTGCTGATTACAAAGGGTTTGATATTTCTACCTTCTTCCAAGGTGTTGGTGCACGTAAGGTTTGGGGAGTTGGATTTTTAGCAATTCCAGGTTTCAACGTGGCGGACGGTGCAATGCCAGCATCATTTGTAAGAGATTATTGGACTCCTGAAAACCAAGATGCATTTTACCCTGCGGCATTCAATAATGGCGGTGGTTTAAATTATAATAACATGCAGATTCAATCTCGTTATTTATTGGATATGTCTTATCTAAGGATTAAAAATATCACATTGGGATATACTATTCCAAAAAATATCTTAGATCGTGTTAAAATCAATAATTTAAGAGTTTATGCGTCCCTAGAGAACTTCTTTACTTGGGATAAGTTAAATGGTTTGCCAATTGATCCAGAAGAAGTTTCTGGGGTATCCATATTTAACTCAGATGATAATTATAACGGTGGCAGAACGGGTGTAGGTACACCAACTTTTAAAAGCGCATCTTTTGGTATTCAGTTGAATTTTTAAGTTTTGAAAAATGAGATTTAATAAAAATATATTATATATACTTCTTGCAACGGCTAGTTTTCTAGCTAGTTGTAAGAAAGACGTCTTAGAAAGACCTGAGAAAACTAAGGTAATAGACTCAGAATTTTGGAGAAATGAAGGAGACGTGAAGTTGTACGCCAACGATTTTTATACTAATTATTTCGTAGGATACAATTCCGGATTTGGTGTAGCATACACTCCGTTAAGGGGCTACACTATGGCAGATGACTTCACTTCTGAAGGCACTCAGTCGGGGTTTGAAACAACCGTACCTACAACAAGAGGGGCAAATACGCTAACTCCTGCTGTCTTATCGGCACAATATGGGGGTGGTCCAACTTGGAACTTTTATTGGGTTCGTAAAGCCAATATAATGGTTGATCGAGTTGAGAATCAAGCTAAGCCAAACTTGTCTGAAGAGGGATACAACCACTGGATGTCAGTAGGAAAGTTCTTCAGGGGTTATGAGTATCACCGTCTAGTAAGTGTTTTCGGAGATGTACCTTATTACGATGCTCCAGTTGATCCTACTGATGAAGCTAGTATGTACAAAGACCGTACGCCAAGAGGTGAAGTTATGGACAAAGTATATGAAGACTTTCAGTTTGTTTTGGCAAATATGCGTTTGGACGATGGTGCCCAATATTTGAATCGCTATGTTGCAGCATCTTTAATTTCAAACATGATGTTGTTCGAAGGTTCTTGGCAGCATTACCATGGTTTAGACGCAGAGCGAGCTAAGAAGTATTTGCAATTAGCAGTAGAGGCTTCTCAATTGGTTATGAACAGTGGTAAATGGAACTTTACTAGCGATTTTAAAAGCTTATTTGCTTCTGATAATTTAGCAAATAACAAAGAGGTTATTTTCTATAGATCTTATGATGATGCTAAGAAAATTACCCACCATATTGGATCCTATAGCAATGGTACCGAAGGGCAACCAACTGCAGCGAATCTTGACCTTTTGAAAGCCTTTATCTTAACTGATGGACAGGTTTGGCAAAACTCTAGTATTGCAAATGCAGACAACTTTTCATTAAGTAACTTAGCTAAAACAAGGGACCCTCGTTTTGAAGCTACTTTTATGGATACCGTTAATACCGCTTCCGCTACTTTAGCGTATGCTCATAAATTTGCTGCAAGAGAAGCATTGACTTTTATTGGTAAGACTTATCCAGCAAAATGGACAAGTAATACGAATGTGAATGACGCTCCAGTTGTTAGACTTGCTGAGGTAGTATTGAATTGGATTGAAGCAAAGCAAATCCTAGCAGAAAACTTTGGTGGACCAGCTGTTAGTCAGGTTGATCTTGACAATTCTATTAACGCAATCCGTGATCGTCCACTTGACGCAGAAGCAATTAGTAAAGGTGTTGAAAAAACTGCTCCATTGACTTTGGCAAATATTCCTAACGATCCTAGCCGTGATGGAGACGTTTCACCTCTAATGTGGGAAATTCGTCGCGAAAGACGTATGGAATTCGTGTTTGAGTATGCACGTATTAATGACATCAGACGTTGGAAGAAGCTAAATTATATGAATTTTGTTGATGCGGATTATCAATTAGGCCCTTGGATAAATGTAAAAAAAGAGCTTCCTAATAGATTATCAGCAGCTTATGTAAATGTTTTGAAAGTGAAAAATGCTAATGGGCAGATAATTACTTATGACGGTAAGAATGGTGACGCATTGGTCGGTTATTATGTAATACCAAGATTTGCGAACCGCGTTGCGTTTACAGACAGATCTTATTTAGCACCTGTTGGCCTAAACCAGGTACAGCAATACGCTGAATTAGGATATACTTTAACACAGACGAAGGGCTGGTAAATTTTAATTATAAACCGTAAATTTGAATGAACACCAGGGAAATTTATCTCTGGTGTTTTCTACTGAATATGAAGAAATTATTAGTATTATCACTACTCGCGGGCACGCTTTTTCATGGATCTTGCATTTCTGCGTCAAATCAAACATCTGCCAAGGAGAAATCCACAAATACCTCTTCCGATTCGATTATTCCTGCTGCGGATCAGCTTGAAGCTTACTTACCACTTTTAGAAGGAAAGAAGGTGGGGATAATGGGTAATCAGACTTCCGTTGTTGGAGGTGAGCATATAGTCGATGTTCTTTTAAGAGAAGGTGTTGATGTGAAATTCGCTTTTGCTCCTGAGCATGGATTTCGTGGAGATATAGAAAGAGGTGAAAAAGTAAGCAATGACTTCGATGCGAAAACAGGAATTCCTTTGCATTCACTTTACGGCAAAAATGAAAAAGCAGATTCGATTGTTAACTCAGTTGATGTGATGATTTTCGATCTGCAAGATGTTGGTGCTCGTTTTTATACCTATATCAGCTCTATGCATCGTGTAATGCAATTGTGCGCTAATAATGGCAAAAAAATGATTGTTTTGGATCGTCCTAATCCAAACGGAGATCAAGTAGATGGTCCTGTTAGGAAAGATGACAAATTCAAATCGGATGTTAGTTTCCATAAAATAGCCATGATTCACGGTTTGACCGTTGGAGAACTGGCTCATATGATTAATGGCGAAGGTTGGTTAGAAAATGGTGTGCAATGTGATTTGACTGTTATTCCTGTGAAGAACTATGACCATACCATGCAGTATGAATTACCGGTAATCCCATCTCCAAGCTTACCAAATCATACATCTATTCGCCTATATATGTCCTTATGCTTATTTGAAGGTACAGACATTAGTATTGGAAGAGGGACGGATTGGCCTTTTCAAGTTGTCGGTTATCCAGATCCTGTATTTGGAGAATTTACATTTACGCCAGGCACTAAGCCGGGAATGGCGGCACATGTAGAACAAAAAGGAAATTTATGCTATGGATTGGACTTGCGTAACGTTGATCCAGAAAGTTCAAAGTTTACCCTCAAATACTTACTTGATTTTTATAACAAAGCTGATTTTAAAGATACCTTTTTTGCAAGACCTGAATTCTTTGATAAGTTGGCAGGTACTGATGAATTGAGAAAACAAATCATTGCTGGAAAAACGGAACAGGAAATTCGCGAATCTTGGGCAGACGAATTAAGCGAGTATAAGGAAATGAGAAAAAAGTATTTGTTGTATACCGATTTCGAATAAGAATAATTCAATTTTAACCAAATGAACCTAGCGAAGCGATTTATTCACCACAGTTAAAGATTATAATTGTGGAGAGTAAATCACTCATGGTAGCTTCATCACTTTTAATTTTTGTGATGAACATAATCTTTTTAAAATGTTTGACAAACTAGTTTATAGTTGGTTTTTAGTTCTTTTTTTTATATCGACATTAACCAATGCTCAGTCTTTTAAATACGCCCATATTTCTGATACTCACATCGGGAATCCTACTGCAGCAGATGATTTAAGACGTACAGTAAAAGATATTAATGAGAATCCAGAGATCAAATTCGCAATTGTTTCGGGAGATATTACCGAATTTGGCTCTGATGAAGAAATTCAATTGGCTAAACAGATTTTAGACAGTATCCAGGTCAAATATTATATTATTCCTGGAAATCATGATACCAACTGGTCCGAAAATGGAGGCAATACATTCAAGAAAGTGTTTGGTGCAGAAACCTTTTCCTTTAAACATGGAGGCTATCATTTTGTAGGTACGAATTGCGGCCCCAATATGAGGATGAGCCCGGGACAAGTTCCCAGAGAGAACCTTGTTTGGTTAGATTCTTTATTTGCAGCTGAACCTAATAAAACCGAACCCCTTATTTTTATTAATCACTATCCTTTAGACTCTGGTTTAAACAATTGGTACGAAGTGATTGATCGTATAAAAACTCGTAATATTCAACTGACAGTTTGTGGTCACGGTCATAACAACCGTAAATTTGAAGTGGAAGGTGTCCCTGCCATAATGGGGCGGTCAAATTTACGTGCTAAAAATGAAGTGGGTGGGTATAATATCGTAACGATCTCAAATGGTGAAATCATCTACCAAGAGCGTAATCCTGGCGTCGAAACAAAAGAGGCATGGGTCACAGTTCCTTTAGTAAATCATCAATTTCAAAAAGACGCAGAGCAATGGGCAAGACCCGACTATTCTGTAAATGAAAGATACGGCGACGTACAAGTAGCTTGGACTTACGAAGATAACAGTGATATAGGTGCTGGAATGGCGCAATATAAAGACCTGGTCATTACTGCAAACACGGCAGGTCAAGTCTATGCTTTAGATATTAGTGATGGAACTAAGCGGTGGACTTTTGCTACAGGAGGGAAAATATATTCTACCCCCGCGGTATGGAAAGACTATGTTGTGGTGGGATCATCAGATAATTTCATTTATTGCCTATCCGCAAAAACCGGTGAACTTATCTGGAAGTCCGAAGCTGAAAAGGCGGTCTTAGGATCTCCAATAATTGAAAGAGGAGTTGTTTATATTGGCGCCTCAGATGAGAAATTCAGAGCGTTGGATATTAAGTCTGGTAACGTACTCTGGGCTTTCGATGAGGTACAAGGCTATGTATCTACTAGACCGCTTTTTTATCAAAATGCAATTTATTTTGGAAGCTGGAAAAATGGTTTTTATGCACTAAATCCAAAAACTGGAAATTTGAATTGGGAATGGACTAATGGAGCGACTAACCGGATGTTTTCAGCAGCTGCCGTTTATCCGGTGGGGGTGAAAGGTAGAGTATTTATTGTAGCTCCAGATCGACATATGACAGCCTTAAATGCCAAAACAGGCGAGGTAATCTGGAGGAAACAAATGGAGGGAATTCGTGTTAGGGAATCTATCGGCCTGTCGAAAGATGGTTCTTTAGTTTATGTGAAGACGATGGATGGAGAGCTTCTAGGCATCTCAACCTCTGCCAACGATATGGAGATCGTATGGCGCTCAAAACTTCAACTGCCTTATGAATTAACTCCTTCTGCAATTGTCGCTCATAGACAATATGTGTATGTGCCAAACCATAACGGATTATTGAGCTCTGTGAATGCGAAAAGCGGGGAAGTCGAATGGCAACATAAAATTTCAAATGCAATGATAAACCCAATTTTGCCGGTAGGGAAGGACAAAGTTCTTATTAGTTCCATGGACGGTAAGGTTGTTTGCTTGAAAATACTAAATTAAAGATATCAGATAAAAAATTAATTCCATTATGATGAAGACTAACCTTGTTTCAAAAATCTTACCAAAACCTGCGATCGCGATCCTTGCTTTTGCAGTTGTCTTAATAGCAAGCATTAGCGGATGTTTTGTACGACAAGGTCATTCTACTGAATCGTGGATTCGAATCAATCAACTAGGGTATACTCCAGACGGCATAAAAGTCGCAGTTTGGGGGGCTATAGAAAAAAGTAAAATCGAGGAGTTTGCTCTTTATGACGCAGAATCCGACCGTGAAGTTTTCCGCTCTACCAGCGGAAAGAATTTTGGAAGTTATGGTCCGTTTTCAGATTCGTATCGTCTAGATTTTTCTACTTTTCAAGATACTGGTAAGTATTACCTAAAAGCAGGGAGCGCAAAGTCACCTATATTTCGGATAAACACAAATGTTTATGAGGGTACGGCCGACTTTGTATTGCGGTATATGCGTCAGCAACGTTCTTTATACAATCCATTTTTACAAGATAGCTGCCATACACACGATGGATTTACACTGTATGCAGAAGGTGCCGGAATTCCGGATAGTACGCACATCGATGCGGGCGGCGGATGGCATGATGCGTCCGATTATTTGCAATATGCAACGACTTCGGCTAATGCAACCTATCACCTATTAGCAGCATACCGAGATTTTCCAGGAGTTTTTGAAGATACAAAACAAGCGAATGGATTAAATGGCAGTAACGGTATCGCCGATGTATTGGATGAAGCAAAATGGGGTTTGGATTGGTTGTTAAAACTACATCCCGAACCGCATTTGATGTTTAATCAGATTGCCGATGATCGAGATCATGCTAATTTACGGATCCCAAAAGAAGACCCTTTTTATGGTCGAGGATATGAGCGGCCTGTTTATTTTATTGATGGTAATCCGCAGCAACGCGGTCAGTTTTTAAATAATACTACAGGAACCAGCTCAACGGCAGCTAAATTTGTAAGTGCTTTTAATCTTGGGTCGGATTTGTTTAAAGTTAAACAACCCGATTATGCGCAACACTTAGAGCAAAAGGCGAAAACCGCACTTGATTATGCTCACATAAAATTAGGAGTTACACAAACTGTTTCTGTTAAATCCCCATATATTTACGCAGAAGAAAACTGGAAAGATGATATGCAGCTTGCCTTCGCCACCATGTACAAAAAGTATGGTGAAAACAGCTTTAAAGAGGAAGGTTTAAAATATGCTCGACAAGAGCAAGTGACTGAATGGATGACTCGAGATACCGCCAGTCATTACCAATATTATCCTTTTATTAATCTTGGACATTATGAATTAGCAAAGCACGTCGATTCCAAAAGTAAAGCGGAATTAGTGGGTTATTATCAAGATGGAATTGAGCAGGTTTGGAGCCGAGCCAAAGAAAATGCATTTTACCGTGGTGTTCCTTTTATTTGGTGCAGCAATAATTTGACGGTAGCTTTCACTATTCAGTGTTTGTGGTATCAGGATTTATCTGGAGATCAGCAGTATGCCGAACTCGCACAAGCCAATATTGATTGGTTGTTTGGATTAAATCCTTGGGGAACCAGTATGGTTTATGGTCTGCCATCATGGGGAGATACGCCGATTGATCCGCATTCTGCATTTACTTATATTAAAAAATACCCAATTGATGGGGGATTGATAGATGGTCCTGTTTATACTCAAATCTTTGAGAATCTTATTGGTATACAGCTTCATAATGAAGATACTTACGCAAAATTCCAATCGGATTTAGCAGTCTACCATGATGATTTTGGAGATTATAGTACTAATGAACCTACGATGGATGGAACAGCGTCTTTAGTATACTTAATGGGGGCAATGGAAAACAGTCAATTAAAAAAAAAGTAGATCATCAGACTAACTTTTTGGGAGCAATCCAGAGAGGCGATTCTACTAAAAAGAATATTTCGTTAATCTTTTCTGCAGATGAGTTTAATGAAGGGAAAGATTTTATAAATAAGACTTTAAAGGATAGTAAAGTTAAAGCGTCCTTTTTTTTAACAGGGAATTTTTATAGAAATCCGTTAAATGAGAGTTTTATAAATACATTAAAAAAAGAAAGACATTATTTAGGTGCGCATTCCGACAAGCACCTCTTATATAATGATTGGAATAACCGCGATAGTTTGCTGGTTTCTAAAAGCGAATTTGTCAAGGATATTGTTGATAATTACAGGGAAATGAATAGATTTGGAATTGAAAAGGCGGAAGCGAAGTATTTTCTACCTCCCTATGAATGGTATAATTCTACCATTTCTCAATGGGCGGATGAATACGGTCTAAATTTAATTAATTTCACACCCGGAACTCGAGTAACTGCTGACTATACCTGGCCTGAAATGGGCGCAAGGTATGTAGATTCAGAAACCATTTTTTCGACAATTCTAGAGTATGAAAATCGATCAACTAATGGTATGAATGGCTTTATATTATTGGTTCACCTAGGTACAGAGCCTAGTCGTACTGATAAATTTTACCACAAGTTACCTGAATTAATAAAAACACTTAAAGATAGAGGATACAATTTTGAACGGATTGATTCATTATTGAATTAGAAGCCGTTGAAGACTTAATTGATTTATAATAGTATGACTAACACCACTGAGAAGGAATCACATTACAACCATCTTGAAAAGATGACGGTTGATGAGTTGTTGAACAACATGAATAAGGAAGATCAAATGGTTCCACAAGCCGTAAATAAGGTAATCCCGCAAATATCTTCCTTAGTAGAAGCTACAGTTGATAGAATGCGAAAGGGAGGGCGACTTTTTTATATTGGAGCGGGTACTAGCGGCCGTTTAGGCATATTAGATGCTTCTGAAATTCCTCCTACTTTTGGCGTGCCTCACGAATGGGTTGTTGGACTAATAGCGGGTGGAGATTCAGCCATTAGAAAGGCAGTAGAGTTCGCAGAGGATGACCTAGAACAGGCTTGGAAGGATCTAAGTGCGTACAACCTGAATGAAAATGATACGCTTGTTGGTATTGCTGCTTCAGGTACTACGCCATATGTATTAGGAGGATTAAAGGAGGCGAATAAAGCCGGCTTATTGACGGGCTGCGTGGTCTGTAATAGTGGAAGTATCTTAGCGAAAGAGGCTACTTTCCCTATCGAAGTTGTAGTGGGTCCTGAATTTGTAACAGGCTCAACTAGAATGAAAGCGGGAACAGCCCAAAAGCTGGTATTGAACATGATAAGTACCGCGATCATGATTCAGTTGGGACGTGTAAAAGGAAATAAAATGGTCGACATGCAATTGACCAATATTAAATTAGTGAACCGTGGCATTCGGTTTATCATGGAGGAGGCCCATGTTGATGAAGAAGTTGCTTCCAAATTACTTGATCGATATGGCAGCGTTCGTGAAGCAATAGCGCATAGTCACGAAAAACTTTAATTAATACCCTACTTAAATCTTAAACCATGACCCCCATTGTATTATTAAGTTTCTTACTTGTTTATTTTGCCATTTTAATTGGTGTAGCGCACTTTACTTCGCGAGAAAAGTCTGACAACTCGGCTTTCTTTATTGCCAATAGAAACTCAAAGTGGTATGTTGTTGCTTTCGGGATGATTGGAACTGCATTATCAGGCGTTACCTTTATTTCGGTCCCAGGTGCTGTAGGTGGCATAGGCTTTGGTTATTTTCAGTTTGTGTTAGGAAATGCAGTCGGATATATAATGGTAGCCTATGTCTTATTGCCACTGTATTATCGGATGAACCTCGTATCCATCTATACTTATTTAGAAGAACGTTTAGGGTATCGAAGTTATAAAACCGGTGCTGCTATTTTCTTGCTTTCCAGAGCTATCGGTTCAGCTTTTCGGCTTTATTTAGTGGCCATCATATTACAGCGATTTATCTTTGATGCCTGGAATGTACCATTCGCTGTAACCATCATTATTTGTTTAGGTCTTATCTGGTTATATACCCATAAAGGTGGGCTGAAAACGATTCTTATTACAGATTTATTACAGACCTTCTTTTTAATATTGGCTGTTATTTTGTCGATTTATTTTATAGCAGATAGCCTTGATCTTAGCTTGCTGAATGCCGTAGAAGCAATAAAAGAAAGTAGTTATTCCAAAATGTTTTATTGGGGAGACTTTTTCGGAGAAAAACAAAACTTCTTTAAGCAGTTCTTAGGGGGGATTTTCGTTACTTTAGCGATGTTCGGCCTTGATCAGGATATGATACAGAAGAATATTAGTATGAAAACAGTAGGAGAAGCACAAAAAAACATGATGACCTTTATGGTTGTTTTTGTGATCATCAACATCTTCTTCTTGTCTGTAGGCGCCATGCTTTATCTCTATGCGGCTCAAAATGGAGTTGACGTTAGTGCTTTGCCAACGCCTGATTATTTGTTTCCTGAGATCGCATTTAATTACTTGCCATTATTACCAGGTATTATCTTTATGATGGGATTAACGGCGGCTACTTTTGCTACCACCGATTCGGCCCTTACCGCTTTAACAACATCGTTTTGTATTGATTTTCTCGACTTCCAAAAGAAAGAGGATATTAACGCTCCTAAATTAATTCGTGCCAGGGGATATGTACATTTCGGCTTTTCCGTTGTTATATTGCTTATCATTTTGATCTTCCGAATGATCAACGATGAATCCGTAGTAACAGCTATATTTATAGCAGCAGGATACACCTATGGGCCTTTGTTGGGACTATTTACCTTTGGAATGTTCACTAAGCGCTTTGTGAATGATAAACTCGTTCCATACATCTGTTTACTATCTCCATTTTTAACGTATTTCTTGAAAACGTTTATGGAAACGCAATTTGGCTACGGAATGAGCTTTGAGCTGATCATTGTGAATGCTTTCTTAACCTGGTTTATGCTAATGATGGTTAGTAAAAAAGGCTATTTAGTAAAGCATTAAAATTGTGCTATTAACTTATTCCTTTGGCTTGTGCAGGGGACTTCGTAAGTCTTCATAAGAATCTTCTTGAAAAGCAGAATGCGAAATCTTAACGTTTATTGTGTTAAGGCTTCGCATTTTTTTTTGGGTTTGTTGCTAACCCTTTAATTAACTTATTTTGTACTGCATTCCATTGACGGAAGTCTCACCTGGGGGACATTATTAGTCGATAGTAAATTACTCATTTCTGCAAATTACCTGTAGCATTATTATTGCCTTCTTCGTTATATCATTAAATCATTCTTAATTCCAAATTGATGACTATGCGTAACGTATTTTTTCTTTTTATTGCTTTGGCCTTAATTACAGCCTGTTCTAAAGATGAATTTAATCCTTTAAAACCGAAGACAGGGCAGAAGGCGGAATTATTTTTAGATCACTATGTTGATGTCAAAGACCAAAGGGTTCTTCTATTGCCTCATAAGGAATCTTCTTATATGTCTTTAAATGGATTTGGAGAGCGACAGTTGGGTTATACCTACAAAGTAAGAGCTAAAGTATATGTATCACCGCAGCATGCAATGGATGACGGGGTGAATAGTTGGTTTGAGTTTTTGGGAGTTCTTAGCAAGGATAAATTTACGAGTGATGAAACTTTTGAAATTGCACTTGTATACCCTATTGGTTTTTACAGTGGCGGTAGTTTGGCAGTGAATAAAGATGGTAATCTGTTTAAATACGGAGACTTTGGCTATAATTTAAGGTTTGTTAATAGGGAAGATATGGACTTTATAGAGGCGATGCTTGGAGAAGGGGGTATCGAAACTTTCGGGAATTATCAGGCATATCAAGGGTATTTACAAAAGATCGCTTTAAAGGCTGTTGTTACCCATGACCCTGAAAATTACGGGAAGGGTTATTTGGTGCATAGCTTAAAGTTTAATGAGTCATAAAAAAAGCCACTCATTTGAGTAGCTTTTTTTGTTATTAGAATTTAAACATACAGACTTATTGGTTCATTACTAGATTAGAATCTATTAGCTATCCTAAAGTAAAGCCTATTTCTTTCCTTTTATTTTTCGTTCGTTTTCAGTTAGGTAGATCTTCCGCATACGAATACTTTTCGGAGTAACTTCCATATATTCATCTGCCTGAATGTATTCCATTGTTTCTTCTAAAGAGAACTTTATGGCAGGAGCAATACGTGTAGCATCATCATGACCTGAAGTACGCATGTTTGTTAACTGCTTTCCCTTTACAATATTGATGGTAAGATCATTGTCTCTAATATGCTCGCCAATGATTTGTCCTTCGTAAATTTCAACACCTGGATCAACAAAGAAGCGACCACGATCTTGTAATTTATCAATAGAGTACGCAGTTGTTACGCCTTTGTCTAGTGAAATCAACACACCGTGCAATCTACCAGGAATGGTGCCTTTCCACGGCTCGTAAGCTTTAAATAAGTGGGCCATTACAGCCTCTCCAGCTGTTGCTGTTAAAATATTATTACGTAAGCCGATGATTCCTCTTGAAGGAATCTCAAATTCTAAATGTTGTAAATCTCCTTTTGATTCCATGATTGTTAACTCTCCTTTACGTTGAGTTACCAATTCAATCACTTTTCCAGAAACTTCTGCAGGAACATCTACAATTAAGGTTTCTATTGGCTCACATTTCTTTCCATCTATTTCTTTGACGATTACTTGCGGTTGACCAACTTGTAATTCGTAGCCTTCCCTTCTCATGGTTTCAATCAAAACCGAAAGATGGAGAATACCCCTACCGTATACTAAAAATGCATCAGGAGAATCTGTAGGTACTATTTTAAGCGCTAGGTTCTTTTCTAGTTCTTTGTATAAACGATCGTGTATATGGCGCGAAGTAACAAACTTACCTTCTTTACCAAAGAATGGTGAGTTGTTAATCGTGAACAACATGTTCATGGTCGGCTCATCAATATGAATGGTTTCTAAGCCCTCTGGATTTTCGAAATCCGATAAGGTATCGCCAATTTCAAAACCATCGATTCCGACAACTGCACAGATATCTCCAGATTTTACTTCTGCAACCTTAATTTTTCCTAAGCCTTCAAAAGTATAAAGCTCTTTTACGCGAGATTTAACAATCTTGCCATCACCTTTCACTAATGATATTGGTTGGCCTTCTTTAATTGAGCCTCTAGCTACACGACCAATTGCAATACGCCCTACGAAAGAAGAATAATCTAAAGAGGTAATTTGCATTTGTAAAGTACCTTCTGATTCAGGAGCCGAAGGAATATACTCCAGAATGGCTTCTAATAACGGAGTGAAGTCTTCTGCCGGCTTTTTCCAGTCTTTAGACATCCAACCTTGTTTAGAAGAACCGTATAATACTGGAAAGTCTAATTGCTCTTCCGTTGCATCTAAATTGAAAAACAATTCAAATACAGATTCGTAAACTTCATCTGGGCGGCAATTTTCTTTATCTACTTTATTTACTATAACGATCGGCTTTAATCCTAAAGCCAATGCTTTTTGAGTTACAAAACGAGTTTGCGGCATTGGTCCTTCAAATGCATCGACAAGTAGAATTACACCGTCGGCCATTTTTAAAACACGTTCCACTTCACCACCAAAATCCGCGTGACCAGGAGTGTCGATAACATTAATCTTTACACCGTTATACTGAACGGCGACATTTTTAGAAACAATGGTAATCCCTCGTTCACGTTCTAGATCGTTATTATCTAGAATTAATACGCCTTCTGGTTGATCACGAAACTGGCTCGTGAAGTGTAAAATTTTGTCAACTAGGGTGGTTTTTCCGTGGTCAACGTGAGCAATGATTGCTATGTTTCTGATTTTCTGCATTTTGGAGATTGAAAGATTTCTCTATTTTGCGCAAAGATACGAAAAGCAATTCACAAATTATGTGTAGGGTTCTGAGTTTTTTTGGAGGTAATAAGAAAAAAGAAAGGACTACTCTGTTTTCGAAGAAGTGAAGGGATGTCTTACTCGGGTAAATTGACAATAAAATGTCCTTCATGGTAAATCGTCAGCCATCAACTCAAATGTGGCCTTGAAAGTTCCGACAGTGATTTCCTGAGTTGCCGCACCAATAATCATAGGACTTACGTAGCCACGATTTTAAGAAACATAAGCTTTAAATTCATTTATCTACCTCTTTCGCGACCACTGCCCCCGCCTCTAGGCATTTTGCCGCCTCTTCCAGCACCGCCTCTTGGAGGATTTTCTCTCATTTGTGGCTGAACCTTAACAGGACGACCAATATCTTTTCCGTAATATCCGGTTCTTTGTGGAGGTCTTGTGGCTACGTGTCGTGTATTGGTTGATCGGTTATTGGTGTTGTTTCGGAATTGTGTTATCCTGCTTCGATCTTCTGGAGTCCAATAAAAGGGTTTAGCGTCATTTTCATTAAAGCCCCTGATCCTACCAAGATCACGCTCGTTATATTTATTTCTGTAGTAGTAGCGTGGATAGTGAGAAATATAAAACTGGTTGTGCATCCAAGGTTGAAAAACACCTACATTTAGTGCTATTGTGAAACCATCATATAGATCATACCAACTATAAATAGGAGGCAAAGCGCTTGAAAATAGCCATTGACCATTTTCTAAGTATACAAAATCTTGGTTACTCAAATCGTAATATGCCTCAATATCCGGCAAGTAATAGTATCGTACCCCTGCAGCATAGGGAGGCGCCCAGGGAGGATTGATATATTGTTGTGATCCAACTTCCGCAGATACATAAGAAATAGTACCGCAACTTGCCTTTCCGATTATAGCAATTGAAAATACAATTGCAAATCCTATTTTTTCTAATAATTTCATGATTTAATTTATTTATTCCCTTGCAAATTTTATCCAATCAAAGAATGCGATTTTGATCTTGGTTGATATTATGAATATTTCCTTTAATACTCCAAGCATTAGTTACCTACAATTGAGAATTCATTATGTTTATTTGTAGAGTGTATATTTTTTAAAGGAATGTAGAGTAACTAAAGTAAAAAAAATTATAACCCAAATCTTTTCTTCTCATTTCATTGTTAACTGGTTAGCAATGCTCAATCACAATGAAGTATTTACGGAAGGCATGTTATAATTTTCCTTATGTCCGATTTATTCAAGTAGGGATATTGATTTTATCTATATTATGGGCAATGGGTCTGTATGCTCAGACAAATAATGCGCTAAAGAAAATCCCATCCATTCGTATTGATAGAATCCCTTCTTTTACACTTCAACAATGCATTGATTTTGCCTTGGAGCATCAACCAGCATTACAACAGTCTTTAATTAAAATATCTATTGCAAAGCTCACGAATTCAATTAGTTTATCAGGATGGTTACCACAGGTGAATACCGCAAGCGGGTTGACCCATAATTTTCAGTTGCCTACTAATTCTGTCGTGAGCTCGTCAGGGGGTAGTTCAAATTTCGAAAAAACAGGCGTGATCAATACGTCAACGATAAGCGTGAATGCTACTCAAACCATCTTTACCCCCAGTTTGTTATATGCTTTCAAAACCAAGGGTCTGTATCTCGACCGAGCAAGGGAAGTGACAGATAGCACGAAGATTGAATTAGTTTCGTCCGTTAGTAAGTCTTTTTATGCTCTCCTACTCACAATAAAACAGGTTGATGCATTAAAACAAGATACTATGCGACTCTTTAGAAGCATGAAAGATGCCTATCATCAATATTTAGGAGGAATTGTCGATGAAGCAGATTACCAACAGGCAGCTATTACCCTCAATAATTCCATGGCACAATTAAAACAGGCAACTGAAAATATTACAACCCAATACGCCATTTTAAAACAATTAATGGGATACCACCCTCAAAAGGATTTTAATATAAGCTTTGACACCACACAAATGATCGATCATTTACAGGTGGACACCAATAAACAGCTAGACTATCAAAAGCGGATAGAGTACAAACAATTATTAACCGTAAAAAAATTGCAGCGACACTTGATAAGCTATTATAAATGGTCATACCTCCCTTCATTAGGGGCCTTTTATACCTATAATTTCGCATTCGAAAACGATACTTTACCCGAGTTATTCTCTCATGTTTATCCAAATTCTTATATAGGATTAACTCTCAGTATTCCTGTATTCGCCGGTTTTGCGCGCATTCATAACCTTCGAAAATCCAAACTTCAGGAAAGGCTGCTAGACTGGGGAGAAGTGGATTTGAAATCAATCATCTATTCACAATACACATCAGCTTTAGCGACCTATAAAAGTAATCTATACAGCCTGAATCTTTTAAAAGAAAATGAAGCAATGGCAAGCAGGGTTTATTTTATTGTGAATTTACAATATAGGGAAGGAATCGTTCCTTACCGCCTTTAGCTATTATTCGGCGCATACCCCTTCCTATAATTTAACGGTAAATCGGGAGAAATGCGAGAAGATGGGCGTCAATATTTCTGATGTATTTACCACGATGCAAGCCTATATGGGGAGTTTATTTGTAAATAATTTTGCGCTATATAATCGTACCTACCATGTCGTGGTACAGGCTGATACTGTGTTTCGCGAATTGGTCTCTGACATGGATAAATTTTACGTGCGCAATTCAATAGGTATAATGCTTCCATTGAGTACCTTGATTAGTTATGAGCCCATTGAAACTGCGCCCTTAATCACACATTTCAATATTTTTCGTTCTGCTGAAGTAAATGGTTCTACACCTCAAGGCTACAGTTCCGGACAAGGAATAGAAGCCTTAAAAGAAACCGCGGCGAAAATATTGCCACAAGGTTATACCTATGAGTTTTCTGGCTTAAGCTATGAAGAGATTCGAGCAGGTAAAACGACTATTTATATCTTTATATTTTCTATTATTTTTGTTTTTCTTTTCTTGGCGGCTTTATACGAAAGCTGGTCTGTTCCTCTTTGCGTGATGCTTACGGTACCTGTAAGTGCTTTTGGAGCTATTCTTGCTTTGACATTGGTACCTAGTCTTACCAATAATGTATATGCTCAAATTGGGTTTATTACCTTAATCGGCTTGTCTGCCAAAAATGCAATTTTGATAGTCGAGTTCGCAAAGATGAGGGTAGATCGTGGGGAAGAACTTGTAAAATCAACACTAGAGGCGGTAGGTTTGCGACTGCGTCCTATACTTATGACTTCCCTAGCCTTTATATTGGGAGTTTTGCCTCTTGTTTTTGCTTCCGGAGCAGGAGCGGTAGCTCGCCAAACTATTGGTTTTGCGGTTCTTGGAGGAATGATTGCCTCTTCCTCTATTTCCATCTTTATTGTTCCTGTTTTATACGTGTTGTTTACCCAGATGGCGTACGGACAAAAGCAATTAGATTGGTTATTGACCCACCATGATGAGCTTATGGAAAAAGAACGAAAAGTCGAGAAGGAGAATATCGATGCTGAATTAGAATATGAAATTACTCAATCACATAACCAGAATGACGCTACCTCGCAGCACAATTAGGTGAATTCGCTCTCTTAAGAGTATTCGCCTTGTTTTTGACTTCTAATTTTTGAAAGATCTTTGATGCCGCTTCAATTAGTATCATAGCACGCTTCCATTCTTAATGTTACATAAAACGATCGAAATATCTTTAGTTGATATTTTTTTATTATATTTGGTTATATTAGCTAATTTTCAGATGTATGCTTAATAGCTCAAGCCTGAATTTGATGCGGAATGCTTCGATATAGAATTTGACTAAAGGTTACATCGAAACCTTTTATTATAAAACCTTTTTAATATGTGGTTAAGCATGTTTTTTAGATTTTGTTGTTCCGTTTCCCGTTTGCTTTCCAGAGAATTATCAGGTGCATATGTTCTTACCACATTTCTCTATAGTTTCACTAGTGTGGTGAACGCACAACAACTAGCCTCTGTAATAGAACCCCTGCCCGCACCAATGTCGGGAGAGTATCGAAGTGTGAAGGATGGTGTTTGGAATGATGCAGCTACTTGGCAAGAGTGGACAGGGACTGAATGGACTCATGCAAGTACACTCCCATCTGAGGCCTTTCTAATTACACCTGTAGTAAAAGGTTGGAATATTAGTACGAAAATGGGAGGAGGGGACATACACACGATTAATTTACCTGCTGATATCGAGACAGGGGACTTACTCCTGATTTTTTGGACGGGTGCGCAGACTGGTGGCAGAAATGTAAGTATACCCTCTGGTTTTACTCGGCTTTATTTTGCCGATGGCGGCAACAGGCGAAGAACAGCGTGGTACAAGGTTGCTTCAGGGGCAGAAGGACAGACAATTGATGTAATAGCTGGAACTGGTGTTAGTGCGCATACATCCTATCGTATTGCTGCTGGGACTTACTCTAGCGTTCCTGTAGTTGGCGTAGTCGCTACAGGTCATAGTTCCTCACCTGATCCTCCTGTTTTAAGTACGGGTATTGGGCTTGTACCGACATTGTGGATTGCCACTTCTCATTCGGATGGTAATGGTTCCGCCTCTTCACCGTCAGGCTATCCACCGCTGATCACCGCATACACTGGTTCCGTGGGAAACAACGGTGCCCGAACAGCGACTACCCATCTCGTCACAACTAATGCTACAAGCCAGAACCCTGGTGCGTTTAGCCTCGATCAGAATTCTAGTTGGGCGGCGAATACGATAGCTCTCCAAGGCGCTTTTCGGAAAGCCGTCGTTAAAAATGAACATACGGTAACTGTTACTAATAGCGTGAACGTCTCTGATGTTGATGTATATGGTACGTTGGATGTAAATACAAATACCGCAATGACAATTGCTGGAAAATCAACCCTAACGGTACATGAGGGCGGGAGGTTACGTTTGCCAGGTAATAATATTGCAGGAAATGATGCGAGGATGGCAGGTGCAGGGAATTTTATCTTGAGTGAAGGAGGATATTTGGAAATCGGTTCGTTGAATGGAATTACTTCCAGTGGAACTACAGCTAGTTACGGTAATATCCGAGTTTCAGGGACTCGTTCATTTCATGCCGGAGCGCATTATATTTATAACCGTAATGGCCTCGTAAATAACAATCAAAGTACCGGTACTGGTTATCCTACTAATCTCACGGGTTCGCTTACTATAGATAATCCTGGCACTGTGACAAGGACTACGAGTAGCAGCAGAAACATCTCTACGGGAATACTTTACTTGGTGAAAGGTACCTTTGCAGCGGGAGGGGCTGGATTTACCATGGGTAATAATACATCCAGTCCGAACGGTACAATTGTTCGTACTGGCGGTATTTTAATCGGTGGAGTGGGCAACAACTGGCATCAAGTGATCTATAAGGGAGATTCTAAAACCACAGGCCCCGAATTGTTGGGCAATGGATTGCGTAACATTAATGTCGATCTGCTAGACAAATCTCAGGTCCTCACACTCAATACAAATATAACAATACCAGGTTCACTAACTCTTGTTATGGGCTTAATGAAAACAAATTCAAACACGCTTACCGTATCGAACTATGCTCCCCAAGCTATTTCAGGTGGGTCGTCAGATTCGTTTGTGCAAGGCAATCTGGTTCGTGGCATTGCATCCGGGACTAATACCTATAATTTCCCCTTGGGAAGCGATGGTATTTATGCACCAGTTAGCCTTGCCTTTACGACGAATAGTATTAATAGAAACGTGACGGGGAGTACAATAGGCTCTAATCACAAGAATATCGCTAGTTCAGGTCTTGCCGATCCCAAACTGGAGCGTCATTGGACATTTTCAGCCACCGGTGGCGGTTCGTACAATTATAACCCGACGTTCAGCTGGGATAGTGCTGATGAGGAGGATGGTTTTGAATTCAACAACGCTCTTGTGGCGAGGTATGATGGGTCGACATGGACTTATCCAACAATGTCGGATAAAACTGTTAACAGTGCTAAAGCGACAGGGCTTAATGGCTTTGGAGACTTTCAATTAGGCAGTGAAGACATGACGCCAGATGCGAGTAAATCAAGTATTAAAGCAAATCGGAGTTCAGATGTAGTTGCAAATAATATGGATGCATCGATAGTCACCGTTACCGTACGTAATTCAAATGGCAATCCAGTCGGTGCTGGGGTCGATGTGTTCCTCAGGGTTACCGGAGGTAGCGTAGGCGATGGTGGTCTAAATCCATCGGACTCTTGGAAGACGAATGTGAACGGGCAAGTGGAAGTTAATCTGACTTCAACGGTGGCAAATAATGTAGTGGTAACCGGATATTTGGGTATGGATGACGAAGGCGAGTGGATAGGTGGTGATAAGATAATCGCCACTGTAGAAGTGAACTTTAAAGCAGGTGCCGCTAAGTCTCTTTCAATTATCACGCAGCCAGTTGGCCAGGCCAGCGGTTCTACCATGGCCGCTCAACCTTTGATTCATATTCTAGATGCTAATGACAATGTTGTCACAGACGATAGTAACAGTGAAGTTACTGTTGCCATCACATCTGGCGATGGGGGGACTTTGAGTGGGATACTAAGCATTATAGCCAATGGCGGAGTGGCCAAGTTCAGTAGTCTGACTCTTGCAGGCAAAGTAGGCGAAACCTATGAACTGACTTTTTTTTCTGATGGCTTAGAGGAAGCTGTATCCGAGGGTGTTAGGCTAAGCAGTCACGGTTCTGCGGCGCAAATTGCACTTTCTGGTTTAATATCGAATTTACCTTCGGGTGATATTCGCCAGCTTACAGCGACTTTAAAAGATGGAGCAGGAAATTTAATTGATACAGGAGAAGAGAGTTCTCTTGAAATTACTTTTTCACAGAATACGGAATTAGGATCTGTCTCTGGTTTGAAGACGATCACAGCAGAAAGGGGTGTTGCATTAATAACAATTATAGGTAAAAATGGAGGTCAGGTTACAGTTATAGCTAGTACAGAATCTCCAACATTAGCAGATCAATTAACTTTTACGATAACGGTTGATAATACTATTTTGCAGGCTGCGATAACTGAAACGGAAGACTTTATCGAAACGGATTGGTCTAGTGATAGCTGGACAGTGTTGCAGACCGTAATTACAAATGCCTGGATCGTCTTGAACAATATCAACTCAGCTCAATTGGAGGTAGATGCAGCACTTGCTGAACTGAACACGGCAATTGCAGCTCTTGATGTGGACAAAGCCGCTTTGCAATCAGCGGTAATCGAAACAGAGGGTTTAACCGAAGCGGATTGGTCGGCAGCTAGTTGGGCAGATTTACAGACCGCTATTCTAGAGGCCGAGGCCCTCCTTGATGATACCAACTCTAAACAGTCGGAAATAGATGAAGCCGTCACGAAACTGAACACGGCAATTGCTGGTCTTGATGTGGATAAAATTGCGCTGCAGGCAACATTGGCCAAAATTGAGGGTTTAACTGAAACGGATTGGTCGGTTGCTAGCTGGACAGTTTTGCAGACTGTTGTTCTAGAGGCACAAGCTGTCCTTGATGATACCAACTCTAAACAGTCAGAAATAGATGCAGTCGTTGCGCAACTGAATGCTGCGATTGCTGACCTTGGTGTGGATAAGACCGCTTTGCAAACATTGGTAAGAGGAACTGAGGGTTTGATCAAATCAGATTGGTCGGTTGCTAGCTGGTTAGTTTTGCAGACTGCTGTTCTAGAGGCACAGGCTGTCCTTGATGCTACTATCTCAAAACAGTCAGAGATAGATGCAGTTGTTGCGCAACTGAATAAGGCAATTGACGGTCTTGCGGTTGACAAGTCGGCATTGAGATCAGCAGTTACATCAGCAGAGTCCA
The DNA here is from genome assembly GCA_963696875.1 of uncultured Sphingobacteriaceae bacterium. GTDB lineage: Bacteria > Bacteroidota > Bacteroidia > Sphingobacteriales > Sphingobacteriaceae > Albibacterium. Next base: position 89,031 of record CAVOLQ010000001.1, read on the forward strand.
AAGTTGAATCAGATTACTCGCCTGATAGCTGGGCACAGTTTGCTGCTGCGCTTGGTGATGCCCGAACGGTAATAGACAATACTAATCCTACACAATTAGAAATAGATGTGGCACTTACTGAACTGAACACGGCGATTGCAGCTCTTGATGTGGATAAGACTGCTTTGCAATCAGCGGTAAACCGAGCAAAAGACTTTATCGAAGCGGATTGGTCGGTTGATAGCTGGACAGTTTTGCAAACTGCTGTTCTAGAGGCGCAGCGTATCCTTGATGGTACGAACTCTAAACAGTCAGATATAGGTGTAGCCGTTACACAACTTAATAAGGCAATTGATGGTCTTGCGGTTGACAAGTCGGCATTGAGATCAGCAGTTACATCAGCAGAGTCCAAAGTTGAATCAGATTACTCGCCTGCCAGCTGGGCACAGTTTACTGCTGCGCTTGGTAATGCCCGAACGGTAATAGACAATACTAATCCTACACAATTAGAAATAGATGCGGCACTTATTGAACTGAATACGGGAATTGCTGCTCTTGATGTGGATAAAGTTGAACTGCAGGCAAAATTAAACGAAACAGAGGGTTTAACCAAAACGGATTGGTCGGTTGATAGCTGGACAGTTTTACAGTCTGCTATTCTAGAGGCAGAGGTCATCCTTGATGATATCAGCTCCAAACAGTCAGAAATAGATGCAGCCGTCGTGCAACTGAATGCGGCAATTGTTGGTCTTACAGTTGACAAGTCGGCATTGCTGTCAGCATCAGAAGAGTTCAAAGTTGAATCAGATTACTCGCCTGCCAGCTGGGCCCAGTTTGCAGCTGCGCTTGGTGATGCCCGAATGGTAATAGATGATATTGATGCCAAACAGTCTGAGATAGATGCCGCTCTTGCGCAACTAAATGCAGCAATTGCTGGTCTCTATGTGGATAAAGTTGCACTGCAGGCAACATTAACCGAAACAGAAGGTTTGACGGAAACGGACTGGTCGGTTGATAGTTGGACTGTTTTACAGAATGCTATTGCCAATGCAAATGCAGCACATAATAATACTCGCGCAACACAGTCAGAAATAGATGCAGCGCTCACTAAACTGAACATTGCATTAGGTGAGCTTAGTGTTGACAAGTCAGCATTGCAGGCAGCAGTCAAGCTCGCAGAGAATAAAGTCGAATCCGATTATTCTCCGGTTAACTGGAGGCTGTTAGTAACGATCCTTAAAGATGCCCGAGCGGTAATAGGCAATAGCAATGTCATTCAGTCTGAAATAGATGTCATTCTTGCTAAAATTAATGCTGCAATTGCTGGTCTTGAAGTGGATAAAGCCGCTTTGACTGCAATGATAGCCTCCACAGAAGAGCTTACTGAAACCGACTGGTCTGTTGACAGCTGGATAGTTTTACAGATTAGTATTACAGAAGCACAAGTTGTCCTTAGTGTTTCCAACTCGAAGCAGTCTGAGGTTGATGCCGCACTGGCTGCATTAAATACAGCTATTGCCGCTCTAAATGTTGACAAGTCAGCCCTGGAAATTGCAATTGTCACCACGTCCGGCTTAACGGAAACGGATTATTCAAAAGCCAGCTGGACAAACCTTCAAACAGTGCTTGATGTAGCCCGAACTATCTCAGTCCTAAATGATGCCAGCCAATCAGATGTGGACAATGCCACCAATGCACTGACATCGGCCATTGGAGCACTGCAGCCTGCACAAAAAATCGGTATACCTACAGAACTTGTAGGAGTAGGTGGGGATAAACAAGTCAGTTTAGCCTGGTCGGCACCAGCCGATGGCGGTACGGTCGTTGGCTACCTGGTGGATTATTCCTTGGACAATGGGGCAACTTGGCAGGGCAGCCCATCCGCAGGCACCGAAGTAGTAGTGAGCGGCCTGATGAACAACAAGGCCTATATTTTCAGGGTGGCAGCAGTCAATGAATCGGGAACGGGCGCCTATAGCGCGTCTTCATCAGTTATCATCCCCACAGTCCCAGTTCTGGATGAAGATGAAGAGCTTCCACAACCGGATATCGGGGAAGCCGTGGTAATTGCGGACGGCAAACGTGCTAATGTGGTCATTGAAGTGGTGGATAATAGTGTTTTGCGGTTACGAGGCGACGAATTCGAAATGAATCTGACTTCGATAGATATAAACTCAGAAAATGTCCCTATTTCGGAAATCAAACCCGTGATCCGAATTCTTAGAGGTGAAGGGTCAATGATACGCCTAAACGGATTTGGATACGAGCCTGGAACTTACATTTCAATATATCTTTTCAGTCAGCCGATCCTTCTTGGACAAATGCAGGTACAAAGTGACGGGACATTTGAAGGTGCATTACCGTTAATGGTGGATCTCGACGTAGGACTGCATACGCTACAGGCCAATGGATTGGTCGGCCCTGCAAAAGTAGAGAAGTCGGTATCGGTCGGAGTACTTGTGGTAGAAAATACTGGGCAACAGATTTCATTCAACCCGCTGCCAGAAAAAATTTACGGAGAGGCACCATTTAAGCTGAATGCTTGGGCAACCAGTAATTTGCCAATTAGTTATAGCGTTAGCGGCATGGACGGAATGCCGACAGATATCGTAGAATTATTGGATGATAATATACTCAAAATCAATAAAACGGGTCAAGTGAGAGTTACTGCCATACAAAATGGCAGCGATATTTTTGATGCCGCCAGTTCGGTAACACAGGTATTGCTCATTAGTCCGCGTCAGGCAACTTCAATCCTCGATCCGGAACCGTTGAAGGTATTTTATGGTACTGAGTTCAACACTTTGGAAAAACCGACTACTGTTCAAATTAACTTCAGTGATGGGACTCAACGGTCGATTCCGGTAATTTGGGAAAAAAGATTTTATAATCCTAATATATTAGGCGACCAGCGCTTGGTAGGTAGTTTTGTATTGGATGAATACTCAGAAAACAGGGACAACATCAAGGTAGAGCTATTAATAGCCATAATTGAAAACCCAGTGTTTATACCTAATGCGTTCACTCCAAATGGAGACGGGGTAAATGATGTATTTATTATCAGAGGGTTGGAAAGTTATAATCAGGCGGACCTAAGTGTGTTTAATCGGTGGGGTAATGAAGTATATAGAAATACAAATTATAAGAATACTTGGGATGGCAATAATCTAAATGAGGGGACGTACTATTATAAGCTAAGTATGAAGAAGGGAGATGATGTTCAGGTTTATACGGGATGGATCCTGATCAAACGCTAAAGGGAGACAAGACAAAGGCAATGATAAATATCTTGAAAATGAAAATTAAAGTTTTATATGGAACATTCGTTCTTTTTGGGATTTGTTCAATGAAGGTCCAAGCTCAGCAAAACATCCAGTTTACTCAATATATTTTTAATTCGATGAGTGTAAATCCAGCATATGCTGGATATAAAGAAAAATGGTTTGCCCAGATTGGACTGCGTTCGCAATGGGTGGGTATTGAAGGAGCTCCGAAGACCGGTCAGATTTCGATTGATGGGATCATAGATCCACTTCATAGGAGGATGGGCATAGGGCTTCAGGTAACATCAGATATGCTGGGACCTCAAAGCGCCAACTCGGTTTATGCGAACTATGCGTATCGATTGAGGTTGGACAACGAAGATACCAAACGATTAAGTTTTGGTATCGGTCTGGGTGTTACCCAATATGCCTTAGATGGTACCGCCTTATCTCCTAGTCCAGATGAGCTAGTTGATAATGCTTTACCTACAGGCAATGTTACCAGCTTTATACCAGACCTGCGATTTGGGATTTATTACAGCTTTACATCAATGTATCTTGGTCTCTCGGTATTAGATTTACTTTCAGGAGATAGATCAAATAATATTTTTCGGTGGGATGCCTCCACAACAGAGAACCTCAAAAGGAAACGCCAAATATATTTGACAATGGGCACCTTGCTTACTATTGCATCGGATATTAAACTAAGGCCTAGTATAATGCTTAAAGAAGATTTTAAAGGACCTACGAGCCTTGATCTAAATGCAATGTTTATTTTTGCAGACCATTTTTGGGTAGGGAGTGGCTACCGAACCGGTGTGAAATTATGGGATAAAAAGATCGACAGCCATAAGTTAGTAAGCAATTTGAATTCTTTTTCGGGTATTATGCAATTTTTCGTGAATGACAATTTTCGTCTTGGATATTCGTACGATTATATCATTAACAAATTGGGAAGCCTACAAAACGGAACTCATGAAATCACTTTGGGCTTAACTGTTTCAAAGAGTCGAACTGGTGTTGAAAAACCACGACTTTTTTTCTAAGTATTGGGTTTTAGTAGATCGTTTACCACTGAGTACTATACATAAAACCGATATTTCTTTTCGCGGAATCGTGGATCTTTATCACTTAATCCAAAACGTATAGAAGAATGAATAGTAATTGGTTTAGGAGATGCAAGAGAACTGATGTGAAGTAATTCCTTTGAATCAAAGGCTAATCCTGCCCGCATATCGAGTGCGATTCTTTCTAGATTTATTGGGTCATTGGCCGCTAAAATGATTTCTGAAACCACCCGAGAGGGACCAGAAATGATTCGACCGTCTTGTAAGTTTTTTATGGCTCGAATTAATATTCCACCGTACCGTTCTTTCGTGCCATCCCCATAGGTAATGTCAAGACCACGACGGGTATGTGTGTATTTCTCAATACCTGTAAATCGATGGAAATACCAGGAGCCCGTCACCGATTGTTTTTTTCGAACCCTGCTGGCATATTGAAAAGAGTGTGAATAGGGATCTGGATGAATTTTTTCATTATAAAAATAGAATTCAATATCCAAAATTTGATAGGCTTTACCAGCAACCATTAAATTGCTTTGCAATAATAATAGCTTGGCAACCACATTAAAGCCATGCTCCAATTGTTCCGCATCGGAGGCTTCATTGACGATTTTTAAGAGGCTTGAATAAAGCAAACCAGTCTGTGAATCTGACCTTAGTGAATCATTATCTAAAGATTTGCTCATACACCCATCTTTATTCTGCTAGTTTTCTTAAAATGGAAATTGCATGGCGAATGTCACTGATATCGTCAAAACCAATACGCAATGTCCCTCGAACTTCTTTCAGGTTGCATAGCGTCGGATGTAGTTGTGCATATTGTAGCACTTTCCCAAAGCGGTCGCTTTCAAAATAAGGCGACTGCTTATCCGAAATAAAATAACAGCGTAAGGTATTTTTCTTATATGATATTTTCTCGAAGCCTATGGTTTTTCCATACCATTGCAAGCGTAAGGTATTCAGCAACTCATGCACCTGCAGAGGGATGGGGCCAAAGCGATCAATGAGTTCTTTTTTGAATGCTTCTAATTGTTCCTCGTTTTCTAATTTCGCTAATTCTGAGTAGAGGTTATAGCGTTCACCGATATGAGTGACATATTCATCTGGAATATGTACTTCCAAATCGGTATCCACCTGTGTAAAAGAAACAAACTCTCTCGGCTTATCATCTGGAAATAAGCCTGCAAATTCATCTTCTTTTAATTCATGAATGGCTTCGTCCAAGATTTTATGGTACATTTCATAACCAATCTCAGCAATGAAACCACTTTGTTCCGCACCAAGTAAATTCCCACTTCCTCGGATATCCAAATCTCGCATGGCTACATTAAAGCCGCTTCCTAAGTCAGAGAACTCTTCAATTGCACTTAAGCGCTTACTGGCTTCATTTGTTAAAGTAGAAAGCGGTGGACTTAATAAATAGCAATACGCTTTTTTATTAGAACGGCCGACTCTTCCCCGCATTTGATGAAGGTCACTTAAACCAAACATGTGTGCATGGTTGATGATAATCGTATTGGCATTTGGAATATCTAAGCCTGATTCTATAATCGTGGTAGCGATCAAAACATCAAATTCATGATTGATGAACTTGAGCATAATATTTTCTAAAGCGTCTCCTGCTAACTGACCATGAGCTATACCAACACGTGCGTGAGGTACCAACTTCACAATCATCGCCGCTAGTTGATCTAAGTCTTTTACGCGGTTATGAATAAAAAATACCTGACCATTTCTATCAAGTTCCTCGCTTACCGCATCTTGAATCAGTTTCTCATTGAAAACATGTAATTCCGTTTGTACAGGCTGGCGATTAGGTGGAGGCGTACTGATGATGCTTAAGTCGCGCGCGCCCATCAAAGAGAAATGCAAGGTCCTAGGGATAGGAGTTGCGGTTAATGTCAAGGTATCGACATTTGCGCGCAATTGCTTTAATTTTTCTTTGACACCAACACCAAACTTTTGTTCCTCATCAATGATCAATAAACCCAGGTCTTTAAACTTAACATCCTTGCTGACCAAGCGGTGGGTGCCGATAATAATATCTACTTTTCCCTCTGCAAGGTTTTGAAGTGTTTGTTTTATTTCTTTACTGGTTTTAAAGCGATTTATATAGTCCACATTTGCCGGAAATCCTTCCAAACGTTCCGTAAAGGTTTTATAATGTTGTAAAGCAAGAATGGTTGTAGGCACTAAAACTGCCACTTGTTTACTATCGGAAACCGCTTTAAATGCCGCACGTATAGCTACCTCTGTTTTGCCGAAGCCTACATCACCACAAACCAATCTGTCCATAGGATGTGGCGATTCCATGTCTTTTTTTACGTCTGCGGTAGACTTTTCCTGATCAGGCGTGTCTTCATAAATAAAGGAAGCCTCTAATTCGGTTTGTAGATAGGTGTCAGGTAGAAATGCATTGCCTGTTTCCGCTTTCCGCTTAGCGTATAACTTGATCAAGTCCCGAGCAATATCCTTAACTTTTTTTTTAGTAGTTTTTTTTAGCTTCTCCCAAGTGTCTGTGCCCAGTTTATTCATTTTAGGCACAGCGCCTTCTTTCCCAGAATACTTCGATATTCTATTCAAAGAGTTGATATTGACATATAAAAGATCATTGTCAGCATATACAAGGCGAATCGATTCTTGGATTTTGCCGTTGACTTCTAGTTTTTCCAAGCCGGCATATTTTCCAATTCCATGGTCGATATGCGTGATATAGTCTCCAGGTTTTAAATCCCGGAGATCCTTAAGTGTAATGGCCTGTGATTTGGTATATCCTTTCTTAAGCTTGTATTTATAATAGCGATCAAAGATCTGATGATCGGTGAAGCAAACTATTTTTAAGTTTTCATCCGTGAATCCTTGACGGAGAGCAATATGAATTGGAGTGAAGTGAACGCTTTTGTCCAAATCATCCAAAATAGCAAAGATACGCTCTACCTGTTTTGGCGAATCACTAAAAATATAGGTCTTGAGTTTCTTTTTCTCATCTTCTTTCAGATGATGAATGAGTAAATTAAAATCCTTATTGAAAGAAGGTTGTGGTTTTTGATTAAACTGGATGCTTACATCGTGTTTATAAAAAAATTGTTTTCCAAATTCAATGATCGGAAACACTTGAACTTTATCAACGATAAAGCCCTCTTCGGAAAAGTTATATTTGGGGTCTATCCATTCTGGGTTCTGTGCTTTTTCACTTTCCGATAAAGCTTTCCATAGCGCTGTAGCCTTTTCATAACCATCTTTTATAATGTCAAAAGTAAGCTGCACATCTTTAAACCACAGAATGGCATTTGGATCAATATATTCCAATAGGGAAATATTGCTCACGGTTAAAAATTTGGCTTGAACGTTTGGTAATATGGTAACTGAATTGATCTTGCCAACTGAAAGCTGACTTTCAATATCAAAGGTTCGAATGCTTTCAACTGTGTCTCCAAAAAATTCAACCCGATAGGGGAGATCGTTGGAGAAAGAAAAAATATCTACTATACCACCTCGTATTGCAAACTGGCCAGGTTCATAAACAAAATCAACGCGCTCAAAATCGTACTCAATTAAGAATTCATTAATGAAATCGATACCCAATTTGGTATCTTGCTGAATGACTAAAGTGTTTTTACTAAGTTCTTGACGGTTAATTACCTTTTCAGCAAGCGCTTCAGGATAAGTCACCACAAGGGGATTTTTACCTTCTTGATTTAAAGTATTTAACGCTTCCGCTCGTTGTAAAACCTGTCCACTATTACTCTGGGTAAAATCAAAAGGTTTCCGAAACGAAGATGGGAAAAACAAGACCTCTTTGTCAAGGATGTTCTCTAAGTCACTTAAAAAGAAAGAGGCTTCTTCATGGTTAGGGAGTACAAACACAGCTGTTCGACCAATTAACTCATGACTGCTTATGGCTAATAAAGCATCTGCTGAGCCGATTAAGCCCTTTAAAGCAATTTTAGATTTTTGCTCTTTTAGGGCTTCAACCAAAGCATGTACTTCGGTGCCTTTTTTGAATTGCTCTACTATATTTGAAATATTCACGCTAATGATGCAAAGGTAGCTATCTTTTCTTATTTTTGCTTCACTATGAATGAAGAAAGATCATTAAATTTCATTGAAGAAATTATTGAGGAAGATTTAAGAACTGGAAAGCATGATGGGCGGGTTTTAACTCGTTTCCCACCTGAACCGAACGGTTATTTACATATTGGCCATGCCAAATCTATTTGTTTGAATTTTGGACTTGCCAAAAAATACAATGGCAAAACGAACCTTCGCTTTGACGATACCAATCCCGTAACTGAGGAAGTTGAGTACGTAGATAGCATTAAGGAAGATATAAAATGGCTAGGTTTTGAGTGGGATCAAGAGCTGTATACTTCTGATTACTTTGAAACATTATATGAGTACGCCGTTATTTTAATCAATAAGGGGTTGGCATATGTGGATGAAAGTAATCCAGAAGAAATTGCAAAAGCGAAAGGAACCCATACTCAACCGGGCGTTCCGACACCTGCCAGAAGCCGTAGTGTTGAAGAAAACTTAAGACTATTTGAAGAGATGCGTGCTGGCAAATACCCAGATGGAGCGATGGTATTGCGTGCTAAAATTGATCTCGGGAGCCCTAATATGCATATGCGCGATCCTCTACTCTATCGTATAAAGCACGCACACCATCACCGTACGGGTGATGAATGGTGTATTTATCCAATGTATGATTTTGCACATGGTGAAAGTGACTCAATCGAAAAGATTACCCATTCCATATGTACCTTGGAATTTGTTCCTCATCGCCCATTATACGATTGGTTGATAGAAAATATTGGTATATTCCCATCCAAGCAATATGAATTTGCTCGTTTAAACGTTAGCTATACCATAATGAGCAAACGAAAGTTATTGCAATTGGTTAACGAAAAGCTTGTCGATGGTTGGGACGATCCTCGAATGCCTACAATTAGTGGTTTGCGCCGCCGTGGCTTTACTCCGGCAAGTATTCGTGATTTTTGCGATCGTATCGGAATTGCAAAGCGTGAAAATATCATTGATGTAGGATTATTGGAATTTTGTGTCCGGGAAGACCTTAATAAAACTGCTTGGCGACGCATGTCAGTTTTAGATCCTATTAAATTAGTGATTACAAATTACCCAGAAGGGCAGGAGGAAATATTAGAAGGCGAGAATAATCCAGAAGCTGAAGGTGGCGATGGTTCAAGAAAAATCCCATTTAGTAAAGAACTTTGGATTGAGCGTGATGATTTCATGGAGGATGCCCCGAAGAAATTCTTCCGCTTAGGAGTCGGGAAAAGCGTTCGGTTAAAACATGCTTATATCGTTACTTGTGATGATTTTAAGAAAGATGAGGACGGGAACGTAACTGAAATTTACTGTACGTATATTCCAGAGTCGAAAAGCGGGAGTGATAGCAGTGGCATGAATGTAAAAGGAACCATCCATTGGGTCAGTGTACCCACATGCTAAAACTGCAGAAGTGAGAATTTATGATCGCTTGTTTAAAGTAGAAGATCCCGCAGCCGAAGAAGACTTTAAAAAAGCAATCAATCCGAATAGTCTCCAAATTGTTGAACAAGCATTTATAGAACCCGATTTAGAAAATGCTAAAAAGGGAGTGGGTTATCAGTTCTTACGTAAGGGCTATTATACTTTAGATACTCATTCCACATTTGACAAGCTGATTTTTAATCAGACGGTGGGTCTGAGGGATGATTGGGCGAAGAAAAAATAAAAAACTATCAGTTATCAGCATTCAGTTAATGAAGCTATTATAGTCAAAAAAGTTTTGTGTTTTGAGCACAAAGCTTTTTTGTATTGAAAAGATTGTAAAACTGTCTAGGAATTAAACATGCACAGCTGATAACTAATAGTTACCCAATGCCCTTATATTTTTAACCTACTTATAGGAGCTGATAGCTGATAGCTCACAGCTGATGGCTCTTTAATCGTAGCTCTTCTTATTTGCTTTTTTCTCTTTTTTCTCTGCTCTTTTTTCTTTCAGATTTTTTTCAGCCTGTTTCTTCTCTGATTTTTGAACGTTTTTTCCCTTTGCCATAATTGTATTATTTGTTGTAAGGTAATCATTATTAATGGAAATGCTGCTTCGCATTAAGAAAAATTAATAGTTAAATGCGGTCCACTTTTCTGTACTTTTACTACTTTCCACTACTTTGTCAATAAATGCCATCCCGCGCACCCCATCTTCTACCTTTGGAAAGTCAAGCATTTCTGCGCTTGGCTGCTCTCCCGCTAGTTTTGCTGAAACCGTAGAAGCAAAATTTCTGTAAATATTGGCAAAGGCTTCAATCATGCCTTCAGGATGGCCAGCAGGAATACGGGTGTTATAGGTTGCAAACGAGCTTAGCGTATAGGGCTGTTTATAACTGTTTCCCATTCGAAAGATTTGTTTAGGCTCATCCAGCCTTTTAACGATTAAGCTATTCGGTTCTTCCTGGTGCCATTCCAAACCTCCATTTTCTCCGTAAACCCGAATAGTCAATGCATTTTCATCGCCTGCAGCAATTTGAGAGGCAATCAATACTCCGTTTGCTCCATTATTAAATCGTAAAAGGACATTTCCATCGTCATCAAGTAAGCGACCCTCTACCATGGTATGCAAGTCAGCACAGATTTCGGTGATCTTTAATCCACTAACATATTCGGCAAGGTGGGCAGCATGGGTACCAATATCTCCCATTGCACCACTTTTTCCCGACTTACTGGGATCGGTACGCCAAGCAGCCTGAACATTTCCTTCGCGCTCAGATAATCTGCTTAACCAACCTTGAGGGTACTCCACAATGACTTTACGAATTTTTCCTAATCTGCCAGCTTTGATCATCGCTTTTGCCTCTTTTACCATCGCATAGCCACTATAAGTATGGGTTAAAGCAAGCGTTAGGCCGGTCTGATCTACTAGCTTTTTTAATTCTTTCGCTTCAGCAAGATCAAAGGTCATCGGCTTTTCTAATACTACATTAAAACCGTGATTTAGGGCCATTTGAGCAGGATCAAAGTGTGCGAAATTGGGAGTCACAATGGATACGAAGTCCATGCGTTTATCATCTGGCAGCTGACTTTCCTTCTCAAACATCTCGTTATAAGAACTATAGATACGATCTGGATTTAGAAACAAAGCCTTCCCTGTTTCTTCACTTACCGTTGGATGGCTGCTAAAAGCTCCGCTAACCAATTCGATTTGACCATCCAAGTTGGCAGCAATGCGGTGGACCGACCCTATAAAAGCATTTGTCCCTCCTCCAACCATGCCCATTCGTAGTTTTCTTGGTTTCATATATTCTATTGTCTAACTGGCTAATTTATTAAATATCCTTTATAAAGGATCAATTTTATAAACATTTCACCATCTTGATGCTCCCTAGATTATTTACAAGATAAAATTCATCCGACGAGGTAAATTCCATGGTATCACCTAGCTTAATTAGCTCCCTTTTAAATGTTGTTCTATCAACTTTAAAAAGTTGAGGTTTTGTTACTTCAATGATTTTAAAACCAATGGACTTAAACTTATCCCCATCAGACCAATCTCTATCCACATAAGTCATTATATCATTCGGTGAAAAATCATTAATCATTGCTGTCAGCAACTTGCTTAACCCGCCTATAACTAGATGTTGGTTTTTTTGACAAAAATGGATGAGTTCAATAGAGCGGTAGTTTTCGGTATGCCGCATGTTTCGCAAGCCGCTAAATACAGCAATAGCTAATAATTCGCCTTCCATAAATAACCCATAGCGGTATTTGCCTGCTATAGCGCCTTGTAAATGGTGTTCCTCTTGAAACTCCATTGCGGTTCTTTTATCTATCCTTGCTACCACGGACCGGCGTGCATAACTCCTTTCCGCTTTTCCGTACAAAGTGGCAATTCGATTTAAGAGAGCTTTCGGTCTTGTCTTCCACAGGTCCGCATCAAGGTGAATAATATTTGACTTTTTATTTTCAAGCGAAAGTATTCGTTCTGAACCGCACTCATAATAAAGAATTGCCAATTCGCTATTTTCATCTTCAAGCAAATGAACTCCCTTTTTAATTTCGATACTATTAATAGCGCAATTTAATTTCTTCTGCAAACCTTCTTGAAAGTCCATTTTATTCTTTATTGTTCTTTGTATTGGGGGTATAATATATCCTTATTTTGTAAAAAAGATAGTCATTTTATCTTTATAGCGCAATTTTTTCTAAAAAAACGATATCTTAGACTTGATCAAAAATAAAAAACATGAAACCATCATGAGTTCGCAAAGCTCGCAAGCCGCAATGAATAAACACTCATGATAGCTTCATCACCACTTAAAAACAAATTATTCTGATGAAAATTAAAAACCTATTACTTTTATTTCTTCTTTTCTCCTTCTATAATATCAATACGTATGCTCAGATAGAATCGGATGGTAATTTGGCGGTTGAAAACAAAACGGCAAAAGGTAACTATTTGAATTATAGTGAACCCGAAGCAATAGGAATTAATGGTAAAATACTTACTTCAAAAATTGATGCTATTGCTGAGGAAGCCATAAAGGCTCAAGCTACCCCAGGAGCGGTGGTATTAGTTGTAAAAGACAACCATGTGATATTTGAAAAAGCATATGGTTATCATACTTATGAAAAGAAAGTTCCTACAAAAGTTGACGATATATTTGATTTAGCCTCTATTAGTAAAATTGCGGCAACAACCTTAGCAGTTATGCGCTTAACAGAGGAAGGCAAATTAAATTTAAATGAAACAATGGGTTATTATTTAAAGGATGCTAAAGAAAGCAATAAGGCGGATATTCGTCTGAGGGATGTAATGCTTCATCAGGCTGGCTTTATCCCTTTTATTCCATTTTATAGAGCCTTAGGACCTGCGGATCGTAGCTCCGATTCAACAGCTGCATTTCCTACGAAAGTTGCCGATGGTTATTATCTAAGAAAAGGCTATTTTAATGAAGTAATGTGGCCCGAAATGCTGAATTCTCCGATAAATCCCACCGGGAAATATGTGTATAGTGACATTAGCATGTACGTAATGCAAAAAGTGATTGAGGAGCAAACCAAAACACCATTAGACCAATATGTGAAGGAGCAATTCTATGACAAACTTGGAATGAACGAAACAGGCTACAACCCTTGGATGAGATTTTCTTCCGATCGGATCGTGCCTACAGAACGGGATAACAAAAGCTTTCGAGATACGCTTTTAGTCGGCTTTGTTCATGATCAAGGTGCAGCGATGGCAAGTGGAGTTGCAGGTCATGCAGGCTTATTCTCTACCGCACATGATTTGGCAATTTACGGACAACTATTATTAAATAGAGGAACCTATGGAGATGTAAGGCTATTTAAACCAGAAACAGTAGACCTATTTACAAGTAACCAAGCAGAAGGTAGTCGCAGAGGTCTAGGCTTTGATCGGTTTGATCCTGATAGGAGCAAAGAATATCCTTCGCGTTTGGCAACAGAAGCTACTTTCGGACACACAGGTTATACAGGAACATGCATCTGGATTGATCCGGAAAATCAATTGGTCTACATCTTTTTATCCAATCGTGTTCATCCGCAAGTAAGCACTAAGCTATTAGATCTAAACATTAGGTCAAGAATAATGGATGCAATATACGAAGGCATAAATGAAGGAGAAAGTTCAGAATTATTAATAAGCAAAGGCTCTTTAGAGCAATAAATAGCAAATATGAAGATTGGTATCGTTTGTTATCCGACTTTTGGAGGAAGTGGTGTTGTGGCTACCGAGCTGGGAAAAGCTTTGGCAGATAATGGACATCAAGTGCATTTTATTACTTATAGTCAGCCCGCCCGCCTTGATTTTTTCTCTGCTAATTTATTTTACCATGAAGTAAATATCTCAAAGTATCCTTTATTTGATTTTCCTCCTTATGAGCTCGCATTAGCCAGTAAATTGGTCGATGTCGTACGCTTTGCAAAGCTAGATATTTTACATGTTCACTATGCTATTCCTCATGCTTCTGCCGCTTTTATGGCCAAGCAAATTTTAAAAACCTACAATATCGAAATACCGTTCATTACCACCTTGCACGGTACAGATATAACCCTTGTAGGCAGAGATCCTAGCTATAGTCCTGTAGTAACTTTCTCAATTAACCAATCGGACGGGGTGACGGCTGTTTCAGAATATTTAAAGGAAGATTCTTTTAAACATTTTAAAATTACTCGGGATATTCGCATGATTCCTAACTTTATTGATTTAACTAGATTTAGTTTGAAGCCACTAGAGCATTTTAAGAAAGCGATAGCTCCCGGTGATGAGAGGATTATAATTCATACATCAAACTTTCGAAAGGTAAAACGAATTGCGGATGTCATCAATATTTTTGATAGGGTACGCAAGGAGATACCTTCTAAATTGCTGATGGTTGGAGATGGTCCTGAGCGTGTGAATGCAGAACAGCAATGCCGTGATCTAAACATCGGTCAAGATGTTCGTTTTTTGGGAAAGCAAGAAGCAGTCGAAGAAATATTATCTGTGTCAGATTTATTTTTAATGCCCTCAGAGTCAGAAAGTTTTGGCTTGGCCGCACTTGAAGCAATGGCTTGTAAGGTTCCTGTAATCACAACAAATGTAGGAGGATTGCCGGAATTGAACATAAATGGCGTTACAGGATTTATGAATGATGTGGGCGACGTAGAGGGAATGGCAAAAAATGCATTGTATATTTTAGAAGACTGTGATCGCTTAGCAAAATTTAAAAAAGCCGCATTAAAGCAGGCAAAGAAATTTGATCTTGCTTTGATTTTACCTAAATATGAAGATTACTACAAAGAAGTGATTGAGGCTTCGCAAAATAAAATAAATAGTTAGCTTAATTCATAGTCAAAACATTTTAAAAAGATAGTTGTTTCTATAGATATTTTGTTTTTCACTAAATCTATAAAAATGAACTTAATTGACACCCTTAAAAATGAATTGAGCGGAGAAGCCGTTAATTCATTGAGTCAGAAATTGGATATTTCTCCTGAACAAACAAAATCAGGCATGTTCTCTGTAATTCCGGTCGTTTTAGCAGGGATTTTAAAAAAGGCGAGTGGATCAGGATCCTTAGGAAGTTTAAGTTCCATTTTTACCGGAAATCCGCAATCTGTTACAACCCCACCCGAAAGTGAATATGGAGATAAAGATTCACTGTTACGTCGTGGAAGTACTATAGTTGGGGATTTATTTGGTGGAAAAACCGATGATATAAGTAAGGAAATAGCCCAAAAAACCAATTTATCAACAGATAAATCGAAAAGCCTTTTAACGATGGCCTCACCACTCGTAATGGGACATATCGACAAGTTGATTGCCGACAAAAAATGGAGTATGTCTGATTTTGTAGGGAAGCTTTTTGAAGAAAAAGCTTCCATTGAAAATTATTTACCCGCAGGCTTAGTAGCAGGTTTTGGGCTTACTGGGATGCATCTTCCTCATTTAAATCAAAAGTTGAGTGACAAAATCCCGCCAATCGAAAAGGTTTCTCCCCATAATACTATTGTCCCTGAACCGCCCTCATCCTCAGGTAATGTTTTAAAATGGATTATCATCATTGCTGTTTTAGCATTACTGGCTTGGTGGTTTTTAGGCAGAAACAAAATGGGTACCGAAAATATACAATACAAAGGAGATACTACTTCCTCTAGTAGGCATGTGGATACTATGGCGAATAATAGTTTTGCTACAAAAGCAGGACAAAAAGTGGCCGGTTCGTTAAATGAAGCTGGCGACTGGGTTTATAACTTGGGGGAAAATAAAACTATAAAACTTTCAGATGGTGTTTCTCTAAATGTTGGGGAACGCTCTAGCGAAGCAAAATTAGTTTCGTTTATAGAAGATAGTAATAAAAGTGTCAATGATACCACTTGGATTTCATTGGATCGTTTGTTTTTTGAAACAGGAAAGTCCATCCTAAAGCCAGAATCTCACGATCAATTAAGCAATATAGCTGCAATTATGAAAAGCTACCCCAAAGTTAAATTGAAAATTGGGGGCTATACAGATAATACCGGCTCGGTAGATGGCAATATGAAAATTTCAACAGAACGTGCTAATGCTGCCATGAAGGATTTAATTGGATTGGGAGTATCTGCCGATCGTTTAAAAGCTGAAGGTTACGGTCAGGAACATCCAATTGCTGACAACTCTACCGCCGAAGGGCGATCTCAAAACCGTCGCATTGATATAAGAGTAACAGAAAAATAAAAAAACACCGCAAATAAAAAAGACCACCTCACGATTAAAAGTGACGGTGGTCTTTTTTGTACTTTTTATCCTCATAAAATTTATACTTGTTCGCAGAAATGTAGTAGATTTGCTTTGGCTTTATAAACAGTTAAGACCTGAAGCATTAGCTTTTATTGTCTTTCTAATTCGACAATTAAATTTTTTTATGAATAACTTATCGGATATAGGTTTAGGCATTTCTGTATCTTGGAAACAAGCAATGCAAACTAAGGCATTCAGAAGTAGATTGATAAGTGCGCATTTTTTTTTAGTAAGCGTTATTTTAATACTTCCTCATTTTTTTGATTTTATTGAAGACAGAGAGGGAATTCTTTTAATCGATCCCTTCCTTAATCTCATTCCCGCTGTAGATTTATCTTTACCGGTTTTTGTATGTATTTGGGGAACGACAGCGTTATTATTATACAGGTGTGCATCAGATCCTAGCATGTATATTACCGCTATCTATGGTTTTGTGATCGTTATTTTTGCAAGAATTATAACCATCTCTCTCGTTCCTTTAGATCCCCCAGAGGGCTTAATACCTCTAATTGATCCGATAAGTAACTTAGCATATGGAAGGGCAGATTATATAACCAAGGATTTGTTTTTTTCTGGCCATACTTCTTCACAATTTTTAACTTTTTTATGTCTGACTAATAGAAAAGATAAAATTATCGCATTAATTTCAACTATTTTGGTCGGTTCTATGGTGCTCGTACAGCATGTGCATTATACCATTGATGTTATTACAGCTCCTTTCTTCACATACGGGTGTTATTGGTTGGGTCGGGAATTATCGCTAAGCAGATGGTATAAGGCATATTTGCCTTTACCCAAAAAGATAGAAATGTAATAAGGAGAATCGTATTTTGCAGATTTGATCAGAAAAAGAATAAGTAGGAATTAATTTCAACACCCTTTATCAAGATGTTCAATTATCAATTCTGAAATTTCAATCAGTTCTTCTCCGGAAATTTTACCGCTACCACTAAAGTCAAAATCTTTGGGATTTTCTCTATCATGAATGGTTAAAGTCCCTATAAAGTGATCAGGAGGCATATCATCTACATTTTCGGCATTTAAAAAGAAGACATTATCATCTTCATAAATTTTGAATTGTCTTATTGCATCGTCTTCATCCTCGTTGGACAACGGTTCAATATGAAATTTGATTTTACCGAGGTGTATAATGAATCTGTCCATGAGGATTTTACATAAATACTTCTATTCCTAAGGATACAACAATTTACGAGCTTTGTTGTTTGTTTTAAAGAATAGGAAAAATCGCTCTCAATTCCCATAATACACTAATAATTGATTATTCGTTATCTTTATTAACCATTGAACTAACAATATGAAGAAAGATTCAACACTCATTTTAATTACTTTAATGTCTTTCATGGGCTTCGGCTGTATAAGTTCCTCATCGTCTTCAATAGCTGACGCAAATCCTGATAGCCTTTATTTCGATGATGTAACCAGTACCCATTTCCCCCAAGACCCTGATGCTCATATCCTCAACCCGGTTTTGATAGACATCGATAAAGATGGAGACCTGGATGTCATCATGGCTTTGGAAGTGGATTATAATCGGCTTTATTTAAACGATGGAAATGGCAAATTTACTTGGATGAAAGGTGCCTTCAGCAATGTAAAACACGATACAGAACACGTGAGAATAGCAGACTTCGACATTGATGGGAATTGGGACGCGATCTTTGTTGCTGAAGATGACCAGACTCATGAATATTATTTAGGGAATGGGGATGGCACCTTTAGAGACGTTAGTGATCGTCTACTTGGCATCAGTGAGGGAAATGGGCTAGAAGTCGGAGATGTGGATGGCGATGGCTTGCCCGACGTAGTTATAGGGAATTCTGGTGAGAAGGGCCAGAATTTTTTATGGTTAAATGATAAAAACAATCCGGGTCATTTTATTGATGTAACCACAACCCATTTACCACAAATAAACGATGCAACTCAATCCGTTGCATTGGCCGACTTAAACGGGGATGGATACCTTGATATGGTTATTGGGAATGAGGTTCCTCCTAATCGTTTGCTTATGAATGATGGAAATGCTGTGTTTTCTGAAAACTCAGAAGGACTGGAGCTGCCAGTTTCCCTTGAAACGCGAATGGTATTACTCTTTGATGTAGATGGCGATGGCGACCAGGACATTGTCTTCTCTAATCTTACAAGTAACGGCGGGAAGTGGATGAAAGATCCGCAAGTTCGAGTATTGATTAACGATGGAAATGCTAATTTCAAAGATGAAACCGAATCTCGCATGCCTCGAAACACATATTCGTCTTACGCGTCACAATATATTGACTTTGATGGCGATGGTGATCTAGATCTTTTAATCAGCGCTATTGATATCCCCGGGTTTAATCCGTTACAGGTTAGAGCCTACGAAAACGATGGCAATGGCTATTTTACAGATATTACTGATAAAGCAATTCCAAATCAAACGGTAGGACGGGGCTGGGATATTGCGGTGGGAGATGTAAATGGGGATAATATCGATGATGCTGTTATTGGTGGCTGGGGAACACAGGCGCGGCTTCTTTTTGGGAAAAAGAAATAAATTCCATGCTATCAACTAAGGAAAAATAGCAAACTATTATTTTTTTTGTTTAAGCTGTCTTTTTTACAATATAATGCCATTAATAACATCAATTATAGCGTTCTTTAAAGGTTAATTTAAATGAACATGAAACAAATATTATCAATAGCTTTAGTTGCCATTTTTTTGTCAGCTTGCCAGTCACAATCAGCAAAAAATGAAAATTCAAATTTTCCTTCTGAAGTAAACTCTTCTAGTGCGCAGCCAACTCACAACCCTGCCCATGGTCAGCCTTATCATGACTGTTCACTAGCAGTAGGCGCTCCGTTAGTTGTTAAAGAACCTGCTTTAAAGTCGGACCCCACCAAAGAAGTGAGGCTCAATCCTGCACACGGACAACCGGGGCATCGTTGTGATATCGCTGTTGGCGCACCTTTGACATAATACTTGAAAATATCTTGGCACCGCTTTAAACCATGCCTGTAAAAGGCATGGTTTATTTGTTGTAAGCCATGCATTTACACGATAATGGGCCAATTATTGTCCCTATTGAAGGTTTCCCAGTTGCGGTGAGCGGCACGTAAAGAAAAGTTAACTTCTGAAGAGGATGTCTACAGATTTGGCCTCGATGACTGGGATGTATTAGAACAAAAGCTGAAGCTAAGTGATAAAAGGCGCAGGTATCATATCTTTTATATAGAGCTTTCGTTGGTACGACTGCTACTTTATTGATATTTTTATCAATCTGGATAATTAAGTCAAACCAATCCATCTCAAACTTTACCCGACAGTTAAGTCCAAAAATGGGTATCAGTTTGCAGCCTTATTCGAAGCTTTCGTTAAAGAATATTGGATATGCAGAGACTAAACTTCAATCTGCAGGTGTCGCTGTCAGTATTAATTTTGGACTTAACGGTAAAAAGTAATGGTATATATCCAGCCTAAGCTGCAAATTAAAAAATGACATCCCAAACGAATTGCACAAATAAGTAAATCAGTAGGATTGAGATTATATTAAGAGCAAAGCCGGCTCTCATCATATCCTTGATCGTTACTCCACCCGAACCGAAAACTATTGCATTGGGCGGAGTGGCTACTGGAAGCATGAATGCACAGGAAGCTGCGATTGCTGCTCCCGCTAATAACGGCGCAGTTTCCATGCCGAGAGAAACACTTAAGGTAACTAATAAAGGCAATACTAGGCTTGCCGTTGCGGTGTTTGAAGTGATTTCTGTAAGAAAATTAATAAAGGTGATGATGATTAATACCAATAGATATACTGGAAGAAAGCTAAATTCTCTAAACTGTACGGCTAGCCAAGTAGTCAAATCCGTTTGAGAAAACCCTTTCGCAATAGCAAGACCTGCACCAAAAATTAGTAATACATCCCAGGGAAGTTTTTTTGCAGACTTCCAATCCATTAAAGTTCCTTTTCCTTCGCCCGCCGGAATCGTAAACATAAGTATAGCCCCGAAAACGGCTATAACAGTATCATCTAAACCCGGGATAAATTTATCCCATATAAACGATCGCGTTATCCAAAGGAATGCTACGGTTACAAACACAAAGGAAACTCTCTTTTCCTGCAGAGTCATTTTTCCAAGCTTTTGAGGTTGATAATACAACTCAGTCTGGTTCTTGGATATTTTATAGCGTGTTAACCAAACCCATGCAGCCAATAGCAAGAGAGCGCTGAAAGGAGTAGCAAAAAGCATCCAGTCAAAAAACGATATTTCTATTCCCAATGATTCCTTAACGACGCCGGCAAGGATAATATTGGGCGGTGTGCCAATCAATGTCGCCACCCCCCCAATGGAAGCTGCATAAGCGATGCCGAGCATTAAGTTTTTTGAAAATGGTTGGCGACTGTTAAAGTGACTGGCTACGGATACTCCAATGGGCAACATCATAATTGCAGTTGCCGTATTTGAAATCCACATGGATAAAAATGCCGTTGCCAGCATGATTCCGAGAATGATTTTCTTCTCACTAGTGCCTACTACATTTATAATATTATACGCAATCCGTTGATGTAGGTTCCATTTTTCAATCGTTAAGCCTACAATAAATCCACCCAAAAATAAATAGATGTAAGGATGTCCATATGAGCTAGTTATTTGTTCTATTGACAAAGCCCCAGATATCGGGAAAATGATGATCGGTAGAATAGCGGCAACAGGCAGTTCCACTGTTTCAGTTATCCACCAGAAAGCTACCCATGCGGTACATGCTAATACAGCCTGTCCCGCGCTTGAAAGGCCTTCAATCGGAAGAGCGTAAATTAAAAGGAAAAGAAGCGGACCAATAATGAAATTAATAGTCTTGAGGTTCATTTTAAGGATATTATGAAATCAAATAGCGTTGAACTTGAATTGTTAGAATATTAAAAGCCTCAGAAGTTTTTGTAAACGTCTTTTGAAGTTCATTCATAATCGATAGTAATGGTTTAGTCCTTTTATCGAAGTTTTATTTTACAGTATGCAAGATAGAGAAAATCTTATAACATAAAAGCCTGTAAATAATAATAACATAAATGTTTCAACGCAGCTAATAACTTATTAAACGATAAATTTTATATCTAGATTTCAAATTTCCCTAGAAAGTGACTGTTTGAAGAGTTGCTATTATTTCTGTTGATCACAAAAGCCCAAGCTACATAATCACCCTTGGCACCTGCGGGTATGGTAAACTTTAATTTCTCATCAGCTCTAGTTACGGTATCAGCTAATATAATAAAAGCTTTTTTGGAGATGTTGAAAAGCAACAGTTGCAGGCTGTCATCTCCATAAGCATTGAGTTTATTGATCTCCTTCTTCCATGTCAATCAAATCTCATTATCGTGAAGGGAAAACTCCCATTTGTGTAAACCAGGCAAAGAGCCTTTACTTACTTCCATAGCCGAAAAGTTAACTTCCAAATTTGGATGGTCACCACGAACGGCGTTTGAGAGGAATAAACCCACTGCAAAATTATAGCCCGATTTGCGGCCTCTATCATATTTAATAAAACTTAGCTTTATTACCTGCCGGATGAGGTTTAGAATAGAATTAGCAAGACTGAATTTCATACGATTGGAGAATTGTGCCTCCGATTCTTTCTTCGATTTCTTAGAATTTGGCTGGTAGGTATAAGGTATCCAATTAGCTTCGTCATCCTCATTCCTCCAAGAATTTAAGGTGGTCATTGCAAACAAGGTTTTGGTTTAAAGCTAAATATACCACAATAAGGCATAGGAAGCAAATTTCACTGCACGCTTAATGATCCGAGCCTATTCTTGTATACTAAATTGGGAACATTTTGTCCATTTCTTCAACAATTCTCCGACGGTTCTCCGCCTATCCTGCGACTAAACAGCCATTTAGTCGCAGGATAGGCGCAAAAATGCCGTAAATCTATCGCACAAGCACTAATCGAAGTATGGACCAGGTATTGATGAAGCGGGATGCGTAGTTGAATAGTTTTCATTTCGCAAATCCTAAATGCAAACAAACGATAAATCTAAAGGCTTTCCTCTTAGGTGCTAACCTGAAGCATCAAATTATGCAAATCAGTATTGATAACAAATGCAGGGATTAGTTGGCTCCCAGGGCCAAAAGCAGCGAGTTCGACATGATCTGAAGCATGATCCATGCTAATCCACCCTACAGAATTACGCTTTTTTTGCATCTCGGCCAAAGCTCTAAAAGGCAACTCTCGTGCATTATATACTCCGGTTTCAGTATTTAGTTTTCTGTAGTAAGATTGAAGAAGGCTCGCTTCTTCATCGTTTACTGTAAAATCTGGATTTGCATATTCGATACGCTCTTTGAGTTGGCTTAGGGAAGTAGTATCATCGATGCCGTTCAAAATCCATTCATTTGAATGCCTGTACTTTTGTATGGAGTCAAAGTTTGCATTCACTTCACCTCCCGATAAGCCGGGGTTAGAGTTTGCGTGATCTGTAGTGATGATCACTAAGGTGCTTTTGTCTTTCTGGGCAAAGTCGATTGCTACTTTTATAGCATCATCAAAAGCAATTTGATCTTTTATAAGACCGCCGATGTCATTTCCATGGGCAGCCCAGTCTACTTTACCAGCTTCAACTTGCAAGGCAAAACCTTTTTCATTTCCTTTCATTAATTCAATGGCAGATGCCGTCATTTCAGCCAAAGTTGGAGCCGTATCTTGCAAGCTTTTATCTTGAAGGTGATCTAAAGTATATGGCAATGCATCGTTAGCGAAAAGACCAAGTACTGGCTTCTTGTTTTCCGATTTGAATAGGTCTTTTTTATTTCTTACTACCTGCCAATTGGCGGATTTATAGGCTTGAAGAAGATCTTTTTTATCGGGTCTTGAATTGGCGGAAAAATAATTGGCACCGCCGCCAAGCATGACATCAAAACCGATTGAAAGATATAATTCAGCAATCTTATTTTGATCGTTTCGGCTTGTAGTTGCCACGCAAAAACCAGCGGGAGTTGCATGGGTAATGGGTACAGTGGTGACGCAACCTACTTTTTTGCCCATCTTTTTAAACTTCTGTAATATAGGATTATTGGAAGAGCCGTCTGGATTAATATTGAGCGAACCATTATTCACTCGAACTCCACCTCCCCAAGAAGAGCTTGCTGCGGCAGAATCAGTTACGATAGAATTTGCTGAAGCCGTTTCCATTAAAGATCGGGAAACTAAGTTTTCTTCATAAAGTTTCATCCAATTTGATCGTTGTCCAGTTGATCTATATAGGAATTGGTCGGCCATGGTGAGCGTACCGCTGCTCATCCCATCACTTACTAAAAATATAATATTTTTCGCCTTTTCCTTACCGCTATTTATTTCTGCAAGCGATTTTGAATATGTTTTGTTAAAAGGAGTAGCGACAATTGCACCTAAGGCAAGGAAAGAGCTGTTTCTGAAAAATAATCTTCTATTCATTGATTTCATTTTTAGCAAAAATAGAAGTCTAATGTTAATTGAATGTTAGTTAAAAGAAATTGAAAGGATAGCGCTTAAAAATAGTGGATGGAATAGATTGTAGGAACTAGATTATGGAGTCTCGGTTTTTCAAGGCCCACATGAGGAGGGCATTATTTCCTTCAGTTAGGTTGAGCTTGCGGCAGATTCCATGACGGTGGTTTTTAATGGTAAAGGGGCTTAAATATAAGATTTCTGCGATTTCTTTGGTGGTTTTCTTTTGAGCAATAAGCTGCAATACTTGAATTTCGGTAGGAGTTAACAAGGCTTCTAAGCAAGGTTGTTCTTCATCTATAGGACGATCAGCTAACTTTTTAATGATAGGCAAAATGCCGGCGTAAAGCATTGCTTCGTCCAGAGGTTTTATAATGTAATTCGAAGGGTTTAAATTGTATGCTCGATCAATAATGGTTTTGGATTGGAATGACGTAATGAATATGAGTTCAAATGCATGAACCTTCTTTAAGCTTTGCATGAGTTCGATGCCATCCATCTGATCATTAAGTTCAATGTCACAAAGAATTAAATGAGGTAAAAAAGTAATTATTTGTTCTTCGGCTTCTTGTATACTAAGGGCTATAAGAGTTTCGGCTTGAAAGCTTTCCTTTACTTGATTTTCAATAAATCGGGCAATGATAATTTCATCTTCAATGATTAATATGCGCATATTGCTTGACGTTTGAAAAGATGAATTGATAAGAAAATCCATTTTCATACTTAATAGTAACCGTTCCTTTCAATTGCCGGGTTAGATCTTGTATTAACGAGATACCCATGGAGTTTTTATTGGTAAAAGGGTGGGTACCCTGTCCATTATCTTCAAAAATAAATCGAAGCTGCTGGTCTAATACAAAGAGAACGAGCTTAATCTGAGGCTGAATATGGGATTCGGTAAATGCATGTTTATAAGTATTGGTAAATAATTCGGTTAATAATAACCCGAACGGGAGGGCTTCTGGTGCACTAACTTGAAAATCTTCGGGAATGACAGTAGTAATTTTGATATTTTTTTCGTGATCGTATATTTGTTGTAAATGATCGGTAATTTCATTTATAAAGTTGGCGAGCGTAACCAATTGATCTTTTTTGAAAGCATGTAAATGTTCGTTGACCACCATCATGGCTTTTATTCGCCCGCGCATTTCATTGAGTATTTGTTTGCTTTTGATGTCTTCGATTAGTGGCAATTGTAGAGTATTTAAACTATAAAGCATCTGTAAGTTATTTTTTACGCGATGGTTCAGTTCATCTATTAAAATTTCAATATGACGGTTCTTTTCAATAAGCTGCGCTTGTTGTTCAACAAGTTTTACATTCGTGTTTTTTAGCGCAAGAGTTCTCTCTTCAACTTTCTTTTCGATCATCGTATTGTATTGCAGGTTGATATCGTTAAGCTGCTGAAGGATAATAATTTTATCTTGTACATGCTGTTGTAATTGTTTGTGTAGTCCGACGAAAAATAGGAGGGAAATGCATGAAATAGTTGATTTAGCGATGATAGGAGAAGAATCCAAGCTTTGTTCACCATATAAAAAGGTATTTATTGTAACGAAGGTTGCGGCAATGGCAAATAATAAGATGCCATAAACCAAGTAGTGTTGGGCTGAATTCAGTTTTTTTTTAAGAAAAATGATAATGTAACTAATATAACATAGATGTATGGGAGCAAAGTATAAGTTGATTGAATTGCTAAAATAATAGTTAGAGGTAAGGATGTTATTAAGAAGACATAAGACAAAAAAGACAATCATGATCTTTATCAAAAAACGACTATAAACGAAGAGTAAAGGCGCGTTTTTTTTTATCTCTAAAAAGTCGATCGTGAGCAGGTAAAAACCTAATACGCCCAGATGTAAAAAAGGCAAGACCATTAGCCATCCGGTTTCGGGATTGTTTGGGAAAAAAATATCGATAAAAATGGGTCTTATTGCAAAACTATAAAGTCCTATACCTAACATGAAGAGCAATAACCATAGATAGGGTCGATAGCGATTGATAAGCCACAACATGGCGGCGTAAATTGCTAAAATGGCAAGTGCGCCTTGCAGAAAGGCATTGAAAAAATCAAACGGATAGGTAAAAGGTTGCGGAGTAAGGGTATTTTGCAAAACAAAATCCAAATTGGGATTATACTTTTTAGTATGTTTTACTTTTAATAAGAGAGTGTAGTTAGCACCAGCCTCTAAAATTATATTGAACGCAAAGCGGTTATCGCCCGGAGTTAGGAATTTCTTTTCTCTAAAAGCGCCTGCCTGTCTGTGTATAAAAGCTTCGCCATCTTTATAAAGGTAAAGTTCGACAAATGTGAGGTGCTTAAAGACAATAGAAATATGACGTTGATTTAAATCAGCTGATGTCTCGATGTTTGTATGTAACCAAAAGCTATGGTCGGGTTCAATAGCTTTAAATTGAGATAATGGAACGAAAATGCTCGGTTTTAAATATAGTTCATTAGCAGTAAATAAATTCTCTTCGTCTTCAATAATGCCGAGGAAAGGTTTAAGGGCAATCGGTTTTCTCAATTCCTGATCGCTGATGGGTACTGTTGTACTAAATAAGAGCAATGGAAGCCAGCTAAATAGCAACGAGATAAATGCTTTAATTGCTATAGGAGATGCTATCATATTCACGCTAGCACAGTTTTATTTACAAACAAAAGGATTCTAAAATAGTTCCTATAGACAGGGAACGATGAATGAAAATGAACCCTAGGGTCTATAGGCAGATTGATCTTGTAAAGGTACATTTGGGATCATTTTTTAATTCTAAAGATATTAAAAATTACTTAGACTATCTTAATTGAAATACTATTATTGAAAACTATTTATGATTATTCCATGTTTGATCTTTTAAAAAAGAAAAGCCTTGTATTCGTTTTATTCGAAAATACACAATTTGGATACCGCGCATTTGAATCCAGGCATTCCATAATGATTGCGGCAAAGAGTCGACCTCAGTTAATTGAGGAGATAAAAAAGGAAGTCAATAAGCATTTTGACGGCAGGTTTCATGGAAAAATTGTACTTCGGGAATTTACTGAAGAAGAAATTAGGCTTTAATTCTTAAGACTACGGTTTTTTCTGGGTAAGGTTTATAGTAATGCAAGTTCTCTTATCTTTACCTTATAAATTAAGAAAGAATAATGACGACGAAAGAATCGGATCAAAATTATCGGATCCCTCCACAAACGCATATTGGACATGTCCATTTAAAAGTGGCGGACCTGGAGCGTTCGCTAAAGTTTTATCGCGACCTATTGGGATTTGAATTAGTTACGATGTATGACGATCAGGCCGCTTTTATTTCTGCAGGAGGTTACCATCATCATATAGGTTTAAATACCTGGCAAAGTAAAGGTGCACCACATGCACCTGAATATGGGGTCGGTTTATACCACATAGCTATTTTATATCCGACTCGAAAAGATTTGGCTGCAATTTTTGATCGATTACGAAAAACTGGATACCCATTGACAGGAGCAAGCGACCATGGAGTATCTGAGGCCATTTACTTAGATGATCCAGATGGAATTGGGGTAGAGTTATATTGGGATAGACCCAAGGAAGAGTGGCCCCATAAAGCAGACGGCACTATTGATATGTATACTAAAGCCTTGGATATAAGCGGACTCTTGAGAGAGCTTTCTTGATGGAAATGTTTTAGTCGTCATGATTTGATGATTATTTATAACATTTATGAGAAAGTTGGCGATACCATTACTATGAAATAGTATTTGACCAATACAGCTACAATTACGAATAGAAATATCCTTGTCCAAACATATTCACGCCCAATGGCGATGGCCGAAACGATTAGTTTATCATCCTTGGGTTAAGGATATGTCACCCCACACCCCGTTTTTCAATCAACTTTATCTTTTAAATCAGATTGTTTAACAAAAACTCGATGTCCTTTAGAATCAATATAAAAGTATTTTGAGTTTTTATCAATATAAATGGTTTGCCCTTGTGGTCCAACTTTGCCGGCATAGACTTTATCGGTGGCTCTCGCTGCACCTTTTGAAGCTATTTCAGCCGTTTTGTTGCTTACCGTATCGGCTACATTTTTAACGTCTTGACCCATTGACTTTCTAGTTCTGTGTGAACAACTGGCGATTGACAAACTTATTGCTAAAGCAATTGCGAAGGTTTTAAAATTGGTTTTCATGATAGGTACTTATGAAATATTCTTGAATTATTGATAACCGATTCCATTCTTTTTTGTTTGAAATCATTTTATAATATGTTGAAGGGGCTAGTTTATAATTTTCTATAATTTTTCCATCTTAATTTTATCAAATCAATATTATAAACTTACCAAGTTTGACCTTTACACATTAGGATCACCTGAACTTTGTCGTAAATTATCTTCACCTCGACAACCGATCACTGAATACAAATTATGGGATTCATTAAGAATAAATTGTTTTTGGATAGAATAAGTATTAAATAAATAGACAACAATCTCCGAATAGCTGTGTTAATATGGTTTTATAATTAAAAGCAGCCTGTTCAAATGAAAACAGAAAAGTCTGAAGATCAATTACTGAGAGAACAGTTGGTAGATGTGATTATTCAAGGGAATGCCCATGCGAGCTTTCAGGAAGCAACTAAAGATATTGCAATAGCAAATATAGGTATTAAACCATTCGGCCTTCCTTATAGTATTTGGATGCTTGTGGAACATATTCGTACAACTCAGGCAGATATTTTGAACTTTTCACGGAATCCAGGGTATAAATCACCCAATTGGCCTGATGATTTCTGGCCAAAAGAAGAAGTGCCCGATGATCTTGGAAGATGGGATAAATCTCTTAAAAGATATAAACATGATCGTGATGTATTTGTAGCATTGATTCAAAATCCAGATAATGATCTGTACCGGCCGTTCCCATATGGGGAAGGGCAAAATCTATTAAGAGAAGCATTACTGATAGCCGATCACACGAGTTATCATGTAGGGGAAATTATTGTATTACGAAGATTGTTGAATGATTGGGATTAAAAGAGGCCTTCTCTGAAGCTGCGTTTTTAGAATGTGTGCTTTTTAAGACATCAACAAAGGATTGCCCCGACAACAACGACCATACCTCTTATTAACTATCAGTTTTTAGCCATCAGTCATCTAGCAGTTCTAGCAGATATTAGACAGCTGTACTGCCAAATCCTATCTGTTTATCCCACAATGCCTTTAGGCACCCCCCGACCATACTCACAAATGTGGCCTTGGAAGTCCCGGTAGTGATAGCATGCGTGCCAGCACTAAATTAACATAGGGACTTACGCAGCCACGAGCTTTTTTGTTACTTTTTTCTCGGCAGAAAAAAGTAAGGCACCAAATTAATACACAAATTTTAAACAGACTGGGCGACCGACGTTCAAGCTTATATCTGTGTAAGTCAACAAGCCCGTTTCTTTATCACGCTTAAACACGTAAATATCATCCGTGTCTTGATTTGCTACTAAAAGGAAGTTTCCAGTTGGATCGATTGCAAAGTTACGGGGCATTTTTCCTCTAGAAGATTCCCGACCTACAAAGGTTAATTCTCCATTGTTTTGATCAATACTGTAGATAATAATTTCATTTAGATCGATACGATTGGAGCCATATAAAAATTTGCCATCAGGTGAAACGTGAATATCCGCAGCACCAAATTTTCCTTCAAAGCCTTCGGGTATAATTGAAACTGTCTGAATCTCGCTAAGTGTACCGTCTTTATAATCAAAAGCGGTAATATCACCATCTAGTTCCCGTATGACATAAGCATATTTCCCATTTGGGTGAAAAGTAAAATGTCTAGGACCGCTTCCCTCAGGCAAAGAAACAAACTCTGGATCGGCAGGCTCTAAAGGATTAGAAACAGCATTGGCGTCAAATTTATAAACCCCTATTTTATCAGTTCCTAAATTTGGAGTAAACAAATATCGGTTGTCGGGTGAAATGACTGCGGCATGCATTCGTGAACGACCTTCTTTTCCGTCAACCATATTTCCTTTGTGATAAATAGCTTGAACTTCAGAACCGAGGGAACCATCAGGAAGGATAGGTACCGCAGCTAAACTTCCACTTCCATAATTAGCTGTAAAAACATATTTGCCTGTTTTATCAACTGAGACATAGCAGGGACCTCTACCGCCAGCAGATTCCTTATTCCTAAAAGTAAGGCTCCCGGTTCCTGCGTCATAAGCATAGGAATACACCATTCCTATCGTGTCTTCTCCAAATTCAGAAATTGCATAAACACTTTTTAAATCAGGTGATAACGCTAGGTAAGAAGGATTGTCTATGTCTGTTGTTTTGTTCTTATATTCAAGCTGCCCCGTTTCGCTGTCAAAAGTGTAGACATAAATTCCCTCACTAGTGCCAGTATTCGTATAGGTGCCAATAATAAGATCAAATTTGGTTTCTGTTTTAGTGCACCCAAAAATAAATAAGGCACATAAAATAAAAAGTAGATAATGTTTTTTCATGTTCGTTGAGCTGGTTTGAATTATATATACCAAACATAAACTTTACTCATCGTTTTTGCAAAATATTGCTTGATAAATTATATAATCATTAGTTTTTAAACAGAATAATTTGCAAATGCAAATTCCTAACCCTAACTTTAGAAGCTGGTTTTGACGTTTAAATGATCATGGATATTTGCAAATTTCAATTTTTGTTAAATTGATAAATATCTCAAAGTTTAATTAAAAATCTTAGATCTATTTTACTAATAGCTTTTATTAAATAAACATAAAAAAATTAATGAACTCAATTTCGACACCGTTCTGCAAAATTTCAAAAGCAATCCTTTTGCTTTTTGTTCCTTTTTTTATTCACGCACAAGAAAATCAAAGAAGTGCCCCACCCGTTAAAACACCAATAGCATTAAGATCGGATATAAAGATCAGCCACGTCATGGATGTAGGGCAACAGGCGGTGCGCTTATTGAAAAACAATGTTTCTGGAGAATATTGGTATACTACTTTTGATGGTGATGTATATAAAATCGCTGATTTTGACACTGACAATGCTGTGTCGAAAAAAATGTTCTCGGCAAAAGACCATGGTATTACTAGATTGCAGGGTGCAGCATTTTTAAATAATACTTTGTTTTTATGTGGTAACATTTCTGTCAATGAGGGTAAAGGGACGAAAGGAAGAATGGTAAACTATAATTTGGATCTTCCGACGCCTGTCTTAACAGAAGTTTTCAATACTGTTGAGTATGGGACAAACGCCACAACCTTCGACCATGGATGGAATGCATTGGAGATTAGTCCGGATGGAAAATACATCTACGTTAATACAGGCGCTCGTACCGACCATGGCGAAGTTCAAGACAATAGAGGGGCTTACCCTAAAGCGCGTGACAATGCATTAACTGCTAAAGTATTCCGGTTTCCCGTTGATTCCAAAAACTTACTCTTGGAGGATGATGAAGCCAAACTTAAGGCTAAGGGATATATATTCGCAGATGGGATAAGAAATGCTTATGATATGGCTTTCGATGGAGAAGAGAACCTTTTTGGAGTTGTAAACTCGGGTGATTATGACCACCCAGAAGATATGTTTTGGATCAGAGAAGGACACCATTATGGATTTCCTTGGATCATGGGTGGAGTTGAAAATCCCCAACAACATTCTGGTTGGGTGCCTAATCCGGACACAGATCCTTTTATTAGCAAATTTGCTCATGCTTGGGTAGTAAAATACTTTCATGATGATCCTGAATTTCCAAAAAAACCACAAGGTGTGAAGTTTTCGCCGGGTGTCCAAAACTTGGGACCGGATGCAAACGAGTATCGAGATACTTTTACAGGAGAAGTGACAGACGGTGATATTACAGGAGTCCCAGTTAGTACTTTTAATGCACACAGCTCTCCACTAGCTCTCTTTTTTGACACAAAAAATGAATTATCAAAAGAGTTCCGAGGAGATGGATTTGTAATAAGGCATACAGGGGGCGGTCGCGCAGGTGTAGCTAGTCCTTTGAGAAAAGAAGGGAAAGACCTATTGCATTTAAAGATGAGCTATGATCCAACAGCGGATAATTACTTTGTTAAAACTACTCGATTGGTGGATGAATTTAATGCACCTACAGATGCCGTATTGGATGGAAAGAACGTTTATATAATTGAATATTCTGCACGAGATAATGGAAGAATATGGAAAATCACGCTTCCATAAAAGGATAATAAATTAATGCATAACCATGGATGGGTAATAGCTATTTTACATGAATAGCAATTCATTATATGGGAAAAAATGTACTTTCGTTTAATTAACACTAAATTATCACAAATCAATATTATTATTATTTAAATTGTAAAAACATGAAAACAATCGAACGTAGATCCGTTTTGAAAAAACTTTTCGCCTCGGTGGTGGGAGTAACAGGTTTGGGACTTTTCGCTAAGGCTGAAGAGAAAGGAAACAATTCAACTAAGGAAGCTTTTAATATCGTAGGGGCGCAAAAGGCACCTCTTTTTTCGGGATCAACAACCTACAATGGCTTAGTGTTTATTGCTGGAAAAGGTGCACATTTTGATGGTGATATCAAAGCTCATACCGATCATGTACTTAAGGAAGTGGAAAAGGAACTAATAAAAGCTGGTTCTTCAATGGAAAAAGTCTTAAAAGTTAATGTTTACCTTGCTGATTTGGCCGACTACAAGGCAATGAATGAAGTCTATCAGGGTCGCTTTGGAAGTAAACCGCCAGTGCGTACTACTGTGGCTACGTATGGAGGTGTACCGGGAGATTCATTAGTTGAGATAGACTGCATCGCATATAAATAGACATATACAACAATGATGAAATATCATAAGACTGTTTTATTATTCTGCATAATTTTTGGTTTTGGAGCTCTAGTCTTATTGTCGTTTACAGCGAGTACGACGCAGGATCCATGGGTAGCTCCAAAATCAGCAGATGCAATTAAAAATCCATTTCCTTTAGAGCCACTTACCCTTACTCAAGGAGAAGAGATTTATAGTATGTATTGCTGGCCCTGCCATGGTGATGAAGGCTATGGAGATGGAGCGGCGGGAGGTGCAATGGGTGTTTTGCCTGCAAACTTCCATGCTGAAAAAGTAAAGAAACAATCGGATGGAGCATTATTCTGGAAATTAAGTAATGGACGAGGAAATATGCCACCATACAAAGAAGCTTTATCCGAAGAGCAAAGATGGCAACTCGTAGTTTATATCAGAGAATTAGGCAAAACCAAAAGTAAGAAATAATTAAATGAATAATTTCAATAATAACGGCATCGAAATGGACCACCAGATCGGCTTAGTGAAAACCCTGATGGTTGTTGCGTTATCTATATGTCTTTTTATTCCAGCCTTCTCACAAACAAAATCGGTTGTTAAACAGGAAGTGGTTTACCCAACTGCCCTGAAGGAAGATATTAAAGTTGAATACGTGATGGACATAGGTTTGCAAGCTGTGCGAATCGTTCAGAATCCAACCACTGGCGACCTATGGTATAACACGTTTGATGGGAATGTCTTCCGCATCAAAAACTTGAATAGCAAAAATCCTAGTGCGGAAAAAATATTTTCTTCCGAAGATCATGCAATTACCAGACTCCAGGGAATGGCATTTTCAGGAAATACGTTATTCTTAGCAGGAAACATATCAGTAAACGACGGAAAAGGCACAAAAGGAAGAATGGTTAAATATGATTTTTCAAAGAAAGGGAAACCTCAAATGACCGAAGTGTTTAATACTGTTGAATATGGTACAAATAAGACAACATTTGATCACGGATGGAATGCAATCAGGATAAGTCCCGATGGGAAATTTATTTACATCACTACAGGCTCAAGAACCGATCATGGCGAGGTACAGGACAACGGAGGAGTTTATCCTAATGCGCGGGATAATGCTCTTACCGCGAAGATATTTCGATTCCCAATTGATTCGGAAAACCTATTGTTGGAAAATGACGAGGCAAAGCTAAAGGCAAAAGGGTACATTTATGCAGAAGGAATAAGGAATGCTTTTGATATGAGCTTCGATCGGAATGGAAATCTGTTTGCCGTTGTGAATTCAGGGGATGCCGATCATAATGAAGATATGTTTTGGGTAAGAGAGGGGCATCATTATGGTTTTCCTTGGATAATGGGAGGAACAGAAAATCCTCAGCAAAATCCACTTTGGCAGCCAAACTTAGAAGTAGATCACTATATCAATAGATTTGCTCATGCATGGCTTGTAAAATACTTTCATAACGACCCCGACTTTCCAAAAAGACCGGTCGGTGTTAAATTCACGGCAGGTGTGCAAAACTTAGGACCTGATGCAAATGAATATCGCGGGCATTCAGGAAAGGTATTAGACGGGGACCTAACCGGGGTTACAACTAGCACATTCACTCCACATAGTTCACCCTTGGGTCTTGTATTTGATAATGATCAGGCTCTAGGTGGAAACTATCAAGGCGATGGATTTGTAATTAGGTATTCTAATGGTGCCAGATCAAGTTTGATGAAACCCTTTACGGACGAAGGGGCAGATTTATTGCATTTAAAACTGACCTATAGTGAAGCGGCCGACAACTATTTTGTAAAAACTACAAGGGTAGTCGATGGCTTTAAAGAGGCATCAGACGCAATCTTGGTCGGTAATGACCTTTATGTTATCGAATATGCCGGAAGAACTGGAGGTAATTTATGGAAAATTACTTTCCCAAAAGATGCGAATGCAAAGTCTGCTAAGAAAGTAAAATAGAAAAAAAGAATACCCTAGATGATAAAGACTATCTGCCTTTTTCTCGGAATGGTAGCTTCGGTGTTAGTGAATGCTCAAGCATTAGACAAGGAACTGTTTACGATCCCAGAGCAATATACCATCTTTAAAACCGAAGAAGAAATTTTAATTGATGGGAAGGATAATGAATCTGCTTGGTCTAAAGTTCCCTGGACCAAGCAGTTTAATGATATTAAAACAGGAAAGGAAAGCGGTTCTATCCTGTCCACTCGAGCTAAGATGTTGTGGGATGATCAGTATCTATATGTTTATGCTTTCTTCCCGGAAACAGATATATGGGCCACTCTAAAAGAACACGATGCAACAGTGTACCAAGATAATGCTCTTGAGATTTTTATTGATACCGAAGGGACCGGACAAAATTATGTTGAATTTCAAATCAATGCTCTGGGTACCGTCTGGGATTTAATTATGCCAAAAGCCTATAGAAACAGCGGGCGGCCCATCAGTGACTGGGACATAAAAGGCCTTAGAAAGGCGGTGCATATAGAAGGAACGATCAATGACTCAAAGGATCAGGATCGTTATTGGAGCATAGAAATGGCATTCCCGTTAAAGTCTCTTTTAATGGGGCAAAGAAAAATGCCGGATATAGGAACGATTTGGCGAATGAACTTATCGCGTGTGCAATGGCAACTACTCAAAGAAAAAGGGAGTTACAGTCGCAAAAAAGACGAGAGAGGAAGAGTGTTGCCTGCCGAGTATATCTCCTGGTCTACCCAAGGGATTGTAAACTTCCACTATCCTGAAAGATGGGGCTATGTCCAGTTTAGTGATAAGGAGTCTGCTGCTGATTTTCTGGATGTAAATACAGAGAAAATAAAGCTCACTCTTTGGCATTGTTATTATTTGGAGCAAGCTTTCAAAAATAAGCATCAACGATATGCCGCTTCGATACTCGAATTGAAGAATGAGTATCCTGAGCTAAGCGAAGTTAATCTTGAAGGCATCGAGATTGAAGGCTCTCAATATCAATTCTGGATTCAATATAATTCATCCGATTCGTCAATACCTTCATTCGCAATTGATCACGAAGGAAAGGTAGAGATAGACGTTAGGTAGGAGGTAGGTGATAGACTTGCGATTCTCTGTTTATCTTGAAAGTGAATCGCAAGTCTCTTAATATCAGCTTTGAGCTGTCAGCTATTCACTGACCACCCATCACTACAGTTCTTTATCCATCATTTCGTCAATGATCAACTGGCTTACTCCCGTGAAAGAGAATCCTCCATCATGGAATAGGTTTTGCATCGTAACCATTTTCGTGAGGTCAGAGAACAAAGTAACAGTGTAATCAGCACATTCATCTGCCGTCGCATTCCCTAATGGGGACATTTTATCGGCGTAATCAACAAAACCATCAAAGCCTTTCACTCCAGAACCTGCTGTAGTACGGGTAGGGGATTGACTTATTGTGTTGATTCTAACATTCTTCTTAACACCGTATTGGTAACCGAAATTCCGAGCAATACTTTCCAATAAAGATTTAGCGTCAGCCATGTCGTTGTAGTCTGGGAAAACACGTTGAGCTGCGATATAAGATAGTGCAACTACGGATCCCCATTCATTAATGGCATCTTTTTTCATAGCAGTTTGTAAAATACGATGTAAACTGATGGATGAAATATCAAAACCCTTATGCATGAAATCGTAGTTGTTTTCTGTATAGTGGATTCCTTTACGAACATTTATGCTCATGCCGATTGAATGTAGAATAAAATCGACTCCTCCACCAAAATGCTCAATAGCTTTATCAAATAAATTATCTAAATCCTCTTGACTGGTTACATCCGCAGGGACGATCGGAGCGTCATTGCACTGCTTTGAAAGCGCGTTAATCGTTCCCATGCGCAAAGCAACTGGAGCATTGGTAAGGATGATTTCTGCACCTTCTTCCACGCAACGAAGTGCGGTTTTCCAGGCGATGGAACGATCGTCTAATGCGCCGAAAATAATTCCCTTTTTTCCTTTTAAAAGATTGTAAGCCATAATTTTTATTTAATTGTATGATTCCTGTCTATATTCTTGTTTTATATCCAAAGGTTGGAAAAAAACCAGAGAGTAAAAAGTTTTAGTTTAAAAGTTCTTTAGCATGCATGAATGCGGTTTCACTTGGCTTAGCCCCACCAAGCATTTGTGCGATTTCTTGAATGCGTTCTTCCGAACTTAGTAGACCTATATTGGTGGTCGTACCGGAAGTATCCTGTGTCTTATATACTTTGAAATGTGACATACCTTTTGCTGCAATTTGTGGCAAATGTGTGATGGCAATAACCTGTAGGTTTTTGCCCAAATACTCCATGATTTCACCCACTTTGATTGCAATTTCTCCCGAGATGCCCGTATCGATTTCGTCAAAAATAATAGTGGGCAGCGAACTTGTTTCTGCGATAATCGATTTTATGGCCAACATCAACCTAGACAATTCTCCACCCGAAGCAACTTTATTAACAGGTTGAGGAGCATGACCAGCGTTTGCACTAAAATTAAATTGAACTTTATCTTTACCCGTGCTACGTAATTGATTTTCTTCCAAATCGGTAAGTTCAATTTTAAAAACAGATTGAGGCATTCCTGCGTCTTTCAGGATCTCATAGATTTTTGCTTCTATTTTCGGAATGGCCTCTTGACGACTTACTGTAAGTTGTGCAGCTAAGTCAAAGCTTTGTTTCTCCGCTTTCTCTCTGTTTTTTTCTAATTCCTTTATTAATTCATCATTTAATGATACTGCTTCAATCTTTTCGTTTAATTCCTCTTTTATTTCAATTAATTGGGCAACTGAATTTACATGGTGTTTTTGTTGTAGTTTAAAGAGTAGACTTAGTCGGTCTTGAATGATTTGGGAGCGCTCTTCATCAATTGACGTTTCGGATTCAAGCATTGCCACTTCTTCAGTGATGTCTTTGATTTCTAAATAACTACTTCTTAAACGGGTAAGAAGATCCTTTAGTTGAGGTAAGTACTGTTCAACTTGTTCAAGTTTTGAAACAGCCTCTTTGATAAGGGTTAAGGTGGCTTGATCTTGTTCGAATAATATGTAATTGAAGGCCTGCAGGTTTCGCTTTATCTCTTCGGAGTGAGTGAGTTTATTGAGTTCTTCTTCCAACGAATCTTGTTCGCTAGCGTCTAGCTGAGCTGCCTCTAGCTCGTCATAAAGAAACTGATGATAATCTGCCTCTGTTTTTATTTTAGCCGCTTTAGATTCAAGTATTTCCAAGGAATTTGAAAATTCCTTTAGATTTTTATAACTGCTTTGAAAATCTGTCAATAATTTGGCGTTCTCAGCTATGCTATCTAACGTAAGAATTTGAAAAGATTCCTTATTGATTTCTAAAACAGCATGCTGGGAGTGAATAGCAATCAAGCGCTCACCTAATGCCTTTAGCACTGACAAGGTTACCGGAGTGTCGTTGATAAATGAGCGGGATTTACCCTCATTGAGGATCTCTCTTCGTAAAATAGTTGGGTTTTCGTAATCAATGTCATTTTCTTTAAAGAAATCATGAAGGGCATAGTTTTCAATATCAAAATACCCTTCAATGATGCATTTCTTCTCCTGATTAAAAAAATATTTGCTTTCTGATCGTTGTCCTAAAATCAAGGATAATGCCCCTAAGATGATCGATTTTCCAGCCCCTGTTTCACCAGTAATAATAGTCAATCCCTTTGGAAATGAAATATCAATCTCATTGATCAAAGCGTAATTTTTTATGGAAAGGCGGTTCAACATTGTTATCAGCTAATTTATTCTACGTAAAATTTCATACTTATCAGCATTTGAAGGATCCAACTCTTTTAAAATGGAAATTGACTTTAATCGATTTGGTACATTCATTAATCTAACTAATTGGGCAAGCTCGTCAGATTTTGCCGTGAAAAATACCTGCTTATAAATGGTTCCCATAGCAAACCGATCAACATTCGAGAGAGAAGGAAGAATACTGCTTGCTGTATTGACCGCTGCTATATTATCAGCCATATTATCTAAAACTGAATGGTAATGATAAGAAAATTCACGCATGGGAAGAAAATTCTTATCCAACATGTTATTGCTCAACCAATATCGGTTGTCATTTCTTTCTATTGATCCCCATCCTGGATAATTGCTGTTTTGTGCATTAATTACTACCTGATTGGCTTTTTGGAAAAACTCATTTCCCCCTGTGGGTAGGAAAGAGTCAGCATCTAATCCAATAATCAGATAGGCATAGAAAGCGAGTAGGGAGCTTAAATTGGAACTGAATTGTTGATCAGTGAAGTCCAAAGGTTCACCTTCAGTATAGTGAAAGTTAAATGAAGGATCGGATATTGCAAGGATTGGACTGTTATATGACGTATTATAAACCGGCCTGATAGATCTAACTTGTGCTTCCGCTTTAAAATTTGAGGAACCGTCCCATTCCACTATGTTTATAACAAAGAAACAATCGATTCTTTCTTGAATTTTAACATTGTAGTTTGTCCATTCTCTATTATTCAGGAAGTCCCGGATAGCCCCTTGCAAAGTTTCTATGGTTCGCTTGTTAGTGTTTTGAACTTTGGGCGACAAAACTTGAACTTGTGCATTCAAATCCTGCCCACTTGCGTATATAAAAGAGCAGAAAAAGATACTAAATAATAGAATTTTCTTTGTCATTTATAACCCTAAACTACTTGTTTTTTTTAATAAATAAAAGCTTTTTGAAATCGAACGATTTGCTGCAGATCAAAAGGAAGACTCTATTTGATCAATTTAATAATTTCTTTGCAGATGTCCATTGATACATCGGCTTTAGACTTCAATGCAAAAGGTATTTGTTCGCCTTTTTGAGTTAGAATAGTAATTTTATTTTGATCTCCCGCAAAACCAGCGCCTTCATCCTGAAGGGAGTTTAAGACAATAAAATCTAGATTTTTTCTAATAAGTTTGTCCTTAGCATTCTCTATTTCGTTATTTGTTTCTAACGCAAATCCGATAAGTAGCTGATCGTTAGATTTTTGAGAGCCTAAGGAAGAAAGAATATCGATAGTTTTTTCCAGTTCGATTGTTAGATTAGTACCCTGCTTTTTTATTTTTTCTTTCGCTATATTCTTTGGTTTATAATCTGCCACTGCTGCACTCATTACCATAATGTCCGAGTTAGGAAACTCTTGCAAACATTCCTGAAGCATCTCTTCCGCTGAAACCACAGAAATAAACTTTACAAGTTCTGGTGGTTTTAATGAAGAGGGACCACTAATTAAAGTGACCTCGGCACCAAGTTCTTGTAAGCTATTTGCCAATGCATAACCCATTTTCCCAGATGAATGGTTTCCAATAAACCTAACTGGGTCAATAGCCTCAAAGGTAGGACCAGCCGTTACTAAAGCCTTTTTACCCCGAAGAGGACGATTAGTAAAGAA
The DNA here is from genome assembly GCA_963696875.1 of uncultured Sphingobacteriaceae bacterium. Lineage (GTDB taxonomy): Bacteria > Bacteroidota > Bacteroidia > Sphingobacteriales > Sphingobacteriaceae > Albibacterium. The sequence continues at coordinate 129,249 of CAVOLQ010000001.1, forward strand.
TTCCTGGTCAATAAATTCCATTTGCAAAAAAGTGCGGATATCCTCAGGTTCAGCCATTCTACCTTCACCAAAAAGCCCACTGGCTAGCTCCCCAATTCCTGGAGGGATTATTTTATTGCCGAAAGATTTAAGTCGATTAATATTGTCTTGCGTGCTTTTGTGTGCCCACATGTCCAAGTCCATGGCAGGTGCTAAATAGATTGGACACTTGGCTGAAAGGTAAACAGCTGCGAGCAAGTTATCACAAAATCCATTGGCAAATTTCGCTATAGTGTTTGCACTAGCAGGGGCAATGATCATAAAGTCTGCCCAAAGAGCAAGCTTGACATGCTCGCTCCAAGCTCCACTTTCACTATCAAAATATCGACTTAATACAGGCCGGCCAGATAGTGTTGAAAGAGTAAGTGGCGTAATAAAATCTTTTGCATTAGGGGTCATTATTACTTGTACATTCGCTTTTTCCTTTATCAACAAGCGTATTAAGGAAGCAGTTTTATAAGCAGCAATACTGCCACAAATTCCTAGTAATATATTTTTCCCCTGAAGCATTTATTCGTTTTCTTGCTCTTTTTCAGGGTTTCTGTAAAATATTTTATCATTTATGAATTCATCAATGGCAATCATAGCCGGTTTTGGTTGACGTTCATAGTGCTTCGAAATTTCTATTTGCTCGCGGTTCTCGAAAATTTCTTCTAAATTATCATTTGCCGTAGCAAACTCTGCTAATTTACCATGTAGTTCTTCTTTGATATCCACTGAAATTTGGTTAGCACGTTTGCTTATAATAACAATAGACTCGTAAATATTGTCTGTGTTTTTATCCAAATCGCGAAGATCACGCGTAATTGTAGAAGTAGGTACTGGTGCTTTTATTATAGGTGTATTGCTCATCATATTATTTTTATCCTTGCGGAGTGTGACTAGTATCTTGTTGGTTTCTTTTCATTTTCTCGAGGGCTTCCTTTTGTAGTTCAGCCCACTCTGCCAATATTTTTTTGGTTTCGGCGGTGTTTTTTATAGAATTATCTTTAAATTTTATTGCTTCCTTAACATATTTACTGTCAGGATTATTCTTTAGGAAATCGTTCGCAAATGCAATGGCTTCGGAATAACGTTCCTCTTGTCTATATTCTGAACTGTTAAGAGCATACAAGTATTGTGCTTCAACAATAGAAAATTCCATCTCCTCGGCAAACTTTGTGTCTGGGTAATCTCTTAAGGAATTTTCAAAAGCAATTACTGCTGATTGATAATCACCAATATCTAAATACAGTTTGGCATTTTCATACGATTTCCTTTCTAATCTGTCTCGCAGCTCATCAATTAAAGCTGCCGCCTCCTCAGAACGTTCGCTTTCAGGGTATAAGTTTATAAAAAGCTGAAGAGATTCAATCGCTTTTTGTGTATTAGATTGATCCAAACTATAGACGGGTGCTTCTAAATAATAGCAATAGGCGGCCATAAATCTGCATTCTTCAGCTTTTGGGCTGTTAGGGTAGGTGTTTACAAAGGACATAAACTGATGGCGAGCAGTCAAATAATCCTTCAATCTATAATTCGTATAAGCGTTATAATAATAAAGATCTTCAGCTTCCGCGCGACCGCGAAACCTTTGTACCAAGTCATCAAATAAAACTAAAGCCTTACTGTACTTTTTATTATTGTACAGTTTTATCCCTTCTTGATATTTTCTTGCAGTATCATTACTTGCTCTTAGTTTCTCAAACTTGCTTTTGCAGCCAGTTATTCCCATTACCGCAAGCAGCATAAATACAGCAACTCGTATGATACGCTTATTTTTAAACATTTTGCAAAGATAGTTGAATTAAAGATAGTTCACAATTATATTTTAAGGTGCAATATATTGTGTAATTGACAAAGTAAAGAAAAAAAGCCTGTATTTAACATTTGTTTAACAATTCTTTGTTGCTAAATACTTAGGGCTAATTGCTGATACCATACTGCTGATGAAATTACAAATAGATCTGGCGAATTATATTTTTTACGTTAAGTTCAATCAGGTCTGTCATGCTTTTGCATTTATAATAATTCTCATCTTTAAAATGATTTGCCAATCCATCTTTTAATTGCTCTATTTTTTCTACAGTGGAAATTGCATCATTGGCTGAAGCATCCCGCAAAGCCGCAATTCGATGGCGCTCACTTCTAACCCGATGTACAATGGATGAACGTTCTTCCTGTTGATACTGCAAAACAGACTTTTCAGTAAGATGATCCATAGTCAATTTTACATAAGGGTAGTTTTCTTTGAAGAACTGTGGTAAATATACCTTGATATTTCCTTCATAAAATTGTTGGTCAAAATCAATCGCTCTGATTCTAAACTGATAGTCATCGAAATCGGGCGTTATTTGCATAACAAAATTATAAGCACGCATATCTCCTAATAATGTAATCAAACAACGTTCATTAAATTTTACAAACTCCTTGGCAATCCGTTTTGGGTTGTAGTCTGTTTGTACCAAAGGAGTTTTCGAGAACAAGTCACCAGGAATTCCAGCAATATGTTCTTCTACGAGGGTGCACCCGTCGACTAAGTAATTTACTTGATTTGGTGATAAAATTTCTTCTAATTCTAGACCGTAAATGCGTGAAGCATCGGCTTGTTTAATATAAATATAATCGTATACATCGTTTAAGCGATTTACAATTCTAACCCTAAAGGGGTGCGTGTTGCCAAATGTGCAATAATCAATTCGATTAATGTACTTATGTTCAATAACCCGAATATTCCCTGAGGCTTTTAACATAGCATATGCAATTTTTAAGCCGTTATGAATTTTATCAACGTCATTAGAAGAATATAATGGCGTCTCCCACAAGGTATCATTTCCTAGCTTATCTAGCACGGGGACAGCTTCTGAGAAATTCAATAAATCATTATAAGCGATTGGTAATTTTGCCTCTCGCTGATAAGCCCTCAAGTATTTTTGTAAAGAAAAGCTAACTGGGTATGTAGGCTTTTTGCGAGAAATGTTTACGCTTTTTTGGGTCATTATTAATGGAGAAAATAGAAAATAAAATTGGTTTAGAGGTTGAATATAACAATTTGTTCTTTATTTTGACTGTAAAGAATAAACAAATATTTGTAAAATTCGCTAACTTGCTCAAATGAATAGAGGGGTCTGTATTTTAGTATTAATAATTTTATCTATATCCACATTTTCTGCATCGATTTATAAGATGCCGGTTTTTGACGAAGGAAAACAAAAAGGAGTTATTCAAAATAGAGAGTTGAAGGAAGCTTCAGGACTGATAGCATCCATAAATAATCCAGATTGGTTGTGGTCACACAACGATAGTGGAGATGAAGCTCGAATTTTTCTCTTAGATGATTCAGCCCAAAATAAAGCAGTTTATTATTTAGAAGGAATTAAAGCGCAAGATTGGGAAGAAATAGCATCCTTACAGACGGATCAAAGTTATTTGCTCATAGGAGACATCGGTGATAATAGCGGAAAAAGGCCTTTTATTAGTATTCATCTTATTAAAGAACCCATATACAGAAAAGGTTCATTTTACACCGATACGATTCTTGCAAAAGACATCACTACATTTCACCTAAGCTATGAAGATGGCCCTCGAGATGCGGAAGCATTCTTTTACGATGGGATTGATCAGAAGTTGTACATTATCTCTAAGCGAGAGCTTGAAGTAGGGTTATATGAAACCAGTCTTCCCATACAAGTGGATCATTTCGTTAACCTAAAAGATACCTTACAATTGAAGAAATCAGCCATCTTGCCATTTACCTTCATAACAGGTGCGGCGATAGCCAATGATGGTAAGGAAGTGCTTGTTAAAAATTTAACGACTGTTTATTATTGGAAGCGTAAAAATAAAGAGGCTATTCCCGATTTGCTGAAAAAACCAGCTATCCAGTTGCCTTATAAGCCAGAAGCTCAAGGAGAGGCTATAAGTTTCGCTTTAAATGGTTCAGGCTATTATACCTTGAGCGAGTCACCTTTAGGCATTAAGGCTTATTTGTTATTTTATCCAAGACTTTAGCGCTCTTTAGGTTTTAATTTCAAGGATAGCATATTACCAACAGTCTCTGCAGTTCTTTTTAGGTTCTTGTCTGTGAGGTCTAAAGCTTGACTTAATCCCATAGGGGTATTGCTTATCGGAATTACCGCGTTAAAATATTCTTGAAGCTCAGTGCAACTTGTTAAAGGTACTTTTCCTGCCAAGGCTATTACGGGTATCGATTGTAGTTTCGCTAGGGAGGCGACTCCAAATGGGCCTTTTCCTTGAAGAGTTTGTTCATCAATACTGCCTTCACCGGTAATAAGTAGATCCGCCTTTTCTAAAGAAGAGTTAAAGTTGGTGATATTAAGAAAATAATCAATGCCATTGACAAGCTCAGCATTCAAGATTGCATATAAACCTGCCGCAGCTCCTCCAGCAGTACCCCCGTGCTTTAGTTGTGAGATGTCCTTCCCTGTTGTTTGCATTACAATTTTGGCATATCTGGATAATGACAGGTTTAACTTCTCTATATCATCTGCTGATGCACCCTTTTGGGGTCCAAATACATTCGCCGCGCCTTGTGTACCTAGTAGAAAATTATCGACATCGCATAAAACAACTATTTCACAGTTTAAGAGCCTTTTATCCAGGTTAGAAAGATCTATAGAGGCTAAACTAACGAGGTCTTCGGGAAGTATAAGCAATTCATCTCCTTCGGCATCTAAGAAACGAACTCCCAGAGCTTTTAATATTCCAACGCCACCATCTACCGTCGCCGAGCCACCCATTCCAATTATAATCTTTTCTATCCCTCTGTCGAGTGCTAATTTTATCTGCTCTCCGGTTCCATAAGAAGTGGCAGACAAAGGTTTTAGTTCTTCTGTTTGAAGAATGCGGATACCCGAGGCGTTCGCCATCTCGATGACAGCTGTTTTTCCATTGTCTATTAGGCCAAAAGAAGCGGTTATTTTTTTTCCTAAGGCATCACGTACGGCGGTACTTACAAATGTACCACCACTTTTCGTGATCAATAAATCTGCAGTGCCGTCTCCTCCATCTCCAATAGGGAAGCATTCGCAAGTGCAGGCAAGTTTGCTTTGCATAAATCCCTTGCGGATTGCCTCGGCAGCGTCACTAGCATCAAGACTGTCTTTAAAAGCATTTGGAGCAATAAGGATTTGCATAATTTGGGCTAAGGGTTTACAATGTTTGTAGGTTCACCCTTAATAAAAGAGTCTAAATTATTGGCTGCTATCTTCATTAAGCGACTGCGGGCTTCAAACGTTGCCCAAGCAATATGGGGAGTAATAATACAGTTTTTGGCACCGAATAGCGGGTTGTCTTTTGTGGGAGGCTCAATCGATAGTACGTCAATCCCCGCACCGGCGATGGTGCCCTTGTTTAAAGCGTCTGCTAGATCCTGATCTACAATGATAGGACCGCGAGCCGTGTTTATAAGAAATGCCGAATTCTTCATCAGATTTAAATTCTTTGCGTTTATCAATCCTTGAGTGTCGGCAGTTAAAGGACAATGGATACTTATTACATCGGAACTCTCTAGAAGCTCCGGAATACTTGCCCATTTGAAGTTTTTGCGGCTCGACTGATCAGTCTGCGTGCGACTGTTTGCAATAATGTTCATTCCAAAAGCTGAAGCGACATCGGCCACCGCACGACCAATCTCTCCAAAGCCAATAATACCCAACGTTTTACCAGAAAGCTCAACCAAAGGGTAGTCCGAAAAAGAAAAGTCTAAGGAACGTGCCCATTTTCCATCCATTACGGAATCGCTATGCCGCTGAACATGAAGGCATAGTTCAAGGATTAAAGCAAAGGTCAATTGCACAACGGAGGCCGTACTATAACCTGGAACATTCGTCACCAAGATACCCTTTTCCTTTGCAAAGTCGATATCAACAATATTATACCCAGTAGCAATTACACCTATATATTTTAAAGATGAAAGTTGGTTAATTTCATTTTCTTTAATAGGAGTTTTGTTGGTAATGACTATTTCTGCTCCCTTGGCACGCTCGACTACCTTATCGGCAGGAGTTCTATCGTATACCGTCAACTCGCCTAATTGCCTTAGACTATCCCAGCTCAGGTCGCCAGGATTCAATGTGTATCCATCTAATACTACTATTTTCATCTGAGAATGATTTTATTCAGTGGTTTTCATAATTTTTTATTTAAAAATACAAGCTAGAATCGTTAATTTCATTTTTCCTACTCCTTAATCGTTTCTTAAGCAAGTTCAACAGTTGAAATTTTATTATCCATTGTTTAGTCTAAAGATCTAGCGCAGCTATTTAAATCATCAAATAAAAATTTGAATATAATAATAATTTTTAATGCTTGGACGAGAGAAGGGTTTAATTTAATTACTAGCTAAATAATAAATTAAGAGACCGGTGTGCAAATTAGTCCAACTCTTGAACTGAATTAAACATTACATCGGTTTGTTAATGCTATCATGCTTATTCAATAGATTAGATTCAGCCCCAATTTAAAAGTAATTTATTCGGATGAAGATATCGAGCTTTTAGATTCTGTACTTTTAATGCAGATTTTAACCAAAGTAGATTTTTTATATTCAAATATTGGCGTTAAATTGCAGTTTAATTTTGCAAATTTCTCAATTAGAACGACATAATGTATAAAAGCGTTTTTTTTTCACTTTTTTTTTCGATTTTATTCACCTGTGCTTTTGCACAAAAAAAACATAGCGCATACGAGCAAAAAATAAATGGTACGGATTTGTCTTTTACCATGGAAGCAATTCCGGGAGGAAAGTTTTCGATGGGAAGTGCGCACGGGAATGCAGACGAATTACCCATCCATATTGTAGAGCTTGATCCTTTTTGGATGAGCACTTTCGAAATAACATGGGATCTATTTGAACCATTTTTATATAAGGATTACGAAGAAATCAAAAGCATTGACCCAATCCCTAGTGAGGTAGATGCAGTTACTCGACCTACTAAGCCATACTTAGATATGACCTTCGGTATGGGAAAAGAAGGACATCCGGCATTAGCCATGACTCATTATAATGCCATTCAATTTTGTAAATGGTTATACGTTCGTACGGGTATTTTTTATCGCTTGCCGACAGAAGCAGAATGGGAGTATGCGGCTCGTGCTGGAACTGAAACGGATTATTTCTTCGGAAATGAGGTTGACGACTTAGATCAATACGCCTGGTTTGATTCGAATAGTAAAAAAATCACCCATCCAGTGGGTAATAAAAAGCCCAATCCGTGGGGATTATATGATATTTATGGAAACGCAGCAGAATGGACCTACGATCAATATGTGCCGAATTACGAAAGCTTTGAAGGAAAAGTTTCTAAAAACCCCTTTATAGCTCCAAATGCATTATATTCTCAGGTAATACGTGGAGGGTCTTATCTTGATAAAGCATTTGATTTGCGCTCCGCTTCCCGTTTAGCCTCAGATCCTCAGTGGAAAGCAATCGATCCTCAAATTCCTAAAAGCAATTGGTGGATGCCCGAAGCTTCGTTTATAGGGATAAGAATAGTTAGACCAACAATAGTACCTTCTAAAGAAGAGATTATGGCTTATTATGATAAAGCTCCTATCCCTGATTATTAACCCCATTCCTGAATTTAAACCAACCATCGTATCTATAATTTATAAACATGACAGATAAAATACAAGCAAGACGAGACTTCTTAAAATCTACTGCACTTATTGCTGGTGCAACAGTTTTAAGCACATCACCTTTAACAGGCGCCTACGCCTCAGGAAGTGATACCATAAAAATAGCTTTAATAGGGTGTGGAGATAGAGGAACAGGCGCCGCGTTTCAAGCATTAAGTACCAATCATAATCTAAAGTTGGTAGCTATGGCCGATACCTTTCAAGATCGTCTTGATAACAGTTTTAAGGTTTTGTCCGATAAGTTTAAAGAAAAGGTGGACGTTCCTAAAGAACGTCAGTTTGTGGGTTTTGACGGTTACCTAAAGGCCATCCCGTTGGCAGACGTGGTGCTTTTAGTGACACCTCCAGGTTTTAGACCCACTCATTTCGAGGAAGCTATCAAACAGAACAAGCATGTGTTTATGGAAAAACCTGTAGCGGTTGACTCCCCCGGAATACGAAAAGTATTAGCAATAGCGGAAGAGGCAAAAAAGAAGAAATTAAACGTTGTTGTCGGTCTGCAGCGCAGGTACCAGGACAACTATGTTGAAGCTATAAAACGCATACGTGATGGCGCTATAGGTAAAGTGCACTCCGGACAGGTGTATTGGAATAGTGGAGGAGTATGGGTAAAGCCTCGCCAAACTGGCCAATCAGAGATGGAGTTTCAAATGAGAAACTGGTATTATTTCAACTGGCTTTGTGGAGATCATATTGTGGAACAGCATGTCCATAACCTGGATGTCGCCAATTGGGTACTAGATGCCTATCCGGTTTCTGCACAAGGTACTGGAAGCCAAGCATGGCGGACGGGAAAAGATTATGGTGAAATATACGATAATCACGCTGTAGAATTTACTTATGCCGATGGATCCGTAATCTATAGCCAATGCCGTCATTTTGAAGGTGCCTCAAACCGAGTGGACGAATCATTCCAAGGCTCAAAAGGAAAGGTCTATCTTTCAGCGTCAAACCGAGGCGTGCTGTGGGATGCCAACGGTAATGAGCTCTATAACCATGACACAAGAAATAACAGAAATCCTTACCAGACGGAACACGACCTTTTATTTGATGCAATAGCGAATAACAGGCATGAGTTTAATGATGCTGAACGAGGCGCAAAAAGCACATTCACTTCCATATTGGGTCGCTATGCCACCTATTCTGGGAAAGTATTGAATTGGGAGGAAGCTTTAAATGCAAATAATAGCCTGATGCCTGAAACCGTTGCTTGGGACGCTTTGCCAAAGGTACTTCCAGATGAGTATGGGAACTATCCTATCGCGAAACCGGGAAAGACAGTTGTACTCTAAATCAATATATGGAAGGAAGTCAATTTAATGATTATAATGAAATCAGACAGTAACTTTTTTGCTTTCACTATTATTGGTTTTGCCTTAATTATTAGCGCTTGTAATCAAGCCCCCACTTCCAGAAATAACGTGCTTGAAGATACCTTGATTACTTCTTTTGACAGAGGGTCAATTACTGGATCATCTATAACTGATGAAACAGAAAAACCAGCTGTTAATTTTGACAAAAGCAACATGGTTAGGATACCAACAGGCACTATTAGAAGTGTGCCCGATAAATTCTTGAATGCTCAGCCTTTTCATGAGATAAAAGTAGAAGGATTTTGGTTGGATGAACACGAAGTTACAAATGCTGAATTCGCTCTTTTTGTTGAAGCTACCGGTTATCAAACCAACGCTGAACGTGCATTAGATCCAATCGACTTTCCAGCGGTACCCTTGGATATGCTTGTTCCAGGATCATTCGTTTTTAGACCACGCACAGGCATAGAAAAAGTTAATCATAAAGAGGAAGAGATATTTGTGGCCGGTGCGAATTGGAGACATCCAACCGGATCATCCAGTACGATAAAGGGAAAAGAGAAGGATCCTGTGGTCCAAATTTCATATGAAGATGCGGTAACTTATGCTAAATGGATAGGTAAACGTTTACCGACGGTAGAGGAATTAGAATATGCAACTCAAGGAGGATATTTTGTATATGGTGACCAGCTTAATAAATACCATCTTTTTGGTAGCGGAGGCAAAGATAAAATGGCGCATGCCAATAATAAGACAGGTTTTCTTTGTGTCGGCGATGCGATGGAGTAGCCGTTTAAATAAAAAACAGTATGGATAGTAACACAAAGTTTCTTCAAATTCACCCTGCCGATAATGTATTGGTCGCTTTACAGGATCTTCCAAAAGGCGAAGAAATTCACTTTAATGGGGAGAGATTTTCTTTGCCTTTTCGAGTGAAAGCCAAACATAAGTTCACTTTTAGCCCTTTTGAAAAAGGAGCTCATATACATATGTACGGAGTTTTAGTGGGAAAAAGTAAGACGTCGCTGCGGCAGGGAGACTTGCTTAATACCGAAAATATCCATCATGCTGCTCAAGATTTTGCGCTAGGGAAGCGGAAGCTAGATTGGCACGAACCGGATCTCGAACGTTTTAAGGGCAGAACGTTTAAAGGCTTCCATCGCAGCAATGGAAGTGTCGGAACTGCCAATCATTGGCTGGTTATTCCAATGGTATTTTGTGAAAATCAAAATGTATTGGTAATGAAAGAGGCTTTTGAATCTAAGCTAGGAATGAAGAAAGGCAAGAGCTACGAGCCAGAAGTTGAGCAACTAATTGAACTTTATCAAGCAGGGAGATCGATTGAAGAAATCATTTCCCTAGATATAGAACAAAGCGAAGAGACTAAGAAGTCTAAAAAATTGTTTCCTAATATTGACGGGATTAAATTTCTAAATCATGAAATGGGCTGTGGTGGAACTCGACAGGATTCCGATGCTTTATGTGGATTGTTAGCGGGTTATATTACCCATCCCAACGTGGCTGGGGCTACTATCTTAAGTTTAGGTTGCCAAAACGCTCAAACCTCTATTTTAAAAGAAGCAATTCTTGAAAGAGACCCTGCTTTTGATAAACCTCTCTATATTTTTGAACAACAGAAAATAGGCTCAGAAAAAAAGCTTCTTCAAGAAGCTTTGAAATATACCTTTACTGGCCTAATAGAGGCAAACGAATTGAAGCGAGAAGAAGCACCTTTATCGCAATTATCCGTTGGCATGGAATGCGGGGGGTCAGACGGTTTTTCCGGAATTTCTGCCAACCCGGCAATTGGTTATGTATCAGATCTCATAGTAGCACTTGGTGGTAAAGTAATCCTCTCTGAATTTCCGGAATTATGCGGTGTCGAACAAGAGCTGAGCGACAGATGTGTGGATGAAGAAATCGCTTTGCGTTTTATGACATTAATGAGAGCTTATAACGATAAAGCTGAACAAGACGGCTCAGGTTTCGATATGAACCCTTCCCCGGGAAATATTCGTGACGGCTTGATCACTGATGCCATGAAATCTGCCGGAGCCGCTAAGAAAGGAGGTACTTCGCCTATAGTGGACGTTGTTGATTATCCTGGCGTATGTACACGGGCAGGCTTGAGTCTACTTTGTACCCCCGGTAACGACGTGGAAAGTACCACTGCCGAAGTTGGAGCAGGAGCCAACGTGGTTTTATTCACAACTGGTTTAGGCACTCCTACTGGAAATCCAATTGCACCAGTAATAAAGCTTTCATCCAATACAAAAGTCTTCGAAAGAATGAATGGTATTATTGATATCAATTGCGGAACCATTATCGAAGGAACAGAAACCATAAAAGAGGCTGGAGAGCGAATTCTTGAATTTATTATCAATGTTGCCTCAGGCGAGATTGAACCCAAAGCCGTAAAATTAGGGCAAGATGACTTTATCCCTTGGAAGCGCGGCCTATCACTATAGTTGATTAAACCCCAAAACAACAATGATGTTTAATTTAAAAAATAAAGTTGCCATTGTTACAGGAGGTGCCAGCGGCATTGGCGAAGCAATTAGCGTATTATTTGCGAAACAAGGAGCGAAAGTATACATAGTAGATTCAAATGTTACAAAAGCGCAATCACTGGTTGAAGAAATAAGGCAGATAAGTGGAGAGGCCGAAGCTATAGAATGTGATATCAGCATTCAAAAGGAAGTAGTTGATGCTGTTAATAAAATAGACAGGGTCGACATTCTGATCAATAATGCTGGAGTAGCCCATATCGGTCGCGCAGATAACACTTCCGAAGATGATTTTGAGCGTGTTTATCAGGTGAATATAAAGGGCCCGTATAACCTTCTATTTGCATGCATCCCCTTGATGAAAAAACAGGGTGGAGGATCTATCGTTAATTTGGCTTCTATCGCATCGCTGGTAGGGATTCCGGATCGTTTTGCTTATTCCATGAGCAAAGGAGCAGTTGCAGCGATGACCCTTTCAGTGGCTAAAGATTACCTTCATGATAACATAAGATGTAACAGCGTTTCTCCTGCACGAGTACACACGCCATTTGTCGATGGATATATCTCCAAGAACTACGAAGGCAGAGAAGAAGAGATGTTTAAGAAGCTATCAAAAACTCAACCCATTGGAAGGATGGGAAAACCAGAAGAGGTAGCCGCATTGGTGCTGTATCTTGTTTCAGATGAAGCGGGATTTGTTACGGGGAATGATTATCCAATAGATGGAGGGTTTGTTAAACTCAACAATTAATTCGAAAAGGATAATAGAAGAAAGACTGTCGAGGTATTCAAATATATAAAATTAACAGAGATGAGACTAATAAGATTCGGCGAGGCCGGGAAAGAAAAAACAGGAGTCCAAATAGAGGATTTATTTTACGATACTTCTGCTTTTGGAGAAGAGTATAATGAGGTTTTTTTTGAAAATGACGGATTAAAGCGTTTGGATGAATTTGTAAAGAAGAACCTATCTTCATTGCCCAAAGTTGATGAAAATGTTCGTTTGGGTAGTCCGATAGCAAGACCCTCCAAAATTGTATGCATTGGCTTAAATTATAAAGATCATGCCGAAGAAACAGGGGCAAAAATCCCAGAAGAACCCATTATATTTATGAAATCTACTTCCGCAATTGTAGGTCCTAATGATGAAGTAATGATTCCAAAAGGTTCTGTTAAAGCCGATTGGGAGGTGGAGTTCTGTATCGTTATCGGAAAAAAAGCAAGCTATGTAAAGGAAGAAGACGCCGATCAGTACATCGCAGGTTATCTTTTACATAACGACGTTTCAGAAAGGGAATTCCAATTAGAACGTGGAGGAACCTGGGATAAAGGGAAAGGTTGTGATACGTTTGCTCCTCTTGGCCCTTTTTTAGTCACAAAAGAAGAATTAAAAGAAGTAAACGAAATCAATATCTGGCTTAAATTAAATGGGAAAATCGTTCAAAATGGGAATACAAAGAATCTGATTTTTAGCATTCCTCAATTGGTTTCCTATGTTAGCCGCTTCATGACTTTATTGCCCGGAGATGTCATTTCTACAGGAACACCAGCCGGAGTTGGCTTAGGAATGAATCCACCATTCTTTTTGAAACCAGGAGATGTAATGGAACTCGGAGCAGATGGTTTGGGAGTACAAAAACAAACTGTGATTGCTTACAACAGGAATTAGCCTTCAGGTAATAGGTATTAGACTTGCGAAGTCACTTTCAAGATGTCAGTGAGTTCGCAAGCCTATAGCCATCATAACCCCAAAACCTAACACCTATTAGCTCATACCCATCACCTATTTCTTCACGGCTTTTTAGCCAACTCCAATGCTGCAGTAGTAGTATAGTATTTCGCAATCATATTAGGAACTTCCCATTCAGGCATCTTTCCTTTTTTCATGTAGTCAAGAAATTTCTCCGTTACTCTGGCGAAGTGCGCTTCATGCCCTTCCTTGTATTTCGCAGGAATGGATACTTTCCAGCCCTTATTTTCTTCTATTAATTCAACTCCAGGGTAGCTTTGTTGTATTTGTTTCAATTTAGTAAATAATACTTCTTTATAGGCGGCAGTTTTTCCTTCGATTGGCTCAATATAAAGTTCGGGCTTAAACTGCTGCTCTGCTTCTTGTCGAATCACAAGGTTGGATTTGGTTCCCCGCATGATTGAATAATGGGTATCCGCAGTTCCTTTCGGTGCTTCATAAGCCCATTTTACAGCTACTTTAACATGTACTCCCTTTAATTTGTAATTGAATTCACCATTGGCATAGACTTTTAGACTATCGTTTACGACATCCTTATTTAAGAAATCGGGAAATGCATTTACTTTCGTAATAGACTTGAACTGCCCTAAGGATAAGTCGGTAGACCATCTTTTTGCGGATTGCATTTCGATGTCTTTTTCATAGTCAATCACCTTTTCAGGTGAGATTCCCCATTGAATCAGATCTACTAGGTGAGTCGTGACATCTACAATTCCTTCACCCTGTTGGCGGGTATCGAAAAACCAAGAAGGACGGATGAGCGTATTTCCTGATACTTGTTTATAGAAATGATGTGTACTTTCTTTAGTTACAGCTGGGTTTTCGGCGCTTCCTATTTCTAACGTTCCGAATACTTCAGGAATCAAAGAAAACTCTCTTTGCAACCTATTAGTTATTTCATAACGTTCCGTCATGACGTCATAAAGAAACAGATTTTTATCATGAGCCGTTTTAAAACTCTCTTTTAGAACTTCAAAGCTTTGTCCATCAATAGCCATGGGCTTGTCGGCAAGAACGTTAAATCCATGATTAATAGAATTGCTAATATAATCTGTCTTTTTTAAGTTATTGCTCGCTAGCATCACTACGTTACCAGCTTTATCTTTGAGCATTTTTTCAAAAAAATCGGGCCCAGTGTAAATCACTTCGTTCCACGAAGTAGGATTTTCAGAGTCAGCATTGTATTTTTCAATTAAGCTTAGGTGGTTGTTTAGTTCTTCTCCTTCTGGCGCATAGACATATACGGTTGAATCCACATCAGGATACATTGATTTTTGGACCAATGCCGAATGGAAATGACCGGGATCAAGCGTAATGAGTTTTACTTTGTCGTCAAAATTTGGAATCGAATCACCAGGATTAGTACATCCGGTAGCGGCAAGCATAGATAAGATAATACACATATTTTTCATACAAAAGATTTTATTTCCGCATTAATCAATTACTAAGTTAATGTTTTTTCTTTACGGGCGTTTCCAATAAGAATCTATTTCACTCATCGTAAATGCCTTGTCTCTATTTTTAAATTTATTACGGACTTTTATTATGTCTTCTTCAGTTACATTAGAAGCATTGTTACTCCAGGCGCTTCGAATAAAACTGATAATTTGAGCGATGTCTTGGTTTGAAAACTCAGGATTTTGCCCTATTGGAGGCATGTCGCCTGATACCTTTGGAGTAGTTCCATTGACTATTATTGGTCCGGTCAATCCAAAAAGTACTGTCGCAATTACTTTATCCTCTTCACCGACTACCCAATCAGACTTATTTAACTGGGGCGCCAGACCTTCTAAGCCATAGCCGTCCTTACCGTGACAAGTTGAGCATGTTGAATTGTAAATCAAGGCACCCTGAGGGAATTTTTCAATAGCTGCCTTCGTATTTATATCGTCCTTTGCTTTAGCAATATCGGAAAGGGTCTTCTGTAGCTTTGATTTTATTACCGCGTCGGTAATTGCGTCTTTTGCGCTAATTCGTTTTAAAAATTCTTCTTCTTTATTTTCTAGATTAGTGATAATTGCATCAGCAACAAGCTCGTCTTTAGGGAAGGACTCAATTAATTTATCCAATAAATTCGTTGCGGCGGATTCACTAAAAGCTTCTATTCTCTTGGATATAAAAGCAATGTAAGGAGCTGAGGATGCATTCTTCTGGCTAATCAGTTGTTCGAAATGAGGAATGAAAACGGAATAGTTTTCCTCATTGATTATTGATGCAATTACACCGAAAGCTTGCATTTGGACATGCCAATCCGTTTGGTTGAATAAGGTAACTACATCTTCGGACCTTAAGGCTCCCAGACCTTCTAAAGTCCAAAGAGAATGAATTTGCGCTAATGAGTTGTCGCTATCTTTTAAAAGAGCTTGAAGTCTGGGGATGGCACCGGTCATCCGTTTATCGATCAAGATTTGTTGCGACTTGTCCCTAATCCATCCATTAGGGTGCGCTAAAAGCTTTACTAATCCTTCGATACTTGTAGGAAAAGAAAGCAATTCCCTTTTGCTCTTTTTAGGGGATATTCTATAAATACGGCCATATGAATTTGGTTGATCAAGTACTCTCGACTTTATTTCGCCTTTTAAATAGTCGGTTAAATAGGTTTTATGCTGGATAATTCCCCTGTACATGTCCACAACATAAAGTGCACCATCGGGTCCATTCGTAATAGTTACTGGTCGAAAACGCTCATCTACGCTTCTAAGAAATTCCTTTTCTTCGTAGGCTTGCTTTCCTTCAACTAAATTACCATTTTCTCGGAGAATGTTTCGTTTTATAAGATTGGCAGCAGGTTCAGGAACAAAGGCATTAAATGAATAATCATTATCAAATAAATCGCCTCGATAAATGGTTAAGCCGCTTGCTGCAGTAAAGTTAACTAGCCTAAGGTTGCTGTCCAGTATTCCTTCCATATATCCCCGATTAACACCTGAAGTTGGTCTTGCTGGATATACCCGATTGTTAGGTACAATGGCCTCGTTAAATCCGGCTATCTTCCGTTGATTTATATTGGTCGCCCCCAATCCAGGAAGGAAATAGTCACCCAAAACATTTGCTGAATTATGATTATAATATAAACGGCCATAATTGTCCTGGGCGATGCCCCATTGTCCTCGGAAATGAGTTTTTTCGATAATCCATTCGTCTCCTTTCTTCCTATACCGCTTATCCGATTTGGCATTATAAATCCAATTATCTAGCGCACGAAGCAACCCGTTAGGTTGGTGTTCTACATTCCCACCAATTGCATATTCATCATCTACCAATACTTTTTTGCCAGGCCGGTCGTTTAGAATGGAGACGTACCAAAGAAACGGTGGTTCTGCGATAAGGATTCCATCTTCTATTAAGCATATTGCACGTGGCATGACAAGGGAATCCATAAAGATCAAACGATTCTCGAAGATTCCATCTAAGTCCTTATCCTCTAAAATCACAATCTTCCCTGAAGGTTGATCTTCACCTGTGCCAACTGTATCTAACATATAGCTATGCATCTCAACAATCCATATTCTTCCCTTTTCATCAAAGGTCATTGCAGTGGGGGAATTCACTAATGGTTCAGCGGCAATAAGTTCAACTTTAAAGCCCTCTTCCACCTCCATCTTCTTCAAAGATTGTTTTGGGGAAAGCGCTGGAGACGTAGAAAAATCTTCAGCAGAATGACAGGAACTTCCTACAAATACATAGAATAACCATATGAAATAAAGTAATTTATAAAGACGCATGCGAGAAGTTTTTAGCGATGTCTGCAAATTTTATCGGAGTCTATTTAACTGCATTCGATCATGTTACATAATTATGCAAAAGAATTATTATATCAAAATTTAAGTTTAATAATTCTTTTGATATTCTAACTTTTATATTTATCTATGTGTACGTAAACAATGTAGCATCCTTTTTAGGAATAAATTAAAAGAACGCGTTAATAACATAACTTTTCATGGAACAAACTAAAAAAGGAAATTATCGCTGGGTAATTTGTGCTTTGTTATTTTTCGCTACCACTATTAATTATATTGATAGGCAAGTAATCGGTTTGTTAAAACCCACTTTAGAGAGGGAGTTTCATTGGACTGAGGTAGACTATGGGTACATTGTGATGGCTTTTGCCAGTATGTATGCACTAGGATATGTACTTTTCGGTAGCTTTATAGATAAAGTAGGAACTAAAGTCGGCTATGGTATTTCTGTTACTGTTTGGAGCATTGCGGCTATAGGCCATGCTTTTGCGAAAAGCGCTTTAGGTTTTGGTGTAGCGAGGGCCTTTTTGGGTTTAGCCGAAGCGGGAAATTTCCCGGCAGGAGTAAAAGCTGTGGCAGAATGGTTCCCCAAAAAAGAACGTGCGTTGGCAACGGGAATTTTTAATTCGGGTACCAGCATAGGTGCCGTCGTAGCTCCAATATTGGTGCCATGGATATTGGGAGTTTATGGTTGGAAAGAAGCCTTTTGGATTACTGGAGCTTTGGGTTTTGTTTGGTTGATATTCTGGTGGCGGTATTATGAAATTCCTACTAAGCAGAAGCGTCTTAAACAAAAAGAGCTTGATTTCATCATCAGTGATGAAAAGGAGGCTGAAGAAGCTCCGATTAAATTGAAATGGAGCCAATTGCTTGGCTTGCGTCAAACTTGGGTGTTTATAGTTGGAAAGGTACTTACTGATCCAATTTGGTGGTTCTTTTTATTTTGGTTACCTTCCTACTTTGCGGATACTTTTGCTCTAGATTTAAGTAAACCTAGCATGCATCTCGTAGTGATTTATGGTGCCACCACTTTTGGAAGTATAGGGGGAGGATATTTATCATCCCATTTTATAAAAATCGGATGGCCTGTGTTAAAGGCACGGAAAACTACTTTATTTATAGTAGCTATTGCGGTTTTACCTATTCTTTTTGCACAATTTGCTACGGATATATGGGTAGCAGTAGCCATAATAAGTGTTGCAACAGCGGCGCATCAAGCTTGGAGTGCAAATATCTTTACAATTGTTTCTGACATGTTCCCAAAGAATGCGGTAAGTTCTGTAGTGGGTATTGGTGGAATGTCGGGTTCAATTGCTTCTGCCATATTTCCAATTCTCGTAGGCTTCCTTTTGGCTTACTATAAAGATCTGGGTAATATTACAGCTGGCTATAATATTTTATTTATCATCTGCGGCTGTGCTTATTTTTTAGCTTGGGTAATAATTCAGTTGTTAACCAGACGAATGAAGCCCATTGATTTGAATCTGAAACAATAATAGAATGAACTATAAAATGATTCCAACCATGCGTTGGTTTGGTCCAAATGATCCAGTAAAATTAAGCGATTTAAGGCAAGCTGGTTGTGAAGGTGTTGTTACTGCTTTGCATCACATTCCAAATGGGGTAGTATGGGAGGTTGGGGAGATAAAAAAGCGTAAAAGTCAAATTCGAGATTACGGAATGCAGTGGTCCGTCGTTGAAAGTCTTCCAGTTTCCGAAGAAATTAAAACGCAAAGCGGGAATTATTTAAAATTAATTGAAAATTATAAACAGTCGATTCAAAATTTGGCTAGTTGTGGTATAAATACAATCACCTATAACTTTATGCCTATTTTAGATTGGACCCGGACCGATTTGGGCTATACCTTAGCTAACGGTGCGAAAGCCTTGCGTTTTGAAAAAATTGCCTTAGTAATATTCGATCTTTTTATTTTGAAAAGGCAAAATGCCGAAGTGGATTATAGTGAAGAAGAAATAAAAAAGGCCAAGGTTCGCTTTGAGCAAATGGGCGCTAATGAAAAGAAGGAGCTACAGGCTACTATTTTAGCTGGTTTGCCAGGTAGTGAGGAAGGTTATAGCATTGAGAAATTTCAAACTGCACTTGATACTTACCAGGGGATAGATGCAAATCGTTTGAGAGAGAATTTGACTAATTTCCTAGAACAAATTATTCCCATAGCAGAGGCTAATGGTGTAAAAATGGTGATCCACCCGGATGATCCCCCTTATCCTATTCTAGGTTTACCGAGGGTAGTAAGCAGGGCCTCTGACTTCGATTATCTGTTTAGTAATGTACCTTCGAAAAGCAATGGAATTTGCTTTTGTACGGGCTCCTTAGGGGTTATCGCAAACAATGACTTGCCCGAAATGGTTAAGCAATTTGGAGATCGAATTTATTTCTTGCATTTAAGAAATACCAAACGGAATGAGCAAGGCGACTTCTTTGAAGCCAATCACTTAGAGGGGGATACCGATATGTATTCGGTAGTAAAAGAGGTGGTTGGCGTTATGCAAAAGAACAAAGTTAGTATTCCTTTTCGCCCTGATCATGGTCATCAAATGCTTGATGATTTAAATAAAGTGGTTAATCCAGGCTACTCCGCGATTGGAAGATTAAAAGGTCTTGCAGAAATAAGAGGTCTTGAATATGGAATTGAAAGAGCTTTAGAAAAGTAACATGAAAGAATTTTTAGGTGAAGATTTTTTGTTAGAAAATGATTTCGCTAGTCAACTCTATCACGGTTACGCCAGGTCAATGCCGATTATCGATTATCATAGTCATCTTTCTCCACAACAAATCGCCGAAGACCATCAATTTGAAAACTTAACTCAAATATGGTTATACGGCGATCATTACAAATGGCGCGCAATGCGTGCAAATGGGGTACCAGAGGAATTTGTTACCGGAAACAGAAGTGATTATGAGAAATTTGAAAAGTGGGCTGAAACGGTTCCAAATACAGTAAGAAACCCCTTGTATCATTGGACCCATTTGGAACTAAAGCGTTATTTTGACATAAATGAACTTCTTGCACCTCAAACTGCAAAGAGAATCTACGACGAGTGTTCGGAGAAGTTACAATCTCCAGAATATTCTACACGCAATCTATTGAAAAAGATGAATGTAAGGATGGTCGGCACTACCGATAGTCCATTAGATGATTTGTTATTCCATGAAGCCATCAAGAATGATCGCTTCGAAATAAATGTACTTCCAACATTTAGACCAGACGCCTTTATGGAAGTGGAGAACGTTGCTAAACTAAATGCTTTAATAAAAGACTTAGAAAACCTGACTTCGCTAAAAATCTTAACCTTTAAGGATTACTTAAAGGCTTTAAGGCAAAGACATGATCATTTTGCGGAAAGAGGCTGCAAAATATCTGACCATGGCCTAGCGCATATGTATGCTGAAGAATATACCATACAAGAGGTGGAAGCTATTTTCAAAAAAGTATTGAATGGAGAGCTAATTGAACATGTTGAAAGTCTGAAATTCAAATCGGCCTTATTGTATCACTTTGCCTTGTGGGGTCATGAGAACGGGTGGGTTCAACAATTTCACCTAGGCGCTCTTAGAAATAATAACAGCCGTCTGTTGAAAAGTATCGGTGCGGATGCAGGGCTCGATTCCATGGGTGATTTTCAACAAGGCATTCATTTATCCCGCTTTCTGGATAAACTTGACAAAACAAATACTTTAGCAAAAACCATACTTTACAATTTAAACCCTGCAGATAATGATCTTTTTGCAACGATGGCAGGCAACTTCAACGACGGTTCTGTTGTTGGGAAAATGCAATATGGTGCTGCATGGTGGTTTCTTGACCAAAAGAAGGGAATCCAAGATCAGTTGAATTCTGTATCCAATATGGGGTTATTGAGTCGTTTTATAGGGATGTTAACCGATTCGCGCAGTTTCCTATCTTACCCTCGTCACGAATATTTCCGGAGGATCCTTTGCAATATGATCGGTGAAGATGTTAAAAAAGGCGAGTTGCCTCATGATTTGGAATTTCTTGGTAAGCTTGTTCAAGATGTTTGCTTTAATAATGCGAAGTCTTATTTTAATATATAATGCTCAATAGCGCTTTGACCATTGACATCTAATCAACTTTGATCTGGAATAACTTATATATTATATAATTTAGATAAACAACCATAATAGTCTTATAATCACATAACCAATTAAATATGAAGATGAAAGCACTTTCTTTTCTTGTTTTTGCATTATTCTTTTCCTTGCTTGGTCGGAGCTATGGTCAACAAAGTCCGCAAGTCGAAATTGGCAATCACATCATTCAAGCAAAAATTTATTTACCCGATTCAAAAGACGGATATTATAGAGGTTCACGATTTGACTGGTCGGGTGTAATTCCTGAATTAACATTTAAGGGACATTCCTATTTTGGACAATGGTTTGAAAAATATAGCCCTACGTTACATGATGCCATCATGGGGCCGGTAGAGGCATTTGCTCCCTTAGACTATGAATTTACTAAGCCCGGAGATTCCTTTGTTAAAATAGGAGTGGGTATTCTCAAGAAACCAAATGATTCGTCCTATTCTTTTAGTACAGAATATCAAATCTTAAACTATGGGGAATGGAAAGTCCAAGAACAAGCTGATCAAGTTGAATTTACACATAAACTTGATGATGGTGAGTATGCTTATGAGTATAAAAAGACCATACATTTATCAAAGGGCGAACCCAAAATGGTCATAAAGCATACACTAAAGAATCTTGGGAAAAAAACAATAGAAACCGATGTTTATAACCATAATTTCTTCGTTATCGATAATCAACCTATTGGGCCAGATTTTGAGGTTAAATTCCCTTTTGCAATAGCTACCGTAGAACCGATAAATGCAGAACTGTCGATTATTTCAGGAAATAAAATGCATTTTGTAAAAGAGTTCAAAGAAAGGCAATATGTGTTTTATCATTTAGAGGGTTATAATAAAACTAGTGAGGATTACGATATCCGCATTGAAAATCATAAGACAGGTGCTGGAGTTAGAATTACTAGTAATAGACCTCTTTCTAAACTGGCCTTTTGGTCCTCGAATAAAACTCTAAGTCCCGAACCCTATATAGATATAAAAATAGAGCCAGGAAATACGTTTAACTGGGACATTAATTACGAGTTTTATTTATTTTAAGAAAGAAAAATACTCATAACTGAAAAAACTGCTATAAAGCAAAGCGGGCATTCAAATTTTGAATGCCCGCTTTGCTTTTTGTTTACTTCTTATCCCACCATACTCTGGTAGTTAAATTGTCATTCGTTGACTCAGAGAATCCTTGTCTTTGTAAGGCTTCTAGGTAATTGTCTTTATTGGTTAGATTTTCATCTAAGGGGATAGAAAAACGTCTGAACATTTGGCCCCCGGTCACGTTCCCAGGATAGTTTACCGCCATGAGTTTTGGGTAGCCAGTTCTTCTCCAGTTAGCAAATACTTCATAATCATCTCCAAACATGCTCACCCATTTTTGAACAGAGATTTGTTCGAGCTTTTGTTCGAATGTTCCTGCGCTTAAGAAAGGGTTGTTTTTAATATAAGAAGCAATTTGGGTTTCGGATATCTTACCATTGTTCGGTGCTTTTTCCGGCCATAATGCCCATTGCGTCATTCCAGCTCTTACTCCTTTTTCATAAGCATCTTGAGCAGAGCCAGAATACCAGCCCCTTATCGCTGCTTCAGCTAAAAGCAAATAAGCTTCGGCTGGGCCCATGATCACAATGGGGGCGGCAACGTTTAAGATAAGAGGAGACGGCTCTGAATAGGTGTCAAAATCAAGTGGCCGGGTATTTAAACTACCACTTACCATTCCTCGTTGTACACTCATAGTGGTATCTGCAGTGTAGCTTCCATCTTGCTTAGGGACCCATACTATTGACATGACTGCTAAACGAGGGTCTTTGGTACCTTTCATGTGGTTGATGAATGTAGCGGCATACTTTCCACCTTCTACATTGTCACCGCCCGGCGTATTGTAATTACCATTTATATAACCGTTGATTTTATTGTTTAAGCTACCTGCAACATTTGAGTAATTTATCTTCGCAATGTCTGAGTCATCAGTCATTACTCCTCCGGCTATTGCTTTTTCTACCCAAGTTTTTGCTAAAGTCTCTTCTACTTTAGATAACCTCATTCCTAATCGCAGCATTAAAGTATTGGCAAATTTTTTCCATTTTGCAATATCGCCCTTGTAAAAAAGATCTGCGTTGCCGAAGGTAGGTTTTGTTCCATCTAATGATGCAGCAGCTTCTTCCAATTCTTTGAACATATCCAAATAGATTGCTCGCTGAGTGTCATACTTAGGCTTTAGATTTCCTTTTTCCCCATTCATAGCGTCAAAATAAGGAACGTCGCCCGCTACATCAGTAAGCTGATGGAAGTGATATGCCCGTAAAATACGGCAAAGGGCTATTTTATTCACATTCTCACTTGGATTTTCTTGAAGGGCGTTCTGAATTTGATACAACCTGTTTAACTTGGAAGTATAATAATTGAAAGGCGCGCCTGTCCCAGTGAAGCTGTAAAATTTATCTCCAACACCGGGTACTTCTTTATAAGTTGAGAAGTATTGCATTCCTTGAGCGAGCACTCCATAATTATCTTGGGGTGTATTTAGAATGGCCCCCGTAAACATATATTCAGGAATTACTTTATCAACTCGATTGGGATTTTTATTGAGATCCGTTAATGTATCAGGATTGCAGCCCTGAATTATGATCGTAGCAGCAAATAGTGCTGCATATATTACGTTTAATTTCATCTTCATTATCTTTCTATTGCTACTAAAATTTAACACTTAAATTAAATCCGATATTACGGGTTCTTGGTTCGCCCGCTCCAGCTGTACCTGTCGCATTGCCAACAGTTTGCTGCATTTCAGGGTCTAAACCTGCAGCTTTTACTTCTTTATCTTGGTAAAGGATAAGTAAGTTACGTGCCACTAAGCCCACTGAAATTCCCTTGATGTTTTTCAATCCCAAGGCGGCTACCGGTAGGTTATAGTTTAGAATTAAGCTACGAAGTTTAACAAAGTCTGTGTTGAAAGTTTGAAGTTCTGAATAATTTACACCTCGGTTATTGTAGTAGGTGTCTAATTGATCAACTGGCCAGAATTTAGTGAAAGGTTCATTGTTTTGATCTACCCCTGTTACCGTTAAGCCTTCTTCTCTTCCAGGTAAAGTGTTTTTGGTTAAACCGAAACGCATGGCGTATACCCACATATTATTAAAGGCCACCGCGCCAAATTTAGCATCAACCAAAACGTTTAATGAGAAGTTTTTATATCTGAAGTCATTGCTTAGGCCCATAGTATAAGGTGGGTTTGCTACGCCTAAGTCTCCTTCAATTCTATTTTCATAGCCGCTAGTTTTATTATAGACTTGTACGCCATCGGCATTTTTCTGCATTTTCCAGCCGCGTACCGTACCATAAGGCAATCCTACAGCATTGATAATTCTAACGCCTGATGAGATACCAGTTCCTACCACAATATTATCTAAACCGGGTGCTAACTCGATAATTTTACTTTGGTTATAAGCGAGATTATAACTTACATCCCATCTAAAGTTGTCGGTTCGGATAGGGTTACCAGTAAGTAAGAGTTCCACTCCTTTATTAGTAATTTTACCTGCATTGATGTTACCCGAGGTAAAGCCACTGGTTTGTGAAATGGAAGGGGCAAGCATATCGTTTGTTGTTACACGGTTGTAATAAGTCGCGTCTATTCCTAAACGATTGTTGTAAAATTGCATTTCAAAACCACCTTCTGAGGTAGTAACCGTTAAAGGTTTAATTGTTGGATCAAGTAAATTGTTTGGTGCATCTTGTACTGGAATTCCATTAAATCCACCTGTGCGAATGGTGTAAGTCCGTAAGACTGCCCCAGGGTCGATTGTAGAACCTCCAACTTGTGCCCAGTTTGCTCTCAATTTAAGAAAGCTAATATTTCGTGGCATAGAAATGAAGTCGGACATAATTAAACTACCCCCCACTGAAGGATAAAAGATGGAGTTGGTTCCTGGATTTAATGTAGAGAACCAGTCTTTACGACCTGTTACTGAAAGGTTTGCAAAACGTTTATAGTTAAAATCCGCTGAACCAAATATTGAATTTGTTCCCCATTGCGACTGTCTTTTAAGTGGATTATCAGGATTTGAAACGTCAAGGATAGCCAGATTGGTATAACTGATAAAATCAGGAATGATAAAGTCACGCCCCCCAACAAAACTAGTATTAAATAGATTTTGCTCTTTATTGGCTCCAACCATTGCGTTAACTCCAAAGTCCGTTAGGATCTCTGTATTATAGTTCATTAAAGCCTGATAGTTGGTTTTTGTAATTTGTTCCTGCCCAGTATTTAAGTATCCTTTTGGGGTGAATGCAGTACCAATCGGCGTGAAATTCATTTCATCAATGTTTTGGAAATCTCTTGCTAAGGAACCTTTAATAAATAGATTTTCTCGAAGATTTACTGTTGCGCTTGCCATTCCAATAAAGCGTTCTCTGTCATCTTTATTTCCCATCTTATTAGTTACAAACCAAGGGTTTGGTGCTGCGGGTACAGGGTTCCATTGAATCTCGTTGCCATTGTTGTCGTATCCTGGTTTTAGTGAGCGAATATCAACCGTGTTTCCTATTAAATAGGTTGCCCAGCTTGGGTTAATTTCTGCATAACCAACCGTAGGACGGTTGCGTCCGTTTTCAACATTATACTGGATCGTAGACTCCAATACAATAAGGTTATTCGGACCTAAGTTGGATTGGACACTTAAATTCCCCGTTTTTCTTTTAAAGGACGAGTTGGGTGTTTGAGCCTCGGACCTTAAGTCTGAAACGGATAATCTAAAATTGAACTTCTCAGACCCACCGGTAAACGCTAGAGAGTTGGTTAAATCAGAGCTTGGTCTGTAAAAGTTATTAATATTATCTTTTACATTTACAGCAGAGTATGGGCGAACAACCCCATCGAATTGAACCACAGGAGAGCCATCAATCTTTGCACCATAGGATAAACGACCTGCACTTAATGCGGCAGCTTGAGTAGCTGGTTTAACACCATCATTTCCAGAGCCATATTCGTACTGGAAGTTCGGGTAAGCTGAAGGTGTACCAATTGAAAGATTTGAATTAAATTCGATTCCTATGCCATCTTGCGCTCTACCTTTTTTTGTCGTGATTAAAATAACCCCGTTAGCCGCTTGGCTTCCATAAAGTGCGGCTGCAGCACCACTTTTTAAAACGGTTATTGATTCAATGTCATCGGGGTTGATGCTTGAGATCCCATCTCCTCGGTCAGCATTGAAACCACTCGTATTAGTTTTAGCTCCGCGATTACTATTATCAATTGGTAAGCCGTTAATTACATATAGAGGCTGTTGGTTGGCATTTAAGGAACCATTTCCACGGATTACTACTCGGCTGGAACCTCCTGGGCCAGAAGCGACCTGCGTAGCATTTACTCCTGCAATTTTCCCAGTTAACGCATTTGCGATATTGTTTTCACGTGCTTCTGTAAATTCTGAACCTTTTACTTCTGCACTTGAATAAACTAAAGATCTTTTTTCTTTAGTTACACCAAGAGCTGTCACCACAACATCGCTTAACGATTCAGAACTTGATTCCAGTTGTATATTGTATTGGTTTTGAGCCGTTAAAGGTACTTCTTTGGTTTCAAAGCCGATATAGCTGAATTCGAGGAGACCAGATCCACTTGGAACGTTTAGCGTAAAATTTCCATTAGCGTTTGTAGAAGTGCCGTTTGACGAGCCTTTTAAACGCACGCTTACGCCTACTAGTTCTCCCCCATTTAAGTCGGTTACTTTCCCTGTAACGACCCGTTGTTGCATCTGAACTTCAAATCGTGCATCCCCATTATCTGGAAATTCTCGCTTTACAACGATAACGTCATTAATTTGTTCATAAATTAAATCTGTATTTTCAAGTAACTCAGTTAAAACAATATCTAAGGATTGTCCTTTTGGATTATAGTTAACGTTTTTAAAAGGAGCAACTTCCTTGCTTTTATAAGTAAAGCGAACGTTCGTACTTTCCTCTATCTTATGGAACGCATCTTTAAGAGTTGTATTTTTAAAAGTGAAATTTATTGGGATATTCCTAAGGTTCTGACCTGATAGTTCACTTGCCTGAAGCAAGCTGCCCATGGTCAATAAAAAGGAAAATACAATGGTTCTCATAATCAATTCTCTGTAATTGAGTAGGGATTCATGCCTTATAATAGACTTAGGTTTGAAAAAACGTAATCCACTACGCTTTGTAAAAATTAAATGCATAATTTTGGATGATTTTTAATAATTTGTCGAAAGGTTGTTAATAATCACTGATGGCTGGCTCACAATCAATTGTGAGTACAGCCTTTTTTAGTTAAATTACATTTACATAAGCATTATTTTTTTGAATTTATAATCAAATAATATTATTTTTTAATATGGTATTCTTTGTCACGAACAATAAGTTGAGCGTCTACAAGCTTGCATAAGATAGACAAGGCTTCTTCAACACCAATATCTTGATTAAAAGATGTGGTTACTGAAATCGGGTATAGGTTTCTATTTTCGATTGTTATTTTAGTATTGTATATCTGTTCCATATCTGAAATAATGTCCGCGAAAACTTCATCTCTATAAATAAAATAACCTTGTTGCCATGCACCTACTTCCCTTTCTTCTGTTATTTCTTCTTTAATAATATTGTCTGAGATATCCGCATTCGCTATCTTATTTATTCCATCGTTTATTTTAACCCTTTCCCCTTTTGTGAGCGTTGCTACTACTTTGTCAGTTTTCAATACTGACACTTTCCCTTTTTTTACAGCTACGCTAATACTTTGTTGATCAGGATAGGCTTTGATATTAAAGGAAGTTCCCAGTACTTTGGTGACTACGTCTCCGGTATGAATATAAAAAGGGATCTTGTTGGCATGTTTAACGTCAAAAAAAGCTTCACCAGTTAAAAAAACTTCACGTTTATTAACGTCGAATTTTTCTGGATAAGATAAGGTGCTTTTCGCATTTAACCATACCTGTGTGCCATCTTCAAGCAATAGGTATTTGTGTTCTCCTCGATTTGTGAATTGTTTAACAATAGGAATGTTTCTATTATTTTCTGCTTGAAACAACACTGTTTTAGAAAACCATATAGCGGCAGGGAGCATCGCAATAAACAAAACGATTGCCGCTGAAAACACTCTCTTTTTGGTTGATTTTACTTTTTCCCTTGCTAATGACCCAATGCCTTCGCTCACTACTAATTCTCCCTCTTTATTTATATAGGTAAAGGAGGGGTGACTATTTAGAATCTCCTCATAGGCGATTTTTATTAAGCACGAAATTTCTTCATCCTCTTCAGCGGATTTTAAAATATCAAAAAACTCATCCAGTTCTATTTTTGTAGATTGGTTTTTATAATATTGAATAAATAAATACTTAATGCGATTTTTCATCAGAATAAGTTGTTTTTTAAAGGCGATGAAACTATTATTGTTAGTCAATAAATATTAGTTTCCCTTTATATATACTAGACGAATGAGAAGGGGCGACTTCCTATTGATATATTATTTTTTTTATAAGAAATAATTATCTAGTTAATAATGAGGGCGTTTGATTCGGGTGTTATTATATAATATTGGAAATAATAATAAGGATTGAAAGGTTTCCAAATCTTTTAGTAATGTATACTCGGATGGCCCCGACTGCAGAAGATAACTGGTTCTTAACAGTATGTTGAGAGATATTCATTTTTTCGGCTATATCTTGATAGCTCTTGCCTTCTTCATTTTTTAATAGGTAAATTTTTTTGCGCTTTGGCGGTAAGTCATCGATTGCTTTTGCCAGAATCTCTTGCAATTCTCTTACTTCTATCTTTTCAGCATTGTCGTTGATTTCGCCATTCATTGATCTCCATAACTGATCTTTAAGTTTTTCATCTGATGATATTTTACGTAAAGCATCCATTATTTTATTACGAGTCATTCGAAAAAGATAGGCTTCAATGTTGTTGATTTCTTCTATTTTATGGCGTATTTCCCAAAAATCTATAAATACATCCTGAATGATGTCTTGAGCTTGAACTTCATCTTTTAATAATCGTAATGCTAGTGTTTTTAAAGGAATTTTATAATATTGAAAGCTAGCACAGAAGAATTCTTCTAGAGCCAAGTCTTTAGATTCATGATTATCGAAGTTAAGTTTCGTAAATTTTTTTGACATAGTGTTTTTGAATAAACCTTCTTGAAAACAAATTATATGTAGAAAACTGTATTTCGACTTTTACAAGTAAGTGTTAATTCCATTGCAATATATATAAAGTATTTTATAATTATGATAGGTTGATACAAAAACTGACAGGTTTGATTATTGTTCAATCATTTCATCCTTTTTAGCTAATCATTGTGAATTCCAAATTTTGAAATGCAGTATTTTATTTCTAAGTTTAAAAAACTTAATTGTTTTCTATTTTTTGTTTACACAAATGAGGATTATTTCATTTTCTGATAATGAATTGTTAGAACAGCTGCGTCATGATAATGAGGCTGCTTTGAATATGATCTTCAAAAAGTATTGGCAACCTTTATTTATTTCGGCTTTTAATCTTTTAAAAGACAAAGATGCCTGCGAAGATATCATTCAAGATATTTTTATTAGGATTTGGGATAGAAGGCATGAAATTGAAATCAAGACCTCTTTTAAAGCTTATTTATTCGCTTCGATGCGTTATGAAGTCTTTCGTCAAATTAAGCTGGGGAATGCTCGTGAAGATATATTTAATTGCCTGAACCAAGTTTTTAAAGATCCGTCTCCTTATGAAAATTTGGTGCACAAAGATATGCTTGCCAAAGTAGATTCCGTAATTGGGGGTTTGCCTGATAAGTGCAGGGAAGTTTACCGTTTAAGCAGAGAGGAACAACTTTCGCATAAAGAGATCTCAGAAAGGCTCGATATATCTCCTAAAACTGTAGAAACTCATATCACAAAAGCATTAAAACACTTACGCATTTCCCTGCAGCAAATCTTGACGCTTCAATTAATTTATTTCTTTTTTAAATAAATCTTCACTTGGGCTAAGGGATAGTGGTTGTTTTTTACTCGTCTAAATAAAAGCACCCTTGTTTTGACTAAAGAAGAATTATTAAAGCTGATTGATCGCTATCTAATTAATGATATTTCCACTGAAGAGGAGAATATTCTTATTAGTTTTTTTGAGAATTTTCAGGATTCTCAGGAATGGGACGAAGTGCTGTTGGGCTCAAAAGAGTTATTAGAAGAAAAGTTAGAATTGGCACTGAAAGAGTCCATACAAATAAAGAAACAGAAAAGGTCAAATCATTATAATATAGACTTCTCTTTATGGCAGAAGGTGGCTGCTGTAGTATTGATATTTCTAAGCATAGGCTTTTTATTAAACGAGCACCTGTCTAAGGAGCCACATCCTCTTGTTGTTTCAGTAAATGCCGAAGTAGATCTTGCACCTGGAGCCGATATCGCTACTCTTACCCTAGCCGATGGCTCGGTTATTAATCTTAACGACTCTACTAGACAGGAAATTGTTCTTTCGGAAGGATCCATTGTTGAAAAGAATGAGCAAGGACAGTTAGTTTATAATTCGGCTAATATTCCACAGTCTAAGGAGGTTAGTTATAATACTTTATCTACTCCTAAGGGGGGGCAATATCAGGTTATATTACCGGATGGAAGTAAAGTTTGGCTGAATTCCGAGACCTCTTTACGTTTTCCAACCTCTTTTGTTGGCAATGAAAGAAAAGTTGACCTGATTGGAGAAGCTTATTTTGAAGTCGCTAAAGACAAAAGCAAACAATTCAAGGTGAATGTGAAAGGAATGGAAGTGCTGGCATTGGGAACTGAATTTAATGTCAACGCTTATGAAGGAGATGAAATTAGTTCAACGACCCTGTTTGAAGGTTCTGTAAGTGTTAGCAGAGAAGCGGAACGTGTGCTGCTGAAGCCGGGACAAAATGCCAAATTGAATAAAGCTGATGGAACATTAAATCAAGGATTAGCTGATTTAGAGTCAGAAATTGCCTGGAAGAACGGTTATTTTGTTTTTCAAAATGAGGATATCAAAAGCATTATGGTGAAGCTTTCGCGTTGGTATGATGCTGATATAGAATACGAAGGGAATATGGCTAATAAGCGATTTACGGTTATTGTTTCAAGAAGGAGCAATATCTCCGAGATATTAGAAATTTTAGAAAACACTGGAACCATCCATTTTAAGATTGACGGGAGGAGGGTTAAGGTTATGACTTAAATCTACTTTCACGAAGATGGTTTATAAAAAAGTCAGAGCGTCACGACCGCTCTGACTCAGTAAGATAAGTTAACCATCTAAACAATTTTTCTCAATTATTTTTTAACTTAACAAATACAAATGTATGAAATTTTACGTTGAAATAAAGCGGTATTCCTCGTTTTATAAAGTTCTACTTATCATGAAACTGGTTGTTTTATTTATAGTTACATCTTTTTTGCATGTAAGTGCAACAGGGTTTGCACAAAATATCACCTTAAGGGCGAGTAATGCTTCTTTAGAAAAAGTACTAAAGGAGATTAGCAAACAGGGTTCTTATGATTTAGCATTTAGTTCTGAGATGCTAAAACAATCCAAACCTGTTGATATCAATTTATTCAATGTTCCGCTTAATAAGGCGCTTGAAGAATGTTTTCAAGGCCAGCAACTTACTTATGCACTTGTGAAAAATACGGTGGTTGTGAAATGGAAAGAGGAAAAGAGAGTTGTTCGGAATGAAGTTTTAGAGGAGACTCTTATTCAACAGGTGCAGGTAAGTGGTAAGGTAGAGGATATAGATGGAAATTCTTTAGTCGGTGTTAGTGTTAAATTAAAAGGAACTAATTTGGGGGCAACCTCTGATGCCAATGGTCTGTATTCAATCAGTTTACCAGATAGAAATGGCACTCTTGTTTTTTCTTATATAGGTTTTCAATCAATTGAAATTGCTATTAATGACCGTGCCACAGTTAATGTCAAGCTGGAAGAAAGTAATGAAGCTTTAACTGACGTCGTGGTGACTGCTTTGGGTATTTCAAGAGAAGCCAAATCATTAACCTATGCGGTGGAAAGTATTAAAGGAGATAAGTTAAATGAAGCAAAAGAAACGAATCTTATTAATAGTCTTCAAGGAAAAATTGCAGGTGTAACGATCACTAAAAACGCAAATGGTCCGGGTGGAGAATCGAAAGTTTTGATTCGAGGCAACAGATCTATAACCAATAGCAATCAGCCTTTATATGTTGTTGATGGTGTTCCCTTAAGTGGTAATGTTGGAATGTTAAACTCAGATGAGGTAGAGAGTATGACAATTCTAAAAGGTGCATCAGCTGCTGCATTATATGGAAGTCAGGGACAAAATGGAGCTATCATTATAACTACAAAAAGGGGTAGCATTGGTGGAACTATGGTTAATTTAGTGAGTGGATTTTCGCTTGACCAGGCTGCTGTATTGCCTGAGCTTCAATATGAATACGGACAGGGAGATGCAGGGATTTATGGCGCTAATTCCGAACGCAGTTGGGGTCCTAAAGCTACAGGTCAAACGGTAACTTTATGGAATGGTCATAGTGTACCTTTGAAAGGACAACCAAATAATCTTAAAGACTTTTTTAGAACTGCTAAAACACTTAATAATTCATTAAGCATTAATGGTGGTACTGAGAAGATGCAGACTTATTTTGCTTATGGAAACACAATGGCTGAGGGTATCTTAGCGAATAATGATTTGATGAGACATAACTTTGATCTGAAAACCGATAATAAAATCACATCAAAGCTTTCCTTTTCTACTAAATTGACCTATATATATGAAGATATTAAAAATAAGGTATCTCCAGGAGATGGGGGATCATATATACTTCCTTCAATATTTAGTGCCCCTACCTCTATACCATTAAGTGAAATGAAAGAGTTTTCTTATATAGATAATACAGGTAATGAAAGACAAAGTTATTGGCTGCCTGGTTCTTCTGTTCTTTTAAATCCCTATTGGGCTCTAAATAGAGTAAACTTCTATCAGAAACGTGATCGTGTCCTTGGCTTACTTTCCGCAAGATATGAAATCATTGACGGGCTTAATTTTCAAATGAGAGGAAGTTTCGATAAAACAATTCAGAAGAACGATAGTAAAATTTATGCAGATAGCTATTTTAGCCAAGTGGGTTCAACTTTTAATTATAGTGGGAATCGTGACCAGGGTATTAACGTAGATGCACTATTGTCATTTAATCGATCTTTAAGTTCCAGTTTTGATCTTATTGCAAATTTAGGGGCTTCACTTCAAGAAAGCAAATATGAAAGCATTTCGGGTAGTGCTAATGGTTTACATAAACCAAATTTCTTTTACATGAGCAATGCAAAGTCTCCATTTTTCACCACTGCAGATGGCAGGACTCCGAGGGTGCAATCCGTATATGGAACTGCAAGTTTATCTTATAATAAATACTTGTATTTAGAAGCTACAGCTAGAAACGATTGGTCATCTGCCCTTCCTAAAGAGAGTCAATCTTATTTTTACCCTTCTATCGGCCTTTCGGCAATAATATCTGATATGGTGAGTTTGCCTTCCTGGATTACTTATGGAAAAGCAAGCTTAACGATGGCTAATTCAGGATATGGGGGGACACAATATCTAGATCGTAATTATTATTCGGTAGGTACTGGTGGTGCAATCATTACGCCGAATATTCAGTCATTAGGTGTCTATAAACCAGAAATAACAACCTCTTATGAGGCTGGTTTAGATTGGCGTTTTATCAATAACAAAATAGGAATTAACGCAACGTATTATAATACAAAAACTAAGAATCAACTGTTACTAATAGGCTTGCCACCAGCTTCATTATATGATCAAAAATATATTAATGCTGGTTTGATCGAAAATCATGGAATAGAACTCGTTGGTGGTATTACGCCAGTTTCTATAAATAATTTTAAGTGGGATATTGCAGTCAATTACTCGAAGAACATTAATCAAGTTAAACGTTTAACAGAATCCATTAAGTCAATTGTTATTGGTGAAGGAGATAATGTATACCTGATAAAAGTTGATGAAGGATCTAGTTATGGTGATATGTATGTTAGGGGATGGAAAGAAGATGCTCAAGGAAGAAAGTTGGTTGAGGAGGATGGAACACCAATCTTAACCGAAGGCCTTGATCAATTTGTTGGTAATTACAATCCAGACTTCATGTTAGGAATCTCCAATAATTTTAGTTTTAAAAACTTTTCTTTAAGTTTTCTGATCGACCATAGGCAGGGCGGTACCGTAATTGGAGGTACTCAAGCGCTTGTCGATGCTTATGGCCATTCAAAAGCATCTCTTTTGGGTCGCGAAAATGGAATTGTACTTGATGCTTACAGGGAAGACGGGACTAAAAATACAACATCTATTCTTTCGCAAAAGTATTTCGGATTAATCGGTGGACGTTATCCTACAGCTGGATTTTATAGTTATTCATCAACCAATACACGATTGAGAGAATTGGTATTTAGTTATAGTTTTTCAAACAAATTACTTGGAAAAACCTCATTTATAAAAGGGGCAAAATTGTCTCTTGTGGGTCGTAATTTATTCTTCTTTAAAAGAGATGCACCTATAGATCCAGAAGTAACTAGAGGAATAAATGGCGGAGGATTAGAATATGCCTCTCTTCCTTCAACGCGTAATTATGGATTGAATCTTAAGATGACTTTTTAGGAGTGATTCAACATTGATTAATCGATTTTTAAATAAAAATTTTCATGATGAAATATAAATTATTATCACCTGTCAGATTACTTGCCTATTTTCTTTTGGCCTTAGTAATCACATTGTGTGGCTGTGCCAAAAATTATTCTGAGATCAATACAGATCCAACTCGCTTGACATCTTTGGCACCGAGCGATATAAAAGGATTATTTTCAAATGCTCAGTATATGGCCATGTATTCAGGAAGATCGTCTGCCGAGTACCAATATACTCAAGGTTTCTTTGCAGACTTATATGCACAGTATTCTGCAATTACCGAGACATTTGACCCTACCGACCGATACAATATTGCGCAGGAGTGGGTTCAGGAACAATGGATTGCGACCTACACCAAATCTTTGCCACCTTTAATGGCTATTCTAAAAGAAACTCAAACTCCAGAAACAAGTGCTTTAAACTCAATTGCAAGGATATGGAAGGTATTTATTATACACCGGGCAACAGATTATTATGGCCCAATTCCCTATTCGCATATTGGATCAGATGAAGCTGATATTCCATACGATCCTCAGAAAGATATCTATATGGATCTTTTTAAAGAATTGAAGGAAGCAACTGATATCCTTAAAGCCAACATCAGTCAACCGTCATATGGAGATAAAGATGTGATATTCGGTGGAAATAATGCTAAATGGGTAAAGTTTGCGAACACACTTCGGCTACGTTTGGCTTTAAGGATTTCTGATGTTGAACCAGCAATGGCAAGACAAGAAGCTGAGGCTGCTGTTGCAGGAGGAACTATGGTTGAGTTAAGCGATGATGCCTACTTAAAAGTATCTGGTGTTAATTATAATGGATATAACAGGCAATCGGGTTGGAACGAATTTAGAATGAGTGCAACAATGGAGAGTGTGCTAGGCGGTTATGATGATCCTAGATTAAGTAAGTTTTGGCAACCGGCTGTAAATACAGGAAAATATACTGGGGTTCGAAATGGTATGAATGTAGCTGAAATTGTCGCCCCAGAGAATGACCCTGATAACAATTCGGGACCAAGCGAAGCCCTTCTCCCAGGAAAAATGTATTCTACACCGTCAACTGTCATGTATACTGCTGAAGCTTATTTCTTACGTGCAGAAGGCGCTTTGAATGGTTGGAATATGGGAGGCACACCAAAGGATCTTTACGAAAAGGGAATAGAGATGTCACTTAGAACTTGGGGTATTATGGATGACGCTATTATTAATAATTATATTCAAGGAACAGCTTTGCCAAAAGCTCCAGGGGGATACTTTAATACGCCACCCCTGACGGATATACCAGTTAAGTTTTCTTCTATACCAGAGAAGCAGCGGGAGCAAATTCTTACACAAAAATGGATTGCACTATTTCCTGAAGGGCATGAAGCATGGGCTTCAGTTAGGCGTTCAGGTTATCCTAAATTATACCCTCTGGTTCATTCTGATAATCCTAATGTGCCTGCTAATATGCTCATTCGCAGAATTCCTTTCCTGAATTACGACAGAGACAGGAATGGACCAGCCGTTAAAGCTGCAGAAGCTTTATTAGGAGGGCCAGATAACGCAGGGACGAGACTTTGGTGGGATGTAAAGCATTGATAATTTGCGAAAGAATTAGAAATAAAAAAAATGCCAAGAATTTATTATATAATATTTATTAGTTTTCTGACGGTTATCGGTTGTATGGCAATTGACTCAGCAACAGATCTTCCGGCGGCGGATTTCGATAATGGAGGACTTTACTTACCAGGAGATTTTGACGCTTTGGTTGTTATCGACAGTGTTGGACAGACCAGGCACATTACAGTAAATGCAAATGGCGATATTTATGCCAAGTTAAGCAGATCAAAATCGGGTACAGGTGGAACAATAGGTCTACGAGATGTGGATGGAGATGGAAAAGTAGATTCAGTTGTACGTTTTGGAGATTACCAAGATGTTGGTGGGTCTGCTGTTGGTGTAACTATCCATAATGGTTTTCTATATACAAGTACGGTAAAGCAAGTGTTAAGAAATAAGTTAAAGTCGGGACAGTTAGTACCAACAAGCCCTACAGAAGTTATTTTAACGGATATGGATCCAAAAGTTGCAAGAAACTGGCATACCACAAAACCACTTGCTTTTGATAAGCATGGAAATATGTATGTTCCATTTGGTTCTCCATCAGATGCGGGTCAAGATATTACAAAATATGGACCTGTAGGAATACCTAATGGTAAAGGACTAGATCCGTCGCCTGAACTTATTAGTCATGGGGGAATTTGGCGCTTTGATGCAAATAAGGCTAATCAGACTCAAGAGGATGGGCATAAATATGCAACAGGTATAAGAAGTGTAGTGGGAATGACTTGGAACGATGCAGATGACAATTTGTATGCTGTAATGAACGGGATCGACAATTTTCATACTATATACCCAGATACTTATACTGCATGGCAGGCAGCTGTACTTCCATCAGAACCACTCCTTAGAGTTACTGAAGGATCCGATTTTGGATGGCCATATGCTTATTATGATCACATGCAAAAAAAGAATATACTTCAGCCTGGTTATGGCGGGGATGGTCAAAAAATTGGACGAGCCGCTTCATTTGATACTCCCGTAATGGGATTCCCAGGACATTGGGCGCCTATGGATGTTATGTTCTATAAGGGAAATCAATTTCCTGATAGATACAAGCAAGGTGCATTTGTTGCACTTCATGGATCGACAGACCGCTCGCCATATCCTCAAGCGGGTTATATAGTTTGTTTTGTGCCATTCAACAAAGATGGTTCAGCAGCGGAATGGGAGGTTTTTGCAGATGGATTTACTGTAGTTGATACTGTAGTAAATACGAATGATGCTGTTTATCGACCTATGGGTCTTTCTGAAGGGCCAGATGGGTCTTTATACATCTCTGAATCCAACAAAGGTAAGATCTGGCGAATTATGTATAGAGGAGATAAGAGCAAATTTGGAAATGATCAATTAGCACAGATGGAGAAAAGAAAAGATAGATCTTATATTAAAACACCAGATGAGATTAAAGACAATTTGCATCAAGGTGATAAATTATACGGTAGTATCTTATATAATACATATTGTTCAAATTGTCATCAGACTAATGGGAAAGGTGATAATAATCGTTATCCACCCTTAGCCGGTTCTGACTGGGTAACAGGGGATAAACCAAGACTTATTAAAACCATTCTTTTTGGATTGGATGGAGAAATTAGTGTTAATGGACAAGCCTGGAGTGGTTTGATGCCAGCCCATGCTGAATTTCTAGATGATCACGCTATTGCTTCGATCACAACTTATATAAGGCAGAATTTTGGAAATGTTGCAAGTGAAGTCAGTGCTCTAGAGGTTGTAACGGTGAGGAGCGCAGGAAAATAGGTTTCATTGGAATAAATTGTTAGGAATGTGATATGAGAGTTTTTTTTCTTTTATTTTTTGTAGTCTTATTTAACAGTGTTTTAGGGCAAGTTAAAAAGAGTAAAACTTATGACCTTATTGTTGGCACTTACACAAACAAGGATAAGTCTAATGGTATACATGTATATAACTTTGATACGAATACAGGAAAACTTTCATTTAGGTCTAAGACTATGGGTGTTAGTAATCCCTCATTTCTAACAGTAAGCCCTGACAATAAAAACGTTTATGCAGTTAGTGAAGTAGGCAGGGGGCAGGCTATGGTCAAATCGTTTTCATTTGATCCAATTGCTGGTAGTTTGGATTTTCTTAATGAGGTTAGTGCAGGGGGGGATGGTCCATGCTATGTTTCCATGGATAGTGAAAAGAAATTTGTGTTTGTGGGAAATTACGGCTCTGGCAACTTATCCGCAATTCAAGTGAATCAAGACGGCACGCTTAATGAACAAATTCAAAAGATACAACATTTTGGAAGTAGTTTGGACAAGGTGAACCAAAGTAAACCTCATGTTCATTCGGTGGTCCTTTCTCCAGATCAAGGGTATTTATTCGCAGCGGATCTTGGTACAGATGAGATAAATACATACCGGTATAATCCAGCTAATTTACACCCTCTCAGTCCTGCGAAGGTTCCTTTTACTAAGATAAAACCCGGGAGTGGCCCTAGGCATTTGGTATTTCATCCCAATGGGAAATATGCCTATGTGATTTTAGAACTTAGCGCAGAAATAGCTGCTTTTGATTATTCCGAAGGAGCGCTTAAAATAAAACAGTATATATCGATGCTTACCCCAGATTTTAAAGGAGAAGTTGAGGCAGCGGATATTCATGTCTCTCTAGATGGCAGATTTCTTTATGCGTCGAATCGGAGAGATGCAAACGATATTGTTATTTACACAATTTCTAAAGATGGAGAATTAGATTATGTAGGAAGACAATCTCTTTTAATCAATACACCACGCAATTTTGTAATCGATCCAACTGGGAATTTCTTACTTGTAGCCAACATGGATAGTAATAATGTGGTAGTATTTAAGAGAAATAAAAAAACAGGCTTGCTTAGCTATGCCGGCGAGAGCGCACAAGTAGATATGCCAGTCTGCTTAAAGTTTATCGGTACCAATTAAGTTTTATAAATATGATTTACCATGATTCAAAAATAATATTAGGATAAGTTTATTCAATTTTGTTAAAATTACGCAATCGATTGATTAAGGATTTATTTGATTATGATTGAAGTATAGCTGTTGTTAATAGTGTTTTCCTTAAGTTAACCCTTGGTTTTTTTAATTTTTTTTAATTATATTTATTGTTTAATTCTAATTCAATAATTAGACAACTCAGGTAGGGAATAATTTACGAATTAATTCTTTCCTCTATCTTTCTTAGAAGTGAGTATCTCATTTAAAGATACTTTGCGAGCGATTTAATGTTATTTCAAAACTAAATACGATTAATTCAATAACCACTTATTATTTAAACATGTCAAAAATAGAAAGAGTTACTTCCTGCTTTTCCCAACACGTACGCACATTTATTTTTTATGCCTTTTTTTCAATAGTTTTAGTTGTAAATGCAAACGCACAAGAGTTTGATTTATTATTAAAAGGCGGGCATGTCATTGACCCGAAAAATAACATCGATTCAAAGATGGATGTAGCGATAACTAATGGGAAAATTTCAAAGGTGGCAGCCAATATCCCCACTACGAGTTCTAAAAAGAGTGTCGATGTCAGCGGTCTGTACGTTACTCCTGGAATTATTGATATGCATGTTCACGTTTTTCAAGGAAATGACCCTGACTCTTATATTGCCAACGGACATACAAGCGTGCCGGCGGATGCTTTTTCGTTTCGAGCGGGTGTTACGACAATGGTTGATGCAGGCTCATCAGGTTGGAGGAATTTTAGGCAGTTTAAAGAACAAACCATTGATAGGTCACAGACGAGAGTACTTGCGCTCCTTAATATTGTAGGTACGGGCATGTTTGGTCGTTTTGAAGAACAGGATGTGAGCGACATGAACCCAGTAATGACCGCAAATATGATCAAGCAGATGTTCCCGAACATTATCGTAGGTATTAAGTCTGCACATTATTGGGGAGATTTTACCCAAGTAGACCGAGCCGTTGAAGCTGGTACGCTTGCAGATGTGCCGGTTATGGTGGATTTTGGAGAACATACTCCTCCCAATTCTATAGAATCATTATTTATGGAGCATCTCAGGCCTGGTGATATGTTCACTCATACCTATTCTTATGGGCCTAAAAACCGAGAAACGGTTGTTGACGAAAATGGGAAAGTAAAGCCTTTTGTATTTGAAGCTCAAAAAAGAGGGATAATTTTTGACGTCGGTCATGGTGGAGGTGCCTTCTCTTGGCGACAAGCGATCCCATCGATAGAGCAAGGGTTTAAGCCAAATGTGATCAGTACGGATCTTCATACAGAGAGTATGAATGGGGGCATGAAAGACATGAGTAACGTGATGTCAAAGTTTTTGAATATTGGGATGACCCTTAAAGATGTCATCCTCCGTTCGACCTGGAGCCCGGCCAATGTTATTAAAAGACCTGACCTAGGGCATTTGAGTGTCGGGTCGGAAGCCGATGTTGCCGTATTTAATCTTAAAGAAGGAAATTTTGGCTTTGTGGATATAAGAAGGACAAAGTTAAATGGAACCAAAAAATTGGAAGCTGAATTGACAGTTCGGGCGGGCCGAATAGTTTGGGATTTGAACGGAATTAGTATGCCCGTTTGGAGCGATGAACTAAATTAATATAAGTTGATCTTATGCGATTTGTCGTTTTCGTATTCATAATGTTCCTTTTGATGACCGCTTGCCACCAAGCATCTTCTGAAAATACATATTTTCCAATACCGAACAAGAAGCTGGAGATCGTTAATTCCGAGTCTCAATCTTTCATGGTCGATACGGTGGTTTCTGGATTGGACCGACCATGGAGTATGGCTTTTTTGCCTAATAAAACAGTTTTAATAACTGAACGGAAAGGAAATTTAGTAGTCGTATCACAAGGTATGATGCAAGATAAATCGATAGGAGGAAATATACCAAAGAGTTTGAGAGATATTAAACTCCATCCTAACTATGAAGAAAATGGTTGGATATATCTCTCCTATTACATTGAACCTAAGGATAAAAGTGGTGGACAAACAGCTCTTATGAGAGGTAGGTTAGCGAACGGGGAGTTAATTGATGAGGAAATTTTGTATACGACTGGATCATTCCGCGAAAATGGAGAATGGTATGGAAGTAAAATAGCATTTGATCGTGAAGGTTATCTTTTTTTTACGGTAGGAATTCGTGGTAAGAGGATGAACGCACAAGATTTATCCCATCCTTCGGGAAAGACAATGCGTTTTAATGATGATGGTACTATTCCGCAGGACAATCCCTTTTTTAATAGAGTGGATGCATTGCCAGAAATATATACTTATGGGCATCGGATGCATGAAGGCTTAGTTTGCGATCCTGAAACGGGCATAGTATGGTCTACCGAATTTGGAGAGTTGGGTGGAGACGAATTAAATATCATTAAGCGCGGGTCAAACTACGGATGGCCTGAAGTTACCTACAGTTTGGAATATAATGGAGAGATAATTTCTAAAGATTCTCTTAGGGACGATGTTGAGCCTCCTGTGCATCATTTTAAGAGCGCTCCCTCAGATTTGGACTTTGTTTATGGAGATCGGTACCCTGGCTGGGATAAAAATTTATTTATAGGCTCTCTCGTAAAAGGACAAATAATGCGTTTTGTTATGAAGGGGAATGCATTTATCAAG
This sequence comes from uncultured Sphingobacteriaceae bacterium, assembly GCA_963696875.1. Taxonomy (GTDB): domain Bacteria; phylum Bacteroidota; class Bacteroidia; order Sphingobacteriales; family Sphingobacteriaceae; genus Albibacterium. The sequence continues at coordinate 171,237 of CAVOLQ010000001.1, forward strand.
AAAGAGGTGCTTCTGCAAAATATAGGAAGAGTAAGGGACGTGAAATTTGCGCCCGATAATTTTTTATATGTACTGGTTGAGGATGCTGGCATATTAGTGAGATTGATTCCGGTGAATGAAAAATAAAGTCGAATTTCTGATGGAGTTCACCAAAAGTTAAAATATAAATTATGAATGCAGTTTATTTAGAAAATAAGGCTCTTTTTAAGAATAATGGAGTCACCTTCAAATTTCGAGTTTGTCTTTTTATCTTGACGATGCTCATGTCATATACGGTAAACGCTCAAGAAATTGATCTTTTATTAAAGGGTGGTCATGTGATCGATCCCAGAAATAACATCGATCAGCAAATGGATATTGCGATTAAAGAAGGCAAGATTTTTAAAATAGCAGCAGATATCCCTGCAAATAATGCTAAAAAGGTAGTTGATGTAAACGGGTTATATGTTGCTCCGGGATTGATCGATATTCATACCCACGTTTTTGTCGGTAGCGAAGATGGATTCGCGAACGGTTTCTCGAGCGTGTCACCTGATGATTTCACTTTCAAATCCGGGGTTACAACAGTAGTTGATGCAGGGACTTCCGGATGGAGAAACTTCCCCCTTTTTAAACAACAGGTTATTGACAGATCCCAAACGCGAGTGTTGGCGTTCCTAAATATTTTCGGTTCTGGATTTAGTTCTGGTTCTGCAATAGAACCAAGTATGGACGAAGCAGATCCTGGGAAGACGGCAGATGCGATTCGAAAGTATCCAGACTTTCTAGTGGGTGCCAGGATTGGACATTACAGTGGGAAAGATTGGACTCCGTTTGACCGAGCTTTGGAAGCAGCAAGACTATCCAACACTCCTTTGCTAGTGGAATGTCATTTACCAGAATATACTTTAGAAGATCAGTTAAATAGAATGCGTGCAGGTGATATTATTACCCATGCTTTTGAGAATGTGTCCGAGCGTATGCCCGTGGTAGATGGACAAGGAATTGTTAGGCCTTTTGTTCTTGAAGCACAAGCTAGGGGCGTATTGTTCGATGTAGGTCATGGAGGAGCTGGATTTTGGTTTAATCAGGCTATTCCAGCATTGAAGCAAGGCTTATTTCCTAACTCCTTTGGAACAGATTTGCATCGATTTAGTATGAATGCAGGAATGAAAAGTATGCTAAATATCATGTCCAAATACCTAAATATGGGGATGAGCATTCAAGATGTTGTATCACGTGGCTCATGGTACGCTGCAAAGTCGATTAAAAGAGAAGATTTAGGAAATTTGAGTGAAGGAGCTGTAGCGGATATTGCTGTGTTAAGCCTATTGCAAGGCAAATTCGGATTTGTAGATGCAGGTAGGTCAAGAATTGACGGAGGCCATAAATTAGAGTCCGAGTTAACAATTAGGGCCGGTAGAGTTGTGTGGGATCTGAACGGTATTTCCTCCACCCCGTATGAATAATGAGCTATTAATTAATAAAATATGTTACACTTAAAACACAGGGAAAAGAATGAAACGTAGAAATTTATTAAAAGGTTTGGCGCTTCTTCCGCTTGCGGGAGGTGTTCTTTCGAGGGTGCCAGCCACGGCTGCGCCGACGAACAGTGCCGCGAATCTGAGCAGTGCTCTTCAGAACGGGTCCAATATTTTCCGTTCACTTGGCGTTGAACCTTTGATCAACTGCCGAGGGACGTTTACCATTATCGGTGGCTCTCTGGAGCGCCCAGCGGTGCGTGCGGCCATGGAGGCAGGTGCGCATAATTTTGTTCAGTACGATGAACTGGCCGACGGTATAGGCCAGCGCCTGGCAGATCTCACCAAAACGGAATGGGGTATGGTCTCTGCCGGATGCGCGGCAGGGCTCAAGCACATTACTGCCGCTTGCGTGACCGGCGGGAATCCCGAGAGGCTGATCAAAATCCCTGACCTTACGGGTTTCGAAAAGAGCGAAGTGATCATCCCTCGGTATTCCCGTAATGTGTATGACCATGCCATCCGGAACATTGGCGTCACGATCATCAACGTGGCCAACCCCGAGGAGCTGCGGAAGGCGATCGGCCCGAAGACTGCCATGATCTATCTTACAACCGGGCGGGCATCGTCCACCGGTCAGCCGTTTTCGTTGGAAGTAATTGCCGAAATCGCCAAACCTCATAAAATACCTATTTTGATCGATGCTGCGGCTGAGAACCTTACAGTTCCGCCGGTGCATTTGGCCCGTGGCGCGGACATCGTTGCTTATAGCGGCGGAAAAGCGCTATGCGGCCCGCAATGCGCCGGCCTGATGCTTGGTAACAAGGACATCCTGATGTCGGCCTGGCAGGCCAGTTCGCCGCACCACGGTCCCGGGCGGGACAACAAAGTGGGCCGGGAGGAGATGTTGGGAATGCTGGCCGCCGTTGAGGACTGGATCGAACGCGACCACGAGGGTGAATGGAAGCGGTGGCTTTCCTGGTTGGATACCATTTCCAAGAAGGTCACGACTGTGCAAGGGGTGAAGGCGGTCGTACATGAGCCTACCGACCTGTCGAACAAGTCGCCAGTACTGAACATCATCTGGGATCCGGCCAAGCTGCACATCACGGGCGATGAAGTTGCCGAGGAAGTGGGAAGAAACAAGCCGCGGATCGCACTGGGCAGCCGCACTGAAAGTGATGGCACCACTTCGATCAACATTACCACCGGGCAGATGCAACCGGGCGAGGAAAAGATTGTTGCGGATCGTATTTACGGCATCCTTTCGCAGAAACGCAGTCCGAAAAGTACGGCTATGCAGGCCCCTTCGGCCAATCTCGGCGGCCGATGGGATTTGGATGTCCGTTTCTTCAGCAGTACGAGCAAACATGAATTTAATATCGAACAGGACGGAAACTGGATCGGTGGCACGCATAAGGGGGATCTGGATATCCGTGATATGGTCGGTACGCTAGAGGGTGACAAGATCACGCTCCGCAGTTCCAAGCCCATGATCGGCAATAGCCTGAGCTTTATTTTCTCGGGCACTGTAAAAGGCGATACGATGTCTGGCGATATCCACATGGGGGAATATAGGACAGCCAAGTTCACGGCAACACGTAACACGGCCATGCCGACACGTCAAAAAGTTGTCGTACCTGGAGGCCCGCCATTGGCGACATAAAAAACAAAAAGGATGGAAGCGTTGTATTAATTTATTAATGTAACGTTTCCATTTAGTTGCAATTTATAATATGAACTTTATAAATTTATTATACAGTAACTGGCTCATGCACTGCTATGTATAAAAACTTTGAAACTATTTAATATGATAAGAATTATTACTAGCATTATACTTATTTTCATTTTGAATGCTTGTCAATCGACCAATCGAAATTATGAAGCATTTTTTAAGAATGGGCTTTTATATTCCCGTGCCGAAGGAATGCTAACAGACGTTATTACTCATGATGTTTTCTCACCCCCGGTAGCCAGTCGCATTTACGCCTATGCTAATTTAGCAGCATATGAGGTAATAGCAAGTGGATCGAAGCAATTTGGTTCCTTAAATGGTATACTAAAACAGTTCGAGCCCATCCCTTTACCCGAACAGCCTATTAATATTGAATTAACTTCCCTTTTGGCATTTGCAAATGTTGGCCAAGCACTAACTTTCTCTAAAGATTCTACTCAAAAAATAATCAATCACTTTTTACAATTGGCTAAAGATCATGAGATGCCCACCGAACTAATGAACAATTCTATAGACTATGCTAAGGTGGTGAGTGGTCACGTGCTGAAATGGAGCGAAATAGATAATTATAAACAGACTCGATCTGCGATAAAGTACTCAGTTAGTAATACAGACGGAGGTAGATGGGTACCTACCCCACCTGCGTACATGCCAGCTATTGAGCCCAGCTGGATGGATATTAGTGCGGTTATTCTTGATTCCGCAAATCAGTTTTTACCAGAGCCCCCTTCAGAATTTGCAGAAAAAGAGGATAGTGATTTCTATCAATTAGCCTTTGAGGTATATAATACAGGAAATAATCTAACAACAGAGGAAAAAGCAATAGCTGACTTTTGGGATTGCAATGCCTATAAAATAAATACCATGGGGCATATGATGTTTGCCACAAAAGCAATGACACCAGGCGGGCATTGGATGGGGATAACAGGAATCGTTTCTCAGAGTAAAAATGCAGATTTCGAAACAACGGTATTTGCTTACACTGGCGTCTCTTTTGCTGTTATGGATGCCTTTATAGCTTGTTGGAATACTAAATTTCACTATAACTTACTTCGTCCAGAAACATATATTAATCTATATATCGACAATGCCTGGCAACCCTATTTGCAAACTCCTCCATTTCCAGAGTATACAAGTGGCCACTCGATCGTTTCTAATGCTTCGGCCACCGTATTAACCCACATATTTGGAAAAAATACAGCATTTGTTGATAGTACAGAACGACGCTGGGGTTGGCCAGATAGAGAATTTGAAAGTGTAAAGGCGGCTGCAAATGAAGCTGCAGAAAGTCGAATATACGGAGGTATTCATTATAGAGAAGCCGTTAACGCTGGCCTGATAGAAGGTGAAAAAATAGGTGATCTCATTTTTTACAAATTGCAAACTGCTAAAATAGAGCTTTAAGGACAAAGGTTTATAAGGCATTATTATAATATCATGATTGAAAATCATTCACCATAAATACCGCACGGGAAACTTATCCATCGTTACGATTGATAATCGATGGCATTTAATTTTAAAAGCATTTTTATAATTTAAATTAAGAAATATGATATTTTTTACTTTTAGCGCAAACGATAGGCCGGGTTGTCTATCATTGCTTCAGTTCAAGTTGCTGTTTAAACCTCTTGCAAGCTTAATATTATTATTTATTCTCATTTCAGTAAGTCTGCCTGCTCTTTCTTTTACATTGAAAACGCATGAAAAAAATAATACAACGAAGTTAACTGATAAGGCCGTTCAACATGTAGTGAGAGGGCGGGTAACGAATGTAGACGGAACTGGCCTTTCCGGTGTAAGCATTAAAGTAAAGGGAACTTCTGACGGTACTTCAACTGATACGAATGGACAATACGCAATTACCGTACCCGAAGGCCAAAATATTTTGGTCTTCAGCTATGTTGGTTTTGTTTCCATAGAAGAAACTATTGATGGTCGTACAACAATTGACGTGGTATTCTCCGAAGAGTCGACAGCGTTAAATGAGGTGGTAGTAACCGCTCTCGGAATTACCAGAGATGTGAAGTCCTTAACCTATGCAGCTCAAAATATAAAAGGCGATCAATTAAATGAAGCGAAGGAAGTGAATATCGTAAACTCTCTCCAAGGGAAAGTAGCCGGAGTCACCATTACTAGAAATGCTAATGGGCCAGGCGGCGATGCTAAAGTATTAATAAGAGGTAACCGCTCAATTACTGGCAACAATCAACCACTTTATGTAATTGATGGGGTGCCATTATCGGGTAGTGTCAGTATGTTGAATTCAGACGATGTCGAAAGTATGACCATTTTGAAAGGTCCTTCCGCCGCTGCACTTTATGGTAGTCAAGGCCAAAATGGTGCGATCGTTATTACAACAAAAAGAGGAAAAGTTGGAGAGTTAACTGTAAATTATAATGGAGGCTTTACGTTTGAAAATGCGGCGGTTTTACCTGAATTGCAATATGAGTATGGACAAGGTGATGCCGGAGTATATAGTGCAAGTTCAGAGCATAGTTGGGGGCCAAAAGCTGTTGGACAACCGGTTACTTTATGGAATGGACATACTGTACCCTTAGAGGGACAGCCAGGCCGCTTAAAAGATTTTTTTAGAACGGCCCATACAGTGAATAATTCATTGAGCATTAATGGAGGAAGTGAAAAAATGCAAACATATTTTTCATATGCAAACACCACTGCCCAGGGAATTATGCGTAATAATGATCTTAATAGACATAATATTGATTTAAAAATCGATAATAACCTCACTTCTAAACTCTCTTTTTTCACCAAATTAACTTACATCTATGAAGATGTAGATAATCGCTTGCAGCCAGGAGAGGGAGGTACTTATGCTTTACCCTCTATGTTTCGATCTCCAACTTCAATACCTACAAGTGAAATGCGCGAGTACTCATTTATCGATGAAACCGGGACAGAAAAACAAAGCTATTGGAAGCCTGGCTCTTCTATTTTATTAAACCCGTACTGGGCCCTAAATAGAATTACTTATTTCCAAAAGAAAGATCGTGTTTTGGGCTTACTTTCTGCAAAATACCAGTTTACTGACTGGCTAGATCTCCAGGTTCGGGGAAGTATTGATAAAACCATTCAAAAGAATGATAATAAGATTTATGCGGATAACTATTTTAGTTTAGTAGGTTCCACTTATAATTATTCGGGAAGTGGAAGTCAAGGTACGAACGTAGATGCTCTATTATCTTTTAAGAGAGACTTATCCAATAAATTTAATTTGACCGGGAATATAGGAGCTGCACTTCAACAAGGAAATTATGAAGGTTTTAATGGCAATGCTAACGGATTGAACAAGGCTAATTTCTTTTTCATGAATAATTCCAAGAATCCTTCTATAACCAACTTCGCACAAAAATCACCACAAGTGCAATCGTTGTATGCGACAGCAACTTTTGCATATAATAGTTACTTGTATTTAGATGCTACTGCTAGAAACGACTGGTCATCTGCGCTTCCAAAAGATAATCAGTCTTATTTTTATCCTTCCGTAGGTTTATCTGCAATAATTTCTGATATGCTGAACCTGCCTTCATGGGTTTCTTACGGTAAAGCCAGAATAACTGTCGCCAATTCCGGCTATGGAGGCCAAGAATACTTGGATAGGAATTATTATACAGTAGGTGCGGGCGGTGCTATTATCACACCTTCAACTCAGTCTTTAGGTAATTATAAGCCAGAGCTGACAACGGCTTTTGAGGCGGGTCTCGATTGGCAATTTTTAAATAATAGATTAGGATTTAGTTTAACGTATTATGATACTAAAACCAAAAACCAACTTTTGTTAATCGGTGCGCCATCGGCATCTTTGTTTGACAGAAAATATATCAACGCAGGTTTGATTAAGAATAATGGGATTGAGCTTGTAGGTAACCTTACCCCTATAAGAACAGAGAGTTTTTCATGGAATGCTGCGGTGAATTATTCAAAGAACAATAATAAAATAGTCAGATTGACTGAAGAGGTAAAATCAGCTATTCTTGTGGATGATAGGGCTGCACAAATAAGAGCGGATGAAGGCGGAAGTTTTGGAGACATGTACGTTAAAGATTGGAAAAAAGATAGTCAAGGTAGGAGATTAGTAGATGATACAGGTGCGCCAATTTTAACTTCGGACAGAAATGTTTTCTTAGGGAATTATAACCCTGATTATATGCTAGGAGTGTCAAACTCTTTTACATATTCAAATTTCTCTCTAAATTTTCTAATTGATTATAGAAATGGAGGCTACGTAATTTCCGGAACGCAGGCTTTAATTGATGCAGATGGGCATTCGTTAAGGTCATTAGAAGGACGAGAGAACGGACTTATACTTGATGCGGTTACAGTCGATGGCGTCAAGAATACCAAGAGTATTTCCGCCCAAAAATATTGGAGCGCAATTGGAGATCGATATCCTACAGGAGGTTTATATGCTTATTCGGCAACAAATTTAAGACTAAGAGAATTGGTCCTAGGATATAGGATTCCCAGTAAAATATTAAGTACTACGAGTTTTATTAAAGATGCAAAAGTGTCTGTCGTGGGAAGAAACCTTTTCTTCTTTCATAAATCGGCGCCAATTGATCCTGAAATAACTTTGGGGTTAAACGGAGGCGGACTAGAATATGGCGCCTTACCTTCTACTCGAATAATAGGGTTAAATCTTAATATAGTATTTTAATCGACTATTAATAGTTGAGGATAAGAATTTAAAATAATTAAAAACGTAGATAATGAAATACCAAAAATTATCACTTATAAGGGTTACAGTAGGCTTAGCTTTAATAGCAGCTATTACGTTAAGCGGCTGTACCAAAGAATTTGAAGACAGGAATACAGATCCCACACGATTAACTTCTTTGAGTCCAACGGACGTAAAAAGTTTGTTCCCGAGTGCATTGTATGCAGGTATGAATACTGGTCCCAGCGATTTGGTAGATTACCAACAGGCACAGAATTTATTCGCAGATATGTATAGCCAATATTTTGGGATTACACAGACAGCATTCTCTTCAGATCGATATAATATTGTGCAACAATGGGTAAAGTACCAATGGCAAGGTACTTATGTTGCGACTATGCCAGCTTTAATGACGATCATTAAAGAAACCCAAACCGAGGAAACCAAGGCCTTAAATGCCATAGCTCGAATTTGGAAAGTATTTGTTTTACATCGTACAACCGACTATTACGGGCCAATACCTTATTCTAAGATCGGATCGGATAGTACCTTTATTTCTTATGACCCACAGAAAGAAATCTACTATGATTTCTTTAAGGAGTTAAGCGAAGCTGCTACTGATCTAAAAAACAACATTTCTCTTCCCTCATATGGAACACAGGACGTGATTTATAGTGGGAACAACGAAAAGTGGGTGAAATTTGCGAATACTTTAAGATTGAGATTGGCACTTAGAATATCTAAAGTGGAGCCTGCTAAGGCAAAGTTGGAGGCTGAAGCAGCTCTTGCTGGGGGAGTCATGACCGGTATAGCTGAAAATGCGAACCTTAAAACGTCCCCTCCAGATAATTTCAATGGATTTAGTAGGATTACGGGTTGGAATGAATTTAGAATGAGTGCAGCAATGGAAAGTGTATTGAAAGGCTATGAAGATCCTCGATTGAGTAAATATTTTCAGCCATCTGTTGCAACGGGAGAGTATAAGGGAGTAAGGAATGGCATGGTACCGGCCGAGCAGACGCTTCCGGAAAATGATTATGAGCACACATCAAACGTCAGCGATTATTTCAATATAGACTTTATGTTTACCACACCGATGCAGGTTATGACCTCAGCGGAAGCTTACTTGCTTCGTGCCGAAGGGGCATTAAATGGGTGGAATATGGGCGGAACACCTAAGGATTTGTATGAAAAAGGGATTGAAATGTCGCTAAAGGCTTGGGGAATTCCAGATGATGCTGTTACTAAATATATTTCTGGAGAAAGTTTGCCTATCGCACCCGGAGGTTATTTTAAGACACCTGCATTAACAGATATTCCGGTCAAATTTTCTAACGATGCAGAAAAGCAACGTGAACAAATCCTAACTCAGAAATGGTTGGCTCTGTTCCCTGATGGCTTTGAAGCATGGGCCGAAGTGAGACGTTCTAATTATCCGAAACTTTATCCTTTGATTCATTCGGATAATCCGGATGTTCCGGCAAATCAATTGATCCGTCGAATTCCATTCCTTGATTTCGATAAGGAAAGGAATGGCCCTGCCGTTAAGGATGCGGAATCGTTATTAGGCGGCCCCGATAAAGCGAGTACCCGACTTTGGTGGGATGTGAAATAAAAAAATGCAGCATAATACTTACTGCTTAGCGATTGTCGCTAAGCAGTAAATTTATATACAATCTTGATTTCGTTGTCAGATTTAAGCCAGTAATATATGTTTAAAAAAGTACTTTATTTTTCTTTGTTGACAATCCTATTCACATCATGTAAAGATGGAAAATCTGATGTTTTTACCAAGTTGAGCCACACCCAGACAGGCATCGACTTCCGAAATCTTCTCGAGGAAACAGAGGAGTTAAATGTGTTGAATTACTCTTATTTTTATAATGGAGGCGGAGTAGCCATCGGAGATATCAATAACGATGGATTGCAAGATATACTTTTTACAGGAAACATGGTTAAAAACAGACTGTTTTTAAACAAAGGAGACTTTAAATTTGAAGATATAACTGCAAAAAGTGGTATAGCCGAAAAACAAGGCTGGTGTACAGGTGCAACAATGGTTGATATTAATGGCGATGGCCAACTGGATATTTACATAACACGTTCTGCAGATGGCGATCCCGACCGAAGAAAGAATTTATTATTTATCAATAACGGAGATTTAACATTTGCCGAATCTGCAGAAGAATATGGTTTGGCTGACCACGGTTATTCTACGCAGGCTTCTTTTTTTGATTACGATAAGGATGGGGATTTAGATATGATTTTAATAAATCACTCCTTGCAGGAATATACAGCAGGTGTACGCGAAAATACAAGTTTAAGAAGCCTTGTTAATCCTGATTTTTCCCATAAACTATACCGTAATGACAATGGCCGTTTTACAGATGTGAGTGTCGAAGCAGGCATTATTTCTAATGTATTAGCTTTTGGACTGGGAGTTGCGGTTTCAGATGTCAATTCTGATGGATGGCCAGACATTTATATTTCCAACGACTTTAATGAGCCCGATTATTTATTTATCAACAACGGAGATGGTACGTTTACCGATAAAATGTCAGGACACATGGATCAGATTTCGATGTTTTCAATGGGCTCCGATTTTGCAGATTATAATAATGATGGTTTCCCCGATCTTATTACATTGGATATGCTGCCTGAAGATAACAGAACTCAGAAGATGCATTCGGGCGCAGAGAACTTCGATAAAATGCAGTTTCTTTTTAAGCAAGGATTCTTTTATCAGTTTAGTAGAAACATGTTGCAGAAGAATAATGGAGATGGCACATTTAGCGAAATAGGTCAACTGGCTGGAGTTTCCAATACGGATTGGAGTTGGGCGGGCTTGTTTTCAGACTTTGATAATGATGGATACAAAGATTTGTTTGTGAGCACTGGTTACGTAAAAGATTATACTGATATGGATTTTCTGAAGTATACGATGGACAAAAGTATCCGGGCTCGACAAACTGGACAGAGTGCTGCTGTTTATGATTTCATTAAAAACATGCCAACAATCGAAATTCCTAATTATGTTTTTCAAAATATGGGAAATGACAGATTCGAGAAAAGGAATGTCGAATGGGGCTTAGATCACAAAGGAGTGTCGGCGGGAGCAGCCTATGTAGATTTGGATAACGACGGGTATATGGACTTGGTCGTAAGCAATAATAATTCATTTGCAGGTATTTACAGAAATAATGCTAAGGAAACTTTTGGAAATAACTATCTCCGTATCGATTTAAAAGGCGATTCTAAAAATGAGCGCGGGATAGGAGCAAAAGTTACTTTATATTCTGAAGGTGACATGTATTTCCAAGAGCAGATACCTGTACGTGGTTTTCAATCTTCAGTCGATCCTATTTTAAATTTTGGGGTAGGAAAGCATGAACACATTGATTCCATAGTTGTGATTTGGCCCAACAATAAGAAGCAGAAGCTTGAAAATATAAAAGTTAATCAAACGGTTCCTGTCCATCTTAAGGATGCAAACCAAAACTGGATTTATAAACCGATTGATCCAGCCAGTCAATATTTTTCAATGACTAGCGCATTGGATTACACACATATAGAGAATGAGTTCAATGACTTTACGGTGCAAAGTTTAATGCCCAATTATTTATCTAGACAAGGCCCATGTATTGCCAAGGCTGATATTAATGGCGATGGCAGAGAAGATATCTATATTGGAGGGGCAAAAGGCGAAAAGGGACGAATATATATACAAGATGCTAACGGCAAATTCGTAAGAAAAGTATCGGATGCAATAGAATCCGATGCAGCAAGTGAGGACGTGGCAGCAGAGTTTTTCGATGCCAATGGAGACGGCTATATGGATTTGTATGTAGGTAGCGGTGGCTATGAGTTCGCAGCGAATGATCCACTATTGCAAGATCGACTTTATATAAATGACGGGCAGGGAAATTTTAAGAAAGTAACGGGTGCACTTCCTGAAATGTTAATCAGCACAGGTACTGTGAAAGCTGCAGATTTTAATAACGATGGTCATATAGACTTATTCCTAGGCGGAAGGCTTGTTAGTGGAAAATACCCCACAGCTCCTGAAAGCAAGATATTGTTAAATGATGGTAAAGGCAATTTTAAGGACGTTACTTCCTCGAATGGACAGCCTCTTCAGCACATGGGCATGGTAACAGATGCTGTATGGTTAGATATTAACAAAGACAGCTTCTTAGATTTGATCGTTGTAGGAGAATGGATGCCTATAAAAGTCTTTATCAATCGTCAAGGTACCCTCGTCGACGAGTCGGAGCAGTACATTAAATTCGCATCTTCAGGATGGTGGAATACTATTTATGCAGAGGATATGGATGGTGACGGGGACCAAGATTTATTTTTGGGGAATCTTGGTTGGAATGCACAATTTAAAGCTTCAGAGGAAAAGCCATTGCAAATTTACTTTGACGATTTTGACAATAATGGATCCATTGACCCTGTTTTCTGCTATTATATAAACGGAGTATCCTATCCTGCAGCTTCTCGGGATGACTTAGTAGATCAGTTTCCTCATTTAAAGAGTAAGTTTTTGAAATATGAAACCTATGCATCTGCAACTATACACGATATCCTCACAAAAGAGCAGATGGAAAAAGCTACTGTATTAAAAGCCGAAATGTTGTCCAGCATCTATTTGGAAAATAAAGGGGAGTCTGGATTTGAACTAAAGGTCTTACCGATGGAGGCTCAATTTGCACCAATATATGCTATGGCTTCAATCGATGCTGATGGAGATGGTTTAAAGGATTTAGTGGTAGGCGGAAATAATACCTGGACTAGAATAAAATTTGGACACTTTAATGCAAACCGTGGTATGCTGTTTAAGGGAGATGGTAACGGTAATTTCAATTATGTTCCTCAATGGAAGAGCGGATTGAATATTCGCGGAAATGTGCGCAATATCCAAGTGATTTCTGATCAGCATACGAACCAATTGCTATTTGGAATTAATAATCAGCCTATACGATCGGTTAGACTTAATCGATAATTCTATTTATACCCAAATTTTTTTAATATGAAAGCCATTAACATTTTAATTTTAGCTGTATTCAGCTGTTGTTCGCTAATGTCCAGTTCTTCGATCGCCCAGCCATCGAAATTGTCAACTCCATTGAAGCAAGATACGCTTCTTGTCCGTAAATCTGCAGACTTCCAATTAACCGGTGACGGAAATAGTGAGGAATGGCGGGATGTACAATGGAATATGTTAGCCAAGCTAGATAAGGGAGGGAAAGAGTATGTGAGTAGATTTAAAATTCAGTATTCCTCGACAGGTATTTATGTCCTTTTTAATGGGATGGATGATAAAATAACGACAACATATGATGAAGATATGGGTGACATTTATAACGGAGATGTATTTGAAGTGTTTTTTCATCCAGATCCGAAAGTTCGCAGTTATTTTGAATATGAAATAAATCAACTAAATAAGGAGCTTATTTTACTTCTCACAAATTCTAACGGCAAAAGCTATTCATGGGCCCCTTGGCATTATGAAAATAAGAACCGCTTAAGAAAAGCTGTAAAAGTGGTTGGAGGAGATGCAAAATCCAATGCAACCATTAAATCGTGGAGTGCGGAAGTGTTTTTTCCTAATGAGTTATTAGAGCTTCTGCCAAATGTCCCTCCAAAAAGTGGAGCGATATGGAATGCCAATTTTTATAGAATTGATTACGATAGTGGTAAAATGATAAAATGGTCTTGGTCGCCTACAATAAAAAAATCATTTCACGAATTACAGAACTTCCGCCAAATTAAATTTGAATAGAACAATCAATACTATAAAACATAAAAACAATAGAATCAAAAAATACCTAATTAATGCGTAACATGTACAATAAAATCACCTTGAAATTTACTTCGTTAAAGCATCTTGCTTTTGGACTTTTAACAATCGTACTCTTTTTTTCTTCATGTAAAGAAGCCAGCAATCAACCGCAAGGTGATCCTGATAACGGGGGATTAATACTCCCGGGGGGGTTTGAAGCTTTAGTCGTGATCGATAGCGTGGGGAGCACACGTCATATTGCCGTGAACGAAAATGGAGACATCTATGCCAAATTGAGATCCGCAAAAGAAGGTGAAGGTGGAACCATTGCAATGCGGGATCTCGACGGAGATGGTAAGGTAGATTCTATCGTTCGCTTTGGTGATTATAAAAGTGTGGGAGGTTCTGCAGTAGGAGTAAGAATCCATAATGGATATTTGTACACCAGCACTGTGCATCAAGTATTAAGAAATAAGTTAACAGCCGGGGAGCTAGTTCCCACAAGTAAGACGGAGGTGATTTTAACGGATAATGATCCTAATGTTGCACGAAATTGGCATACAACCAAGCCGGTCGCTTTTGATAAACATGGTAAAATGTATGTCCCTTTCGGATCTCCTTCTGATGCAGGGCAAGATATTGCTATTTATGGACCTACAGGTATTCCAGGAGGCCGAGGATTGGATCCCTCCCCTGAACTTGAAATGCATGCGGGAATATGGCAGTTTGACGCCGATAAAGAAGGCCAAACACAAGAAGATGGAATTAAATTCGCTACCGGAATACGGAGTGCAGTTAGTATTACCTGGAATCCAAATGATGATAATTTGTATGGTGTAATCAATGGGATAGATAATTTTAATACCTTATATCCAAAGCTTTATACGCCATGGCAAGCAGCGATGCTTCCCTCAGAGATTCTTATTAAAGTAACGAAAAATTCCAATTTTGGATGGCCGTATGCCTATTATGACCAGCTGCAAGGCAAAAACGTTTTACAGCCAGGCTATGGCGGAGACGGTAAAATTGTCGGGCGGGCGGCGGAGTTTGCTAATCCCACGGTGGCATTTCCAGGCCATTGGGCGCCAATGGACATATTATTTTATCAAGGAGATCAGTTTCCTGAACGGTATAAGGAAGGAGCTTTTATTGCATTCCATGGTTCAACCGATCGTTCCCCTTACCCACAAGCGGGGTTTATAGTGGGTTTCGTCCCATTTAAAAATGGGCAACCAAATGGAGATATGGAAGTTTTTGCTGATGGATTTGCAGGTGTAGATACGGTTGAGAATACAAATGATGCAGTGTATAGGCCTATGGGGCTCTCTGTAGGACCAGACGGGTCTTTATATATTTCCGAGTCAAATCAAGGGAAGATCTGGAGAGTGATGTATAAAGGGGATAAAAGAGACTTTGGAGAAGCACAGCTTGCTAAAATGAAAGAGCAAGAATCAAAATCGTATATCAAGACTCCAGATCCTGTTAATGATAATTTAGATAAAGGAAATAGATTGCAAGGAAGTATCTTATATAATACTTATTGTGCAAGCTGTCATCAACGTAACGGGGAAGGTGATAAAAATAGGTTTCCACCGGTGGCAAATTCAGAGTGGGTATCTGGAGATAAGGAAAGATTAATTGACGTATTGCTCAATGGACTTCAAGGCCCTATCGAAGTAAATGGTAAGTCTTATAATGGTTTTATGCCTCCACATGCAAATATCTTGGACGATCAGGCAGTGGCTTCTATAGCTACTTATATCAGGGCCGGATTTGGCAATAAATCCAGCGGTATTACACCAAGCGAAGTTGCTAAGATTAGAAACGGAAAAAAATAATGATGAAAAAATATATGAAGGGCCTTGCATAGCCCCGATTTAAACAATAATTTTTTATTGTAAAGGAAATTATACATTCCGTTAATTTCCTTTATGATTATTATATTATATTTGTTTATTATCATTAATTATTTCATAAAAAATCTAAAACCCATGCGAAAATTATCTTTACTACTGTTTTCAATGTTTATTTTGCTCGCCGCATCGGCACAGGGGCAAACCTATTCAGTAGTGATTAAAGGAGGTCATATAATAGACCCCAAAAACAAAATTGACCAAGTAATGGACATCGGTATAGCCGATGGAAAGATTGCTAAAATTGCCAAGAATATAGACGCTAAAGAGGGCGTGCAAGTTGTTCAAGCTAAGGGATTATACGTTACGCCTGGGCTGATCGATTTACACGTTCATTTCTTCTGGGGAACGGATATGAATGGCACCTACAGAAATGGACCTAATGGCTTACAAGCGGATGGTTTTACTTTCCGTGCGGGTGTAACAACTGTAGTAGATGCTGGGAGTGCCGGATGGAGAACTTTTCCAGAGTTTAAAAAACAAACCATTGATATTTCTAAAACCAGAGTTCTTTCGATGTTAAACATCGTTGGAGAAGGAATGGCGGGAGGAAAATTCGAGCAGAATAAAGAGGATATGGATGCAGTAAAAACTGCAGAAGTAGCTAAGCAATTCCCTAACGATATAGTAGGTGTGAAATTAGCACACTTTAATGGTTACGATTGGACACCAACAGATCGCGCCCTTGAAGCGGGAAAATTAGCCAAAATACCTATTATGGTAGACTTTGGTAGTGCTACGCCAGCATTATCTTTAAAAGAGCTTTTTTTGGATAAGTTTCGCCCCGGAGATATTTATACGCATTGCTTTGGTGGTAACCTTACAAATAGCGAGAATGGAAGAGAGAATATTGTTGACATCGCCACAGGAAAAGTAAAACCATTTGCAATCGAAGCCCAAAAGAAGGGCGTCATCTTTGATGTCGGCTTCGGTGGCTCAAGTTTCCTTTTCCACCAGGGTTTACCAGCTATCAAAAGTGGATTTTATCCAAACTCGATCAGTACGGACCTACATACAGGAAGCATGAACAACGCTATGAAGGATATGCCAAATATCATGTCATTGTTTATGGCAATGGGAATGCCTTTTAAAGACGTTATCACTGCAAGTACTTGGAATCCTGCAAAAGAAATTCAGAGAGAAGATCTAGGAAACTTATCGATTGGTTCAGTAGCTGATATAGCAATATTCAATCTCCGAGAAGGTAAATTTGGTTATTTTGCCAGAGATGGTAAAATAGAAGGTAACAAGAGATTGGAAACCGAAATGACCATCAGAGCGGGTGAAATTGTCTACAATTTAAATGCAATTGCAGATCCAGTTTTCCCTCCTGCTCCTGCTAGAAGAAGAAATTAAAAAACATTTTAAATATATTATTGAATCATAAAAAAACGTATGAAACGTAGAGATCTTATCAAAAGTTTAGCAGTATTGCCTTTAGCAGGTGGAGTTATTGGTGGTAAAAATCTTTTTGCTGCCCCCACTAATGTAAAAGGGGTTGATTTAACTTCATTGACACTTGCTGATGCTTTTGCAGTTGAAGGTCCCCTAAAAGTGGGTCCACAAATTTATCAGTCCATAGGCGTAGAGCCAGTTATTAACTGTAGAGGAACCTTTACCATCATTGGAGGTTCTGTTGAGTTGCCAGAAGTAAGAGCCGCAGTCGATGCAGCGTCACAATATTTTGTTCAGCTGGATGAGCTGGCTAAAGGAGTTGGAGAGCGATTGGCGGAGTTAACTGGGGCTGAATGGGGAATGATTCCTTCCGGCTGTTCCGCGGGAATGAAACATGTTACCGCAGCCTGTGTGACTGGCGGTAATCCTGAAAAACTTATCCGTATCCCTAATTTAAAAGGATTCGAAAAAACAGAAGTGATCATCCCTTCTCACTCCAGAAACGTTTACGATCACGCAATTCGCAATATCGGCGTAGATATTATCACAGTAAGTACCCCTGAGGAACTTCAAAATGCAATGAGTTCACGTACTGCAATGATTTACATTATGTCTGATAATGGAGGCGCAGCTTCTAAAGGGCCACTTTCTTTAGAAAATATCGCAAGAATGGCTAAGCCTTTGAATATCCCAATTTTTGTCGACGCTGCAGCGGAAATTTTAACATTTCCCAATGTCCATTTGCAGCAAGGCGCGACCGTTGTGGCCTACAGTGGTGGTAAAGCAATTCGTGGCCCACAAGGAGCAGGATTGCTTTTAGGGAATAAAAAAATTCTTCAATCCGCTTGGCAAGCCAGCGCACCTCACCACGGTCCGGGTCGTGATAATAAAGTGGGAAGAGAAGAAACCATGGGGATGTTGGCGGCTGTAGAGGCATGGAAAAAACGTGATCATGAAGGGGAGATGAAAACCTGGATTGGTTGGTTAAATAATATTTCTAAACGGGTATCTGCAATCCCGGGCGTAAAGACTGCCTTAAGGGAACCAACAGGTTTGGGGAATAGAACTCCTTCATTAGCTATCACATGGAATCCAGATGTATTTCATGTTACAGGACAAGAAATAGGAGACGAACTTTCCTCAACAAAACCAAGGATTGCATTGAGTAGTATTGGGGGTAGACGTGATGCCGCTGCAGATGAAGGTACTGGTTTGTCAATCGCTGCATGGATGATGCAGCCAGGCAATGATAAAGTGGTTGCGGACCGTATTTACGAAGCGCTAACCAAGAAACGCAACCCTAAACCAAAAGGGATGAAAGCACCTGGTGCGGATATTAGTGGCCGTTGGAATGTGGATGTTAACTTTTTCTCAAGCCAAGGGAAGCATGTGTTTATTATTGAAAAACAAGATGGTAATTGGTTAAGTGGTTCACATAAAGGAGATTTAGCTGTTTTTGATATGACAGGTACATTGGAAGGAGACGATGTGAAATTCCGTAGTGCTTATCGCGTGCCTGGAGATGGGATCTCTTATACATTCTCAGGAAAAGTTTCCGGAGATACCATGTCTGGAGATGTTCATATGGGAGAATACTTAACGGCGACATTCACCGCTAAAAAGCATATTTACCCTGAAATGAGATCACCGATCGTCGTGCCTAATGGTCCACCTTTATCAAGTTAAAATCAATAGATATAAATACAAAGGCCGTCTCCAATTTGAACAGAAGAGACGGTCTTTTTTAATTATAACCGTTTTCTAGGAGCATCCAGTACCACTAGACAGAAACAAAGTTTTAATCATCCCGAAGACAATACTGCTTCTTGATAGTACGTTTTTGGAAATCAGCGTTATTGCTGGGGATTTAAAGCATTTATTGGTTGGTTTTCAAACTAGTAAGCTATTGGCATATTTAAATATAAGCAAGTTCTTTATTTTTTATTCTCTTAACATACCACAAGGTGAAGAGAAATGAGAACAAGGCTAATAGACTTCCCGTCGAGAGTGAAATATTCTTTGAGATCTCGAAGCCTTCAGGTGCCATTAAAATATAGGTACTTACCACAGCAGTCATAAACACCGCCGGAAGTAGGGCGATCCAGTAAAACTTGTTTTCGCGAATAAGGTACGCGGTAATCGTCCACAAAACAATGGTAGCCAAAGTTTGGTTTGTCCATGCGAAGTAACGCCAAATAATTGAAAAATCAAGGTTTAAGAGTAAAAAGGCAATCAAAAATAAGGGCATAGAAACAATCAAGCGATTTAGAATCGGCCCCTGTTTGAATTTAAATAAATCAGCGATAATTAAGCGTGCGCTTCTGAAGGCCGTATCACCGGATGTAATCGGAGCGGCAACCACTCCTAATAAAGCTAGAATACCTCCAATTTTACCTAAAAGTAAATTCGAAACTTGGTTCACAATGAGTGCAGCGTTCCCACCACTAGTAGCCATTTCGTTGTTTAATAGGTCGACACCTCCGAAAAAGGACATGCTTATTGCCGCCCAAATTAAAGCGACGACCCCCTCTGTAACCATTGTTCCAAAGAAAACAGAACGGCCCTGGTTTTCATTAGTCATACAACGCGCCATTAAAGGTGATTGGGTGGCGTGGAATCCAGAAATAGCACCACAAGCAATTGTGACAAAGACAAAAGGGAAGATAGGAAATTTATTGCCTTCATGGTGCATGTTTTTTAAGTTGGAGAAGGTGATTTCAGGGATGGATAAATTATTGTAAAACATCATAAATAATATTCCAACGGCCATGAATAATAAGGCTACACCAAAAACAGGATATATTTTGCCGATTATTTTATCAATTGGTAAAAGAGTGGCAAGTATATAATAAATGAAAATTATCACTAACCAAAAAAGCAAGCTGCTGGAGTCATTGGTAATACCGACAAGTATTTTGGCTGGCCCCATTATAAAAACGGTTCCCACCATGATTAATAATACAACAGAAAATAGCCGCATAAACTGCTTTACTCCATTCCCAAGGTAGCGGCCGGAAATTTCAGTGATATTTTCTCCTTGATGTCTTAAAGAGAGCATTCCAGAGAAATAATCATGAATTCCTCCTGCAAAAAGTGACCCAAGAACAATCCAGACAAAGGCAACTGGGCCCCACATGGCACCTGCGACTGCCCCAAAGATTGGCCCTAGACCTGCTATGTTTAAAAATTGAATTAGAAAAATCTTCCAAAGTGGAAGTGCAACAAAGTCAACTCCATCTGCATGACTTATGGCTGGAGTATGGCGTGTCGTATCGATTCCGAAAATCCGTTCACATATTTTTGAAAGAACAAAATATCCAATGACTAAGGTAGCAATAGAAATGAGTAGAGAAATCATTCGAATATAATAAGGTTATGAATAATCTAGTAAATTTTATTAAGAAATTTAACAATGTGCATTTCTGTTTCTATAATAAAGATAGCTTTATTTATTAATTCACCAAAATGTCGTAAAACCTGTTCGTTTTGGTTGACACATATTAAAATAATTTGCTATATGCTTTCATTTAATTAAATTAATTTGTTTCTTAGTGTATTCACGCACAGGCTTTATCTTGCAACATCATTTTTGTTTTAAACGATTTTTAATGAAAAGAAGAAATTTTATTGAATTACTGACAATAAGTGGTGGTTTAGCTGCCACTGCTCCTGTTTTGGCCTTTGCTGGTACAGCAAGCGAGGTAAAGAAAAATAGCCTCGCGGATGGCACCAAAGAACTATCTGCGGACGTCGTGATTGCCGGCGGTGGTCTTGGGGGTTTTGCAGCCGCCATGGCTTCGCTACGGAATAACCAAACGGTGATTTTAACGGAGGAAACGGATTGGATTGGCGGACAAATCACGCAACAAGGGGTTCCGCCTGATGAGCACATGTGGATTGAAAAATATGGTGGTACGCAATTATACAGAGATTTTAGAAATGCAGTAAGGCAGTATTACGTTCAAAATTATCCCTTAACAGATGCCGCAAAAAATAACCCTTTGTTAAATCCGGGAAACGGTTCCGTTTCAAAGCTGTGCCATGAACCGCGTGTTGCCTTAGCGGTCATGAATAATATGCTTGCTCCATATTTAAGTTCTAAAAAATTGGTTCTATTATTGGAACATAAAATCACTGCTGCCGATTATACAGGAAATCATGTCAATTCTTTAACGGCAAGAGAATTGCGTTCAGGGCATCTTAAAGTCTTAAAAGCTCCGTATTTTGTAGATGCTACAGAATTGGGAGATTTATTGCCCTTAACCGGTACTGAATTTATAACCGGTACAGAATCTAGAAGTCAGACGCAGGAACTTCATGCTCCCGAGGTTGCCAACCTAAAGAACAATCAAAGTTTTACCACATGCTTTGCTATGGATTATGTTCCCGGTGAAGACCACACTATTGATAAACCAAAAGATTACGAGTTTTGGAAGAACCTTGTTCCCGATTTAAGTCCACCTTGGTCAGGAAAACTACTTGGCTTACATTACTCGGACCCGAGAACGTTAAACCCTAAAAATTTAGGATTCGATCCCAGTGGAAAACCGACCGGCGACATGCTCAACCTCTGGAATTATCGAAAACTTATTGACAGACATAATTTCAAACCTGGAACCTATGCTGGTGATATCACCATCGTGAATTGGCCCCAAAATGACTACATGCTAGGTGATTTAGTAGGGGCATCTGAAGAGGAGTTTAAAAAGCATGTTGATGCTTCCAAACAGTTAAGTCTATCTTTATTGTATTGGTTGCAAACAGAAGCTCCACGACCCGACGGGGGAAAAGGTTGGCCCGGACTAAGGCTGAGGAAAGACATTATGGGAACGGAAGATGGACTTGCTAAATACCCCTACATCCGAGAAGCTCGACGAATAAAAGCGGTGTTTACCGTTAAAGAAGAACATGTCGGAAAAGAAAACCGTGCAATGGTTGCAAAAGAGAATGAAGATAAGAACAAATCTGCTTTTTTTTACGACAGTGTAGGTACCGGATACTATCACATCGATCTACATCCAAGTAGCGACAGAGTCAATTATGTTGATTTTCCTTCCTTGCCTTTTCAGATACCATTGGGCGCATTACTGCCTATCAGAATGGAAAATATACTACCAGCAAACAAGAACATTGGAACCACGCATGTCACTAATGGTTGCTACCGCTTACATCCTGTTGAATGGAACATTGGTGAATCGGTGGGACTTTTGGTTACGTATGCTAAAAGCCAAAATGTATTGCCAAGAGAAGTAAGGAAGCAAAAGAACTTATTGGTTGAATTCCAGAATTTCGTTAAGTCTCAAGGCATTGATATCGAATGGCCTGAAGAAAACGCTTAATTGTACTAAAGAAACATTCATGAGATATTTTTTTTCTTATCTATCCTTTATAGCAGTTGTAATTATCACTTGTTTTTGGAGTGATGCTGCCGCGCAAAACAAGCAAACCGATGTCATTATTTGTACAAATGGACCGACAGATCTAACCGATATCTTAGATGCAAATCATTATCAATATGAAGTGTATGCACAACCTCTGGCTGCGGTAAAAGCTGCTAAACGGAATGCTGGAGTCTTATTTATCGCTAATGATTATCCCGTCAAACGAGTAAAACTTGATAAAGATGTCTTGAAAATAGCAGCCGATAAGAACCTGAAAATATATGTTGAATACCCCGAATCCTCTTCTGCCATTCCCATTGGAGATTCAATAATCCATACCCAATTGGAAAGAGGAATTGTAAGTTCCAATAACATTAAGGGTGTTGATTCGCTTGATTTAATAGCGATTCACAACGCATCTGTTATTCAGACGCTTCAGAATAATAATTTATTAATTGTAGCTAAAGTCGCAGGCTTTGATGAAGCCCAATATGGAATTGCAGACGTTGTGCCTTATTCACTTTTATTTCAACATGGCAATAGCTTGGTTGCTACCACCCGCTTAAGTAATGGAATCACTTCGCGTTTTGGTCCGGTAGATCATTTAAAGCCTATATGGGAACATATTTTTAACTGGCTTTCCCCAAAAACCGAATGGAAGTTTAACAGCTGGCCTTTGCAAGTAGCACCCGTATACAGCAAAAACGAAGTTATATCTGCCGATGCGGTCGATCATGCCATTAGCAAGGGTGTACAATGGTTTAATAACGGTCGATTCTTTGTCCATCCTTCCTGGAATCGGTTATTTTTAGAGCGACAAGGAGACGGTTCTGACGTTGCTGGCCCTCCATTAGATCAGTCCTTGCCTAATGGTGATGGTACACTTGGAGTGTTAGAGGGACATTTATCGCGTATACAAGCTGATGGTTCTCAGATTTATCGGTATTGGATGCGGGCCGACTGCAATGCTGAGGTAGCCTATGCTTTAAGTACCATGAAAGATTCGTCTAATAATGCTGAAGTTGCCACAAATTTATTGGATTATATTTTTAAAACTTCTAATCTTCGAGGGGGCAATAGGAATGATCCAAATAGTCCAAGTTATGGATTGGTAGGCTGGAGTACAACACACCCTTTTGTTTATTATGGAGATGATAATGCTAGGGTTATTCTGGGTGCTTTAGGGGCCTCTGCACGTTTAGGGGACGGTCAATGGGATCAGTACATTGCGGAAAATATCATTGCCAATTTCAGGACAACAGGCATCAACGGCTTTAGAGGAGAGCGCTTGGCAGACGATGATATTATGGAAAAAGGAGTGGATTATTTTGCCAATAGAGACCTCATTATGCCACATCCCCATTTTGAATCTTGGATGTGGGCAACTTATCTTTGGTTGTACGATAAAACAGGTTACAAACCTTTACTCGAACAAAGTAAAAAGGCAATTGCCATTACCATGGAAAGTTACCCTAAATGGAAATGGACAAATGGCATCCAACAAGAAAGAGCTCGGATGATCTTGCCATTGGCTTGGTTGGTCAGAGTAGATGATACCCCACAGCATCGCGAATGGTTAAATTTAATCGTTAGCAAGTTGCTAGAAAACATGGATGAGAGCGGTGCCATACGAGAAGAGCTTGGATCCAGCGCCGATGGACGGTATGGAGCCACAAAAGCAAATGCAGATTATGGCAAAAATGAAGCTCCTTTAATTGCACAAAATGGTGATCCTGTAGCCGATATGCTTTATACGACTAATTTTGCATTTTTTGCATTAAATGAAGCCGCTGCTGCCACCAAGGACCCAAAATACGAGGAGGCGGTTTCAAAGATAGCCGATTTTTTAGTAAAAATTCAAGTGCAAAGTAAGGAGCATAATGATTTGGATGGAGCTTGGTTTAGGGCCTTCGATTACAATCGTTGGGAATATTGGGCTTCAAATGCAGACGCAGGCTGGGGCGCTTGGGGAACGTTAACGGGGTGGACCCAAAGTTGGATCGTCAGCACCTTGAAATTGAAACAAGAAAGAAAGAGTCTTTGGGAAATCTCCAAAAATTCAAAAATCAAAAACGAGGGTTTGAAAGCGATTGACACAATGTTGTAATTATATTATTTTTTTGATTTATAAATTTATAAATTGTTTCGCTAAATAACCTGTCAAATTACATTGAAGATATCAAGAATAAAAATATGCATAAAACTTTCTTAGAGGAATTAAATGATGAAAATCTAACGGGCGTTGCGTACAAGAACGTGAATTTGAAAAAGAATATTATTTTATTTTTTGCAAATTCAGGATCCGGTACGATAGCCGATCTTTGCAAGGAGCTGGGATTGAGTGCTCCCAAGATAACGGATATCTTAAATGAGCTGATAGCCGAAGGCTTAATTCAACATAACGGGAAGGTAAGTTCTACAGGAGGGAGAAGACCGCATTTGTATGGTGTGGTTCCTGAATCGGCATTTTTCATAGGCGTAGATATTAAGCAATCGCATATTAATTTCGGACTTGCAGATTTACAGAGCACAATCATTGAATCTAAAACTGTCCCCTTCACGCTTAATAATGATAAAAAGTCATTAGCGCGTTTATGCCAGCTGATTAATGAGTTTATTAAAAGCTTGCCGGTTGGGAAAGAGAAAGTATTAGGTATCGGCGTAAATATAAGTGGGCGCGTGAACCATACAACGGGCTATAGCTATAGTTTTTTCCATTTTGGTGAAGAGCCTTTAAGTAAGCTCATTGAGAAGGAAATTGGCATTCGCGTTTTCATTGAAAACGATTCAAAAGCTATGGCCTATGGCGAATTTATGTCGGTTGAAAATAACAAGGAGAAGGATATTCTGTTTTTGAACCTCGACTATGGAATAGGGATGGGGATCGTTGTCAATAGTGAAATATATTATGGAAAGTCGGGCTATGCAGGAGAGTTTGGCCACATTCCCTTTTTTGATAATGAAATAATTTGTCATTGCGGCAAGAAAGGCTGTTTAGAAACAGAAGCCTCCGGATGGGCAATGGAGCGAATGTTCCAAGAAAGACTAGCCGATAGCTCTTCAATTGTGGTAACGAAATATGAAATAAAGCCCGAGGATGTGAAGATGGAAGACATTATTCAAGCGGTGAAGGATGATGATTTTATGTCAATTGAGTTAATAGCAGAAATTGGTGAGAATTTAGGGAAAGGTATCGCTATTTTGATCAATCTGTTTAATCCTGAATTGGTGATTTTAGGCGGAAGCTTGGCCACTACGCAAGAATACATACGCCTTCCTATTAAAAGCGCAATCAACAAGTATTCTTTGAGCTTAGTGAATAACGACACAAAGGTAGTAATGTCGCAGCTAGGAGATTCTGCAGGCATTGTCGGTGCTTGCTTATTGGTAAGGGATCGACTTTTGGTGAAGGAGTAAATGAGTATTAGCCGTCAGCAATCAGCTTTCAGGTGTTAGGTTTTAGGTATTAGGTATTAGGTATTAGGTTTTATGCGTTAGCTGGTTAATTGTGCTTTGTCATGTTGAGGAACGAAGCATCTAAGTTTAGGTTAGGGACCGATAGTTGATCGCTCTTTAGCATCTCTATTTAGATCCTTCGCTACGCTCTAGGATGACAAGCGTGTTAGTTTAGCTTGGAGTTTTGTCATGCTGAGGAACGAAGCATCTCTCTATTTGGGCTGAAGAAGTGTTAATTCGCTGCTCTACAACCGATACGGTGGCTGATAGCTGATTACTGACAGCTGACCGCTGATAACCGATAAATTTAATTATTTTTTTAATTATGATAAATATCAATTCGGGAGGAAAAGAACAACAGAGCTATGACGCAATTGTCATAGGATCGGGGATAAGTGGAGGTTGGGCGGCAAAGGAGCTTTGTGAAAAAGGACTGAAAACACTCGTTCTTGAACGAGGAAAGAATATTGAACATGGGAAAGACTATCCTACCGCGACAAAAAATCCTTGGGAATTTGAGCATCGTGGTCAACTAAGCTTAAAAACAAAATTAGAGAATCCTATCGCTTCACGTTGCTATGCGTTTAAAGAAGATGCAGAACATTTTTTTATAAAAGATAATGAACATCCCTACATTCAAGAAAAGCCATTTGACTGGATAAGGGGATATCAAGTAGGTGGAAAGTCGCTAATGTGGGCCCGTCAAACACAGCGTTGGAGCAAATACGACTTTGAAGGACCAGCTAGAGACGGCTTCGCAGTAGACTGGCCTATACGCTACGAGGATATTGCGCCGTGGTATAGCCATGTAGAGAAATTCGTGGGCATCAGCGGAAATAAAGATGGTTTAGACACCCTTCCAGATGGAGATTTCTTGCCTCCTTGGGAGTTAAATGCTGTCGAAAAAGAAATACAGCATAAAATTCATCAAAATTATTCAACTAGAAATGTAATTGTGGGCCGCTGTGCGCACCTAACGGAGCCCAAAGAAATCCATATCCAACAGGGACGGGGGAAATGCCAAGCCCGAAATTTATGTCAAAGAGGCTGTCCTTACGGGGCTTATTTTAGTTCAAATTCCTCCACGTTACCTTGGGCAGCAAAAACAGGAAACCTTACGTTGAGACCAGACTCGGTCGTCCATTCCATAATCTATGACGATAAGAAAGAAAAGGCGATCGGCGTACAAGTAATTGATGGCATTACCATGGAAGTAACGGAATTCTTCGCGAAAATTATTTTCGTCAATGCGGCTGCCTTAAATACAAACTTAATCCTCCTTAATTCTATCTCTAATCGTTTCCCTAACGGTTTGGGAAATGACAATGGATTGTTGGGGAAATATGTTGCCTTTCAAAACTACCAAGGTTCTCTAACGGCCCAGATGGACGGGTTTGAGGACTCTTATTATTATGGCCGTCGCCCTACGCAGGCCATGATGCCTAATTTCAGAAATGTGCACAAGCAAGAAACCGATTTTCTACGCGGGTATATGACTTTTTTCAGTGCTTCACGAGCAGGGTGGGGAAAAAGGTTTGAAGGCGAACAATTCGGAGGCGCCTATAAAGATGCCCTTACTGAGCCAGGTAGTTGGAGCGTATTTATGATGATGCAAGGAGAAACCATCCCAAAAGAAGAAAATCATGTCCGTTTAAGTACAGATAAAAAAGATAAATGGGGTATGCCCCTTTTGGTTACTTCTGTCGATTACGATGAAAACGACAATAGATCAACCAATGACTTTTTGATCCAAGGCGCCGAAATGTTAGATAAAGCAGGATGCAAGAATATCCACCAACATACAAGCAAACAAGCCCCCGGTCTCGATATTCACGAAGTTGGAGGCGTCCGAATGGGAAAAGATCCAGAAACCTCGTTGTTAAACCAATGGAATCAAATGCATGCCTGCCCAAATGTATTTGTTACCGATGGTGCTTGCATGACATCTACAGGTACTCAAAACCCATCAATCACTTTTATGGCTTTAACAGCAAGAGCGGTGGACTATGCGGTTAAGGAATTAAACCGAGTGAAATGAGCTCATTAATGCAAAAAATTATAGGCACTAATTAATAAAAACAAATTATTTCAATGAAAATATGAATCAGAGCTCTTTAAGCAAGCCAAATTACACCCCAGCATTAATATCACTAGCAGTTTTATATTTCATGATGGGTTTCATCACCGTCTTGAACGATACTTTAGTGCCATTTTTCAAAGCTGGTTTTACGTTAAATTATTCACAGTCGTCTCTGGTGCAGTTTTATTTCTTTCTGACCTATGGCCTAATCTCTATCCCTTCAGGCAGGATTGTAGAAAAAATAGGCTATAAAAATGGCATGGTTAGCGGTTTTTTGATTGCTGCTTTTGGAGCCTTTCTCTTTTACCCAGCGTCCATTTTTCATACCTATGAATTGTTTTTAGCTGCCCTTTTCATTGTAGCCATTGGCATCGTTCTTTTGCAAGTAGCTGCCAATCCCTATATCACGGTATTAGGACCAGCAAAAACCGCTGCCTCCCGCTTAACCTTGATTCAAGGAGTGGGATCCATCGGAACGACGGTATCCCCTTTATTTGGAGCTTATTTTATCTTATCCCGCTTAGAAGAGTCTACTGCGTCGAGTGATGCGGTGATCATTCCTTACCTTCTCATAGGAGCAACCTTGTTAACCATTGCTCTTGTCGTTTCGCGACTAGCCTTGCCGGTTATCAAATCGGAACCGGTTAAAATGGAAAACCATTCGGTCCAGGAAGTAAGCAGCATATTCAATTTTAGGAATTTAAATTACGGTATCATAGCGATCTTCATGTACGTAGGAGCCGAAGTGGCTATCGGTACTTTCTTAACCAATTATATTTCGGATACGCTGAAGATTGCCGAACATGCGGCCAATAACTATGTGGCCTTCTATTGGGGAGGAATGCTTGTAGGTCGATTGATTGGTGCTTGGGTATTGAAATCGTTAAAGCCTGCTTACGTATTAGCGGGAGTAGCTGCATTGGCCTCACTTTTGATACTTATCTCCATCAGTACTACAGGAAACATAGCGGTATGGACTATCATTGCTGTTGGATTATGCAACTCCATCATGTTTGCAGTTATATTTTCTTTATCGGTAGGCGGGCTTGGAAACTATACTACACGAGCTTCCGGGTTATTGTCTACAGCGATTGTAGGCGGTGCCATTGTTCCTTATGCCCAAGGTTTTGTCAGAGATCACTCCTCCTGGACGATGGCCTTTCTTATTCCGCTTCTCTGTTACCTTTTTATCGTGTTTTATGGGCTAAATGGTTACCGATCCAAAACGAGTCCTTACGGGAAGTGAGGGGTCAGCTATCAGCCTAGACAGAAATGCTTCGTTCCTCAGCATGACAACGTTTTTTTTTGTCATGCTAGAGCGAAGGACTACGAATTAGAGCGAAAATGACCTTTACTTAATTTGTCATATGTTTCTGCCGTAATCTCATTCTGCTCTTCCCAAGTACCTGTAGCTTTATCCAGTTTCTTTGCCAATAATTTCACCGCAAGACTCCTCACTAATTGGAAGTCCTCATCGGATAATGGTTTTTTGAACAAGCGAAGCATCATGAGTTGCTGCTCATTTAATGAATTTGATATTTCCATGTCTACTGCCATACAACAAAGATATTTAAATTAGAGAACATTATAAATAGCTACAATTTTTTTAAGAGCTGCCGTATATAGCTTTACCCTTAAAGCCCCTCGACCATACCCTCAAATGTGGCCTTGGAAGTAGCAATCATCCTAACAAGCTATACATATAAACTATCTCCGGCTATCAAACTATAATAACACGCTTATATCTTGAAGCACTAAAGACCATAACCATAAATGTGGCCTTGGAAGTCCCGGTAGTGATATCCTGCTTTCTAGCACCAAAGCAGCATAGGGACTTACGCAGCCACGAGGTTTTTGTTTCTTTTTTACGGAAAAAAAGAAAATCTCTCAGCTGATAACCGATAATCAATTTTGAACTTGAATCAGAACTAAATTGAAAATAATAGAAGGAAAGTAAAAGTTATTTAATAAATCACTAAGATTTAAGGGATTAATAGTGAAATACAATAAATTTAAAAAGTGTAAATTTCGTAAAAAAAACGTATCATAATATCGTAAAATTATTATTTTTGGAATATAAAGTATTATATTCAGCGATATTTTAAGAAGAACGCTACTATTACAGGATATTTTTGTATGTTTGGCGAATTAAATGAGTTGGTGACTTAATTCACTGACGTCTAAAGATGGAGGGTGTTTTAAGGCTTATTTAGTGTTTAAACGATAACTTTATTAATGGGGAAAAATTTACAAAAACAAACTACCAGTTTTAATTGGCTTAGCGATAGCCGTGGCTTTGGGTTTTCAATTTCCGAGAACTCATTATTTTCAAACAATTAATTATAATAAACATGAAACAAAAATTACTCAGTATTCTTTTGCTGTGTACGTTGCTTATTGGTTCTGCTTATGCACAAAACAGAACTATTACTGGAACAGTAACATCAGCAGAAGATGGATCAACTTTACCGGGCGTTTCAGTTACCATTCAAGGTAGCTCCGTCGGTACTCAAACTAATGCGAACGGCATCTATACGCTTTCCGTACCAGCAGATGCTAGAGCCTTGGTGTTTTCTTACCTTGGTTTTACAAACCAAACAGTTAATATTGGTAATAGGACGACGGTAAATGTCAGCTTAGAAACAGATGCTCAGACTTTAGAAGATGTAGTAGTTACTGCTTATGGTGTGCAAACCAAAGAGTCTATTGCTGGCTCTATCTCAACATTGAGAGCTGAAGAAATAGGTCAATCACAAACTGCAAACGTAATCCAGTCACTTTCAGGAAAAGTAGGAGGAGTTCAAATTCGATCTACATCAGGACAGCCTGGGGCAAGCTCAACGGTTCGTTTTAGAGGTATTGGATCTATCTCGTCCTCTAATCAGCCTTTGTATGTTGTTGATGGAGTTCCATTTAATGGAGACGTAGCGGCGATTTCACCTCAGGATATTGATCAGATATCTTTCTTGAAAGATGCTTCTGCAAATGCTCTATATGGAAGTAGAGGAGCCAACGGCGTAATCATAATTACAACCAAGAAGGGTAGAGGCGAACTGGACGTGAATTATGAGTCAAGAGTAGGTTATAACTCGAGAGCCACATCTGACTATGATATCATAAAGGATCCAAGAGAATATTACGAGCAGAGATGGCAAAGACTTAGAATGGGTTCAATGGTGAGTAACCCTAAATTGTCACTTGAAGAAGCTGGAGCATTAGCCTCTGGTAGTCTTGTAAAGGATCTTGGATATAATATTTTCAATGTTGCTAACGATCAAATAGTTGATAAAATTACAGGTAAAATTAATCCAAGCGCAAATCTTTTATATCATGATAATTGGGATGATGCTTTGTTTAAGAATAGTGTAAGACAAGAGCACTTCTTAAATATGCGTTATGGTACTGACAAGCTTTCGTCTTATATGTCAGGTAGTTACTTGAAGGATGAGGGTTACGTAGTAAATTCTGGATATGACAGGATTTCTGCAAGGGCAAATCTTGATTATAAGTTGTTCGAGAATGTTAAGTTGGGAACCAACATGAATTTTGCGAGTACTAAATCAAAAGATCCTCAAGCTGGAAAGGCTACTGGAACTTACTCCAATCTTTTTTCTTGGACAAGAAATATGGCTCCAATTTACCCAATTTACGCAAGGGATGGACAAGGAAATATTCTTTTAGATCAAAATGGCGCTAAGCGTTATGACTGGGGAACTGGAGAAACCATCAATCCTGATGGAAGTCAAGCAAGAAGGATCTATATTACTAATATGAATCCATATGCAACTACATTAGAAAATATCCAGTCAAACGACAATAAAAACTTTAGCATACGGACGTTTGCTTCTATTGACTTCTTAAAGGATTTCAATTTTACCTATAATTTAGGGTATGATTATATTGATTCTTATCGTTTGAGGTATGCTACTGAATTAGGGGGTGACGCTGCTCCTTATGGCGGATCGATCACCAATGCTGCTTCTTTTGAAGGAACATTGACTAATCAACAATTATTGACTTATGATAAATCGATAAATTACCACAATATCAATGTGATGATTGGTCATGAGTCTTCAGACTTTATTTCTAAGATGTTGGCTGGAAATAAAACTACAGTTGTTATTCCTGGTAAAGTGTTTTTATCAAATGCTAGTAAATATGGAGCTCTTAATGGGTTCAATGACACCTACAAGGTAGAAGGTTTCTTGTCGAGAGTAAATTATAACTATGCTCAAAAATATTTTGTTAACGGAAGTTTAAGAAGAGATGGATCTTCTGTCTTTCATCCCGATAACCGTTGGGGTACGTTCTATGGTTTAGGAGCTGCGTGGATTGCATCTAAGGAAGATTTTCTTGCAGGAAACGAAACGATTACAAACTTGAAGTTGAAGGCTAGTTATGGTGAACAAGGGAACGATTATTTATTCTATCCAGGATATGTTTCTATGGACCATAGAACTCATTTTGGTTTCGGAAGAAACTTTTTACCTTACGAGACTCAGTACGAAATCACATCAGACGCTGAGGGAAATCCTTCTATTAGAGAAGTATATTTTGGAAATAAAGATTTGAAATGGGAAGTTTCAAAAAACTTTAACGCAGGATTCGAAGTTAGTTTATTCAATCGGTTAAATGTAGAAGCAGAATACTTCAAACGTGCTGTATCTGATATGTTATACAATTTCCCTTTACCTCCATCCTCAGGTACTCCGTCAGTATCAAGAAATATTGGCAATATGCAAAATACAGGAATTGAGATCGGTATCGATGCAGATGTGTTAAGAGGTGAAGACTTGAACCTGAATTTATGGGTAAATGCGACTCATTATAAAAACAAAGTAACTAAATTACCTGATCCATTTAATTCAGGAAACTTTAGATACGTAGAAGGCAAAAGTTCTTATACCTATTATCTGAGAGAGTTTGCTGGAGTAGATCCGGAAACAGGAGCTGCAAAATGGTTTGTGGGTGACGTTGATGCCGATTCTAAGGAATCTACCGGACCAAAAACAGAAACGACTATACATTCAGCGGCTACGGTTTTTTTAAGTGATAAAACAGCTCACCCTGATTTATACGGAGGTTTTGGATTAAATATACAATATAAAAAGTTGTCAGTTTCAGCAGGTTTCGCATATCAGTTAGGTGGTTATGTATTTGATAACGTTTATCAAGGCTTATTTAGCGAAGGTACCGGTATGGGTTCAAGCGGACACAACTACCACCAAGATATAAACAATACTTGGACTCCAGAAAATAAAGGAGCTGCTTTACCTAGAGTAACTAGTGTAAATAATACCCAGTATGGTGCATCTGATTTGTTCCTAATCTCTGCTAATTACTTAAGCTTGGAAAACATCGCTGTTTCTTATGATTTCAATGATAAAGTCTTAAATAACATAGGAATCAAGAACGCAAGGATTAGCCTACTTGGTAATAACATAGCCTTATGGTCGAAAAGAGCAGGTATGGATCCGAGAATGATGCAGATAGGTGGACAATCAAATAACGGCTTAACCTTAAATAGTTATAGCTTGCTAAGAAGTTTGTCTTTAGGATTAACTCTTAAATTTTAGAAAAAATGAAAAATAAAATCATAATATACTTTTTAGCATCCCTGTTTGTGGTAACGGGCTGTAAAAAGGACTTTCTGGATGTAACGCCTGAGTCAGTTATAAACCCAGATCAATTGAGTACTTCAGCATCTGCTACAATGGGTACGTTGAAAGGGATATATGCGGGGCTTAGGTCTTATGGCATAACTGGTTATGCTGGACACGAAGATTACGGACATAAATCTATTTTATCTTCTTTAGATCTGATGGGAAATGACGTTGTGATGGAAAGTCTTAACTGGCATGGGTTTAACTACAATTATACCGGACGAGTTTCCACAAATTCAAGAGCACATTTACCTTGGTTCACTTATTATACTCAGATCAAAAACGCAAATACGATTATCAATAGTATTGCAGTTGATGAAGCTGATTCTGAATTAAAGCAAATAAGAGGACAGGCTTTAGCTTTACGTGGCTATTTCCATTTTATGTTGGCAAGGATATATGGGCCTACTTTTGTTGGTCATGAAGGAGCTTTAAGCGTTCCCATCAATGCTGTAACAACATCACCTACTAGGAATACAGTTTCTGAGGTTTATAAGCAGATAACTGAAGATCTAGAAACGGCTATTCCGGCACTTGAGGGCTATTCTCGACCTAATAATGAAATGATTGATAAAAGTGTGGCTCAAGCATTTTTAGCACAGGTTTATCTTGAAATGGGAAAATATGCGGAAGCTGCACAAATGGCTCGTAATGCGAGACAAGCTTATCCATTGCTTTCGCGTGCAGAGTGGGAAAATGGTTTCTATGATTTCAATCAAAAAGAAACCATGTGGGGAGCTGATATTAATGCTGAATTGACTTCTTTTGTTGCCAACTTCTTTTCACATTTCGATAACACAAATGAGGGTTACGCTGAAGGAGGTAATATTTCAATTGATAGAAGATTATATGATGCTATTCCTAGTACTGACTTTAGAAAAGCTAGCTTTGCAGGTGCAGATGGTGAAGTTTATGATGGAGCTGAATATGGTCCGTATATCAGTTTTAAATTTAGAGATCTTACATCTGATAGAACACAAGGTGATTATATTTACTTAAGATCGGCCGAGATGTTTTATATAGAGGCTGAAGGTTTAGCTAGATCTGGAAATGAAGCAGGTGCTCGTGACGTTCTTTTTGAAATTACAAGTCAACGCGATCCAGGGTACGTAAAATCCACCAAATCCGGGGCAGATCTAATAGATGAAATTATCTTGCAGAAACGCATTGAAATGTGGCTGGAAGGTTCAGCGTGGTTTGATTTGAAGCGCTTAGGTTTGGGAGTAGTACGTGACTATCCTGGATCTAACCATCCTACATATGGTAAATTCAACATTCCTGCAGGTGGAAATAAATTCTTATTTATGATTCCTCAAGCGGAAATAGATGCAAATGAGGAAATAGGAGCCAATAACCCTGAATAATCGAGATAAGTAAGTCTGATTAAAACAAAACGAGGTTGTATCATTGATAAAATGAACAACCTCTTTTTGTATCGCTCTTTTTCTGTTTTTTGTTGACTTTTTGTGATCATGATTTTTTAAAAGCCTTTTTGGAGGTATATTAAGGAAAAAAGCAGCTTCTAAACTGCTTTTTTCCTTATATTCTGTGCTATTGCCAATAACCCCCATTCGATCTCGACTTTTTCCTTACCGCGGAGCATGAAACGGCGGAACCCGTGGTTCTGTTTGATATTGGCGAAGACCGGTTCAACATCATAACACCGTTTTTTTCGATGCCTGACCCCTTCCTCACTGTTTAGCAGTTCGTGTGCCTTTTGTTTTTGTCTTTTCAGGTTGACATTGATCTCGATGACCCGGTTGGTTTTCGATTTATGGCAAACGCCGTTCAAAGGGCACGTAGTGCAATTTTTGGCTTGGTACCGCCTGTATGTTTGCAGGAAGCCGTTGCCGGATTTTTTATGGTTATCACCAATATACTGCATCTGCTGGCCCATCGGACAGATATATACATCTTTCTGCTGGTCATAGAATAGCTTATCGGCATGGAATGGAAACTTCTTTTTATAAGTTTCATTTTGGCCTTTATCAAACATATTGTATTTCACATAGCCCCGGGTTCCCTTTTGCTCAAGCAAGGTGTAATTCTCTTCCGATCCATATCCAGCATCTGCAGTTAGGGTTTTAGGTGCTTTGCCAAAACTGTTTTCATGCTGCTCCAGATGGGCTTTTAACGTTAAGGTGTCTGTTGGGTTTGGGTGGATGGTGTAATTAACGATGAACTGGTTTGAAGTGGATATCTGCACATTATAACCAGCCTTCAACTGGCCGTTTAGCATATGGTCTTCTTTCATACGCATGAAAGTAGCATCGGTATCGGTCTTGCTATAGCTGCCCCTTTCCCCAAAATGGCTTCCTGCTTTTCATATTTGGCAATGTTCTTAGGAAAGTTTTTATTGATGTACCGCAGCTTGGCCTTCACTTTTTTGTCCACTCCGTCCTGGTCTGCCAGTACTTTGTTCAGCTTCTCAACGGCAGCGTTCACATTTTCGGGGTTTATGGTGCTGAGATTAGGGGGTTCAGGCATTTTATCTTCATCAGCAGCGATACTCTGGGCGTAGTTCCAGATATCTTCCAGCTGCTTTTTCATTTTCTCCTTGTTGGTCTGGATAGATTTTTTCCAGACAAAAGTGTACTTATTGGCATTGGCCTCAATTTTGGTTCCATCGGTATAGACCTGGTCTATGCTTAAAAGGCCTTCCTGAGCCAGTAGCAGCACCACTTCTTCAAACACAGAGCGCAAAGCATGCTTCAGGCGAACTCCGCGAAAACGGTTGATTGTATTGTGATCCGGTTTTTGCATCGCGCTAAGCCACATAAATGGAACACGTTCCCTGCAGGCTTCAGCAAGCTTACGGCTAGAATAAATGTTGGTTACATAACCATAAACCAACACTTTGAGTAGCATTAGAGGATGATAATTGGAGCCTCCCCTGATATGATAGGCTTTCAAAAGAGGTTCGATATTAATGCGGTTAATTACATCGTTCACGATCCGAACTGAATGGTCCGCAGCAATAAGATCTTCCAGGCTTGGTGGGAGCATCAGGAGCTGATCTTGGTTATAAGGTCTGAAAGTAGGGTGTTTTACGGCCATATTTCGCTAACTTTTATAACTTAAATATATGAAAAGCAGCTCTTTATACCAAGAAAAAAGCTAAAAATATCTTCCACTAATCAACCTAACAAAATGCCTCAATAAAAGAAAAGAGCCTGAATCATGATTTATGATACAAGCTCGTTTTTGTTTTTCATATTCTTTATGACCAATACAAATGCCCTATTGCACAACCGTGTACGACTTCCGTCTTGTCATGCTGAGGAACGAATCGTCCGCGGTGCCTACGTCTGTTTTTAGATCCTTTACTTTACTCTATACTACTCTAGATGGCAAGTATTCTTGTTATCGCCTAAAATCAGTTGTCATTTTTGAGCATAAGCATTTGTTTTTTGAATAGCGATTACTCTAATGCTTGATAATATCAAAACGACAAATATGTGCAACAATGGCTGAAATCAAATAATATCTGGCTACAGAGACCAGCCTTATTATTTCAATTAAAATACAAGGATCATTTAGATCCAGAGTTATTGAGTTTTACTATCCATCAACTTTTGAATTCGAAAGAATTTTTTATAAATAAAGCCATAGGGTGGGTTTTAAGAGAATATAGGCGAAACAACCCTAGTTGGGTACTAGAATTTGTGAGCGACACAGATCTGAACACTTTATGCCAGAAAGAAGCGTTACGGTTATCTTCTAAAACTAATTGTCCCCGGTATTATAGAGGGATTCAAAATTTATTCGGTCTTTATATCCCTGTATGTAATTGAACTAATCCTTAACAAACTCAAACCTGCCATTCGTGTTCTTCTCCTTGACCAATCTGGGTGACTTTTTCATTCTTGTATAATTCTGTAATGCAGAGGAGAGATATATGGGACGAATAGGACCATCTAAATCATTCTGGCAGTCGTTTAGGATTTTTAGCGCGTTTTTGGGTGAATTAAAATAATCGCTGTTAAATTTACTTATTACCCAGTTCTTTACTTCTTGTTCGGTGACCAAGCTGGGGAAATCAAGTAATAAATCCTTCGGCTCTTCGCTTAAGGTAGCAATCAATTTCCATTCACCACCTTCCTCTTTTCTTTCAGCACGATAAATAACTTTCCCCGATTTGTCAGTTGCCTTAAGTATTCTAATTGAATAGCTAGGCTTACGATTGCTGTCCGGAATAATAGCCTGAATATCGCAAGTAAAAATTTGACGAAATAGATTAGTGAAGGGTACAGCATAGATTAAAGTGTGATTGGGATCTTCGACATCCCGTACATAAAAGTCACGTTGTCCCATTAGAAAAGAAAGCTCAAATTGACTATACGCTTTTCCTTTTCTAAGGGATAGTACGTTGAGAATTTTCTCTATCTCAATTGGTGGCATTGCTTTATTAGAGATAATTTCGAATTTCAAATCGGCTTTCATAATTATGATCAACGAAACTTGTTGACCGCAAATATACTAAACGTTTTTTTGCTTCTTGGCTAGAATATAGGTGTTTAGATCGTTTCTAATAGCTACTTCAAGACGTATATTTTTTCCCTTAACAGCATTTTCAAGTGGTTGTGTAAGATTGCTTGCTTTCCAATGTTGGTTTTGTACTTTATTAACCTTATCCACAATTTCTTTCAGTGTCCTTGCTGTCTTAAAAAAGTCAGTGGATTCGATTAGCCCATTTAATGTCCCTGTAGGTCCCAGACCAACTGGGATAGGAGGAACTTCTTTAACAACTTTCTCGTCACTTAGAATTTCCGTTGGATAAAAATCGTGTATTATATAATCTGTTTTGATAATAGTATTATCACCAGCTTTAATAAGATCTTTTTGCTTCTTTTTCGCTCTTTCTGAAAAGAAAATAGCTACGCTATTTAGAATTTCATCACTGTATTTTGCGTTATGGGCTGCACTTTCAATGTTACCAATGTATTTTTTGTTTTTTTTAAGGAAGAGGGATATCTCTTCCGAATTAATATCTAACTCGAGTCTAATTAGTCTAATTTTGATAATTATATAAAGTTCTATTGGCGCTAAAAACCATGTTTTATTTGACATGAATTGAATTACGTTAAATTCTTTATGTATCATTATTCTCTTATATAATTTGGTTTAGTTATCTGTATATCGTATCTTAGCTTTTGATTTTATTAAGCCTCCGAGTTCGCCAACGGTTTCTGTTTTAGACTGAGAGTACATTCGCTGGAGTAATGTAGAAATGGGTTTGTTTATTTTAAGGATAGGCATAACTTTGTAGGGTTCATCACCTTCCTGGAAGCTTTGGTGAAAATCTTCTAAATGTGGGTAATCACCTATCACCCATTTAAGCCACTTTAACTTATAGGTAATGACCAAAAAACGGTGCATACCGACTTTGTAAGAAGTAGTATAAATCCCTTTTCGTTTATAGGATGGACAAAACTCGCCGCCGCTGATATCAAAAATATGTTTATGCTTTTCACAACCAAAGGAAATACTGCCCTCAAGCATGAAAAAGAGAAAGAGCTGTTTTTTAGCAATTTCAAAGCTGGCAGTAAAATCTTTTTTTGCATCGATTTCATAAAGCTCTACATGAAACAAAAAGCTGCTGAAGTATTGATGTAGAATAGTTGCCCCTGAAATGATAATTTGAACGGTCTTTGCAAAAGCAATAGAAAAAATGGAATATGACGGTAATTTATCTTTTACAAGTTTTTTCGACTGTATTTTTGAGTGGAAATGGATTTTGTAAGGTTCTTTCATGTGTTTTTAGGTTTTTATTGCCTATTGACACTTCATTTTATTCACTAAGAATCAATAGCAATGGGTTTATAAATAATAAACTGCGATGTTCGAAGCAATGATGTAGGTTTTTGAACATCTCGTTGTTTTCGTATTAAAGCTGAATAGGGCATAGCGATAGGATAAATAGGTTTATAAAATCACTCGCGTTTTTACTAAGCTCCGCATTTTTATTTGATATTACGAATGGCAGATTCCTACAATCTGATATGGCAGATGCTGGTTATCATGGTTTTGACAAGTGAAACCTATTTAAAAGCCATGTCTTTTACCTAGTACCTAAATTTGGAAATGCCCAATACAAGTAGAAATTGACGAGGAAATCACTAAATTTAGTTGACCGTTTTTATTTTGTGGCCTTTTTTAATCAATATTAGCGCTGGGTTTTTTACGGCGAAAGGAAATTATCAGGTGTCTTTTTAAAATATTTCAATTTAAATGACAAGCGAAGTCTAAAGCCAACCAGGCTTTACCTCATAAATAAAGCTAAATATATTAGTAATTATACATTGTGTTTACTATCTTAGTACATAAACCAAATCTTATAATTAATCATGGCTAAATCATTAAAAGGCTTAGGCAAGTATGTCGATTTCAAAACTGATTTTGGGATGAAGTTTTATTTCGGGAGAGAAGAAAACAAATCGATACTGATAGATTTTTTGAACGATCTGTTTGCAGGTGAAAAAGTCATCGAGGAACTGGAGTATGCACCAACAGAACACGACGGGGATATTGAAGATGACCGGCGTGTAATTTTCGACCTGCACTGCAAGGGACCCGATGGCGAGATTTTTATTGTAGAGATGCAGCAGTTTCATCAGGATTTTTTTAAGGATAGGGCGGTATATTATACCTCCCGGCTGATCAATAAGCAGATCGGCAAAGGAAAGGCGGGGAATGATTACCGATTGCCAGAAGTGTATTTTATCGCATTGTTGGAGTTCAGCATGGATGATGCCGTTGGAAGTCGGCATCTCTATGATGTGGCTTTGCTGGATAAACAGACGAAGGAAATATTTTACAATAAATTGGGTTATAAATTCATAGTTTTGCCTAAGTTTCTAAAGAAAGGATCTGAACTGGAGACGGATATGGACCAGTGGCTTTATCTGCTGAAGCATATCAGCCAGATGAACCAGATTCCCAAGTTTTTGGATAAACGGATATTTAGCCTTATCTTTAGTATAGGCGAGATAGCCAAATTAAAGAAGGAGGATTTTATGGCTTACGAAGCAAGTTTGAAACGTAAAAGGGATGTAGAGAGCGTTAACAATAGCGCTCGTAGAGCTGGCGTGTTGGAAGGAATTGAAAAAGGAATTGAAAAAGGAAAAGCATCAACAGTAAAAAATCTTATAGAGAAATTTGGCTTTAATGACGAACAAGCTGCTATTGCGGCTGAGGTTTCTTTAGATTTTGTACAAACAGTACGTGCATCTCTCAATAAGAAGAAATAGATTAATCTTTAATATAGGCGAGATAGCAACATTAAAGAAGGGTAAAATGTTGCCATGTTTTTACAATTACCAATTGCTTAGTTCCGCTAGAAGTTATCTAGACCCTACTAATGAACGAATTCATAAAAACCCTTGAAACCGAACTAGAAAGTAACTCAAACCCTGAAGTCGCTTCGGGACAGAAAGCCTATATGAGAAATCAGTTTGAGTTTTATGGATTAACCACAACTAAAAGAAGGGAAATTCAAAGGCCGTTTTTTAGTAAAGGACACTTGCCCGAAAAAGGAGAACTAGCGAAAATAGTAAGAGAACTTTGGGCAAAGCCGCAAAGAGAATATCAATATTTTTCTCAAGAACTTGCCTTTAAGTATGTCAAACAATTGGAGGAAAGGGACATTGAGCTATTTGAATTTATGGTCACTCACAAATCATGGTGGGATACCGTTGATTTTATTTCAAGTAAATTAATGGGTGTGTATTTCAAAAAGTACCCTGATCAGATCGACAAGTATGTGCAAAAATGGCTAAAATCAAATAATATCTGGCTACAGAGATCAGCATTGTTATTTCAATTAAAGTACAAGGAAAATTTAGATCCAGAGTTATTGAGTTTTACTATCCATCAACTATTGAATTCGAAAGAATTTTTC
Organism: uncultured Sphingobacteriaceae bacterium; assembly: GCA_963696875.1. Lineage (GTDB taxonomy): Bacteria > Bacteroidota > Bacteroidia > Sphingobacteriales > Sphingobacteriaceae > Albibacterium. The sequence goes on from CAVOLQ010000001.1 coordinate 212,680, forward strand.
ATAAATAAAGCCATTGGGTGGGTTTTAAGAGAATATAGTCGAACAAACCCTAGTTGGGTTCTAGAGTTTGTGAGTAAAACAGAATTGAACACGTTAAGCCAGAAAGAAGCGTTACGATTAATAAAATGAGTCGATAAATAAGTAGGAAGCAAAAGAAAAACCTTTTTATTTATTCCTTCAATCAGCCTCGAAAGCGATATGAGAGGCGCCTGAGATATCCTTTAAGACTGCGTATCCCCTTGATATCCCTTTCTTCTACGAGACATTTAAACGCCGGGTAAAGGTAAGGACGGACAGGTTGGAATACTATATAAACAACGCCTCTATTTTATTGTTTGTTTACTAATAGGCGATGATATGGGAATCAAAAACGTTTTCAGGAAACAAAGTTATTTGAGGCTTATTTTATTGTTAATGCTTTCTCCGATACCCATCTATGCTCAAGTCTCTAAATTAAGTATTACAAAATGCCCACAAGATAGTCTCACCGTCGCGAATAGCGATCTGCCTGCGCTGGATAGCGTGCAACCAAAATCCCATTTTTTAAGAGCCGCAGGAGAAGTAGTGCTGGTAGACATAATCCCCTGGTCCTTCAGCTATTTCATTAAAAAAGAGGAAAATTCAAAAATATCCTTTAAAACCGTTGGTGAACACTTAAAGTTTACTAGTTGGAAATGGGATGACGACCAATTTGCAACCAATGAGTTTTCGCACCCTTATCACGGTAGCCTTTATTTTAATTCATTTAGAGCTAACGGTTATGAGCAATTGCCTTCCGCATTAGCTACCGTTGGGGGAAGTTTTTTATGGGAAATAGCGGGTGAAAGGGAACCGCCTTCCATAAATGATTTAATTAATACTTCTTTTGGCGGTGTTATTTTAGGAGAAATGACCCATCGATTGGCTAATAAACTTATTAATAACCGTAGTACCGGCTTAAGGCGTAAGACCAATGAATTTTTTGGATTGTTAATTAACCCTATGAATGGGTTTAATCGAATTATAAGCGGAAAATGGGGAAAGGTACCTTCTGGAAGTCAAGACCTTGATTCTTCAAGAATTGACGCACAATTTGATTTGGGTGTCAGAACAATTAATAGGGACCACAATCTGATCAAGAAGGGGGAAAACTCAGTGTATGGACGAATGAGATTTTTGTATCAAGATAAAAACAGTAGAAGGGAGGCGTTTGACGAGTTTAGTGTCGATTTAGAAGCAGGCGTGGATGATAGTGCTTTGGTGAATACACTGAGCGTCTATGGCCTTTTGTATGGTCGTGAATTGTTGGCCAATAACCGGATGAGCCATAGCGCAATGATTTCTGCAAATTATGATCTTTTTCATAATTCTTCCTTTTTTTACGGTGGACAAAGCATAAATATAAATATGGTTTCTGAATTTAAGATAGCCTCAAAGTCAAAATTAAATACCGTTATTGGGTTTGGTCCCGTTCTTTTGGCAGCAGTTCCGGATCAGTATTTAAAAGATAGTAAGCATAGAAACTATGACTACGGCTCTGGTTTAAGTCTTTTGGGAAATATTAAGATGAATGTGATGGAAAGACTAATTTTAGGAGTTCAATATACAGGAGGAATTGTAGGTACCATTAGTGGAAATCATTCCAGTTATTCTTTGCATTCCCTTTCTTCCGAGTTGACCGTTTTTATTTTGAAGCCTTTTTTAATCAATATGAGCGCTGGGTTTTTTACGGCGAAAGGAAATTATCGAGACCTTCCTGATATAAGAAAACTCTACTCCTATGGTAGAGTATCTGTTGGTTATCAGGTGTCTTTTTAAAATATTTCAATTTTAATGACTAGCGAAGTCTATATCCAACCATGAATTTACTTCGCCAGTCTCTTTTCGCCAAAATCCCTCTGAAGGCAAGACTTACGAAATTTGCCAACGCGTAGGGCTGCCAAAATTTCGTAAGTCGATGCTCGAATTATTTTTTAGCAATATACCCAAAAAGACCATTTTGTTCGTCTGATGGTCCTGCGGTAAAGAAAAGTTGATTTTGATCGCCAGCAGGAATATTGTTTCGAGGAAATTCAAGTGCCCATAATCCATCAATTGAAATCAGGACATTTTCACTTTTTAATTGACCCTTATAGGCGCCGCTAGCTTCAAATATGTTGATAAATCCATCGCCAAAATTTCCGACAAGAATCATATTTGTCCCTAATCCGAACCCTGCGGGTGCAAGAGTGATTCCCCAAGGCGAATTAAGGCTGCCTTGAGAAGCAAACCTTTTTACCAAGGTGCCGTTAGGATTGAAAATGTTTACATAACCATTTCCAACGCCCTTTTGGTCATCCATGTTATCAGGTGCTAGTTGTTTGGCGTAGGTGACGTATAATTCTCCATTGATGTTTTGAATGTTAAAGGGAGCAAAACCGGCCGGGATAGTAGGATCTAAAAACGGTTTGGTAGTGACGGGTTTGAATGCATTATCAAATACATCAATTTTGCCTTCTTTAAAATTTGCGGCATATAAAAAGTTTGCGCCATTATCTGAAGCTAAGGCTAAGCCTTTATAAACAGCGGTAGCGGACTTATCAAAAACGGTTATGGCAGTGTTTCCTGAACTCCATGCGGTAAGGGTTCCATCTTCACTGGCATAAATGAACTTGCTGACCTGATTGTTTGACGGAATTACAAAGTTAGTGGTATTGTTGTAAACGACTCCTGTTGGGGAGCCTGCATTAGCAACTCCTTGAAAAGGAATGGAAATCGGCTGTAAAAGTTCAGCACCATTCCGATCATAAATGGTGGTCAATCCTTTATGGTTGGAGGAAATCCAAAATGCTCCAGTAGGACCAATAGCTATACCCCAGGCATTACTAAGGTTAGCGTCAATACGGGCACCGCCAAATCCAGCGACATTGGAAACTAAGTTGGTTTGGACGTAGTTATTATCGAAAATCGGCGGAACGATGTCATGGTGACGTTTACAACCTACGGCGACAAACAAAAACGATATCAGGATAATCAATAGACCACCCAATGATTTGTTATTAAAGAAAACGAGCTTTTTCATAAGAGTAAAATTTTTTAAGGCGATGAAGCTATCATGAGCTCTAGTCATCGCCGGTTGTGAGTAATTTGTTAATGCTCATGATGGTTTCATATTTATAGAATTATATTAAGTAATTATTTGAAAACAATTGACTCTTATTTTGGTGTTTTGGTTGGTAGTATTATTTTGAGTCTTTTTGTATTATGACATCGAGTTGATTTATTAAATAGCATGTAAAAATATTGGTACTGTTTTTGGACTTATATTTATCAGCCTCTTCGTTAAACGATGGTGTAAATGGATTCACCTAATCAGATATTTTTATGAAACAAATAATACCATTTTATACTAAACTAGCTCATGTTTTAATTTGTCTGATTGCTTTGGTTTATATTGCTCACGAAGGGCAAACTATCATTGCACCCATTATTTTTGCGTTACTTTTTTCGTTCTTATTATTGCCATTTGTAGGCTATTTGGAGAGAAGGTGCAAACTTCCTCGAGTAGTATCGTCGTTAGTCGCAATAGGTACTTTGATATTAGCAATTTTATCAATTTTATATCTGCTAGGTTCTCAAATTACCGAATTGACACAAGATTGGCCTGCTTTTCAGCAGCAAATATTTACAGTCTTCGATAACCTTCAGACTTGGATAGAAAAAACGTTTAATATCAAAACGAAAGATCAAATAAATTACATAAATGAAGGTGCTTTAAAAGCATTTAGCACCGGAACAACAATTATTGGATTTACACTTTTGTCAGTTTCTTCATTATTGTTGTTTTTTGTATTGATTTTTCTTTATACTTTTTTTATACTGTTACACCGTCGCCTATTATTGAGGTTTATTGTAGCCGTATTTCCTGAAAAATATAGCTTGACGGTATATGACGTAGCAAGTGAGGTAGAATATATTGTTAAACGATATGTCTTTGGCATTTTTATTCAAATGTCTATTGTTACCATTCTTGCGACTGTAGGATTCTCCATTATTGGTGTAAAATATCACTTTTTATTAGGGTTGATTACAGGTATTTTTAATGTTATCCCTTATATCGGTATGCTCACTTCTCTTCTATTGGCGTGTATCGTCACGTTTGCAACCGGCAGCGTTACGCATGTTCTATTTGTCGTCTTGGTTTTAGGAATTATCCATCTTATTGATGGCAATTTTATTATGCCTAAAATAGTAGGTTCAAAAGTAAAAATCAATACGCTCGTGGCTTTGTTAGCATTAGTTACAGGAGAGATGATTTGGGGAATTACAGGAATGCTTCTTTCCATCCCAGTAGTTGCAGTTATCAAGGTGATTTTTGATCGTATAGATGGCTTAAAGCCTTGGGGAATGCTCTTAGGGGAAGATGACAGTGAGCCAGACGGTAAGCCCGCCATAATCGAGGTTGTTCAGGATGAGAACTACTTGGAGAAGGATCAAGAGGGAGAAGGGTAGGCTCTGTTTTTCAAACTATTCGATTAAAGCTTTGTTTACTTTGACCTGAAAGTATCTTGCCAGAAACGAAGCTATGGAACCTACTGCTGAGAAAGACTCAGAACCAATCCCTGATAAAAAAAAGACGAATCATCGATTTGTTATCCTTTTCGTGTTTTTAATTCTGATAGGCGGAGTTTATGGGCTCATGAAATATTTACATTCCCGAAAACACATAGTAACCGATGACGCTCAGATAGTAGCGCTAATCAGTCCGGTGATTCCACATGTTTCAGGTTATATTTCAAAAGTATATGTATCCGATAATGAAGGAGTTTTAAAAGGGGATACTTTATTGTTACTTGATGATCGGGATTTTAGAGTCAAACTTGCAGATGCGGATGCGGGTCGGCAAAGCGCCGAAGGGAATCTTGCTATCGCGAAAGCAGGCCTCCCTGTTAACAAAGCAAATGTAAATGCTGCCAATGCCAACGTAACTACCTTCGACGAGCAGATCGATGCGGCAAGGGTAACCATTTGGCGTACAGCCAATGACTTTATTCGTTATTCAAACGCGTTAAAAGAGGGAGGGGTTACTCAACAGCAGTATGAAGAGGCTTTAGCAGCTAAACAATCTGCAGAACGACAGCTGGATGTTTTGCTGGCTCAAAAAAGTGAAGCTTCAAAGCGTTCCAAGGCCATTTCTTCAGAAAGTTCAATAAATAGTGGACAAATTTCGGCCGCCGAGGCAATGCTGTTGAAAAGTGAAGCGGAGGTTGCGGCTGCGAAACTTATTTTAAGCTATACGGTAATTACGGCGGAGGTAAATGGGCAGGTGTCAAAAGTGAATTTGCAACCTGGACAGTATGTACAGGAGGGGCAGGCACTGTTTAGCATTGTTCCTCATGGAGCCAAATGGGTGGTGGCCAATTTTAAGGAGACACAACTTAAGAAAATGAAGATTGGACAAAAAGTGAAAATTACTGTGGACGCTTATCCAGGAGCGTCTTTTGATGGAGTGGTAAATTCTTTTAGTCCGGCAACGGGGGCCGCACAATCACTTCTTCCGCCAGATAACGCCAGTGGTAATTTTGTCAAAGTTGTCCAACGACTTCCTATAAAAATTGAATTTCTTCATCCAGAGCATAAGGAAGTTGAAAAACTGTCGGTCGGACTCAACGTTGTAGTGGATGTTTTAATAGATTCTCTGGTTCAAAAGTGATCTTCAAATGGAAGATAACTCTTTAGTTGAATATGGGGCAAGGCGGGCAATAGTAACTATAACGGCCATCCTATGCGCGTTATTGGAGATCGTAGATACAACCATTGTCAACGTGGCCTTGAATGATATGAAGGGAAATTTGGGAGCCACTTTGAGTGAGATTGGATGGGTAATTACTGCTTATGCAATTGGAAATGTGATCATTATCCCCTTGACAAGCTGGCTTTCTCAGCAATTTGGAAGGCGTAATTATTTTGCGACGTCTATTCTTATTTTTACTCTTTTTTCGTTTCTATGTGGTAATGCAACTTCTTTGACAGAACTAGTTATCTTTCGGTTTTTTCAAGGAGTGGGTGGCGGAGCACTTTTGGTTACCTCACAAACAATTATTACAGAGAGCTATCCTCAGGAAAAGAGAGGCATGGCACAGGCTTTTTATGGTCTGGGAATCATAGTCGGGCCAACCTTGGGGCCTCCATTAGGCGGATATATTGTTGATCATTATACTTGGCCATTCATTTTTTATATCAATATTCCTCTTGGACTTCTGGCAACATTCCTCACCCTTAAATTTGTAAGGAGTCCAAAATATACAGAGAAAAGAGCGCTTGGCGAGATTGATTTTTTAGGAATAGCATTCCTTGCTATGACGGTTGGGTCTTTGCAATTTGTTTTAGAAAGAGGCCAAGAGAAGGATTGGTTTAACAGCGGACTTATTTTATTTTTTGCCTTGCTTGCCGGTATTAGCTGTTATTTCTTTATTTGGAGGGAGATGACGATAAAAAACCCAATTGTAAACTTGCGCATACTGAAGGATAGCAATTTGCGAATCGGAACTATTTTGACACTTATTTTAGGATTTGGTTTGTTTGGGTCTACCTTTATAATTCCTCTATATCTTCAAAATAACTTGGGTTGGTCTGCGGAACAAGCGGGATTGATAATGATTCCTTCAACCTTGACAACGGCCTGTATGATGCCCATCATTGGAATATTGCTGCAAAAGGGAATTAAACATAAACACATCGCCGCTGGGGGGATGTTTTTATTTTTTATTTATAGCCTTTGGGCCCACCATATTTTGACATCTCATACAGGAACTATGAATTTTTTCTGGTTGCTAATGCTTAGGGGATTAGCCTTAAGTATGCTATTTATTCCTGTTACAACTTTGGCGCTCTCCAATTTGAAAGGTCAAGGTATTGGACAAGGGGCGTCTTTTACAGGTATAACACGTCAACTTGGGGGATCTTTTGGAATCGCTATTATTACCACTTTTATGAGCCGTCAACTCATGAAACACCGTAGTGATTTATTATCAACCATCAACCCAGAAAATGTGATGTTTCAAGAGCGGTTTCAAGGCTTAGTTGATAAGTTTATTTCTTCTGGTATGGCTCCCAATTCAGCTAAAAGTGCTGCTTTAAAAGTAATTGATGGGTCTGTTATGGAGCAAGCATCCATTCTTAGCTATATGGATGCATTTTTATTGATAGGTATTGTTTTCTTAATTTGCGTACCCTTTATATTATTAATTAAAGAAAAAAAGATTCCAACGGGGGGGGATGAGGAGACGAGGGATTCTCCACCTGAATCTACATGACGGAACGATGAATTCGACTGATAGCTGAAAACTGATCGCTGGCATGCCCCGCTCCTAACTTTCTGACACCTTTTTCAATGCATGCGGAACTTGAAGAAGGTAATAACTATGATCATATATCAAATATTTCTTTTGCCAGATGGGATTGAATTTTTCTTTATACTTTCTTAAGCCTTTGAATTGATCGAATGCTTTTAAGTTTTCATAAACGAATTTGACTGTTTTTTCGGTAATATTTGAGCCCTCAATTCCAGATAATTGCGCCAAGCCCATATTTACTTCCTGATATCCTTGTTCTTTCAGATAAAAGAACGTTTTGATTAATAACAAGTCGAGGATGCCGTTTGGGGCATCAGGTACTTTTCGAATGAGGTCGTAAGAAGCCATTCCTGATTTGTAAGCAGGAATTAGGTTTAAGAAAGCGTAAACCCGTTGCTCTTTATCTTCAATGGTAATGATAATTTCGTTTTTTAAAATTGATGGATCAAAAATACCCTCTGTGAAAAGGATTTCCTTTTGCCCTAATTCATCCAGCCATTGATTCGAAACCTGTCTGAGTTTTTGTAATAGCTCTTCTTGAATAGGTGGTTTATGTATTTCACAAAGAAAATCTTTGCTGGTCAGGTGATTAACGCTATTTCTTATGGATTTCATTTTGCTTCCTTCTAGACTGAAGTTATCTAGATTGATAATTGCTTCCTCTCCAATCGGGAAGTTCTTCTTGTTTAATGAAGTATAGATGGGCAAACTTTCTAAGGGTACGCGATAATAGATGGATACTAATCCGACTTCTTTGCAATAGGCGTCAAAAGCAAGGATAGCATTTCTCATAGCCTCGTTATCTTTTGCGACAGGGTCTTCTAAGGCTACTGCAACGTTTCTAGCGGTTTTAAATGAAATGAAAGCTTCTTTATCTGGAGATATAAAAAAGAGTTTATCTGGATATATTTTAAAATAGTCCAAAGGTGAACGCCCGAAGCGTTGTACTAATATTTTGACTAATTCCTTTTCCTCTGGGGTATTATATGGTTTTTTGAAATAAGGCGATAGCAAACCTATGGCTATAAACAATATATAAGTTCCACCGGCCCAATAAAATGAGTCAATAAAAATCTCTCCAAAATGGGTTTGTGGCATCAGCCCGGAATCATTAAATAGAAAGAAGAGGTTGAAAGCATATTTAATTGATTGAAAGAGCTTGAAATCGATTCCAAAATGGTGTTTGTCCATGAAATAAAATCCTAGAATACCATAAAGAAGAATTGCGGCAATACCATAAATAATTACTTTAAAGCTGAGTTTTGTGTAAACAGGATTAGATTTTAAAGTATAATGAGACCGGGTATAATATAAGCTTAAGAGCGCTAAGACTGAAAAAAATGCTTCTTCATAATCAATTCCTTTACTCATATGGCCCATGACTGAAATCGAAGTCAAAAACATTGCAGCATACCAAGTTCTTTTCGATCCTTGCATTAGAAAGGCAGCAATAATAATCAGTAACAGGCCACTAATTAATACGAGTGCATTTGAAGCAAGAATGAGGTCGGCAGGCAGTAGATTCTTGATTGTATGTAAGCGTTGCGGGAGAGCGGGTGTAATGGTGGATATAATATTGACTATTCCAACAGCGAAAATGAAAACCGCCGGCAGGACACGCAGAATGATATTATCTTTTTTTGAAAAGAAGCTGGCGATACTGATAAACAAGGGAGTCCAGAATTCAAATAAGCGAAATAATAAGGTAATGGATGCCGCTGCAGTTAAGGAAAAGCCATATTGATTCAGGATATAGGTCAAAGACACTTCAATAGCTCCCAGTCCTCGTAAAAGAGGAGAAACGATCAATAAAATAACCATTACAATATAGCCAATAATTGCTGCAGGAACAGAGGGATTAAAACCTAATGCGAGCATGGCAATATAAAGATGTATCATCCCCAAAATATCAATAAGTACAGATATGACCAATGTATTGACAAGATGCTTTTTCGAAAACCGATTGGCAGAGAGCTCGTCAATAAAGAATAGCCAATGAGGTCTTTTATTCTTAATAAGACTATAAAGCCACCCCTTTTTTAATAAAGAATACAGAACGCTGATCAGAATGAATGAAAGAAGTGTTATAAATACAAAGCCGATGATTTCCGCAGCGTGCAGCATCCCTTTTAATAGAGCATAATAGAGTGCGGGAATGGCTATGATTACAACCGAAAGAACACCAAAAATGCCGAATAGGGTGGAAGCGAGATAGATTTGGGATTTACTTATTTGCTTGCTTTCAATGTCTTTTGAGAAAAATACCAGCGATGAGAAACCGCCGGCTGGAAGAAAGATGCTGATTAGGTTTCGTTTTAAAAATAAGGTAATCGCTTTATTAAGTGTTAGCGATAAGTTTAATGCCTTAAAGCTTTGTACATACATTAAACCTTGAAGGAAAATATAAATAAGCGTACCCAACCCTCCTAAAAAAACAAAGAACAAGTTTAATTCTCTAAACTTGTTCTTAATATCTATTAATTCGAGGTGTTCATTTTTGACAAAGAAAATAGCCATCCCAATCATAAACAGGGATAAGATCAACTGCCAAAAGAATTGTTTATGAAATAAAGGAGGTATATGACGCTTTCTGTTATTCATTGAATAGAATAAACAACAAAGCAATCAGCCTTTATGTTTCTTAAACAAGCATTCTATTGATTATACTGCTCTTTGTAATAATCAAGGTAGTTTCCGCTGGTTACGTTATCTAGCCAAGCTTCATTTTCCAAAAACCAGTCGACCGTTTTTTCAAGGCCTTCTTCAAATTGTAAACTAGGTTTCCATCCTAATTCTTTTTGTAGTTTGGAAGAATCGATTGCATAACGTAAATCATGGCCAGCACGGTCGGTAACATAGGTAATTAATTTTGCAGATTCACCTGCCTCCCTACCTAGTTTTTTATCCATGATTTTGCAAAGCAAATTGATCAGGTTTATGTTTGTCCATTCATTGTGACCCCCAATATTATAGGTTTTTCCCGATTCCGCTTTATGATAAATCAGGTCTATCGCACGTGCATGATCTTCTACCCATAACCAGTCCCTTACATTTTCACCTTTGCCATAAATGGGAATAGGACGATTATGTTTAATGTTATTGAGGGCTAAAGGGATCAGTTTTTCAGGAAAATGGTGCGAGCCGTAGTTGTTTGAACAATTGGAAATTACGGTGTCCATTCCATAGGTGTCTTTATAAGCACGAACGAAATGATCAGAGCTAGCCTTTGATGCGGAATAAGGGGAATGCGGATCGTAACTGGTTTCTTCGGTAAATAATCCTGTTTCACCGAGTTCACCATATACTTCATCTGTAGAAACATGGTAAAAACGATGATTATCATAATTTCCTGCCCAATGCTTCTTACCAGCGTTAAGGAGATTTACCGTGCCTATAACGTTTGTCATCACGAATTCTAGCGGGTGACTTATCGATCGGTCAACATGTGATTCGGCAGCAAGGTGAATAACCCCATTTGGATTTTCTTGTTCAAATAACGTGTCGATAAACTCGGCATCTGTAATATCACCTTTTATGAAACGATAATTGGGTTTATCTTGTATATCAACCAAGTTTTCAAGATTGCCGGCATAGGTTAATTTATCAAGATTGATAATTTGATAATCTGGATAGGTGTTTACCAATCGTCTAACGACATGTGATCCAATAAATCCGGCCCCACCGGTAACAATAATCTTCTTCATATTTTATACTTCTTGCGGAATCGCTAACTCCAATAAATAATTTTTTAAAACGGATGAATAAGCAAACGCTAATACTTCATTTAGCGTTTCACTATAATCGTACTGGATGTCTTCATGCAACTTATCGTATGTATTGAAAACGTTCTTAATTCTACCGATAATATAGGTTAAAAGTTTTTCATTGGCATGGTTTGCATATTCAAAGAATTTTCCTGCATACTGAAAAGTTTGAGAAAGAATATGCAAACGCAGGTCAATTTCGCCAGTTTTATCTTTTGTGATGAGGAAGTGTTGGTTGACAATACCGCTCATCCCTCTTAAATCCAATAATAAATCCCTTGGATTATAGTATTTATGCGCCTCTAATTGCTTTTTAATCCTATCAATTTCTAAATTGACAAGCTTGAGCGTCCGATCCCGTCTTTCTTCTAAGTCGATCTGATCTTCTAGTAATTGAAAATGCAATTGCTGTATTAAAGTTCTATCTTTTCTGATTAGGCGTAAAAGGATTTTATCCTTCTCCTTTTCAGGAAGTTGCAAAACAGCAGTTTTTAATTCCGGACTTATTTTACTGAACATTATTTTTCACAATTGTTTTGTTTTAGCGGTGTTCAAGAGATCGCTTCACTAAGTTCATTTCGGTTTATTAATAAATTGTTTGCTTTCATTAGCATTAATGAGCTCGCTACGCTCGGTTGTGAGATTCTCGAACTCATGATGGTTCTTTCTTAGGAAAAAGGGTTCTCTTCTTTTAAATATTTTTCCCAAGCCCAGGCAGTGCGCATCATTTCATCGATCTTTAAGTTTGCTTTCCAACCTAGTTCTTGCGCCGATTTCGTAACGTCACCCCAAACTTTCTCTATGTCTCCAGCACGACGCGGTCCGATTTCAAAGTTTAATTTCTCACCTGTAGATTCTTCAAAAGCCTTGATCACTTCCAAAACGGAATAGCCGTTGCCAGTTCCAATATTGAAAACATCGTAGTTTGTAGGGCTCACTTTTGTTTCCAGTCGTTTTATTGCCGCAACGTGTGCTTTCGCTAAATCAACCACATGTATATAATCGCGAATGGCAGATCCATCGGGGGTATCGTAGTTATCTCCGAATACCGTTATCTTTTCCCGTTTACCAATAGCTGTTTGCGTAATAAAAGGAACTAAGTTCTGTGGGATTCCTAAAGGTAATTCACCTATTAAAGCTGATTTATGCGCACCTACCGGATTAAAATAACGCAGCGAAATGATATTAAAGTTGGAATGGCTTTTAGCCGTTTCACTTAAGATTTCTTCTGCAATTTGTTTGGTATTCCCATATGGGGATTCGGCTTTTTTAACCTCAGCAGATTCTGTTACCGGATTTTGATCGGGTTGACCGTAAACAGTGCAACTTGAAGAAAATACAAAGTCTATGTTTTTGTTAAGGTATGCATTCAACAGATTTATCAAAGAGAAAAAGTTGTTGTGGTAATATTTTAAGGGCTTTTCAACCGATTCTCCAACAGCTTTATACGCAGCGAAATGAATCACTCCTTGAATGTCTGGGTGCGCTTCAACAAATTCTTTTACTTTCGTTTCATCGCAAAGATCAAAATTATAATATGCCGGTTGATGTCCCGTTATTTTTTCTATTTGTTTTAAAACGCCGATATTGGAGTTAGAAAGATTGTCAATAATAACAGGTGTATAGCCTGCTTCGAAAAGTTCAACTACGGTATGAGAGCCGATATATCCAGTGCCACCTGTAACTAGGATTTTCTTCATGAATGTTATTTATTATTATAATACGTAAAGTCTTTATGTAAAATTTCTTTTTCTGGTAGTGATTTGAAGTATTCGTATGTGATTTTTAACCCATCCGCTCGATTGATTTTCGGCTCCCAATCCAAAATGGCTTTGGCTTTGGTAATATCTGGTTGTCTTTGTTTTGGATCGTCAACAGGTAGATCTTTATATACTACTTTTTGAGTAGTTTGTGTTAATTTGATAATCTCTTCCGCAAAGTCCTTGATTGTTATTTCATCTGGATTTCCGATATTCATGGGTTGCGTATAATCACTAAATAATAGGCGGAAAATCCCTTCTACTAAATCATCTACGTAACAAAATGACCGAGTTTGTGAGCCGTCTCCAAAAATAGTGAGGTCTTCCCCACGAAGGGCCTGTCCAATAAAAGCAGGTAGAACGCGGCCATCGTTTAGGCGCATCCTTGGGCCGTAGGTATTGAAGATTCGTACAATTCGCGTCTCCAGGCCATGGAACGTATGATAGGCCATGGTGATAGCCTCCTGAAAGCGCTTTGCTTCATCATACACGCCTCGTGGCCCAACAGGATTTACATTTCCCCAATATTCTTCTGGTTGCGGACTTACCGTAGGGTCTCCATAGACTTCGGAAGTAGAGGCCACTAAGATTCTTGCATTTTTTGCTCTTGCTAAACCCAAAAGGTTGTGGGTTCCCAATGATCCTACTTTTAAGGTCTGAATAGGAATTTTAAGGTAATCAATTGGACTGGCTGGCGAGGCAAAATGTAAAATATAGTCTAACTTACCTGGAACATGTACATAGGTAGAAACGTCGTGGTTGTAGAATTCAAAATTTTCCAACTTGAAAAGAGCTTCAATATTTCGAATGTCTCCAGTGATCAGATTGTCCATTGCGATAACATGGAAATCATCTTTGATAAAGCGGTCACATAGATGAGAGCCTAAAAAGCCCGCCGCCCCGGTGATAAGAACTCGTTTTCTTCCCATGGTTTTTGATAATATGATTACCTTTGGACGAAGATAAAGATTTTGACTTGAAAAGTTGAGGTCTTTTCCCAAAAATATCATAAACACATAATACGAATTCATGGTCTTCCTTTATCGGTTTGGTTTATTCTTTTATGGCATTCTAATACGTTTTGTAGCATTATTTAATGAGAAGGCAAAAAAATGGGTAAATGGACGAAATGGGATTTTTGATAGAATTGCAAAAGACGTTGACTCAAATCAAAAACATACGTGGTTTCATTTCCCTTCTTTGGGAGAGTTTGAGCAAGGGAGAACAGCATTAGAACGGTATAAGGAGGAGTGGCCAAATACTAAAATTGTGATTACTTTTTATTCTCCTTCTGGCTTTGAAGTGCGTAAAAACTATCCTTTGGCAGATCATGTTTTTTACTTGCCAAGTGATTCACGCAAACATGCCAAGCAATTTATCGATTTAATAAATCCTGAAAAAGTGTTTTTTATTAAATATGATTATTGGTTTTATTACTTTAGGGAATTGAATCGTCGGAAGATTCCCCTTTATTTGGTTTCTGCTATTTTTAGGCCTAATCAGATTTTTTTTAAACGCTACGGTGGTTTTTTTAGAGAAACTTTGGGATTTGTGACTCAGTTCTTTGTGCAAAATCAAGAAAGTGTCGACTTGTTAAAAACCATCGGTCTCACCAATGCCTCTATTACCGGAGATACCCGCTTCGATCGGGTAATGAAAATTGTAGAGGAAGCTAAAGACTTGCCTCTTATTGCTGAATTCGTAGGGGTAAAGGATGTATTGGTTGCGGGAAGTACTTGGCCACCGGACGTAAAAGTACTGAGTGCTTTCCATAAAGCTCATCGTAGATGGAGAATAATTATCGCTCCTCATGATATTAATTCCCAATCCATAAAAAATACTTTAGATGAGTTTCCAGATGCGCTTCTCTATTCTCAACTAAAAACTGGAGAACCGATACCGGAAGTTGCTGGAAAAAAACCTACAGTTTTAATTATAGACAATGTCGGAATGCTTTCTTCTTTGTATCGTTATGGCGACGTAACGTATATTGGTGGAGGATTTGGAAAAGGAATTCATAATACATTGGAAGCTGCAGCCTACGGGAGGCCGGTGATTTTTGGACCTCGTTATGAAAAATTCCAAGAAGCGAAGGATTTGATAAAGGCGGTGGCCGCTTTTTCAATCAAGGATGAAAAGGACTTGATTTGGGTAATGGAACAGCTAATGGACGAAGATTTTAGGATAAATGTAAATGGGGCTGCAAAAGAATATGTCTACTTCCAAGCTGGGGCGACCGAGCGTATTATTGCTTATTTGAAGCTTATACGTTGTGGTAAATCCTGAAGGGTTCTATATCTAAACTATTTGTTAACACTCTCCAGTTGGGTGTTTGAATAGTCGATGGGATGTAACTGCATGTTGACTCCGTATAAAACGTCAAATATACGCCGTCAGTACGGGAGCACTACGCCAGCACTACGCCTTCACCCAAGCAGGGATCTGAACATGGACTAAAGAGACACTAAGGGTTTTTGCGAGCTTTGATAAGCACAGGTTTATATTTTTCTCTGATTTTTTTTGAAGAATGTTTTTGGGACGAGAAACTTTAATCGCAACAGCTTTTTGTATTCATTATTAATGGTTATTTCTTCAGGAAATTTGCCCATCGTTTTTAAAAATTTGGCAATTGAATTTTTAGTCGCCCCTAGCTCTCCTAAGACCATGGTAATGTGTATCGGCAGAGTTTGCTCTGCTCTTAGAGAATCAAAATAACCATAAAGGGCATGTCTGGATGCTGAAAAAGCAGTTTGATTCGGCATTCCAACTTTCCCTTCTATTGGGTTAAAGACTAGGATATGACCACTATTCTGTCTTCGCATAATGGGTAAAACGGCTTTCGTTAAAGCGATAGTTGACCAGAAATTGATATCCATTATTTTCTTTGCATCCTCAAATGAAGTCTCTACGTCAGATTTGTTTAATTTGGTTTTTGAGCACATAACCAAGGTGTCGATTCTGCCGAAAATACGAAGTGCTTCTTTTGTGCGATCGAGCATTTCTTCAGGTTTACTCCTATCTACCAATACGATATGGATATTCATTGGATTGCCTTTGCATTTTGCTTTTACAGCATATAATTCGTCTCGGCTCTCAGCAGAGAGGATAATTTTGTCGCCATTAGTGCTGTAATGCTGAGCAAGAAGTATTGCCGATGGCGAAGTAGCGCCGTTGATCCAAATGATTTTTGACATGTTGTTTATAAGTTTTGCTGCTCTTCAACAAATAATTCTGAAGCGATGTGATCCGCTAGGATTTTTCCAGCCGCAGTTAAGATGCAATGATTGCTTTCTATTTTTACCTTCCCTGTTTCCGCGAACGCCGTTAATTGATTGTAAAAATTTTCAAAATAGCTAGAGTCGAAGTTTTCGCTCAGGTAATTTAGATCCATTCCCCATTTTGTTCTTAATGAAGTCATGATATACTCATTTATTCTGTTGGCAGGTGTAAGAATCTCTTCTTCAGAAGGAAGTTCTTTTCGTTCGATGGCAGCAATATATTTAGGGTTATTATCGATGTTCCAGTGCCTGGATTCTTTATTGAAAGAATGCGCAGAAGGGCCAATGCCTAGGTACGGGACCCCGCGCCAATAGTTGGTGTTGTGTTTTGAATAGGATCCTGATTTTGCGAAATTGGAAATTTCGTATTGTTCGTAGCCTTTTTCTTCTAATTGCTCTATTAACTGGATGAACTGATCGGCACTCTGTCCTTCGTTCATCGGTTTTTGTTCTCCTTTTTTGATGAACTGTCCTAGCGCAGTTTGAGGTTCTACGGTCATGCTATAAGCAGAAACATGGGGGATTCCCATGCTTATTAATTGCTGGATGTTGGAAGTCCATTTTTCTTCGGAAAGCAAAGGAAAGCCATAAATCAAATCGGCGGTTATATTTTCAAATCCAGCATCTTGCACACGCTTGATAGCGCTTTCAGCTTCGGAAGCATTGTGGGCACGGTTCATCCATTTTAAATCTTCTTCAAAAAAAGATTGAATACCAATACTGAAGCGGTTGATGGCGGTTTTTCTAATGTCAGTAACTTTGGCTGAGTTTAAATCGTCAGGATTGGCTTCCAGTGTGATTTCGACATCCGAACTTATAGGGTAATATTTGCCAACAGCATCAATTAGAGTAGAAATTTCAGTTTCGCTTAAAAGAGAAGGAGTCCCACCACCAAAGTAAATGCTTTCGATGGTTTGGCCTGCTAAATAGTCTTTCCGCATCGCCATTTCCTTTAACATAGCCGCTAGCAAATCATTTTTGTACGTCAAAGAAGTAGAAAAATGAAAATCGCAATAATGACAAGCTTGCTTACAAAATGGAATATGGAAATAGATACCGGCCATGCTTACAAAGGTAAGTTAAATCTATGAAGGGAATTGTGAGGAAAGTGTCAACAATTATTCAAATGGGTAATATATTCACTTATAGTTTGATTTTGATAAATACCAAGTATTGGTATATTTGGAAAAAGAATTTAAATATAGCAGTCATGAGCCTTATGTGTTCACAAATTTAAATGAACAATCATTGTTCATGATAGCTTCATGTCCGTTATAATTATTTCAATGAAAACATATTTTAAAAATGCCAAAGTATTAATAGGAAGTCAGTTTAAAGACAATAGTTCCTTTTTGATTGAAGATCGAAGCTTTAAAGAGGTGAATGAAAATGACACTTCATTAGAAAGTCAGATCAATGAAATTGACTTACAGGAATACTATATTGTTCCGGGATTAATCGATTTGCAACTTTACGGTGTAGAAGGTTATTTCTTTGGCGGGGAACCGACTGTTGAAAACCTAAGGGGCATGGAGGAAGATCTTCTTTCCAATGGTGTGACGGGTTTCTTAGCAACCATTGCAACCAGCACAGACGATATTGTATTGAAGGCAATTGCTGCAGCTAAAGAATTTAGAAAATCAAGCAAAGGCGCTTTTTTAGGATTGCACCTTGAGGGGCCATTTCTAAATCCCAAGAGAAAAGGAGCACATCCTGATAATTTAATACGCAAAGCTACCTTAGAAGAGGTAAAGCATTGGTTAGAACTTGCTGAAGGGGAAATCAAAATGATGACTGTAGCGCCAGAGCTTCAAGATAAGGACGTTTTAGCACTTTTAAAAGAGAATGGCGTTGTTCTTTCAGCTGGACACAGTAATGCTACTTTTGAGGAAGCACAGGAATTTTTAACTAATACAGTTACTGCCACTACGCATCTTTTTAATGCCATGACACCCTTGCATCATCGCGAGCCGGGCTTGGTAGCGTCCATTTTCGAGAAAAAACCTTTTTCTAGTATTATTCCAGATGGCATCCATGTAGACTATGCCATGGTTAAATTAGCCAAGCGGCAGTTGGGTGATCGCTTGTTTATCATCACCGATCGGGTGGCCTCGTCAAATTCAGGAATTTACCAGCATCAATTCAAAGGGGATCATTATGAAACACCTGAAGGGATTTTATCAGGCTCTTCTTTATATCTTTTAGATGCTGCTATGAATTGCGTAAAGTTTGCTGATATCCCAGTTGGAGAAGCTTTCGCTATGGCGGGAGAATACCCAGCGAAGGCAATGGGTATTGAGAGTGAATGCGGCAGAATAGCAGTAGGGAACTCAGCTGATTTCTTGGTATTGGATAAGGAGTTTAAAATTCAAGAGGTTTGGTTTAAGGGGGAAAAGCTGTTCAGCTGTCAGTAGTCAGCTGTCGGCCGTCAGCTATGAGTTATCAGCACTTTTTGAAGTCAATTTAATGCAATTGCTATACAAAATTAGATGCTTCTTCAAATTTCATTAACTTTGTAACCTATAGAATTGATATGAAGAACGGTGTAGCTAATATATTGCCAGGTGGGTACTGTAATTCTCTTACACAATATTCGCGTTGGTTGACTCGCGAGGTAACTATTGGTGACGTGCCAATGGGCGCCCATCATCCCATCCGCATTCAAAGCATGACGACCATAGACACCATGGATACTATTGGTTCTATTGAACAGACCATTCGTATGGTTGACGCGGGTTGTGAATATGTAAGAATTACGGCACCTAGTATTAAAGAGGCAAAAAATTTAGAAGAAATAAAGAAGGGACTAAGAGCTAGAGGGTATCATGTACCTTTAGTAGCCGATATTCATTTTACTCCCAATGCTGCTGAAGTTGCAGCCAGAATAGTAGAAAAGGTCAGAATTAATCCTGGGAATTATGCGGATAAGAAGCGATTCGATGAATTAAGCTACTCTGATTCGGAGTATCAAAATGAGTTGGATCGTATCTATAAGAAGTTTGCTCCTTTAGTAAAAATCTGTAAAGAATACGGTACGGCTATGCGCATAGGCACAAATCATGGTTCGTTATCTGATCGCATTATGAGCCATTTTGGGGATACACCAGAAGGAATGGTGGAATCTGCTTTGGAATTTATGCGCATTTGTGAAGATCTAAATTATTACAATTTGGTGATTTCCATGAAGTCTAGCAATCCTCTTGTGATGGTACAAGCTTATCGTTTATTAGTACAAAAAATGCAGGCTGAAGGCATGAATTACCCTCTGCATTTGGGGGTGACAGAGGCAGGAGACGGAGAAGATGGACGGATTAAATCTGCAGTTGGTATTGGTACTTTGCTAGAAGATGGTTTGGGAGATACAGTACGCGTATCATTAACAGAGGAGCCCGAGTTAGAGGCTCCTGTAGCTATTGCTCTGGTTGATAGGTATATAAACCGAGCGAAATCAGAAGAGAAGTTAATTTTCGAAAAAAATCCTATAAGCATAGAAAGTACTTTCGATCAAGGGCAAAGTACAAACAATGATGCTGTTACGTTCAGTAGAAGGGAATCTCAAGAAGTCAATGCTTTCATTGGAGGGAGTATGGTTCCCAGAGTTGTTGTTGATATTTCTTCAGAAAACTTGAAGGATCCTTTTGTTTTAATGAGTGTAGGATATCGATATGATATTTTATTGGACAAGTTTCATATGGGCGATCAGTCGGTAGATTTTGTGTACCTGGCAAATAAGCTTCCGTCTTTTGCGATGCCCGGAAATCTAAAACAAATATATGATTACCGCACTTGGAGTGACTTGAAAAGTAAGAGCAATTGTCATCCTCTGTTTTCTTTAGATGAATACAACGAAGCGGTTGAAAAGGATTCCCAATTGAACCTGGTTTTAATAAACAACGAGGATTTAAAAAAGGATTCATTTGCAAACTTACTTGTGGACAAAACCTTGGTTTTTATCTCAGAAACAGATAAGGAGCATGGTATGGCAGACCAGAGGGAGTTTTTTAAAGAATTAAAAAATATAAGAATTGATACCCCGGTAATCATAAAAAGAAGCTATAAGGCAGAGGAGTTTAGCGGCCCATTGAATGACGCCATGAGTCCGGAAGAGCCCATATCAAAACTTCAACTTTATGCTGCCACAGATATTGGAGCATTAATGGTAGATGGTTTGGGTGACGGAATTTGGATTGACTCTGCGGCTACGCCGACTCAGAAAATCGCTTCGGCTTCATTCGCTATTTTACAAGCTACCCGTTCTCGAATTTCTAAGACAGAATATATTTCTTGTCCGAGTTGCGGTAGAACTTTGTTTGATTTACAGGAAACTACTCAGCTTATACGGGGTAAGACTAGTCATCTAAAAGGATTGAAAATTGGGATCATGGGCTGTATAGTGAACGGACCTGGAGAAATGGCGGACGCGGATTATGGATATGTTGGCTCTGGACCCGGAAAGATCACTCTTTATAGGGGTAAAGAAGTGGTGAAAAAAAATGTATCCACCCCTCAGGCTTTAGACGAATTGATTGAAATTATCCGTGGCGATGGGAAATGGATAGATCTTGAAGAATAATATTTAGAATGGCTATATTATTTAAAAACATTCTAAATACAAGTGTTTTACAAAGTCCTGACACGGCAACGCCTTCTTATTATGTACTTTTGTCTTTGAAGCAAAATATACTGAGTTATTAGACTTGAAAAATTTAAAAGTAATTTCCTTTACTCATAAGCATGTTGACCTAAAAGATTTGGGTAATCTTGTTATTTCCGACGATGAGTTGGAAAGCAAATTAACCCTTCTTAAAACGGTCTATGATATTCCCGAAATATTTTATGTTGGAACCTGTAATCGAGTAGAGTTTGCATTTTATGGCAATCATGTGCTTGATAGGGGTTTTGTACAGGGTTTTATACGGGGTTTAAATTATGGTGCCCTGAATGGACAATTAGAAAATTATCTAAATCAAGTTAATACTTACGAAGGCCAAGAAGCATTGAACCATTTGTTTAGGATGTCTTGCTCTTTGGATAGCTTGGTTGTAGGTGAAAAAGAAATTTTAGCACAAGTCCGTAAGTCTTACGAGCGTTGTCGTAGAGCAAATTTCACAGGTGATTTTTTGCGTATCGTAATGGAACGTTTAGTGAAAACTGCCAAAGAAGTTTATACTCATACCCATATTGCTCGCAACCCAGTTTCCATAGTTTCCTTAGCGTATAGAAAGTTACGAGATCTGAAAATGGACGCAAATCCGCGTTTTTTAATTATTGGGGCTGGAGAAACCAATCAAAACTTAGCAAAATATATCCAAAAGCATAAAGACGCTCAATTTACAGTATTTAACCGCTCTATTGAGGCTGCTCAAACACTTGCCGAAGAGCTTGGTGGGAAAGCATACCCTTTATCCGAATTAGAAAATTACAGAGAAGGATTTGATGTATTGATCACATGCACTGGGTCTACAGAAAGTATCATTACGAACGATGTCTATACCAAATTGCTGGTAGGCGACAGCGATAAAAAAACAATTATTGATTTAGCTGTTCCTAATGACGTTTGCGCTGAAGTGATTGATAAGCATCCAATAAATTATATTGAAGTAAGAGGACTACAGGCTGTAGCAAATAGAAATCTTCAAGAGCGCTATGATGAATTAGTACATGCAGAGCGAATTATTAATGAAAATATCGTGGAGTTTTTGCCTTTGTTAAAACAAAGAAGGGTAGAGTTGGCAATGCGGGAAGTTCCCGAGAAAGTGAAAGAAATCAAGTCTTTTGCCTTAAATACCGTTTTTGCCCAAGAGCTTAGCAGCATGGATGACGACTCAAGAGCTGTACTTGAAAAGGTGATCAATTACATGGAAAAGAAATACATCAGTGTTCCGATGATTATGGCTAAAGATATTTTGATCAAAAACAGCTGATTCTAGAAAAGAGCTCAATCCATTCCTTTGTAATGCCTAGGTAAATCCTCTCTTAGTTTGGGAATAATAACTCAATTAATGGTATTTTTGTTCAAATTAAAAATCAGGAATACATTAACGTGAATAGAAAGCTCATTATTGGAACCCGAGGTAGCGAATTAGCTCTTTGGCAGGCCAATTACATTAAAGATCGCTTAGCGGAAAAAGATATTGAATGCGAATTGAAAATTATCAAAACGCAGGGCGATAATATCCAGCATCTGAGATTAGATAAACTAGAGGGGAAAGGTTTTTTTACCAAAGAACTTGAAGAGGAGCTTTTATCAGAAAAGATTGACATCGCTGTCCATTCTCATAAAGATTTGCCTACTGTTAACCCGCCAGGATTAACGATTGCGGCTGTTTCTGACCGCGAGGACCCATCTGAACTTCTACTGATATTAAAAGAAAGTGTTGATCCTATTCAGAAATTTAATCTGAAAGAGAACGCAGTTGTTGGAACTTCTTCTAACAGACGGAAGTCTCAACTTTTGTCTTTTCGTCCAGACTTGCACATCAAAGATCTGAGAGGGAATGTGAATACCCGTATCCGTAAGCTTCGAGCTAGAGACTATGATGCAATCATGATCGCAAAAGCAGGTGTAACGCGTATACAAATAGATTTAAGTGACCTTCATGTAGAAGCAATTAGCCCAGTGGAGTTTGTTCCGGCGCCAGCGCAAGGGGTCTTAGCCGTCCAGATTCGGGAAAGTGACAACGAGCTGTTTCAAGCTTTACAAACCATACACAATAAAGAAGTAGCAGAGGCAATAGGAGTTGAGCGTAAAGTTCTCAATCTTTTTGAAGGCGGCTGCCATATGCCATTAGGAAGTTATTGTCGTTTCGAGGATGGTAGATACCAAGTGTGGACTTCCAAAGCAAATGAAGGTGCAGATTTTCCAGATAGACTATTCGTTGAGGCAGAAAATACAGACGGATTAGCGGAATTGATTCTAGATAAATTCAACCAAAATAGAAAACTTCCAAAATCAGTTTTTATCAGCAGAGAATTGTCTGAAAATAGTTATCTATATAAAGCATTAACTAAGCACCAAATAGAGATACAAGCTCATTCTCTCATCAAAATTGATCCTCTAACTGAAAGTATAGATCCTGATTTATTACAAGATGTAGATTGGGTATTTTTTAGCAGTAGAAACGGAATTGAACATTTCTTTAAATTAAATCCGGTATTAAGCGGAAGTACTAAATTTGCTGTCGTTGGGCGCGGTTCTGAAGAAACCTTAAGGAAATATGCGGAAGCAGCCTATACAGGTGAAGAGGAAGGTATTGATATGGTGCAGGTTGGGAAGGAGTTCGCCAAATTAGCGAAAGGGCAAACCGTGCTTTTTCCGAGCGCTAAAGGTTCATTGCAAACCATCAAAAAGCAACTGACAGAAGATACTAAGGCGATCGATTTACAGATTTATGAAACTACGCCTCTAGAAAATGTACCAAAATCAGATGCTGAGGTGTTAATTTTTACAAGTCCAAGTAATGCGAAAGCTTATCTTGCAAATAATTCAATTGAACCCTCGCAAAAAGTAATCAGCATTGGCTACTCCACAGCGGAAGTCCTGAAAGATCGAGGTGTTGAGTACTGCTTACCTTATTCTCCAGATGAAATCGGCCTGTCAGAAGCCGTCTTTGGATTGAGTTAAAATTTTGAAGATCAACTATCTCCTGGAAAAGGAGATGAAATATAATAATATGATAAATAGACCTAGAAGACTTCGTAAAAACAGCATTATTCGAGAAATGGTAGCTGAGACCAGATTGTCCAAAGACATGTTTATATATCCATATTTTGTGGTTTCGGGCACAGGGGTAAAACATGAAATTGACGCCATGCCAGGGATTCATCATTTTTCAATTGATGAGTTGATAAAAGACACTGAACATTCTTTGAAGGCGGGGATTAATAAAGTCCTTCTTTTTGGAGTGGGAGAGAAAAAAACGGAAAATGCTTCTTCTTGTTATCAAGAAGATTCTATCGTTTCAAGTGCCATACAGGCTTTGAAGAAAGAATTTTCTGATGATATTTATATCATTACCGATGTTTGTGCTTGTGCATATACCACCCATGGACATTGCGGAATTTTGAAAGATGGTTATGTTCAAAACGATGAAACGGTATCGGTATTGTCTGAAATGGCCTTGCGTCATGCACAATCAGGTGCGGATATGGTAGCACCTTCTGATATGATGGATGGTCGAATTGCTGGAATCCGCACACTTTTAGATCAAAAAGGCTTCGATAATACCGCAATTATGAGTTATAGTATAAAGTATGCTTCTGCCTATTATGGTCCTTTTCGGGAAGCAGCGGACTCATCTCCCGCCAGCGGAGATCGAAAAGCGTATCAGATGGATTATAGAAATTCAAATGAAAGTATGCGAGAAGCAATTTTAGATGCACAGGAAGGAGCTGACATTTTAATGGTTAAACCTGCTTTAGCCTATTTGGATGTCATAAAAGAATTGAAACAGCATTCAAATTTACCCATCGCCTGTTATAATGTGTCGGGTGAATATTCGATGGTGAAAGCTGCAGCAAATGCAGGTTGGATAGATGAAGAGAAAGTAGTTTTAGAAAACATGTATGCCTTTGCTAGGGCTGGAGCAGGAGTTATCATAACTTACCATGCCCGTGATTTGGTAGAGAAAGGGTGGATATAATTTTTATTTAAGATATGTTAGACTCAATTAAGAAAATATTTTCAGGTTCAGAGGAAGAGGAAATGGAGCAAAGATCGAAGCCTGATATTTCACGTGCAAAATCGGCCGAACTTTATAAAAAGGCGCAAAAGTACTTTCCTGGTGGTGTGAATTCACCAGTTCGGGCTTTTAAATCAGTTTATGGAACGCCTCTTTTTATCGAAAGGGGTGATGGTTGTTTTATATGGGATGCAGATGGCAATAAATTTATTGATTTCTGTTGCTCTTGGGGGCCATTAATCCTAGGGCACAACCACCCTAAAGTGCGTGAAAGTGTTACCGAAGCTTTGCAAAATGGCCTAAGTTTTGGAGCGCCAACAGCATTAGAAAATGAAATCGCCGAACTAATTGTAAAAAATAATAAATATCTCGAAAAGATACGCTTTGTAAGCTCGGGAACCGAGGCAGTAATGTCTGCCATTCGTTTGGCACGTGGCTATACCAAAAGAGATAAGATCATCAAATTTGAAGGTTGCTATCACGGGCACTCCGATTCCTTATTAGTAAAGGCAGGTTCTGGTCTAGTTACCTTTGGAGAGACTTCCTCCGCAGGAGTACCGAAGGCATTTGCTGATGAAACAATAGTCTTGCCTTTAAATAGTGTAGAGGCTGTAAAGGAGGCATTTCGTCAGTTTGAAGGACAAATTGCGGCCATCATTATTGAAGGAATTCCAGCAAATAATGGTCTATTGATCCAAGAAAAAGAATACATTCACTTTTTGCGTGAAATCTGTTCGGAAAACCAAAGCTTATTGATTTTTGATGAAGTAATTACAGGGTTCCGTTTAGGTTTTGAAGGAGCTGCAGCTTATTACGACGTAAATCCAGATATTCTTACCTACGGTAAGATTATTGGCGGTGGAATGCCTGTTGGTGCTTATGGTGCATCTGCTGAAATTATGTCGCATATTTCTCCAGATGGGGGCGTATACCAAGCCGGAACATTATCTGGTAACCCTATTGCTATGGCAGCAGGAATTGCACAGCTGAGCGTATTGAAAAGCGGAGCTTACAAAGATTTGAATTCTAAAGCATGCTCTTTTGTAGAATCGATTAGACGCTATGTTGAAGCCAAAAATTATAAAATGAAGGTGTTCTCCGTTGCTTCAATTTTCTGGTTTGCTTTCACAGATAAAGAACATATTCGAGAGGCTGCAGATATTGACCATGAAAGCATGGAAAAATATAAGTTTATGCATCGTGAATTGCTGAATAGGGGGATTTATTTTGGCCCCTCTGGATATGAAGTAGGCTTTGTATCCACTGCGCATAGTAAAACCGAACTTGAGATTGCTAAACGAGCCATATTTGAAAGTTTGGATATTGTATTTGGAAGATAATTCATATATCCACAACAGGTAGATAAGCGTAAATTATATTAAAAATAAAGCTCCAAAGAAGAAATTTGGAGCTTTATTTTTTTACGAAACCTTTTGTTTTTTGGAAAGCATTTACGATGGCACCGTTTTTTAGATGGGACCTTTGTTAAAAGCCCAATCGCTCTTCAATTTCATTCGAACTCTCTTCCCCTTGATAATGTTGCTGGTAATACTGTGAGCAATCTAGGGTAATCTGTAAACCTCCTTTAGGTAATTCAAAATCACCCATTGAGTAATTGAGAGATTTATCGGCATAAACTTTTTGCATATAAAGTGCAAAAATAGGTAAAGCCGCATTTGCCCCTTGCCCTTGAGCTGTTGAACTAAAACTAATGGCACGATCTTCGGCGCCCGTCCATACTCCAGTTACTAATTGAGGGGTAATGCCTATAAACCAAGCATCTGAGTTATTATTGGTAGTTCCTGTTTTTCCTCCCATGGGGTTAGTAAAGTTATATCGGAAACGAAGCCGTCTTCCAGACCCCTGATCAACCACACTTTTTAGCATATCTACCATAACATAGGCAGTTTGTTCGTTAAGCGCGGTGACAACTTTCGGACTATGTTCATAAATAACGGTGCCGTTTTTATCTTCAACACGTGTGATGTAAATAGGCTCTGTCCATACCCCATGGTTGACAAAGGTAGAATAAGCACCAACCATATCATATAAAGATGCGTCGAAAGAACCTAAACTAATGGATAAAACAGGCTGTAAATCTGGACTGGTAATTCCCATCCGTTGAATTAGGTCCATAACAGGAACTGGGCCAACTTGTTGCATAATATCGGCTGTAGCATAATTTTGAGATTGTGCCAAAGCAGTTCTCAATGTTATAGGCCCACCAATTGATCCATAGGCTCGAGGTTCCCAATCACCAATTTTTATAGGTTGGTTGGGAACATTATAGCAAGGAGAATAACCATTGTCAATCGCTACTGCATAAGTAAAGGGTTTTGCTGTAGAGCCTACTTGTCGAGTACCCATTTTTACTTGATCATATTTATAATGCTCGAAATTGATTCCTCCAACCCAGGCTTTTACATATCCGGTCTGTGGCTCCATTGACATTAAGGAATTTCGAAGAATCAATTTGTTATACCTAATCGAATCCATAGGAGTCATGGCGGTATCTATTTCTCCTTTCCAGCTAAATATTGTCATTTCTACGGGCTTGTCAAACTCCTTCTTAATATCCTCCTCCGACAAACCGTCTTGTTTTAGCCAGTAATACCTATCAGAGCGCTTCATCCCTTGTTCAAGTAAAAATTCAAAACCTTTAAATGGATCCCTTTTTCCTAATTGTTTATTGAAATCCTGTTGCAATTGCTTCAACCATTCCTTTTGCGACTCTTCTGCATATTCTTGCATTCTGGAATCAATAGTAGTGTAGATTTTGAGACCATCCTTATCAAAGTTATAAGGCGTGCCATCCGCTTTGGTTCGATTTGTTTTTGCAAACTCCTTTTGCAGTTCTTGCTTTAAAACAGCTCTGAAATATGAAGCTAAACCATCCCCATAATAAACAGGTCGGAAAGCTAAAACCAAAGGCTTTTGTTTTAATTCGTCAAATTCAGCAGTGCTGATAAAGCCCGCTTTTCTCATATTTGCGAGAACTGTGTTCCGCCTCGCAAAGGAATTCTGCGGGTAACGGATTGGAGAATAAATTCCCGGACCTTTCAACATTCCAACTAAAACCGCCGCTTGCTCGGGAGTTAATTGATCGGGTGTGGTGCTGAAATAGGTACGTGCCGCAGATTTGATTCCGAAAGTATTATATGCACCAAAATCTACTGTGTTAAAGTACATGGTAATGATTTCGT
This sequence comes from uncultured Sphingobacteriaceae bacterium, assembly GCA_963696875.1. Classification (GTDB taxonomy): domain Bacteria; phylum Bacteroidota; class Bacteroidia; order Sphingobacteriales; family Sphingobacteriaceae; genus Albibacterium. The sequence goes on from CAVOLQ010000001.1 coordinate 240,679, forward strand.
TCTTAGTATAATTTCGCTCTAAACGAACCGCTGTAATCAATTCTTGAAATTTTTGAATGATTCTTTTTGGAGTGCTGCGAGCCCGCCCTTCAGAGAAAAGGTTTAAAGCTAACTGCTGGGTGATGGTACTTGCTCCTTGTTTTTTTCCAATCAAGTTGTAAAACAGGATGGTAAAAGAACGTTTAAAGTCTATTCCAGAATGGTTGTAAAAGCGAGTATCTTCGGTGGAAATTAGGGCATTGACTAAATCAGGCGATAATTCCTCAAAACTGACGTTGGATCGGTTTTGTACAAAATATGTTCCCAATACTTTTCCGTCGGCAGAAATAACTTCTGAAGCTAAATTGCTCTGTGGGTTTTCAAGATCTGTGAAAGTTGGTAACTTTCCAAATGCTCCCAAACGAACAGCCGCTAAAAACAGTATGAATATCGCCAAACATCCTAGAATTATTTTCCAGAATGTGTAGGTATATCGTTGCGTTTCTTCTTGAGTTAATAATCCTTTTTTATTGTTTATTCTGTGCATTTTTATGCGGTTATTTTTGTGTTTGATAAAGAGTAAAGTAATCCTCTATGTGTTCGAAATTTGCAAAGGTATTAAATACAGTATCAGGAACGATAAAGCTAGTGTAAATATCTTCAGGTACTTTCATGATGCTGCTTAATAAAGGGTTGATTTTATTTTCATAGGCCTTTGCTTCTGCAAAAGTAGAAAAAACACCGATGTATATTAATTGGTTCTCTTCAGAAATATTCTTCAATTGATGAGTAATGATCTCTGTAGGATATTGGCTCCTATTAAATTGCCCAATACCATAACGAGAAGGGCTTAAGTTTATAGTCCCATGCATAATGTTGATGACAAATAAGTAGTTGGCCGAATCCGGAAATAGCTTTAAGTCCCTATAGCGATTTTCATGCCCAATAATGGTAACTTCCCTAATATCAATGCTTTTATTACTTAAGCCCGCCGTTTCCTGAGTGTTTCGTTGGGTCGTAAGTACAATTTTGCTTGGTTCGGCCTCAAAGGTTCTGCGCACAATTGGGATATCATATTCTTTGGAATAGGATAATTCAGGCCAAGGTGTCAAGGCAAAATCTTTGTTAAAATGGCTTTGGTCAAGTTCATCTAAAGCAATTGCCTTGTTTTGAAATTGGCTTTCATGCTTATCAATATACTCAATATGTTGCTTAACCAATGGGGTGACTATTTCTGACCTAGGGTAATCAGCTACTAGATCGTCCAAAGCTATTTTAAAGTCAGTAATATCAGCTGTCCTGCCAATGGCTAGTGCTCGTAAATAGCTGAGTTGGGCCATGCCATTTTCTAAAGAAGCAAAGTCTTCATTATGAATTATTTCGTTTGCCAGTTGGATATGCTCTTCATATTTTCGTGAGCTGAATAAATCATAAGCCTGGTTATAGTGCTGATTGAATCTTTGTAATAAATCTTGTTGTTTTTTATGATACTCAGGATCATTTATCGCTAAGCTATATTTAGAGTATGGATAATCGTTTAGTAGTTTTTCCTTATAGAAAAGCACCTTTTCAGGGGATCGATCTTCATGTAATCGATATAAGTGATAATAAAGAAGCGCAGTGTTTTCATCCAACGCAAAGCGATCTAAATACGTTTCATAGGTTTTTATCGCTTCGATCTCATCTTGTAATTCATTTTGATAGATTTCTGCTAAGGCTAGATATGCTTCCTTGATAGTGTTTTCTGCTAAGACTAATTTCTCAGGCGTATCAGGTATATTCTGGAAGTATCTTTCATAAGGATGTAAGGTCTTATTTTCTAAATCCTCGGTTTCTGCATGAAGTAAGGCAACTTCAGTTTCAGAGGAAGATGCATACGAAGGTTGGTCCGAATAACGCCAATTGCCACCAGGCGCCCTGTTGCCCCAACGTTTTTTGAAATCGGAGTAACCCTGACTAATGGCCGCCGGACTGTTAAAGTAAAAGACGCTATTATCCTCCGTTTGAGAGACGAAGCTGGAATTGCTTTCTGAAAATATGGGTTGCTGGATATTCTTCTTCTTGCTTTCTGTGGAAATCTTGTTTTCTTGAGTTTTGAAATTGATTTGTTCAAAGGCAAGCTCCCGATCTTCAGGAGATAATACCGCAAGCATGATTAAGCTATCTTGATAAGAAATGGTAGTTAGTTGTGCTACCAAAGATTCAAGATGAGTTTGTTTTCGACTCAATTGATCGTAATTTGGATTGTCTTTTGGCAAAACCAATAAAGTACTATCGTAATATAGGCTGGATTTCGTATATTCTCCTTCATTAAAATAGATATCAGCTAACCGTTGATAATTTAATGCTTGTTGAAAAGGGCTGTTTACGGTATTGTAATTTGCTTTTTGGTAAAATTGTACGGCTTTTTCGAGCTGTTGATTCCTGAGATAAACGTCCCCTATATGTTGATATATGTGGCCTTTATAATTTTTATTTTTGCCGTCGCGCAGTAACTTGTGTAAAAGATTAACTCTATTTTCAATAGTAGGTTGCTTTTGGTTTAAAATTTCTATCCGATATAGATTTGTATGAAATATCATTTCATAAGACTCGTTGCTTTTTGCAACCTTATTAAAATGAGAATAAGCCGATTCATATTGTCCTTTATCAAATAGCAACTGTCCGAGTAGGTAATGCCATCGGAGCCTATTCTTTTTATTATTACTAAATTCAACTGCCTTGGCTAATTGAGCAATAGCCTCGTCTTTATCGTTTTGATTAAGATAGAATTCAGCTTGAGTTGCAAATAGTAATGCTTTTAAATTCTTGTTTTCCTCAATATGTGTATTTGCTTCCGCTAGAGACTTAGAAGCTTCGCTTAAATTTCCTAATTGTATAAGACTTCTTATTTGCCATAATAAAGCTTCTTGTCGAATTTTTGGATTGTCCTCGGCGTTCTTTTCTACATAATTAGAAAACTCATAGGCATTGAAATAATCACCCTGAAAGTAGAATGCTTTGCCTTTTAATAAAAAAGCTAGATCCACGTATTTACTGTCTTGCTTCTCATTGATGATACGTGTTGTCTTACCAATGACTGAATCCATTAAAGCCTTGTTTTGTTGAATGCTATTCAAGGTGGGTTCTTTGAAAACAGGTATAGGTTGCTGAAAGTTATCCGTAACGCTCTCTTCAGTATTTTTTTGTGCTTGTTGCAAATGAAGCTTGCTATTATATAGGATATTAAATCTCGTGCTAATATTAGCTGTAAAGGAGCTGTCTTTTTTCTTTTTTATGGAACAACTTGTAAGGAGGCCCGTTAAAATTAGGAAGAGACATAAAAATACGCTAATATTTCGAGTGTTTTGGGCCATACTTGATTATAAACTTATCATAAAGTCTAGATTTCTATTTGCAAAGATACTTTCTTTTCTTTCTCTAAGAAACTTGATGGTTTAAGAATGAAAAGCATTCATGCTTAAATTCTTATCTTTGCATTATTAAGTATAGGAAATTGGAGGGAAAAGTTAAAAAGATAATTGATAAATTTAAGAGTCATTATAAGATATCGATTTCGGAGGCAGATATATCGCCTGAAAAACCATCTTTTATAGTCCCTCTTTGGGCGTTAATCAGTATTGCCCTTGTTTCCTTATTGATTGTTTTTATTTTGTTTACCTTGGTTTTAAGGTTTACTTCCTTAAAAGAATACATCATTGGAGGCAATTCAAACACTTATCGTAAGGAGTTATTGAGTGCTTACAAACGGATTGATTCGTTGGACCATGTTACTGCGGCTAATGAGCTTTATTTGTCTAATTTACAGAAAGTGATGGGAGGGACAGTCGGGGAGAGCATCGATGAAGCGGTAAAAAGAGATAGTGAACAACTCATCCAAAATGAGAAAATGGCGAATGAGAAATCAGAACATAAAGGGCATACTGAAGATGAAGAGGTTCTGAGAAGTTTATTAGAATTGAAAAACCCCGTTCTTTCTAAAGAAAACATTAGCCCTAAAATTGAAGATAGAAGTATCACTAACTATTCTTTTTATAGTCCTGTAAAGGGTGTGGTAACAAGCGCCTATGATAAGCAATCTCGCCATTTCGCTACAGACATCGCCATAAAAATGAACGAGCCTATTCAGTCTATCTTAGATGGCCATGTGATTTTCTCTTCTTTTACACCTTCTACAGGCTATGTAATCATCATTCAACATTCTGATAATTTAGTTTCAGTTTATAAACATTGTTCAGCCTTGCTAAAAAAAGAGGGTGCTTTTGTAAAAGGAGGTGAGGTGATTGCACTAGGGGGAAACACAGGTGAACTAAGTACCGGACCTCATTTGCATTTCGAAATGTGGCACAATGGAATCGCGGTAAATGCTGAAGATTATATTAATTTTTAACACTAAGCTTTGAAAGTCAATAAAGAAGATCAAGAAGGACATAATCTCCCAGATAAGAAAGGCATGAGCAAGTTCATGTACTTTTCGGGAATGGGCTTTCAAATGATTGCAATAATCGGTCTGTTTGCTTATATCGGCTACAAGATAGACGAATCAAGAGGCAATGAAAGGCCGATTTTTACAGCTATATTTAGTTTACTAGGCGTGGGCTTGAGTTTGTATAGCGTAATTAAGTCAATCGTAAAGAATAAAGATTCATGATGGGAATCAAACGGTTTATTTTATTCTTCAGTTTTTTTGCCTTAGCAGTCTTTGGAATTATGAAGGGTTTGGCCACATGGTTCGAAGAAAATATCCGCCTAAGTCCGAATTTAATTCCCCTATTTATCTTTCTTTATTTCTTAACTATAATAGTATATTTTCTCAGCATATGGGGGATGAAAAAAGGTGCCGAATATTCTGTTTATAGCATACTAGGAGGGATAGTGATCAAAATGGTAATCTCTCTTTCCTTCATTTTTTATCTATTTCTGAAATCAGCTGAAAATCAAAAGGTTTTAGCCTTGAACTTCTTTTCAATTTATTTCTTATTTACACTCTTTGAAGTTATCGTTATGTTGCGTAACTTGCGCCACCAAAATAAAAAGTAAAAACACGGAATAAATGGATTTCAACCACATTTTCAATTCAAAAATGCTAAGACTAAATGCTTTTTTCGCTTTTTTCTTCGTTTTTTTCACTGTTAATGCTATTGCAAGCGAAGAATCTGATAGTGTCGCACATGTTGTTACAAACGGCACAGAAATCCAAGATATCGATCAAAAAAACGAAGAAAAGTTTGATATAAAAAGTTTCATCTTTCATCACATTGGAGATGCACATGAATTTACCTTTTGGGGACATGGTGAGAGCTGGAAAGGTCTATATCTTCCTATCATTTTATGGACGGATAATGGCTTAACCGTTTTCAGTTCAAAGAAATTTAACCATGATGATTCGGGGACAGTAGTAGTATTGGAAAAGGGCAACCAGTTTGTGAGAGATCACGGACAAATTTACTACGCTTCTTCTTCGGATGATGGTTCCTATCTTAATCGGGAAACCAGTGAAAAAGGAGAGACGATTATTACGAATAGCAAACCTTTGAATTTCTCCATTACAAAAAATATTTTCACCATCTTGCTTTCTTGTACAATACTGTCTATTCTCTTTCTTTCAGTGGCCGGCTCTTATAGAAAGCGCGAAGGAAAGGCGCCAAAGGGTTTCCAGTCTCTGGTAGAACCTATCATTATTTTTGTAAGAGATGATATTGCAAAGCCGAACTTAGGGTATAAGTATGAGCGCTACATGCCTTATTTATTAACTGTCTTTTTCTTCATCTGGTTCAATAATATGTTTGGATTGGTGCCGTTTTTCCCGGGAGGTGCAAACGTTACCGGAAATATTGCTGTGACTTTTGTGTTGGCAATCATCACTCTAATTATTACAACATTTAGTGGTAATAAATATTATTGGTCTCATATATTTAAACCTCAAGTGCCTTGGTGGTTGTACCCGTTAATGGTACCAGTAGAGATTTTGGGTATGTTTACTAAGCCTTTCGCGTTAATGATTCGGTTATTTGCGAATATTACGGCCGGGCATATTTTAGTATTGTCTTTATTAGGACTTATCTATGTGTTTAATAGCATAGCAATCGCTCCTGTATCACTTGCTTTTGCGGTATTCATTGGCTTGATCGAGCTTTTAGTAGCCTTTATTCAAGCGTTTATTTTTACCATATTATCTGCACTCTTCATTGGATTAGCTATAGAAGAGCATTAAATAGAACAATAAATTGTTAAACTAAATATAAATTAAATCAAAATGACTGGAACATTAGCTGCAATTGGAGCCGGACTAGCCGCTATCGGCGCTGGAATCGGTATCGGAAGAATCGGTGGATCTGCAATGGAAAGTATTGCTCGTCAGCCTGAAGCTGCTTCAAAAATTCAAACTGCGATGTTAATCGCTGCTGCCCTTATTGAGGCGGTTGCATTATTTGCCGTGGTTGTTGCCTTAATGGGCGCTTAAGAACCTTAATGGATTTGGTGTTGGGATTGCCAACATCAAATCCGTTATTATTATTTAGTACATCAATATTATTATAACAGACAATGGATTTACTTATTCCTGAATTAGGCACAATAGTTTGGCAAACAATATCATTCTTAATCTTATTGTTTATTTTAACCAAATTTGCTTGGAAGCCTGTCCTCAAATCAATCGGTGAGCGTGAGCGTTCAATTGAGAATGCACTTGATTCCGCTGAAAAAGCGAAGCAAGAAATGGCGCGGCTTACCAATGAGAATGAGGCTTTATTGAAAGAAGCGCGTATTGAGCGTGATTTGATTCTTAAAGAAGCTAAAGAATTGAAAGAGCAAATTGTAAAGGATGCTAAGGATACTGCACAGGAAGAAGGTGCTAAAATGATTGAGAAAGCAAAATTGGAGATTAATCACCAAAAAAACCTTGCAATGAGCGAAGTGAAAAATCAAGTTTCAACTTTAGCACTAGATATTGCCAAAAAAGTTTTGCACGAAGGGTATCAAGATAAAACAAACCAAGAGCAATTGGTAAGTAGTTTATTGAAAGACCTTAAATTAAATTAAGCAAAATTTCGCATTTTTAACTGAAAAATAGAATGTCAGAATTTAAAGTAGCATCGAGGTATGCAAAATCATTAATTGACTTGGCTCGTGAGGAAAACGCTCTTGAGGCTATCCGTCAAGATATGGTTCAAGTTATTGGGGTAATGAAAGCAAATTCCCAATTACGTGCTGTGATGGCTAATCCTATCATTAAGTTAGATAAAAAGCAGTCAATTATCGATCAAATATTTGGTGGCAAGGTGCATAAAGCTGTAGCCTCCTTTTTTAATATTATGGTAAGAAAGGGACGGGCCGGAGTTTTATATGCTACAGCTTTAGAATTTGTAGAAGCGTATAACAGAGAGAAAAATATTGTGTTGGCAAAAGTGGTTTCCGCAGCTCCACTTTCTCCAGAGCACTATAAAGAAGTGCAAGATTTGATAAAAGCCGAAACTAAGGGTGAAGTGATCTTGGATAACCAAGTTGATCCTGACCTTATCGGTGGTTTCATCATCACCATTGGTGATAAACAAATAGATGCAAGTATTTTAGGGAAATTAAATAAGCTTGAAAAGCATCTTAAATCATAATTATTAAGGCGAAAGCCAATAAACGAATTTAAATAAACATAAATATAAAGTTATGCTAGAGGTAAGACCCGATGAAGTATCAGCAATTCTTAGAGAGCAATTGTCGAACTTCAAATCAGAAGCCGAACTGGAAGAAGTAGGTACCGTATTACAAGTAGGTGACGGTATTGCACGCATTTACGGCTTAACTAAGGTTCAATCAGGTGAACTGGTTGAATTTGATAATGGACTGCAAGGTATCGTTCTTAACTTAGAAGAAGACAACGTAGGTGTGGTATTATTAGGTGCTTCTGATGAAATCAAAGAAGGGGATACCATAAAAAGAACGAACAAGATAGCCTCTATCCAAGTAGGGGAAGGTATGTTGGGTCGTGTGGTAAATACTTTAGGTCAGCCAATTGATGGGAAAGGGCCAATACAGGGAAAAACATACGATATGCCATTGGAGCGTAAGGCACCTGGGGTTATTTATCGTGAACCGGTAACTGAGCCTTTACAGACAGGAGTTAAAGCTATTGACGCGATGATCCCTATAGGAAGAGGACAACGTGAATTGGTAATTGGAGACCGCCAAACTGGTAAAACTGCCGTTTGTATTGATACCATTATTAATCAAAAAGAATTTTATGATGCAGGAAAGCCAGTTTTCTGTATCTATGTGGCTATCGGACAGAAGAACTCAACTGTTGCAAATATTGTTCGTACTCTTGAGGAAAAAGGTGCTTTAGCTTATACTATTATCGTAGCTGCTTCAGCTGCGGATCCTGCTCCGATGCAGTTTTACGCACCAATGGCAGGCGCTGCAATCGGTGAGTTCTTCCGTGATACTGGTCGCCCAGCGTTAATTGTTTATGATGATTTATCAAAACAAGCGGTAGCCTATCGTGAGGTGTCTTTATTGCTTCGTCGTCCACCAGGTCGTGAGGCTTATCCGGGTGACGTATTCTACCTTCACAGTCGTTTATTAGAGCGTGCTGCGAAAATCAACTCGTCAGATAAAATTGCTCAAAGCATGAACGATTTGCCAGATTCCATTAAAGGAATTGTTAAGGGCGGTGGTTCATTAACAGCACTTCCTATCATCGAAACTCAAGGTGGTGACGTTTCTGCATATATTCCAACTAACGTAATTTCTATTACGGATGGTCAGATCTTCTTGGAGTCAAACTTATTTAACGCCGGTGTTCGTCCAGCCATTAACGTAGGTATTTCGGTGTCGCGTGTTGGTGGTAACGCGCAGATTAAGTCGATGAAGAAAGTAGCGGGTACTTTGAAGTTAGATCAAGCTCAATACCGTGAACTAGAGGCGTTCTCTAAATTCGGTTCAGACTTAGACGCTGCTACAAAATCGGTATTGGATAAGGGAGTTCGTAACGTAGAGATCTTAAAGCAAGCACAATACTCTCCAGTTACTGTAGAAAAGCAAGTTGCAATTGTTTACGCAGGAGTAAAAGGCTTAATGAGATCGGTGCCTGTAGAAAAGGTACGTGCTTTCGAAGAAGAATATTTACAACAACTTGAAGTTCGTCATCCTGAGGTGTTAAAAGCATTAAAGGAAGGAAAATTCAATGATGAATTGACGGATGTATTGGAAAAAGTAGCTAAAGAATTAGCTTCTAAATATTAGAGGTTAGTGTTTTCTAATCTCGCATCTTATAAAATACTATGGCTAATTTAAAAGAAGTAAGAAACCGAATTGTATCCGTAACCTCAACGCAGCAGATTACAAATGCTATGAAGATGGTTTCTGCTGCAAAACTAAGGCGAGCTACAGATGCTATCATTCAATTGCGGCCTTATGCCAATAAGCTTAAAGAGATTTTGGCAAACCTTTCAGCAAGCGTGGAAGGAGCTACTTCGCCTTTTTTAGAAAATAGGACACCTGATAAGGTATTGATTATCGTTGTTACTTCAAATAGAGGGTTGGCAGGTGCATTCAATATGAATGCAATTAAAACCGTTAACCAATTAATTTCGACTAAGTACAATGAACAATTCCAAAAAGGGAAGGTGAGCATTATTGCCATTGGGAAGAAAGGCCATGATTATTACCAAAAACACGAATACAATGTTATAGGTAACAATAATGAGCTGTTCAATAACCTGAATTTTGAGAACGCTTCCGTTATCACTCAGGGTATCATGGATGCCTTTGTAAAAGGGGATTATGACCGCGTTGAATTAGTTTATAATCAATATAGAAGCGCCTCCGTTCAATCGCTTACAACTGAACAACTATTGCCTTTGGAAGCGACAGAAAATATTGATAGTTCAACAGGCTCAAGAAATGAAACGGATTATATTTTTGAGCCTTCAATTGAGAAAATAATTGAAGAACTGATACCTAAGTCAATAAAAATTCAATTGTATAAAGCAGTTCTTGACTCTCATGCTTCGGAGCACGGCGCAAGAATGATAGCCATGGATAAGGCGACTGATAATGCGGGCGAATTAATTAAGGAGCTAAAATTAGCATACAACCAAGCTCGTCAGGCAGCTATCACCACCGAGCTTACAGAGATTGTAAGTGGTGCAGCCGCTCTTTCGAATGGGTAAATCTTAGCTTTATTTTCAAACGTAAATTATTATTTATATAATTAGCCTTCATGTACTCATGAGGGCTAATTTGTTTTATAATCACATTAGATTTTTAATCTTTCATTTAATTTGTATTTTTGTTTTCAAATAAATAGCATATGTCAAATTCTGTCAGAAAAACACAAAGAACCAACGATAATAACGCCAACGAAACGAAACATTATATCACTTTAGTTGTGGCCATTATTTTTGGTGTAGCAGGAACTTTTGTCCGTTTTATTCAAGATTCATTTTTGTTTACTTCCATCGGGAACGTATTACTGCTCATTGGCAGCGTTATAGCAATAAGTACCGTTTTCAAAATCATGAAATAATACACATAGTCTGATTTAGACTTAATAATTGAAAAGGCTTAATCTTGTTCTTTATTTTCAACAAATTTGAAAATAAAGGAAAGGATTAAGCCTTTTTACGTTTGCCAGTTTTTGTTTGAAACGCCATTTAAACCATTCCTTCTTTTATTCGTTTAACTATAAAAATATTTTATCATGAAAACGATATTCCTTTTCCTGCTTAGCTCCATTTTTTTATTAGGTGCTCAAGCTCAAACAGATTCTATCCAGCATGTTTCAAAATTAGAAATTAATAGAAAGAAGAACAAGACTTTTTCTAGCCGTGATTCTACCCTGATTTTGAGCATTGATACTTTAGTGATGAAAGACCGGTCAAAACTACTATTCTACGGAAAGAAGAAGGTAGAGCTAAAAGTAAAACACGCCATTATTGGTAAGGATGCCTTAATTTATGGGACAGATGGAAAGAACAATGGTAGTGATATGGATATAACCATTCGATTTGATGATTTGGGAAGCTTAGTAGTATCGTCTGCAGGATTAGATGCACAAAATGGAACCAAGACCTTCCCAAATGGAAATGGAGGAAAAATAAGCTTGAAATACTTAAGCAATGGAATGACTCCCCAACAGGTTAATAAAAAGGAGAGTGCTTATCTATCAATTGACACTAAAGCGGGCGGCTACTCTGTTAATGCTCAGAGTGAGATTAGAAACATTCTTTCTCGAATTGGAAGAGGAACCCGGCCGTTGGGACAACTGCCCCAAGGCCAAGTTTATTCTGGTTCGCCGGGAATAGATGGGAAAAGTGAAGTCAAAGCCATATCTGAGTTTTAAAGCTACAAAACCCAAATAAAAAGATTAATTTCGTTTTTAGTAAAAAAGAGCTATGCTGCTTTAGCCTCATAGCATGGATATATTAATTAGAGAAATTAATACGATGAAAAGGTTTGTTTTTATTCTATTCTTATCTATTTTAACAATAAGTAAAGTTCTGGCCCAAGATTATTATGGATCGTCTTATAGTGATAAAAAGGTATATTTAGGGATCACGTTTTCGCCAAATGTACATTGGTTACGCTATGGAAACACGCAGAATATAAAAAAGGAAATGAAGTTAGGATATTCTTACGGACTACTAGGAGACTTTCCATTAACAGAGAATTACTACTTTTCAACCGGTTTTTTAATCAATAATTTAAAGGCACGATCCAGTTACTCTACTCCAAACGCCGCACCTAATGCTTCTCTTCCCGCCACCTATCATTTGCAATATATCGAAGTGCCTTTCGGCTTAAAACTTCAAAGTACACAACGTTATTATCGAAGTTATTATGGTCAATTCGGATTTGCCGCGGGAATGAAAATTAACGGGGAACGTGAATGGGATGGGATGGATAAAGTGTCACTTGGGAGTGACTCCGATCTGTTTCGTTTGGCAATGCAAATTGGAGGAGGAATCAATTGGCAACTTGATCATAAGTTAAATATGATAACTGGACTGACGTTTAACAATGGATTTACCAAAATATTGAAAGACGGAAGTCCCAAAAGCTCCTATGTAGCGTTTAATTTTGCAATCTTCTTTTAAAAAAAAACACCATGAATATTGCCATTTCTCAGTTGAATTATACAGTAGGGGATTTCCAAGGAAATAGTAAAAGAATCCTAAAAGCTATTGATGCTGCACAAGACAAGGATGTCGATTTAATAATCTTTTCTGAACTAGCTATAGGTGGGTTTCCTGCCTTTGATTTGAATAATAGTAAGGAATACAGAGAAAGAAGTCGACAGACCGTTGCATTGATTGAAAAAGCATGTACAAGGATTAGCTGTATAGTAGGAGGAATTTATGAACAAGATAGTCAACTATATAATGCAGCCTATTTTATTGAGAATGGGTCGGTAAAACAAATTATTAGAAAGAAATCCCTAAGCTCAAACGATTGGTATAATGAGGCTCGAAACTTTACTTCTGGAGAAGGATGTGAAACGATTCGGCTTCAGGATAAAGACTTCCTTATTGCTATAGGAGGGGACCTAAATGAAGTATCCCAGATAGACGAGGGAGCGAAATTTGTTATTCATCTTAACGCCACGCCGTTTTCATATACCTCACATACCAGTAAACTTGTACAGCTGGCTGAATTTTGCCAGGAAGAAAAACTTCCTGTTATTGAAATTAATCAAGTAGGAGGACAGGGCGATATACTCTTTGATGGACGTTCTTTTATTATGGATGCCAATGGAGATGTTGTAGATCAATTACTTGCTTTTAAAGAAGAAACAAAGTACTGTCAATTAACTAATACTAGCATAGCAAGCCAATCATTTATAGATAAGCCAAACCCTTCGGAGATTGCACTTATCCATGATGCTTTAGTGTTGGGAATAAAAGATTTCTTTGAAAAGCAGGGTTTTAAAAAAGCAGTATTAGGATTATCAGGAGGTTTAGATTCGGCACTTGTCGCCGCACTAGCCTGTGAAGCTCTAGGTTCCGAAAATGTCTTGGCTATATTACTGCCCTCTATTTATTCGACAGATCACTCCCTAAAAGATGCATTAGATTTGGTAGAAAATACCGGTTGTAAACACGAGATAATTCCCATAAAGAGTGCTGTTCTAACTTTTGAGAGTTTACTTGCCCCAGTTTTTCAAGGTAAAGATGCAGATCTAACTGAAGAGAATATCCAGGCTCGCTCAAGAGGGCTTATTTTAATGGCTGTTTCAAATAAACTAGGGTATATAGTACTTAATACATCAAATAAAAGTGAGTGCGCTGTAGGCTATGGAACGCTCTACGGCGATATGGTGGGCTCTTTAAGTGTCCTAGGAGATGTTTATAAAACCCAAGCTTTTGATTTAGCGAGGTACATCAATAGAGATCGAGAAATTATTCCTGTTCATACAATTGTGAAACCCCCTTCTGCGGAGCTAAGACCTGGGCAGAAAGATAGTGATTCAATACCTGAATACCCTATCTTAGATTCTATTCTGTTTCAATATATTGATATGGGCAAAAGTAAATCGGAGATCATTGCATTAGGGTTTGAAAATAATACTGTCGAACGAATATTGAACTTAGTGGACAACGCCGAATTTAAGCGCTATCAAGCACCCCCAATTCTGAGGGTTTCTAATAAAGCGTTTGGAAGAGGGCGAGTAATGCCGGTTGTTTCAAGGAGGTCATAGGTATTAGGCTTTAGGTATCAACACCGCCACGCCTAAAACCTACAACAATAAGTCCAGCGAAAATCAAAGCCCCAAATGACGCTAAATAAGCGATATAATCCCCAGCTTTTACATAAAGGGTAAGCTCTTCATTTAAGTTGATTTCTTGATTAATTGCATCGGCTGTCCACCATTTTGTCTTTTTAACGATATCTCCTTTTTGATTAATAAAGGCCGATATTCCCGTGTTTGCGGAGCGGGCTACCCATCTTCTGGTTTCTATTGCACGAAGCTTCGCATAGGCGAGATGCTGGTCCTTTCCTGATGTGTTTCCCCACCATCCATCATTTGTAATAATAGCAATGAATTGCGCTCCATCCTTTATAAAGTCGCCTACATAACTTCCCCAAATCGATTCATAACAAATTATAGGTGCGGCACCAATGCCACTTTGAGCATAGAAAACGGTAGATTCGGCTTGGCTACCGTAGCCGCCTGTTGTTCCTCCAAATGCGGCGAAAAGAGGCTTCATAAATGCCAAAGCTTCCTTAAAGGGCAATTGTTCAACGCCTGGGACTAATTTAGATTTATGGTAAAACTGAACCCTGCCAGAATTTTCGATTAAAACACCGGCATTAAAAGCGTCTACATAGCCATGGAGATGTGGATAATAAACTGCCGACAAGGTTTTTGCAGAATCGTAGATTAAATAGCTCTCTATTCCTGACAAGACATTGCCATTTTTATACTTAGTTAGGAAGTTCTGAATTTGATGGAAACTTTTGCTTTCACGAATAGTCTCCTCATTAGTGGCTTCAGGAATAGCGGTTTCCGGCCAGATGAAAAACTCGGTATTTGGTAATGCCACAGAGTCTGAAAGTCGAATTAAATTGGCTAATTGAACTTCAGCCGGTAAATTGCCATATTTGTCATAAGGATCTACATTTGGTTGAACCACAACGATATCAGCAGGATTAACTCGCTCTTCATAATTACTATACTGTATAAGAGAAATACTTATGGGAACGAGAACGAGTAATATCCAAGCAATCCATACCCTTTTGTTCGGGGTCTCACTTAGTTTATTTGTTTTAAGAATGTAGAATACGAGCAGGTTGCTCAGTAAAATCCATAGAGACCCACCATATACACCCGTGAATTCATACCATTGAACCAGGTGATGATCCACCGCAAAGCCATTGCCCAGGGTCATCCAAGGGAAAGCCAGGTCCCAGCTTTGATGAAGGAATTCATAAGAAATCCAAAAGCAAATAAGACCTATATAAGAAATAAGTGTGCCATATCGCTTTCTCAATTGAAAATACAGCCAAAATGCTAAAGCCATCATTGCAGCTGCTAAACCAAAAGGGATAAGTGAAATCAATATAGCAACCGCTGCAGGCATAACTGCATTCATTGCATTAAAAACCCAATAAATGCTCGCTGTATTCCAAACTAAAGCGGACAATCCGCCAATAAAAAATACTTTTAAGCCCTTTTTATTGTAGGTGCCCACGATGATATCTTCCATAGCAAATAATACTGGCACAAAAGCGATCAAAAGGAGAGGCGATGTATAAGGAATAGGTGGCCAGGCCAGCCACAATAAAAATGCACTTAACAGGGCTAAAAGAATGTTTGTTTTCATTGGAATAAATTGTTTTTTAAAGGTAATGAAGCTATCATGAGTGGTTTATTGATCTCGGTTTGTGAAGTTAGCGAACTCATGATGGTTTCATTGGAATAATTTATTTTTATCAGGGAAGCTATTCAGCTCCATGCAAACAAATAACAAACTCCCCCTTCACAATTCCGTTCTCAAAATGGGTTAGCACCTCCCTTAGGGTTCCACGAACTGTTTCTTCAAAGACCTTGGTTATCTCTCTTGAAACAGATACCAAGCGATCCTCCCCAAAATATTCTATAAAATCGGTTAAGGTTTTTAATACCCTATGCGGAGATTCATAGAAAATCATCGTTCTATCTTCTGCTGCCAAAGACTTCAATCTAGTTTGTCTTCCCTTTTTAACAGGTAGAAAGCCTTCAAATACAAAACGATCCGCAGGTAATCCTGAATTGACTAAAGCAGGGACAAAAGCAGTTGCTCCAGGTAAGCAGTTAACTTCCAATCCATTTTGGATGGCTTCTCTTACCAATAAAAATCCGGGATCAGAGATAGCGGGCGTGCCCGCATCAGAAATTAAGGCTAAGCTTTTTCCTTCTTTCATTAAACGAATTAATTCGTTTAATGCTTTATGCTCATTGTGCTGATGGTGGGCATACATCTTATTTTCGATTCCGAAATGCTTTAATAGCGGTGCACTCA
This sequence comes from uncultured Sphingobacteriaceae bacterium, assembly GCA_963696875.1. Classification (GTDB taxonomy): domain Bacteria; phylum Bacteroidota; class Bacteroidia; order Sphingobacteriales; family Sphingobacteriaceae; genus Albibacterium. The sequence continues at coordinate 256,656 of CAVOLQ010000001.1, forward strand.
CCCGGGTATCTTCTACCAAAATAACATCCACTTCTTTTAAAATTCGGATCGCACGGAATGTCATGTCCTCCAAATTTCCTATCGGAGTAGGAACTAAATATAGCATTTTCGTGTGTTTAAAAGTTCATTTAAAATAGATGATTTGTCAATTCACATTCCTAAAAGTTTTTTTCTCTCTAAAAAACTAACCAATGGCAGAGGTGAGATCGATGGTTGTGAAGCATTCATGAGTACCTTGTGATAAGTATTAACGAATAAATTTGTTTTTTAGATGAACGCCTAATCTAGGTATATTCGGCAAATTTATCTAAGTTTGCATTTAAAAACAAAGATATGTTGCAATATAGTTATATCCGCGAAAACAGAGAAAAAGTTATTGAAGGATTGAAAAAAAAGGGTTTTGGTCAATTGGCATTGGTAGACGATATTATCGAATTGGATAAACAACGTCGATCAAATCAATCCTCTTTGGACAGTCTTTCAGCGGAAGCTAATGCAGCAGCCAAACAAATTGGCGACTTGATGCGACAAGGAAAGCGAGAGGAAGCGAACACCATAAAAAATGCGACTTCTGAGAATAAAGAAAACATTAAGAAGCTTACGGAAGAATTGAACGATGTAGACTTAAAGTTATATGAGGCGGTGGTGCAACTTCCCAATCTTCCTCATGAGTCAGTGCCTTTCGGTGCTACACCTGAAGAAAACGAAATTGTATTAGAATTTGGGGAAGATCCCAACTTACTTACAGAAGCTTTACCGCATTGGGAATTGACAGCTAAGTATAATATTGTTGATTTCGAATTGGGTACCAAAGTAACCGGCGCAGGTTTCCCAGTGTATAAGGGAAAAGGTGCAAAATTACAACGTGCCTTGATAAACTTCTTTTTGGATGAAGCGGACAAAGCTGGCTATAATGAAGTTCAGCCACCCATCCTTGTAAACGAAGATTCCGCTTTTGGAACGGGGCAGCTACCAGACAAAGAAGGGCAAATGTATTTTGTTAACGAAGATAATTTATACTTGATTCCCACAGCTGAAGTCCCAGTTACTAACCTTTACCGTGATACAATTTTAAAGGAAGAAGAATTTCCTGTTAGGAATTGTGCTTATACTCCATGCTTCCGTCGTGAAGCTGGGTCTTACGGTTCACATGTAAGGGGGTTAAACCGCCTTCACCAATTTGATAAAGTAGAGCTGGTCCAAATTACCAAGCCCGAGGATTCCTATAAAACGTTGGAAGATATGAGTAGCTATGTCCAAGGCTTATTAAAGAAGCTTGGATTGAAATACAGAGTGTTGCGCCTATGTGGGGGTGACATGAGCTTTGCCTCGGCCCTAACTTACGATATGGAAGTTTGGAGTGCAGCCCAAAAACGTTGGCTCGAGGTTTCTTCAGTTTCTAACTTTGAGACATTCCAAAGCAATCGCCTAAAGGTGCGCTATCGTGCAGAAAATGGTAAAATGCAATTGGCACATACCTTAAATGGCAGTGCCTTGGCCTTACCTAGAATCTTAGCCGCCATCCTTGAGAATTTTCAAACTGAAAATGGAATTCAAATTCCGGAGGTTTTGGTGCCGTATACGAAGTTTGAGTTTATAGATTAACTCTTATTCAATTGCTCTCTTAACACATATTGCAAAATACCGCCATTTTGGTAATAGGCGATCTCTATTTCAGAGTCTAAGCGTGCTTTTGCATCAAATACTATTTTCTCGCCAGATTCTTTTACGGCTGTGACCTTGATAACCTTAGCAGGGGTTAAGGAATCAGAGATTCCTGTAAATGTAAAGATTTCCTTTCCTGAAAGACCCAAAGAGGGCGCTGTTTGCCCTGGAATGAATTCCAGTGGAAGTACTCCCATCTGCACCAAGTTGCTTCTGTGTATGCGCTCAAAGCTCTCTGCAATGACGGCTTTGATTCCTAACAAGCTAGCGCCTTTCGCCGCCCAATCGCGGGATGAGCCGCTTCCATATTCTTTTCCAGCCAAAACAATGAGCGGGGTTTTGTCCTCAATGTATTTCATCGCCGTATCGTATACTGTAAGTGTTTCATTGCTCGGAAAGTAAGTTGAGAATCCGCCTTCTTTATCCGTGATTTGGTTTTTGATCCGTACGTTTGCAAAGGTACCACGCATCATTACTTCATGGTTCCCACGGCGTGAACCGAAGGAGTTGAAGTCCTTTTTTTCCACTCCCTTGCTCATGAGGTATTTGCCTGCCGCAGTAAGTTCGCCAAATGCGCCGGCTGGAGATATGTGATCCGTAGTTACAGAATCGCCTAAATATAATAATACCCGTGCGTTTTCAATATTCTGTAGGGCCTCAGGTGTCTCACTGATGTTTTTGAAAAAAGGTACTTCTTGAATGTAGGTAGAATGGTCATCCCATTTGTAAGCTGTCCCTGTAGGGGCTTCTAGTTTCTGCCATTCTTCGTTTCCATCAAATATAACATCATAGACTTCTTTGAAATCCTCTACTTTCATGCAGTCACTGATAGTTAGGTTGATTTCCTCTTGGCTTGGCCAGATATCTTTCAAAAAGACAGCTTCTCCGTTTGGATCATAACCTAGCGGTTCGTTTATTAAATCGATATCTACCCGTCCGACTAAAGCATAGGCAACTACCAACATTGGAGACATCAGGAAGTTCATTTTTACTTGGGAATGCACTCTAGCTTCGAAGTTCCTGTTTCCGGAAAGTACAGACGCTACCACCATATCATGTGCGTCGATCGCTTCTGCGATATAGGGAGGGAGCGGACCACTATTTCCGATGCATGAAGTACAGCCATAACCTACCGTATGGAAACGTAAGGCATCTAAATCTTCAGACAATCCCGAGCGCTCTAAGTAACTAGTTACCACTTTAGAGCCGGGCGCCAGACTGGTTTTGACCCATGATTTTGTTCTCAATCCTCTGGCTACTGCGTTTCGGGCTACCAAACCGGCACCTACCATAACCGCAGGGTTAGAGGTATTGGTACAGCTGGTGATTGCCGCAATAACGATGCTGCCATCGCTTAATTTATAATCTGCATTTTTGAACTTTATTTTTACTGTTCTCAGGTCATTTCCTGGAACAATATTGACGCTTGCTGGCGTTTCAATTCCTTTTTTATTTGCGAATTGACTTCCTGATCCTCCTTCATTTAACCAAACATGTTCACGACGGTCGGCTACGGGAATATATTCCCGTTTAAATTCCTCCTTTAATAAATCTGCAAATTTCGCATGCAGATCCTTTACTAAGATTTTGTCTTGTGGACGTTTTGGGCCGGAAACAGTTGGTTCTAAGGTTCCCAAATCTAGTTCAACTACTTCGGAGTATTCAATTTCTTCTTTTCCGGTTCTCCAAAGCAAATTTTCAGTGCAATAGTTTTTAACCAGGTCTATTTGTTTTTGCGAACGGTTTGTTCGCTTCATATAATCTAGAGTCTGCTTGTCGATGGGAAAATAGCTTACTGTACAGCCAAATTCTGGTGACATATTTGCAATTGTAGCCCTATCCGTTACGGTTAGGTGATCAAGCGCGTCACCATACACTTCGACAAACTTTCCTACTACGCCCACTTTACGTAGTAGGTTCGTGATAGTAAGCACCATATCCGTTGCGGTGCACCCTTGAGGGATTAGGCCTTTTAAATTCAAGCCCACCACTTTTGGACAGGTGAAATAAATAGGCTGGCCTAACATGGCTGCTTCTGCTTCAATTCCACCTACGCCCCAGCCCAGAACTCCAATACCATTCACCATTGGGGTATGAGAGTCTAAGCCCACTAACGTGTCTGGGAATGCCCAACCTTCACGTTCTATCACTCCTTTTGCTAAGTATTCTAAATTCACTTGGTGACAAATTCCCATGCCGGGAGGTACCACTGTGAAATTATTTAGTCCAGTTTGTGCCCATTTTAATAATTGATAGCGTTCTGCATTCCGCTCATATTCCATGACCACATTTTTCGCTTCGGAGTAATCTGTTCCAAAAAAGTCAACTTGTACAGAATGATCGATTACTAGGTCCACCGGAATGGCAGGATTGATTTTGGTGCCATCGCCACCTTTTCTGACCACCTCTGCCCTGATGGAAGCGATGTCAACCACTGCAGGTACGCCCGTAAAATCTTGCATTAATACCCTAGCTGGTTTAAAAGGGATTTCCGCATCTGTGCCTTTTGGATCCCAGTCGGTAAGCGTTTTTACGTGCTCATCCGTTATAGCGAAGCCATCGTGGTTTCTTAATGCATTCTCAAGTAAAATACGAATAGAAAAAGGAAGACGATGAATATTTTTTCCTTCAGATTGCAGTTTTTTGAGGGAGGCGATCTTGTAATTCATGGCTGACAATTTTTTGAATTGTCAATTTAGGGATAATTTTTTTAAAAGAGGCAATGAATTGTGCGATTGGTTGAATTTGGAGTGCGTGTTGTGAGGAGTGTTATTCAGGAGATTCATCCTCTTGAAAATATTTTTTTTGAAAAATTAAAATAATGATTACTCCTACGGAAATCGCAGTGTCGGCAAGGTTAAATACAGGTCGGAAGAATATAAAATCCTGCCCTCCCCAGATCGGGAGCCAGTTGGGGTAATGGCCACTAATTAATGGGAAATAGAACATGTCGACCACTTTTCCATGTAGAAAGCTAGAATAGCCTCCTTCATGTGGAAACAGTTGAGCCTTATCATACCAGGTGCTTTCACTAAAAAACATTCCATAAAAGGCCGAATCTATCATGTTGCCTAAGGCACCGGCAAATATCAAAGACACACTTAGGACTAAACCTTGAGGATACTTTTTCTTTGTCATGTAATAGATTCCATAGCCGATAGCACAAATAGCTATTATTCTAAAAAGCGATAAGGCTAATTTACCAGCTTCTCCGCCTAATTCCAGGCCAAAAGCCATTCCATTATTTTCGGTAAAATGGATAAAACCTCTGTCACCAAGTATGCTGAACTCTTGACCAAGCGTCATGTTCAATTTAATCCAAAGCTTTAATGCTTGGTCAAGAATTAAGGTAATGACAATTAATATAATCGGTTTGGAAAACCCTTTCATTTAAGACTAGTTTTGCTTTAGTTTCGCTTCCATGCTTAATGTTGCATGAGGAACTGCACGCAAACGTTCTTTTTGAATTAATTTTCCTGTTTCACGACAAATACCGTAAGATTTATTTTCAATTCTTACTAAGGCTGCTTCTAGATTGTCTATAAACTTCTTTTGACGAGCTGCTAATTGATTAATTTGTTCTTTTTCTAAGGTAGCCGAACCGTCTTCTAAAGTCTTAAATGTTCCGGCGGTGTCGTCTGTTCCGTTGCTGTTAGGATTGCTTAATGATTTAGCTAATGAATTCAATTCCTCCCTTGCAATGCGTATCTTTTCTAAAATTAGTTCTTTGAACTCTTGTAGTTCAGCATCATTATAATGTGTCTTTTCCGTCTTTTCCATTTTATATCCTTTCTATTACTATGTTTATTTCTTGTTCATTAATTTGGACTGTCTCACCTTGTGTTAATTCTGGCACAAACTTTAATTCTTCTGCTAAAGTTTCTGTGCGAATATAAGCTATATTGTTGTTTATTGCTTCACTGATTTCGGATAAAACACCCAATTTAACAATTATTTTATCTGTAACTTCAAAACCCATCTCTTTTCTTAGATTTTGAATGCGATTTACAATTTCTCTTGCGATCCCCTCCTGCTTTAATTCGGCAGTGATCTGTACGTCAAGAGCAACTGAAAGCCTTCCTAGGTTAGCTACCTGCCAGCCTTCTACATCTTCAGCTATTATTTCAACATCCGCTAGGGATAAATTAAAACCGATTTCAGTTAATAAGTATTCTCCTTGATTTTCGAGTTGCTGAATTTGTTCTGTATTGAAAGCGGAAACAGCAGCAGCAACAGTTTTCATGTTTTTTCCTACTTTTGGCCCAAGGGTTTTGAAATTAGGTTTTATCTTTTTCCTTAAAATTCCCGAAGTGTCCTCAATATACTCAATATTTTTAATATTCGTTTCTGAAAGGATAAGATCCTTTACATTTTCGACATTTTTGATAAAGGTATCGTCTAAAACTGGGATTAATATTTTATTCAAAGGCTGACGAACGTTAATGCCAGCTTTCTTCCTCAATGAAAGGGTTAAAGAAGAGATGTTTTGAGCCAAGCCCATGCGTTCTTCTAGTTGTTTGTCGATTAGGGCAGCATCTGCCTTTGGGAAGTCAGTTAAATGGACAGATTCTCTTCCTTCTTTGTTAGTGATGCTTTCTAAGTCAAGAAATAGACGATCGCTAAAAAATGGAGCTATCGGCGACATGATTTTGGCAACCGTATTCAAGCATGTGTAGAGAGTTTGATAGGCGGAAATTTTATCTTCTGAGTATTCGCCTTTCCAAAAGCGTCTGCGACAAAGGCGAACGTACCAATTGCTTAAGTTTTCGTCTACAAAGTCTTGAACAGCTCTTGCTGCTTTTGTAGGTTCAAAATCTGCATAATACTGGTCTACTTCCTTACTTAAGCTATTTAAAAGAGAGATGATCCAGCGGTCAATTTCTGGTCTTTGCGCTATAGGGATGTCCTTTTCAGTATAAGTAAATTTATCAATATTGGCGTATAACGCAAAAAAAGCGTAGGTATTATAAAGGGTGCCGAAAAACTTCCTTCTGACTTCGTCAATGCCTTCTATGTTGAATTTTAGGTTGTCCCAAGGCGAGGCGTTGCTGATCATATACCAACGGGTAGCATCTGCGCCATATTTGTCGATTGTTTCGAATGGATCTATACCATTTCCGAGCCTTTTCGACATTTTATTGCCGTTTTTATCTAGTACTAAGCCGTTAGAAATTACGTTCTTAAAAGCAACTGAATCACGAAGCATAGTAGAGATGGCGTGTAAAGTGAAAAACCAGCCTCGGGTTTGATCCACACCTTCGGCGATAAAATCTGCAGGATATGCGGATTCAAAGCCAGCATTAAAAGGAGTGTCGGATCCTTCTTTTAGTTTTTCTTGATTTAAACCCCACTGTGCAAAGGGCATGGCTCCCGAATCAAACCAAACGTCGATTAGGTCAAGTTCTCGGTAAAGTTTTTGTCCGCCCTCAGATATTAAAACTAAATCATCAACGTAAGGTCTATGCAGGTCGAATACACCATCCTCTATTTTTGCTAAATACGCTTCGAGGGTGGATTTTTCTTCTTGGCTTAAAAGGCTAGAGTTTATGCTTTTTTGAACCATTGACTTGAGTTCAGCAATGGATCCAATGCAGAGCTCTTCGTTTTCATCTTCGCTTCGCCATATTGGTAGAGGTGTTCCCCAATAACGGGAGCGTGATAAATTCCAATCGACTAAATTTTCAAGCCAGTTTCCGAAACGTCCGATTCCTGTCGATTCTGGTTTCCAGTTGATCGTTTTATTCAAGGAAACCATTTTTTCTTTATACTCTGTGGTCCGAATAAACCAGCTGTCCAGAGGGTAATAAAGAACAGGTTTATCCGTACGCCAGCAATGTGGGTAGCTGTGTTCGTATCTTTTTACATCAAACGCTTTGTTATCTTCTTTGAGTTTGATGGCGATCAGAACGTCTGTAGGTTTGAAATCGGCAGTTGATCTTTCCTCGTCAGAATAAAACTCTTCTTTTACATACCGACCTGCGTAGTCTGTTATTTCATTAACAAATCGACCTTGCCTATCCACGATTGGCACCTCTTTACCATTTTCGTCCTTCACTAATATAGCGGGGACATTGTTTTCTTTACAGACCCTAAAGTCGTCTGCACCAAAAGTTGGCGAGGCGTGCACAATTCCAGTTCCATCTTCTGTACTTACAAAATCACCGTGGATGACTCTGAATGCATTCTCTTCTAATTCTGGAGAATCCACATAAGGCATTAATTGGTGATAGCGAAGGTTTAAAAGTTCGGCACCAGAAAATTCAGCTTTTATTTCCCATGGAATCAGTTTGTCATTAGCTTCGTACGCTTTAAAGTCAAGGTCTTTAGCTTCTTCCTTAAAGAATCTTGAAACCAGATCTTTCGCTAAAATCACACTTACCGGGAGGTGGGTATAAGCATTGAATGTACTAACTTTAACATAGGTTATATTTTTCCCTACGATAAGGGCTGAATTTCCTGGAAGTGTCCAAGGAGTTGTTGTCCAAGCGATAAATGCCGTATCCTCTTCTTCCTCTTCGAAAAGGATGGGAGTGAGGGGGTGGATTTGATCTTTTCTAACCCTGAATTCTGCTACTACAGTGGTATCCGTCACCATTTTATAGGTGCCAGGTTGATTCAGTTCGTGGGAGCTTAATCCTGTGCCTGCGGCAGGGGAGAAGGGTTGTATTGTATAGCCTTTATAAAGCAATCCTTTTTTGTGGAATTCTTTTAGAATCCACCACAAGGTTTCTATGTATTCGTTCTTATAGGTGATATAAGGATGGTCTAGATCGACCCAATAGCCCATTTTTCGGGTGAGGTCATTCCATACATCTGTGTATTTCATAACTTCTTTCCGGCAATGATCATTGTATTCTTCTATTGATATTTTTTTGCCAATATCATCTTTTGTAATGCCCAATGATTTTTCTACTGCTAGTTCTATGGGTAGGCCATGGGTATCCCAGCCTCCTTTACGTTTTACTTGGTATCCTTTTAGAGTTTTGTAGCGGCAAAATATATCCTTGATTGCACGTGCCATGACATGGTGGATTCCAGGCATCCCGTTTGCGGAAGGCGGCCCTTCGTAAAAAGTATAAGGTTTTGAGTCGGGACGATTTTGGATACTTTTAGCAAAAATATCCTTTTCTTCCCACAGGGTTAAAATACTTTTTTCGATTTCAGTTAGATTTAGCTGCTTATATTCCGTGTACATCAAGTTTTTATCTAAATTTTTCAAGGACGCAAATATACTTAAAAATGTCCGGTTTTGTAAAGGAATGGCAATAAATTGAACGCTGGCCAACTGTAAAAAAGCGAGAATGAATTTGAATTTCAGGATATTAACGGATATTGACGAAAATGCCTTATTTTTGTCTTGGAATGGATAATATTTGCATTTCGATATATAATAAGGAAAAATGAACAAATACCTTAAGAGAGGCCTTGTTTTTTTGATAATAGGGAGCTTGCTGTGTTATTATGGCGTTTATTCAAAGGATCCAATGGCTTCTTTTTATAAAATACCTTTGGTGGTAGGTGTTGTGTCTTTTGGCTATGGGTTTGTAATGATTTTTTATAGTTTGATGCGAAAAATTGAGCGTAATAGTATTTTAGAGGATCGTGCAGAAGAAGCGGCAGAGCATAAAAATAATGAGAAAGGAGAAGGTAAAGGAAATGAAGAAGCGTAAAGGGCTTAATAAGTTTATAAACGGGTTTGGCTATGCTTGCTCTGGATTTCTTAATACTTTTAAGACTGAATTAAATTTCAGGTTCCATTTTTTTGCAGCTATATCGGTATTGCTTCTTGGTTTTTTTTTGGACATTTCTCTTTTTGAATGGTTTTGGGTTTTTTTAGCCATTGCATTGGTTATGGCTGTCGAATTGTTTAATACCGCAATTGAAGCTTCGACGAATGCTATTTCATTAACGTTCAACCCATATATTAAAAAAGCTAAAGACGCTGCTGCTGCCGCCGTACTTGTAGTTTCGGTGTTTGCTTTTTTGGTTGGTGTTTTTATTTTTATTCCCAAAATATGGGAATTATTTAATTGGTAATTGTGCTTCATAAGACTAGAGGAATTGTTTTAAAAACAATAGATCATGGTGAAACCAGTGTAATTTGTCAGGTTTACACGGAGAGATTCGGTCTTCAATCCTATATGATCCACGGTGCGAAAAAAAGCAAAGCAAAAATAAATATCAATATCCTTCAACCGCTCCATTTGTTGGATATGATAGTTTATCACAAAAATAACGGAAATATTCAACGTGTTTCTGAAGCCCGTCAATTTCCTTTATTCCAATCCATTCCCTATGAGCTTGAAAAAAGTGCAATGGCACTTTATTTAACTGAAGTTCTCTTTAAATGTCTAAAACAGCAAAGTGCTGACGAGTATTTATTTGAGTATGTTTACTCTGCAGTTTGTTGGTTAGATTCTACCCCTCATGCACCGGTCAATTTTCATCTTTATTTTTTGCTTAGGCTTAGCAAATTTCTTGGATTTTCTCCAGCTTTACCTAAACCCAATCAACATTATTTTGATTTGAAAGATGGGGTATTTTGCAGCCGTGCACCCCACCATTCATTAGTATTACAAGAACCCCATACTTCTCAATGGATCGCCTTATTATCAAGCAGCTTTGAAGCTTTACCGAGCGTTCGAATTCCTTTGGCAGATCGTAGAATTCTGTTGAGGTCTATCATTGATTTTTACCGGCTGCATATCGACGCATTTGGTGAAATCCAATCACACCTCATATTAGAAGAGGTGTTAAGTTAACCATCGGAAATTGCTTGATAGATAGTTAAAGCTTATTTTCTATCGCTTTAATAATAGGATCAAAGAAGTCCACCTCAAGCAGACGACTAGCGTTTCCAATCCCGCCGGGACTAAAAACATTTATTTCCATTAATTTATCGCCTACGATATCCAAACCTGTAAAAAACATGCCGTCCTTCTTTAGTTTTGGTTTTACTTCCTCCACTAATTCAAACATACGTTTCGTAAATTCTGGAATTTTAACTTTTCCGCCTTGATGAATATTGCTTCGGATATCGTTAGGGGCTTGAACACGGTGAATGCCAGCGGTTTTTCCGTTAACAGAAATGGGTTCTCCATCAATTAAAAATAGTCGCACGTCTCCATTCTCAGCATCGGGGAGGTATTCTTGTGCAACGACAAAGCCGTCCCTGGCGATCACATCAACAATTTGATTTAGGTTTTTCTGGTCTTCATTAACTAGGAAAACATTCTTTCCCCCTGATCCTTGTAAGGGTTTAAGTATAATTTTTTTATTGTATTCCTTATAAAAAGCCTTTATATCTTCTATGTTTCGGGTGATAATTGTTTCTGGACGGACGGATTTAGGAAAGTATTGAAAGTACATTTTATTTAATGCGTTGGCAAGAGAATCTGGATCGTTTAGAACCAAAATGCCTTGGGATTTTGCCAATTGGCCAAATACAATTCCAGCGTTTTGAGCCCATGGCCGATTTTGGAAATCTACAGAGGGGTCGTTTCTCAGCATTAAGACATCTAAGTTTTTCGCATTGATTAGCGATTTCTCAGTTTTCTTCATTGCATCTAAGAATTCAACATTGGAATTAAAAGTTTGGTTTGGAACTTTTCGAGCATATGCACCCATTAATTCGTCATGGGTATACGTTAGGTCTCCAATTCCGATATAATAGACCTCATGTCCCAGTCGACTTGCTTTCAAAGCAAGTCCGGTGGTAGTATATGCCGCTGTTTCTTTAGGCAATTGATTGACAACAAAAGCTATTCTCATAGTTGTTCAGTTATTGGTTTTATTATCCGTGAATCATATTGAAAACATTCCCTCCTGCTTTAATAACCTGGAGTTTCTCTGAATACTTTTCATCTAGATAGCGGGGCTTTAAGGTCGGTTTTACTAAAATTTGGCGGTGAATTAGTTCTTGTACAACAGGTAGATAGTCTTGTCTAATTTTTCCAATTAGCAAGGCTTCTAAAGATTTCCCTTTTTTAATGTACTCGATGATATTTAATAAACCTTTTAGATAGACTCCATCTTTTGTTAAACCGCCCCCTCGATATATACGCGTAGTCAATAAATAGGCTGCTTTTTCTGAAAATCCATATTTATCTACTAAAAGAAAGAATGAATCTATGAAGGAACTTCCAGAGATGAGCTGGTTGACAATAACAACCCGAGCGGCCAGCGTGCGCATTCGTCCAAATGTTAATCCGCCTGTAAGATATTCTGAAAATACCGCCAGTCCTTCTTGCAATTCTTCATAACCGGGTACTCCGGTATAGAATAATTTCAGAGGCTGTGCTTTTCCATTATAATAAGTCACCACATGTGTGCCTACTTCATGTTGCAATAGGGAGAAAGCTCGTTCTCGAGAAACGGTGAAGTTTTTGTTGATATTTAGTGTTCCTCTAGATACCAATATCCCATGTATGTCGTCTCTTACCCTAACGGCTGTTGACACTCTCGGATCTTGCGTTTTTAGCCATTCCAATTCTTGGACCGCCATTTTTGCGAGCTCATTTGCGTTGATTTTTTCTTTTTTATCAGATTCGCCATTGGGTTCAATAGCTACTAAAATAGCTTTAGCAATATCTAGAAGCCTCTCATCTATCGGGCCATAAACCTGTAGGCTACTGTGCATAAAGTCTGGCTTTTCCCTCTCTGCTACCATATTTAACATTCTGTCGATTTCTTTTCGTTTGTCTCGAAAAAGGAAAGCCATAGTGGGGTCGGAGATGTCTTCAATAGGCAGGTTATAGATTTCTCTTTTTATTATTTCCGGATCAATCGGTAAGGGCCGATAATGGAATACAGGTTTTTTTAGATAATTTGACTTTACAAATTCTTCCCAGGCATCATCGGTATTTACAGGGGTTACCAAAAGTAAGAAGTCAAAAAGATTACTTAATTGGCCCAGTTTATAGTCAATTTCAAATACCTTTTTCTCCAAATGTGTAGTTCCAAGCATTTGAAAATTAGTAGCATTATAGGAAGTGTAAAATCGGAGGAACTCGAAAAATCCTTTTTTAATCGCTTTGCTAAATTGTGCACGTAATTCTCTTAAGATAAGTGGATAGGCTTGGCCAGTTGCCTGATTTATGTAGAAAGGGGCGATTTCTAAACCTATTAGTGTAATTCCTGATTTATTTGCTTCTATAATATCCGTAATTGGCTGATAATGGGAGGGAGTAACTACAGATTTTCCTTTATTTATTTCAGCCTTCATTAATACCCCTTGAACCGATATTTTTCCTAATTCTGTTGTTAGTTTTTCGGCAACCTCTAGTCCGCTTTTCTGACTTACATGTACAATAAACGCATTATCTGTTATCTTCTCCGTTAACCAAACTTCTAATAATAAAAACCCTTTGAATTTATCCGCTAATAGGTTGGCAATTGACTTAATTAAAAGTTGAAGGTTTCCGTCTTGAAGGTCTGCTGCATATAAATAGGCTGATTCCGTTTTCCCCAATTTTGATGTAAAGCTATCTTTTCCATCGAGTGGAATTCTATATAATACCAAGAAGGGGACAGGCTTTTCCATTTTAAATAATCCACCTTGAGGAAGGTTAATGTGAATCGGCTCCTCTTTTTTTATTTTGTCTGTAATACGATTAATGATTATTTGGAAGTCTGTCATTTCTGAATTTCGGCTTTATGCATTTCGATCAATTCGTAGCTTAACATTGGTATCGCTCCTTTTAGAGCTTTATTTAGGTGGTTGATGTGCTGAATATCAACTCTTCCTGTCCATTCATCCATAAATGTTTTTTTGAATTCAATTGATATTACACAGCCATTCTCATTATATTTTTCATTCACCCATTGGGTAAATCCGCCTCCCTTAAAGATTATATTTTCTCGCACATCCGGATTTCTTTCTTTTATGGTGCAGGCTGAGAGATATCCTGCAAATTTCCTACAGATCGTTTGCCATTTTGGATTGTTATAATAAGTTCCTAAGTTTATTTCTGGATGTTCAACCTCTGATGCGAAGCTTGTTGGACTTTGACGACGATGGTTATAAGAGTGGATGTCAAGGATTAAAAAATAGCCATAGCTTTCAATTTTCTCCTTAATCAAGTGTTCTATATCTTGGTAGAATTGGTGGTAGTAATCGATAAGCTCCTCTTCTAATTGTTCGGGGAAGCTTTCTTTCCATACCTTTAAGCCCCATGCGTCCTTTTCTTTTCTATAAATTGCTTTATCTTCTGGACGATTTAGGTCGATCATAAATCTCGAAGAATGAACGGTAATTCGCGTAATTGGAAGATGACCTATATAGGCGGTATAGGGATCTTCCTCGCGAAAGCGCTCATGTTCGTCAAGGGCGATATGATTGAGAATTTTTTCCTCAATAAAATGGCCGTCGTGAAGTGCTAGGGAGATAAGCGGCCCTTTTAATCGTTGAATTGTATAAAGATCACTCATTCTTTTAGATTCAACGGTAATTTCTAAAAAATGTTTGGTCTGTCAATTTTAAAAGATAGATAATCATTTAATTTATTTGGTTTACTTCAAATTTTCTCTAGATTTGGTATCATATTTTTAAAGATTCTTTATTTATCAAACTTTTATATCAACCATTACATCGTTTCATGAAACTAAGCTATACGTTGCTGTTTATATTTTGCCTGTTTAATCTTACCCTTAAAGCCCAGAAAAAGAACGAAAAATATAAGTTGCATATTTATGAATCGAGTTCAAGTATAGAGGTTGACGGAGTATTGAATGAACAAGCCTGGCTTGATGCGGAAGTTGCGAAGGATTTTTATATGGTTTCTCCGATGGATACTAGTTTTGCTACTGCTCGCACGGAAATAAGAATGACCTATGATCAAAAGAACTTGTATATATTGGCGATTTGTTATAAGCCAACGGCGGGTTCTCAAATGGTTGAGTCGCTGCGACGCGATTTCGCATTCGGAAAAAACGATAATTTTATATTTTTTTTAGATCCCTTTAACGACCAAACGAATGGATTTTCATTTGGTTCAAACGCTGCGGGTGCACAGTGGGATGGGTTGATGTATGATGGTGGAAAAGTGGACCTAAGCTGGGATAATAAATGGGTTTCTAAAGTGAAAGATTACGAAGATAAATATGTTTTTGAAGCCGCCATTCCATTTACTTCGATGCGCTATAAGGCAGATATTTTGGAATGGGGAATCAATTTTAGCCGGAATGATTTAAGGCAAACAGAAAGGTCGAGCTGGGCTCCCGTTCCAAGAAGATTTCCTACAGCTTCGCTCGCTTATACGGGTACGTTGGTTTGGGATAAGACTCCTCCGAGCGCGGGACTCAATGTTTCAATCATTCCTTACACCTTGTCAAGCTCCAATTGGGATTATGAGAACTTACCTAGAAATGCAAATAGACAAGAAGTAGGACTAGATGCTAAGCTTGCTTTATCTTCTTCTTTAAATTTAGACTTAACCTTAAATCCCGACTTTTCGCAAGTAGAGGTAGACCGTCAGGTTACCAACCTTAGCCGTTACGAATTGTTTTTTCCAGAAACACGTCAGTTTTTTATTGAAAACGGAGATCAGTTTAATAATTTTGGATACGGTTCTTTGCGTCCTTTTTTTTCAAGGAGAATTGGGTTGACTTCGCCAATTATTGCAGGAGCTAGACTTAGTGGAAAAATAGATCAGGATTGGCGGGTTGGGGTAATGAATATGCAAACGCAAGCCGGAAATGAGTTGGGGCTTCCGGGTCAGAACTTTACCGCTGTTGCACTGCAAAGGAGGGTGTTTTCCCGATCGAATATTGGTTTCCTATTTGTAAACAAATATGCGCTTAATTATCAAGAGCTCTCTGAGTTAAGTAAATCCGCGCATACCCAGTATAATAGTAATATTGGACTAGAATATAACCTTGCATCCTCTAATAATTCCTGGACCGGAAAGGCGGTATTATTAAAATCTTTTAGTCCGAACAAAACAGGGGATGACATAGCTCAAGCAGGAAATCTTCAGTATACCAATCAGAAGTGGACTGTAAATGGGCAATATGAGGTAGTCGGGAGAGATTATAATGCTGAAGTGGGTTATGTTCCTAGGCAAGGATATGTTAAATTAAACCCTCAGGTTAAGTATCTTTTTTTTCCAAAGGGCGGTAGTATCTTAAGTCATGGACCCCAATTAGATTATGTTCACTATTTAGATAAATCGTTCAATTCTACCGATAATGCGGGATTATTATCTTATCAACTCAATTTTCGTAATTCGAGTGTTTTAAATGGTCAGCTTAAACATGACTTCGTTCGTCTTTTAAGACCTTTTGATCCTACGAATTCCTCTTCTGACTATCTAGATAAGGGCAGTGAGCATCAGTGGAGTACTATGGGTTTAAGCTATCTTTCGGGTCCACAGAGCTTTTTGACTTACGGTGCATCATTCCAATACGGTGGGTATTATGCTGATGGTAAGCAGTTAGGATTTACTGCTGATTTTGGATACCGATTTCAACCTTATTTAAACATTTTATTTAGCTCTAGCTATCATGAACTTTGGCTGCCTGAGCCCTGGGGGCAAAGACATTTTTGGCTGTTAGGTCCTAGAATTGATCTTACAATGACCAATAAAGTGTTCTTCACTGGGTTTGTTCAATACAATGAGCAACAAAAGAACATCAATATAAACACTAGATTCCAATGGCGTTTTAAACCAGCTTCTGATTTCTTTATCGTTTATACAGATAATTATCTTCCTAATTCCTTTGTCGGCAAGAATAGAGCCTTGGTGCTAAAGCTTACTTATTGGTGGAATAATTAATACTTATCTGGAAGACTTGTTTAATTCATCTTGTAGGTCGCGCTTCAACTTTTGTTCGCGTTCCATCGCCTTTTTGCGGTGTTGCTCAAATTCCTCACGAATTTCATCTGCTGCATTTTTGCTTTCCTTCGCAATTTGGAAGTT
Organism: uncultured Sphingobacteriaceae bacterium; assembly: GCA_963696875.1. GTDB lineage: Bacteria > Bacteroidota > Bacteroidia > Sphingobacteriales > Sphingobacteriaceae > Albibacterium. The sequence continues at coordinate 273,239 of CAVOLQ010000001.1, forward strand.
GCTTTTATAGCGTTGGATAAAGAATAAAAGTAGAAGGGCTAAGACGATGATGATCGACCAAACTATTAAATTATAGGTTCCCTTTTCGATGGACATCCCCAAAAATGAGATATTATCTCGTTGAGAAATTGTTTCTTTCATGGACGACAACGAGATTTGTAATGAATCTATGGTTGCTTTTTGGCTTTCGGTCCTTGTCTTTTGTTCTATTATTTGATTTTGCAGAGCATTTAGAGAATCGAGTGTGTTTTTTCTAAAACGGGGTAAATTATCACGTATATTTTTAAAATTCTCGTAAGGGAAGGAGTTTTTTATTAAAACATCAAACTGTTCTTCGATAGTTCCATTAAAAACGGGTTTTTGGGCCGCAGTGGTTGCTTGTCCGTTAGCATGGTTAATATATAGGAAAATAATAAGAAGAAGTACGGTATATTTCTTGATTGAAACCATTATGGCGATTTTTTATTGAACTATTAATATTATGTTCGAATTAAAAGAAATTTTATTGGAAATCACAATTTATACAAAGATAATTGGAAAAGGAAGAGAAATATTACTTTAGATGGAATTGTTTTTCTGTAAAAATTAGATAGTGTAATAGTGTATCTTTGGGTTTATCTACCGTTGCGATTGAACTTGTGGTTTTTGGAACTGATAGAAAGAAATCTGTTAGAAATTATTAATTAATCGAAATTGAATCCTAAATTATGAAGAAAGTGTTTTTGTTTTTTATCGCAGTTGCGTTTACTTCGCTGTCTTTCGCCCAGCATGAAATTCCATCTGCTCAGCCAGGTGTAGAATATGGAGCTGGCGTATTGTCGCTCGAATCGATTTCCTTGGCGGAGCTAGGGGAAGAGTTTGCTTCGGACACTATTTATTCTGGAGTGATTAGAGGTAAAGTAGTTGAAGTATGCGTCAAGAAAGGCTGCTTTATGAAAGTGGAACGAGAAGGGAGTTCTGAACCCATTATGGTACGTTTTAAAGAGTATGGTTTTTTTATGCCAAGCGATATTGTTGGAAGAACAGTATTGTTAGATGGAGAAGCTAAGGTAAAAGAAACCTCTATTGAACAATTAAAGCACTTTGCGGAAGACGCTGGAAAGAGTGCAGAGGAAATAGCGAAAATTACCGTTCCTAAAAGTGATATTGAAATAATCGCCCTTGGGGTACGGGTAATTAACTAAAAAATATAAAGCTTGACTATCGCTGGGAAAGCTAGATTTTATTCTAAATAAAACGGGCTGCTTCGAATGAAACAGCCCGTTTTGTAATAGCGTTTTTGTGTTAATTACAGCTTTTTAAGGAGCGTTTTCCAACCCACTAAGTTTGTAAGGTATCCTTCCAAATCAGCAGCTGGTAGACGTTCTTGTTCCATACTATCTCGGTGACGGATAGTGACTGTATTGTCTTCCAGACTTTGATGATCAACCGTTATGCAAATTGGAGTTCCGATTGCATCTTGACGACGGTATCGCTTTCCTATGGAATCTTTATCGTCGTATTGTATGTTAAATTCGAACTTAAGATCACCAAGAAGCTCTCTTGCTTTTTCTGGTAAGCCATCCTTTTTTGTCAAAGGCAAAATCGCTGCTTTTATAGGGGCAAGTGCTGGATGGATATGAAGAACTGTTCTAGAATCTTTTTTCTCATCCGTACTTAGATCTTGTTCTTCAAAGGCATTACACAATACGGTTAAAAACATTCGATCTAATCCAATAGATGTTTCAACCACATAAGGGATATAATTCTGATTTATTTCAGGGTCAAAGAATTGCATTTTCTTCCCTGAAAACTCCTGATGTTGTTTTAGGTCAAAGTCCGTGCGTGAATGTATTCCTTCTACTTCTCTAAAGCCAAATGGGAAATCGAATTCAATATCTACCGCTGCGTTCGCATAATGTGCTGGTTTAACGTGATCGTGGAAACGAAATTTAGCCTGGTCCGTGCCTAAGGCTAAGTGCCATTTTAAGCGACTTTCTTTCCATTTTTCATACCATTCCATTTCCGTCCCTGGCCGAACAAAAAACTGAAGTTCCATTTGCTCAAATTCCCGCATTCTTAAAATAAATTGACGAGCAATTACTTCGTTTCTGAATGCTTTTCCAATTTGCGCAATTCCAAAAGGAATACGCATTCTTCCACTTTTTTGTACACTTAGGAAGTTTACAAAAATTCCTTGAGCGGTTTCTGGACGAAGGTAAACCTGATTTGAATCTTCGGCCATAGCACCCATTTGGGTACTGAACATTAAATTGAATTGCCTTACGTCTGTCCAGTTTTTTGTTCCTGATATAGCACAAACTATTCCGTGCTCCTCAATGATTTCCTTAAGCCGTACCAAGTTGTCATTGCTTATAGCTGCATCTAGGTCCTCTTGTAAAGCTTGTGCTTTATCTGATTTTCCATCTTTTTCGTAGCGAGCTATTTTCTCTTCAATTAATTGATCTGCGCGGTATCGTTTTTTAGAGTCTTTATTATCCAGCATTGGATCATTAAACCCGCTGACATGGCCAGAAGCCTCCCAGATTTTTGGGTGCATAAAAATTGCGGAATCAATTCCAACGATATTTTCATGGAGTTGCACCATTGATTTCCACCAATATGTTTTAAGGTTGTTTTTTAATTCAACACCAAGTTGACCATAATCGTAGACAGCACCTAGGCCATCATAAATCTCACTGGAAGGAAATACGTAACCATATTCTTTCGCATGAGAAACTATTTTTTTTAATAAATCCTCTGTTTTACTCATAGATATGCAAACTTAGATAAATTTTCTATATATATAATTGGGTTACAGTACAAAATCAAATTTATTCGTTAGTGTCTATCCCATAAGGCACTCATGAATGCTTCGCAATTATCGATCTCTCCTCTGCCATAATGAAGCTTTTAATGAGGAAATATTATGCTTTTTTAATCTAAACCACCTTTTCTTGTAGGCTGCCTAGGTACTGGCCATTCTAATTGTTTTCCTGTTCTAGGGTTCAATGGAAGGACACTCTTTTCACGGGATGTGGTTTCCGGATCTTCACTAGCCATGTAGGCTAGAATGGCTGTCAGGATCGCATTATTGCGTACATCATCAAATACTATTTTATCATAAGTATCTCTATTGGTATGCCAGGTGTAAGCTCCGTAGGCCCAGTTTAATGAGCTTAAAGAGAAGGCTGGAACTCCTGCTGCGGTGAAGGATGCATAGTCGGAATTCCCTGCACTTGGTACACCTGGGAATGTCGTGTTAATATGTTTAGTAATGTCTGTGGGAACTTGAGATAACCAGTGACCTAGGTATTTGTAAGCATGTAGAAAACCTTCACCACCAATTTGGATGACTCTTCCTGTACCGTTGTCTTGATTGAAAACTGCCTGGGTGTTAGCCACGATTTCTGGATTATCAGCAACGAAACCCCGTGAACCATTTAAACCTTGCTCTTCACTGCCCCAATGGCCTACTAAAATTGTTCTTTTAGGATTAGGGTAAACCTTTTTTAAGATCCTCATAGCCTCCATCATGGTAATGGTTCCCGTTCCGTTATCTGTCGCCCCTGAACCGCCGTCCCAAGAATCGAAATGAGCAGAAAGGATTACATATTCATCAGGTTTTTCACTTCCTTTTATTTCTGCAATCGTGTTAAATGTTGGTACCTTACCATGTTCTTTGGATTCAGATATCACTTTAATTTGGGGTTTTTCACCATGCTCAATCATACGGAATAACATGCCGTAATCTTCTAAAGAAAGGTCAACAGTCGGCGTCTTTTTTGTATTAGCTCCAAAAATCTTGTTTGCACCAAATCCTCTTGACCATAATGAAGTAACGATTCCTACTGCGCCAGCTTTCTCTAGTTCGACGGGCAATGTGCGAGAAGTAAATCCGGTCTTTCCGATTCTATTGCTCCAAGCCATGGCTTTCGCGGCTCTGTCTTCCTTCATTTTTTCGAAAGATTCTGGAGTAGCAAATTCCTCCCAATTGTAATCTGGTCTGCCTGTAGTTTCGGGCATAGAAATCATCACAAATTTACCTTTCACTGTTGGAAGCCAATTTTGAAAAGCAATTGAATCCGCTAAATCGGGTATTACAATAATTTCAGCGGTAACCCCTTTGGAGGAAGTTGAGGGGCTCCATGCTAACTGTGTACCCTCTAAAGATTTAATACGAGGGTGAACCATGTCAATATGGGTGATTCCTCTTTCCCATCCTCGCCATTCTCCCCATTGTTCGTTTCTCGCTTCGATTCCCCAAGAGTTATATTTATTTATTGCCCAATCATGCGCCTTTTGCATTTGTGGGGTGCCTACAAGTCTCGGTCCTATACCGTCTAATAGTTCATAAGCGAGATCCTCTAGCTTTGAATTATTAGTGGCCTCGGTAATAATACCTTCTATTATTGGATCTTTGGACTGAGTAATTACTTCTCTCGTCTGAGCGTGCACTGCAGAATTGAAAAGGAAACAAGTTGCTATTAAAAGCCATACACCGATTTTAACATAGCCAACTTTACTATAAAATAAATTCATGTTCAATAATTTTGATGATTAAAGGCGTGAATATAAATATAGTTAATGAATATAATAGAATGGCATGTAAAATTGACTGCTTTTGTTGTTGAAGTTGGGATTATATGGAGACGCATATCCTTTGTTTTCCAGTTCTAAGCGAATGCAAGCTGATTGTCCTCTTTGGACTTCATTTTGATAAACTCCACTTTTTAACAATAGTCAAGATTGATTTTAAATCAAGATAGTTAGTAAGCGCTATTTTTTGGTAATGATCTCGAAAAGGCTTGTTGAGATGGCTTCATAGTTATAATCGAAATGGTGGTTGCCCGTTAATATAATAGTCTCTATTCCTTGAGCTTTAAAATGTTCGGGCAATTTTGGATTTTCCTTGCTTCCAAAAAATACAATAGGTCTAATGGGTTTGATCTGTTTAAGTTCAAATGTTACATCGTATTTTTTTGATTTCTTTAAATGAAGCAGAGTAAGAATACGCACTTCAAAATCGGTATATAGGTCTGGCGATAATGCAAAAACGGCCTGAAGGGATTTCTTTAAACGAGGGTTTAAGCGATTCGCGACAAAGGGAACAACATCCGCCCCAAAAGAGTAACCGACAAGGATGAACGCTTTAGTATGCCAGAGCTTTTGATAATGATCGAGAATATTGGCAATGTCGGTAGTTGTGTTTTCAGGAGTTTTCGGTCGCCAGAAATATTTTCTTGCATCCAAACCAACTACTCTTATACCTTTATTCCCAAAAGACTCGGCTAAAAGTTGATCAAAATTCGTCCAGCCCCCATCACCAGAGATCATTAAGAAAAAAGGCAAGTTATTCGTGTGTAAAGGGGCAATGATATGTAAACGTATCTCTTTATTCCGAAGAAAGGTTTTGTTTTCGGGAGTAATATGTGAAGAGCCGTTTAAGGTAGGAAAACCAAAGAAATCTTTATAGTTTATAATAAGGAGCATTATAAATACAAAGAATATTATGCCTACGGATCGATACAGTTTCATTTTTTTTGTGGAGCCTTTCTATCACATCCACTCTTCAGCAAAACGGTAGAAGTCATGCCTCATTTCATTGAAGAGCTTTTCTTCATCGATGTATTTTTCTCTCAATTTGCCCGCTTCGTCAAAGCATCTTTCATCCACTAAGCCAGTTTTTTCTATTTGATTGGCAATTCCATTGACAAATTGATGAATGTCATTCTTTAGATCATCAATTTGTCTTTCATGGATGATAAATTGATCTTGGAAGTTTTCAATATTTTGTAGAACTTCATCTTTTGTATTATCTGAAGCTATTTCTTGTAATCGTTCGGTTAGAAAGCCGAGCTCTTGGCGATAAAAATCAAGCCCTCTGATCCAAGCATTGTGCTCATTACTGTTGTATTCTATTTTTTTTGCGGTCATGACTTCAAGTTTTGAGAATCGATGACGAAACCAATTTGAGATTTGCAAAAATCACACATAGAATGGATGTTCAATCACGATAGTTTCATCACCACAAAAAACAGCGATTAATAGAAAATGTTTTTAAAAATGAAATTATGGCATGAAAAAGGTATACAAATACTCCGACGGGTATATACCAATGTATCGCCTTATAATCAAAAAATGAGCCTGTTCGAGCTTTATGAAACAGACTCATTTTTTAGAAAGGGTAATTGTATAGAGTACAGCTATAAAGCTTCTAATACTCCCGAGTAGTTGGGCTCATTGGTAACCTCTCCTACTTGCTCTGTATATATGACTTTCCCTTCGGGGTTTACCACAATGATTGCTCGACTTAATAAGCCTTTCAAAGGACCTTCTGTTATTTGTACGCCATACTCCTCACCTAGATTTGATCTAAAATCAGAAAGCATCACGACATTCTCAATGCCTTCTGCAGCACAAAATTGTGATTGCGCAAAAGGTAGATCTTTAGAAATACAAAGGATGACGGTATTATCAAGTTTTGATGCCTCTTCATTAAATTTTCTTACTGATGTTGCGCAAACTCCAGTATTAATGCTTGGGAAAATATTTAATATAATATTTTTTCCTTTAAAATCAGATAAGTGTTTCTCTGAAAGATCACCAGCAACTAGGGTGAAATCTTTTAAATTTTCTCCAACCGAGGGAAGGGAACCTTTTGTTTTGATAGGATCTCCGTGAAAAGTAATTGTGCTCATTTTTTATTTATTTTAATTAATGATTATTTTAAATGTTTGCTTATTGATTGGTGTCAGAATCTGAATCCCTTTTTTGAATTATTCTTAATCTCAAACATAACGATTATAAGCTCTTTTCTAAAATCTTTGCTCTTGTTTGATTGAAGATATGACATAGTTTTTATTTTTCCGTACTTTTGCGGTTCTTATAAAATATGGAAGATAAACAATTAAAGCGCGAGATTTCGAAACGAAGAACATTTGGAATCATCAGCCATCCCGATGCTGGAAAAACGACACTAACTGAAAAGTTGCTGTTATTTGGTGGTGCAATTCAAAAAGCGGGCACGGTAAAAAGAAATAAGGCTGAAAAAACAGCTACTTCCGATTTTATGGAAATTGAGAAGCAGCGTGGAATTTCTGTTGCTACTTCTGTGATGGGTTTCGAATATTTAGATCATAAGATTAATATTTTAGATACCCCAGGTCACAAGGATTTCGCAGAAGATACTTATCGGACGCTAACTGCTGTCGATTCAGTTATTTTAGTTATCGACTCCGTGAAAGGGGTGGAAGAGCAAACCCGGAAATTGATGCAGGTTTGTAGAATGAGGAATACACCGGTTATCGTATTTATCAATAAGATGGACCGTGAAGGACGAGAACATTTTGAACTTTTAGAGGAGCTGGAAGAGGAGTTGGATATTTCGGTACGTCCTTTAAGCTGGCCTATCGGGGTTGGAAGTACATTTAAGGGGGTTTATCATCTTCATAAACAGAAATTAAATTTATATAGTGCCAATAAAAAGAATATCTCTGAGGATTATATTCCTATTGATGGTTTAGAAGACAAACAATTAGAGGAATTGTTAGGCACAAAGGCAGCAGACACACTTAGAGACGAAGTAGAGCTTGTAGAATCTGTATTTGAACCATTTGACGTTTCTCTTTATCGAGCAGGTTATTTGGCGCCTGTGTTTTTTGGAAGTGCGATTAATAATTTTGGTGTTCAAGAATTATTAGAAACCTTCATCGAAATAGCTCCAGCACCGCAGGCACGTGCGACCGATACGAGGATAGTTTATCCGACTGAAAGTAAATTCACTGGTTTTATCTTTAAGATTCACGCCAATCTAGATCCAAAACATCGTGATCGAATTGCCTTTTGTCGCATTTGTTCCGGTGAATTTGAACGAAATACATTTTATCATCATGTCCGTTTAAATAAAAAGCTGAAGTTTGCTTCCCCAACAAGCTTTATGGCTGAGAGCAAAAGTTTGGTAGACGAGGCTTGGCCAGGCGATGTAATTGGTTTATACGATTCCGGAAACTTCAAAATTGGGGATACCCTTACAGAAGGTGAGGAAATTAATTATGTGGGAATTCCGAGTTTCTCTCCAGAGATATTTAAAGAGTTAGAAAATGCCGATCCTTTAAAAACCAAACAGCTAGAAAAAGGGATTAAGCAATTAAGTGATGAGGGAGTAGCCCAATTGTTTGTTCAAGACCCAGGGAATCGAAAAATTATAGGAACGGTGGGTGAGCTTCAGTTTGAAGTGATTCAATTTCGGTTGCTGCAAGAATATGGCGCAGCATGTCGTTTTAGGCCAATGAATGTGACGAAGGCAAAATGGGTATCATCAGAAGACCCTGAGGTTTTGAAAAAATTTTTATATAGTAATTCGTCAAAGATTGCCTATGATAAAGAAAGCAGGCCTGTTTTTTTAGCTGGCTCGCAATGGGACATTGATTATGCTTTAGGACAATATGCTAAAATTCAGTTTCATGAAACATCGGAATGGGATAGGCCTGTAGTGAAAAAATAAAGAAAACACCTTGCGCTTTTTTCTGTTGTTTAGTATTCATATTTAATTTTCTTATTTTAGAGAATAAGTTTTTCGTTTCTATGGAATTCATCGATTATTATAAAATTCTCAATTTAGATAAATCGGCCTCTCAGGAGGACATTAAAAAAGCCTACCGTAAATTAGCGCGTAAACTTCATCCAGACCTTAATCCAAATGACAAAGATGCTGAGAAGAAATTTCAGCAAATAAATGAAGCTAATGAAGTGTTAAGTGATCCAGAAAAACGGAAAAAGTATGACCAATACGGTAAGGATTGGCAACATGCAGATGCTTTTGAGCAAGCTCGACAATCACAAGGAAGAGCTTATCAAGGCGGAGGTAGTCCATTTGGTGGATTTTCTGAGTCGGCGGATTTCGGTGGTGGTGATTTTTCAGATTTTTTCTCGTCTATGTTTGGAGGTGGACGTTCGGGCGGTGGAAGGCAATCACAGTTTCGAGGACAAGATTACAAGTCAGAATTGCATTTGTCTTTAAGAAGTGCAGCAGAAACTCATAAGCAGACCATTAGCGTAAATGGGAGAAATATTCGAATAACTGTTCCTGCTGGCGTTGCAAACGGTCAGGAAGTAAAATTAAAAGGCCACGGTGGCCCTGGGGTGAACAATGGGCCTAATGGAGATCTCTATATCACTTTTGTGATTGCTAATGATCCGGAGTTTAAGAGAGTAGGGGATAACCTCTATTTGAATAAGGAAATTAGTTTATTTACAGCGATTTTGGGAGGGGATGTTATGATCGATACTCTGGATGGGAAGGTGAAATTGAAAGTGAAGCCAGAAACGCAGAATGGAACTCAAGTGAGATTAAAGGGAAAAGGCTTTCCGGTTTATAAGAAGGAAGGAAAGTTCGGTGATCTGATCATTACTTACACAGTGGAGATACCCACTGATTTGACTGAGGAACAGAAAGAAGGGTTTAGGAAATTGGCAGAGCTTAAATGAGTTAATAAGTTAAAATAAAGGGTTATGGCAGCGAAATTAATAACCATCACAGAATATTGTAAGTATTCCAATGTAGAGGCTGAGTTTATTAACTTACTAAGAAGAGAAGATCTAATTGAGGTTCATTTAGTTTCTGGTGAAGAGTCAATTGCCATTGATCAAATGCCACTTTTGGAACAATACGCTCGCTGGTATTATGAAATGGAAATTAATCTTGAGGGGATCGATGCAATAAGGCATATGCTGGCCAAGGTGAAGAAGCTTCAGGGCGAAATAAATGAACTTGAGAACAGGCTTCGTATCTATGAGAATTCCTAGTCAGGATTATTTAGGCCAAAGCATAAATATTTGATTTCTGTATATTCATCCAATCCATGTTTTGAGCCTTCGCGGCCAAGTCCGGATCGTTTTATTCCACCAAAAGGAGCCGAGGCATTGGAAACCAAGCCCGTGTTGATTCCCACCATTCCTGTTTCTATAGCTTCTGAAACTCGCCAGCAACGATTGATATCCTGGCTGTAAAAATAAGCTGCTAATCCAAATTCGGTCGCATTTGCCATTTCGATGCCTTCCTCTTCAGTTTTAAATCGAAAGATGGAGGCGACAGGTCCAAAAGTTTCTTCGGTGGCAATTAATGCATTTGAAGGAACATCTGTTAATACTGTAGGTTCAAAGAATAAGCCTTTTATAACTTTACCACCCGTTATTATTTTTGCTCCTTTATTTACTGCATCTCGCACATGCTCCTTAACTTTCTTTAATCCAGATTCGTTAATTAACGGACCAATATCCATATTCTTATCCAAGCCGTTTCCTGTTTTTAGTTTAATTACAGCTTCCGCTAATTTTGTAGAAAATTCTTCGAAAACTTGATCCTGTACCAGAAAGCGATTAGTGGCGACACAAGATTGACCGGAATTACGGAATTTAGCAATAATTGCACCTTCTACTGCTTTTTCGATGTCAGCATCGTCAAAAACCAAGAAAGGCGCATTTCCGCCTAATTCAAGAGATATTTTTTTAATAGTATCAGCGGCCTGAGCCATTAAAGTGCGGCCTACTTGTGTAGACCCTGTAAACGAGAGTTTTCTAACTAGCTCATTTGTGCTCAATTCCTTCCCCATGCCGGAACTGTCTTTCCCAGTAATAACATTGAAAACTCCTGGAGGAAAGCCTGCGACCACGCTGAGTTTGGCTAATGCTAAGGCTGTTAGCGGGGTTTCAGAAGCCGGTCTGAGAACAACGGTACAGCCTGCGGCAAGTGCCGGGGCGACCTTCCGAGTAATCATAGCCAAAGGGAAGTTCCAAGGTGTTATTGCTGCTACTACGCCTATGGGTTGCCTAATCGTAAGCATACGGTTTGCAGGGTTTGAAGAAGGTATGGTTTCACCATAAGCTCTTGGTGCCTCTTGGGCAAACCAGGACACAAAAGAAGCTCCGTATTTTATTTCTCTCAAGCTTTCTTCTAATGGCTTGCCAGACTCCAATGTCATGATTTCGGCTAGTTCATCTTTATGTTCGTTAATTAATGTGAACCACCTTGTCAATATGTCGCCTCGGTACTGTGCGGTAGTTTTTTTCCAGCTAATCCAAGCGGCTGAAGCTGAATTTATAGCATTCTTCGCATCTTCGATGGTAAGGTTAGCTACGTTTGAAATAACTTCATTGTTGGCAGGATTGAGGACTTCAAAAGTGTTTTTTCCTTTTACCCATGCTCCATTTATAAAAGATTCGTCAATTATTAACTGGTTTGATGCGTCCATATGTGCATTGATTGCTTTAGTCCTTAATATAAGAGTTTTTATTGGAAGATAGTTTTTTTAATTTAAAAATTAGTGCGCGATTTGAATATTGGAAAGTCTAATTAAAAAGCAATAACTTTGTTGCGACTTAAACCCATGCTGTCCAATGACGAGACTCAGTCTATTTTTTTGTTTTTCTATATTTTTTTTTTCTAGCCTTGCTCAGGTTTCACCTACTCAGAATGTTTGGCAAATGGAGATGGAAAGAGAAATGGAAGAATCGAGAATTCAGGACTCAATTCGCCATGCCCAAGATTCCTTGCAAATGCTTTGGGTTAAATTCCATTCATCAGCTCGACCGAATCAATTTATTGATAGTCTAAAGGAGGTGTATACAGTTAACGATGGTGATCTTTTCGCTTGGCGTGACCAATTTAAGGGGAATGTAGAAAACTTAATTAAGGGGGAACCAAAGAAGCATCGAGAATTATGGGTGCTTTTAGTTTTAGGTATTATCATTTTGTTTTTTTCAATCATAAAGTTTAATTATTCATCCCAGTTAAACGTCATGATGCATGCCTTTTATAGTAATACTGCTTTAACACAAATAAATAAAGCAGAAAAAGTCTATAATCGATGGCCCTTTATTCTATTGTACGTTTTATTCGGCTTCATATTTGGGATGTTCATATTTTTGGGTGCAGGTGCGTTCTATTCCTCAATATTTAAATTAGATATAAGCTTTTATCTCTTAGTTTCATTTGCGATTATTATGTATTTCTCGCTAAAGGTAGTAGTGATTAAACTTCTTGGCTTTGTTTTTGAAGTTCAACCGATTTCTAAAGAGTATAATTCAATTCTTTTCTTGAGTTATTTCAATTCCGCTATTCTTTTACTCCCCGTTATAATCGCTTTTGCACTTTTGCCACAAGCGCAGATTGATTATTTATTCGCTATTTTCTCTGCGGTAGTGCTTTTGTTCTTCACATTACAGTTTGTGCGTGTATGCTATTACACATTAATAACATATAAGTTTTCAAAGTTTTATTTATTTCTGTATTTTTGCGCTTTAGAGATAGGTCCAATAATTATAATCATTAAGGCAATTGGACTATAACTTAAAAATAAAACATGGAAGAATTGACCGAAGAAAGAGCTAAAAGAGTTAAAAGCATTCTCGTTACCTTACCGAAGCCTGCAAGCGAAAAATCTCCTTATTTTACTCTGGCTGAAAAGTATAATTTAAAGCTTGATTTCAGAGCATTTATTCACGTGGAAGGTGTTCCTGCTCGTGACTTCAGGAAACAAAAAATTAATTTAAAAGATTTTACCGCTATAATAATTACTAGCCGGAATGCTGCTGATCATTTTTTTAGAGTATGTGAAGAGATGCGTTATGAAGTACCTGCAGATTTAAAGTATTTTTGTCTTTCTGAGACCATTGCACTATACCTTCAGAAGTATATTCAATACCGCAAACGCAAAATCTTTTTCGGCAAGCAAACAGCGCAGGATTTAGAGGAGGTATTAAAAAAACATGCTGATGAGCGCTTTTTATACCCTTGTTCTGATGTTGCAGGTGAGGAAACACAGAATTGGCTCCAAGAAAATGGTTACAACTTTGCCCCTGCCGTCTTATTTAAGACTGTAGTGAGTGATTTGTCAGATTTGAAGGAGGTCTTTTATGATATTATTGTATTTTTTAGTCCTTCTAGTGTTCAATCGTTATACGAAAACTTTCCTGATTTTGAACAGAAAGGAACACGATTGGCAGCTTTTGGTCCAGCTACTCAACAAGCTTTATTAGATAGAGGATTAATTTTAGATATTGTAGCCCCAACTCCTGAAGCTCCTAGTATGACAATGGCAGTGGAGCAGTATATTATTGAAGCTAATAAATAAAGTCCTAGTTAAATAAGAAAACCTTTGTATATTAGCAAGGTTGTAAGGACTTTTTTTATTGAATTCTATATTCTTAATAATGCCTATAGCGCATTGATTTTCCGGACTTTAAATTGATTTATGGTAAAGAATTACTTCTTATTCGTCATATTGTTTTTCGTTTTGTTGATTGGCTTTAGAGGTCGTTCAGTGAATAATGTCGGAAGGGCATTAGAGAATAATTATGGTATGGTCTTCGTTAAAGGCGGCACATTTATACTTGGACAAGCAGATAGCGATAGCACGCTAAGTATATTTTCTCACCTTACCGACGATGAAAAAAAAGTTTCCATAACGTCCTTTTATATGGATGAAGGCGAGGTTACTAACAAGCAATATCGAGAGTTTGTAATATGGGTTAGAGATTCAATTGCTATTTCAAATTACTTAGATGATAGTCAATATTATTTACCAGGGGTAACAAGCACCGATCGATTAATCGATTGGCCGAAAGTAACCAAAGGGAAATCCTTTTGGGCTAGCAATGATGAATTGGTAAAAGAGCGACTTTCGGGAATGTTCTATCAAGGCGCAGATAGGGTATTTGGCCGCGACGAGCTTGACGTAAGTCTGTTGAAATATAATTATGAGTATTTTGATTTAAAAGCAGCCGCTGAGAATAGGGATAAAAACTTACCTAGGTCTGCATTTATTATTCGAGATACGGTTTCAATTTATCCAGATACCTTATCATGGATATCCGATTTTCAGTATGCTAAAAACGAGGCTATGGCGCAAAGCTATTTTTCCAATCCTGCATACGATGATTATCCAGTAGTGGGCATAACTTGGAAGCAAGCCAATGCATTTAATAATTGGCGAACAAAGAAATTGGAAAGGGAGCTTAATTCGAAGAAATCACTTTCTGGAACAAATTTGGTGTTCCAATTACCAACGGATGCACAATGGGAATACGCAGCAAGAGCGGGTGAAATGAACACCCGTTACCCTTGGGGAAATGATCTTTGCGATGAGAAAGATTGTTTGTTTGCGAACTTTAAAACTGAGTACGGCAATTATTTAAATGGCAACTCAAATATAATCGTCCCAGCGTATGCTTACGAAAGTAACAAATTTGGTCTATATAATATGGCAGGGAACGTTGCCGAATGGACTTCCTCTTCTTTCGATGAGTCAGCAAATATATTTGTTCACGATTTAAATCCGGACTATAGTTATGATGCAAAAGACTCAGATCCTGATGCGTTAAAAAGACGTGTAGTTCGAGGAGGATCGTGGAAGGATTCTGAATATTTTTTAAGAAATTCAACAAGAACATTCGAGTACCAAAATAATGCGAAATCATACATTGGTTTTCGATCCATTGTCGTTGTACCCGGTAATCATTCCAGTAAAAAAAGAAAATAATCCAATGTCGAAAAGCTTAAATATGGCAAATAAGAAAAAAGGAAAAATAGGCATCGATTCCTTTATATCATGGGGTGCCACAATTGTTATTGTCGGATTAATGTTTAAACTTCAGCATTGGGAATGGGGCGATTGGATGATCGTAATCGGACTGGGTACCGAAGCCATTCTCTTTCTTTTGTTGGGTTTTCAATCGATAGGATCTGACTCTAGCGAAGACAATGAGGTTTCAACAGTGCAGGTATCAGGACATACCGCAGCTTTAGATTCTATGTTACAAAACGCAGAAATCAGCCAAGAGACAATCAATAATTTGGGATTGGGACTAAAAAGCTTCAGTGACACTGTAGGTGCAATATCAAAAGTTGCAGACTCAACAGTTGCAACTGATGAGTTCGTTAAGAAAATGAAATCGGCCTCTTTAGGCTTCGATAAGTTTAATTCCGCTTTCGAAAAAGCTACTGCAGACCTTACTAGTATCGGGGTGGGCAAAATAGATACATCCTCTTATAATGATCAAATCCAGGAGTTATCCCAAAAGCTGAAATCTTTAAATGCAGTTTACGCAAAAGAATTGCAAGAGTCCAGTTTAACCTTCCAATCCATGACGGGTCATTATGCCAATATAGCAGAAACGCTCAACAGTTTGAACGATTCAACTGTAGAAACTAGGATGTTTAAGGAACAGGTGAGTCAGTTAAATAAAAACCTAGCTTCTTTAAATGCTGTCTACGGAAATATGTTGGCTGCTATGAATCAAAAGGTAGCATAGTGGTTTGCATTATTTAAGTTATCAGAATGGCAAAAGTTAAACAAACTCCTAGGCAAAAGATGATAGGAATTTTATATTTAGTGTTACTAGGCTTAGTGGCATTAAATGTAAGTGACTCTATTTTGGATGCATTTAGGAATTTAACAGTCAGCTTGAGTAGTTCCACTCAAAATACACAAGCGGGGATCGACAATATGTTTGAAGCCTTTCGTGCAACAAAGTTGAAAGATCAACCTGAAAGGGCGGAGCCTATTTTAGCGAAAGCTGAAATGGCCAGTATGCATGCTAATAATCTTATCTCTCATATTGACAGTTTAGGTTTACTATTGAGTACTGAAGGCGGTGGCTTACATGAGAAAACAGGAGATTTAAAGAAACGAAGCAGCTTAGATATTTCTACGAGATTAATGATTAAGCAAGGCCGAGCAAAAATATTAAAAGAGAAAATTAATGCAACTCGGGATGTTTTAAACGAAATTTCTGATAATGGCGTTAATCTTTCATTAGAAGCAATAGACCCACCAATTTGGGGAGGAATAAAGAAAACCTGGGAAGAGGCCAACTTTGGTGCAGGGATCCCCTTAGCTGCCTCTATCACTTCTTTAGAAAAAATAAAAGCGGATGTAAAAAATGCAGAATCTGCCATTGTTAAGCAGATCTTTGGTCAAATAGACATGGCAGTAGTAAATTTGGACCGCTTCTCAGCGGTTGCCGTTGCTCCATCTTCCTATATTGTTCAAGGTCAGCCCTTCTCCGCAGAAGTCTTCTTGACAGCTTACGATTCAAAATCCAATCCAGAGATCTTTGTCAACAATAGCCCAGTATCGGTTGTCGACGGAAAGGGAACTTATGTGGTGAATACCAATAGCGAAGGGATATACAACTGGACAGGTAAAATCCGAGTACAACAAGCAGACGGAACCACTAAGGAATACGAAACCGCTCCGCAAACCTATCAGGTTGCCAGACCTTCTGCAGTGGTTTCTCCTGATAAGATGAATGTCTTGTACATAGGTGTTCCGAACCCAATATCAGTATCCGCTCCGGGCATTCCAAAAGAAAACCTTAAGGTTTCTATTTCTGGCGGCACAATATCCGGCTCAAACGGAAAATATTCCGTAAATGTTAATACAAGAGGAGAAGCAAATATAACTGTATCAGCAACTGTTAATAATAAAAGCCAAACCTTATCCTCTACATTATTTCGGGTAAAGCCAATCCCAAAACCCACGCCACAATTTGGAGGCAAATCTGGAGGAGGCTTATCGGCCGTAGCATTAAAAAATCAAAAGCAGATTTTTGCTAGGCTGGAAGATTTTGAGTTTGATGCCAAATTTACCATTGATCGATTCTCTTTAGTGATTGCGATACCAAGAGCGGACGCATTAGGGCCTTTTAACTCAAGCAGCAGCAATCTAAGTGCGCAAATGGTTTCGGCGATGCAGAGTATTTCGCCTGGAGCCCGAGTAATTTTTGATAATATTATAGCAACAGGGCCAGATGGTATTCAGAGAAGTTTGGATCCAATGGTTTTTACAGCTCAGTAAATTGATGAATATCATGAAAAAAATCTTTTTAGTAATTTGTTTGTGTATGGCTACCCAAATTCTTTTGGCACAACAAGCGAGTACTTCTCCCGGACAGTTCGAAGATAGTCCTCCAATTGATGGTTACGCGATAAAGTCGGACATTCAAAACAGAAGGGTTATCCCTTATTCAAATGTGCGAACGGGAGACGTTGTTTTTAGCAAGAGGATTTGGCGAGAAATGGATTTGACGGACAATAAGAACCATGTTTTTGCATCACCTAAAGCAAAGTTGATCGATGTATTAATACATGCTGTATTGGCTGGAGAACTGACGGCATATGATCCTACACCTACAAAAGAAGATCCTACAGGTGATTCATTCCTAAAGAGGCTGCCTCCGGATCAGGCACTATCAAGATTTGTAGACAGTGTATTGGTTCCTGAATTTGATAATGAGGGCTATGAAGTAAGTTCAACCATGATGGCAGGAGAGTTTAACTCCGATAGTGTCACCCGCTTTCGGATAAAGGAGGACTGGTTTTACGATAGACAACGCTCCGTATTTGAACCAAGAATAGTTGGTATTGCTCCTTTGATGAAAATCAATATGGGCGGGGTTTCCTTAGATGAGCAGCCTGCATTCTGGATTTATTTTCCCGAAGCAAGACATATTTTAGTCAATAAGCAAGTTGCGGACCCTGTTAACGATGCATTAGGAATTAGCTTTGATGATTTGTTTACACGGAGACAGTTTTCTTCTACTATTATTAAAGAATCTAATCCACAGGATTTACGAATAAAAGATTATATGCAGGGTGTCGACGAGTCTTTGGAAGCGGAGAGAATAGAGGGTAAATTAGGAGAGTATGATCGGTCGATATGGATTGATATCCCTGAGAAAGCAGAAAAACAAAAGCGAGGGCTGTTTGGTAGAAAAAAAGAAAAACGGTAAATTTATTTCTTTTTTTCAATCGCTGAAGCAAAATGAGCTCTTAGGCTTTCAATTTGGCTTGGACCCAGTATTGTACGCAATTCACTATCTGAAGCTTCTTTAATTTTCTTTACGGACTTAAGTTTTTTCAGGAGCTTTTCTGATGTAACCTTTCCAATTCCTGGTATTTCTGTCAATTCCGTCTTAAATGTCTTTCGACTTCTTTGATTTCTATGGAAGGTGATGCCAAAACGATGGGCTTCATCACGTAATTGTTGAATAATGCGTAAGGTTTCAGACCGCTTATCTAAATATAACGGAAAGGAATCACCTGGATAATACAGCTCTTCTAGCCGTTTAGCAATGCCAATGACGGTTAGCTGGTTGGCAATGCCTAGTTTCTCCAGACTCTTTAATGCGGAGGATAATTGCCCTTTTCCACCATCAATTATGATAAGCTGAGGCAAATCGCCTTCTTCCTCTAGAACGCGCTTATATCGTCTATAAACAGCCTCCTCCATTGTTGCGAAATCATCAGGACCTTCAACGGTTTTCACGTTAAAATGTCGGTATTCTTTTTTCGAAGGCTTTGCGTCTCTGAAAACGACAATGGCAGAAACAGGGTATTGACCTTGAATGTTGGAATTATCGAAGCATTCAATATGTTTCGGTAATTGGTTCATTCTAAGATCTACTTGCATCCGAGTCAAGATCCTGGTAGTGCGTATTTCGGGATTCAGTTTTTCGTATTGATTTAAACGTTCTTTCTTAAAGAAGAGAACATTTTTCTCAGACAATTCTAAGAGTTTCTTCTTCTCTCCACGTTGCGGTACAATAAATTTAAAATCATCGCTTTCCATGCCCATATCAAAAGGGACAACGATCTCTTTTGAAGAACTATTAAAGCGCGAACGGAACTCCGGAATCGCCAAGCTTAGTAAGTCGTGATCACTTTCATCTAAGCGCTTTTTTAATTCTATGGTTTGAGTTTGAATAATGGCGCCATTCATTACTTTCAAGAAGTTTACAAAAGCAATACCGTCCTCCGATGCAATGCTAAATACATCAACATTGCTTACCGAGGTACTAACAACGGTTGATTTGCTTTGGTAATTAGATAGCAAATCTAGCTTGTGCTTAATGCGTTGCGCTTCTTCAAAGTTTAGGTGAGAAACAGCAATCTCCAAGTCGTCTTTTAATTTGTTTACAACAATCCCCGTCTTACCTTGCAAGATGTCTTGGATAAGCTCAATGTTTTTTAGGTATTCTTCTTCCGATTGAAGGTTTTCACATGGACCCATGCAGTTTCCGATCTGGTATTCTAAGCAAACTTTAAACTTTCCTTGACGGATAGCTTCGTCGCTGAATTTCAAATTGCAAGTTCTAATCGGAAATATTTCTTTGATTACGTTTAGGATGGCGTGCATCATTCCAACTGAGGCATAGGGCCCGAAATATTTAGACCCATCTTTTATTACTCTTCTAGTCCAGAAAACCCGAGGAAAAGGTTCATTTTTGATAACAATCCAAGGGTAGGTCTTGTCGTCCTTAAGCATGACATTATAGCGAGGCTGATGCTTCTTAATTAAGCTATTTTCTAATAGCCAAGCATCAATCTCTGTATCGACAAGCGTAAAAGTAATTTTCCTAATCTTTCTTACTAATACTCGAGTCTTAGCATTCAGCTGCTGGTCGTTGACAAAATAGGAATTTACCCGGTTTCTTAAATCTTTGGCTTTACCAATATAAATTAATTGACCATCGGAGTCCCAATATTGATAAACACCGGGTTTATGAGGAATTTTTTGGATTT
Source organism: uncultured Sphingobacteriaceae bacterium (assembly GCA_963696875.1). GTDB lineage: Bacteria > Bacteroidota > Bacteroidia > Sphingobacteriales > Sphingobacteriaceae > Albibacterium. The sequence continues at coordinate 292,803 of CAVOLQ010000001.1, forward strand.
CTTTACGATGATCAAAATTTGCCATATCTTGCAATACAAAGTTAGGAAATGGCTCTATATATTCCTCTCTTTATTGTCATAATTGATATCCACTTGGTGAAAACCCGTTCCATATGTTATTTTTGTAATTGAAAAACTTAAAGCTCTTTATGCGCAAACCCTTGTTTTTGTTTTACTTCCTTTTTTTCTATGCCGTTACGCAGCTGGTATGGTGGGGAGTATTATTAATTGATATCGCTCCGCATCGGAAAGCGATGTTTATTGGCGAGGGGATATTTTTTCTCATTATTTTTATTATCGGTGCCATAAAATTAAAGCAGGCCTTCGACAGGGAGCAAAAGGTGCATGACCAACAACATAACTTTATGTTGTCAGTAACACATGAGCTCAAATCACCACTTGCCTCCATCAAGCTTTATATCCAGACTATTTTAAAAAGAGATTTGACCCAAAAGCAAAGAGAACAATTTTTAAAAAACTCCTTAAAGGATATCGAGCGGCTAGATGATTTAGTAGAGAATGTATTGATTGCTACCAAGCTCGATAATAAGCGCGGGTTCATGCCAAAAGAAAAGTTTAATTTTTCAGATACCGTAGAGAAAATTGCCGATCGATTACAAGTCTATTCTTGTACTACACAAACCATTCAACTCGATGTTGAACCAAATATATATTTAGAAGGCGACCACTTTGCGCTATCTTCTGTAGTGACCAACTTAATTGAGAATGCCATTAAGTATTCACCCGCCTGCGAGTTGGTTTTGGTGAGCTTGAAGAAGCAGAAAGACACGGTGTTATTTTCCGTTGCCGATTTAGGCATTGGAGTTAGCGAAGAGGAAAAAAAGCGTATCTTTAATAAGTTTTATCGTGTAGGCAGTGAGGATACTCGAAAAACCAAAGGCACCGGTCTAGGGTTGTATATCGTTAAGTCAGTTTTAGATAGACATAATGCGCAAATAAAAATAAAGAATAATTCACCAACAGGCAGTATTTTTGAAATAACTTTTAATAATTATGCAACAAGCTAAACAACGAATTCTTTTAGTAGAAGATGAAGAACATCTTTTAGAAGCTATAAAACTAAACCTTGAATTAGAAGGTTACCGTGTTTCAACAGCTACTGATGGCAAGAAAGCATTAAAAATATTTAAGGAGGAACGCTTTAATCTTGTTATTCTAGATGTTATGATTCCAGAAATAAACGGATTTCAAGTAGCTGAAACCATTCGCTTGGAAAACAGGGAGGTACCCATTATGTTCCTTACTGCCAAAAATACGAGCGAAGATCGCGTTATGGGTCTGAAAAAAGGGGCAGATGACTATTTAGTGAAGCCTTTTAATTTAGAAGAGCTTATATTACGTGTAGGGATTTTAGTTCGTCGAAGCCTATCTGGGGGTGATTTAAAAGAATTAAATACTTATAAAATAGGGGATAAAACTATCGACTTTAATTCCTTTGAAATGCACAATGCCGATGGTAGCGTTACTGCTTTAACCAAAAAAGAAACCATGTTGTTGAAGTTATTGATCGAACGGAAAAACGAAGCCGTTTCTCGTGAACAAATATTAGAAACGGTTTGGAATTATGATGTATACCCATCCACCAGAACGATCGACAACTTTATTTTGACCTTTAGAAAGTATTTTGAACCTAACCAAAAGAGTCCGATATATTTTCACTCCATCCGTGGAGTAGGGTACAAGTTTACCGATAATGCGGATCAATAAATGATTACATCCCGTTGGCGTATTGTTTTAATTACTCTAGGCATGCTTGGCATTGCTGGGGCACTCTATTTTCGTTCTTATCAGGTTTTCTCCATGCTTTTGGGCTTGGTAGCATTCTTTATATGGTCCCATTTTAGAGAAGGAACTGTAGTTTTAGCAGCTCAAGCCTTCCAAAATAAGCAATACGATAAAGCGAGGCGATATTTAGCCGATATCAAAAATCCGGAGTATTTGAGGAAGACTCGTCGGAGTTATTACGAATTTATCAGTGGAAGTTTGGCGCTTCAATTATTGGACGATGAAGCGGCTGAAATGCATTTTCAAATCGCTTCCCGCCTTCCTTTCAGGAAGCCAAACGATAAAGCCATTATCTTGGTTCATTTAGCAAATATTAATTTAAGAAAAAAGGACTATGAGCGCGTTCGAGCATATTTAGCGAGAGCGTCCGAGCTTGAAGTAAGTTCAAGGATAGCGCAAATTATTAATAAAATAGAAAACGAAATACCAAAAGAATCGTGAACGTAGAAAACAGTTTATTTATGCGTGCTGCTTTTTCGCAGCAGACAGAGCGACCACCCGTGTGGATGATGCGTCAAGCAGGAAGATTTATGAAGGAATATTGGGAAATTAAAAACAAATATTCTTTCCTTGAAATGTGTAAAACCCCAGAGATAGCAGCGGATGTCACCATGCTCCCTGTGAATTTATTGGGGATAGATGCAGCCATTTTGTTTTCAGATATATTAGTAGTGGGAGAAGCCATGGGCGGACAATTGAGTTTCGAACAAGGCGTAGGCCCTCGTTTTGCAAACCCCGTGAGAACAGAAGCGGATGTAGACGCATTGGAAGTGGATGTTTTGGATCGTTTACAGTATGTTGCCGACGCTATTAAAGTAATCCAACAACGTTTAGATGGAAAGAATACACCCTTGATCGGTTTTGCGGGTGCGCCCTTCACCGTGTTGAGCTATTTGGTGGAAGGGGGATCAAGCAAGACATTCAAAAACACCAAAATGCTTTTCTTAAACCATCCTGAGTTAGCTCACCATTTATTGAGTAAAATAACGGAAGTAACTACCCGTTACCTAAATATGCAAATTGCTGCAGGCGTAAATGCTGTTCAGCTTTTTGATAGCTGGGCAAATGCATTATCATGGGAGGATTATAAAGAGTTTTCCCATAAATACAATAATCAAATCATTTCCAATCTGAATCGAAAAGGAGTACCTGTAATCAGTTTCTGTAAGGGAGCATCCGTGTTTTCTCCATTAATGATTGAAACGAAGCCCGATGTAATTTCTATCGACTGGAATGCGGATATCAGAAATGTAAAAGATACGTTTCCAAAGGGAATCGCAATACAGGGTAACTTAGATCCAAGTGTGTTCTACGGTAATAAAGCAGAAATAAAAAAGCGTATCTTGTATATTTTCGAGCGCATGCGTGGTGAAGAAGGATTTATCTTTAACCTTGGCCATGGCATCATGCCCGATCTGCCTTTCGAAAATGTGAAATATGCAGTAGAGATGATCAAGGATTTCCGTTACTAAATTTAGAAATAAAATTGAAGTTGCTTTAATGCTTTAACATGATATATCTATACGCGAAAGCAATTCATATCATCTTTGTCATTTGCTGGATGGCCGGACTGTTTTACATGGTCCGGCTTTTCATATATCACGCCGAAGCCAAACAAAAGGGCGAACTCGAATATAATATTCTCCATCGTCAATTTATGATTATGGAAAGTAAACTCTGGTGGATCATTACCACCCCTTCCATGTATCTTACCGTGTTGGCGGGTCTCACCATGCTCTATCTATCACCGGCGCTTATTCATGCTCCCTGGATGCAGGTAAAGTTAGCTTTTGTGCTAGGACTGTTAATTTATCATTTCATTTGCCAGCGCATCCTATTTAGCCTTAAAACGGAACGCAATCGCTGGACCTCTACCCAGTTGCGCCTTTGGAACGAATTGGCCACCGTTATTTTGTTCGCTATCGTGTTTATTGTCGTTTTGAAAAGCGCAACCAATTGGATCTACGGATTAGTAGGGTTAGTGCTGTTTTCATTAATGCTCATGTTCGCGGTGAAGATTTATAAGCGTGTGCGCTTAAAATAACGAATTATTCTTAACATCACTCTGTCCTTATTATTTAACTAAGCTTTGGCATCGCTAGAGACATAGGCTATACTAAAAAGACCTATTCTGCGACATTTTGCGACAGTTCTCCGACTAAAAGGCTATTTAGTCGCAGGATTGTCGGAGAACTGTCGCAAATTGGGTTAAGGAAAGTAAAGGCAAGTATTATCAAACTGTGAATAGATACTAATAAAACAGGATTACTTATTTGACTAGATCATAACTTTCGTCAATCATTTTTAGTAGTTCATTTAATGGAATTTCTCCACTGCAAACTACTGTATTCCAGTGTTTTTTATTCATGTGATATCCTGGAAGGACACAGTTGGGATATTCATCTCGAAGATCGATCGCTTTTTCGGGATTACATTTTACGTTAAATTGAAGGGGAATGCTATCTAAACTTGCTAACAAATAGATCTTCCCTTTGATCTTGAAGACAAGGGTATCAGGTCCGAAGGGGAAGCTTTCTTCTGTCCCTGGCTTAGCTAGACAATAGTCTCTTAATTGTTCGATGTTCATTTAGGTTTTAGGTATTAGGTTTTAGGCATGGATAATGAGGCACTAAGTTTTAGTATTTTAGATCCTTCGCTGTGCTCTAGTATGACATAATGAGATATGTTCGCTCCTTGAATCTCCTGGCCCCATCACCTTCACCTAAAGCCTAAAATCTTATGCCTAAACTAATAAAGTACGGTAAATTTAAAGTCTAAAGGCTCTAGGTTTTTGATCAGCTCCTCTATAAAAGAATCTCCATATTTTAAGTAATAAAACGCAAAGTTTTCCACTCGTTCCTGCAGTATTCCGCCCGGAAACAGTTTGTCCTTTATTCGCTCGATCTGTACTTGCGACTCTGAAAAATTACGTTGCTCAGCTTTTACCAATTTTTTCTCCAGACTATCAAATGTTCTTTTTAAACGCGCCTTGACGGCATCTGTACTAGGCGCTAAGCTAGGGTCAATTTTATGTGACCTGAGCTTGATCTTCTCAAAAATGCCTTTTATTTCCCGCCATTCATCGTCTAAATTTAAACGGTTGGTTGTATGTAGGCGTACATATTCTTTTTTTAGTACTTCACTATCCTTAAAAATGCTTTTAAAGGTAAAGTTTAAGCGGAATATTTTTTCAGCAATGGAATCATCTGTTAGCATTGCCGAGTTTCTTGGTATTAAAATAGGAAAAGAGACTTTATAATGTCCGAACATTTCCTTTAATTGCATCCAATAAGCTACTTCGGCAGCTCCTCCGATATAGGCCAAGTTGGGTAAAACGACCTCTTGATAAAGTGGTCTAAGGACAGCATTTGGGCTGAAGCGCTCGGGATGATTTTCAATTTCCTTAAGTAGATCTTCCTCAGTAAATAAAAGGTTTTGATTTAATACCTCATATCGGCCGTCGGCATTTTTTATAATCCGTTCTCGAAAATTATCAGTTAAATAAAAGAAGTTAATCTCTCGGATATGCACCTGCGCTTTATAGCCTTCCTTTTCTAAAGCTTCGGTAGTTTTGCTAATGGTATTAAAGCTAACATTCTTAAGTATATCCTCTTTGATGATCGGGACAAAGAGTTTTTTTAATACAGGAGTATCTGCATCAATAATAATCAAGCCGTATTCAGCAAAGAGCGTGTTTACTAAATGCTTTGTCGCTTCAGCTAAAGTACCTTTATGGATATAGGAATTCTCAATCAATTCAGAAAGCTTTGAAGAATTTTCGGAAAGGCCAAGAATACTTTGATATTCTTTCACGGTCTCTTCAATACCCCTTGTTTTTATTCTACCGGTAGCTCCGGTCGCTGGAACGTCCCATTGGATGGTTTTTCCAAATAGAGAGGTATGGTTGATTTCTGCAAAGTCATGGTCTTCTGTAGCCATCCAAAAGACAGGTACGAAGTTTTTATGAGGAAAGCTCTGTTTTAATCTCTGAGCTAATTTAATGGTGGAAACAATTTTGAAAATAAAGTAAAGTGGGCCGGTAAAAAGATTGAGTTGGTGACCTGTAGTGACGGTAAACGTGTTCGAATCTGTTAATAACTCAATATTATGGATACTTTTTTCGCTACTTTTATAATCTTTATATTGATCAATTAAGACGTTCCTAAGTGTTTCTCGATGAGAAAAGGTTTTTTCTTCCAATTGTTTTTTGAAACCATCGATATCAGGTCTATTTCCATAGAAAGGGCGCAGGCTATCATCATTTTCTAAATAATTGATTAAGAGTTTTGAAAAACTTCTCGTGTCTTTATAATCGATTAAAGTTGCCTTCATTTTTCTCTTTTATATTATCAACCTTCCATAAAGATCAAAGTCTTCCGCCCGGTCTATCACTACGTTAACAAATCTTCCGATTGTTGCATATTGATCCGTTGAAGAAAATAAAACCTCATTATCGACCTCTGGAGAGTCAAACTCTGTTCTGCCAATAAAATAATCACCTTCTAATTTATCGACCAATACTTTGTAGGTCTTGCCCACTTTCTCTTGGTTGATATCGTAGGATATGTTTTGTTGAATCTCCATGATTTTATCAACCCGGTCTTGTTTTGTTTCTTCAGGAACGTCGTTTATTAAAGTATGAGCATGTGTGTTTTCCTCATGAGAATAAGTAAAGCAGCCTAATCGATCGAAGCGAGACTCAGAAACCCATTCTTTCATCTCTTCAAAGTCTTTTTCAGTTTCGCCGGGATAGCCACAAATCAATGTGGTTCTTAAAGCAATTTCAGGCACTTTATCACGGATGGAATTCACTAAATCTAATGTCTTCTGTTTGGTAATCCCCCTGCGCATTGATTTTAACATGGGGTCGGAAATATGCTGCAAGGGCATGTCGAGGTAATTGCAAATATTACTGCGTTCATTCATGGCATCCAAAATATCCATTGGAAAGCCCGAAGGATAGGCATATTGAAGCCGGATCCATTCAATGCCATCAACATCTGAAAGATGGCGAAGTAGATCGCCCAAATTGCGCTTGCCATAAATATCCAAGCCATAATAGGTAAGGTCCTGAGCAATTAGTATCAGCTCTTTCGTTCCATTTTTTGCTAAATATTTGGCTTCTTTAACCAAATCTTCAATCGATTTGGAAACGTGTTTTCCACGCATCAAGGGGATGGCGCAGAAAGAACAGGGACGGTTACAGCCTTCGGCAATTTTGAAATATGAAAAGTGGGAAGGAGTAGTGAGCAAGCGTTCTCCGAGAAGCTCATGCTTGTAATTGGCGCCTACAGATGCGAGTAATTGCTGCAGATCATTGGTGCCAAAATAGGCGTCCACATTCGGAATCTCTTCGGCTAACTCAGGTTTATACCGCTCGGATAAGCAGCCGGTGACTATTACTTTTCCGAGCTTGCCTTCTTCTTTTAAAGCACTATATTCTAGAATCGTATCAATAGATTCCTGTTTGGCGTTATCAATAAAACCGCAAGTATTGATAACGATAATATCATCGTCTCTGATGTCATTGGCTTCATGAACAACGTTCATTTTGTTGCCTTTTAATTGTCCCATCAAAACTTCACTGTCGTGAACATTTTTTGAACAGCCAAGAGTTACTACATTTATCCGAGGACTTTTAAATCCTGTCTGTACTTTCTTTTTCGTTTGCATTGCTTAAATTAAGCTTATCTTATTTAAATAATGAATCTACAAACTCCTGTTTATTAAAGAGCTGTAGATCATCCATTTTTTCCCCTACACCAATGTACTTAACGGGAATTTTGAATTGATCAGAAATTCCAATGACGACTCCCCCTTTGGCTGTCCCGTCCAACTTTGTTAAGGCCAGTGCATTCACATCCGTTGCCTGGGTGAATTGTTTACATTGTTCAATTGCGTTTTGACCAGTTGAGGCATCAAGCACCAATAGTATCTCATGAGGAGCGCCGGGAACCACACGTTGCATTACATTTTTTATTTTGGTCAGCTCATTCATTAAAGCTAATTTATTGTGCAACCTTCCGGCGGTATCAATGATAGCCACGTCATCATTGTTGGCAACAGCAGATTGAAGAGTGTCATACGCCACCGATGCCGGATCAGATCCCATCGGTTGAGCGACGATTCTGACGCCTGTCCGTTCTGCCCATAATCTTAGTTGATCCACGGCAGCGGCTCTAAATGTATCTGCTGCGCCTAGCACTACCTTGTTGCCAGTTTCTTTTAATTTGTGGGCTAGTTTTCCAATAGTTGTTGTCTTGCCTACGCCGTTCACACCAACAACCATGATGACATAAGGTTTGTGTTTCCCGTATTCAAAATCTACAAAGCTCTCACTGTTGTTTTCTTCTAGTAAGGCTTGGATTTCTTCCTTTAGAAGGGAATTTAATTCAGATGTATTTACGTATTTATCTCTCGCTACGCGTTTTTCAATACGCTCTATTATTTTGAGCGTTGTGCTAACACCTACATCGGAGGTTACGAGTACTTCTTCCAGATCATCAAGTACTTCGTCATCAATTGTAGATTTACCAACAACTGCTTTTGTTATTTTGGAAAAGAATCCTTCTTTAGTTTTTTCTAAACTTTTCTCTAAGGCTTCAGACTGCTCTTCGCTAGGCTGTTCCTTTTTCCTAAAAAAATTAAATAAGCTCATAAGTTATTGAAATGGTGAGGAAATTGTTGCCCCTAAACTAAGATAAATTTTTCTGTATATATAATTGTGTGGCAATATAAAAAGCAAATTTATCGGTCGCTCCTCTGCCATAATGAAACATTTTTATAGAGGAAATATACAAAATTCCATTAAGTCCAAATAAATAAAAAAAGCCCTTCCGGGATATCGGAACGGCTTAAAGTTTTCTATATGTGAAAGGGATTACTCTGCGGCCCCTTCAGTAACGATTTCTTTTGCAACTTCAACCGCCGCCTTAATTTGGTCGTTGTGTGCAATAAGTTCTTTAAAGGTGTAAGCACCTGTTTTCGGAGATCTTACAGCAGTAATAACTTTTGTATAATCTTTTCCTTTTCCCGTTTTTAACGTCGCAATTGATTTCTTCGCCATTTTTTTGTTCTTTTTAGACCCAGGGTCTGGTTAAAAGATTTATTTAATTTCTTTGTGTAAGGTTACTTTTCTAAGCACCGGATTGAATTTCTTCATTTCCAAGCGCTCTGTAGTATTCTTTTTGTTTTTTGTAGTGATGTAACGAGACATTCCTGGTTGACCACTTTCTTTATGTTCAGTACATTCTAGTATTACCTGAACTCTGTTTCCTTTTTTAGCCATTGCTGTATTTTTATACGCTATGAATACGATTCAGAGCGTGTGTTTTTATAAATAGGAATAAAACGAAATGTTAATTCGGATGCAAGCGCAACTGATATTTAAATACGTCCGTCTTTTATAAATTTATTAATAGACGCGGTAATTCCGTTTTTATTAATTGTTTTAATTGCTGAAGTACTAACTTTTAACGTTATCCAACGGTTTTCTTCCGGAATAAAAAACCTTTTGGTTTGTAGATTCGGATAAAATTTACGCTTGGTTTTAACGTTAGAGTTTGATACTTTATAACCGTTTAAGGCACCTTTACCTGTTAAATCACAAATTCTTGACATGACTAATGCTATTTCGTTCTATATATAACTCTATTTCTTAAAGAGTTTGCAAATATCAACATTTCTTTTTGTTTATGCAAAACTTTTTGATTTAAGTTATTGGGAATAGTTTTACTATTCGATTTTTTTGTTTTAATTAGCACAATTAATTGTATTCAGCGATAATATTGGTAAATTGCTATTTCTTTTGCTCTACAGCATTGAGTTTAATAAAAAAACACCTCTTAAAAAATATAATATAAAAATAAAATTACTTATGAATTTACAAGTGAAATCTTTTGAAGATTATCAAAAGACCTATCAGTTCAGTGTAGAAAAGCCAGAAGAATTCTGGGCGGGAATTGCGGAAAACTTTTTCTGGCGAAAGAAATGGAATAATGTCTTAAGTTGGGACTTTAAAAAGCCGAGTATTAAATGGTTTGAAGGAGCAAAATTAAACATTACTGAAAACTGCCTTGATAGACACATTTACTTAGATGGGGATAAGCCTGCAATAATTTGGGAACCGAATGATCCCAATGACGAAGCTAGGGTATTGAGCTATAAACAACTCTTAAGTAAGGTAGAACAAGTTGCCAATGTTTTAAAAAACAATGGGATAAAAAAAGGAGACCGTGTTTGTATTTATTTACCAATGGTTCCGGAATTGGTGATATCTGTCTTGGCCTGTGCTAGAATTGGTGCCATCCACTCGGTAATCTTTGGTGGATTTTCAGCACAATCAATTGCTGATAGAGTGAATGATTTGAACGCTAAATTAATCATCACAGCAGATGGTGGATTTCGTGGGAACAAAGTTATTGAATTAAAAACGATTGTTGATGATGCGTTAGTACAATGTAAAAGTGTAGAGAAAGTAATTGTTTTGACCCGAGCCAGGATAGGAGTATCCATGATAAAGGGAAGAGATGTATGGTGGGAAGATGAAATTCATAAAGTGGAAAGTCAGGGGAACCCAAGCTGCCCTGCAGAAGAAATGGACGCAGAAGATACTTTATTTGTTCTTTATACTTCTGGTTCTACTGGAAAGCCAAAGGGTGTAGTCCATACAACTGGAGGATACATGGTGTATACTGGATATACGTTTGCTAACGTATTTCAAAATAAGCCAGAAGATGTTTTCTTTTGCACTGCTGATATAGGCTGGATAACCGGACACTCCTATATTATATATGGGCCTTTATCACAAGGAGCGACCTCGTTGATGTTTGAAGGAGTACCTACTTGGCCAGATGCTGGCAGAATGTGGGATATTGTCGATAAGCATAAAGTAACTACCCTATATACCGCTCCTACTGCTATTCGTTCATTAATGGCTGCGGGCGACGAATATGTGGATAGCAAGGATTTAAGTAGCATCAAGGTTTTAGGATCGGTAGGCGAGCCAATAAATGAAGAAGCATGGCATTGGTATAATGAAAAAGTAGGAAAAGGAAAAGCTCCGATCGTGGATACCTGGTGGCAAACTGAAAATGGAGGTATTTTAATTTCTCCTATTGCAGGAATTACTCCCACTAAACCCGGTTACGCGATGTTGCCTCTGCCTGGAGTTCAACCAGCATTGTTAGACGAAAAAGGAAACGAACTGAAAGGAAATAACGTAACTGGAAATTTATGTATTAAATTTCCTTGGCCAGGAATGTTGAGAACGACTTGGGGTGATCATGAACGATGCCGTGAGACCTACTTCTCGACTTACGAGAATATGTACTTTACTGGCGACGGATGTTTACGGGATGAAGAAGGTTATTATAGAATTACGGGAAGAGTAGACGACGTATTAAATGTGTCGGGTCATCGAATAGGGACTGCGGAATTGGAGAATGCGATTAATATGCACAGCGACGTAGTGGAATCAGCGATTGTTGGATATCCTCACCCAGTAAAAGGACAAGGTATTTACGCCTTCGTGATCTTGGGGAATGTTCACAATGACGAAGATTTAACCCGGAAGGATATCAATCAAACCGTTTCTCGCTTAATTGGCGCGATTGCCAGACCTGATCAAATTCAATTTGTGAAAGGCCTGCCAAAAACTCGTTCAGGAAAAATTATGCGTAGGATTTTAAGAAAAATAGTGGAGGGAGATCTTGCCAATTTAGGAGATACTTCTACATTGTTGGATCCAAGCGTGGTAGAAGAGATTAAAGAAGGCGCAATCAAAATGAAGCAGGTCGGTAATTAATTTTTGCTGTCAAACGATGATTGCAAAAAACTGATGGGATAGCTAAAAGTTGAACGCTAATTTCTGTTGACATAAGGAGGAAATGTTTAGCCTTTTGTCAACAGAAATTTAAGATTTAAGATAGAATGATGGGAAAGAAGCCTACTATATTAGTTGTTAATGACGACGGCATAACCGCTCCGGGGATTAAGGTTCTTATTGAAGAAATGCAAAAGATTGGAGATGTTACTGTTGTGGCTCCAGAATCTCCGCAATCGGGTATGGGACATGCTATTACTATAGGCAAACCTTTACGCATCGATGAAGTGCACATCTACCCTGGAGTAAAAATGTATAAATGTTCAGGAACTCCAGTAGATTGTGTAAAACTTGCTGTTAATAAGATATTTAAGGGTAAGAAGCCTGACTTGTGCGTTTCGGGAATAAATCATGGATTAAATAATTCCATAAATGTACTATACTCGGGTACCATGTCTGCGGCTGTTGAGGGGGCAATTGAAGGCATTCATTCTATAGGTTATTCTTATGATGATTTTTCGAATGATGCAGATTTTGAGAAATGTCGACCCTTAGTTCGCTCGATCGCGCAACAGGTACTTAAAAATGGAATACCAACTGGAACTCTTTTAAACGTAAATTTTCCAAATGTACAGGCTATAAAAGGTGTTAAAATTTGTAGGCAAGCGAATGCGAAATGGGCAGAAGAGTTTGATGAGCGTTTAGATCCTGCTAAACGAAGCTATTATTGGCTGACCGGCGTGTTTCAATTAAATGATTTGGGAGAAGATACAGACGTATGGGCTCTTAATAATGGCTTTGCATCTATAGTGCCTGTCCAGTTTGACATGACAGCGCATCATGCGATTCAAACCCTCAACTCTTGGTATTTTGATGCTGATGAGACACATAAAAGTAAGAATGAGGAAAGGATCAATAAAGGAAAGAAGCAAACCTTTGAAACAAATCCAGGTCTAGGGTAAGCTTGAGAAATATGAAAAAGAACAATCTTCTCTTTGGCATCCTTCTTGGATTGATAGCTCCCGTAATTGCCTTAATTTTGGGGGAATTCAATTTAACTGGGATTGATATTGGGAGTAAAAACTTAAGTTTCTATGTAATTGCCGCCTTAATAAACTTACTATTGATGCGTTATTATTATCGTAATGAAATGGGCAATAGTGCTCGGGGCATTATATTAATAACGTTTGTTGGTGCAATGGCAGTTTTGTTTTTCCGTGAAGGAAGTCTAGTATAAAAATTCCCGTAAAAAATGAAATATTATCTAATTGCGGGGGAAACATCAGGAAGACCTTCATGGTGCCAACTTGATTGATGCACTTAAAAATGAAGACGCTGATGCTTCTTTTCGAATTGTAGGAGGAGATGCCATGCAGAAAATGGCTTCCCAAAATGCTGTTTTACATACATCTGTAATGGCTTTTATGGGATTTGTAGAAGTGTTAGCTAATATTTCAACCGTCTTAAAAAATCTTAAAAAGGTAAAAAAGGATATTCTCCGCAATCGTCCCGATGCCTTGATCTTAATTGATTTTCCTGGATTTAATTTAAAAGTTGCAGAATTTGCAAAGAAGAACGGAATCAAGGTTTTTTATTATATCTCCCCCAAAGTATGGGCTTGGAATCAAAAGCGCGTCTTAAAAATAAAAAGAGTAGTAGATCATTTATTTTGTATTTTACCTTTCGAAGTAGATTTCTACAAGAAATGGGGGATGGATGTAGATTATGTAGGTAACCCACTGCTCGACGCTTTGGCCAAAAATGAAACTGACCCTAATTTTAAAAACAAAGTAGAGTTTAACGGGAAGCCTTTAGTAGCTCTTCTACCCGGCAGCAGGGCGATGGAAATCAGTAAACTAATGCCTCTAATGGTGCAGGTATCCGCTCGATTTCCCACCTATCAATTTGTTATTGCTGGTGCTCCAAACTTTTCAGAAGATTATTATAGGCAGTTTTTTGGTGAGCAGGAGTTGCCAATAGTCTTTGACGCTACTTATGATTTGTTGACAAACTCCGAAGCTGCCATCGTGGCTAGCGGAACCGCCACTTTAGAAACAGCTATTCTTCGTGTTCCAGAGGTAGTGGTCTATAAAGCCAATGCTCTATCTGTCTGGATAGCCCGTAAATTGGTTAATATAAAGTACATTTCATTGGTCAATCTAATCATGGGTGATCTCGTCGTTAAAGAGTTGATTCAAGAGGATTATAATGAAGAAAACGTATCAAGTGAATTGAATCTCCTGCTTAATAATAATGGCTATCGAATGCAAATGCTTGAAAATTACCAGTCTTTAATGAATAAAATGGGAGAAGCAGGGGCTTCGCAACGAACGGCCAAATTAATTGTTTCTTATCTCACCCATAAAAGCTAATCCTTATAAATTTTCTATATTTAAAACGGCCAAAAGAATTTTGAAGCATGAACGGTAGAAAACTAGTAATAATCATAGTCATTATAATGACTTCCTTAAGATCAGAAGGTCAGCAGAAGATTGATCTTTATAAGCAAGCCCCGAATAGTCTTGTTGCTTTTGATGTTAAAGAACATTTCCTTCCCTCTGATGACGGCGTAATTCGAGTTGCAGATGTTTTTGAACCTGCGATCTATGCATATTTTCCGGACGAAGAAATCAATACTGGTAAGGCCGTTATCATTTGTCCGGGAGGTGGATATAAAATTTTGGCGATGAACATTGAAGGGCATGACGTTGCTCAACGTTTTGCTGCGGTAGGGATTACGGCGTTCGTTTTAAAATACAGGCTTCCTAACGATAAAATAATGACCCATAAAGAGATTGGGCCTTTGCAGGACGCTCAGCGGGCAATTCAAGTAGTAAGGGAAAACGCGGGGAAGTGGAAAATAGATCCTAAGCAAATTGGCATTGCTGGATTCTCCGCTGGAGGTCATCTGGCCTCTACGCTTGGAACGCATTATCAAAAAGCTCTCATTGACAATCCAGCAAATACAAACCTTCGTCCGGACTTTATGTTGCTTATGTATCCGGTGATCAGCATGAAAACAAACTTGACGCATCAGGGGTCGCGATTAAACTTATTGGGACCACAGCCTATTGATGATCAATTGATGTTTTTTTCAAACGAAGAACAGGTCACAGCAGATACTCCACCTACTTTTTTAGTACATGCGCAAGATGACAAAGCGGTTCCGATAGCTAACAGTTTGTTATTTCAAGATGCTTTAAAGCAGCATGGTGTTCCAGCTGAGCTGCTACAATACTCAAAAGGGGGGCATGGCTTTGGATTGACTAATCGAACTAGCGATATTCAATGGTTCGATCGTTTCATTGAGTGGTTAGTGCTCATTGATGCCGAACGCATCCATCAACAAGCAATAGTAGTTGACACTCATAACGATGTGATTTATGAATCGGTTATGAAAGGTAAAGACATCGGGAAACGCATCAATTCTGGGCATACCGATCTTCCAAGACTGAAAGATGGAGCAGTAGATGTGCAGTTTTTTTCTGTATGGTGCAGTGAGAAGTATGGAAAAAATACTGCCTTCTCTTATGCTAACCGGCAGATTGACTCCTTAATGAAACTAATTGAACGTCATCCTGATCAAATTAAATTCGCAAAAAACGTAGATGATGTATTAAGCGTAATTAGCGAGAAAAAAATTGCAGCTATGATAGGAGTGGAAGGCGGACACATGATTGAAGACCGAATAGATTATTTGGACAGCCTGTATAAAAGAGGAGCGAGGTATTTGACCTTAACCTGGAATAATAGTACGAGTTGGGCTAGTTCGGCTGCAGATGAGAATAATCCGAAATCGAGATTGAAGCATAAGGGCTTAACAGAAAAAGGTAAAGAAATCGTTCGGAGGATGAATGAATTGGGAATGATGGTCGATTTGGCACATGTTGGATATCAAACCTTTTTTGATGCTATAGAAACGAGTACAAAGCCGGTTCTGGTTTCCCATAGCAATGCCTATGCTATTGCAAAAGTATCTAGAAATCTCCGTGATGATCAAATTAAAGCCATTACAAAAAATGGGGGAGTAATTTGTGTGAATTTTTATTCCGGCTTCTTAGATGAAAAATATCGGTCAAACATAGATTTTATCTACAAAAAGTATGTCGATCCAAAAGGAAATGACAAGCTTTCTTCGGATGCAAAATATGCAAAGATTCCGTCAAAAGGAAAAGGAGAATTACGCCCTTCTATAGAAACTGTAGTAGATCATATTGATCATATCGTGCAATTAGCAGGGATTGATCACGTAGGTATTGGAGCTGATTTTGATGGCATGGAATCAACTCCAATAGGTTTGGACGACGTAAGCGACTATCCTAATCTTACAAACACCCTTTTAAAAAGAGGATATACAGAATCTGATATTAATAAAATATTAGGAAGAAATGTACTTCGAGTTATGCGAGCGCAAGAGAACTTTTGATACACTATGCCATATTGTGATAGACTGCCTGAACATCGTCGTCCTCCTCAATTTTATCAATCATTTTTAAAACGTCGACAGCATCTTCTTCAGAAATATCTGTTGTAGATAGGGTGATGCGCTCAAGTTTAGCACTTTTAACTTCTATTCCCTTTTCTTCTAAAAGTTTTTGCATGTTTCCAAAATCCTCAAAAGAAGTTTGAACCACTATCAAATCATTATCGTCTTCGTCTTTTTCTAGGTACAATTCTTCCAAACCGCCATCTATTAATTCAAATTCTAGCTCGTCAGCGTCAATTTTTTCATCAGCTAAAAATCTGAAAACGGATTTCCGTTGGAAAATAAAATCTAAAGACCCAGTTTTTCCCAATGAGCCGCCGGCTTTTGTGAAATAGCTGCGCACATTGGCAACTGTGCGATTCGTATTGTCAGTAGCAGTTTCAATTAAAACAGCAACGCCATGTGGAGCATAGCCTTCATAAATATGTTCTTCATATCCTTGCGAATCTTTTTCGGATGCGCGCTTTATGGCGGCATCAATCCGGTCTTTCGGCATGTTTACAGCCTTGGCATTTTGAATTGCCGTTCTTAGGCGTGAGTTTGTTTCCGGATGGGGGCCACTTTCTCGAACAGACATCGCAATCTCTTTTCCGATTCGAGTAAACTGCACAGACATTTTTGCCCAACGTTTAAATTTTCTTTCTTTTCTAAATTCAAATGCTCTTCCCATAAAGTTGGATGATATTTTGTTTTATTTAATTGATGGCTTGAGGTTTTTTAACATGATAGTAGCGGTACCCGAAAGATCAAATTTTGGCTTCCATCCCCAATCCTCCTTTGCGAACGTATCCTCTATTGATTTCGGCCAGCTATCAGCGATTTTTTGCCTTGCGTCCCCCTGTTTGTATGATATGGAAAATTCAGGAATATGCTTTTTTATTTCAGCACTAAGACTAGCTGGTGTAAAGCTCATTCCTCCAAGATTGTAGCTTGAACGAATTCGTAACTTATCGGAGGGCGCATCCATTAATGCGAGAGTGCCTTGGATGGCATCTTCCATATAGAGCATAGGCAATTCTGTATCTTCTGAAAGAAAGCAAGCATATACTCCTTGCTCTAAGGCATGATGAAAAATTTCTATAGCATAATCTGTGGTTCCTCCCCCTGGTGCGGTTTTCCAGCTAATTAGGCCAGGGTATCGGATACTGCGTACATCTAAATTGTAGTGACTAAAATAATATTCGCACCAGCGTTCGCCAGCCAATTTACTAATGCCATATACTGTATTGGGGTCCATGACACAATATTGTGGAGTATTTTCTTTTGGAGAATGAGGCCCAAAAACAGCAATTGAACTGGGCCAAAACATTTTGTTTGTTTTATATTTTACCGCTAGGTCTAAAATATTTATTAAGCCGCCCATGTTGAGTTCCCAAGCTTTCTTTGGTTTTTGCTCACCAATTGCAGATAAAAGTGCGGCTAATAAATAAACTTGTGTGGGTTGGTGTTTTTTAAATAAAGAATCAAGTGCCTCTAGGTTTAGAACATCAATTTCCTCAAATATGCTCCCTGGAACTGGTTGTTGTGGAGATTTAATATCAGTAGTAATAACCTGATCATTGCCAAATTTTTTACGAAGTGCTATTGCTAATTCCGTCCCAATTTGTCCGTTAGAACCTAGAATTATAATACATTCTTTCATCTGCACAAATATAGAATTTTTAGCGTGATAATCTCTATCGCTTTCAAAATTTGGTAGCCAAGACGCAGCTTTCTCGCAATATTTTTCTGAATCCTCTAGAATTATATACTTCTATTGCCAATATGTAAATACCTACAGGTGCAAGTTGGTTATTGTCCATCAAGCCATCCCAATACAGGCTTCCACTACTCGAAAGGCGCTGATTTCTTGTTAATGATTTTATTAACAAACCTCGGTCATTGTATACGTCAATTGTTGCCACCAGGTCTTCTTCTTCGAGGAATGAATAATCGATTTGCAATACATCCTCAAAGCCATCATGATCTGGAGAGAATGTTTTAGACCTCAGAGCGATCTCTGCTGCTTGTTCAGTGAATCGTTTAAACTGTGAGTTTTCATAACCTGGTGTAGCATAACCTTCTGTGGCAGCGGCAGATTTGAAATTTCCCGACTCGTTTGTCGAGCGCACAAAATTGGTGCGTTCTAGTGAGACACCCTTTCGATTAGCAATGAGCGCATCATGCATGTTTTCATTGTAATTGAGGCGATCTATTTGGGTTTCTCCGTTTTGTAATACGATGGTTCCATTCGAGTTTTTTAGCTGAGGGAATGAAGTCATTTGTATAAAGTTTTTCACCACTGAGTTTGGATAGTGCGATGCCACAATCTGGGAGTTTGAGCTTAAAAGCCGGTAGCTAGAAGGGTGAATTAGATGAGATTCTTCACTTATCGGTTTTAAGAGAATCGCGCCATCACTTTCACGAACTGTACCGATTGAAAGTGTGTTGAGGTTAAGCACCTTTTGAGAGTTATTGTAAATTTCTACAAACTCAACCCCATCTTTGTATGGGTCAAATAAAATCTCATTAATAAGGATATCCTGGGAAGCTATGGCTTCTGGTATAAAAAAGTCTTTCGTTAAGTCTATTTTATTGCCCATGCAATCCGCCATGTTTTCAATTGTTAATATGTAATGATAACCCCCTAAGAAGTCATAGGAATAAAAAAGAATGAGACTTCTGGCGCTGATCATTTTTACGGAGTCTGGAGAACCGATGCTATTATCAATTCTATAGTTTGATATGGTGGATGCGCTTGTAGGATCAAGTACTTTATTAAAAGTAATTTGAATTTGTTTCGTGTTGCTTAAACTTAAGTCGGTAAGACTTAAATCTTGAATGGCTTTGCTTTCATGAACTGAGTTTTCTCTGCCGGGAGTTCCACCGCTAGGGTCTATACTGGCTATCCAGTTTTCATCATCCTCGCATCGTAAATATGGATCAATTCTTTCCAGACTCCAGCCTCCGTTTGACTTCTTCGTATCCCTATACCATGAGGATTTATACTCAACCTCATCAATGGTCAATCCTTCTTCATTTTTTAAAGTTAGTGTGGTTCCGCTGTTGACCAGAGGAGGCCAGGTGGATAAACCTAAAGAGTAGCCTAGATCGTAGTCTTGGATAACAGTGCTATCGCTTTCTGGATATAATATTAACAGTGATTTTGCAGGAATTCTACCTTTATTAAATTGATATGATCTTGTTAAGGAAGAATATGTCCAGCCTTTTAGGTTGATATCCTCATCGCTGAGATTTTTGAGTTCTATATATTCTATTTCTGGCAAACCTATTGGATTTTTCTGATCAGCCATGATTTCATTAATAATTACATCATAAACTTTGGCTGTATAAGTGGATTCTTGTTCGGGTGGTATGCTGGTATCTGGTAAGTTTACATCTAATTTTTTAATCAAAAAGTAATGTAAAGCGTAATCCTGTGTTCGGGTAGAGGTGAACCTTGTCATCCAGCCTGAATAAACAGAAGTAGAGTGACTAAGGTCAACAATAGAAAAAACTCCATTTTGATCGTTTAGAAGGGTAAATTCCCCTTGGTCATATTCGTCGGCATAAACTCTCCATTCGCCGTCTTTATTACAAGTAATCCTTACCCTTGCTCTCAATTTATTGTCTCGGGTAGGGAAGGGTACGCTCTGCCATAAAAGTGTTCTCGACGTATTGTTCTGTTTGTAAAGTTTATAAATATGGTTGCCTCCAGTTCCGTCAATCTGTAGCTGGTATCCCTGTTGATTTCCCGGCAAGCTGTCATTGGTGGAGTTCAAGTACAACCGGATGTTGTTCTGTGTAGTCAACAATCCATTTACTTCTAATCCTGCCTCCCATAGTCTGTTTCTTACTGCGGTGTTCGAAACGTGAACATAAGAAGGCGATTTGGCATCTTCTGCATTTCGCAAAACCTTTTCTTCAATCTTAAACTTATTCAGTTCGCCTTTCCATAATGTAAGATGGTTTTCGAAGGTGTCAATAAAAAGTAGCTCTTCTGTAATGCTTGGTTTCAGTTTCCCAAAAGAATCTTCTTTATTTGGTATTTCTATAGAGCTTTCTTTTCCAAGGGTATCAATTTGGAAATAATCGAATTGGAACTTATCACTATTTCCACTGGTAAATCGACAATGTATGCCAAAATGCGAACTTATTATAAACTCATTATCTGTTGCCGACTCATCGAAAACAAAGTCTTCCCCATATTGGGCGGTATAAAGACTCCATTTTCCGACGGAATCACGGGTTACTCTTATTCTGCTTTGAACTTTCGAGGCATCCGGTCTAGCTTTGGGCGCGCTACTCATTACCAAACTAATCGTTTCACCTTTTTGTTTATAAAGTTGATAGCGATCTGTATTTCCTGATTCACCGATAAGTAAAAAATAGCCGTTTAATGGTTTTTTTAAAGAATCACTATCCGATATCAAGTATACACGAAGTTGGTTTTGTGTAGAAGGATTAAAGTCCAATTGAATTCCAAATTCCCAAAATGCGTTATAAGCCAAAGAATTCTGCGAACTAAGAGAAGTTGTCGTAATTGTTTTGCTGCGTAATACCTGATTCCCTGTAATTTCAAACGCTTCAATATCGCCCGTCCATTGATGAGAATCAAGGCCTTTGCGTGCATTAAAGTCCTCGAAAAATTGTGCATTTAGAGTTTTGGAAGTAAAAAACAGGATGATAAATAAAGTCCGTTTCATAGCCATAATGTCTTTGTGAAATGGTGAATATGTTTACAAATCCTTAAGATAAGAATTGGGTTTTGATTTCTTTTGCTTTTGGCTAGTCTGGATACTTTAACGAGATTAAGTTAATTAATATAAAAATAGTTTAACTCATTCGCATAGTTTGACGCCATACAGGTTTTAAATTTTCATTATTTTACATTTTTAAAGTTGATATTTCATATATTTGCATTCGAAAGTGAAAATATTTACTTTTTTAACAACAAATCATATTAATTTATAAGAAAATGAAAGTCGCAGTAATTGGAGCTACCGGTCTTGTTGGTTCAGAAATCCTAAAAGTGTTGGAGGAAAGAAATTTCTCCGTATCCGAATTAATTCCCGTTGCTTCGGAAAGAAGTAAAGGAAAGGAAATAGACTTTAAGGGTAAGAAGTACAAGGTGGTTAGTATTGAAGAAGCGATTGAATTGAAACCTAATATAGCTTTGTTTTCGGCTGGTGGAGAAACGTCGTCACGTTTTGCGCCCAAATTTGCCGAGGCGGGAATTATCGTTATCGATAACTCGTCTGCTTGGAGAATGGATCCCACTAAGAAATTAATTGTACCTGAAGTAAATGCTTCGGTTTTGTCAAAAGAGGATAAGATAATCGCTAATCCAAACTGCTCCACCACTCAAATGGTGGTTATTTTGAAGCCCCTTCATGATAAATACAAAATTAAACGCGTAGTAGTTTCCACTTACCAATCCGTCACTGGTACGGGTGTGAAAGCGGTAAAGCAGATGAACGATGAACGTGCAGGTATCGACGGCGAAAAAGCTTATCCCTACAATATTGATTTAAACGTGATTCCTCATATCGATGTCTTTATGGACAATGGGTACACTAAAGAGGAAATGAAGATGATAGATGAAACCAAAAAGATTTTGGGAGACCAAAATGTTCAGGTTACCGCTACTACGGTAAGGATCCCCGTTATTGGAGGACATTCCGAGTCTGTTAACATCGAGTTTGAGAATGATTTTGATGTAAATGAACTTAGAGAACTTTTGGGAATTCAAGAAGGGGTGATTGTTGTGGATGATCCAGCCAACTTAAAATACCCAATGCCTAAAGATGCCCACAATAAAGATGAGGTCTTGGTGGGAAGGATTCGTAGAGATGAGTCTCAAGAAAATACAGTTAATTTATGGATCGTGGCAGATAATTTAAGAAAGGGTGCTGCGACAAATGCTGTTCAAATTGCAGAATACTTAGTGAAAAATAAGTTAGCATAAATTAGATGTTAGGTATCAGGGAATAGGCTTTAGCCTATTGCTTGATACCTAACCCTAATACCTCACATCTAATGCCTAATTATCCTTCCGGATACAGGGCCCTATTAATTCGTTGATCTAAGTCTTTCAAGTGATAATCTGTCAAACTACGGGCCTGACCCTTACTGTTGTTGCGGATCTTTTGTTGTAACTTGTCCAATTCAGCTCTTGCGATACTGGAGATGTCGGATTGTGTTGGATCCACATTCACTTGTCCAAAAGCGGTTCGCGTTTCTTTAGGAGGCGATAGCAACTGGATTAGGTTTGATACATATTGTTTCTGGAGATTACGTTTGTAGACATCGCTTTCTGTGCTTAATCGATCCCAGATTCCTTTATCCAAGCCTTCAAATAAATCATTTACTCCAAAAGCTTTTTTATCCTGAACTTCCGCTTTAATAAGTTTATCGATTGTTCTAGCAGATAATAAGCGACCAATTACGTTATTTTGGACAGCCCCTATTCTGGTTACTGGATCTTCACCGATCTTATTGCTGATGTCATAATTGATCAACCATTCAGGAGTGGTAAAAACCTCTTTATTTAAAAAGTCGATTGCCCTCTGTTGTTTTTTGGCAGGTACTAATTCATATACATCACCCTGTTGTTCCACGGTTTTTGGCGTCTCATAAATACCGGCAATGTTTTTTGCAACGTGCCCAGCATAGCGATTGAATTGGGTAACCACTTCACCATAAAGCTCTTTTAAACCGTCATAACTCTCATTAGCTGTGAAGGTCCATGTCTTTAAATTAGGAACAATTCTTTGAAGGTTTAAAATTCCATAATGGCTAGCAAGCATAGAATCATCCCCTAAATCTTCATTTTGTGAACGCGGATCATCAGGATTGGATTCCGTTCCAAACCAAAATTTGGGATCATCAGCTTTGGCTAAAATCCATTGGTTAAGCGTAGGCTTTTCAGCTTCTTCAGATTTAGCATCGGGGATCAGTTTATAACCCCATTCAATAGCCCATTTATCATAGTAGTTGATGCGGGGATATAAGTCGGCGCCCGTAATTCCATCGCCAGGTTGGGCGATATAATTAAATCGAGCATAATCCATGATCGATGCGGCAACTCCATGTTCCTTTACCCATTTCGCATCCCTTAGCTTCTCTACAGGATAGGATGAACTAGCACCAAAATTATGACGTAAGCCAAGTGTATGGCCCACTTCATGAGAAGATACAAAGCGAATTAATTCACCCATCAACTCGTCGTCAAATTCCATTTTTCTAGCACGTTCATCATTTGGAGAAGCCTGGACGAAATACCAGTTGCGCAATAATGTCATCACACTATGGTACCAATTAATATGGCTTTCTAAGATCTCCCCTGAACGTGGATCATTGACATGAGGTCCACTAGCATTAGGTATAGGCGATGGCTTATAAACGATCGCCGAATAACGTGCATCTTCTAAAGACCATTCCGGATCTTCTTCAACGCTGGGCGCTCGCTTTGCAAATATCGCATTTTTAAAACCGGCATCTTCAAAGGCAGACTGCCAGTCATTCACACCTGCAATCAAATAATCTACCCATTTCTCAGGAGTTGCAGGATCAATATAAAACACAATCGGCTTTTTAGGCTCTACCAATTCTCCTCTTTTATATTTTTCCATGTCTTCATCCTTAGGCTCAAGGCGCCAACGAGTAATTAAAGCATTACTTTTTACTCCCTGTGGATTGGCATCAAAATCCGTATACCTTACGGTGAAATAACCAACCCGTGGATCGAATTGCCGTCCCTGCATAGGCACTTTAGGTAAAATTACCATGGATGTGTTGAGTTCCAGAGTTGCGGTGCCTCCTGCCGCAGCAATAGCAGCCGGGCCACTTACACCTTGAGGAGCAGTCCTTCCATATGTTTTAACGGTTCTAATTTCTGTGTTCTGAGGATAAGAGCTGACCTTGTCGATATAAGACATATCTTTTTTGATAGCCCCTAAACGTAAAGTGGTTTTATAACGGGGACTGAAAAAGAAAATATCATTGTCATCATTGATGAAGGAGGTCATGTCAATGATCAGGTTGTGGTCATTCTCTCCATAGGCAATCACGTCAAAAGCAGCGGCAATCGGTTGAATGTTTGAGTTCATTACCGACTGGAACATTGCTTGGGTGCTATCTTTTGAACGTTCTGAGAAAGAGATATTTTTTAAGAAAATATTATTATTCGGCCCTTTTTCAAAGCGGATAACGTTTTCGTTTATTTGATCGCCTCCGTAACCCGCCATGCCTGTACGAAGATCTGCACCGGAACGAGAAATCCGATTGACAACTAATATATCTCTATTGAAGACGCTGTCGGCAATTTCAAAAAAATACTTATCTTCTTGAAAATAGACAGTAAACAGCCCTTGGTCTTTCTTTACATCGTCTTTTATAAAGTCTGTAAACTTCTTAGGTTCTTTTTTAGTGGATTTTTTGCTCGTGTCGCTTTTAGCATTTTCAGAGCTAAGATTAGGTTTTTTCGGCGCGTGTTGAGCTCCACTTGAGAAGGGAACCGCAGCTGTTAAGCCAAAGCATAAAGCCGAAAAAAGGAAAATTTTTTTCATGAATCTTTGAGTATTAGTGAATAAATGATAATTAAGGTTAGTTTAATCAGAGTAGTAAAAAATGTTAGGATTGTATTTATATAAGTATAGTTTCGTAGTTTTATGCAAATTAAGCATTTTTTTAGTCCTTAAATGAAAAAAGTTGTAAAGAAGTTGATTCTTTGGGGTTTTGCATATAGTCTTTCGAAAATCAACCACTCATTATAGCTTCATCAACTTTAAACCGAGTGAAACGAGCTCATTAATGCAAAATAATTATAAACACTAATTAATAAAAACAATTTATTCTGATGAAACCATCATGAGTACACTTAAACTAATAAACCGAGATGAATATTTTGCTCATGATAGCTTCATTGCCATCAAACAACAAACCGAGTGTAACGAGCTCATTAATGCAAAAGGAAATCAACACTCATTAATAATTATTTCAATGAAACCATCATGAGCTCGCATAACTCACAACCGGCAATGAACTTAGCGAAGCGATCTCTTGAACACAACAAAACAAACAATTCGTGAAAAATTAACCACTCATGATAGCTTCATTGCCATCAAAAAACAAATTATTTCAATGAAAAACCCCGATTAAAAAAAATGATTTATCTTTGACGGCAGAAGTGAACTATTTTCTTCAGATTCAGAAAAAAAATTATGAAATACAAACGCATTCTTCTTAAACTTAGTGGTGAAGCTTTAATGGGTGAGCAGAGTTATGGTATTGATATTGATCGGGTAGCGCAATACGCACGAGATATAAAATCAGTGCACGAACAAGGGATTGAAATTGCAATTGTGATTGGTGGAGGGAATATCTACAGGGGACTAAGTGCAGAAAAAGCTGGAATGGATCGTGTACAAGCAGATTATATGGGAATGCTTGCCACTGTAATCAACAGTATGGCACTCCAAGATGCACTTGAAAAGGTTGATATTAAAACCCGTTTACTTACGGCCATTAAGATGGAGCAGATTTGTGAGCCATTTATTCGTAGACGTGCCGTCCGCCATCTTGAAAAAGGAAGAGTGGTTATTTTTGGGGCCGGCATAGGTAGTCCTTATTTCACAACGGATACCGCCGCGTCTCTTCGCGCTATCGAGATAAATGCAGATGTGGTATTGAAAGGTACCCGGGTCGATGGCATTTATTCTGCAGATCCTTTAAAAGACGAAAATGCGGTACGCTTCGATGAAGTGAGTTTTCAAGATGTATATGATAAAGGGTTGAATGTGATGGATATGACCGCATTTACCCTATGCCAAGAAAATAAATTGCCAATTATCGTGTTTGATATGAATAAAGCGGGCAATTTTCATAAATTAGTGA
Source organism: uncultured Sphingobacteriaceae bacterium (assembly GCA_963696875.1). Classification (GTDB taxonomy): domain Bacteria; phylum Bacteroidota; class Bacteroidia; order Sphingobacteriales; family Sphingobacteriaceae; genus Albibacterium. The sequence continues at coordinate 318,794 of CAVOLQ010000001.1, forward strand.
AAGGTGAGCGAATCGGTACTTTAGTGACCCAATAATTAAATTTTGACAATTAAATAAAATTGATACTGGAATGAATGACCTTGTAAAATTGCAACTTGAAGAAACGAGTGAAAACATGGAAAGAGCTGTTTCTCATGCGGGGAATGAATTAACAAAAATCCGCGCAGGAAAAGCCATGCCTTCTATGCTGGATGGAATTTATGTAGATTATTATGGAACCGCTACTCCCTTAGCTCAAGTTGGAACAATAAATACCCCCGATGCGAGAACGTTAATTGTACAGCCGTGGGAAAAAGGAATTTTAGGAGCTATAGAGAAAGCAATCATCGACTCAAATATTGGATTAAATCCACAAAATGACGGAAACATGATTCGCCTAGCCATTCCGCCTTTAACGGAAGAACGCCGTAAAGAATTAGTAAAAAGAGTAAAAGATGAAGGTGAAAAAGGAAAAGTTGCTATTAGAAATCTGCGTAAAGACGCCAATGATAAAATTAAAAGATTAAAAAATGATGGCCTCTCCGAAGATGCAATCAAAGTTGCAGAAGGAGATGTTCAGAAACTTACCGATAGCTTTATTGTTAAAATTGATCAATTAACAGAAGCGAAAGAAAAGGATATAATGACGGTATAGGTTATCGTAAAGAACATTATAGAAACATATTAATTTCTATAATGTTTTGTATACTTACCCAATATGGTTGTTTGTACAGGCTTGTTTTCAAAACAAATCTGTACAAACAGTTTAATTTATCTTATCACACTTCCCTTTAGCATATCATCGTTGGGTGCTACAAAACACAATTTCCCATTGCTGTCTTCAGCCATTAAAATCATTCCTTGAGATTGGATTCCTTTAATCGTTCGCGGTTCAAGGTTAATTAAAATAGATACTTGCTTGCCGATAATTGCTTCCGGATTATAAAACTCTGCAATACCAGAAACAACCGTTCGTTGATCCAATCCTGTATCAATTGTTAGTTTTAATAATTTCTTAGTTTTAGGCACTTTCTCTGCTGCAATAATTTTTCCTGTCCGAATGTCTATCGCATTAAAATCGTCAAAAGTAATATTGCTTTTTGCTGGGATGGTCAGGCTTTCTTTTTTTGCATTTTCAAGACTTGCTTTTTCCAGTTTATCTAATTGAAATTGCACCTGCTCATCAGTAATTTTCTCAAATAGAAGTTTTGCTTCCCCTAATTGGTGGCCTGGAAATAAAAGGATTTTATTTTCAGCGGTATCCCAATCTTTAATTTCTAACTTAAGCATTGTAAATAACGATTCTGCAGTGAAAGGCAGGAAGGGCTGCGATAAGATAGCCAGATGGGAAGCAATTTGAAGGCCGACATTCAAAACGGTTTTTACACGTTCTTCATCGGTTTTTATTGTTTTCCAAGGCTCCTCGTCTGCTAAGTATTTGTTTCCTAAGCGCGCAACATTCATGAAATGGGCTAGGGCTTCTCTAAAGCGATAGGTATTAATGGATTTCTCAATTCTCTCCGGAAATAACGTGAGTTCCTCAAGAATGAGTTGATCGTTCTCTGCAAGTGGAGAGCCCTCCATCACTTTTCCATCAAAATATTTATGGGAAAGAACCATGACGCGGTTAATGAAGTTGCCAAAGATGGCGACCAATTCATTGTTCACACGGGCTTGATAGTCTTTCCATGTAAATTCACTATCCGAAGTCTCGGGTAAAATAGAATTGATGACATAGCGCAGCTCATCTTGCTTTTCCGGAAGTTCTTCTAGATATTCATGGAGCCATACGGCATGGTTTCTTGAGGTTGATAGCTTATCGCCTTCAAGGTTTAAAAATTCGTTGGCCGGAACGTTATCTGGCAATATATAGCCTCCATGTATATGCAATATAGTTGGGAAGGTAATGCAATGAAACACAATATTGTCTTTCCCTATGAAATGGATTAAATGGGAATCCTCGGAAGGGTCTTCTTGTGTTTTCCAATATTTTTCCCAGTCATTTCCGGTGTCGAGCGCCCATTGCTTACTTGCGGAAATATAGCCTATTGGCGCATCAAGCCATACGTATAGTTTTTTTCCTTTTGCTTCTTTTAATGGAACATCTACTCCCCAGTCTAAATCTCTTGTCATCGAGCGGGCTTGTAATCCCGATTTTAACCAAGAACTGCATTGTCCATACACATTGGACTTTAGGATGTCTTTTTTGCCTTCTAAAAGCCATTTCTCTAGCCAGTATTGGTATTTATCCAATGGTAAATACCAATGGGTTGTTTCTCTTAAAACGGGTGTCTTCCCACTCAAGGTGGAGATCGGATTAATTAAGTCGGTTGGATTCAATGAAGATCCACACTTTTCACACTGGTCGCCATATGCGTTTTCACTACGGCAGTTTGGGCAAGTTCCGGTGACATAGCGGTCTGCTAAAAATTGGTGGTATTCTTCGTCGTAATATTGTTCTGATGTTTTTTCGATAAATTCACCCTTATTGTAAAGATTGAGAAAAAACTCTTGTGATAATTGGTGGTGAATCTGTTCGGAGGTCCGATGGTATATGTCGAAGGACATTCCAAGTTTTTCAAAACTATCTTTTATTTTATAATGGTACTTATCTATAATCTCTTTTGGAGTTGTACCTTCTTTTTTTGCTTTTATAGTTATTGCAGCACCATGCTCGTCTGATCCACAAACATATAAGACGTCATTTTTTTTAAGGCGTTGAAAACGTGCGAAGATGTCTCCAGGTATGTATGCGCCCGCTAAATGACCGATATGTAATGGCCCATTGGCATAGGGAAGGGCTGACGTGATTGTAAATTTTTTAGTTTTTTGAGGTTCCAATGCTTTGAAATGCTTTAAAAGGTATTAAATTGCAAATTAAGAAGAATAAGTTACAAGATTCGTGTTTTTTATACAAATATAAGTCAATTTTGGGTTTGGTAATTAGCAATTATGATTAAAGTTCCACAGTTTTTAAAGAAAGGTGATAAAATAGGGATTGTTGCACCTGCCAGTAGTATTCCGAACGGCTTAGACGATGCGGTAAATTTACTTAAATCTTGGGGTTTAGAAGTATTACTGGGTGAGACGGTTCATTCTTCTTTTCATCAATTCTCTGGAGAGGACAAATTGAGGGCCAATGATATTCAAAAGATGCTGAATGACAGTTCCGTAAAAGCTATCATTGCTGCTAGAGGAGGGTACGGGTCAGTACGTATCATAGATCTGTTAGATTTTTCATCTTTTGAGAAAAATCCAAAATGGATTGTTGGTTTTAGCGATATCACAGTTTTGCATTGTCATATACATTCCTTATTTGGGATCTCGACGATTCATGGACAAATGCCCTTAACAATTCCCGACGCCACAAAAGACTCCCCTGGAAACCTTAAGGAAGGCACTCTTTGGCGAAGCGATATCCTATTCATATGAAAGTGAAAATGAGAACATCGATGGTAAAGCCCAAGGGATCTTGGTAGGAGGTAATTTGGCCTTATTAGCTAGTTTAGCCGGTTCTGTTTCAGAAGTAGATTATAGTGGAAAGATACTTTTTATCGAAGATGTCGGAGAGTATTATTATGCGGTTGACCGTATGATGAGGATGTTGAAGCGCGCAGGTAAATTAAAGGACTTAAAAGGCCTAATAATCGGCGGATTTACTTCTATGAAAGACAATGAACCTCGATTTGGCTTTTCTGTCGAGGAGATCATATTCGACTTGGTAAAGGAATACGGCTATCCGGTAGCAACCGGTTTCCCTGCTGGACATATTGATGATAATATGGCTTTGATTTTTGGGAAACAGGTGTCCTTGCAGGTTGAGGAGAAGCTAGTGAGTTTGGATTATTTATAAATAGTTATCAGCTATCAGCTTTTAGCCATCAGTTTTTTATTAAGCTGCTTAGTTAGTCAGTAATATCGCCTATGCGATCTTGCGAAGCGATCTTTCGCTAGTTTATGTTTGTTGTATAGATTGCTTCGTGCCTCGCAATGACGGTGTTGTCACCAGTTCTCCTGCTCGCCAAGTCACCTCGCCCACCCGCATCTCGCACCCCAATCCTACTGCATATCAAATAAATGTTTTTCGGCATGGTATGAAGAACGGACTAACGGGCCGCTTTCAACATATTTAAAACCTATTTCAAGGCCGATTTCCTGATAACGTTTGAATTGCTCTGGAGTGATCCATTCAATAACCGGATGATGCGCTTTTGTAGGTTGCAAGTATTGCCCTAAGGTAAGGACATGCACTCCCACATTATATAAATCATTCATTGCTTCAATGACATCCTCTTCCGTTTCACCAAAACCTAACATTATGCCTGATTTTGTTCTTAACCCTGCTTCTGAAATGCGACGGAGGCATTCTAAGCTGCGGTCGTATTTCGCTTGGATACGTACTTCACGTGTAAGTCTACGAACAGTTTCTAAATTGTGGGATACCACCTCAGGACGGACTGCTATTACACGATCTAAATTTTCCCATTGTCCTTTAAAGTCTGGTATCAAAGTTTCTAAGGTTGTACCTGGACTTTCTCTGCGAATCGCATTTACAGTTTCTGCCCATATTGTGGAACCGCCATCTTTTAAGTCATCACGATCTACGGAAGTGATGACGCAATGTTTAACTTCCATAAGTCTTACAGATTCTGCAACACGATTTGGTTCGTCTAAATCCACTGCTAACGGTCTTCCTGTTGCAACGGCGCAAAACGAGCAGGAACGTGTGCAGATGTTGCCTAAAATCATAAAGGTTGCTGTGCCTGCTCCCCAACACTCGCCCATATTGGGACAGTTTCCACTTTCACATATCGTATGAAGTTTATGGGTATCAACTAAACTTCTTACATGCTTGTATTCTTTACCCACAGGTAATTTCACACGCAACCAATCTGGTTTACGCTGGAACTGGTTGGCAGGGACAACAGGTAATTCAATCATATTACAAAAGTAAAGATAAAATTGTAAATTAGACAGCGATTAGCAAGTTCTAGACAAATAGAAATATCTTTACACGATTATTATAATTATGACAACAATCAAAACAGAGTACTTAGGAGAGTTAAGAACCAGGGCCACACATGTGAAATCTGGCAATGCGATGGTTACCGATGCGCCGGCAGATAATCAAGGAAAAGGGGAGGCATTTTCACCTTCCGATTTATTGGTTACTGCCCTAACAAGCTGCATGTTCACCATTATGGGGATAGCGGCAAGGGAACATAATATTGATTTGAATGGTATAAAAGCAGAGACAGTAAAGATCATGTCATCTAATCCTCGAAGAGTATCTCGTGTTGAAATAGTTATCGATTTTCCTAAAGGACAATCTTATACAGATAAAGAGCGCTTAATTCTGGAGAAGGCGGCGAAAACTTGCCCAGTCATAGAGAGCTTGCATCCTGATATGGAAAAGGAGCTAAAGTTTAATTGGTAGGATCTATTCTTTTATGTGAGTTACGATGTCCGCAACATGAATTTCATTGTGAGAAGCATCGTATTCACATTTATTGTCTTGGATTAACAGAGCTTGTGGAGATTCATGCCTGACAGCCCATTTCTGTGCAATTAGATTGGATACCTCCCGGAATTTTATTAAATCTAAGTGATAGGTCTTTACGTTGTCGGGCAGTAAGACAGATTCAAGAATAAAATTATTTTTTACTATTCTACTGACTGGACAACGAGTACTATGTTTAAAGATAATGCTTGGTTCTTTATTGTTTTGAATTTCGGAAAGTTGTGCTTCCGAAGTGAGTTCAATCCAGTTCATTTTATTGGTTTTAAAGCTAAATTGGAGCAGAAGCTGGAATTACTTTTTTAATTGCATTTGGATATTTGCCATTTGGATAGCTGTGATCGCGGCTTCCTCTCCTTTATTGCCATGTTTTCCTCCAGCTCGATCTTCGGCTTGTTGCTGGTTATCAGTGGTCAATACACCAAAGATAACAGGTTTGTTATGTTTGATAGACACGTTGGTTACACCATTGGCAACGGCGTCGCAAATGAAGTCAAAATGCCGAGTTTCACCTTGAATGACACATCCTAAACAGATTACTGCATCGACTGATTTGTTTTGGAGGAGCAGATCTGCTCCTGAAGTCAATTCAAAGCTTCCGGGTACTTCAATAATAGTGATATTATCTTCTGTTGCCCCTTTTTCAATCAAGCTATGGTACGCTCCTTTTAACAATGCTTCTGTTACCACAGCATTCCACTGTGCGACTACAATTCCAAAGGTGAAGTTTTCTGCAGATGCTACTTTTAAGTGAGAAAAATCCGATAAACTTTTTAACTGAGTGGCCATATTGAAATTATAATTGCGCTTCCACACGAGCGATATAGGCGTCTACCTGGGAAGCTTCAAAGCTGTTTGGATAATGTGTTTTTATTCTTTTATAAGCATTTAAAGCTGCCTGTAAGTCGTTTTGTGCTTCATTTACAAGTCCTAGTTTTTTCAAAAACAAAGGAGAAGTGAAATCGTTTAAATTCTGTTCTGAGGCTTTAGAATATTGACTTGCTGCTTTCTTATAGTCTTTTAGTTCTGAATAAGCATCACCTAGTAGGCCAGTGATTAAAGGATCAAGAACCGGACTTCCTGTTTTACTGTATTTTTCTAAGGCATTTACTGCTTCTTGAAATTTACCTTCACGTAGGTACAGCCCCCCAAGGTATGCATTAGCAATATTTGCTGATTTTGTATTTGAATATTCTTCAGCAATTGCTTCAAACCCAGGATAAGATCCATCTCCAGAAATGGCTCTTTCTAAAGAGTCAATGGCTGCATATTGCTCAGCTTTGAACATTTCATTTGTTGCTTTTTCTGCTCTAGGAGCTAAGTAAAAGCGTTGGTAACCGAAAAACAAGAGGAGCAGTACAACAATCCCGCCAGCTATAAATGTTAGGCTGGTTTGGTTCTCTTTAATGAATTTGTTCCCTCCTTCAATTACTGAAGGAGCCGCTTGTTGTTTATTTTTTTGCAATTTTGACATTTCTTTATATAAAATCGGATCGCAAAAATACATTTTTACTGCATAGAAACAAGGGGATTTGTAATTTTAATGATTTATTTAGGGATTATTTCACTTATTTCCCTTTATTAACCAGATAGATAGGGGTTTCTAATTTTTTTTCATCTTTTTAGTAAAATGATCAGTTGTAAACATGGCTCACACCGATCTAACAAATTAACTATGGCGAACGAAAGGGGCTTATGGCTGATAGCCGAATTCTGATGGCCATGCATGTCATCTTATTCACAGAATGGTTTAATTTTTACCGTATCTTTGTATTTATGTGGTTAAAGCAATTATCGGTATTCAATTTTAAAAATTATGAGGAAGAAAGCATTTCTTTTTTACCGGGTGTTAATGCATTAACTGGAGATAACGGTGCAGGTAAGACCAATTTATTGGATGCCATTCATTACCTTTCTTTATGTAAAAGCTATTTTAATCCTGTTGATTCGCAGCAAATTAGGAAAGGAATTGACTGGTTTATGGTGCAGGGAGCTTTTGAGAAAAATGAAATAGAAGAATCGATCACCTGTAGCGTAAAGAGAAATCAGAAAAAGCAATTTAAGCGAAATAAAAAGGAGTATCCCCGCCTAGCGGATCATATTGGCCATTTCCCTTTGGTCATGATTTCTCCCAGCGATTCGATTATCATTACCGAGGGGAGCGAGGAAAGGAGAAGATTCATTGACAACGTCATTTCACAAACCGACAATAAATATTTGGATGAACTGATTGGTTATAATAAACATCTTCAAAATCGGAATAGCTTTCTTAAGCAACAAGCACTCCATCGAAGTTCTGATCCGCAATTATTAGAGGTATTGAATGAACAGTTGATTCGTTCTGGGAAAGTCATTTTTGAGCAAAGGCAAGTGTTTATGAATGCCTTCCTGCCTATCTTCAATGAGCTTTACGCCTATTTGACTCAAAGTCTGGAACCTGTTGAATTGGTTTATGAATCGCAATTACAGCATTCTTCTTTTGAGAATTTACTTGAGCAGTCTTTAGAACGTGATACTATTTTGGAGCGCACCACAACAGGTATCCACCGTGATGACTTGCAGTTTAGCGTTAACGGAATGCCATTGAAAAAATTTGGGTCACAGGGGCAGCAAAAGTCTTTTCTAATCGCGTTGAAATTAGCGCAGTATCGGTATTTGCAAAACAAGAAAGGTTTTAAGCCGATGTTGTTATTGGATGATATCTTTGATAAGTTAGATGATAAGCGGATAACGATGCTGATGAAAATGGTTTCTCAAGATGATTTTGGGCAGTTGTTTATCACTCACACGAATGCGGAGAAAATTAAAAGTATCTTTGATGAGATTGATTGTGAGATTCGTGTTTTTGAAGTTGAAGCTGGAAGGATTTTGAATAATAAAGAGTTTAATGAGCAGGAATAACGATAAAACCATTAAGGAAGCGATCAATGATCTTTTGGATTCTTATCGCTTGAGAAAAAAGTTTGATGAGACTTCCTTGATAGCCGCTTGGCCAGAATTGATGGGTACGGCTATTTCTAATCGTACTAAACAACTTTATATTAGTGATAGTAAGCTGTTTTTACGGATTGAATCTTCGGTCATTAAAAATGAATTGTTAATGATGCAAGGCCAAATAATAAAACGGCTAAACGAAAAAGCAGGACAAGAGGTCATTGTTTCGATCGTTTTTTTATAAAACGATTTGCTTGATCAGGTCTTTCGTGTTGGATTGTAATGCATCAAAAATAATTTTTGCACGATTATAAAAAGGCTCTCTTTCTTCGAGCTTTGACTGTATAAATTCCAACAGTTCTTCAGTTGTTTTTCCTTTTAACAGCGGACGGCTTTCGACTTCTTTCTGGGATAGACGAGAGAGCAAAGCTTTAGGAGGTAGTTTCATGTATACCGTTTTTCCATGCTCGTTCATCCAGTCCATATTGTCCATATAGCAAGGGGCACCTCCACCTGTTGCGATAATTGTGTTTTTGAGACAACTCAGTTTATGCAGCTGGTCCCTTTCGATTTTTCTAAAGGCTTGCTCTCCGAATGCTCCAAAATATTCACTAATACTCATGTTTATTTCTTGAACGATTAGGTCGTCCAGATCAATAAAAGAATACCCTGTTTTTGTAGCTACTTTTTTCCCAAGTGTTGACTTTCCACATCCCATAAATCCAATTAGGAAAATAAGATTTTGATCTTTATTCATATTTTATGATGAATTTGTGTTTAAGTATTCATTTAATCAAAATACATTTTTGATAGCCTTTCGAATGAAGGTATCAAGTGATACGACCATTTGTCGATCACATAGCCATTTCTCATGAGCATTAATCCCGGGTTTGAGCGTATCATGCTTTTAAGCGGGATAGCATCCGCATAGAAAAATTCAGTGCTGAGGTGCAAGTCTTGACTTGTTAATTCTGCAAGTTGGCTTGAACTTGAAGTAAGAATAACACTTCGGACTTTGAATTGTTCTTCCGCTTCTTTGGCTAAATGATCTAATTTTATCAGCGCATTTGAACTTGATTGGTTCAGATCGTAGGCAACAATAATCAAATTGTACTGAGGGTTTTCGATGATAATATCGGTATTGTCTATACCATTTGCATCGTTTATTATTAAATCACTTATTGGTGCTTGATATCCTTTTTTTAGTAACGTTGTTTTTGGTTCGCCGATAATTTCCCAATCCTCATCCCTCCATATTTCCGTTTTGAGGTATTCTTTGTCGGACATCTCTCTTACTTCATGAGTGACCTTATTTTTTAATGTGTAGCGAGTTTCATATTCATCTAAAGTTGCGCCTTGCGGAATATGCATTAACTCTGGAAGGTTGTTCCCTTTTTTATAAGGTAGAAAGTCGAGAATTGGCAAAAAGTTATAAGTATAAACGCCAATCCCTATCGATATAATTGCAATTCCTGCGGTTACGATATTTTTTGTATAAAGATCTTCAACTACAGGGTATATTAATTTCCGTTGAATAAATAAGAAGATAATCAGAGCTAAAAGAATTACATCTTTTATGAAGGATTGCCATGGACTTAAAGGAATCGCATCTCCAAAACATCCGCATGAAGTTACTACCTCGAAAAAGGCAGAATAGAAGGTTAGGAAAGTGAAAAAAACAATTAGTGCTAGCAGTCCCGCCATAACTTTGTTTTTCCAAATCCCTAAAAGAAGCAACGATCCCAAAATGATTTCTAGGCTGCATAATAAAACAGCGATGACGACCGAATATTCATTTAGAAATTCGATTGAGAATACTTGAAAGTATTCCTCTAATTTATACGAGAATCCTAATGGGTCATTGGCTTTGATTAATCCTGAAAAAACAAATAATACACCAGTTAGTATGCGAGCTATCCATAATAAAATATAAGGAATTGTACTTTTCTTCATGTTCGCTGTAAAAATTAAAAAGGCGATGGATTTTCAGTTATCGTGCAAAATTAGCTGAATATCCCTAATTTTGCGCATACTGTAAAATAATTATGAATAAAAGCACTCAAAATACAAAGATTAATGTAAAAAACAGGATATTAGATCTGAGTTTTCCTCAGATTATGGGGATTATTAACTTGACTCCTGATTCATTTTTTGATGGTGGAAATTATAACTCTTGTGAAAAGGCATTAGAAAGAGCGCGTATACTTTTAAATGAAGGGGCTACGATTCTTGATATAGGAGCCTATTCCTCTCGTCCTGGAGCGGTTGAGATTTCCGAAAAAGAGGAATTGGAGCGTTTGATTCCTTTCATTGAAAAAGTGGTAGAGATTTATCCGGATGTGGTTTTATCAGTAGATACATTTCGTTCTGTGGTGGCTAAGGAATCAATTGAAGCTGGAGCAAGTATAATTAATGATATTTCGGGGGGCAGTTTAGATCCTAAGATGTTTGAAACTGCAGGCATGTTAAAAGTTCCTTATATCCTTATGCATATGCGAGGAGAGCCAGAGACTATGCAATCATTGACGGATTATGGGGATTTAGTAGGGGATATATTTACATATTTTATTGACCGGATTGAGAAGTTAAGAGAACATGGAGTAAAAGATATTATATTGGATCCAGGATTTGGATTTTCAAAGACGATTAAACAAAATTATGAACTGTTGAAGCGTTTTGATGAGTTTTTAGCTTTTGGATTGCCATTATTAGGGGCTCTTTCTAGAAAGTCGATGATTTATAAGGCGTTGGACTTAAGCCCTGCCCAGGCTTTAAATGGAACCACTGTTTTGAATACAATATTATTAACGAAAGGTGCAAATATACTTCGTGTTCATGATGTTGTTGAAGCCAAAGAAGTAGCTTTGTTGGTTAATAAATTAAATGATAACCACTTAAATTGAATCATGGAGATTATTGAAAGTCCATTTCTTGATTGCTTTGTACTTAAACCTCGAATAATAGAAGATGCAAGAGGTTATTTTTTTGAAAGTTTTAATCAGAAGAGTTTTTCTGACATAACAAATTTAGATATCAACTTTGTGCAAGATAACCAATCATTTTCAACCTATGGGGTAATACGTGGTCTGCATGCCCAGGCTGATGAGCATGCTCAAGCAAAGCTAGTTAGAGTTCTACTTGGTGAAGTTTTAGATGTTGTTGTAGATGCAAGACCAGAAAGTGCTACTTATGGTAAACATTTTTCAATTCAACTGAGTGCCGAGAATAAACTGCAACTCTTTATTCCTAGGGGCTTTTTTCATGGCTTCTCCGTGTTAAGCAAGGAAGCTGTGTTTTTTTATAAATGTGATAACTATTATTATAAATCCTCCGAGAGAGGAGTAAATTATGCAGATCCATTTTTATCCATCGATTGGAAATTACCTCAGTCTGCTCGGATATTAACCGAAAAAGATTTAAGTCTTCCCTTATTTAGCCAGGCATCAATATGAAAACGGTAATTGTATTAGGCGGAGGCAGCCAATTGGCACAATGTATAAAGGCATCTACGGCGAATTCTACTCAGTTTCGTATAGAGTTCTTAACTTCCAAAGACGTCGATATTACTCAAACTCTAATGATCGACGCTGCCTTTCAACGTTATCAGCCCCATGTTGTTATTAATTGTGCAGCGTATACAATGGTTGATCAGGCTGAGGATGAGGAGGTAAAGGCCAAGATGATAAATACAGAATCTGCTGGCTTGATCGCTGAAGCGTGTAAAAGGTACAATTCATTATTGATTCATATTTCTACCGATTTCGTTTTTGAAGGCAGTAAGGCGTTACCTTTAAATGAAGCGGATAATACAAATCCATTAAGTGTCTATGGGCGGACAAAGCTTGATGGAGAAAAAGAAATCATGGGAAAGATGGAGAAGTATATTATCCTACGGACGAGTTGGCTATATTCTAGCTATGGGCATAATTTTGTTAAGACCATGCTCCGATTGGGAAAAGAGAGAGAAAGTTTAGGTGTCGTCGCTGATCAAATTGGGACGCCTACATACGCAATGGATCTTGCAGAAGCCATTTTGAATATTGTAGGGTCAAATGTGGCAGATTATGGAATTTACCATTATAGCAATGAGGGGGTAGCTTCTTGGTTCGATTTTGCACATGGTGTTTTTAAGTTTTCGAATTTAAAAGTTAAGTTATCGCCAATTTCATCTGTTCAATTTCCTACAAAAGCGATTCGGCCGGCTTTTTCAGTAATGGATAAAACTAAAATAAAAAAAGTATTTGGTTTGGAGATTCCTCATTGGCAAGATAGTTTAGAAAGATGTTTGATAGATATTCGAAAAGATAAAAGAAGTTAATAATTAATTAATAGAGTGTGAATTCTTAGACTACATACTCACTTGAAAACAAATAATATAGCAATATCATAAACACAAATAATTAAACGGACACTCATTAATAATTTATTCATATGAAAATATTAGTTGTAGGTACTGGGTACGTGGGCTTAGTAACAGGTGCATGTTTATCAGACGTAGGAATAGAGGTAGTTTGCATCGACATTGATGAAAATAAAATCTCAAGATTAAAAAAAGGTGTTATTCCTATTTATGAAGTGGGTTTGGAGGAACTAGTTAATAGGAACATTGAAAAAGAAAGGCTACAGTTTAGTACTTCATTAAAAGATAATATAGTTGGTGCAGACGTTATTTTTATTGCCGTTGGAACGCCTCAAGGGGAAGATGGTAGCGCAGATTTAAGTTATGTTTTAAATGTGGCCTCTGAAATAGGTACATATCTTCAACACTATGCTGTAGTCGTTACCAAAAGCACAGTACCAGTTGGTTCCTCTATTAAAGTGAAAGCGGCGATACAAGCAGCGATGAAGAAAAGAATAGATAAAGTATCGTTTGATGTTGCTTCAAACCCTGAGTTTTTAAAAGAGGGGGTTGCCGTTCAAGATTTTCTTCGTCCAGACCGCATTGTCATAGGGACAGAGAGTAAGAGAGCTAAAGAACTTTTAGAGAAGCTTTATCATCCCTTTCAATTAAATGGGCATAGTATTATTTTTATGGATATCGCCTCTGCCGAGATGACAAAATATGCGGCAAATGCTATGTTGGCAACTCGTATAAGTTTCATGAATGATATTGCCAATCTTTGTGAAATCATTGGAGCTGATATTAGTCAAGTAAGGCAAGGGATTGGCGCAGATCCTCGCATCGGCTCTAAATTTTTATACGCTGGGACTGGTTATGGCGGTTCTTGCTTTCCGAAAGATGTGAAAGCTTTAATTAATACAGGCGTTGAAAATAATCACCCATTAAGGTTACTTGAAGCTGTAGAAGCAATAAATGATGAGCAACGTTTGATTCTGGTTAAAAAGTTAAAAAGAATATATAATGATGAATTGATGGGGAAGAAGATTGCCATTTGGGGCCTATCTTTTAAGCCCCAAACAGATGATATGCGAATGGCCCCTTCGATTTATGTAGTCGAAGCCTTGATCGAAGCAGGTGCAGAGGTGTTCGCCTATGATCCTATTGCTACTGAGGAAGCTAAAAAGCACATCAAACAAGAAATAACCTATGTAGACGATGGATATATCGCTTTAAAAAATTCCGATGCTTTGATGCTATTAACGGAGTGGCCCGAGTTTAGAATTCCTGATTGGCAAGAAGTAAAATCCCTTATGCGGAATCATGTTATATTGGATGGAAGAAATATTTATAATGGCAATCAACTCCGTGAACTAGGCTTTTATTATGAAGGTATTGGTAGTAAGGTAAAAATGAATGAAGCAACAAAATTGGAGAACACTAAGCTCTGAATACTTAGTTAAAGCCCCATGGGCTGTGTTAAGGAAAGATTCCTGCAAAATGCCGAACGGGCATATTGTTCCAGAATATTATATTCTGGAATATCCTAACTGGGTTAATATAGTCGCTTTAACTATAGACAATGATATTGTTCTGGTTAGACAATATCGACATGGCGTTCAAGAAAGCGTTTTGGAAATTCCCGGAGGGGTTATTGATGAAGGAGAAGACTCTTTAACCGCTGCAAAGCGAGAATTATTAGAAGAGACTGGCTACTTGTTTGATTCATTTGAGAAAATTTGTGATTTGTTCCCTAATCCTGCTACAAGCAATAATATTACCACAACCTATTTAGCAAGAGGAGGGAAAAAGGTTCAGGATCAGATTTTGGATTTACAAGAGGAGATAGAAGTTATTTTGAAGTCGCCAAGCGAAGTCAAACAGCTTTTATTAGAAAACGAATTTGGGCAAGCTTTACATAGTGCCGCATTGTTTTATGCTCTTTTGACCTTAGGAGAGCTTAAGAGCTAGTGCTTGTTAGATTTAAGAAATATCCATTCTAATTTCTTATTTTTGCATTTATGGCAAGAGAAATATTAGAAACGCGTAGGAAGGCACTTCGAATTAATCTAAATGCAGAAATATATGGAACCTTTGCTGAAATAGGGGCCGGGCAAGAAGTAGCACGTAATTTTTTTACTGCCGGCGCCGCTTCCGGCACCATTGCTAAAACTATGTCGGCTTATGATATGGCATTCAGCGATTCTATTTATGGCCCCGAGGACAATAAACGCTACGTTTCTCAGTCTCGGTTAGAGAAAATGCTAAATCATGAATATTCCTTACTGACTGAGAGGCTTAAAGGGCCGAAATATTCTCAACGTAGTTTGTTTGCATTCGCAAATACAGTTACCACGCTTAATTTTAGTAAGACCAATGAACCTCATGGATGGATAGGACTCCGCTTTCAAGATCACCCAGGAAGTGAACCTAATGAAATTATTTTTCACGTCCGGTTATTGGATACTGATGCGCTCTTGCAACAATCCGTTTTGGGCGTTTTGGGGGTAAATTTAGTTTTTGGTGCCTATGAGTATATCAACGATGAGAAGACAATGATTGAGTCATTAGTTGATAATATTGCTATTGGTTCAGTGGAAATTGATTTGATAAAAGTGAAAGGGCCCGCATTTCAGTCGGTTAATGAGAGGTTAATAAATTTGTATTTAATAGCAAAAGGCTTTTCTAGTGCTACCCTTTTTAATCCAGAAGGGCAGGCTTTACAAGCAAAGGACTTTCTTTATAAAAAGAACATCATGATCTTACGCACAAAATATCGCCAGAAATCCACGCCCAATTTTCATTTGTTTAATTTGGCAGTAGAAGAATTCAAGCGTAACTGTAATATCAAGGACGAAAATATTGTAGTGATGATTGAAGTGTTGATGTCTAATGTTTTGGACGAAGAGGTGGAGTTGAGTAATGAAGATTTGATGTATTTTGCAGAACGTGCGGAAAGTTTAGCGGCCACAGGAAATCATGTGATATTATCAAACTTTACTAGACACAATATTTTAGCCGAGTTTTTAGCCCAATTTAAACCTGAAAATGTCGGTATTTCAACAAATATATCTAACCTACGCTATGTGTTTAATTCCTCAAATTTCAAGGAGAACTATACAAATAAGCTGCTTGATTATGTAAGTGGGATGTTTAGTAAGAATGTCAAGCTTTATGCCTACCCATATCTTAATAGAAAGGAGAATAAAATTATCACCACAGAGAATATGCCTGTATCGGCAGAGGCTAAACCATTATTTGAGTTTCTAAAACTCAATAATTACGTCATTGATATAGACTATGATGAACGTTTCGTGAAAACGGTTTAGTCTTATTGATTTGGGAAAATCTCTTGATGTGAAGGGGATTTTGTAATTATAACATATAAGGCGAAAGCTAAGATCAAGAAAACAATTAGGTAGCCTACTTTACGTTGTTTTTTATCTTGTTTCATAAGCCAAAATAGAAGAACGAAAAGTGGGATTGCCCAAATAAGTATAAAGAAAAGGCTCGATGCTTGCATTATCTAATATTTTTAAAAGTTAACCAATTGCCCATCGGGTAAGGGGTGTTATGTTTTGGTCTACAAAGTCATTTTGTAGAAATTTATAATAACCAGCCATAGCTATCATGGCTGCGTTGTCCGTACAATATTCAAATTTAGGAATAAATACATTCCATGTGTGGTTTTCGCCTAATTGTTTTATTCCGTTTCTTAATCCTGAATTAGCCGAAACCCCTCCTGCAATTGCGATATTGTTAATGTTTTCTGCTAAAGCGGCTTTTTCGAGCTTATTGAGTAAAATACTAACTATTCTAGTTTGAACGGATGCACATATGTCCGCTAGATTATTTTTGATAAAGTTAGGATCTTTATCGATGTTCCTTTGGATGAAGTACAAAATGGAGGTCTTTAAGCCACTAAAACTAAAGTCATAATCTGCTATTTTGGGTTCGGGGAATGCAAAAGCGTAAGGGTTGCCATTCTGCGCATACTTATCAATTAACGGTCCGCCTGGATATGGCAAGCCAAGTATTTTCGCTGTCTTATCAAAAGCCTCCCCGGCAGCATCATCAATTGTCTGGCCAATTAATTTCATTTCAAAATAGTCATTCACCTTAACAATTTGCGTATGACCCCCAGAAACAGTAAGGCATAAAAATGGGAAGGGAGGTTTCGGGTCTTCTATGAAATGCGCTAATATATGGGCTTGCATGTGATTTACCTCAATCAAAGGTAGGTCTTTTGCTAATGCAAAAGCCTTCGCAAAGGAGATGCCGACTAATAAAGAGCCCATTAATCCCGGTCCGCGCGAAAAAGCTACAGCATCTATCTCATTTTTATGTATTTTTGCTTCTTTAATGGCTTGTTCTACAGTAGGAATAATATTTTGTTGATGTGCACGTGAAGCAAGTTCGGGAATTACACCGCCAAATTTTTCATGTACGCTTTGAGTAGCGATTATATTTGAATAGATTTTTCCATCTATACAAATTGAAGCTGACGTTTCATCGCAAGTAGATTCTATTCCTAATATAGTTGCCAATGGTTGATTTTTAATTAAAATACAAAAGTATCAAAAAAGTTTTCATTATACTATTATGGTCGCTATTAGGTTTCGCATTCCTCTTAGCAGTACTGGTATTCTCTTTACAGTTTAAGCCCATACAAAATTATATTAGTCAAAAGGCCACTAATTATTTGTCTAAAGAACTAAATACAACTGTGTCTGTTGGATCTATTTATTTTAAACCTTTTTCTTCTATTGTTTTAAAGGAGTTTTATGTTGAGGATTTAGACAAAGATACTTTATTTTATGTAGATGAATTTACTGCAAAATTAGATTTTAGATCTTTCCGTAATTCTAGGATTACCATGAGCGACCTAAAATTAAAAGACGGTAATTTTTCACTTAAAAAGTATAGAGATAGTACTACCAACGTCACTTTTATTCAAAATTATTTTAGATCCACTGAAAAAGGAAAAGAGAAGAAGGGTTTTGACCTTATTCTGTCGGACATCATGTTTAAAGGCATGGAATTGAAGTATAGAGATTATGCTGCAAGACACGTTGAAAGTGGTATAAATTACGGCGATGTACACCTTAGTTCCCTGAGTGGGAAGCTCAATGAGATTGACTTTAAAGATTATCTTTTTAAAGCTAATGTTCAAGATTTAGTATTTAAGGAGAAAAGCGGATTAAATGTAAAAAAATTAAGCACTGTTGCAATTATTGATTCGAATATGATGGAGTTCAGAAATCTCCGAATTGAAATGAATAATAGTCAACTAAGTGACTATGTAAGGTTTGATTACGATAGTTTTGCTGACTTTAGCGATTTTGTAAATAAGGTTAGAGTCACTGGAGACTTTAAAAATTCCAGAATTACCTCAATGGATCTCGCCTATTTTGCTCCTCAAGTTTTGGTGACTCAGTTTGATGTATTTATCACAGGAAGACTTTCAGGAACTGTAAGTGATATCACAGGAAAAGATATAGAAATACGATCTGGGAAAGAAACGTGGCTAAACGGTGATTTGAACATAAGAGGTTTGCCTGAAATCGAGCAGACTTTATTTGATATGGAACTGACGCGATTGAGATCAACAAGAAAAGAATTGGACATTTTAATTGCGCAATTAAGCAGGCATAAAAGCTTTGAATTACCTGTAATTTTTGATCGTTTAGGGAAGATCGACTACCAAGGAAGAGTGACTGGTTTTTATAATAATTTTATTGCACAGGGAATTTTCAAAACTCAATTGGGGGATCTTATTGCTGATGTTAATTTGGATATTAGAGATCAAGGGAAATATAGTGGCGAGGTTTTTTCGCCACAATTTCATATAGGTCAATTGCTTCAATATCCTGATTTAGGCATGGCATCCTTTAGAGTGAATGTAGTGGGGGAGGGTTTTTCGGTAGAAAATCTTGAAGAGAAGCTGGATGGTAAGCTAGATTTTGTAGAGTTTAAAGGATACCGTTATCGAAATATTAAGATTGATGGCGAATACAAGGACGAGCTGTTTGCAGGGGATATTGTAATTAATGACGAAAATATCGTCTTAGATTTTAATGGGAAATTAGACTTGAATGCTGACATCTTTCGTTATGATTTCATTGCCCATGCTGAGAAAATAAATTTGAGAGAATTAAATATTTATGACGATTCGCTTTCTATATCGGGAGATTTTGATGCAAACTTTACAGGGAATAACCTAAGTACAATAGATGGAATGTTTTTGATTCAAAATCTGGAAATTAGACGGCCAGAGGATTCTACTTATGTCGATTCCATACTTCTATATACTCAAATGGAAGAGGGACATCGTGTTCTTGCCATTGAATCAGGAATTGCAAATACAAAAATCAACGGCGAGTTTGATATAAAAACCTTGCCTTCTTATTTTAAGAGCTTGTCAAAAACGTATATCCCTTCATTAAGGGCTAAAATACATGAATTTGGAAGGCAGGAGTTTGATTTTGAATTAACGCTCAAAGACTTTGAGCCGCTTGCCTTGATCTTTGCGCCGGATATCACTATTCCCGATGAAGTATTTATTAGCGGTAAGTTCTCTTCCGAGGATAATACAGCAATTTTAAACGGATACTTCCCAGAGATAATATATAAAAAATTGAGGATCAGTAACGTTATTTTCGACCAAACAACGGGTGTAGACGCATTAAATTTATTTATTACAGCTGACAGAATAAATATTACCGATAGTCTTTATATTCAAAATATAAATATGGCTACTGTTTTACGGCACGATAGTTTGAATTTCAATATTAAGCTTTCGGATTTAAGCGCTACGAACCAATTGGATTTAAACGGACTTGTAGAGTTTGATGAGAATACGAATGGACGATTGAGTCTTCTTCCTTCCGATGTAATTATCAATCATAAAGAATGGCAGGTACTGGAGAAAGTTAATCTTGATTTTGAAAAGGGAAGAGTCAGAATTAACGGGCTTGAGCTTTCGCAAGGATTACAAAAGGTTAAATTAGATGGTGTAATTTCAAGGAACAGCGAGGATGTAATAAACATTAGTTTCGAAAACTTTTTTTTATCCACTTTCAACCCGCTTTCCAAGTCTTTTGGGATAGACCTACAAGGAGAGATGAATGGGGATATTGAAATAAAATCCTTATTGTTTCAGCCTTATATTTTAACAGATATAAATGCAAAAAACATCATTTATAATAATACACAATTAGGTGACCTAAATATTCATGCTGGATTAGATCGGAGTAGCAGGCTTATTGAATTAGACATGGGTATTAACAATAATAACAAGGAGACTATGCAAGTTTCTGGAACGTATGACCCAAAACAAGAAGGAAGTCCACTTGACTTGAAGGTGAAAATGGATCAAGGGGAATTGATTCTTTTTCAGCCCTTCTTAAAAAATCTTGTTGCTAACTTAACTGGTACTGCATCTGCAGAGCTTCAAGTGAAGGGGACATTTTTTGAGCCATTAATAGATGGTTCGGTGATATTAACAAATGCTTCATTTATAGTGAATTACTTAAAGACTTTATACTCAATCAATGAGGCAATTGAAGTGGAAGACAGTAAGATACTTCTGAGAGAAGTTCATATAAAAGATAAAAATGCAAATCAAGCGGTCGCAAACGGTACTGTGGATATGAAAAACCCCTTGAATCCCGATATCCATGTTGATATTTCTGCAACGAATTTTATGGTGCTTAATACTACGGTCAAAGATAATCCTCTATATTATGGAAATGCCTTTGGAACAGGAACTTTTAATTTCAATGGACCGCCTAATAATATGGATATTAAAATTGAGGCTTTCACTAATGGAGGTACTGCAATTAGCCTGCCTTTAAATAGCCCAGGAACGGTTTCAGATAAAGATTTCATTAGTTTCGTTCCGAAAGATTCGGCCGAAGTAATTAAGAAGGTGAATCATTTTCAGGGACTTACTATGAGTTTGGATTTAAATGTCACTCCCGAAGCGAATGCCATTATTTTTACTGATTTGGGAAAACTTTCAGGAAATGGCGATGGGCTTCTTTCATTAAAAATTAGCAGTTTGGGGGACTTTGAAATGTTTGGAGATTATTTGATTTCGGGCGGAGAATTTGAATTTACTGCGCAAGATTTTATCAACAAGAAGTTTGAGATAAATAATGGCGGTAGCATTCGTTGGACAGGAAATCCCACCGAGGCGCTAATTAATTTAACGGCTGTATATGAAGTTCGGACAAGTGTTCGGCCTCTGTATGTTGCGGCTGGAAGAGGAACGGGGGCCGATCAGAGAGTGATGGCGCAAGCGGAAATGACCTTGAATGGAAACTTATTGCACCCCGACATTAGTTTTGGAATTAGATTCCCCACAGATTCTTATATACAGGATGAACTTCAAAGTTATTTAAGCGATATTAATAACGTTAATCAACAAGCGTTAAGCCTTATTGTAAGACGTAGCTTTGCTCCGGGAACAGGTACCGATTTGACTCGAGAATTAAACTCAACTGTTTTAAGTGCGGGAACTGAACTCGCTTTTAATCAACTGAACAATATTATCTCGCAGTCGCTAAACTTGAATTTTGTTGACTTTAATATCCGATCGTTTAATGAGGCAAGTGCCTCTCTCAGGTTATGGAGTAATCGTTTAATACTCACTGGAGGTGTAACTGACCGTCGTGCAGAATTAAATGATTTTAATGTTTTCGGAAAGGAAGTCGTAAGCGATATTGAAGCTTTGTATTTAATTAGGAAAAGTGGAAACCTATTGCTTAGAGCTTCCAACCGTTTAAGCAATCGCAATTTTCTTAATCCAACGGATGAATACATAAGTGCCGTAGGATTAGTCTATCGCCAAGAATTTGATACCTTTAATGAATTCTTAAGGCGTTTATTGTTTTTCGGGAAGAATAAAAAAGATGCCAGCCAAACTCCGATTAAGAAAGATTCAGTTCTAAAGGTGCCTAAGGGGATTGAAAAATAATATTCTTATTAAATCAGTCAATAACAAGGTCTCAACTATTTTGGAACCTTGTTATTGATTGCCGACATTTTCTAAACATTTTTCATTATAGTATGCCCCATCTTATCGCGTTTAGCTTTTAAATAGAGTTCATTGTGCTTGTTAGAAACAATCTCTATAGGAATATTATCTACAACTTCTAGACCATATCCTATCATCCCAGCTCGTTTGGTTGGATTGTTAGAAATTAGGCGCATTTTCGTTACACCTAAACTTCTTAATATTTGTGCACCTATACCATAATCACGATTGTCTGCCTTAAAACCTAACTTAATATTGGCTTCTACCGTATCTAATCCATTTTCTTGAAGGTTATAGGCATGGAGCTTATTTATTAACCCGATTCCTCGACCTTCTTGATTCATATATACAATGACGCCCTTTCCCTCCTTTTCTATTAATTCCATAGCCTTGTGTAGCTGCGCCCCACAATCGCATCTGCAGGAGCCGAATACGTCTCCTGTTATGCAAGAGCTATGAACGCGAACAGGGATAGCTTCGTTGGGCTCCCAAGTTCCTTTTACCAACGCAAGATGGTTTTGGCCGGTATCCTTTTGGCTATAGGCTACCATTTCGAAATCTCCCCACTCTGTAGGCAGTTTTACCGATACTTCCTTGGTAATTAAGGAGTCTTTTTGTAATCGATATTCAATTAGATCTTCAATAGAAATAATCTTTAAATCGAACTTCTTTGCGATAGGAATCAAATCAGGCAAGCGGGCCATTTCTCCATCTTCTTTTAAGATTTCAACTAACACGCCAGCAGGTTCGAAACCGGCAAGGCGAGCCAAATCAACCGCTGCTTCTGTATGTCCCGTTCTCCTTAAAACTCCGCCGTTCTTAGCACGTAATGGAAATATATGACCTGGACGGCCAAGTTCCTCTGGTCGAATTGTGGGGTCAATAAGTGCTTTGATTGTTTTTGACCGATCCGTTGCCGAAATACCAGTTGTACAACCATGCCCTATTAAATCAATCGAAACAGTAAAGTTGGTTTCATAGGCTGCGGTGTTTTTACCGACCATCAGCTCTAAGTTCAGCTCGTCACATCGTTGTTCTGTTAGCGGTGCACAAATCAGACCACGGCCATGGGTGGCCATGAAATTGATTATTTCTGGAGTTGCGTTTTCCGCGGCAGTAATAAAGTCACCTTCATTTTCGCGATCTTCATCGTCAACAACGATAACGACCTTCCCAGCTTGTATATCTTCAATCGCTTCTTCGATTGTATTTAAATGAATATCCATATTGTTTAAAATAGATGCTTTGCTTTTTTTGCAAAGATACGCAATTAGTCTTTTTCTATGACAATCTGGTTGTCATAATCCAGTTTAGGGTTTTGGTGATTTGCTGGTGAAGAAAGTGCTAATTTTTTTAAGAAAAGATTTGACCCATAGTCTATAATAATCAACGTCAAACAGAGCAGAATCAGTAGCCGCCTTATAGGTCAAAAATATCCCCAGTGGTGTCAAGACGATTATGGCGGTCCACATTCCTAAAACGGGATCGATATTCCCTTCCTTTGCGGATTTTTCGGCGACCGTAGAGATGATATGAAAAATGAGGAAAAAGATAATAGCCATGACGACAGGCAAGCCAAGGCCACCTTTGCGAATAATGGCGCCCAAGGGTGCACCTATAGAAAATAAGAGCAAACAGGCTACTGAAAGTGTAAATTTTCGTTGATATTCCATTATGTAGCGTCGTATATTAGACGTGTAGCTCTCATCCGTATTCGCTCTCATTGAGATTATATCTTGGATATACCTAACTTCGTTCATCGTCTGATTTAAAACAGAAATTCGGCTATCTTCCGGAATAATTTCAAGAACACTTTTTTGATAAGGTAAAGAGTTTGGACTATTTTTGACTTTTTGGTTCGGTCTATTAAAAATATTATAATAATAAATTATTTCCGGTAATATTGTCCTTCTTATGCTATCGTTATAATGGGATATCGAATCGGTGTAATAAGAAAGCTGTTTTAGATTTAACATGGCGTAATGGCTTTTAAAAAGCTCCTCATCGGTTCGTTTCATTTGAAAAGCTGACATGTCAAATTTTTGCTCCGTCTGCTCAAAGTAATAGCGAGTAAACTGTTGTCGAGGATTATAAATTTTTTTTCCAGAACTCTCTTCATAACGAACGCCGTTTTTTAAACGGAGGATCATATAATTATTATCTTCCGAGTTATACATGACTCCTTCATCTGCCAACAAGACATTCATCCCCGTGTTTGCTCGACTGTGTTGATAGATTATGAGGTTATACAGCGTCGCGCCGCTTTTGCTTTTTTTCTCTGCCCGAATGGAGTAACCAGGAATACTATTATTGAAAACACCGTCTTTAATTAGGAAGTCAGCTTTTTTCTCTCTCACATCGTAAAGTAGTGAGTACATTTTCAGGTTGGACACAGGGAGCATATAATCACTGAAAAGAAAAGCGGATACACTAAATAATGATACGAAAATAACTAAGGGCATCATGGCCTTTCTAATGGAAATACCTGCTGCTTTAATAGCCGTTAATTCGGAACTTTCTCCTAGATTTCCAAACGTCATAATAGAAGAAAGGAGCATGGCTAAAGGAAGGGCCATGGAAACGTTGGTAGCAGAAGCGTACCATAAAAGTTGTAAAATTACATACCAGTCAAAGCCTTTCCCTATCAGATCATCGATGTACTTGAATAAAAAAAGCATCAATAATACAAACATTACTATGAAAAACGTAGCAATAAAAGGCGGTATGAAAGCCTTCAGCACAAGGACGTGTATCTTTTTCACACGGCAAATATAATCAGAAAAATTTGATTAGGCGCCTAATACACTTAAAAGGTAATCGATTTGGTTATCCCAAATTAATCGTCTGTCGGGTAAGTTTTCATCATATGCAAAATCAGTAATCATTAAAGCAACGTCGTTAGTGAGCTCATCTTGAATGATTTCAAGTTCTAGATAGTAAGGTTCATCATCAAGCCATTTAAATTTAACAGCTTTGTTATCCCGAGATCCAATTAACTTAGCTGATTTTTCTTCGTCGTGCCATGTGAATGTATATACATTTTCTTTAACATTGACTTCGTCGGCAAACCATTGAGCGAGTGCTTTTGGTTCATTCAAATATGAAAAAAGAATTTTTGGAGATGATTTTATTTCATATTCCAGTTGGAACTTGGTTTTTTCAGTCATTTTTCATGTTTTTTAATTAAGTAAATATTTAATCAACTTTTTTCTAAAGAAAGGGAAATTAAACTATATTTGCAAACCAAAAATCGGCGGGGTAGCTCAGATGGTTAGAGCGCAGGATTCATAACCCTGAGGTCGGCAGTTCGATCCTGCTCCCCGCTACATTGATTAAAGCCTTTAGAGTATATCTAAAGGCTTTTTCATTCCCTCAATTGCCGTATGCGCTATTTTGTTGGGTTAATCAATTTACTGTGAATATCTTATCATGGCTTATAGAAAATCGATCTATAACTCTAAAATAGGTAATTTTGCTCTAATGAAATTGATTTGAGATTCTTATTTGATGATACTTGATTGATGCACCTTCAAAGTATTGTTTGTAAATTAACCACTTCTCCTTGATATTCCGTATTTTTGTAAAAGTGGAGATCTATAAGAATTTTCTCATTCTTAGGTTTCCCAATTTACTTATTTATGATAAAAAAACAAGAGCATACTGCTAAAAATCATATCCTTATCAAGGGAGCGAGAGTACACAACCTTAAAAATATTGATGTAGATATTCCGAAAAATAAATTAGTTGTGGTTACCGGTGTGTCGGGTTCTGGAAAGTCTTCTTTAGCTTTTGATACACTATACGCCGAAGGGCGCCGCCGCTATATTGAAAGTTTATCCTCTTATGCGCGCCAGTTTATGGGGCGAATGAATAAACCGGAAGTCGACTATATCAAAGGCATTGCACCCTCTATCGCCATAGAGCAAAAAGTAATTTCTTCTAACCCAAGGTCAACAGTGGGTACTTCTACCGAGATTTATGATTATTTGAAGCTGTTATTTGCTAGGATCGGGAAGACTATTTCTCCAGTTTCTGGCCAAGAAGTAAAAAAAGATACAGTGAGTTCTGTAGTCGATTTCATAGTCGCACTACCCAAAGATGAAGTAGTTACTGTTTTAGCTCCCTTAATCCCCCATAATGAAAGGACTTTTAAAGAGGAATTAGCCGTTTTATTACAAAAAGGTTTTGTTCGCATTTATTGGAAAGGGAAGGTTCATAAAGTGGAAAATCTTTTAGAGGATAACTCGATATTAGAAAATACTATTGAAGCAGATGAGATTTTAATGGTAATAGATCGTATTCGGGTGGATAATGATGAGGAGACCATAAGCAGAATGGCTGATTCCGTACAAACTGCATTTTTTGAAGGGAAAGGGGATTGTATTATCGAAGAAAGCGAAGTAAGGCATACTTTTTCTGATCGTTTTGAGCTAGATGGAATCTTGTTTGAGCAGCCTAGTGCAAACTTCTTCAGTTTTAACAATCCTTTTGGTGCTTGCCCGCGCTGCGAAGGCTACGGCCAAATTATTGGGATAGATCCTGACTTGGTCATCCCTGACAAAAGTAAATCGGTATATGATGGAGCTATTGCTGCCTGGAGAGGCGAGGTGATGGGTAAATGGCTTAAGGATTTAATCGATAACTCACTGAAATTCGACTTTCCAATTCATCGTGCTTATGCTGATTTAACCGAAAAAGAGAAAAAGCTTTTATGGACGGGAAATAAGTATTTCGGAGGCTTAAATGAATTCTTTAAAGATTTAGAAGAGCAGACTTATAAAATCCAATACCGCGTTCTACTTTCTCGTTATAGAGGGAAGACAAGTTGCCCCGAATGTAAAGGAACCCGCTTAAGGAAAGATGCCTCTTATGTAAAAGTTGGTGGCAAATCCATCACCGATATTGTTTTAATGCCCTTGGATAAAGTTCTTACTTTCTTCCAAACTTTGGAGCTTGCAGAGACCGATGCTTTAATTGCCAAGCGCTTGCTGATTGAAATTACAAATCGACTGCAATTCTTGCAAGATGTTGGTCTGAGTTATTTAACCTTAAATCGACTGTCCAATTCTCTCTCGGGTGGAGAATCTCAGCGAATAAATCTGGCTACAACTTTAGGCAGTTCCCTGGTTGGGTCAATTTATGTGCTGGATGAGCCAAGTATCGGCTTGCATCCTAGAGATACACATCGTTTGATCGGGGTCTTAAAGTCGCTAAGGGACGTTGGCAATTCCGTTGTCGTAGTTGAGCATGAACAGGAAATGATGCAGGCAGCAGACTATTTAATTGATATTGGGCCTGAGGCAGGAGTTCATGGAGGCGAATTGGTTTTTGCAGGAAGCTATGAAGAATTGCTTGTAGATACCAAAAGTAGCACAGGACGTTATTTAAGTGGAAAGGAAAGTATCGAAGTTCCCGAGAAGCGTAGAGAGTGGCACGACTCCTTAATGATAAAAGGGGCACGTGAAAATAATTTAAAAGGGATAGACGTGGAATTTCCATTGAACGTGCTAACCGTAGTAACAGGTGTATCTGGATCAGGTAAAACGTCATTAGTAAAGAGGATTTTATACCCAGCTTTACAAAAGGCTATTGAAAATTATTCTGGTGAGCAAACAGGTGTTTTTGATCGACTAGAGGGTGATTTTAACCTGATACATCGAGTGGAAATGGTAGATCAAAATCCAATTGGTCGATCTTCCCGTTCAAATCCCGTAACGTATGTAAAAGCATGGGATGAAATTCGTAACTTGTTTAGTCATGTCCCTGCAGCAAGGGCGGCAAGTCTGAAACCGTCGGCATTCTCTTTTAATGTTGAGGGCGGGCGCTGTGAAGTTTGCACTGGAGAAGGAGTGGTGAAAATAGAAATGCAATTTATGGCAGATATTTTTCTACCTTGTGAAGCTTGCAATGGGAATCGTTTCAAGCAGCATGTGCTGGATGTAACTTACAAAGAGAAAAACGTTGCTGAAGTGCTGAAACTCACAATTGACGAGGCTATTGAGTTCTTTCAAGAGCAACCTAAGATTATTGCCAAATTGCAACCTTTATCTGATGTGGGTTTAGGTTATGTCCAACTTGGTCAATCTTCTGACACTCTTTCGGGAGGAGAAGCACAACGGATTAAGTTAGCTTCCTTTTTGGTAAAAGGGAATATTTTAAAAAATACTTTATTTGTCTTTGATGAACCGACTACGGGACTTCATTTCGACGATATTAAAAAGCTTTTGAAGTCATTTAATGCATTGCTGGACCAGGGGAATACAGTGTTGATTATTGAGCATAATATGGACATTATAAAGAGTGCGGATTGGGTCATTGATATCGGTCCAGAAGGAGGAGATCGGGGTGGACAGCTTGTTTTTGAAGGAACCCCAGAGGGTTTGGTCAAGCATAAGGGATCCTATACCGGACAGTTTTTGAAGCAACACTTGGGTTAATACATTATTCAATAAATTACAATTTTAGTATGAGCTTGTTATCAAATAAAACCAAATATGCGATTAAGGCATTGGTTGTTTTAGGAAAGAATTATGGAAAAGAACCAATGCCAATTTTGAAAATAGCTGAGGAAGAAAACATTCCAAAAAAATTCCTCGAACAAATTCTGCTTGAATTGAGGAATGCTGGAATTCTTTTTAGTAAAAAAGGAGCTAAGGGAGGATATAGCTTAAATAAAGAGCCTAAAGATATTCGTTTGACCCAAATTATCCGTCTTACCGACGGTCCCATCGCTTTGCTTCCTTGCGTTAGTTTAAATTTTTATAGAAAATGTGATGAATGTAAATCGGAAGAATTTTGTGGCATCCGAGATACATTCGTTGAAGTGCGGAATGCCATGTTAGAAATTCTAAATGATACCAGCATTGAAGATATTATTACTCGAGAACGAAATATAGATGCACTTTAATAGAGATGGAGATGCTTATGTTTCCTTTTTTATAAAGAAAGCTTTCTTTTTCTAGCCAGTATATCCCAATTATCAATCACTCGCTTGTCTTTGATGATGCTTGCTGAATCATATAAAGCTACGCTTGGACAAATATGATAAGGTAGGGCAAATAAAGCTTCTCCCACCCCTAAAGGCTTTGCTAGAGGGTCAACTTCAATAACCAAATGTTCTTCGCTTTGTGCTTTTATAGTCGCATCCTCCCTATTTAATAAATGTACTCTACGATTAAGAGGGTTTTCGGATGCAATAGCTTTATAGCCTAAATCTAAACAATAAACATTGGGCTGAGGGTTCGATATGACCCTCGTAAGGATCAACGCAGCAGGTAAAAAAGGTTGTTCTGTACAAATTTCTTGGTATCCTTTATCCCAAAATACAAAGGTCCCCGGACTGCAATCTATGTTTTCTCTTTTTTTGTGAATGGGGAAAGTGATGCTTCCTCCTGCTACAACTGTGGGATCAAATCCTAATTCACCAAGTTCTTGAATCAGTTTATCGATCGGTACAAAAGCCTGATTACAGATTTCTTCTCTTTTGGAGAATTCTTTTTCAATAATATGTCCATCATATACATGAAAGCCTGCAACGGGGATAGTTCCGTCCTGACTACATTTTAAAAATAGGTCTTTGGCCTTAGCAGGTTTTATCCCGGTTCGACTCATTCCCACATTCACGTCGATATATACTTCCAGTTTTCCATTCTTTTGCTGCGCTTGTTTCCTCAATTGGGCGTAGGACGAATAGTTATCAATCAAACTTGAAAAACGGCAAACTGGATATTTTTTTATGAGATTGATAAATCTTGTAAGTTTTGGTCCCACTAATTGATAAGCGATTAAAATATCCTTTGCGCCGCTTATAGCCAATAACTCCGCTTCAGCAATGGTTGCGCATTTAAACTTTTTAATCCCTTCCTCAATTGAAAGTTCAGCAACCTCCTTCATTTTATGAGTTTTCACATGGGGCCTTAATCGGTCAACTGAATCGATAGTCGATTTAAGCATTCGGATATTTTCAACTACTCGATCTTTATAAATGATTAAAGCTGGAGAATCTATTTCATCCATTTGATCAAATTCGTACCAAGTCATATTCCTTTTAGATAAATGTAACAAATTATAGTGCAGTTTTTTTAACAGATAATGCCTAAAGCCTAATAGGTGGCCCTGCCGCCCGATAAATCAAAAGTGAAGCCAGTAGTAAAGCTATTTTTAGGAGATGTTATAAATATAATCATATCCGCCACTTCTTTTAGCGTGCACAAGCGTTTAGCGGGTACTTTCTCAAGCATATAATCAATCTGTGCCTGAGGGAGGGCGTCTACTAAAGGCGTCTGAATAACGGAAGGGGCAAGGGCATTCACCGTAATGCCTTTCTCAGCATATTCTTTACCTTGCACCTTAGTCATAGCAATAACCGCAGCTTTGGATGCACTATAGCCCAACATTCCTGCATTCCCTTCTTTGCCAGCAATAGATGCCACGTGCAAAACCCGGCCATAACCTTGTTCGAGCATGATAGGCAAGATGTATTTTGAGCTGAGGTATGAACCAAAGAAGTTGACATTCATTATTTTGCTGATGTTTTCCAAATCGGTTTCATGGCTCTTTTTATTTGTCTCCCCCGTAATCCCAGCGGAATTGATTAAGATGTCAATCCTTCCAAAATTTGCTTTAATTTCTTCGACCGCATTTTTTACTTTTTCTTCAGACGTAATATCGACAACATAGGTTTTACAGTCGGTAGAGTTTAGTGAAACGAGTACTTCTTCAAGCCCCACTACATCTCTATCAATCAAGGCTATTTTTACCCCGCTATTAGCTAAGGCTTGCGCCGTAGCTCTGCCTATACCGGAGGCGGCACCTGTAATGACAGCGACTTGTTCATTTTTGTTTAGTTGATCCATTTACTCTTTATGATACGTTTTTTTTTAAATTTTTATTGCCAAATATTCCCTTACAAAAAGCAAGAGTGCTATCACCCATAAATTTAAAATCAGTGGGGAAATGAGTATTGCGCTGTAGGAGGTTACAATTCTTTCATTTCGTTAACCAGTTTGGTGATGGTTTGCTTTGCATCTCCAAAAAGCATAAGACAATTGTTGTAACCGAATAAATCATTCTCAATTCCAGCATATCCTTTGCCCATACTTCTTTTAGACACGATTACGGTTTGGGCCTTATCCACATTTAGAACGGGCATTCCAAAGATAGGACTATTCGGTTTAGTACGCGCAGCAGGATTAACAACATCATTTGCGCCTACAACAAATACAAGATCGGTAGTAGCAAAGTCGTCGTTAATTTCATCCATCTCAATTAATTTATCGTACGAGATATTCGCCTCTGCTAATAAAACGTTCATGTGTCCTGGCATCCTTCCTGCAACAGGGTGAATAGCAAAACGAATCTTTATGTTTCTTTTTTCGCATAATTCGCTTAATTCACGGATGGCATGCTGGGCTTGCGCTACTGCCATTCCATAACCAGGAACAATAATTATAGAGGAAGCGGAATCAAAAATCTGAGCTGCTTCTTCCACTCCAACCTCTTTTACTGTTACTTCTTCGCTACCATCAACAGCACCACTTTTCGTTTGACCAAATCCACCTAAAAGAACATTTGTCAATGAGCGATTCATCGCTTTACACATAATCTGCGTCAACACAATACCTGAAGCCCCTACGAGAGCACCTGATACTATCAGCACATTATTGTTCAATACAAAGCCGGTAGCACAGGCTGCCATCCCAGAGTAAGAATTTAACAGGGAAATTACCACAGGCATATCAGCCCCTCCGATGGGGATAACCGTTAGTATACCTAATAAAAGAGAAATAAAAACAAATATTAATATAAATGTCGGGTTCGAAACACTTGTAAGTGCTAAAACAGCAATGAAGATAGCTGCGAGTAAAAATACTAGATTTATAAAGTGCTGACCACTAAATGTGATGGGTTGGCCAGATATTCTTCCATTCAGCTTTAAAAAGGCAATCATTGAGCCGGTGAACGTTATTCCTCCGATAAAAATACTTAGGGCTACACTTGTTCCGGTGATGGAATCGACGCTAATGTGTCGTTGTTGCGTATTAAGCCAAAAATCGGAAAGTGCTACGGCTAAGGAGGCCAAGCCGCCAAAACCATTAAATAACGCAACCATTTCTGGAACCTTTGTCATTTGTACTTTATAAGCAATAATGAGCCCTACCCCCGAGCCAATAACAATACATATTAAAATATCTATGTAAGAAATAGCATCCACTTGCACTATGGTAGCTAAAATGGCAATAAACATCCCGATAGAAGAAACGATATTTCCCTTTCGTGCAGTTTTAGTGCGATTTAACATCTTTATGCCGACAACAAATAGAATTGAGGCTATCAGGTAAGCGACTTGTATAAAAACACTCATATTTTATAGCTATAAATAATCTTTATTTCTTTTTAAACATTTTTAACATTCGATCAGTGACTGCATACCCACCAACTACATTTATAGTAGCCAAGATCAGAGCAAACATTCCAAGCCACTTGCTAAATGTGTCGTATCCTAGTTGATTGCAAGCTATTAAGGCACCGACAATGGTGATACCCGAAATTGCATTTGTTCCTGACATTAATGGTGTATGAAGGGTAGGGGGAACCTTGGCAATTAGTTCAAAGCCCAAGAAGCTTCCTAAAACTAAAGCATATAATAATAAAATAAAAATCTCTACTGACATGATATCAAGGTTTAAAAATTAATTATTCGAAAGAATTGACCTGGTAAACTCATGAACCAACTCCCCCTTATGTGTTATCATTGACCCTTTGGTAATCTCTTCGTCTAGATCTAATTTGAAGCCATCTTTATCTGCTAAATGCAATAGGAGGGTACTGATATTTGTTGCATAAAGCTGACTTGCATTGATTGGTAATAGGGAAGGGAGATTGGTTTCTCCAATAATTTTGACGCCATGTTTTTCTACGGTTTTATTCATTTCTGATAAGGAGCAATTGCCTCCCCATTCCACCGCCATATCCACAATTACAGAACCTGATTTCATAGATTTTACCATTTCATCGTTCACCAAAATAGGGGATTTTTTCCCTATGATCAATGCTGTTGTGATTACTATATCCGCATCTTTTATTTTTTGCTCAATGAGTTGTTTTTGTTTGTGAAGGAATTCTGCTGACACTTCTTTTGCATAGCCGCCTTCAGTTAGTACATCCTCGGTCCCTTCAACACTTAAAAAACGTCCACCTAATGATTCTACTTGCTCCTTTGTTTCAGGTCGAACGTCCGATACTTCTACTACCGCTCCAAGGCGTTTTGCGGTGGCAATTGCTTGTAATCCTGCTACACCGGCGCCAAATATCAATACTTTTGCCGGAGTAATGGTTCCTGCAGCCGTCATCATTAATGGAAAAATCTTTCCTAGTGCATCAGCGGCCAGTATAACAGCTTTATAGCCAGACAAATTTGCTTGTGAACTTAATGCATCCATTTTTTGTGCCCTTGATATTCGCGGCACGGCATCCATCGAAAAAGCAGTAATTCTTTTACTATTAAAAATCTTTATCAGTTCAGGTTGAGTGTATGCATACATTAGGGAAATACAGTAGGAATCTTCCTTCATCGCTTTGGCTTCCTCTAAAGTTGGTACGTTTACCTTTAAAATAACGTGGCAGGAACACACCTTTTCCTTAGATTGCTCAATAGTAGCTCCAGCATTTTCGTAATCCGAATCTGAGAAAAAAGAATCCAGCCCCGCCCCTGATTCAACAATAACTACAAATTCTTTCTTGACTAGCTGCTTAACAATATCTGGAGTAAGAGCAACCCGGTTTTCGTGGGCTTTAGATTCTTTAAGTATACCTATCTTCATTTATCGTTCTTCCTTCATTATTAATCACTCTAATGCTTTAATTTGGCAGTTTTAAACAGTGAATGTAATGAATATTAGTTATTTCTTTAAATTTATTTCTTTTTTATTTAAAACGATAGTCTTTGCATATGATTGTTGAGATCAAGCTATGCCTTTAGGCCAACGACCATTATTTTCCGAACAAAAATAAAATTGTGTTGATTATTATTTTGAACTAACGTACAAAAAGCTATCTTTGCATTCCGAAAAACGAGTAAACAATTTTTGGAGAATCATTTTGGCCCGTTCGTCTAGGGGTTAGGACGCCAGATTTTCATTCTGGAAACAGGGGTTCGATTCCCCTACGGGCTACAGAAATTACAGCGGATTGCACTCAATCCGCTTTTTTTATGTCCTAGCGAATCGACTTTGGGATAAAAATCTATTAGTTCCCACGCCAAACGAAAACTCTTGGATCTTTGAAAAACAGTTAAGCTTGAAATAACTGTGAGCGAAGGCAGGGGCAGTTACTCGCTTACGCTGGAAAGATTTACTGAAAGAATAGAATCTTTAAAGCCGTGCTATAGTAGAAAATAAATACACTGCGTGCAGTGTCATTGAGCCAGCAGCGTATTTATATATTATTAAAATGGATTGCCAGAATCTTCTAATTAACAAACTCCTGGTTCAAAAATGTATTCTGCTTGATAGGCTCCGAAAAGTAAATCTCCTGAAAGCTCATGGTGCGTATAGGGTCAACCTTTCTGAAAAACTTGGACGGTACAACATCCTCTAGTCCCTGAAAACCACATGCCTCCATAATTTCTAGCGTCGCACGGATTGTGTTTTTATGAAATTGAGATACTCGAACTTTTTTGTCTGCCACATTTACTCCTCCATACAATTTGGGATTTTGAGTAGCAATTCCTACTGGACAGGTATCTTCATTGCATTTTAACGCCTGAACGCATCCTAAGGCGAACATCATCCCCCTTGCGCTGTAACAGGCATCTGCTCCTAATGAGATCGCTTTCAGAATATCAAATCCGGTGATAATTTTACCAGCAGCTAAGATTTTAATGTGCTTTTTTATGCCGTATTCTCTTAATGTATTGGCCACAAAAGTTAAAGATTCATACAAAGGCATCCCGATGTTGTCGGTAAATTCAAGCGGGGAAGCCCCCGTTCCACCTTCAGAACCATCTATGGTGATAAAGTCAGGGTAGATTTCTGTCATGACCATGGCATCACAAATGGAAGTAAACTCATTTTTATCACCGATACAAATTTTAAAACCAACGGGTTTGTAGTCTGATAATTGACGAAGCTTTCCCACAAACTGCATCATCTCTGTTGGATTAGAAAAGGCTTTGTGAGCAGGCGGAGATGCTACTGTTGTTCCAGGAGTAACGTGACGGATTGCAGCAATCTCGGCTGTGTTTTTCGCAGCCGGTAAAATTCCACCATGACCAGGTTTTGCGCCTTGAGATAGTTTTAGTTCAATCATTTTAACTTCCTTTTTACTTGCATTCAATGCAAAAGTATCCGGAGCAAAAGTTCCATCATCATTTCGACAACCAAAATAACCCGTACCGATTTGCCAAATTAAATCTCCACCTTGTAAATGGTATTCACTTATTCCACCCTCCCCTGTATTATGTGCAAAATTACCAAGCATCGCACCTTTATTCAAGGAGGTAATCGCTGTTTTACTTAACGCCCCATAGCTCATTGCACTAATGTTCAAGATGCTCAAGTCGTATGGGTGCTTGCATCCTTTGTTTCCCACAATCACTCGTAAGTCCTTTTGCGAAAGCTTAGCAGGAAACACGGAATGAGCCACCCATTCGTTCCCCGGTGCGTTCGGATCACTTTGCATACCAAAAGCCACCGTTTCCAATACGTTTTTCGCACGTTGATATACGATTGACCGCTGCCTACGGTTAAAGGGGGTGCCGTCGGTATCCGACTCCCAAAAATACTGACGCAATTCTGGGCGAATCGATTCAAATAAATACCTGAATAGACCGACTACAGGATAATTTCTTAAGATTGAATGTTTTTTCTGCAATGCATGCTTGACTCCGGTAATGGCTAAAGTAAGGGTAACGGGCAAAAGATAAAGCCAATTTAAGGTCGATGTAATGCTTAATAAAATAACAAGTAGGTTTAAAGAAAATATCGCTAAAAGTATACTTACTCTTACCGATACTAACGTTTTAGACCGTGCCATAGAGATAGATTTATAGGTTATAATTAGAGTACAAAGATAAGGAACCTTATGATAGGAAAAAAGAACATTGGTCAGGACTGAATCATTTAAATCCGTAGCTCATATCTTTGTAAATAATAACGATATTTGACTGAATTAGATTGCAATAGGGGTACTTTCGTGCCAGTTTTCTATCAAATAATCATTGCTAAAATCTTGGATACCAAAAGCGACCTTGGGATCGGGATTATATCAGACTGGTTTTAATGATCTCTTTCTGCTTCACCCTTAGTTACTGTTATAGGGATGTCTTCTGTTCCCGCATAAAAGACGATGATTTCTGCAGGCGAGTTTCCTTTATTTTCGCCGTAATGATAAGTGTTAACCAGTTCAACTAATGCATCACCAGCTTTTAGGTTCAATGTGTTGTTTTGCTCATCAACCACAGTTAGTTCTCCCTTCGTTAGTACGCCTGCATTGATGACCAGGTGCTTGTGAATATTCAATTTAGAACGTGGAGGGATCGTTATTCTTAAGACAGTTACCTTAGGTTTTCCTTCTGGGTAATTAGGTAAGTCTGCACCATTCCAGCTTTTGCTTGTTTCCAACAACGTGGTTACTTCTATCTTAGGGGATTCGCTTTTTTTAAAAGCAAGAAAAAAGAAAATGGCCGCGCAGCATACTATAATATTTCGTTTCATCCTACTAAGTTGTTAAGTGAGCAATCAAGAGTTTAGTCAAATCAGTTTGTCAATTTTGCGACTTTTTCATGGCTTAGATACACAGAATTTTAGTTTGCGTTAAAACCGAAAACCCAAAGCGACGCCAGATCTAGCTCCTCCCCAAGGCCCTTTGATGTCAAGACGCGCGCCCGTTGAGTTTACCTCGAGTTTTTCTACGAAAGAGACATCGTCAAGGTCAGAGAGAGCTTGCCTTAAACCAGCTTGTTCTTCAGAAGAAAGGGATTTAGTTCCAGTAATGTCGCCATTTGAAGTTCCATAGTGAGGGCCTAAAATCCACCAATCTAAGTAGACAAGTTTAGATAGTCGCCACTGTGCACCAAACATTACTCCACCCGTAAGGGTTGAAATTTTGCCATCAAGAGGAATGGTATCTTCGATTTGACCGTTTAATGGATGTTCATATTCGAAATTGTAAGGCATTTTTACCGTATAGTTTGCAATCCTAGTGAACGGGGCAATATAAAATCCTCTAAAAGCGCTCTGGCCCATATAAAAGCGTACTTCAGGAGTAATTGCAAAGTTGCCCGTTTTAAGATTTTCAAAATGCTTCCAAGCTTCACCATCGTCAACAAGGCTTTCTATTGTGGACTTTAACGGAAGGTTACCTTCCGGCATCAGTCGGAAACCAAGTGCAACAGATACCTTTTGAGCAACAGCCCTTTCGTATTGAAAAGAAAAATTGCCAATAGGTAGGGCAGCGGCATTAATTTTGATGAGGTTTAAACCTAAATCGAATTCGTCTCTAGTGGATTTTTTGTTCTGACTAAAACTGGTATTTAAGCCAATAAAAAAGAGAACAAATGACAGCAAAAAAGTAAAAGTATTTTTCATAAAGAGTTATTTTTTTCTGTTGGCGTAAATATGATGTGAATTTCAAAAATAAAATCACCATTTCCAAGTTGTTAGAAAAAATATTATTGAATTGAAATAAATGTCAGAATTTTACGACGAGAACCCCGGAGGTGCCATTCCATTGCGGACCGTTTTGGATTAGGCGAATGGTTTCATTTGTGGCTTCGTTGCTGCTTGAAGAAATTACTTTAATAGATGCAGCCCGATTGTCTATTATTTCAAAAGCAAGCTCAACCTTTTCACCTATTAATTTTTCCTTACTATTAATTCGTAAATAGTGGTTATAGTCATTCCAACCGATCGCGGGTTCCAAATTTCCGCTAATAACATTCGTCTCGATCTCTGGCTGTAGATTAACAGAGACTTCCTTTAATTCTGATTGTTGATTAGTAGATTTTATGGGGAAATTGATCATCCAAAAAAGTATGCAAACCACGATGAAAAGTAAACCCGCAATACTTGCAATTGCTAAGCGTTGCCTGCCAAAATAGAAATGATTCCGTTCTTCATATTGGTGAGCAATTCTTTTTTTAAGACGTTGTTGAAGTATACTCAGTTCATTGTTGTCAATTGTTTTTGAAGATTCAAAACCATCTATGGCATCTTGGAGCATTGGGTCTGTTAAAGCATCTAATTCGAGTTGATGCATTTCCTTCTTGCTCAGATCGCCGGCTAAATATTGTTGTATGCTATTGATGTCGTAATATTTATCCATGATTCTTTTCCATACAAATTTTCAAATTTCTTCGCCCATTCTGAATATAGCT
Organism: uncultured Sphingobacteriaceae bacterium; assembly: GCA_963696875.1. GTDB lineage: Bacteria > Bacteroidota > Bacteroidia > Sphingobacteriales > Sphingobacteriaceae > Albibacterium. The sequence continues at coordinate 356,979 of CAVOLQ010000001.1, forward strand.
TTTTACCTTTTTTATATCAAAGCCTGTAATTTCAGCGATATCCTTATAGCACCTCTCTTCGAGATAGAATAAACGTACAGACTGTTGTTGTTCTGGGTTTAATTCTCCAATGCATTTTTCTAATAGTTGGAACTTCTCTTCTTCTATCTCTTTGTCGATATCTTGATGCGGAATTTGCGCTGATTCCATAAAATTTTCATCGATCAGAACAATATCTTTACCAGTAGCACGCAGCTGCATTAGGCAATGGTTTTTAGCAACCGAATATAGCCAGCTTTTGAAATTCTCTACGCGATGGACCCTTAACTTTTTAATCAATGATTCAAAGATTTGCATCACCGCATCTTCACTTTTTGACTGATCTTTTAAATACTTAAGGCACAGGCCATAAACCAGATGCATATAGGGTTCATATAGTCTCCCCAATAGCTCAAGATTCCCACTCCGGTAATAGTCCGATAGTAGGTCTGCTTCCTTCTCTTTTGAATATTTTATTGGGGTTTTCAAGACTTAAAGATACATAATTTTTGCAGCAATTCGTTTCCTTGCGTGAAGAACAAAAAAAAGCTGTATTTTCGTAGCAATGGAAATAAATGGTATGGAAATAACCCCAGATATGTACTGGGTAATGATATTAGCGGGCTTGGTGAGTCTAGGGGTTCGGTTTTTTTATTGCAACACAGTCCGTAAAACCTTGGAACTTATCGCCGAAGAAAATCGGCATATGAGACCAAGGGAGGCCTGGCTGGCAATGATTCCCATTTTTACCATCTATTGGAATTTTAAAATAGCAGAAAGGCTAGCAAACTCGCTTACTAACGAGTTTTATGATCGAAAAATTGCTGAAGAAGAGAACCCAGGACAAGCTGTCGGCTATTCTTACTCAATTTTATTTGCACTGGGATATATCCCGATAACATCAGGTTTTATTTTTGCAATGGGCCTGTTTAGTTTTATATTTTTTATTCGCTATTGGTTAAAAATCAGTAAATTTAAGACTCTTTTAGAGGAACATAATAGATTTAAAGAACTTAATACATCAACGGAGAATAAGAATGAATCTTAATATATTGACTTCTTATTTAGAGAGTTTAGCTCCCTTAGCTTGGCAGGAAGATTACGATAATTCGGGATTAATTGTTGGAGATCCTTTTCAAGAGATCCGGAGCGCGCTTATCTCTTTAGATTGTACAGAGGAGGTTGTGGATGAGGCTGTTCGGTTAGGCTGCAATTTGATAGTTTCTCACCATCCAGTTATTTTCAAGGGCTTGAAGCGACTAAATGGGAATAATTATGTGGAGAGGGTTGTCGTGAAGGCTATCAAAAATGATATTGCCATCTATGCTATACATACAAATTTGGATAACGTTCTCCAGGGCGTAAATGGGAAAATTGCAGAAAAGCTTGGTCTTGAAAATACCGAAATTCTTTCTCCAAAGACCGGGCTGATAAAGCAATTAGTAGTATATGTTCCTGAAAAACATGCCGATAATTTGCGAAAGGCCTTGTTCGAATCGGGTGCCGGAGAAATTGGAAATTACAGGGAATGCAGTTTCAATAATTCGGGTATAGGGACCTTTACGCCCAGTGCTGCGTCAAATCCATATTCGGGGGAAATTGAAAAGCAGTATCAGGGAAAGGAAACCCGAGTCGAAGTAATATACCCAAAGCAATTGGAAGGACGAATCCTTAAGGCAATGGTAGAAAATCATCCCTATGAAGAAGTAGCACATAGTATTCTTCAAATGGATAATACACATCAAGGGGTTGGGTCAGGAATAATAGGGCAGTTAAAAAACCAGCTTAATGAATTGGAGTTTCTTGCTTTTGTAAAGGAAAAATTGCGAACTCAGGTTGTTCGACATAGTCCTTTGCTAAATAAGGGGGTAAGGCGTGTGGCAATTTGTGGAGGTGCAGGTAGCTTTCTGCTGAAGAACGCAATCCATTCTGGCGCTGATGTTTTCATTTCAAGTGACCTTAAATACAATGAGTTTTTTGACGCTGAGAATAAAATTTTGATAAATGATATCGGACACTTTGAAAGTGAGCAGTTTACACAAGAATTATTGTTGGAAATAATTCAGAAAAAATTCCCTAACTTTGCAGTCCGTTTAACTGAAGTGAACACAAACCCAATAAACTATTATTTTTAATGGAAAAAACTGTAGAACAGAAGTTGCAGGCCTTATGGAATTTGCAAACTATACATACCCAAATCGATAAAATTCACCAAGTTCGTGGAGAGTTGCCTATTGAAGTAGCCGATCTTGAAGATGAGGTCGCTGGCTTAGAAACACGTATTGAAAAGATCAGAACTGAATTAGACGAAAAGGAGGATGCAATTGTTGTTCGTAAGAACATGATTAAAGACGCTCAAGCAGCAATTAAGAAATACGAGATTCAGCTTAATGAAGTCAAAAATAATCGTGAATTTGACGCCATCAATAAAGAGATAGAGATCCAGGGCTTAGAAATTCAGGTTTGTGAGAAAAAAATCCGCGAAATCGAATACGATATTCAGATCAAAACTGATGTTTATGAAAAAACACAGGTAGAACTTGACTCTCGGAAACAAGATTTAGAAAGTAAGGAAGAGGAATTAGCTAATATTGTTCAGGAAACTGAGAAAGACGAAAAGAACCTCTTAACAAAGGTTGAAAAAGCAGAATCGAAGATTGAAGAGCGATTACTAATAGCTTACAAACGTTTGCGCAAGAATGCAGTAAATGGCCTGGCGGTGGTTACAATTGATCGTGATTCTTGCTCCGGTTGCTTTAATCAAATACCTCCTCAACGTCAGCTTGATATTCGTCAACGTAAGAAAATCATTGTTTGCGAGCATTGTGGCCGTATTTTAGTAGACGAAGCTTTTGCTGACGATTCTCAATAGTAAGGAAGACCTTTTTAATATTGTGCAAACACAATGTATTTATGCACAACTTAATTTAATACGATTGGATGGAGCTAACTGAAAACATAAATTTTTCTGTAAGTGAGCGTTTTTTGCGATATGTTAAAATCGACACTCAGTCCGATCCGTATTCTACTTCTTTCCCATCGACTGAAAAACAAAAGGATTTAGCGAAAATATTAGTACAAGAGCTGCTTGATCTGGGCATTGAAGATGCCCAGATGGATGAGCACGGCTATGTAATGGCGACAGTGCCTTCTAACTCGACAAAGGCAGTTCCAGTAATTTGCTTTTGTGCACATATGGATACTTCTCCAGATTGTAGCGGAAAAGATGTTAAGCCGATAATTCATAAAAACTATCAGGGGGGAAACATTGTCCTTCCTAATGATCCAAGTCAGGTCTTAAATCCCACGAATCATCCGGATTTAGCATATCAATTTGGAAATGATATTATCACAGCAAGTGGCGAGACCTTATTAGGCGCAGATAATAAAGCAGGTGTTGCTGAAATCATGGATGCGGTACATCAATTGATGGCTCATCCTGAAATAAAACACGGTGAAATCCGTGTTCTCTTTACACCAGATGAAGAAGTGGGTCGCGGAGTAGAGATGTTGGATATGGTGAAGCTGGGCGCCGACTTTGGTTATACCGTTGACGGAGAAACCTTGGGTTCCATCGAGAATGAAACTTTTTCAGCGGACACAGTACGAATAGAAATAAATGGAGTAAGTGTGCATCCTGGTTTTGCAAAAGGAAAGATGCAAAACGCACTTAAAATTGCAGCGGAGATTTTAGACTCTTTACCGAAAGATCGTCTTTCTCCGGAAACTACTTCTGATTATCAAGGTTTCATTCACCCGGTAGGGATGAAAGGAGCTGTAGAGAAGGTTGAATTAGATTTCATTATCCGTGATTTTGAAGATCATAAACTTCAAGAATATGAATCGGAATTAGAGGAGATTGTAAAAGACGTGATTTCAAGGTACGAAGAAGTTTCATACACTTTTACTGTGAAGGAACAATACCGGAACATGAAGAATATTCTATCTAAGTTTCCGGAAGTTACAGAAATAGGAATAGAAGCGATAGAGAGAATTGGAGTAAAGCCTATTTTAAGAAGCATAAGAGGAGGAACAGATGGTTCACGACTTTCTTTTATGGGTTTGCCATGCCCAAATGTCTTTGCTGGAGAGCATGCATTTCATGGAAAGCAGGAATGGGTTTCCGTACAGGATATGCAGAAAGCAGTACTTATGATTTTAAATATTGCACAGATTTGGGAAGAAAGGGCGTGATTTTTCCCACAAAAAGATGAATTGAACTAGGATTAATTTATAATATCGATCATCATGAAAAAACTTGTAAACACCATTTCTCCGTATTTATTATTATTAATGCCCATTTTTATAGCGCTGGTTATATTATTAGTTAATCCAAATGATGAGGCTCTAGGACGAAGTGTTGAACTTCATGCCGCATTCTTTAAGGTGCCTTATGTTAATTTATTTGATATTGTTCTTAGTCTTTTTAAATCCCCAAGTTTATAATGAGAGTTTAATTTCTTGATCTAAAAACAAAGAGTTTATAATAAAAAAGCTGCTTAGATATTTATCTGAGCAGCTTTTTATTTAAGATAGATTTATCTCACTATTAATGCATTTCCTCTTCTTCTTTAATAATTTTAGCGTTTAAGTATTCTTTATTCAAGCGAATAATATTACTTAGGTCAATTCCTACCGGACACTCTGCTTCACAGGCACCAGTAAGTGTACAAGAACCAAAACCTTCCTTGTCCATTTGATCAACCATGGCTAGTGCACGGTGAACTCGTTCAGCTTGTCCTTGTGGAAATAATGCATATTGCGATACTTTTGCTCCAACAAATAACATAGCCGATGCATTTTTACAAGCCGCTACACAAGCACCGCAACCAATACAGGTTGCCGAGTTAAAAGCTTCATCTGCTATTACCTTGGGAATCGGGATTTCATTGGCATCGGGAACACCACCGGTATTTACGGACACATAACCACCGGCTTGCTGAATACGATCAAAAGCAGAACGATCAACCGCCAAATCTTTAATTACCGGAAAAGCTGCTGCTCGCCATGGTTCAATAGCAATGGTTTGCCCATCATGAAAGCTACGCATATGTAATTGGCAGGTCGTAATCGCTTTTTTGGGCCATGTGGTCGTCCGTTTATATAAAGAGAACACATTCCGCAAATACCTTCACGACAGTCATGGTCAAAATGGATTGGATCCCTTGCTCTTTACTAAATCTTCATTCACTACATCAAGCATTTCCAAAAAAGACATATCCGGAGAGATATTTTTTGCTTGGTAGGTTTCAAATTTACCTCGAGTATTTTCATTTTTCTGACGCCATACTTTCAGCGTTAGGTTCATATTTCCACTCATTGTTTTATTGAGTATGAGTATCAGCCGAAGACGGATTAGTTATCAGATTCTGTATTATTTATAGCTTCGTTGTGTTAATTTAACATTTTCAAAGACTAGCTCTTCTTTATGTAAGGCTTCTCGGCTATCTCCTTTAAGGTATTCCCAGGCAGCAACGTACGCGAAGTTTTCATCATCACGTAGTGCTTCTCCTTCTTCAGTTTGGCTTTCTATCTAAAGTGGCCGCCGCAAGATTCTTTACGTTGAAGAGCATCTTCAACCATTAATTCGCCTAGTTCGAGAAAATCGGCAACACGGCCTGCTTTTTCAAGAGACTGATTAAATTCTTCATTTTCACCAAGAACGATCACATTTTTCCAGAAATCCTCTTTAAGTTCAGCTATTAAGCCTTTTGCTTTCGTTAAGCCTTCTTCGTTACGTGCCATACCGCAGTATTCCCACATAATATGACCTAGTTCACGGTGAATTCATCAACCGTTTTCTTGCCTTTAAGGGAAAGAAGTTTGTTGATGCCTGTTTCTACCTCTTTCGTGTAGTTTCAAAGGCAGGATGATTATGATCTACAGGTTTAGGACCTAAGCCTGCTAAGTAATCGCCAACAGTGTAAGGAATTACAAAATAACCGTCAGCTAATCCCTGCATCAAAGCCGAAGCTCCTAAGCGGTTTGCTCCATGGTCAGAGAAATTACACTCTCCAAGCGCATATAAACCCGGAACAGTGGTCATTAAGTTATAATCTACCCAAAGTCCACCCATGGTATAATGAACCGCCGGATAAATACGCATTGGTTGTTTGTACGGATTTTCGTCAGTGATTTGATAATACATATCAAACAGGTTACCGTATTTGGCTCTAACAGCTTCTTCTCCTAAACGTTTTATTGCATCCGCAAAATCAAGTAAACGGCTACTCCTGATGCACCAACACCACGGCCATCATCAACCATTTCTTTTGCATTTCGGGAGGCAACGTCGCGAGGAACCAGGTTTCCGAAAGACGGGTATTTTCTTTCTAAGTAATAATCTCTATCTTCTTCTTTTATATCACTTGCCTTGATTTCACCTTTACGAAGACGTGCGGCAGTTTCAATTGTTTTTGGAACCCAAACTCGTCCGTCGTTACGTAATGATTCAGACATCAAAGTCAGTTTTGACTGATGGTCGCCCGTTACCGGGATACAAGTAGGGTGAATTTGTGTATAGCAAGGGTTTGCAAAGAAAGCACCTTTTTTATGTGCTCTCCAAATGGCGGTTGTATTACAGCCCATTGCATTTGTAGAAAGGTAAAATACGTTTCCATATCCACCGGTACATAGTAAAACGGCATGTGCTGCATGTGTTTCAATTGCACCGGTTTTCAAATCACGGGTGACAATACCTTGTGCTTTTCCGTCAACGATAACTACATCAAGCATTTCGTGACGGGTGTACATTTTTACTTTTCCCGCTTTAATCTGACGGTTCAGGGCAGAATATGCACCTAATAGCAATTGTTGTCCTGTTTGTCCACGTGCATAAAATGTTCTTGAAACCTGTGCTCCACCGAAAGAACGATTATCTAATAAACCACCGTATTCGCGTGCAAAAGGAACACCTTGAGCAACACATTGATCAATAATATTTACAGATACTTCAGCTAAACGATATACGTTTGCTTCTCGCGCACGGTAATCGCCTCCTTTTATGGTATCATAAAATAAGCGGTAAACACTATCACCATCATTCTGGTAGTTTTTTGCAGCATTGATACCACCCTGAGCAGCAATAGAGTGTGCTCTACGGGGGCTATCTTGAAAACAAAATGCTTTTACATTATAACCCAGTTCAGCTAAAGATGCAGCTGCAGAAGCACCCGCTAAGCCTGTTCCAACAACGATAATATTGAATTTACGTTTATTGGCCGGGTTAACTAACTTCAGGTTAAACTTATGTTTTGACCATTTTTCGGCTAATGGACCTTCCGGTATTTTAGAATCTAAAGTCATCACGTATGTATTTATTAGCAATTAAAATTGCTGTTTATTTAAAGAAAAAATAAAGTGGCATTAATGCGAATCCAATTGGGATTAGAACGCCAAAAATCCAAACACCTAAAAACTGGATGGCTGGAGTATACCGGTTATGTCGGAAACCTAGGGTAGCAAATGCACTTTTAAAGCCATGGGCTAAGTGGAAGCCTAAAGCCACCATTGCTAGGAGATAAAAAAGAACTAAATACCAAGTCTGGAAAGCAAATTCCACTACTTTGTAAAGGTCTTTTGCTCTCACTACCCTTTCTCCATTCTCAACGTAAGAAATATATTCATTTACATCTGTTGAAGCTAATGGAGTAAAGCTCGTTTCCCCTGTAGCGATATTTGTGCGGTATTCTATGTGAGGAAGATTTTCACCCCAATGGTATTTGTACCAGAAATCACCCATGTGAACAACCAGAAAAACAAGAATAATGGTTCCTAAGATACCCATATTTCTTGAGTTCCATTTGCTATTCGCGTTGCCATCGTACTTTGCGTACGCAATCGGCCTTGCCTTTTTATTTCTCATCGTAATGATAAGGGAATATATAGCATGAATAATAATAGAAAGATACAACAAGTAAGAAACAGCTTTGATCGGAGCAAAATGTGTCATGTTATAAGCATACTCATTGAACGCTTGGCCGTTATCTCCTTTGAATAATTGTAAATTTCCAATCAGATGGATAACCAGAAATAGACTTAGGAAAATTCCAGTTAAACTCATGATTAGTTTCTTCCCAATGGTAGAAGAAAGTGTTTTATTGAAACGACTCATATTGTGGTTTGATTTAATAAAAATATGGAAAACAAAATTATTCAATTGATTTCACAATGGGCGACAATCTGACAAATATATTACATATTTAGAATAGTTCTAAGGAACAACCATCAATACTTCTTAAAGTTTACTATCTAGTGTAACTAAATTATTGGGGATAATAATGTAAAATCAATTTTCGATAATAATCCGAGAGGAGATGTTAGCGAAGCAATCTATTTGAAAATTACTGACAAGATAGGAGTGGTATATTTTATTCATAAGAATAAAAAAAGTCGCATATTTCTATGCGACTTTGTAAGATTGATTATGAATTACGGTTTATTTGGTAGGGAATGTTAATTGTACACTTCCTCCATCTTGTGTCATTCCTTCAATACGTATCATATTATTGTTGGATGCACCTATTGCAGCTTCGACTTGATCTACATTATTAACGGGTTTACCATTGATTCTTGTAATGATTAATCCGCGTGGAACATCATACATGTCAAAAAGACCACCTTTTCTAACATCACTTAATACGATTCCGGAGCTTAATCCCATTTCTTTTTTCTTAGCATCTGAAAGAGGAACAAAGCCAGCTCCTAACTGATTGTAGATTTGAGTAGCACTTTTGGAGTCAACTTTCGCTTCAGCAGTTTTTAGAGAATCTTCATCTTGTAGTGTTACATTGACTGTATGCTCTTTTCCATCACGCTTAAAGGTTAATTTAAGTTTATCGCCTGGATGCATCCGTGCTACGGTTTCTTGAAGCATGGATGATCTTGTAATTAAACGATCATCAATTTTGGTGATGATATCGCCTTTTTTAAGGCCTGCTTTTTCAGCACCTCCATTTGATACAACGCTTTGAACATAAAGCCCGTTAATGTCACTTATCCCTAATTCTTTAGCGAGTGCAGCATTTAGTTCAGTGAAAGTAACACCGATAAAACCGCGTTTTACTTTACCGAATTCCATAAAGTCATTAGAAATCTTTTTTACAAGATCTACAGGAATTGCAAAGCCATAGCCAGCATAATAGCCACTTGGAGAAGCAATTGCGGAGTTAATTCCAATAAGCTCACCAGATGCATTAACTAAAGCGCCACCACTATTTCCTTTATTAATAACAGCATCGGTCTGGATAAAGGATTCGATAGCCATGCTGGTTGGAATTTCATTAGGATCTTGATTAAATGGATCTTGTTGAGATTGATCTAGTAAGCCTAGATGACGACCAGTTGCACTGACAATTCCAGCAGTTACTGTCGACTGTAAACCTAATGGATAGCCAACCGCCAATACCCATTCGCCGATTTTAACATTGTCTGAATTTCCAAATTTCACAATAGGCAAACCTTTTGCAGTAACTTTAATTAATGCTAAATCTGTGTTAGGGTCTCTTCCTATTAACTTGGCTTCAAAGGTTCTTTTATCAGTTAATTCTACTTGGATAGTAGCTGCATCTTCCACAACGTGGTTATTGGTTACAATATAACCATCATCGGATATGATTACACCAGATCCCGATGCACGTGATGGTGGACGTTGTTGTTGTTGTCTTCCTTGAGGGCGACCGAAAAATTCTTCAAACATGTCAAATGGACTTACTTGCCCCCCTCTTGAGTTGCCTTTGCTTTCATAGGTAGTAACTATATGTACTACTGCTGGAGAAACAGCCGCTGCAGCTTGAGTAAAGTCAGGGTTTCCTGCAGAGGATATAATACTAAGAGGATTGTTTGCAAAATGCGCTTGCTGGCGCTCTTCAAAACTAAGTTTGTCATATTGTTTTTTCTCAAAGACTTTGTATGCGCTGACGGCTATAAGCCCGCCAACTAGCGCAATTAAAAACGTTAAAATTATTCTTTTCATTTTTTATTTAATTAATATGATCGACAAATTGTTTTTCAATAAAGTAATTTTGTCTGTGTTTGCTATTATATATTTAAATTCAAACTTCTTATATGTTTGTAACCTATTCAAAGTTACTACGAAATAAGTGCCAATTGCAAACCTGAAAGCCTTCTTTTCTGTTAAATAATGTTAAAGAGGGTCATATTGCGTTATATCCATGATTATGGAAACAAGAGTTTAGCTAATTAGTGTTGGTGTTTTGGTATTAAATTTTGGAGGTGACAAATTGTCAATTTCGAAATTGCTGCTCATTTTGAGAATCTTGTTTATTTTTGATAAATAATGAGCATACTGAAGTTTTATAAATATCAGGGGGCTGGCAATGATTTTATCATTATTGATAACCGTGATCTGAAATTCAAAGTTAATAACCTTGGTTTGATTGCACGTCTGTGCGATCGCCGATTTGGAATTGGAGCAGACGGCTTAATGCTTTTACAGGATTCTAAGCTGCTAGATTTCGAAATGCTATATTATAATGCGGATGGAAAACCCGGAAGCATGTGCGGTAATGGTGGCCGCTGTATAGTAGCACTTGCCAATAAACTGGAGATTATAGCTAGTGAAGCCACCTTTCTAGCCACGGATGGATTACACCACGCCTCTCTGAACTCCCTAGGTGATTGGGTAAGCTTGCAAATGATCGATGTTAAAAATATTGCGATAAACGGTGATGACTTTGTCCTTAATACAGGTTCGCCGCATTATGTTAAAATAGTCGCTAATCTGAAAGATTTGGACGTTTATAAAGAAGGAAAGAAAATTCGAGATAGTCTTGTCTATCAAAGGGATGGCATAAACGTGAACTTTGTTCAACAAGAAAATCAGGGGTATTTTGTAAGAACCTATGAACGAGGCGTTGAAGATGAAACTTTTGCATGTGGAACTGGAGTTACGGCGGTTGCTTTGGCGATGGCAAAGAAAAATAATCTTCGAGGTGAGGTTACTATGCCTATAAGGGTATTGGGTGGTTCGTTAATCATTCGCTTTCATGCAACTCAAACCGAGTTTACAAATATATTTTTGGAGGGCCCCGCAACATTCGTGTTCCAGGGAATGATAGACCTTAAGAAGGTGCTTGCATGAATTTAATTCCATATCTTTAACTCCTTTTTAGGGTATCAATTCGGTAGATTAGGATATGGGAATGCGAGTAAATGCAAATAAACCTTTCACTTTGGTTTATTCTTTATGTAAACACGAGTTTTTAGGCTATTTGATAGAGCCTCATGTTGTGCAACTTAACCTAGATGGGAGCTTCTCGTTAACGTATCAGCGCATTTTTAGTAATACAGCGACTGATTTTTTGGGACACCTAGATGAGACAGACCTTCAATTAATCCAATTACTTGAAGAGATTGAACAAAGCCAAATCATTAAAAGACATTATAAAAAACATATACGCCCCTCGCTATATTTTTCGACAGTTTTTGATGATTCTGTTTTTGAATCTATCCGTCCAAAAATAGAGAAAACGCTTAGCAAGGTTCTAAAATTAGTAAAAGGGAAGCCCTTGTTTCTTATGAGCAAAGAAGGTTGGCCGGTAGATCAAGAAATATCATTAGCCGAAAAATCTTGTTCAATATTGTTTCATTTTAGGCGGAATGAACATGAAGTTCGATATTTTCCTACGATTAAATATGAAGAAGAGAGAATCGAATTTATGTTTAAAGATGCTCAGATCATAGTCAATCAACCCGCTATAATGTTGCTTGGAAATACATTGTACCATTTTGAACAAGAGGTTGACGGCAAAAAAATAAGCCCTTTTCTAAATAAAAGATTCATCGCTATTCCGAAATCTGCGGAGAATACTTACTTCAAACGTTTTGTAGCGCCATTAATTGAAAGACATAATGTTTATGCGCAAGGTTTTGAAATTAAGACTCAGAGGTACGATGCTGTACCATTAATTGAATTGTCGATTAATAAAGACAACCTTCATGAAATTTCACTTCATTTTAAATATGGTCCTTATGTATTTAAAACCATAAGTGAAAGACCGGTATCTGTAAAAATGGAGTATGATTCTGAAGCAGATAATTATATTTTTTACCGCATAAGACGGTCGCTTCAATGGGAACAGAACCGAATAAAAGAATTAAAAGGACTCGGCTTGGAGAAAAATACCGGTCTGTTTTATAGCTTCAAAGTTATAGAGTCGATCAAAGCTGACGAAAACTCTAACGAATGTCTCTTGATTGATTGGCTCAATGAACACGAAGATGTTCTGAAGAAAGCAGGCTATGAAATCATTCAAGTCGAAAGTGAAAAACAGTATGTTTTTGGTAGAATGGAGCTGAACTTAGAGATAAAAGAGCAAAACGATTGGTTTGATGTAATGGCTGAAGTTCAATTTGGGGAGTACAGCATTCCTTTCATTGAGTTGAGGCATCACATTTTAAATCACATCAGAGAATTTGTTTTGCCTTCGGGGGAAGTAGCGCTTATTCCGGAACAATGGTTTTCCCAATTTGCCAATCTTTTCCAGCTTTCCAATAAACGAAATTCCATAAGCCTGAGAAAATACCATTTAGGTTTATTACAGGAATTGCAAGAAAGCGAAATTTCCGGATTAAGCATGCTGCGAAGAATGCAAAAATTATCTGGCTTTGAAGGGGTTCGAGAAGTAGAGGTTCCTAAAGATTTTAACGGTAATTTAAGACCATATCAAAAAGCTGGATACGACTGGTTTCAATTTCTTAAACAATATAAATTCGGAGGCTGCTTGGCGGATGATATGGGATTAGGAAAAACAGTGCAAACCTTAGCACTTCTGCAAAAGGAAAAAGAAGAAACGCAAACAGGTGATCATAAAACATCCCTTATAGTGATGCCAACTTCGTTAATCTATAACTGGCTAAATGAATCGGAAAAATTTGCTCCTAACTTGCAGATTTTAAATCATACAGGACCCTTGCGTAGTAAATCCATTGAGGATTTTTACAAGTATGATGTCGTATTAAGTACTTACGGTACAACGCGAATTGATGTAGACATTTTAAGGAATTTCCAATTTCATTATATTATCTTAGATGAAAGTCAAAATATAAAAAATGCTTCATCAAAATCTTTTAAAGCCATTCGTAGCTTAAAGGGAACTTATAAGTTGATATTAAGTGGTACGCCAGTAGAGAATTCTGTGGCCGATCTATGGCCGCAAATGGAGTTTATCAACCCTGGGCTGTTGGGAGGACAAGCCTATTTTACAAAAAACTTTGTTTTACCCATTGAAAAGAAAAAGGATGAGGTACAATCTAAACGATTACAGTCTTTAGTGAAGCCGTTTATTCTTAGACGAACAAAGGCCCAAGTTGCAAGTGAGTTACCAGATAAGACGGAACAAATATTCTATTGCACAATGACGGACGGTCAAGCTGATTATTATGAAAAAGTTAAGTCAGAATTTAGGAACAGTATTCTCCAGCAATCATTGGAAGGAACGTTGAACAAATCTGGTATCCAAGTTTTGCAAGGATTAAGCAAACTGCGGCAATTAGCGAATCATCCGTCAATGATTGATGAAGACTATGAATATGATTCTGGAAAATTCGAGAATGTAATTCATCATCTGGAAAGTGTGCTCTCCAGAGGCCATAAGGTATTGATTTTTTCTTCTTTTGTCAAGCAAATAAAGATATATAGGGATTACTTCAACAAAGAGGGACTGAAATATTCTTATTTAGACGGTGCCACAAAAGATCGTGCTAATGTAGTAAATGAATTTAGAACCGATAATACAATTCAGGTATTTTTAATCTCTATAAAAGCAGGTGGGGTGGGGTTGAACCTTACGGAAGCCGATTATGTGTTTATTTTAGATCCATGGTGGAACCCCGCAGTAGAGATGCAGGCCGTTGACAGGACCCATAGAATAGGGCAGACTAGAAATGTGTTCATTTATAAGTTTATTACTAAAGATACAGTTGAAGAGAAAATCTTAGCCCTTCAAAAGCGTAAAAAAGTAATTTCTGATACATTGATCCAAATTGAGGATGATTTCACTAAATCGTTGAATGCCGAAGATATTGAAGAGCTTCTGTCTTAGGAGTTTATTACATAAATAAATTCAACCTCCTAAGAATTTATTTTTCTTACCTTTGCCCAATGACCAAAGACAATATTCAAGATTTGAGGGATCGAGCCACTTCCCTGAGGAGGCATCTTTGACATCGACAAGAAATTAGAAGAAATTCATAAAGAGCAGAGTTTAAGTGTAACTCCTGATTTTTGGAACAATTCCAAAGAAGCAGAAAAAACATTATTAAGCATAAAGAATAAAAAGATCTGGACGGATAGCTATCAAAAGGTAATAAGCGCTATTGATGATGTTGCTGTTCTATTTGATTTCTTTCAAACTGGGGACGCTAGTGCCGAGGAGGTAGATGCTGCTTATCAAGACGCTATTGCCAAATTAGAGAATTTGGAATTTAAAAATATGCTCAGCGCTAAGGAAGATCAGCTAAGCGCTGTCGTACAAATTACTTCAGGTGCTGGTGGTACAGAAAGCTGTGATTGGGCCGGGATGTTGATGCGGATGTATATCATGTGGGGAGAGAAAAACGGCTATAAAGTAAGTGAACAAGACTTTCAAGAGGGTGATGTTGCTGGTGTGAAATCCGTTACCCTACAGTTTGATGGCAACTTTGCTTATGGCTATTTAAAAGGAGAGAACGGGGTTCATCGTTTGGTTCGGATCTCTCCTTTCGATTCGAATGCTAAACGACATACTTCTTTTGCATCTGTATATGTTTATCCCTTAGTAGATGATACTATTGAAATAGAAGTTAAGGATTCTGAAATTGATTGGGATACCTTTAGGGCTGGGGGTGCAGGAGGACAAAATGTAAACAAAGTCGAAACAGCAGTTCGTTTGCATCATAAACCGACAGGTATTATTATTAAAAATCAAGAATCCCGGTCTCAACTTCAAAATAAGGAAAATGCACTTCGTTTGTTAAAATCTCAATTGTATGAGATAGAAATGCGTAAAAGAAGAGAAGCTACTGCTGCGATTGAAGGAAGTAAAAAGAAAATTGAATGGGGTTCCCAAATCCGTAATTATGTACTGCATCCTTATAAATTAGTTAAGGACATGCGTACGAATTATGAAACTTCTAATGCGCAAGATGTGCTCGATGGGGAAATAAATGAATTTCTTAAAGCTTACCTTATGGAATTTGGAGGTTAACCCAAAGCGGCTGGTTTTAAAAGTTATTTTTCCACATCATACTTTCTACAGGACGTGTCGTTTTTCGATTGTACTTTGCATTGCCCTTAGTATTATATAGAATGTCGATCTCGCCCTCTACTTTAAAATAAATGAGCTGACCAATGGGCATTCCGGCATAAATTCTAACGGGTTGGGTAACGGATATTTCCAATGTCCAAGTATTGCAAAATCCCACGTCTCCCTTGCCTGCGGTAGCATGGATGTCGATTCCTAAACGCCCGGTACTGGATTTGCCCTCTAAGAAGGGAACATGCCTATGGGATTCAGTATATTCCCTTGTTACCCCTAAATAAAGAGTGTTGGGCTCCAAAACAATACCTTCTTTTGGAATTTCAAAATGTTCGATCTCATTGTGTTTCTTTGCATCAAGAACCCGGTTTTTATAGGTGGCTAAGTGTTTTCCCAAATGGACATCATATGAGTTGGTTCCTAAGCATTCTTTCCTAAACGGTTCAATAATAATGTTACCTTTTTCAATTTCTTCAAGGATAGCTTTATCTGATAAGATCATTTGAATTTAAATTTAGAAAACAAAAGTACTCATTATATGGAACTTTAAAATGCTTTACCGATTTTTGGAGAAAATGAAGATAAATGCCATTATATAAAAAAAGAACATTCGACGATGGAATGGTTCTCACGATTTGGAGAATTGAAGAAGAAGAGAGCTACCTGCGTTCTTTATTAACTTTGAATGCAAACGAAGTGCAGGAACTTGATTCTATCAAAGCACCTCAAAGTCGTTTACGTTGGATGGCTTCTCGATTGGCCTTAAAGAGCGTATTTAAAGAATGGAAATTTATTGAAATACAAAAAGATATCCATGGAAAGCCTTTTTTTCGATTGTTAAGTGGACATTTTTCACTTAGTCATTCAGGAGAATTTGCAGTTTGTGTCTACCATCCAGAGAAAACGGTGGGGATAGATATTGAATTCATTAGACCAAAAGTATTCGATATTCGCAGAAAATTCATGAAAGTCGAGGAGTTAAATTCTATTCCTGAGAAAAATGCAATGGAGTCTTTATTTGTGTGCTGGTGCGCTAAAGAAGCAATTTATAAATGGCATGGGAAAAAGGGGCTATCGATGAAAGATGGGATCAGCATTCATCCTTTTGTTTATGAAGAAAAAGGGCATCTGAAAGCAGAGTTGGTAAACGGCGAAGGCACTTGGCTATTACAGGTCTCTTATGAGCGATTAGGTGATTATATGATCGCTTATGTTTCTCCGGAATAGGAACTTTGAAGAACATGAAACCCACATGCTATTGAATTGGAATTTAATTAGATAGAAGGGAAAAGATAATGATAAATAAAGAAGTTTACTTTCAAGATTGGGGATTGGTTGATTACCAGAAAGCATGGAGTCGCCAGGAAGCCTTGTTCAAAGAAATTATAAGTAAGAAAACAGCAAATAGGACAAATAATACTAATTTTCCAACCGATAATCATTTGATTTTTGTAGAGCATCCACACGTGTATACCTTGGGCAAAAGTGGAAAAGCAGATCATTTGTTATTAGATGAAAGTGGATTGGAAGAAAAACAGGCGACCTATTATAAAATAGACCGGGGCGGGGATATAACTTACCATGGTCCCGGACAACTAGTAGGCTATCCTATTTTAGATTTAGACAATTTTTTTACTGATATACATCTATACCTGAGGACTTTAGAAGAAGCAGTTATTATAACATTAAAAGACTATGGTATAAATGGGGGACGTGTAGATGGTTTTACAGGCGTCTGGTTGGATGCAGAGAAAGCGAATGCAAGAAAGATTTGTGCCCTGGGTGTTCGAAGCAGCCGTTGGGTAACGATGCATGGTTTTGCCTTAAATGTAAATACCAATTTGGATTACTTTAACAATATTGTACCCTGTGGTATTGAAAATAAAGCAGTCGCCTCCATGGATAGCGAGCTAGGGGAAACAATAAGTATGGAAGAGGTTAAAGAGAAATTAAAGACAAATCTAGCTTCACTTTTTCAAATGAAGCTAGTCTAAATCTGCTGTTTTTTTATAATCAATTATTTACTTTGCTATAGTAAATGTTTAATTTCATTTTATATTTCTGATTACTTCCGCCACCAAGAATTGCTCTTGAGGCCGCTCTCGTGTTTGGTGAAAAGGGAACGTTATTTAACTCTATGGGAGAAGCTGGTGTCAAATAGATGCCCTTGTTTTGTGCTTTCCCAAGCAAAATGTCTTGTATAAACGAAGTGAGTGTAAATACGTAACGTTTTTTATCTTTATCATAAAAACCACCGTATGCTACGCCGAAACTTCTTGGGTCAGATAGATTAAAGCCGTCTGGACTTGTACGAGTATCACCGTCAGGAAGAGGCATGTTTTGGCCGGCGATATCTTTTCGGTATAGAGTCAGCCTCGGAGCTTGATCGGTAAATGTATTTCCCGTTGCGTCTGAATCTACATACATCACTAGCTCGGCTTTGTTCACTACTAAATCTTGGTTTTTTAGATTTTCTAGATTTGGAAAACGAATCGAAGCTCCTAAGCCAGCAAGCCCTTCCAAATATATCGTAGATTGATCTTTGTTGGTATTGGCTAATTGGTTTCCAACTTCTGTACTGTATACATGATTTATGGCTGTTGATGTTTGGTTACTCGAAATTTCATACCTGCGTAAACTTTGAGATGTGCTGTCAGGTAATTTATAATAAATTTCAATTCCGTTCTGCTCATTATTTATTGCAAGTTGAACAATCCCACCTACACCCGACTGTGCGTTCTGGTTGACGCTAACATAGAAACCTTTTACAAGCGAATGGAAGTTTTCTCCATTTGCAAAATAGGCTGAATCTTGGTTGCTATCAAAGATGTTTTTCATTTTTGAACCATCAAGAGGAATTCGAAGTTGAGGAGCTACTCGAATTAGGGTGTCTTTGCCGTTAACATTTTTAGAAATTGTAACACTATCCTTAAAAGAAAACTTTCGTACAGATTTTCCTCCCATTAATTCAGGTGCAACATTCCATACTGCATTAGAATAATAGGGTCTTCCAAACTGGTAAGGCTCCCCTAATTGGTTAACAACAATTTGGTAAGTAGATGATGTGGTTGTATCCCCGAAAAAGTCTTTACCATAGTTGACTACCAAAATAGCGGAGTCAATAGTGATGTTTGCAGGCAATCTAGAATCTCCACCTGTAATAGGGGCTACAGCGAAAGCAAAACTTGCGCTAGTTTTGCCAATAACTGGATCTTGTATATAACCCAATGAAGTTGTTGCCAATCCAGATGTGACGATACTATCTTCTCGGAACGTTGCAGTTTGAATGGTCACGGTATCTATAAATTGACCTTGAATTTGATCACCGGGATTAATATCCAAACCAACAAGCGATGGGTTACTGCAACCACTTAAAATAAAAAGACTTATCAACAAGGTTAATAAGTCTCGAAAATGATATTTCATAAAAAATTAATTGAACTCTTTAAAAACGTTATGCTAGCGTCTCCAATTCCTCGCTTGCAAATTCTTCGTAAAGGTTGCAATAATTTTCGAAATCCTCGTCATTTTTAACATCAATAACAGGAATTTCTACATCTTTAACAATTTTTAACAGTTCCTCGTCGATGTTATCCTCCGCTAAAAATAAAGCATCTGAATAATGAATAGCACCTGCATATAAATCAAGATGATTAGCTGAACCGTAATTATCCATATCCTTAATCTTCATCGATCCTGTCAATGCTTTTTGTGCAAAATCATCCGAAAGTTTGCTTGGAAAAGCATCATTATATAAAGAATATACAACCTTGGAAGTTTTAAAAGTAGGATCCTCCTTATATGCTGTTTTTATATACGCCGGAATCAATGAGCTCATCCATCCATGGCAATGTACCACGTCTGGAGACCAACCTAATTTCTTAACGGTTTCTAAGGCACCCTTGCAAAAGAAAATGCTTCTTTCGTCATTGTCCTCATAGAACTTGCCGGATTTGTCAGAAAATATATGTTTACGTTGAAAGTATTCTTCGTTATCTAAAAAATAGACTTGCATACGCGCAGAAGGTATAGAAGCTACTTTTATAATTAATGGATTGTCATTGTTGTTTACTACAATGTTCATTCCCGATAAGCGAATAACTTCGTGTAATCGGTTACGTCTCTCATTGATAGTCCCAAACCGTGGCATAAGGATACGGATCTCAAATCCTTTTTCTTGCATTGCTTGGGGTAGGTTTCGGGTAATTTCAGAAATTTTACTTTTTTCGAGGAAAGGCGACATCTCGTGGGTAATAAATAAAATCTTTGTTTTTGCCATCTCCATAGTTTTGTTTTTTTGATTTAGATTATTTGTAATCAGAGTACAAAGGTAAGCATTAATTGCCAATTTATCAATATTTTACACGAAATGCTTTGTAGTATCAATTGTAATGCTCACTTTTGACGGTTTATTTTATTCCTCTTTTTTGTGAAAATTGTTTACCATAAAAAAGCCTTATTTGAGTATTTGGCTCAATTTCGTCGTGAAGGAAAGCGTATAGGTCTGGTTCCTACAATGGGGGCATTGCATCAAGGACACCTTTCTCTAATAGATTACATAAAAGGTTATTGTGACATTACAGTTTGCAGTATTTTTGTCAATCCGACTCAATTCAATGATGCAGAGGACCTGGAGAAATACCCAAGGCCCATTCAACATGATCTTAAATTACTGGAAGGAATTGGTTGTGACGTTGCATTTATTCCAGCTGTAGAGGAAATGTATGGGGAAAGCGAACACTGGACAATTGATTTAGGACTACTGGATCAGGTTTTGGAAGGAGCTGAAAGACCAGGACATTACCAAGGAGTAACCCAGATTGTCAAAAAACTATTTGATATCATAGAACCTCAGGTAGCCTGTTTCGGTCAGAAAGATTACCAGCAATTTCTTGTAGTAAAGAAAATGGTGGAAATTTATTCTCTTGACATTGAGCTGATCATGTGTCCTACATTACGGGAAATAGATGGATTGGCAATGAGTTCGAGAAACGTTCGATTATCTATTAAAGGCCGTCAACAAGCATTGGCGATTGTTAAATCCTTAACTGAATTCCAAGGGAATTACCTTGATTTGGGGATTGGCAAAGCCCGAGAAGAAGCAATAAGAAAATTAACCGAAAGTGAGGGCCTGAGCTTAGAGTATTTTGAAGTATGCGAACCCCAGACTTTGAAGGTAGTTCGTTCAGCAAAAAAAGAAGATCCCCTAGTGGTTTTAGTTGCTGCTTGGGTAGATGGAGTTCGGTTGATTGATAATATCATATTAGGGCAACCCGCATAAATGCAGAATATTTCGTAATTTTGCAGAATGATAATTGAGGTTTTAAAATCAAAAATCCATAGAGTACGGGTTACGCAAGCCGAATTGAACTACGTGGGAAGTATTACTATCGATGAAGCTATCATTGAGGCGGCTAATATCATTCCTAATGAGAAAGTTCAGATCGTTAACAATAATAACGGTGCACGCTTCGAAACGTATGTAATTAAGGGCGAGCGGGGCTCAGGTATTATCTGTTTAAACGGTGCTGCGGCACGATTGGCACAAGTAGGGGATATCATCATTATTATTTCCTATGCGCAAATGACAATGGAAGAAGGCAGAAAGTTTGAGCCCGTTCTAGTGTTTCCCGACGAAAACAATCGATTGGTTTAGATTGTCTTTATAGAAATTTCCGGTTATTTTTCAGTTAAGATATCATTGTTATGCTTGCATAGTAATAATATCCTATCTTTGTGTAAACCTGAATTATAAAACCCTTATTATGTTTGAATTAACTGAAGAACACAAAATGATTCGGCAGGCTGCTCGAGATTTTGCCAATCAAGAATTGAAACCTGGAGTTATAGAGCGCGATACCAATCAGCAATTTCCCGCTAAGCAAGTGAGAATGCTTGGCGAATTAGGCTTTATGGGAATGATGGTCGATCCTGAATACAATGGGGCTGGTCTTGATTCCATCTCCTATGTATTGATGATGGAGGAACTTTCTAAGATCGATGCGTCAACTTCAGTAGTGGCTTCAGTCAATAACTCATTGGTGTGTTACGGACTACAAGCATACGGTACGGAAGAACAAAAAGAAAAATACCTTAAAGCCTTGGCCTCCGGACAAAAAATAGGCGCATTTTGTCTTTCTGAACCTGAAGCCGGCTCCGATGCTACCTTTCAACAAACCAAAGCCGAAGATAAAGGGGATTATTATTTGTTAAATGGCACCAAAAACTGGATAACCAATGGCAATTCGGCGTCTACATATTTGGTCATTGCGCAAACACATCCGGAAAAAGGCTATAAAGGAATAAATGCACTGATCGTAGAGAAAGGAATGGAGGGTTTCACTGTTGGACCCAAAGAAGATAAATTGGGAATAAGAGGCTCTGATACCCATTCCCTGCAGTTTAACGACGTGAAAGTCCCCAAAGAAAATAGAATTGGGGAAGATGGCTTTGGATTTAAATTCGCGATGAAAACCCTTGAAGGAGGAAGAATTGGAATTGCCGCCCAAGCATTAGGAATCGCAACTGGCGCTTACGAGCTTGCTCTAAATTATTCAAAAGAAAGAAAGACCTTTGGTAAACCAATTTCCGACCATCAAGCCATTCAATTTAAGTTGGCAGATATGGCAACTGATATTGAAGCCGCACGCTTATTAGTATTAAAAGCCGCATGGTTAAAAGACCAGAAACTTCCTTATACGAAGTTAGCTGCAATGGCAAAGCTTTTTGCTTCTGAAGTAGCGATGAGAACAACAGTAGAAGCTGTGCAAATTCATGGAGGATATGGCTATGTGAAGGAATATCATGTCGAACGACTGATGCGAGATGCTAAAATTACACAGATTTATGAAGGTACTTCCGAAATCCAAAGGATCGTTATTGCAAGGGAAATTTTAAAATAAAATGGGTGTTCCCTTTATTATGCTATTCTTATTTCTCAAATTTATACCATGATGTATACCCTCAAAAGAATGAATAAAATCATTGCCCCTTATGTTATTATTGCTGTCACGATTATCACTGCCTGCCAACAAAAAACATCCTCTCTTACTAGTGGAATTTGGAGAGGGGTATTGCAAACCGACTCATCCATTGATATCCCTTTTAATTTTGAGGTATATGATTCGGTAGGAACGAAGCAAGTGGCATTCATAAATGGCGATGAGCGACTTAATATTAATGAGGTAAGTATAATCGGGGACTCAATAATTATAAAAACACCTCTTTACGATACCGAAATTAGAGCTGAATTCAATGGGAAGAGCCTTTCCGGAACATGGATAAAGCATCTGCCCGGCACGATTCAGCAAATGCCTTTCACGGCAGAGCCGGGAAAAGCTTGGCGACATTCTGAGAGTCCGGAACCAACCACAAGTCATTTAGGTGGACGATGGTCGGTCCAAATTGTTAGAGGCTCAAGCACTGACACAACTTTCTCAGTTGGAGAGTTTAAGCAAAATGGAAATTCTATAACAGGAACTTTTCTAACAAACTACGGAGATTACCGGTTTCTAAGTGGCGAAATGGATCGAAATGATTTGTTCCTTTCAAGTTATAATGGATCTTCTGCGACTTTATTCACAGGCCATTTTTTAGACAGGAATACTATCGTTAATGGAAAGGTTTATTCCGGACCAATTTATGTAGCAAATTGGACCGCCAAACGGGATCCAACAGCAATGCTGCCGGACGCATACTCGTTAACCAAGTTAAAAGAGGGTGAGTCTCGTTTAACTTTTAAATTTCCAGACACAGAAGGTGAAGAATTATCGATTGATGATGAGCGTTTTAAAAACAAGGTCGTCATTATCCAATTTTTAGGATCCTGGTGCCCAAATTGCATGGATGAAACCGCCTTCCTGAGTCCTTTTTATGAGAGATATAAAAATAAAGGTGTTGAAATTATCGGATTAGCTTATGAACGATATGCTGAACCGGAGAAAGCAAAAAAAGCAGTCAGTAATTTAATGAAACGCTTTCAGGTAAGTTATCCCGTACTATTAACTGGCCACACCAACAAGTCGGACGAGGTATTAAAAAGCCTTCCCCAGCTAGCTAATTTCTCGGCCTTCCCGACCACAATAATAATTGATAAAAAAGGGGATGTTAGAAGTATTCATACTGGTTTCGATGGCCCCGCAACCGGGCAGGCCTATATTAAATATATAGCAGAGTTTGAAGGAAAAATCAATGCCTTATTGAACGAATAAGCGGTGACTTGTAAAATTTCTGAGCTGACCGATGCGTTGGTTCTGCACGCTTCTAGGATGTTTGTGCCGTCCTGCTGATTACTTCAAAGATTTTTCGATATTTCGTCTGGCATCGTTCAAGATTGCATTTGTGATCCTTTGAGACTTGGTGCAGTGTTTTTCGGCAATTCTCCGACACTTCTGCGACTAATTGGCCTTTTAGTCGCAGAAATGTCGGAGAACTCTCGCAAAAAGACCGCATTTTACTCAAGCCAGTCTCCAATCCAGTCACTGGCGGTGTGCTAGTAGCTGTCAATATTGAAACAAGGGTGGCTTCAGAGTAGGGCAATAATTTTACATATTACGTCGATATTCTCCACCTACTTCAAACAGGGCATTAGTTATTTGACCTAGCGAACAGTATTTAACGGTTTCCATTAGTTCCTCAAAAACATTTTCATTCTTTATAGCGACTTTTTGTAAGCGCTCTAGCATTTTAGCTCCGTCCTGCGAATGAAATTCCTTGAGCAGTTCAATGCTTTTTATTTGAAATAATTTTTCATCATTGCTGGATCGTATGACTTCTTGCGGGATAAGTGTAGGAGATCCTTTTGAGCTGAGGAAAGTATTTACTCCAATTATGGGATACTCACCAGTGTGTTTCATGCGTCTCGTAATACAAGCTTTCCTCCTGGATTTTTCCACGCTGATACATTGTCTCCATAGCACCTAATACCCCTCCGCGTTCTGTAATTCGGTCGAATTCTTCGTATACAGCTTCTTCAACCAAGTCGGTTAATTCTTCAATGATGAAGGAACCTTGTAAGGGGTTTTCATTTTTTGCTAGCCCTAATTCCTTATTTATAATTAATTGAATAGCCATTGCTCTCCGAACACTATCTTCAGTTGGAGTGGTTATGGCTTCATCATAAGCATTGGTGTGCAATGAGTTGCAATTGTCGTAGATCGCATAAAGCGCTTGTAGAGTAGTGCGGATATCGTTGAAATCAATTTCTTGGGCGTGTAGTGATCTTCCTGAGGTTTGGATATGGTATTTCAGCATTTGTGAGCGTTCATTCCCACGGTATTTGTATTTCATGGCTTTTGCCCATATTCGCCGTGCTACGCGGCCTATTACACTGTATTCAGGATCGATGCCATTACTGAAGAAAAACGATAAGTTGGGGGCAAAGTCATTAATATTCATCCCTCGGCTTAGATAGTATTCAACATAAGTGAAGCCATTCGATAAGGTGAAAGCAAGTTGAGAGATGGGGTTGGCGCCGGCTTCGGCAATATGGTAGCCGGAAATGGAAACAGAATAGAAGTTTCTTACACCCTTATCGATAAAATATTGTTGTACATCTCCCATGAGTTTTAGGGAGAAGTCAGTAGAGAATATGCAAGTGTTTTGTGCCTGATCTTCTTTTAGAATATCGGCCTGTACAGTTCCACGAACGGATTGAAGTGTTTTCTCTTTCAGGTTTTGATAAATGTCGGCAGGTAATACTTGGTCGCCGCTGATCCCTAGTAAAAGTAATCCTAAGCCGTTATTCCCTTCCGGCAGTTCTAAAAGATTATAAAAAGGTCGGTCAATTTCCCTTTCTCCGTAAAGGACGTTTATCTTTTTTCTAACTTGTTCTTCCAGTCCATTTTCTTTGATATAAATTTCGCATTGCTGATCGATTGCTGCATTCAGAAAAAAAGCAGTAAGTATAGGTGCCGGACCATTAATCGTCATGGAAACTGAGGTTGTAGGATCAGAAAGATTAAAACCGCTATATAGTTTTTTGGCATCATCTAGAGAGGGGACGCTGACTCCTGCATTCCCGATTTTACCGTAAATATCGGGGCGGGTTTCGGGGTCTTGCCCGTAAAGCGTGACACTATCAAAGGCAGTGCTCAAGCGTGCAGCTGGTAGTCCTTTACTAACATAATGAAAGCGTTTGTTGGTTCGTTCGGGTCCTCCTTCTCCGGCAAACATGCGGGTAGGGTCTTCGTTTTCACGTTTGAATGGATAAATTCCCGCTGTATATGGAAACTCACCCGGGTAGTTTTCAGTCAAACACCACTTTAAAATATCTCCCCAGGCTTCAAAGTTAGGGGAAGCTATTTTAGGGATCTGCAGATGAGAAAGTGACTCGGTATGGGTTTTGATTTTTATTTCCTTTTGCCGTACTTTGAAGGAATAAAATTCATTTTTATAAGCTTGTCTTTTTGCCTCCCAATTTTGTAATAGTTTCCGATTCTTAGGCTCTAGCTCAGTATTGAGCTTATCGTAGAGGTGTTGTATTTCGCGTAACAACTCTTGTTTCTTAGTATCTATTTCGTCAGAATAATTTGTTTTAAGAGGCGATGAAGCTATCATGAGTGGTTTATTCATCTCGGTTTGTGAGTTTACCGAACTCATGATGGTTTTCTCCGTTAAAAGCTGTATGGTTTTCGATAAACCAAATAGGTTTTGAGCAATTTGAGCTTGCTTTTCTGCTTTTCGATCATAATCGCGATTGTTTTCGACAATTTCGCTTAGGTACCGAATTCGGGATGGTGGTATAATATTTATCTTTTCTCCCAAGCCCTCTAAGCGATGAAATGTAGAAAGCCAATCGGCTCCCGTTCTGTCAACTATTAAATTGACTAAATGGCTATATAAGGTGTCCATTCCAGGGTCATTGAATTGGGATGCGATGGTTCCGATGACAGGCATTTGGTCAACCGGCTCGTTAAAAAGTCCGTTATTGCGTTGATATTGTTTTTTTACATCCCTCAGGGCATCTAAAGCTCCTCGTTTATCAAATTTGTTTACAGCTACAATATCGGCGAAATCGAGCATGTCAATTTTTTCCAATTGTGTTGCCGCCCCATATTCAGGAGTCATCACATACATGCACACATCAGCGTGGTCGGTAATTTGCGAATCGCTTTGTCCAATCCCTGAAGTTTCTAAAATGATGAAATCGAAATCTGCAGCTTTTAAAGTAGTGATGGCATCCTCAATGTATTTGGACACAGCTTGGTTGCTTTGCCGGGTTGCCATAGAGCGCATGTAAACCTTTGGATCCTTAATGGAATTCATTCTAATCCGATCTCCTAAAAGGGCACCACCTGTTTTTCTTTTGGTAGGATCAACGGAAATTATACCTATTGTTTTTGCTGGAAAATCACTTAAATAGCGTCTCACGAGTTCATCTACCAAGGAGCTTTTTCCAGCTCCACCAGTCCCAGTTATTCCTAAGACTGGACTTTTACTTTTCTTCGCTAAATCTAATAGACTTTTTCTTGCGCTCTGTGTTGTTTTTAAATCTGAGAAGTTCTCAAAGCTGGAGATTAATCGGGAAATAGCTTTTGGCTCTTTATTTTTTAGCAAAGTCACTTCATCGCTCAGATGATCTCCAATAGGGAAGTCGCTTTTCTTTATTAAATCAAGAATCATTCCCTCTAGACCCAATGTTCTACCATCATCAGGCGAGTAGATTCTAGTGACTCCGTAATTTTGTAATTCTTCAATTTCTGTTGGTAAAATTACCCCCCCGCCGCCAGCAAATATCTTTATGTGTCCACAATCTTTTTCTTTTAAAAGATCCACCATGTATTTCAAGTATTCGATATGTCCCCCTTGGTAAGAAGTTATTGCAATTGCGTTTACATCTTCCTGTATGGCGCAATTTACTACCTCAGAGACACTTCGATCGTGACCTAAATGAATTACTTCTGCTCCGTTCGCTTGCATAATTCGCCTCATGATATTGATGGCGGCATCGTGACCGTCGAATAGTGAAGTAGCGGTTACAATTCGGATTTTATAGTTTGGTTTATAGGGCATGGTTTCATTTATTCAAAAGAAAGATCGGTTTATCTTAGTTCTTTTTACAATTCCCTAAAAATAAGGAAAATATTTGCCATTTCCATTTTTGACAAGTGCTGAAAGCGTTTTTTTTTTAAGCAAAAAAGGAGCACTCAATCCATGAATGCTCCTTTTTTGTGATAATAATTTGATTTTTTACAATCGATTATTTCATGAAATGTTTTAGTTGGATAATTTCTCGCTCCTCTAAATACCGCCATCGCCCTCTAGGTAAATCTTTTTTAGTAAGATTTGCATAAATTACGCGATCTAACTTAATGACAGCATACCCTAAAGATTCAAATATTCTCCTTACAATTCTATTTTTTCCACTATGGATCTGAATTCCTACTTCGCGCTTACTGGCTCCTTGAACGTAGCTAACTTCATCAGGTTTAATAAGACCATCTTCGAGTTCTAGTCCGAATTGGATCTTATTTAAGTCGCCTTGCGTTAGGTTTTTGTCTAGTTCAACATGATAGATTTTGGTGACACTATTTCTAGGGTGCGAAAGTTTTTCAGCTAATGCGCCATCGTTAGTCATCAAAAGTAAACCTGTCGTGTTCCTATCTAAGCGGCCAACCGGATAAATTCGCTCATTAGAAGCTTTTTCTACCAGGTGCATCACTGTTCTGCGTTCTTGAGGGTCTTCAGTGGTGGTGATGTAGTCTTTAGGTTTATTTAAAAGAACGTATACCATTTTTTCTCGCTTCAACCGTTCTCCATTATAACGCACATCATCTACCGCTGGATTTACTTTTGCTCCGAGCGCAGTAACTACTTCACCATTTACACTTACAACGCCTGCAGCAATCAATTCATCGGCCTTACGGCGTGAGCAGACTCCAGCATTTGCAATGTATCTGTTTAGGCGCATTTCTTCCCCCTCTCTTCCTTTCAATTTGGAAGGGGATGGGCTGGAAGATTTCCCTTCGCTTCTTTTGCGGGGCGCAGGGCGACCTACTTCTCGTTTTTCGAAAGGTTTGTCACTTCTTTTAGGACGCGAGTCGTTTTTCTTGTCTATAAAACTTGGACGAGGTTTGAGGTTATCGAATGAGCGCCTTTCGGGGCGTTCAGCTCTTTCTGAGGATCTTGGTCTTTCATCTTTGCTGGTCGAACGACGATCACCTCTTTCCTGACGGTCGGGAAACCTTCCTTTAGATCTTGGTCTTTCATCTTTGCTGGTGGAACGACGATCTCCTCTTACCTGACGATCGGGAAACCTTCCCTCAGATTTTGGTTTTTGGTCCCTATCCGTGTCAAATGATTTTCTGTCATTGCCAAAAGGTTTTCGATCTGAAGAGCGTGAGTCGTCATTTTTCGAAAAACGATCTTTTGGATTCAAAAAATCTTTTCCTGGTTTCCGATCTTTATCAAATGAACGATTCGTTTTTTCGCCTGCAGAGCCTGAGGAAGGTCTAGTAGGCCGTGATCCGCGATCTTTGCTGAATCTATTCTCGTTATTTGATTTATTCATTCTATTAGGTTTGCCATCTCGGCTGTTCCTGTTGCTGTTAAAAGACATATATTATCCGTAATAATTAGGGGCTACAAAGGTATGGAAATAAAGCTGATAAATAAGGATACATAATTTTTGAGGGAGGACGAAAGATAGTGATTTTTCGAATGCTTTTAAAACAATTCTCGTAAGTATTTGTATAGTAGCCTAATAATGCATAGGTTTGCGACCGTTTTTCGCTTAACTAACAGGAGAGGAAAAATCATGAACAAAAAACACATGGTAAGTTGTGCCATTATGTTGATTGCTCTTATCACTTCGAAGCTGTTTATCTATAGCACTCCGGCTATTTTGATAGAAAAAAAAACAGATACAGATGTAATTGAGCAGGCAATTGAGCAACACAATAAAGATGAGTTTCACGCATCATTACATTTTGCAGAAGAAGCTCTTCCGATGAATGAAAAGAAAGTCGAAAGCAGAATAGAAAAGGTTTTAAACAATTTCTCTTACGCAAAGATCGGATCACATAAGCTGCATAGGTTATCTGAGACTTGGTTTAAAACAATAGAGCCAATTTTGCGAAAGCATGGAATCCCAGAAGATTTTAAATATGTTCCACTAGTTGAGAGCGGGCTAAAGCAAGGAGTGTCGAGTAAAGGCGCAACAGGCTTTTGGCAATTCATGCCAAACACCGCCCGAGATTTCGGATTAATAGTAAATGATTCTGTGGACCAGCGAAACGATTTAGCCAAATCTACTGAGGCTGCTTGCCGTTACATAAAGGTCTTGTATGCCCAATTTGGAAGCTGGACTTTGGCTGCAGCAGCATTTAATGTGGGTGAGGGAAGTTTAAGTCGATCCATTCGAAGTCAAAACGAAGATAATTATTACCTTCTTGCTTTGAATGCAGAGACAGCAGCTTACGTCTATCGCTTAGTTTCTATGAAAGAAATTATTGAGAATCCAACCTCATATGGCTACAGAGCTTCTGTTAAAGAGTTATTGGCGAGTAATATTGAAGAAGAAAGCGATAAACCGGTTAATATTTTTGATTTGTATTTTTAATCTAAAAAGCTTACGTGCACTTGACGTAAAAGCCAATGGAAATCTTAAATTATCTGTACTTTTGTAAATATTGCTGATTCCAGCATAATTACGATAATAATACATGACTGATAACAAGATGCCAGACCTAGGAGAGCAAGAAGAAGTAGAAGTTTTTGGCGCCAGGGTTCATAATCTTAAAAATATAGATGTAAGCTTTCCTCGAAATGAACTCGTAGTAATTACGGGCCTCAGTGGTAGTGGAAAATCTTCTTTAGCTTTCGATACCATTTATGCGGAAGGCCAAAGAAGATATTTAGAAACGTTCAGTGCCTACAGCCGGCAGTTTTTGGGAGGATTAGAGCGTCCTGATGTTGATAAAATCTCTGGTTTAAGTCCCGTAATCGCTATCGAACAAAAGACGACTAGTAAAAATCCACGTTCGACGGTTGGAACAATTACAGAGATTTACGATTTCATGCGGTTGCTTTTTGCGCGTACCGGTGAAGCTTTTTCTTATGTCACCGGGAAGAAAATGGAACGTCTTTCCGAAGATCAAATCATTGATCGACTCATCAATCAATTTAATCAACAGAATATCAATATTTTGGCTCCGGTTGTCAAAGGTAGAAAAGGGCATTATCGCGAACTTTTTGAGCAAATACGTAAGCAAGGATACGTGAAGGCTCGTGTGGATGGCGATATGATCGACTTAAGCCCTAA
The DNA here is from genome assembly GCA_963696875.1 of uncultured Sphingobacteriaceae bacterium. GTDB lineage: Bacteria > Bacteroidota > Bacteroidia > Sphingobacteriales > Sphingobacteriaceae > Albibacterium. Next base: position 387,516 of record CAVOLQ010000001.1, read on the forward strand.
GCTTCAACTGGATCGCTATAAAACTCATGACATAGAAATTGTAGTAGATCGTTTGCATATACTGGAAAAGGATCGAAAACGTTTGCAAAATTCTGTGCAGGAAGCGATGAAGCAAGCTAAAGGGATTATTAAAATAACCGATGAAAAGAATAATGAGTTCTTTTTCAGTAAGTATTTAATGGATCCTGAATCTGGAATCTCTTATGATGAGCCACAGCCTAATACTTTCTCTTTTAATTCTCCTTATGGTGCATGTGAAAACTGTGACGGACTAGGTTATGTTCATATCATTGATCGCGATGCGGTAATTCCTGATCCGAAGCTCAGCATTATCCGCGGAGGGTTGGCGCCCTTAGGAGAATATAAAGACAATTGGACATTCCAGCAATTGAAGGCATTAGGAAAGAAATATGATTTTTCATTATCTACACCTTTAAAAGACTTTACAGAAGAGCAACTACATGTTATTTTCGAAGGCTCTCCAGACATTATCACAGTTCCAGTAGCGTATAATAAATGGAATGTAAAAAATTACCAGATAGTTTTTGAGGGGATTTTTAAAATTATTGAGGAACAGAGCGAGCGAAAAAGCAGTGATTCAATAGACAATTTCCAAAGCATCGCAGTTTGTTCGGTTTGTGAGGGTGCCAGACTTAAAAAAGAGGCTCTTCATTTTAAAATTGACGGAAGGAATATTTCTGAGCTTGCCAATATGGACATTGTGGCTCTTACAGATTGGTTTGCTAACCTTGAGGATCGTTTAAATGAACGGCAAAAAATAATTGCGGTAGAGATTTTAAAGGAAATTCGAACGCGTTTGGGCTTTCTTATTGATGTTGGATTGACTTATCTCGCTTTAAACAGAACTGCCAAAACACTGTCAGGAGGCGAGTCACAACGGATTCGATTGGCTACACAAATAGGTTCTCAACTGGTCAATGTACTTTATATTTTAGATGAACCAAGTATTGGCTTGCATCAACAGGATAATGAGCGCCTAATTTCTGCTTTGAAAAATTTGCGTGATATTGGTAATTCAGTATTGGTTGTAGAACATGATAAGGACATGATCCTTGCTGCTGATTATGTATTGGATATGGGACCAGCGGCGGGTGAACATGGTGGAAGGGTAGTTGCCCAAGGAACACCATTAGAAATAGAGAAATCCGATACCCTAACCGCTGCATACCTTAATGGAGTGAGAGAAATTGCAGTACCTGAGAAACGAAGAGAGGGAAATGGCGAAGAGCTCGTATTGTATAAAGCGACTGGCAATAACCTAAAAAAGGTAACTGCTAGTTTCCCATTGGGGAAATTGATAGCCGTTACAGGGGTTTCGGGAAGTGGCAAGTCAACATTGATCGGTGAAACATTATACCCAATCTTAAACCATTATTTCTTTCGTGCAAAAAAGCAGCCGCTTCCTTATCAAAAGATTGATGGATTAAAAAATATAGATAAAGTTATTGAAATAAACCAGTCTCCAATTGGACGTACACCTCGTTCAAATCCATCGACTTATACCGGTGTGTTTTCGGATATCAGGAGTTTATTTGTGCAATTGCCTGAGGCGAAGATCCGGGGATATAAACCTGGACGATTTTCTTTTAATGTAAAAGGAGGTCGTTGTGAGACTTGTAAAGGTGGAGGGATGAAAGTTATTGAGATGAATTTTCTTCCCGATGTACAAGTACCATGTGAAACTTGTCAGGGAAAACGTTATAATCGAGAGACTTTAGAAGTCCGTTACCGTGGAAAATCTATAAGCGATGTATTGAATATGCGTGTTGAAGAAGCAGTTTCGTTTTTTGAAGCTATTCCTTCAATTTATCGAAAAGTAAAGACCTTGAATGATGTTGGCTTGGGGTATCTTACCTTAGGGCAGTCGTCAGTTACTTTGTCTGGTGGAGAAGCTCAACGTGTTAAATTAGCGACTGAACTTTCAAAAAAGGATACTGGCAAAACTTTCTATATCTTAGATGAACCTACAACAGGCTTGCACTTCGAGGATGTGAACGTTTTATTGGACGTTTTAAATCGTTTAGTCGATCGTGGAAATACAGTTTTGGTTATTGAACACAATATGGATGTGATCAAAGTTGCGGATTGGGTCTTAGATATGGGGCCAGTAGGTGGCGGGGCAGGAGGGGAGCTTGTCTTCAGTGGTACTCCGGAGGATTTAGTCAAGAGTAAAAGAAGCAAGACAGCTCGTTTTGTTGCAGAAGAATTGCGTATTTCATCACAGAAAATGAACGGCAAGCCGAAGCCAGAAGGCAAAGTGGCAGAAAGTAAAAAGAAGGCTGAAAAAGGCCATTAAATTATTAAAGATATGGTAGTAATTGATAAATTAGGTTTGGCAAATGATATTATGGAGGTTTTGGACAATATTTTTGATCCTGAGATTCCTGTAAGTATAGTTGAACTTGGATTGGTTTATGAAATCCACGTAAAAGAGGATGGTACTGCTAAGGTGATTATGACTTTAACGGCACCAAACTGCCCAGTGGCAGGTGGTATTATTTCTGAGGTGCAAGAGAAAGTAGAGGCTATCGAGGGCATTGAAAAGTCGTTAGTTGAATTAACCTTTGAACCCCCTTGGGACAGAAGCATGATGAGTGATGTGGCTCGTCTGGAATTAGGGTTTATGTAAGTCTTGAGCGTGCGAAGCCTCATCCTTTTCTAAATCAGAAAGCCGTTTTACAGGCTTTTTAGGAACTTTTCCTTCCTTTCTTCCAAAAGTAAAGTACCAAATATTTCTTGATTCTTTAGTTAAAAGAGGAGCTACGATTGAAAGTATAAGAACGTAAACTACCACAAAAGATTGGATGATGGGGTTTAATCCTCCTGCCTTTCCAATATTTGCCATAATAATAGAGAACTCTCCACGTGCGGCTAATGTAAATCCGATGTCGAAAGAGGTCTTTTTCTTTACTCCAGAGGCTTTTGCAGCGAAATAGCCAGAAACTAGGTTCCCGCTCACTGTTATAGTCGCAGCTAATACTGCCCAAGATACGGCACCCCCTAGTTCAGCCGGATCAATAGAGAGCCCGAAGCTGAAAAAGAACATAGCACCAAAAAAATCTTTATACGGTAATACCATGCTTTCAATTCGCCGGATGTATTTTGAATCTGCTAATACCAATCCAGCCATCAATGCGCCAATTGCTTCAGAAACGTTGATCACTTCAGAAAAACCAGCCGTAATAAATAGAAGTGCGAAAATAATAAGGATAAATATTTCTGAAGAATTTACGCTTAAAACTCGGTCCATAGCTGGAACAATCTTTCTTCCTATAATTAAGATGAAAAGAATAAAACCAAGAGCCAATAAAGAGGTTCCTACAACATCCCAAGCAGAGCCCCCATTACTTAATACAAGTCCGGATAAGAAGGAAATATGCATCGCAATAAAGAGATCATCAAACATGATCATTCCCATAATTACTTCAGTCTCAGGATTGGCTGTCCGTCTGAGATCGGTAAGCACCTTGGCAACAATTACCGTTGAAGAGCTTGTCATAATGCCACAAATCACCATTGTTTCTGCAAATGGCAAGGCCATCATCCAGCCCATTAACAATCCAGAAAAAAAGTTTAACCCTACATAAATCGACCCCCCCGTAAGGATGGCTTTTCCCGACTTCATTAAGCGACCCACAGAGAATTCTAATCCTAAGTAAAACAGAAGGAATAATATTCCTAACCGACCCATGAAGTCTATAAAGGGTTTGCTATCTTTAAATTGAAAGTCAATTATTCCAAGATCAGGTGCATGCTGTCCCAAGACCATACCTATGAGTATGAAAAAAGGGATAACCGAAAGTTTTAGTTTATTGGAAATTAAGCCAACTATTGCTACCAGTCCAACTGCAATTCCTATCTCAAAAATTAATTCTTCCATGTATTGTATTAAGCGTTTCTTTCAAACAGGGTTTGACTTTTTTTAATTTTAATCTATTAAAATCTTTTTTAACAGTTTAATTTGATTTCGTTTTCCAGCAACTATTAGCGTTGACCCGGGTGAAATCTCATGTTCTGGTCCTGGGTTTATAATCGTATTATCTTCTTGAATAGCGGCGATAATAGAGGCGCCAGTCTTTTTACGAACTTCAAGTTCTCCAATAGTTTTACTTACAGAATTAGAGTCGCCTGGCACTTTATACCATTCAATTAATAAGTCGTCTATAGCCAATTCAATGGTTTCTAGCGCTTTTGGTTTGTAAGATAATCCACCAATAATTCCAGCCACTTGTCGAGCTTCATCATCATTTAAGGTCATGACACATTTGGACTCATTCTCCTCATCATCATAACTGTAAATTTCCCTTAGACCATCATCATGGATAACAATGACCATGTCATCCCCATAACTAGTCTGTATTTGAAATTTCTTTCCGATGCCTATTAAATCGGATTCTCTAACTATTGACATGCTACCTTGTTTAAAATGAATTAATTGAATTATGAATAGTTCTATTATAATAAGAGCGTAAAATACGAAAAAAAATACCGTAGCTTTATAATGTTGACGTATTATTTATAGCTTTGATACAAGTAATAAAGGAGTAGATGTTAAAAATTCTTAATTCTGAACAGATGCATCGGGTGGATACAGTCACATTGAAAAGATCTGAAATCTCCTCACATTTTTTAATGGAGCAAGCTTCGTTAGCTTTTGTAAGCATTTTTAGCGATTTAATACCTACCCAAGATAAGCCAATCTTAGTGCTTTGTGGAACAGGAAACAACGGTGGGGACGGATTGGCAATAGCGAGAATTCTACAAATTTCTGGGTACTCCCATGTTTCCGTTCTTATCTATAGATCCGGAAGGGAAGAAAGCGGCGATTTTTTAATAAACTTGCAACTTATAGAAAAAACACCAGTTCCTATTACGTATTGGAGAGGCGGGGGGCTACCCATTATTAGTGAAAATTTTATTGTCGATGCACTATTGGGAATTGGATTGAATCGACCTTTGGAAGGGGACCTGCTGAATTTAACAGAATTTATTAATAAATCAACGAAACATGTAATTGCCGTAGATATTCCTACAGGTATGAGAAGCGAAGGGGCAACTAAGTCCACTGATTCAATCCTAAAAGCTGAGGAGGTAATAACTTTACAACTGCCTAAACTTAATTTCTTTTTTCCGGAATCGGTTAAAGGGTTAGACCGGTTTTTTATTGCAAATATTGGACTAAATGAAGAGTTTATTAACAGTTTGCCTTGCGATTACAACTTAATCGAGGCATCAGATATTTCAAAAATATACAAAAAAAGATCTAATTTTAGCCATAAGGGCACCTATGGGAAGGCATTGATCATTGCAGGTAATATTGGAACAATCGGCGCAGCTCTACTTTGTGCCGAAGCGTGTATGCAAGCTGGCGCAGGATTAACGACCGCTTGCATACCCGAGGAATCTGAATTTGTTTTGAATGTCCGACATCCAGAAATAATGTTTGTAATAGAAAAAGATGTTGAGCGTCGATGGGGTGAGTACACAGCAGTTGCCATTGGTCCGGGTTTAGGAGAAAGAAGTAAACTATTAAATAACTTGCTTTCTTTAGAATCAAGGCCTATCCTTTTAGATGCTGATGCCTTGAATTTTCTTTCCCAAAATCCCCCACTACTAATAGACATTCCAAAGCATTCTATACTTACGCCACACATGAAGGAGTTTGATCGGCTTTTTGGTAATTCAGACTCTTGGTGGGATCGACTTCAGCTTGCAAAACAAAAGGCTAAAGAACTTCAGGTTATTATCGTTTTAAAAAACCGTTATACTTTTATTTGCGTGCCTAGTGGTCTTGTATATATAAATCCCACGGGGAATCCTGCTATGGCAAGCGGAGGAATGGGTGACGCATTAAGCGGTATTATCACTGCATTTTTAGCCCAAGGTTATGCTCCGGAAGAAGCCGCAATTATAGGATGTTATGTACATGGTAGAGCTGGGGATTTACTGGAGTCAGAGGGAATGGCAGTTATTCCTGCGTCGCATTTGATAAAAAGGATTCCTTATGTTCTTGGTGAAATATAAAAGCCGTTATTCTCCTATTTTATAAGATTTTAAATCGGGCTACTTTTTGATTTGTTGCTCTAAAAGCGTACGACGTGCAATATGGTCGAAAGAAATAAACTTTAAATCTCGCTCCAAATACTCAAACACCCTAATCAACTTCTTATAAAACATTATTTGACTGGAGAATTCATCTTGCAGTCCCGCATATTCGTCAATGAAATAAGCTAGCATATTTACTTCCTCTGCATTAAAAGATTTGTCTTTCAAAAGCTGTATAAATTCCTCTTCAGATTTGTTCACTAAATCATCTTCGCTTATTCCATAATAATCAAAGATCGTTTTAGAAGTGATAAAGATAGCTTCACTCTCGTTATCTTCTATAATCAGCCGTTTTACTTTTGCCAGCACTTGACTTAGTTGCTGCATCTGAGCGGTTAAAGAATCTCTTTTTAACATGATTATTAGTTATTAGCTGTCAGCCCACTCATCACTCATCACTCATCCGAGAATACCGATTACCAACCCCCGCTGGCACCTCCTCCCCCAAATCCACCACCGCCAAATCCACCGAATCCTCCTCCTCTTCCACCACCAAATTCCGCCGCCCCTTCCTCCTCCAAAGCCTCCACCACGGCGCCCACCAGCCATACCACTAAGTAGGGTCCACCATAAAAGGTCTGAGCTTCCCTTACTTCCAACAACTTGTCCTCCGCCTTTGCCTCCACCGCCTTTTGAAATAAGCAGGAACAACACGATGAAGACAATAACTACCGCTCCAATGGGAATGCCGCTATTATCTGAGTCTTTTCTCGGCTTAGCTTTATATTCGCCCTTTGTATAAGCCATTAGGGAATTCGTAGCATTATCCAAGCCCCGAAAGTATTCCTGGCGAACAAAGGCTGGTTTTATATCATCATTAATAATTCGAAACGCAATGGCATCAGGTACTGCACCTTCAACTCCGTAACCAGTTTGAATAGTTACTTTCCTGTCACCAATAGAAGCGAGTAGTAGAATTCCATTATTATTTTCTTTTCCACCAATGCCCCATTGCTGTGCTAGTCGTACACCATAGTCTGCAACGTCGTAAGGACCTAGAGACTTAATTAGAACAACAGCGATTTGTGTAGAAGTAGAATCATCGAAAGCAACAAGCTTCTGCTCTAAAGATTGCACTTGTTGAGAACTTAAAGTTCCAGTATAATCGTTGACCAATCGATTGGGCTTAGCGGGAAAATCCTGCGCTATTGCCAAGTTAATTGATAAAATAAATAAGAAAATGAATTTTATTATTCTTGAGAATCTCATTATTGTTTCTAAAATTGAATTACTTCGTTCGGCAATTCATTAATGTCATCATCAGCTACAGGAAAATAATGCTTTAGTTGTTTACCAGCCATCTCAATGCCAAACAACAGCCCCTCAACAATTTGATTATTAGAAAAGTGAGTTTTCATCAGATCTTTGGTTTCCTCCCAAAAGTTTTCAGGAACTTTTAAATCAATGCCTTTATCCCCAATAATAGCAAACTTGTGTGCGTCGACAGCTATATAAAACAGCACCCCATTTTTGAGTGCTGTTTTATCCATATCTAGTTTCTCGAAATAATATTTTGCCCGGTCAAATGGATCACCCTGGCATAAGCGCTCAACACATACTCTTATTTCACCTGAAGTATGATTTTCAGCTAAACTTATTGCATGGCTAATTTCATGCTGTTCTGAGGCATTAAATATTTCTCTTTCCTTTGTTGCCATTTTTTTTATTCAACCAATAATTGGACCAGATTATCTGAAATCTATTAAAACTTTACTTCTGGCACCTTTTCTGCTCCCGCCTCTGCTTGGAAATAGCCTTTTTGTTTAAATCCAAATATGCCCGCCGTAATGTTATTGGGAAAGCTGCGGACGGTTGAATTAAATTCTTGTGTTGCTTCGTTAAAAGCTCGTCTTTCCACTGAAATACGATTTTCAGTACCCTCCAGCTGAGCCTGCAGCTCTAAAAAGCTATTGCTAGCCTTTAGTTCTGGGTAAGCTTCTACGGTTACTAACAACCTGCTCAATGAACCGGTTAATTCACCTTGTGCTTCTTGATATTGTTGTATTGCTTCAGGACTTAAGTTATTAGGATCTACAACCACAGAAGTCGCTTTTGCCCTAGCCTCAACCACTTGCGTTAAAGTCTCTCTTTCAAAATTTGCAACACCCATCACGGTATTTACTAGGTTGGGAATTAAATCTGCACGTCTTTGGTAAGCATTTTCAACCTGTGCCCAACGTGACTTTACATTTTCATCCTGCTTCACCATCGTATTATAGCCACATGAACTCAACGAACTTATGGCAAATAGGCCAATTAATCCAAACAATAGTCTTTTCATCTTTATTTTAAATTAGTGCTGTCTACAAATATAGACTGCGAATTTATACCTTTGTTACCTTATTTAGTTAAAAAACTTGAATATAAATATGCAAAAAGAAATCGAACTTGCTGTAATTCCTGAAAAAATAAACGATTTATATTTTATTAAAAAGGAATGTGCAAAAAAGTTAACTATTGACCTTAAGCGTATTCATGGCATAAAAATAAGAAAAAGATCAATAGATGCGCGCAGTAAAAAAGTCGTATTTAGAATTTTGGTAATTGTATTTATCGACGAAGATCCTATTCAAGAAAAGTTTGAAGTTCACTATGAAAATGTATTTGATAAGAAGCCCGTACTAATTATTGGGGCCGGTCCCGCGGGTCTTTTTGCGGCCCTTCAATGTATCGAAAATGGATTGAAGCCCATAATAATCGAGAGAGGGAAAGATGTACAAACTCGACGCCGAGACTTGGCCAACTTAAATAAATTAGGAATTGTTAATCCCGATTCAAATTATTGCTTTGGAGAGGGCGGAGCAGGAACCTATTCAGATGGAAAGCTATATACCCGTTCAAATAAAAGAGGTGACGTACAAAAGGTGTTGCAACTTTTTGTTGACCACGGCGCAACGGAAGATATTCTTGTAGATGCCCGTCCACATATCGGCACCAATAAATTACCCCATATTATCGCTGCTATTCGAAATACAATTATTGAAAAAGGCGGAGAGGTTCATTTTGAGAAAACTGTTGTTGATATCTTAACCTCGTTTGGCAAAGTTAGAGGAGTGAGGCTATTATCCGGAGAAACGATTGAGGCAGAAAATGTTATTGTTGCTACCGGCCACTCAGCTCGGGATATGTATGAGCTATTTCTTCAAAAAGGCTGGGCGCTTGAAGCAAAAGGTTTTGCATTAGGAGTGCGCATTGAGCATCCTCAAGAGGTTATTGACAGCGCACAATACCATTGTGAGACCCGAGGGGTATTCCTTCCACCAGCCTATTATAGCTTGGTGGAGCAGGTAGAAGGTCGCGGAGTTTTTTCCTTTTGTATGTGTCCTGGAGGTATAATTGCTCCATGTGCTACGGCAGAAGGAGAAATTGTTGTCAACGGGTGGTCTCCTTCCAAAAGAAACAATCCATACGCCAATTCGGGGACCGTAGTGCAAGTTAATTTAGAAGATATCAAGTCGTCCAAGGGAAATCCTTTCGCACTGCTTGATTTTCAGCGAGAAACAGAGCAAAAAGCATTTTTAGCGGGCGGAGGCAATCAAGTTGCTCCTGCACAAAGGATGATTGATTTTATTAATGGAAAAACTTCAACCGATCTTCCTGCTAATTCTTATATGCCTGGTACCAAAAGTGTCAATCTCGACGAAATTCTACCCGATTTTATAAGTAAATCATTAAAATTAGCGCTGCCATTATTTGGAAAAAAAATGAAGGGTTATCTTAGCAATGATGCGATCCTTGTAGGGGTCGAATCAAGGACATCATCACCTATAAGAATACCCCGGGATAGTAAAACCCTTCAGCATAATGAGGTAGAAGGCTTATATCCATGTGCGGAAGGCGCGGGATATGCAGGAGGAATCATCTCGGCAGCGATTGATGGAATGAACTGTGTTAATGCGATTTCTAAAATATAAATCATTAAATTTGATAATGGATTTCACTTAATATTTTACTATGAAACGTACACTTATTATTGGGGCTTCGCCAAATAGCTCTAGATATGCGCATAAAGCGGCCTTTAGCTTAGTAAACTCTGGCCACAAAATAGTGAATATTGGAATTAAAGAAGGGGAGGTTGCTGGAGTAGAAATTGAAAAGGTCGGTGAAATTAAGCCGGATATTCATACCATTACTTTGTATCTTGGTAGAAATCACCAACCAGAATACTACGATTATATTTTGAAAACAAAGCCTAAGCGGCTGATATTCAATCCAGGCGCAGAGAATAAGGAGCTTTATGAAATGGCGGAAAAAGCTGGAATTGAAGCAATTGAAGCATGCACCTTGGTAATGTTAGCAACTAACCAATATTAATGTCTTTTTTCGTTCATTACTGACTGCAATATTTCCGTTTAACCCTGTTTTATTTCTTTTATTAACATATATTGGCGGTTGTTTCGTTGATTGTATTTTGGATGAAAAAGACTAAAGGTATTTTAACTATGAGATTAAGGGTTTCTTTGTTTTTTTTATTTCTTCAGTTCTCTTTGAGCGGTTATGTTTTGCAAGATAATGTTCCCAGAGATACTTTAAAAGTCCAAGCTGATTCCTTAAGTGAAAACAAATTTCAAGATTTAATAAGGGAATCCTATGAACGGCGAATATTGGATTCTTTGCAAAAACTAGAGTTACGGAAGCAAATAGATCGACTAAAAGAAAGCAATAGTTTTGAAAAGCAAAGACTCCAATTTGAACTTAAACAGCTTGCCAATAAAGACTCTTTGAGGAGAATCGCTGAAAAAATACAAATAGATTCTTTGAAGAGAACTTTGGTGGGTTATCCTGTAGTTCCATTTACTGACACCATACTCACTATTTACATTAAATCGGGCTCATCAAGACCAGCGGAGCGGGCAGCAAATTTCGCCAGGAAGGTGCAAGCACTTTATAAAAATGATTTTTTGAATCTAGACTCCATTCTTCTAGATGAATCGGACTATACTGTGGATATCGTATACGGGGATATGATAATAACTAGCATTTCCGATATGGACGCACAATGGGAGGGCCGCTCAAAATTGGAAATCGCCCGCGATTACCAACAGAGAATTAAAGATGCTATCGTCAAAGAGCGTAAAGATAGAAGTTTTACAGTAATTCTGACTCGTATCGGCTTGGTGCTGCTCATCACTTCTTTGATTGCTTTGTTAATTCTGGGAATTGCTAAGCTTTATCGCTATACCAAACGCTTAATCATCGCCCAAAAAAACAAGCGTATTAAAGATTTAACCATCCAAGATTATACTTTACTTTCTTCCAATCAAGGTTTGCGACTTGCGCTTTCTGCTTTAAACGTTGTCAAATGGGCCTTAATTATTTTGTTGCTATTCTTAACATTGCCACTTGTTTTCAGTGTGTTCCCTTTTACACATAGCTGGGCAGAGCGCCTTTTTTCAATAGTATGGTCCCCATTTAGAAGCTTGTTTATTGCCATATGGGACTATTTTCCAAATCTTGTTACGATTTTGGTCATTTATTTTGTGATGAAGAATGTCATCCGTATGGTCAAGTATATTTTCGGTGAAGTTGATAATGGGAAACTGAAAATAAATGGATTTCATAAAGATTGGGCTATGCCCACTTTCAGCATCGTAAGATTCTTATTGTATGCCTTTATGTTGATCCTTATTTTTCCTTTACTACCTGGCTCTGACTCTAATATCTTTCGAGGTGTTTCAGTTTTTATAGGAATATTATTTTCCTTAGGGTCATCATCGGCAATTGCTAATATGGTAGCCGGTTTGGTCATTACCTATATGCGCCCTTTCATAATTGGTGATAAAATAAAAACAGGCGATGTGACTGGTGTAGTAATAGAAAAGACACTATTGGTAACGCGTTTGAGAACTATATTAAATGAAGAAATTACTATTCCAAACTCTGCCATTCTTTCTGGAAATACCATTAATTATTCCACTTTCTCAGAAACAGGTATTGTTTTACATGTGTCTGTAGGCGTAGGTTATGATGTACCATGGAAGAAAGTACAAGACTCACTTTTAGAAGCAGCATCAAAAGTTGAATTTGTTTTAAAAACACCCCCGGCTTTTGTCTTGCAGACAAGCTTAGATGATTTCTATGCAAATTACATGCTTTGTGTGTATGTCGCAGATCCAAAACAAGAAGGTATAATAATATCTTTACTGAATCAGCATATTCAAGATGTATTGGCTGCTAAGAACATCGAAATAACGTCGCCACATTATGTTGCAAACCGAAATGGAGAAAAATCCACAATACCTAAGGAGGAAATATAATATTAATTTTCCTTTAAGATTTCAGCAACGCGACCTACCTGACCATCTTCCAATCGCACTTTGATTCCACGAGAATGAAAGGATGATGAAGTCAATAGGTCTTTAACAATGCCTTGCGTTAATTTTCCTGACCGTTGATCCTTTTTAAGGATAATCATTACTTCCAATCCCGGATAAATATCTTTTCTGTTTTTGCCGTCCATTTATTTTATAAATTCATTTATTAATCAACCCTAATTTATTGGTTTTAAATGGTTGAATTTGCCTTCTTTAATTGGTTTCAATAAATACTCCAAGCCATTAAGTCGAATCTCATACATGGTCTGTAATTGCAAGCCTAATTTTCCCGTGGGGAAACCCTGGCGATTGAACCATACCAAATAAGACTCAGGTAAATCACAAATAAACCATCCTTTGTATTTTCCAAAAGGCATCTTCATTTTGACCATTTCTAATAAAAATACAGGATCCATTTTTTAATAAATAATTAAGGTGCAGTAGCGCAAAGGTAATCAAATTGGCAGGAAATTCGATAGGCGGTATGCAAAGTAAACAATGATGTCTTTCCTATCATGGTTAATCTACTATGAGTCCGTACTGACTGCCTGTTTTGCTATTGAAATACGCAGTCAGTGTACGGACTCAGTACGGACTCACTGCGGACTCATCCACTAGAAGATATAACGGAGGTGATTTTTAGTTTTTGGGAAGCGTGACTTTAAATTAATATACGCTTTGCTGGATTTTCTTTATTAATCCATAATTTTGTATTATATTATGATCCTTTGAATTAACCATTATAAGGGCTATCCTAAACGGCTCTAAAAACCATGAAAGAACAAATATCTGTTTTCGACATCTTGAAAATTGGAGTTGGTCCGTCCAGCTCGCATACTTTGGGACCTTGGCGCGCTGCTCAGCGATTTATAAAGAAATTGGAGGATGAGGGCTTACTTGAGAAAGTTGAAGGAATAAAAATCATTTTATATGGATCTCTTGCAAAAACAGGAGTGGGTCACGGTACCGATATTGCGGTTGCACTTGGACTTAATGGGGAGGATCCAGTCACCGTTGATGTAAATCAGATTGTGCCCATCATTAATAAGATTAAGGAGAAAGGTGAAATATGTTTAGCAGGCAAAAGAAATATTGAGTTTTCATATAGTGATGATATTGTTTTTCTTGTGAATGAAAGCCTGCCATTTCATCCAAATGGTCTTATTTTTCAAGCTTTTCTTTCTACAGGGAAGGCAGTTTCAGAAACCTATTATTCCATTGGTGGCGGATTTGTTGTGCAGGAAAATGAAAGTAGCAACTTGAAAAGGCATATTGACTTGCCTTTCCCTATCGAAAATGCTTCTGAATTACAGGGTTGGTGCAAGCGTACCGGGTTGAAGATATCTGAGGTTGTTTTAGAAAACGAAAGCGCATGGCGTACCGAGCAAGAAACCCGCAATGGTTTGCTTGAAATTTATAAAATCATGTCTGAATGTACTTTTAGAGGTTGTCATACTGAGGGGACTTTGCCTGGTGGATTAAATGTGGTACGAAGAGCCCAGAAAATGAATGTAAAGCTCTTGAACGGTCGAGTTTATACTGATTATCAAAGTTGGTTGAAGGCCATACGTGCTGGAGGGAATGATTTTAAATATACTTTGGATTGGGTAAGTTGTTTCGCACTTGCAGTGAATGAGGAAAATGCATCTTTCGGACGAGTGGTTACTGCGCCAACAAATGGTGCAGCTGGGGTAATCCCTGCGGTATTGCATTATTACCAAATTTTCCATGATGACATTAATGAGGATCGAATCATTCAATTTTTAGCTACAGCGGCTGAGATCGGAAGTATTTTCAAAAAAGGATCTACCTTATCTGCGGCTATGGGAGGTTGTCAGGCAGAAATCGGTGTGTCTTCTGCTATGGCTGCTGCTGCTCTGACTGAATGCTTAGGAGGTTCTCAAAAGCAGGTCCTTGTAGCTGCGGAGATTGCAATGGAGCACCATCTAGGGATGACATGCGATCCGATAGGAGGTTTAGTGCAAATCCCATGTATTGAAAGGAATACCATGGGAGCGATTAAGGCGATTACTGCTGCACAGTTGGCTTTGCAAACCAATCCCGATAAGACGATTGTGAGTTTAGATAATGTAGTTAAAACGATGTGGGATACTGCGTTGGACATGAATTCTAAATACAAGGAGACTTCTGATGGGGGCTTAGCGGTAAATATTCCTTTGAGTTTGCCCGAATGCTGAGATCTTTGCTAAACAGATTAACCGCTTAAAATCACAGAAAACATATAGTGTTTATTGAAGTCCCTAAGCTATTCCAAGGTATTTTAAATGTCATTTTCTGAAAAATATTGTGTTAAAAATTCTATCTTGGCTTGTCAAATAGAATTCTCTCATGAATAAAAGTTTATATATTTTCAAAAAAGGCTTATTGTCCACAATACTTATTGCCTTTATATTTCTGGTATCTTCCTGCAAAAAGGAACCGAGAGTAGAACCAAAACCAGATAACAATAATGAGGAGTTGGTGAAAATCAACAATTGGGTGACGGGAGAAATGAGGGACTGGTATTACTGGAACAAAGGTATCCCGGCTAATTCGGTATTGAACTTTAAGCTCGAGCCTGAGGAATTCTTTGAGAGCATTTTAAATAAAGATGACCGATTTTCATGGATAGACAAAGTCGAAAATTTAAAAGATGATTTGGCGGGTGTCACCACAACAACCGGGTTGAATTTTGGTTTGGTAAGAGATGGCGATACTGTTATTGGCTTTGTTCGCTATGTAGTACCGAAGTCCCCTGCAGATCTTGCGGGTATCGAACGAGGGATGTTTTTTACCCGAGTGAATGGAAATAATATGACAGTCGCTAACTATAATTCTATACTAGACCCCTATTATAAAGGTGAAAGTTTTAGTGTTCAATTAGCCAATTTAGATGGGAATAATTTTCAAGAAACCACGAAAATTGATTTAGCGGCCGTTAAGGTCAGTGAGCCTGCTGTTTATTTGTACAAGACCATTACCACCGAATCGGGAAGGAAAGTAGGTTATTTGTTTTACAACCGCTTTTTGAGCGATAGCCCCGAGCGCACTCATAGCAATGAGCTATTTGAAGCTTTTCAATACTTTAAAACTCAAGGGGTTCAAGACCTAATCTTGGATATTCGTTATAATTTAGGCGGTTCTATCGCTATTTCGGGCTTACTTTCAGCGCTGATTATGCCGAGCTTTGATGAGAATAAGATGTATGTAGAATATAAGTACAACGATGATTTAAATGAACTTCTTGATGCATTTCGGTTCCATAGCTTTAAAAGTCTTTTTTCTAAAGAGTGGCTTCCCAAGGTTCCGGTGGCTAATCTAAATTTGAATAAAGTATATGTTTTGGCCACCTTTAATTCTGCTTCAGCCAGTGAATTGGTGATTAATAACCTTCGTCCCTATATGAACGTAATTCATATTGGTGATTCGACGAGAGGGAAAAATGAAGGCTCCATAACGATCGAAGATGAACGTGTCCCAAGACAAATAGACTGGGCCATTCAGCCTATTATTTTAAAGTTAGCGAATGCTGAACATTATGGCGATTATCATAAGGGACTCGGTCCTACGTTTGTGGCTAAAGAAGGATATGAGTTAAAGCCTTTAGGTGATAAAGAAGATCCTTTGGTAAAGGTAGCTCTTGCGCAAATAGATCCAAGTATGGCTGTTAAAGCTCGTGCTACTCCGCCAAGAGTAGTAAGCATGCTTAGGGGAATCAAAAGTTTCGATGAAATCAATAATAAAGCAAAACCTGTGTTAGTTGATGAAACGACAAAAAAGGAGTTGATGAGAAGGATTAGATAGCTATCAGCTATGAGCAATCAGTTGTCAGCTAAAGGCCGTATGAGTTTT
This sequence comes from uncultured Sphingobacteriaceae bacterium, assembly GCA_963696875.1. Taxonomy (GTDB): domain Bacteria; phylum Bacteroidota; class Bacteroidia; order Sphingobacteriales; family Sphingobacteriaceae; genus Albibacterium. Next base: position 403,808 of record CAVOLQ010000001.1, read on the forward strand.
ACATCTTGATCCCGTTTTAATCATGTATCGCTGAAAGCTCACAGCTGACTACTGATAGCTAGACTTTTTTCTTCTTATGTATTGATTTGAGCAAGAGAGATCCCATAATTCCAGATAAAAGCGATCCTACTAGGATTGAGAACTTGGCTTCGACCAATAGCTCAGCACTTGTAAAAGAGAGAAGGGAAATAAAGATCGACATGGTAAAGCCAATTCCTGCCACCATCCCTACACCAACAATGTGAGACCATCCTGCTTTATCCGGCATTTTACTGAAACCCGATTTAATGGAAAGCCAAGAAGCGATAAAAATGCCAACCGGCTTTCCAATGAACAATCCTAGTACAATCCCCATTCCTAGTGGTGTGAAAAGCCCATCCACCATTGCACTTTCAAATTTAATATTTGTATTCGCCAACGCGAATAGAGGCATTATTAAAAAGTTTACAGGTTTAAGCAATACATGTTCTAACTTTTCTAGTGGAGACTCTTTGGCATCGGCCGTGGTAGGCAAAGTAATAGCAACTAAGACACCGGCAATAGTAGCATGAATACCTGAATGGTGAATAAAATACCAGATGAAAACACCTGGAATAAGATAGAATGCAATGTTTTTAACGCCTAAGCGATTAAAAGCTATGAGTAATGCAAAAAGCCCCCCTGCATATAGGAGGTAAGTAAAGTGCAAAGAGGTAGAATAAAATGTCGCGATTACTAAAATAGCCATCAAATCATCAACAATTGCCAAGGCCGCTAAAAGTATTTTCAATGAGGTTGGAACGCTTTTTCCTAAAATGCTAATCACTGCCAATGCAAACGCAATATCTGTTGCCATAGGAATGGCCCAGCCTGAATGTGTTTCTAGTCCTTTATTAAATAAATGATAGATTAATGCCGGAAATATCACACCCCCTAATGCCGCTATAATGGGCAAAGAGGCCTGTTTAAAGGAGGATAATTCCCCTTCCATCAATTCTCTTTTTATTTCTAAGCCTACTAACAAAAAGAAAATAGCCATTAAGCCGTCGTTAATCCAGGATATAATTGGATATCTTAATTCGATGGATGCAGACTCCCATCCAATTTTGTAATCAAGAAGATATTGAAAAGATGATCCTAAGGACGAATTTGCTATTAATAAAGAAACTACTACGCAGAACAATAGGATTACGCCACCTGCTGACCCTGACTTTAAAAAATCTTTAAATGATTTCAGGTTGATTGAATTTGCCATTTGACAAAACTATAAAAATAAATCATTTTTTAGTTCATATCTCTTTATAGTCAACGTATTTTCGTTAAAGCTTATTGGGAAAAGATGTTTTTGATGTTGTTATAAGATGAAAAATGATTATTGTACTTCTTTAATTTGGTAAGTCATGCCATTAAATACCACTTTTTCTCCTGCTTGTTTGTCCTTAAAAGCTTGACCTAAAGGTGAACTTATGGAGATGATAAAATAATCCTTTTTATTCACTTGAACTTTTCCTATAGCTACGGCGAAAAAGAAATTGCCGTGATTTGTAATTGCCAAGCTACCATTTTGTATCGTCGTGAAATTGGTGTCTATGTTTATTCTCGACAATACTTGCTCCATCGTATGGGCTTCTGTTAATAGAAGCTCATTGCGAATGACCTCCTGCTGAACGATCTCTCTTGAAGTTTCATATTTATCACCTGCACTACTTTTTGAATCGTCCTCCAAGCCAGCGCGGTTATCTGCCAAAGCTAATTCTGCAGTGTCTATTCGTTCTTTTACGTAGTCTATACAGGTATCAAGTAAAGCACTTTTTATTTCTTTCATTTTATCTTAAATTCTAATTTTTTAATCGATCTTGATTTTTCTTTTCAGTGCACTGTCTGCTCTTTTATTTGCTTTGTCCACTTTGTATTGAAACCACTGGTCTTTAAATACTTTTCGCATGGTATTGTCGAAATGCCTAGTGATCATAAGATTTCTAAATCCACGCCAGCGGTCAATGGGTTTTGTAGGTAGTGCCCGTACACTAACCGAATACCCTTCTGTGACGTATTGAATGTAGTGCCAATAACCAGAAGGCATGAATAATGTCTCTCCTTCGTTGATTTCAGCTTCAAATCCTGACAAATATTTTAATGCCGGGAACTTAATATAGTCAGGATTTTTGAGATTGGCAGAACTATGAAAATTATAAGGCAGTTTATATAAAAGGTCAGACTGCTCTAATGGGAACAGCCATATTTTTTTAGTACCCTTAAACTGGGATAAAAATACATGAGACATATCAATGTCGAAATGATTTCTTGTGCTTGAACCTTCTCCACCGAAAAATAGATAAGGCAACCATTTTATTACTTTTCCACCGGTTACATCATTGTAGTGGATGTCCTTTACCAGCTCTGGTTTTAGTTTCAGTAAGTTGAATAAAAAGATGCGCAGATCGGTTGGGTTATTTTCAATGAGATCCAGGTATTCTTTGAATTTCATTTTTTTTACTGGGGCACTTGCTGCTCGATCCAAAGAAGCATCTTCGCTGCCGTGGAGCTCTACAATATGCTCGCCGGCTATTTTTTTGAAATAGGGATAATCCCAGTCTTTCATTGCTGGACTATCCTGTTTTATGAAGTCGGTAAGAATTACTGGTTTCCCTGCGTTCAGGTAATTTGAGACGAAGTCTGTAGTGCTAATTCCAGTTATGCTATCAATTTTTTTTAATTGCACGGTTTTTAAAAATTAGATACAATTTAGTGTAAAAAATTCACACCTTCACGGTAATTGTGAGAGTGTCCAAGTTTAATGAAAAAATTTATCAAAATCTAGTCCAATTTGTCTGAGTAAGGTAATGAAATCATCATTAAATTGAAAGACAAACAAGCCATAATGCCCTCTTATGATCGTATTATGGCTTAAAAATCCACCCAATGTTACGTGTTCATTAATATCATTAAAAATAGACAATAATTAATAACTTATTAAAAAAACTAATTAATTTCTTTGGATACTAAAACATTAAACATTAAATTTGCTATGCAAGCATAATAAATAATATGGCTCAAGACAATACAATTGATTATTACCTAAAGGCTGCATGGCAATCTGTAGTGAATGCCTATAATCAAGAAGCTTCTAAGTTTGGAATAACCCAAGCTTCAGGATACGTATTGATAAATATTTCGAAAGAGGGTACTGCAGTTTCTCAAATAGCTAGTCTTTTAGGAGTTCGTTCCACTAGCTTGTCTCGCATATTAAATAGTATGGAAAAGCAAGGCCTAATTTATAGGGAAGCAGATGTGCATGATAAGCGTTCGGTAAAAGTTTTTTTGACCAGTTTGGGCATGGGAAAAAGGATATTGGCTGTACAGGTGGTAAAAGATTTTAACGAATATTTAATTCAAAACTTTAGTGAAAGGGAGCGCATTCGTATGGCGGAGATTTTGCAAAAAATAAACAAGCTTGCGCAACAGTATGCATTGGAAAAGAAGTGATAAATACAGTTACTAGCTTTACTGGTCTGTGAAAATTAACGATATGAATAGAAGTATTAAAAGAGTAGCCGTTTTAGGCTCTGGAGTAATGGGCTCTAGGATTGCATGTCACTTCGCAAATATTGGGGTTGAAGTGTTATTGCTTGATATTATACCCGCCAATCAATTGCCAGATGAAGAGAAAAAGGGGTTTACTCTTCAAGACTCTGTCGTAAGGAATAGGATTGTTGACCAGCATTTGGCTTCTGTAATTAAGTCGAATCCATCTCCTATTTTTAGTAAGAAAGTGCTGAACCTTATTCAGACTGGGAATTTTGAAGATAACTTAAAAGATATTGCTTTTGCTGATTGGGTTATTGAAGTGATTGTTGAACGATTAGATATTAAGAAGCAACTTTTTGATAAAGTTGAACAGTTTCGTAAACCCGGAACATTGATTACTTCCAATACCTCCGGGATTCCAATTCATTTGATGACGGAAGGGCGATCGGAGGATTTTAAGGCCCATTTCTGTGGAACCCATTTTTTTAATCCCCCTCGATATTTAAGACTCTTGGAAATTATTCCTGCTCATGATACGAAGTCAGAGATCGTTGATTTCTTGATGCACTATGGGGATAAGTTTTTAGGAAAAACTACTGTACTATGTAAAGATACCCCTGCTTTTATTGGGAATCGTATTGGAGTTTATGCGATGTTGGCCTTAACTCATTTGGTTGAAAAGCTAGACTTTAGCGTTGAAGAAGTTGATAAGTTTACTGGACCAGCATTGGGAAGGCCGAAGTCTGCCACGTTTAGGACCGCAGATGTAGTAGGATTGGACACCTTAGTGAATGTAGCTAAAGGTCTTTATGAGAACGCAAATGAAGATGAAGCAAGGGAGGTTTTTAACCTGCCGGCTTATGTTCAGAAAATGGTTGAAAATAAGTGGTTAGGCGAAAAATCGCAACAGGGCTTCTACAAGAAGGTGAAACGGGAAGATGGAAAAAGCGAAATACTAGCGCTCAATTTAAAAACATTAGAGTACCGAGTTCAAGAGAAAGTGAAGTCAGCTACTTTAGAAACTACTAAGCCTGTTGAGAATATTCGCCAGCGCATGAAAGTTTTCGAAAGTGGTAAGGATAAGGCTGGAGAATTGTTCCGTGCAGCAAATTATCCTCTATTTGAGTATGCTTCAAATCGTATCCCTGAAATATCGGATGAGTTATATCGGATTGATGATGCCATACGTGCGGGATTCGGATGGGAGTTAGGGCCTTTTGAAATTTGGGATGCCCTTGGAGTTAAAGAGACCGTAAAGAATATCGAAGCTGCAGAAAAAATACTTCCGGGACAAAGAGGTAAAGTTGCCACTTGGGTATACGAAATGCTTGAAGCAGGAAATGAAAGCTTTTATAAGTTGGAACATGGGGTAAAACATTTTTATGATATCCCTACTAAAACTTATAAGGTAGTTCCCGGTGCAGATGAATACATTGTATTAGATAATATCAGGGACAAGAATACCCTTTGGAAAAATAGTGGAGTTAGTATTATTGACCTAGGGGATGGCATTTTAAATGCTGAGATTCACACGAAGATGAATACCATTGGTGGCGATGTGATTCAAGGAATTAATAAAGCAATTGATCTGGCTGAAAAAGAGTATAAAGGGTTAGTCATAGCTAATGACGGTGCTAATTTTTCGGCTGGAGCGAATATTGGAATGGTCTTTATGTTGGCTGTTGAGCAGGAATATGACGAGCTTAATATGGCGGTAAAGATGTTTCAAGATGCGTCTATGCGACTTCGTTATTCTTCTATTCCAGTTGTTGTTGCTCCTTTTAATCTCACTTTAGGTGGAGGCTGTGAGTTTTCTATGCATGCTGATTTCGTTCAGCTTCATGCGGAAACCTATATGGGCTTGGTTGAATTTGGAGTGGGCGTTATTCCTGGCGGTGGCGGCTCAAAGGAGTTTGCTTTACGCGCCTCAGATGAATACGATGAGCGGAATATAGATCAGAATGTTTTGAAAGAACGGTTTTTAACTATCGGACAGGCCAAAGTATCTACTTCAGCTCAAGAAGCTTTTGAGTTGGGATACCTACAGGAAGGGAAATTTGCTATCACCATGAATAGAAGCAGATTAATTGCGGATGCGAAAGAAAAAGCGCTAGAGTTAGCAGCAGGCTATACGCAACCCGTTCGCCGCAAGGATATTAAGGTATTGGGGAATCAAGGATTAGGAATTCTATATGCCGGAGCGAATTCTATGCAGGCAGGAAATTATATTTCTGAGCATGATAAATTAATCTCCGAGAAATTAGGGTGGGTTATGTGTGGAGGAGATTTGTCTAGTCCGACGGAAGTGTCTGAACAGTATCTTTTAGATCTTGAACGCAAAGAGTTTTTATCCCTTGTGGGTCAAAAGAAAACACTGGAAAGAATTCAGTTTATGTTAACCAAGGGTAAACCTTTAAGAAATTAAGAAAATGGAAGCATACATTATTGCAGGATATAGAACGGCAGTTGGGAAAGCACCACGTGGAGCGTTTAGGTTTACAAGAGCGGATGACTTAGCAACAGATGTGATAAAACATTTGATAGCCTCTGTGCCTAATTTGGATGTGGAAGAAATTGATGACGTAATTGTTGGAAACGCAACACCTGAAGGAGAGCAAGGGCTAAATATTGGTAGAATGATTTCCTTGATGGGCTTGGATACCGACAAGGTGCCTGGTGTTACTGTCAATCGTTATTGTGCATCGGGATTGGAAACTATCGCGACTGCAGTTGCAAAAATTAAAGCTGGAATGGCGGATGTGATCATCGCTGGTGGGGTAGAAGTAATGTCCGGAATGCCTTTTGGCGGTTGGAAAATTGCGCCCAATCCTCGGATAGCTAAGGAGCATCCAGAATGGTATTGGGGAATGGGTTTAACAGCTGAGGCTGTTGCCAAAGAATATAAAGTGAGTAGAGAAGATCAGGATCGGTTTTCTTTGAAGTCCCATCAGCGAGCATTAGATGCGATTAGTAACGGCCGTTTTAAAGATGATATCGTACCGGTTACAGTTAAAGAGACCTATTTGGAAGGAGGAAAGAAGCTCCAAACACGCGAATATATAGTAGATACGGATGAAGGGCCCCGTGCAGATACAAGTTTAGAGCGTTTAGCTGCTTTAAAGTCGGTATTCGCAGCAGGTGGTAGTGTTACCGCCGGAAACTCTTCTCAAACATCTGATGGTGCGGCCTTTGTTCTAGTGGTTTCTGAGGCGAAATTAAAGGAATTGAATGTTGAACCCATTGCTCGATTAGTAAGTTATAGTGTTGCTGGGGTTCCACCTCGAATTATGGGGATTGGGCCAATTGAAGCCATTCCTAAAGCCTTAAAGCAAGCTGGAATTAAGTTGGAAGAGATTGATCTCATCGAACTTAACGAAGCTTTTGCATCTCAATCCCTCGCAGTAATTCGCGAATTGGGCTTGAATCAAGATATTCTTAATGTAAATGGAGGAGCGATTTCTCTAGGGCATCCACTTGGTTGTACAGGAGCAAAATTGTCTGTTCAGGTTTTAAATGAACTGAAACGTAGAAAGCAGAAGTATGGGATGGTGACGATGTGCGTAGGGACAGGGCAAGGGGCAGCAGGGATATTTGAGATGCTGTAAGTATAGGTTTTAGGTGTTAGGCATTAGGTTGGATAATTAAAGATATATATATATATAATAATCTATAGATATGAAAGGAACAATTAAAGGTGGAGAGTTTGTAATTCGTGAAACCTCTTATCAGGATGTCTTCATTCCTGAAGAATTTGATGAAGAGCAATTAATGATTAAAAAAACTTGTGAAGACTTTATTGAGGCTGAAGTTTTGCCTAATTTGGATCGAATAGATGCTCAAGAGGAAGGATTGATGGTTGAGTTATTGGATAAAGCTGGCCAATTGGGGATTTTGGGAGTTTCTATTCCTGAGCAATACGGTGGATTTGGGAAGAATTTTAATACTTCCATGCTGGTTACTGATGCGGTTGGAGCAGGGCACTCTTTTGCAGTGGCTTTATCCGCTCACACTGGAATTGGGACCCTTCCTATTTTATATTACGGGAACGATGCTCAAAAAGAGATGTATATTCCTAAATTAAGTACAGGAGAGCTTAAAGCCGCCTATTGTTTAACAGAGCCAAATGCGGGTTCAGATGCAAATTCTGGAACTACATCTGCTAAATTGAATGCGGATGGAACACATTATCTTCTGAACGGACAAAAAATGTGGATCACGAATGGCGGTTTTGCAGATATCTTTATAGTCTTTGCAAAAATAGATGACGATAAGAATCTTTCGGCCTTCATTATAGAACGTGAATTTGGTGGGATTGCCATGAACCCAGAAGAACATAAGATGGGTATTAAGGGATCTTCTACGCGTCAAGTCTTTTTTAATGATTGCCCGGTACCTGTAAAGAACCTTCTTTCTGAAAGAGGAAACGGGTTCAAAATAGCCGTAAATATTCTGAATATTGGTCGTATTAAGCTAGGTGCTGCTGCCATCGGCTCATCCAGAAAGGTGATTGATAAAGCTATTAATTACTCCAATGAGCGCGTTCAATTTAATCTTCAAATTTCGAAGTTCGGGGCAATCAGGCATAAGCTCGCTGAAATGGTTGTTCGTAATTTTGCTGTAGAGAGCGCCAGCTATCGCGCGGGTCAAAACATTGATGATGCCTATGAAAGTTTAGTCGCAGAAGGAATGGATACAGCAAAAGCTAAACTTAAGTCAACAGAGGCTTTTGCCATCGAGTGTGCTATAATAAAAGTATGGGGTTCAGAGATGTTAGATTATGTAGTGGATGAAGGTGTGCAGATTTATGGTGGGATGGGCTATTCAGCCGATGCACCTATGGAACGTGCTTACCGAGATTCAAGAATAAACCGGATATTCGAAGGTACAAATGAAGTAAACCGTTTGTTGATTGTAGATATGCTTTTGAAGCGTGCTATGAAAGGTGAATTGGATTTAATGGGACCGGCACAAGCTGTCGCCGGCGAACTAATGTCCATTCCTGATTTTGGCGAAGAAGATACTGCCCTATTTGCTTACGAAAAGAAAATTTTAGCCAACTTGAAGAAAGTAGGCTTGATGATCGCAGGGGCTGCGGTTCAAAAGTTAATGATGACACTGTCTAAAGAACAGGAAATACTAATGAATATTGCGGATATTATTGGTTATGTTTATTTAGCGGAATCAACCATACTTCGCGTAGAGAAGTTAGTTGAGATGAAAGGTGAAGAGGCTGTAAAAGGACAAATTGATATTGCGAAAGTTTATCTTAATGATGTGGTCGATCAAGTTTATTTAGCCGGGAAAAATGCGTTATATTCTTTTGCGGAAGGTGACGAATTAAAAATGATGCTTATTGGATTAAGGAGATTTACAAAAGTTGAACCCTTTAATAGCAAAGAGGGGCGTCAACGCATCGCTAAGCAATTGATTGAAGCCAATAAGTATTGTTATTGATTCTGTAGTTGAAGCCAAACACGTGGTTTAAAAATTCATGTATTTAATTTTGTCTGAAATACGATATGCGATGTAGCGTTTGCTCATCGGTTATCGTATTAGTTGGGATGATCTATTTTAATATCTTGTTAAAAAATGTTAATTCACCCAATTAATCAATAAAATAAATAACTTTGCGTTATTAATGATGAGTACATCATGCGTTGTCATTCTTAAAAACTGATATTAATAGGTCTCACATGACAGCTTCATCACTATATATAAAATACTCCAATGAAACCATCATGAGCTCGCGAAACTTACAAACTGAAAATGAATAAATACTCATGATCGTTTCATTACCATTAAAAAACAATTTATTCCAATGAAAAATTCTATTAAAATATTCTTTGTTCTGGTTTTAGCTTTAGGTTTATTTTCATGCATGAAAAGCAATCCTTATGAGATATATGACGGACAAGCGATGCTAGAAAAAGAGGCGCCCTTATTAAAAGAATATGTTGAAACTACAGTAGGCTTAGAAGACGCAACGCTTGATAAGGAAACAGGAATTTGGTATAAAATAATTCAAGAAGGAGTTAAGGTAGGAGAAGAAGGCTTTTATACTTACAAAATTACAAATACTGGAAATACCGAGGCCCGTATTGAGGCTCCTATTATTGGCGTTAAATATGCAGGTAAGCTAGTATCTAACGGGGTTGTTTTTGATAAAAAGGAAGAGGCTTATGAATTTTCTTTGGGGGGGGTAATATCTGGATGGCAAGCGGGTTTTTTACCTAAAACCATTAAAGACGAGCAAGGTAAAGTGCACCAAGCAGGTGGACTTACTGAATTTGGTCTTCAAAAGAACTCTAAGATAAGATTGGTAATACCATCTCCTTATGCTTATCAGAATAGTGAGCGACAAGGCATACCTGCCAATTCTCCTTTAGATTTCACCATTGAAGTGGTAAAGGTGACATCACCTGCGAAACCTCAATAATAAAACTTAGCGTTTTAATTTAGATTATACAATAGATGAACAGTAATTTCAAGTATTATACATTTGCCATTTTTGCCATACTCTTCTTCTCTGCTTGCGAAAAGAAGGAATACCAAACTATCGAAGAATTGGATAATTTTGCTATTCAGGAATATATACTTAAAAACAATTTAAGTGTCACACAATTTGAAGAAAGCGGTATTTTTTATTCCGTTTTAGACGAAGGAACGGGGCGAGAATTAAAATACGAAGATAAAGTTCCGCTAGTTTATACTTTAAAAACTCTGGATGGGAGTTATAGTGCAATTGATACATTTAGTGCGTCTAACCGGTATTATGATTATTTGGGTTATTTCCCTTATGGATCTGCTGGTGCTAATGCCCCAGGTTCGCCATTAGATAAGGAAGAAGGCATGAAGGTGCTTATAAAAAAAATACTGAAGAATGCGAATGGTAAAATTAGGATTATTGTTCCGTCTAGATTAGCATTTGGGAGAAATGGGACTAAATTAATACCATCAAACGCATCTCTTGATTATGTGATCCATGCTATTGATATCGATAGTTTACCTGTTTATGAAGACATAAGTATTAAAAAATATATGCTTGCAAATGGGCTACAACCAAGCGATTTTGAAAAAACAAGTACAGGGATCTATTATAAAATTAATGAACTTGGGACGGGAGATTTTTTAACTAATACAACAAGCTTCAAGGCAGCTTATGATTTGAAGTTTTTAGATGGTAAAAGTTTTCAAAAGGCCGACTCGGTAACTTTTAAATTAAATGAGGTAATAGTCGCTTGGCAAGAGGTAATGCCGCATGTAAAAGAGAATGGGAAAGTAAGGATGTTAATTCCCTCCTCTCAGGCCTATGGAATAGAAGGGAGCCTTAATCCCAGTACTGGAGCCTATAGTATTCCTCCATTTTCTTCTCTAGATTATGATGTTAAAGTCCTGAGTATATTAAAATAAAAAACTTGATAAGTCTATTTAGCTCTACAATTTTTTTTTATTGTAGAGCTTTTTTATTTTAGAGAATTTAGGTTGAACGCCCTGTTTTGAGCTTTATTAAGTTAAAGCTTTAATTAAAGCATCTTTATAGTGTAGGCGTTGATGACTGAATAATTCATGAATTCGATCGTTTTCGCATAGGATATCTCCTTTAATGTTTTCTATAAATGCGCGAGCCATAGGCGTGGGGATGCCGCTATTTTTACTTAGCCAGTAAGTCGAAAATGTAAGATTAATAAATGGGAATGTAATTATTCGCTTATTAATTCCTTTATAATTTAAATAATATTCAAGCATTTCACGGTAGCTTAATATATCGGGGCCGCAGAGATCGAAACTTTGATTGAAGGATACCGGATTATTTGTGATAAAACAGAGATAAATCAAAGCATCTTCGACGGCGATTGGTTGGCAGCGACTTTTTGCAAGCCTTGAATTGGAAACAATCAGTAGCTTATTTGACATCTGCTCAAATATTTGAATTATTGAAGATGACTTTCCAATTAAATTTCCTGTTCTAATTATGGTATAAGGAATATAGCTCATTTTTAATAACTCTTCAACAAATTCATTAACTAGGGATCGAATGGGAGCTACATAAATCAAATGTGAGCATTTGATACGTCTTAGTTTCTTGATATAATTTTGTAAAGACAGGAGTTCAATTTCCTTATAAATACCTCCTTGTTCAGAGGTATAATTGCTAAAATAATAGGCTGCGTCAAAGTTCTCAGGGAATTTTTCAGGGAATTTTTCCCGTATCAAATCAGCGCTGATGACCTTTAAATTGGGGTGAGCTTTTATTGATTGAGAGAATGGAATTTCATTACGCACTAAACAGGTAACCTGGTGGTTTTTTTCTAAAAGGAACGTTTTTAATTGCTTTCCGAAATAATTGTTGATACCAGTCAGTAATATATTCATGTTCTTCTGTTTTCACCGGTATATCGACAATTTAACATCGAATGTTTAGCGACCTGAAGTTTTATTTGTAAATACAATGTAAATATGCGCATTAGAGATTTAAACCACAAAAAATAGCGTAAATAAGGGTATATTTGTTTTAATGATTGTTATTGTTTCGAATGAATAAAAGAACAGTTCTTCTTTGGTTTAGAAATGATCTTCGGGTTCAAGATAATGAAATGCTGAGTAGAGCAAGTGAGCGCGGAGAAATTGTTGTGCCTGTTTTCTGTTTCGACCCTCGATATTTTACCCAAACGAAATTCGGCACTCGAAAAACCGGCTTAATCCGAACCCAATTTATTAAAGAAAGCGTAGAGAAGTTGCAGGAGTTTTTCAAAAATCAAAACGGAAACCTTATTATCAAATTCGGTCGGCCAGAAGAAATTATTCCAGCATTAGCTACCCAGTATCAGGTAAGCGAGGTTTATCATCATCGAGAAGTAGCGCAAGAAGAGACTGATATTTCTAATTTTGTTGAAGACGCACTTTGGCGGTTAAAGATAAATTTACGTCATTTTATTGGACACACTCTTTTTCATAAAGAAGATTTTCCATTCCCTGTTAAGGATATTCCCGATTCATTTCCCGTTTTTAGAAAGAAACTTGAAAGAGAAAGCTTCATAAGGGAATGCTTTAAAACACCCACTCATTTGATTTTTCCTGAAGACTTAGAAAATACGAAATCTCCTAGTTTAGAAGATTTCGGCTTTAGCCCTTTAGAAATTAGTCAACATACTTCTACTGATTTTATTGGTGGAGAGCAAGAAGCGAATTGCAAGCTTTCTTTATTACTCAAGAATGAACTGAGAGGTGATGAGTTTATTATATCTCCATGGCTATCACTCGGATGTATATCTGTGCATACTGTTTATTTTTCCATTATCAACTCTGATCTTGCAATGGAAATAAAAGACAGAATTATTCAAGGTCTATGGTGGAAAGATTATTATCGATTCATGTTTAAGAAACACGGAAATGTTTTTTTTCAAGAACAAGGATATACAGGAAACCCACCTACTTTTGTTGAAGATCAACAAGTGTTTTTTCAACTTTGGAAAAATGGTACTACCGCACATCCGGAAATAAACGCTATAATGATTCAGCTAAATAAAACAGGATATATTGATTTTTATTCACGCCAAAAAGTAGCTACTTATCTAATCGATCATTTTCAGGTGAATTGGTTATTTGGTGCGGCTTATTTTGAAGAAAAATTAGTAGATTATGGACCATCTAATAATTATGGCAATTGGGCTCATCTAGCGGGGGTTGGGAGTAGTACAAACCACAATCGAATTGCTTTTATCAATTAAGTTAAAAATGATCACATTTAAAGAATGTTCATTATTTAATTTATAACTTTGCTTTCATATACGTATTTTAAAAACAATGGATAAGCTTACTTTTCTAAGCAACGCAGACTCACGTTACATAGATTCAATATATGAGTCGTACAAAAGTGATCCGGAATCAGTAGATTTTGGGTGGCAAAAATTCTTTGAAGGATTTGATTTCGGACTATCAAGCTCTTCAGGGAGATCCGAGGTAGTTGAAACACCCGAGCATGTTTTAAAAGAAATAAATGTGTTAAACATGATTCATGGCTATCGGGAGCGAGGCCATTTGTTTACTCAAACGAATCCTGTACGCGAAAGACGTCAATATTTCCCTGGCAAAGAACTTGAAACCTTCGGTCTGACCGAAGAGGACTTAGATACAGTTTTCAATGCTGGTGTTGAAGTGAATTTAGGACCTGCTACTCTTCGTGAAATTAGGGATTTATTAGAAGAGACCTATTGTCGTTCTATTGGAGCGGAGTTTAAATATATTCGTCATCCTGAAAAATTGAACTGGCTCCAGAGCAAGATGGAGGGTTCGAGGAATAAAGCGGAATTTCCAATTGAAACAAAAAAGAGAATTCTTCAAAAGCTAAATCAAGCGGTAGTTTTCGAAAATTTCTTAGGAACGAAGTTTTTAGGTCAAAAGCGTTTCTCGCTTGAAGGTGCAGAAAGTTTAATTCCAGCATTAGATTCAGTAATTGAAAAGGGTTCCCAATTAGGTATCGAAGAATTTGTAATCGGAATGGCACATCGTGGCCGTTTAAATATCTTGGCGAATATCCTTGGAAAAACATACGAGTCATTATTTTCTGAATTTGAAGGAAAAATGCAAGAAGGAATAGATTTTGGCGGAGATGTGAAATATCATTTAGGCTATTCTGCGGATGTTGTAACGAAAGAGGGAAAGAATGTCCATTTGAGCCTCGTTCCAAATCCTTCCCATCTAGAAACGGTCGATCCGGTCGTGGAAGGAATTGTACGATCAAAAATCGACATGAAATATAATAAGGACTTCACGAAGATAGCGCCTATCTTAATCCATGGGGATGCGGCGATTGCAGGGCAAGGTGTCGTTTATGAGGTGGTCCAAATGTCAAAACTCGATGGCTATAAAACAGGTGGGACTATTCATATTGTCATAAATAATCAAATAGGCTTTACAACAAACTTTAAGGATGCACGCTCATCAACTTATTGCACGGGACTTGCGAAGATTACACTTTCGCCTGTTTTTCATGTGAATGGAGATGATGTCGAGGCGTTAATTTATGCGATTGATCTAGCTACAGAATATCGCCAAAGATACCAAACAGACGTTTATATCGATATGCTTTGTTACCGTCGATATGGTCATAATGAGGCTGATGAGCCAAAGTTCACACAGCCTTTATTATATAAAGCAATCGAGAAACATAAAAACCCTCGAGAGATTTATAATCAAAAATTACTTCAACAGGGGTCTGTCGACGCTAATTTAGCCAAGGAAATGGAAAAGGATTTCCGAGCCTTACTGCAAGATAGACTAGATGAATCTAAAGAAGAAGAAACCATTTCAGAAGATAATCCAATGTATTCTGGAGCATGGCAAGGATTAAGAAAAGCAAAATATGAAGATATCTTTGCCCCTGCTAAAACCGCAGTTCCTAAAAAGAAGTTCATCGAAATAGCAAATGCTATTACAGAATTACCAAAAGAAAAGAAATTCTTTAGTAAAATTGAACGCCTTTTTAAAGAACGTCAGAAAATGGTCAAAGAAGAAACCTTTGACTGGGCAATGGGCGAACTTATGGCTTATGCAACTTTATTGGACGAAGGTAAGCGGGTTCGAGTTTCCGGACAGGATGTTGAAAGGGGAACATTCTCACATCGACATGCGGTTGTTAAAGTTGAAGATTCTGAAGAAGAATACATACCACTTGCTACCTTAGACAAAGGAAATGCGAAGTTTGAAATTTATAACTCTCATCTTTCAGAGTATGGTGTTCTTGGCTTCGAATATGGCTATGCATTAGCTAATCCTCATAGCTTGACTATCTGGGAAGCACAGTTTGGTGATTTTGTAAATGGAGCGCAAATTATTATTGACCAGTATATTACAAGTGCTGAGACAAAGTGGAAGCGATCTAATGGCTTGACGATGTTATTGCCTCATGGTTATGAAGGACAGGGTCCTGAACATTCTTCAGCACGAATTGAACGGTTTTTAGAAGCATGTGCAGAAAACAATATTCAGGTTACTAACTGTACTACTCCAGCAAACTTCTTCCATCTATTACGCCGGCAGTTGATCAGAGATTTTCGAAAACCATTAGTTGTATTTACCCCAAAAAGTTTGTTGAGGCATCCAAAGGTGGTTTCTAAGCTTGGTGAGTTTACAAATGGAAGCTTTCAAGAAGTCATCGATGATAGTTTTGCTAAAGCATCAAGTGTTGAGAGAGTATTGTTTTGTAGTGGAAAAATCTATTATGAATTATTAGATAAACAGCAAAGTGGTGAGAGAACTGATGTAGCAATTGTACGTGTTGAGCAGATTTATCCGATTCCAATGGATCAGTTAAAGGCCGTAAAAAATAAATATAAAAATGTCGAAGAATTCATTTGGGTACAAGAAGAACCAGAGAATATGGGAGCATGGCCATATATTTGTCGTAAATTACGTAAGTCAAGTATTGAATTAGAGGTTATATCACGAAAAGAAAGCAGTAGTACAGCTGGCTGGCTATCAAAAACAACACGTTGCACAGCAAATTGCTATCATTGAGGAAGCTTTTGCAACGTCAGTTAGTCAGGAAGAGAAAGAAGATATCGAAAAAACTACAAAAGAGGCCGCTAAGGCCGATTAATAAATAAACATATTATGAGTTTAGAAATGAAAGTGCCGGCAGTTGGCGAATCAATTACAGAAGTTACTTTAGCGCAATGGTTAAAAAGCGACGGTGATCTATGTAGAAATGGATGAGATTATTGCGGAACTAGAATCAGATAAAGCTACCTTTGAGCTTCCTGCCGAAAAAGCGGGTATCTTGAGAATAGTTGCTCAAGAAGGAGATACCTTGGATATTGGCGCTTTATTATGCACCATTGAAGAAGGTGGTACCCCGGCGGCAGAAGTGAATGAAACAGAACAAAAAGTGGTAACACCGGAGAATAAAGAAACTGAAAAACAAGTCTATAAGTAGTGATAGCTACGCCTCGGGGACACCTTCACCTGCGGCAGCGAAGATTTTGCAGAACGTGGAATAGATGCCGGCAGTATTCAAGGAACCGGCAAAGACGGTAGAATTACTAAGGACGATGCTCAAAAAGCTGCTGTTACTGAAAAGGCTTCTGCCTCAGTTTCTGCAGCTGCTGCAAAAGAACTTAAAGCAGAAGCTCCTTTTATTCCGGGTTCTACGTAACGAACGTCGTGAAAAAATGTCGTCATTACGCAAAACCATTGCAAAGCGTTTAGTAACCGTTAAAAATGAAACGGCAATGCTTACCACGTTTAATGAGGTGGATATGAAACCAATTATGGATTTAAGAACGAAATATAAAGACCAGTTTAAAGAAAAGCATGGGGTAGGTCTTGGTTTTATGTCGTTTCTTTACCAAGGCAGTTTGCCAGGCTTTAAAGAATGGCCTGCTGTTAATGCTCGTATTGAGGAAAATGAAATCGTTTATAATGATTTTGTAGATGTTTCTATCGCAGTTTCTGCACCAAAGGATTGGTTGTTCCGATTATTAGAAATGCAGAAAGCATGTACTTGGCAGCAAATTGAAAAAACAGTAATCGATCTAGCAACCAAAGCAAGAGATAGCAAGTTAACGATTGAAGAAATGACCGGAGGTACTTTTACGATTACTAATGGTGGCGTATTTGGATCCATGATGTCTACTCCAATTATTAATGCACCTCAATCGGCAATTTTAGGAATGCACAATATTATTGAACGTCCAGTTGCGAAAACGGAGAAGTGGTAATTCGACCGATGATGTATTTTGCTTTATCATACGATCATCGAATCATCGATGGTCGCGAATCTGTAGGCTTCTTGGTTCGAGTAAAACAGCTGTTAGAAGATCCAGCTAGATTGCTTTTGGACGTTTAAAAAAAGTATAAGATCTGACTGGAAATCCTGAAATTAAGTAGAAGTCCTTTGAAAATACACAAAGGTTACTTAATTTCAGGATTACTCGTTTTATATAGTTTCATTCTAATACCTATGAGAAGATTTCTCTTACTTTTTTTATCACTGTTTGTAGTTACTTTTACTTACGGCCAAGAATTAGAATGGAATGTTAATTTACATGGATTTGCGGATAACCAAGAGTTTAGTAAAGAGGGCCTGCCATCTTCTACATTTTTTGGGATGCGATTCTCTCCAGAAGTTGGATTGAGAATAGATAGTACCAATCGCATTAGGATAGGGCTCAATTCTTTACATGAGTTTGGAGATAAGCACCATTTTGCCAGAAAAGTAGATCCTGTAATTTATTATAATTATAAAAATAAAGGCGTTGACTTTTATTTGGGTGCATTTCCTCGGTATAAACTTCTTCAAAATTACCCTAGAGCGTTATTAAGAGACCCCCTTCAATATTTCAAGCCAAATCTGGAAGGATTTTTTTTTAACTATAGCAAACGATCTTTCGACCAACAGGTTTGGATTGATTGGACTAGCAAACAAACAGAGCTAGATAGAGAGAATTTTATAATAGGTGTTTCCGGCAAGTTAAAACATAAAGATCTTTATTTTTCCCATTTCTTTACTCTTTGGCATAATGCATTGCCAAGCGTTCAAAATCCAGACGATCATATCCAAGACAATGCTGCATTTATCGCTAAGGTAGGAGCAGATCTAAGTAAAAACACATTCTTAGATTCGTTAGACGTCAATATTGGAGGGTTGATGTCATTTGATCGGCTGAGAAATATATATGATTGGCGTTCACCAAAAGGTGTATTATTGGGTGCTTATATGGCTTATCGTTCTTTTTTTATCCAAGACGAGTTTTACATGGGTCAAGCCCAACATATTGGTTACGGAGATGCGTTTTATAACTCCAAACGTTATAATCGACTGGATTTAGGGTGGAAAGCCCTTAAGTATAAGTATTTAGAAGCTAGTCTTTCGCTTAGCTTGCACTTTACGCCAAAAGCAATGAGTAATCAGCAAATGATTAGTTTAAGGTATAATTTAGGAGGAAATGTCCCCTTAAAACGAAAATAGATTAATTTATTACTTCTTTAAATTAAAATACATTGTTTCGGTATCAATAATAAACTCCCCTGATTTCTTCAATTTTTTCCATTCATGAGTCGGGTATAGGATTGTCCATTCTGATTCTCCGGAGAACATTATATAAACAGGCAAATCAAAATCTTTTTCTTTTGTATCCCAGCGATATTCAATTACTCCGTCATTCTTATTAAACTCCAAAGTTGGAATCTCGGCGTAATATAAATAAGCATTGAATATGGGTGTTAAATTTATTCCACTTTCTTTATTCATATAATCAACGATATTCTTTGTTGTAACTGTTTGTAAAGAAAAGTGCGAGTTTAATCCTCTTAATATGCCGCGCCATTTCTCATCGTTGTTGATAATGGATCGAATCGTCTGCAATATATTGGCCCCTTTATAATAAATATCCGCAGGTCTGTTGTCATCTACACCCGATACACCCACTAATGGCGTTTTATTTTGAATGAGGTTACGAAGGCCTTTCACATATGCCTCGCCCGCTTTTTTGCCATGTTTACATTCTACAAAAAGCGCCTCAGAATAGGTTGTAAAACCCTCGTGTATCCAAGAATCTGCGATGTCTTTTGAAGTAATATTATTGCCAAACCATTCATGCCCGCTTTCGTGTATTATGATGAAATCCCAATCTTTGCCATACCCTGTGCCCGAATTATCCCTTCCCAGATATCCGTTTCTAAATTGATTCCCATAGGCTACTGCACTTTGATGTTCCATTCCTACATAGGCACTTTCAATTAACTTAAATCCATCTCTATAAAAGGGGTAAGGACCAAACCAATGTTCAAAGCAATGGAGCATAGCGGGTACGTTTTCTGCAAAATGACGTTTCGCTTTTTCAATATTTTCAGGCAATACATAATAATCCAGTTTTAATTTTCCTTCTTCCCCTTGAAAAACGTCACTAGAATGCGCGAATTTGCCAACATTAAGTGTAACATTATAAGGGTTAATGGGATAAGAAACGAACCAGTCATATCGAGTATAGCCGTCTCCAAGAGCTTTTGTCCCTTTATACTGACCATTGCTAACGTTCATCAATGTATCAGGTACAGCTATACTAATCAACATGCTATCCACTTTATCTGCCTGTTGATCTTTATTGGGCCACCACAAACTTGCACCAATTCCCTGAACGGCTGCACCAACCCATGGATTACCTAAAGAATCTTCTTTGAAAACAAGGCCCCCGTCCCAAGGTGCATTGACAGCGACCTTTGGGAAACCAGAGTAAATAACAACAAATTCTTCTTTTGCACCCTTTTTAATTGTTTCAGGAAAGTCAACAAAAACGGCGTCAAATTCTCTGAAATAATGGATTTCTTGATTTTTGTAGAGGACACTTTCAACTTCCATATTTTTAGATAAATCAAACTGAAGCCGCGAGAAATCTCGCGAAGCGGTAAAGCGGAAGAGATTTTGTCCCGAAATATATTGCTTCGCCGGATCAATACGAATATTTAAATGATAATAGTTAATATCATAAGCCGTTCTTTCAGAGCTTTGTCCACCACGAAGAGAGTCTGCCCTGGTGAACCGCTTTTCAGAAACAATTTGGGCATTTGAAGAAAAGCTTAGAAATAAAAGAAGAACAAGAAGAACTTTCAATTGGCTAATTTATAAGGTGAGTTAAGTATAAAATCTATATTTGTAGGATAGAACCGTAGCGCTATCCATTATATACAAATGTAAGAATTTATGAAGATTGTTGAAGTAAATACCAATGAACTGGAAAAACATTTCGTAGAAATGCCAATAAGGCTCTATCAGGGTGATGTTAATTACATCCGACCTTTGGACAACGATATATCTTCCGTTTTTGATCCTAAAAAAAATCAGAGCTTTAAAAATGGAGAATGTATACGTTGGTTATTGCAAAATAATGAAGGTGAGTATATCGGTAGGATAGCTGCTTTTTATAATTCAAAAACATTGGACCAATATGATCAGCGAGCTGGTGGTTGTGGTTTTTTTGAATGCATAAATAATCAAGAGGCCGCCAATCTATTATTTGATCAATCAAAATCGTGGTTATTTTCCAAAGGTATGGAGGCGATGGATGGACCGATCAATTTTGGAGATCGGGATAAATGGTGGGGTTTACTTGTAAACGGCTTTCATGAGCCCTGTTATCAATGTAATTATAATCCACCCTACTATCAGGAGCTTTTTGAGAGTTATGGCTTCCAGGTTTATTTTAAACAGTTTACTTATTGGAGAAAAGTTAGGGAGGTATTAGATGAAAAATATGCGGAACGTGCAGGGCGAATCTTAGCCAACAGAGGTTATACTTTTGGGCATGCATACAAAAATAACCTTCAAAAAGCGGCTCAAGATTTTCGACTAGTCTATAATAAAGGCTGGGCGAAGCATGTTGGAGTGGCAGAAATAAGTGAGGAAGATGCAAATGGTTTGATGAAGAATATGAAAGCCATTATTGATCCAAAATTAATTTGGTTTGCCTATTACCAAGGCCAAGCGGTTGGCTTCTTTGTAGCTATTCCAGATGTCAATCAATTAATAGTAAAATTTATTAACGGCAAATTAACACTATTTGGAAAACTCCTTTTTGCATGGAGGAAAATAGCTAAGAAATGTAATACAATGTTCGGCATCGTTTTCGGGGTAGTGCCAGAACACCAAAGAAAAGGCGTTGAAATAGCTCTGATTGTTGCTGCTCGGGAAACTATCCAAAAGGAAGATATGCCTTATGAGGAACTTCAAATGAATTGGATTGGAGATTTTAATCCTAAGATGATGCGCGTTGCCGAACAGATTGGGGCGAAAATATATAAAACACACCATACATACCGATATAATTTCGATCGTTTAAAACAATTCGAACGATATCCCGTTTTATAATACAGCAGTCTGTCATAAATCTAAAATAAAAGGAAATTGTTTCCGGAACTTTGGAGAAATATGTAAGTTTGTATTGTTTAAAAAATCAACATTTTAAAAAACAAAAAAATGAAAAAACTATTCTTAGCACCAGCAGTAGCTGCCATGGTATTTTTAGCTGCTTGCGGTGGAAATCAAAAAGCGAAAAACGCTGAAACCACAGAGACTACACCAATGGAGGCTCCCGTTGAGACTGCACCTGCGATCCCTGGAATTGAAAACGTTGCAGTAACGAATCATATCGAATTAGAAGCTCATGATAACATGACTTTTACAGGAGGTGATTTATTCAAAGTAAAAGCAGGTGAAAAGGTGACGCTTACCTTGAAAAATGTAGGCCAATTGCCAAAAGAATCAATGGGTCATAACGTGGTTATCTTGACTCCTGGAACTGACCATGCAGAATTTGGTGGAGAAGCTTTCAAAGCTAAAGATCATGATTACATTCCAGCAACATTTTCTTCTTCTATTGTAGCCCACACCAAATTATTAGGCCCAGGTGAGAGTGACACCATCACTTTTACGATTGATACTCCTGGAGTATACACTTACGTGTGTAGCTTTCCTGGTCATTGGGGAACTATGCATGGAACAATTGTTGTTGAATAAAATCACAATTGTTTAATTGCAAATAAAAAAAGGCGGCCATACAGGCTGCCTTTTTTTATTTGTATAGGACTTATAATTCATTAACTTTGGATACGAAAACACATAAAATTAATATGCAATACGACGTTGTCATTATAGGAAGTGGGCCAGGTGGATATGTAGCTGCCATTCGCTGCGCACAATTAGGATTAAAAACTGCGGTAATTGAAAAATATAACGCCTTTGGCGGAACATGTCTCAATGTGGGCTGTATCCCATCAAAAGCACTACTCGATTCTAGTGAGCATTATCATAATGCTGCAAAGAACTTTGATGCCCACGGTATCTCTTTAAAAAGCTTAAGCGTAGATATCAAGAAAATGATAGCCCGTAAAGATGAAGTAGTTTCTCAAACCACCCAAGGGATTGCTTATTTATTTAAAAAAAATAAAATTGATTCCTTCATAGGAATGGGATCTTTTGTGGATAAAAACACCATCAAGATCACCAAAGAAAAAGGAGAGACTGAACAGATAACTGCAAAAAATGTAATCGTTGCGACAGGTTCAAAACCATTTTCTCTTCCGTCAATTAAAATCGATAAAAAGAGAATTATCACGTCTACGGAGGCCCTGAAATTAACTGAAATTCCAAAGCATTTGATATTAATTGGCGGCGGAGTGATCGGCTTAGAACTTGGTTCTGTTTATGCACGATTAGGATCAAAAGTAACTGTTCTGGAATATGCAGATTCTATAATCCCCACCATGGATAGGGGTTTAGGCAAGGAATTATTAAAGTCATTAAAGGGACTCGGTTTTGAATTCTTGTTAAGCCATAAAGTTACAGGAGCTTCAGTAAAAGGAAAAACAGTTACCGTTACTGCTGAAAATAAAAAAGGAGAAGTAGTGACGGTCGATGGAGATTACTGTTTAGTTGCCATCGGCAGAATTGCTTATACTAATGGGTTAGCTTTAGAAAACATTGGCATCACGGTTGATGAGCGTGGGAAAAAAGTACCTGTCAATGAAAGACTCGAAACTTCGGTTCCCGGTGTATATGCTATCGGGGACGTAATTACAGGAGCTATGTTAGCGCATAAAGCGGAAGATGAAGGTATTTTTGTTGCTGAGCTTTTAGCTGGACAAAAGCCACATATCGATTACAATTTAATTCCTGGAGTAGTTTACACTTGGCCAGAAGTAGCTAGCGTAGGACAAACAGAAGAGCAATTAAAGGAAAAGGCAATCAAATACAAGACGGGATCTTTTCCTTTTAAAGCAAGTGGAAGAGCTCGCGCAAGTATGGATACAGAAGGTTTTGTGAAAGTATTAGCAGATGCTGATACAGATGAAATACTTGGTGTCCATATGATTGGACCTAGAGTAGCAGACATGATTGCCGAAGCTGTAGTAGGAATGGAATTCAGAGCTTCTGCGGAAGATATCGCTCGAATATGTCATGCGCACCCGACCTATTCTGAATCGTTCAAGGAGGCAGCCTTGGCAGCCACAGCCAATCGACCGATCCACATCTAACATCTAGATGTAAAATATTTATTGACTTGCGAATTCTCTAGTTGCATTTAGTGGGACTTCGCAAGTCAATCTTGATTTTCGAAAGATCCCTTGTTCGATTTTTCGGAGTTTCGTCATCATTTCCTGTACACTTGGTTTTATTTCTTGGTGGTAAATAAACTATACCAAGAAACAATTATGAATTACTAGTATATGGTAATGAAAACGTAATTTTTACTTTACGGTCAGATTGTTTCCGATCATTCGGTTGTTATAATGTTGGATGAACGCTTTTAGGCGTGTTTCCATTTCTTTTTGGACCTTTGGCAGTGTATTTAACAAATTAACTTCAGTTAGTCTATCCTTTTTGAGGTTATATAAGGAAATACTTTTCTCACCATCGTTGATTAAAAGATAATCGCCAAGGTAAAAGTTGAATGTATCGCCGTTGTTGTTTACTACAAAGTTATCCTCGTCCTTGTTAAATGCATCGAAACCAAAAGCAAAATAGGGTTTATCGTAATTTAAATAGTTCAGAACGGTAGGGGTAATGTCCAGCTGCTGAACAAGTTTATTGGATAATCCTTTTAGTTGTCCTTCTCCTCCCGGATAATAAAACAAAATTGGTATCGAAAAAGCACCTGCTATAGTTTTGTATTCGGGGTAGTATGAGAGGGTTGCATGATCGGCTACTAACACAAAAAGCGTGTTTTTATACCAAGGCATAGTTGATGCGGTTTCAAAGAACTTTCTCAGCGCCATATCTGTGTAGCCCATTGGTTCGTGGACTTCCAACGGTCCTTTAGGGAAAATACCTTCATATTGTTTAGGCACTTTATAAGGATGATGTGAAGAAAGGGAAAAAAAACTGGAAAAGAACGGTTCTTTTAATGTATTCATTTTATGCGCCATAAACTGCATAAAAGGTTCATCCCAAATTCCCCACATTCCATCAAAATCTGCATCGTTGTTGTATTCTGTTTTTCCAAAATAATGTTGGATACCCGCAAGTTTTGTATAAGAAGAGAAGCCCATAGAGCCATTTGGAGCACCATGGAAAAAAGCAGTTTCGTAACCTTTATCTCGTAATAACTTCGCGATGCTGCTTGTTTCGTTTCCAGAATAGATGGATAAAACGAAGGGCTCCGCGATCGAAGGAATACCTGATATGATAGAAGGTAAAGCATCAATCGACTTTCGGCCATTGGCATAGCTATTAACAAAGGTAAAGCTATGTTCCACTAAAGAATCAATAAAGGGCGTATAACCTTTATAATTACCCTCATCTAAGTCCTTATTCAATGTGCCAATATGTTCTTTTCCTAAGCTCTCAATGATTAAAAATACAACATTTAACTCTTTAAAGGTACTATCTGTTTTTGATTTTTGGGAATGTATGGGGTTGTAAATGGCGTTTAGTTCAGTCTCCTTAAAGTAGTTTTTGGGCTTTAGAGAAACGGATCCTAAGGTTCTGATGATGGAGAAAGGAGTATTCAATACGATGCTCATTTCATCTGGAGAATCGACGAACTCTCCGGCATTACTTAATGTAATGGGACGGGTACTGTGACGCCAACCGCCACGGACACCGACTACAAATAACCCAGCAATTAATACAAGTACAAGCAGGTGACTTAAATAATGAATAGGTTTAAAGCTGGGAGCTTTTTTGACTTCTACTCGGTTGAATAGCCAATTTAACAACCAAACAAAAAGAGCAAACAGAATAAGAAGATACCAATAACCAAGCAGGAAATCTAAGCTCAATTTAAGTTTGTTTTGCTCATTAGAGAATTGCTCGAAAACTGTTCCGGTAGTTCTTTTTAGGGTAAAACGGTAATAGGCAAAATCTATTATGTTTAAAGCGATTCCGATACTGTTTGTAGCGATAAACAGCCACTTGGAAAAAAGTTGGTAGCTTTCCCTGTACCTAAAAGGAAATGGAAGGCCTTGAAGTACTATAAATAGAGCATTAATATAAAGTAGAGCAGCGATGTCAAACTTTAAACCTCCCAGCATCATTAGGAGTAACTTAGGGAGGGTTACAGCGCTGAAAAGATCGATATTCGAGAGATAAAAACCAATCCTAAGTAGGAAGTAAATCGTTAATAAAGTAAAAAACCTGTACAGTAAAGTCAGGTAAATATTAACTTTTTTTGTACCGGTTAGATTCATACAAGCAATAGATTTTACCCTCTAGACAGCTTGCATTTCCGTTTTAAGTTTCCTTTCAACCAAGAAAGGGGCAAATGGAATTAAAGATGCCAAAAAGAATACTGAAAAACGTTTAAGTTTCCATTTGTAAAAGTACCAACAACTGATCAATGAAAGAATGTAAGCAATAAATAAAACTCCGTGTGCCCATCCTACGTATTTTACAGCTAAAGGCCAATCAGCAAAATATTTTAATGGCATTGCAATAAAGAAAAGAATGATTGTAGAGATTCCTTCGATAAATGCAATTTGAGTAAAACGTGTTAAAAGATTGTTGTTCATGATTTGAATTTAATTTTCACGAAAATAGGGTATTTGGCTGATTCAAAAGAGATAGGTCTTAAGTTTTACAGAGTTCTGACTAGAAGCAAAGAGACTAACCATAATTAGCCTCTTTGGTATTTTAAGAAATGACAATTTATATCACGCTAACAGCTTCCTCTTCCTCTTCGTTTTCTAATTCGTATTCCAAAACCTCTTTATGTTCATAATCTTCAGCGATCATTTTTTCAATATCCATTCCCTTTTTATCCATACCTAATTTGTGGAGGATATTATCAAAGGTTTGATAAACAACTGGAACGATGATCAAAGTCAAAAAGAGTGAACTAATTAAGCCACCGATGACTACCCAAGCTAGTCCATTTTTCCATTCTGCCCCTGCTCCAGAAGCCAATGCAATTGGAAGCATACCAAATACCATGGCAATGGTCGTCATTAAAATAGGTCTTAGACGAGCATGGTTAGCATTAATGAGCGCTTGACGCGTGGTTTGACCTGCTGCTTTCATCTGGTTGGTAAAGTCGACCAGAATAATTGCGTTTTTCGCTACCAAGCCTATTAACATGATTAAACCCAGCATGGTGAAAATGTTTAAGGAGTTGTTCGTCAATGCCAAAGCAAGAAGAGCTCCAATAACGGATAATGGTATGGAGAACATCACTACGAATGGATAAACAAAACTATCGTATAAAGCTACCATGATGAAGTAAACCAAAAGAATAGCAATGATGAGTGCCATACCTAATGACCCAAAACCTTCTTCCTGCATCTCCATGTCACCTCCCCAGATGTAGCTTACTCCTGTAGGACGATCTAATTTTTTGATTTCATCTTCAAATTCTTGAATAATAGATCCTGATGGCCTGCCTATCGCTTGAGATTGAACTTTCACTGAGGTGCTTTTATCACGGCGCTCAAGTTGGCTTGGTCCGGACCCTTCCTTAACCTCCGCAAATTGAGATAGCTTGATTAGCTTTTCATCCTTATTAGTGAAAAGTAAGTTTTTTACGTCATCAACGTTTTTACGGTTATAGTCTGAAAAGCGAATGTTTATATCGTATTCGTATTCTCCATGCCTAAATTTTCCATCTGTATTTCCGTTAAAAGCGGTTTGCATAGTACCTCCAACAGTTTGTAGGTTGAGTCCCAAAGCGGCCATCTTATCTCGATCCACCACTACTTCAATCTCTGGGTTTCCACTTTCGACCGATAGTTTTGTTTCTGTAGCCCCAGGTATCTTAGCCAACGCTAGACGTGCTTCTTCGGCAAACTTTAATACTGTATCAATGTCCGAACCCGTAACAATTAGTTCAATAGGTGCTCGTTCTGGTGAGCCCATGATACTAATAGGAACCGTTGTAATTTTAGCACCTACAATGTTTTCAGCTAATTCCTTTTTGATTTTGGCGGCGTAAACGTTGGAGGGATCGCTCCGCTTTTCCTTGTCGACGAGAAGAACTGTAATTTCTGATTTATACGCTGTACCTATACTTCCGCCAAATCCCTCACTGGAATGCCCAATCATGGTGATCTGGGAAACGATCTCCGGTTTTTCTGATAAATAATTTTCTACTTGTCGGGTAATTTGGTTAGTTTGCTCAATAGAGGATTCCTTTGGGAGTTCAATTTGAACAATGAATTCACCACGATCACTTTGAGCAAAAAACTCAGTCCCGATAAATCCGCCGCCAACTAGTCCACATGAAGAAATCAAAAGGAAAGATACACTTATTAAAGTAACTGCTTTATGATCCAGTGCCCATTTGAGAATACTAGTAACCCATGCGGTAAAACGTGTTAATAGTTTTTCAAACCATAAGATGAATCGTCCTACTGGCTTTTCGGATGTAATTTTTTCAAGCTTACCAAAACGGGAAGTTAAAAGTGGAACGATGGTAAAGGAAATGAATAAACTGAGTAAGGTCGCAATCATTACCACCACGCAGAACTCTCTCAGAATATCGGATACTAAACCGGTGCTGAGTGCTATAGGTAAAAATACTACTACAA
Source organism: uncultured Sphingobacteriaceae bacterium (assembly GCA_963696875.1). Lineage (GTDB taxonomy): Bacteria > Bacteroidota > Bacteroidia > Sphingobacteriales > Sphingobacteriaceae > Albibacterium. The sequence goes on from CAVOLQ010000001.1 coordinate 431,828, forward strand.
TTACCATGGTAATTGAAACTACAGTAAAGCCAATTTCTTTCGTACCATCGATGGATGCGCGTACTTTGTTTTTGCCCATTTCCATGTGCCGGTATATATTTTCGATGACCACAATGGCATCATCGACTAATATCCCGACTACTAATGACAATCCTAATAAAGACATTAAGTTTAGTGTAAAACCTAGAAGCTCCATTCCAATAAAGGTGGAAATTAACGCTACAGGAATGGCAACCATCACAATTACTGCGTTTCTTAAGCTGTGTAAGAACAGTAACATCACTACCGCAACTAAGATAATGGCCAAGAATAAATCGTAAATTACAGCATCTGCAGACTCTAGGGTGTAGGTAGAGCTATCGCTGGCAATGCTTAGGATTAATCCTTCTGAAGCATAATCTTCTTCCAGTGACTTGACGATTTTATAGACGTTCTCACTCACTTGTACAGCATTTGCATCCGAGGTTTTTATAACTTGAATGGCAATAGCACTTTGTCTATTAACCCGTGCTAGTTTAGCAACATCTTTTTGTGTGTCTTGTACATCTGCTATATCTCTCACTCTGATTTGAGAACCATTTTGAGCGGTACTGACCACCAAATTTCTTAATTGTTCTGGAGTTTCGTATTTGCCTGAAAGCCGAACTAAAATATCTTGATCCTGGGTTTTTACGCTACCTGTAGGGAAGTCTAAATTTGAAGAAAGAATAACCTGCTGAACCTGGAGTGGAGAAAGGTGATATGCTTCCAGCTTATCAGCGTCTAAATTGACTTGAATTTCACGCTCTTGTCCACCAATTAAATTTACATTGGCAACTCCTTCAACGCGAGATATGATGGGCTGGATTCGTTTGTCTATTAAGTCAAAAAATTCAGCTTCTGGCATTTGTGACGTGGCTGACATGGTAATAATCGGAAGGTCATCTAAAGAGAACTTCGCTAAAGTAGGTGCTTTCGCATCGTCTGGGAGATCTGCTAAAATAGCGTTTACTTTTCTCTGGGCGTCATTTAATGCAAGATCTACGTCGGCGCTATTATTCAAGGTAATTACCAATACGGATAAACTCTCAAAGGAAGTAGCGTCTATCTTTTTAACATTCTCCATTGATGAAACGGCGTCCTCCAGTTTCTTGGTAACTGTGTTTTCTACTTCATTAGGAGAAGCGCCAGGGTAAACTGTAGAGATAGAAACTATGGGTGGGGAGAACTTCGGTAAAAGTTCATAGTTTAAGGATAGGTAGCTTAATATGCCTAACAAACTCAATGCAGTAAAAACTACAATGACAATGGAAGGTCTTTTTATGGAAATTTCTGCAATCTTCATATGATACTAAAATTAATTAATGATTGAAGGTTACTGGGTTTTAACCAGTGTACCGTCAATTAGGTTGATTTGACCGCTTGTTATAATGATATCACCTTCAGTAATTCCGCCTATTATTTCAACCTGATCTCCAATAATTCTACCTGAAACAACGTTTCTTATTTTTGCAGTATCTTCATTTTCAAGAATAAATATTTGATTGCTATTTACTCCTCCTGCAAATGAAGTACGTGGAATCAACAAAGTTGGTTCTTGTCTCGGAAATTCAAAAGTAGCGGTGGCATACATTCCTGCTCTCAAGTTGTTTGCATCTTGATTGGTCACTTCGATCTCCACAGAGTAGTTTAACGTATTGTCAGCCTTGGGTGCGATAAAATTAATCACTCCATGAAATGTTTTATCAGGGAAGACAGTGCATGTTATTTTTACGCGATCTCCGGTTTTTAAATGAACGACTTGTTGCTCGTTAGCATTAACTTTTAGCTTTAGGCTAGAAACATCTACAATATTGAAAAGGGGAGTGCCAGGAACGACAAATGCTCCGGGTTCAATTAAGCGCTGATTTATGATTCCTGAGATCGGTGATTTTATGTACGAGTCTTGAACGCGACGTCGAGCTTGCTGCACCATGGTTTCAGCATTTCTCAAGGCCAATTCAATGTCATCAAGTTGTGATTTTGTTACTCCGCCTGTTTCGTATGAGCTTGCATAGCGCTCTTGGTCCTTTTTTAATTTTGAATAAGAAGCTTCTGCATTTTGTAAATCTAAGGAAGCGTATTCCGGATCAATGCGTACTAATACTTGACCCTTGCTAACTCTAGACCCTTCATTAATTAAAATTTGGGTTGCCCTTCCACTAGTTTCCGCAAGTAAATTCAAATCATGTTTCGCAATAAAATTTCCGTTTGCTGAAAAGTTTAAGTTTAATGTATCCTTTTTTGCAATAGCTGTTTTAACGATAACTGCACCTGATTGGTCTGCAACAACAGCAATTTTTGCGTCGTTTTCTTTTTTATTGTTGGTTAAAACCCATGCAATTAATGCTCCTACAACAATAAGGGCTATTATGGTTATAATTCCTCTTTTCATTTTTTATTCTATTATTAATGATTTGATGTTTCCGTTTGATCTTATTAATTCTATTTCAGCAACTTTATAATTTAATAAAGCAGTATTATAGCTATTTTGAGCACTCACTAAATCCGTCTCGGCATTTAGTAGATCCGTTAGAGAGGCCAATCCGTTGTGGTAATTGTTTTGTATGCTGTTAAAGACCTCTTCTGCTAAGATGGTATTTCCTTTTTGAGCTTGGATGGTATTTAAGCTATTCTTAATTTGTATTTTAGCGTTTTCATAAGCCATCTTTAGGGCATTTGACGAGTCTTTAATGTCTTCTTGTATTTTTTGGATATCAATAGTAGCCTGTTTTACTTTCGCGCTTCTGGCACCTCCATCAAAGATTGGAATTTTTAAAGTTAATGTAGCCGCTGACATCCCATAACTCAATGCTTTACTTGTATATAGGTCAAAGTTATTACTTTGCGTATTATACATGTAATTCACTCCTAAAGATAAACTAGGATAGAATTCCGAAAGATATGCTTTGCGCTGAAAGCCTAAAAGGTCTTCTTGTTTTTTTAAGATTTGATAATCACTCAAGCGTTCAACATTGAAGGTGTTACTGGAAACGATTTTTAAGTTAGCCTCATTTTCCAATGCTGAGAGGCTGGATGTTGGGATTTCAATCTCTTCGGTTATTGGCATTCCCATATAATATTTCAAGAGATTCTCTTGCTGCGATATCCCGTTTAGAAGCTCCTCTCGCTGAGTGAGTATATTCACCTTGTTTACTTTAACACGATCTAGGTCAATCCTTTTTGCCAATCCAAGTGTATATTGATTGCTGACTATTTTTTCAAGTTTTGATACTCGCTCTAAATTGGCATCAATTACCTGTAATTGCTCACGAGTAATGATAACTTGATAGTAATTTGTAGCCACTAATTGAATTAAATTCTCTTCGGCTAGCTTAGAAGCAATTTGATAGTACTCCTTTGAGCTTTTTGATGCCCTTAGTCCGGTAAATACTTGTTGGTTAAAAAGCTGTTGATTGAGTTGTACTTGTGACATTGCTCCCCAAGTGGTTCCAGCGGTAACAGCAATAAAGTCACCAGGCGCACCGCCCATGAATTCTGCAGGTAGGATAAATTTTTGTGCTTGTATATTCCTTGTTATAGTCGATGTTCCGTCAATAGTGGGCAAAGCACCAGCACGAACTTCTTTTATTTTATAGTCTACTGATTCAATATCCAACCTTGCCTTTGTTACTGCTTTATTGTTATTTAAAGCGTAATTTAATGCATCTTTTAAGGTAATGGTTTGTTGTGCCGTACTTTTTGTTGTAACTGTTACAAGAAAAAAAGACACAACTATGTATTTAATATAATTCATATTCGCTGTTTGTTCTGAAATTAATAGTGTGATAAGGCTTTTATGAAGATTTTAGCAAGTTCTATTTGTTTCTGATGAATCGAGTCTCGCAATTGCTCATCTATGGTTATTTTTTTTACAGATTGATCCTTATTCGCAAGGAAAATTCCTTTACTTGCTTCAATGTATATTTCTGCGGTTTCCTCAACATTGAAAGGTTTAAATTCCTTCCTTTCAATCCCTTTTTTAAAAATTTCTACGATTAGTTTTTTTGAATATTGTGAAGATAATTCTGCTAGGTGTTTTGTATTTTCATTTACGGAAGGACAGTCAAATCCTTCGAAAATGTGAAGCATATAATGCTTTTCGAAGAATTCATTTTTTACATGTTGAATTTGTTCTAAGGTTTCTAATGTTGTGGTGCATTTTGCTATTCTTTCTTTAAGCATTATATCAAATTGACCAATAAGATGTTGTATCACTTCAGTGATGAGTGCATTTTTATCAGGAAAATAATAGTAAATGTTTCCTTTTGATATCGAACTATCTTCTGCTATTTCATTCATAGTCGTTTTCCCTATTCCAAAATGGGAGAAACGCTTTAATGCGGCTTTTATGATTTGCTCTTTCCTGTTATCTATTTCCAACTTAAATCTTTTTTACCTTTTGACCTTTTGTGAATTTTGGTCAAAGGTAAGGTAAGGAAATTATAAACACAACAAAAACTTTAAAAAATGGAGTTTAATGAATTTCAGTTATCTTTGGATTTGTTTAAAAATAATTCGTAGATGAACATCGTTATTCAGGAAAATATATCTCTTAAAGCACACAATACGTTTGGAATCGAGGCTTTTGCACGCTATTTCGTCCAAATTGAAAGTAAAGAACAATTAATGGAATTGTTTTCAATGGAAAAATTTCATTCCATGCCTAAATTGATATTAGGTGGAGGGAGTAATATATTATTTACGAAGAATTACGATGGCCTTGTTGTATTTATAAGCATAAAGGGGATTGATCATGAAATTGGTGGCGATTCAGTGCGGGTAAGTGCTGGGGCCGGGGAAGTATGGAATGACCTAGTTCAATACTGTGTCGATAGAGATTTTGCAGGAATAGAAAATTTGAGTTTGATCCCAGGCACCGTTGGCGCTGCGCCTGTTCAAAATATAGGTGCTTATGGAGTAGAGCTAAAAGATGTATTTCAAAGTTGTGTTGCCTTTGATATCCATAGCAATGATTTTAAAGTATTCAGTAAAGTAGATTGTAGTTTTGATTATCGGGATAGTTTATTCAAAAGCGTTGAAAAAAATAGGTACATCATTACTTCAGTGTCTTTAAATCTTTCTACAATTCCTATGATTAATACGAGTTATGGTGCTATTGAACAAGAATTAATCAACCAGAAAATCCATGCACCCACTATAAGGGACATTTCAGATGTTGTTTCGAAAATTAGGGTCTCTAAGCTTCCCGATCCTTCAACGATTGGTAACTCAGGAAGTTTCTTCAAGAATCCTATTGTTGATGTTGATTTTTTTGTACAAGTACAGTCTGCTTTTGTGGACACCGTTTATTACCCCATAAATAAAAATAAAGTTAAAATAGCTGCAGGCTGGTTGATTGAACAATGCGGTTGGAAAGGTGTAAAGGAAGGGAATACGGGCACTTGGAAGAATCAAGCCTTAGTATTAGTTAATCATGGAAATGCAACAGGGTCAGATGTTTATGAGTTTTCGGAGAAAATTATTGCAAGTGTTCAGTCTAAATTTGGGATTGTACTTGAGCGGGAGGTGAACATTATTTAGTTTTTACTTTTCGTTATAATCTATTTTGCTCTGTACGCAAATTATTCCACATAATAGAAACTATAGCATAGTTGTTGCGATGTTATTAGTTGTATGGAGAAATGTTACAAAACGAAATGATTATCTAACAGAGCAGTTAGCTAGGGATTAGTTGGCTGTTCAAAAACTTAAACTGTATGAATAAGAAGGAATTCAATACCACGGTGACAGATCAAAGGAAGTCTTTAAAAATGTATGCTCTGCGCTTCACGCGTAATGAGGTAGATGCTGATGATCTCGTACAAGACACCGTCTTAAAGGCCATGACTTACTATAATAAGTTTAAGAAAGGTACAAATCTCAAAGGGTGGTTATATACCATTATGAAAAACACCTTTATCAACAACTATCGCCAAATTTCTAAAACAAACACGTATGTCACACAAACGGATGCTATAACCTCAGAAAATTTGGTTTATAGCTCTACAAAAAACAAAGGAGAAAGTAAATTTGTGATGGACGATATAAGAGATGCGATGTTGAATTTATCGGATGAATATTATATTCCTTTTACCATGCATTTTGAAGGATATAAGTACCACGAAATTGCCGATCATCTAGACATTCCTATTGGCACAGTTAAAACGAGGATACATATTGCTAGGAAGACACTTAAGAGTTCGTTAAAGTCATATAACGTTCAAATTGAAATCCCTGTATTTGCTGGTTTTGAATATTAAATACTTTATTTATTTTAAGTCGAAATAGCTAAGCTCCGTAAACTGTTTTATGCGGCTGGCTATTTCTTCTTGAGTAAGGCCTTCCATTTTTTGTGTTCCAAATTTTTCAACACAAAAGGATGCTAAGGCGGAGCCAAAAATGACCGCGTTCTTCATGTTGTTAAAATTAACAGTTCCAACTTTTGCAAGATATCCGATAAAGCCGCCAGCGAAAGTATCTCCAGCTCCTGTGGGGTCAAATACTTCTGCTAAAGGTAGGGCGGGGGCAGAAAATATTTGGTCTTCACCGAATAACAATGCTCCATGTTCGCCCTTTTTAATAATTAAATAACGGGGTCCCATGCTTAAAATCTTAGCCGCTGCTTTTACTAAGGAATACTCTCCAGATAATTGACGAGCTTCTTCATCATTGATGGTTAAAACATCTACCTGCTTCAACACGGTGAGTAGATCGTTTAGTGCAACATTCATCCAGAAGTTCATCGTATCTAAGACCACTAACTTGGGCTTGTTTTTCAAACGGAGTAGCGTAGTAGACTGAACGCTAGGGGTAAGATTTCCAAGTAAAAGGTATTCACAGTTTTGATATGATTCTGGAACTATCGGATCAAAGCTCTCTAAAACATTAAGTTCAGTTACTAAGGTGTCTCTGCTGTTCATATCATTATGATATTTACCAGACCAGAAAAATGACTTTTCACCTTTTTTTATTTGAAGACCTTCAGTATCTATTCCTCTAACGGTGAGTTTTTTAAGATTTTCTTTTCCGAAATCATCACCAACAACGCCTATTATCTTTATATTATTATAAAGATATGAAGCTGCTAAGGAAGCAAAAGTTGCAGCACCACCTACAATCTTATCAGTTTTGCCAAAAGGAGTTTCTATGGCGTCAAATGCTACTGTTCCGATAATTACTAAGCTCATATCTATAATTTATTAATATTCGTAGTTGACAAAAGTTATTTAAAGCAAAAAAGCCGACTCATGCCGGCTTTTTCTGCTCCTGAAGCTGGGCTCGAACCAGCGACCCTCTGATTAACAGTCAGATGCTCTAACCAACTGAGCTATTCAGGAATTTTTGATTAATTCAGCTAGACAGCTGTTTTTAATTCGACAGCAAAGGTATATCTTTTTTGGAGATTTGCAAATCCTATCTCTTGATTTGTTGCAAATTATTTCAATTTACTTTTGAGGCGTCTATTTCACGAAGTAGAGATTTTAATTTGTGCTTTGATGAAGCCCTTATGCTACTTCAATGGCATTACAAAACCGCAGGGAATATTAATTGCTTAGGATAGTTTTTCCTCATAAAACAAAAAAATCCCTTCTCCGATAAGAGAAGGGATTCAGCTCCTGAAGCTGGGCTCGAACCAGCGACCCTCTGATTAACAGTCAGATGCTCTAACCAACTGAGCTATTCAGGAGTGTTTTTGATGTTGAACCCTTGCAAAGAGCGATGAGTTCAAGTACCCCGTTTTGGGATTGCAATATTAGGGAATCTATTTTTAAAATGCAAGCGAAACATTTTTTATTTATATTAGTTTTAGATTTTGCTGATTTACAGGTTTTTGTATTCGCTGAAAAAAAACTAATTTTAGTTTCGCTTTCAAAATGACTAAATTAGCCGCCCTATTTAGAACTAAGGACCAACAAGAGGTGACAGGATTCAGGCAAAGGCATAATTTCAGCGATGCGATCGCTTGAACAAATTTAATATCAACCTTTTGTGAGAAACATTTCACTCATGACAGCTCATCATCACTTAAAAAAACCGAGTACAACGAGCTTATTTTAAATACTAATAAAAGAAACTAACATTTATTAATACACCATTCTGATGAAAACAACATTTGATTTTGAGAAACCATTGGCTGATTTGCAGTCTCAAATAGAGAAGGTAAACCAGGTTGCAGAAAAAACAAAGGTTGACATGTCTTCAACCATTAAGGAGTTGGAGGGGAATTTGGCCAAAGCTCGCGTCGATATTTACGGTAATTTAACAGGCTGGCAAAAGGTTCAAATGTCAAGACATCCTGAAAGACCCCAGACTTTAGATTATGTTTCTCAAATATGCGATGACTTTATTGAGCTTCACGGAGATCGTACGGTTAAAGACGACAAAGCAATTATCGGCGGTTTCGCAAAAATTGGGGGCCAATCCGTTATGATAATAGGTCACCAAAAAGGTAAGAATACGAAAGAGAGGCAATTCCATAACTTTGGAATGGCAAATCCAGAAGGGTACAGAAAGGCCTTACGATTAATGAAGCTTGCAGAGAAGTTTAATGTTCCGGTGGTTTCGTTAATTGATACCATGGGTGCTTATCCTGGTTTGGAAGCAGAGGAAAGAGGGCAGGGGGAAGCTATTGCAAGAAATTTATTGGAAATGTCTGTGTTAGAAGTGCCAATTATATGTATTATTATTGGTGAAGGAGCATCCGGTGGCGCATTAGGTATTGGAATTGGCGATCGCGTTTACATGTTGGAACATACTTGGTATTCTGTGATCTCACCTGAGTCTTGTTCATCTATACTTTGGAGAAGTTGGGATTATAAAGAAATTGCAGCAGAGGCATTGAAACTGACTTCGGAAAATATGTATGGTAATAAATTGATCGACGGAATAATATCCGAACCCTTAGGTGGAGCGCATCAAGATCCTGATCAAATTGCAGAGACCGTGAAATCGGCGATACTCAACGATATCGCATTACTAAAAGCGATGCCTAAGGAGACTTTGGTATCTGAGCGAATCGATAAATTCTGTAGGATGGGTGTCGTGGTAGAAAATTGAGAAAACAACAATAGATCCTCCCTTTAAAATAGCAAAGGAAGGATCTATTACGATTATTGTTGAAAAGTATCCATATAGCGCTTTTCTAAGTTTGAAAATACTTTTTGAATCTCCTCATTAAGTTCCGTTTGGTTAAACTCTTTAGAGACTTCTTGCATTCCATGAAGCGTATACATTCCCAATTGAGTGTTTTCTCTTTCTAAATTGTTTTTGGCTTGCGCAATGGCGAAGTAATAATTCAAATATTCGCTTATGTATTTGAGGTTGGCAGATAAAATCTTGTTTGCCTTTTCAGGTTCGCCAACTTTATATAATAGCTCCGCCATTAAATATCTTTGTAACGCTTGCCTTTGCGTATAAATACGTTCTGGAATAACGTCGTTAGCTCGGTTCATAACATTACGCGCTTCTTCTGTCTTCCCCTGTGCCAGCAATGAATTAGCCAAAGTAGTGAAGTTATTGATAATGACGTTGATCATTCCATACGATTCATGATCTAGGTATTTTGCTTCTTTAATATTTCCCCATGCAAACTTGTTCAGTGTATTGGTATACATTGCAAAAGGGTTGACTTTGTCTGTCATGTTCTCTGGATCTGAATTCTCTTGCTTAATAGGCATTAGTCGATAAGCAAATCCTTCTGTATATAGGTAATTATCTAATCCCATAAAATTATCCGTGGGAACCGTAACCGCAAAATAGATAGGTCTTTCCCAATTATTATGGACCAAAATGTCAAACATTGCAAGGTCTCCTTTCGAAACAGCACCTTTATTATATGTCCAAATCATCCGATCAGCAATTCGATCTTGCCACTCTGTTGGAACCACATTATTCTTTAAAACTTCTTCCTTATTGATAGACATTGCAAAATTCCTCGTAGGTAGAAAGTTTTCTCTTGTTCCATCTGGGTATTGAAATTTGTCTTCATTATTATCCGAGAGTAGGAGAGCTAAAATATCCTTTAAAGCTACATTGCCTTCAATTTTATAATCTTGAAAACGCAAATAATCCCGATTACCTTGCACAAATTGACGGTTCTCCATGGTAATTGGCAATGCGGCCGATTCATTTACTGGATTTTTCATCTGCCGTATATACCAGTCTGCTGTCAGCAAGCTTAAATTTACCACCCTCACGTCCGGTCTTATATTTTCCACCTCTTGAACATACCACAAAGGGTAGGTGTCATTATCTCCATAGGTGAACAATATTGCATTGGGTGCGCAAGATTCTAAATAATTTATTGCTAAATCCCTTGCGGTCCATTTCGTCGATCGATCATGATCATTCCATCCCTCTTTTGCCATTAAAACCGGTGCAATTAGTAATCCAATCCCCGTCGCCAAAATGCCTGCAGTTTTCGCATTTACCTTTCTTTGTAAAAAATCACTGATCCCAACAACGCCTAGGCCTATCCAAATCGCGAAAGCATAGAAAGAACCTGCATAAGCATAATCCCTCTCTCTCGGCTGTAGAGGATTTTGATTTAAATAAAGGACGATAGCTAAACCCGTAAAGAAAAAGAGCAAGGCTACAATTCCTGCATCTTTAGGATTGCGTTTAAATTGCCAAAGTGCTCCAATGAAACCCAGAATCAGAGGTAGGAAAAAGAACGTATTTCTCGAAGGGTTGCTAAGTTCTGCTTCGGGAAGATCACTTTGACCCCCTAAGCGTATCTGATCAATAAATTTAATACCGCTTATCCAGTTCCCGTCTGTATAGTTTCCATGTCCCTGTTCGTGATTTTGTCGACCTGCAAAATTCCACATGAAATACCTAGTATACATATGTCCAATTTGGTAATTGAAGAAAAAGGATAAATTATCGCCAAATGTAGGGTGTTCATTTGGGCCTAAATTTAACCAATCTCTATAAAACTGAACATGACTATCCTGTCTGCTATATATTCTTGGGAAAAGAGTTTCACGATCATATACATAATCAAACTTTTGGCCAGAAACCTCATATTTAGTATCACCCTTTCGATACGTGTTTCCACCTATTTTGATATCGATCAATTGAGAATCAAAGTACGGCCCAATTAATAAGGGGTCGTCCCCGTATTGCTCTCTGTTTAAGTAGCTTAAAAAAGAAAAAGCATTGTCCGGATCGCTATTGTTTAATGTCGGATCGGCCTTAGCTCTAATCAGTATCATTGAAAATGAACTATATCCTATAATGATAAAAGCTACACAAAGGAACGCAAGGTTTAAGCGAGGTTTGTTTTTCTTAATCGAATAAACGATTCCATATACAATGCCAGCAACCAATAAAATAACGAATATCAACACACCAATACCGAATCCAGTGCCTAAGCTATTCACAAAGAAGTAATCGAAATAGGCAGCTGCTTTTATTAAATATTGGATAATGCCCCATAAGATAAGTCCCAGAACGACACAGCCTATTAGCATGGCACTAATAGCTCCTTTAGACGTTGGTGTTTTTGTTTTTCTAAAATAAATAACCAATGCTAAAGCAGGTATGGTTAATAAATTTAATAAGTGAACGCCAATAGATAATCCCATGACGTAGGCGATCAAGATGAGCCAACGGTCAGCTCCTGGTTCATCTGCCTGTGCATCCCATTTTAAAATTGCCCAAAACACAATGGCCGTGCATAAAGACGCCATTGCATATACCTCCGATTCAACAGCCGAAAACCAGAAAGTATCTGAAAAAGTATAAGCCAAAGCACCTACTACACCTGCACCCATTATTTTTATAAGGGTCGCTTGGTCCATGGATTTATTTTCTTTCGCTAATATTTTCTTGGCCAAGGCAGTAATTGTCCAAAATAGAAATAAGATGGTGAACGCACTTGAGATGGCAGAGCCGACGTTCATCCAATATGCGAGACGTTCCGTATTGCCAAAAGCAAAATTTGAAAAAATATTTTGCAACATCAAAAACAAGGGTGCGCCCGGTTGATGAACAATCTGCATTTTGTAAGCTGCAGCAATAAATTCACCAGCATCCCAAAAACTTGCTGTCGGCTCAAGCGTCAAAACATATGTTGCAGTGGCTATTACAAAACAAAACCAGCCTAATACATTATTCAGTTTATTATAATTCATAATTTAAAATGATGTCATTTCTTAAATACGCTTCGAAAATAAGTATTTGTATTGAAATAGAGCCCAATATATTTCTATAATTAGGTTTTTGAGGGAAAGTGATAATAAAAAGTAAAATATTTTTGTTTTCAATAAAATAACGCTCTATATTTGCAGACCGTTTGCGAATAGGTATAAAAAAACACTTATTTGCCCGATAGTATAAGGGTAGTACATCTGATTTTGGTTCAGATGGTCTAGGTTCGAATCCTGGTCGGGCAACTACAAAAATGAAACTCGGATCGTATTTCGGTTCGAGTTTTTTAATTCAATCTTAGGCCATGTCATCACAATACAACAAGGTTAAACTTTTCGCCGGATCCGGCACAGAGGAATTAGCTGAAAAAATTGCTGAATCATACGGAAAAGCACTTGGGGATAAAACTCTAGCTCGTTTCAGTGATGGTGAAATTCAACCTTTCTATAACGAATCTGTTAGAGGGAATGACGTTTTTCTTATACAATCTACAAATACACCAAGTGATAACTTATTAGAGTTATTGTTGATGATTGACGCGGCTAGACGTGCATCTGCCCATTATATTACTGCGGTAGTCCCTTATTTCGGCTATGCTCGTCAAGATCGTAAGGATAAACCAAGGGTAGCAATCGGTGCAAAGATGATTGCCAATTTGATTACAGCTGCAGGGGCTCATCGAATCATGACCATGGATCTTCACGCTGCCCAAATACAAGGCTTTTTTGATATCCCTGTAGATCATTTAGATGCATCTGTAATTTTTGTACCCTATATTAAGTCTTTAAACTTACCAAACATAACCATTGCATCTCCTGATATGGGGGGATCTCATAGGGCGAGAACCTTTGCAAAGTTCTTTAACGCAGAAGTGGTTATTTGTGATAAACAAAGAAAGCGTGCCAATGAAGTTGAATCAATGTCCATTATTGGAGATGTCACAGGTCAAGATATCGTGTTGATCGATGATATTGTTGATACTGCAGGTACTTTATCTAAAGCCGCTTCTTTAATTATGGAGAATGGTGCAAGCAGCGTACGCGCAGTCTGTACACATCCAGTTTTATCGGGTAAAGCTTATGAAACTATTGAGAATTCTGCTTTGACTGAATTGATCGTAACGGATACAATTCAATTGAAGCAAAAAAGCAGTAAGATAAGAGTTTTATCGACGGCTGATCTGTTTGCCAGTGCGATCACAAATGTGAATGAGCATGGTTCAATCAGTAATTTGTTCCAAATAAACATATAACATAAAATAAATAAAAATGAAATCTATTGCTATTAGCGGTTCTCCAAGAGAGAACGTAGGGAAAAGAGATGCTAAGGAGCTGCGTTACAAAGGTTTAGTACCTGCAGTTCTTTATGGTGGTGAAAGCCAATCCCACTTTTCCGTGTCCGCAGCTGATTTGAGACCATTGGTTTATAGTCCTGATGCGCAATTTGTAGAGCTTGATATTGCTGGCAAAAAATACAAGGCAATTGCTCAAGAAATTCAATTTCATCCTTTGAATGAACAAGTTGTACACATCGACTTCTTACAACTTTTTGATGATAAGGTTGTTGCGATGAATATTCCTATCAAATTAACCGGAGTTTCACCAGGTGTTAGAGCCGGTGGAAAATTAACTCAGAAGCTACGCGCTTTGCGTGTTAAGTCATTGCCGAACGATATGCCTCAATTCATTGAAGTGAAAATCGGGCACTTAGAAGTAGGTAAATCTGTTCGCGTTGAAGAAATAAAAGTTGAAAATGTGAAGATTCTTAATAATTCTGATGACACAATTGTTTCTGTAGGAATGTCGCGTGCTTTACGTCAAGCAGAGCAGGAAGCTGCTGCAGCAAGTAAAAAATAAGGGTTTATTTCTCAATAACAAAAAAAGCAGCTTCTTAGGGAGCTGCTTTTTTTGTTATTGAGAATGTGTATTTTTATGAATCACAACATAGAAAAATTGAACAGTAAACGGAAAGACACAATTACTATGTATTTCGAAAAAACTGACCTACTTAATATTAATTGTTATTTTTGAATAAATTAATTGAAAGGAAAGAATGAAGTTTCTCATAGTTGGATTAGGGAATATTGGACCTGAATATGCTGATACGCGACATAATATAGGGTTTATGGTTGCAGATGAGCTGGTGAAACAAGCCGATGCAAGTTTTTCAACCTTACGGCATGCCTATTATTCGGAATTTAAATTTAAAGGAAAGGTCGTCCATGTGATCAAGCCAACCACCTACATGAACCTAAGTGGGAAGGCGGTAAATTATTGGATGAATGAACTTAAAATTCCATTGGAAAATGTATTGGTAATAGTAGATGATATAGCCATTCCCTTTGGAAAAATCAGACTGAAACCAAAAGGGGGAAATGCCGGGCACAACGGATTGAAGAGCATTGAAGCCCTATGCGGAGGCCAGAACTATCCGCGTTTACGCTTTGGAGTAGGCGATTCCTTCACACGAGGAAGGCAAGCTGATTATGTACTCAGTGGCTTTGAAAATGATGAATTGATGGATCTTCCAGCCTTAATTGAAGAATCCGTGAAAGTAATTCATAGCTTTATGGCTATAGGCATTGAATTGACGATGACAAGGTATAATAAATAACACAAGGTGATATGATTGTTTATGGAATAAAAAACTGCAATACCGTTAAAAAGGCATTACACTGGCTGAAAGAACATAATATTGACCACCAGTTTCACGACTATAAAAAGCTGGGAATTACAGCTGAGAAAATCAGAGAATGGCAAGACACGGTCTCTTGGGAATTATTGATTAATAAGCGAGGCACCACCTGGAGGAAGTTGAGTGCCGAAGTTCAAGAGCAGGTTACAAATGCTGAGGCCGCGAAAGATGTAATGATAGCACAAACAAGCCTAATAAAGCGGCCAATCATTGAAACCAAAGATCATTTGATAGTTGGTTTTGATGAAAATGAATATCAGAGCAAGCTCATTAGTTAAGTGGTTTGTTGAATTCCATTTGTTTTGAGCTTAATTATTACTATTTACGATGAAGCCATCAGGAATTAACAATACATACATGAGAAAAGAATAAACACTAATGCAGCTTTATCACCGTTAAAAAAAACAAAATTATTCCGATGAAAATTGATAAAAACATGAGATTTACGTTGATTACCCTGGCATTTTCGCTTTTATTTTATTCCACTCATACTTTTGGACAACAGAAAGTAGATAGCCATTACGATTATGTTGAAGCCTTTAGACCTAATTTTTATACTTCTAATGGGAACGAATTTCGTTCTGCTAGTGGTAAACCAGGTCCCAGCTATTGGCAAAACACAGTTGATTATGACATTTCAGTTAATTTGAACGAAAAGAGTCGAGTTATTTCAGGTTCTGTTTTGGCTCGTTATGTGAATAATAGTCCCGACCAATTGGAGTTCATGTGGTTTCAATTGGATCAAAATATGTTTGAAAAAGATTCTAGAGGAAATGCCATTATTCCACAAACGGGGAGCCGATACGGTGCGGAAAATAGAGACTTTAATGGAGGCTATACTATCGAATCTGTAAAAACGGCAAGTGGTGTAGATTTAATTTACCATATCAGTGACACTAGGATGCAAGTTTATTTACCCGAGGAATTGAAAGCAAATGGAGGGGAAGTTAGTATAAAAATAGCTTATTCTTATACTGTTCCTCAATACGGTTCTGATCGAACCGGAATATTAGCAACCAAGAAAGGTGATATTTTTGCAATTGCACAATGGTATCCCCGAGTTGCAGTTTATGACGATATATATGGGTGGAATACGCTTCCCTATACTGGCCCTGGAGAATTCTATTTAGAATACGGAGATATAAACATATCTATTACGGTACCTCGTGAACATATCGTGGTAGCAGGAGGTGAGCTTTTGAATCCTGAAGAAGTGTATACTAAAGAGCAATTAAAGCGTTGGGAGTTTGCTAAGAATAGCGATAAAACAATTATGATCCGCACTCCAGCGGAGGTAGGCCAAAGTTCTTCAAGACCGACTGGAGCTAAGGCCTTAACTTGGAAGTTCAAACTGGATAATACACGCGATGTCGCATGGGCTTCTTCCCCTGCTTTCATAGTGGATGCAGCAAGGATCAATTTAGAAGACGGCAAAACCGCGCTTGCAATTTCAGCCTATCCCGAAGAAAGCTATGGGGGCAATGCCTGGGAAAGATCAACCGAGTATGTAAAAGCTTCCATCGAGGGCTACTCAAAAAGATGGTTTAATTACCCATATCCAGTAGCAGTCAATGTTGCTGCAAATCTGGGAGGGATGGAATATCCCGCGATTGTATTTTGTGGAAATAAAGCAAAAGGAGAAAGCCTTTGGAGTGTAACCGACCATGAATTCGGACATATCTGGTTTCCCATGATTGTGGGCAGTAATGAGCGGGTGCACGGTTGGATGGACGAAGGCTTTAATACCTTTATTAATGATATATCAACCGCTGACTTTAATGGTGGGGAATATAATAAACCCGCACCTGATGAGAATAGGAGGGCGGCAGTCATGACCAACCCTATACTAGAGCCCGTTATGTCTACACCCATGGCAATGAATGAAAGGCATATTGGCCTCTTAGTTTATTACAAACCCGCTTTGGGATTAAAGCTTTTAAGATCTCATATCCTTGGCAAAGAGCGCTTTGATCGGGCTTTTCGTACGTATATCGACTATTGGAAATACAAGCATCCTACGCCAGAAGATTTTTTTCGAACCATGGAAAATGTCGCTGGAGAAAACTTGCAATGGTTTTGGCGCGCATGGTTTCAGAATAATTGGAGACTTGATCAAAGTATTGCCGGTGTCAAGTATGTGAATAATATTCCTTCAAATGGCGCAATAATTACCATAGAAAATTTGGATAAAATGGCCATGCCGGTCTTATTAGAGATCACAACCAAAAGTGGGAAAAAGGAACGTGTAACTATCCCAGTTGAAGTTTGGGAACGGAATAAGTCTTGGGAATACGTTTACCCGTCAAATGAAGCGCTCTCAAGAGTTCAAATTGACCCTGATAAGGAGTTTCCTGATCATCATCCACAGAATAACACCTGGACAGCAAGATAGTGAGTCCTCTATCATTCTCTGATTAACCAAGGTATTTGACTAGGCCTCGGCTTAGGAGTGTCGCAGAAAGGGTTAATTTGGTGCAATCCTTTCTAAAAGCTGGTTGCAATTTTCGTTGAGCAAATCAACAAGAGACGCGAAAGCTATCGATTATGGCAGATTAAGCCACTTGCTGAGGCTAATTATTTAGATAAAACTTTCTAGAGCTTCTGCAACTACGAAGGTGCTGCCACCGATGAATATAAGGTCGTTTTTATCTGCTTGACTTTTTGCTGCTTGTATTGCTTGGCTTATGCTTTTAAAGGCAGTGCCTATAAGCCCTTTCTCTTGCGCTGATTTTTTTAAATCTTCTTCTGGTAGCGAACGTTCAAGCTGTGCCCGACAAAAGTAATAACTTGCTTTTGTCGGTAAGGTATTCAATAGGCTATCAATATCTTTATCTCGCATTACACCAATGATGAAGTGTATATGATGATATTTTATCTGGTTAATATTGACCAAGATTTCTTCCCATCCTTTTTCGTTATGACCAGTGTCGCAAATAATTAACGGATCTTCGCTTAGGGTTTGCCACCTACCCATTAAATGGGTTATTGTTTTTACATTGGCTAAGGCGTGATGAACGTTATCCTTTGAAATAGGATAGCCTAATAGCGCTAATTCATCAAGCACGGATAATACACCAGCAAGATTTTTTTTCTGATAAGAGCCGGTTAAGTCAAGGTTGTAAAGCTCGGGCGTTTGATTGTTGATAATCGACTTATCTTCGATTTGAAGGAGATTTCTTTCTTTCTTAATGATCGATACCGGATGTACATCTGAAGCAAAGGTTATTTTGCTTTGTTTTTCTCTGGCCTTTTCTTCAAATACCGGCGCTGTTACTTCCATTTTTTCACTGATAACCAAAGGTGTACGCTCTTTAATTATTCCAGCTTTTTCAATTGCGATTTCTTGAAGACTATTGCCTAATATGCTAGTGTGGTCTAGACTTATGTTTGTGATTATTGAAATTAATGGATGAATGATGTTCGTAGAATCTAGTCTACCACCTAATCCGGTTTCAATAATGGCGAAGTCAACTTTTTGTTTGGCAAAAAAATAAAATGCCATAGCAACTGTTACTTCAAAAAATGAGGGTTGGATTTCTTCGAACAATGCTTTATTTGTTTCAACAAAAGTAACGACTTCAATTTTACTGATTGTCTCCCCATTTACCCTTATTCTTTCTCGGAAATCAAGTAGGTGAGGGGAGGTGTAAAGTCCGGTTTTATAGCCTGCTGTCTGTAAGATTGCGGCTAACATATGTGATGTAGATCCTTTTCCGTTAGTTCCAGCGACATGAATGGACTTAAATTGTTGATGTGGATTTCCAAGGGCTTCGCAAAGCTTCTTTATGTTGACCAGGTCTTTTTTAATCGCTGAAGCCCCTTGTTTGCTAAACATTGGGAGGCGATCGTATAAGTAGTCGATAGTCTCTTGATAAGACATTCTATTCTGTTATAATTTATCTGACCTTAAATACAAACATAATAACCCCACGTTGGGTCTGTGGCGCTTTTTCGAGCTGATTCAACTGCGAACCCATTGCCGCTTTTTCACATTTTTCCCATAAGACTGGATCATTAAGGGTTGATCCACGAACACCTGCACGTGCAGATATGATGGTTCCTTGGCGATTTACTGTAATTTCTACTGCGACCCGACCCGCAAGTTGTCCGTTATCTTCAATTCGTGGCGGGGTCGTAAAGCGTCGGTTTTCTAAAGAAAGGCTTGTATTTCCGAATCCAGAGCCACCTTCTCCGTAGTCAGGAGATAATGGATCGCCCTCTAGGGTTCCCTGATTTCCAGCAACAGTTCCAGTACCATCTCCTGTACCTGAAGCATTGTTTTTCTTTCCTGTATAAAGCGCATTTGGATTTACCGTAGGTTTGCTTTCCTTTTTCTCAGGAGTTGCAACTGGTGTAGGATTTGGTTTATTTTCCTTAGTAACTACCGCTGGAGCATCTTCTACATCTTGAGTAACAATAGTTTTGTCACTAGCCTGTTGAGAGGCAACTACAGCCGGTGTATTATCGGGTACAACTCGGTCTGGTAAGGTTTGGTTTGCATTTGGATCCATGGAAGGTTCTTCAACGCTCATAAAATCATCACCCATGCCTTCGTCAGAAGTTCCGTAGTTAACAATAAGACCCCCTGTCCCAAATTCCTGAAGCGGATTTCCGATAAGAATGAAATAGCTTATCAGTAAGAATCCCAGGAAAATTCCTGAAGAGATCATTATAGATCTAGGGTAATAATTCTTTTCCTGATGAGGATAATTCATGTTTTTAAAATGTTATTGAGGTTGTGGCTCTGTAGCCAATACCAATTTGATTTTTAATTTATTTGCGATATCCATTATAGAAATTACATCTTTAATAGCTACGCTTCTGTCCACGTAAAGCATGATGGTTAAATCTTGTCCAGGTTGAACATAAGCCTGTAAGTTTTGCATCAAACTCTCTACCGGTATTTCTTTATCTTCGATAAAGTACTTTAAATCGTGGGTAACAGATACCGTGATCGTCTTTTTTGCCAAGGATTGCTCTCCAGAACTTGAACGGGGTAAAAGTAACTTAACTACCTGTGGATTTGCAACTGCAGAAGCGAGAAGGAAAAACAACATCAGAAAGAACATGATATCGTTCAATGCGGTGGTGTTTACTTCAGCTTCCGGTCTTTTCCGTTTACTTCTTATATTCATTTATCTTGAATAACAAATTTACAAATTTTAATTCTCTTTCTTAATTTATGAAACGGGCTCGTCTAATAAGTCGATAAATTCGACAGAGTCTGTTTCCATGCGGAGAATAATACGATCTACCATCATATTTAAAATATGGTAACCAATATAAGCGATAATACCGATAATTAATCCTGTAGCAGAGGATACCATTTTAACATACAAGCCCCCAGAAACAGTTCCAATATTAATCACTCCTTCAATTTCTACTTCATGAAAGATAGAAATAACACCAATAATAGTTCCGACAAAACCTAGCATTGGAGCGATACCTGCTATGATCCCTAAGACATTAATATTTTTTTCAAGGTAGGCCACTTCAAGTTTACCAACGTTTTCAATGGCTCCCTCAATTTCTTTTATAGGACGGCCGATTCTTAACAAGCCTTTTTGCAACATTCTACCTAATGGACTTGCGTTGTTACGGCAAAGTGCAATTGCTGTTTCAAGCTTTCCAGAAAGGATGCTCTGTTTTACCTGAACCATTAGGTTTTTATCAAAATTAGCTGCTTTTCGAATGGTGAAGTATCGTTCAAAAAAGATAATCAAGCCTACAAGTGCTAAAAAACCAAGAGGAATCATCACCCAACCACCTTTGAACAAGAGGTCCATAAAGCTTAATCTTTCCATTGGCTCTACCATTTGCTCTGCTGCGGTCATCATGGTATCTAAAGGCGTAGTGTTAATTTGTAAAAACATAGATTTTATATTATATTTTTTGTGTTTTAATAGATTATGGTTTCCTTGTATATATCCAAGCTTCCTTCGCAATAGTTTCTCTTACATTATTAAGTTCTAGCTGTGCTTCAGCTTCATCTTTGAAAGAGCGGTAACTTACCTTGTAAAGATTTCCCGGGTTTTTGTTTTCTAAAATACGAATTTTATATCCTTTTGCATTCATGTCTTCAACATACTTTTCTGCTTCGGATCGCTTTCCAAACGAAACGATAATTATTTCATAAGTGGTTTCGATCTTCCGCAAAGTATCAACTGCTGTATTTTCTAAAGATAAAGTAATTGTGGTGTCTTGATGTCTTGCATCAGCTTCTTCTTGATTTAAAGCCAGAGTTGTATCTGGAAGAACTTCTTTTTTTCTGTCATCAAAACCTAATATACCTATTTCCTTTTGTTCTATTTTTCTAGAATTTAAAAACCAAAAAGTTCCCGCTGCTATTAGCCCAATGATAATTAAAACTGGCCATAGCCAGTTTATTGGCCGGCCTTTTGGTTCGAATTCTTGTATTGGAAGGTTCTCTGTTTCTACTCCTCCTATCGTTTCTTGCTCTATTACCGGCTCTATTATAGAGGATTCGATCAGTTTAATTTCATCTACATTTTTGTAGTAAGGCAGATCTTCCTTACGTTTATCTTCAACAAAAGTAAGCGTATCTCCCTCCTTTATAATTTCTCCTAAGTTTGGAATAGTGCATTTTCCTTTTTCGTTTAACTCAAAAAGAAGAGTGCCTATTAGTTTCTTTAGGTGTTCGCCACTTTCTTCGTCACTAGTTTCTTCCGCCTTACTTATTGCACCAATTAAAGGCTCAGTTTTTCCTTTTTCATCATCGAGAATTATCTTATGCGTTGGAGCTAAAAAAGTATTCGTATTTTCATCGAATTCGGCAGGGATTCGCTCTTTTTTGAGCGTACCCAAGCCAGGAAGATAAACCTGTAGGTTTTCATTCAATAACTTAACGATATATGTTCCTAGCTTATCCAATGTAAGGCACAAAGTTATTATTTAAAATGAATAATTTAGTCCGCCGATTACATTTAGGCCTAAACGTGGATAATATAAGTAGCGTTCATAGTTTTTACCTAAAAGGTTATTCGCTCTTACATAAATTCCAAATTTACGATCAATTCTATATTCAATTGCGCCGCTAAGATCTACAAAAGTAGGTAGGGTCTCAATTCTATAGCTTGGTGTGCCATTATTAGTGTTATCAATGATTTTGGCGGAGCTTGCTCCATTATACAATACTTCACCATTGATGAAAAGTTGTTCGCTAATGTTTATTCGAGCAAAAGAGGTTAGCTGCGATTTTGGAAGAAACCAAGCTCTTTCTTCAGAAGCCAAGGTGTATTCATTAAGATTAAATCTACCTCCTAAATTTACGGTTTCAGAAACACGTACGTTTATTTCCCCTTCAAATCCAAAAACAGTAGTTTCTTTATCTCCATTATCGTAAATAACATCAAATTTATAAGGCGTTGAAGAGTTATTAACGAAAAGAGCTAAGTTATCGATTTCTTTATAATAAACACCTGCTTTATAGCCTAAGGTTGCTCCAGCATTTCCTTTAACACCAGCATAAGCATTTATTTTCTCCATCTTGTTTTGGATGTCGATATTCTGATTAAGGTAGGGGTTTTCCGTAGCTAGGCTTCTCAATGAAGTTTTCACCACATCTCCTTTTACGCCACCAAATAAAGTTGCATATCCCGGAATGACATCAAATTCCCCTTCTACTGCTGGATAAAGATTGGAAGAAGATAGATCCCCAAACTCTGACACAAAGCTAGCCCCTAAGGTTAGTCTATAGGAATCGCTTTTAAACCTGATATATGGATTAATTCTAGCAATACTATTTCCCATTTTATAACTTTCTCCATTTACTGCTGTTAAATCTATAGAGGCGTTTATGCCAAGATTAAACACATTCATGGCTTTATTATAATAACCACTTAACGCGAAGGCATTTTCTGTTGCACTAAACTTATCGCTAAATAGATATCCATCCGCCTTTAATGAATAGCTGATATCATCTGCCGAAGGGTCATAATTCTTTAATACTTCTCCTTTTATATAGAGATCATTAAAGGCTTGATTTTCTGGATTTAGGTTAAGATCGGGCTGTGCTGGAATAAACCCATAGAAGGCAGTTCCATAGCGATTGTATCCAACTTCACCTGTTATTGTCACTTGATCTAATAGTTTACGGCCAAAGGCTCCAATTTTTTGTTCAGAGAACTTTTGTGCCTCTAAATCTCCTTTCTGACTTAGATGCTTGACGAAAAAGCCCGCTTGTGAAGTCTCATCCGTTCCTGTATTAATGTACAGTTCTGCTAAATAAGTATTTAAGTTACCTAAGCCTATTTTAACGAAATTGTTCGTCATAATATCCAGCCTGAGGGGAGGCATCTCTTGTATAATAAGTTGGTGAAGCCCTGACGGAATGTCAAGCTTTTTATCCAAAGTACTATAAGAAAGTTTAGGTTGGAAAACTCGCATATTACTTAGGTCTGGACTTCTTCTAATTTTGACCGCGTCCGCTAGAATAGGTTTGTAGTCCCGAATGACCTCTACTTCTTCAATTGTTGGGGGTTTAGTTAAAGTATCTTGTACCTGTGCAAAGCCAGTAGTAAGTGAAAGAGCTGTAAAACCTAGAAGCAGGTTATATTTAAGCATTGAATGTTTTTTCAATATCATTTTCTATTTCTCCTTGTTGAGTTTTTCTAAACGTTCTTTTGCTGATGGAATAACGTCATCTTTTCCATCGTAATTTTCAATAATACTTTCCAATGTGCTTTTCGCTTGGAAGTTGTCTTTTAAGGCAACATACGTGTCCGCAAGTAGGATGAAGCTTTTTGCAACCCAATACTCATAGGAAGGCATATTTTTGATCAAATCAAAAGCGGTTTCTTGTGCAGTTTTTATTGCTTTTTGGTTGAATTGAAGTACTCCTAATCTATATTTTGCTTCTGCACCAACCACTGTTTGACTGGTTGTAGATGCATTGAGGAATTCTTTTTTAGCCTTTTCTAAATCACCTTTATTTAAGTAGGCTTTTCCAGCATATAGACTAGCAGTTGCCTTCTGCTCTTCGGATGATTTTTCGTAGTTTTTTACAAAATTTGCGTATTTGATGGTTTCGTCGTTATCGTTCATATTGAAATAGGAAACCATTAAGTTGTTAATTGCAAATCCGTAATTATTAATATATTCGGCAGTAAGTTCAAGTTTTTTAAGACTAGGAACTGCTTCGTTATATTTCTTTTGTTGTAGATATAAATTTGAAACACTTACCAATGCACGTTCTGTATAAGGGCTTGTCCAGTCATTTAAAATGATATTATAATCATGCAAAGCTTCAGTAGGTTTTCCTACTCTCCATAAACTTTCTGCGCGAATAAATCGAGCATATTTTTCTTGAATTGGTCTTGGAAACTTTTCAAAATACGCATTTACTGCTTCTACTGTCGCAGCGTATTCTCCTCTGGCAAATAATCCATTTGCAGCTTGAAATGTAACATTATCTTGTTCTGCGGTTGTTAGATTACCAATATTGGTGCTTAACGCGTAATTCAAATATCCTTGGGCATCACCTTTGTCGATGTAAATGTTTTGAATAGACTTCAATGCTTGTTTAGCTTCATCTGTGGTTGAGTATTCTGCTACAACTCTTTCAAATGTTTTTATTGCTTCCGCATCGTTATCCTTATTATATTGTACAAGGCCAATTGTCACTAATGCTCTTGGCACATAACTGCTTCGAGGATATTTTGCTACCATTTCTTGCAAGCCGACTATCGCTATATCATAATCACCTTTTAAGAAGTATGAATACGGGATTTCGAAACTTGAATTATCTGCATAATATGAGTTCGGATATTGTTTCTGTAGGTTGGTTAAGGTATTAATCTTTGCATCCATATCTCCCTGCAATCCTTGAATTATTCCCCTTTGGAACAATGCATAATCTTGACTTGGAGCTTTGCTATTTATGAGACGATCGTATTGTTGTGTCGCTTTTCCGTAATTCTTTAAAGAAAAATAAGAGTCGGCTAAACGGGCAATAGCGTCGTTTCGCGTGTTTTGATCAATTGGTTGTCCGCTATTCAAAAACAGCTCAAAATAGTTGGCAGAAGTCTGGTATTGTGAATTTCTAAAAGCGGCATAAGCTAAAGCATAATGCGCATAGTTATAAACGTCTGTTTTTTTTGCTACAGGATAACTTAAAAATTTCGAAAAGCTGGCGACAGCTTCGCCGTATTTTCTTACTTCATACATGGCTTCGGCTTTCCAATAGGTTGCTAAAGCTTGAATTTCCGGATCAATAGGATTTTGTTCCGACCGCATAAAGAGAGAAATAGAGTTTTCAAAAGCTCGTTCATTATAGTGTTCTAAACCTCGGAAGTAGGTTACTTTTTGATAAGCAG
This sequence comes from uncultured Sphingobacteriaceae bacterium, assembly GCA_963696875.1. Taxonomy (GTDB): domain Bacteria; phylum Bacteroidota; class Bacteroidia; order Sphingobacteriales; family Sphingobacteriaceae; genus Albibacterium. The sequence goes on from CAVOLQ010000001.1 coordinate 457,030, forward strand.
TATTTGCTTCCCGATTTCGATTAGGAATAGTCTCCAATATGTCGACCGCTTCTCTATAGTTTTTGGTGGATAACAAAACTTCCGCTAATATCGTTTTAGCTTCGTTTATTCGACTGGAACTCTTATAGGTCGAAAGAAATTCTTGAATAGCATCTAAAGCGACCTGGTGGAATTCTAGTTCATACGATAATTTTGCGTAGTTAAGCAATCCTAGTTCTTTGGATTCGGCATCAAAATCGAGTTTGGAAGCTCTAAAGAATGCATTTCTGGCGCCCTGTTTATTATCTTCTTTCAAAAAGGCATCGCCAAGAATAATCATACCCGCTTGAAAGTAAGCATCAGGTTCAGATGCTTTTTCAAGTTCTTTTATTGCTTTTTCATAATCTTTCAAGTGATAAGCAATATAACCCATATTGTAACTATCTTGGTTACTTTGTGAGCCACTAAGGTCATTTTTTTGAAATTGATCATAGTATTTTTTTGAGTTTACTAGATCACCCTTAGCGAAGTAAGTGGCTCCGAGAATTCTAAACAATTCAGACTCATTTTCTTGTTTCGTGCTTTCTAAGATCGGGATGGTGTAAGCAATGACATCATCGTATCGTTTATCTAAATAATAAAGCGCTGAAATATAATAGGGGTAACTATTTTCATACGTTTTAGACCCTTTTAAGCGTTCAAATTCTGAGAGAGCCGTTTTATACTCATGGTCTAAATAAGCTAGGTAAGCATAGTAGTAAATAGAGGATTCACTAAAAGAAGATCGTTCATTTTTTAGCTTCTCAAATAATGGTTTAGCTTCTTTATATTCTTTTTTCATGAAATACGAGTAGCCTAATTTAAACCTGTATTCCGCACTTTCAGAGCCACTTAAATCCGATGTCTCAAGCTTATTAAACCATTCAATAGCTTTGTCATAATTTTTATTTGCGAAGTATGTACGACCTACTTGATAATAGGCTGCCTTGGTAAACGCGCTTGTTGGGTAGTCTTTAATAAATTTGAAAATACGATTTTCCGCATCTTTATTTCCAACTTCTAAAGCACATACTGCCTGATAAAATCGTGCTTTTTCCTTTAGCAAACTCACATTTTCATTTTCATCTTCTTGAGTTACAGAACGTGTCCTTGAACTTTCTACTTTATCGAATTGCTCAGAAGCAGCGACATATTTCCCTCTTTCATAGAGTTCCATGCCTTTGTTATAATGGGTATTTATCGTTTGCCATGCGCTTTGCTGTCCCATCGCCGTAGTAGCAAGAAGACTCAACGCCAGGCTGATCTGGGTGAATTTTTTAAACATATTGTCTAGTATTCTTTTTTATTGCAAGATAAATAGATTATTAAGCTTTTAATATATTAATTTTTCGCTATTTCTGTTGGGCAGCTAGCAAATAAAGCACTGCCATTCGGACGGCTACGCCGTTTTCTACCTGATCCAAAATTATGGAATGGTTACTGTCAGCCACATCACTTGTGATTTCGACTCCACGATTAATGGGTCCTGGGTGCATAATGACAATTTCTTTATTCAGTGAATCTAAAATTTGTTTGTTCAAACCAAACATCATCGTATATTCCCTTAATGAAGGAAAAAATCCAACCTCTTGTCGCTCTAGCTGAATTCTCAGCATATTAGCGACATCGCACCATTGTAGTGCGTTGAGCAAATTATGTTCCACTTTGACTCCTAACGCTTGTATGTACTTAGGTATTAGCGTCGTAGGGCCACAGACCATCACTTCGGCACCTAATTTTTGTAGACATAGAATATTTGACAGGGCTACCCTAGAGTGTAAAATATCCCCAATAATGGCTACTTTTTTCCCCGCGACCTCACCTAGGCGTTCTTTTATTGAAAATGCATCGAGAAGGGCTTGTGTAGGGTGCTCATGAGCGCCATCGCCAGCATTGATGATTTGAGCATTTACATGACGGCTTAAAAAAGCGCCTGCTCCTGGATATGGGTGGCGCATAACGACCATATCTACCTTCATTGCCAGAATGTTGTTTACCGTATCAATTAAAGTCTCGCCCTTGCTTACAGAAGAGGAAGACGCAGAAAAGTTAACGATATCTGCAGATAGTCGCTTTTCCGCTAATTCGAAGGATAATCGAGTACGAGTTGAGTTTTCAAAAAATATGTTGGCAATTGTAATGTCGCGCAAAGAAGGTACTTTTTTTATCGGCCTATTTAAAACCTCTTTAAATGTTTGCGCGGTATTCAGTATTAAATCAATATCGTTTATATTGAGGTCTTTAATTCCTAAAACATGTTTAGTACTAAGTTGTTGTCTGTCTTCCATTTCGCTGAGCCAAAATCTATCAATTAGGACTTGGTTCCTTTTTACCGTTTAATAATATAACTTGATCTAACCCTTCCATTTCATTCCAACTTACAATTACTTTTTGTGAGTTAATTGAATCAATTTGGAATCCTACGTAGTCGGGCTCTATTGGCAAGTGACGGGAATATCTTCTGTCTACTAAGACTAATAGTTCTACTTTTTGTGGTCTTCCAAATGCTTGCAACGCATCGAGCGCTGCACGTATCGTACGGCCTGTCCATAAAACATCATCGATGAGTATTACTTTTTTATTTTCTATGATGAAATCGATGTTGGTACTGCTTGCAGATAAAGGAAGACTCCCTTTTGTTCTAAAGTCGTCTCTAAAGAAAGTGATGTCTAGTTCTCCCCAAGCAATTGTGGAGGTATTAAGAATATTCTTTAGTTGTCCTACAATTCTTTTGGCTAAAAAAACTCCTCGGGGTTGAATGCCAATGATGACCGAATTTGAGAAATCGTGATGGTTTTCTATCAATTGGCGACAAAGACGCTGAATAGTAATTTGGAATTTTTCTCCTTCGAGTAGAATCGATTGTTGCATCCGAGTTGTATTTGGTCAAAAATAAGAAATCTTTCTTAAACTAATTCTCATTTCATCCTTTAATTAAAGGGTCATCGTTACTTCTACTTCCTCTACTTTATTTTGTCTTGACAGCTCTGAAGGCTGTTTTTTGAGAAAATCAGGTTGGTATTTTAGTCCAGGATCAAGAAAGTGCATATGTAAAACTCTTGAGAATTTAAAGTTAAATGGAGCTAATAAGACAACAGCACTTAATATTACGGCTAAATAAAGGTAAACATTTTCCGATCCGCCAGACAGAACATAGGTGGCGATACCAAATGCAATAATCTCAGCAACAGCTAGCGCATAGCTGACAAACATTGAGACATAAAAATAGCCGGGGTGCCTTTCAAAATACAAGTCACATGTAGGACAACGCTCATGCATTTTTTGACTCAGCAGGCCAGGTTTATACATATCCCCTTTCCTACACCGAGCGCATTTGGCATTTAATAGAGCATATTTTATTGAAACAGGTTCATGTACTTGGTTCTTCATGTTAATTTCGAATTATTTATTATCAATTCTAGTGCAAATATCGGCATTTTTAGCGGGAAATACAATTCTTAATCCTTTGTTAAAGGCGTAGTTAAATAAAAAAAGCCTCCTCATTTGGAAGCTTTCGCATTAGGATTAAAGCCAGATATTTTAGGAGAAATCGTCGTCCAAGTTTTCCCTTCTGACACCATTTTCATTGTATTCATAACGCTTTTCTACAACCTCTTGATGTTCTTTTATGTAGTCCAAAGTTTCATTAAAGCCTTCGGTAAACTTTTCAAAGTCTTCTTTGTATAAAAAGATTTTGTGTTTAATAAAAGTACCGTCCTCTAACCTTTTTTTGCTTTCCGTAATCGTTAAAAAATAGTCATTTGATCGTGTAGCTTTTACGTCAAAAAAGTAGGTTCGTTTTCCTGCTCTAACTCTTTTTGAAAATACCTCTTCACGTTCTTGTTTGTCAAAATCTGCCATTTCAAAATGTTTTGTTTAAAGTTCTGTTTTTTTGATAAATATAAACGAATATATTTAAGTATTGCAAGAATTGTTTGTTTTTTAAAAACGTTCAGTCATTTCGTCTGTCAATTTTATATATACGAGCATAAGTATTTTCCAATAATAATCTATAATAGCAAAATGGCCGCTCCAATTTGGAACGGCCATTGCTTTTATATTGGCTTCAATATTATTTAAGCGAATTCGCTCTAATAATATTCAATGCTCCCCCTGCTTTAAACCATTCTATTTGTTGTTCATTATAAGTATGGTTTACTTTAAATGAATCAGTAGTTCCATCAGCATGATGTAAAACAACTGTCAAGGGAGTATCGACTGCAAATTCGGTTAAGCCGATGATATCAAAACGATCATCTTCCTGAATTAAATCGTAATCGTTTGGATTTGCAAATGTAATTCCTAGCATACCCTGTTTCTTTAGGTTTGTTTCGTGGATACGAGCAAAGGATTTTACCAAGATTACCTGTACACCTAAGTGACGAGGTTCCATGGCGGCGTGTTCTCTTGAAGAACCTTCACCGTAATTTTCGTCCCCTACGACGATTGACCCAATTCCAGCAGCTTTGTAAGAACGTTGAGTAGCAGGTACTGAGCCGTATTCACCAGTCAGTTGGTTTTTAACTGTATCAGACTTGTCGTTTGCAAAGTTGATGGCACCAATTAACATGTTATTGGAGATGTTATCAAGGTGTCCACGGTATTTCAACCAAGGTCCGGCCATAGAAATATGATCGGTAGTACATTTGCCTTTTGCTTTGATTAATAATACCAATCCTTTAAGATCTTTACCACTCCAAGGTTTAAATGGATCAAGGAGTTGTAAACGATCAGAGGTCGGACTGACGACAACAGTTACGTTTTCGCCGTCTTCCGCCGGAGCTTGATAGCCGGCATCTTCTACTGCAAAGCCTTTTGTTGGCATTTCTAGTCCCGTAGGTTCATCAAGTTTAACTTGCTCGCCTTTGGAGTTGGTCAAGGTATCCGTAAGTGGGTTGAAGGATAAACGTCCCGCGATAGCCAAAGCAGTTGTAATTTCTGGGGAAGCTACAAAGGCATGTGTATTTGGATTTCCATCGTTTCGTTTTGCAAAATTTCTGTTAAAAGAAGTAACGATGGAGTTTCTTTTTTGTTGGTCAGCACCATGACGAGCCCATTGCCCAATACATGGACCGCAGGCATTTGCCAACACCGATCCGCCTATTTTTTCGAAAATGTCTAAAAAGCCATCACGCTGAATTGTATAGCGCACCAATTCAGATCCTGGTGTAACTGTATATTCCGATTTAACTACTAAGTCTTTATCTAAAGCTTGCTGTGCAAGAGAAGCCGCACGGCTGATATCTTCGTAAGAAGAGTTGGTACATGAGCCAATTAAGCCAACTTCTAATTCTTCAGGCCAATTGTTTTCTTTGACAGCAGCCGCAAATTTTGAAATCGGCCAAGCTAAGTCTGGAGTAAAAGGTCCATTAACGTGTGGCTCTAATTCTGAAAGGTTAATTTCGATGACTTGGTCGAAGTAAAGTTCAGGATTAGCATATACCTCTTCGTCCCCAGTTAAGTGATTTTTGATGCCATTAGCAAGGTCGGCCACCTCGGCCCTTTCTGTTCCTCTTAAATAGGCTTCTGATTTTTCATCGTAACCAAAAATAGAAGTGGTTGCACCAATCTCGGCACCCATATTACAAATTGTTCCTTTTCCGGTTGCGGAAAGAGTGCGTGCACCTTCTCCAAAATATTCAACGATAGCACCTGTTCCACCTTTTACCGTTAAGATTCCAGCCACTTTTAGAATAACGTCTTTTGCCGAAGACCAACCTGATAGTCTACCTGTTAATTTTACGCCGATTAATTTCGGGAATTTTAATTCCCAAGGCAATCCAGCCATGACATCACAGGCATCTGCTCCACCCACACCAATGGCGATCATTCCTAATCCACCAGCATTTGGGGTATGAGAATCCGTGCCAATCATTATATCCACCAGGAAAAGCATAATTCTCCAATACTACTTGGTGAATTATTCCAGCTCCTGGTTTCCAAAAACCAATACCATACTTATTAGATACCGATGATAAAAAGTCATAAACCTCTCTGTTTTGCTCGTTTGCAATAGCTAAATCTGCATCTGCCCCAATTTTTGCTTGGATCAAGTGATCACAATGTACTGTAGATGGAACGGAAACTTGTGGCTTTCCAGCTTGCATAAATTGCAATAATGCCATTTGTGCGGTTGCATCTTGCATTGCTACCCGGTCCGGAGCGAAGTCAACGTAATCGTTTCCTCTCTCATAGGCTTGTGAAGGATCGCCTTCCCAAAGGTGAGCGTATAAGATTTTTTCGGTTAAGGTTAAGGGTTTACCTACTTTCTTGCGAGCAGCTTCTATGCGGCCTCCAAAACGTTGGTAAACATTTTTTATCATGTCGATATCAAATGCCATATTTAGTTTTTTTTTTCTGTTTAATTAATAAAACTCTCGGAGAAAAAGCCCGATCCTTTGGAAGAGGCTATGCTTTCAGCCGAAATTGTTGCGAATTTACAAAATTAATCAATATTAAAAGACGATTATGGTAATATTATAAGATAATGGCTTGGCCCGTAGGCTGAAGCTGCTAGAAGGTTTGCTTTAATTTGATAAAGTTAACGATCAGAATAAAAACGATGAATAATTTTGTTATTTAGAGATAATTTTTTTAGCTTTATGATATAGCCAATGTTCAGTATTGTCTGAATGAGTCCCTTATATTTCATTAAATGTAAAAAGCATGAAAAAATCTTTACTAATCTTGTGTACTTTCCTTTTTTATCTTTCTGGTTTTGCACAAGCCCAGAATCGGGTAAGCGGAGTTGTTACTGCAACCGACGGCACTAATGTTGAAGCAAGTGTGTTCATTAAAGGAACAAATCAAGGGGTTTCGACAGATCAAAATGGGAGATACTCAATTGATAATGTTCCCGCAAATGCGGTGTTAGTCTTTTCCTCGGTGGGTTACCAAGGTCTGGAAATCACTGTAAATAGGCGGAGTACTGTTAATGCGGTTCTTGAACTTATCGAAGAAACTTTGGACGATGTCATTGTCGTAGCTTATGGGACGGCAAGAAAAGCAAGTTTCACCGGGTCTGCCGCAGTAGTTAATCAAAGTGAAATTGAAGATGTTCCAACCACTTCATTCGAAAAGGCATTAGCTGGACGGGTATCTGGTTTGCAGGTTACCACAACTTCAGGTCAGGCTGGTGCATCTTCTAACATACGTATTCGTGGAATTGGATCAATGAATGCCTCAAATGAGCCTTTATATGTAATTGATGGTGTACCGGTGATTTCTGGGAATGTTGGACAAATGTCTGACTATATCGCCAATTCCAATAACGTAATGAGTACCTTAAATCCTTCTGATATTGAATCTATTACCGTATTAAAGGATGCTGCGGCATCTTCTCTATATGGTTCTCGCGCGGCAAATGGAGTAATTATCATTAATACCAAAAAAGGGATGTTAGGCGCTCCAAAGATATCCGTTAAATCATCTGTCGGAGTTACCCCTTCCTGGGCAACCGGTAACTGGGAGGCAGCTAATCCACAAGATCAAATTAATACGTTATACCGCGTGTTGCATGATGCAAGGACTTCTGTGAACAAGGAGACGGACCAGCAAGCGAATACATGGGTATTAAATCGATTTGCAAGTCGCTTCGGTATTCACGGTTATGAATTTAACACAGCAGGAACTGGCTGGTTCGAAAACGTAAACATAACGGGGAAAACAGATGGGGTGGAAAATAGAGATGGTAAGTTTTTTGATTGGAATGATGCACTTTTTAGAAATGGTATGTACCAAACGAATGATATAACTGTAAGCGGGGGGTCAGACCGAACCACTTATTATACGTCTTTGGCTTATACGCAAGATAAAAGCCGCATGATTGAAAATGATTACAATCGTTTCAACGGAAGAGTGAATCTGACGCAAAAGATTGGAAAACATTTTGAGTTTGGCTCTAATATTAATTTTGCCAAGAATAAACTTATTGGGATGAATGATACGCGAAACTTGGGAACTAATTACCTTTTCCAAACTCGCAATTTACTATGGCCTTTGTACTGGCCTACCGATTACAAAACGGGTAATGATTGGACAGCACGATATGGAAGTTTAGCTTATAATCCGTTGTATTATAACAACGAATGGCAGAATAGTTCGAATGTTAGAAGGATATCGGCAATCGAATCCTTGACATTTAACATTTTGCCCGAATTGAATGTTCGAACAATTTTCTCTTTCGATGAAACACATACTAGAGACAATATTTATTATAGTGCCAAACATTATACTGGCACTACACCTAATGGAAGTGTTTCAGAATTATCAACAAATTCTACTAAAATAGTTTCTTCAACGACGGCAAATTATGCCAAGCAATTTGGTGCTCATAGTTTAGGCTTTTTAGCAGGTTTCGAAGCGGAGAAAAATAATACAGATTTCATGAGGGCTACAGGGACGGATTTACCTTCCTCGGCGTTACGTACCGTGGCAACAGCCGGTCAGTTAGATGCAACTGCATATAGTTGGGGTGGTAATATGTTATCCATGCTCTCAAGACTTGAATATAATTATAACGATACCTATTTTGGATCTGCCTCATACAGGCGGGACGGCTCTTCTAGGTTAGGTCCAGATACAAGATGGGGAGACTTTTGGTCAGTTGCTGGTGCTTGGAAAATAAATTCTGAAAGTTTTTTGCGGGAAGTTGAGGCAATAAACAATTTAAGAATCAGGGCATCCTACGGCGTAAACGGGACATTACCTTCTTCAAACTATGGATGGAGAGCTTTAACCGGATATAGTAACAAGTATATGGAACAAGCAGGTGGTGGATTAAGTAATGCTGCGGATAAATCGCTGACTTGGGAAACTAACTATACAACCAACATCGCATTGGAGTTCGGTTTATTCCAAAACAAAATCTTTGGTACATTAGAGTATTTTAATAGAGATTCTAAAGATTTATTGCAAGATGTTCGAACATCTACGATAACAGGATTTACCTCAACATTGAAAAATGTGGGCGAAATTAATAACAGAGGCTTAGAGGTCGAGATAGGTTCGGAGATTATCAAAAGCGGAGACTGGAGATGGTCGGCAAGTATCAATGGATCCTTCATAAAATCTAAAGTAACGAAATTGTATAAAAATGAAGGAGAAACCAAGGGGCAGGATATTGTTTGGAATGACCCGACTGGAGGGGATGCGCGTTCAAGATTTGTTTATCGCGAAGGGGAATCCACGTTATCCTTTTACGGTTTAGAATGGGCTGGAGTGGATAAAACAAATGGGTTGAATGTTTGGTATGTTAATGATGAAAAAGGCGACGCTCTAGGTGATTTTATGCTTAATGGCCGCGGCGCTAGCTATGCATATACGAAAGCCAATCGTGTAATAATCGGAGATGGGAACCCTGATTTTTATGGTGGATTAAATACAGATATAGAATATAAAGGACTTTCATTAGGCTTAAATTTCATTTATAAGGTAGGAGGGCAACTATATGATGGTGCTTCAAAAGATGTTGCTGATGATGGGTATTACTGGGAAAGAACTCATTCGCAATATTTTGTAGATGAAACATGGAGTGATCGTAATCCGACAGGGAGTCTTCCAAGAATTTCTGGAAGAGATCTAGAGGATGTTAACCAAGTAAGTAGTCGCCATTTATACGACGCGTCCTTTTTACGATTAAAAAACGTGTCTTTATCGTATGGCATTCCGGCCAACTATATTCAAAGAGTTGGAATAGGAAATGCTCGGGTTTACTTCAACGGTTCCAATTTATTGACCTTTTCTAAATTTAAAAATGCAGATCCAGAAGTGAATCAATTTGGAACAAGAGGGTGGGAAACACCTATTGGTAAAACCTACACATTTGGTATAGAATTTAGTTTTTAATTAAAGGAATTAAATAATGAAATCATCATGAGCATTTACAAATTACTCACAAACAGCGATGAAAACGGAGCTCATGATAGCTTCATCGCCACTTAAAATATATTATTCTGATGAAACCATCATGAGCATTTACAAATTACTCACAAACCGCGATGAAGATAAAGGGCTCATGATAGCTTTATTGCCACTTTAAAACAAATTATTCCAATGAAAAACATAAATATAATCGCATGTATAGTCATTGCATTTTTAGTTATATCTTGTAAGGACTTTTTAAATGTCGAACCCACGAATTCAGGGGACGCAGAAACCGCTATACAGACGGCAGCGGATGCAAAAATAATGATAAATGGATTAATGAGTACAATGGCCAGTGGATCCTACTACGGACGCAACTTCCCTTTATACGGGGATGTGAAAGGAGGAGACTTAACTTTGGTTTCTCAAGGTAGGGGTTATGATTACTTGTATGCCTATAATCATAGTGAATCATCCAATACTTATTCGGCAGTTTGGACCCAAGGCTACCATTCTATTGCTCAAATTAATAACCTTTTGGAAAGCATTACAAAACTAGAAGAAGCAGGGTCCAAAGAAAATTTTAATACATTTAAAGGTCAAGCGTTAACGGCGAGGGCACTAATTTATTTTGATTTAGTAAGATTATATGGCAAGTCTTATAATGATGATAAATCGGCTTACGGTGTGCCTAATATTACCACTAAACTTGATGCCAATGCGCAAGAGCTTAGAGCGACAGTGGAAGAGAATTATACTCAGATATTAAAAGACTTAGTAGATTCAGAATCCCTTTTACTGAAAGCCAAAAGTAGTGGGTATATAAATTACTATGCTAATAAAGCCTTGCAAGCTAAAGTTTATTTATATATGGGTGATTTCGCGAAAGCACTTGCAGCAGCTGAGGTGGTGATCAATTCCAAAGTTTATACATTGTATACCAATGATCAATGGGTTAATTCGTGGAAAAGTGAATTTGGTTCCGAGTCGATTTTTGAATTAGGGATTTTTCCAAGTGAAGGGGATTTGGGTAATACATCGCTTGGTGCTTATGTAAGAAGAAGAGCTCATGGAAGTGCTAGTATATTAGGGAACTTTATGGCTAGCGACTACTTTATCGCTAGGCTGAACCAAGACCCAAGCGATGTACGCAAAGGGATCATGGCTTTAGATGAGGAAGGACGCATGGGCGCAATATATAAATATAGTGGCAGCGTTACGCTAGAAGGAGATAAAAAGACAACCAACAGTACAGCTGTAAATATTAAGGTAATTCGTTTGTCGGAGGTGCATTTAATTGCAGCTGAGGCAGCATTGAATATTGATAAAGCATTAGCGGCAAAATATCTGAATGACATCCGCAAACGATCACCAAATCTCGCTCCGGCAACCGCATCGACAATTTCTTTGGACATGATTGCTGATGAAAGAAGTAAGGAACTGTTGGGAGAGGGCCATCGTTTTTTCGATGTTATTCGCTGGAATAAATCAATAGAGTTTAATGATGAGCTAGGAAGTTTGTCAATTTCGCATAGAGATAAAGTAATCGACCGTTCCTTCCACAAAACGTTATTACCAATTTCCAGTGACGAGATAAATACCAATCCTAAGATCAGACAACAACAGAATCCAGGGTATTAACCCGCTTATTAACAGAATTAGGTAAGAAAATGGTGCTATTCTAGCACCATTTCTTACCTAATTCTGTTAAACCTGCCTCGGCAAGATCCTCGGGTAACATCACCGGATGAAATTCTACATGGGCATCAAATTTTAAGAACCAAGCTTCTGACAATTTGGGCATTTGTGAACTATTGTCCATATTTACCACAAGTATACCGCCTCTATTTCCATGCATTTCTGTAAAATACGCCGCCTCAGGTTTAATATCATCTAGAATTTGCTGCATTAGTTGTCCAACTGTCCCATTCTTTATATAGGTATTGAATGGTTCATTGGGAATTAAAATTTTCATTAGAAATCGCATAATTACCTCCTTTATTTAATTAGATTTTAATTTGAAATAACTTGTTTTATTAAATGAGTGTTCGTTTTTTCTTACACAATTTGTAGTACTATTTTCCCTCTTGTATGTCCCTTTTCGCTTATCTCATGGGCCTTTTTTACATTTGCTAACGGAAAGACATATTCTACTACGTGTTTGATTTTCTCTTCATCAATAAGCTTGGAAATTTGCATGAGTTGATCAGGGTTGTCTCGGGTCCAATAGCGTATACCTTTCAGTCCTTTTTTGTCAATCAGCTCCTGGTTTACAACCCCAACAGTGCTTACTAGCGTTCCGCCTGGTTTTAGTACGTTAAGCAGTTTGTTTTGTGTTTCTCCACCAATCACATCGAATACTAGGTCAAATTCTTTCAATTTATCCAAAAATCCCTCTTGGTGGTAGTCAATCACATCGTCAGCGCCTAGTCCTTCCAGAAAAGCATGATTATTTTCAGAGGCAGTTCCAACCACATAGGCACCTTTCAGTTTCGCCAACTGTACAGCCATTGTGCCCACGCCTCCAGCGGCACCATTTATCAATACACGTTCACCTGACTTAAGTTCGCCATGATCGAATAGTCCTTGCCATGCAGTTAAGCTAGCCATAGCCAAAGAGGAAGCCGCAACGTAATCAATTGATAGGGGTTTTAATGCAATTTCATTAGGACTCACTGCAATATATTCTGCATAAGTGCCATTTTTAGAACTATCAGGTTTGCCAAATACTGAATCATGCAATTTAAAGCCCTGTACATCATTACCTATTTCTTCAATTGTTCCAGACATATCCCAACCGAGGATAATCGGAAAAGTTCTATTTTCAGAACCAGGCATATTACCTTCTCTTATTTTCCAATCTACAGGATTAACTCCGCTCGCATAAATTTTTACTAACACTTGCTGTTCATTGATAACGGGTTTAGGCGCATCTTCGTATATCAATTCATCCCTTCCGCCATATTTATGGATTTGTACTGCTTTCATAATTTCTTTTTAATTATACACTAACAACTGGGAGGGGAAATTGATTTTGAAACGTTCACATTAAAGTGAATACATTTAGTAATTGAAACTTGCTAAACCTTGATTATATAGCACAATCTAGTAAGGGTTTTTATTTAAGCAATTCCTGATGGGCTTCATTTAGTATCTTGAGGGCTTCTTCCAGTTTCTTTTACCTTTTCTTGTAGTTGGGTTAGGCGCAGCAATTGGTTCTTACGGGCTTTACGGAAGGGCTTACCAAAAGTACCAATATTTGGGATGGTCTCTCTCAATCCATCCCTGATCCTGTAATTTATCTATAGCGGCAAGAATTGTTTTTCTGTGAACCTGCAGCTCTTTTGCAATCCTTCTGCTTTTCGGAAGTCGATCGCCATCCTCTAACAGGTTTGTTTTTATGGCGTTGATAAACTGAGAAACAATTTGCATATAAACCGCATCCTCTTTGCGTCGGTCTATTTTAATGAAGGATTGAAAGTTGATGTTAACCGGACTACTCATTATGTTTGTTGTGTTGGGGTGGGTAAGTATGATTGGAGTGAGTTATAAGGGGACAATCCCAGACATTAAATAGAATATATGTAAAAACGTCCATTCTCGGTTTTACAACTGGGATGGACGTTGTCCATTACGTTTCATCTTTTCCTAAACTTGGTTTGGATATAATATTCTCTAGATAACAGGATTTAGGGAAACCTGAACTAGAATAGGTTAACATTAAATTAACACAATATTCACCTATTCTTATTTTACGGCTAACATCTTCTTAACATTGCCGCTGTATCCTTGTATCATAAATATAAAAGGATGAAAACACAGTTAATAAGGTTTATTGCAACAATTGCAATATTATTTTGTACCGTAGAACTGCTTTTTGCGCAGAACGGTACGATCAAAGGAAAAGTAGTTGATCAACAAAATTCTGAAACAATCATTGGTGCGAATGTTAATATTCAAGGAACCTCGAACTACGCTACGACAAATATAGATGGTGTTTTCGAATTTAAAAATGTAGCTCCAGGAACTCATAAAGTAAGCATCAGCTATGTTGGGTATCAGCCTTTAGTTGTAGATGCACCTGTAGAGCCAGGGAATGATGTAGTACTAAATGTTTCTTTAACTCCAGAATCAACTCAGATGGAAGCCGTTGTAATAACCGGCAGAGTTAACAAACAAAATGAACAGGCGCTCATAGCTGAAAGAAAGAATGCTACGATAGTAGTTCAAAAGATTGGTGCACAAGAGTTAGACCGCAAGGGGGTTAGCAACGTGAGTGAAGGGTTAACGAAAGTTTCGGGTGTATCTATGGTAGGGGATAAAACGCTATTTGTTCGTGGACTGGGAGATCGCTATAATAATGCTACGTTAAATGGATTACCAATTCCCTCTACTAATCCAGATTTAAAGGTGATTCCATTAGACATCTTCCCAACTTCAATTGTGGAGAATATAGCAGTGGTAAAATCATATACCTCTCAGTTCTATGGAGATTTCTCTGGTGGAAATATTGATATTGTAACCCGGAGTTATCCATCACAACCTTTTATGAAAGTGGCTCTTTCTACAGGCTTTAATTCAATAAGTACAGGTAAGGATTTTTTGCTGTCGCCGAATTCAAATAGAGGCTTCTTCGGTTTTGATAAAAGCAAACGCGCTCTTCCAGAGAATGTGGCGAATTCGTCAGTATATAATTCCTATGAAAATGGTAACAAAGATCCATTTAAAGTAAACTGGAGTCCGCAGGCATCGGTTGCACCGTTAAATAGAGGAATTTCACTTTCAACAGGAAATCGCTTTGACTTTAAAGGTGGACAGCGATTGGGATTTTTACTTAACGTGGCACATAAAGGGGGCTACAGTATTGAAGATGGAATTTCGGCATTGTATAATGCTCAACAGTCTCCAAGGTATCACTACGAAACCGAGAGTTTTAGTTTTAAAACCAATACTTCAGGGCTAGCTTCTGTGAGTTATGGGCCAAACTCCCGTTCCAATTATACGTTGACAGCCTTAGCGGTGAATCAATCCAACGATGAGATATCCAATAACTTTGGTGAGCAGTCGGACTTAGGAACACTATTCGGACAGAGGAATACCTTGACCCAAAATACTTTGTTGGCAGCACAGTTGAGTAGCAATTATGATTTTAACGATCGGTCAAAGTTAAAGTGGGCAGTTGGTTACACTAAAACAATTGGAAGTACACCTGATAGAACTCAAAATACTTTCTCGGTTAATAATAATCAATATACCTTCTTAAGAAATTCCGATAGCGATAACCATCGTTTTTTTGCGAAACTTAATGATTATGAAACTTCTGGGAAGGTAGAAATGGACTTTAAGCCTGCAAATGAGTCGGCTATTTTAAAAAGCTATCAAGCGGGAATTGACGCGCGTTATAAATCTAGAACCTTCGATTCACGACAGTTTGATGTGAAAATTGCAATTCCTGGAGCGGTGAATCCTGATGATGTAGGTTCGGTGTTAACTGATTCTAATTTGGGAGATGGTTCTCAAAGTGGACAATGGTATTACCAGGAAGGCTATTATGGCCCTAATAATTATAGGGCGGATTTGGCAATTGCTGCTCCTTATGTGAACTTTAATTTTAATTGGAATGATCGGTGGAACTTAGTAGCTGGCTTAAGAGCGGAAATTTCTTCTCAAAACACTGATTATAAGAAAGGAAGTGATGCTTCGGATTTACCATTTAGAAGAAATACGTTAAAGGGGGTGGATTTCTTGCCGGGAGCAACGTTGAAATATTTATTGACGGAAAAATCAAACCTTCTTCTAGCGGCTAGTCGCACTATTTCTAGGCCCTTGTTTACAGAAGTGGCGCCTTTTAGATATAATAATGCATCGGCAACAGCAGAACGACAAGGGAACCCCGGGTTAATTAATACCTCAAATTATAATCTTGATTTAAAGTATGAAATTTATCCGAATGCAGGTGAATTGATGGCGGTTTCCTTATTTGGGAAATTCCTTAAAAACCCAATAGAGATGATGCAGGTAGCTACGGCAGATGCAATGTTCTCTTATATAAACACCGATCAAGCTGTTTTAGCGGGAATCGAGGTAGAATTAAATAGAAATTTAGGATCTCTTCTCCAATCTGAATCCAATTCTCTCAGCAAAATGTCTATTGGCTTTAATGGATCTTTATTATACAATAAAATTAAGCTGTCTGAAAACAGAATTATAGAGAATAGAGAGCTCGGCGTGCCAGTTGCCCCAACTAATAGAGTAAGGCCGCTATATGGTGCGTCTCCATATTTAATCAATTTTGATTACTCTTATAAAGCAGATTGGGGAAAAAGCTCGAACACCGTATTTACCTTGGGTTATAACGTCTATGGAAAACGTTTGTTCATTGCTGGTTCTGAAAAAGCAGGCGATATCTATGAATTGCCCGTTAATACGCTGGATTTGAATATGAATACCATGCTCAATAAAAATATTGGTTTAGACCTGTCTTTTTCTAATCTGTTGAACCCCGCTGTAGTGTTTGAACAAGAGTTCTCAAATAGCAATTTAGAGTTTTCAAGATTCAAAAAAGGCATTTCTATAGGTGCTTCATTAAGTTATAAATTTTAATAAATGATGATAGAAAGTTCAAGATTTCTTAACATTCAACTAACATGAAAGTATTTCTTTTGTAGTGTAATGAAAAAGGGTAAAAAAGGCTTTATATCTAGAAAAAATAAAAACGACAAATTAAATAGAAAAACAATAATTATGAAATCAATAAAATTAAACAAGACGATTGCCTTAGCCTTAGGGGTAAGTATTTTGTTCGCTGCTTGTAGCAAAGATCCTGTAACAATCGATGATGGTGGTAGTAACGGCGTATTGCCTAATGGCGCTACCCTTACTGGGGAGATCAAAGAAAATACTACTTTATCAAAAGGTAATACGTATATCCTTAAAGCTGGGGTTCACGTGAAGCCAGGTGCTGTCCTAACCATTGAAGAAGGCGTTACGGTAAAGTCTGACCCGAATGAGCCGGCTGCTGCATATTTACTAATTGAACCAGGAGCAAAAATTAACGCGGTTGGTACTGAGAATGCGCCAATTGTATTTACATCTGGTAAAGCTAACCCAAAAACCCAAGATTGGGGTGGTATTATCCTGACAGGAAAGGCTCCAATAAACGTTGAAGGTGGCGTTGCTGCTTCAGAAATGGGCGCTGGCGTTACATACGGTGGAACGGATGCTAATGATAATTCAGGTGTCATGAAATATGTACGTGCCGAATACACTGGAAAAAAGAGTAATGCTGATAAAGAACACAATGGTTTTACCTTTGAAGGGGTAGGAGCTGGAACTACTTTAGAGCACCTAAGTGTGTATAAAGGTGCTGATGATGGTATCGAATTCTTTGGAGGAACAGTTAATTTAAAGTATGCTGTAGTGTACGGTGCAGAAGATGATTCTTTTGATTGGACATACGGCTGGAGTGGTAAAGGCCAATTTTGGGTAGCCATCCAAGGTGATGATTTCGCTGATCGTGGAATTGAAGCCGATAATAATGGAAAGAACAACTCAGCTTCCCCTTATTCAAACCCAATGTTGTCAAATATTACTTTGGTAGGTTCTACAAAGGCACAAACCGATGACGGTGCTGGATCTATCGAGGCTGGAAAAACTCGTGCTATGAAATTACGTGAAGGAACAAAGGGTAAATTGCAAAATGTGATTGCCTATGGTTTCCATAGTGGTATCGAGGTAGAACACGAACAAACTTTTGCAAATATGAACGATGGTTCATTGTCTTTAACTAGTGTGGATGTATACACACCAAAAGCATGGTCTTATAAAGGTTATACTGGATCCACAAAACCTTACGAGGAAGCAAATGCTAAAAACACAAGTAGCGCTGATCCAATCCCTTCTTACATCACAGATGTTTACGTAGGAAGTAGCAAAACAAATGCTTCAGATCCTAAGCAATTAGATAGCTGGTTTGATGCAGCTTCTTATCGTGGAGCGGTTGAAAGTGCAGGCAATAATTGGGTCACTAAAGGTACTTGGGCTAAAGTAAAGTAATTAAAGAAAACCACTGTTTAAATTCATCCTTTAAAATTGGTTGTAAAATCTGCGCTAGTCGCAGATTTTTTTTTGCTCGGTTTTTATTACGTATCTTTAAATTAGTCTGTTAGCTGTTGTTTTAAGGATGAAGAACTGGTTAAATAATTATTTTTGCTTATCGCAAGGGGAAGTAAGGGGTCTATGCGTATTGGTTTTTATCATGGGGATATTTGTGGTTTCTCCAGTAATATTTTCCTGGATTAAGCCTAGTGAGACGGAGCTTATAACAGCGACAGATGAAAGGGAAATTTATGAGTTTTTGAATACTATTCAGTCAGAACCCAATGAAGGCCCTTCTTATCTCTTTCCTTCAGATTCGCAGTCGGATGTAGATTATTTTGAGTTCAATCCAAATGATCTTACCCTTCAAGAAGGGATCCGCCTAGGGCTAACGGAAAGACAAATTAGGATGATCCAAAATTATGTTTCTAAAGGTGGAGCTTTTTTTATAAAGGAAGATTTTAATAAGATTTATGCCATAACTGAAGAAGACTATGCGAGACTAGCCCCGTATATCTCTATTCCTAAAGTAGAAAACCGCAAATTATCTTCTTGGAAAGAGAAGAATTCTATTCAGCCGGAGCGAATTAAAAAAGAAGAACAAACAGCGCAAATTTACATCGAACTAAACAGTACTGATTCTATCGATTTACAACAGTTAAATGGTATAGGGCCGGTATTTGCTTCTCGAATAATACGATTTAGGGATAACTTAGGAGGTTTTTACGCCGTTTCCCAACTAAGGAGTGTGTATGGCATGGATGAAGAGCGATTTCAAAGAATTGTCGATCATCTATATATAGATTCGGTATTAATTGAGAAACTTGATATTAATCATGCAACATATGAGCAACTCAGAAATCATTCTTTAATTAGTTCCAAACAGGCAAATGCTATCGTTCACTATCGTAAACAGCATGGAAATTTTAAAACAATAAACGATTTATTAAAAATAGCGCTGATAGATGAGGATTTTTTGCTTAAAATTGCTCCTTATTTAACCGTTTCAAATGATTGACCAAAAATTAAGATCTACGGTACGGGATATCCTCGATTTTCCAAAGCCAGGAATTGTCTTTAAAGACATAACACCCATTTTGCAAGACCCTCGCCTTTGTCAAGAAGTAGTTGACGCTTTTATCGAACAATTAAAAGATGTTGAGCTGGATGTTGTGGTAGGTGTAGAAAGTAGGGGTTTTTTTTTCGGAATGATGCTTGCCGAACGGCTGAAATTGCCATTTATTCCTATTCGCAAACCTGGTAAACTGCCCTATACAACGATTCAACAATCGTATGATCTAGAATATGGATCCTCGATCATTGAAATTCATAAAGATGCATTCCCAGTCGGCTCCAAAGTACTGCTACACGATGATTTATTAGCAACAGGTGGTACCATTATAGCTGCAAGCAAATTAATTGAACAAATGGGTGGAAGTATTTCCGCAATGGCTTTTGTAATCAGTTTAGACTTTCTCGGTGCTAAAAAGGAGTTGACACCCTATTGCAATCGCGTTATTTCCTTAATCTCCTATTAATTCGCCTTTCAAGTTAATCTCCGATGAGATCTTTACTGGAATTTCCATCCCATTGGATTTTAATAACCCTCTAAATTCCTGCTTAATATCACTAAATAAGATTATACCAGAGTCTCTGTCGATTTCTATGATTCCTTCTTGCGTCGTATCACTATGTTCTGCTTCAAAAGCTAAAGTTTCTGAAGCAGAAGATTTAATTTTGTTTTCAACCGTTAGCCAAGCCATATCTTCACTTAAACCATTCAAAGTAAAAGTTCTATCAAAAATAATGTCAAGTTGATTGCTTAAGCTTTGACTATGAACTGTACCCCACCTATCGCCCATGTTTATGGAGTCTGCAGGAAATATGTTGAAGGAACTTTCTATAAGTTCGGTTACACTTTTTTCAGTGAAGAATTCTCGCAAGGGAACTTCATCGCTATCTTTAAAATTTCTATAAATCTCTTCGATGCCTTCAATTTTGATCACTTTCCCTTGAGCAGTTATGGAAATATAAAAAGGTTTATTTAACGCGGGAGAAAATTTAGAGGAATTATCGCTCTTTGAATCGATAGCTATCCGACCTTCCGGCGTCTCCAAAACCAACCCTATTTCTTCAAAATAAGTTTTTATCCTAATCTCCTCACCTAAATTACTTACAACTTCAAACCTATAGCCGATGTTCGTTTCTTGATTAATTTCCATGCTGTTTCCCATCATTTCCTGAGTAATGACGCGTGCATATTTGGTAAGATATCGATAACTGTTATTAGTTTTGAGATTAATTTTTAAGGAAATGGCCTCTGCATTGTTTTCGGAAACCGAATCTTGGGCAATCAGAGAAATTAATGGAAAAAACAACAATAAAAGTATAAAAGTTATATAATAGGTTCTCATAGGTTGTTTAAAAGGTTGAAACAAAAATATAGAAAATTGTTTAACAAAGAGCTTTTACGCCATCAAATAGTATTTAGTAGAAGGGCTAAGCTATGTGCTATTGTATTGAAAATTCTGTGTAATTTTCTTAGTTTTGTATATAACCACCTATAAATTATAAACTTAAATACAGACTCTATGGTATACTTGACCGAAAATAACAAAATGGTCCAGCAAATGGCACGAGACTTTGCAGAAAAGCATATTCGACCATTTGTGATGGAATGGGACGAAGCTCAAATCTTCCCTGTCGAAACTTTCAAACAAATGGGAGAATTGGGCTTAATGGGTATACTCGTTCCTGAAGAATACGGGGGTTCGGGCTTTGGATACCAAGAATATGTAACCACCATTGTAGAAATTTCGAAAGTATGTGGGTCTATTGGACTCTCTCTTGCCGCACATAACTCACTTTGTACAGGGCATATTTTGGCCTTTGGGAGTGAGGAACAGAAAAGAAAATGGCTGCCGCGCTTGGCATCAGCGGAATGGATCGGTGCCTGGGGATTAACAGAAGCAAATACGGGTTCGGATGCCATGAGGATGAATACTACTGCAGTTTTGGATGGAGATGAATACGTTATTAATGGATCAAAGAATTGGATAACTCATGGAAAGTCAGGGAATCTTGCCGTGGTAATGGTTCGTACAGGAGAAAAAGGGCGATCTGACGGTATTTCTACAATTGTTATTGAAAAGAGTACACCAGGCTTTACTCACGGGAAAAAAGAGAACAAATTAGGAATGCGTGCTTCCGAAACTACAGAGCTCATCTTTGATAATTGCCGTGTTCCAAAAGAGAATTTACTTGGTAAGGAAGGGGAAGGATTCAAGCAGGCTATGAGCGTACTAGATGGCGGGAGAATATCAATCGCCGCACTTTCTTTAGGTATAGCTAAGGGCGCCTTTAATGCGGCAATAAATTATGCTAAGGAAAGGCACCAGTTTGGAAAACCGATTGCAAGCTTTCAAGGCATTTCGTTTAAATTAGCGGATATGGCGACTGAAATCGAGGCTTCGGAATTACTGATCCGGAATGCTGCAGATAGGAAAAATAACGGGAAGTCAGTAGTTAAACAATCTGCAATGGCTAAATACTTCGCCTCTGAAGTTGCGGTGAAGTGTTCAACTGAAGCCGTACAGATTTTTGGAGGCTATGGTTATACTAAAGATTTTCCGGTGGAAAAGTTTTATAGAGACTCAAAGCTTTGCACAATAGGAGAGGGGACTTCTGAAATTCAGAAGATTGTTATTGCACGTGAGGCGTTAAGATAAACAGGCAATTTTTTCTATCAAAAAATTAACCAAATGTAATGAGGTTTTCTTTTGATTAAAGTAAAATCTTTCATTACATTTGCACCTTCATGGGGGATTAGCTCATTTGGCTAGAGCGCTTCGCTGGCAGTGAAGAGGTGGTCGGTTCGAATCCGACATTCTCCACATCAATTCTAAACAAGTCTGTATCATAAATCAAAATCAGACTTGTTTTTTTATTTTTCATTCCAGCCTCTTATTGAATTTTCGAAAAATATCTGTGCTAGTTATTCAGGGATTGATGATCGTGTCTTTGAAGACTAGCTGACACTTCAAAAGTTAAACTTATGCGGTCTCCACCGCATAGAAGGACTGGTGGAGACTGCGTAAGTCAGATTTATAAAATTATTTTTCTTTTAGACGATTCTCTAATCAATTTGGAAAGATATTCCTGCAAATATCATTCGCCCGAACTGTGGACCTCCAAATATTTGTTTGTTATAGGCATTGGTTAAGTTAGATCCTCCGATTTGTATAGCAGAATTATAGTATCCTAATTTATAAGAAACCGAAGCATCAAAGGTAGCTATTTTATCAATTGGTCCTATATCAAACGGATATTCATAATTGAATGCATCTTGCCATTTGTAGTTTACGGTATACGAAAGTTTATTGAAAATTTCACCATCCATTCCAATATTAAACTTATTTTCAGGGGTGTTGTAATAGGCTAGGAATCCTTCGGGAACGTCTCCCATTTTGCTATAGGAATAGTTCGCATTTAGGTTAAACTCTTTTTGAAAATTATATCCAACCGCAATTGTTAAGCCTTGCGTTTTGATTTCCTGATTGTTATTAAACCAAACTTGGATGACTCGAGTTGGGCTATTCGGGTCATTCAAGCGATTGCGCACAGTTCCATCAGCGCCAGGCGCAGCACCAACTGCTACCAAGGTTTCGGGTATGGTAGGTCTGCTGCCATTTGTGTTTCCTATAAAAGGTTGAGCTCCAATAAAGTTGTTATAATTACTTAGGTAATAACTGATGTCGATAAAGGCTTTTTCGCTTATCACTGATTTATATCCTATTTCCCAAGTTTTCACCTGTTCTAAATCCAGACGTGAAGCGTTGAAATCGAAATCTTTAGAACCACCAGCA
This sequence comes from uncultured Sphingobacteriaceae bacterium, assembly GCA_963696875.1. Classification (GTDB taxonomy): domain Bacteria; phylum Bacteroidota; class Bacteroidia; order Sphingobacteriales; family Sphingobacteriaceae; genus Albibacterium. The sequence continues at coordinate 479,874 of CAVOLQ010000001.1, forward strand.
ACGGCTCCTATATTTGCTTGCGGATTTCCTTGCGTTAGTAAAGTTGTGTTATAGCCTTGAAAGCCATTTCTAACGTTTCCTAATAGAAGTGCATTCCCGATGTCTAATTGAATAAACTGATCTATTTGGGCGGGACTTCTAAAAGCGGTAGCATAGCTCGTTCTTAGGTTGTTTTGACGTTTTTCGCCAAAGGTATAAACGGCTGACGCTCTTGGTGATAATTTAGAATCAAAATTCTTAAAGAAATCTATCCGTGAAGCGATCTGTAGTTTCAATTGATTATTGAAAAAGCCTTTTCCAGCCTGTCCATAAAACCCAAATTCATGATTTTCGATGCGATCGCCTCCAGGTGTATCTTCAAATACAGAACCTTGTGAGGATAATCCGAAGGAACGATATGCACCTCCAACGATTAAATCTATAACATCAAGTTTGAAATCATATTGACCACTAAGGTCAGTCATGATGGAGTTTACAGGAAGTCTTGAGCCTGCGGGTTGATTTAATTCAACATTGTGTTTACGTAAGGCGTTGAAAGCGTCCGATCCTTCTTTTGGCCACGTAGCTTCAGCAGCAGCATGAGCTTGAGCAGGAGTTGCTCCTTGTTGCAATGCACCACCATAAGTCCCGAAAAACAATCCTGCATAACTTGGAGCGCCTCCAGGAAGGGCAGGCAAGCCGGCTGCAGTAGGATTTAACGTTGCCATACGTGCACCTAAGAAGCTCAGGTCATAAGAGTCCTTGCCATAATCAACCGTTCTGAACCCTCTCACAAACCAATTGTCACTTTTTAACTCTGCTTTAAATTGGTCAACACGAAGGTTCTTTAAACGATAGCGACTGGTAGATTGATAACTAGTTGTACCGCCTGCGGTCTTATAGTCGACTGTAGCTTTTAAATTATCTGTGATTAAGTAGGAAATACTAGGATTAAAACGGTAACCGGTGGTCTTATTATCATCATTGATTAATTCTGCTTCAGACCATCCTGGTGTATAGATCACTTGACCTGGTACGATAGTAATACCCGCTTGAGCCGTACTTATTTCTCCATATTTATTCAACGCATCATATCCAAAAGGCGAAGTTGGGACATTATTAGTTGATGAAGTGATGCGCTTTGGAGAGAAGTCGTTTGCCATCCAATCGTCTGCGGTAAAATAGGTTCCATTGATTTTGAATGCAAATTTTTCGCTTAACTTTTTGGCGAAGCGCACTTGTCCATCAAATAAACTTCTACTGCCGCCTTTTAATTTTACAGAAAGGCCCTCACTATAAAACGGGTCTTTTGAATTGGTAATCAAAACTCCGTTAAATGCATTGGCACCATACAAGGCAGATGCTGGACCATGAATAATTTCAATTGAGTTGATGTCTAATTCCGGTACGCCTAACATATTTCCTGCGTTAAGGTTTAAGCTCGGTACTTGAGTATCCACATAATCTGCCAGTTGAATCATGCGCTCAGATTTGGGACTATTAAAACCTCTAGTAGACATTGCCGTGAATAGCATGGATGAGCTGTTTACATCAACACCAGGGAAATGCCCGAGTGTACTAAATAGCTCAGGGCCACCACCGGCTAGTATCTGTTTCGCGCTAACCTTCGTTACTGTCACCGGCGCTTCAAGGAGGCGTTCCTCCATTCTTGATACTGAAATTACAACTTCATCCAATTCAGATCTAGATTCTTGAAGAACCACATCCAATGAAGTTGAGCCTGTAGGTACTGATAAGATTTGTTGAACGTAGCCTATTGATGTGAAAACCAATTGAGTGTTAGGTTTTATACTGAGACTGAATCGTCCATCAGCATCTGTTGTTGTTCCTCTAAATGTGTTTTCCATAACAACAGTGACGTAGGGCAGGGGATTGCCCGATTCATCTTTTACTGTGCCCGATATATTAATATCTTGCGCAAAAGTCAGGGAATAAAATGCCATAAACAGCATTAATAATAAAATTTTTTTCATAGGGTTTGGTTTTAGGTTGATAATAGCTAAACATAGCCTATAAAAGTGACATTTCTAAATATTCTCTACATAATTCCAATTAATTTATTACCATTATATTTGGCAAGTTATTACTGTGCACTTATTAATTAAAAACAAAAAAAACCTCAAAGGAATGATCCTTTGAGGTTTTTTTTGTTAGATTCTTGCTCTTTCCGGCAAGATTGGTATGATGAGAATGGATTACATCATTCCGCCCATTCCGCCGCCCATTTGTGGAGCTCCACCTGCAGGCTCATCTTCTTGAGCGTCTGCTAATATTACTTCTGTAGTTAATAGCATAGAAGCAATAGATGCCGCATTTTCTAAGGCAATACGTGAAACTTTAGTAGGATCGATTACACCTGCACTAATTAAGTTTTCATATACACCTGTACGAGCATTGTATCCGAAATCGCCTTTTCCTTCTTTTATTTTTTGAATAACGATCGAACCTTCGACACCTGCGTTATTACAGATTTGACGAAGAGGCTCTTCGATAGCACGTTTAATGATGTTGATTCCTGTGTTTTCGTCATCAGTTTCTCCTTTAACGTCTTCTAAAGCTTCAATTGCACGGATGAAAGCTACACCTCCACCAGCAACGATTCCTTCTTCAACAGCTGCGCGCGTTGCATGTAATGCATCGTCAACTCGGTCTTTTTTCTCTTTCATCTCTACTTCTGTAGCAGCACCAACGTATAGTACTGCAACTCCGCCCGCTAGTTTAGCTAAACGCTCTTGTAGTTTTTCACGGTCGTAATCAGAAGTTGTCGATTCGATTTGTGCTTTGATTTGGTTAACCCGACCCTTGATATCATCAGAGTTTCCAGAACCATTTATCATTGTTGTGTTATCCTTGTCGATCAAGATTCGTTCTGCTTGACCTAAGTAAGAAAGTTCAGCATTTTCTAACTTATATCCTCTTTCTTCAGAAATTACTGTTCCACCTGTTAAGATTGCGATGTCTTCTAACATAGCTTTTCTACGGTCACCGAAACCTGGAGCTTTAACCGCTGCTACTTTAAGAGATCCACGGATTTTATTTACAACAAGAGTAGCCAAAGCTTCACCGTCTAAATCCTCAGCAATAATTAAAAGAGGTTTACCTGTTTGAACTTGTTTTTCTAAAATAGGAAGTAATTCTTTCATGTTGCTGATCTTTTTATCATAGATCAAAACATAAGGGTTTTCTAAATCTACTTCCATCTTGTCGGTATTGGTAACAAAATACGGAGATAAATAACCTCTGTCAAACTGCATACCTTCAACCGTTTTTACTTCGGTTTCCGTTCCTTTTGCTTCTTCGACAGTAATAACGCCGTCTTTTCCTACCTTGCTCATCGCTTCAGCAATCAATGATCCGATTACTTCATCGTTATTTGCGGAAATAGAGGCTACTTGCTTTATTTTATTATTGTCATCACCAACGCTGGTTGACTGAGACTGAATATTTTTAACAACTGCAGCAACAGCTTTATCGATACCGCGTTTTAAATCCATCGGATTTGCTCCAGCAGCTACGTTTTTAACACCTGCAGCAACAATTGCTTGAGCCAAAACAGTTGCAGTAGTTGTTCCGTCACCTGCTTGATCAGCAGTTTTAGAGGCTACCTCTTTAACCATTTGGGCACCCATATTTTCCATGGGATCCTTTAAATCAATTTCTTTTGCAACGGAAACACCGTCTTTTGTAATTGCAGGTGAGCCAAATTTTTTCTCGATAATTACGTTACGACCTTTAGGTCCTAAGGTTACTTTAACTGCATTTGCAAGCGTGTCAACACCTCTTTTGAGTGCGTCACGTGCTTCAATGTCGTATTTTATTTCTTTAGCCATTTTGTATATTTTTTCTAATTAAAAAACCAATTAATTTGATTCTTCTAAAGGATGATTTCTTATAAATTCAATGAAAATAGATAGAAATGAGCGGATGCTCTTTTCTTACAATATCGCATAGATATCGGATTCGCGCATAATTAGATATTCCTTACCTTCATAGGTAATTTCAGTTCCTGCATATTTGCCATAAAGAACTTCATCTCCTACTTTTACGGTTAAAGGTTCATCAACTTTACCATTTCCAACAGCCACTACGTTTCCGCGCTGAGGTTTTTCTTTCGCAGTATCTGGGATATAGATACCTGAAGCTGTTTTTTCTTCTGCCTGAGCGGCTTCTATTACCACTCGGTCTCCGATAGGTTTAATGTTTAATGCCATAATGATATAAATTAATTTTGTTTTTCTAATTGCTTTTGAAGTGTCATTAATTGTGCCAGATGACCATAAAGGCTTATTGTTGCCATTTTTGCACTTTTATTAAGGTAAACAAAAAGAAAAAAGTCGTTTGTTCAAGGGTGGTTGACAGACTGTCAGTGGCTGTCAGGTTTTGGAAAATACAAAGGCGTTAAAATAATGGATCGTTGAGCCGGATTAATATCGAGATCAACGATCCATTATTTTAATAGCCTAGAATGCTATAGGTGAAGAAAAGCTATGTGATTTATTCCCCTGACGTATCTGTCGGAGTTTCAACCGGCGCTACTGGACTTGTAGTTGGCGCTGTTGGTACCGTAGTTGGAACAATTTGTTCATGAAGGTCAGAGCTTGATCCTCTAGAAGTTGTTCCCGGTTTTACGACGTTTATCATTAGTGAAAAAACCATGATCGAAATCACTAAGACCCAAGTTCCCTTTTCTAGGATGTCACCTGTTCTTTTTACTCCCATCAAGTTATTGCTTCCTGAAAAATTAGAAGCTAGTCCGCCACCTTTAGGGTTTTGAATCAGTACGATAAATACTAATAAAACACAGGCAATTATAATAAGGGCGATTAGTAAATAGAACATTTTTTATGGTTTTAAATTTTGTTTTTCGAGTTGTTTAATTAGATCGGCAAAATAAAGACTTTTTTCGGGAAATTTCAAACTTAATTTTTTATAAGTGTCAATAGCTTTGTGAAATAGTCCTTGTTCTGTATAAATTTTGGCTAAAGTTTCAGATACAAAACCAGATTCATCGATGGCACTTTTACGTGCTTTATTCTCTAAACTCACTTTTTCCGGAGAAGGAGCTTTGATTTGTGGATCTTCATTAATGAATTTTTCAATGATAGGATTTTCTTTTTTGAAGACTTTAAAAGGGATAGTTTTGCCTACACTTCCGTCACTCAACTTGAGTTCTGGATCTTGAATATGGAAGATATGTTCCCTCATTTGCTGATCGAGCGGATCTTTTTCGTCTAAATAGTCGCTCGATTTGGAAGGCGTCTTGTTTTGAATATAGGGTTGGTGGTTGTCTGCATGATCAAGCCGTGTTTTGTTTAACCACCATATAAAAGAGAAAGGCATTGATTCATCGTGGTATAAACTAGGTGCCTGCGGAATTACTTCTTTATCGGCCTCTGCAAACGTGATTTTGGTGTTTGGTAAAGGTAACGCATCATCAATAATCTCGGTATCCGGTGAGTCAACATTATTGATAAACCGGTATAAAAGCTCTGATTGAGGAGTTACTAATGCGGCCTGCTGGAAGTAAATCTTTGCATTTGGGTCTTTATTGATTACAGAATTCTTCGCTTTAATAAACCAAAAAGCACTGATATAGGGATATTGAGTTATAAGTTCACTTATAACATCGGGGTTTACCAGGTTTGGATTGGTGATTAATTGTTTGAAAAAATTTGAACTCTTTTTTATTTCCACTCAAAAACAAAGATAATTTATTATTATTCAATTAGATAAATTTTATCAGAATAAATGTGAGCTTTCCTTCTCACGAGAGGTCATTCGCATAATTACCAGTTTGCAAATGCACGGTTGAAGATATCTTCGGTTAGCATTGCGTTTATATCCTTAATAAGTTGCGGTTCTTGTGCTTGAATAGGTCCACTTGTCGTCGAAAAATCTTTATACCTACTGAAGTTCTGATCGAAACTTAATTTTTCATTTAACCTGCTCGTATACTTCACATTTACGGTTATTGTTAACCGATTTAACCCAGCCCGATTGTCTCCTTGAACCGCTGTAGGATTTATGCTATAGTCCGTTATTCTACCTTCAAAGCTTCCATCAGCATCTGTTCTAACTTGGCTTAAACGGGTTTGATTCCTTATTCGATCCTTTAATGCTTCGGTAAATTCTTGACTCAGATACGGGACAACAATGGGTGCATTATTCTCGAAGAAGTCAATACTTACTGTTTTCATTTCAGCCGGAATTGAGGCGCCTGAAAAGCTATAAAGACCGCAAGAGAAGTTACATAGAATCAAGAAAGAGACCAGAAATGCAGATGTTAATTTAAGATTTTGTAGCATTATTATAAATTAAGGTCTTTAATTTTCCTATATAAAGTACGCTCTGAAATACCTAGTTCCTTAGCAGCCAATTTACGCTTTCCTTTATGTTTTTTCAAGGCCTTTTTTATTAAATCAGACTCTTGGTCAATCAAAGATAAAGATTCTTCTACTTCTTCTGCCGTACTTATATCTTCTTTTTCTAATACTTCCGTTGGCTGATGAATGGTTAGGGTAGGGGAACTTTGATTTTCTTCACCCGTCAAATCAATTTCACGATAAAGTTGATTAATATAGGGGGTGTGGTCGTCAAAGTTCGTAGAGCTGATTCCACTTTGCAAGATTTTTAAGACCAACTTCTTTAATTCGCCCATGTCTTTCTTCATGTCGAAAAGTACTTTATAAAGGATATCCCTTTCAGAAAAATCGTCTTTACTTTCAGGTGCAATACGCATTAGCATATTGCTTTTTCCTTCTATTGGTAAATAGTTCTGTAAAGTACCAGCGGTCAAAGTCCGGTCTTTCTCTAATACGGCAATTTGTTCGGCAATGTTTTTTAGTTGACGGACGTTCCCTGGCCAATTATAATTAGCTAATAGCTCTTGTGCATTGTCCGTTAATTGGACATTTGGACTTCGATATTTGTCTGTAAAATCGGCAATGAATTTACGAAATAATAAATGAATATCTTCCTTTCTTTCACGTAAAGCGGGTATTCTTAGCGGTACGGTATTTAGACGGTAATATAAATCTTCCCTGAATTTTCCTTTTTGTACAGCAACATAAACATCGACGTTGGTTGCGGCGATTATCCTGACATTTGTTTTTTGCACCTTTGAAGAACCCACACGTATATATTCACCACTTTCCAAAACACGAAGTAGTCTTGCTTGTGTTCCAACCGGAAGCTCTGCTACTTCGTCAAGAAATATCGTTCCTCCATTTACGACTTCAAAATAACCTTTTCTAGCCTCATGTGCACCGGTAAATGATCCTTTTTCATGACCAAAAAGTTCAGAATCAATAGTACCTTCAGGTATCGCTCCACAGTTTACAGCGATAAAAGGACCGTGTTTCCGAGCGCTGAGCTGATGGATAATATGTGAAAAAACTTCCTTACCACTACCGCTTTCACCCGTAATTAATACAGAAATATCGGTAGGAGCCACTTGCTTCGCAATATCTATTGCCCGGTTGAGCAATGGCGAATTTCCAATAATACCAAATCTATTTTTTATATCTTGAGTGCTCATTAAATTATTTTTCCTAGTAAAGTAGCGGAGGTACAGTTCTCCGCGACTACATTTACATAATCGCCAATTTTATACCTCTCGTCAATTGGGAAAACAACCATCGAGTTTTGATCATTCCGGCCACAAAAGTCTTGGTCTGACTTTCGTGATAATCCTTCTATTAATACAATATGAGTTTTGCCAATTTGTTCTTGAAGACGAAATAAATTATGCTCGCGTTGCTTTGCGACAATCTCGGTAAGACGGCTCTTTTTTACTTCTTCAGGGATATCGTCTTCATAGCGCTTTTCTGCTAGTGTACCTGGACGTTCCGAATAGGAATACATATAAGCGGAATCGTATTTAACTAAGTCCATCATAGATAGCGTATCTTCATGTTCTTCATCCGTTTCGCTACAAAAGCCGGTGATGATATCGGTGGATATTGTGCATTCTGGGATGATCCTGCGAATTGCATCAATTCGGTTGATGTACCACTCACGATCATAGGTTCTGTTCATTAACTTTAAAATCCGTGAGTTTCCAGACTGTATTGGCAAGTGAATATGCTTACAGATATTAGAATACCTGGTCATCGTATGAATCACTTCATCAGTAAGATCCTTTGGGTGAGAGGTAGAGAAACGGACCCTTAATTCAGGATTTACTTCTGCAACCAAGGCCAGTAAGTCGGCAAAAGTAACTGTTTTTTCTTCCCCTTCTTTCGTATATTTATAAGAGTCAACATTTTGACCTAATAGGGTTACTTCTCTATAGCCTTCATTAAAAAGATCTTGTGCTTCCTGAATAATAGAGTAAGGGTCTCGGCTTCGTTCCCGACCACGGGTAAAAGGGACTACACAAAAAGAGCACATATTATCGCAGCCACGCATAATGGAAATGAACGCAGTGATGCCATTAGAGTTTAAGCGTACCGGACTAATATCGGCATATGTTTCCTCTCTGGAAAGAATCACGTTTACTGCACGTGCTCCGTCGTCCACTTGCTCTATTAAGTTCGGTAAGTCCCGATAAGCATCCGGGCCAACCACCAAATCTACTAGTTTCTCTTCTTCTAAAAACTTTGCTTTTAATCGTTCAGCCATGCATCCCAAAACACCGATGACCATACCGGGTTTTTGTGCTTTCGCGGTTTTGAAATCCGTTAGGCGCTTCCGAACACGCTGTTCGGCGTTATCACGGATGGAGCAAGTATTTATAAAAATGACATCAGCTTCGTTAAAGTCGCCCGTCGTAGTAAATCCGTTATCTAGTAAAATAGAAGCGACGATCTCACTATCAGAAAAGTTCATTTGGCAACCATAGCTTTCAATATAGAGCTTTCGGCTGTCGACCTGTACAGAACTATTTTCGAGTAAAAGAGCCTCCCCCTGTCGAGATTCATCGTGCTGCTTCGTTTGAATGATTGATTCCAACATAATTATTAATTCAAAAGGCAAAGTTACAAAATAAATAATAAATGACAGTTTGTCATGGAGTGATTAATCCGAGAAATCTTGATTTTTCTGATTAGCTTTGATGTACAGGTATTTAATCTAGTGAAATATGGAAAATCCAGGTCAACAAAAGAAAATTAGATTATCCAGAGGGTTCAGAATAATTGTATGGGTATTTGTCTGCATACTAACGATATTGCTTATTATAGTTGCCGGGAGTGTATATTTGCAGGGTAAATTTCCGGAAAAGTTAAAGGCAACGGTTTATGAGGAGAGCAACGGGCAGTACCGTTTGGATTTTGAAAAAATGACGGTTAGCATATTGAAAGGCAGCATGAAACTGCAGAATGTGAAGTTGGACATTGATACACAGTCATACATTAGAAATTTAACACCAGAATCCAGCGATCACTTGATTCAAGTAACCGCCGATCAGGTAAACCTTTCAGGAATTAATTTCTTCCAATATCTTACAAAAGACAAGGTCAACTTAAAAGAAGTGTTTTTGGACAAGCCAACGATCGTCTTGTATCAAATGCGCGATACCCTTAAGAAAGATTCCGTTGAAAAGAGTCTGTACAATCAACTCCCGGATTTTTTAAAAGGAACAACATTGTCTTTATTAAAAGTAAACGACCTTTCTTTTTCTAAACGAATATATGGCCATTTACAAGACAGCGCCAACAGGCTGACAGGACTTAGTTTTACAATTGAAGACATTGCAATAGATTCATCAGCCATGCAAGATTCAAGTGTAGTATGGTTTAGTAAAGATATTAAGATAAATAGTCGAGCACTTAAATATACTTTAGCAAACGGCTTATATTTTTTAAAACTTGAAAAGCTGGACGTATCGACCAAAAATAAAACACTGGATATAGAAGCTTTTAAAGTTATTCCGCTCTATAAAGAGCTTGAATTTTCGCATAAGCTGGGAAAGCAAGGCGATCGTTATAATATCTTAGTTCCCCAGATAAAAATAAAGGATATCGATTTTAAAAAATTGGAAACCGAAAATAAGTTATTTGTTCAATCGGTCATATTAGAAAATGGACAGGCAATAATATTTAACAATAAAAAGCTGCCTTCCGATGGGAAAAATGCTATTCGCAATGCACCTCATTTGGCGCTCCGGCGTTTGGACTTTCCAATTTTTATAGACTCGCTTTTTTTGAAAAACTTTGAAGTGCATTATAGAGAGCTTAATCCCGAGTCCAATCAAATAGGCGATGCATTTTTTACTAATTTAACGGGGACAATGAAAAATGTCACCAATGATTCCATCGCTTTGCGAAAGAACCATTGGATTACATCTCACTTTGAGATGAATTTCTTAGATAATGCGAAAATAAATGTGAATTTAAATTTGAATTTAACCTCAGAGATCGGCGAGTTTAATTATAAAGGCTCGCTTGGTCCTGCAAGTGCAATATCGTTTAATAAATTGCTAGAACCTATTGCATTAGTCAAGGCAGAAAGCGGATATTTTAATAAGATTTCTTTTGATGTAAAGGCAAACGAAAAGGGTTCGTATGGAACGGTTCAAACGCTTTATAAGGATTTGAAAATTAGCGTACTGGTGAAGGAGGATAGCGGCAAAATAGGGAAGGCGGGTCTGGTGTCATTTTTGGCTAATAATTTTCTAATCACACCAAATAACCCAGAGGAGGGGGAACCTGCTCGAATTTCTCATTTTACACATACTCACCCACCCACTCGTTCTTTCTTCAACTTAATGTGGAAAAGCATCTTTGCGGGGATAAAAGATAATGTCGTAGAAACCAAGGCTGAAAAGAAGGAAAAAAAGGAAGTAATAAAGGAAAGAAAGCGTAAGGAGAAACAGGCTGAAAAGGAAGCGAAACAAGCAGAGAATTCAAGGTAAGGTAAAAAGAAATAAGGCCTCGCTTTATTATTACGAGGCCTTATCTTTTCATCTTAATACCTAGAAACCGATTTTAAACGATGAAATTCCAACCAAACGGATCCTCGGTCTTTCCAGTTCGTAAATCGCTAAGGTATGCAGCTACTTTATTTGAAAACTCTCTAGTCGTTGGATCACTCAGGGTATAAACTTTACCATCAGCACCAATCTCGCCAATTTGGGTAACGGTAGCAGCCGTCCCAGCAGCGAAAGCATCGATTACAGTGCCGTTTTCTACGCCGTCTAGTAATTCTTTAACCGAAACCTTTCTTTCTTCAACCTGGTAGCCCCATTTTCGAGCGACGTCCAAAATGCTCAAACGTGTAATTCCTTCTAAGATAGTTTCTGATGAAGGGGTAATAATGGAATTACCAACTCTGAAGATTAAATTGGCTGTTCCCGCCTCTTCAACATATTTATGTTCCTTAGCATCTGTCCAAATTAATTGATCAAAGCCTTCTTCTTGAGCGAGTGCCGTCGGGTAAAGAGATAAGGCATAATTTCCGGCATTTTTGGAAAATCCTACACCACCTTCTGCAGCTCTTGTATAATGGGTTTCAACTTTCAAGCGCAGGGGCTTATTATAATAGCTGCCAACAGGACTTGTAATTATCATGAACGTATATTCCAAAGAAGGGCGCACACCTAAGACGGCCTCTGTAGCAAACATAAAAGGTCGTATGTACAGGGATGTATCCTCGGTTTTTGGAACCCACTCTCTATCAAGATCGATCAGTTTTTTCATCCCATCAATAAAAATTTCCTTTGGTACGCTAGGCATCATTAAGCGGGCAGCAGATTTATTAAAACGTTCAAAATTACGATCAGGCCTGAAGATACTCACTTGGCCATCCGCATGTTTATAAGCTTTAATTCCCTCGAAAATAGATTGCCCGTAATGAATGGAAGAGCTTGATGGACTAATACTTATATTTCCGTAGGGAACGATTTTTACTTCTTGCCATTCCCCGTTTGCATATTTTGCAATAAGCATATGGTCGGATAAAATTTGTCCGAATTTTAAATTATTGAAATCTACCTGAGATAAACGTGATTGTTTAGTTTGTTCTATTTGAATTGGATGCGAATCTTTCACTTTACTATAGTTTAAATATAATCTGTGCAATTTAATAAAAAATCTAATACAAATGCTTTTTAGACATTTAAAGAACAATGTTTATAAATTTAAATAGTACGTTTGAAAAATTAAATTTAAACACGGAAACAAAAAATGGTAAAGAAAATAATAGTGTACGCCTTTGCTTTTATGCCTTTTATAGTTCTTGGTCAACACGATTTTAAGGTGAAAGGAACGCTAGGAGCTGCCACCTCAGCTGCCAAAGCGTATATGATTTATAGTGAAGAGGGGCAACGTGTAATAGACTCTGCAGAAATAAAATCAGGGACTTTTGATTTTAAAGGTTCGGTTCCTGAACCTATAGAGGCAATACTGGTTGTCGATCATGAAGGTAAGGGGCTGCAAGGTATTTCTTCCCCAGATATGATTTCACTTTATCTGGAGAAAGGTAGTATTATAATTGATGCAAAGGATTCAGTTAATAATGCAATCTTATCTGGTACCTCTTTAAATAATGATTTGCAAAAGTTAGCTCTAAGTTTAAAAGAAACCAATCAGAAATTAAAGGCGATAATGTCGGCCTATAGATCGGCATCCGATGAATTAAAATCTTCTGAAGATTTTAATAATAATATCCAAAACCAGTATGATGCAGCTTCTGATGAAGCGAAAATATTGAAATTTAAATTTGTCAAGGAAAATCCAAAATCATTGGTTAGTTTAAACATACTTCTAGAAGCAGCCCAGCCTGTTTTGGATGCTTTAACGATTAATCCCTTATTGGCATCACTTTCTTCAGAATTAAAAGCAAAGCCGGAAGCACAAGAACTTGCTAAACAATTGGAAATAGCTATGAAAGTTGCAATCGGAGCGATAGCGCCAGAGTTTACGCAAAATGACACTGCTGGAAATCCTGTTAGCTTAACTTCTTTCAGAGGGAAGTATGTGTTGCTTGACTTCTGGGCTAGCTGGTGTGGTCCTTGTCGGCGCGAAAATCCAAATCTCGTGGCTGCCTATAATCAGTATAAAGATAAAAACTTTACCATCTTAGGCATTTCGCTTGATCGTCCAAACGATAAAGAAAAGTGGTTGAAAGCTATCGCCGATGATAAGTTGACTTGGACGCAAGTTTCTGACCTAAAGTTTTGGGAAAATGAAGTTGCCAGACAATACGGCATTAGGTCAATCCCCCAAAGTTATTTATTAGATCCTGAAGGACGAATTGTGGCAACTAACCTCCGAGGTTCAGCCTTGCACGAAAAACTAGCAGAGCTATTAGGTAATGATTAGTTATTTATATGATTCGTGAATTATTAATGATGAATTTTAAATGCCATTCATCATTAATAATTATTTTACGTTCATTTTAATAGATCAATCTGAACTTAATTGTGTTTTCAATTTCTTTAAGCTCTTTGATTAATTTATCCGTATAATCCGTTCGGATATCAGTGATGGCATAGCCTAAATCACCCTTTGTCATCAAAAACTGTGAGATGATATTGATGTTATTTCTCGCAAAAATGAGGTTGATGTGAGCCATAACACCAGGGGTGTTTTTATGGATATGGATTAAACGGTGCGCAGTGTCAGGTTTTTTTGGGAGCTTTAGATTCGGGAAATTTCTACTCATATGTGTATCTCCATTATTAATGAAGTCAGCCATACGATTAGGTATATATTCAATGCTTTGAACCTTGTTTTTCTTGTCATCAAAAATAGCAATCCCTTTTTTGCTGCAAAGCTCTCTATCTACTTTATTTTTGCTATTCCCTAAATAACCAATAACCTTTAATGAGGAAGCCTTTTCGATCAATTGGGCATCAAGAATAAAGCCGTCTTCCAAGAGCAACATCCCCGCTTCTTTTAACTGGCTATCCGTAAGCTGATCAGTAGTTTTTACGGTGAAGCCATCCTTCTTTAATGCTTCTATTGCAAATTTGGAAACATTGCTGGTCACAAAGCATGTTATCCTGTTTTTTGGATAGGAAATAGCCCGTGGAAGTTTGTTTATGTATAAAAACTCATCAAAATTAGGAGTAATATAGTCCGCTCTGGAAGCAATCGATTCCCGTTCAATATTCTCAGTAAAGGCAAAAAACTTCTCTATAAGTCCCGACTCTTTTAATTGAAAGTCCGAGTATCCATCGCCAATTCCGAATACCTTCCCTTCCAATTGCATAGACTTAAGAAGTTTTACTTTCCCGCCTTCTTCTGAAAGTGGGTTGTTTAAATCATAACCAATAATTTCTCCGGCATCATCAAAGACAAAGGTATTTGCATATACATTTTCAGCCTGTATATGATAATTTTCTACTACCGGGCATATAAATTCCTTGAATCCACCTGATACAATTAATACATCATCGGCGTGTTTTTTAAAGAATTCGCGATTCCTCGAAAATGAAGCAGAGACCTTCTTTTTCAATTTTTTTATCAAAATATCAAGATGGCTTCGGTTCGCTTGAAGTAATTGTACTCTGCGGCTTAAGCTTTCTCGAAATGAAAGTTTACCATCCATTGCAGCATTGGTGAGACTTTCAATTTCATCAAAATGTTTTTGACGGTCTGGATGCTTAGCTAAAGAAATTCTTGCTAATTCGTCCAGTGCTTCGACTTGGGTAAAAGTACTGTCGAAATCAATAATATAATTATGTTTCATTTAGTTGTTCACTCGAAAAAAAATATTGCCAAAGATAGCTTTTTTGTAAGAATAGTAGGGGAAATATGGATTTTTATTTAGGATATAAATGATTTTTTATGAAAATGAGAATCAATGATTAGGGGTATCGTTTATTGTAAGGAAGAATGAATTTCCTCAAGGCTCTTATCTAGGGACTTAAAAGAGTAGTGTAGCGTTTCTACAATCTTTTGATTTGAGTAAAGATTCTTTTTTACGGATGCCTGCGCTATCTCTTTAGTCAAGCCGAAACGTTTTATTCCAAAAGCTCTAAGGATGGCCACCATCCGCCAAGCAATTTCCATTAGTCCTTTATTCGCAACATGTTTTGGGGCAGGTTTACCTGTTAATAAAGCGTATTTTAAAAACAATTCTTTATAGGAAATATTACTCTCATTCAAAATAAACGCACTTCCGAAAACCTCAGGTCTTGATATAAGTTGGGTTGTTATTTTGGCTACATCTTCTACATTTACAAAACCCGCACTGCCGGGAGGGTAGAAATTAAGACCTTTTTCCAATAATTCAAAAATCTTATTGCTTTCTGACCTTCCTTGTGATATACCGATAACTATCGACGGATTTACAATCACCGCATCTAAGCCCTCAGCAATTCCTCTCCAAACTTCCCGCTCGGCTTCATATTTTGAGATACTATAGGTGCTTTTGTGTTTATTCCATGCCCAGTAGTTATTTTCATTAACAGGCACGCCCTTTACGTTATTTCCAAGGGCAGCTACTGAGCTCATGTATAATAGTTTAACTTGTTTATCTAAACAGAGGTTGACAATATTAGTAGTACCTTCAACATTCACTTTCATAAGCTGCTTTTTGTCCTCAGAAGCATATGAAACCATCGCCGCACAATGATAAACTTCGCTAACCCCTACAAAAGCCTCCTCCAAAGCAAAATAATCTAGTACGTCAGCATCCACCCACTCAATTTTGGAAGTATTCTTTAAAAAATCAGGAATAATTGAATTTTTTCGCTTTATGGATCGAATAGGCTTTTCTGATAAAAGAAGCTGTTTAATAAGATAAGAACCAATAAAACCAGTTCCGCCTGTTATTAGAATCACTGAATTGAGAAGTTTTTAGTACGAATAAATATTTTCTTGATTAGGGGAAGATTTTCTGTTAAATCAATCTTTCACTTTCAAAAGTAAGCTAATAAATGGATATTTGGAGAATTTAAATAGCTTTACAGTCTAAAGATTAAATCGATCTCAATGAATAGTTCACTTCAAGATTTTTTTACACCCGTGAATGACGAAATCAGTCATCAAAAAACTGATTATAATAGTAGCCAAATTGGTTTTTCAATAAGCAGCTATTTTACACATTTTCCCGATTTGGAAGATATCGATATTGCAATTTTTGGAGTGATGGATGATCGTAATTCCATTAATAATCAAGGCTGTTCGCTAGCTGCAGATGTGTTTCGTCAAAATTTCTATCCATTATATGAAGGATTTCAAAAACCTAAAATCGCTGATCTAGGAAATATTAAAGCAGGGAAAAGTGTAACGGACACCTATGCTGCGGTGAGGATTGTCGTTGAAGAATTAATAAGACAGGGAGTTTTGCCTATCGTAATAGGTGGAGGACAGGATTTGACCTATGCCCAATATCAGGCCTATGAGAAATTAGAGCAAAAAGTGGATTTAGTCGTTATAGATTCCAGACTAGATATAAATGAGGATATTCAAAATACCAGAGAAACTACCTCACAGTCTTTCCTCAGTAAGATTTTGTTACATGAGCCCAACTATCTGTTTAATTTAAGTAACATTGGCTATCAAAGTTATTTTGTTAGTCAGGAAAGCATAAAAGTTCTAGATAAGTTGTATTTTGATTCTTATCGTTTAGGTGTATTTAAAGGGAATATTGAATATTCTGAACCTGTTTTACGAAATGCAGACTTAATCAGTTTTGATATGGGAGCCATTCGATCAGCGGATGCCTGTGCTAATGCTAATGCCTCCCCAAGTGGCTTCTATGGCGAAGAAGCTTGTCAGATATGCCGGTATGCCGGCATAAATGATAAGCTTAGCTCAATTGGTTTTTACGAATTCAATCCAGCATACGATAAGAATGGCCAAACTGCCATCTTACTATCACAAATGGTTTGGTATTTTATCGATGGTTTTTACAACCGTAAAAAAGATTTTCCTTTACAACCTCAATCCGCTTATGTAATTTATCGTACTTCCCTGAAGGAAGAAAACTACGAGGTAGTGTTTATAAAGAGTAAAAAAACAGATCGCTGGTGGATGCAAGTGCCTTACCCCAATACCAAGTCTGTAAACGAACGTTACCATATGGTGCCTTGTAGTTATGAAGATTATAAAGTTGCCATCGATGGAGATATGCCCGATCTGTGGTGGAGAACTTATCAGAAGTTAATTTAGATGGGCATTTAATCGTTTTCTACAATTAATAAAACGCCATTAAATGAACTGTTTGAATTGCTTTCTTTAGTTTTTACGCTAGTCTGCGGAATTGTAAGGTTTTTGAATAGTAAAGCTAATTTATACCCATTGCTTTCAGTGCTTAGTGTTAATAAGCTGTCTGGTAAGAGAACGGTATTATAATTTACTTTTAAGGAATTATCATCGGCGTTCATAATCTCTTTTCTTAATGATTCATAAAAAGGGCTCAAGTTGAAGATTACGCTATCCTTTTCGCCTAGGAAGACTTTTATTCTATCTTCCTCATCGAGATATTCCAATGTTATTTTGTCCTGATCATTTAAGAATTTATCTTCTTTAGAATACGATTGAAAGTCAATCATTGAACTGTATTCCGAAATATTCACCCTTTGGTTAGCCAATTGTATATTTATAAAATCATAGGATAAGGTGAAGAATTGAGGTTTGACTTTTAAAATAGAATAGGCAGTATCTCTCAATTTGTTTTTTATTTCATATACCGTCACTTTTGTTGAGTCGATTCCTTGATAGTTAGACCCTTTTAATTTTTCTTTTTCATAAGTGATGAATGTCGAGTCTGCTTCTTGTTTAACTTGACTTTCAACTTCCGTTAAGTCAACGCTTGTGAGCGGTTGTAAAGAATGTAACCCGTAATTTGCTACCATGTAGTTTATAATCGCCGCTTTTTCTCTTTCTGAATCAGTGTCATTTCCCATCTTTTTATAACGTGCTAATTGGGATCGTTTTGCTATCGATGAAGCACTTTGCGGTCCAAAAGTTGAAAGGATTGCCAGAAAACATAACGAGATTGGTATCGTTTGGATATTTGGAGACCTGGCTACTAAAAAGTAAAAAGTAATACCGCTTAACCAAATTGATAGTAGCACTAAAAAATAACGAGGTTCTGTTATCGCATAATCGGCTATCCTGACCCATACTGCTATAAAAAGCAAAATAAGCAAAGGTATAATCATAACGAAGAAAGCTTTCGAAAATACTTTCATCCATTCATTACCTTTTTGATTTCTTATGGGATAAGTCAGAAGGTAGGAGAGGATTCCAAAGACCGCATAGCCCAATATTAAAATAGAAACCATGCCTTTTGGTAGTTGTTGATCAATTAGTATTTTAAATTCGTAAATGATTAAAATTAGAAGGTATATCGTAAGCAGCGGAATCAAGACATATTGCGTGAATACCTTTAAACCTTTAGGGTAGCTGGATTCCTGTTCAAAAGAACCCATATCACCCGGTATACCAGCCAAGAAAAAGAGGGTATTAAAACCAGCCGCAATAAGGGCGAATAAACTAAAATAAATTTTGCTCTCAATAGTCAAATTAAATAACTCTCCTGTGGAGGCCAAGGCAATTACAAGGCCTAAAAAAAGGGTACCAGAATATAAGACAGCGGTGAGGAAACGTAAGAAAAGAAACTTGTTATATTCCCAAAATGCATGTCTTTGTTTTGTTCGGCTATACGGAGAAAAAGACACTAAAAGGTGGCCGGAAATGATTAAGAGCGCAAATCTATAAATATCCTTTACATACCATTGTGGGGATAAGACATAGAATAATATAATGCAAAAGAAGATAATAACCGTATTGATCGTCCATCTTTTACTGGCACTTAGTTGTTGTGTTTCTGAAAATAAATCTGTGGATAGCGTCAGGCAAAAAGAAAGGTTGCTTACAGCAAGTAACTTATAGAAAATTTGGGTTTGGTATTCATCTGTAGAGCGAATGGCAAACCACCAAATAACGACCGCAAAAACGCTGATTATAAATTGAATCGGAAACCTAACAATAACCGATCGTGTGCTATCCCATAGCGTTGTTAATGAAGGGAATTTTACCATTTTCGAATAGATTGAATCAATTGTATTTAACTAACGTTAGTCCATTTCTGGAAAATTTTGTAACCTCAATTTTATTCATATCTTAGTTTAAAAAACAGATAGTTATGAAAGTAAAGATACTAACTTTATTTACTGCATTTATGATGGTAATTGCACTTAAGCAGAACGGAAATGCACAAGTTAAAATACCACCAGCAAGTAGTTCCCAAAACATTAGTCAGAGCCTAGGAACCAGCACTATTACGCTCGCTTATAGTAGGCCTAATATGGATGGTCGCAAAATATTTGGAAGTTTGGAGCCCTACGGGAAAGTTTGGCGAACCGGTGCCAACCAAATACCCAAAATAACTTTTGAAAGTGAAGTTACGGTAGCAGGAAATAAAGTTTCACCAGGAACTTATGGAATACTAACTATCCCTAATAAAGATAAATGGACGATCATTTTCTCTAAAAACAGTAACCAATGGGGATCTTACACCTATAATCAAGCGGAAGATTTATTTAGATTTTCTGTAACTCCTCAATTATCGGATAAACCTATTGAGACTTTTACAATTTCATTTTCTGAAGTTACTCCCAATAGTGCAAAAATGAATCTTGGCTGGGAAAATACGCTAGTGACATATGATCTAACGGTCGACGAAGATGCAGAAATAACAGCGGCAATCACAGAGGCCATGAAGGGAGATAAAAAGCCTTATTTTGCCTCGGCTCAATATTATTATAAAAATAGCAAAGATATTAACCAGGCGCTCGATTGGGTAAATAAGGCTGAAGAAGAAGCGCCAAATGCTACCTACATTAAATATTGGAAAGCGTTGATCCAGATTAAAGCTGGCGATAAAGCCGGTGCGATGATTACGGCAAAAAAGGGAGTTGAAATCGCTAAAGCCGATAATAACGATGAGTATATACGGTTAAACGAACAAGTACTAGAACAAGCAAAGAAATAGCGGTAAAAAAGTGAATGAACATTAAAAAGAAATGTCGTTCAATAAAAACTTATAAGATTAATTTTAATTATTTACCTTTGTTTTTTTAACATTAAACGCCGTTTGCAGCGGTATCAATGAATTATGAAAGCATACCAGACCTTGCTGTACTATTGCTATAGCCCTATTGAAAATGCGGAAGAATTTGCCGCAGACCATCTTTTGTTTTGTAAATCCCTAGGTCTTGTAGGCCGTATTATTGTAGCGGATGAAGGTTTAAACGGAACAGTTTCCGGAACGCGAGAATCTTGCGAGCAATATATGGAAGCCATTCACGCTGACCCACGTTTTGCAAAAACAGACTTTAAAGTAGATGACGTAGAAGAACCTACTTTTATCAAGATGCACTGTCGATATAAAGCAGAGATAGTACATTCGGGTTTAAGAGATCCAAAGATTATTGACCCTAACAAACAAACGGGGATACATTTGGAACCCGAGGATTTTCTGAAGATGAAAGATGAGGAAGACGTCGTAATTCTCGATGTCCGTTCTGATTATGAGCACAATCTTGGACATTTTAAAAATGCCCTTCGTCTAGATATCGAGAACTTCAGAGAATTTCCAGAAAAGATAAATGAACTGGCAAAATATAAAGATAAAAAAGTACTTACCTATTGCACCGGCGGAATAAAGTGCGAGAAAGCTTCCGCTTTACTTTTGCACCATGGCTTCGAAAGTGTTTACCAGTTGCACGGCGGGATCATTAAATATGGAAAGGAAGTGGGAGGAAAGGATTTTGAAGGTCAATGCTATGTCTTTGACAACCGCGTCGCCGTGGACGTGAATTCGGTAAATCCTACCGTTGTTTCAACATGTTTTAATTGTGGAACAGCTACGACAAAAATGATAAATTGCGCCAATCCGGAATGCAATGAGCATTTCACCCAGTGCGATAATTGCGGTCAAAAGCTAGACGGTTGCTGTTCGCAAGATTGTCAACAACATCCCCGAAAACGAGTATATGATGGAACTGGTTATTATGTAAAAATTCCTCAACCTGTCAACCTCGAAAAAAAGAAAGCAACAGCCATATAAACTGGCTGTTTGCTATTTTTTAGGAAGTTTTTCTTTCTTAATGGTTACATTTCGTCTGCAGAAGGGCCATACATTCCTGGAATCGGTATGTCCAATAATCTCAGATAAACTGATAGTTGAGCCCTGTGATGAACAATATGATTAAGTACCATTGACCGAATAACAACATGTTTTGGTTGTTCTGAAATTAAATAATCTCCCTGCCTTAATTTCCAGTTTTCCTGATAAACAGCTTCATCTTTAACGTCTTCAAAAACGCTTATCGCATCCGTTAAATTAGATTCAAAAACAGCTAGTATATCATTCGTGCTTTCAATAGTTGGTGCTTTATAATCCATGGTCGCGAAGTCCAACTCGTCGGCCGTTAAAATTAGCCTTACCCAGCCCGCCATTTCACCAATATGTGTTGCCAATCTAACTAATACCATCGACTTTTCATGAGGTTTCCAATTCAATGACTCAGAAGGTACCGCTTCTAGCATTTTGCGGGTTTTAAGAGCTTCATCCTTTAGCTCAGACAAAAACAACTGTGTTAAATTCATAATCTTTTTTCGATAAAATTACTCTTAATACATGACAAATAAAACTTACCATATAGATATGTAGAAAAAGGATCCAAGGAATATTTAACTATAAAATTGATAGTCTTTCTATTACAGAACTTAAAGGTTTTTCGAAAGATCTTTATTCCCAAGTAAAGAACATTTCGTACCATTTTGAGTTATTATAGAAAAGAGAACTAAATCAAATCCGATGAAAATAAGAAAAAACATACTCCCTGTCACCCTTTTAGTATTTCTTGTCACCTTACTGAGCAGTTGTGACTTTATTGTAGGTGTTTTCAAAGGTGGGGTATACGTAGGTATAATAATAGTGATTGTTGTAATTGCAGTTGTAATTTGGCTTTTAAGTAAAATGGGCAAGAGGTGAAGATCGACGATCAATAATTTATTAACCATCCTTTTGAGTTCAGTTATACCTGAATCACATTTGGTTTACCTTTTTGCGACAGTTTTCCGACAATTTTCCGACATTTCTGCGACTAATTAGCGATTTAGTCGCAGAAATGTCGGAAAATTGTCGCAGAAAGAGTTAATTAGGTGTAGCAAATGTGCAAGCCTTCCTGCTGTAGGACCTATTCACCTAGTCTGCAAAATTTATAATGTACTTGACTGGCAAGGCGCCCATCGCTTAGTCTCAACGGCGAAGCTTAGTTTAACTTTCAAAAAGGTTTCTAGATCCTGTTGTTCCAAATCCATTTAAAGGATTAGGAAAGTAGTTTTTTTTTATTAGCTTCACATTACCAAATAAAGAGAATATGAACGAAACTAAAAAACCTGAAGTATCTAGAAGGAAGTTTATACAAAATGGTGCATTGGCTGCAGCCGCATTTACGATTGTTCCTCGGCACGTATTAGGTGGGGCAGGGTTTATTGCGCCAAGTGATAAACTAATTATTGCTGGAGTTGGAGTTGGTGGAAAAGGAGAATCGGATATCAATAGTTTTTACCAAAGTGGTAAAGCAGAAATAGCCTATTTATGTGATGTTGATGATCGAAGGGCTGCAAACTCTATAAAACGTTTTCCGAAGGCCAAATATTACAAGGATTGGAGAGAAATGTATGATAAGGAATCTAAGAATTTTGATGCTGTTTCTGTTTCCACTCCTGATCATAATCACGCCATAATTACTCTTGCGGCGATGCAACAGGGGAAACATGTTTACGTTCAGAAGCCTTTAACGCACGATATTTATGAATCTCGCGCTTTGCAGGCCGCTGAAAGTCGATATAAGGTAGTTACACAAATGGGTAATCAGGGCGCTTCTAATGACGGTCCTCGCATAATGTCTGAATGGTTTGAGGCGGGATTGATAGGGGATGTGCACACGGTTTATTGTTGGACAGATCGACCAGTATGGCCTCAGGGTGTGCCTTGGCCGACAGAGAAAACTTCAGTTCCGCAGGAATTGGACTGGGATCTTTGGTTAGGAACTGCTCCTTATCAAGATTATATTCCAAAATTAGTTCCTTTTAACTGGCGGGGCTGGTGGGATTATGGTACAGGTGCTCTTGGAGATATGGGTTGCCATTTAGTGGAAGTTCCCTTCCGTGTATTGGGTCTTCAATCGCCTAAAGATGTACAATGTAGTGTAGGAAGTGTATATGTAGATGAGTTTAAACGGGGTTATTTCCCAGAGAGTTGCCCTCCTTCTAGCCATGTGACTTTGACCTTTCCGAAAACAAATAAAACTAAAGGAGATATTACACTTCATTGGATGGATGGCGGAATACAGCCAGCTAGACCGGAGGAATTAGGTCCTAATGAAGTGTTTGGAGATGGAGGCAATGGGGTATTGATTGAGGGCACGAAAGGGAAAATGATGTGCAGTACTTATGGTGAAAACCCGAGATTATTACCCACTTCTAAGACGGATCAGGTAAAAGTGCCGCAGAAATATGCTCGCGTTCCTGGAGGTACAAGCGGTCATTATGCGCAGTGGGTGGAAGCGGCAATAGCAGGATATGGTAAGAAAGAGCTCAGTGCACCTTTCTCGTTGTCGTGTCCTTTAAATGAAACCTTGGCGATTGCTAATTTGGCTGTTCGTGGCTTTGATATTCGTGAAGAAAGGGCAGATGGCAAGGGCTTCACCTATCCTGGACGTTATATAAAATTATTATGGGATGAGAAGCAAATGCGGGTAACCAATTTTGATGCAGCGAATCAATTCGTGAAAAGAACCTACCGAGATGGATGGTCATTATCCGGTTTATAATCATTAATAATTCATTTTTTACTTAAACACAAAGATATGTTAAAACTAAAGACCACTTTTTTATTCGTACTTGCGCTTTCTATTGTTTCTTGTCAATCAGGAAATTCTCAATCTGAAAGCAATGCTTCTGAATTAGATACGGTAGGTACAATGGCTGATGCGAACGATGGTTGGGTGCCTTTATTCGATGGCGAAAGTACAACCGGTTGGCATACCTATGGTAAATCGGCAGCGGGAGCTGCTTGGGAGGTGGATAATAGAACCTTACACCTAAATATTAAGGATAAGGAAAGAGAGGATAGGGGAGATCTAGTAACGGATAAAGAGTATGAAAACTACCACCTGAAGTTAGAATGGAAAATTTCTGAAGGCGGAAATAGTGGGATAATCTTTAATGTTCAAGAGGATACTTCGAAGTACGGTGCTACTTACCAAACTGGACCAGAGATGCAAGTATTGGATAACGACAAACATGTCGATGGAAAAATACACAAACACCGGGCAGGAGACTTGTATGATTTGATTGCTTGCAGTGAAGAGACTGTTAAACCTGTTGGGGAGTGGAACTTGGCGGAAATTGTCTTGAATAATGGGAAACTTGATTTCTATTTAAATGGGGTAAATGTAGTCTCGACCACTATGTTTGATGCGAATTGGAAAGAAATGGTTGCCGGAAGTAAATTTGCTACTATGCCAGGATTTGGAATTTACAAAAAAGGGAAAATTGCTTTGCAAGATCATAATGATGAGGTATGGTATAGAAATATTGTAATTAAAGAGCTTTAGTTCTTAACTTGTGAAGTCTCTGGTCGTCTTCTTGAACAGCACTTCACAAGTATTTTCTGACCTTCATAACTGATCACTGTTTCCCTTATCACCGATCACCAGATAAAGATTTCCAGATAGTTGTATATACATCAAGGGGAGATAATGCGCCATCATTTTCTGAAGTTTCTTTTGGTTCAACTGAATCTGCATCGGTAATTAGAACAGGATAATATACTTCATCAACCGCTATGCTTCCGTGAGATCCTTTTATGAGGCTGGCATCTAGAGGGATGACGTCCATTACATACCTAAATCCTAATTTTTTTCTGAGCAATTTATAGGCAGCTCGAGCTTTTGACGTCATGAACATTTCAACAGGATCATAGCCGGGTTTTTTGTGGATATCCACTACTCGGCCATAATCAGGAGCTTTTGCATCATCTAGCCAAAAGTAATAGGTAAACCAACTGTGTTTGTCCGCCATAACAACCAGGTCACCCGATCGTTCATGATCGATATGGTAAGCGGCTTGTTCATTGCGATCCAATACCAATTCGACACCGACTGTATTCCTTAAGATTTCTTTAATTTTCGCTTCTTTTGATTTGTCATTTATATAAATATGCGCGACTTGATGGTCGGATACCGAGAATGCTTTTGATTCCGCCGGGTCTAACAATTCTAAGCCTCTTTCAACTCGAATGTTTAGCAGTCCTTCTTTTCTTAAGATCCGGTTAATATGGATTGGGTTGTTTACAGGTGCAATTCCATATTCAGAGAGAAGGATTATTTTTGCTTCTTTTTGTTCGTAATAGTTTACGAGTTGTTTGATCAAATCATCGATCTCATTCAATTCTTTAGCGATAATTGCCGTTGAAGGGCCAAACTTTTGTTGGCAATAATCGAGGTGTGGTAGGTAGATCAAAGTAAGGGTAGGGTCATGCTTTTTATCAACAATAATGGAGGCATCAGCTATCCATTTTGAAGATTTGATATTGGCACCAGGCCCCCAAAACTGAAATAATGGGAATTGACCTAGCTCTTCTTGCAGCTCGTTCCTTAATTCAGAAGGCTTAGTATAGCAGTCAGGAATTTTGCGACCATCAGCCAAGTAATTTGGACGTGGCGTAGCGATGTAGTCAGCTTGGGTATTCATGTTGTACCACCAAAACATTTGCGAACAGGTAAATTGGGGATCGATGGCTTTCGCTCTCTCCCAAATCTTTTCTTGCAGGACCATTTTATTGGATTGCTTCCAGAATTTAATTTCATTCTCCTCCCGGTCGTACCATCCATTAGCTACAATACCGTGTTCTCGTGGCCATTTTCCTGTTAAATAGGTAGATTGTGTTGATGTGGTTAAGGCTGGTAGTAAGGGTTTTATCTTATTAAAGCGCTTCCCTTGGATGTATTGATTTAAAAATGGAGTATGCTCACCGATGACGGACTGAGAAAGGCCAACAATATTAATAACTACTGTTTTATGCATTTTATATGAATTAATGGGAAAAGATATCAGTTACCCATAAAAGTTCTCTTTCAATCGATTTCGCCATTGGTATTTGAAATTGGGTGGGTAAAACTGCCCAAGTATATGTTTCAACCTCTAGATGTTGGGTGAGACTTTTACTTTGATGCCTTTTTAAGACGGTTATAATTTCGTTTTGCGTGGATGCTAATTCTCCATACTTCTTTAGGAAAATAGGCACATGGAAATGTGCTCTCCACTCGTTTACTGTTTTATTTTGGATGTCTTGGAGGGCTTCTGGTAAATCTTTATATCGAATGAGGGTATCGTCGTCTTTTTGAGCGATTACTTGATGCAAATAAATGTTCTCATCAAATGGTTTGAATAGTTTTGCAAGATGTTGACGTTTATTTTCGTCTCGTTCAACTATTGCTTTCAAAGCTGCGCTAATTTGGATTTTCCCAATTTTAATGCCTTTGCTTTCTAAAACATCCAATACTTGTACATGATTTTCATAGCCTAAAGCAAAATGACATACGTCATAACAAATTTGCACATGTTCTTTTATCCGGTTTTCTATCTCTTGGGAGGATAAATTGAGCTTTTTAGATAATCTTTCTTGAGAAAGGGGTATAAGAATGTTCTCATACCAATTAATAAATTCTTCACCGGTTTCTAATAATCCGTCCGGCTCGGGCTCAATATCTAAATGTAAGGATTTATTTGTACTTTCTTTAATGTGTATTAGCTGTTCGGCAACTTTCAGTATATTTTCTGTAGCTTTTTTTATGGCTTTAGTTTTTTCGTGTTCTCCAATAAAATGATGGCGGTATCCTAAAGGAGAGGTGGATATTCCGCCTTCCAATCCTGAAGGAAGGAGTTTCTCTAAGATGTCAAATAGTCGGAGGGTATAAGAAACGCGTTCGTCACTTGTCCAATCGGGAGTATGTACGGCTTCCTTTACACTCTTGGAATGGAAGTCGCCGTATGGAAAACCATTCATGGTGAATACATAGCCTCCTGCTTGATTTAACCATTCAATAAATTGTTTCAGATTTCGGGGATCGCTTAATGCTTTGCTAGCCTCATTCGAAAGCCTTAACCCAATACCCAATGGGCTATTTGGCGAGACACTATTTTTTATCTCAGGGAAATTGTTTTTTAACTCAATAAAATGTTCCTCCCAGTTTTCTCCAGAGTGGATGTTAGTGCAATAGGTTAGATGACCAAATTCATTCTTCATGGGAATTTAAATAATACTCGTTTTCTATAAGCTGAGCCGCCTGCATAACTTTAAGATGGTTAAGTTCATGAACTTCCGCTCCATTTCCAATTTTCTTAAGTAACATAATGGTGAGTTGACCACCTAGGTGTTCTCTGAACTCCTCTAATCCCTTAAAAATGGGATGTTGTAGTGAGTCTATTTGAATAAGTTCGTGTGTGATAGGAAGCTTGCATCGTCTGAGTACAGAGATAATGGAATCCAGCTCCTTCTTTGAAATTCGTTCGTCTAAATAGGAATATGCACAATCGAGTGCGATTCCTAAGGAAACAGCTTCGCCGTGCAGAATTTTGAATTCGCTTAATTGTTCTAATTTATGGGCGCTCCAATGTCCAAAGTCTAAAGGCCTTGACGAACCAAATTCGAAGGGATCCCCACCACCAATATGCTCGATGTGCAATTCTGCGCAACGTTCAATTAGGTAATTCATTGAGACCATATTCCTGTTTGATAAGGCCTCTGCATTTTTATCTAACCATTGAAAAAAATCAAGGTCTTTAATTAACGCTACTTTAATCGCCTCTGAAATTCCGGCGACCCAGTCTCTATCGGATAGTGTTGTTAAGAATTGTGCATCGTTGATCACGGCAAATGGAGGAGAGAAGGTGCCTAAGAAATTCTTCTTCCCTTTGTAATTAATTCCATTTTTAACTCCGACGCCTGAATCGTTTTGTGATAATACAGTTGTCGGAATTCGGATTTGCTTGATTCCTCTATGGGCGACCGTTGAAGCGTAACCTGCCAGATCTAAAGTTGATCCGCCGCCGATTGCTGCGATAAAAGAATGACGATCGATACCATGACGATCTACTGCATCAATAATCTTGTCAAAATACTGTGTATCGTTTTTTACTATTTCTCCACCAGGTACATCGATGATTTCTTTGATGCAGTTGATGTATTCATTACCTTCAAAATATTGAATAATCGATTGCTCGAGATGTGGGAAATGTTGCAAAACTTTGGCATCGACAATAAATAGGAGTTTTCTTTTTATTCCTGCCAGATTTTTGTCCAGAAGGAGTTCTTTCAATACCTCATTCTTATGGTTAAAAAGATCTTCTGTAAATTGTATTTTGTATTGGAAATCAACATGAAAAGATTGTTGAATATAATGCATGGTTTTTATCTTTATGTTACTGAAAAGCGCTTTGACAACCAAAAAGAAAATGGTAGCAGGGCGGTAATTATTAAAGCCAAGGGGAAAGAGCCAGCGGCCGCTGCCCAAGAGGCATTCATTAATATTAATGCAATGACACCAGCTTTGACAGACTTTCTTATGAAGAGAGCCGAAGGTTCGGCGATTGCTTTTAGCAAAGGTTTGAATATAAAATAAGTAAAGACAAGTAAAAACAGAGCGGCTGGATATAGGGTTTCTCGATCATAGGAGAAAATAAGGATGAGAGCAATTACTAGGATGTACAATAATGCTGCACCCTGTAGAGGGGTTTTGCTGCTTCCGTGAACTTCGCCTCTACTGATTGTGGTGATTGCTGATATATAGATAATGGGGACAAAGGCAAGATACCAAAGTTCAAAGACCATTTCTGGTAGGATGCTAATGCCTAAGAGGAGGTTAAGTCCGCGACAAAGACCCATATTTGGAGGGCCTAGCCATTTTTGATTTTTGCCCCATTTGTCGTAAACTAGAGCGGATATGCTAATGAAAATGGCGATTAAGCCTGCAGTTGGATTAACAAGGAAAGCAGAAAATATTCCGACTGTCAATAATAGAATACCATATGTTGTCGCGCTTTGGATACTGATTAAACCTTTTGGGAGCGGTCTTTCGGGTCTTTCTACTCTATCGATTTTTATATCAAATACGTCGTTGAAAACAATTCCTCCTCCGTATAACCCAATTGTTGAAAGGCATAATAAGAAAATGTTTGTGCTTATTTCTCCATTGAGGGATGTCATTATAAGAATAGTTGAAATTGCAATACCTGCTAAAATATCAGCAATAGCAGTGACTAGGTTTGCTGGGCGAGCTAATTTAAGATAAACGAGGTGTTTTGCTTGTTCCACAGATTATTTAATGATTATGGATGTTTTGTCAATTCTAGGCTGTTGTCCACCACGTAAAATAGAGTTTCCTCCGTATTTTTTAGTTTGATCGATTTGACTTGTTTGTAAAAAATCGGATTCGTCGATTTGACCACTTTTTGCAAATGCGGTTATGGCATTTCGATAAGTCACTAATTCGATGTCCTTCAAGCTAACTCCATTTGCCCTCATTAAGGCGGCTGTTTTTGGGACAGCTAAAGGGTCGCTGATCCCCCAGTCCGCTGCAGAGTTAACCATAATTCGTTCAGCACCATATTTTTTTACGATGTCTACCATTCTCTCATTTCCCATTTTGGAGAAAGGATAGATGGTGAAAGCTGCCCAGAAACCTTTGTCTAATACTTCTTGAATCGTTTCTTCGTTATTATGATCGATGATGACCATAGAAGGATCTAGTCCATGTTCAACGGCGATGTCCATACTTTTAGACGTGCCTTTCTTTTTGTCGCGATGCGGTGTGTGCACTTGTACTGGTAATTCAGCTTCTTTGGCTAAATCCAGCTGTAGCCTATAATATTTTTCTTCGGCTGGAGTTTGATCGTCGAAGCCAATTTCTCCTATTCCAACTACACCTTCTTTGTAGATAAAGCTTGGTAAGAGTTCCATTACGCGGTCTGCAAGTTCAATATTATTCGCTTCTCTGGAATTTAATCCAATGGTACAATAATGTTGAATGCCAAACTGTGAGGACCTAAATCTTTCCCAACCAATCAGGCTGCTATAATAATCTCTGAAACTGGAGAGTCCAGTTCTGGCTTGGCCCAACCAAAAGGCAGGTTCGATAATTGCTTTGATTCCTGCATCGAACATGGCTTGGTAATCATCGGTGGTTCGGGCAGTCATGTGAATGTGAGGATCAAAAAAATGCATTCCTTTAATGCCCTCTAAATCTAGGGGAATATTTTTTCCCGCTTCTTCTGTATTTGTTAGGGGTGTACACATCCTTCTTCTATTTATAGATTTCTAGTAATTCCTTGATTTTTTCATGCACCGGACGCCCTGCAGAAGTTCGTTCGGCTGAATAATCGCTTAAGGCAACCCATAATTCTTCATTCATTCGCTCTTCTAGGCCTATTATTTTAGAAACATTTTTCTCGGTAAAAAAAGCTTTTAGGACCAATTGGTTCCAGGCTGCAGTATCAAGATTGTCCGCCGGGTATGGGTTCGAGACCATGATTGCTTCCAAAACGTTGCCTAGATTGCTTCTTATGCCTTCTTCGCAACGAGAGACCCAGCTCTCAGGAAATGCTAGATAAGGCAGTGCCGAATATAAAGAGGACAATTCCTGCATCTCTGCATCATGAAAGAGGTTATCAATGGTTTTGAAATAGCTTTCCTTAGGAAGGGGGTTAATTTGCATGAGGAACCAAACTCGGCATAAGCGTTGGATATCCCAAAAGACGACTCCTGTTTTGTTTAATTCAGTTTTTACTTCGTCTGACCCAATGGTAATGGCTACTCTTTTAATTTGCCTCGAAATTAAGGAGAAGCTCTTTTTTGTTAACGAAATGGATTTTTCTAAATTTATTTTTATTGATTGATCTTTTAACCAATTTACCTGTTCCAGGCTACAATTTTCATTAATGATGCTTAGGAAGAGGTCAGAATATCTAGAATGATTGTAATTGTACATCCTTAACTTAAAATAAAGTAATTCATTAATACTGCAGCGCTAGCGATTAATAGGCCAAAGAATTCACGTGTTTTTTCGATATAGGGTTTAGTAGCTTGCATGCTTTGCACAAGACTTTCCTTTTTGTATTTAGTTAACCAATCCCAAACGCCATTTTTTGAGAAAAAGAGCAAGAGAGCATAGGTTAAATAAAACGCGACTATAATTAGACTTATGGTTGGGTAATATAAGCCGAAAACTGTAATAAAGCATAATATTCCTGCAATCATGTAAATGCTAACCCATAGCCAAGAGTCTTTATCGTTTAGATTTAAATAAGCGAAGACCGTGAATACCAAGAATAAAATAATATTAAAAATACTGAGAAACATATGAGTTTGTTTACAAACAAACTTAGAAAAATTTATTAATATAATTGGGTTACATATAAGATCAAATTCATCTTCTCTCGTATTAGGCTTCAGTGGGAATTTTCTTTGCATATATGGAAGAATTCCTTATTTTTAGTCGGGTATTTGCGCGTTGATCAAGGCAGTAAATAACAAGTTGATTGGCTTTTAATGAAAACAAAACTTATTACCTATCTTTTGTTTATTGCACAGTGTTGTGCCTATGCGCAGACTAAGACGGTTGTACCTCCTAACATTGCTGCTAAATGGGATGTATGGATACCTGGGGCTACATTTGGTGCTACGAAGGATGGCGATCGCTTTATGACGAATGGGTTACCGGAGATAGGAAAAAAAAAGCGGTGAATGTTTTTTACTTAAACGCCTGTTTAGAATTTAAATATAAATCTATTCTTCGATAAGAAGAAAAGAACATATCTTGGAATTGGTAATAAAAAAAAGTGTTTTTTTTTTAAATGATTGAGGTTTTATGGGGAATAAGAAATTTGGCTTCGCAATTATTGGCACAGGCTCTATTGCACATATTCATGCGCAAGCAATAGCTGCAATTGATTCGGCGGTATTGGTTGGAGTATTTAGTAAAACTAAACAAAAAGCAGAAGAATTTGCTCGCAAATATAATTGTTCCGTTTATGATTCCCTTGATTCTCTTCTTAAGGCGGAAGATTTAGACATTGTTTGTATATGTACCCCTTCTGGTGCACATATGGAGCCTGCCCTTCAATCCATAGAGGCAGGTAAACATTGCTTTATTGAAAAACCATTAGAGGTTAGTTTGGAAAAATGTGATCTGATAATTCAAAAGGCACAAGAAAAGAATGTAAAAGTAGCCGTCGTTTTTCCCTCGCGCTTTTATCCTTCGAGCAATAAGATAAAGCAGGCTTTGGATGCGGAGCGTTTTGGGAATCTTGTTTTAGGGAGCGCTTATGTGAAATGGAGTCGAGATGAAAAATATTATGCTTCTGCCCCTTGGCGTGGAACCTGGGACTTGGATGGCGGGGGAGCTTTGATGAACCAAGCCATTCACTCTGTAGACCTGCTTCAGTGGTATATGGGGCCGGTGGTCTCTGTGCGGGCATTGGTCGCAAATCGAAGGCATACTACTATTGAGGTTGAGGATACGGTAGTTGCAACTTTGAAATTTGCAAGTGGAGCATTAGGAACTATCGAATGCACAACAGCTGCTTTTCCGGGATCACTAAAGCGATTGGAAATTGTGGGTACCGAGGGAACTGCAATTTTGGAAGAAAATAATCTGTTGACCTGGCAATTTAGGCGAGAGGAAAAGGAGGACGATGCCATCCGACAAGAATATTCGGGTTTGGTATCAAAAGGAGGAGTCGCTGACCCAATGGATATCGGGTATTACGGACATGAACAGCAAATCCTTGATTTTATAGAAGCTATTCGTCAAGATACATCTCCTTTGATCGATGGTGAAGAAGGTAGAAAGTCTGTTCAAATTGTAAGTGCCGTTTATGAAAGTGCACGAACTGGGCAAGAAATTATTCTAGATTGATGAGAATACTACTACTGGTGATACTGTTATCAAAAGGCTTTTGTCTGAATGCGCAAAAAATAGATCATCCTACCGCTGAAATTTCACAATGGGATAAGATTTCGAGATATTTCTCTCCTCCCATAGAATTTAAAGATCATTATGGTGATTTTCGTTCTCCGTTAACATTTTATGATGGAAGGAAAGTAGTGACTGCTGAAGATTGGCAGGAAAGAAGAAAGGAGATTAGTGAGCGTTGGAATAAGTTGATGGGAGAATGGCCAAAGCTACTAGGAGATCAGCAACTGGTATTTATTGATTCTACCCAAAAAGATGGATTTACTCAATATAATGTAGAGTTTAATTGGTTGCCAAATGAAAAGACTGAAGGGTATCTATTGGTTCCGAATGGAAAAGAAACTCGGCCCGCCGTTATTACCGTTTTCTATGAACCTGAAACAGCGATTGGACAGGGCATAGCTAATCGCGATTTTGCTTTGCAATTGGTAAACCGTGGATTTGTTACGCTTTCCATTGGAACTACCGATGCCTCTAAGGCGCTGACATATTCCCTTTATTATCCGAGTTTAGAAAATGCACGTGTCCAGCCTCTTTCAATGTTGGCCTATGCTGCGGCGAACGCATGGCATGTTTTGTCGAAAGTTCCTGGCGTTGATTCTTCCAGGATTGGAATTATGGGTCATTCCTTTGGCGGTAAATGGGCAATGTTCGCTTCGGCTTTGTTTGATAGATTTGCCTGTGCCGTCTGGTCGGATCCGGGGATTGTTTTTGATGAAACAAGGCCAGCCGTCAATTATTGGGAACCCTGGTATTTAGGTTATCACCCTCAACCTTGGCGGAAGAGGGGTATGATAACAAAAGATAATCCAGTAAAGGGTTTGTACCCTAAATTGATAGAAGAAGGCTTTGATTTGCATGAAATTCATGCATTATTGGCGCCAAGGCCGTTTTTGGTATCAGGAGGATCAGAAGATACGAAAGAACGTTGGATTCCATTGAACCACAGCATTCAGGTCAACGACTTCTTGGGTTATAAAAATCGGGTGGCAATGACCAATCGCCCGGAACATTCTCCAAATGATGAATCCAATGAACAGGCATTCTCTTTTTTGGAATATTTTTTAAAAGAAGATAATTGATGATAGCTAAGACATGCTATAAATAATGATAGTATTAACAAAGATGATAAGACTTTTAAAAATAGTGGCTTTTGCTGCAGTAGGTTTATGGCTTTCAGGTTGCTTAGGAAATAAAATGAAATTTACACAGGAGATTGACAATAACTTACAACTTGAGAAAAGCATATTGGGTGTAAGTGTTATAGCCGATAGCTTGGATGTACCATGGGAGATAGTGTGGGGGCCCGACAATTGGATTTGGATAGCAGAACAAAAAGGGGTTGTAAGTAGGATTAACCCAGAAAATGGCAAAAAACAAGAGCTGTTAATTATACCTGATGTTTGGATGAAAAGAACATCAGGGTTATTGGGAATGGCGGTTTATCCCAACCAAAAGAAGTTTCCTTATGTATTCGTAGATTATACTTTCGAAAAAGACGGTCAATATTTTTCCAGACTCGAACGATACACCTATCACATAGACACATTAATAGAGCCAAAAACTATTTTGGAAATCCCGGCAGGGGCAGGGCACAATGGTTCTCGTCTTCTGTTCTCCAATGATAGGCAATTTTTATTTTGGCTTACAGGTGATGTCGGCATAGACGGATATGCCCAGGATAGCACCGGCTTAAACGGAAAGGTACTTCGGATGAACCTTGATGGAAGTGTTCCTGAAGATAATCCTATTAAGGGTTCATTGGTATGGGCCTGGGGGTTAAGAAATGGACAGGGGCTGATCGATTCGCCAAATGGACGTTTATACGCCTCCGAGCACGGAGATGCCATTGAAGACGAAATTAATTTGATCAAACCTAAGGGGAATTATGGATGGGATGTTATTGAAGGCATGCAGGACCAGGAGTTTGAGAAAGCTTATGCCAAACAGCATAATACGATTGAACCCATGTACTCCTGGACTCCAACGATTGCCCCAGCAGGCTTGGATTATTACAACTCAGACAAAATACCGGAATGGAAAAACTCTTTGCTATTGACTACTTTAAAGGGCAAGAGCTTAAGGGTGTTAAAGTTAAATGAGCATGGGGATAAAATCGTTGATGAGGAGATTTACCTTGAAAATGTTTACGGTAGATTAAGGGATTTATGTATTTCACCGGAGGGAGATATTTATATTTCTACAAGTAATCGAGATTGGAATCCCATGATTGAACCCACAGCTATTGATGACCGGATTTTGAGGATAGCAAGGGTTGAAAAAGCGGAAAAAACCCCATTAAAAGCGAAAGACATGGAGGTCGAAAAATTAAGTCATCAATCGGGGGAAGTGCTATATCAAAAATACTGTTTGGCTTGTCATAAAGGAAATGGAAAAGGCTTAATGGGAACTTTTCCTTCTTTAGTGGGTTCGAAAGTTGTGGCCGATGCAAATCATTTGATTCCTTTTGTATTAAAGGGCTCTGATGCTCAAATTGGGATGCCATCGTTCAAGTTTTTAACTAATAAGGAGTTTAGTCAAATATTAAATTATGTAGGTGGTTCTTGGGGGAACAAGACCGATTCGATCTCTGCTAGTGAGGTTGCGAAATTTAGGTAAAACACATACTACTCCTTAGTAATAGACTATGATGAACAGAAGGAGTTTTGTTAAAAGTGCAAGTTCTTTGGCCTTAACGGGTAAAGTTGATTTGATTAAAAGTGCAAGTTTTATGCAAACAGATTTGAAGACGATAAAGGTTGAATCTATAGGTTCCAATTTCGAGAGAGAAAAGCTACTGCATCCCTTTGGCTTTAAGGGTGGATATTTAACGGAATTATGGCAAACAATCTCAATGCTCCAATCTGAATCAGGGATCAGGAAAGTAGGATTGGCTACCCAAAGTGTTTTATATGGCGACTCAGATCTATTTTCTGGTCATTCAGAGGCGAATGGGAACGCCCTCATGTATGTAATTGCTAATAAAGCATCAGAGATGGTCAGGCAAACACCCTTTAAAAGTCCGGTCGAACTGTTGGATAAAATCTTGCCACTATTGATTGAAGAAGGTAAAAGCATCACGGGAAAGTCTGATCTCAATCCCAACTTTATCTATAACGCTTTGGTGAGTGTAGACAATGCTTCATGGTTGTTGTATGCAGCAGAAAATGGATTCTCAAATTTTGATGAGATGATCCCTGTTGCTTATAAGAAAGCCCTCTCTTATAAAAACGATAAGATTGCTGTTATGTATCAGATCTCATACAATATGCCAATGAGCGAGTTGACAGCCGCCGCGAACAAAGGTTACTTTGTTTTTAAAATAAAAACAGGTTTCCCTGGTTCCCAACAAGAAATGTTGGAAAAGGATATGGAAAGACTTTTGAAAATTCATTCCACTTTGAAAGATGTGCAAACAGATCAAAGCCCTAATGGGAAGGTCTATTATACGATGGATGCAAATGGAAGGTATGAGAAGAAAGAAACCTTAATGGCTTATTTGGACTATGCTAAAAAAATCGGTGCCTATGAGTATATCCTGCTTTATGAAGAACCTTTTCCAGAATCGAATAATGAAAATGTGTCTGATATCGATCTTCGGATTGTAGCAGATGAGAGTATTCACCAAGAAGAAGATGCGATTAAGAGACTTGATCAAGGTTATGGCGCGTTCGTTTTGAAAGGAATAGCAAAGACCTTAAGCTTTTCAATGAAAATCGCAAAACTTGCACAGGAAAGAAATGTACCTTGCTTATGTGCGGATCTGACAGTTAATCCAATTTTAGTCGATTGGCATAAAAACCTGGCGGGACGCTTGTCCCCTTTCCCCGATATCGGGATGGGCTTGATGGAAACAAATGGAGATATGAATTATACTCATTGGGATAAAATGAAGTCTTATCATCCCGACGCAGGATCCGAATGGATGGAAGTGAAAAATGGAGTTTTTGAGTTAGATAAAGACTTTTACAACAAGAGTGGTGGTATTTTTTCAACCTCAAAGCATTATGAAAATCTAGTCCCTTCTTTATAAATGTATTGTTATCAAAAAGAATGATCCACAAACCAAGTTTAATGAGTGAAAAAAATTACATATTCAGTACTTTCTTTTTGTTATTAATAGGCCTAAATGTGGTTCCTGCTTTTTCACAAGATGCGGTAAAAACAATAGAGATAAAAGTATTGCCCGGTCTGCAGTTTGACTTAGTCCGATTCCAGGTTCAACCAGGAACAAAAGTAAAGTTGGTATTTACGAATACGGACGACATGGATCACAACCTGTTGATTACAAATCCTGGGAGCAGAGAGGAAGTTGTCAAAGCAGCGATGCGGTTAACGGGACAAGGGCGTTCAAAAAACTATATACCAGAGAGTCCCAAAGTACTTTGGGCGATTCCGGTAGTTTCAGCCGAACAAACCAAGTCCATTACTTTTACTGCCCCGCAACAGGAAGGCGTCTATCCCTATGTCTGTACCTATCCTGGTCATGGTTTTGTGATGTATGGAGCTATGTACGTCTCTGCAAGCGATGAAATGCCCAAATTATCCGAGGATTTAAATATACCGATTAGCCGTAGAGAGACTAAATCTAGCAATCAAATCGGCGCCATCGGTCATCATAGTTCTGTTAAGATAAATTATCTAACTAATCCGGTTCCTCCCTTTTTATACAGAGTTTATATTGATGGCGCAAGTCCCGCCGCTATAGCTGTTAGTTTGACCGATAGTTTATCCTATTGTTGGGATGCAGGAGTTGGTAAACTTCGTTTTGCTTGGAAAGGTGGATTTGTAGACAATACATTATTATGGAAAGGGCATAAAAATGCCGCGGCAACAATAATAGGGACAGTCTTTTATAGAGATCAGGTTGTATATCCATTACGGATAAACAATAGAGAAGCTAAAGTAGAATATAAAGGATACCGATTGAATAACCGCTACCCTGAGTTTCATTATACGGTTAATGGTTTAGACGTGTATGAGTTAATAAAACCCTTAGAAATGGGAAATGGCTTGGTGAGGAGTTTTAGAATCCCGGAAATTAAAGAGCCATTATGGTTTGTTTTCGATGAGAATGACGGGATTGATTATCAGTCTGATTTAGGAAAACAAATGCCTGGCAAGATTCAGCTAAGTGCGGGTCAAGCTAAACTTTTTACGATCATAATGAGAGCAAGGGAAGGGAGTAATTTATGAAAACAGTCGCTAAAGGTATAATATTGCCGATTCTTTTTTTATTAGGATGTAGTTCGGTGAAGCCTCCTTTTGAAAATCAACCCTCCTATCAGGTAGAATCTATTGACATACCAGAAGGATTAACATCAGAAGTAGGTGCGATTGATTTTCTTCCTGATGGTAGATTAATTGCTTCATTTATGCGTGGAGAAGTCATGACCTATAATCCCAAAACTAAAGAATGGAAGTTATTTGCGGAAGGCTTGCATGAACCATTAGGAATATTGGTTGTGAACGACTCTGAAGTTCTAGTCATGCAATCGCCAGAACTTACGAGAATTAAGGATACCGACAATGATGGCATTGCTGATGTTTATGAAAAAGTGACCGATGATTTTGGTATGACAGGCAATTACCATGAATTTGCCTATGGTCCAGTGAAGGATAAACAAGGTAGCCTTTTCATTGCCTTGAATGCGGCTTCCTCGGGTGGGGAAATGAGGGATGAAGTTCGTGGGGAAGTAAATCTATTAGGTCGCGATGGAGAGACAGGAAATCGGCAAATGTACTCTACAGTACCTTATCGGGGTTGGGTGATGAAATTAACCCAAGAGGGAAAGCTTTTTCCTTTTGCCTCAGGATTTCGCTCTCCTAATGGTCTAGGAATAGATAAACAAGGAAACGTATTGGTTACAGATAATCAAGGTGATTGGATAGGAACTAGTACCTTAACTCATGTTCAAGAAGGTAAGTTTTATGGGCATCCCTCAAGTTTAGTATGGACTAAGGATTGGGATAAGGGAAGTCCCTTTGAATTACCAGTTGCAACGCTAGACAGTATGCGTACTCGTGCTTCTATACTTTTCCCGCATGGAATTATTGCAAATTCACCTACACAGCCTTTAATTGATAATACGCAAGGGAAGTTCGGTCCATTTGAGGACCAGCTTTTTGTCGGGGAAATGAATCATGAGCGAATAGTACGGGTTATATTGGAGAAAGTAGGTGGGGAATTCCAAGGAGCGAGTATGCCTTTTATTGACGGGAGTGGTTTACGAAAAGGAAACAATCGAATAGCCTTTTCTCCAGATGGGAGTTTATGGGTAGGACAAAATGACCATGAGTGGCTGGGAGATCGCGGTATTCAAAGGATAACCTACAGTGGAAATAAGCCATTTGATATCTTAAAGATGAACTTAACTGAAGATGGGTTCAAGATCACTTTCACACAGCCTTTAAGTAAAGAAAGAGCTCTAAAAGTGGAAAACTATCTCTTTAAACACTATTATTACGAGTATCATAAAAATTATGGCTCGGAACAAATGGATGTTCAAGATCTAGCAGTTTCGAGTGTTAAGTTGTCATTTGATCGAAAGACTGTTTCCATCACTTTAGATTATGAGTCTATGAAGCCAGGATATGTGTATGAATTAAACTTGGAGAATATTCAAAGCAATCATGGAGAGCCACTAAGAAATACATTGATATGTTATACACTCAATCACCTACAGAAGAAATCGTTTTGGTCTTTTCTTAAATTTGATTAGGTAAAAATGTGCATCTTAAAAAGAAATAATATGAAACCATCATGAGTGCTCATGATAGCTTCATCGCCACTTAAAACATGTTATTCTGATGGAAATTGTAAAAATTATGGCATTCCTCCTTTTTCTTGGAATGCAGGTCAAAGCACAAAACTATGACGAGTCAAAAGTGCCCCCTTATAAACTCCCAGATGTACTCGAAACAAATAATGGACAGCCTGTCGCCAATAAAAAAATGTGGGAGGAAGTCAGGAGACCAGAAATAAAAAGTTTATTTGAGAATGAAGTTTACGGACGGATACCGAAAACCTATGATCGTATTGTCTTTTCGGTTATTCATGAGAATAGCACTTCCATGAATGGGAAGGCTCATCTTAAAGAAGTACAGATTAAGGTGTATAATAACGATAAATCTGTGGACATAAATCTTGTTCTTTTTACACCTAATCATGTCAGGAAACCGGCGCCAGCCTTTTTATTAATTAACAATCGGAGTAGTCGAAACACAGCTCCCGCAAGAGATACTATTAGCGGTTTTTGGCCTGCCGAAATGATTATTGATGAAGGCTATGCCATAGCCGCTTTTCAAGTTAACGATGCCGCGCCCGACAATAAAAAACTTTATAAAAACGGTGTCTTACAATTGTATCCAGAACTACTCAATGCTGATAATGGGATGAAGGCTATTGGTGCATGGGCATGGGCAGCTAGCCGGGTAATGGATTATTTTGAAAAGGACGTGGCGATAGATGCTAAGAAAGTAGCCGTAGTTGGCCATTCTCGCGGTGGAAAAACTTCACTATTGGCTGCCGCTGAAGATACAAGATTTGCGATGTGTATTGCAAACAATTCAGGTAATACAGGGGCCGCGTTATCTAGAAGAATTTTTGGTGAAACTGTTTCCATAATAAACACAAGTTTTCCACACTGGTTTAATGATAATTATAAGAAATATAACGACAAAGAACATCTGCTTCCAGTCGATCAACACATGTTGATCGCGTTGATTGCACCTCGGCCTGTATACATTACCAGTGCCTCGGAAGATTTATGGGCTGATCCCAAAGGTATGTTTTTAGCATTAAAAAGTGCTGAACCGGTTTATTCGTTGTATGGAATTAAATTCGGGCTTCCAGAGGAATTTCCTGCATTATATGGCATTTATCGATCTCAAGTAGCATATCATGATCGAGAAGGAAAACATGATCTTACGGAATATGACTGGGCTTATTTTGTAAAGTTTGCTAATTATCACTTTTTTTGAATTGATGAAATTCAGGGTTTAAGCCAATCAATTAGTTCTTTTAGAGCTCTGTATCGTAGAAAATTTTGTGAAGTATTTTATTATACTTTGCCGGATAATCGTGTTTGGAGATAAAAATGAAGGTTTCGAGCGATTCTGACTTTTATGATGAGATTTCTGGGATATTTGTTATTTCCAGTCATGATTAGAATTTGCTAATTAATCGAGACTCATAAGTAATTGATTTTGTGATGTTATTTATTATTGATATGTTTGGTTAAGTAACCTTATAACTTTTTTAAGATACCTCTCTTAAAAAAATGCTCAGTTTGAATCATATTTTATTAGCTGGAATGTTTATACTTTAATCAGACAATAATGTATTATAAGAATAACACTGATCAAACTCTATTGGCACTTTTCAAGGAAGGCGATCATAAAGCGTATACTGAACTTTACGCTCGGTATTCGGGTGTCTTATACGCACATGCACTTCGAAGATTGAATGATAGAGAGGAAGCTAAGGATATTGTTCATGAATTATTCACTTATCTTTGGTTAAACAAAGATTCTATCCAAATCCACGGTCAGTTTTCTGGTTATCTATATACCTCGGTACGTAATCGCGTTATAAAGGCAATTGCACATAAGGCAGTCGCATTGCGTTATGTTAATGTTGAAGTCTCACATAAACATGGAAGTTTATCTTCAGACTTTTTAATCCGAGAAAATCAACTCAAACATCTTATTGAAAGAGAAGTTAGTGCCTTGCCTCCAAGAATGCGAGAAGTATTCATTTTAAGTCGAGAAGCTCACCTTACTCATAAAGAAATTGCTAATCAACTTAATATTTCAGAGTTGACCGTTAAAAAGCAGATGTCTAATGCAT
Organism: uncultured Sphingobacteriaceae bacterium; assembly: GCA_963696875.1. Lineage (GTDB taxonomy): Bacteria > Bacteroidota > Bacteroidia > Sphingobacteriales > Sphingobacteriaceae > Albibacterium. Next base: position 521,675 of record CAVOLQ010000001.1, read on the forward strand.
TGAGGGTTCTGAGAACCCGTTTAGACCTGTTTTCTATTTTAGCTTTTATTGCTCTGTTTATATAAGTTTTAAAAAAAAAGCACAATTCACCTACTCCCCTCATTATTCTCAAAGGTCTATACTAGTAGAAAGCATTAATTGTTTTCCAAACTACTATGAAAAAACTTTCTTTGAAAGAATTATTGAATAAATATATTTCAGATCAATGTTCGCAGGAGGAAAAGTCTTGGGTAGAGGATTGGTATACTAAACAGGACACGTCGTTTGACTTGCCGATATCAAATCAAGAATTTTCTAATGATATTAAAAGTATTTATAATAACCTACCGGCTAAACCAAGGATTGGACTTAATATGCGCGGATGGTTAAACGTTGCAGCATTATTTATAGGGGGAGTTCTTGCAGTGGGAATGTTCTTCTCTACAAATAATAAAAAAAAGGAAGAGAAGCCTAGTATTAAGATAGCGCAGGCTTACGATATTGAACCTGGAGGCAATAAAACCACATTACGTTTCGCTGACGGATCGTTGCTTTTATTGGATGACTTAGAGATAGGGAACATTTATCAACACAAAGATTTTCGCTTCAGAAAATCTGAAAATGGACAGATCGAATATCTGAAGTCAACCGAAGAAAGTCTGGTAGGTGACAACACTGGAAGTGTTTATTTGCAGAATGAGATAAGCACTCCAAATGGTGGCCAATTTCAAGTGGTGTTGCCTGATGGGTCAAAGGTTTGGTTAAATGCAACAAGTACTTTGAAGTATCCAAGTAGATTTAGTTCCAAAGAAAGAGTGGTAGAGTTATCTGGTGAAGCTTATTTTGAAGTAAATAAGCAGAATATTCCATTTTATGTACAAACGAATACTCAACGAATAGAAGTTTTAGGGACTCAATTTAATGTTAACGCATATGAAGATGGAAATGGAGTTAAAACTACTTTATTGGAAGGCTCTGTGAAGATAAGGGCTGGGTCAGGAAGTGATGACACAATAGATGTATCCTTGAAACCAGGAGAGCAAGCAAGCTTGATAGATAAAAAGATAAAAGTGACAAAGGTAGACGCCTCCCAGTCTGTGGCTTGGAAAGAGGGATTATTCAGTTTTCAAGGTGCTGATTTAGAAACGGTGATGAGTGAGTTTTCTAGATGGTATGGAGTTAATGTAGAGTTTGAAGGAAAACTCCCAAATACAAGGTTATGGGGAGAAGTTTATAGGGATGTGAAAGCTTCGCAAGCATTGAAGATTTTGGAATATTATGACTTGAAATTCAAAATAATAAAAGAAAAAGGAGTTTCTAAAATCGAAGTTTTCGAAACTAAATAGTAAAATTAAAATGAGGAATATGAAAGAAATATACTACTAAATTTAAAACTCCCCTCTTGACTCGCAATCAAAAGAGGAGTTGTCAGAGTCAATTTTCCTAATGTTAAATGGGAAAATACATCGCTAAATGTTTATTTAATTAACTCAAAACGTACAAAAATAATGAATTTATTTTTAATAAGGATTAGTTCCACCGCAAAAAGGAGATTGATTATGCGTGTGCATATTTTCGGATTTTTGTTACTGTCTGTATTTATGCAAGTAAATGCAGAAGTTCTCGCTCAAACCATAAGTATAGACAGAAAGAATACTACTATTCAAGAGGTATTGAATATACTTAAAAAACAAACAAATTACGTGTTTATTCATAATAGCAAAGTTTTAGATCAAAATAAGATAAATATAAAACTGAGAGATGCGAGTATAAACGAGGTACTTGATGAGTGTTTTAAAGGTATGCCTTTTGAATACAGCTTTTTAGATAAAAATGTATTGATCAAATACAAAGAGCCGCCACCATTTCTTAAACACGAGATATCTAAAGGAGAAATTGTCAAAAATCTCCAAGAAATACAAGTGAGTGGTCAAGTAAAAGATGAACAAGATAATGTGTTGTCTGGTGTTAGTGTGAAAGTCAAAGGAAGTACTCAAGGAACTATAACTGATCAAGATGGAAAATATGTTCTTGTTACAGAAGAATCTAATATTACATTGGTTTTTAGCTTTATTGGATTTGTTTCTCAAGAGGTTGCAGTAGCTGGTCAGCGAGTGATTAACATTGAGATGAAAGAATATGTCGGAGATTTGGATGAAGTGGTGGTTGTGGGATATGGAACTCAGAAGAAAATAACGTTGACAGGATCCGTAGATGCAATATCTGGGGAAGCGCTGGAGAATAGGTCGGCTACGCTTGTGAGCGATTTGATTAAGGGTGCATCACCAAATTTGAATATCACGATGGGGATGCGGGGTGGTGAGCCAGGCGCCACGTCTAGTTGGAATATTAGAGGCTTAGGTTCGATTAACGCGAATGCCGCTCCATTAATACTAGTAGATGGTGTCGAAGTGAATGTTAATAATATCGATCCTGAGTCTATAGAAAGTATTTCCGTATTGAAAGATGCTTCTGCATCCGCTATTTATGGATCGCGAGCACCGTTTGGAGTTATCCTTATTACAACTAAAAAAGGAAAAGCAGGTCGGACCAGTGTTGAGTATAACAATAATGTGGGGTTGAATAAACCGATAGGGATGCCTAGCTTCGTAGATGCATTAACATGGGCCACCGCTTATAACCAGGCAAATGCAAATGCAAATCTTGCGGCAGTATACAGTGATGAGCAAATGAAAAGGATAATCGGATATATGAACGGCACTTTTCCACACGAATATGATCCTGAACGCCCTATTGATAATATATTTGCTGGGAGACGAAATGGGAACGCCAATTACGATTGGCCGAGTATACTAATTGCTGATAACTCTCTTAGCCAGAAACACCACATAAACTTATCAGGAGGAACAAATAATACCAATTATTACTTATCGGGAGGGTTTGTTAACCAAGATGGTATGTACAGATATGGAAATGATAATTATAAAAGGTATAATTTTCTCACCAACCTAAATTCCCAAGTGACAGATTGGCTAAATTTGAGATCCAGTGTGAAATATGCCAAGGGTATGTCTGATTACCCAATAGGGCAGACGACCGTCGGGCGCGAGCACATGATTGGCGAGATGCTTACTTTTGGGCCAATGATGCCCATGTATAATATTAATGGGACCATACAAAGCCCGTTGATTAGATGGCAACAAGATTCCGGTAGAGATACATGGGAATCTAATGACTCGTTTTTTAACTTAGGAACAGATATTGAACCTGTGAAAGGATGGGTTACTAGTATTAGTTATAATCATAACATCATCAATAGCCGAAGCTTTAGTCATCCTAAACCTGTCATGGTGGAATTGGGAACTGGGCAGTTCGGAAATATTGGAAAACCTTCTTCCGGATTTGGCGCAAGCTATGGGCAGACGAATTACTCTTTATTGAACGCAATTACTTCTTATCAAAAGATTATTAACGATCATTACTTCAACGGCTTATTGGGGTATGAACAAGAGGAACGCAAATTCTCGTCCTTAGCTGGACAAGGAACTGGTTTGATAACTGATCGGGTTCCTTCACTTACCACGTCATTGGGAGAAAAATCAGTGACCGATGGTATGAACCATTGGGCTACGCAAGGCGTTTTTGGACGTATCAATTATAACTATCAAGAAAAATATTTGTTTGAGGCAAGTGCTCGGTATAATGGCTCATCTCGCTTTTCTCCAGACACTAGGTGGGGTTTCTTCCCGTCTGCTTCTATAGGGTACGTCCTTTCCCAAGAGGAGTTTTGGAAGCCAATCGAGACGGCGATTAATAATTTTAAATTAAGAGCGTCATACGGTTCGCTAGGAAATCAAAATGTCGGTCTTTATTCCTACTTGTCGACGATCGGTGTGGGTTCTGAATTGGACTGGATCGTTGATGGAGAAAGACCTCAATATGCCAACCCTCCTGGGCTGATCAGCCGTGATTTAACATGGGAAACTATTACGACAACCAATCTAGGTATCGATGCTGGATTCATGCATAATAAATTACAATTGACATTCGATTGGTATAATAGGGTTACGACGAATATGTTAGGACCGACAGAACAGTTGCCGTATCAATTAGGCGTTGCTACTCCCAATAGAAATAACGCTGAGCTTTCTACCAAAGGCTTTGAATTAATCCTTTCGTGGGCAGATCGTGTTTCATCTGATTTTTCATATAACTTAAAAGTGGGTTTAGGGGATAATCGGGCAACAATCTTAAAATACTTCAATGAAAAAGAATTGATTGACACTTGGTATCCAGGTAAAGCGGTAGGTGAGATTTGGGGATATACAACAGACGGTATTATACAGGAAGTTGGTGAGACCATTCCGGATCAGTCTAAATTTCACGCGAGGTGGCAACCGGGAGATATAAAATATATGGATTTGAATGGTGATGGTGCGGTTAACGATGGTACTAGAACACTGAATGATTATGGTGACGTATCAGTGATTGGCAACACAACTCCGCGTTATAATTATAGTATATCTGGTGGAATTGATTGGAAAGGTCTTGATTTCAGTATGTTCTGGCAAGGAATTGGGAAAAGAGATTATTTTCCGCCCAATTCAATGCAGGTTTTTTGGGGAATGTTGAATGGGACAGGTAACTCAGGAGTGTATAGGAATTCTGAAATCTTGAATTATTGGCGCCCGGCAAATGAGACAAATTTGTTAGGACCCAATACTAATGCCTATTTTGCTCAACCATATTTTTCTACTGAAACCAATAAAAATAAACAAGTACAAACAAGATATCTCCTGAATGCGTCTTATTTACGATTGAAGAATTTGCAAGTTGGTTATACACTTCCTACGAGCCTTACCAATAAGTTGCACCTTCAAAGAACAAGAATCTACCTGTCTGGTGAAAATCTTTTGACAATCACTAAGTTACCAGGTACGTTTGATCCCGAAACAACCATAGCATCTGATCCCGCGAATGGTGGATATCAGGCAGGGCGTGTCTACCCTATGTCAAGGGCGATTTCACTTGGTATCAATTTAACATTTTAATTGGAAATGCATTTTAATATGAAAAGATTATATATATACGTCAGTCTGTTATTAGTAATTGGCTTGACATCTTGCAGTAAGGACTTTTTGAATCGTTATCCGCTTGACGCGATAGGAGATGTAGACTATTTCACTACGCCTAGTGATTTGGAAGCGTATATGAACAGTTTTTATAGCACGACATATTTTGCTAAGTACCCTAATCACGGTGCTGATTTTAATAGTGATAACCAAGTGGGTAGCAATGTAAATACTCACATGCAAGGTACACGTGTCGTAACGACAAGTGGGAGTATTGGCTTTGGTTGGATTAGGCGCGTTAACTATTTTTTTGACAATTATAAAAAAATTGAAGATCGTTATGCATTGAAGGAATATCAACAATATCTTGGAGAAGCCTACTTTTTTAGAGCGCTATCTTATTATACGATGCTTCAGCAGTATGGGGACATTCAATGGGTTGATCGCGAATTGGGGACCGACTCTCCAGAGTTGTATGATCCGAGGGACTCGCGTGATTTGATTGCTTCCAATATTATTTTGGCATTAGATTCAGCAGTAATGTATTTGCAGCAAGATAAGACGAAGGGCCAAGGCCGTGTAAACAAATGGATCGCCCTGTTAATACAGAGCAGGGTGGCACTTTATGAGGGTAGCTGGCAAAAGTACCATGCTGGTACTGAATTTGGTGTGCAAGGATCGGATCCAGATAAATATTTCCGAAAAGCGGCAGAAGCAGCTCTCGAGCTGATGGAGTCGGGGCCGTATGACTTATATACTAAAGGGGATCCGCTGAACGATTATTATGACCTATTTGCTTTTCAGGATTACTCAAACAATCCGGAAGTAATGTTTTGGCGAGAGTATAATAACGATCTCTCAAGAGGAAGCAATAGTTTTACGAATGATAGAAATCACAGGATGGAATTTCCTAATGATAACTCTATTACGAAAGAGCTTGCCGATTCGTATTTGTGTAACGATGGACTTCCAATAAGTGTCAGTCCATTTTTCGCAGGGCATGAATCTCTCAACGATGAAATGAAAAATAGAGATCCTCGTTTTTTTCAGAATATAGCTACCGATGATAGAGTGTGGCGGATTCAGAAAGATGGTACCATTGAATATTGGAGCAAAGTGTACAATAATCTCAATGCAAATGCTGCTCATAACTCTCCGGCAGGCTATATCAACATCAAAGGGTATAATCCTGATATGAATAATCATGTGCAACAGTACGAGGAATCTCCCGGTATAATTTACCGATACGCAGAAGCGTTATTAAACTATGCGGAAGCTAAAGCAGAGTTAGGTATAATTAACCAAAATGATTTAGATATATCAATTAATAAATTAAGAAAAAGAGTTGGGATGCCTAATTTGCGGATCGATAATATTGTCACGGATCCAAATTGGGACTTTCCAACACTTTCTCCCGTTATTAACGAGATTAGACGAGAAAGGCGTGTAGAATTGGCCTGCGAAGGGTATAGATGGAATGATATTGCACGTTGGGCTGCAGCAGATGAGCTAATTGTAGGTAAACGGCCAAAGGGTTTTAAAGCTTCTCAGTTAGCAACGAATCCCTTCCCAGTGGATGAAAATGGGTTCTTAGATCCATTTCAGAGAGCAATGCCTAACGGTTATGGGTTTATACTTAATCGGGATTATCTTAATTCCGTCCCGATTTCAGAGTTGGTTTTAAATCCAGCTCTAACCCAAAACCCAGGTTGGCCATCTAAGTAACCTTAGCTCTTTTAAGGAACATAATAAACATTTGGATCATGCGTGGATGCAAATAAGATCTTCGAAATAAAAAAAGAGATAATAGATTAATAGGAGATACAAAGAATCCCTTATTAAATCTATTATCTCATCTCACACGTGACTAGTATTTCCACTATTCATTTTGTCTAAGATGTGAACACCATAGAATACTCGATTTTGAAAAAATCGAATATAGGACATAAAATTTTATCATTCCAGATATTTAATGTTGAGGGCTCTTCCTTATATGAGAGCGATCAATAAAATGAAAGGAAAATTTTTAGGCTGTTTATAATCCAAATAAATAATTAACTTAGAGGTATGAGTATTATTACTCATGCTTGCTTCATTTGCCACTTTTAAACAAAGCGAGTGTAACGAGCTCATTAATGCCAAAATAAAAACAATCACTCATTAACAATAATACAATGAAAAACAATTTTACTAGAAGAGATTTTATCCGGACTTCAGCTATTACAGGTTTAGGCGTAGGGTTGAGCGGAAGTTTCACTAACCTGTTTGGAAATGAAATGAAACTTGCTGGAAAGCGAGTTGGAATTATAGGCTTAGATACCTCTCACAGTATTGCATTCGCGAAAACTTTGAATGCAACTGATTCTGGACCGCAGTACAAAGGATATAAGGTGGTTGCTGCTTATCCACAAGGAAGTAAAGATATCGAATCGTCCTTGAAACGTGTTCCTGGTTATATTGAGGATATCCAGAAACTTGGCGTTGAGATTGTTTCGTCCATCGATGAACTTCTAAAAAGGGTTGATGTGATCTTACTGGAAAGCAATGATGGGCGCGTTCATCTTGAGCAGGTTTTACCAGTTTTTAAGGCTGGAAAAAGAGTATTTATTGATAAGCCAATAGCAGGTTCATTATCCGATACCATTGCTATTTTTGAAGCTTCAAAACAGTACAATGTTCCCGTTTTCTCTACTTCTTCTCTTCGATATATGGCGACTGCCCAAGAGGTTGTTAATGGGAAGGTTGGAAGAGTTTTAGGCGCAGATACCTATAGTCCTGCTGCATTAGAAAGCACACATCCAGATTTGCTTTGGTATGGGATTCATGGAATTGAAACCTTATTTACCGTTATGGGGAAGGGGTGTGTAAGTGTTTCTAGAAGTCATTCTGCGGATACTGACGTCGTTGTCGGTATTTGGAATGATGGAAGAATCGGTACCTTTAGAGGAACCAGAAATGGAAGTTCCGCTTATGGAGGAACCGTTTTTGGAGAGAAGGGGAACAGTACTTTAGGACCCTTTGACGGTTACGACCCTTTGTTGGTGCAAATCATAAATTTCTTTGATACAGGTGTAGCTCCTGTATCTCCGGAAGAAACCATTGAAGTGGTTGCATTTGCGGTAGCAGCCGATGAAAGCAAGAAAAATGGAGGAAGTCCAGTAAGTATAGTAGAGTTAATTAATAAGGAAAAATTTAAGTCAAAAAAGTAGAATTATGGAAGACAATAGACGAGATTTTTTAAAGAAAGTAATGGTAGGGGCAGCTGCGGTTTCTTTTGGCGGTGTTTTGCCCGGGTTTAGTGCAAAAAGCTATGCAAATATTTTAGGTGCGAACGATAGAATAAGGACCGGCGTAATGGGGGTTAATTCTAGAGGACTGGCATTAGCCGAAAATTTTGCATTACAAAAGAATTGTGAAGTAACCTATATTTCCGATGTCGATACACGAGCTGCAGAAAAGTGTATAGCAAGTGTGGAAAAAATACAAAATAAGAAACCGAAAGCAGCGCCAGACTTCAGAAAAGCATTGGAAGATAAGAATCTTGATGCTCTAGTTATTGCCGCACCGGACCATTGGCATGCTCCGGCAGCAATTCTTGCTTCTCAGGCTGGAAAACATGTGTATTTGGAAAAACCTTGTAGTCATAATCCACACGAGGGAGAACTGTTGATGCAGGCCGCCGAGAAATACAAAAATGTAATTCAGATGGGGAACCAAAGGAGGTCATGGCCAAATGTTGTTGCAGGCATTAAGGACTTACACAATGGCGCGATTGGAAGACCTTATTTTGCAAGAACCTGGTATTCGAATAATAGGCCATCGATCGGAATTGGTAAAGAAGCTGCGGTACCTTCGTGGTTAAATTTCGATTTATGGCAAGGTCCTGCCCCGCGTGTAGCTTATAAAGACAATATTTTGCATTATAACTGGCACTGGTTTTGGCATTGGGGAACGGGTGAAGCACTTAATAACGGAACCCACTTTGTTGATATTGCGAGATGGGGATTGCAAGTGGAATATCCTACTAAAGTGACTTCTTCGGGAGGAAGGTATCGTTATAAAGACGATTGGGAAACACCTGATACGCAAACAATCGGTATTGAATTTGGAAACGACTCTTCGATAGTTTGGGAAGGGCGTAGCTGCAATGGTTTAAATAGCGAAGGTTCTACAGTAGGGGTAGTTTTTTATGGTGAAAATGGTTCCTTGCAAATCGATGGAGGAAATGCTTATAAGGTATTTGATATCAAAGGAAAGGTAGTGAAAGATGTCAAAAATGAAACCGCCTTTATCGAAGGCAATTTGATGAATCCATCGCAAGCACTTGATTCTTATCATATACAGAACTTTTTCAGCGCTATCAAGGATGGTCAAAAATTAAGTTCCGATATCGTAGGAGGACATCAAAGTACCTTATTGGTTCAGCTAGGGAATATTGCACAAAGAACGGGAAGTGCTTTAGACATCGATCCCAAAAACGGAAGGATATTGAATAATAATGAGGCAATGAAGTACTGGAAACGTGAATATCAAAAAGGATGGGAACCTAAAGTTTAGAAGGTTATTGGCGGATAAGAGGAATTGAGGCGAATTAGCTTAGTAAATGAAAAAAATGGATAAAAAAACAATAAAAATGAAAGTGCTGGTGGTGGGTTGTGGAAATATGGGAAGTTCCCATGCTTTGGCTTACCATTCAATGAAAGAAGAGTTTGAGATTTGTGGACTAGTTTCTTCAGGAAAAAGCAAAGAAATATTGAATGAGAGACTAGGAAATGCTTATCCATTATTTGATAATTATGAAAACGCATTGGAGGAAACCAATCCGGATGCGGTTTGTATTTCTACTTATCCTGATACGCATGAAGAATATGCGATAAAAGCCTTTGAAAAAGGTTGTCATGTATTTGTAGAAAAACCTATTGCAGATTCTGTTGAAGGTGCAAAGCGGACTGTTGAAGCGGCAAAAAAAGCGAATAAAAAACTAATTGTAGGCTATATTTTGCGACATCACCCTTCTTGGGAAAAGTTCATTGAATTCAGCCATGGCTTAGGAAAGCCCTTGGTAATGAGAATGAATCTTAATCAGCAGAGCGATGGTAAAATGTGGACCGTACACCGAAACCTAATGAAAAGCTTAAGTCCAATTGTGGATTGTGGCGTTCATTATATTGATGTGATGTGTCAAATGACTCGTTCTAAACCTGTCCAAGTTTCAGCGATTGGAGCACGATTAACAGAAGATATTCCAGAGGGTAACTATAATTATGGTCAGTTACAAATTCGTTTTGAAGATGGATCTGTAGGTTGGTATGAGGCAGGCTGGGGCCCCATGATGAGTGAAACGGCGTTTTTTGTGAAAGACGTGATTGGGCCAAAAGGCGCAGTTTCTATAGTAGCGAAAAATGCAGGAGGAGAAGGAAAATCGGATTCTATCGAATCACATACTAAAACAGAATCTTTACTCGTACACCATGCAGCCCTAGATGTATCGGAAAAATTTGCAAAAGAAGATACTTGGATTGATTTAAAAGATGAACCAGATCATCAAGAACTTTGCAATAGGCAACAACGTTATTTTTATCGATCTATTCTAGAAAATATTGATTTGACGGATCATATGGAAGATGCAGTAAATAGTCTGAAAATTGCTTTTGCTTGTGATGAATCAGTAAAAACTGGCGAGATAGTAAAGTTATAAACAATAAATCGAATAATGATGAGTTTAGCTAGTCATGTCTATGCATAATGAAATTTTCACATGATTATTCACTTTAAAAAGTAACATAATGAAAAAGGAAATAGTACACCCAGATAAAAAAGACTTTAGTTTTTCGACAGGTGCTTATTCGGCAGCAGTAGAAATAGATGGATGGCTTTATGTTAGCGGGCAAGCAGCGATTGATTTTTCTGAGAATAAATTCAAACTCGGAACCATTGAAGAAGAAACTCATTTGACGATGCATAATATCAAAAGACTTTGCGAGGCGGCAGGTGCAACTTTGGATGATGTAGTAAAGTGTACGGTTCATTTAAGACATATAGAGGACTTTGATCGATTTAATGAAGTGTATTCGGGTTATTTTAAAGGAGTTAGGCCCGCTAGAACGACCGTTCAATCAATCATGGGACACAGCATAAAAGTAGAAGTGGATGCGGTTGTTAAATTACCTAAATAGAAAATAACGAAATAAAATATTTATGAATCACTCAAAACTAAGACCCGAAGAGATCCCGGTTGCTGTAGTCGGCTTAGGATTGATGGGATGCAGCATTGCTACATGCTTATTGATGGCAGGCCATCGTGTTGTAGCTATCGCACCTATCCCATCTGATATGTTGACGGCTGAGAAAAGAATTGTTGCTCATCTAAAAAAATCTTTTTCAGAAGGATTGACTGATATAGACTTCCAACAGTTTTTGCCTAATCTAATTATTACTGAGGATTATGCTGAATTAGCCCAATCTCAACTTATTGTAGAGTGCACATTGGAAGATATTGAAATAAAGAAAATAGTATATGCCAAAATAGAACAGCAAGTTGCTCATGATGCCGTGATTACAAGTAATACTTCCGCTATTCCGATTAGCATTTTACAAGCAGAAAGTAAATGTCCAACCCGCTTTCTTGGTTTACATTGGGCGGAACCTTCACATACCACACGATTTTTAGAGATTATTTGTGGCAATCAAAGTGAGTTTAGGCTTGCAGAATGGCTATATGAGCTTTCCCATTTATGGGGAAAGGAACCCACCTTGGTGCGTAAGGATATTCGAGGATTTATCACGAATCGGTTGATGTATGCTATGTACCGTGAAGCTTTTTCGCTAGTAGAAAATGGCTATGCTTCAGTTGAAGATGTAGATCGTGCTTGTCGGAATAATGCAGGGTATTGGATGACTTTAGTAGGTGTATTCCGCTGGATGGATTTGACTGGTGTACCGGCTTATCATAATGTGATGAAAGACTTATTACCTACTTTAAGTAATGATACCCAGATTCCGAATTTGATGAAAAAGGTAGTTTCTGAAGGAGGAAGAGGAACAGCTAATGCACAAGGATTTTATGAATATACACCAGAAGAAGCTAAAATGTGGGAGGAGACTTTTGAGGAATTTAGTTATGAAATTAGAAGACTGGCTTTGAAGTATCCTGCGGATGTTGTGAAGACTAAAATGAAAAAGCAACAAGAGGCTCGGGCTTAGAAATTATGAAAAGGAAAAGGTTCATAATCGATGCACATTTAGATCTTGCAATGAATGCTATCGAATGGAATAGAGATTTAAGACAGTCGGTTTATTCTATTCGCGACCGTGAAATGGGAATGAATGATAAGCTCGACCGTGGAAAAGGGACGGTTTCTCTACCTCAACTACGAGAAGGGAACATCGGTTTGGTAGTGGCTACTCAAATTGCCCGTTATGTTGAACCTGATAGCACTTTGCCTGGATGGAATTCTCCAGAAATTGCTTGGGGAATCAGTCAAGGACAATTGGCTTGGTACAATGCGATGGAAGAGCAAGGAGAGATGGTTCAAATCACCGACGGAACAGCGTTAAATGAACATATAAAACTTTGGCTCGATGAGGGAAAAGATAATTCGTCTAAACCTGTCGGCTATATCCTTAGTTTGGAAGGTGCAGATTCATTGGTAAATGTCAATTATTTGGAGAAGGCCTATTCTAGTGGACTTCGTGTTTGTGGACCTGCGCACTACGGACCTGGTCGCTATGCGCCGGGTACAGGTGAAGAAGGAGGGCTAACTACTATGGGTAAGGATCTATTGAAGGAAATGGATGCTCTAGGTATGATCTTAGACATTACCCATTTGACCGACAAAGGCTTCAAGGAAGCGACCGATATGTATAAAGGTCCCATTTGGGCAAGCCATCATAATTGTCGGAAACATGTGAAGCATCAGCGACAATTGACGGATGATCAGATAAAAGTACTAATTGAACGAGGGGCAGTTATCGGCGGCGCATTTGATACTTGGATGTTGGTTAATAATTGGGTGAGAGGGATTGATGATCCAAAGCAGCGAAATGTATACATGGAATTGATTATCGATCATTTTGATCATATCTGTCAGCTTGCCGGAAATACGGATCATATTGCGATAGGCAGTGATTTAGATGGTGCTTTTGGGAAAGAGCAATCGCCTTTCAATCTGGATACGATAAGTGATTTGCAGAATTTAGAAAATCCATTAAAACAAAGAGGATATAGTGATGACGATATCGACAAGATTTTCTATAAAAATTGGTTGGCATTCTTAAGAAATGCGTGGAAATAATTGAATGTACAAATACACATCCAAGTAAAAAACAAATCGGTAGTTAGGCTTGTGTTAAGGGTGCAATGAATTGTTTTCTTTGTTGATGAATACGATAATGTAATTTATCTATATATGTCTTGTAGTCAATGCTATTTAGATGTAAATCCTCTGAAATATGAACATCAAAAAAGTCTTAATTGCCAATCGCGGCGAAATTTCTATACGAATAAGTCGAGCCTGTAATGAATTGAATATTCGTACTGTTGCTGTTTATACTTTTGAGGATCGATATTCTCTACACCGCTATAAAGCTGATGAAGCTTATCAGATTGGTGAAGAAAACAACCCATTAAAACCCTATTTAGATATCAAAACGATAGTCAAGATAGCTAAGTCTTGTGGGGCGGATGCTATTCATCCAGGTTATGGCTTTTTAGCGGAGAATGCTTTGTTTGCTAAAGAATGTGCGGAAAATAATATTATTTTTATTGGTCCTCGCCCAGAGGTGATGTTGGCTTTGGGTGATAAAGTTACTGCGAAAAATGTGGCACGTAGCGTGGCTGTTCCTATAATAGAAAGTAGTGAAATTGATCTGGCAAATGCAAATGATGCGGTTTTGGAGGCGAATCGTATTGGTTACCCTCTGATTCTAAAAGCCGCAGCTGGAGGCGGTGGAAGAGGGATGCGTATCGTTAGAACCGAAGATGAAGTTCGAAGGTCTTTTCCTGAGGCAAGCAGCGAAGCTAAAAATGCTTTTGGCGATGCAACAGTGTTTTTGGAGAAATACATAGAAAGACCTCGACATATTGAAATACAAATTGTTGCGGATAACGATAAGAATATAGTGCATCTACATGAACGTGACTGTTCTGTACAAAGACGCTTTCAAAAGGTGGTAGAAATTGCACCATCTTTAAATTTACAAGAAGTCACACGGAATAAATTATATGATTATGCGATCAGGATTGTGAAAGAAGTTAATTATAATAATGTTGGTACAGTTGAGTTTTTGGTAGATGAAGGAGAGCGGATTTACTTCATAGAAGTTAATCCTCGAATTCAAGTAGAACACACTATTACGGAAATAATTACTGGAATCGATTTGATTAAAACACAAATCTATATTGCAGATGGATATCGATTAGATTCTCCTGAAATTGGATTAGGGGATCAAGAAAAGGTCATGAAAAATGGTTTTGCGATACAATGCCGAATAACAACTGAAGATCCATTTGATGACTTTAAGCCAGACTATGGTACATTAATTACGTATAGGAATGCTGCTGGATTTGGAGTGCGATTGGACGAGGGAAGTACTTATGCCGGGATGAAGATCAGTCCTTTCTTTGATTCTATGCTGGTGAAAGTTAGTACCTCGGGTCCAAGCTTAGCCGACGCAGGACGAAAGATGAATCGCGCTTTACGTGAATTCAGGATCAGAGGCGTGAAGAATAATATACAGTTTCTTGAGAATTTAATTAATCACCCTGTTTTTATTTCTGGTAAAGCAACTGTTAATTTCATTCAAGACCACCCTGAATTATTTCAAATTAGTGCTCGTTTAGATCGAGGAACCAGAATACTGTCTTTTTTAGGAGAAGTAGCTGTGAATGGGAACCCAGATGTTAAAAATGTGGATCTAACCAAAAGGATTGTGAATCCGGTCGTTCCTACTTATGACAATGATGCAGCCTATCCAAAAGGAACTAAGGATAAATTAACAGAACTAGGTCCTGAAGGATTTTGCCAGTGGCTGAACGACGAAAAGCCTATTTATTATACGGATACAACGTTTAGGGATGCACATCAATCGTTGTTAGCAACGCGTATGCGTACTTATGACATATTGAAAGTAGCGGAGGGTTTTGCTAAAAATCATCCTCAAACATTCAGTATGGAGGCTTGGGGTGGGGCAACATTTGATGTTTGTTTAAGATTCCTCCATGAAGATCCGTGGAGTAGACTTGAGAAGTTGAGAAAATCTATTCCTAATATTTTAATTCAAATGCTTATTCGAGGTACAAATGGAGTAGGGTATTCTGCCTATCCCGATAATTTGATTCAATCATTTGTTGAAACAAGTTGGGAAAAAGGAGTTGATGTCTTCCGTGTTTTTGATTCTTTGAACTGGATGGAAAATATTGCGCCTTGTATAGAGATGATTCGTAAAAACACCAAAGGAATTGCGGAAGGTTCATTTTGTTATACTGGAGATATTCTTGATCCAAAACGTTCAAAATATGATTTGAAGTATTATATACGGATGGCGAAAGATCTCGAGAATGCTGGTGCTCATATTTTAGGGGTAAAAGATATGGCGGGTCTTTTGAAGCCTTATGCGGCAACAGAGCTAATCAGTGCATTGAAGGATACAGTTAGTATTCCTATTCATTTGCATACGCATGATACTTCTTCTTTGCAGACGGCAACATACATGAAAGCGATTGAAGCAGGAGTAGATGTAGTCGATTGTGCAATTGGGTCTTTATCTGGACTTACGTCTCAACCTAGTTTGAATGCCTTGGTAGAAATGATGCGCTTTCAAGAGCGTGAAAATCCGTATGATAGTAGATCGCTTGAGGAATACAGTGATTATTGGGCAAGTGTACGCAATAATTACTATGTTTTTGAATCGGGATTGCAGACAAGTTCTGCAGAAGTTTTCAAACACGAAATTCCCGGTGGACAATACTCCAACTTAAAGCCCCAAGCTATTGCCCTCGGATTAGGAGATCAGTTTAACGAAATAAAAGAGCGGTATGCTGAAGTAAACGAGCTTTTTGGAGATATCATAAAAGTGACGCCCAGCTCTAAAGTAGTGGGAGATCTTGCCCAATTTATGGTTGCTAATAAAATTACCAAAGAGGATATATTTACAAAAGGAGATCAAATTGATTTTCCTCAGTCCGTGGTGTCTTTCTTTATGGGAGAAATCGGACAACCTGAAGGCGGTTTCCCAGAGAATCTTCAAAAGTTAATATTGAAAGGAAAAAAGCCTTTGACTGATCGACCAAATAAACATTTAGCTCCTTTGGACCTTCAAGCAGAATATGCGGATTTTAAGAATAAGTACGGGGATGATCTACCCTTTTCTTCCTATCTTTCCTATAAATTTTATCCGAAAATAGCTGAAGATGCAATAAAGATGTTTCGGGAATATGGGGATCTGTCTGTTGTGCCTACTGTTAACTTTTTCTATGCAATGCAACTCGGCGATGAGACCAGTATTGAGATATCTCCTGGTAAAACATTGCTTATTAGATTGATGTCAATCGGTCCGGCGGATGATAAAGGAATTCGTATTGTTTTCTTTAAATTAAATGGACAAACAAGAAACTTAGAAGTACACGATAAAACTATAGCGATAACGCATATAGAAAATAGAAAGGTGGATAAAAATAACAAAAATCATATCGGATCTCCACTTCAAGGTTTATTATCTAATGTATTTGTCGAAGTCGACCAAGAAGTTAAAAAAAATCAACCCTTGTTCATCATTGAAGCGATGAAAATGGAAACGACCATTACCGCTAACAAAGAAGGTATTGTAAAGGATTTAATATTGAAACGTGGTGATCTGGTGAGTACAGATGATTTAATATTGATATTAGAATAATCCATTAACTTCCAAGCGACCTGTAATTAATAAAATAATCTATATTATGTAATAATATTAGTATTTAATAATATTTTTCCCTATGTTTAAGAATAGTTATACGTATTGTCAGTAAATATGATTTTTACTTATGATGAATCTGGACGAGAAAGACTTATTGGAAAAATTGAATGCAGGGAATTACCAAGCTTTTAGTGTTTTTTATAGTCGATATTGGGAGAATATTTTTATATACGTTCAGAGAATCGTCAATAATGAAAACGAATCCAAAGATATTGTTCAGGATACGTTTTTGACGATTTGGAATTTACAAGGTAAATTAAATCACGTAGAGTCTTTTAAAGCTTACTCATTGACAATTGCAAGAAATAGAGCACTACGTTATCTACGCGACAGCAAACACAAAACGGAATTACTAGACGATTTTATATCTTTTCTAAGAGATCACGAGCCTAGTGCACTCGATCAATTAATTAAAGATGAATTGGCACTTTTTGTTGAAATTCAAGTAGCTAAAATGCCAGACAGGATGCGACAGACCTATAAAAGAAGTAGAGAAGAGGGCTTGTCAAATAAGGAAATAGCGCTGTTAATGGAAGTCAGTGACCAAACGGTTAAAAAGCAAATACAATATTCTTTAAAGTATTTACGTCATACTTTATCAAAGCTCCAAGGCATAATCCTATTCCTTTTTTCCATATAAGATTGCAGTCTTGGATTCGTTTCCCTGTCTTTAATAAATGATTGTTTCAATCATTTATTAAAGACACTTACCCCCTAAAGAAAAAAAAAGACTCTTTATACAAAGGGCCATTCTTTTGACAGAGCATAGCGGCTATCACAGTAAATATAAATTATGAATAGAAAGAGAATTGTTGCTCTTATTGAAAAATATTTGAAAGGTACGAGCAGTCATGAAGAAAATGCATGGGTGGAGAAATGGTTGGATTCACGTTCCGAATTTAGTGATTGGAGTTGGAAAGACGACAATCATAAAAAAGAAATTCAACAGGAAATTTTCGACAATATCGACGATGAAATAGTCAGAACCTTATCGAAACCAAGTAAAAGAAGTATCCATGGCTATAAAAGAACGATTGCAGCAATGCTAATAGTAGGCTTAGCGTTTGGGTTTTGGTTTATCACTGAAAATAAGCAAAGTATAGATCTCGATTTAACGAAATCCGTTGTGCCAGGAACAAAAGCAGCATCCTTGAAGATGGGAAACGGAGAAGTAATTTATTTGGATGATCGTGAAGAAGGCTTGTTAAGCCAATTGGATAATGTTGAAATTACAAAGGAGGCCGGAGGTTTAATTCATTACAACGCCTCAGAATCTATTTCCTCGCATCGGGTAGTTGAAAATACACTTTTTGTTCCTCGTGGAGGTCAATATCAGATTACTCTTTCGGATGGAACGAGAGTGTGGCTAAATTCGGAAACAAAACTAATTTTTCCCACACGATTCGTAGGTAAGGAAAGAAAAGTGAAACTATTTGGAGAAGCCTATTTTGACGTAGCTAAAAATGTAAATCAACCTTTTATTGTTGAAAGTGGAAAGATGGAGATTCTAGTTACAGGTACAGAATTTAATGTTTCTGCTTATGAGGGTGCATCTGAGTCCTTTACTACTTTAGTAGAAGGAAGTGTAGAGGTTTACAATAAGGCGAAAGAAAATATACGACTTATTCCTGGACAACAAGCCTATCTATCGGCTGAAAGCATGGAAATTCAAAAACGTCATGTAGATCTTAATACAATTGCTTCTTGGAAAAAGGGATATTTTACTTTTGATTACCAGAGTCTAGAAGAAGTAATGAATGAGATCTCACGTTGGTATGATATCGACTATCAAATTGTTGGTAAAGCGAAGAGAGTAGAAAAACTGGGTGGAACTTTTTCAAGAGATAAAAGTTTAGACGAGTTGTTAAATTATCTAGAACAATTGGTCGATGTAAAAATCAACAGAATAGAAAGGAGTGTGATACTTATGCATTAGACTATTACAGAAAACAAAAGCCTTA
Organism: uncultured Sphingobacteriaceae bacterium; assembly: GCA_963696875.1. Classification (GTDB taxonomy): domain Bacteria; phylum Bacteroidota; class Bacteroidia; order Sphingobacteriales; family Sphingobacteriaceae; genus Albibacterium. Next base: position 540,603 of record CAVOLQ010000001.1, read on the forward strand.
AGTGTTTGCGGCACTTTAGGCTTTTGAAGATGTTCAAAGAACATTTTAGGGTTTAGTAAACGTTATTATTCATTTTTAAAACCAAGTACAAATGTATGAAAATTTTACGTTAAGCTCTCCAGGCTTTCTTTGGAGACGCTATTTAAAGCAGCTTATTATGTTTAAAATAATGTTATTGATGAGTTTGATTTTTACTTTCTCTGCAAACGCGAGTAATGTACTCGCACAAAAAGCAGATATTAAAATTCAAAAAGGGTCGTTAAAAGAAGTGTTTAAGTTGCTGAAAGAGCAAACCAATGTGGATTTCCTTTACACAGAGAGTCAGCTCAAAAATGCAGGGCTTGTTAGCCTGAATGTTAAGCAAAAGGAATTAAGAGAGATTTTAGAGATTTCTTTTAATGAACAACCTTTAACATACAGCCTTAAGGACAACACTGTTATAATAAAGTTAAACGATAATAAGAATAAAGCTGAACGTAGCCTTATTTTAAAGAATGAAAGCCTTCAACAGAGGGTCATTACCGGAATAGTTACTGACGAAAACGGAATGGACCTGACAGGCGTTAGTGTAAAGGTGAAGGGCACATCTCAGGGCACAACAACCGATAGAGACGGCAAGTATTCAATAATAATAGATAGTGACAATGCGGTTTTGGTTTTTAGTTTTGTGGGATTTACCACCAAGGAGGTTACAGTTTCCAAAACTATTACGGTAAACGTTGTACTAACAGTGGATGTGTCAGATTTAGATGAGGTAGTAATCGTGGGTTATGGTACACAAAGCAAAAGGGATATTTCTTCTGCTATAGGATCACTTTCAGTAAAAAATGCTCGAATTGCAGATCTGCCAATTACCGGTCCCGAACAAGTGCTTCAAGGTAGATTAAGTGGCGTAACGGTAACTCAAAACTCGGGAACACCAGGAGGAAGATCGACTGTAAGAATAAGAGGAGCCAGTTCCATTACAGGAGGTAACGATCCGTTGTATGTGATTGATGGAGTTCCTGTAAACACAAGTAACTATGATGGTGTTTCTGGAGGTGCAGTCGCTGGAAATCCATTATCCAGTATTAGTCCTAATGATATCGAATCTATTGAAGTTCTTAAAGATGCTGCTTCCGCTGCAATTTATGGTTCGAGAGCATCAAATGGGGTTATTCTAATCACGACCAAAAGAGGACAAATTGGTGCACCGAGAATTAGTTTTAACTCTTACGTAGGTCTTCAAAAGGAAACTAAAAGGTTATCACTTTTGGATGGTCCAGGATGGGGAACATTGGTAAATGAAGCACGAACAAACGTTGGTATGCAGCCCTATTTTGAAAACCCAGCAGCATTAGGCAGTACAGATTGGCAGGATGTTATTTTTCGCAATGCTGGAGTTCACAATTATGATTTGTCATTGTCCGGAGGGACTGAAAGAACACAGTATATGATTTCTGGTAATTATTATGATCAGACTGGAGTAGTCATCGGCAGCGGTTTCACTCGTGGAAATATGCGGATCAATATCGATCAGCGTATCAATAGTAAAATTAAATCGGGGCTTAGCTTAAGCATGGCACGCTCCAAAACTGATCGAATTGATGAAGGTGGAAATACAGGAATTGTATCAGCTGCCATTATAAAATCTCCTGCTGTACCACTTTACAATGCGGACGGTACATTAAATGCAATCGATCCATATATTGCGACAAGTAACAACCCTCTTTTAATGGCTCAGGAAATCACCAATTACGCAAATAATAATAGAATTATTGGAAATGCATTTCTTAGTTTGGATATTATTTCCGGGCTTACCTTACGATCATCGATAGGTATGGATTATTTGAATCTTGAGGAAGTATTATTCATACCCCCAAATGAATTAACCGCTGAAGGCCGTCGTACCAACGGATCTGGAACAAATGGTTTTACTCATGATCTTGGCTGGATAAATGAAAATACATTAAACTTAATTCATTCGTTCACTGACAAACATAGAATAAACGCATTATTAGGTTATTCGGCTCAGGTGTCTCAGATGAGACGCACCACAGCATCAGGAACAAACTTCGCTACCGAGTCCATTTCGACACTAGAATCGGCTTCTATTCGTAATTCAAGTTCAACTGGAGGTAGCTGGGGTTTGCAATCCTATTTTAGCCGTTTAAACTACAATTTTGATAATAAATTGAATATCGCTGCAAGCTTTAGGTATGATGGTTCTTCACGTTTTAGTAAAAACAATAAATACGGAGCTTTCCCTTCTTTATCGGCATCTTATAACATCGGTCGAAATTTATTTTTGGAAGAGAGCAAATGGATGGAAGATTTAAAATTCCGTGTTAGTTGGGGACGTACCGGAAATCAGGAAATTGGGAATTTTACTTCGCGAGGTTTATCAAGAGGTGGATTTAACTACATCAACAAAAGTGGTTTAGCACAAACACAACTTGAAAATCCTGACCTAGCGTGGGAGGCTACCGAACAAACAAATTTCGGTTTTGACTGGAGCCTTCTTAATGGTCGTCTAAATATTACTACCGATTATTATATAAAAAACACAAAAGGCCTACTATTGGAAGTATTGCTTCCAACCTCCTCAGGTTTTACTAGTTCTATCCAAAACGTGGGAAATGTACAAAATAAAGGCCTTGAATTACAAATCGGTTCATTTAATATGAATAAAGACGATTTTAAATGGAGAACCGACTTCAATATTTCATTCAACAGAAATAAAGTAACTAGTCTTCCAGATGGAGATCGACCTTTGGGCTTTAATGGCTATGCTTCAATATTAAAAGAAGGATATCCATTAGGTACGTTTCATGGTTGGAAAATCCTTGGCGTTAATAAAGAAACAGGAAATTACGATTTTGTGGATGTTGATGGCGAAGGTAATATTCCGTTCGCTTCTACTAGTACCGATAATCAAGTGCTTGGTAGTGCACAGCCGAAATATATTGGTGGCATGACAAATAATTTCACATTTAAATCTTTTGATTTAAATGTATTTATGCATTTCAGTTATGGAAACCAAATATTTAATCACGCTGAATATTCTTATGGTAGAATGCACACATGGTTCAATTCATTTACTCGGTCGAGCGAACGCTGGAAAAAACCAGGTGATGAAACATGGCTTCATCGAGCGGCTTGGGGAGATCCTACTAGAAATGGTTCTGTATCTGATCGGGTGCTTGAGGACGGATCTTTCCTTAAGATAAAGGCAATTACCTTGGGTTACAATGTCAAGTCGCCATTCCTAGAAAACAATGGAGTCAAGAACGTTAGGTTGTATGTTTCAGGGCAAAATCTATTCACTTTTACCAAGTATACGGGATTTGATCCTGAGGTAAATTCATTTGGAAATGATTCCCAATTAGGTTTCGATATGAATGCATATCCTCAAATAAAGTCCTACACCTTTGGTATTAATTTAAACTTCTGATCATGAATACAAAGAAAATTATATACTTTTTACTCTTGATACTGATTGGTTCATGTAACGTAATAGAGCAAGAGCCTATTGATTCTATATCAAATGAACAATTATTTCTCAAACGAAGCGATGCGGTTGGCGCCATAATGGGAGCCTATAATGCGACGCTTAGTGCGGGAGTCAATTACATACTAATGGCGGAATTACCTACTAAAAATGTAGTTGGAAACGCTTTAAATAGACAATTTGAGCAAATAAATAATAAGCTTTTTTTTGACGATAATGGATATTATAATCAGCTATGGTCACAAAACTATCTTCTTATTAATCGAGTCAATGTAATAATTAATCGTGTGCCTAATATCCAGGATATGGCATTTAGCGATGCTGAAAAAGCTGGAATTTTGGCTGAAGCACATATGCTACGAGCTTTTGCTTACTTTAATCTTGTAAGATATTTTGGAAAAGTGCCACTTATAGTTGAGCCGACTACATCGCCTGATCTTCAAAGTTTAAAAGTATCACGGGATGAGGTAAATCTTGTGTATACCCGTATTTTTTCAGATTTAGCGATTGCCTTAAAGGATCTTCCTATTGCTTATAGTTCGGCCATTGAAACTAAAGGTAGGGTGACTCGTACGGCAGCGCAGGCTCTAGCTGTACGTATTTATTTGTTTATCGGTAAACATAGCGAAGCCATAGCAGCTGCCAATGATATAATTGCAAGCAAAAAATCACTTAATAGTAATACTTATGCTGCTTTATTTCAAGACAAAAATGCCGAAGAATCTATTTGGGAACTTCAATATAATAACCAGAGCACAAACGGACTTGCCAACATTTTTCTTCCGGGCTCGTTAGGAGGGGTTAGACAATTGCAAGTTAATCCAGATATTTTAAGTGCATATGAAGAAAGTGATTTGCGTAAAACAGCCACTTTCGGATTTGCTGATAAGGAAGAATATGTGAAAAAATATACAAGAAGGGCTGGGGGAGATGATAACATTATCGTATTCCGTTTGGCTGAAGTGATTTTATCGAAGGCTGAGGCCGAGGCTGAGATGTCGTATCCAAACACTGTCGCGCTAGACTTATTAAATCAAGTACGTTTACGTGCTGGATTGAAATCTTTAACGCTTGTAGATGTTCCTACTATAGCTGCATTTAGAACGCAAATTTATAAAGATCGTAGACTTGAATTAGCTTACGAAGGTCATTCGTGGTTTGATTTGGTGCGAACAAATAGGATAGGAGAAGTACTAGGAATAACAGATGTAAACAAAAAAATATGGCCTATTCCTTCTGTGGAGATATTGAGGAACGAAAATCTGTTACCTCAAAATTCTGGATATTAAACCCTTTTAGTCATTTTAAAGGGTAGCTAAGAGTTGTTGTCTAATTTTGATTGACAACAACTCTTTTATTTATATAGCATGTTGAGCTAACTACACAGACTTTTAACTATTTTATCGTTTGCTGAGAAATGTCTTTTTTTCACGGGTGAATTTTTCTACTTTAGAGCTTTTGTGTTTAAAAGCAATCCCTAATTTAGGTATTATTGAAGATATCAACAAAACCATATGACGAAAAAGTTACTGAAAACTCCATTTGCCCGCTGGCTACTAACTCTTGGCCCCGGTATCATTACTGCAGCTTTAGTGTTCGGACCAAGTAAAATAACTATTACTTCAAAGATGGGAGCCGTTTATGGATATTCCCTATCATGGATCGTTGTAGTTGCAATTTTATTTATGGCTGTATTCACCAATATGGGAGAAAGGATTGGACTCGCAAGTCATCAATCTTTGTTGACATTGATTCGTAATAAATGGAGTAAAAGAGTGGCCGTGCTTATCGGTGTAGGTATTTTTTTAGTGGCTACTTCCTTTCAGGCCGGGAATTCTGTCGGTGTTGGCATTGCAATAGCGGAAGCTACTAATACACCAACTGTAGTCTGGATCCTAGTGTTCAATATATTAGGGATTTCACTCCTTTTCTTCAGAGGATTTTACAAAATCTTAGAACGCCTTATGATTTTGTTGGTAGGCATCATGCTTTTCTCTTTTGTGACAACTTTGTTTTACGCAAAGCCTGAAATAGGAGGGATTATAAGCGGATTTGTACCTACTATTCCGCAAGGGTCTGAAGGACTGGTTATTGCTTTTATGGCTTCTTGTTTTTCCATTGTCGGTGCTTTCTATCAAGCTTATTTAGTTCAGGAAAGAAGAAAATTAAGTCCTGTGCCAGAAGATACTAGTAAGAAAGCAGAACATGGAAGCCTAACAGGAATTTTGCTTTTAGGGATAATGAGCCTCGTAGTAATGATTTGTGCCGCTGCAGTTTTAAAGCCTAATGGAATACCCGTCAATAGCGCCTCTGATATGGCTAAAGCGTTAGAACCGCTTTTCGGAGTCTATGCTGCTGATATGTTTTTGGCGGGGCTTTTTGGTGCTTCATTTTCTTCCCTTGTTGGAAACGCTACCTTAGGGGGCACCTTATTAAGTGATGCGCTCGGTTATGGAAGTAATCTCAGTTCTAAATTAACAAGAGTGTTAATAGGCTTGGTAATGGTATGTGGAGCTATAATCGCCATTATATTTGGCAAATTACCTCTGGAATTAATTGTTTTTGCGCAAAGTATCACTATTTTTCTAGTGCCTTTCATAGGGTTTGTTTTATATTCCATAGCCAGCAAAGAAACAATTATGGGAAAATATGTAAATGGATTTTCAACAAAAATAATTGGTGCATTGGGTTTATTATTATTGCTTGTACTAGCGGTATATAATGTATACGATATGTTCCTGAAATAGTTAAAAACAATAGAGATAAAAAAGTAAATATGGATATATTACAATCTTTAGAAAGTGAATTATTAAAGCCTTCTGATAAGCTTTTAAATGATATTGTTAATATTAAAGGGGACATCTTGCTGCTTGGAGTTGGTGGGAAAATGGGACCTAGTATGGCAAGACTGGCTAAGCAGGCGATCGATCTGGCGGGACTAAATAAGAAGGTTATTGGCGTGTCGAGATTTTCGGATAAAGGCCTCAAGGAAAGCCTTATGCGGGATGGTATTGAAACCATCGCAACTGATTTATTAAACGAAGACGATTTAAAGAGTCTTCCAAGTTCAGAGAATGTGATTTATCTTGCTGGGCATAAGTTTGGTTCCTCCGGGAACGAACCTTTTACCTGGGCAATGAATGCCTACCTCCCTGGAAGAGTTGCAGAGCATTATAGAAATTCCAATATTGTTGCCTTCTCAAGTGGCAATGTCTATCCTTTCAGTCCACTGAGTTCTGGAGGATTATCTGAGGAATCGTCCCCCTCACCTGTGGGTGAATATGGTCAATCCTGTTTGGGAAGAGAGAGAATCTTTCAGTACTTTTCGAAAAAAAACAATACGCCAACGTTAATTTATCGTTTAAACTATGCGGTAGATTTCCGATACGGCGTAGTATTGGAAATTGCCAAATCAGTTAACGAAGGGAGAGAAATAGATTTAAGTACGGGCAATGTAAACGTAATTTGGCAAGGTGATGCAAATGAAATCGCGATACGATCCTTGCTACACTGTGAATCTCCAGCAAAATTATTAAACGTCACCGGACCTGAAACGCTATCGGTAAAATGGCTAGCAAAACAGTTTGGTGTTTTGTTTGATAAAGAACCTAAGTTTATTAATGAAAGTCAGCCAACCGCTTTATTAAGCAATGCATCCGAGGCCCATAAATTATTTGGTTATCCAAAGGTCAGCTTACGTGAAATTATTGACATCACGGTTTTATGGATAAAAAATGGCGGATCCGTTTTTGGCAAGGCGACACATTTTCAAGAAAGAGAAGGGAAGTTTTAATGAATAGAAAACAATTGAATCCAGAACTAGAAAAGTTGTTAAAAGCAGGAACCGTAATCCCTGCACATCCGCTTGCTTTAAATTTACGACGTAAACTTGATGAAGAAAGACAGCGGCAGTTGACTCGATATTATATGGAAAGTGGCGCTGGTGGAATCGCAATAGCGGTACATTCCACACAGTTTGAAATTCGAGACCCTGAAGTCAACCTATTTGAAAAAGTTCTTGAACTGGCAGCCCTAGAAATAGACAAAGCCAAACTGAGTCGTCCCTTTTTGAAAATTGCAGGAATTTGCGGTCCAACCGAACAAGCTCAACGTGAGGCAAATTTGGCTGTCCAATATGGCTATGACATGGGTTTACTTAGCATGGGCGGGCTAACGGGTTGGAGTGAAGAAGAAATATTAGATCGCACAAGAGCAATTGCAGAAATTATTCCAGTGTTTGGGTTTTATTTGCAACCTTCAGTGGGAGGAAGAATATTTAGTTATGATTTCTGGCTTAAATTTGCTGAAATAGAGAATGTGAAAGCAATAAAGGCAGCCTCTTTTAATCGTTATCAAACACTTGATGTAATGCGAGCGGTCGTTAATTCCTCTCGAAGAGATTCGATCTCTATGTATACTGGCAATGATGATAATATTATAGCGGATTTATTGACCACCTATCGTTTTGAAGTCAACGGAGAGGTTATTGAAAAAGGCTTTGTAGGAGGCCTTTTGGGCCACTGGGCAGTATGGACTCATAAAGTCGTCAAATTAATGGCAGAGATTAAAGCCTGCAAAGTAAAGGGTGATGACAAAAAGCTTGACGAGTTATTAACCAAGGGAATCGCTATAACGGATGTAAATGCTGCTATATTTGATCCAGCTAACAGTTTCCACGGTTGCATACCTGGCATTCATGAAATTCTTCGTCGCCAAGGATTACTGGAAGGAAGATGGTGCCTGAATCCTAACGAAGAGCTATCCCCAGGTCAAATGGAGGAGATCGATCGAGTTTACACAGCTTATCCCGATTTGAATGATGATGTCTTTGTGGAGAATTTCTTAGCAAATAACAGCAAAAGCTAATTCCATCACTCCCTCTCAATTAACAAAAAAGGAGTAAACGAGATTGCAGTGCCCCCAAAAAGTACACTTTCTGAGGGTACTGCAAAAACTATGCTTTTAAAAATAGTTAAACTGTTTCGGACAACGCAGATTCTTCTAATAAAGAGGCATCTAAGGCGTTTTCATTGTTTTCTTCCCCGATGAATCGCTCAAAACTATCATCCATTTCATCTAGCCAAGTGGTATGGTGCATTGCCGCAGTTGTACCCGTCATAACTGAAGTAAATGTTTTATCTCTATATCTTAAGATATCATCCTCTTTATCTTTTAGCCATGTTTTGAACATGATGGCGACATCTTCAATATTAAATTCTGGATAATCGGACAACGAAATCAAATCCTTGATATAGGCAGTTTGGAAATCTACATCATCATCTGCTGTTGTTGACTTAGAATCCATATTTAGCCATTTTATAATATCTCTATTTCTTTCTTTCTTTGTCGGTATGGAATAATTGCCCATCATATAATCGCGAGCCAACCATGCTTGAGCATCAAACATATTAAATGTATAATATTGGTCCTGCATACCTAAATATATCAAATTCGGGCGATTATTGAAGACTATACCTTTATATAAATCATCTGGATATAAGCAGTTATTCGTTTTCAATCTCAGCTCATCAGGTAAAAACGGGAATTTATGTTGATAGCCAGTACACATCACAACGGCGTCGAAACGTTCGCTGGTGCCATTATTAAAATGGGCAATTTCACCGTCAAAATGGGTTAATAAGGGAACCTCTTTAATTCCTTTTGGCCACTCCAGTCCAATAGGGTTACTCCTATAACTCAGTGTAACCGATTTTGAACCATGTTTATAACATTGCACACCAATATCTTCTGCAGAATAACTGCTACCGACTAACAAGACATCCTTATTGACAAATTGGTCTGCGCCCCTAAAATCGTGAGCGTGCATAATTACTCCCGGAAAATCCTCAATACCCTTAAAATAAGGCATGTTGGGCGTAGAGAAATGGCCGCTAGCTACTACTAGATAATCGAAAACTTCAGAATAAGTCTTGTTGTTTTTTAAATCGTCTAGGATTACCGTGAATTGCTTTGTATTTTCATCATAATCTACCCAACGGGTAGTGGTATTAAAGCGTATATGTTTACGAACATCGCTTTTTTTGACTCTTCCTTGGATGTAGTCAAACAATACTGACCTTGGAGGGTAGGAAGAGATGCTTTGCCCAAAATGCTCATCAAAAGAATAGTCTGCAAATTCTAATGCTTCCTTTGGACCATTGGACCATAAATAGCGATACATGCTGCCGTGAATTGGTTCGCCATATTGTCCAACACCAGTTCTCCAAGTGTAATTCCACATACCGCCCCAGTCGGCTTGCTTTTCAAAACAAATGATTTCGGGAATATCTATTCCTTTTTTTTCCAAGGCTTCAAAGGCCCTTAATTGCGCAAGACCACTGGGGCCTGCTCCAATAATTCCTATACGTGTATTCTTCATTATTTATTATTTATGACAACGAAGCCATCGTAGTAAGCCTCCACATAGTGGAATTAATTATCAAAGAACGATGGTTCATTTTAAATTATTTTAATCGCTCATGTCTAAATGAGCAAATGTTAATGCCAAAATCAATCAACGAATTGAATTCGGTTTTAGCAAGAGAAATTAGTTTGTTTACTAATTGAATTACTCTAAGAGTATTAGTTCGAATAGAACTAATGAAATAGTTAGAGTAAAGTTAGAAGGGTAATATTAATACCTAGATGAAATATCGAGTAGAGAAGTCGGGAGGCTGAGAGATTTTTCTTATTATCGAATATAATATCATGAATAAAATTGGGTGCTATCTTCTTAAAGATTACAAAGATAGCGAAAATTAAAATAAATTCCTAATGGATGAAAGTTCGAGACAGCAAAAGAAGTTAAACCAACAATAATGTATACAATGATTTTAGTTTTTGGAAACGGTATAATTTAGGTTTATATTTGAATCACAGTTAAAAATTTATTTATTATTAAATAAAATATTTTAATAAAACAACCATGAAGAAAACGCTACTCTTTATTTTTTTCTTGTTTATACTTGTTCAAGTAAAAGCCCAAAAGACCTTTCCGGTAAATGGTTCACATGATATACGGCCTCAGCTTTACGCTTTAATAAACGCAACAGTTGTGGTTAGTCCAACAAAAACTATTAACCAAGGAACATTGCTTATAAAAGGGCAACAAATAGAAGCAGTAGGACAAAATTTGACAATTCCCCAAGGTTATTTAATTATCGATCTTGAAGGTAAATACCTTTATCCTTCTTTTATCGATGCTTTTAGCACATACGGACTTCCAGTTACAGCTACTCCAAGCCATGGAATGGGGCGTTCACAACAAGTCATGCTTTCTACCAAAAAAGGCGCTTATAACTGGAACGAAGCTATTCGGCCTGAAATTCAAGCCCAACATACTTTTTCTATTAATGAAAGCAAAGCAGATGAATTGAAAAAACTCGGTTTTGGAACTGTACAATCTTTAGTTAACGATGGTATTGCTAGGGGTAGTTCCTTGGTTGCAACGTTAAATACCACACACGAAAATGAAGCAATTATTCTACATGAATCTGCCGCACAGTATTCCTTTAATAAGGGTACATCTTTAAATAGTTACCCAAGTTCATTAATGGGTAGCATTGCACTTTTGCGGCAAACGTATTACGACTCCGACTGGTATGCAAATCAAACTGAAGAATATAATATTTCATTAAAAGAATTTAATCGTCTTCAAAATCTACCTCAGATTTTTGAAGTGAGTGACGTTTTAGACATTTTTAGAGTAAATAATATTGCCAAGGAATTTAATAAATCTTTTATTATTAAATCTTCTGGTAACGAATATCAACGACTGAACGAAGTGAAGGCTACAGGCTCTAAATTAATCGTTCCTTTAAACTTTCCAAAAACTTATGATGTTGAAGACCCATCTGCCGCAAGAAACGTGAGCCTTTCGCAACTTAAACATTGGGAAATGGCACCCACTAATCCTGGTGCAATCGCAAAAGCAGGAATCCCATTTTCAATAACAATGTACGGCTTAGAAAAGTCGAGTGACTTCTGGCCAAATATTCAAAAGGCAATTGATCATGGGCTAGCTGAAGAAGATGCTTTAAAGGCATTGACTATTACCCCAGCAAAGTTTTTAGGCGTTGCCGATATAGTTGGAAGCTTAGAAAAGGGAAAGCTTGCCAATTTTATCATCACTTCTGCACCCCTCTTTAAAAGGGAAACTATAATTTATGAGAATTGGGTACAAGGAAATAGGTTTATTGCAAACGCTATAGATGAAATGGATATAAGAGGGGAATATAAAACCCACATTGCTGGATTTGGAGATACTAAGTTAATCATTGGCGGAAAACAAGGAGCTTATGAGGTAACGATAAATGCACAAAACGATACAAGCAAAATAAAAGTTACGTTCTCTAAAAATGGACATCTTTTGAGCCTCAGTTTTAATCCCAAAGGTAGCGATGGTAGTACAAGAATAAGTGCATACGTTTCTTCACAAAAGCCATTACAACTCAAAGGAGAGTTAGTAAAACCGAACGGCGTTTCTAGCGATTGGACGGCTAGTTTTACTAATGCATATACCGAGAATACTAAAAAGGAAAACACGAAGAAAGAAGTCTCAATAGGTAATATAATTTATCCTTTTGTTTCTTATGGATATGAAGTTGCTCCCAAAGCAGAAACTGTATTGATCAAGAACGCCACGATTTGGACTAATGAGAAAGAAGGTATTATTACCGAAACAGATCTTTTAATAGAAAATGGGAAAATCAAGGCAATAGGAAAAGGACTTTCTTCCGAATCGGCAAAAATAATTGATGCCACTGGCAAGCATTTAACACCGGGAATTATTGATGAACACTCACATATTGCGCTTCAAGGCGTTAACGAGGGCTCTCAATCAGTGACCTCTGAAGTTAGAATGGGCGATGTTGTAAATTCAGAAGATATAAATATTTATAGACAACTAGCGGGGGGCGTAACTACCTCGCATCTTTTACATGGTTCTGCTAATGCTATTGGCGGACAAGCTCAATTGATCAAACTTCGCTGGGGGAAAACTCCCGAAGAACTTAAGTTTGGAGGTAATGATGGTTTTATAAAATTCGCATTAGGAGAGAACGTGAAACAAAGCAATTGGGGAGATGCTGGAGGGTCACGCTTCCCACAAACCAGAATGGGAGTAGAGCAAGTCTTTGTTGATGCGTTTACACGTGCAAAGGAATATAAGGCCGCCAAAAACATAAAGGGGAATTTGGTAAGAAGAGATTTAGAGCTCGATGCATTAGTGGAGATCCTAGATGAGAAGCGTTTTATTACCTCTCACTCTTATGTTCAATCCGAAATAAACATGTTAATAAATGTAGCGGATAAAATGGGATTTAAAGTGAATACTTTTACTCATATCCTTGAAGGTTATAAATTGGCCGATAAGATGGCCGAGCGCGGAATTGCAGGTTCAACCTTTGCAGATTGGTGGGCTTATAAAATGGAGGTCGCAGAAGCCATTCCTTATAATGCTTATTTAATGCATAGCCAAGGTGTAGTAACTGCTATTAATTCAGATGATGCGGAAATGGCGCGGCGCTTAAATCAAGAAGCTGCTAAAATAGTAAAATACGGAGGAATCAGTGAAGAAGATGCCTTTAAGATGGTGACTCTAAATCCTGCGAAAATGTTGCATATTGACGATCGCGTGGGAAGTATAAAAGTCGGCAAAGACGCGGACATCGTAATATGGAATAATAACCCTCTTTCAATTTATGCCAAGGCAGAAAAAACATATGTGGACGGAGTAAAGTATTGGGATATCGATGAGGATAAAATTCGCCGACAAGAGCTAGAAGCAGAACGTGCTAGACTTATCCAAAAATCTCTTGAATCAAAAGGGCAAGGGAATGTTATCCAACTAGCGGTTTCCAGACAAAGCATCCTCTTGAACTGCGAAACGATGGAAGAAGCATGGCTTGGTTATTTTATAAATTAATTAAGATTTTAGATCATGAATAATATAAAAAAGAATATATTCCTTATACTACTTTTATTAGCTTCAGTAAACTTGATGGCACAACCAACAATTTATCCTGCAAAGGCGCAAAATAAAAAGATTTCTATTGTCGGAGCGACTATTCACGTTGGCAACGGACAAGTGATAGAAAAAGGAACAATTACCTTTTCAGAAGGCAAAATTACCTATATAGGCTCTGCCTCAAATAGTACCGGAGGGACTATCGATGCTACTGGAATGCATGTATACCCGGGTTTTATTGCTGCAAATACGAACCTAGGTTTGGTCGAGTTTTCCTCTGTAAAAGCAACGTTAGATTTTGCCGAAGTAGGGGATAATAACTCTCATATTAGAACAATTGCGGCATATAACACAGATTCGAAAGTAATTAATACGCTTCGATCTAATGGTGTTTTACTTGCCCAGATTGCTCCTCAAAGTGGATTGATCTCAGGGCAGTCGTCAGTCGTCCAGTTAGATGCATGGAATTGGGAAGATGCTGTTTACAAAATAGATGATGGTATCCATATCAATTGGCCTGAACTCCGAGTTTCTAGATTTTCGCCCCTTGCTTCAATTGAGAAGCAAAAAGAAGTGATTCAAAAACAAGTGAATGAATTGATAAGTTTTATTTCTCAAGCGAAATCCTACGCTGACTTAGAAAGTAAGGGAATTACGAATGCTCGTTTTGATGCCTTTAAAGGCCTTGAAGATGGTAGCAAAAAGATATTTGTACATGTAGATGAAGAGAATAACATAATTAGCGCCATAAATACCTTTAAGTCATTAGGCATTATACCCGTAATTGTAGGTGGTAGAGATGCACATTTAGTAACTTCTATATTAAAAGATAATAATGTGCCCGTGCTAATTAGAGACGCACATGCTTTACCGAGTCGCGAAGGTGATGATGTAAATTTGCCTTATAAGCAGGCAAAACTTCTACTTGATGCAGGTATTTTGGCCGCCTATGCCATCGAAGGCTTTTGGCAACAACGTAATTTGCCTTTTATGGCAGGAACAGCGGTCGCACATGGTTTAACTAAAGAAGAAGCTTTATCTTATATCACTCTTAATACAGCGAAAATTTTAGGAATCGATGCTGAAACGGGCAGTTTAGAGGTGGGAAAAGATGCTAATCTATTTGTTTCAAAGGGTGATGCTTTGGATATGATTGGAAACGATGTAAAACATGCGTTTATCTTGGGGAAAGATGTCGACCTAAATAATTTGCACAAACAACTTTTTGAAAGGTACGAGCAGAAATATAGTGCTCAAAGTGATTAAGAAATTAGGTACTTGGTAATAGGGATCGCCTTGCGAAATTTGACGAAGTCTACAGGATGGCTAAATATTCGTATTTATCCCAATGCTTACTTCTACGCTGTGTTCTTGACCATCATCAATAAGCTGGATCGTATCCCCATTTTTTTGAATTCCATCCACTTTACACCAGGACTCAATAGCGTCAGTTTTTTGATAAAGAGTAATTTTGTAAGTCGAAGTCTTATAGCGATAGTCGATAGATACAGATTGCCAATTCAATGGAAAACATGGGACGAACTTCAATCTATCAACCAGCAATTCCAAGCCTATCATAGAATTTAAAATAAACTGGTACATCCAGCCTGCGGATCCGGTATACCAGGTCCACCCGCCCCTCCCTCGGTGTGATTTATTTGCATAGACATCTGCCGCCATAACGTAAGGTTCCACTTTATAAGTTTGTGCGGCTTCCACATCTAAAGAATGATTGATAGGCTGGATCATACTAAAGAGTTCATAAACTTTTTCACGATCTCTTAAAGCAGCAAAAGCCATCAATGTCCATATCGCTGCATGAGAATATTGCCCCCCGTTTTCTCGTACGCCAGGTACATAGCCTTTAATGTATCCAGGGTTTAACTCAGAAGTATCAAATGGCGGTTTAAGCAACTGAATTATCTTTATGTCCCTGTTTACCAAATATTTATTTAAAGAGTCCATCGCCTTGTTTCTTCTCTCTGGAGAAGCAGCTGAAGATAAAACCGACCAACTTTGAGAAATAGCGTCAATCTTGCATTCCTCATTTTCTTTAGAACCTAATGGGGTACCATCATCAAACCAAGCACGCTTATACCATTCGCCATCCCATGCCCAGGTTTCGATGTTTGATTGTAAAGTCTTTGCTTCTTTTTCACAAGAATTTGCATAAACGGCATCACCATATCTTTTGGCGACCTTCGCAAAATCAATAAGGATCTCGTATAAGAAAAATCCAAGCCATACACTTTCTCCAAATCCTTTATTACCAACTTGATCCATGCCGTCATTCCAATCGCCAGAGCCAATTAGAGGGATCCCGTACTTGCCAAAATGAAGACTATGATTTATCGCGCGCACACAATGGTCGTAAAGACTGCCTTTTACGTTTCCACAAACCGGAAGATCATAAAGTGAGTCTTCTCCCTCATGTAACAGCCTAGACTCTAAATAGCCTATCGATTCGTCTAATATCTCCATGTCCCCAGTTGCTTTTAAGTACTTAGAAACAGCAAAAGGCAGCCAGAGCAAATCGTCTGAACAATGTGTACGAACGCCCCTACCCTCTGGAGGATGCCACCAATGCTGTACATCACCCTCTATAAACTGTCGAGACGCATTTAAAAGTATTTGTTCACGAGCCAGTTCAGGTTGAGTATACATCAATGAGAGCACATCTTGAAGCTGATCTCGAAAGCCAAATGCGCCTCCAGATTGATAAAAACCACTTCTAGCAAACAGTCTCGAAGCAATGGTCTGATAGGTTAGCCAACCATTAGCCAAAACGTTTAAGGACTGATCTGGAGTTGTCACTTGAACAGCATTTAAAATATTATTCCAATAGCTAGTTACCTCTTTAAAGGAATTTTTGACACTTTTAGGATTATTGAACTTTTCTATTAAGTTTTTCACAGAGAGATTGGTAGATTCATTCCCAATTTGGAAAATTATTTCTTTTTTTTCGCCATCCAATAAATCGAAGTCTACTTGCAAAGCTGCACAAGTGTCCATACCTGGACCTACTCTACCTGAAAGCCTTTTTCTATTCAACGCTTGAGGATTTAGTAGATTTCGATTTCGACCGATGAATTCAGATCGATCAGTTGTGAAAGTTAGATTGGTTCCGCCAACTACTTTGAAAAATGAAACGCGTTCAGCAAAAGCAGGATTATATCTATTTCGAAATAACAGAGCCTCATTTTTATTATCATATTCCGAAAGGATATGCATATTTGTTTTTGAACGAACATCCCCCAAGATAATTTCTAAAAATCCTGTCGCAGAGAATTTTCGAGTTCGCCCTGATCTATTTTCTATTTCTAAAACAATGAATTTCACTGGCCACTCAATGTCGACAAATATATTCATTTTTGAATGGACACCCTTTTCGATATATTGATAATTGCTATATCCAAATCCATGGGAAGTAATATAATTAGATTCCCCTGGTGCCGGAAAAGGGGAAGTGGACCAAAATTCGCCCGTTTCTTCATCTCGTAAATAGAAAGCTTCGCCCCCAACGTCACTCACAGGATCATTACTCCAAGGTGTGATTCGATATTCGTGCGCATTTAAAGCCCAAGTATAAGCGGATCCACTTTCAGAAAGTACAGATCCAAAATAAGGATTGGCAATCACGTTGACCCAAGGTGCAGGTGTGGTTGCGCCTTTATTAATGCTAATTTTATATTCTTTACCATCTGCAGTAAAACCTCCAGTTCCATTAAAAAACAGAAGATCCCCAGGTAGTGTTAATTGAATGTCATCATAAAAGGGGGTAATAGGATGAAGTTCTAGCAGTGGAGGTATTATTTTTTCTGGGTGATGCCTACCAATTTGTTCGGATAAAGTTCCTCCTTTATCATCGAGAATTACGCGAGCTACACTTTCAAATAGCACTCGGTCTTCAGTAGAGATTTGGTCGGACGATTTTACATATATACTGCCAGGTTTATTTTGCATTAAACGGGTAACCGCTTCCGAAGAAATCAAACCCACTATTTGATCTTGCAATTCGTGGCGATAGGCACCGTGGTCCTCGTTCCATATTACTAAGTCAACTGCCAAGCCCTTAAGTTGCCAGTAAGCATGCGCCTGAATCATGTTTCTTACAAGGTCAATGCTTTCTGAATTATATATTTGCAATAAAACAATTGGTAAGTCCCCTGAAACTGAATGACTCCAAAGACCAGATTGGCCTCGAAAGTTAGAGTTGATTATGTTAGGCTCTGCCCGCAAGTTTGAATTTGCATAAATAATAGAAGAAGCTAATTTTCCAAACAACTGCGCGTCTGCCTCTGTTGCCTTGATTTGTCGTAAAAGAACCTGACTATGTGTCCATGACAACTCAAATGCTCGTTTTTTGAGATTTCGATCCCTATATTTATGCATCAATGCTTCTGCAGATTCTTTTGTATCGCTTATCCCGAAGACCAAATCAACGGTCGCCGTTTGGTTTGGCCGTATACCGATGCGGTATCGAATGGCGATGATAGGATCTAAAACAGAACCCTCACTGCCAGATAACTCTTCGTTCATGGCTTGCGGGTGAGTCAAGGTTCTACCCCTGCCAATAAATTGCTTGCGGTCTGTTTCATAGGAAATATTCTCAATGGAAGCGCCGTGAACATCCATTAAATGGAACAAATGAGGAGAAATCTCGTTTACTGAACGTGGTCTCCGTGTAGCGAAAATAGCATTATACTTGTGAATGATTTCCGTTTGCACAAAAAGGTTGCTGAAAGCCGGATGTGATTCATCGGAGGCCTGGCTTGCCATAACGATTTCTGAATAGCTAGTAATTTCCAAAATCTTTATGGATTGAGTCCGGTTGGTAATCCTGATTTTTCTCATCTCGATATCATCTTCTGGAGAAACAACAATTTCCGTTTTGGTAATGATGCCATAGTCCTGTCGGCGAAACTCAATATGACCCTGAGAAAAAATAGCTTCATAAGTTGTTGGAGGGTGAAGTGTTGGATGATAGGTGTTTGACCAGAAGTTGCCACTGTCCACATCTTTTATATAGCAAAATATACCGTAATTATCTAGGGTTGAATCTTCCCTCCAACGTGTTATGGAAAGGCCTTTCCAGTGACTATAACCCCCTCCAGAATTTGTAATCATCACTTGATAACGACCGTTGCTTAGAAGTTGTACTTCAGGCATTATTGTATTTGGTGTTTTTATACTCCTTACCTGTACATCTGATATAACAGGATGAACCTCACTAATATCAGAGGTATGGGCATAGAAGATAGAGATTTTCGGCACTCGTTCTTGAAGCAACAATAAGGTAGCTTGAAATCGAAGTTCTAATACAAATCTTCGTTGCATAGGTTTGTTCAGAAGAACATAGGCCATCGATAATAGGCTCATCCCTTGGTGATGGGTCATATAGGAGTTAATAACAACATGAGAGCTTCCTCTTGGTAGGCGACTTGGCGTATAGTCAATAGCCTCATAAAAACCAAAGTCCCCTTCGAATCCTTCAAGGGATAAAAGCTGTAAATTTGAAGCAGCCTTCCCTGGAGATACCATAAGAGCCAGCATGGTCGCATACGGTGCAATTACAAGATCGTCCTCAAGCCCCCGCTTCAATCCCAAACCGGGAACTCCAAACGCTCGGTATTGATAATTTAAATTTGCGTCGACATTATTATAACCTGATTCTGAAATACCCCAAGGTACCCCTCTTATTTTGCCATATTCCATTTGTCGTTTTACGGTGGCGATATTAGTTTGATCAAGAAGGGTGCTTTCATAGCTAGGCATAAGCAACTGTGGCATCAAGTATTCAAACATAGATCCACTCCAGGAAAGTAAGATTGGTCCTCCGCTAGAGCTCGTTAATAATCGACTTAAAGAAAACCAGCTTTCTTGTGGAATTTTCCCTTGAGCAATGCCAATAAAAATTCCTAATCTAGCTTCTGAAGCAAGCATATCATAATAACTCTCGTCTTTTCTTTGTTCATCAACATTAAATCCAATGCGTAACAGATTAGTCGATTTCTCAAAAAGGAAATCGTAGTCGATGGTACTCAATTCCTCGCAATGTTCAGCCAGTTCCTTTATAAAAATACCTGTCGAAATGTAATGGTCCTCACTTTTTCTTATCAGTTGACGCATATTCTTCAACCACACTCGATCTTTTTCATCATTCGCCTGTTGCTCAAAATAGTCGATATAGTTTAAGATTTCATCCAACATATCTTGTGTAGCCTTCGGTGAAAGATTGTAATCCAAAAGCTGTAGCTGTATGAATTTTCCGGGAACGGGCAATAGATCTAGCCAAGGAACCTGTTCACTTAGGTCTGCTCTAACGTTTTTTATTTGTATCTTTAGCTTTGTAGTCCAGGTTTCAAGAAGTGTCTCATTGTTCCTTTCCCAGAGTATCAATTCGTTGCATAAGAGGATTAGATTGTCTAAGTTGTTTTTTATCGTACTTAGGGTATTGCTTTTTTCATGAATAATATCATTCAATAGTGCTAGAATTCTTTCTACCATTGCGTTTTTTTGCCCGCCTGTAAGTTCTTTAACAATTTCTAAAGTTGTTTCTAGGCCTTCGAACGAACGAAAATTAAATACAGGATCTTCATGAATTGAAAGAAGCCCTTGACGTAAAATCATTAGACTCCCAAGAAGGTTCCCGCTGTCAACCGTCGATACATACTTTGGAGATAGCGTAGAAAGCGTTCGAGTGTCATACCAATTATAAAAATGTCCCTGAAAGCGATCCATTTTTAACATCGTTTGAAGACTATTATTGGTTCTGTTCATCATTTGGCTAGCTGGAATATAACCGAAATCATAAGCAGCCAGGTTAGCAAGTAAGGACATACCCATATTGGTGGGGGAGGTGCGGTGTGCGATTACAGGTTCAGGATGCTCCTGAAAATTATCGGGAGGGAGCCAATTATCCCCTTCATTTACAAAGTGTTCAAAATAGAACCATGTTCTACGTGCTGCCTTATGAAGAAATAAACGTTGCGATTCTGTGAGCATCGGCACTTCTTCAATTTCGGGGATGCTTAAACGCCAAGCAATTGCTGGAGCCAATACCCACAGTACGAGGATCGGCGCGGCTACATAAAATGCAGGATGATTGCTATATAGAAAGATGCAAATACAAACAATAGCTAGCAATGGACCTATCCACATTGAACTATAGGTTGACCAAATCGTATATTGACCACGACGAGCCGAGGTTTCGAATGATACCCACTCTAATAATTTCTTTTTACTGATAAGCAATCGCCAATGTGTCCGTAGAATAGCTGATGTAAAACGATAAGCTTCGTAGGGTAAAACAGCCAACCCAAAAATGAATTGAAGAAGCACATCCCTTAAAGAAGACCATACTTCGTATACATGGGCCTTTAAATCTAACTCTTCTGGCCTACGAATAAGCTGTAAAATTGCCGCAGCTATCACAGGCAGTAAGATGATGATGGTAACTGCCAAAGTCCAAAACCATGGATAGGGTAAAATAGACCACCCTAATAGTAAAATCAATAACAATGAAATTGGAAGTAAGCTTCTTCTAAGATTGTCTAATATTTTCCATTTCGATAATGTTGAAATTGGATTACGATAATAATTGCCATCTCTATCAGGCACAAACGGCAAAATCCAAGTAGCAATTTGCCAGTCACCTCTTATCCAGCGCTGATGCCTTCTAATATCAACTTTATATTGAGA
Source organism: uncultured Sphingobacteriaceae bacterium (assembly GCA_963696875.1). Classification (GTDB taxonomy): domain Bacteria; phylum Bacteroidota; class Bacteroidia; order Sphingobacteriales; family Sphingobacteriaceae; genus Albibacterium. The sequence continues at coordinate 561,761 of CAVOLQ010000001.1, forward strand.
AGGATTTTGTTCGTATAATAGAACATCGCTTACTAGCCCAGACCGAGCGTAACAGCCTTCTAATAAATCATGGCTCAAGATGCGGTTATCTTGAAAAGTTTGCCCCACCGCACGCTCAAATACATCAATATCGTAAATCCCTTTTCCAATAAAAGAGCCCTCTCCAAAAATATCTTGGTATACATCAGAAGAAGCCCTAGTATAGGGGTCAACTCCCTTCATATCTCCTTGCATGCGTAGATATAAAGAAGTATTATCCTTTGGAAAGAGGGAGGCAATTCTTGGTTGAAGAATACCATAACCTTCAGTTACTCGCCTTTTTTGAGGGTCATAGACTGCACGATTTAAAGGATGAGCCATGGTAGCAATTATTTTCCATGCAGCTTCTCTTGGAAGTTGAGTGTCCGAATCTAAAGTAATTATATACTTAATTCCTCTTAAATCTTTATAGTTTCCTACAATATGGAAGAATTCATTCTCTCCTTCGTCCCGCAATAATTTGTTCAAAGCTGATAATTTACCTCTCTTGCGCTCGTAACCCATCCACTTCCCCTCTTTTTTATTCCATTTTCGTGGACGATGAAAAAGAAAGAATTTGTCATTTTCATCCGGCTGCTGGTATTTTTGATTCAATTCTAGTATTTTAGCACTGGCTAGCTTCAGGTATGCAGAGTCTTTTGTCATAAACTCAGACTCTGCATCTGAAAAATCCGTTAGTAAACTAAAATACAAATTGGCTTCCCGATTTGCGAGGTACCTTACTTCAAGGCCCTTGATTAGTCCCTCAATATCTTTTTTGCTTGAAAGAATGCAGGGAATAGTAACTAAAGTTCGGCAATTACCTGGTATCCCTTTTGAAAAATCCATTTTAGGTAGAATCTGCGGTCTAACCCAGATAGTAGCCAGCCAATTTACAAATGAAACAGCTAGTTGCGCGGAGCCAGCAGCCGATAGGATACCAACTAAAGCCAATAATTTCCAGTTGAATGAGCCAAAGTGAAGAGCTACATAAAATAAGACAGCAGCTCCTAGAATAGTTAAAAAAATCGTTGAAAAGAGGTAAATAAATACGGGCCTGTGATCAATAAAACGAGTCACTTTCTGCCTTATTGAATAGCGCATTTTAGCAGCGTGTTCAATCTGTCGACGGCCTTTATCAATAAGAAAATAGCCGATTTGATTGCGTCTCTCTGGTTTCTTACCAAGCCGTTGATTTTCCAAGACTTGATCCACTACCAATTGGGCAACATCAGTCTCGGATAGCGGACTAGTTTTAGCAATGGTTTCTATTACGTGTCTGTACCTATCTCTTGTTAAGAAATCCATTTGAGGATAAGTCGCAGTACTATCCTTTCTTAAAACTTGTTCCACGCTTGACAGCGTCTCGACAAAATCTCGCCAATCTGTTACCCCAAGTATTCGTAAAGTAAATATACTATTTCTAACAGATACTTGATCAGCGGCCTGTTTCTGATTCTCTTGCCAAACTAAGTCATTACTGCTAATGCCGCTTCTAGCCAGTTGCTGCTCCATCCAATTAATTGGTAATGATAAAGACGGCCCTTTGCCTTGTAGCTTTCGAATAAATCCTGCAACAAATGGACTGTTTAAAATTGGTTTGGATCGAGCCATATCCGCAATTGTCAAGACCAAATTAGCAGGGTCTTCCTTAACGGTTTCCAGCATTTTATCAGCCCAATAATCTGCAAGATTATGATCAATCATATCTAAAGCAATCTTTTCAGATATTCTTCTCAAGTTTTCTATCACAGCCAGTCTAAGCATAATGGGAATAGCCCATAATTCGCCGAGGCTAAGTGTTTTATGATTTTGATAGGATGCAATAAAACTAGATAAACTCTTTATGTCTACACGGCCATCACTATGAGAAATAATTTCCAAGACGATATCGTAAACCCTTGGCATACCGGCAGAATTGCCATCGGATAAATACGGTAATGCTTCACTATACCCTTTCGGTAAATGTTTTCTTGCAATAACAATTTGCTCCTCAATAAGGTAAAAGTTATCAAGAAGCCATTCTGCAGCAGGAGTAATAGGTTGATCATTTTGAATGTTCTCTACTAGTAAATTTCTTACCTCTAATAAGAATTTTCCATTTTCATCTAATCTTCTTAGTAATTTGTCTGCAGTACGACCTTTTTGTATTTTATGCACTTCCGCAACCACTTCGGCGTGGAGCTCCATTTGATCAGAGTTAAAAAGATCAGACCGAAAAGGCTCTTTCTTATTGCTGTCCCGATTAATGTTGTCATGCTGAAAGTAAACACGTAGACGCGACATTATATCGAAGACGGAATGAGTATTAACCTTCATATTTAAAAATCAATAGGCATTAATAAAAATTGTTTAACTAGGGCTATTTAAATTGGATGAGCCGAACCCTGTTACATTTTAAAACAGATAGTTTATTGTAAAGTTTGAAAGTATGAGAGTTTTTATGACACAGGCTTAAATTGAATTAGGAGCAGAAGGGATACTTTCGACGTCACAACGATTATTTATTTAGTCGTATTTATAATCTTAGAATGAGTAGATATGTTGAGGTTCCAAAAATTAATTACCTTTGGATGTGAAGGCACTAAATTTTACTGATAAATGGGTTTTAATAACCGGAGCTTCTTCCGGTTTAGGTTACGAGATGGCTTATCAGTTTGCACATATTCATAAAGCTAATTTGATTATAGCCGCGCGACGTGCCGAAAGGCTTGATCAATTAAAAATAAAGCTAGAGCAACAAGCCGGCGTTAAGGTAAAACTTATTGTAGCTGATCTGTCGTCACCGAGTGATGTTGATCGATTAATTGATGAAAGTATAAAAGGGCAAGAGCTATATTGTGCAGTTTTAAATGCAGGCATCACTTACTTTGGGGAACAAGCTGATCTTTCTCAAAATGAATTCGATAACCTCTTGCAAACCAATGTAAAAAGCGTAGTCCATATCACAAGCAAATTAGTTAAGCACTTTGAAGCCACGCAAAAAGAAGGTGGTATTATGATTGTTTCTAGCATGGCGGCATTTTTTCCTGTTCCTTACCAAGCAGTATACTCTGGCACAAAGGCCTTTATAATGAGCTTTGTAAACGCCCTGACATTTGAAATAAAGAACCCTAAACTCTCTTTAACGGTTTACGCACCTGGTGGAATTGCGACTGAAATGACGGAAGGGGAGAAGTTCGCTGATTTAAAAAAATGGTTAATGCCAGTAAACCAAGCCGCTAAAGAAGGGATCTACGCGCTGAAATATAGAAAGTTTAATTATATACCCGGAACGTTAAACAGAACGGGGAATAGGTTTATGAAGTTCTTGCCGAGGCGATTTATAATAAAGCAACTTGCTAAAACGTATTTGAAGTCATTACTTAAACTTAACTCTACAAAAAGATAGATTTGTAAGATAAAGAAAAGTAGATCTTTAAAACAGTTTTTTACGATCATTGTTAGAGATAGACATAAAATGGAATGATAGCCATTTTATGAAATTGTTCTAAAGATTTATTTTATGAAAAGGATACTTGTGCCCACAGATTTTTCGCCCTGTGCTGTTAGTGCACTTGATTTTGCCATCCAAGCTGCCAAAATTCTAATGGCAGATATTACGGTGCTTCATGTATTTGATGTGACAGGTTACATTTATCCCGATACAGTTGGAGCTGATATACAATATAGACAATCTATGCTCGATGAGGTCTACGATAAGCTTTCCGAACTTAAAATCAAGGTTGAAAGAGACGAAGTTTCAATATCTACATCCGTGTATGAAGGTAATGTAACGGATGGTATTCTCCAGACAATAGACGACTTAGATTGTGATTTAGTAATAATGGGTACCTTGGGTGCTACTGGTTTGAAAGAGAAGTTGATTGGAAGTGAAACAGCCACAATAATCGGCAAAAGCAAAGTGCCTATTATGGCAATTCCGGGTGAGTATAAATGGAAAAAGCCAGAAGAAATTTTATTAGCGATAAATCATTTTGAAGACGAGCCACCAGTCTTGGACTTTCTCTTTGAGCTGGCTTATTTATTTAATGCCAATGTAAACGCTATTGTATTTACAAGTAATGAAGATAAAGCAGTAATAATTGTTGAGCATACCAAAAATGCTTTTAATTATGAAAAGATGCTTAAAGAACGATATAAAGTAGAGAAGTTTTCTGTAAAAGAGCTATTGGGTGATGATTTTGAAGACACCTTATACGAATATATCACTCAAAATAAGTTTGATCTGCTAACAATGGTTACCCATAAAAAAACATTTTTGGATAGATTGTTTCATCCAAGTATGGCCAAGAGAATGAGTTACCATACTAAAATTCCTTTATTAGCGCTTCCAGGTGATCTGGAGAACTTAGGCTAAATCAGTTTTTAAAGCGAGTGCAAACAATAATGTAGCGAGTTTAGTCTTAAGTTGATGTAGTAAAAAACAGCGTCAGCGCACTGCAAACGCTGTTTTTGTCCTACTTCAGTGCGCCCACCTGGGCTCGAACCAGGGACCAAAAGATTATGAGTCTTCTACTCTAACCAACTGAGCTATAGGCGCGGAAATCATTCTGTGTGATTTTGCGTTGCAAATTTACATATTTGAATGAAGATATTGAAATTAAAATGTAAAATAGATGCTTTGATTATCAGACAGATAATTTTTACTCATATAATTCATGACTGCTTTTCTAAATAAATGGAATAATTATGCGTTAATTCCACAAATAGACTTTAAAAATAAATTCAGCATATTTGTGGTTGAGACTAAATAAAAATGATGGCAGTAAAGAATATCATATTCGATTACGGAAACGTAATCTTCGAGCTTGACTTTGAGAAATTAAAAATAGAATTTGCTGATCTAGGAATCAAAGATACGGCTTCTATTTTTGCTCATACAGGTCAAAGTCGGTTGTTTGATCACTTTGATATGGGATTAATAGATGGTAGAGGATTTCGAGAAGGGGTACGCAATTTATCAGGGATAAAGAATTTAACGGATGAAGCTATCAATAAGGCTTGGAATTCATTATTAATTGGGGTTCCAAAAGGAAACCACGAGCTTTTATTAGGGTTAAAAACTAAATACAGAACTTTCTTATTAAGCAATAATAACGAAATTCATTATTCAAGTATTTTGAAACACCTGAAAGAAGATTATGAAATAGCGAGCAACAGCATCTTTTTTGAGAAAGACTATTACTCTCATTTGATTGGGATGAGAAAGCCGAATAGGGATATATTTGAATGGGTAATTGACGAACAAGGGTTAGTGCCAGAAGAAACTTTATTTATTGATGATAGCCCTCAGCATCTTGAAACCGCAAGCGAGCTTGGCCTAAGAACCGTCCTTTTTGATAAACCCAAAGAATTGACAAAACTCATTGATAGGCTTGGTCTATGAGTTTGTCCTCAAATATGACAAAGAAATTAACCACATAGATACATAGCACCACAGCTTTTAAGCTGAGAAGACAGAAAGGGCTCCTTAAGGGCTATGTTTCTATGTGTTTAAAAAAAAATATATACAATAAGTTTGTCTTGGGAGATAAATCTAAAGGCGTGAGGCTTTTTTTCTTCTTTTCTTCTCTTCAATAATCAATGAGAGTTCTCGTCCGGTTTGGCCAGCTACAGAGGTGTTTTCTTGTGCTCTTCGGAATAAATAAGGCATTACTGCCTTTAAAGGGCCATAAGGCATGTACTTCGCTACATTGTATCCTGAAGCAGATAGATTAAAACTTAAGTTATCGCTCATCCCCAAAAGTTGGGCAAAGTAAATGTGTGGATTTGTATGAGCTATATTTCTTCTGTCCATTTCTTTTACTAGGAGCCGTGAACTTTCTTCATTGTGTGTTCCAGCCATCATCGCAACTCGATCAAGATGGATTAAGCAGAAAAGAACAGCATCGTTATAATCTTGGTCCGTAGCTTTTTTTGTTGGCTGAATAGGGGATGGATATCCCATTTTTAGCGCTCTTTCTCTTTCTATCTCCATATAAGCACCGCGTACTAATTTTGCTCCCAAATAAAAATCAGCTGTTTGAGCATAATAAAAGTCCGCTTTTAAGGAAGCTAACTTGTCGTGACGATAGAGTTGATAAGTATTATAGATGATGGGTTTTTCGCGATTGTATTTTTGCATCATTTCTCTCGCAATATCATCAATGGTATCTTGAATCCAAGAGTGTTCAGCATCAATAAGAAGTGAAATGTCGGCGTTGTAACTCGCGCCACAGATACGGTCTATTCGTTCTCTTATGCGTTGAAATTCTTGTTGTTCCGCTTCGTTTAACACTTCTTTTGCATTTATTTTTTCAAACAATTCAAATCTTCCTAAGCCTGTAGGCTTAAAAACCGAAAATGGAATATTAGGATCTCCCTTGGCACGGTTTACAGTTTTTAATATTTCCTTACAGGTAGCATCAAAAACGTCTTCTGTTTCTTCCCCCTCTACTGAGTAGTCTAATATTGTTCCAACTCCGCTGTTTGTTAGAGTCTGAATTGTTGTCTCGCAATCTTCTATGGTCTCCCCTCCACAGAAATGTTTGAAAATTGTATTTTTTATGATTCCTTGGATCGGCAGACCAATTTTTATGGACAAATTGGTAATAGGTGTACCTATTTTAACCAATAGATTATTTGATACTAATTTGAAAAGCCAAAATGCTCGATTTAAATCGGCAGTGCTCTTCCCTTTAAAAGCAATTTCTGTATTCTCGAAAGATAAAGATTTATTCGGCATAGGTACCGATACTTGGTTAGTAGTTTTCATTATGCAAATGTAAAAATAAAACAGCTTTTTCAAGTCATATCAAGTACCTTTGTGGTTATGATTGAATTTAAACCCCAAGAAGAGTATATTCACTTGATCTCCCTATTAAAGGCATTAAACCTTGTTGAGAGTGGTGGCGAAGCACAATTGGTTGTAGACGAAGGCTTGGTGAAATGCAATGGAAAGGTAGAGCTTCGACGACGATTTAAAGTGCGGCCTGGTCATGTTATAGAGTTTAATGGTGAAGTGATTACTGTTATTTAATTTTTATGAAGCCCATACAAAGCATTGACTACCAAGTTTATTTTGAGGATGATTTTGCAAGCCTTAAAATCCTATTAGAAGAAAGAACATATTCTAAAGTCTTCATTTTAACCGATGAAAACACCGGTGAACATTGTTTACCACTTTTTTTGGAACATCTGCCTGCTAATTTTTCCTACGATTTAATTGAAGTGAGTGCTGGTGAGGAAAATAAGAACATCGATTTTTGTATCGGAATATGGAAAATGCTCTTGGATTTTGGTGCAGAGCGAAATAGCTTAATGATCAATTTGGGTGGGGGGGTGGTAACGGATATGGGTGGTTTTGCTGCATCAACTTATAAGCGTGGTATTGATTTTATTCAAATTCCTACAACTCTATTGTCTCAAGTAGATGCTTCGATAGGTGGGAAAACAGGAATTGATTTGGATTCTGTCAAGAATATCATTGGTACCTTTACTCAACCCCAAGCTGTTTTTATTGATATTGAGTTTTTGCAAACCTTAGGCAGAAGGCAATTGGTTTCAGGTTTTGCTGAAATGGTGAAACACGCTTTTATTTTTGATGCTTCATATTTTCAGGATATTAAGGAATTTAACTTTGATCGGCCTGATATGAAAAACATCTACCGATCTGTTCAAATTAAAAATGAGGTGGTATGCCAAGATCCAAAAGAAAGTGGATTGCGAAAGATTCTGAATTTCGGACATACTGTTGGCCATGCTGTGGAAACCTATTCTTTGGAAAATGATGAAAATTCGCTTCTACATGGCGAAGCCATCGCTATTGGAATGATTTGCGAGGCTTACCTATCTCACAAGTATAATGGATTGAATGAGGTAGAGCTACAACAAATCGTGAAGTTTATAAGAAATGTATTCCCTGATTATGAATTGAAATCGGAAAGCTTTCCGGCGTTACTCTCAGTCATGAAAAACGATAAAAAAAATACCAACGGAAAGATTGGTTTTTCACTATTAACCAAAATCGGTCATTGCAGTTTTAATCATCACTTAGAGGAAGATAAAATAAAAGAGGCTTTAACGTATTACCAAGAACTAATCCTCAATTAATTCTTGGTAATATCTTTTTTATATTCCCGCTTTTATCCCTAAGCTAAACCAGCGTCCAGGCATAGGAGCGGATGCTGCTTCAATGTATTGTGCATCAAAAAGATTGGTTGCATCAGTATAAATACTATACTTTTTGTAACGATACGCCAAGCGCGCATCTGTCAAGAAATAACTTTTATTCCCCACTCTTTCTTGAAATCTTTCAGTTAAAGTGAAGTGTAAAGCTTTGTGGTTTATTATCACTTTACCTATTAATTGATGTTTTAAACTTTCCAAAGCATATTTCGAAAACGTATATTGGTCATTCTTTATATTAATGCTTGCATCCAAGTAAGTATAGCTTATGCCTGCTAAAAGGCCATAATTTTCATTTTTAGCAATGTGGTAATCCGCACTAAAGTTTAGTCCGTTAACCTTGTTTTGCAAGAAGTTTTGAGAGTTCCATGCCTGTTGGACATCATTTCTTACCCAATCAATAAAGTCATCCACTTGTCGATGGAAATAACTTGCATTCATCCATAGCCGGCCATCATTATATTTAAAACCTCCTTCTGCATACCATGCATTTTCCGGCTGCAAATTTTCATTGCCAACGTTTCCCGGAGTGTCATAATATAAGTCAGTAAAAGATGGAACCCGCTGTCCTGTACCGGTATTAACATATACTTTCCAGTCCTTTGCGAAGGTATACCCTAGATCAAGTCCTGGATAAACCCGCCAACCAAAAGTACTATTATAATTAACATAGGTACCCGCGCTGATTTGAAAGTTTTCAACTTCTTCGGTTCTGAATTCTGCATACACCCCTACATTGTCTCGCTTATGATTCCCAACATTTGAACTATTAATATTCTCTAAACGTGCTTCAGCGCCAAATCCAAAATCTCCAAAGTCCGTTTTGTAATTGGCATTAATTTGTGGACTGACAATATGAGTGTAGTGTTGGTTCCTTGCGATTGATAAATTATTACGGTAAAAGCGATAGTCGTCATAGCTATAACGATAATTCACTTGGGAAGTTAAATTTAATCGATCACTCAATTTAGTATTATAACCTACAGAAGCTATTCCAGTTTGAGTAATTTCTTGTGATTCTTTATCACTAGGTGCTGCATAATAGCCGTTGGCTCCAAAGTTATTGTACACAAAACCACCCATTAAGGTGATGCTGTTTCTAGGATTGATGCTTAAATTACCTTGATAAAACACTTTTTGATTCTTGAAGGCCGTATTGTAACGATGTCCAGAACCACTGTTTATGCTTCCAGATAATAAATGGTTTTGAAATTCATTTGCATAAGTACCAAGTAGTTGAAGCTCTTTTGAATGATAGGTTTTGTCGGTATTTTCTTCGTTTTCTTTAAAGTTTGAACCGCCATTAAGCTGAACTTCCGCTCCAGTGCTGTTAGGTTTTATAGTGACAATATTAATCGCACCTGTAAGGCTATTAATACCATAGATCCGCGCTGCAGATCCGCGCAAAACTTCTATTCTCTCAATGGTATTGACAGGAATGGGAATGTTCATGGAGTTGTGACCTGACTGTGGATCGTTCATTTTTACCCCATTTATTAAAAAGGCGACTTGCTCGAAAGTGCCGCCATCAATACTAATGTCGGCTTGTGCTCCCCAGGGTCCTCTTTGTCGAACATCAACACCTGAAACATAGCTAAGTAATTCGTTTACAGATTGTACAGGAAGGCTTTCTATTTGCGCCTTATCTAAAATATAGATATTGCGGTTTTGGCTTCCAAATGGGATTTGAAGGCGGTTTTCATTAATAATAACTTCATTTAAATAATTAGCAGTACTGTCAGGCAACTGAGCTTTCGCTTGTATAGAATAGTACTGAAACGGGATAGACAACGCTAAAAGGATAAATGTTCTCATATAAAAAAATATCCGGCAAAAGTAAGGAATTAGAACTTAGATTCTCATTAGGGAGACGCTTTCTTTACAATTTAGGCTGTCCCGCATCTACCCACGCTGTAAACCAAAAGCTCCCCAATAGACTAATTGATGATCGCATTTGTTTTTCTACCATCCCTTGTAATGAATCATGATAGGCTTTGGAATATTCTTTGGAATAAGTGCGTATGAGTGTGTTATTCCGAATTTCGTAAATATACTTTTGATTTTGCGGAAATTCGTTGTTTAATCGAGCTTCAATCAATAGGACAGAATCTGTAAGGGAATAACTTCGTTCTACTGTTTCCCAAGCTTTTTTCAAAGGATTTTCTACGTATTCAGCTTTTCCGACAATAAATGAATAACCATGAGCAAACAGCTCGGGAAGCCTGCTCTCCCAAAAGCCATGAATTCCATGTTGATTGGTTAATTGACCATTATAATTTTGTGTAGTGTGTAAAGGACTATGTGCATCGGCGATATAATGCCCCAAGTCTGTAGAGGCTTTTAATATTCGTCGGGTATTCTTTTCCTTAAAAGCCTCCGTTAGTTGAATATAACTCAAATGAATATGCCATGGCAGGGTTCCATACTCTTTTAAAATCCCTTCAGAATATTTATCTACCGCGTCGCTCCAGCGCATTGGAATTGAGTCTAACGGAGTTTCGCCATATCGGTCTAGATCAATAAAATGGCGGTTGCCTTCTTCTTCGATTACATAGCGTCTTTTATCGGGATCAACAGAATGTTCTGTGATGTAAGCAATGTGCTTTTTAAAAAAGCCGGCCATTTCGGCTGGTAATGTATAGACCGCCGTTTGATTGATTAATCGGTGGGAATAAAACCCCCAAGAGCCTAATATGATCCAAATTAAGGATATAGAAATTATGATAAAGGATTTTTTAATAACCATAAATATCATTAAATTAGTCAATTATAATCTATGAAAAAAATTATTCTATAAATATATTTTAAGTTTAGATGTTATTTTTACTTTTGTTTCTTTTAAAAAGAAAAAAGCATCTCTGAAAAGACTTGTAAAGAATAAAAATAAAGGTTACATTTGCAGTCCGAAAAACAAAAAGGTAAATAAGCTAAAAAAATGGCAAATCATAAATCAGCAAAAAAAAGAATTAGAGCAAATGCTACAAAGCGTTTGAGAAATCGTTATCAAGCAAAAACAACTCGTAACGCTATCAAGAAAATACGCGTTTTAACTTCCAAAGAGGAAGCGAGCGCGCTATTACCATCTGTAATTTCTATGCTTGATCGTTTAGCGAAGAAAAATATTATTCATAAGAAGAAAGCTTCAAACAATAAATCTAAGTTAACGAAATTCGTTAACGGATTGGTATAAAAATATAAACCTTTTTGGTTTTCAAAGCGGGGTTATAGCGTAAGCTGTGACCCCATTTTATTTTACAAATATTTTGTGTTTTCTAGTTCATTGCTTTTATTTTAAAAAGAACGTTTTGAAGTTTGTTTTTATCATTCATATAAGGCTCAAGGTTTATAAGATCTACTTTCCTGAATTCGATAGGGTGGCTTTCACTTTGTAGAGAAATGAAACCTGATTTCAAAGCCTTTCCATCTTGTTTAACGTTGGGATCAAAAAAGTCAACATTTCCACCACCTATCTGGGGGCTTTGGTAGGTTAAGACAGTATCTCCTTCTACGATATGATGGATTATCGAATCCCCTAAAACTAAAAACTCTACCCGCACCCATTGGTCACCATGGTAAGTTTTGCTGCTGGAGTTTAAGCAATGTGTCGTAAATAACTTTCCATCAAATTCAATATGTGTGCCGGGAGTACAAACATTTCCCGTAGGTCTTTCGTGAGTTCCATCCCCACCTAGTAGTTGTCCTTCTATGGAAACGGGAAAATTTTGATCTTTTAACATGGATTCTGGATTTTGCGAATGAAGCATTGCGCCACTATTGCGAAAGGCCCAGCCTTCTCCTCCCTTGGCTTGATCGCCTATAAAACGATATTCAATTCGTAGAAAATACGCTGAGAAAGGTTCTTTGAAGAATATGTGCCCATATTGTTCGTCAAAGCTATCATACCCATCATAAGAGACTTTCATTAATCCATTTTCAACTCGGAACGTATTTGCATAATTCTCGTTAAGATCATGCTTGTTGATTTTAACAATCCAATCATTGAGATCCTTGCCATTAAAAAGGGAAATCCATTTTGGGTCATCTTTCTTAGGGCGTTTTATGGAAGAGCATGAATTTAATAAAATGACTATTAGTGGAATGAGAAATAGGTGTTTCATTAGCATGTTGTTTCGTTTGGTGAATATGCAAATAAAAATTTAGATATGTATTACAACCCTGTTTGTGTTTTGAAGAATCAAGAAGTTTTAAATCAGACTCTTATTACGTAACTTTAATTTATGGAAAAGGAGTATGCTAAACGATTGGCTATAAATTTTTGGGCTGAAGAGGATAGACCAAGGGAAAAGATGCTTGTTCAAGGAAGAAGGTCTTTAAGTGATGCTGAGTTAATCGCGATCTTGATAGGAAGTGGCTCAAGAAAGGAATCTGCTGTTGAATTAAGTCGAAGAATATTAGCAGACTCTGACAATGACTTAAATAAATTGGCAACGCTTTCGATTAAAGACCTGACAAACGGGGGATATAAAGGAATAGGGGAGGCAAAGGCAATATCTATTATTGCCGCTTTGGAGTTAGGCAGGCGACGAAAAGAAGCTAAGACTACAGAACGTCCCCAAATTACCAGTAGCAAGGATGCATTTCAGTTAATGGCACCTTTGTACGCTGATTTAAATCATGAGGAATTTTGGATATTATTATTGAACACAGCCAATCGGGTGATTGGAAAGCATAAACTAAGTAAAGGTGGAAGAGCTGGCACGGTAGTCGATGTGAAAATTCTTTTTGAAGAGGTTTTGAGTTATAAAGCTACTTCGGTTATTTTGACTCATAATCATCCTTCGGGGAATTTGAAACCTAGTGACCAAGACAGGGTATTAACTAAACGCATCTCTGAAGCAGGAAAACTTTTAGATATAAAAATTTTGGATCACCTTATTTTTTCGGGTTCCACCTATTACAGTTTTTCAGACGAAGGCGAATTATAGCAATAAATCGTAGCTATTTTCTATATTTGCATATTATAGAAAAAATATTATTTCAATGAAGATATCCTATAATTGGCTTAAAAACCTAATAAATATAACACATACACCTGAGGAGATCTCTTTGATTCTTACCGATATCGGATTAGAAGTGGAGGGTTTGACAAAGGTACAATCTATTCCAGGTGGACTTGAAGGACTAGTTGTTGGCCACGTACTTAGTTGTGAGCAACATCCCAATGCCGATCGTTTAAGTCTTATTAAGGTGGATGTAGGTTTAGATGCTCCTCTTTCAATAGTTTGCGGTGCACCTAATGTTGCCAAAGGGCAAAAAGTGATTGTCGCTCCAGTTGGTACAAGTGTATATCCTTTAGAGGGTGCTCCTTTTGAAATTAAAAAGTCTAAAATTAGGGGTGAAACTTCCGAAGGAATGATTTGTGCTGAAGATGAAATTGGCCTAGGAAAATCTCACGAAGGGATTATGATTTTGCCTGAAGAGTCGGTAATTGGAAAGCTTGCTAAGGACCAATTTGATCTTCAAGACGACTTTGTTTATTTAATTGGACTTACCCCTAATCGTGCGGATGCCGCTTCTCATTTAGGAGTAGCTAGAGATTTAGCGGCTTATTTGCGTAGCAATTATAATTTGCCGCAAGTTTATGATACGTCATTGGGACACGATTCGGAAATAAAAGTTACAGTTGTAGAGCCCAAGCTTTGTCCCCGCTATACTTCTCTAACCATTAAAGGCGTTGAAGTTAAGGATTCCCCAGATTGGCTAAAAGAGAAATTAGTGGCGATTGGTTTACGTCCAATTAATAATATTGTAGATATTACCAATTTTGTACTGCATGAATTAGGGCAACCTTTGCATGCTTTTGATGCTGATAAAATTGCGGGGAAGCACATTCTTGTTAAAAAGGCTGAAGCTAATTATGCTTTTGTGACCCTTGATGGGGTGGAAAGAAAGCTTAACGAGGAAGACTTAGTGATTTCTGATGAATCGGAACCTTTAGTAATTGCTGGGGTTTTTGGCGGAATTTCATCTGGCGTGACCAACGAAACTAAAAATATTTTTTTAGAAAGTGCTTTTTTTAATTCGGTATCTGTTAGGAGAACAGCAAAACGACATGGATTGAATACAGATACATCTTTCCGATTTGAGCGTGGTACAGATCCTAATATGACTGTTTTTGCTATACAACGGGCAGCGTACCTAATTCAGAAAGTGGCTGGAGCAACGGATATTTCGGATATTTCAGATTTCTATCCAAATCCTGTTTTGCCCTTTTCTGTACCGGTTTACTATAAAAATGTTCAAAGAGTAATTGGTAAGGAGATTCCAAAGGCTGAGATTAGAGATATTATAGAAGCTTTGGAAATAAAGGTCACCTCTGACGATGGAGAGCTGTTGCAAACAGAGGTTCCAGCCTATAAAGTAGATGTAAGTCGCGAAATTGACGTTATTGAAGAGGTATTACGCATTTATGGCTACAATAATATCGAGATCGGGAAGCAAATGAAAGCATCACTCAATACTTCTCCAAAGCCTGATAAGGAGCTCGTCCAAAACTTGGTTTCTGACTTTTTAATTGCCAATGGGTATCATGAGGTGTTAAATAATTCATTAACGAAGTTGGCTTATGCTGAAGATAAGAATAAAGCTGTAAAGATTTTGAATCCGTTAAGTGGAGATCTAAATATAATGAGGCAAACCCTGCTTTTTTCGGGATTAGAAACTATTGAATATAATCAGAAAAGAAGGAATGCAAGTTTGCGTCTATTTGAATTTGGTAAAACATATTTTCTTGAAGGAGAAAAATATGTAGAAACCGAACATTTAAGTTTGTTTCTTACAGGAAAAGACGCTTCTGAGCAATGGAATCACCAATCTAGGTCAGTTTCTTTTTTTCAAATTAAAGGCGCCGTTGATGGTTTATTAAAACGATTAAATATTCGAAGCTTTCAAATTCAAGATGTTGTTGGGGAGGCTTTTGCTTACGGGTTGAACTATTATAGGGGAACGCATTCAATTGTATCTTTTGGAGCAATTAAATCTAGCTTGCTAGATAGTATGGACATAGAGAATGAAGTTTTCTATGCGGATATCAATTGGGAAGTCTTGCTAAAAGCGATTCGCAACAACTCAATTATTTATCAAGAAGTATCGAAATTTCCTAGTGTACGTAGGGATTTAGCATTGTTGATTGATAATTCGGTCACTTTTTCTGATTTGGAGAGAATTGCACAGAAAACGGATAAGAAGATTTTGCGAAAAGTTAATGTTTTCGATGTTTACCAAGGGGATAAAGTGCCCGCTGGCAAAAAATCTTATGCATTAAGCTTTACTTTTCAAGATGAAGAAAAAACATTGACAGATAAGCAGATCGATGCATTGGTTCAAAAATTAATTATTAACTTTGGTAAAGAAGCCAATGCTGAAGTAAGAAAATAAGAAAAGGATATGTCAACTGTTTCTGAGCAATTAAATCGTGTAATACAAAAAACTACTGGATTAATTGATTTATGTGTAGTTTTGCAGGAAGAGAATGATTTATTAAAACTCGAGAATCAATCTTTATCTGTTGCTTTAAATACTGGTAAAGCGAAAATTAAGGAGTTAGAAGAGAAGGTTAAAGCATTGGCAGTTGCACGGTCATTAGAAGGCATGACTGCTAATGCAGAGGTAATAAATGAAAAAAATCTTGGTATAAAGCAAAAAATTGACGATTTTGTCCAAGAAATAGATAGATGTATTTTGCTTCTAAAATAGATGCAAAAGAATTAGTGAATAAGGCTCAAAATAATGGGAGAGATTTCCATAAAAATAAATATTGCTGATCGGATTTATCCACTAAGAATTTCCATGGAGGAAGAGGAGATAATCCGACGTGCAGCAAAGTTGATAAATGATCGTATAAAGGAATTTCAAGAAAATTATGCGGTCAAGGATAAGCAGGATTTGCTTTCGATGGCAGTATTGCATTATGCTACTGCAACGTTGAAGGCAGAACACAATGCAAAAGATGAAGATAAAGATGTAACTGAGAAAATACATCAATTAGATCAGCTATTATCCAACGTTATTGACTGATAATTCGTTCTTTAAAACCGAGCCGATAAAGAGTTAACCGCAGTTAAATTCGGGTTTCACTATTTTAAACTTAACGCTTCAATATTAGATGCGTAACAGGTGTATTCCATTTTGCTTTTGCCATCTGGAAATGATCAATACGCAAATCCTGAAAATTTGAAGTTTATGATACATGAAACCTTAACATTTTTCTGCGGTTTTTTTTTAATTGAGAAAAAGAGCTTCAGCTAGACAGTGAAATATGTCAGCTGGATTTAAACAATAATAATAAACAAATGGAATCCATATTATACGTTATCGTAGGACTTGCTATCGGAATAGTAATTGACCGATTTTTGCTTCGATCCCTATTAAAGAAAAATGAAGTCGCTGCGCAGAATAAAGTAAAGAAAATTTTAAAGCAAGCAGAACAAGATGCTGATCATTTAAAGAAGAATCGCTTATTAGAAGCTAAAGAAAAGTATTTGCAGCTGAAGGCTGAGCATGAAAGAGAAGTAAATCAAAAGAATAATACTCTTAATCAACGAGAGAATACTGTTCGTCAAAAGGAACAATCTATTAATCAGCGCTTCGAATCCTTCAATAGAGATAAGCAGGAATTAGAAAGTCAGAAGAAGAATGTAGAGCGTTTAATTGAAGTTAATAATAAACGTTTTGAAGAAGTTGAAGTATTGAAACAACAGCAAATTACTCAATTGGAAGCAATTGCTGGTCTTTCTGCAAATGAAGCGCAGGAGCAACTAGTCGACAATCTTCGCGAAGAAGCTAGAACAAAGGCATTAAGTCAAATTAAAGACATAGTTGCAGAAGCGAAACTTACAGCAAGCAAAGAGGCGAAAAAGATCGTTATTCAAACCATTCAAAGACAAGCTACTGAAAGTGCTATTGAAAATTCTGTTTCAATTTTTCATATTGAAAGCGATGAAATTAAAGGTAGGGTGATTGGTCGAGAAGGTAGAAATATTCGTGCCCTTGAAGCCGCAACAGGTGTCGAAATTATCGTTGATGATACTCCAGAAGCGATTATCTTATCAGGATTCGACCCAATTCGTCGTGAGATTGCCCGATTGGCATTACACCGATTAGTTACGGATGGCCGGATTCATCCTGCTCGTATTGAGGAGGTTGTAGCAAAAACGAAAAAGTTAATTGAAGACGAGATTATCGAAATCGGTGAGCGTACCGTAATTGACTTAGGCATTCATGGCCTGCATCCTGAATTGATAAGAATGGTAGGTAGAATGCGTTATCGTTCTTCATATGGTCAAAATTTATTGCAACACTCTCGTGAAGTAGCTAATTTTTGTGCGACCATGGCGGCTGAATTGGGCTTAAATGTAAAACTTGCAAAACGTGCCGGATTATTACATGATATTGGAAAGGTTCCAGAGGATAATCCTGATATACCTCATGCAATATTGGGAATGCAATTGGCTGAAAAATATAAGGAACATCCAGAGGTATGTAATGCTATTGGTGCCCATCATGATGAAATTGAAATGACCTCCATGATTTCACCGATAATTCAAGCATGTGATGCAATCTCAGGAGCTAGACCAGGCGCACGTCGAGAAGTCGTCGAAAGCTATATAAAGCGTTTGAAAGATTTGGAAGCGTTAGCGCTCTCTTATCCAGGTGTTGAAAAAACATTCGCTATACAGGCTGGGCGTGAGTTGAGGGTGGTAGTTGAGAGTGAAAAGATTTCCGATGCCCAGGCTGAACTATTAGCTGCTGATATCTCCAATCGTATTCAAACAGAAATGACTTATCCTGGACAAGTAAAAGTTACTGTTATTCGCGAAACAAGATCTGTTGCCTTCGCAAAATAGTCTTGTTTAAAAGTTCAAACTTTTATCAACTTTTTGAAGTTAACATTTAAGTCTTTAAAAAATGTCGGGTGAAAAAATAAAAGTTAATGAAGCTGCTCGGCCTATTCGTAAGTTATTTATTGAATATGCCGACAGCCACCGAGATACTACAAATCTTATTATACATTGGATCTGTGTCCCTCTAATAGCATTTTCAGTTTTAGGATTAATATGGGCTATTCCTGTTCAATTTCAGTTTTTAGGGAAATATAAGGATTTTGCAAATTTAGCAACAATAGTAATTGGACTAGTAATGTATTATTATTGGACGTTATCGAGGACTCTTTTTTGGGCGATGTTATTTACAATTGGAGTTTTCAGTTACCTTATTGTGCAGTTAGAATATTGGGAGCGAGCAGGTGGCCCTGCTTTTTGGTTAGTTTGCGCCATTGTTTTTGTAGTAGCGTGGATTGGCCAATTTATTGGTCATATAATAGAAGGAAAAAAGCAGTCATTTTTAGCGGATTTAAAATTTTTACTTATTGGACCTCTATGGCTATGGGGTAAGGTTTTTGATAGGTTTAAAATCCCTTACTAAAGCAAAACATGAAAGTATTATACGCGATACAAGGAACTGGTAATGGCCATCTTTGCAGAGCGATTGACGTTATTCCCTGCCTTAGAAAAAGAGCAGAAGTTGATGTTTTGTTAAGCGGTACTCAAGCCGATATTCAGCTACCTTTTGAAGTGAAGTATCGAATGAGAGGCTTGAGCTTCATTTTTGGCAAATCGGGAGGAGTAGATTTATGGAAAACTTTTACCCATTCAAGATTGCGAACTTTTCTTAAAGAGATAAATAGCATTCCTATTTCCTCCTATGATTTAGTGATAAGTGACTTTGAGCCTGTCTCATCGTGGGCTTGTTATCTAGCGGATAAAACCTGCATCAGTTTAAGTCATCAAGCTGTAGTATTGAGCAAAGACGCGCCGCCGTCAGAGGTAGTAGATCGATTGGGGAAGTTTATACTTGAAAATTATGCTCCAAGTACCGTGGCTTATGGATTTCATTTTAAGAGATACGGGGAAAATATATTTACCCCAGTAATTCGTGACCAAATCAGAAAGCAAATCGTAACAAATAAGGGTCATTATACTGTTTATCTTCCTTCATATGAAGATAAGCTTTTGATAAAACATTTATCGAGATTCCCCGAAGTTCATTGGGAAGTTTTTTCTAAGCATAACAAGCATCCTTTGAAGATCAGAAATATACATATACAACCAATCCATAACGAGAAATTCATTCAGAGTATGGTAACTTCTTCCGGGGTGCTATGTGGTGCTGGATTTGAAACTCCAGCTGAAGCATTGTTTCTGAAAAAGAAGCTTTTAGTTGTGCCAATGAAAAACCAGTATGAACAACATCTGAATGCGGCGGCACTTAAAGAAATTGGGGTACCCGTGATAAAAAATCTCAATGTAAATAATGATGAAATTATTCGCTTTTGGATAGAACATAAACAATCGATAGATGTTCAATTTGAGAATAATATTCAAGAAGTAGTGGATAGTATTTTAGAAAATCATAGGGAACCAAAATGATAGTTTTTATTAGGTGCGTTTTCTTGATACTTTTATGTTCGCCCATTTCTTTGTTAGCACAAACGAAGTTTACAATAAGCGGAAGCATTCGTGACGCATCCTCCTTGGAAACTTTAAAAGGAGCGAGTATTAGAGCAATTGATGATGGTGGAGTGCTGGTAAAATCTAATGAATATGGCTTTTATTCGATTTTATTAGATCGTGGTGAATATAGGTTTCAAGTTAGTTTCATAGGGTATAGTGATACGATTGTAAAAGTTGACGTTACTAAAAATATTAATTTAAACTTTGAACTCCAATCAAGTAATACTTTAGAAGAAGTCGAAATAACCGCTGGATCCCGAGAAAGTCAACTTAACAATGCTTTGATGGGAATTAGTGAGCTTAATGTGAGGGACATTGAAAATATTCCTGTCATATTTGGCGAAAGGGATTTGCTTAAAACCCTTCAACTCTTACCAGGTGTTTCTTCCGCGGGAGAAGGAGGCTCAGGTTTCTTTGTTCGTGGCGGCTCAGGCGATCAGAATCTCATTATTTTTGATGAGGCTACAGTATATAATGCCTCTCATTTATTTGGGTTCTTTTCAACTTTTAATTCCGATGCGATAAAAGATGTCAGATTATATAAAGGAGGAATGCCAGCTCAATATGGAGGCAGGCTATCATCTGTAGTGGATGTGAATATGTTGGACGGGAATAAAAAAGATTTCCATGTTAAAGGTGGAATAGGACTAATAGCTTCGCGACTTTCTTTAGAAGGGCCTATTAAAAAAGAAAAGGGTTCTTTTATGATTAGTGGAAGGAGAACTTATGCAGATTTATTTCTAAAACTTTCTAAAGATTCAGCGGTCAATAGTAGTTCACTTTACTTTTATGACATCAATTTGAAATCTAACTACCAATTTGACGAAAAAAACACGATCTATTTGTCTGGTTATTTTGGAAAAGATGTGTTAGGATATTCCGACTCTTTTAATTTTAATTGGGGAAATACAACCGCAACTTTGCGGTGGAATCATATTTACAATTCTCGTTTATTTTCAAATCTATCTCTGATTTATAGTGATTATAATTATAACGTAGAAGTCTTTGATAAGTCTTCTAATTTTTCAATTAATTCACTTATAAGAAACTATCAACTGAAGCAGGATTTTCACTTTTTTATGAATGAGGGAAATACTTTCCGATTTGGTGTAAATGCAATACGACAACAAATTTCCCCTGCAAGTTTGGAAGCGACTGCTGAATCACAAATAAACAGTGTACCTATAGAATCAAGGCATGGGGCTGATATTTCATTGTACGCATCTCATGAATGGAAGGCTTCCCCAAAATTCAATTTTGAATATGGCTTGCGTGTAAACAGTTTTATATCAATTGGTCCTGGTACTTTTAATAAATATGATAAAGAAGGTAATATTATCTCTACTGACTTAGTTGGCTCGGGCAAAATTGCTAAATCATATTTGAATTTTGAACCACGTCTATCAGCTAACTTCATGATGAGTGATAAAAATAGCCTGAAACTTTCATTTAACCGAAACATCCAGAACCTTCATCAACTGTCTAACAGTACATCAACTTTACCAACAGACATTTGGATCATGAGCAGTCCAAATATTAAGCCCCAATCGGCAATACAGGGAGCCTTTGGTTATTATCAGAATTTTGATAGTCATTATGAGTTCTCTGCCGAAGTCTATTATAAAGACATGAGAAACCAAATTGACTTTACTAATGGGGCAGAAATTCAGGCCAATCCTGAGTTAGAAGCAGACTTGCTTTATGGTATTGGAAGAGCTTATGGACTTGAACTTTTTGTTAAAAAGCTTAGAGGCCGATTAAATGGATGGGTCAGTTATACTTTGTCAAGAAGCGAAAGACAATTCGACCTGATTAATAATGGGAAATGGTATGCGGCTAAGCAAGATGCTACTCATGCTGTAAATCTGGTGGCGATGTATGAAATTAATCCCCGATTAAGTTTTTCTGCTAGTTTTGTATTAAATTCAGGGAATGCCGTCACGTTTCCATCTGGAAAATATTCCATTGACAACAAATCTGTTTGGTATTATACAGAAAGGAATGGCTATAGAATGCCTATTTACCATCGCTTGGACATGGGTCTTACATTAAAGCCCAAAAAGGAAAGCAAGCTAAACTCGAGTTGGAGCTTTGGGCTATACAATGTATATGATCATAAGAATGCTTTTATAATTGACTTTAGGGAAAAAGAAGACAATCCGAAGCAAACTGAAGCCTACCAAATAGCATTATTTGGTATTGTTCCTTCAGTAACGTGGAATTTTAATTTTTAGAAATAATGATCAAATATAAATCACATGGTGCGTATTTAAGAATGATGATTCTCTTTATATTCTGCCTTTCTTCCTGTGAAAAAGTGATCGATATTCCATTAAAGGATTCAGGACCTTTATTGGTAATAGAAGGAAATATTGACAATCAAGGCCTAGTTTCTGAAGTTCTTTTATCTGAATCGACACCTTTTTCCTTTTCGGGAGAAAAAATCCCTGTTTCCGGCGCAACCGTTAGCATTCAAGAGGACAGTAAAAGTCCAATGTCATTAGCGGAGCAGGAGTTGGGTAGATATACCCTATCCAATTTTCAGGGAAAACCTGGAAGTACTTACTTTTTAAAAGTTTTAGTTGACGGTAAAGAGTATGATGCTAAATCGATAATGCCTCACCCTGTTGAGTTAGATTCTATTGGAACGATATCTACTACCGTATTTACTGAAACGATTAAATCAGTTGCAGTAATTTATCGCGATCCTGAAGATGTTAAAAACTACTATCGTTTTACAGTGAGTATAGATCAAGTTAAGAACGGAACATACTGGGTATTTAATGATCGTTTTACCAATGGCAATGTTGTAACTCAAACCTTAAGCGACCTTTCAAATAAGCTATCAACTGGTGATTTTGTAACCGTTGAAATGCAAAGTATAGATTCTGCAGTATATAGGTATTGGAATTCTTTAAAAAATCAGAGTCCTGGAGCATCAGTTCCATCAAATCCTGTTTCTAATATTTCGAATGACGCATTAGGCTATTTTTCTGCTCATACTATATCACAGACTAACTTTCAAGTTAGGTAATAGATTGGGCTATTTTTATAACACCTCAAACTGATATCCTTCTTTTAACCAGTGTTTAATCGCTCGTGGTAATGCATACAAAACCCTGGGTTCCGCTTTTACATTATCGTGGAAAACAATAATCGATCCATTTCTGCTGTATTTTACGATATTATTAAGGCATTTTTTCGGACTAATGGAAGTGTCAAAATCTCCACTCATTATATCCCACATTACGATTTTATAAGTTTTTTTTAGTTCGGAATATTGAGAACGGGTTGCCCGACCATATGGAGGCCTAAACAAGTTACTCCCTGTGATTTTTTGGCATTTCGCAATATCCAGAAGATAATCATTATTCGGGGTTGTCCATCCTTTTAAGTGACGATAGGTGTGATTCCCAACGGCATGGCCATCTTTAAGGATTTGGTCATAGATATCAGGATATTTATGAATATTTTCACCTACACAAAAGAAAGTAGCCTTTATATTAAACTCTTTTAAAATTTTTAAGATGCTTGGTGTAACATTTGGTATAGGTCCATCGTCAAAAGTTAAGTATAAAGTCGGTTTGTTTCGGTTTTTATGCCAAAGGAGCTGCGGATAGATAAATTGTAACCATCCTGGAGTTTTAATAGGATACCACATTTTATTGCAAAGATAGCAAAGACTAGCTTTGGCTAAACTTTTTATGATAATAATTAAGGATAAAGTATGAAAAAAATAACTTCATTTGGCTGTGCATGTTTGATGTTATTCGTTTTCTCAATTGTTAAAGTGAGCGCACAAGAAACAATTACGTTAGAAAAGGCATTAAAAAATGCTTTAGATAACAACCTTCAGATAAAACAGGTACAATTTCAAGCATCTTTATCCGAACAAGACGTTAGGCAGGCAAAAATGAACTTTTTCCCAACGGTGAATTCCGGAGTAAATAGTGATTTTCGTTGGGGTTCCTATTTTGATCAATTAACGGGTAGCCTAAATACTAAGTCGGTAAAATCTCTAGACGGAAGTATAAATTCTTCAGTCGTAATTTTTCAAGGTTTTCAGCGAGTTAATCAGGTTCTTGTTAATAAATACCTTCTTTTGGCAGATCAAAGTAATTATGAAAAAGCCAAGAATGATCTTCAACTTGCCGTAGTTACCACTTATTTGGAAGCTTTAACCAATCAAGATCTGGCGTCTGCAAGTTTAGAACAATTGAAACTCTCGAAACAACAATTGGAAGTAGAACAAATCAATTTTGATGTCGGAAATCGGACTTTAGCTGATCTGTCACAAGCTAAGAGTCAAGTAGCAATCGATGAATCTAATGTTACTTCAACTCAAAATGCATTTGACTTGTCTATGTTAAATCTGAAACAATTGATGGAAATGGACCCTTCAATTTCAATTTTTTTGGAGAAACCTATTCTTCCTAATCCTTCAAGCATCGAGTCTAGTTATTCAGCTAAAGAGGTTTATGATTATGCTGTGAATAATCGTCCAGAAATACAATTCGCCAAATATAATTCTGAAGCGGCAAGGAAGAATATTGAGGTATTAAAAGGAGGCTTTTACCCTACTTTGTCTGCTTCAGCAGGTTTAGGTACAGGTTATACAAGCTCCTTCATTGATCCTCAGACCAGCGAGATTATGATTTTTCGGGAACAATTAAGAGCGAATCGAAGTGAATTTATAAGGCTGTCACTTAATATACCAATTTTTAATAATTTCAGGACCCGAATCAATGTTAAAAAAGCGAAAATATCCTACCAAAATGCTCTTGTTGGCGAGCAAAGAGAAAAAAGTGATTTAAATAAAGTAATTAATCAGGCTGTTTTGGATTTGAAGGCTGCTGATAAAAACTATGCTTCTGCGGTATTGGTCTTCGAATCTATGAAAGAAGCCTTTAATGTGATTAAGGAACGTTATGATGTTGGTTTAGCAAATGCGATAGAATTAAGTACCTCCCAAACAAATATGAATAAAGCAGAATTTGATTTTATTACAGCAAAATATAATATGGTTTTTAGAAGCAAAGTCATAGACTTTTATTTAGGTAAAAACATCAGTTTTAATTAATATTTAGAGCAATACATTAATATGGCAAAGAAAAAAGGCAAGCTAAAATACTACATTATAGGCGTAGTGGTTTTGCTTATTTTGGTAATAGTAGCTAACAAAGCAGGTTGGATTGGTAAAGGGGACACGGTAAAGGTAGCGACAGAGGAAGTGGAAGAGAGAACTGTAAATGAAACAGTTTCTGCAAGTGGGAAGGTGCAACCAGAAATAGAAGTGAAATTGAGTTCAGAAGTTTCCGGTGAAATTGTTGAGCTTAATATAAAAGAGGGAGACATTGTTAAACAAGGACAAGTCTTATGTCGCGTTAAGCCAGATATTCTCCAATCAGGTTATGACCGGGCTGTCGCCTCCTTAAACAGTCAGAAAGCTAATTTAGCCGCTTCTCAGCAACAATTAATTCAGAACGAGGCTAGCTTTAACAATATAGAAGCAAACTATAAGCGAAACCAAGAACTATTTAAAAAGAAGGTAATTTCTGCATCTGAGTTTGAAAAAGTAAAGGCCGAGTATGATGGCGCAAAGGCTAATTTGGGCATGCAGGAGCAAAACGTTTTGGCAGCAAAATACGGCGTTGACCAGTCGGCGGCTATGGTTAAGGAGGCATCCGATAACTTGGCGAGGACGACAATATATGCTCCAGTGGATGGAGTAGTCTCTTTGTTAAGTGTAGAGCTAGGAGAGCGTGTTGTGGGTACAGCACAAATGGCAGGAACGGAAATTATGCGCATTGCTAATATGAGCTCAATGGAAGTAAATGTTGAAGTAAATGAAAACGATATTAATCGTATATCTGTTGGTAACGAAGCAACGATAGAGGTAGACGCTTTTCAGAATCGAAAGTTTACTGGTATAGTTACAGAAATTGCAAGTTCATCGATAGGCGTTGCAGCGACTGCTAGTGCGGATCAGGTCACCAACTTTATGGTTAAAGTAAGAATATCTCCAAATTCCTATGCTGATATTTTAGGAGATAATAAGCTGACCTCTCCCTTTCGTCCAGGCTTATCGGCAACAGTAGATATTCATACAGAGAAAGATATGGGTTTAGCAGTGCCAATCCAGGCGGTTACTACCCGTGAGATAAAAGATTCAATTAAGAATGTAAATACCGC
Source organism: uncultured Sphingobacteriaceae bacterium (assembly GCA_963696875.1). GTDB lineage: Bacteria > Bacteroidota > Bacteroidia > Sphingobacteriales > Sphingobacteriaceae > Albibacterium. The sequence continues at coordinate 587,671 of CAVOLQ010000001.1, forward strand.
AAGCTTAGCAGACTCTGCTGATAGCAAGAAGAAAGATGATTTATCTATCCAGGAATGTGTATTTGTTTATACAGATGGCAAAGTTGTTCTTAGGCCAGTTAAAACCGGAATACAAGATGATCAATACATAAGAATTTTAAGTGGCTTAACTGAAGGCGATGAAGTTGTGATAAGTCCATTTACAGCAATTTCAAAAACATTAAAAGACGGAACTCAAGTAGAAAAAGTTGATAAAGACAAACTTTTTTAAGTTTTTTATCTATGCGGTTATTTTTACTTATTTTTGCTAATAATATAGACTATCTCAATGAAAGCGAATAAGCATCAAATAAACGAGGGTTCAAGGAGAGAGGTGATGGCTTATTTAGAGCCGTTTATGCTCAATGAAATGAGTGAGTATCTTAAACCGGTAGACCAAATGTGGCAGCCTGCCGACTTTTTGCCAGATGCTTCACGTGACACTTTTTTTCAAGAAGTTAAAGAGCTTCAAGATGCTGCAAAAGCCTTATCTTATGATGAAGTTGCGGTTTTAATTGGTGATACAATTACTGAAGAAGCACTTCCCACATATGAGTCTTGGTTAAGCATGGTCGACGACGTTTCAAAAAACGAACAAGGAGGCTGGATGAAATGGGTGCGGGCATGGACTGCAGAAGAAAACAGGCACGGTGACTTGCTTAACAAATACCTATATCTTTCAGGAAGAGTAGACATGCGAAAGATGGAAATATCAACCCAATATTTAATTAAAGATGGATTTGATATTGGAACCGGGAATGATCCTTATCGCAATTTCGTATATACTTCATTTCAAGAGTTAGCAACTAACGTTTCTCACCGTAGAGTGGCGGGTTTAGCAAAAAAAGCGGGTGACAAATTATTGGCGAAAATGTGTGGAGTTATCGCTGCCGATGAAGCGAGACATGCTAAAGCATATATGTCCTTCATTTCCAAGGCAATTGAGGTAGATGCAAATGAAGTACTGATTGCTTTTGAAGACATGATGCGCAAGAAAATTGTGATGCCTGCGCATTTTTTGAGAGAGATGGGATTGGAAATGGGACAAACCTTTGGTCATTTTACAGACGCCGCACAACGATTGGGCGTATATACAGCTGTCGATTACGTCGATATAATGAAAGCCTTGATCCAAGATTGGAAATTAGATACTCTTAGAGACTTGAATGAAGCTGGCGAGAAAGCAAGAGATTATGTAATGAAACTTCCAGACCGATTGTTAAAAATAGCGGAACGCACCAAAATCCCCACAATGGAATACAAGTTTTCATGGATTCACTATAAATAGAAGGGTTTAATAATTTAATTCTTTTATAAAATCAATCTCTGTATTTAGCTATACTGCAACAAGGCTTTCTTTTTTTGTTGGGATCTTTTTAGTTTTCTTCATTTTGTTGATCCAGATTAATGTACCTGTGACCGGTAGGCTAGTTGCAATCAAACATGCTATGAAGTAAATCAATTTGCTGAAGTGACCGTATATATTTCCTACATGTAATGCTTTTATTGAATTGCTTATCCTTTCATTAAAAGGCTTATCTTTAAACAATTCAGTGGACAGAATAGACGCATCGCTCGTGTTTAAAGTGACTTGATCTGAAGCAGCCGGCGCAAAAAAACCAGTTTTATTACTGCTTACCCGAATGTGCTCTTCCCCAGATGTTGGAAATGAAAGTCTGTAGTCCCCCTCATAATTTAGAACTGATGCAGCTGACACTATATAATCTTCGATGGCGAGAAATTGAATAGTGGAATTTTCTTTGTTTGCTGCATTGTTTTCATCTATTCTACCCTGGTTATTATCTCTTGTACTCCGAGATGGGGATTCTTGATAGGTTCCTAAGGCCTTTCTCAAGCCTGTTCTATACCATTCAAAAGACCATTGTGGCCCGGTAATCCCCATCAGAAACAGAAATACAAAAGCATATAAGCCTAAACTATTGTGCATATCATGATTAATTCTTTTCCAATTACTGCTAAATTTTATTTTTAAGCCATGTCTCCAGTTTTTGACTTTTCTGGGAAACCATATTATAAGTCCGGTAAGCAAACCTATCGTAAATAAAATAGTCGCCGCTCCCGTAATATAACTTCCTAGTTTTCTGTTTTCCAAGGATCCAAAGATTGGCTGGTCAATTTTGTCTAACAGAAGCCAACGATGTAAACTGAATAGATTACCCATAAACTCATCAGTTTTAGATTTCTCTTTATTTGTTCCCAATAGCACACCAGTATATGGATTTATATAATAAGTGACTCCAAATCTACTCATATCATTTGGTGGACGTAACGTGATTTCATAAGATCTCGAAGGGTCATGAGGAATTGTAATTCCAGTAATGGTTCCTTGGTAGTCTTGCTGGATTAAGTTAAGTAAGTCATCAATCTTCATTTTCTTCACTTCAGCTTTCACATTGTGAAGGTGTGGGGAGGCAAGCTCTCGGATCTCAGTGTTGTAGGTGTATATTGTTCCAGAAAGACACACGACAAAGATAATCAGTCCAGATGCCAGTCCAATCCACAAATGTATGCTATTAAATAAACTCCGCATCTGATGCCAAGTTGACTCTTTATTTTTTGTGACCATTGCCGCTTGTTAAATCAGAAATGCTAGTTCTTCTGAATATTTATATTACTTTTGTGATCTACTTAGATATAGTCTAAATAAGGATAAGGTACAAAAGTAATACATACAATAATAAATGAATGACATTAAACGGAACATTTTTTACGTTAAACGGAAATTATGAAAGATAATTACTCAGAAGTAAAAGTTCAAAGTGATAGAAAGTGCTGCTTATACAATGAGTTTTTTAGACAGTCTAAAAAGGGCGAAGTTTACGAATTTGATAGTGTTGGATTTCGTATATGGCATTTTGTTTCCGCACAAGGGTTTCATGGAAGTGTTAGTTTACCTCCCGGGGAGAATTTTATTTTCATGTGTTTTTGTATTAATAAAAGCGGAGAGTTAGAATATGGAATTCAACAAAAAATATCCTTCTCAGAAGGCCATCACAACCTTGTTTTTTTACCCAATAGTAAGTCCGCTAAATTTTCTGTAGCTAAGGACGAAAGACTTGAAGTCTTTGCTATCATCTTGCAAGCCCAAGTTTTTTTCAATTACTTTCCTGTAAACAGTAATGAGCTTTTCATAAAATTCAAACAACAAGTTCAAAAGAAAAAGGAAATTGTTCCGTTGAACCCAATAAATTCTCCAACTAACTTGGCAATGAAAGGATTAATTAATGCCATGATTGGCTCGAATCGTTACGACGAGTGTAAGCATATTTATTTTAAAGCAAAGATCATCGAACTTTTAGGCTTGCAATTAGAGCAGTTTATGAGTTTAGATAATCTAAAAACTAAAAGTACAAGCTTAAAATTAGATGAATTGGAAAGGATTCATGAAGTGAAAGCTATTTTAGAAAGAAACCCTGAAAAATCCTATACATTATTGGGTTTAGCTCATTTAATTGGAACGAACGATGCAACGCTGAAAAAGCACTTCAAGATGACTTTTGGAACAACGGTCTTTAATTATTTAAATAGATGCAGAATGGAAAAAGCTCACCTGATTTTGGAACAAAAGGATTATAAAGTTTCCCATGTGGCTCAAGATGTTGGCTTTAAATATGCATCGCACTTTAGCGCTGCATTTAAAAAGTATTTTGGCTATTCTCCTGCCGAATTGAAAAATGCTGATAAAACTTTGACATCCACAATTAACTAAAATAGTTTTTGCTTATTAATGCCTAACTTTGCAAAATGAGTACATCAGTCGATCGAGGGGTGAAGCCTTATAATTCTTACGGAGTTTATTTACGTCAAAAATATCAAGGAACCCGTGTTTTTAAAGTGATTGTTGATGGGCATTTTACTTGTCCAAATCGTGATGGAACCAAAGGATTTGGCGGATGTACCTATTGTAATGTTGATTCTTTTACCCCTGATTCTGCAAGGAAAATGCCTACCATACGAGAGCAAGTGTTGGAAGGTATAGAACGTGCTGTAAATGGGTATCGTGCAGAAAAATTTATCATATATTTTCAACCCAATACGAATACCTATGCTCCCGTTCATTACCTAAAGGAAATGTATGATGAGGCATTAAGTATCGACCCAGAAAGAACGGTAGGCTTATCGGTTGGAACGCGACCAGATTGTATAGATTTTGAAAAGATAGCCCTATTGGAAAGTTATGCAGATCGTTTCGATGTCGACCTCGAAATGGGCATGGAATCAATTTACGACGAAACTTTGAATAAAATTAATCGAGGTTGTAGTCATGACGAATTAGGAAAAGCTCTTCGACTGGTTGAAAATTCACCCATAGATGTTTCTGTCCATACTATTTTTGGATTCCCTTGGGAAAGTAAATCGATGATGCTAAAATACGCAGAAGAGATAAACCGCTACCCTCAAATAAAATTCGTAAAACTCCACCATCTGCATATTGTTGAAGGCTCGATTATGGGAGTTCATTATAAACGCGAACCTTTTAAAGTATTTAGCCTTGAAGAATATACTGACTTTTTATGTGAATTTATACCACTTCTGCGGCCAGATATTGTGATACAGCGATTATTTGGACTGGCAGATCAAGAATTATTAATTGCGCCTATCTGGGGAAAAGGTAAGTCATCAATTCAAACCTATATTGATAAAGAATTAGAAAAAAGGGGCGCCATCCAAGGTTCTAATTACTACAATCCTATTGTATAGGAATTCCAGTTATATTTTTTAAATCAGGATTGATCTCCGATTCTGACGGTTAATACTAATTCTCTGTGATGTCTCGATTTAGGAATTTCCTTAATTTAATAAATCGTATCTTTAGGTACCAAACTCACAGAATTTATTTTTTACAATGAACCTTCACGAGCTTTAATAAACTCACAGCCAAAGTGAATATTAATTGCTCATGATAGTTTCATTGCCACTTTTAAACAAATCGAGTGTAACGAGGTCGTTAAAGCAAATGATTATAAACACTAGTTAAAAAATATTCCAATGAAAATGAATATAATTATTCTTTTTTTAATCCTATTAAGCATTTCTAGTATGGCACAGAATATAAATGAAAAATATATCATGGTAATTCATGGTGGAGCAGGTACTATTTTGAAGGAAAATATGACTCCAGAAAAGGAAATTCTTTATAGAAAGACTCTTGAGAATGCCATACAGAGAGGCTATGAGTTGTTGAAGGAAGGTAAAAGCAGCCTTGACGCTGTTGAAGCTTCCATTAATATTTTAGAGGATTCCCCTTTATTCAATGCTGGGAAAGGAGCGGTTTTTACCCATGATGGTAAAAATGAATTGGATGCTTCAATTATGGAAGGGAAAACACTATCTGCAGGAGCGGTTGCAGGAGTGACCACAATCAGAAACCCGATTAGTGCTGCAAGAGCGGTAATGGAAAGATCTGGACATGTAATGATGGTTGGTAAAGGAGCAGAAGCATTCGCAAAAGAAGTCGGGATAGAAGTGGTAGATCCAAAGTACTTTTGGACGCAAGAACGTTGGGACGGCTTGCAACAAGCATTAAAGGACGATTCTGCTCGTGCCGTATTAGATCACGGAAGTAAAGGGTTAAGTACTCAAAATAGAGATAATAAGTTTGGTACGGTTGGAGCGGTTGCATTGGACCTGAAAGGTAACCTGGCGGCCGGTACATCCACGGGAGGGATGACAAATAAGAAATATGGCAGAGTTGGAGATAGCCCAATTATTGGTGCCGGTACTTATGCCAATAATGAAACAGTAGGTGTATCATGTACGGGCTGGGGTGAATTTTATATTCGAAATGTTGCGGCTTATGACGTCTCAGCTTTAATGGAATACAAAGGTTTGTCTATCGTTGAGGCTTCGAAAGTCGTGATTGATAAAATTGGCAAAATGGGTGGTGACGGCGGCTTAATTGCGTTGGATAAAAGTGGAAATATTGCCATGCCGTTTAACACCGCTGGAATGTACAGAGCCACAATTATGGAAAATGGGAAAATTGACGTTCAAATTTATGGCGAAATTGAAAATTGAGTATTAAATTAACTGTTATTTATTACTTTAGCTTAAGCTAAACGAAATATGAAAGAAATTCAGGTTAAAAAGTCAAGCAAGAAGTATGATGTTATAATTGTCGGCTCTGGTGCAGGAGGAGGAATGGCGGGTTATGTATTAGCCAATGCAGGCTTAAAGATTTTGATGCTCGAGGCAGGGCCTTTTTACGATCCTGTTATTGATTCCTTACAACTGAGATGGCCCTGGGAGTCTCCGAGACGGGGTGCTTCCAATATTCGTCCTTTTGGCGATTTTGACGCCGCCTATGGAGGATGGCAGCTGGAGGGAGAGCCTTATACTAAAAAAGGAAAAACTGAATTTGAATGGTTTCGAGCAAGGATGCTTGGCGGAAGAACTAACCATTGGGGAAGAATCTCTCTCCGAATGGGCCCACACGACTTTAAAGGAAAAACTTATGATGGGGTTACCGATGATTGGCCAATAAGCTATGACGAAGTGAAACCTTATTACGATAAAGTGGATCGCTTAATAGGTGTATATGGGACGAAAGAAGGTTTGGAAAATGAACCCGATGGCATCTTTTTAGTACCACCCAAGCCGCGACTTACCGAGCTTTTTATTAAAGAAGGAGCAAAAAAAACCGGAGTGAAAGTAATTGCGGGAAGGGGGTCAGTTCTGACAGAAAAACTGCCAGGAAATACCGATCGCGGGGTGTGTTTCTTTTGTGGGCAATGTAATCGGGCATGTAAAGTGTATGCTGATTTTTCATCTTCATCCTGTTTGGTAATCCCAGCTATTAAAAGTGGCAATCTAGAAGTAATTCCAAATGCTATGGTTCGTGAGGTTATTACCGGGTTAGATGGTAAAGCAACAGGGGTTTCTTATGTCCATAAAGAGGACATGCAAGAGTACCAAGTGGAAGGCGGGATTGTAATTCTTGCGGCAAGTGCGGCCGAATCTGCACGTATCCTGTTGAATTCGAAATCGAGCAATCATCCTAATGGCCTAGCAAATAGCAGTGGTATTGTCGGAAAATATCTCCATGATTCTACCGGAGCGGGAATGTCTGGTTTTCTCCCGCAATTGATGGACCGAAAGCGATACAATGAAGATGGTGTAGGCAGTGTGCATATATATTCACCTTGGTGGCTCGATAATAAGAAGTTAGATTTTCCTAGAGGGTATCATATTGAGTATTGGGGTGGAATGGGTATGCCTTCTTATGGTTTTGGAGGGGATGTGCCTACTCTGAATGGAATATTGCCTGATCGGGACGGAAATATGAAAGAGGCTGGTGGCTATGGAAAAGCATTGAAAGACGATTATCGACGTTTTTATGGTGCAGGTGTCGGTATGGCGGGTAGAGGAATGGCAATAGCTAGAAAAGAAAATTATTGTGAAATAGATCCATATGTAGTAGACAAATACGGTATTCCTGTTCTCCGTTTTCAATATACATGGTCGGACGCAGAACTAAAGCAGGCAAAGCATATGCAAGATACATTTGAAGAACTTCTACATGCTATGGGAGCCATTGTTACTTCAAAAAAGAAAGGGCCAGAGGAGGATTATGGATTGTTAAAACCCGGCGAAATTATCCATGAGGTAGGCACTGTAAGAATGGGCGATGACCCTAAAACTTCAGCTTTAAATAAATGGTGTCAGGCACATGACTGTAATAATTTATTTGTAGTAGATGGTGCTCCGTTCGTGCAACAAGGAGATAAAAATCCAACTTGGACAATTCTTGCTTTATCGATGCGGACAGCGGAGTATATTTTAGATCAACGAAAGAAACAAAATCTGGCATAATGAATAGAAGAGATACCTTAAAGGCCCTCGGGCTTACCGCTCTTAGTTCAACTTTATTGTTGAAAGCTTGTAAAAGTGAACCCGAAAGTAAAGTTGGGAACGATGAACTGGCAAGTCAACAAGGACGCGAAGATTTTGAAATAGAGCGAATCAATCGACTCAACAACGAGCAGTTTTTTAACGAACATGAGATGGCTACAATCTCAGTACTTGCCGACATTATTATTCCAAAAGATGAGGTGTCTGGAAGTGCGACTGATGCCAAGGTTCCCGAGTTTATAGAGTTTATCGTTAAGGATATGCCTGGTCATCAATTACCAATGCGTGGAGGCTTGAAATGGTTGGACTTGCATTGTCTGAACCGCTTTGGTGCCACTTTTATTGAAACTAAGGGAGAAGAGCAAATTCAGGTCGTAGATGAAATAGCTTATCCCAACACTGCCAGGCCAGAGATGCAACAAGGAGTCGCGTTTTTTAATAGAATGCGAAGTCTAACAGCTTCAGGATTCTACACAACTCAAATAGGAGTGGAAGATATCGGATATAAAGGGAATATTCCTAATCAATGGAAAGGTGTGCCTGCTGATGTATTAGCACAATATGGTCTAATAGATGATGAAGTGTAAAAAACGATATAGAGAAGAAATAAAAAAGCCTCAAGATAAATCATGAGGCTTTTTATTCAGTACTCGGAGTGGGACTTGAACCCGCACTCGCTTTAGGGCGAACAGGATTTTAAGTCCTGCGTGTCTACCGATTCCACCATCCGAGCATCGCTACAGTTTCCTTAGAAACGGAAAATCCCTTTTTTAAGTAAGGGACTTGGAGCGAAAGACGAGGTTCGAACTCGCGACCTCAACCTTGGCAAGGTTGCGCTCTACCAACTGAGCTACTTTCGCAGTTTTTTTCGTTTTGGTGAATGCAAATATAGGCACATTTGTATTTAAAACAAGCTTTAAGTGCAAAAAAAATAAAATAATTTATAAGTCTTTGTTATTCAGGATATCAAATATGAAATCATTTTCAAATCCTTTACCTACAGCAAAGTTTGCTAGCTTCATTTTTCGTTTGTAAGCGTCTTTTTCAGCTAATAACGCCGCTTTTTTTTCTAAAAGTAGATTTAGTGAAGATAAATACTCTTCCATATCGATGGAATTTAACGAATCTTTAATCAATCTTGGTGAAACCCCTTTCATTTTTAAGCCCTGCTCTATCTTTCTTTTGCCCCATTGCTTTATTTTAAACTTCCCAGAAACGTAACTCATCGCAAAACGCTCTTCGTTGATGAAATTATCAATAACCAATTGTGAGATCACACTTTCCACCTCATTTGGAAAGATACCCCAACTATAGAGCTTATTTCGAACTTCTTGCTGCGACCGTTCTTGGTAAGCACAATAGCTTTCCGCCTTTTTCTGTGCTTGTAAAACTGTCAAAATAATTTTCTTTCTAGGCTTCTCTTGATCCATTATTTAAAAATTACTAAACCTACATAAATTCACATGTATATGCAATATAATTGCGCCTCATATAAAATGAATTTTTGTAGCTCTCCTCAGCCACTTGGACTTTTTTATCGCGGAAAATATACGGGGATTCCAAAATAATGATGAAATTCGTAGTGAAATGAGAATGCAAAGATATAAGATTAAAAAGATAGCGAATGTCATAAATGCCAATTCACTATTGGCAAATGAAGAAGACTCTATTCAATATCTTTTATTCGATAGCCGTAAAATAGAAGATCCTTCGCTTTCCTTATTTTTTGCGTTAAAAGGGATTCGAGATGGCCATGCATTCATATTAGATGCTTATAAACAGGGGCTGAGAAATTTTGTCGTCGAAAAAAAACGTGTTGATAGCTCAACATTTCCAAATTCTAATTTTCTAGAAGTAGATGATGTATTAGCTGCGCTCCAAGCTTTAGCTGCATACCATCGATCTCAGTTTAGCTATCCAGTAATTGCCATTGCCGGAAGTAATGGTAAAACCATGGTGAAGGACTGGCTTAGTTCTTTGCTTTCGCCAGACTATGCCATTGTAAAAAGTCCAAAAAGCTTTAATTCGCAAATAGGGGTGGCTCTCTCTCTCTGGCAGATGAGCGATGATTATAACATCGCCATTATTGAAGCTGGGATAAGTAGGCCCAATGAGATGGAAGGCTTACAAAAAATGATTAAACCTAATATCGGCATTCTTACCAATATTAAAAAAGCACATTTCGAAAACTTTAACAATAAGGAGGAAAAACTTCAGGAAAAAATGAAGCTTTTTAAGGAAGTCGATTTATTGATTTATTCTCCGGAATACATCCCTGAACAATATCCGCTGATGATAAGGAATAATACCTTTACTTGGGGAAGGGAGGATGGGTGTGATTTAAGATTAAAGAAAAGATTGAAGACAGACTATGGAACGCAAATCATCGTTGCCGATTTCAAAGAGCACTCTTATCAAATAGAAATACCCTTCCAGGATGATGCGTCGATGGAAAATGCCCTAATATGCTGGTCTGTTCTTCTATCGTTTGGTTTGAAGCAGCAAGTAATAGAGGAACGGATGAAGGCATTAGCGGCTGTTAAAATGCGATTGGAGATGAAGGATGGATTGAATAATTGCACAATTATAGATGATTCCTATAGTTGTGACGTATCTTCTTTAACCATTGCTCTTGATTTCCTGCAACAACAAAATCAACACGCAAAAAGAACCCTTATTCTCTCTGACATCCCAGAAATAGGTAACGATAAAGAAAAAATTTATAGAAGAGTTGCTGAAATATTGGAAAACAAGGGAGTTGAACGTTTAATTGGAATTGGTGAGCAGATTAGTATGTATTCGGATCTTTTTAAACCCAATTCAAAGTTTTTTTCGACCACTACCGACTTTATAAAGCATAGCGATTTGTTTCGTTTTCAAAATGAAACTATTTTAATAAAAGGTGCAAGAAAATTCTCTTTTGAGACCATTAGCAAGTTGTTATCTTCTAAGATCCATGAAACTTCCTTAGAAATCAACCTAAATGCCTTGGAGAATAATTTGAAGACTTATAAAAACAAATTAAAATCCCAGACCAAAATAATGGTAATGGTGAAAGCCTTCTCTTATGGCAGCGGAAGTTTTGAAATTGCAAATCTACTTCAATTTAATCAAGTAGATTACTTAGCAGTCGCATATGCAGACGAAGGAGTCACTTTACGTAGCTCAGGAATTAGCCTACCCATTATGGTGATGAGTCCGGATATGTCATCATTAGAAACACTAATTGAACATAAGCTCGAACCCGAAATTTTCAATTTTGAACATTTAATCTCTTTCATTAGTCTTTTAAATAAAAGGGAAATAAAACATTACCCAATTCATATTAAATTAGATTCAGGGATGCACCGTTTAGGCTTTAACCCAGAGGATTTATTAAAAATAGTGGAAATTCTTAATTCTAGCGACAAAGTAAAAATTGCAAGTGTTTTCTCTCACTTAGCGGGAGCTGATGATCCGATGCACGATGACTTTTCTCGCAAACAAATAACAATTCTCAACTCTTTCTCTGAAGCACTGTCAAAGGAAGTCCGCTATCCATTTCTGACCCACATCGCTAATACTGCAGCTATTTCACGTTTCCCTGAATCCGAACTTGACATGGTACGGCTAGGCATTGGATTATATGGAATCAACAGCGCCCATGAACAGGAAAATAAATTGGAGACGGTGGCCACATTAAGAACAACCATTTCTCAGGTGAAAGAACTGGAAGAAAGTGATACCATAGGTTATGGAAGGAAAGGCTCTTTAAACAAGAAAGGCCAAATTGCAACTGTAAAAATAGGATATGCTGATGGATATAATCGCAGATTTGGAAATGGGGTAGGTAAAATGCTTATTAATGGTTTCCTAGTACCGACGGTAGGGGATATTTGTATGGATATGTGTATGCTGGACATAAGTGATCTACCAATTAAAGAAGGCGATGAGGTGATTGTGTTTGGTACAAACCCGAAAATTGAAGATTTGGCAAAAGATATCGAAACAATCCCTTACGAGCTTTTAGCAGGGATTTCCCAAAGGGTTAAGAGAGTTTATTTTTATGAATAAAGGCGAAAAAGTTTAACAAATAAGATTAAATTTGCGCCATGTCGAAAAGAATCCCACGTTTATTATTTAACTACTTTGTAAAAGGAGCCATAGTTTTGGTCCCATTAGTAGGTGCGATTGCATTAATATTTTGGGCCGTTTCTAGTATCGATTTTGCCCTAAACCTCAGTGGGCAATTGTGGACTGACCAAACGGGGAGACCCGTTTATATCCCTGGCCTGGGAATTTTAACGGTGTTAATAATTTTAATTTTTGCAGGCTTTCTGGTTACAAACTTCGTTACCCAGCCCATTAAAATATGGTCTGCAAAAATAATAAATAGGATTCCGCTATTTAAAACTCTTTATTCTTCTATAAAAGATTTTACGGAAGCATTTGTTGGAGATGAAAAAAAGTTTAATGAACCAGTTATCGTAAAAGTGAATGACAGCGGGTTGAAAAAGATTGGTTTTTTAACACAAAAAGATTTATCATCTATAGGACTGGAAGGCGAAGTTTTGGTTTATTTTCCATATGCCTATTCATTTGCCGGCCAAGTGAGCATTGCGAAAGCGGAAAATGTAAAACCCCTAAATATGAGCGCGACCGACGCAATGAAGTTAGCCGTTTCAGGGGGTGTAAGCGGATTAACATAATCTAGTCGCATGAATTACATAAAACTTCTCATCAATTGCTTTGCAAAAGTATAAGAATTCAAGATTGCCTTCGCCGATTTTATGTTTCTTTCGGATTTCCTCAACCTTTAAAGGGAAATTTCGCGAAATGACATTCGCATTCCAATTTATCTTATTCTTTTTAAAATCGTTGTATTCGTAAAGTCCGATTACCTCAAAGCTTCTTCCAGGGAAATCTTTTTGTAATTCTTCAGATGTATAAAGATGCGAATTAGGATGAAGTTTATCCAAAGAAAGCCGCTGAGAAAGAAGTTTAAAACAGCCCGCTTTTAAAAGTGCTACATCTGGATCGTAAAGAAATTTATTAGGCAAGGCATAATTTACAAGTGCCTGTTTTTCTTCTTCTTGTAAGAAGTCGAATTTGAAGTTTAAGCTATTGTCCAGACCCGCCACTTTAATCATAGGTTCTTGACTATAGCCTGCTTTTAATAGAAAAAGGACCTCCTTGCATTCATTTTTAACACTAATTACATGGACTTCCTTAACCTGTTTTAATTCAGTCAAAGCCAATGATATGTCTAATAAGGGAGCAGTTTTAACTAAAATTGTGGAAGTTTTCTCGAAAAGTTCGTCTTGCAAGTCAACAATGTTGGGTTCGCAGTCGCTGAGCATAAATACCTTTCTGGTCTTCACCCGTCGAGAAGGATCTAAGTAAATAGTTTGAAAAGTACCTTTGGCTTGCTTTTTTAAGAACTCCAGCCCATCTCCTCCAATAAATTCGATGTTATTGGCACCTAAAATAATGGCATTATGCTTGGCAATGTTCGATAATTCTTTATTAAGTTCACAATGCACAATCCTCTTGACCTTTTTTGAAAAATAATAACTATCAATACCGATACCTCCAGTTAAGTCCAGTAGTGATGTATTCTCTTCTATTAAGTTGGCTTTATAAAGTGCGGTATCTTCTGATGATGCCTGTTCGATAGACAGAGTAGGAGGGAAATATATGCCAGGAGTCTGATACCAAAGCGGAAGTTTCTTTTCCGTTTTTCGTCGACTCTCTAATTGAGTAGCAAGCTCCGAACTGGAAACTGTTGCAAAAGGACTTTTCTTTAATGCAATTTCCCGAGGATTTCTATTGGCATTTACCCTCAGAAAGTCCTGTACGGCCGGCAATAAAATGTCCTCATTCATAGCTCATTAAAATTATTTAGATTTAATAAGCATCTGACAAGTATAAGAATCCTTAACCTCTAATATTACTTCTTTATCATCTAAAACACGATCTATCGTCGCTTGATTATAATATCGAATAGTTACCAGTTCTAAGTCATTGTTAAAGCTTACATTAAACCGTTCTTTCAGCTCTTCAATTAATGGCAGCATACTTTCTTCATTATAATCAGCACAAACAGAAAAATTAACTGCACTATTATGCATCATATTAATTTTGATTTTATGCTTATGGAAGAGACTGAAAATATGACTTAAATTATCTTCTACTATAAAGGAAAAGTCTTTAGGAAGAACAGAAATTAAACCTTGGTTTACTTTAAATATAAAGGATGGAACAGGAAGGCTTTCTTTAGATTTTTGAATAACCGTTCCCGCTTTATCCGGATTAATAAAGGATTTAACATACAATGGTATCCCTTTATTTTGAAGCGGTTTGATGGTTTTAGGATGAATAACCGTTGCTCCATAATAAGTCAATTCTATGGCATCTAAATAAGATAACTCAGGAATTAGCTCCGTTTCTGAAAACCATTTTGGATCAGCGTTCAATACTCCAGGCACGTCTTTCCAAATAGTAACCGATCTTGAATTTAAACAAGATGCGAAAATGGCAGCCGTATAGTCTGACCCTTCACGACCTAAAGTTGTAGTAAAATTTTCTGAGGTACTTGCAATGAATCCCTGTGTAATCACGAAATCGTGCTTTAATATTTCAGGAAAATCTCGCTGAATATTCTTTTCAGTTTCAACCCAATCTACCTCTGCTTCTCGAAAATTATTGTCTGTTAATATATAATCTCTGGCATCAATCCACTTGCAATTTAACTCTTGCTCTTGCAAATAAGCACCTACAATTTTGGAAGAAACCAATTCACCGATCGATACAATCTGATCAAAGAGGTAATCATACCCGTCCTGCGGTTCTTCCTCAATAATCCAATCGATTTCGACAAAAGTATTCGCAACCTCATCAAAAATGGGATGGTTTGTATCCGGAAATAAATCTAGCATCAGCGCTTCATGACGCGCCTTAACCTTTTCGAAAACGCCTTTCAAATCGCCTTTATCATAAAAATAGGCATTTAAGATGCTGACAAGATCGTTGGTAGTATTTTGTGTCGCTGATACGATAACGACTAATGGACCATCACTTTTTTCTTTAATAATACGGGCAACATTCCTTATCCCCTCTGCGTCTTTTAAAGAAGCCCCGCCAAACTTATATATTTGCATTAGCCTTTATTTTTTATTTCTGAAAAGATTTCCTTGCCTTCCAATGTTAGCATATCTAAAATGGAAGTATAGGGAATGAACAGCCTTGTTTCGCCAAAAACATAGGCCTTTATTTCGTAAATATTGTATAAAAATAAAATCCCATCTTTTTGTAAAATGAAATTCTTTGGTAAAGAAAATACCCCTCCATCAAAAAAGTAACCGTCAGTTAAAGAGTGATTTTCAGATATTCCTTCCTGCTTTCTAAAAAAATCCTCAGCAATCTTAGTCAACGAATCCTGAAATTCATCCTCTACGATATCATTGATCAAAAGTTCTTTATTTTTATTTATAGAATAGTTATTGTAAACGGTATAATAAACACCATGGGCTCCACCGGTATAAGATTCGAAGCGAGTACTAAAGCCTATATAGCTCTTAGTTTGAACGTCTACAGAATCTCTTTTGTCCTGATACCAAGGCCGTTTAAACTCCACTTCATCATAAAATTGATCATAATCTCTAATAAATTTCCTGCCCATGTCCTCCACTGAGTTTTCGCCTGAATCAAGAACAATATGCGTTTGCACATATTCATTGATTTTATCATCCGAAAACACTGGATAAGTAACAACGAAATAGGTGCTGTCTAAACCATCCAGAGGTTTAGTGGAACTGATCTTAAAAGTTTTATAATAATAGGAAACTAAGTCTGTCTTATTAGGTTCATCCTTCAGTTGGAAAGAAGAACAAGAGAAAAGGAAAATCGAAAGTAAGGACAGGCCAAAACAGAAATGTAGACTTATAGGTTTCATTTGATTTCTTTTTTGTTTTCTAGTGTACAGTTTAACCAGCCACCGTCAAAGTCAACGCCATATTTTTTGTAAAAATCTATGGCCGGAGTGTTCCAGTCTAAAACTTGCCATACCATGCCCGAATATTTACGCTCTAAGCAAGTCTGCCAAACCTTTTCAAATAGCCTTTTGCCATAGCCCTTACCTCGCATGCTTTCGGTAACAATAATATCCTCTAAATAGATTCTCCTGCCTTTCCAGGTAGAGTAACGAATATAATAGAGCGCCATACCCTGTATTTGTCCATCGACCTCAATTACAAAAGCCTCCCAAACGGGATGTTCTCCAAAACCCGAATCTATAAATTCATGAAGGCTAACAGTAACTGCTTCAGGTTCCTTTTCATATTCTGCAAGCTCCTGGATTAACTCCAAAAGTCTCTCGCAGTCCTCTTTTTGCGCTTTTCTTACAATACCGCTACTCATTCCTCAACATTAGGTCGGCTTCCAAAAATAAGACTTCCCACCCGAATCATGGTGCTGCCTTGTGCTATCGCAATTTTATAATCAGATGACATGCCCATGGAAACTTCTTTGAAGGCGTCATCATTTTTGAAAAAACTCGCTTTTATACCAGCAAACAAAGTCTTTAATTCGTAAAACTCTTCTTTAATTACCCGCTCACTTTTGGTATTGGTAGCTATGCCCATTAAGCCGATAATCCGAATGTTTTTTAGTTTCTGAAAATCCTCCGAGCGTAAAATTTCAATCAATTCATCGTAATCCAAACCAAACTTGGTGTCTTCATCCGCAATATGAATTTGTAATAAACAATCAATCACTCGCTCGTTTCTTAAAGCTTGTTTGTTAATCTCCTTCAAAACCTTTAAGCTATCCACCGAGTGAATAACCCCAATAAAAGGCGCGATATATTTCACCTTGTTTGTTTGTAAATGCCCTATTTGGTGCCATACTATATCTTTAGGAAGCTTCTCTGCTTTCTCTACCAACTCCTGAACTTGGTTTTCTCCAAAGTCTCGCTGGCCCGCCTCATAGGCTTCCAAAATTTCCTCTACAGTTTTAGTTTTCGAAACAGCAATTAGCTTTACTGCTAAACTATCAATCTCTTTCTTTAAGCTTTTTAACTTTTCCGATGTTTGCATTCAAATGGTTTTTTATGCTTAAGCACTTTATTATTTTGTATTTTTGTGCAAATTACGAAATGAAAAGGTTTTTAGGGATATTTCTTGTGATCATTTTTTTTGTAGCCTGTGGTGAAAAACGGCCTCAAGGTATCTTTAATGAAAAAAAAATGATAGATATATTGTTTGATATTCATGTTGCAGACAATTATATCAACAATTTACCATCGGATACATTAAATAAGAAAACGGTCAATTATTACTTGAGTATTTACCAAAAATACAATACCGACTCGGCGCAAGTAAGGGAAAATCTTAAGTATTATTCAGAACACCCACAAGAGTTGCAAGGCATATATGCCGAGATCTCCAAACGTTTGAGAACAACAGAAGAAGCGCTAGGTAAGATAGAAGCGGAAAAGCGTTTTTTAGCATTTAAAACTGATTCCATAAAAAGACAGAGATCTTTAGATAGTTTAAATCTCTTTAAAAGAGATTCGATACTTCATTTTAATGGCAAACGCGATTTGTTTTTACATCATATCGATTCTTTAAAAGATTCTTTGAATAATACTATTTTAATCGACACCGTCTCTAATCTAGTTAGAGATGAGCAGAAAAAGTGGGAAATGACGTTCTACTACTTCAATAAAGACACCGTAGCATCTTTTATTAAACTTCGGAATATAGGTCAGCAAAAAGAATTAATAAAGGCACAATAAAGAAAGACCGATTGAAATGATTTATCCTGAAAGTGCAGCAGAAAAATTAGGTTTTATAGAGATAAAGGAACTCCTGAAATCTAAATGCCTTAGTGAGATGGGACGATCGATGGTGGATAGAATTCAACCGCTAAAACAATTCCTACAAATTGAGAAGTTCTTAAAGCAAACGCACGAATTTAAGGATATTCTAGAGAACGACGCCCCATTACCTATCGATCATATTTACCCGATAAAGAAATACGCTGAAAAGGCAAAAGTTGAAGGAATTGGCTTAACAGAAGAAGAATTCTTCCAAATTTTACTTTCCTTGAAAACTGTTTTTGCTATTATTCATTATTTTAAAGAACGCAAAGGAGTTTATTCATCGCTCGAATCTTTGTTTGACTATTTGCCTATTGAAAAAACCATAGTTAGCAAAATTGAAGCAGTTATCGACATAAAAGGAAAAATGAAAGCTAACGCTTCCGTCAAATTGCAACAACTTAGCAATGATATTTCTAAAGCTGAAAGTGAAGCGAGAAAAAGAATGGACCATCTTTACAAGAATGCACAAAATCAAGGATGGACGGCGGAAGGAAGCTTGACTTACAGAGACGGAAGGTTATGTATCCCACTCTTGGCAGAGAATAAGCGGAAAATAAAAGGATTTGTTCATGATGAATCGGCAACCGGACAGACTGTTTTCTTAGAACCTGAAGAGGTATTCCACCTAAATAATGCGGTCCGGGACTTGGAATTTGAAAGACGCAGAGAGATTAAAAGAATCCTGATTGAATTAACTACGGCACTCCGACCTAATATCCCGCTTCTTTTATCATACCATGATCTTTTAGGAAAACTCGACTTCATACGTGCTAAAGCACTTTTTGCGATTGAAACTGAAAGTGATATGCCAGAACTGGTAAAAACTGTTTCTTCTGAATTGATCAATGCACAGCATCCTTTGCTTACTCTGAGTTTCAGGAAAGAGAGAAAGACCGTCGTTCCGCTGAATGTGAAAATAGACGAGCAACAACGGATAATAGTAGTTTCTGGACCCAATGCCGGTGGTAAATCGGTAGTGCTTAAAACAATAGCCCTCTTACAAATCATGGCCCAGTCGGGACTATTAATCCCGGCCGATGCCAGGTCTAAAATAGGGATATTCAGACAGTTTTTTGTGGACATAGGAGATGATCAATCCATAGAAAGTGACTTAAGTACTTATAGCGCTCACCTTACCAAGATGCGTTATTTCTTAGAGCATGCAGATAATAAAACCTTGGTGCTTATTGATGAGTTTGGTACGGGTACAGATCCACAATTTGGTGGCCCGATCGCAGAGGCGGTATTAGAAACTTTAAATAGAAGAAAAATAAGGGGTATAGTCACCACCCATTATTCAAACTTAAAACATTTTGCTAGTCAAAGCCAAGGAATTGAAAATGCATCCATGCTTTTTGATAACTTGGCTATGAAGCCGCTTTATATACTGCAAGTCGGAAAGCCGGGAAGCTCCTATGCTTTCGAAATAGCACAGAAAACAGGATTGCCCAATGGAGTCATTGAATTGGCAAAAGAAAAAGTAGGTGTGCAGCAAAAGAAAGTAGAATACCTACTTGTTGATTTAGAGAGAGAAAAGAAAGCGATTTATGAAGCGAAAAGGGAAATAGAAAAGAAGGAAAAACAACTGGAACGAATTCAAGAAGAAAGTAAAACATTGCAAAGCTATCTTGAAGAAAATAAAAAATCCATACTTAAGCAAGCGAAACTTGAAGCGCAGGGAATTCTGAAAAGTGCTAATAAGCTGATTGAAAATACCATCTCGGAAATTAAAGAGACACAAGCCGATAAGGGAAAAACAAAGGAATTAAGAAAAAACCTACAAACAGAACTGGCTAAAAACCAAGTAGAAAAAAGTGCAAAAAATATTGCTCCCGTGGCCATGAATCAAGAAATAGAAATGGGCGACTGGGTGCGTGTTATCGATTCAGGTACAATTGCTCAAGTTCTCGAGGTTGCCAAAGGAAATGTTATTTTAGCTTTTGGAGACTTAAGATCCGTTGTTAAACGGGCAAGGGTTGAAAAAGTTGCCAAGAAGGAAGTACCAAAGTCTCTAAGAAAATCCCATAGCTCTCAATTGACAGAAACATTGGCCGACTTTAATCCAGAAATTGATGTACGCGGGCAACGAACAGAAGACGCGATTTACGAAATTGAAAAATACCTAGACAAAGCCATCATGCTCGGCTTCCCGTCTTTAAAGATAATTCACGGTAAAGGGAATGGAATTTTGAGAAAAATGATTCGTGAATATTTAGGAAAATACAGCCAAGTAAACCGTATGGAAGATGAACATCCAGATCGAGGAGGAGATGGAATCACCTACGTCTTTCTAAATTAATACACTCTTTATACTTTAACGTTTCGGACATTTTTTGCAACGATCTCCCTTTTTATACTTCTTGCAACACTTTTTAAAATCGCATCCTTGCCCCTGAAAAGGATTCAATCCTTTGGTATTGGCCGGATCGGTGGGAAGCTTCATGTTCCCTTGTATTTCAAAGTCTTTATCCATTTCTCTCGCTATAGATTAAGCAAAGGTAGTTATTATATGGAATTATTCTAATTAAAAATTACTTGCTTTCAAGGTTATATTCATGCCCTTATAAAAGAGTTTTGTTTTTTTTACTATATTTGGAAATATTAAAATCTAAGAGGCACTGTAGAAAATCTACATAATTCTAAAAGGCTATCTGCCATTATTCTGCTTCTTGAACATCTTGGGTAAATTGTTTCAATGTTTTTATTGAAGGAACATTTTTCTCTACTAGCGTAGAGAGCTAATACTAATTTCATTTTTTTACTCAAGGTGCAACATTGTAAAACAATACAATACACTATGATAAATGAACAAATCAAATACAAAGCGTATTTAATTCACAATTTCAGGACCATCCCTCAACTAGAAAAACTTAGTAAAGAAGAGCAAGATAATATTGAAGTTGTTGGGAACGTATTGCCTTTCAAGGTGAACAATTATGTAGTCGACGAGCTTATCGATTGGGACAATTATAAAACCGATCCGATTTTTCGGTTAACTTTCCCTCAAAAGGAAATGCTCGAAGAGGCCGATTTTCATTTAATGAAGAAGACATTGGCCGAAACTACCGATAAAGCGGTAATAAAAGAGGTAGCCGATAAAATAAGGTACTCTCTAAATCCTCATCCTGCCGGACAAATGGAAATGAACGTCCCAGAAATTGACAGCGTTAAACTTACCGGAATCCAACATAAGTACCGGGAAACCCTTTTGTTTTTCCCTAGTTCAGGACAAACCTGCCATAGCTACTGTACATTCTGCTTCCGGTGGGCACAATTTGTTGGCCTTGAAGGTTTAAAGTTTGCAATGCGCGAAACCGAACTTCTCGTAAAATACTTAGAAGAACACCAAGAAGTAACCGATATCTTATTTACAGGCGGCGATCCGATGATCATGAACTTTAAGGTATTCAAGCAATATATGGAGCCATTTTTAGATCCTAATAATAAAACAAATATTCAAACCATTAGAATAGGAACCAAAGCACTCGGGTTTTGGCCTTATAAATTTGTGACCGATAGAGATGCTCAAGAGTTCTTAGATTTGTTCAAGCAAATTGTAGACTCTGGAATCAACCTTTCTTTCATGGCCCATTTTAATCATACTAATGAATTAAAAACAGACGTGGTAAAAGAAGCAGTGAAACGTATCCGTAAAACCGGAGCACAAATCAGAACCCAATCCCCATTAATCAAAAACATTAATGACGACCCGAATGTTTGGGCGAAAATGTGGCGCAAACAAGTAAATATGGGCATGATTCCTTATTATATGTTTGTAGAAAGAGACACAGGGGCGAGGCACTATTTCGAAGTCCCATTAGAGAGAACCTGGGAAATTTTCCAACAAGCCTACCAACAAGTAAGTGGCGTATGTAGAACCGTAAGAGGTCCAAGCATGTCATGTACCCCAGGAAAAGTTCAAATAGTGGGAACCACCACCATTCCAGTTGATGGAAAAAATGAAAAAGTATTTGTTCTTCAAATGATTCAAGGAAGAAATCCAGATTGGGTAAACAGACCTTTCTTCGCTAAATATGATTCAAAAGCAAGATGGATGGATGATTTACAACCTGCCTTCGGTAAGGAATTTTTCTTTGAAGAAGAGCTCTTCGAAATGAAAGAATTAGCTGGTTTAGAAAGCGAATTGAATTAATGAATTTTAGAATGCGAATTGAAATTAGGAATTATTAATATTCCTTAACAATATCTGAAACTCCACCTATACTTCTGAATAGGTGGAGTTTTTTTGTTTAGGCCAGATTGAGATTCATTTATGGGTGAAGGCGTAGTGCAGGCGTAGTGCTCGCGTATTGACGGCGTATATTTTGGTATAAATACGCCATCAGTACGCAAGAACATCTCATTCTTGTTAGTAGAAAACAATTAAGGAAGAGAGCAGCTCACACTCTAGAAAATCAGATAACTAAAATTCCAATAAATGAAAAAGTAGACCAAAAATGATGTCATCTTTGGTTAGGTCCTATTTTCTGAAAAAAATATTCTAAATTGCTTATCTCATTGCTAACCAAAAAACTATTTAAATGATCAATAAAGTCGTAAGAAACGCCGAAGAAGCGATTCAGGATATCCAAGACGGCATGACCTTGATGTTGGGTGGCTTTGGCCTATGTGGGATTCCGGAAAATACTATCGCTGCGTTGGTTAAAAAGGGAACGAAAGAGCTTACCTGCATCTCCAATAATGCTGGAGTGGATGATTTTGGGATCGGCTTATTGCTTAAAAGACATCAGTTAAAAAAAATGATCGCTTCTTATGTTGGCGAGAATGCTGAATTTGAGCGGCAATTACTAAGTGGTGAGCTAGATGTTGAATTGATCCCGCAGGGGACGTTAGCTACACGCTGCATGGCTGCAGGTTATGGTATACCAGCTATTTTTACTCCTGCTGGTGTGGGAACAGAAGTCGCAGAAGGAAAGGAGGTTCGGGTCTTTAACGGAAAAGAATATTTGATGGAGGAAGCGTTTGATGCAGATTTTGCTATCGTAAAAGCTTGGAAAGGGGATACGGCTGGTAATTTGATTTATCGGTTAACCGCGAGGAATTTTAATCCGGTGATGGCAATGGCCGGAAAAGTTACGATTGCAGAAGTTGAGGAGTTGGTAGCTGTGGGAGAATTGGATCCAGATCATATCCATACTCCAGGGATATTTGTACATCGTATTTTTCAGGGTGAAAATTATGAAAAGCGTATTGAGCAAAGAACCGTAAGGGATTAAATTACTGAGATCGATTTTTTAGAGTTACAGACATGAAATTAGATAAAAACGGAATTGCAAAGCGGATTGCGCAAGAAGTAAAAGACGGTTATTACATAAATTTAGGAATTGGGATTCCTACGCTGGTAGCGAACTTCATTCCAGAAGGAATAAATGTTGTTTTGCAATCAGAAAATGGGTTGTTGGGAATGGGGCCTTTCCCTTATCCAGGGGAAGAAGATCCAGATTTAATAAACGCGGGAAAACAGACAATTACTACACTTCCAGGTTCTGCGGTTTTTGATTCGGCGATGAGTTTTGGTATGATAAGAAGTCAAAAGGTTGATTTGACGATTCTTGGAGCCATGGAAGTTTCTGTGTTTGGCGACATTGCGAGTTGGAAAATCCCTGGCAAAATGGTGAAAGGGATGGGTGGGGCAATGGATTTGGTTGCTTCTGCGAAGAACATCATTGTAGCCATGCAGCAAACGAATAGGGAAGGAGAAAGTAAGTTACTAACGGAATGCTCTTTGCCGTTAACGGGAAAACGATGTATTAGTAAAATTGTAACTGAAATGGGTGTTTATGAAATTGATAAAGAAAATGGAGGGTTTATTCTCCTTGAAAGAGCGCCAGGGGTTAGCATAGAAGATATTCGAAGAGCGACAGCCGGAAGGTTGATCGTGAATGGTGAAATCCCGGAAATTAAGTATTGAAAAATGACATCTTAAGGTAAGCTGAAATATCATTAGTAATGGCGATAATATTTTTTGTATCGTCTGAATTATTTTCAATGATCTGATCGCATAGCTTTTTATAAGGGAGTAAATACTCTTTAAATGCCGGCATTACGTGATTTTTCCATTTATACATCACGTCCTCCTCATTATAGCCGCGCTCAATCCAGTCACGCTTCACCCTTCTTTTTAGGGCTATTTGCTCATCGGCATGAATAAAAATACGGTGATCTAATAATTTGTTTATTTCGATGTAATGAAAAATAAACAGCCCTTCTACAAGGATAATAGGTGCAGGCTTTATTTCTTGTCTATTTGACTTTAAAGCTGGATTGTTAAACGTATATTCTTGCTTATAGATGGTTTTCCCATTTAGCAGAGATAATAAATCTTGATAAAAAGATTCTCTGTCCAACGCTGTGGGAAGGTCAAAGTTATAAAGTTTGTTTTCTTCCTTTGTTTTGGTGTTAGCCGGGATGTAATAATCATCTTGAGAAATAATCGCAATCTGGTTAGGTGCAAAATGTTTCAAAAAGCATTGCAAGAAAAACGTTTTTCCCGATCCGCTTCCTCCAGTTATCCCAATAATATAGGGTTTTTGGATTATTCTTTCCGACATTTATTCTTTATTGGGAATCCCATAACTAATATTCACTAAAAAGCGTTTGTCGATTATGCCTATTAAAGAAGCTGTAGCTTTTGAAATAACAATAATCGCATCTCTTGTATCATTGCTATCGTTATATTTTCCGACAACTTTCGCATAGGTGGTACGCTGGGTCATAGGATTGGTTATTTTAATTATGGTTCCTACGGGTGCGGTTTTATGGAGAGCCAGCATACTTCCATCATCGGTATTTAGGCCATCAATCCATACTCCAATACCTTTATTGTTGACTTGCGTTAATCCATAGCGATTTGGGGGTAGGGAGAATTCCTTTTCTGTCTCTTCTACAACAGGATCTGCTATAATCGGTATAGGGCGTGGCCCCTGAGGGATTCGTAAAGTTTGACCAACTTGTAAGTTTGTTCCATTTAGGTTGTTATATTCTTGAATATAATCTACCGAAACTTGGAAACGTTTCGCAACGGTATAGAGGGTTTCACCGGCACCAACTTTATATTCTACAAAATCGGGGTCAGTGTTTGTTGCGGTCGATTGAGTGATTGGGGTTACAGAGTATGTGCGGTTTGTAGGGATCTTTATTGTTTCACCTACTTTTAGCTTTTTATTAGAATTAAAGGAAATAATATCTTTTGGAGTTACATTATAAAGCCGGCCTAAGGAGTAATAGGACTCTTTTGCTGCTAATCTGTGAATTATAATTTCTTTTCCGTCTTTATTTTCTACGCCAATCGAGTCTATTGTAAGGTAGGTTTTAGCTTGTGAAGTCAAGGAGGACAATAGGCCGAAAGCTATAAGACTGAGGCTAAAACTGATCTTTTTAATCTTCATTCGTTTTTTATTTTAAATGATCTCACCAGTATAAATGATGAAACCCATATGTTTAGGGTTTACAAAACGTTTCTAAAAACAATTTTGTATATCTTTAAACAAATAATTTAGACCGCAAATTTAACCAATTTAAAAGGGGATATGAAAATAAATGGCTATAGACTTCTTTTTTTTGTTTTTCAGTTGACGTTAATTCTGAGCTTTTGGTGTTCAAAAAGCTTTGCTCAAGATGAGACTATAAGGGTTTATGAGTTTACCATAAACGAGGATATTAATGCGAATGCTTGGCGTAATACCCAGCAGGCATATCTTCAAGCTTCCGAAGAAAGAGCTGATGTCATACTAATCCGGATGAATACTTTCGGTGGAATGGTGAACTTCGCCGACTCTATTCGCCGTACGATTTTAGATTCTCCGATCAAAAGTATTGTGTATATTGATCATAATGCTGCCTCGGCGGGTGCCTTAATAGCGTTAGCTTGTGATAGAATCTATATGACCAAGGGTTCAAGCATTGGCGCTGCCAGTGTTGTAGACCAAACAGGAGAGATATTGCCAGAGAAATATCAGTCGTATATGAGGGGGCTAATGCGCGCAACAGCTGAAGCTAAAGGAAGGAATCCGGAAATTGCTGAAGCCTTTGTCGATCCTGATGTTGATTTGCCGACTATAAAACCCAAGGGGAAAGTACTTACTTTGACTTCTAGCGAAGCAGTGGAAGTGGGAATATCTGATGGGATCGTGAAAGATATTGAGGAAGTTTTTTCACAGGAGGGGATCGTTAAGCCTCAGGTTATCGTTCATAAAATGACTTTTATGGATTCTCTGATGGGCTTTTTCACCAGTCCGGCTGTTCAAGGCTTCTTGATTATTTTAATAATGGCCGGAATTTACTTTGAGTTAAGTACTCCTGGAGTTGGTTTACCTTTTTTAGTCGCTATTTTAGCCGCTTTCCTTTATTTCTCGCCGCTTTATTTGGAAGGCTTAGCAGCTCATTGGGAAATAATGTTGTTTGTTATAGGCGTGGTGTTGTTATTATTAGAGATATTTATAATTCCCGGATTTGGGTTTGCGGGCATAGCGGGTATTGCCTTTATTGTGTGTAGCTTTGCATTTAGTATGGTTTCCAATGAAGGATTTGATTTTTCATTGACTGCACCTAATTATTTATTCAGATCATTTATGTTAGTAATCTTTTCTATAGTAGGCGCTATTGTCATCGCCGTAATATTTGGTAAAAGTATTTTAAGAACGAGTACATTTAAGAAAATGGTGCTGTCGGACGAACAAAAAGCGGGGAGTGGTTATGTTTCTTCGGTTGTTAATTTAAATTTAATAGACAAAGAAGGTCTTGCGAAGACTGATTTACGACCTTCAGGGAAGGTTGAGATCAATGGAGTTTGGTATGATGCAGTTGCATTGGATGGATATATTGAGAGGGGTTCTCTCATTTACGTGGTGAAGCATGAGAATTATAATCTTTTTGTGAGATTAAAAGCTAATGATTTAGAGTGATTTGAGTGAAATCTTTGTTTTTTTTTCATTTTAAACGAGGAACTCTGTGTTATTTTTCTTTTCTTTGTGCGCTGCAAGAAAAAAGGCAAGATTTACGCTCAAAAATATTTTCTTAAAAAGTTTTTGATATAGAATTAAGTTTATTTATCTTTGCAGTCCTTAAAGGAAAAGGGGTTTTAAAACCTTAAAGTTTTTTTCTTTATTGAAATGCCTCCTTAGCTCAGCTGGTAGAGCAACTGACTTGTAATCAGTAGGTCGCTGGTTCGATCCCGGCAGGGGGCTCTTTGAGAGTCAAATTTAGGTTTGGGTTTTAAAGATGGGGGGGTTCCAGAGCGGTCAAATGGGACGGACTGTAAATCCGTTACTTCGGTTTCGAAGGTTCGAATCCTTCTCCCCCCACCAAGTGGTTCACTGTGCAAGCAGTGGATCAACAAGCGGAAGTAGCTCAGTTGGTAGAGCGATAGCCTTCCAAGCTATAGGTCGCGAGTTCGAACCTCGTCTTCCGCTCTTGAATATAAAAAGTTAAAGCCATTAGTGGCCTTGACTTTTTATTGTTCAAACAAGCCGATGTAGCTCAGTGGTAGAGCACTTCCTTGGTAAGGAAGAGGTCATGGGTTCAAATCCCATCATTGGCTCGTAAGTGTTTAATATATAATAAATAACCAAATAAAAATTTAACTTACTTTAATTCGCATACAAAATGGCAAAAGAGAAATTTGACCGCAGTAAACCACACTTAAACATTGGTACAATTGGTCACGTTGACCACGGTAAGACAACTACTACCGCTGCAATATACTAAAGTTTTATCAGACGCTGGATTTTCAGAAGCTCGTTCATTTGATTCAATTGACTCGGCGCCTGAAGAAAAAGAGCGTGGTATTACCATTAATACTTCACACGTTGAGTATTCTACGCAGAATCGTCACTACGCGCACGTAGATTGTCCTGGTCACGCCGACTATGTTAAGAACATGGTTACTGGTGCTGCTCAAATGGACGGTGCTATTATCGTTGTTGCGGCTACTGACGGACCGATGCCTCAAACTCGCGAGCATATTTTATTAGCTCGTCAGGTTGGTGTTCCAGCTTTAGTTGTTTTCATGAACAAAACTGACTTAGTTGATGACCCTGAGTTATTAGAATTAGTTGAAATGGAAATTCGTGAATTATTATCATTCTACGAATACCCAGGAGACGATATTCCTGTTATCCAAGGTTCTGCATTAGGAGCATTGAATGGCGAGAAAGAATGGGTTGACAAAATTTTGGAATTAATGGATGCAGTTGATGCACACATTCCAATTCCTCCACGTTTGACTGAGCTTCCTTTCTTGATGCCTGTTGAAGACGTATTCTCGATCACTGGTCGTGGTACTGTTGCAACTGGTCGTATAGAAAGAGGAGTTATTAACTCAAGTGAGCAAGTTGATATCTTAGGTATGGGTGCTGAAAACTTAAAATCAGTTGTTACTGGTGTTGAGATGTTCCGTAAGATCCTAGATAGAGGTGAAGCTGGTGATAACGTAGGATTATTATTACGTGGTATTGAGAAAACTGATATCCGTCGTGGTATGGTTATTTGTAAGCCGGGTTCTGTTACTCCTCATACTGATTTTAAAGCTGAAGTTTACGTATTGTCAAAAGAAGAAGGTGGACGTCACACTCCATTCTTCAACAAATACCGTCCTCAGTTTTACTTCCGTACGACAGACGTAACTGGAGAGATCACGCTACAAGAAGGTGTTGAAATGGTTATGCCAGGTGATAACGTTACGATCACAGTTAAGTTGATTAACGCTATTGCAATGGAAAAAGGACTTCGTTTTGCTATCCGTGAAGGTGGTAGAACAGTAGGTGCTGGACAAGTAACTGAAATTCTTGCATAATAATAACAATGGATTTAATTATCCATATTAAACAAAGTACCCTCTAAAGCAGTAGGGTACTTTGTTCTTAATGAAATAAGATACACGGGCATAGTTCAATGGTAGAATAGAGGTCTCCAAAACCTTTGATCAGGGTTCGAATCCTTGTGCCCGTGCAAAATAGAATATATAATTATGACTAGCATCCTTGAATTTTTAAAAGAATCTTACAATGAAATGCTTCATAAAGTAACTTGGCCTACTATAGGAGATTTGCAAAATTCTGCGGTTATAGTCTTAATAGCCTCAGCGATTATTGCGCTTGTAATTTTGGCGATGGACAAATCTAGCAGTGGTATTTTGGAGTTGTTTTATAACTCAATGGGCTAAAAGAAAGATAAATGGCAGATCAAGCATTAAAGTGGTATGTTGTACGTGCCGTAAGTGGTAAAGAGAAGAAAGTGAAACAATACATTGAGGCCGAAATCAATCGATTAGGCATTTCTCATATTGTTCAACAGGTTCTTATCCCTATGGAGAAGTATTATCAAATGCGTGATGGAAAGAAAATCGCTAAAGAGCGAAACTATTATCCAGGTTACGTGTTAATAGAAGTTGCATTGGATAGTGAAATTGAACATTTAATCAAAAATATCAACAGTGTAATTGGTTTTCTTGGTGATAAGGAAGGAAATGCTATTCCATTGAGGCCAGCAGAAGTGAATCGGATATTAGGCAAGGTTGATGAGATGTCTGAACAAGCCGAATCTATTAATGTTCCTTATTACGTTGGCGAATCAGTGAAGGTTACCGATGGGCCTTTCAATGGTTTTACTGGAGAGATAGAAGAGGTTAATGAGGAGCGTAAGAAGTTAAAAGTGATGGTGAAGGTTTTCGGTAGAAAAACTCCATTAGAGCTTAATTATATGCAAGTAGAAAAAGAGTAATGCAGCTTTCAGTTATCAGCTTTTAGCAGTCTGTGATTGGTAAAGTTTGACAGAGAAAGTTTCAATAGAATAAAAATAGAAAGTGAATCAGCATACGGCTGATCGCTGAATAAAAAAATACAGTTTTAGCCGTCAGAAAGAGAAGCTGATAGCTCATAACTGACAGCTGATAGCTGATGAAAATCTTAAATGTTACATAGCTTCCAACTTACTAACATTAAGTGAATAATAATTAAAT
Source organism: uncultured Sphingobacteriaceae bacterium (assembly GCA_963696875.1). Lineage (GTDB taxonomy): Bacteria > Bacteroidota > Bacteroidia > Sphingobacteriales > Sphingobacteriaceae > Albibacterium. The sequence goes on from CAVOLQ010000001.1 coordinate 617,400, forward strand.
TAGAAGATGGCAAAACAAGTCAGTGCGTTAGTAAAATTACAAGTTAAGGGTGGCGCTGCAAACCCATCACCTCCTGTAGGACCTGCTTTAGGTGCAAAAGGGGTGAATATCATGGAATTTTGCAAACAATTCAATGCACGTACCCAAGACAAGCCGGGGAAAGTACTTCCTGTTGTAATCACTGTTTACGCCGACAAGTCCTTCGATTTTATCATTAAGACTCCTCCTGTTGCGATTCAATTAGTTGAAATTGCTGGTTTAAAAGGTGGATCTGGCGAGCCTAACCGTAAGAAGGTGGCTTCTGTATCCTGGGAACAGGTAGAGAATATCGCTAAGGATAAAATGGTAGACCTTAATGCGTTCACAGTAGAATCAGCAATGAGAATGGTTGCTGGAACAGCGCGTAGTATGGGAATCACTGTAAGCGGTGATGCACCCTGGAACAATTAATTAAATAGAAACTCAGTTTAAAAAAGTGGCTAGATTAACAAAAAATCAAAAAACGGCACTCACCAAAATTGAAACTGGTAAAGCGTACACTTTGCAAGATGCTTCGGCTTTAGTAAAGGAAATTACCACAACAAAATTTGATGCTTCAGTAGATATTGACGTTCGTTTGGGCGTTGATCCTCGTAAGGCTAATCAAATGGTTCGTGGTATCGCAACTTTACCTCATGGTACTGGTAAAACTGTGCGTGTTTTAGTACTTTGTACTCCTGACAAGGAGGAAGAGGCTAAAGCAGCTGGTGCAGACTATGTTGGTTTAGATGAATACATCAGTAAGATTGAAGGAGGATGGACTGATGTCGATATTATTATCACCATGCCTAGTGTAATGGCAAAAGTAGGTAGGTTAGGCCGTATTTTAGGTCCTAGAAACCTAATGCCTAACCCTAAGTCTGGTACTGTAACTCCCGATGTGGGCAAAGCAGTAACGGATGTAAAAGGTGGTAAAATCGACTTCAAGGTTGACAAGACAGGAATTATCCATGCTTCAATTGGTAAGGCGTCGTTTCCTGCAGAGAAATTATATGAAAATGCGTTGGAAGTTCTTCAAACGATTTCAAAATTAAAACCTTCTGCAGCGAAAGGAACATACTTTAGAAGTATTTATATCTCCTCAACCATGAGTGCAGGAATACAAGTTGAAACTAAATCAGTAGCGGGAATCTAATCATGAAAAAAGAAGACAAACAAGAAATTGTTCAAGCTTTAGCTGATCAGATTACGTCTTTCGGTAATTTTTATATTGCCGATACAGCTGATCTTACTGTAGAAAAAGTAAATGCGATTCGTCGTAAATGCTTCGATAATGGAATTACAATTAAAGTTGCAAAAAATACTTTAATTCGTAAGGCTATGGAAGTTGCTGGTGTTGATTCGGAAGAATTAAGAGATGTGCTAAAAGGTTCATCTACTTTATTCTTTTCTGAAACCGGTAATGCTCCAGCGAAATTGATAAAAGAACTAAGAAAGAGCGGTCCAAAACCAATCCTTAAAGGTGCTTATATTGATTCTGCTGTTTTCGTAGGCGATGCTCAATTGGATACATTGGTTAACCTTAAATCTAAGGATGAGCTTGTCGGTGAAATCATTGGCTTACTACAGTCTCCTGCTAAGAATGTTATCTCGGCTTTACAGTCAGGCGGTAATACAATTGCAGGTTTAGTTAAAACTTTACAAGAAAGAGAAGGTTAACGGACGCCTTAAAGTTCGAGAAATCATAAATTATTAAAAAGAACAATTCAAATTCAAATAAAATGGCAGATTTAAAATCGTTTGCTGAGCAGTTAGTAAACTTAACAGTAAAAGAAGTTAACGAGTTAGCTCAAATCTTAAAAGATGAGTATGGTATCGAGCCTGCAGCTGCTGCAGTTGCAGTAGCAGGACCTGCTGCTGGTGGTGAGACTGCTGCTGCTGAAGAAAAAACATCTTTTGATGTTATCTTAGTAGAAGCTGGTGGATCTAAATTAGCAGTTGTTAAATTAGTAAAAGATTTAACAGGTCTTGGATTGAAAGAATCTAAAGATTTAGTTGATAGTGCACCAAAAGAGCTTAAAGAAGGTGTTTCTAAAGAAGAAGCAGAAGCTTTAAAAACTCAATTAGAAGAAGCAGGAGCAAAGGTTGAGATTAAATAAATCATCTCTCATTTGTTCTTACGGTCTTAGACTCCAGTAATTTACTGGGGTCTATTGCTGTTTCTAGAAGTTTCTAGAAAATCCTATACTTGTTTGGACTATACAAGTTCCTTTTAGGTAAAAATAATAGTCACGCGCAGTTTAATTAAACTAAATACTTATTCCCTTGGCAAACAAAGATATTCGCAACGAAAGAGTAAATTTTGCAACTAGTAAAAAGGTAATTGACTACCCAGATTTTCTAGATGTTCAACTACAATCTTTCCAGGAGTTTTTTCAATTAGAAACCACTTCTGATAACCGCCACCAGGAAGGGCTGTTCAAAGTTTTTTCCGAAAACTTCCCCATTTCCGATTCGAGAAACATTTTCGTTCTCGAGTTTTTGGATTATTTTATTGATCCTCCACGATACGATATACAAGAATGTATTGAGAGAGGTTTAACCCATAGTGTTCCCCTGAAAGCAAAGTTACGCTTATCTTGTAACGATGAGGAACATGAAGATTTCGAAACAATAGTACAGGATGTTTATTTAGGGACTATTCCTTACATGACTCCAAAAGGTACTTTCGTAATTAATGGAGCAGAGCGTGTAATTGTATCGCAATTACACCGTTCACCGGGCGTATTTTTTGGCCAAAGTCGCCATACGAACGGAACAAAATTATATTCTGCTCGAGTTATTCCTTTTAAAGGTTCTTGGATTGAGTTCGCTACAGACGTTAACAATGTCATGTATGCATATATTGATCGTAAAAAGAAATTTCCAGTAACTACTTTGCTTCGCGCAATAGGCTATGATTCAGACAAGGATATTCTTGAATTATTTGAATTGGCCGATGAGGTAAAAGTAAGTAAATCTGGCTTGAAGAAATTCCTAGGCCGTAAGTTGGCCGCTAGAGTTCTTAAGAAATGGGTAGAAGACTTCGTTGATGAAGATACAGGCGAAGTGGTTTCCATTGGACGTAATGAGGTTATTTTAGAGCGTGAAACTGTTCTGGAAGAAGATCATATTGAAATGATTCTTGATGCTGGTATGAAGACCATCATTCTTACTAAGGAGGATGCTTCTAATAATGCCGACTACTCAATTATCTATAACACGTTACAAAAAGATACTTCCAACTCGGAGAAAGAGGCGGTGGAATACATCTATCGTCAATTGCGTAACGCTGAACCGCCTGATGAGGAAACTGCACGCGGTATTATTGATCGCTTGTTCTTCTCAGATAAGAGATACGATTTAGGTGATGTAGGTCGTTACCGCATCAACCGTAAATTAAAGCTGGATACACCTGACGAGACAAAAGTTTTAACAAAGCAAGATATTATTGCGATTGTTAAATACTTGATTAACCTGATCAATTCAAAAGCGGAAGTTGACGATATTGACCATTTGTCAAACCGTCGTGTACGTACCGTCGGGGAGCAATTATATGCTCAATTTGGAGTAGGTTTATCACGTATGGCTCGTACCATTCGCGAACGGATGAATATTCGTGACAATGAGGTGTTTACACCAACCGATTTAATTAATGCAAGAACTCTTTCTTCTGTTATTAACTCGTTCTTTGGTACGAACCAGTTGTCACAGTTTATGGATCAAACCAACCCGCTTGCTGAGATTACTCATAAGCGTCGTTTATCAGCTTTAGGGCCAGGTGGACTTTCACGTGAAAGAGCAGGTTTTGAGGTGCGTGACGTTCACTATACACATTACGGTCGTCTTTGTACGATTGAAACACCGGAGGGTCCAAACATTGGTTTGATTTCTTCGCTTTGTGTACATGCGAAAATAAACAACTTAGGATTTATTGAAACACCTTACCGTAAAGTTAGGGATGGTAGAGTAGTAGTGGAAGAACCGGTTATTTATCTTTCTGCCGAAGATGAAGACGGAAAAACTATTGCTCAAGCAAATGCTGAATATGATGATAAGGGTAATTTCATTACACCTAAAGTTAAAGCTCGTTACGAGGGTGACTTCCCAATTATTGAGCCAGAGCTTTTAGATTTGATGGACATTGCTCCAAACCAGATTACGTCAATTGCAGCATCGTTAATCCCTTTCTTGGAACATAATGATGCTAACCGTGCATTGATGGGATCAAACATGCAGCGTCAAGCTGTTCCACTACTTCGTCCGCAAGCTCCAATTGTTGGAACAGGAATTGAAGGATTGGTAGCCCGTGATTCCCGAACATTAATCAATGCTGAAGGAGACGGAGTTGTTGAGTATGTTGATGCTGACGAGATTAGAATTCGTTATGAACGCTCTGAAGATCAAGTATTAGTTTCGTTCGAAGATGATTTGAAGACTTACAAGTTGATCAAATTTAAGAAAACGAACCAGAGTACTTGTATTAACTTGAAGCCAATTGTTAAAAAAGGGCAACGAGTTACAAAAGGTCAGGTGCTTTGTGAAGGCTATGCTACTGAGAATGGTGAATTAGCATTAGGACGTAACTTGAAAGTAGCTTTCATGCCTTGGCAAGGATACAACTTTGAGGATGCGATTGTTATTTCTGAACGTGTAGTAAGTGAAGATATATTCACTTCCATCCATATAGATCAATTTGAACTTGACGTTCGTGATACTAAGCGTGGAGAAGAAGAGTTGACACCAGATATTCCCAACGTTTCTGAAGAAGCGACTAAAGATTTGGACGAAAATGGGATTATTCGGATTGGTGCAGAGGTTCGCGAGGGTGATATTTTAATTGGAAAGATTACTCCTAAAGGAGAGACCGATCCTTCACCTGAAGAGAAACTTTTAAGAGCGATTTTTGGTGATAAAGCTGGAGACGTAAAGGATGCTTCCTTAAAGACTCCTCCTTCTATTCATGGAGTAGTAATTGATACCAAATTATTCTCTCGTGCAAAGAAAACGACTAAAGCAGAAGAGAAAGCTGAATTAGAAAAGTTAGATGTACGTTTTGATAAGGCTTCAAAAGCTTTAAAGGATAAATTAATCGAGAAGTTGTTCGCCATTGTAAATGGTAAAACATCACAGGGAGTATTCAATGTCTATCGTGAACTGTTAATTGCGAAAGGTGTTAAATTTACCCAAAAGATTCTTGCTGATTTAGAATACGCTAATATCAACCCAACGAAATGGACAACAGATGAGGATAAAAATGAGTTGGTTAAACAGGCACTTCATTTCTATAACATCAAATTGAATGAAGAGTTAGGCGCTTATAAACGTGATCGATTTGCGATCAGCGTAGGGGATGAGCTTCCTTCTGGTATTGTTCAGATGGCTAAAGTTTACCTTGCTAAAAAACGTAAGTTGAAAGTTGGAGATAAGATGGCTGGACGTCACGGTAACAAGGGTATTATTGCTCGTATTGTTCGCGACGAAGATATGCCTTTCTTGGAAGATGGAACTCCTGTCGATATTATTTTGAACCCATTAGGTGTACCATCTCGGATGAACCTTGGCCAGATTTACGAAACTGTTCTAGGTTGGGCCGGTCAGAAATTAGGTGTTAAATTTGCTACTCCTATTTTTGATGGTGCAAGCACAGAAGAGGTGGAAGAATGGATCGCTAAGGCAGAACTTCCTGCTTCTGGAGGAACTTACTTGTACAATGGATTAACTGGCGAGCGTTTTGATCAAAAGACAACTGTCGGTGTTATCTATATGTTGAAGTTAGGCCATATGGTGGATGATAAGATGCACGCTCGTTCAATTGGACCCTATTCATTGATTACGCAACAGCCGTTGGGTGGTAAAGCTCAGTTTGGTGGACAGCGTTTTGGTGAAATGGAGGTTTGGGCACTTGAAGCATTTGGAGCATCCAATATTCTACAGGAAATCCTTACCGTGAAATCCGATGATGTAGTTGGTCGTGCGAAAACATATGAAGCCATTGTTAAAGGCGATAATTTACCAACGCCATCCGTTCCTGAATCCTTCAATGTATTGGTTCATGAATTACGTGGATTAGGTTTAGAAATAACATTGGATTAAGATTGGTGAATAATATCACTTTTCGAGTTCACTAATAACAAATATTATGTCTTATAGAAAAGATAATAAAATAAAAAGTAATTTCACCTCGATTACAATCAGCTTGTCCTCTCCAGAAACTATATTGGAGCGGTCAAGCGGTGAAGTTTTAAAACCAGAAACCATTAACTACCGTACCTACAAACCGGAACGTGATGGTTTATTCTGCGAACGCATCTTTGGACCAGTAAAAGACTACGAATGTCATTGCGGTAAGTACAAACGTATTCGTTATAAAGGTATTGTTTGTGACCGTTGTGGGGTTGAAGTAACTGAAAAGAAGGTGCGTCGTGAACGCATGGGACATATCAGCCTTGTTGTTCCTGTAGCCCACATTTGGTATTTCCGTTCTTTACCTAATAAGATTGGATACTTATTGGGTTTGCCTACAAAAAAGCTGGATATGATTATCTATTACGAGCGTTATGTAGTTATCCAAGCAGGTATAAAGGAAGATGATGGAATATCCTATATGGATTTTCTTACTGAAGAGGAATACCTTGATATCCTAGATACTTTACCTAAAGAAAACCAATATTTAGATGATAAAGATCCTCAAAAATTTATCGCTAAGATGGGTGCTGAAGGTCTGGAAGAATTATTGAAACGTCTGGATTTAGATCAGTTATCATATGATCTTCGTCACCAAGCTGCTAATGAGACTTCACAACAACGTAAAACGGAAGCCTTAAAACGCCTTCAAGTTGTTGAGGCTTTCAGAGGTGCTAAAACACGTATAGAGAACAATCCTGAGTGGATGATTGTCAAAATTGTACCAATCATACCTCCCGAATTGCGTCCATTAGTTCCCTTAGAAGGTGGTCGTTTTGCAACGTCTGATTTAAACGATTTATACCGTCGAGTAATTATTCGAAATAATCGTTTGAAGCGTTTAATGGAAATTAAAGCGCCAGAAGTAATTCTTCGTAACGAGAAACGTATGTTGCAAGAGGCGGTAGATTCTTTATTTGACAACTCACGTAAAGTTAACGCAGTAAAGACGGAAGGTAACCGTGCCTTGAAATCGCTTTCTGATATTTTAAAAGGGAAGCAAGGGCGTTTCCGTCAAAACCTTTTAGGTAAGCGTGTGGATTACTCGGCTCGTTCGGTCATCGTTGTAGGACCAAACTTAAAGTTACACGAATGCGGTATTCCTAAGGATATGGCTGCTGAGCTTTACAAACCCTTTATCATCCGCAAGATGATTGAAAGAGGAATTGTAAAAACAGTGAAGTCTGCGAAGAAGATCGTTGATCGTAAAGATCCTTTAGTTTGGGATATTTTAGAAAATATATTAAAAGGACACCCGGTGTTGCTTAACCGTGCACCTACCTTACATAGATTAGGTATTCAGGCTTTCCAACCCAAATTAATTGAAGGGAAAGCGATACAATTGCACCCATTAGTTTGTACGGCTTTTAACGCCGACTTCGACGGTGACCAGATGGCAGTGCATTTACCTTTGGGTAATGCCGCGATTTTGGAAGCCCAACTATTAATGCTTGCTTCACACAATATACTTAACCCTGCAAATGGAACCCCAATTACTGTTCCATCTCAAGATATGGTTTTAGGTCTTTATTATATGACCAAGGGCCGTAAAACAGATGAAGGGCGAATAATGAAAGGTGAGGGAATGACTTTCTATTCTGCGCAAGAAGTAATCATTGCTTATAATGAAAAGCGAATCGATCTGCATGCTTTTATTAAGCTGAGAACCAATGTGAAGAGCAAAGAAGGGGTAATAGAGAGCAAGATTATTGAAACTACGGTTGGACGAGTACTTTTCAATCAGGTTATGCCAGAGGAACTGGGTTATATCAACGAACTTTTAACAAAAAAATCACTGAGAGATATTATTGGTGAAGTAGTTAAAGTTTGTGGAATGGCGGTTGCTGCTGATTTCTTAGATGAAATTAAAGAAATGGGCTTTCAGATGGCATTCCATGGTGGTTTATCCTTTAATCTACAGGACTTAAATATTCCAGATGTTAAACTAGATCTTATTGATTTAGCTACAAAAGAAGTAGAAGAAGTGATGGGTAACTATAACATGGGTTTCATCACTAACAATGAGCGTTATAACCAAATCATTGATATTTGGACTCGTATCAATAACCGTTTGACCGCTAACGTAATGCAGACTTTATCTACGGATAATCAAGGATTCAACTCTGTTTATATGATGTTGGATTCCGGTGCCCGTGGTTCAAAAGAGCAGATCCGTCAACTTTGTGGAATGCGGGGATTGATGGCCAAACCTCAAAAATCAGGTGCTTCTGGTGGAGAAATTATTGAGAACCCGATTCTCTCTAATTTTAAAGAGGGGCTTTCCGTATTGGAATACTTTATTTCTACTCACGGTGCTCGTAAAGGTTTAGCCGATACAGCATTAAAGACTGCCGATGCGGGTTATTTAACTCGTCGTTTGCATGATGTGGCGCAGGATATGATTGTTAATGAGGTAGATTGTGGTACTTTAAGAGGTATTTATACAACCGCTTTAAAAGACAACGAAGATGTTGTTGAACCATTGTACGACCGTATCTTGGGACGTACTTCTCTGCATGATGTTTACGATCCAATAACGGATGAACTTCTAGTATCTACTAACCAGGATATTAATGAAGATGTAGCTAAACGAATTGAAGAATCTGCGATAGAAGGCTTAGAAATTCGTTCAGTGCTTACTTGTGAAAGTAGGAGAGGGGTTTGTTCGTATTGCTACGGTAGAAATTTATCAAGTGGTAAACGTGTGCAAATGGGTGAAGCTGTAGGAGTTATTGCAGCGCAGTCTATTGGAGAGCCAGGTACACAGCTTACACTTCGTACCTTCCACGTTGGGGGAACGGCTTCGAATATTGCTGCTGAATCTCAAATCGTTGCTAGATTTGATGGTCGAATAGAATTTGAAAACGTTCGCTTTGTGGAGCGTGTGACTGATTCTGGGACGGAAAATGTTATTTTAGGACGTTCAGGAGAATTCAGAATTATTGATACCGAAACGAATAAGGTTGTAATGACTAATCATATTCCTTATGGATCATTCCTATATGTAAAAGACGGTGATATCCTTAAGAATGGAGATCGTATTTGCTCGTGGGATCCATATAATGCAGTAATTATTTCTGAATTTGCTGGAAAGGTTGAGTTTGACGCCATTGTTGAAGGAGTGACTTTCCGTGAGGAGTCTGATGATCAAACTGGTCATAGGGAAAAAGTGATTATTGATACCCGTGATAAAACAAAGAACCCTGCTATCAAGGTTCTAGATAAAGATGGAGAAATAATTCGTAATTACAACCTTCCTGTAGGTGCTCACATATCAGTAACCGACAAGTCAGAGGTAAAGGTTGGAACTATTATTGCGAAAATTCCACGTACTACAGGTAAAACTCGCGATATTACTGGTGGTTTACCAAGGGTGACAGAGCTTTTTGAGGCTAGAAATCCTTCTAATCCAGCTGTTGTTACTGAAATTGATGGTGTTGTTACTTTAGGGGGTGTAAAGCGTGCAAATCGTGAGATTTCAATCGAGTCTCGTGATGGCCAAGTTAAAAAATACCTGGTTCCACTTTCAAAACATATTCTTGTCCAAGATAATGATTTTGTAAAGGCTGGGATGCCACTTTCGGATGGATCCATTTCTCCTGCTAATATATTGGCGATTAAGGGACCAACTGCCGTTCAGGAATATATTGTAAATGGAATTCAAGAGGTATACCGCTTGCAAGGTGTAAGAATTAATGACAAGCACTTTGAAACAATCGTTCACCAAATGATGCAAAAAGTAATGATACAGGATCCAGGAGACACAATTTTCCTTGAGAAGACTGCCGTTGCTAAATGGGATTTCATGGAAGAAAACGATAAAATGTACGACAAGAAGATTGTTATTGACGCTGGAGATTCTAATGAGTTAAAAGCTGGACAAATAATCTCTACTCGTAAATTACGCGATGAAAACTCTAGCCTGAAAAGAAGAGACCTTAAATTGGTTGAAGTAAGGGATGCGATTCCTGCAACCTCGAGTCCGATTCTACAAGGAATCACTAGAGCCTCTCTTGGAACTAAATCGTTTATTTCTGCAGCTTCCTTCCAGGAAACAACGAAAGTATTGAACGAAGCTGCTATTCATGGTAGGCGAGATGATTTACTTGGATTAAAAGAAAACGTAATTGTTGGACATTTAATTCCTTCTGGAACTGGTCTTCGCGAATACAGCAGTATTATCGTTGGTTCACAGGAAGAATATGATCAGTTATTGGCTTCTAAAGAAGAAGCATAGATTGTCAATGGAACTGTGATGTTAAATTAATCAGTTCTAATAAGTATTAACCTGATAATTTATTAGCCTAGCTAGTAGATTATCAGGTTTTTTGTTTTTTAGGACATTTGCTTATTTGCCACAGAAATCCCTATCTTTAACTAATTAAGCAAGCAATTAGTATCTCTTAAGTCTAATACACTATATGGAAGAAAATAAAAACACTGAGTTAAGTATTGAGCTATCGGAAGAAGTTGCAGAAGGTACCTACTCTAATCTAGCTATCATTACCCATTCTAACACTGAATTCGTTTTGGATTTTATAAGAGTAATGCCCGGCATACCAAAAGCAAAAGTGAAGTCTCGAATAATCCTAACACCCGAACATGCTAAGCGCTTAATGAATGCAATGCAGGATAATATTGAAAAGTTTGAAAAAATAAATGGCAAAATAAATGCGCACGATGGACCTCCTTTCCCTATGAATTTTGGTGGCCCCACCGCGGAAGCTTAGCATTTGAGTGACATTAACCGAAGCTGAAAATATGAACAGAATTCTATCTAGCCTTATCTTTTTTTTTCCTACACTTCTTTTTGCCCAAGGTTTCCAAGTAAATTTACAAGGGCAAAAGCAGTCAGCTATGGCAGGCGCAGGTTCTGCCTTAATATTAGATGAGTCAACGGTGTTTTTTAGCCCCGGTGCCATGAGTATGGTAAACCATAATGCTGTAAGTAGTGGCATAAGTCCGTTAAAGTTTGGATCGGCTTTTAATAGAACTGGTAGTAATTCAACGGAGCGTGTAAAAAATAAAATCGCTACTCCATTTGCAGCTTATGCATTATGGGGGCCAAACAAAGCAAAGTGGAAATTAGGGCTAGGTGTTTATACTCCTTTCGGCGGACTCGTAGATTGGGGGAATTCGTGGTCCGGAAAATATGCCGTAGTTTCTTTAGATTTGAAGGCGATTTTTATACAACCTTCACTTAGTTATCGCTTAACAGAAAATTTAGGTATTGGTGTTGGCTTTGTTTATAATCATGGACATGTAAATCTGCAGAGAGCCCTGCCATTTAATTTTAGTGATGGGAGTGATGCCCATGTTAAATTGGACGGTTCGGGAAAGGGTTATGGATGGAATGGCGGCCTTTATTATTTCATTCCTGATATTATGTCCATCTCTTTGGTGCATCATTCTAAAGTAGTGACTAGGTTGGAAAATGGCGATGCAATTTTTACTGTCCCATCTTCAACCGAATCCAATTTCCCCACAGGGAATACCTTTGATGCTCAACTACCCTTACCTTCTATCACTACTCTAGGCTTAGGATTTCCTGTAAATGAGAGGATTTCTATTGCAGTCGATGCTAGCTTCGTGAATTGGAGAGTGTATAAAGAGCTCGCGTTTGATTATGCAGAAAATACGCCCTTACTCACGGATACCCGCTCGGCACGGAAATATGGAAACGGTGGTTCCGTAAAAGTAGGTGTCCAGCATAAAACTACAGAGAAACTTACGATTAGAATGGGTACTGGTTATATAATGACTCCGGTTAAGGATGGCTATGTTACACCCGAAGTACCTGATGCCAATCGGTTTATTTTAAGTGTGGGCCTTGGCTATGAACTAAGTTCGAACTGGGAATTGAATGCTAGCCTATTGTTTGAAGATGTACAATCCAGAACACAAACTAATATTGAAACTGGGTTGTCAGGCACATTCAAAACTCATGTTTTTGCACCGGGGATATCTCTTGGTTTTAAATGGTAAGTTAATAAAAATGGGATGAAATTATTTTAGCAGCTATGAAGGAGAACTTATTAAGTATTGTGATTATGGCTTTCATTTTAATTGTTATTTCTTGTAAGCCAACTATGGATATTCCAAAACCTTCGGCTGGCTCTGCCGATTTTAGTAAGTATATTGCTATTGGAAATTCATTGACCGCTGGCTTCGCTGATGGGGGACTTTATTTGGCCGGACAAAAAGTTGCCTTTCCCAATCTTCTGGCTGAACAAATGAAAAGCGCTGGAGGTGGTGAATTTACTTCTCCTTTTTTTGATGAGGGATATGCAAATGGTTCAGGTTATTTAAAATTAGAATCCATTCAAAATGGCTCGCCAGTGTTGGTAAACGTTACTGAGAATCTGGCTTATAGAGATCAACAGAATCATTTAATGAAATATACAGGTTCTATTCAAAATTTAGGAGTGCACGGCATGAGATTGGACTTAGCGTTTTATCCACCTTTTAGTGAACAAAATAATTATTTTGAACGACTACTTTCAGAAAGCGAGGTAGGCAAGAAAACTTATTATGACTACACCACACAGAATGAACATACTTTCTTTTCCTTCTGTTTAGGAAATAACGATCTATTAGGTTACGCATTAGAAGGAGGGGTTATCACTGCACAAAATGAAGCGAAAGCTAGGTTGACCTCAAAAGATACTTTTAATGCATTATACAATAATTTTATAGATAAACTTACGGAAGATGGGCAACAGGGTGTACTTGCGACAATTCCAGATGTTACAGGAGTTCCGTTTTTTACAACTATTACAATAGAAACCTTGCTTAGTGTTGCAAAAGCTGTCAACTCAGCGATAACAACCATTTACATCCAGGATAGGGCTGTGGTAGCACCTCCATTTGCGGGTGTTAGAGCGGCGACAAACGGGGACTTAGTAGTCTTGACTTTTCCAACAAATAAAATGGGAGTTGCTAATAGTCAGGGATTTCCTTATGGCTTGCACCCACTGAATCCGATAGAAGATCAATATGTTTTAGATAAATCTGAAGTTGCGCTTTTAAAAAATTACTTGGAAAGTTATAATAATACAATTAGAAATACTGCTGAGAAAAAAGGCTTAGCGTTAGCCGATATCTATTCTTTATTCAATAAAGTAAAAGAATCAGGGGTCTTAATCAATGGCGCAGTAATGAATGCTACTTTCATATCCGGAGCTACGTTTTCTTTGGATGGGGTACATTTAACTCCAAAGGGAAATGCAATTATTGCAAATCATTTTATTGAAGCCATCAATAAACAATACGATTCAAAATTACCTGAATTAGACGTAAATAAATACATTGGAGTGAAACTTCCTTAAGTGAAATTTGGAAATTTAAAATGAGATTTCTTGATAAGTGGTACTATATATTTGATTCTATATAATTTATTATGGCTGGAATTTCATCAGGATGAAACCAAACTGTATTTTCATTTTTTTTAAACCAAGTTAATTGACGTTTGGCATATCTTCTGGTATTCTGTTTTATTTTTGCAATAGCTTCATCCAGAGTGTATTTTCCATCTATATAGTCAAACAATTCTGTGTAGCCTACGGTTTTTAAAGGTGAAAATTCTTTAAAAGGAAGTAAAGTCTCTACTTCTTTCACTAGCCCATTGTCGATCATTCTATCAACCCGATGATTAATCTGATTATATAAAATTGCTCTTTCGATGTTTAAACCAATGGACAAGGTTTTGAATTTTCTCTCTTTCTTGCTGTTTTTTCGCCAGGTTGAAAATGGGATTCCCGTAGTTTCATACACTTCAATTGCGCGAATTATTCGTTGTGGATTTGAAGTGTCAACTTCCTTATAATACAATGGGTCGATTTCACTTAATCTCTGTTGAATGAAATGGATCCCATTTTGTTTATAACTTTGATTGAGTGACTCTCTTAGCCCTTCTTTGGCTTTAGGTAAATTATCCATGCCATCGATTAAGGCATTTACAAATAGGCCCGATCCCCCAACCATTAAAATAAGATCGTGCTGTTGAAATAAAAAATCTATTTTGGCTAAACCTTCCTTTTCAAAGTCGCCCGCTGAGAAAATATCGCGAATAGAGTGAGAGTTAATAAAATGGTGAGGAACCCGATTTAGCTCCTCTTGGCTAGGTTTAGCTGTTCCGATGTTCATTTCCTTGTAAAACTGGCGCGAATCAGCAGAAATAATTTCTGTTTTAAATTTCCCGCCAATTTCTAAAGTTAAAGCAGTCTTTCCTACTGCGGTAGGACCTACGATGCTGATTAATGTTTTCAAAAGATAATTACCTATAATAAAGGTTAATAATTATCATCGACAGAATCACTTTCTGTAAATTCATCCGTGCCTTCTATATTTTCTTCATCGTCCATAATATCCATGTCTTCTGCTTCATCACTTGCAAATTCCAACTCATTTAAGAAGTCAAATTCTTTTTCTTCTTCTTCATCTACAGCTTCTATAATTGTAGTTTGACTGAATGGTTTAGGTGTGGCGCCTACACTTTTGAAAATGGAAGGATAGATTTTTCCATCTTCTTCTTTTAAGATTTTAATAAGTTGAACATGAAAATCATAAGGACGTGAAAAATTATAGGTATAATAGAATTTCTGATGAGGATCGTCAATAAATTGGTTTAGACGCGAGTTCTCCATTAAGCTTACTTTTTGATTTATTTTGCGTTCTGAGGGTAAATAGGCTATTTCTTTGCCTTTCCTCCATTGGTCGTTGCTTATATAAAATGAAGAAGGGACCTCTGGATCGAAGCCTAGGTTTTTCTGAACAGCAAGATGCAAATCAAGGAAAGTATGCTTTGGAAGTATATCGATCTCTCTAATTATTTCATCATAATCTTCGAATGAAATTCTAAATCTATAAATTGCCATGTTTCTTAATAATTTTCCGCTAATATGCTAAAAAATATGATCCTTTCAGAATCTTGGTTCCTAACAATAAGCATTTTCATTAGTTTTTAGTTTTTTTATTTAATCCAATTTCTTCGCCCTTTTTAAGCATGAATTTGTATGCTTCCTCTTGGTTGTTTTTGATATCCCCTTCAAGAATCGCTTCTCGAATTGCCTTTTTAATAACTCCTACCTCTCTTCCAGGCCTTATATTGAATGTTTCCATAATATCTTCGCCACTGATGGGCGGTTGCCAGTTTCTAATTTGATCTCGCTGCTCAACGTCTTTAAGTTTTTGTTGAACCATCTCAAAGTTCTGACGATATTTTTTTCGCTTATACGAATTCTTGGTGGTAACATCAGCGAAGCATAACATCATTAAGCAATCAATATCGTTACCAGCCTCAAAAAGGAGACGTCGAACGGCGGAGTCTGTTACAATTTCTTGAGCTAAAACGATTGGACGTAAATGGAGAAGCACCAGTTTTTGTACAAACTTCATCTTATCATTCAATGGAAGCTTAAGGTCTGCAAATAGTTTAGGAACCATGCGAGCGCCCCTGTCTTCATGACCATGAAATGTCCATCCTAATACAGGGTCAAAACGTTTTGTTGCAGGCTTTGCAATATCATGCATAATGGCTGCCCATCTTAACCAAATATCATAGCTTTGTTTAGCGACGTTATCCAGAACTTCCAAGGTATGGTAAAAATTGTCTTTATGCCCCTTTCCTTGGATGATTTCAACGCCATGCAAGTTTGCAAATGCGGGAAATATAATAGATAATATTCCCGAATCAAACAGTAAATTAAAGCCAATCGAAGGTTTTTTACTGGCTACAATTTTTTGCAATTCATCAGTGATACGCTCTTGGGAGACTATTTTTATCCGCTCCCTATTTGTTTTTATAGCTTCAAAGGTTTTAAGGTCTATTTCAAACTGAAGTTGGGAAGCGAACCGAATTGCTCGCATCATTCTTAATGGGTCATCTGAAAATGTAATCGCTGGATCTAAAGGAGTTTTAATGATCTTTTCACGAATGTCTTCCCGTCCATTAAAAGGATCAATTAACTCTCCGTAATTATCTTTATTTAGTCCCAATGCCATTGCATTTATGGTAAAATCACGTCTCAGTTGGTCGTCCTTTAACGTTCCATCTTCAATAAGTGGTTTGCGCGAACTTGAACGATATGATTCTTTTCGCGCACCCACAAATTCAATGTCTATATTTTGATACCTAAGCATTGCAGTGCCGAAATTCTTAAAAACTGTTACCTTTGCGTCCACGTGTTGTGCTACTTTTTGCGCAAATTCTATACCATTCCCAATAATTAAAATATCGATATCATTGTTAAATGGGCGATTCATCAATCGATCTCTTACGTAGCCACCAATCACGTATATTTCTTGATGATTTTCGTCAGCTATATTACCGAGAATTTGAAACACATCGTGTTGTAAATATTCTTTCATGCGAGTAAGCAGTGCAGGGTCTTTAGGAGATAAAAAATGAGTGTAAAACGCAAAAGTATGCATTTTAAATTAAAACTTATTTTCGAATTAAACGAAACTCGCCAGAAGTACCTAATTTCATAATGGTGGAAGCGTTATATTCATTTACTTCGTCTTGCCCATAGTTGACAATATAGTCTACGCCATCTTTGATTTCTTTGTTAATATCGTAAAAGCTTTTGGGTGAGGGAAATCCGCTTAGGTTTGCAGAGGTAGATACAATAGGTTTTCTAAATCTACGCAACAATTCTTTGCAAAACGGATGTGAGGTAACCCGTATTCCGATGCTTCCATCCTCGGCAATTAAGTTTTCAGCTAAATTTTTCGCACCATCGTAGATTATTGTTAACGGTTTTTCTGCGAACTCAATCAGTTGGTAAGCAACATCTGGGATTTCTCGAACATAGCTTGCTAATTTATTATCATCGTCAATTAAAATAATAAGTGGTTTGTCGTTCAATCGTCCTTTCAATTTAAAGACTTTCTCAATGGCTTGAGCATTGGTTGCATCACAGCCTATTCCCCAAATAGTATCCGTAGGATAAAGGAGTAATCCACCTGAATGAAGTACTTCTATCGCTTTTTGAATATCTTTATTCATATACTATCTTTAGAATTATACAGTTAAGTTATGGTCTCGTAGTGCCTCGTTTAAAGAAGTCTTCTTGTCGGTAGAATCTTTTCTTTTTCCGATGATTAATGCACATTGAACTTGAAATTCACCAGCGGGAAACTTTCTAGTATAAGAGCCCGGTATAACGACGGATCGTGCCGGAATAAATGATTTATGCTCTATAGGCTGTTCTCCAGTAACATCAATAATCTTTGTAGAAGTCGTTAATACTACATTCGCGGCCAAAACGGCTTCTTTCTCAATGTGTACTCCTTCAACAATTATACATCGAGAGCCAATAAAACAATTATCTTCGATAATCACGGGCGAAGTTTGAATAGGCTCTAAAATTCCACCAATGCCCACACCGCCGCTAATGTGCACGTTCTTACCAATCTGAGCGCAAGAACCTACCGTAGCCCATGTATCGATCATGGTCCCCTCATCAATATAAGCACCTATATTAACATAAGAAGGCATCAAGATGACACCTTTACCTATAAAAGAACCATAGCGTGCCAAGCCATGAGGGACTACACGAACGCCTATTTCTTTGAAATTCTTTTTCAGTTTCAATTTATCATGGAAAACAAAAGGGCCGGCTTCTATTACCTCCATTTTTCTAATGGGAAAGTATAGAACTATTGCTTTTTTTATCCATTCATTAACATGCCAGCGGTTCCCAATCGGCTCTGCAGCGCGGAATTCACCCTTATCCAATTTTAAAACTGTAGTTTCTATCGCATCTTGATAGTCTTTATATTCTAATAATTGACGATCTTCCCATGCATCCTCTATTAGCTTTTTTATTTCTGTAGTCATGTTCGTGGCTCTACAATTTTATTAAATATTCTTTTAACGAAAGTAAAGATTTTTACACGAAAATTCGAATCTAAATGCCCTTCGTTTATACTTTATGCATCATTTTAAATTTGTAATTTTGTAGGATGTCTCAAGGATTGGAAAAATTACGAATTGATAAATATTTATGGTCGATCAGGCTATTCAAAACTCGAAGTTTAGCAACTGAGGCTTGTCGCGCCGGGAAAGTAAAATTAGACGGACAAAATATAAAACCTTCCTATCTGGTTAAGGTTGGAGAAACTTTTGCAATTCAAAAAGGAATTGAACGCAAAGTCATAAAAGTTATTGATTTGTTAGAGCGAAGAGTGGACGCTAAAACTGCGGCTTTATTTTATGAGGATTTAACCCCCGTTGAAGAGACTCATGCCTATAAATCGGTTTTCCACGCTCCTATTTTGCGACGAGATCGTGGAGCGGGACGTCCTACCAAACGCGATAGAAGAGAAATCGATGAATTACAAGATCGCTTAGTAAATGATGACCATATGAATAATGAAGACGGTAAGCTTAAATAATCGGCGGATTTCTGTTAGGGAGCTTATTGCAAACCTTGTATCAAAACTTTAAAATGTGATCAGCCGCAGATAAAAAAAAATGCCGATCAACTTTTTGTGATTGATCGGCATTTTTGCGTGTAAGCTATTGATTTTATTTTTTCTCTTTGCTGTATTCTGCATTCAAGCCTTTAACTACCTCACTCGTAACCTCTAAGCTTTCATCCGCATATAATACCGTAGGGTTGGACTTAGAGTAGGTTAGGACCAATTTATAGCCATTCTCTTGAGCATGTTTTTTTAGGAAATCCGAAACTTTGTTATAAAGTTTTTCATTTTCCTCAGCTTCTTGTTGAGCCAACGAAGCACTTGCATTTTGATTTAATCTACCCAATTCATCTTGCTTACGTGCTAAACGTTCTTCAGTATTCGCTCGTTGTTCAGCACTCATTGTTCCCGCATTCTTTTGATAGTCGGCTACCTCTTTTTGAAAAGCATTGCCTTTAGATTGTAGGTCGGCTTGAGCTTTTTTTGCGTTTTCTTCAAACTTGGTTCTTATTTCTTTAAAGTATTCGTAGTTGTTTAATAAAGAGTCTGAATTTACATAAACTATTTGTTCGACGCCGGTTTTGCCTGTAGACAGGCTATCGGCCGTAGTCGTTTTGACAGTAGATCCTTGATTGCAGGAATAAAGTCCTGCGGTAATTACTAGCCCTAGAGCTGCTTTAACTACGAATGAGAATGATTTTTTCATCAAAATGATTTGTTTTTAAGTGGTAATGAAGCTATTATGAGTGAAAGTTTATCTGGGATGTGTGAATCCTGTAAACACATGATAGTTTCATTAAAATTATTTATTGTTTAAAATTCTAATTTTATTGTAGAATACCTTTTGTTTTAATATTCGATCACTAAACAAGACAAAGATAAAGTTTCCATGTAATTCCACAATTATTTAGTTAGAATAAAGTTTTAGAAGTGAGAAAACTATATTGTGCACAAATATTTTTCACGTAACTGGTTCCTTTTGGCTGGGTTAAGAGATCGCGTCGCATACGTTATTAATGAGTGCTTGTTTTCATTAGCATTAGTGATCTCGTTGCATTCGGTTGTAAATTTTGTGAACTTAAGATAAATTCCGGAATAGAAAGTTTAATCCTTGTTTTTTAGTTCACCGTTTTTCTATTTGAGGATGGTTTTATCAATCAGATTTAAGATAGTTTTGAGTAACCTATAGATGAAATATGCAGATATTTTCGTATTTTTGTGTTTGGTAAAAACAAGATATGAACGAAGAAAATAAGAATGATTATTCAGCGGATAATATTCAGGTTTTAGAAGGCTTAGAAGCCGTAAGAAAACGTCCGTCGATGTA
The DNA here is from genome assembly GCA_963696875.1 of uncultured Sphingobacteriaceae bacterium. Classification (GTDB taxonomy): domain Bacteria; phylum Bacteroidota; class Bacteroidia; order Sphingobacteriales; family Sphingobacteriaceae; genus Albibacterium. Next base: position 637,357 of record CAVOLQ010000001.1, read on the forward strand.
CATTGGAGATACAGGTGTAAAAGGATTGCATCACTTGGTTTATGAAGTAATTGATAACTCTATTGATGAGGCCATGGCGGGTTATTGTGATGATATCTTTGTCACAATACACAAAAATAATTCCATATCCGTTGAAGACAACGGTCGTGGAATCCCGACGGGAATCACTACCAAAGAAAAGCGCTCTGCATTAGAGGTTGTAATGACCGTTCTACATGCTGGGGGTAAGTTCGATAAGGATACCTACAAAGTTTCGGGAGGTTTGCACGGTGTTGGTGTTTCTTGTGTAAATGCTCTTTCTTCTCTGCTTGTTGCTGAGATTCACCGTGAAGGTAAAATATTTAAGCAAGAATACGAACAAGGAAAGCCTATGTACCCGGTAAAAGTTATTGGCGAAAGCGAACTGACCGGAACAAAAATAACTTTCTTTCCTGATACGGAAATCTTTACCCTTACTCATATATTTAATTACGATACTTTGGCCGGTCGCCTACGAGAGTTATCTTTTTTAAATAAAGGTATTCACTTGACTTTGTTAGACGAACGCGATGAGCAAGCTGACGGATCATCACGGAAAGAAGTGTTTTTCTCTGAAGGGGGATTGAGCGAATTTGTTAAATTTTTAGATGGTAGTCGCCATTCCTTAATTCCCGATCCTATTTATGTAGAAGGAATTAAACAGGGAATTCCAGTTGAACTCGCTTTGCAATATAATGACACATACACAGAGAATGTCCATTCTTATGTCAATAATATCAATACACATGAAGGAGGTACCCACGTAGCAGGCTTTAGACGTGGACTGACACGTACATTAAAATCATATGCTGAGAAATCAGGCCTTCTAAAGAATGTTAAAGTTGAAATTGTGGGGGATGACTTTCGTGAAGGCTTAACAGCCGTTATTTCAGTGAAAGTTCAGGAGCCTCAGTTTGAGGGTCAAACCAAAACTAAGTTGGGGAATAACGAGGTTATGGGTGCTGTAGACATAGCGGTAGGAGAGATTTTAGGTAATTATTTGGAAGAAAACCCACGTGAAGCCAAGATCATTGTTAATAAAGTGATTCTTGCTGCCATGCACGTGCCGCCGCTCGGAAAGCACGTGAAATGGTTCAACGTAAAACCGTAATGGGTGGAAGTGGATTACCCGGTAAACTCTCCGATTGTGCGAATACAGATCCTGCAAAATGTGAAGTTTATCTTGTCGAGGGAGACTCGGCTGGTGGAACTGCAAAGCAAGGTCGTGACCGAAATTTTCAAGCCATTTTGCCTTTACGAGGTAAGATCCTGAATGTTGAAAAAGCAATGGAACATAAGATCTATGAAAATGAAGAGATCAAAAATATGTTTACAGCCCTTGGGGTTAGTATTGGTACTGAAGAAGATGCTAAAGCGTTAAATATAGAAAAACTGCGTTATCATCATTGTAATCATGACGGATGCTGATGTCGATGGAACTCACATTACCACATTGATTTTAACCTTCTTTTTCCGTTATATGAAAGAACTTATTGAGCAAGGATATGTTTATATCGCATCTCCACCTTTGTACTTGGTGAAGAAAGGGAAAGAACAAGAATATGCTTGGAACGATGACTCAACGTGATCAGGCAATACAGCGCTTGAAAGGTGCCGGAAAGGAAGATAGTGTGCATATTCAACGTTATAAAGGTCTTGGAGAGATGAATGCCGAGCAGTTATGGGAAACTACGATGAATCCAGAGACCCGAACATTACGACAGGTGACAATTGATAGTGCAGCTGAAGCTGATCGTGTATTTTCTATGTTAATGGGTGATGAAGTTGCTCCTCGTAGAGAATTTATTGAACGCAATGCGCGCTATGCAAAAATTGATGCTTAACAGATACTGATTTTTATAAGAAAGCCACTCTTTTAAATTAAGCGGTGGCTTTTTATTTTATAAAAATTATACTCTATACTATAGTGTTTTAGAGAATTATTTTTGTAGTTTTGCAGTCCAAATTAAAAACAACGAAAGGGGGTATTTTAACGATATGCTAATTATTAATGTTAAAGACGGTGAATCTCTAGATAGAGCGTTAAAGCGTTTTAAAAAGAAATTTGAAAAAACTGGTGTCTTAAGAGAGCTACGTTCACGTCAAGCTTTTGAAAAGAAATCTATTACAAATCGTACCCAGCGCAAGAAAGCGATTTATAAGCAGAAATTAAATCAGGAAGAAAATTAGATCTTCTTATTTTTAATATATTAAAAACTATTTGTATCTTCATACTGTTGATTATACAAATAGTTTTTATGCTTTTAGGTCGATTTTTAAACTTTATTCAGTACGAGAAAAACTATTCCCCCCATACCCTCACGTCCTATAAAAAGGATATTCAAAATTACCTTAGCTTTCTAGAATCACAAGAGTTCACTATTTATGATGCTACACATCATCAAGTTCGAGCCTATTTGGCGCTATTGATGTCCAATGAAATGAAGGCAAGAAGCGTTAATAAGAACATATCCACGCTTCGCTCTTTTTACAAATTCTTGCTTCGGGAAAATCTGGTTACGGCCAACCCGATGATGCTTGTTAAAAACTTAAAAACACCAAAACAGCTTCCAGAAATTATTAGTGAGGAAAGCCTAATTAAGCTTCTGGATAATAAGGATACTTTTACTTCCGACTTTCCTGGACGGCGTGATCGATTAGTAATGGAATTGTTGTTCGGTACGGGAATACGCCGTTCGGAATTATTGACAATAAATGACAGTGATATTGATTTTTATAGTCAAACGATTCGTATATTGGGGAAAGGAAATAAAGAAAGAATTATCCCTATTTACGATTCCTTATCACTTTTAATACAAGAATATTTAAAAAATAAAGAATTTACATTTGTGAGGAAAACAGAACGACTGATTCTTACCAATAGGGGAAAAGAAGCTTATGTGAATTTAATATATAAAATTGTAACCCATTATTTAGGAACTATATCTACCCAGTTAAAAATAAGCCCCCATGTTTTGAGGCACAGCTTTGCAACTAGCTTATTAAACAGAGGAGCGTCAATAAACGATATAAAAGAACTTCTGGGTCATGCGAATCTTGCCGCAACGCAAATTTACACACATGGCTCGGTTGAAAGACTCAAATCTATTTATAAACAGGCTCATCCAAAAGCCTAAAAAAAGGAGGAAAAATGAATATAGATGTGCAATCGATCCATTTTACAGCGGATCAAAAGTTAATTGACTTCATTAACAGAAGAACCGAGAAGCTATCACAGTTTTTAGATCAAATTATAGACGGTATCTGCTACCTACGATTAGAAAATGTTGATAACGAGGAAAACAAGATCACTGAGTTTAAGATTAATATACCCGGCGGTCAGTTGTTTGCTAAAGGGCAGGCAAGAACATTTGAGGAAGCGACTGATATAGCGATTGAATCGTTACGTCGACAGATTAATAAATATAAAACAAAAAATAAACCAAATGCAAGTAACCATAAAGAAGTGCTTGCTAATGAAGAAGAAGAAGAGTTTTAGTTTATATTGATTATATAATGCAAGGCGGCGCACTTATTATAAGAGCGCCGCCTTTTTAGTTTATGTTTTTAAAGGTTTCCTTATTTAAAACTTCACACCTAATGTAAATAATACATTATTTCTAGTGTTTTTTATTAAAGACGCTTCCGTGGGATTTACAGTGGATTGGTAGGGTGTATAGTCGTATTTATAGAGCTGGTTTTGGTAAGCTAGGTCAACATATACATTGTTAATGCGATATCCTAGTCCCGCAGAAACAGTCTGTTTGGTAGAATCATAGTCTTTATAAGGGCTACCTTTGTAGTTGTAGCCAGCTCTAACCAATAGTTGTGGATTGATTATATATTCCCCCCCAATTCTAAAATTTAGAGCTTCTTTATATGTATCATTAATATCGTTAGTATAGGATTCTTGATTAATGCGCATGCTTGTATAGTCTACAAATTCAATATCAGCACTAATCAAACCCTGTTCGAATAATGCTGCAACTCCTGCATTTAATTTATAAGGTGTCCTGAGATCATATTCATCGTAATAGTTTTCTTCATCTGATGAATAGGAGAATAGTTCATTGTCGGTAACATGATCAACCATCCAACTATCTAAATACATAGTGAAATCGTCTCTTACTTTATACCAAGTTGGAGTAGTTGCCGAAACACCAATGCGCCACATTTTATGAGGCAAAAAAATCATTCCTAAAGTGGCGTTTACCCCTGAACCGTCGGTTACTTGGAAGCTATTAAAGAGTAATTCGTAATCTTCATTCAGGAAGTTATGAGCTGGAGTGCTGGGATTAAGGAAGTCAACATTTGGATCATAGAAATTAAATTCTGTTGCATCTTTCATTATTCCTAATTTCGGAAAAAGTTCTATTAGATTCATAGTGAAAGCCGGCAATCCCTACGGATGCGCCTATATACAATTGGTTGCCATAATTCGCGCCGAAAGCAATATTTGTTTCGTATTGATTCCCTTTGCGAAAATCTTTGTTATTTTGATTATTAGAAAAATTTTCACTGGTTGTAGGGTAGAAATAACTTCCATTGTCCCTTACTAAATAGCTAGATTCTCCCCAAGTTTCATAGACCGAATTGGTCTCACTTGCATCTGCTAACATGTCTGTATAACTACTAATGTTATTTTCTCCCCTAAAGTCAATGTTACTATTAAAATCTTGAGTTTTATTGTAGGAGATTCCGACGTTAAAATTTAACCATCCATTTTGCATGTTTCCACCATAGGGTTTATGTATAGGCATATGAATAAGTACTCCTGCTTGGTCGAAACCTAATTTGTTTTTCAATCTATCAGTTGAAGTTGAAAAATAAGTAGATTTATTATGGTCGTTCAGATAATCTAAGGTGATAGAGGCATCTGAATTGTTATAGAAACCTAATCCAGCAGGGTTTCCTGCAATAGAGCTTAAGTCACCACCCAAAGCGGTTTGTGCCCCTCCCATTGCTTTAAAACGAGCGGTTCCACCATTATCGCTTTGCGAAAAACGAATACCATCTTCTAAATATTGTGCTTGACTTAAACTGATCATGCCAAGGAAAAGTCCCAGTAGGCCCAGTTTTTTAGAGTTTATCATGTTTACTTTCATATGGATGTTATAAATACCTGAATTGAAAAAATTGCCAATATCGTCATTGATAATATTGGCAATTTTATTATTTAGCCCCTTGTTGGACGAGCACTTCTTGCCGAGCCACCATTTGAGCCTCCCGAGGAACTTGGTCCTGAGTTGTTTGAAGAAGGTCTTGATGGCGTATTATAAGCCGGTCTGGTGCTTTCGGTACGAGTAGGGCGAGTTTGCTCTGCAGGCCTAGTTTGTGTCGGTCTAGACTGTGGACGTGTTTGAGTCGGTCTAGTGGAACTTCCAGGCCGAACACCATCGTTCCTCCTTGTTGGACGGCTTGTTTGTGACGGACGAGTGGAACTTCCTGGTCTCACACTTTGAGAACCATCACGTGAAGGTCTGGTAGATGAAGCGGGTCTATTGCCGACTCCAGGACGTACATTTCTATCGCCATTTGCTGAAGAAACCACGCCTCGGGATGGACGTGTGCTTCGATTCCCTATATTATCTGTGCCTTGGTTTGAAGGACGCGTACGAATAGTTTTAGAAGTGATAACTCCTGGATAATATCCACCATAGTAACCGCCATATCTGCCCCCATAACCATAACCGAAGCGGTCGTAATAAGAGTAAGGGCCCCATGCATGATAAGGATTCCCCCAACCTCCATAAAAGGAGCTGTAATATGGGTTATACCAAGAATTTCCCCACCCATAGCCGAATCCAATTCCAAACGAAAAACGCCCGTAACCATATCCGTAAGGTGAAAAACCTACCCAAGGGTCAAAGAATGGGTCATAATAACTCATGCCAGGAGTATAATAGTAGAAGCGGTTTAATCGATTAGCATAATAGCCGTCTTCATATCCGTCTACATAACTTTCATCATAGTATTCACCTTCATATTGATCTTCATTAGGTATGGTAACGCGTTCGGGCAATGGCTTTGCCACTGCTGCTCTTCCATAAACGTCATCTGGAAACTTTTTTTGTGGAGAATTTAAAGATGCACATGAGCTCAAAATAAAGAGACTTGAAATGATAAATGTTGTAAATAATGCTTGTTTGCGTTTCATGGTATTATTCCTTTCCTTTTATATAGACTATAAAAAGCATCATTAGTTTAAACGTGAAATCTTTTTTATTGCTACAATATCTACAAAATTAGATAAATCCGTCTAACTTTGTTAATAATCATAAACATAGTTAATATAATACAGGTTTTAAAATGAGTAAAGGTATTACAAGTAGGAAAGAGGATTACTCTCAATGGTATAATGAATTAGTACAAAAGGCAGACTTGGCTGAACATTCGGCCGTTCGTGGATGTATGGTTATTAAGCCTTATGGCTATGCTATTTGGGAGAAGATGCAAGCTGCATTGGATAGAATGTTTAAAGATACTGGACATAGTAATGCGTATTTTCCTTTGTTTATACCCAAATCGTTTTTTTCGAAAGAAGCATCACATGTAGAAGGTTTTGCTACAGAATGTGCTGTGGTTACCCATTATAGACTGAAGAATGATGGCAATGGAAATATCATTGTTGATGAAGACGCCAAATTAGAAGAGGAACTAATAGTACGTCCAACTTCCGAAACGATTATTTGGAATACGTATAAAGGATGGATAGAATCATATAGAGACTTACCTATTCTCGTAAACCAATGGGCCAATGTGGTTCGATGGGAAATGCGTACTCGTTTATTTTTAAGGACGGCAGAATTTTTATGGCAAGAAGGGCACACGGCTCATGCAACGTCAGAAGAGGCAATAGCCGAAACTGAACAAATGTTAAAAGTATATGCGGACTTTGCAGAAAACTGGATGGCTATGCCGGTCGTAAAAGGCCGTAAAACTGAATCGGAACGCTTTGCAGGTGCGTTAGACACCTATTGTATCGAAGCATTGATGCAAGATGGAAAAGCATTACAGGCGGGCACCTCACATTTCTTGGGTCAAAATTTCGCAAAAGCATTTGACGTTAAATTTACTTCTAAAGAAGGGAAGCTAGAGCATGTTTGGGCGACCTCTTGGGGCGTTTCTACACGTTTAATTGGTGCATTAATTATGGCTCATTCAGATGATTTGGGATTAGTTCTTCCACCAAAATTAGCACCTATTCAGGTTGTAGTGGTTCCTATTTTCAAAACTGATGAAGAGAAAAAAGAAATTGATGATTTGGCTGATTCGTTAATCGCCGAATGCAAAAAGAGAGACATCTCTATTAAGTTTGATGATCGCGACACTTATCGCCCCGGATATAAGTTTGCAGAATGGGAACTCAAAGGAGTGCCAATACGAGTAACTATTGGAGCTAGAGATTTGAAGAATGGGTTGGTAGAAATAGCGCGTCGCGATACACAAAGCAAAGAAACCATAAGAAAGGATGAATTGATAGACAAAATAGCATTCCTCTTGGATGATATTCAACAAAATATATATAATAAGGCTCTATTATTTAGAGATGAGAATATTACTAGGGTTGAATCCTATGAACAATTTAAGGAGGTTTTAGAAAATAAAGCCGGCTTTGTTTCTGCCCATTGGGATGGAACAGTAGAGACTGAAAAGCTTATAAAAGAAGAAACCAAGGCAACAATACGTTGCATTCCTCTAGATAATCCTCTTGAGGACGGGATTTGTATTTATAGTGGAAAGCCTTCTACCCAACGGGTTTTATTTGCTAAAGCATATTAAGTAGGATTGGATAGCTTATTCAGCTTTCCATAGACTATCTAAAAACCAATTTCTAGTGTCTTGAAAATTGGTTTCTATAGAAAAGTTGGCTTCATGGGCCAACTTTTCTATTTCGTCAACGCTGTATTTTTTTGAAACTTCCATGAAAATTGGCTCCTGTGCTTTAAAAAAGACAGTTGCTTTTGATTTTTTAATATAAACAAATTGTTCTTTTTTGCTGATTAAAAAGCTTTTACATACTCCAAGTACAGGATCATAAGTGGGGAAATGTTTAAATGCTTCAAGATCAAAATTTGCACCTAATTCCTTATTAATTCGTAGCAATAAATTTAAATTAAAATCTCGAGTGACCCCTTCAGCGTCATTGTATGCGGCTAAAATTATATTTGGATCTTTCTTAAGGTCAAAGCCAATAAAAAACAAATCACCTTTATTCAATAAACCGTGAATATCTTTACAGAATTTTAAAGCTTGGTCAGAATTCAAGTTGCCAATATTAGATCCTAAAAATAAAATGATTTTTGGTGAATTATCCAGTTTAACAACCTCTTTTAGCATTTTCAGGTATTCACCTGCCAAACCTTTTGTTTTTACCCCCTGTATTTTGCTAGGAATTGTTGCTTCAAGATCCTTAATTATGTTTTTGGAGATGTCAATAGGCACGTAAGTAAATTCAGCATCGGCTTGTTTAAGAGCTCGTAATAAGTGAATTGATTTAGTGGCATCGCCAGGGCCTAATTCTATCAAATCAAAGTGCTTAAAATGCTGTATTATTTTAGTCGAAATTAATTTAGACTGCCGGCTTAAGATTTCCATTTCACAACGACTGAGGTAATACTCAGGACTGTTCATGATTTTCTGAAAAAGTATATCGCCTGTTTTGTCGTAAAAATATTTTGAATCCAAATGCTTTACTTTAGATAGTAGACCAGAGGTTACTTCTTCACAGAAAATATCTATATCCAATTTAATTTCATTTTCAATAAAGGAATTTTTATGTGCCGTCATCAATTTTGGTGTTCGATTAATAAGTTATTTAATTATTCGGATTCCAGTAAATTGCCAACGTAAAGGAGGTTGGAAGAAATTTCGATAAGATTTTCGACTATGATTTATTGAGGTAGCTACTGATGCCCCTCGAAGTACCATTTGATTTACCATAAACTTACCGTTATATTCTCCTATCGCACCGGCAGCTTTTTTAAAACCTGGATAGGGAAGATATGCGCTTTCTGTCCACTCCCAAAGCTGGCCCCATTTTAAGTCTTCTGATGCGACTTCCCATTCTGCTTCAGTCGGCAACCTGCTTCCTTTCCAAGCAGCAAAAGCGGCAGCCTCATAATAGCTAATATGGCATACGGGATCGTCCGTTTTTATGAGTTGCAAGCCGCCTAAGGTATAATTGTGCCATTGCCCATCTATTTTATGCCAATAGAGTGGCGCAGAAATATGCTTAGTTTTTACCCATTCCCAACCATCTGCATGCCAATATGCAAAGTTTGAATAGGCACCATCATTCATAAAATCAAGGTATTCCTTGTTGGTAATCAAGCTTCCCGATATTGTATAACCTTCTAAATATACTTTATGTCGCCCTAATTCGTTGTCAAAACAAAAGCCATCTCCATGATGTCCAATCTCATAAATTCCGGCTTTAATAACCACATCCTTTGTTGAAGGGGTTGGTGTTTGCAGAGACAAGATTTTCTCATAGTGAGAGTTTTCAATGTAAGGAGGAAATAGAGGATTGTGGCCTAGAATATATTTTATATCTGTAATTAAAAGTTCTTGATGCTGTTGTTCATGGTTCATTCCCAAAATAAAAATCTCCCTTACATTTTCATTTAAATTGTATTCTGATAGGAAGTTTTCCATCGCTTCATCCACATAATTACGATAAGCTTTTACCTCAGCTACTGTCGGGCGACTTAAATTTCCGCGGTCCGTTCTTATTACTCTGGCGCCAATAGTTTCGTAGTAACTATTGAAAACATAATTGTAGTTAGCGTTAAATATTTGGTAGTTAAAAAAATGGGGAATAAGGATAAAGGTTTCAAAAAACCAAGTTGTATGTCCCAGGTGCCATTTTGGTGGACTAACATCCACCACGGGCTGAAGGACATAGTCTTCTATTTGAAGGGGCTCACAGATTAAAAGACTATGATCTCGGATCTTCTTATAATCTTTTAAAAGAATGATTTCATCGCTCAATACCATAATGTATTTGATTAGTCAAAAAATTTAAATGTCCTACTTGTATCATCATTTTTGTGCGAGATTGTTAGGCTCTGATAAGATTTGTATATTTGTTATATCACAACAAACAAACCCTATAAATGATTTAATAATATGAAATTTGCGACCAAAGCTATTCATGCTGGACAAAAACCTGATCCAACAACTGGGGCCATTATGACCCCAATTTATCAAACATCCACGTATTGGCAAGCTTCTCCAGGCGAGCATAAGGGGTATGAATATTCAAGAGGGACTAATCCTACAAGAAAAGCCTTAGAAGACTGTATGGCAGCCTTAGAGAACGGTCGTTTTGGATTAGCATTTTCTAGTGGAATGCAGGCTACTGAAACGGTGTTGAAGTTATTAAAGCCAGGGGATGAGGTAATTGCAGGAGACGACTTATATGGCGGTAGTTATAGAATGTTTACTAAAATATTCGAAGGCTTTGGAATCAAATTTAAGTTTATCAATTTTCACGATGCGGAGAATTTAAAAAGCGCGTTATCAGATAAAACACGTTTAGTTTGGATTGAAACTCCAACTAATCCCACTATGCAGATTGTTGATATTGCCGCTGTAGCTGCTATAACCAAAGCGGCAGGCGTTACCCTTGCAGTCGACAACACCTTTGCTTCTCCTTATTTGCAAAATCCCTTAGATCTGGGTGCAGATATAGTGATGCATTCAGTTACGAAATACATTGCTGGTCACTCGGATGTGGTGATGGGTGCGTTAGTTGTAAACGATGAAGAGCTTTATAAGCGTCTTTTCTTTTTATATAACGCTTGCGGCGGTACACCTGGACCTCAGGATGCTTTCTTGGTTTTGAGAGGAATCAAAACCTTACATTTGCGCATGAAAGCCCATTGTGAAAATGGTCGCCAAATTGCAGCCTTTCTTAAAGACCACCCTAAGGTTGACAAAGTTTACTGGCCTGGATTCCCTGAACACCCTAACCATGAAATCGCTAAAAGGCAAATGCGTGATTTTGGGGGGATGATTTCCATAGTGTTGAAAGATACTTCCTTAGAAAATACCTTTAAAGTTGCTTCTTCCTTTAAGGTTTTCTCTCTAGCAGAGTCTTTGGGTGGAGTTGAATCGTTAATAAACCATCCAGCAACAATGACTCACGGATCTATCCCAAAAGAAGTGAGAGAGAAAGTTGGTGTGGTGGATAATCTAATTCGTATAAGTGTAGGAGTTGAAGATATCGAAGACTTATTGGCGGATTTGGAGCAAGCATTAGGGTAGCAAGTAGCTATCATTGTCAACTATCAGCAAATTATTATTAAGTTTTGAATTGTTGGGAATCATTGTCTGAAGTCGAATATTTATAATCGGTACCTAAGTAAAATCTGCAACTGGAACTAACAGCTTATGCTTAACTAATTCTATTGACAATAATGTATAATCAGAAGACTGATAGCCCAAAACTGATGGCTAACCATGAATTAAAGGCTTTTCTCGATGAGCAGGTTGATCGTTATAATCAACCTAGCTTTATCGAATTAGACCCCATTAGTATTCCCCATCTTTTTTCTCAAAAGCAGGATATTGAAATCATGGGCTTTTTCGCGGCGATCTTGGCTTGGGGACAAAGGAAAACTATTCTAAATAAATCAATAGAATTGATTGAGAGAATGGATGGAGCTCCCTTCGATTTTATTAAAAACCATAAGGAAGAAGATTTAAAGCAAGTTCTCGGTTTCAAGCACCGCACTTTTAACGATACGGATCTCCTTTATTTTATTAGTTTTTTAAAACATCACTACCAACATTATCATTCTTTGGAAGATGCGTTTTTGCCTAAAAAGGCATCTTCCGAATTTAGAGAAGAATTTCTTGAATTTCAAACTCAGGCAAGCGCAAATGATAACGTTGAATATTCCTCTTCTTCTTGCTATCTCCATGAATTATCCAGACCTGATAGTGATATCGAAGATGCTTTAAATCATTTCCGATCTTATTTCATAAGTCTAGATGATTTTCCTTCCCGTACTAAGAAGCATATCAGTTCCCCAATGCAGAAGTCAACGTGTAAGCGCTTAAATATGTTTTTAAGATGGATGGTTCGGAAAGATGATAAAGGTGTAGACTTTGGAATTTGGAATCGTCTGCAGATTTCGGCTTTAATTTGCCCCTGTGATGTGCACGTAGAGCGAGTTGCACGGAAATTAAACCTGATTCAAAGAAAGCAACGCGATTGGAAGATGGCGGTAGAGTTAACTGAAAATCTAAAGCAATTAAACCCCCAAGATCCTGTAGTTTATGATTTTGCTTTATTTGGACTAGGAGTAGAGGGTACGCTGAACGAATCCCTAAAAAAGCGTAACTTTGCACCATGACACAAGTTCTTCATTCCAATACCATTGTCGCCTTATCCACTCCAGCGGGTAGCGGTGCATTGGGCGTAATCCGATTATCAGGCCCCGATGCCGTCAGCATTATTCAATCCGTTTTTAAGGGAAAGGACCTAAGGGAACAGAGATCCCATACCCTACATTTTGGTTTGATTATGGATGGCGAAGCTATTTTGGATGAAGTAGTAGTTGGTTTATTCCTTGCGCCGAAATCTTATACTAAAGAGCATGTGGTTGAGATTTCTTGCCATGGCTCCGACTATATCATCAAGCGAATTATATCTTTATTAGTGAGCAAAGGTGCACGTCCGGCCAAGCCTGGCGAATTTACTTTGCAAGCCTTTTTAAATGGTGCTTTCGATTTAAGCAAAGCAGAGGCGGTTGCCGATTTGATCGCTTCCAATTCTAAAGCTTCCCATGATATTGCTATGCAGCAGATGCGTGGAGGATTCTCAAATGAACTTCAAGGTTTACGGGAAAAGTTAGTTCATTTTGCTTCGATGATTGAATTGGAACTTGATTTTGCGGAAGAAGATGTCGAGTTTGCAAATAGGGCCGAATTGAAGCAACTAGTTTTGCAAATCAATCAAGTTATTAATCGTCTAATCACCTCTTTTGAATTAGGAAATGTGATCAAAAATGGAGTACCCATTGTGATTGCCGGTAAACCGAATGTTGGAAAATCTACTTTGTTAAATGCTTTGTTAAATGAGGAACGCGCAATCGTTTCTCATATTGCAGGTACTACCCGTGATACGATTGAAGATGAAATCAATATAGGCGGCGTCATCTTCAGATTTATTGATACAGCTGGCATCCGGGAAACTGCAGATCTGATTGAAGCCAAAGGGGTAGAGCGAACTTTAGAAAAAATGAAGCAAGCAAAACTCATCATTTATATGGCCGATGCAGAACAATCTGTTGAAGAGATAGAAGAGCAGGTGCGTGGATTAGAACATCAAGAAATTCCTTTCGTTTTGCTGATTAATAAGTCGGATTTATTAAATGATGAAAAGCGAGCAGACCTAGAAAGTTTAAATGCACAGTTTATTTGCGCTAAAGCAAAAATGGGCGTTGAGGAATTGAAAGAAAATCTTCTTCATTTGGTTAATATAAGCTCTTTGAATACTAATGAAACTATTCTAACGAATATTCGCCACGTTGAAGCTTTGCGACATACCGAAGAAGCGCTTAACCGTGTATTAGAAAATGTAGATAATCCGATAACCTCTGATTTTTTGGCAATGGATATCAAGCAGGCCCTGCATTATCTAGGGGAAATTGTTGGGGAAGTTACGACCGATGATTTGTTGGATAATATTTTTTCGAAGTTTTGTATCGGGAAGTAACGAACGATAAACAAAGATACCTAGTGCAGTAAAACGCATTAAAGCTCTGATAGTCAAGGTTTGTTAGGGTCTTTTTGTTTCGTCTTGATTTTTGGTGCCAAGGGGGGAGATGATGAAACACACAGAGACATGAGTTCGAATATTTTAGTTAAGCGGATTTGAGAGAAATGGGGTGCAGTTTTTTTAGCATGACCCGTTTTTGCGGTATAAGATATTATCGGAAGACTTATAAAGTGCGGGTAGGGCAACGAAAAGTGCAGACCGCGACAAAGAGACTGCACAAAAGTGGGTCTGGCTCAGAACTCACATTGAGCTATATTAATAAATTCAAGGTAGCTGAACAACAATTCCCAAGATAGATTGTTGAATAATAATCATTAACTCTGCTTATAAAATCTATTTGGAACGGTGCCATTGGTTTTGGACGGGTCTTTAATTATGAAATAAAAAAGGCGGACAGAGAAGCATGAACGCACAACAATGGTTTTGCGTCATGCACAATTTTAAACTGTAATTTATTTCTAACAATTAAAGCAATAAAAATGGAAACAACAGTAATGACAAACAAAAAGATGACCCAAGCAATCTATGACTATTTTGGTCAGGGTAATGTTCCCGCTATTCTCGACCTTGTTACTGATGATATTAAATGGACCTGTCCAGGCCCCACAGAGATACTGCCTTATGCACAGGTCTACAACGGAAAAAAAGGAGTAGAAGAATTTTTTAGGCTTATTTATGCAAATAAAGATTTCCCCAAATTTGAGGTTAAGGAGCTTATCGGAGAAGGCGATAAGGTAGTTGCCCTTGGACACTGGGATGCCAAATCAAAGAAAACTGGTAACCCCTATTCTGGAGACTGGTCAATGGTATTTTCTTTCAGAGATGGGAAATTATGTGAGCACAGAGAATATTATGACTCCTATGGTGAGGCAATGGCTTCCAAAGGATGATATTGCTTGAACTGAAATTGTTTATCGTCTAATATTTTAGGGTTTTATTATTGTTCGTCATTTGTTATTAGCAGATAAACCAGTCCTGTCCGGTATCCTTCTATATTCCTGGGCTTTGTTTGCCTAGGTTTAGTTCGCGACCCTTTTCTTTCATGTAAGCGGAGAGTTCTCGGATAGAGATTTTTCCGTCCTTGTTAAGGTTGGCCTGCTTTTGTGACGGTTTAGAAATATAGGGATCTCCAATTATTATAGCAAACACAAAAAGGGTTCAACCTTGTCTAAGGTCGAACCCTTGATTTTAAACTTTTATTTTCTATAAAAATATCTTTAGGAGAATAAAGCAACCTTAATAGAGGTTGCTATTCTGTTGTCTTCTAAAACGAGATATTCACATTGATCCTCGAATCTCTTGGGTACCGACTTGAATACCGACCGTAGTATTGTTCAGGATGGTGATTCAAAGGAACATCCGTTAACAGCTGTACCCGTGCACTATTTAAGTTTACACCTACTAAGAAAGTAGGAACGCTTCTCGAAAACAACCATTTGTTTTTATGGCGGTACACATATCCACCTCTGTATGGGTCATAGAACGTATAGTAATCACGGAAATAAACATGGCTTTTAGCCCGATAACCATGTGCCGGAGCCCAACTCGGTGGTCCGTTCCTCCATTTAACCTTTGAATAGGAACGATGGTCCCGGTGGTTTTTATAATGCTTTTGAGCTTGCTTATGTCTTTTTTCTTGTTTTTTATAATATTCTTTTCGGCTTTTTTCCTGATGTTTGTGATGCTTTTGAGCAAAAAGGTCAGCATTGCCGAACAAGAAAAACGCTAATAATAAAACGGAGTAAAGTCTAAAATTCTTCATGGCTCTATTGTTTTGGTTTCATAGATATAGAGTCCAAAACCATTGCCAAGTTTAAAGGGTAGCACTTATATTACAATCAATCTTTCAAAGACTCCTTTTTTAAAACAAATAAGGTGCAGCTATTTATTCAAGTTCTTGCCTTCTTTAGCAACATCGTAAATCAATTCGTAATAGCTATTGCTATTATAGTCAAACTCTTGTATAACCTCCAATCCTAGCTTCCTTGTATGGGCTTCATAGGATCTAGGATTGATTTTATTGATAAATGTCACCAAAAAGGAAAACCGTTTTGCCATTTCTTGTCTAGCCAATTCAAAAATCCCTTCTAAGGTGCCACTTCCCCTTACGCTTTTATCGATGCAAATTGGCCCATATTGGTAAGAATTCTCTACACTTAATTGTTGCCCCTGATATTGCAAGTTAGGCAAATCCTCTATCATGTAAGCAAATAAAGGCCAAGCAGACCAGTATTTCCAAGACGCAACCATAACATAAGCCACAACGCTGTCTTTGCTTTCAGCAATAAATAAACCCTGTTCTTCTTCTATCAAACTTGTCAACTGTTCTTTGGTGAAGGAGGTAGTGACAAAGCCGTCCTTTTTATCTTCCTTGGCAATGGTGTCAATTTGATATTTCTTTTGAAGCTGCAAAACTCCGTCTATATCGTTGACTTTAGCCTTTTTAAAAATCATCTCTTATTCTTTTTGATTTGTGTTTTCGAAATTCTGTACAAGATAAGAATAAGTTTTTTTTCTCACTAAATTTCTTATTAACCTAAATTCACTTTCCCTGATACGGAAGCATTTTTGGGAACAGCATTAAAGAAGAGATTTTTAAATACAATGCTTTTCACTAGTTTTAGCTTTCCATTTCGAAATTTACAGCGCATATTTACTATGAGGGATAAAGTCATTACTACAGAATCTTTTGGATTTTTGGAAACCGCTACTGATCGTGAAATTAAAGTAGGAAACAAACAGTTCTTGTTTTTTGGCGGAACTGCCTATCTTGGTTTAAATAGAAATCCAGAATTCATGGATATCTATCTTGAAGGGCTACGGAAATATGGTCTGAACAATGGAACTTCTCGTGGCAATAATGTGCAATTAGCGGTATATCGAGATGCGGAAGACTTCGCTGCAACCTATTTTGGTGCTGAAGCTGCTTTAGTCATTTCAAGTGGATTCTTGGCAGCACAACTGGTAATGAAGCGTTTTTCATCCTATGGAGAAGTACTCTATGCTCCTGATAGTCATCCCGCTTTATGGTTGGGCGGAAAGCCAGCTATTTCTTCAAGCTTTAAAAGTTGGATTTCAGAAACGGTTGAATACATCAACCAAAGTGAAGGTGCTAAATTCGTTGTGGTTAGCAATGCTTTTGATAATTTAAGGCCAGAATATTACGATTTTTCTATTTTGGAAAACGTTCGTTCGGATAAAGAAGTGATTTTGATAATTGATGATTCTCACGGGCTAGGAGTATTGGGTGAAAATGGGAAGGGAAGTCTTTCTTCTATGCCCGTAAAATCTACAATTACTCTCATTGTAGTGGCTTCAATGGCGAAGGGCTTAGGTGTTGATGGGGGAGTGGTATTGGCGAACAAAGATATCATTAAGGAACTAAAACAAGATAGTATGTTTTTAGGGGCTTCACCACCCGCCCCTGCATCTATGTATGGATTTTCCAAAGCAGAAGCCATCTTTCAAAAGGAATATGTAAAACTTCAAAACAACTGTAGATTTTTTGAAGAAAACACGCAGGTGGAATTTACTTCAGTTAAAGGATTGCCAGTTTACTATATAGTTGATGAAGGATTAGCAGAATCCCTTTTAGAAGAAAATATTATTATTTCAAGCTTCCCTTATCCTCAGAAAACTGATCCAATATTAAACCGTATTGTGATTAGTAGTGCGCATACATTGAATGATATTTCTAGTCTTCTCAATGCATTATAAAAAAGATCTCTCCATTCCGCAAAGCGTTCAACTCTCTTATAGATTCTGTTTTTTTAATTCACTCACAGCATCGGTCAACGGCGCGGGGTTAAGCGCCATATACGTAATTGATATGTAGAAGTGCTAATTGAAACCCTAACCAAAAAGAAAAGTTCCAAAAAAGCAATGTGCCTACGTGTTTAAAATTAAGCATCTAATATTTTTGATTTAAAGCTTGAATTTCAAAAATATTGGATGCTCCAAATATAAACCCATTTAATGTTTAAATTAATGTAGCATCAGAAATTTGTCATTAGACGAATGAATACATTATTACAAACTTTTTGACCATTGAATAGTTATTTCTCTACTCATGTTCTGATGTTGTTCAAGATAAAATTAATCGGCTTTGTTTGTATAGCTACTAGTAGCTTTGTGAGCTCCTTAGCCCAAGATACGCTGTCTAGCAAATATTCTTCAAAGTGGAGTTTAAAGGATTGTTTAGATTATGCAAAGGAAAATAACATTCAAATTAACAGTTTAAGACTTGGTGAGTTGACTGCGCAGCAGGAATTGTTGTTATCTCAGTCCGCTTTATGGCCAAATTTAAATGGTTCAGTTTCTCAAACGATAAATCATAATAAGAGTTTAAGCGCTTCGGCAGGCATTTTTAATTCAAATTTCACACCGTCGGGTAGCTATGTATTGACATCATCGTGGACACTTTATCAAGGAGGATTTCTAAGAAAAGATATTCAACAGAAAACCTTATTGCTAGAATCGTCGAACCTATTAGTCATTCAGCAAGAAAATGATATTACCTTATTAATCACACAAGCCTATCTGAATATTTTATTGGATAAGGAAAGCCTCATCTATGAGCAAGAAGTGGTCAATACTTCGAAAGCGCAGGTAGACCAGGCGGTTAAGTTTTTGGAAGCGGGGAGCATTGCCAGAAAAGACTTAGCCCAACTGCAATCGCAACTTGCAAATGATCAATATTCCTTGGTTTTGATGCAGAATTCGCAAAGGCAAGATCTTCTTACCTTAAAGCAATTGCTGCAGCTTCCATCAGAGCAATCTTTTGATATTGTTTCGCCAGATACAATTATTGCTAAAGCACTAGTTAGTTCCCTACAAGAAGTAGAAAGTAATGCTTTGCAAAATCGGCCTGAAGTGAAAAACAGTGAACTAGGGGTGCAAGTCGCATCTATTGGATTAGGTAAAGCGATATCAGGATATAAGCCTTCCCTTGTGGCCGGAGCGTCAATGGGAACGAGTTATTCGAAGAGCCCGTCGTATGATTTCTTTAGGCAATTGGATAATGATTTTTATCAGCAGGTGGGATTGACACTTTCGATTCCGATTTTTACTAGGCGACTAAATAAGACGAATGTCGAGGAGGCGAAAATAACGATAGATCAGGCAAATTTGAACCTTGTAAACACCCAGACTATTTTATCTCAAAAGGTTGAGAGAGCTTATATCGATGTACTCAATGCGCAAAGTCAATATGATGCGGCCATTGAAGCTTTTAAGTATAATCAGGAAACCTATCGGATTGCAAATGAACAATTAAGAGTAGGTGTAGTCGATATGGTTGAGTTTTTACAGCAGAAGAACTTATATATACAAGCTCTTCAAGCTTATATTCAGGCGAAGTATAATGCGGCTCTTACCTTAAAGATCTATGATTTTTATAATGGGATACCGATTCAATAAATGCAAAGAAGATGAAAGTGAAATATAAAACAATCCTGATAATTATTTTGGTCCTGTCTGTTTTGTGGTTGTTTTGGTTTTTTATAATTCGGAAAAAGGAGCATGAGGTTGTGGTGCAAACTGTAAAACCTACATTTGGCTATATTTCCCAAAGTGTGACTGCTACCGGAACTATTCAGCCGGTGGATACAATTGCTGTGGGTACGCAGGTTTCGGGCACTATTCAATATATTTTCGTGGATTTTAATTCGACCGTCAAAAAAGGTGAACTTTTAGCACAGCTGGATAAATCATTGTTAAAGGCAACTGTAGATCAATTTCGTGGTACATTGCAAACTGCTCAAAGTCAACTGGTTTTTCAGAAAAGTAATTATGAACGCCAAAACTTGCTTTACAACACAGAGTCTATCAGTAAAGCGGCGTATGAATCTGCTCAAAATTCATACGATATGGCCTTGGCAAATTTGAATAGTGCGGAAGCACAACTCCGGTCGGCCGAAAAGAACCTTTCTTTTACCAATATTTATTCGCCAACAGATGGGGTTGTGCTTTCTAGAAACGTGAGTATTGGGCAAACAGTAGCGGCTAGCTTTAGTACACCAACTTTATTCGTAATTGCCAAAGATATCACCAAAATGCAGGTAGAGGCTGCTGTGGATGAGGCTGATATTGGGAATGTTGCGCCCGGTCAAAGAGTGGAGTTTACCGTAGATGCTTTTATTGATGATTATTTTAAGGGTACAGTACAGGAGATTAGACTACACCCTAAAGTGTCTGCTAATGTAGTTACCTATACCACAATAATCAATGCATCTAACGATGAGATGAAGTTGAAACCTGGGATGACTGCTAATATTACCGTTTATACTAAAGAGGTAAACCAAGCTTTGCTTATCCCTGCAAAAGCATTAAAGTTTAATCCAGACACTAGCCTAGCAGCCCAATATCAATTAAAGCCCGTGAATATTCAACACAAGGATTCGACACGAAATGAGTCAAGTTCAAGTCCCTTGCGGTTTTCTCAAGATTCCTCTGTTATTGAGCCTTCTTATGTTTGGATCAAGCAAGGGAAGGAACTGATTCAAAAAAGAGTAACGATAGGAATAGATGACAATACAAAAGTGCAGGTGCTTAGTGGTTTAGGAAAGGGTGATGAGGTAGTAGTGGGGGTAACTGATGCAGATAAGGGTTCAACTGGAAAGCCTTCAGTATCTAGCCCTTTCTTACCTAGGCGAGGAGGGAATAGGAGATGAGCCAAAAAATCTTAGAGTTGACTGAAATTAAACGCGAGTTTAAAATGGGTAGCGAAATCGTGCATGCCCTAAGGGGAGTGTCCTTTGAAGTGGATTCTGGAGAATTTCTAACGATTATGGGAAGTAGCGGATCGGGGAAAACAACCTTGTTGAATACATTGGGGTGTTTAGATAAACCCAGTTCGGGTACTTATTTGCTTGATGGTGTAGATGTAGGCACATTAGCTCGAAACGAGCTGGCTAGGCTTCGAAATTTGAAAATTGGCTTTGTATTCCAGTCTTATAATTTATTGGCACGGACTTCCGCATTAGAGAATGTTGAATTACCACTTTTTTATAACCCTGCAATAAGTACTTCCGAAAGGCGTGAAAGAGCGATTAAGGCATTAGGTGCTGTGAAATTGTCTGATCGACTTTATCATATGCCAAATGAATTATCGGGTGGTCAGCAACAAAGGGTAGCAATTGCAAGAGCTTTAGTGAACGAGCCTGTGATGATTTTGGCGGATGAGGCGACCGGAAATTTAGATACTCGCACTTCTTATGAGATTATGTCGCTTATACAGGAGTTGAATCAGGAGCAAGGAAAAACCATCGTTTTTGTAACCCATGAGCCAGATATCGCTACATTCAGCAGCCGCACAATTATCTTGAAGGATGGGAGGGTAATTAAAGATAATGTAAATTCCAACCAGCGTTCTGCAAAAGAAACCCTGGCGTCTTTACCGCAGCAAGAAGATTAGTCATAGAATTATGCAAGTATACAATCTGATAAGACTCGCTTTGAAAGCATTGCAACGTAATAAGTTACGTGCGTTTTTGACGATGCTGGGTATTATTATTGGAGTTGCAGCAGTAATAACAATGAGTGCTATTGGGGAAGGTTCAAAGCAAAGTATTCAGTCTCAATTGGCAAGTATGGGTTCTAATATGATCACTGTTTTACCAAGCAGTAATGTTTCTGGAGGAGTGAGGATTGGCGGTTCTACCTTTCAAACGTTAACGATTAAGGACATTGATGCGCTTGAAAAACAGGCAGTATATATCAGTGCTGTTTCACCAGCTGCCAGTTCCCGCGGACAAGCTATAAACGGTGCTTTAAATTGGCCTACCCAAATACAAGGAGTGGGGGCCGAATATTTTTTTATAAGGAGTTTAACTCTGAGGGATGGAATTGTTTTTTCAGATAATGATGTGAAAATGTCTGCAAAAGTTTGTTTGTTGGGCCAAACTGTCGTTGATAATATTTTTAATAAGGGAGAGAACCCAATTGGAAAAGTGATCCGATTTAATAAAATGCCGTTACAGATAATCGGACTACTTTCACCAAAAGGCCAAAATGCATTTGGACAGGATCAAGATGATATCATTATTGCTCCATACACCACTGTTCAAAAGAGAATCCTAGCAACCATTTATTTTCAATATATTTATGCTTCAGCCAATAACGAAGGGGTAACCGATTCGGCAACGAATGAGATGACGCGTATATTGCGTGCAGTTCACAGATTGAGGCCTGATGAAGAAAATGACTTTACAATTCGAACACAGGCCGAATTGATCAAGACCTTAAGCTCAACAAGTGGACTATTAACTACTTTACTCACCGCTATCGCCGGTATATCTTTGGTTATTGGAGGTATTGGAATAATGAACATCATGTACGTATCCGTAACAGAACGTACTAAAGAAATTGGCCTTCGCATGTCTATTGGGGCAAGAGGTATAGATATTTTAATGCAATTTTTAACGGAAGCCATTTTGATCAGCATTACGGGAGGGATGATAGGCATCATTGTAGGTATTGGCTCGTCAATAGTGCTATCAAAGCTTTTAGGATGGCCCATTGTGATTACGGAAACATCAATTTTCCTTTCGTTTTCTGTTTGTGCGCTTACTGGTGTGTTTTTTGGATATTATCCAGCACAAAAAGCTTCTCGGTTAAATCCGATTGAGGCTTTAAGATATGAATGATTATTTATCTATCGGCAATTATCTTAAATAAATTTTAGAATGATTTATATCGTCCATTGGTCATGAACAATGCCCACCAAGTAATATCGGTTTCCCTCTTTTTGGAAAATCAATCGGAGTGCTCGCCAATCCATGCCTCCATACTTTTTATCAAATCCAGAGAAATAATTCTCTACATAATCACACTCAGGATAAACTGTAGCTATATTATTAATGCTATTTCCAGTAGCAGAAGATTGATTCACGGTTACATTTTCTGCATTCACGAAATCAACATCATATACAAATTCTTCAAAATATTCCTTCGCATTTAAATCAATGGGGTCACCCGTTCCATCATAACTTCCCCAAAAAATTTTGGCGTTATTTTTCATTATCTTTACTAATTCCGCAGATTTAACAACCACATCATTATTGACATTAACTGTTGCGTAGGAACTGAAGCGGACGCCCAGTGTGGGGTGGATATGATTTGCTACAGACTGATATTCTTTCTCTTTTATTGAGTTTAAAATCTCCTTATTTAACTTCGTTAGGATAGCATTCAAGTCGGAAGTGTCGGGCTTGCTCGTAATAACATTAATATCCGTGGTCTCCCCTTGGACAGTGTTCTTATTGTTACTTCCATTATTACAAGCCAGGAGTGCAATTAAAAAGATAAGGAAATGATACTTGTTCATATTGGATAAAAATATAAAATATTTCAACATTGTTCCAGTCTTTTTTCGAGAATTAGTGTATCAAAGGTGTTTTGCGTAATTTGTAAGGCTGAAAATCAGTGGTTAGAAAGATTTTTAGATAAAAAGAACGAAATCGTTTTGTAGTATTATGCAAATGTATTACCTTTGCAGTTCCATTAAAAATCCTAACTGCGGAAGTGGCGTAATTGGTAGCCGCACCAGACTTAGGATCTGGCGCTTCACGGCGTGGGGGTTCGAGTCCCTTCTTCCGCACTTGATTCCTCCCGACAACATCGGGAGGTTTTTTTTTAGATGGATAAATTAATGGATAAATAAGAAACTCAATTATATGAATATTTCACAGGAAAACATCGATAATCTAAATGCAGTAATCACCATTGAAATTACTCCAGACGATTATAAAACCGTGGTAGAGAAAGCCATCAAAGCTCAAGCAAAAAAGGCAAACATACCAGGATTCCGTCCTGGAATGGTTCCTGCATCTCATATCAAAAGAATGTATGGAAAAAGCATTCTGGTAGATGAGATTAACCGAATTGTAAGCGATAAACTAAACAATTTCCTTACTGAAAATAAAATTGAAATCTTAGGTCAGCCCCTTCCAAAAGAAGAAGATCGGACAAGGAATATAATTGGGATTTTAATGATGAATTTGAATTTAATTATGAAGTTGGGCTAGCTCCTGAAATCGAAACTCATTTATCTGCAGGAAACAATTGACGGAATATATCATTAAAGCTGATGAGGAGACTTTGAAGCATCAAGAATTACAAATTTGCGAAAAAGCTATGGCAAAATGACAAATCCTGAAGTTTCGTGCAGATGAGGATGTGATTTTATGCAGATTTAAAGCAATTGATCTGCGGATGGATCTGTTTTTGAAGATGGAATAAGCATATGGCTTCTGCTTTGCGACCAGATCTAGTTAATGATGAAGAAGATTAAGAAATCTTTAATCGGCCTTAAAAAAGATGATGTTTTAGTAAGTGGATATTCAAGAAGGCCTTTGATAATAATGCATGCTAGTATGCTAAAGTTATTAAATATCTCTGAAGAAGATGCTAGAGCAATTGAAATCGAAATTTCAATTAACGGTTAAGAATATTAACCGTTTAGAGGAAGCAGATTTGAATCAGGAATTCTTTGATAAGATTTTTGGTGCAGGATGTTGTCAAAACTGAAGAGGAATTTAAGGAAAGATTACGAGGAGATTGAAGACATGATGGTTCAGAATGCAGATCAGAAACTTCAGAATGATATTTACACATTGGGACTGGATGCAAGTACAATGTAGAATTGCCTGATGAGTTCTTGAAACGCTGGTTAAAGGCAACCAATGAGAAACTAAGCGACGAAGAATTGGAAGAAGGTTATGAGGATTTTGCACGAAATCTAAAATGGACATTAATTGAAAATAAAATTATTACGGATAATAACCTTGAGATTAAATATGAAGAAGTTTTGCAAACAGCGAAAGAACGCTAGACTGCTCAATTCAGAGATGTATAGCCCAGCAGGCTTTTTCTGAAGAGCAATTGGGTCAATATACTGTTCAGCTTCTTGCAGGATAAAGAAAAGCAAACCGTATATTTGAAGAGGTTAAAGCTCAGAAAGTATTTGATTATCTCAAAGGAATAGTTAAAGCTTGAGAAGAAAGAAATAGATAATGACGAATTATTGAAATTAAAGTAAGCAATTTTTAATTAACTAGCGATGCCATATTGTTTTACGATATGGCATTTTTTATATTAAAGGGATTGGCATTCTGTCAGGTATATTCAAGAATAATGCAAATGGCGTAATTTTAAATTGAACATTAAAGACTTGTAATCTTTTTGTAAGCAAGCTTAATAGGCTATATTAGTAAGATATAAGAAAAATCAAATGAGTATTGATAAAAACGAATTTAGAAAATATGCTGTAAAGCACCACCGAATTGGAAGTCAACATGTAGATAGATTTATTGGCAAGGGTAGACAATAACTTTCC
Organism: uncultured Sphingobacteriaceae bacterium; assembly: GCA_963696875.1. GTDB lineage: Bacteria > Bacteroidota > Bacteroidia > Sphingobacteriales > Sphingobacteriaceae > Albibacterium. Next base: position 662,502 of record CAVOLQ010000001.1, read on the forward strand.
GATGGCAATGACACCATATATTATTGAAGAGCGTCAGTTAAATGTCGCACAAATGGATGTTTTTTCCCGTTTGATGATGGATCGTATTATTTTCTTAGGGATGCGATTTATGATCAAATTGCCAATATTATTCAGGCCCAATTGCTATTTCTTGCAATCGGCCGATGCATCAAGCGGGATATTCAGATTTATATCAATTCACCGGGTGGTTCGGTTTATGCCGGTTTAGGTATTTATGATACCATGCAGTATATCACACCTGATGTAGCAACAATTTGTACAGGTATGGCAGCTTCTATGGCAGCGGTATTGCTTGTGTGCCGGTGCAAAAGGTAAACGTGCTGCTTTGACAGCATTCAAGGGTAATGATTCACCAGCCTTCTGGTGGTGCTCAAGGGGTTGCTTCAGATATGGAAATCAACCTGCGTGAAATGCTTGAAGACTGAAAAAAGAATTGTACGAGATAATTTCAAAACACTCAGGTCAAACTTATGAATGGGTAGAGAAAGCATCTGATCGTGATTATTGGATGATCTCGAGCTGAGGCAAAGGAATACGGAATGATTGATGAGGTTTTGGTTGGAAATGAAGGGTGAAGAATAGTCAGAAAAATAAAGAAATTAAATGTTCGTTTTGTGGGCAGACAAAAAGGAAACGCTAATGCTGATTGCGGGGATAGATGCGCATATTTGCGATAAATGTGTGACCCAGGCAAATGAGATTTTGGCAGATGAGCTGAGCGTTAGAAAAGATAAAGCAGCACGTTCAGCATTAATCTTACTAAAGCCAGTCGAAATTAAAACGCATCTGGATCAGATATGTTATTGGTCAGGATGATGCAAAAAAGGTTCTTTCTGTTGCGGTTTACAATCATTATAAACGTTTGAATCAAAAGATTGAAAACGATGAAGTAGAGATTGAAAAATCGAATATCATTATGGTCGGCGAAACCGGAACTGGGAAAACACTTTTGGCTAAAACGATTGCAAAGATATTAAATGTTCCTTTTGCTATCGTGGATGCTACTGTTTTGACCGAGGCGGGCTATGTGGGCGAAGATGTTGAAAGCATATTGACACGTCTATTACAGGCTGCCGATTATGATGTAGAAGCTGCCGAAAGAGGAATTGTTTATATCGATGAGGTGGATAAAATTGCACGTAAAAGCGATAACCCTTCCATTACACGGGATGTTTCTGGTGAAGGTGTGCAGCAGGCTTTGTTGAAAATCTTGGAAGGAACCATCGTTAACGTTCCACCACAAGGGGGGCGTAAGCATCCTGATCAGAAAATGATTCCTGTTAATACCACTAATATTTTGTTTATATGCGGAGGGGCTTTTGACGGAATTGATAAGAATCATTGCCAAGAGACTTCGTACACAAACAGTAGGGTATAAAATGAAGGACGATGGAGCTAGTATCGATTTAGATAATCTTTAAAAATACCTTACTCCGCAGGATTTGAGGATCATTTGGTTTGATTCCTGAGTTGATTGGCCGTTTACCTGTCATTACCTATCTGAACCCATTGGATCGAGCTACCTTACTCAATATTTTAACTGAGCCTAAAAATTCTTTGGTGAAACAGTATAAAAAGTTATTTGAGTACGAAAACGTGAAGTTGGAGTTTGATAAGGAAGTATTCGAATTTATTGTTGACAAAGCATTGGAATTTAATTTAGGCGCACGTGGCTTACGGTCTATCTGTGAAGCTATTATGCTTGATGCCATGTATGAGGTTCCTTCAAAAAAATATAAGACGAAGCAAACTTTGAAAATAAGTTTGTCTTATGCACAAGATAAATTTAATAAATCTGATATTGAAAAGTTAAAAGCTGCATAGATAGCGAGAAATGAATGGAATAGAAAGAGTATAAGATCTAAAACTGTGAAAAGAAGTTAAAAGCCCGATTAAAAGCGGATTAAAAACCAAAGAAGACATTGTTGAAAATTGGCTTCCCCGGTATACAGGTTGGCCTTTAGAGGAATTTGGGAAATACATTCTTCTCACCAATTTTTCTAATTATTTAGAACTTTTTTCCAAATGGCACAATGATGCACCTATTCATGGCTTAGATAAGCCGATGCAAAGTGTTACTGCGGAAGGAATAACCATAATCAATTTTGGAATGGGAAGTCCCGTAGCTGCAACGATAATGGATTTGTTATCAGCAATTAAGCCGAAGGCTGTTCTTTTTCTGGGGAAAGCGGGCGGACTAAAAAAGAAAAATAGTCTAGGCGATCTTGTACTTCCTATAGCAGCGATAAGGGGTGAAGGAACTTCTAATGATTACTTTCCTCCCGAAGTCCCTGCTCTGCCGGCGTTTGCTTTGCAAAAAGCCATTTCGACCACCATTCGCGATCATGAATTGGATTATTGGACTGGAACTGTTTACACCACCAACCGAAGGGTGTGGGAGCATGATAGACAGTTTAAGAAATATTTGAAGCAGATACGGGCTCATGGCAATTGATATGGAAACTGCCACCATATTTTCAGTGGGTTTTGCCAATAAAATTCCTACCGGGGCTCTGCTTCTTTTGTCTGATCAACCTATGAATCCCGATGGAGTGAAGACGGCGGAGAGTGATTTAAATGTGACTAAAAATTATGTCGAAACTCATCTGAAAGTCGGCATAGAATCGTTAAAGCAGTTAATTCATAATGGCTTAACGGTAAAGCACTTAAATTTTAAATACGAATTCTAGCATGTGGTATAATAATATTTTAGAAACCATCGGTAACACTCCATTGGTAAGATTAAATACAATTACAAAAGACATTCCAGCAACAATTTTGGCAAAAATTGAAACCACTAATCCAGGAAATTCTATCAAAGACCGAATGGCTTTGAAAATGATAGAAGATGCCGAAAAAAGTGGTCTGCTTAAACCAGGAGGAACAATTATAGAGGGGACATCTGGAAATACGGGAATGGGTTTAGCTATTGCAGCTGTAATTAAAGGCTATAAGTGTATTTTTACAACTACAGATAAACAATCTAAGGAAAAGATAGATGCTTTGAAAGCATTTGGAGCCCAGGTAATTGTTTGCCCTACAAACGTTGATCCAGAAGATCCAAGGTCCTATTATTCTGTTTCCAGTCGCTTAGAACGCGAAACCCCAAATTCATGGAAGCCAAATCAATATGATAATCTGTCAAATACTCAAGCAAATTATGAGCAAACAGGTCCTGAAATTTGGGAGCAGACTGAAGGTAAAGTTACTCATTTGGTTGTAGGGGTGGGAACAGGTGGCACTATTTGTGGCGCTGGCAAGTTTTTAAAAGAACAAAATCCTGATATAAAGGTATGGGGAATCGATACCTATGGTTCTGTTTTTAAAAAGTATAAAGAAACCGGTGAGTTTGATAAGAACGAGATTTATCCCTATATCACAGAGGGAATCGGAGAGGACTTTCTCCCTGAAAATGTTGATTTTGATATCATTGATTATTTTGAAAAAGTAACTGACAAGGACGCTGCTTTGATGACGCGAGAGATGGCAAGGAAAGAAGGTATTTTTGTTGGAAATTCGGCGGGAGCCGCAGTTGCAGGACTTTTGCAAATGGAAGAGAGGTTAAGCCCCAGTGACGTCGTAGTTGTAATCTTTCACGACCATGGTTCACGCTACATGGGAAAGATGTTTAATGAAGATTGGCTGAAGGAGCAGGGCTTCATTGAATAAATTTTAATAGGGCTTATAAAAAGGAAAAGGGCGGTTGATACTAAATCAGCCGCCCTTTTCCTTTTTTGTAGTAGGTCGTCAAGTTATTTATGAAATGACGATGAATGTTTAGCCTAGGATTTTGCGACTAAATCTATTTTGATATTTATTTCTTTACTAATCAAATCATCCGCTTTCCCCTGATACGAAACGCCAAAGTCCTCACGTTCTATGTTGAAGTCAGCTTCAGCAAGAAAGTTTTCTGCAGTGGCTTCTTTAACCGTAGCGTCAAATGTTATGTTTTTTGTAACTCCTCTTATGGTTAAGTTTCCAGAAACTAATAGGTGATTTGAAGCTTCACCAGCAGTAACCGAAGTGATTTCAAATTTTGCTTCAGGATGGTTTTCGACATCAAAGAAGTCAGCAGATTTTAAATGTCCAGTAAGTTTATCTCTATATTCTCCCTGTAAATCTTGTACGTTGATAGTTGTTAAATCAATAACGAAATCTCCACCGGTTAACAGACCATTTGCATCTACTAATATAGTTCCAGATTTTAACTCTACTTCACCATAATGTCTTCCTGTAACTTTGTTGCCTTCCCACCGAAGTTTAGAATCTGTTGTATTTAGGGCAAGTTCATTTCCTGAAATTTCTGCTACTTCAACAGCATCAGTAGTTTCAGCTTTTTTACCATCGGGGTTTCCCACACAAGATGTTAAGAAAAGTGCAGAAGCACTTAAAAGAATACCTATTTTTTTCATAATTAAATTGTTTTTAAATGGTAATGAAGCTATCATGAGTATTTATTTATCTCGGTTTGTAAGTTTTGCGAACTCATGATGGTTTCATATTTTTTCGTTTTTACGGCTATTAAGTATCATTGTTTCGATACCTTCATTAAAATTTATTTAAAAAAAAACAAAGGTAAAGAATTTGTTTTCGAATTAATCCCCTTAACTAAGCTCTACCATGTAATATCTTAGTTATAACTAAAAATCAATTAATGTTACAAAAGCTTAGGTATACTAACATTAATCCGTTTAATATCAGCGCCTAATGCTTTCAAGCGACCTTCAATATTTTGATAGCCTCTTTCAATTTGTTCTATGTTATGAATTACAGAGGTTCCTTGAGCAGATAGAGCTGCGATTAACAATGCGACTCCAGCGCGGATATCTGGTGAACTCATTTCGATTCCACGAAGACTCACAGCATTATTTAGTCCAATAACCACGGCTCTATGTGGATCGCTAAGAATAATCTGAGCGCCCATATCAATGAGCTTATCTACAAAAAACAACCGGCTCTCAAACATTTTTTGATGAATGAGAACATTTCCTTTTGCCTGAATGGCAGTCACTAAAATTATGCTTATTAAATCTGGTGTAAATCCTGGCCAAGGGGCATCACTGACCGTTAATATTGATCCATCAATAAAGGTTTCAATTTCATATTCTGATTGGGCAGGAATATATATATCATCTCCACGTAATTCCATTTTTATTCCTAGTCGAGAAAATACTGAAGGGATAATGCCTAATTCTTGATAATGAACGTTCTTGATCGTTATTTCCGATCCAGTCATAGCGGCTAAACCGATAAATGAACCTATTTCGATCATGTCAGGAAGCATCCTATGTTCTGTTCCTCTCAAACTGTCCACACCCTCGATGGTTAATAAATTTGAACCAATGCCGGATATTTTGGCACCCATGCGGTTTAGCATTTTGCATAACTGTTGTAAATAGGGTTCACAGGCTGCGTTATAAATGGTAGTGGTTCCTTTGGCCAAAGAAGCTGCCATTACAATGTTTGCGGTTCCAGTTACGGAAGCCTCATCCATCAAAATATAAGTTCCTTTTAACTCACTTGCGTCAACATTAAAAAAATGCGTATTAGGATTGTAGTCAAACTGGGCTCCAAGTTTTTCGAGACCAATGAAATGGGTATCTAAGCGTCGGCGTCCAATTTTATCACCGCCGGGTTTCGGAATTGCGGCTTTACCGAAGCGGGCTAACAAAGGCCCTATGATCATTATAGATCCTCTTAAGCCGCTTCCTTGTGATTTAAATTCCTCGGTTTGGAAGTATTCAATATTGATATCTTTAGCTTCGAAAGTATAGGTGTCTTCATCAATGCGCTGAACGTTAACACCGAGTGCCTTTAATAAATCAATCAGTCGATTTACATCCTTAATATCAGGGATATTGCTGATGGTGATTTTTTCTTCAGTCAGTAAAACTGCGGAAATAATTTGTAAAGCTTCGTTCTTTGCACCCTGAGGGGTGATTTCACCCTTCAGTTTCTTGCCGCCATTAATCTCAAATGCATTCATATAATATTTGTCCAAGAGCCTGATTAGGCTCTGCGTTTATCTTTGGTTTTGACTGCGAAATTACTTAAAAGAGACGGGGATTCAAAAGATTGGGGCTGAACCAGTCTAATATCGCTTAGTATTAGCTCTTTTTTTAGCTCCCCCATTATTTCCTTGAGATCTATTTCCAGCACCTCTTGACTTGTGTTGATTTTGATGAGAACTGCCTTTGCGAGTTCCAGCAGATGGCGCTTTGAAATCTACTTTGGCTAAATTGATATTATCATCCAGTGTTAGCTCGCCATTTGAAAATTCCTTTAAATCATCAAGAATTTTATCATCTGCTACAGAATCTTTATTCCAAGTAACATATGCCATTTTCATGAAATTGGCAATAGATTGGGTCATTAGCTTCTTTTGATTCTCATCTTCCAATTCTAAAGCTTTTGAAATCATCTTTTCCACAGTCTTGCCATAATGTTTATAGCGAATGCGGTGCTGCGGATAAGCTAAAATTTCTGGCTTACTTCTAATGGCCCCTGGCACTGGAAGTGGATAAGGAGAGTCCACATCAATTTTGAAATCAGAAATGATATGAAGATGATCCCACAATTTATGTTTAAAATCCGCTACGTCTCGCAGATGTGGGTTTAAAAATCCCATCAGGTCAATCACGACCTGTGCATAACGGTTTCGCTCTTCTTTTGTGGGCAATGTACAAATGTAGGCGACCATATTTTGCACATTTCTACCGTATTCGGATAAAATGAGCTTGCCACGTGTACTATTATAATCAAAATTCATATGAGATTTTTTTATTCTACAATTCTTAATTTTGCAAATTTTAAAAGTAATTGTTTCTGTCCTAGATCTTTAAAGAAGATAGTAGCTTTTATATCAGGACTTTTTCCTTCTAGTGTTAATACCTTTCCAAATCCAAAGCGCTCATGTTCAACCTCCATTCCAACTTGTAGGTTGTTTGTGTTTGATGGAGTAAATCCCGCGGTCGGCATATGAGCCTTAGGCAACAGCGACGTAGTTTTTGGAATGATCCTTGGTTTAGGTTTAGTAAATGTATCTTGAGACTGAGAGCTTTTTTCTTCAAAGGAGAAACTAGATGCTTTCTGTTTAGGGTTAAAATCTAAATCTAGGTATTGAGGATCTAATTCATCTAAAAACCTACTTGGTTCGCAATTATGTAATGAACCCCATTTATAACGCGAAGTAGCGTAAGATAAGAATAATTTCTTTTCTGCACGAGTAATTGCGACATAAAATAATCGTCTCTCCTCTTCCAGTTCATTTCTAGAACTGAGAGATCGTTGTGAGGGAAAAAGATTCTCCTCCATGCCGACAACAAAAACCTGTGGAAACTCCAAGCCTTTTGAGGCATGAATGGTCATTAAGGATACCGTGTCCGCATTTGGATCTTTATCATTGTCCTCATTAGTTAATAAGGCTACGTCCTGCATGAAAACGTCTAAGCCTCGATCTTCTATGTCCTCGCGTTCGCTAAACTCTTTAATTCCGTTTAATAATTCTTGAATATTTTCATAACGACTTATCCCTTCAACAGATTTATCATTATAAAGTTCTTTCAAAATACCGGAGTGCTGAGCAATATGCATGGCAGCGTCAAAGGCCGTATTGTTTTGAGCAGCTGCTTGAAAACTCCGTATCAGGATGCTAAAAGGAGTAATGGTTCTGGCCGTCCTACTGTCCAAATATTCAGCAGGGTTACTAATTACATCCCAAAGGGCGATATTGTTTTCATGTGCAGCGATCATAACCCGCTCTATTGAGGTATTCCCTATGCCCCTCCGCGGGTAATTGATCACTCTCTTTATGGCCTCCTCATCATTTGGGTTGAAGGTAAGCCTAAAATACGCAATTAGGTCTTTTATCTCTTTACGTTGATAAAATGACGTGCCCCCATATATTTTATAAGGAACGTTCAGCTTTCGCAGTGCTTCTTCCATAGCTCTAGATTGAGCGTTAGTTCGATACAAAATAGCGAAACTTTTAAAGGGAAGGTTACTTAAAGATCGGTTCTGTAGAATACTTTCAGCGACAATCTTGCCTTCTTCATTGTCACTGAATGCCCGTAAAACTTTAATTTTATCGCCAGCTTCGTTCTTAGAAAAAACATCCTTTTCCAGTTGATTTTTATTCTTAGCGATTACACTGTTCGCAGCGCTTACAATATTTTGCGTAGATCGGTAATTTTGCTCAAGCTTGTAGACGTTCAAGTCGGGGTAATCTTTTTCGAAGTTTAGAATGTTTTGGATGTCTGCCCCTCGAAAGGCATAAATACTCTGAGCATCATCTCCCACAACACAGATATTTTCGTGAATAGCTGCAAGCTTTTTCACAATTAGGTATTGGGAAAAGTTAGTATCTTGGTACTCATCCAGCATTAAATATTTAAATTTATTCTGGTATTTGTACAATACTTCAGGATGTTCCTTAACCAATACGTTCATTTTGAACAATAAATCATCGAAATCCATTGCCCCAGCCCGATAACATCTTTGGGCGTAGGTTTGGTAAATTAAACCCAAACTCCCTCTTCCTGAGGAATTATCTTCTGCTTGTATTGCTTCATTTTGAAGGTATTCGGCAGGAGAAATTAAATTGTTTTTTGCAGAAGAAATTCGGTTATAAACAAAGTTTGCATTATAGAGCTTATCGTCTAATTGCATTTCTTTAAGAATCGTTCGAATTAAGCTTTTTGTATCATCGCTATCATAAATAGTAAAGTTGCTAGGATAACCTATATGATGCGCCTCTACTCTTAAGATCCTTGCAAAAACGGAGTGGAAAGTCCCCATCCAAATATTTTTCGCTTCACCACCCACCACTTTCATGATACGTTCACGCATTTCTCGCGCTGCTTTATTAGTAAAAGTAAGGACCAAGATACTAAAAGGATCTACTCCCGACCGAATGAGATGGGCTACTCGATAAGTAATGACGCGGGTTTTTCCTGAACCTGCACCTGCAACAATCATAACCGGCCCTTTTATTTGTTCAACCGCGCTACGCTGTGATGGGTTTAATGTTTCTAAATAATCCAATTTACTGTCCTCTAATTTACTCTAGCAATTGCCTTTATAATTTTCTACCTGCTCTTGTTTTACGCTCTTTGCCAACGCTTGACACTTTAGCGGCATATTGTTTTTCTAAAAATTCAATGATCTTAGTGGCGATGTCTTTTTTGGTTGCTTTTTCAATGCCTTCTAAGCCTGGTGAAGAATTTACTTCTAAGACTAAAGGGCCACGATCGGAAGGGAGCATGTCTACCCCGCAAACCGTCAAGCCTAATTCCTTTGCAGCACTTAAAGCGGTTTCCCTTTCTGTTTTAGTCAGTTTTATTAAGGTTGCCGACCCACCACGATGCAGGTTGGAACGGAATTCACCATCTTTAGCTGTCCGTTTCATCGCCCCAACAACCTTGCCATCAATAACGAATACACGGATATCTGTTCCGCGTGACTCCTTTATATATTCTTGAATAAGGATATTATTTCCTAAGCCATAAAAAGCTTCAATAACTGAGCTGGCAGCTTTCTTTGTTTCTGCTAATACTACACCAATGCCTTGGGTACCTTCAAGTAGCTTTATTACCAGCGGTGCCCCACCCACCATTTTAATGAGATCATCTACGTCATGGGTGCTTCTAGCAAAGCCTGTTATTGGCAAACCAATCCCTGCACCCGATAAGATTTGCATGCACCTTAACTTATCTCTAGAGCGCATAATAGCCTGACTATGATTTGCAGAGATAACACCCATTACTTCAAATTGACGTACAATTGCAGTTCCATAGAAAGTTACCGAAGCGCCTATTCGAGGGATGATAGCGTCAATATCAGAAACGTCCTGACCATTGTAGTGAATGCTCGGTTTCCCCTGTTTTATTCCCACATAACACTTGCGATGGTCAAGAACAACGCATTCATGGCCGCGGCTTTGGGCAACTTCCAAAAGTCGGTGTGTCGAATAAAGATTTTTATTCGTAGATAATATCGCGATTTTCACTAATGGGTTATTTGTTGTGTTTATAATTTATTTTAATGCTTATTTATTAAGCATTTGGTATCCTTCAAGCCTTGGTGTGCTGTTGAGCTTTAGAAGATAGGTTCGCTCGGTTTACATCTACCAAGAACTTTTTCCGAATGAAGCTTCTTCCCAAAAGCATCGGAAACTCCATATTAGAGCGATCCCTTAACGAGATCTCAATTTCAAAGGTTTCGTTAAATAGGGATACTTTTGTTCGCACGATAAACCTATTTTCTTCTAACCCAAAGGAATTCTTTATTCTTCGTTCTTTATGGTATGGCAAAGTAAAGGATTTTCCTTTGGAAAACTCTTCATTAAGTGGTGCAAACTTAACAAATTGTTTCCGGCCTTTCTTTATTAGTTCAATATGTTCGCAATGTAGAACCGATGTTTTTGCACCGGTATCGATCTTTGCAGGGACGCCATAAATTTCAAAATCAACGAAGTCGATATTTTCTTTCCAGCCAATGGTCTTCATCTATATTTAATAAGTGAACGTTCCATACTCAGACTTAATAGTCACTTTTTTTGCTGCTGCTGATTCAACAAAGCCGACTTTCTGTGCAGGAATACCAAAACTTTCTGAAATCTTCATAATGCTTTCAGCGATTTCTTCTGGGACATACAGCTCCATCCGATGACCCATGTTAAATACTTTATACATTTCTTCCCAGGAAGTGTTTGATTCTTCTTGTATTAATTTGAAGAGAGGTGGGATAGGAAATAAACTATCTTTTATAACATGTAATTTTTCAATGAAATGGAGAACTTTTGTTTGCGCACCTCCACTACAGTGAATCATGCCATGAATTTGACTACGATGCTTATCCAATATTTCCTTTATTACCGGTGCATAAGTACGGGTAGGAGATAAGACTAGTTTTCCCGCATCCATATATTCGCCGTCTCCGATCTCTATTTTGTCTGTCAACGACTTACTCCCCGCAAAAACTAATTCTTCTGGAACGGAAGGGTCAAAGCTCTCAGGATATTGTTGAGCCAAAAGTTTATGAAATACATCATGTCGTGCAGAGGTTAGACCATTGGATCCCATTCCACCATTGTATTCTTTTTCATAGGTAGCTTTGCCATAAGAAGCTAAGCCGATAATTACATCGCCTGCCTGGATGGTATGGTTAGAAATCACATCTTCCCTTTTCATTCTACAGGTAACGGTCGAATCCACAATTATTGTACGAACCAAGTCGCCAACATCCGCAGTTTCACCTCCTGTAGAGTAAACGCCGATGCCTAACTCTCTTAATTCTGCTAGAATATCTTCTGTGCCATTGATGATTTCAGCAATCACTTCTCCAGGAATAAGGTTCTTATTTCTGCCAATAGTAGAGGACAGCAAAATGTTATCGGTAGCTCCAACGCAAAGTAAATCATCCAGATTCATTACAATTGCATCTTGGGCAATACCTCGCCACACAGAGGTATCGCCTGTTGCTTTCCAATAAAGATAAGCAAGGGATGATTTAGTTCCAGCACCATCGGCATGCATAATATTGCAATATCGATCATCGCCACCTAAAATATCGGGAATTATTTTGCAGAAAGCCTGCGGATAAATACCCTTATCGATGTTTTTAATGGCATTATGAACATCTTCTTTCCCAGCAGATACCCCACGCTGACTATATTTTAAATCTGACATATCTGCAAAAATAAGGATTTGATTTGAGATAATTAAATTAGGTATTACTTCACAAACAACAATTCCCTGAGTTTAGGCAAAGGCCACTTTTTATCATCTACTATTTGCTCCAATTTATTGATATGGTAACGGATTTTATCGAAATGGAATTTAACCTTTTCATCATAAGCAATGGCTCTTTCTCGGAAATCTTCGATTAAATTCGCTTTCTTCCGCTCTTGGCGCATTGCTTCAGAAACTTCCAATATTGAATTTACATGAAGCGAGATTCTTTCAATAATATTATGTTGTGAACTATAGGTCGCTTGCTTGAAGCCAAGCTCTTTTAATCCTTTAACGTTTTCAATTACCTCGTTCTGATAAGTAATGGCAGAAGGCGCAATCATGCTGTTCACAATTTCACCGATCACACGAGCTTCAATCTGTATTTTCTTAAAATAACTTTCTGCCAGAATCTCATGCCTTGCGATAGATTCACGGCGTGATAGGATGCCTAATGATTCAAATAAATGGATGGATTTACCGCTAATATAAGCATCTAAAGCTTTAGGTGTCGTTTTGATATTAGATAAACCACGTTTTTTTGCTTCTTCTTCCCATTCTTTGCTATAGCCATTTCCTTCAAAACGAATCGCTTTGGATTCCTTTAGATATTTACGTATCACATTTAGGATTGCCAAATCCTTTTTTGTGCCTTTTGCGATTTCCTTATCAACCTCGGCTTTAAATTTAATTAACTGATCGGCGACTATGGCGTTTAATACCGTCATCGGACTTGCACAGTTTGTAGAAGAGCCCACGGCCCTAAATTCAAATTTGTTTCCAGTAAAAGCAAAAGGAGAGGTACGGTTTCTATCTGTATTGTCTAAATTTAACTGAGGTATTTTGGGAATACCATGCCATAATAAACTTTCCGCCTTTACTATTTTCGCAATTCTTGGTGTTTCGATATCATCAAGCATAGCATTCAGCTGACTTCCTAAAAAGATGGAAATGATGGCCGGCGGCGCTTCATTAGCACCTAGTCTATGATCATTGCCTGCAGTTGCAATAGAAGCCCTCAATAGATCAGCATGTTCGTGGACAGCCTTTATGGTGTTTACAAAGAAAGTGAGAAACATTAGGTTTGTCTTTGGTGTTTTGCCCGGAGACAATAGATTGATTCCCGTACTGGTTACTAAAGACCAGTTATTGTGCTTGCCTGATCCATTTATATTGGCATAAGGCTTTTCATGGATCAATACTTTAAAATTATGGCGCAGAGCCACTTGTTCCATAACATTTAATAGCAATTGATTATGATCAATGGCCAAATTCATCTCCTCAAACATAGGAGCACATTCAAATTGTGAAGGGGCCGCTTCATTATGCCGTGTCTTTAGAGGAATACCCAACTTTAAGGATTCATTTTCTAAATCTGCCATGAAGGCCAAAACACGTTCTGGTATTGCTCCGAAATAATGGTCATCAAGCTGTTGTCCTTTAGCAGACATATGTCCGAAAAGTGTACGGCCAGTCAACTGCAAATCAGGACGGGCATTAAACAAAGCTAAATCCACTAAAAAGTATTCTTGTTCAATTCCTAAGGACGAAGTTACCCGATCTATATTCTTACTGAAATATTGGCAAACATCAACTGCGGCTTTGTCTAACTTGTTTAGAGACTTAAGAAGCGGGGCTTTATAATCTAGGGCTTCTCCCGTATAGGATAAAAAGACGGTGGGGATGCACAAGGTTTTTCCTGCGGCAGTCTCAAAAAGAAAAACAGGGGAGGATGGGTCCCAGCCGGTATAGCCCCGGGCTTCAAATGTGTTTCTAATCCCGCCATGTGGAAAACTGGAAGCATCAGGTTCTTGTTGAATCAATACTTCTGCGGTAAACTTCTCAATAGCATTGCCATCCCTTCCTGGTTCGAAGAAGGCATCGTGCTTCTCAGCTGTTGTTCCCGTCAAGGGCTGAAACCAATGTGTATAATGTGTGGCGCCATTGGTAATTGCCCAGGTTTTTATTGCCTGAGAAATATGCTCTGCTAAATCAACATCAATGGCTTCTCCTGTTTCAATAGTGACTAGCAGTCTCTCATAGGCATTTTTCGGTAAATATTCCTGCATCTTTTTTATCCCGAAAACATTTTTTCCGAATATACTCGAAGGCTTGCCCTCTTGAGGAGATACTTTTGTTTTTCTTGAAATTGCAGCCTCAACTGCGTCAAATCGTAAGTTTGCCATATTGGAAGATTTTTATAAATTCCTTTTTCAGAAGGAATGTACAAAAGTGAATAAAAAATTAGACTTTTTGTAAGTTTACTTATGTAAATATAGAAAAACACCTTAAAAAATACTGATAACTCATATTATTTAAGGTGTTTTTTAGGATTAGACGTGATTTGTGATATAATTCTCGACGGCTTATATAGAACTATGCAAATTACTTATGTTTATTGAAGATACGGTTGTTTGTAAATTATAGTTAAGGTAAGAATAAGGGAACAATTTGGGGATGATTAGGTTAAATTTCAAACAACCTTATTTCCGATGATCTATTATCTTCTGAATTACTTTTTTTTTGCATTTCACACCTGTTTGATTCTGTTGAATACCTTTGGTTGGATATTTCCTAAATTTAGATTATTGAATTTGTTAGCGCTATCTCTTACAGCCTTATCATGGTTCGGTTTAGGTATATTTTACGGCTGGGGATATTGTTTTTGTACAGATTGGCATTGGAAGGTGCGGGAAAAATTAGGGTATTTTGACCAGCCAAACTCGTACATGAAATTTCTTTTTCAGAAAATTACGGGCATTAATTTAGCAACCGAATTAGTGGATGCGGTTACACTGATTGTTTTTACTCTAAGCTTTGCTTTGAGTTTAGTATTAAATATCAGAGACTATAGAAGGAGAAAGCACTCAGCCGATTCCCAAAATTAAAAATATCGGATGCTTTACGCTTCTCCATAGTTTTGGGGACCAGAAAATATCCGTAAATTTACGTACCCGTTTACCACTTAAATCTCAATGTTTTGGAAAATCCTCGTAATGTCACTCTCGAAGTCGCTCAGGAGCTAGGTCTTTTGCCTGATGAATTTGATCGCATTAAAGAAATTTTAGGCAGAACCCCAAATTTCACTGAAGTGTCTATCTTTTCGGTAATGTGGAGCGAGCATTGCTCCTATAAAAACTCCATTGTCTGGTTAAAAACCTTACCCAAAGATGGACCACATATGCTGGTGAAGGCAGGCGAGGAGAATGCAGGTTTGGTAGATATTGGCGATGGACTTGGCTGTGTGTTTAAAATTGAATCCCATAACCATCCATCTGCAATAGAGCCTTATCATGGGGCATCTACCGGGGTGGGAGGGGTGAATAGGGATATCTTTACAATGGGAGCGCGTCCTGTCGCCCAATTGAATTCCTTACGATTTGGAAGTTTAGACATTGACCGTACGAAATGGATCATGAAAGGCGTCGTAAAAGGCATTGCAGACTACGGAAATGACTTCGGTGTTGCTACGGTGGGTGGTGAAGTATTCTTTGATGATAGTTACCTTTTGAATCCCCTTGTCAATGCCATGTCAGTCGGTATCGTCAAAGAAGGTGAAATTGCCGTTGCCACATCCTATGGGGTAGGAAACCTAGTTTATATTGTAGGTGCCAGCACGGGTAGGGACGGCATCCATGGCGCAGCTTCGGCTTCTAAGGATATTTCAACAAAATCTGAAGATGATTTCTCTGCAATTCCTGAAGGAAATCCGGTTTTGCAAAAAAGCTTAATGGAAGCTTCATTAGAGGTCATTAAAACAGGTGCAGTGATTGGAATGCAGGACATGGGAGCTGCTGGCATTATTTGTTCAAATTCTGAAATGTCTGCAAAAGGCAAACACGGTATGCATATCGATTTAAATAAAGTCGCTATACGCGATGCGGACATGCAGCCTTTTGAGATACTGCTATCAGAATCTCAAGAACGCATGTTACTCGTTGTCGAAAAAGATCGAGCGTTTGAGGTGGAAACAGTTTTTGAGAAGTGGGACATAAATTGTGACTGCGTTGGGGAAGTGACCAATACCGAGCGTCTTGAATATTATTTTAATGGTGAACTCGTTGCAAATGTTCCGGCAAGTGATTTGGTGTTAGGTGGCGGTGCACCGGTTTATCACCGAGAATATAAAGAACCGGCATATTTTAAAGAATTCAAAGGTTTCAACATAGAAGATGTTGCTATGCCAGAGGAACTACGGGATGTCGCACAACATTTAATTGCTCATCCAAATATTGCATCAAAGAATTGGGTAATGGCTCAGTATAATTCTACGGCCGGTGGACTAAATTTAACTGCTAATCGTCCTAGTGACGCTGCTGTTGTCTCCATACAAGGAACTAATAAAGCGATTGCGTTGACGGTCGATTGCAATGCACGATACGTCAATTCAGATCCCATGAAAGGGACAGCAATCGCTGTCGCTGAAGCTGCAAGGAATATTGTATGTGCTGGGGGCGAACCTTCGGCCATCACCAATTGCTTAAATTTTGGTAATCCTTATCACCCGGAAGTCTATTGGCAATTTGTAGAAGCCATAAAAGGAATGACAGAGGCGTGCTTAAAATTCAATACCCCAGTTACCGGTGGAAACGTAAGTTTTTATAATCAATCCTCCGATGAGAAACCTATTTTTCCAACACCAACAATTGGAATGTTGGGCATCTTGGAAGACATCTCAACAATGATGACCCTTGATTTTAAAGCGATAGACGACTATATTTATTTA
This sequence comes from uncultured Sphingobacteriaceae bacterium, assembly GCA_963696875.1. Taxonomy (GTDB): domain Bacteria; phylum Bacteroidota; class Bacteroidia; order Sphingobacteriales; family Sphingobacteriaceae; genus Albibacterium. The sequence continues at coordinate 678,978 of CAVOLQ010000001.1, forward strand.
ATAGGAGAGTCTGTCAATGATATTGCTTCTTCACAATATTTGGCATCTTATCATAAAATTGCCGCATCTCCTGCACCTCATTTTGATATAGATAAAGAATATGAAATGCAGCAATTAGTAAAAGAGTTGATTAAGGAGAAGTTGATTGCTTCAGCACATGATGTTTCGGATGGAGGGCTATACATTGCTTTATTGGAGTCTGCAATGCCCAATAACTTTGGATTCGCCATTGCCACCGACAGTGAAATTCGAAAGGATGCATTCTTATTTGGTGAGGCCCAAGGTCGGGTTATTATTACCGTAAAACCAGAAAATCGAAGCCTGTTTGTAGAGAAAATGGCAGCTTCTACCACAGATTTCACTTATTTAGGGGTAGTGACTAATTCAGGAAACGTGGTCGATGATGAAATGTACGATACTACAGCACACGCCAAAAGTATTTATGATCAGGTGCTCAGTTCATATTTAGATTAGAATTCATATTGCTTCAGCGCCACTTGCGAAGCCTCTAGGCAATTGCGACCTTACTGGTTTCTGTTGATGAAAGACAATGCCTTTTATTGTAATTTAGAGTCAAGAATATTGTTAGGTTAGTCTAATTTAATTACATTTGTATACTAAACTATTGCAAATGTTGATGAGTAGATTTTACATTCTCTTTCTTTGTTGTTTTTTTCTCTCCTCGTGTAGGGAGGCACCTGTAAAGCGCTCATCTAAGCCTTATATTGTAGTGACTACAACCTTGCTTGCCGATGCTATACGAAATATTGTAAGAGATTCCGCAGAAGTGGTTTCCATTATGGGGCCCGGAGTAGATCCGCACCTATACAAAGCTAGTTTAGGAGATCTAAGAAAATTCATGGAAGCCGATTTTATTTTTTATCAGGGTTTGCATTTGGAGGGAAAAATGGCGGAGGTATTAGAGAAATTGGGTCGTACGAAATCAGTTACTGCGGTAGGAAATAAACTTCCACCACAATTGATTCATCAACCCGTAGTGGGTGGAAATTTTCCGGATCCACATATTTGGTTTGATGTAAGTTTATGGAAAAAACTAGTATTGATTGCCGCTGAAGTGCTTGCTAAGCAGAATCCCCAAGCAGCTGATTATTTCATTAAGAATGCGGATGCTTATGCAAATGAGCTGGATTCCCTAGATACATTTGTAAGATCGCAAATACATAGTATTCCTGAACGAAAGCGTGTTCTTATAACAGCCCACGACGCATTCAGTTATTTCGGCAGAGCTTATGGTATTGAGGTGAAGGGATTACAGGGAATTTCAACCCAAGCCGAATTTGGACTAAAAGATGTATCAGATTTAGTAAAATTAATTGTTGATCGGGATATACAAGCTGTTTTTGTTGAAACATCAGTTTCTGATAAAGCATTGCGTGCAGTTGTTGAAGGCGTTGAGAGTAAAAAGAAGAAAGTAGTTATCGGGGGTTTATTATATACCGATGCTTTGGGTGCGGAGGCGACTCCCGAAGGAACTTATATTGGTATGATCGAATACAATGTGAATACCATTACAAAGGCATTAAAATAAAGATATGGATCAATATTCTAAAGATAATAACAAGCTGCCGGCTCTTGAAGTTAACCACCTTACGGTGAGTTATACGCAGAAACCAGTGCTATGGAGCATAGATCTTGAAATTCCGCAAGGAAAAATTGTCGGGGTCGTTGGGCCGAATGGCGCCGGCAAGTCGACATTATTAAAGTCCATAATGAAGATCATCCCTGTTTCGGGTGGTCGAATTAAGATTTTTGGTGAGGAATTGGATCAAGTGCGTTCTAGGGTAAGCTATGTTCCTCAACGTGAATCGGTGGATTGGGACTTTCCAGCGTCAGTATTTGATGTGGTGATGATGGGCCGATTTGGGAAATTGGGTTTGTTTAACAGACCGGGAAGGAAAGATAAAGATGCCGTTATGGAGTGTTTGGATAAGGTTGGGATGGTTGGTTTTGCCCATCGACAAATTTCACAACTCTCTGGTGGGCAACAGCAGCGGGTGTTCATTGCACGGGCTTTGGCACAAGAAGCAGATTTTTACCTGCTTGATGAGCCTTTCGCCGGTGTGGATGCGGCGACTGAAAAAGCAATTATTGAGCTGCTTCGAAAAATGGCTTTGGAAAATAAGACGCTTTTAGTGGTTCACCATGATTTGCAATCTGTTCAGAAATATTTTGATTGGATGATTTTATTAAATGTTCACTTGGTTGCTTCAGGACCTATAAGTGAAGTTTACAATGAAGAAAATATTCAGAAAGCCTATGGGGGAAGGCTTACATTACTTTCCGATGTTCGAAATATAATTGCCAATACGGAGTATCCAAAAGAAAAATAAAAATATGGAAAATCTTATTGAATTTTTCTCTTTTGCCGATGCGAATATCCGCTACGTTGTCTTTGGCTCTATGCTTTTAGCTGCTAGTTCTGCTATGGTAGGGGTGTTTATTGTGCTTCGGGAAAAGGCATTAGTTGGCGATGCCGTTGCGCATGGAGTCCTGCCCGGTATTTGTGCGTCATTTTTAATCTTTGAAACAAAAAATATTGTTTTGTTGATTATAGGTGCTTTTATTTCCGGTTGGCTCTCTTTGGTATTGATTGACTGGATTGTTAAGCAAACGAAAATAAAAAAAGATGCTGCAATTGGCATCGTACTTACCGTTTTCTTTGGCTTCGGTATTGTTTTACTGACTTTCATTCAGCATTCGGGGATTTCCTCTCAAAGTGGTCTAGATAGTTTTATTTTCGGAAAGGCTGCAGCTTTAGTGGGGAAAGATTTGATAGCCTTTTCTATTATTGCACTGGTTTTAATCGTTTCAATAGTTAGTTTTTTCAAAGAGTTCACTTTGGTTTCTTTTGATGAGCCTTATGCAAAGGCTTTAGGCTTGCCCGTAGGAAAATTAGAACTTTTGCTAACTACCTTAACGGTTTTAGCGGTAGTAACCGGAATCACGGCAGTAGGGGTAGTATTAATGGCAGCGATGTTGATTACACCTGCTGCTGCGGCTCGTTTTTGGACGAATGATTTAAGGAAAATGATGGTGCTTTCTGCTATATTCGGTGCAATTTCAGGATTGTTAGGTGCCTATATATCATTTATAGCTCCTTCTATGCCTACTGGTCCCTGGATGGTAGTAGTTTCCTCTTTTATTGCATTCTTTTCTTTCTTCTTCGCGCCTAAAGTGGGCATTATCTCAAGATCGAGCATGCAAAAAAGCAGAGGAAATATCATGCTGGAAGAGAATATCTTGAAAGTATTTTACCAACAAGGAGAAGAGAAAAAGGATTTTGGATTAGGCTGCACAACCGAACAGCTTTTGTTTAACCGACCGATGCGAAAGGAATTGTTAGAAAAAGCCCTTCGAAGGCTTTATAGAAAAGACTTGCTATTAAAGGAAAATGATACTTGGTATCTTTCCCAACAAGGAATTTCAAGGTCGGCAAAGGTAGTGAGGCTGCATAGGTTGTGGGAGCTGTATCTTACAAAATATGCTGATATGGCGCCTGAAAATGTTCATGAGAATGCGGAATTGATTGAACATATCATTACGCCAGAGTTAGAATTAGAATTGGAACATCAGTTGGGTTTTCCAGAAAAGGATCCACATAATTCAATTATTCCTAGAATTTAATAGAAATAAAATGATTGCATTTTGGATAATATTAACGGGTACATTGGTTGCGGTTTCAGCTGGTTTGCTGGGCTGCTTTTTAGTACTGCGAAAAATGAGTATGCTGGGCGATGCCATTAGTCACTCGGTCTTGCCTGGAATTGTCATTGCTGTTTTATTGAGCGGAAGTAGAGATCCTTTAACCATGGTCATTGGGGCAGGAATTTTAGGATTACTCACCACTTTCTTGATTGAGTTTTTTCAAAAGAAAGCTAAATTGCAATCCGATTCGTCCATAGGCGTTACCTTTACGTTTTTATTCGCTCTTGGTATTATTTTTATTAGTTTATTTGCAGGTTTTATCGATATTGATCAAGATTGTGTTTTGTATGGTGAAATCGCCTATGTTCCAATTGATACCTGGATTTTGTCTAATGGAATCATTTTGGGTCCCCGCGCAGTTTACATTTTAGGTAGCTTATTGATATTAGTGGTTGTTTTTGTTATTGCTTTTTACAAACAGCTTGCAGTTACCTCTTTTGACCCCGCTTTTGCTTCTGCAATCGGAATTTCTACTGCCTTTTGGCATTATGCCCTGATGAGCTTGGTTTCCATCACGACTGTCGTCTCTTTTGATTCGGTAGGTGCCATCCTTATTATTAATTTTTTAATTGGTCCGCCTTCGATCGCCTATTTACTGACCGGAGATTTGAAGAGAATGCTGATTTATACCGCTATTATTGGGGTTATAATTTCTGTTTTCGGGTATATGGTAGCTGCTTATTTTGATGTTTCTGTTGCAGGAAGTATGGCGAGCATAACAGGAGTTGTCTTTGCTTTAGTTTACTTTTATATTAAAAGAAAAGCAGGTTTATCAAAGCTAAGCCAGGAGAAAGTGATTTTATCTGAAGAATTAAACAATGGCTAAATCAATCTTTCAATTCAAGCAGTTTGATATCGACCAAGAGGGGAGTGGCATGAAAATTAATACAGATGGTGTGTTATTGGCTGCAAAAACAAATGCTATTGCTCCAAAAACTATTCTTGATATCGGCACGGGTACGGGTGTGATTGCTTTAATGTTGGCCCAGCGTTTTCCTGATGCAGAGGTGCATGCTTTGGAGATAAATAAAGAGGCTTCTTTATGTGCTGAAAGAAATTTTAGGAATTCTGCTTTCTCAGAACGCTTGAGTTCGTTTCATAAAGATTTTCAGCATTTTGTTCCTCAAGTTAATTACGACTTGATTGTATCAAATCCGCCGTTCTTTATCAATTCACTAAAAAATCCAGATTTGACTAAAATGATTGCCCGACATGCCGGATCAGGCTTTTTTGAAAGTTTATTTTCAAAAAGCTTTGAATGGTTAACAGAAGATGGAACGTTTCAGTTAATTTGGCCGTATTCTATTAAAGAATCTTCGATTGAAAATGGTCATTTGTCAAAATGGTTCATCCAAAGCGAAATCAATATACGGTCTTTTGAGCACTCTGAGGTAATACGTGTGATTTCAACTTTGACTAAACAAAAGAAAATCAAGTGTGCTGAGGATTTTGTGATTTATAAAGAAAAAGGTAAATACAGCAAAGAATACCAAGAGCTATTAAAGCCTTTTTTCTTGAATTTTTAATTAAGACGGAAATTAAGACCATCATGAGTTCGATAAGCTCACAGCCGAGTGTTCATAGCTTCATTGCCAGTTAAAAACAAATCGAGTGTATTTAGCTCTTTAATACAATGAAGATGAACACTCATTAATAATATTCCAATGAAAACAATAGGGTTACTTTCTGATACACATGGATACCTCGATGATGCGGTATTTACTCATTTTGAAAAATGTGATGAGATATGGCATGCTGGAGATTTTGGAAACGCAGAACTGGCGAAGGCGCTTTCCGATTTTAAACCACTTCGTGGGGTTTATGGGAATATTGATGGAAAAGACATTCGTCAACTATACCCAGAGACCTTGCGTTTTGTCGTTGAAGGGTTGGATGTTTTCATGGTCCATATTGGCGGCTACCCCGGCCATTATTCCCCATTAGTAAAAGAAATAATGCTTAATCACCCTCCCAAGTTATTTATTTCTGGGCATTCTCATATTTTAAAAGTAATATATGATAAGAAATTTCAGTGCCTGCATCTAAACCCTGGTGCTGCTGGGAAGCAAGGTTGGCATAAAGTAAGGACCTTGCAAAGGTTTGATATCGAAGGAGGTCAGATTCAAAATCTAGAGGTTATTGAACTTGCTATAAGGTTTTAGCTACCAATTATAAATATTGTCATAATTTGGTTGTAATTACAGATAATAGCAGGTATTTTTGCTAGGGTATAATTAATACCAAAACCAATTATGAATAGATTATTAACTCTTGGCCAATTTATTATAGAGAAACAGGCCGACTTCCCATATGCTAAAGGCGAGCTTTCGCGATTATTGAGAGATATCGGAATTGCCGCTAAAATAGTAAACCGTGAAGTGAATAAAGCCGGCTTAGTGGATATCTTAGGAGATAATGGCACTATGAATGTTCAAGGGGAAGGACAGAAAAAGCTTGATGTTTTTGCAGATGACCAGTTTATTTGTGCTTTAAGAAGTGGGGGCGAATGCTGTGTGGTCGCTTCAGAGGAGCATGACAACTGTATTTTTATTGAATCAGAGATTTCAAAAAATGCAAAGTATATTGTAGCAATTGATCCTTTAGATGGTTCATCAAATATTGATGTAAACGTTTCCATAGGCACTATCTTTTCTATTTACCGCCGTAAAAGTATTAGCGGGGCTGCCAATATGGAAGACGTTTTGCAGAAAGGAATCGAGCAGGTAGCAGCTGGATATGTAGTTTATGGTTCGTCTACAATGATGGTTTATACTACAGGTAAGGGCGTAAATGGTTTTACGCTTGACCCATCTATTGGCGAGTTCTGTTTGTCGCACCCTAATATTAAAATTCCACCCAATGGGAGAATCTATTCTATAAACGAGGGTAATTATGTTCATTTTCCAGATGGCGTAAAGCGATACATCAAGTATTGTCAAGAAGAAGATGCTGCTACAGAGAGGCCCTTTATTTCTCGTTATATCGGCTCTATGGTAGCTGATATACATAGAAATCTTTTAAAGGGTGGAATTTTTCTTTACCCTGCAACTTCTGCAAACCGAAGTGGGAAATTGCGCCTTTTATATGAATGTAATCCTATGGCTTTTATTATTGAGCAAGCTGGAGGAAAGGCAAGTAATGGTTTGCAACGGATTTTAGAAATTCAGCCCGATAGTTTGCATGAGCGCAGTCCAATTTTTATTGGAAATTCTGAAATGGTAGAGATGGTCGAGAAATTACTAATGGAAGAAAAGGAATCTGTTGATAAGGTGTATAACTCTATGGTATAAACTATAGACTTTCCCTTACTTCAATTAAAAACTTTTTTAATCTTTCTAAGGAATTAACTACACGCTGATTTTCACGTGCCTCATCCTTATTTTCTTTTAAATAATCTCTTGCGCCTTGTAAAGTATAGCCTTTGTCTTTTACCAATGAGAAAATGATCTTTAAGTTTTCAATGTCTTCGGCAGTGAAAAGTCGATTTCCTTTCTTGTTTTTCTTAGGCTTTATGATGTCGAACTCCCGTTCATAATACCGGATTTGGGAAGCATTTACGTCAAACATTTTCGTAACCTCACCCATTGAGTAATACAGTTTAGTTATTTCATGATCTTTGTAAGGCATTTTCCGGTATTATAAATTTTATGCAAAGTGCTAAGAATTTTTCAATTTCCCAATAAAAACTAATCGAAAGACTGATTTACCTGTGATGCTGCTTTAGTCATGGCTAAGTATTCACTTGGACTTAGATCATTAAAAAAGAAATTAATTGGATTTACAGGGCGATCATTCTTAATCACTTCATAATGTAAATGTGGACCAGTAGAAATGCCCGTGTTGCCAACATAGCCTATTATTTCACCACGCTTTATTTTTTGACCTTTTTTAACTTTGATTTTGCTCATATGTCCGTACAGCGTTTCATAGCCATAATCATGATCAATTTTTACCATGTTTCCATATCCGCGTTCTTTCCCTGTGTCCCGTATTATGCCATTGCCTGTTGCATAAATGGGAGTGCCGGTTGGGGCAGCGAAATCTATTCCCTTGTGACTTTTCTTTATTTTATAAACCGGATGAATTCTAGAACCGAAGCCTGAAATGCCTTTATGTAAGTTTTTACTGTTTATAGGAGATATTGCTGGAATACTAGCCATCATTTCAGATTTTGATTTAGCAAGGTCAAGTAATTCTTCGTATGACTTGGATTGTACAATTAAAGTTTTTGAAATCTCATCTATTTTTTTCGCGCTCTTAATCATGATTTCTGAGTTTCGATAATCTTTCAAGTTTTCATAGCGATCCACCCCGCCGTAGCCGGCTTGACGAATATCAGGAGAAATAGGATCAGCATAAAATAAAGCACGATAAATACTGTCGTCACGCACTTGAATGTCTTTTAAAACAACGCTTACCTGACCCATGCGTTCTTGTAAGATTTCGTATTGAAGACTCATCTGATCAATTTCCCGTTTTAATTCCCTTTCTTTTGGAGAATCTAATAAGGAGTAACCAGCATAAAATAAAACACTTGCAAAAATTAAAGAGGAGGCTAGAAAGCCACCGATTTTAAGAAATTTATTTAGAGGAGTGGATTTTACTGGTTCGTATGTCGAAGTTTGAGGATTATAATAATATTTCGCTTTGGCCACTAATATTGGTTTTAATGAATGGTTATTAAATTGAATTTGCAAAACTAAGAATTTAGACGCTGTGCAAATGTTAAAAAATGTTATTATTTGGGGATGTCACGAATAAAAAAATAACTTTGTGATCAAAATTAGCTTCAAATAATATGCTGATTTGCAAATGACTAGTTGCTTTAAGTCTTCATTTTGAATGTTTTTACAGATAAAGGCGTAACTTTGGAATTATTTTAAATTATATTCATGACCAGTAGCGAGATTAGAGAAACATTTTTAAAGTTTTTTGAAAACAAACAACATCACATTGTACCTTCAGCTCCCTTAGTTATAAAAGACGATCCTACCCTAATGTTCACCAACGCGGGTATGAATCAATTTAAAGATATTTTCTTAGGTATTAAGCCAGCGAAATATAACCGAGTTGCAGACACTCAAAAATGCCTTCGTGTTTCTGGCAAGCACAATGATTTAGAGGAAGTGGGATATGATACTTATCATCATACTTTTTTCGAAATGCTAGGGAATTGGAGCTTAGGAGATTCAACCAAAGCTGGCGAAGGATATTTTAAAAAGGAAGCCATTGCCTGGGCTTGGGAATTGTTGACCGAGGTTTACGGATTGGATAAAGATAGATTATACGTAAGTGTTTTTGAAGGGGATAAAGGGGATGGACTGGAAAAGGATATAGAAGCTTTCGACTTTTGGAAGCAATATATTGCTGAAGACAGGATACTGATGGGCAATAAAAAGGATAATTTTTGGGAGATGGGGGATACTGGCCCTTGTGGTCCATGCTCTGAGATCCATATTGATATTCGCCCAGACGAGGAAAGAAAAGCCATAGACGGAAGAAGTTTAGTAAATCAAGATCATCCTCAAGTAGTGGAGGTTTGGAACTTGGTTTTCATGCAATACAATAGGAAGGCAGATGGGAGCCTTCATTTGTTGCCCCATCAACATGTTGATACAGGAATGGGTTTTGAGCGGCTGTGCATGGCTTTGCAAGGAAAGCAATCCAATTATGATACTGATGTTTTCCAACCACTCATACAATATATTGCTAAGGAGACCCATATATTATATGGAGATGAAGAAAAGACCAGCATCGCAATGCGTGTGATGGCTGATCATGTTCGCGCAATAACCTTTACCATTTCTGACGGACAGCTGCCTTCAAACAATGGTGCGGGCTATGTGATTCGTAGAATTTTGCGTCGCGCAGTTCGTTATGGCTTCACCTTCCTTAATTTGAAGGAGCCCTTTCTATATAAGCTGGTAGATACTCTTGCTGAACAATTTGAAAACGTGTTCCCTGACTTTTATGAACAAAGAGAGTTTGTGAAGAAAGTGATCAGAGAGGAGGAGAATTCCTTTTTACATACCTTGTCTGCTGGCATTAGTCGTTTTGAGAAATATGCAGCTACTCATACTGAGGTGGAAGGAAAAGTTGCCTTTGAATTATATGATACCTTTGGTTTCCCAATTGATTTAACTCAACTATTGGCTAGGGAAAAGGGATTGGAGGTGGATATGAAAGGCTATCACGATGAACTCCATATTCAAAAAGAACGTTCACGTGCAGCAACCTCTATTGTGGCGGGCGACTGGGTGGAGCTAGACTCTTCAGTTGGAAATGTATTTGTGGGTTATGATGATCTTTTAGTGCATACTAAAGTTAGCAAATACCGGGAGGTACAAGTTAAAGGAAAAAAGCAAGTCCAAATTGTTTTGCTCTCTACCCCATTTTATCCAGAAGGAGGTGGCCAGATTGGTGATACCGGAATCCTTGATTTTGGAGGCGAAAAGGTAAAGGTGATTGATACGCGAAAAGAAAATGATCTTATTCTTCATATTGTATCCGATCTTCCTAAAGCGATTTCAGAACCTGTTGTTGCAACCGTTGACGGCGAAAAGCGATTTTATACATCATCTAATCATACCGCGACTCATTTACTGCAAGCTGCGTTGAAAGAGGTTTTGGGCGAACATGTTCAACAAAAGGGATCTTTAGTTAATAATAAATACCTTCGTTTTGATTTTTCTCACTTCTCAAGAATGACTGATGAGGAAATCAAGCAAGTTGAAACAATAGTAAATCAAAAAATCAGGAATAATATTTCTCTTGATGAACAGCGGTCGATTGCTCTAAATGAAGCAAAAGCTCTAGGTGCCAGTGCGCTTTTTGGAGAAAAATACGGCGAAACGGTTCGGATGATTACATTTGATCCTAACTATTCTCGTGAGCTATGTGGCGGAACGCATGTTGCAGCTACAGGGATGATAGGTTTTTTTAAAATTGTTAGTGAAAGTGCTGTTCAGGCAGGTGTACGGAGGGTTGAAGCAATTACCGGAGTCGAAGCCCTGAACTACATATTTGAGCTCGCCGATAACTTTAAAGAGCTAAAAGAAGTGTTGAATAACCCTAAAAGTGTGGTCTCTACAGTTGTGGGTTTAATAGAGGAAAACAGTAAATTAAAAAAAGAAGTAGAGAAAGGAATCGTTGAAAAGATAAAGGAGTTAAAAAATACTTTAATCGATAAAATACAACCTATCGAAGGGGTTAATTTTTTAGCTCAAGAAGTTGATCTACCATCTGCCGATGCATTAAAGAATCTTTCGTTTTCGCTTAAGGACCAAGTTGATAATTTATTGTTAGTTTTAGGTGCTACTATAAATGGGAAGCCAACAATTAGTGTCATGCTTTCCGAAAACTTGATTGACGAGAGAAAGCTAAATGCAACAAACATTGTCAGGGAATTGGCAAAGGAAATCCAAGGTGGGGGTGGCGGTCAGCCATTTTATGCTACTGCGGGTGGTAAGAATGCAGAAGGACTTGCTAAAGCAATGGAAAAGGCAAGGCAGTTTTTAACTGAGTAAATGGGCCTTTTATTAATAAAAATAATATGAAGAATTTTATTGTTATGGCAGCAGCCATATTCTTTATTAGTGCTTGTACTAATAAAGAACAATTTGTTTTAAACGGGAAAATAGAGAATGCTGGCGATATAAATAAGATTTACCTTTATGAGGGTAATACGATAATCGATTCAGCATTTTTAAATCAATCTAATGAGTTTCGCTTTCGTAGAAGTGCGGTTGAACCCCGAATCTATACCTTAGATGTCGGAAAAGCCCAATACTTATTTGTACTTCAAAACGGAGAAAAAGTAAACTTTGAAACAGATTTTGCCAAAGATCCCCGCCAATATACTGTTTCTGGGTCGGAGATTTCAAGTAAAATTAAAACCCTTAATGCTATTCGAAATAAATACGAGGCATTGTCTGATGAAATCGAAGAAGAATTTACGGATAAGGTAAAAGCAAATCCTGAAAAAGAAGATTCCATTCGTGAAGTGTCTTATGAGAAATTCCAAAATATGCTTGAGCGTTCAGGAAAGGAGACATTGGCCTTCGCCGAAGAAAATAAAGATAATTTGGCTGGTTTTTATGCCATGATCTCTTTAGATCCAAGTATGTACGAAGCACAAATGATTGCCTATGCAGATGGAATAAAAGATAAATTTCCAAATAATTCAACGGTTCAGGCTTTTGTAAATCATATGGCAGAGCTTAAAATATTAAGTGTTGGACAAAAAGCACCTGATTTTGAATCAATAGATCCTAATGGAAAGCTTATAAAGCTATCAGATTTCAAAGGTAAATATACACTTTTAGACTTTTGGGCTTCTTGGTGTGCGCCTTGTCGTCAAGAAAATCCTAATATTGTTGAGCAGTTTGAAAGATTCAAAGACAGTGGATTTACTGTTTTCGGAGTTTCGCTGGATGATAGTAGAAGTGCTTGGTTAAAAGGAATTAAAGACGATAAGTTAAATTGGCCAAATGTTTCTGATTTACAACGATGGAACAGTGAACCCGCTCAGCTATATAAGATAAACGCAATTCCAGCCTCTTTTATTATCGGACCTGACGGAACTATTTTAGCGAAAAATCTTAGAGGAAAAGCTTTGGGTGAATTCTTGGAGCAACATATTGGCAATTAGACTTTCAATCTCTTAACGATTTGTTAACAAAGAGTTAACACAGTGTTTTTATTAAATACATAGCTTCGCAATAAATAAAGATGAAATGATATTATCTAAAAATAAAATACTAGTTGTTGACGATGAACCTGATATTCGAGAACTAATCGAATATAATTTAAAAAAAGAAGGCTATCAAGTTATCACCGCAGAAAACGGTATTCAGGCCATTGAACAGGCTAAAACCCATTTTCCCCAGTTGATTTTATTGGATATTATGATGCCTGAAATGGATGGTATTGAAGCTTGTCGTACTATCCGTTCTATGCCTGAATTTAAGGATACTTTCATTGTGTTTCTAACTGCAAGAAATGAGGAATATTCTGAGGTTTCTGGCTTTAATGTTGGAGCAGATGATTATATCACTAAGCCAATCAAACCCCGTATATTGATGAGTAGGATTGATGCTCTTCTGCGTAGGAATAAAGTTGAAAATGAACAGGATTCCAAGCTTGAGGTATCAGATATTGTAATTGATCGTGAAGCGTTTTTAGTCTTTAGAGGGGATGAAAAAATAGTGTTAGCAAAAAAGGAATTCGAATTGCTTTATCTTCTAGCCACTAAACCAGGGAAAGTATTTAATCGCGAACAGATTTTAAAAAGTGTCTGGGAAGATTCTGTTATTGTCACCAACCGAACTGTTGATGTACACATTAGGAAATTGCGAGAGAAGCTAGGCGAAGGTTATGTAGGGACGGTAAAGGGAGTGGGATATAAATTTGAATCAGAATAAATTATGACCTAATTTAAGGAATATAAATTCTCTGATTCTCATCCTCATAATAAATCAAGTACTGTTTTTTCTAGTTCATCTAAATCAAAGGGTTTTTTTAAATAACTATCTGCACCAGCTTCTTTTGCAAGTTCTACCAAATTACTGTTTGCAGAAAATAGAATTACAGGAATATCTCTTAAATGAGTGGTCTCTTTGAGAATTTTAATCGCTTTGATGCCGCCGATATCAGGTATCCAATTATCTATCAGTATGATATGAGCGTTCACATCCTCTACCTTTTTGGTGATCTCATTGCAGTTTCCCGACGTTACTACATTAAAACCCATACTTTCAAATACTTGAGAACAAAAAAAGAGGATATCGGAATCATCGTCTAAGATTAGGATATTTTTTTTCATGAGTACTTCATTTTTTACCAGTATTTTGATACATGCAAAATTGGTTCCAACTTTAAATTTGGAAAATAATAATCTCCCACAATAGATTTCTTTAGCATAGTTAAGCTCGGTATTCATTAAATTTGTACTTTTGCTGGGATGGAAATAGAAAATCGGCTTAAAAAAGTGCCTAGGTTTAAGGATATGATTGTTTTTGAAGACGATCGTCTTATTGTAGTAAATAAGCCTGCTTTTTTAGCGTCTCTAGATGAGCGAACTGGAAATGAAACAAGTGTGTTGAAATTGGCAAAGCAATACCATTCCGATGCCCAGGTTTGCCATCGTCTTGATAAGGAAACCTCTGGTTTGTTATTGATTGCTAAAAATCCTGAGAGTTACCGAGCAGTATCTATTGAGTTTGAACGTAGAAGAGTAAATAAAATTTACCATGCTATTATCGAAGGTACGCATGTTTTCGAAGCTTTAAAGGTCGACCTTCCTATATTGAATCAAGGGAATAAAAACGTTAGTATTGATAGGGTAAATGGAAAAAGAGCAGAAACCTGGTTTCAATCATTGGCCTATTTTAAACATTATACCCTTGTAGAATGCCGCCCTATTACTGGACGAATGCATCAAATTCGTATCCATCTGGCTACACAGCACGCTTCGATTGTAGGGGATAGCATGTATAAAGGTAAACCTGTGTTTCTGTCTCAAATTAAGCGCGGTTTTACCTTAGGGAAGGACCAAGAGGAGCAGCCTATAATGAAGCGATTTGCTTTACACGCAAAAGAGTTAGAGCTAAGTATTGATGGGGTGAAATATAGTTTTGAAGCGCCCTACCCAAAGGATTTTGCTACACTTCTGAAGCAATTAGAAAAATTTGATTCTTAGCGAATGAACATCGCCAGTCTTTTTATTCGAATAAAATTTAAAAACTGACGAAATTCCCAACCCACAAAGCCAAGTAAAAATTTCGTAAGTCAAATTAATGCTAACACCTAACACCTAATACCTAATACCTAACACCTAACACCTAACACCTCACACCTAGCTTAATAATATCCTAAAATCTTCAACACTTGTTTGCTGTTTTGTTCTTCACCAAAGACCTCAAAATTGAAGGTTTCATCCCTATTTCGTCTAATAATAACATGCTTGGGAGAAGGTAGGAGACAGTGATGGATTCCTCCATAACCGCTTAGTACCTCTTGATAGGCTCCTGTATGAAAGAAACCTAGGTATTGTACTTTACGAGTTTTAGGCATGAATACGTTATTCATATGAGCCTCTTGGTTGTAGTAATCTTGACCATCGCAAGTAATCCCGCCAAGGTTAACGCGTTCGTATTCAGAATCCCAATTATTAATCGGTAAAAGAATATACTTTTGGTTTAATGCCCACACGTCTGGAAGATTTGTGATGAAAGACCCATCTAACATTAACCATTTTTCACGGTCGTTTTGTTGTTTTCTTCCTAATACTTTATATAAAATGCCTGAAGCTTCCGCTACGGTATATTTTCCGAATTCCGTGATGATGTCTGGCTCCATTACCTCGTGAAATGCACAGATTTGTTTGATGCGATTTACAATTTCATTGACCATGTATTCATAGTCAAAGTCATGAACCAGTGAATCTTTAAAAGGCATTCCTCCGCCAATATCTAGTGTGTCTAAATCTGGATTGATTTTTTTGAACTTACAATAAAGGGTCACGTATTTTTCAAGTTCGTTCCAATAGTAAGGAGTATCAGAAATTCCGGAATTGATAAAGAAATGCAAAAGCTTCACACGAAAGTTAGGGTTTGGAAGGATTTTGTTGTTATATAAGTCAATAACGTCTTCTATCCTTACTCCGAGTCTTGAAGTGTAAAATTGAGAATCAGGCTGCTCTTCCGCTGCAATACGGATCCCTAGATTACATGGCGTGTCCAGTTCAACTTCGTCGTCGTAAAGGTTGAATTCTTCTTTATTATCCAACACGGGAATGATATTCTTGAAACCATCATGCAACATATCGACAATATATTGCTTATACTGATAAGTTTTAAAACCATTACAGATAACCGTAATATCTTTATTAACAACCCCTTTTTTCTCTAATATTTCTATCATAGGCATATCAAAAGCAGAGGATGTTTCTAGGTGAATATCGTTCTTTAATGCTTCCTCGACGATATGTCTGAAATGGGAACTTTTTGTACAATAGCAATATTTATAAGTACCACGGTAATTATTTTTTAATATAGCAGTTTGGAAAAGTATTTTTGCTTGCTGGATTTTTTTACTAATGATGGGCAAATAAGTAAAACGTAGTGGCGTGCCATACGTTTCTATCATTTCCATGAGGTTTAAATCATGAAAATAGAGCTCGTCATCAATAATGTCGAATCCGTCTTGCGGAAAACCAACACTTAGGTCAAGAAATTCCTGATAGGTCTGCATTTTTTTTTAATTTTGGCAAATATAAGTTATCGTTTCCAATGGTTGAACAAAATAATGTTCAAAAGTGTTGATTATATTCGATAAACTTGTCCGTATTTGAATTATACCTGAAATTATGAGAGAAATACAACTTATTGAAGTGAAATCTGAACTCGGTGCAGGCACAAGAGGAGCCAGCATGGGTATAGACGCTATAAAAATCGCCGCCTTAGATTTCGGGAGTCGTTATTTTAAGCAACATCCTTCTGTAGAGATTGAAAATGAAAATCATTTACTTTTTGAAACTACTGGAAGTTCGTTTGCTAAAAGAATTTCGGGTGTTTTAACAATGTGCGAGCGTGTCGCTGATGAAGTGCATAAAACGATGAATGCGGGTAAATTTCCAATTGTCCTTGCTGGAGATCATAGCACGGCTGTTGGGACTATCGCAGGCATAAGGAGAGCTTATCCTAAAAAACGTTTGGGAGTTATATGGATCGACGCACATGCCGACCTGCACTCGCCTTATACTTCCCCTTCTGGAAACCTGCATGGAATGCCTTTGGCCATTTCCTTGGATGAGGATAACTTGGCTAATAAGGTAAATAAACCTGACCAAGAGACCCTGAACTATTGGTTTCAGCTAAAGAATATTGGAAATATCGTTCCAAAGATTAGGTATGAAGACTTGGTATATATCGGGGTTAGGGACGTTGAACGTGCAGAATCGTCGGTCATCAAAAAGAATCATATAAAAAATTTTACTGTCGAATACTTTCGAGAAAAGGGCGTGGAACGTATTATGAACGATATCATGCCTGCTTTGGAAGAATGTGACATGATCTACTTATCCTTTGATGTAGATTCAATGGATTCCTCTATTTCTAGAGGAACCGGCACTCCAGTAAGTGGAGGATTTACAGAACGAGAGGCTGGCGCACTCGTTACCCGTTTATGTTCGCACCCTAAAATTTGCTGTTTCGAAATGGTGGAAGTTAACCCTACCTTAGACAGCGAAAATTTAATGGCGGAAAATGCATTTGAAATTTTAACTCGTGCTACGAATGCACTTATCAATGACTAATAGAATAGAAAGATATAATGACTATACAAAAAACCTTAATAGATAATACCATACAAGCCGTTGCCGAACTTTACAAAGCAGAAATTCCCGAAGGTCAGTTATCATTACAAGAAACTAGGAAAGAATTTGATGGTCAAATAACACTGGTAGTTTTCCCGATTACTCGATTCTCTAAAAAATCACCTGAGCAAACGGGAACTGAAATTGGAGAATTTTTAAAGGGAAGGATTGCGGAGATAACAGACTTTAATGTAATAAAGGGATTTCTGAATCTCAGTTTAACAGACGATTATTGGTTTAAGCGTTTTCAGTCTGCCATTTCTCAGCCAGATTTTGGGGTTTTTCCTGAAAATGGCAAGAAGATCATGCTAGAATATTCTTCTCCCAATACCAACAAGCCTCTACATTTGGGCCATATTCGAAATAACCTCCTTGGCTATTCTGTTGCTGAAATCTTAAAAGCATATGGATACGATGTAATTAAGGCAAATCTGGTAAATGATAGAGGAATACACATTTGTAAGTCTATGGTGGCATGGCAAAAGTTTGGGAATGGGGAAACGCCTGAATCTACCGGAATTAAGGGGGACCATCTGGTTGGTAAATATTATGTTCTTTTTGATCGGGAATATAAGAATCAAATACAGCAATTGATTTCTGAAGGGCAAAGTGAGGAGGATGCAAAGAAAAATGCTCCCATTATACAGGAAGCTCAAGTGATGTTGCAGCAATGGGAAGCCGGAGACGAAGCAATTGTCGGCTTATGGAAAACGATGAATGATTGGGTATATGCGGGCTTTGACATTACCTATAAGCAAATGGGGGTAGATTTTGACAAGTATTATTATGAATCAAATACGTATTTATTAGGAAAAGATATTATTGAAGAAGGATTAGCTAAAGGTGTATTTTTTAAAAAACCGGATAATTCTGTTTGGATTGATTTAACTGCGGAAGGCTTAGATGAGAAGTTGGTTTTAAGAGGGGACGGAACAGCAGTATATATAACACAAGATATTGGAACTGCACAATTAAAATATGACGACTTTAAGATGGATGAATCCATTTACGTCGTTGGTAATGAGCAGGACTACCATTTCAAAGTATTGTTTCTAATACTAAAAAAGCTGGGTAAGCCATGGGCAAACGGCTTGTATCATCTTTCTTATGGAATGGTAGATCTTCCTTCCGGAAAAATGAAGTCTCGTGAAGGAACCGTGGTAGATGCTGACGACCTCATGCAAGAGATGGTCGAAACCGCGCAAACTAGAACAGAAGAGTTAGGGAAGGTAGAAGGTTTTTCAGAAGATGAGAAAAAGCAATTGTACTATAATATAGGTATGGGGGCTTTGAAGTATTTTCTTTTGAAAGTAGAGCCGCAGAAGCGCCTTTTATTTGATCCGAAAGAATCCATAGACTTTCAAGGACACACTGGTCCGTTTATCCAGTATACTCACGCCCGAATTAAGTCTTTATTAACCAAAGGTAATTATCAAATAAATTCAGATATTCAACAGCCTTCGATTATGAAGCCTAGTGAACTAGATTTGGTTCAACTTTTAGATCAATTTCCTATTATCATTGAAAACTCGGCCAATGCTTTTAGTCCAGCGCAGCTTGCAAATTATATTTATGAAATAGCTAAGGCTTATAATAAATTTTACCATGAGGAAAGCATCTTGAAATCGGACGATCAAGTTGAAAAGGAATTTAGACTGAAGCTTTCTGCTTCCACGGCCTTTGTTATTGAACGTGGAATGAAGCTTTTGGGAATTACTGTGCCAGAGAGGATGTAAAAATTTATTATCGAAAAATAGGTGGAGTTTCTTAATATTTATAAAAACCTTCACCTGTTTTTTGTCCTAACTTATTTGCGTTAACCATATTCACTAAAAGCGGACAAGGTGCATATTTGGGATTTCCAAAGCCTTCTTGCATAACCCTTAGGATGGACAGACAAACGTCTAAACCTATAAAATCGGCTAATTGAAGAGGTCCCATTGCATGTGCCATCCCTAGCTTCATTACTTCATCTATTTCTTGAACTCCAGCAATGCCTTCGTGGTATGTATGTATAGCCTCATTAATCATTGGCATTAAAATTCGGTTTGCAACGAACCCAGGGTAATCCCTTGCTTCAACAGGAATTTTTTCTAGTTTTTTAGAAACTTCTACAATTGTCGAAGCGGTTTCATCTGAAGTTGAATAACCTCGAATGATCTCCACCAATTTCATGACAGGGACTGGATTCATGAAATGCATTCCTATCACGTTTTCTGGCCTTCGTGTAACAGATGCGATTTTTGTAATTGATATAGAAGAGGTATTTGAAGCTAAAATAGCATCAGGCTTGCAGAAACGATCCAACTCTTTAAAAATACCTAACTTCGTATTAATATCTTCTGTAGCTGCTTCAACAATTAAGTCAGATTGCATTACACCCTCTTTTATATTCGTGTAGGTAGTCAGCCTGTTTAAGGTTTCATGTTTAAGTTCTTCAGTGATTAGCCCTTTATTGATCTGCCGATCGAGGTTGTTGCTTATTTTTTCAATGCCTTCATCAAGGGTGCTTTGTTTGATATCTACTATTGCAACTTGGAAGCCATATTGGGCAAAAACATGAGCGATGCCGTTACCCATAGTTCCTGATCCGATAATTGTAATGTTGTTCATTGGTTTTATAATTGGTATGCTTTAAAGGTAATAAAAAAAGCGGTCAGCTCGAAAGCAAGACCGCTTGATTAACTAAAAAATTAACTAAAAAAAGCAACAATGAATTATTTTGAATCTTTAATTATTATTCTGTAAAGGCTTTATTTTATCCATAGGTTTTCTTGATTGTATTGAATCACGTTTTTTAACCATTCCTCCCTTGCTCTTAAAATCTCTTTTTAAAGAATCTAATCTTTTTTTTCGTATTTCCATTTGTTTGCTTTTTAACTCGGTCCACTTTTTTTGTTGTTCGGAGTTTAAAAGCTTTTCAATTTCTTGGCGGTTTTTCTGATTTTCTTCCCTCATCAATTTGGCCAATTCGTGTCTCTTCTTCGCTTGCTCAGCATGAACGATCGCTTGCTTTAAGGAGAGTTGATAAACTTTCTCTTGTTGTTCTTTAGTCAGGGACAACTGTTCTGTCAATCTTTTCGTCTTCAATTCGGCTCTTTGCTCTGGTGTTATCTGAGTTGATGTCCGGTTTTTCGAATTTCGATTCTCCTTTTTAGTGTCTTGAGCATTTGCAGATAAGACTGCGATAAATAATATAGGGATAAACAGTAACTTCCTCATGATTTTAAATTTTAATTGTTAAATCTTCGTGCACTTACCATTTAGAGTATATATACTAGCTAAGGTTTAATACTTGATTTGTTAAAAGATGTTAATCTCAAACAGGAAATACTTTAATTACTTTTCGGCTTTTAAATTGGCAATATTCTTCTGCATTTCGGCCATCATGCTTGTTAGATTTTCTAAAGATGGCTCAGGGTTAGGCTCTGGAAAATCAGTACTTATAAAGGCTTTTGCCCCCCATATTTCAAGTATATCCTCTGTTGCTACATTAAATGGTTCGTAAACTTTATTGTCAGACAATAGTTTAAGGCCTTTATCACTTTTAAATTTATTAGCAATTCGTTTATATACTACGCCTTCCGTCTTTGAGACAATGACATAAGTAAGGCCTGGTTTTAAGTTAAACCAATCCTCAATAAATTCTCCTATAATTACAGTTCCCGGTTGCAAGGGCAACATTGAATCTCCCTTTAGTTCAAAGGCACGGTAACTTCCTTGATTAAACATTGGAAGGCTGAATCGAGGTAATTCACTGATATATTCTGGATCCGCATACCCATTTAAATACCCAGCACTCGCTTTTACCGGAACCAGCTCTATATTTTCGCGGTCATTCTTATCAACGGTGATGCTCAGGATGCGTACGGCAGTCCCATCACCTTTCTCTTTTGGTTTCCAACGATCATTAATTGTTTCATGAGCCATTTCGTCCATACTTAATTCAAAGAAGGATGCCATTTTTTTTAGCAACTCGTATTTTGGTTCGGCTCGATCTTCTTCATATGCACCGATAAGAGAGCGTTTAACTTCCATTATATCAGCAAATTGCTGTTGAGTGAGTTTCTTCTTTTTTCTAAGGTATTTAAGATTAGCTGCAATTTTTGCCATAATAAATTTTAATTTATTTGTTTTTTACTAAAAGTGTTAGTATTATTGTGCCAATAAAGTTAGCAAATATTTTTGAATAAGCGAAATACCTTAGTTATTATTTATGAAAACATATATTTATATCCTTACTGATTGTAATCGTAGTTGTCTTCATGTCGGTTATACGGAAGATTTAGTAAAAACAATAGATTCTTACCAAGAGAAACGAGCATTATTTTTCGACTTTGGCTCTTTTGCTACGCGCCTTGTTTATTTTGAAGAATTTTCTTCAGACGAATTTGCATTAGCAAGATTCAGCCAATTGAGCGGTTTCACCCGTCCTCAAAAAGAATGTTTAATTCGCTCGCTTAACCCCAATTGGACCGACTTAGCTAATAATTTAAAACCTGCGTTTTCTTACCATCCAGGTGCAAAGTTTAAGCCGAATGTACCAAACGTAACATCATTTCGTTGAAAAGGAATTGCATAGTAAGGTTCAATTACAAAATAGCCAAACATGTTTATTCGCAGTGAAACCCCTGCGCTCATTGCCGGTACCCGTTCGAAAATATCAACTCTAGAACCATCCGGGTTAATACGCTCACCAACTTTATCAGGTGAACTTTTGAATGCTATTTTTGAATCTTTTGTCCATGCTAATCCTGCATCAAAGAAGAAGTTAAGATCTGAAAACAATAGTTTTGAGGGAACCAATGCCAAGCGCTCTGGACCAGTAAAAGGTATTCGAACTTCAAAGTTGGCAACTGCTATTCGTGTTCCCATCAATTGATTTAAATCGAAGCCGTTATTTAAACCTTGCCTATTATAGAAAGCTGAGCTTTCATATCCTCGGATCAAATAGGGGTATCCTAAAAATAGCGGATATAAAGCATTCTCGTCTCTTCCCATTCTCATGTAAGTGTATGCTCTTGCCGCCAATGTTACTGGTTTGTAGCGATTGTATTTTCTTACATCAAAAGTATATGCGGTAAAATTGAAATCGCCAAAGTATTGCTCGGCGCCGATTCGATAACGATACCCTTCAAGTGGAGCTGCAATTCCAAAGTTGGAATTATCGCCAACAAATGCAGCATTTACTTGCTGAATAGTAAAAGCTTTAAAATTGGAACCATAGGTCTTTGCTGCTTCATCTAAAGGAAGCTTATGTCGGTCACTAAAGAAAGGAAAACTAGATAATATGTTTCCGTTTGCATCAGCATGATAGTAAGTGGCATACCGGTCGATTCGGTAACTATAATGTGCAAATGCGGCTCCAGCTTCAATACGTTTTGTGCGTGAAAAAGGAAAGGCTACAAAGCCTTCCACTTGCTCCTGGAAGGTTCGGATAATATCATAATTTTGAGAAACAGCGTAGCCAGTTTGGAAATTTGGGTTTTGTTCCAAACTATAAGATACTAAGCCAGAGACAAAAGGAATGTGTGAAACAGCCGCACCCCAATTTATTCTTCTAGCCTGGTTTATATAGGCGAATTGCCCCCCAAAATCATAAATTTCGCCGTTTATTGCTAAACCCGCAAATATTTGGTTTCGACCCAAGATATCTGAGAAAATGCCTTGGATGCCACTAGATAATCCCGATCCATAACGTGTTCCCACAGCAACCCCAACACCGCTACTAGCTAAGTAATCTAGTTTGAATTTTGGTCGGTAGTGGATTTGGTTTATTTTATTCGTGTTTATTTGAGAAAATCGATTAAAATTAGTCAAGTTTGTATTGACGACATCCACACCGCGAATCTGAAAGGGCGGTAACATTGCCGCTTGAAAATCGATAGCATCATTCGCAATTTCTACCGGTACAAACTCATCTCCTTTCGCGAGATATAAACTATATTTTTGGGCCCTATAATAGGAGTAAAGCACATCGTCATTCTCGGAAACGCTTAAAGCCGGAGAATATTCTGTTATTCCGCTAATTCCTGTAAAATAATCGGTTAGCTGCTCAGTTGAATTAGAGGCTAATTTGTAACGGTATAAATTTCTAAAACCATCACGGTTCGACAAAAAGTAGATCTCTGAATCATCTGCTGAAAACTGCGGATTTAAATTATTAGCATTAAGGAATACAGGTAGGTTCTCAATATTACGATTACTAAGATCCATAATGGCAAGGTTAAAATTAATTTCTACACCTCTATTGTTTTCCATACTTAATCGATCATAGCTAAAAACAATGCGTTTTCCATCATTAGAAAAAGCCGGCTGCGTCTCAGAAAACGCATCATCGGTTAGTTGATCAAGTTTTTTTGTGTCAAAATGGTATTGATAGAGATCACTCTGGCCTTGTTTTAATCCGGCAAAAATCACAGAATTCCCATCTGGAGACCATGTGATATTGCTAAATTCTCCAACTTCTCCCATCCCTTCAGCTAATAATGTTTTGCCGTTATTGACATCCACAATAATTAATTTATTCCGTCCCTCATCAAATGCGCTAAATGCAAACCTGCGGCTGTCGGGTGAAAAGGATCCGGCAGATTCTATAAAGCTAAATTCATCGACATGGCTATTTGTCAATTTGCTGGTCAGTTTTCTGATAATCTTTCCCGTTTGTGCTTCGGCTAAAAATAAATCAATACTAAATAAGTCCTTCTCAGATAAAAAGGCAATCAATTTTCCATCTGGTGATATGGCAGGAGCAACGTTCATGTTCCCAGCATTATTCTTATCTACAATCAATTTTCCAATGGGAACCTGGGCTGTATCTTTTAATAAAGGTTTGTAAGCATTTTCTATTGTATTTTTCCATAGCCTTGATAATGTCGGTTCATCGTATCCAAAAACGCGTTTTATCGCAGCCTGATAACCAAGTTTGGCGGTAGCTCGAAATAGGGGAACTATTACCGTATCGCCATATGTAGAACCTATATAAGACCAGAATGCTTGCCCATAACGATAGGGAAAATATTTATTTGTCTCCGTAAGATCCTTCAGCGTTGGAATATCTTTGTTTAGATAAGCATCACGCATCCACATTGCTGTAAAAGCATCTTTTTTTCCGATAGAAAGATATTCAGCCATCCCCTCCACCATCCAAAGGGGTAAATTTCCTATATTTTCAAGTCGGGTCGAGTCCCCTTCAATCAGGGTATGGTATTGAAAAGCATGGACAAGCTCATGTCCTAAAACATGGCGAGTTTGATTATTAATTAACATGATTGGCATTACAACCCTGTTTTTGAACCCTTCGGTAACCCCACCGGTACCTACGCCTATTTCACCTTGGATAGCTGTTGTTTGTTGAAAGTCAGGATGGTTATTATAAATAATCATCGGGTTTTTACGTTCAAAGGTATCTCTGAAAACTTGTTGATGGAGATCATACCATACTTCACTCTCTTTTATAGTCTTTTGTAACAAACTATCGTTTTTCATGTAATAATAAAAGTCAAAATGCGGACTTTCTTTTACTTTGAATTCGAGTTTTTTATAACGCATCTTGTTTTGCCCAAAATACTGAGCCTGAACATTTGCGGAATTGAAAACCAATAAAAAAGTAAAAATGCTACAAAAAGTGAATAGGGCTTTTTGAGATAATGTACAGGTATGTTTCATCAGAATAAATTGTTTTAGCTATAATGAGAGAATTATTCATTTTGTTTTAAATTCAATACTCATCATGATTTCACAGTCACTATATTTAAACGGCTTTGTAACACGATTTGGTTAAAGATATATTTTTTATTCCTAAATGAGCGTTAAATTGTGTTTTCATCTATAAATTTAAATTCAATAGATCAGATCCCATCACTAAACTATCCAATCGAGGCAAAGTCAAAGTACTGTCGTTAGATAACGAGTCTGGTACCGCTGGCGCTACAATTCTGGGTGATGGGCAATTATATTCCCTTGCTATTTCAACCGTCGGTTTTGGAAAAGGACCGTAAGTATAACCACTTTTTTCGTCATGATAAAGTTCTTCCATAAACATACCGAAAATTGGTAAAGCTGTATGCGATCCCTCTCCAGTTGCCGATGTTCGGAAATGAATGCTTCTCTCATCATTTCCTACCCATACACCCGTCACTAAATCTTTGCTCATTCCCATATACCAGCCATCAACATAGTCAGAAGAGGTCCCTGTTTTTCCAGCTATCTGATTGTTTTTTTTCCATAAATCCCATTCCCATAAGGATTGCGATGTACCCCCGGGCTCTTCCATCGTCCCTCTTAGCATATAAACCATTAGCCAGGCTACTTCTTCACTTAACACTCTTTTCTTCTTAGTTTTAAATTCAGCCAGAAGCTTGCCTTTATTATCTGTAATTTTATTTACTAATATCGGGTCAACTGTATAGCCGGTATTTAAGAAAGTAGCATAAGATTTAACCATTTCAAAAACACTAACATCATTTGAGCCCAACCCAACGGAGGGTACAGATTCCAAAGCACTTTCAATGCCACAAAGGTGTGCGCTTTCTACTACTTTGTCCCAGCCTACAGTCTCAGTTAACTGTGCGGTAACCGAGTTAATGGAACGCCCCATGGCATGGCGTAATGACATGTTTTGATAGGTGAAGTTCCAATCTGCATTTTTAGGCAGCCAAGTCAACTCTTTACCGTTTTCTAAATAGGTTATCTTTACCGGCTTATCCTCAAATTTATCACAAGGTGACATACCCTGCTGAAGTGCTGTAAGGTAAACAAAGGGCTTAAAAGTTGATCCTGCTTGTCTCTTTGCTTGATCAACATGATCAAATTTATAATATTGATGGTTAATACCACCTACCCATACTTTTATTTCACCGTTAAATGGATCCATAGACATCATGCCTGTATTTAACAAGCGTACATAATGCTCTAGAGAATCTAGGGTGGAATAGTTTACTTTTTTCATTCCATCCCAGGTGAAGATTTCCATTTCCTTGGGTCTTTCCAAATAAAGTTCGATGCTATCCGGAGAATTGGGGAATTTCTTTTTTAGGGATTCATAGATGGGTAGTTTCTTGGCCAGGTTTTCAAGAAAATTCTCAATTACCTTGCCTTCTGTATCTCGCCAAGGCAATTCTCCAGCCCATGCATTGTTCAACCGGTTTTGCAATACCTGCATCTGTTTAGCCACAACCTTTTCCGCTTTTTCTTGCATCCGAGAGTCTATGGTGGTATAAATCCGTAGGCCGTCTTTATAAATATCGTAATCGTTTTCTTCAGCCCAGTCTTTCAGATACCTTAGAACTGCAGCTCTCAGATAAGAATCTCCCGTCGAGAGTTCATCCAGTTTCCCGTCGTTAAGAGATAAATCTTCGGCGGAATAATTTTCAAATTCCTGTTCGGTAATAAAAGAGGCTTTTTGCATTTGAGAAAGAACAACGTTCCTTCGGTTTACTGCATTTTCTGGGTTTCTTTTAGGATTGTATAAGGTAGTCGCCTTAAGCATTCCAATTAGTAAAGCTGCTTGGGGAGTATTTAATTCAACGGCGGAAACATTGAAATACCGTCTGGCTGCAGTTTCAATACCATAGGTATTGTTCCCAAAAGAAACGGTATTCAAATACATGGTCAAGATCTCATCCTTTTTATATTTTCTTTCCAATTTGTAGGCTGTCATCCATTCCTTGAATTTTATAACGCCCATTTTTATTCCGGGTACTTTCCCAAGCAGTCCAGCCTGTTCAGTATGTCTCGTTTGGTAAAGGTTTTTCGCCAATTGTTGTGTAATTGTGCTTCCGCCTCGTTTATCTCCTTTTGCAGTGGATAATAAACTCGATGCGATCGCCCAAAAATCAACACCTGAATGTTTGAAAAAACGTATGTCTTCGGTCGCCACCAAAGCATTTATTACATTCTGTGAGATACTGTCGTAAGTAACTAGTGATCGGTTCTCTTTAAAATAAGTACCAATTAATACGCTGTCGGCAGTATATAATTCGGATGCGGTATTTAATATGGGTGATTGAATGTCCGTCCGATTGGGAGAATAGCCAAATAGCCAGAGAAAATTGAGTTCAACAGCGCATATCAGCAAAATCAAAAAATAAATTGCGATAGTGAAATAACGGAGGAATTTATTTTTAATTCTTTTAAACATAAGGTAAATATCAAGAATGTTTTGGGAATAACACTTATTTGAAATGAAAAAGTACTGATTAGGCGTTGAAATTAGTATCTAATCATTTTTCACTGTTTTAAGAAACAAATAAAAAACATCTACTCCTTTATTCTATTTCATATCTAAACTTATTAGTGTTTGGTATGAAGTTGAAGCACTTAAAAAAAACATTTAACAAAAGAATTAAATTATTGCGAAGATATTTTTTTGAAAAAGACTTGCTCGATAATTTGGAACAAATCCACCAATTTAGAATTGCCTATAAAAGAGTAAGGGCAGTGATTAGGTTGATGGCATTGGAGCAAATAAAAGCAAAAAATCTACTTAAAAAAGTCAAAAACTTGTATCTATTACTCGGAAATATTAGGAGCTTTCAAATTCTATATCAGAGTATTGAAAACTATTATAAGCACACAGGTTTGGAATCTAGGGAATATTTAATAAAGCTTTCTAAAAGAATTTTTAAAGTGAAGAGAAGGTATAGTGTCTTGGAAAAACAAATCTCTTTCAATAAATTATATATTGATTTGGAGAAATATACCCCTGTTAAACTACATAATAAGCCAATCAGGAACTATATTAATACTCAAATTGAAGCGCTGAATGAAAATATAGATCATCCTACCGATGAAGGCATTCATTTAATCCGGAAAATTCTAAAGGACTTTCAATATACGTCTAAGCTATTGCTTTCTATCAAAGGGGATGAAACTTCTATTTTGGAAGATGTTCAAAAACTTAAGGAGGTTACTGATTTTATAGGGAACTATAATGATCTGCGAATAAATAGGATGCACTTAAGCTCCTTGTCTTACAAAGTTCCACTAGAAGAACAGAGGATATTAAAGCAGCTAAAAAAAGAATGGCTTGAGAAAAAGAAATTACAGAAAGAGAAAGTATTGAACAGCATTAAGGTACTTGTTTCGAATAATGCGCTTCGATAAAATTAGTTAAGTTCGGTAGTATTTCATAATCTGTGTAAGTAGAAAAGTTATTCTGAAAAGTTTTTTAGCCTCCAAGCTCAAAATAACTTTTCGGAATAACTTTTTGATTATTTTTAACCCTTACATTAGATATGATTGACAAAGAACGATTATTGAACGACAAGGATTTCTACAAGTCTTTTAAAAACGGAGAGGACCTGACCTCTTTCTTCAAGCAGATGCACAAACGGGCGGTGGAGCACATGCTCGAGGCCGAACTTGACGGGCATCTGGACAACGAAAAGCACGAAAAGAGCACCCAGGTCAATTATCGGAACGGCCATGGGACCTAGAAGATAAAAACGTCCTATGGACATGAGCGTTAATAGAATATTGGCCCATCCTCGATGTCATCAATCATATCCTCATTTTCCAAAATTTCTTCCTCTCCGATCGTAACTTCTTCCTCTCCAATCGTGACTTCCTCCTCTCCAATCGTGACTTCCTCCTCTCCAATTGTGACGTCATTGCCAATATTGTCATCGTCCGTATTGTTTCTCTCTTTCTTATAAATTCCTATATCTTCAGCGGGATTTTTCTCTTTATTTGTTTGATTTTCTTTGTTATCAGGGGAATCTCCGTTTGCATTTTGAGAGTTTACTTCATCTCTCCGCATATTTTTATTTTTATTGTCCATAATGAATTGCTTTAAAAATAACTTTTTTATAACCAATTTTGTAATGGATTGTTTTTGCATTGCCGAGCCGCAACTTACTCTTATTCAATCCTGTTTTGTACCTTTGAAGAAACAGAATTTTAATAGCGGGTATTACATAAAAATCAAAATAAATAATGAATCCAACGTTTCCATCATCAGGTTTTGATTTTTTAAAAGAATTAGACAATAACAACAATAGAGAGTGGTTTGTTGCCAATAAGGAGACATTCGATATTACATTTAAAGAGGTAAAATCATTTTTTAAGAGCATCCATGATCAGATGGCCAAAAAGGATTCAATAGAAAAATTTCATGTCCATCGCATTTATCGGGATGTACGATTTTCTAAAGATAAAACACCTTATAAAACCTATTTTGGATTGCATTTAGGAAGAAAAAAACCACACTTAAGAGGCGGCTATTATATAAGTATAGAACCTGGGAAAAGTTTTGTGGGAGGAGGTTTTTGGGAACCCAATAAAGAAGATTTAAACCGCATTAGAAAAGAAATTGAATTGGATGACTCTGAATTTAGAAACATACTTTCAGCTCCCAAATTCGTAAATACTTTTGGAGAATTGAAGGGGGAAGAGCTCAAAACAGCACCCAGGGGTTTTGATAAAGAACACCACGCTATTGATTTATTACGAAAAAAACAATTCTTGGTAATGCGTTCTTTTACCGATGAGGAAGTGTTATATCCAGGCTTTTCAAAAGAAGTTATTGCAACCTTTGATGCGATGCGCCCTCTATTTGATTATTTGTCACTTGTACTTACCACAGACGCCAATGGTGAACCTTTGTTGTAGAACCACAAGATGGCTCGGTATCATCTAGATAATTTATGTATCCTATTTTATGGCAGCCTGATAAAATTTCCGGAATAAATTCCATTGATTTTCATTTTTGAACTAATCCACTAAAATTATCAAACAAAAGGCTATTTAATCTCTTAAGGCAGTAGGTAAAATGATGAATAATGAAAACAAGAATCTTAGTGGAATCTTGGATTAGAAGTATCTGGCTCGAGCGATTGATAACCGGAGCAAGATTTCTCAGGCAGCTTGCAATAAAATAAAAACATAAAGAAAATGACAACACATGACAGCACCTCAATTTTTCCGCAAGGCGAAAAATTGTCGAACGAATGGTTTAGCGGTAACGCATTTTTACATTCATTATTAGTAAGAGATAAAAACATTGATTTTGCGTTAGGGAATGTAACCTTTGAACCCGGAGCTAGAACCCATTGGCACACCCACCCCAAAGGGCAGGTTTTAATTATTACAGAGGGTGAGGGTTTTTTTCAGGAAAAGGGTAAACCTGCAAAGAGAATTGAAAAAGGGAATGTAATAAATATACCGGAAAATCTTGAGCATTGGCATGGAGCTACCGCAACTACTAAGATGGTACACATTGCTATTACCAAGTATCAGGGTGACGAATTTGTTAGGTGGTTGAAACCCGTAACAGACGAAGAATATAATGAAGTAAATAGATTATTAAACGTAGCTTACTCGAGCCCAAATGGTTGATATTTTTCAGCTTCATGGCACCCAATTCCCTCAATGGGCCAACGCGACCTCGGATTTCATTCTTGTTTATTGATTCCAGCCAAACATCACGTTTATCTTTGGCAGGCTACCACTTTCAAATACCACCCCGCCCTGTAACTAACATCTGATTGCTCATCCAAGCGGTCACCATTAAGAGTATCATTCTTCCGATATCAACAGGAGTGACAATTTATTTATCAGCTTAGCGAAATAAATGTAGCGATTCGAATTTTAGAAACGTTCCCTAATAAATACTCATAATCAGATCAATCCACTTAAGAAAATAACATGTCCAAATCTAACCTTCATATTATGGGATTGCTATTTATAGCAACCGTGTTTGTGCATACCGTTAGTGCCCAAAGTAGCTTAGGTGTTCGGGCGGGAATCAACCTTTCGAGAATCCATTTGGTAGATGAACAAAATGGTAAACAGGAAACAAGATTGGTACCGCGCTTTCAAATCGGGTTAACTATGGATATCCCCATCGCATCGGGTTTCTACTTGCAACCGGCCGCTCTGTATTCCGGGAAGGGGTTTAAGCAAGACGGAGGCTGGTTAGCCTCTTCCGACAGTGAATTTAAAGCCACTGCTAACTATATAGAAGTACCTGTAAATTTTCTCTATAAACCCAGTTTTGAAAGTGGTAAGCTGATCCTTGGCGCAGGCCCCTATGTGGCTTACGGAACCGGTGGAAAATGGGAAGCTGATCAAGAGCATGTCTCTATAGGCGACATCATGATTGAACCTCATGGCGATGTTATTTTCAAAAATGACGTCCTCGATGGTGAATTTGGCAATTACTTATATGGAAAGCCTTGGGACTATGGTGTGAACTTTCTTGCCGGATATGAGTTCTTTCAAAAGCTCTCCGTGCAGCTCAATACACAGTTTGGTATAGCAAACCTGAAGCCGGCCGTCGGTGGGGCAGAGCGTGATGGAAAGATCAAAAATATCGTTCACGGAATTTCAGTTGGTTATCGATTTTAAACGCCCAAAATGATAGATAACTAAATGCTGTAATAGTTAAACCGTGCAAATCCAGTTAGCTAAAAATTTGAGATTAACTTTGCTAAAATCCGGCGGTACAATTTGCTACCTTTATTTTTGTTTTTTAGAATGATTTCTAGGCGAATACAAATAATATAATTCATGCGTGTTTTTGTTACTGATAAATAATATTCCACCGCATTAAGGTTTATAATTAAAGCCTAACTCTTTGATAGAGATATTGATAATGCAAAATAATGGCGGGTTTGAAGAAAAAGTAATAATCTTGTTAATTTATAGTAAAACATTATTTTTGTAAGAGTACATCACATACAGATACGTTGAGTTTTAGTGAAATTCTGTTTCGTTAATTATGTTGTTGGTGGCAATTAAATCGAACAGTAAATGGCACGAAAAGGATTATGGATTGTATTGGTTGTTTTCGCAATCATAACAGGCCTCTACCCAAGCATATATTTTTTTATTGACAGGAAGTTTGGATTATTAAGTTTTAAATCCGACGGGTTATTGACAAATACTTTTTGGAATATTGGGTTTTATACTCATATAATTTTAGGAGGACTCGCTTTACTTGTTGGATGGACACAATTTGGACGAAAATTCAGGAACAAACACCTTACTTTTCATAAGCAACTTGGTAAAATTTACATTATAGCGGCTCTTTTTAGTTCAATAGCAGGTATTTGCATAACTTTCTTTGCAACCGGTGGCATTGTATCTTCAATGGGTTTCTTTTGTTTAGGAATCATCTGGTTTTATACAACTTTAATGGCTTATTTAGCTATTAGGAATGGACAGATAGAAATGCATCAAAAGATGGTAGTTTATAGTTATGCTGCTTGTTTTTCAGCTGTGACGTTGAGAATATGGCTTCCACTTTTAAGTATGACCTTCGGCAATTTTATAACTGCATATATTATTGTTGCGTGGCTAAGTTGGATACCAAACTTATTTGTTGCCAATCTAATTACCAGGCGTCTTGAAACTCGGAAGATTTAAAAGCCCCTAAGTAAGTAAGTGCTTCGCAGACGTTAAAACTATAACATCAATCATTACAATCTTTATGTGCAAAAAGCCTTGGTGGAAAGGATTGGTCGCGAGCAGTCGAATTTTAGCGTATTTGTGCTGTTATGAAACAGGAAAAGATTATTTTTGTCCTTTATAAATTTAAATCTATTATCATAATGAACGAACTAATCGAAAAAATCAACGCAGGAATTGAAACATTCAAATCAGATGCGGAACTTCAATCTGAAAAAGGGAACAAAGCAGCCGGAACAAGAGCCCGTAAGGCTTCCCTTGAATTGGAAAAACTTTTAAAAGAATTCAGAAAGGCTTCTTTGGAGGCTTCAAAAAGCTAAAGGAAATTCAAAGGCTAAACAAATAAACTCTCTGCATTTTTTCCAGAGGGTTTATTTTAGAACTTTTTGGCTGGTGGCGGGCGATTGGCATTGGACTAATCGGACTTGTTGTGATTACTATCACAATACTTACAATAGTTCTCTTGACTGGCAAAACTTTAACTAGCGCCTCAGTAAAGACCTATGGTGTTAAAAAGCATGAAATTGCTTTTGATAAAAGCAACATTACAGAAAGAGAAGTTGATATACTTGCTGACAATTTATTCAAAACAACTTTCTTTGACGAAGCAGCAACTAGATATATTCACGCAAAAAAAGGGAATAATACATATGAACTCTCTCTTTCGGTTATTAACGGAGTTGGAAATAACAGCCGAGCATTGCAGCCGTTTATTGCCCTTAGAGCTAACATCCAAACATTTTATCCAAACGACAAAATAATACTTAACTTAGTAGCTGGCAATTTAGACAACATAGTAAAAAAACTAGAATGAACTGAGAGAAACAAATAGGTTTTATGAAAATATCCAAAAAATACAAACAATAACCCATATAAAATAACATCAAAAAATGGAAACTCAAAACCTAGAGAAGGAGATTCAATCGCCTACTGCGACTCCCTTTGCACAAGCTTATTTTCACGGAACAAAAGCGGAATTAAAATTAGGCGATCTAGTTGAAATTGGATATAGCTGCAACTATGAACAAAGTATAAAATCTAAGTACATTTTTCTATCTGCAACTCTAGATGCGGCTATTTGGGCTGCTGAGCTAGCCTTTGGAAATGGAAAGGGAAGAATTTACTTAGTTGAACCAACTGGAGAAATTGAAAACGACCCCGACTTAACGGATAGAAAATTCCCTGGTAATCCCAGTATGTCTTATCGTTCCGTACATCCATTTAGGGTTATTGGCGAAGTTACAATTTGGCAAGGTCATCCGCCAGATCAAGTAAAAAAAATGAAGGATTCAATCGAACGGTTAAAAGAAAATGGAATCAGTTCTTTAAATGACGTGTAAGCTAATAAGTCAACAACTATACAATTCCGGCCGTCTCTCTCTACTTACCTTTCAAAAGAGCTTTCCATTGACGAATCTTCACTTCGAAGGGATATGCTATTGGTACAACGCTATGCCCACAGGCTGGCCTATTCTGAAGTCCCAATTTGTGACTTCATGATTTCTTTGAACATAAATTTGTCCTAGCTTTCGTTGGATGTGTTTCAATTTTTATAAGCTTATGCATTCAATTCAATGTGACGAATGCATTTATTGAGCTTTCATGTACTGGGCGATCAGTTGTTCGTTTGTATCGTTGCTTTCGGATAAAGTTTCAATTATTTTTTGCTTTTCTGTTTCAGTTCTGTTTTGGCTTAACTTCTTCTTGGCCTGTAAATCTGTAACAATAATTTGAAACGCAACAATCCCCTTTGACATTTTTAATTTATATTCTTCAGGAAAACTGTCCCACTTTTCTCTATATGATGTTTCGTAATTATCTACCGTAGCCTCAAGTACTTCAAATGTATTTTTTACATCTGTAATTAATTTCCCTTGTCCATATGCATGAATTGAAATGTAGTTCCAAGTAGGCACGTTAAGTTCTTTGTCGTAGTTTTTGGTAGATATATAGGCGTGAGGTTCACTGAAAATTACCAAAACTTTATTGTTCTCTATGTTTTTCCATTGTTCATTCGCTTTTGCAAAATGAGAAGTCAAAACAATGCTGTCGTCTTTCGTAGTTACAAGAAAAGGCAAATGTGTTGCGATCGGAAAATTATCTTTTGCAGTAATGATAGTCGCAAAGCTAAACCGCTTCATGAATTTCACAATTTCAGTTTGGTCTGTCGCTAAATTTATTTTAGGAATATACATTGATTGATCTGCATTATGAATTATTGTTTTTTTGCACTTCTTTTACGTGTATATAAAGATACTTTTTTTGATTGTGATATTCTCCTATTTTACCAAAATACAGGGAGCTTACTTTGCCTCGCCTTGTGTGGCCCGAACGTTATATCATTCGATTTCATTACCATACTTTGGACCATCAAAAATAAATGCGAAAGCAAAATCTCAAACTGGATAAAATGATCGATGCTGCGATCTTTTTTTAGTGTCAAGGAAATATTTTTAGACGGACGACTTTGTTTTTACTTAAGATTTATCACTTAAGGTCTAGTTTTTGCTGACGAGTTACGTGATTATGATTGAAAGTCTTTAGTTTGGAGGCGTTTTTTTAAGGGACGAATAGATTTTACTTTCACCTTGGCGAAGGGAAAATCTCAGGAATACGGATGAAGAATGATATTGAAAGAAAAAATTAATTATTACAATTTGAAATACTTGCTTGTTGGGGTCTTTTTATCCTCAGTGGTGATGGGCTATTCGCAGGAAGAGAAGCGACAAACCAATGAGCAACATGACGAAGGGAAACCTGCGTTTGAAGGTTCCATCGATGTGGTGCGTGATTACCGGCCTGTGCTGGCCGATGCCGTAAAGGTTCGCCAGAGCCCCGATATGGGATTGGACCGGGAAGCAATGGATATCGCGATGCGCCAAATCGCTGTCGGCCAATATCTTGCAATGAACAAGTTCAAACAAGCTTATTACGGAATAGTGCATGCAAGGCACCCGGGCGCAGCACGCAACAATATCGATAATTACCGGACCGGCTATTTGGCTTACCAAGCAGGCGAATATGAAAGAGCAACCTCTATTTTGAAGCAGTTGACGGCTTCGGATGCTTTTTATCAGAGTTCGATCATTACTTTAGGCCATATCGCCCTAGAAACCGGCGATAAGCAAGGCGCGCGCAGTGCTTTTTTTAAAGCGTCCAAACTGGATTTTGATCCGATATTGAAAGCGGATGGGTTGATTAACTATGCCAAAATCTTATATGAACTAGACTCCGTCCAGATTGCGCTAGATGTTGTCCAGGAATATATCGCTCAAAAACATGCGAAAAGTGGTCCTGCTAGTGAAACAGAGACTGAGGAAACATTATCGGTCGATGTTTTGATGGGCACGAGCAATTTCCATACAGCGGTCAGTCTGTTAGAAAAGATTGAAAACAGGAGCGGAGAAGCCGATAAAATTTATCAAAAAGTAACCTATTATCGCGGATTGGAATTTTATAACGAGCGCGCTTTTGAAAATAGCATATCCATGTTCATACGATCCGAAAAATTCCCGATCGATACCGAAATGGCGGCCTTGGCCAAGTATTGGAAAGCGGAGGCCATGTATGAAGTGCGTAAATACGGAGAGGCTGTAGAGAACTTTTCCCAGTTCCTCCAGTTGAGCCCCGCCAGAAACACAGACGTATACAATTATGCCAACTATGGCTTGGCATATGCGGCGTTCCGAAATAACAGCTTTGGCATGGCTGCGAAGTATTTTGAACGCTTTTTAGCTGCCGAGGGAAGTTCGATAGAGAACTCTGTACGTGATGACGTGATCGCACGTTTGGGCGATTCATATTTGTCCATGCGCGATTACGACCGAGCCAACCAATATTATGACCAGCTAATCAACAACAAAGCTCCCAATCAGGACTATGCGTTGGTCCAGCGCGGCGTTCTCCATGGATTACAGGGCGACAATGAAACCAAGATCAGTATCCTGCGGTCCGTCATCAAACAATTTCCCAATTCAAAATATGCAGATAAGGTAGCCTTTGAGATTCCGTACACGTATTTCATTTCAGGAGATTACGATATTGCCATCGAAGGACTGCAGCAGATGATTGAACATTTTCCCCGTAGCAGCTATCTCCCCCGGGCGTTGTTGACCATAGGGCTTGTTCAGTACAATAAAAGCGACACCGAAGCGGCAAAGGCTACTTTCCAGAAGGTGATAGAGGAACATTCGGCGACCGACGAGGCAGGGCAAGCGCTGCGTTCCATTGAAAATATATTCTTAGATCAAGGCGATGCTTCGAGTTATATTCAATACGCCACCAGCACTAATCTTCGTAACTTGAGCCCGACGGAGCAAGATAACCTGGTTTTCCAAGCGGCCCATTCCTTGTTTTTTAGGGGAGAATACGGATCAGCTGTTGAAGCGATCAATGCATATTTTGATAAATTTTCGAAGCCGAGACAGGAAAAATTTGCCCGTTATATCCGTGGGGTGAGTTTGTACCATACCGGGCACCCCAAGGAAGCATTGCGCGACCTGAACATTATTCTGAACGACTGGACCAGTGACTACACGGAGAGCACCTTGCTGACGACGGCCGCATTATACCTCGAATTGGAGGAATACAACGAGGCCATTGTGCACCTCAAAAAACTGGAGCTCACGTCAGAATATAAAGAAAACTATGGCTATGCCGTAACTAATCTGATGATTTGTTATTTTGAAATCGGCGACTTTGAACAGATGAATAAGTATGCGAATCTGATCATTAATTATGATCAGTCTACTCAAGAAGACATTGCCAAGGTACACTTGTACAATGCACGGGTCATGTTACAAAAAGGGAGCGCCAAGCCTGCCATGAAAGAACTTGATCTGGCGGCTCAGAAGAGCTCAATGGAAGCCGGCGCAGAGGCACGGTATCGGATGGGGCAACTGCATTTTCAAGACAAGGAATACGACAAAGCCCTGAAAACAGCTTTTGATGTGATCAACAACATGGGTTCATATGATTATTGGGTGGCTAAAAGCTTTATCCTGCTTGCAGAAGCCTATGCGGGCAAAGGCGAATATCTCCAGGCAAAGAGTACGTTGGAGAGTGTAATCGAAAATTATAAACGAGATGACGACGTCATCCCTTCTGCAAAAGAACGTTTACAGAAACTGAATAAAAAATAATGAGACTTTTTAGAATACACGTTTAATTCCATTTCACTTAGCTTACGCAAAAGACAAACAAAGGATCTATCCCGACAATTATTATTGGAATGAAAATACATAAAGTAGAGAAAACAAAGACGGCCTTTTACGGATAAGTTTCAACAAAATACTTTTCTAAATATACCTTTCGGTATATTTTTTTTCTATCTTTGTTTTGTATTTTTTAAAAAATGAGTAAAGCTGAAAAGACCCGACAGTTTATAATTGAAAAAACAGCCCCGGTATTCAATACCAAAGGGTACGCTGTTACTGCCCTTTCCGACATTATACAAGTGACTGGGTTGACCAAAGGAAGCGTCTATGGAAACTTTCGTGATAAAGATGAGGTGACCATCGAGGCTTTTAAGTATAATGTTAGCAGGTTAAAGTCAGGTTTGAACGCAGCAATCGCCGGTAAGCAGACTCCAGTCTCACAATTATTGGCTATGGTAACCTTTTATAGGAATACTTTTAAAAAAATCATGCAAGAAGGAGGTTGTCCGATGCTCAATGCCGCTACAGAATCGGATGATAATCTTTTGTTTCTAAGGGAGGCTGTGAAGGGAAGTTTTATAGGCTGGCATAACCTAATTAGCAGCATGATTCAAGCGGGCATAGACGATGGAAGCTTTAAGCCCGATATAAATGCCAATCAATATGCCAGTACTTTTATGATGCTAATAGAAGGCGGCATTCTGTTGGCAAGGACACTCGGTGATAGTAATCACTTTTCTATTGCATTGGATCGGATTGTAAAAATAATTGAAGAAGAAATAAAGCAGTAAAATTTTTTGACCAATAATATACCGATCGGTATATTATTGGCAAATTAAATATAATTAAAATCACAAAAAATGATACGAGTTGTAATAACAGGTTTGGGAACGGTAAATCCCTTGGGCAATAATATAACAGATTTTTGGAATAATGCCTTGGCGGGAAAAAGTAGTACGGGGTTAATAACCAGGTTTGATGCGAGCAGATTCCGTACGCAGATTGCCTGTGAAATAAAGGGATTTTCTCCCGATATTTACCTGGACAGAAACGAGATAAAGAGAAGTGATCTTTTTTCACAATATGCGCTATATAGTGCTGCCCAAGCAATTGAAGACGCAGGTTTAGACTTCCAGCGTATGGACCCGTTCGACACAGGTGTAATTTGGGGAGTCGGTCAAGGTGGAATGGAAACTTTTGAAAAAGAAGTTGAAGGATATGTCAAAGGAGATTATAATCCCCGTTTCAGTCCTTTCTTTGTCCCAAAATTAATTGTCAATATGGCTTCTGGCTTGATTTCAATGAAATACGGTCTGCAGGGCATCAATTATACTACGGTATCGGCCTGTGCTACGTCTAATACGGCAATTATGGATGCGTTTAATTATATACGTTTAGGAAAGGCCAAAGTGATTATTGCAGGCGGCTCCGAGGCGCCTATCACACCTGCCTCAGTTGGCGGCTTTTCTGCTATGAAAGCCATGTCTACACGGCACAACGATCCCACTACTGCTAGCCGTCCGTTTGATATCGGTCGGGATGGCTTTGTAATGGGAGAAGGCGCAGGTGCATTAATCCTTGAAGATTATGGCCATGCCAAGAAAAGAGGCGCAAAAATATATGCCGAATTGGTCGGGGCAGCTATGACAGCAGACGCTTATCATATGACATCACCTCATCCAGAAGGGATTGGAGCTTCAAAGGCGATGTATTTATCTCTCAAAGAAGCCCAGTTATCTGCCTCTTCATTGGACTATCTTAACTTACATGCTACATCGACACCTGTGGGTGATATTACTGAGTTGAGAGCTGTAAACAAAGTATTTAATGGTTCTAATAATCTTGTAGTAAGCTCTACCAAATCGATGACTGGACATTTGTTGGGTGCAGCCGGAGCCATCGAAGCGATTCTGTGTATTAAGTCTATTAATGAAGCCATTATATTACCGACCATTAATATCGAACAACTGGATCCTGAAATTCCAGACGGGATTCAGATCGTGGTTAATACCCCTATAGAAAAAAACATTAAAACGGCGATGAGTAACGCATTTGGATTTGGTGGACATAATGCAACCGTTTTGTTCCAAAAGATTTAGGATTTCGGCATTGCTACAGGAACATCTGAAAGATTATCTTTCTTATACAATCCCCACCGGTGGTATGGCTTTGTGGGTCAGGTTTTATTTTAAGACCTTTTCACCAAACACGATCGTTTAATTTAATAATCTATAAATATTCATGAAAAAATTACCCGTACTCGACTATTTAAAACACATGATTGCAGGCACTTTAACACCTGACATGACAACACAAATGAAATACCCCACGCCAATTTCAGAAACGTTAAAAATAAAACTTATCGAAATAGATCTGTCAAAGGCTACCGTTGAAATTGATGCAAGGGCTGAACTCCACAGCAACCAACAGGGAACGATACATGGAGGATTACTATGTGAACTAGCCGACGCCGCCATTGGTACAGCCCACTCAACCACCATTGATGAAGGTCCGTGCAGTAGCGGAACCATTACAAAAGGGCAGAACAATTACACACTATAAATGTGAAATTATTCGTGAAGACGGTAAAGTTGCAGCCGCTATTACCAGTACTGTAATGACTTTGAGAGGAGAACAAGCAAAAGGAAGATAAATGCCCGAATCGAGCACTGATTTTCTGTTACGATGCCGACCATATTACCGACCATGTTGAAAAATAGAGCTTTGTTGAATTTTGATAAACGACAGGTGTTTCAAATGTTTTACACGTAGAATGGAGAGCTGAGAATTAAACCGGCTTTCGAAATGATGCCAATAGCGTTTGTGGTTTCAATCCATCTTAATGTTTACTGCTACGGCTCGTTCGCTGTTTAAGACACTGGATAGCATTGCTACACCTTGTTCAGTGAAAGCAAAAGGAGTGGCAGGGCTAAATTTTACCCCTTCTGGGAGGTTATCACAGATTGTGATAAGCTCACGCCATTCATCTTTCGTAAGCTGAAACATAAAATCGTTTGTTATGTAAACAAAAGGATTATGTAAAGTATAAAGCGATTGTTGCCTTTCCATCTATTCCTGAATGGATTTTAATGGAGTTTGCTTTACATAATCCTTGCAGTTAAAAGCTATTTAACCAGGCTTTGAGACCCGTATTTCCTATCCACATTGCATCAACAACTTCGGCAGGTTTAACATTTATATATGCCTTTTCAAGAGCTTGCCTTTTTAGATTAGCATCCGCTTTGGCATATATCTCAGTGGTTTGGACAGATACATGGCCGAGAATGTCCCTGATGTAGACCAGGTTTATTCCAGCTTGCAGAAGATGCATCGCTTTAGAATGCCGCAAAGAATGACAGCTTATCCTTTCAGGAATTAGACCCTGATCTTTCTCCCGTGCCATTTTCACATATTTAAACAGTATATTGGTAATGCCGGCCCTGGTTAGTTTTTGATGATAGCTATTAGCAAAAAGTGGATACTGGTTTGCGAACGGCTCCATCAATTTCCATTCGGTCATATACTTTTTCAATATATCAACTTGATCATCTAATAGCGGAATAACCCGGCTTTTATTTCCCTTACCTTTCAAAAGGATGGTATGTGGTTTATTAAAGCGGACTGATGCAGGTGTAAGATCAATGATTTCCTGTACCCGGGCGCCTGTATCGTACAACAAAGATAATAATGCTAGATCCCGCCTGCCTTTCCTGATGCTAACATCAGGCTGTTGCAACAACAATCTAATGCCATCAATTGTCAGGTAACTCATTACGGGCTTGCTCACCTTTTTAATCCGTATAGACATGATCTGTTGATATTCATGTAAGTAATCCGGTCGTTGGTATTGCACATATCTAAAAAACGAATGTATTGCAGCAAGCCTTTGATTTCTGGTTGCTGTACCTGATCTCCTTTCCGATTCCAGCCAGTCCAGGAACTCTACGATCAGCTTTTTAGTTATTGATATTAGCTCAAGCTTTTCTGGCTTAATGCCTTTTTTGCGTTCCATAAATGTTATCAGCAGAATAAATGTATCGCGATATGATACGACGGTATTTGCACTTAAGCCCCTTTCATGGGTCAGATATTTTGTAAAAAAATCCGTCAGGTATTTTGAGAAATCAGTAGGCTTCATATTCAAGGCTTGGGAAAACGTTTAAACATAATAAGTCGGCATTTTTAAGAAGACCAGGATACATCTCGGCAGTCAGCCTAACATACAGGTCTGTAGCTTTAAGGGATTGATGGCCTAAGAATGTGGAGATGATAGGTAGCGAGCAATATAAATCGAGTCCATCATCAACCATTCTTGCCAAAGAATGACAGGCTGTGGTATGCCTTATATCATGGATTCTCGGACCTGAATGACAATGTGTACCACCAACAAAAGCAATTTCCGACTTTATTAATATCTTTCTGAACCAACGGTAAACGGATGACCATTTACAGGATGAACCATTTAGTGTTACGAAGAAAGGGCTATCATCAGAAGTATCGATAGGGAGTTGATCTCTATATTCTAAGTATGTTTGGCATTCGATTGCTAACGAACCTGAAAGTGGCACAGTTCGTTCCAAACCATTTTTACTGTCTTTCACTACAATATAGTTATCGATCAGGTTGAAGTCTTTATTTCTTAGCCCTAACGCTTCATTGATACGTAACCCTGTACCATATAGGAACCTGATCAAAAGCGGCATCGAGAACACCGAAGAATTCATCTTCAGGCATTTTGTAGCTAATTCATCGCAAGCATTAAAGATATTTGCCATCTCTGTTTTTGAGAAAACATACGGAACAAAGGAATCTCTTTGTTTGGGCAGTTTGCCAACAAATGAACGGATATTGATATTGCACAGATAAGAGGAAAACTGATTGATGCAAACACAACGCGCATATCGATAATTGTCAGATTCGTTGCCCATTTTTGCAAACCATTTATCCGATAGTTCTTTAGAAATACCAACAGTAGTTTCTCCTGCTTCAATGGTAAACCGGTCGAATTTGGCGAACAACTTTTCTTGCTCTAAGTACTTATAACCAAGACTTCTTTTAAAGGATACAAACTGTTCGATATGATTGGCATAAATGCCCCAGTAGTTTATTTTAGGCATAAAAGTATCCTCCTTTCTGCGTATAAAACGATATGGGCACCGTAGGAACATCTAATACGCAATGACGGAGTGATTGCAGATCAACACGTAAATAATACCGGGTTGTTTCAGTGTTTTCATGACCCAAAATTTCTGAAATAACTGGCAGGGTAGTTTTATTTTCAAGCAGACGCCCGGCCAAACTATGTCTAAGCGCATGAGGCCCCCGTTTTTTATGTAATGTGTTTATATCTGTATTTGAAAAGGCTTGTTTTACTATCGTATAAATTGAAGTGGGCATCAGTTCTTTATACGGCGAAACAGCCAAAAGAAAAACATATGGGCTATTTGATTTTGGCCTGCCATATCTTAAGTAGTCAATGATGGCATTACCCACCTCCGGTAGCAGGGGTAATTCCAGTGCCCTGCCTGTTTTATACTGTGCCATCTTAATTGCGCTTTGCGTCCAATCAATATTACTGAATTGGATATTAGCTATATCAGAAGCCCTCAAGCCTAATTTTGCGGCCAATAATATAATCGCATAATTGCGTTTACCAGTAGCGCAAGCTCTATCGATGGAATCAATCAGTTTTACAACTTCAGCTGTTGCATAGGTGGAAGGTAGCTTCGCCTGTAGCCTATAACCGTTTTTAGGAATGATCTTGGAATAATCGACATCAAGGATTTGCTGTTTATATAAGAAGCTAAAAAAGCCCCTGATAACAACTATGGTTCTACTTGCCGTTGCCTGCTTTTGTGGCTTAAAGCGTTTGAAATACATTAAGAGGTGCAGTTCATTTAGATCCTTTATCGACTGGATATTGTTCTGTATTAAATAATTCAAGAAATCAGACAGGTATAATCTGTATATATAGAGTGTCTGTTGGGAATACCTTTGAGCACATCGGTCAACGATGTATTCAGTCATCAGTTTACCCACCGAGCCTTCAAAAGCAATTAGGGTATTTTTTATCCTTAGCACGATCCCAGTTTCTTGGAATTCAATGAGGTCATTGATAACCATTAAGTTCATCTTTTCATAGCCTGTTAGCGTTTTGAGGTCCTTATCTGCAAATAGATGAGACAAATAATCTTTACAAACAGTCGTATCTACCAAAACGATCTCATGTGTTAAAAGATAATTCTCGAACTTTCGCCAATACGTGCGGTAGCTTAAAATCGTATTGTCAGCCACTCTTCGATCATTTTTAAAATAAGCCCTGATCTCGCCTATGAGGTCTTCTAATTTCTTGGGTTTGTGTTTCATTGATACAATATTTTGTTTGGGGCAACATCGCCCACTAACAAAAATATCGAGTATGATTATGTAAAGTGAAATCTTTCAAATCCTGTCTAGAAGTAAATAGTAGGCATTAATAGCTTAAACTTTACATAATCATTTTGTTTACATAACAGAAGTTATGTAAAGCTTTGCATAACGTTTGGAAACCTTTGCTGTTTTCGTTTGACCGCTTGATTAAGAGCACGATTTTCTACTTCATATAGTTTAGCGAGATTAAAATCCAGCATCACCTTCTGCCCCCTAATTTGGTAAAGGTATTTGCGGTACATCTAATCCATTAGCCGTTGTGTCACCTTTTTAGAATTAGTTTTTCTGTAGGCATTTTATTTTCGATTCCCATAGAATAAGGCTCAAAGCCCATTTTGGTTAATAGAGCTTTTGAGGCTTGATTGGCAGGGTCAATAATTCCAATAATGTCCAATTCGGGATGGGTGTTGGTGGCCATAGCGAGCAATTTATTACATATTACTGTCCCAAATCCTTTTCGCCAATGTTCTTTCTTTAGAAGGTATCCGATTTCAAGAATTGAATTGTCATTTTTATACCGAACTAGCTTACAATCACCGATAAGCTGGTTTTCATGATTGAGCACTTTAAAATATCCAAGCGTTTCTTCCATTTTACCGATATTAAT
The DNA here is from genome assembly GCA_963696875.1 of uncultured Sphingobacteriaceae bacterium. GTDB lineage: Bacteria > Bacteroidota > Bacteroidia > Sphingobacteriales > Sphingobacteriaceae > Albibacterium. The sequence goes on from CAVOLQ010000001.1 coordinate 723,682, forward strand.
TATCGAGTTGAACTTTGTACTCGCTTCATTTTCTGTCAATCCTTTTCCCGAGATATATTTCATTACTTCATCATCATTAACGAGCGTTTTGTAGTCATCAAAGTCAGTTAATGCGTACTTGATCAACGTTATTCTCTTTTCTTTCATTTTGATTTTACTTGGAGCTGCAATCAGCAAGCATTGTTGGATAAGCAAAACACGATTTTAGAACGGAAATGCAAATACTCATTTTTAATTACGATTGGAGCCAATTATGGTGCAATAATGATGCAATTGGTGCAATAATGATGGAATAAAAATACTCATTTTAATTACTATTAAACCAATAATGATTCAATTATGAGCCAATTGAACCAATCATGAGCCAATCAAAATATAATTAGTTCCTACACCAACATCTCCAGAACGCAATAATACTTTATGTATTTCAATTAACTCTGTTAAATCTCTTGTAGCTGTTGCTTTAGACACTTTATTCAGCTCTTGATAATCACTATTTGTGATCTTTCCTTTTTCTTTCACAAAAAGGACCGCTTTTATTTGCCTTCCATTTAGTCCAAGTTTTATTTGATTGTTAGATGAAGATACTAATATTATTGGTAATTTAAAAGGGTTTGTAAAGAGATTACCAATCCAGGAAGTTTAGTCAGTGCTATAAGTTCTGAAGATTTTGGTTTTAAAAGCCACAGGAACCCACTAATTTTCGGACTTTTTGAACGGATTCATATGGTAGAGCATTTGGTCTAGAGTGCCTAGGATAAGAAAAGCTATGCTGGAAAGCGACCTTCCTCCTCCTGAGTTTAGAACCGGAGATTTATTTACATTTATTCTGAGACTAAAGCCTAAAGGCGTGGAATATTAAACACCACAAAAACGGCTACAGTTAAAAAAAGATGAGTAATTTGCCGGTCTAAATAATAGTATAATTAGACAGACATCAAACCGTATAAGCCCATAATGTCGTTCCCAAAAATACTTTTACTTTCTCTATTGATAAGCTTCAGTATAAAAGGCTTTTCCCAAACCGTCGACACCTTGATAGACGTGGGAACCCATAGATTGCATTTCAAAATAATAAAGGGAGAAGGGATACCTGTTGTTTTCGAATCAGGCGGAGGCAACGATGGAACGGTTTGGAATGACCTATTAAATCCCCTGAGCCAACAAATCGGCGCCCCTTTAATTACCTATGACCGCGCTGGCTTTGGTCAAAGTGGCATAGATACAGCCAATATAAGTATAGCTTCCGAAGTAGAGGACTTAGAACTGGCCCTAAACAAGCTGGGGTATGATGATTGTTATTTCTTTGTGGCACATTCGCTTGGTGGAAACTATGCTATGAAGTTTATAGCCAACAATGAAAATAAGGTAAAAGGTGCGGTATTTATTGACGTAGTATCCCCGTATTTCATGACTGCAGAACGGGCTGCTTATACTAAGAATCTTTCCATGGGTGATCTGCAAGTTATTAAAGGAGAAAGTATCGGTTTATATCATTTGGTACAGAACTATGAAAACACCAGTGAAGTGATGCGATCGGTATCTGAAAATATTAATATACCCTTGACCGTTATCGGTTCAGAAATCTCCCCGTTTGAAGGGAAGGTGCGCAGAAACTTTATAAAATCTCTGAAAAGATTCGCATTGGATAAGGATAACAGGAAATATGTTCTAGCAAAAAAAGCTGAACATTATGTGTTTTATGATGATCCACGTCTGGTAATCGATGAGATAGCTCAGCTGTACAAGAGTGTTAATAACGAATAAATTATTTACACTTTACTTTTATATTTTTGGAAAGCTCTTCTCGCGCCCACTGGATAGGCACTGATGCAAGCAATAACTACCGCTTTGGCAAAAACAGCAGTAGGGTAAGCTTCAGCACATCGCTTCTAGAAAGAGCGGTTATTGGCGGATAGATTAATAAATGACTAAGCATCCCTTATTACAGTAAAGGAGAAGTTAGTTCTAATTAAAGATTCATAATGACCATTTCATATCTATAGAGACCTTTGACTCCAGTTGTGGAAACAAAAAGTAATAGGTAAAATCTAGAAATTGAACGATGGCATTTTATCGCAAATAATCCATGGGGCTGGAGGAACGCTGCTTGGTTAAATGCTAAAAATATTAGGCTTTTCGCTGTTTTATAACTATCTTGGTTTTCACCAATAATAACAGTTATGAAAGAAAAAGTACTAAATAAGCCCAAGTTTATCAACCTGAGAACCGATTTCGGTTTTAAGAAGTTGTTTTTTGAAGATCCTAACAAGGATTTGTTGATTGCTTTTTTGAACGCCTTATTTAAAGGACGGAAAGTAATCAAAGATTTGACCTATAACAAGACCGAATATCCAGGTGATATTAAGACTGAGGGCAGCGCTATTTTCGATCTAGCTTGTACAGGAGAGAATGGAGAACGTTTTATAATTGAAGTTCAGCGAACAAAAAAAGACAATTTCAAGAAAAGGGCATTATTCTATACCAGCCGTTTAATTAGTAGCCAAGCACCCATTGGAAATCGAGCAGTATGGAATTATGATATCGATGAAGTGTTTTTAGTTGCCTTATTAGATGGCTTTATACTAGAAGGAACTTCTGAAAAAGAATATTTGCATGATATTTGCTTGTGTAACAGGGTAACAGGCGAGATTTTTTATGAAGGTTTGGGTTTTATTTATATAGAATTACTTAAGTTTGTAAAAGAAGAGCATGAACTTAAAACTGATTTAGATAAGTGGCTTTATGTTCTTAAGAATATGAATGACCTTGAAAAGATTCCGGTTTTTCTAAGGAAAACAATATTTGAAAAGGTCTTCAAGATTGCTACCTATAGTAACTTAACAGAGGAGGAAAAAATGCGGTACGATTTGGATTTGAAAAAACAGTGGGATGATTATAGCGCGCTTGAAACTGCTAAGCGTGAGGAAATTGAAAAAGTCGTGAAAAATCTGATTTTGAAATTCGGATTTAGTGATGAGCAGGCCGCTAGTGCAGCCGAGGTTTCTCTTGATTTCGTTCAAAAAGTACGATCATCGATAAAGAAAAGTAAATAGCATATTTTTATGTATACAATTAAATGGGTTTGCTTGTAGAGCCTCATCCATTCATGACCCAGAGCATTTTTGAGGTTTGATTCAATCCCTGCCCCGTTCAATCGACGAGACGTAATGTTGTACATGAAAACTGCCAATTTTGTATAATTATTTTCAATTATTTTGTATTACTCTCAAGTAAAAACTATTAATATATTCTATAAATTCTTTGTCATGCTCCATGTATAATAATTTATCTAGTTCAGTTATTCCACCACTATTGATTTTTTTCTGATATTCTAATGCTTCATCTGTTAAAAAGTAATTATAATGCCCATTATGACCCTCTTTATCCATAAGTAGAAATTCACAATTCTTATTTGTAATTTCATGCTGCCTTTCATATAATTTGCTTTCTCCTCCATAGAACTCATCGTCTGTTCCACTAATAATAAGAACAGGAATATCTGTTGAGTTTATTCCATCTATAGCAGACAGATGAGCTTCATCACGAAACTTCATGTCCATATATATACCCGCATATGGCTTTAATAGATTTCCAAAGATACCTGTTGATCTTTTTACGGAGTATTCCCACTGTTCTTTTGGATTATCAAATCCAGAAGTTGCTACAACCGCTGCTACATTATGATTATATTGCAATACTGCCGTGCTCGCATAAGCCCCCAGGCTATGGCCAAATAATAAAATTGGCATATTATCAAAACGTGCTTCTGTTTCTACATAACTAAGGACAGCATTTAAATCCTTTGGTGCCTGTACATATCCTACCATACTTTTCCCCTCGCTATTGTAACACCCCGTATAGTCAAAACCTAATACCATCCAGCCTGCATCTACAAAATGCATTATTTCATACAATTTAATATCATTTGCATCTCTGTGACCAGGACTAACAACTATGATCCCCTTTGTGCTGTCTACTCCATATAAAAATCCGGTCAAAACATTTTCTTCAGAATTTATCTTTAAAACCTCTCTGGGATATTGTACTGAATCAATATCATTATATGTTAAATACTTACTTGAATCATAGTCATCATAGTCAGCTCTTGAGAATACCTCATTATGTGCAGCATGGACACCTATAAAAGCAACTAAATTGACTATAACTATTATCAAAAGAACAATTTTAAAAATTCTATATATTAAGACTTTTGAACTCATATGTTCTTTTCTTTAAAATTATTAAAATGCAATTATTTTTTAATTCATTTATTACTTAATCAAAGTTCCATTCACCCTAAGTTCCTATATATCTCTTTACGAGATGTGGTAAAAGAAAGGCTCATGTTTTTGATATCGTAAACCAAATATAAGAAAGAATGCCCAAGGTATACTGATTCCTTCGGTACCCTTTGATTTTAGGGGTCGAATAGGTAACAAAGAATTTAATAGTATTTCTTGGATGAGCTTCAGCTTAACACCAGGTATTTCTGAAGCAATCAATTTTTCGATTTCAAGAAATTGATGGCTGTCTGGATATCGAAAGGCTACTCGTATTACTTTGAATTATTTATGCAAGAAGTAAAATTGAACGATGGTATTTTATTATAGTACGCTAATGAGTAAATAATTTATACATTCCCGTTATAAATTTTGAAATGTAAATTAAACTTATATCTTTGTCATTGATACAAATAGTTGATTCTTAGAAAATTGGGAAATATTCCACATACACGTTCCAATATTTATAAAAAGCCCTTCTTAATATACAATCGGGCTGTTGAAGTATGCACCTCCCAGTTGAATGCTATATAGAGTTTGACTGAATAGGGGGTTAGTCCTGTAGCGTTTCCGTACGAAACCCGTTTGATAGGTAGAAACCAAGTTTAATATTTGGATAATTAAACTTAGATAGTTGATTTGGAATTGACTATCAATTATTTGCCGACACCCGTCGTTTTTTTAGCCGCAAGCCCTACACGTTTTTTCGGATATCAAACTAAAGAAAACAATCGCTTACGATAAATACCGAAAGCAACTTTGTTTTGTATTACGAAAGTTTATGCAAATATGAAAACTAAGAATGTTAAAAAATTGATGTGTTCGCTTTCAATGGTATTGATTCTCTGTTTGCCGATTTTCGGAGGATGCAATAAAAGCGAGGTCAACATGAAAAAAGACCAGGGTGATATTCCCCTTCTAATTGGCACAACGTGGAAACTAGTTGGCTTCGCCAATGCCAAACGCGATTCCATTGAACTGGCACAACCGTCTGGAAAAGAAACCTACCTTTTGACCTTTAAAGAACATGGATCAATAAGCGGAATAACGTCTACCAACCAAGCTGGAGGAAAGTTTGTTCTTTCGGATAGAGAAGGAGGTTTATCCATTATTGAATTTACCAATTTGACCGAAATCAATGAACTTTTTGATGGTCGGCGCTATATTGACGCGATGAACAAGGTATCGTCTTACCACATTTCACCCAAGGGCCTATCTCTTTATTACGGAAAAGATACCTATTTATTGTTCCGCCCCGTAGAGCAATAAATAAGGTAAAAATAAATATAGCATCATTAAAAAAAATAGAAGATGAAAACACAAAATAACTGGTTCTATATTCTGATTGTTCTATTGATTTTAATAGCTGGGTGTAAAAAACCAGACAACTTGCCTGAAAATGGGTGTGAAAATGTCGGAAAAACCGTACTTAAGGTTTCAAGTGAGATTGGCAGAATTGTGTATAATGAAGACACTGATACACATTATTTGTCATACCATATTCCAAGGACTATTGACGCAGGGTTAACGGGAATAATTTGCAATTTACCATCGGATTTCTCTAAGCTAAAAGACTATACTGAAGTTATTTTTAGTGGTGTGTTTAAAGAAACGGAAAATGATTCAGATACTGGAATTATAGGTTGGGATATCTATTATCTTGAACTTACAAATATTCGACTCAAAGAAGATTAACTATGAGACTATCAATACTACTGCTATTATTCGCATTACGCTGCTGTTTCCCCAAGTAGTCGCCATGCGCATTGAATGTGCCTTTTTGGAAAAATTTATGGTCAGGGGAGGTTACCGGCAGGAGAGCCCCCGTTTTATAATGGGACTGGGTTTTGGCCTTAAGGATTTTTCAACTCCATATAATAATTGATGAATTTACCGTTGATATCATCACTGAACTAAATATGGCTTTAATAGGTTTCTTATTCAGGTTTCAAGAAAAAAATTGTATCTACAAATATTGCTGAAATTATTGGGGAGAAACGAGCGTGCTGTGAAAAGTTTTCCCAAAAAATCACTTATGTTTAGTTTTCAGTAATTTGGGCACTTACAAGTTTTGTAAATAAAAATCCTCAGTTACAATTTCAATAGGAGCACCTTTTTCAGCATACATAGCTGCTTTCTTTTGCTTACCACTTAGACCTGATTCCCCGACTACTCTACGGTTTTGAGCACCAACGATAAGGAAGTTTACATCCTTAGTTAAGGTGTCGCTAATTATTCCACCAACATCAACAATTGATTGCAAAGCAGTATCACGACTTATTGACGATAAGGTTCCGGTGAAAACCACTTTACTTTCGTAAAATATTGAATCAGGATTCTCTTTGGATGGATCTGCTACAAAACGGGACATGTCAAGTTTATTCTCTCTATGTGAATAAGAACGTTTTGTCTGACAGGCATCGTATCCACCTGAAAATAATTTGCCGGGCTTTGTTCTAAGCTTGGTTGATAAATCATCGAAGGAGTTTATTTCAAAGTCCTTAAACACTTTTAAAGATAATTGAGCAGTAGCTAAGCTGTCATGGCCAGCGCGATGGTGGGTTAAGTCAATGTTGTGCATATAGCATAAATGGTCTAAAGAATAAGTATGTAATCCCGGCCATGCTTGCTTTGAAAATATGTAGGAACAAGCATAATCTAATTGAGGATGCTCTAATTCATATAATGCCAAAGTGCTTCTTAACACGCTAAAATCAAATCCCGCATTATGGGCTATTAAGTTCTTATTGTTAATTAATGAATGTATTTCAGGCCATAGCTCCTCAAATGTTAGAGCATCGGACACATCTTCAGGTCTGATGTTATGAATTTCGGAAACATAATCATCGAAAAATGGCCAACAATTGGGCTTAATTAACCAGCTTTTGGTTTCTTTGATTTCATTATTTTCCACGAAGGTTAAGCCTATTTCACAAGGAGAATCCCTGTATACGTCTGCAGTTTCAAAGTCAATTGTAATAAAATCCATAGTTTTTCTAATCTTAAATGCAATCCTCTTTGCCTATTTCTTAGTATAAGCTCATGAAATGAGCGTGTTATTTTCTCTAGCTGACCAAATATAATCACAAGTAATGAAATTCCATGTTCTATTTTGCACGGCCTGCGTAATTTGACTAAAGTTTTTTAGCTTTCTAAACCTCAATCCAATCTTCTTTTTTGGAGTTTTCTTATTCATCAACTCATCGAGGTACTGGAAAACCACTTCCGGGTAAGAGGAATACTTAATTTGTAGCCATGTCACTTCTGAGTACATTGCGAGCATCAGTACACAATGTTCAGTTAAAGGCATGTGGATTTACCGATGAATGTTTCATGCTTCGAACTGGTCACAGATTGTGACCAGTTCATTCTTTTCTTCAAGAGTTAGCTGAAGTCGAAGTCTAAAGGAAATGGGGCTTCTTTCCTTCTTACAGCTTAATTGAGAACCTGCCCATAAACAATAAGACTAGAATTGAACAATGGCCCTTTATTTTGCTTCACCAATATGAGCAAATAATTTATTCATTTCTGTTATAAATTTTGAAATGTAATTTATCCTTATATCTTTGTTATTGATACAAATCTTTGCAGCTTAAAACACACGATTTCGCATTTAGAATCTTTTCCTGAAATAATAATCAGGTATGCAATCAATGTAAAAGCAATTAAGGTGAAGTTTTCAGGTATTGGATAAAGTAAAAGTAGAGAGTAAAACCGACCATGTTACCGATCATGTTATCGACCATCTTACCGACCATGTTGTGAGGCTGCTTGAAGCTATAGAATTTAAGCAAAAAAGTGCACTGGAATTGATGGCTGCAATGGAACTAAAGCATAGACGAACATTCACTTTAAACTATTTACGACGGGCTATTGATGCTGGTTTAATTGAAATGACCATTCCTGATAAACCTAAAAGCATAAACCAAAAGTATCGATTAACGGGCAAAGGGATTGAGTTTAAAAAAACGCTTGATAAATGAATTGTTTATAAAAGATTGATAAGAGATGCAATTATAAAGATACTATGGAAAAATTTCCCTCACCCGATGATTTGGAACTAACCGAAGCATTTGCTATAATCGAGAGTATACCTACGCTAAGCCCGGTTATAAAACAGATAGTAGGAGAGCTAAAAGGGAATACACTTAACCAAATGCGGCTGCAGCAAATCCTTTCAGATAACAAGTTTGATGGCACTGAAGATATAAAGCCTGATTTAATCGATCTTTTACTGCTCTACACCAATTTGGTATTGAGCGACCATATTATCACTCCAAAAGAATATTTGAACTGCAAACAGCTTAAAATCCTGTTCAAGATCAGAGAGGGAGATTTTTATAGACTGCGGTACGAGGAAATCAAAGAAGTAATTTATAAACAACTGGAGAGGATCTATCGGGACGATAATAAGATCAGCGAAAAGGAGGCCATCCATAAAATCAATTTGCAGGGACTATTTGATCTCAGCTATGACCAATTTCTTGAATTCAATGAACGCGAAATTCGGATCGCTTTAGAAAAGGGAGCGGATATCAAAGATCTCGATACGGTTCGGTATCCATTTAAGATTTCTCATAACGAAGAAGCAAATGGAGTCAATTTGTTTCAAGAGATCAAAGATGTTGTGTGGGAGAGGGATGGGGGCGTGTGTACCCAATGCAAAAGTAATAGTGATATAGGTTTCTATCCAATTATTCCCTTTGAAAAGGGCGGGTCTTCAACTTATAGGAATATGAGGTTGATGTGTGGGAATTGTAATTATGTTTTAAACAATAGAAATTGATTGTAGGATTGGAGGGATAGTAATAATATTGGGAGTATTATCAGCAATAGTATGCGGGATTGTGTCGGATGCGACCGACTTAATTGCAAACAGAATGTTCTGACAGGTTGGTTTTAGAGAAACCAGCCAATATATTTCTATTCATACAATGCGCAAAACAATTCAAAATAATGATTATGAGGAAGCCAGCTGACGAATGTTTGTTGTGTCGTGTTAATTCTGCCGGAAAAGCTAATTCACACATTTTGCCAAGGTTCATTTCTACTGGTTTCTTAGGTGCAAAAGGCGCTCCGAGAAAAGGATATTTATTAAACGGAGAGAATGAACTCACCGCCAAACCTAAGACTGTGCAGGATTCTCCTAAAGAAGACTATATTCTTTGTGATGAATGTGAGGCTTATTTTAGTTTACTTGAAACAGCTTCTGCACCTTCATTTAAACTTTGGCAGGCAAAAGTTGCAAAAGGTTATTTGAAAATAATTCCTGTACATTCACATTTAAAATTGGTACAGCTTGATTCACCCGACCCTATAATCATGCGGCTATTGATTTACTCTATGTTTTGGCGTGCTGATATTTCGTCTTTAGAAATATTTGAGAACTATCAGCTGGATCCGGATTTGGCGGAATCGCTGAGAAGTAACTTGTTAGAGTTTAAGGCGTTAACTAAGGCTGATTTGCATGAAAATATAAAGACAAAGCAAATTACAATACATCCTTACGCCACTATAACTGCCGAAGCATTTAAGGACGAAACGATGAACGTCTTGGCTGCACTTAACTCAGGCAATCCGGCTTCTTTGCATGTTGATAAATTCGGCTATTTCATTTTCAAAACTGAAAAAGATATTGCCAGTAACTTTATGTTAAACTTCAGCAATGTAAAAGCTAGCGACAATCAAATCATGGTTCTAAATAAACAATTATGGAATGATGTTATGGTGAAGCGCCCATTGGAAATGTTGGCCGAACAGGCAAAAAGAATTTTAGCTAATCCAAAGTAATGAACACGATCAACGACAGGATAGATAGGGCCGTCTTTTTTTCAAAGGAAGACCTTGCGTGGCCATATATGCTTGAAAAGGCAGAATCAATATTAGACAACCCACCCGATCTATCGGATGCGAACTTAAATGACTTGTTGGAGTTTTATCATATCAAATTGTATTTTGATAACGAAATCTTCCTGCCCGGGTGGTCATCTGAGAAGCGTACAGCTTATCTCATGATCACAAACAGGGCTTTTCGTGAAATACGTGGTTTCTTTGTAAAGATAGATGTCAAAACGATAAGTGGACTAATCGAGACTCTTGAATTTGACTACAGGGAATCCTTTTGGTTATTGTTCAGTCACTTCGAAACTTACAAACGTATGGGAAGAGAAATGTTCTCAGAATTACTCAATACTTTTCCTTCGCACATTCGGTACATATTGTACAATAAGCAACTTGTTCAACATTTTAACAATGAAATCAGAAGTTGCCTGCTGGGCCATCCAGACGGTGCCGAAATCTTGCTTTCTCACTTCGAAGAAAAGCAAACGCACAGGAACAGGGAGTATTTCTTTCCGAAAAGCCTATCCCAAGCGGATATGCATGGTATTATCGGCAACTATCTGGAATCGGATGAACCGAATCTGAATTATGTTGATCTGGTCAGGAACTCGAAACATCTTAAACTATCCCCAAAACTACTCCTCAAGGCGAAACAGCTTTCGGAATCCATTAAGGACGAATATTTAAAGGATGAAAATTCTACCAAATTTTCTGTAGAGGCCACTTTAGATATGGAACAGTCAGAGCCAGTAATTTATGATCATATTGGAGCAGATACGAAGGTCAAGTATGGTGGGGCATTTTTCGATACTTTAGGCGACGACATCCGGCTTTTTAGCGTATTTAGTGATGTCTTCCTTTATACTAATGAAGAAGGATTGATAGACCTAGTTAGCAAAGACGTCGAAGTTGATAATCTCGAGAAAATTTTCATGCGGTCGAAAAATGAATACCATACAGGGTGTGTGTTTTCCAGGAAAAACATGCTCTCTTTAATCCAGCTTGAGATTTTCAATGCTTATCTCAAAAAGAAAGGAAGGTCATTCGAGCAACTTATCGAGAATTTCGTGCAGCGATGTATACGTGAGCGGTTTAACCTGAGCGATTTGTTATTCAAAATGCCTGATCCGAATGCCGGGCCTTCTGACAAAATACGACTTCTTGCTCCGGAACTTGAATATTTGATCAAGCAATACAAAAGTTTTGTTTACGAAGGGATCATTGATCATGATCTTTTGCAAATTGATTCGAGACCAATTTTTTATAGTGAAATCCCGAGCCTTGTGAAGAAACGCTACATTACTTCTTCTCATGAGATGATATCAAAGCTACAGTTTCAGTTCTTTCACCTCCATGGGTTTTTATCAGAAAGGGGGAAACACGATGCTTCCAAAACACTGTTTAAAATACTGATGTCTGAAAAAATTATCAAAACCCAATTGAATGAGGACCAGCAAAACTACATCTCATTTTTAGAGAAAGAGGGAATGGTCAGGCTGAATGAGCAGGGAATAGTCGAATTGGTTGATCCGTTTCAGGTTTTTATTTCGGGAAGACTTCGTGAAAACGGAGCGATGAGCTATTGGCGATACCCCGCCGGAATTAGAGCAAAGGTTGATGAGATGATAGAAAATAAGATACTGAAACATAATCCTTTACTGTTTTCTAGCGAGGAGGTCAGTTATATCAATTACTACTTGAACAAGAAAGAATTTACCAACGGTCATGATCTGAGAAACAAATACTTGCACGGCTCTAATAACCGTGAATTAGAGGTTCAGCAAACTGACTACCGATTTTTTCTTCGCATCGTCGTTTTGATTCTCTTGAAACTGAAAGATGACCTTGAATTAAATGCAGCGTTGACTGCGCGAATAGATTTAGCACAAAAATAATATAGAGGTGAACCTGAAATTGGAGTAATCCTATCGGTACTAGTTGTTGAAGTAGAGCTGCTTGGTCCACTTTATCGGTGTCCATTTACGATTCTACTATAAAATGGGTTCGAAATAATTTACAAAAAGTCCAATGGGCTAGGCGTTCTTTTACTGACACCTGATTGAATCAAATGTATGGCATAAGAATACCGTAAAGTATGGACTGATCCAGAGGCTCCAAGTATGCGAATACCAGTAAAAAGGGAAGTTATCTGATTTTTGGGAATTCCGAATTTGAGAAAGCACCCGCTGGTTTTCTTCATTTTCATCTTTGTTTGGGATTTATCTTATGGCGTGATACTGGTGACTACTATGGTTGCGGTGGATGACCTAGTGCCCAAGGTTCATAAAAGCCCCCATCACAGAATTTATCGTGTTGAGAGAGCGCTTGAAGCACAGCATGGCGCCAGTGGTTGAGTGAAAACTGTTTTGCCTGATGATCGGCGTTGGCTACTAAACTTTTTATTACACCAGTTTTGCCGACCAGTTCGTAGTCGGATTTGATGTGTGTGGCGATAGAAGAAAAATAAATGTTGAGTTCTTTCTCTAAACGATCTTTAAGGTCTACCTTATTCATCATAAACTCCATTTGCGTTATCAATTGAGCAGATAGTCCAAGGATTGGTTTAATGTAGAGTTTAAATTTAAGACTCCTGCCTCTTAGGGTTACTTTGGCAAAAAGAAACTGCGTGTTCTCCGGCAGAGCGCAGAAGTACGGATGTATAAAGCGCTTATTGGGGTCAACTCCTGTAACACTTCTTTTCTTGTTGTTGCAGGTGGTGCAGTACGCAACCAGATTCCTAACATATAACGATAATACCTTGTATTTATCAATTGGCAGATGGTGATCAAGGGTGTTGGCATCCGCAATCCCGCAGCAGGGGCAGCGTTTAGCACTAAGCAAAAGTTTTTCCCTTAGTTTTTTCAACCGTCCTTTAATCTGGATCTCATTGTAGCCGTTTTTCAGAGCATCCAGTAATTTCGGATCAAGATGTGAAGCATCAAGGTTTATTCCGTGCAGTCCACTATTGGTATCATAAGCGTCGTAAACTATTCTTATCGCTTTCTTCTGACCCGCAGTAACCGGATATTTTTGTGTGCCGTTTTTTAGGGTTAGGGCAGTATCTATATGGCTCATCACCATTCTACTGCTCGGTAAGTCTAATCTCCACATGATTACTTCTGATAAAGTTTAGAAATTACATAAGATCGCGCCTGCACGCTCAGACCGATATCAAATATCTTTTCCATTTCTTCAATAATAGCATCAGGGTCTTTCGTGGTGCCCCAGATGGTAAATGAATCAATTACTTCCTGTAAGGTGTTGTGGTAGTCACTTACCTCCGCGGTCAGTCCAAATGCCAGCTGGGTAAGGATGCCAATGTTTTCTCCGAATGTCTGAATCTCAGGTTTGCTGATTGTCAGCGTTGTTCCTTGTTTGCGAACTACTGAAACATGGCGATGTAAGGTTTCCTGAAGAATAACGGGCGAATGGGTAGCCAAGATCATGAAGGCATCCTTTTCATTTAAAATACGCCTGATTGCTTTCATCAAAACTGCTAGCATCGGTGGGTGCAAGTGTGTCTCGGGTTCATCAAACAAGAAAAGGGCTCGGGGGGCAGCAAAGGCTATTATACTAGTTACTGCATGAAGTACGAATTTGTGGCCTGTACTGAGATCTTTGAAGAATTGTTGATTTTCTGTCGTTGAGTTAAGTGTTAGATCTAGCGGAAACATGCCGTACATCGAGGATTCTTCCTCCAAATCTACCAATGCTTGACGCAGTGTCTCGGCCGATTTGAGTTTTGAGATATAGGAAATGTTCCGCGAAAATTCTGCTGCAAGTTCCGCATTTGATTTGAGCTGGGTATGCTCTGTACGGTCTCTGACTACGTCTTCTGCGCGAAGCTTCCCGTCGCTTCTTGTTTGTAAGTTTGGGACAACCTCTTCCAGTTCTCGAACAATATCCCGGATTCCGCAAAATACATAACGTCCAAGACCGTTTTTCATCTCTTCGATGATTGCCAATTTTTCCCCCTTATAAAAGCCGGGGGTGTTGAAGGCATCAAAAGCGCTATAAGAAAGTGCAACGATACGTGTAAAACCAAGTCCATTAGGTTCAAGAACCCCTATTCGGCGGGCTGTCTCATCACTGCGATCAATTGTTGAGGCGTAGGCAATTCTGGAAAGCCGGTTAAGCAATGTACTCTTCCCCGAACCGTTCTTCCCAATTAAAACCACTATTCGGTTAGGAAGGCTTTGGCTGTTCCAGCCGTAAGTTGGAGAGCGAAAATCGATTTCCAACGGCTGTTCCATTTCCGGAGTCCGGAATGAAAACCCGAGATCCATATCCTGCAATTTGGAATAGTTGCGAGAAAGAAGTAGCGGCGCCAGTTGGAATATTTGGTCATCTTCATTGATGTTCCGTAGCAAAGATACTTTATAGCCTTCCTCATCTTTAAATTCTTCCCTGATTTCCGGATAGATTACCAGGTCCCGCAACGAGATCAATATTTTGTCCCGTATGTCTTGAGGCAGTTGTGATAATCTTTCGTAATAGTCCAAAGCATTTGGCATCGAACAATAGTCTTCACCTAGTTCATCTAAAGGGCCGATTTTGATTCGATCATGTACCCCCGTTGTCTGTCCGCGCTTCAAAATCCGAAGAGAGCCTATCAGCGAAATCTGTCCATCTGGAAAAAAACGGCCGTCGGCGTGAAGATGATAGCTGGTAAAATAGTGATAGTCATTCCAGTTGTCCATTTCTAAATAGAAGGCAGCCTCTTGTGAAGGATCCTTTACGTTGTTATTGATCCAGGAAACAACTTGAATGAAAGGTGTTTTTCTACTAAGCATGTTTACATTTAATTGAGTGAAGCATTCAGTTTAATCAATATTGGAATAACTTTTTCTTTATATGAATTGTATTCTATTGAATTTACTCCCCAGATACCAATATACTCTTCATTCGTATGGGAAATAGAATTTTGATTACGTCTTTCAAAAAAATGGGAGATAAAATGAATCTCGCTAGAACTGAATTTTTTTTGTGCCATTTTTTGAGTTATTGCCAATGCAGTGTTCGGTGTCCCTGAGAAATACGCTCTTTCAAATAAAGCCTGAAATTCATTCAGTAAGTGATTGAAACAGACATTGTAATTTAGAATTAATTCATTTGATCTTCTCAGTTTAATTTGTTGGGTTAAGGGAATAGCAATATCTGAGTTCAAAAAATTGGGGCTATAGATTGGAATAAATGTTTGCAATCTATGTGTTGGGTTGAGCGAAGTGATGATAAGGTTTAAATACTCTAAATCATAGGTGTCATTAGCTTTAGCTATCCTAAGGATTGGCAGAATAGCTTCTGTGTATTTTTTATATTCTTCGATAAAAAAAGGTTTATGATCAATTTTAGCGTCAGTAATTAAAAAACTAATTTGATGCAGGAATTTATCAAGAATTGTTAGTTTCTGCGTAATACTATTTTCTGTTTCGAAGCTTGATTTTATAAACCCGAATAAATTATTTCTTCCTGTTTGAGTGATCGTCATTAAATGAAAAAACACCTTTGGTTTTATTAAGATAAAATCAAGGGCATTAATGTTATTGAATATTTCAGATTGTTGGATTTTATTTATGGCTTCTTCACTTTTTGAATATGATAGGCAAGATTTTAAAATCAGTATATAATTTAAATATGCCGACTCTCTAGTGTCGATACTTAATTGCGGTAATTGCTTTGACTGTTCTTTTAATTTATGAATTATCGCAATACATTCATCGAAGATTTCCGGTGTTTTTTTGTCTTTTATTTCTATGCTTAAAACAGAGTTTTCATATAGGTCTTCTAAGTCAAATTCTAGGTCGAATGGGCTATCGAGGCTACTTGCATTTAAAAAGTCAAGATGGCTTTCGTTATCCGAAATACAAAACCTTTCGCATTTTGATGTACTAACTGCTAAGGAAAGATTGTTTATTAGATACTCTGCAAAATCATTTTCTATGTCATATATTTTTTCTCTAATATTCTCTGTTGTAGTTGACACATCTACATCAAGAATTAAATAGAAGTCATCAACATAACGTATGTAGCTAAAGTTTTCTTCTTTGAGATATTTATCAACAACAAAATGATCGAAGAATGAAAAATATATTGAGCTTAGAAAGCTTGAAATCAGATTCTGATTTGAAACAGGTAGACCCAAGTTACCGCGCTGAAAAAAGTGTAAAAGAGTTACGATTGATTCTTTTGTTAATTCATTGAAATTTAGTTTTTGTTTTAATGTAGGTGTACCGCACCTGTCAATTAAATCTAAAAGTGTTTTGTGATCAATAGTATAGAAAAAGGATTTTATATCAAGAGATATTGCGTATTTAACTTTCCCATTAATGGGTTCAGTAAGACTCTCTTTAAGGCCTATGAATTCTTTATAATCTTCATAATAGAATATTTTAGAGTTTTTCGGATCGTCGAAATTTAACTTGCCTCCGTAAAAAACGTCAATATTTTTATTTTTAAAAATTTCGCTATCTATGTTTAATTTCTTATCCAATAATTCTCTGATATACATACCTAGTGCATAATATGTAATTAACGAGTAGAGCGACAGATAATGGAACTCTCTAATTTTATATGCCCTTTGAACACCGAAGTACTTTTTAGAAAAGAAATGATTTTCATAATAATAGAGCGAATCTCTTTTAATGTAATCGTTATAAAATTCCTCAATGTTGATGTTGCCGAGATCAGCCTGCCTATATAAGGTGAAATCAAGGTTATTATAAAGAGGACTTGTTTGCTTTAATTGTTCATTGAGCAGTGAGATTGCTTTTTCAAAATGATGTATCTTGAGAAAGTGTCCTAGGTGGTAATTTTTTGACATTTTTTATTTTTAATGATTTATTAAATTAGCCTAGTCAAGATTTTTCATAAGCTCAAAAATCTAAAATAGAAATTTAATATCAGATTATTAAAAATGAAATTTAAAATATGCATTGCTAAAGGGTTTCAATAAGCTTTCATTTAGGATCTGCGATACTGTCTAATCCTGAGAAAACTTTACAGTTGGTCTTTAAGTTCTATGACACTTTGCATTGCGTTGTGCGGGGTTGCGTGAATTCTTGGTTATCGGCAATCCATGTTTGCGTAACAGCGTATCCAGCTTGTGCGGGCCCATTTTTTACCCCATGGCTCCTCATGTGTTGGTATAGGCACCTGTACAATTTATGCGGTCCAAGCCCCGGCAGCTCCCCTCGGATCTGAGCAATTAGGTCTAAAACAATAATCTCATCCTGGTTGACAGCTTTAAAATGGTTTTTTCTGTCATAGTATACCATTCGGGATTTACCAACAGGCTACAAAGCCGCCCGATACTCATCCTTGTAATGCGCCGCTCCTTAATCAGCGTTACCGTTGGAGCTATACCCGTATAAGACAATACTTAATCTTCAGGATTTGGTTCCCCAATAAAATCAAAATAAAACGTACCCGAGGCCTCACCTCCATCTGAGTTGATTTCTTCGTTATCGTAAGCACCCGTGGGATATTCCCAGACTTCATAAATCAATTCAATTGTTTTTTTACAGCTATTGCATTCAAAGCTTGTTTCCCAAGCATGGCAAGTTTCAGGACCCATCGGTTTATCTTCAACTGAAGTTATTTCGAAATCTGCATCATCTGAAGTTAAATTGGTTGTAATATCGCAATTATTACATTTTATTGTAATTTCTCCTGTAGCTATACTCATAGTTTGTTTGTTTTAAATTTTTCAAGAAAGTTAATTGTTTTTTCGACAAAGTACTACTTTTAGTGATATGAATATGTTTTTGATAGAATAAAAAGTTTAAAAAATGTAGTATAGCAACAATTACTATTCCTGTTCTTTGCCTTGATCAATCTAGGCGCTTTCTTTTTTGAAAAGTCAGGGAAGCGTAGGAGAGACCAATTGGTTTTACAGAGCATTTTAAAGCTTTTGGAGAGTACCGCAATCCATACCTGTTACTAATAGATAATTAACCGGTGATTTACTTTTGCTAAAATCTGATGATATACATTATGCCTTCATCCAACATCATTAGGCTTGATCTTGAAAGCTTTTTATACGCCTCTAAAAAGGTTGGTTTGAATATTCAAAAACCACTTAATTGCAATTGCTTGGTGATGAAAATTTCCAATGGTTTCTGTTGGAAATTTTGGGTTGTAATCAATATCTTCAGCATTCATACTTATAGTAAAAGATTCAACAGCTACTTTAGAAGCCCAATAACTTCTCATAGCTGTGGCTATCATGATCATGTTAAAGTAGGATAGTTTTAACATCTTTAGGATCTGTATCCACAGAACTTTAGACTAAAACAAGCAGCCTAAAAGACCTTAAAGAATTACTTCCTTAATAAAAGATGGGGTTCGTAGATACGAATATCTAAAAATGAACATTCTCATAAATCGGTTATAACAGCTTTTGAACAGGAATGTCATATTTCGGTTGGCGCATATGCAACTAAACGACTTGAATTTTAACGAAGATAACTATTTTAGAATACAAAGAAATAGTGGAACATTATATGTTCGAGTTCACATTGCTGGAAGGAAAAACTGCGTAACGAAATCTTTGTATAAGAGTTGAAGCATTTTAAATGAATGATCAAAATGTCGTTCATAAGTTACTTGTAATAAGTGCTCTGTCATTAATTTAGGAGATATTAAAGGTGTTTGTTTTTTTAACGGGAAGAAATCTTACTCTATTGTACAATAGATGGAAGCCCATAAAATCTCTTGTTAGAAATTTAAAATAGGGAATAATATTTCCCGTTTCCAAACTTTAGAACTGGAGAAATAATATCTTAGCCTTAATAGTTTAAAAATGTTCTTAGGATTATGACTTACTACGATTTCTCTACTTTAAATAGTTCAGACTTAGAGGATTTATTTTGTGACCTTCTAAATGCAGCTGAATTAGAAAAGAAAACTGATAAGGTGTTCTGTACTTTCAAAGAAGGCAAAGACCAGGGAGTAGATATTCTCCAAAGTACTATAGAGAATGATCATGAGTGTATCGGACAAGTCAAGCATTATTACCGAACCGGGCTTTCAGGCCTTTTGACTGTTCTGGAGAAAGAAGAAGTTACGAAAATTCGGAAACTAAATCCTTCTCGTTATTTACTTGCTACCTCGGTTGACTTAAATAGAAAAGATAAAATCAAGATCAAAGAGATCTTCAAACCTTACATCCAGAACCTTACAGATATTTATGGGCTTAAAGATTTGAATCGTAATCTGAATGCGTATCCTGAAGTTTTGAACAAACATTTCAAACTTTGGTTTTCCGGAACAAATGTTTTGAGGAAGATTCTTCAATACGAATTTGACGGTCGATCTCAAGAGTTTGCAGAGCACGAACTAAAACGGAGAGTCCGACTATACATAAAAACAGAATTTTATGAGAAGGCGAAAGAATCATTACAGAGAGAAAAATTTGTCATCATTACTGGGGAACCAGGTTCTGGAAAAACGAGTTTGGCTCAACTCCTTCTTTATGAATATATTGGAAAAGACTATGAGTTAACCTATCTGCTGGATATAGAAGAAGTAGGTAAGAAAATCAAGAATGACGACTCTAAGCAAATATTTTACTATGACGACTTTTTAGGTCACAATGCTTTAGAGATTGAAAAGGCAAAAGCTTCGGAAAAACACTTGGTACAAACACTGATGAGGATAAGAGATAGCAAGAATAAGCTTTTTATTTTTACAACAAGAACTTTTATATTAAAAGATGCTGTTGCAGGATCCGAAAAACTCTCAAGACTGAACCTTTTGGCGAAGCAGAATACATTGCTTTTGGAGGAATACGATGAGATCTTGAAATCTAATATGTTGGATAATCATGTCGAGGAAAGTGAATTACCTGAAGAACATAAGGCGGTATTTAGAGGTAAACATATAAGGGACTTCATTATCAACCATGACAATTTCTATCCTCGTTCGGTTGAGTTTATTACAAGCGCCGAGTATTTGAAGGACAAATCTCCAGGCGAATTTGAATCCTATATTTATGAAAACTTCAACTCTCCGGATGAAATATGGAGACATGCTTATACTCAACAAATAAAAGATGTCGATCGATTTTTGATAAATACAATGCTAAGTTTTGGAAATAGTGTCTTAATAAAACAATTGGAGAATGCATTTGAAGCCAGGATTGACTATGAGGTAAAATACAATAATACCTCTCGACCATTTAATGCCTTTTCTACCTCCTTTCAAAGACTCTTGGGTGGCTTTATAATTTATGAATACTTTGAAGATAACAAGTATGTTAAGTTTATTAATCCATCTTTAGTCGATTTTTTGTTACGCTTTTTGCGAGAGGACAAAGCAGAGGTATTTAGAATTGCTGAATCTGCTATTTACCCTCATCAATTAACACGCAGACTATTTCCAATACCTAGAAAGGATGAAAGTGCTGCTATTCCACAGCGACTTATAAATAGACTGGTGGACGATTGCTCAGGCTTTCTACTTAAGGAAGATACCGATTTATGTCGGATGGCGATGGTCATGCTGTGCTATAACAATACCGCAAGTATCCATCCTGTCGTTAATAATTGTTTATTAAAAATCAAAGATTGGCTTTATCTGTTCCCCGAGACAGATTCAACCGATACCTTAGCTTTGTTGCTTTCTGAGATGATTGAATTTCCGAAAACAGATGTAATTAAAATCGGAGTTTCTATCTATGCTCCAATTATCGTATTTCTATATGATTTCCAAGAGATATTAAAAACTAAAGAAGAAATGAACCGACTTTATGGTTTTGTGTTTGAAGACTTGTTTTCTTTGTTTCAAGAATACGAATGGGAAGAATATTTCAATGAAGTATTGAATTGCTATATAACTGATATCATTGAGAACTTCAATGTCGAAACCTACAGCTCAAATTTAGTGGATAGCTCACTTAGGAAAATATCTGAATTTAGGGAGATTGTGATAAGCTGGGGGTTCGAATCTCATCCTGATATCCAGAGACTTCGGGATTTTGAACAAAATATGGACGATATCAGTCATTTTAAAATACAAAACCGAAGGTATATGGATGGCGACTTTATTTCAGAGGATTAGCTCCGCACTTGCTGATCCTGGAACTTTATCATTCTATTAATAAAGTTCATTTAGTAAAAACTATCTGTTTTGCCTCTTTAATAGTTCGGTACTACTGAACATTTACGAAGCAAAGTTCTCCTTATTTCATAATTATGATATTCTAATTAAATCATCTCTAAATTGATTCGATTTCAATATGTCTGGGAGTACATTATTTTAAACTCATCATTTGGAGTAAAAGGGGCATAAACTATATGCTAATAAAGTTAGTTTACCATTCCTGCTATACAATCATTTAAAATTACTATTTTTACCATATGAACATAGGTTTATCGCATTTGCCGGAAGAAAAACAAAAGGAAATTCTCGAAATTCTTGAGATTATCAAGGAAGAGGCAAAGCCTGAAAAGGTTATTTTATTTGGCAGCCACACTACCAACAATTGGGTGGAGGATGAATATGTGGAGGACGGTATTACTTTTAGCTACATCAGTGATTATGATTTCCTGGTGGTGACAAATAATAACAGCGAAAAAGAACACGCCGTCATTAGTCATATTGAAAACCGTACGGAACATATAAAAAATGTAGTGAGCCCTATTGTGCACGATATAGAGTACATAAACCAGGGTTTACGATTTGGTCAATATTTCTTTACCGATATCATTCGCGAAGGTATATTGTTGCACGATATGGAAAATGTTCAGTTTGATAAGCCTAAAAAGCTTAGACCAAAAGAGGAGCAGGAAAAAGCACAGGGCTATTTTGATATTTGGTTTCCCCAAGGTTCTGAATTTTTAATTGACTCAGGAAATGCCCATGCCAGGAATAGTCTAAGAAATGGAGTTTTTTATTTACACCAAGCTACTGAATGTTTTTATAATACAGCCTTATTAGTTTTCACTGGCTATAAACCTAAAACTCATAACCTCCAAAAGCTTCGCAATTATGCCAAGCATATTTCTTTAGAGTTATATTACGTTTTCCGAACGCCGCCTTCTGACGAACAAGAATATCATTTATTTGACTTGTTGAAAAGAGGATATATAGATGCACGATATAAATTGGACTATACTATAACTGCCGATGAATTGAAAATCTTGATTGAAAAGGTAAATCGGATGCACGATATTGTAGGCAGACTATGCAAAGAGAAGATAGAGCAATTAGGTAAAACGGAAAGTTGAAACTTTAGTCATGGAACTTAGTGATAATAGAGGATACGAAAATTTAATTAATCAAATCTCCACCGTATTTGAACGAGGCAGACAGAAAGCAATCCAAGCAGTAAACGTTTACCTCTTAGAAACGTATTGGGAAATTGGACGCCATATTGTTGAATTTGAACAAAAGGGCGAAAATAGAGCAGAATATGGTAAGGCTTTATTGGAAGGTCTTGCAAAAGATTTAACTTTTTCTTTAGGGAAGTGATTTGGATTAAGCAATCTGAAGCGAATGAGGCAATTATATCAGGCATTTCCAATTAGTGCGACACTGTCGCACCAATTGAGTTGAATTATTAAAAATAGATGATTCTTTAGAAAGGTCATTTTACGAAAAGCAGTCAATTATTGAAAGGTGGAGTATCCGAGAACTTAAAAGACAAAAAGATACCTCACTTTATTTACGTTTAGCCGCTTCTAAAGACAAGGAAGGGGTATTGCAATTAGCGAAGCAAGGGCAATCCGTTTCACAGCCTGAACATATTATTCGTGACCCTTATGTTTTAGATTTTCTAAAAATACCAGAATTACATCAATACAGCGAAACCGAACTTGAAGGAAGAATCATTGAGCATCTGCAACACTTCCTATTGGAACTAGGGAAAGGATTCGCTTTCATCGGACGCCAATACCGCATTACTATAGGAAACCGGCACCATTATGCCGACTTGGTATTCTACCATCGTATTTTGAAATGCTTTGTTTTGATTGACATAAAACCAGAGGATGCAGGGTATGAAGATGTTGGGCAAATGAATATGTATCTCGGATATTTTGAGAACGAAGAAAATACAAAGGGAGATAATCCGCCAATCGGAATGGTTTTGGCTAGAGAGAAAGATGATTTACTAATTCAATACGCTATGCATAATGTTTCGTCTCAATTGTTCGTTAGTAGATATCAATTGTACTTACCTAATAAAGAAGAGTTGCAAGCGGTAATAGAGGAAACAATGAATGAGTAGCTTCAATAAAGCCTCGCCCAATAACTTTTGAGTCAATAGTTATCTTGAAAGTAAATGTGGACTAAATTTCTTCTTTCTCAAAATCGAAAGAATAATCGATTAGCTTTTTTGGGGAAATGCCAAGACCTTTTGCTAATTCAAATAAAGTAGGCAAAGTAAGACTTTCATTCTCATTTGTTTCCAAAGCGCTTATTTTAGAGCGATGAACGTCACAGCGAGTAGATAAATCGTGCTGTGTTAACCCTTTCTTCTTCCTAAAAGATTTAAGATTTATCCGGAATTGAGCCATTCTATTCCTGTCTTTTTCCTTTAGTTCTTTCCTTGATTCTTTTGCCATTTTAATTAAATGTGAATATCAAGCTTAGTTTTTGAAATTATCGTCTACGATCATAGACTATATTCGAGATGTTTTCTTATCTTTGAACTCATTATCCTCGTACTCTGGTTTGAGAATCCAAAAAATACAAAGGATGAAACATCAATTAAAGAATTTTAACAGAACAAGCACAGCCTCTTTTGACTGTAGCTTGGGTGACTTCTCAAACCTCAGCAATGAGCGAAAGAGGCCTGTGCTAACTGTTGACAAATACGAAGCTCTATTGTTTTCGATAGCGCCAACTAACTTTTTTATTTTAATGATTGCACCCCCAGGTTAATATTTGGGGCGATAGAACTTAAGTGATTTACAAAGCCTTTTTTGGCAAAAAATCACATGGGGAGATGCCAAAGTGATCAGCAAGTTTGTTGATATGTTTAAGATTATATTTTGCTGGATTGGATAAGCTTTCGACGTTACCGATGAAAGAAGGTTTTACATCAAGGATATTGGCAATATCTTCTTGTCGAAGGTTGTGTTTAATCCTTAATTCCCTTACAAAATCGATAACATGCTGCTCTATTCTTTCCAAGTCATTTGATAAATAACGTACGGAAACGAAGTACTCGATATATAACCATAGATATTACACATATATGTGTGAATCATGGAAAAGATTCTTATATTTGAATTGATTATCCTCGTGCAAAGGTTTGAGAAGCCAAAAACACAACAGGATGATACAACATTTAAAATTTAACAGAACAAGCACAGCCTCTTTTGACTGTAGCTTGGGTGACTTCTCAAACCTCAGCAATGAGCGGAAGAGGTCTGTGCTATCTGTTGATAGCTCCACACTTTTTCTCTATTCAACAAGCTTTCAAAATCTTATCGCTTTAGTGATTACGGCGCCGGAATGAATTAATTCAGATTTTTTCTTTGCTCGATATTCTTTGCCGAGCAAATTTCCAATCAAATTAATTTACAACTTTCAGAATAGGTCTAAACCACCTTTCTGAATCCTAAACCATATTTATGAAAGCATTTTTACGCTTACTGGCCGGGCTGTGCCCCGACCGAGAGCTATCAGTTGTCAGCGGAAAGCTGTCGGCCCTCAGCTCCTGTCACCCATCAGATACGAGCAGTCGATTAATAACCATATTCAAGCCTTACGATAAACCGAAAGCATCTTATTACCTACGACCATTTTTACTTTTAATACTTGTTTTTGTTTCATGTGGTGCCGCACTGGCGCAGGAGCCTGTTGTGCATACAGCTCCTGCCGCTAAGGCGGAAGCTATAAACGGAATCGTTGTTTCCGCCGAAACAGGTGAGCCTTTGGAGGGAGCGACTGTGAGAATAAAAAACACAAATATTGTGACTCTCACCAATGAAAAAGGAGAGTTTACATTAACCCAAAATAATAGGACAGGGGCGATCGAGGTTTCCTTTCTTGGTTATCAATCTACGGAAATTTCATTTACCGATAATACGCAAACCATAGTAATTTCTCTTGAAGAAGACCATGGCGCATTGGAAGAGGTAACCGTTAATACTGGTTATCAGGAGATACCTAAGGAGAGAGCAACGGGAAGTTTTGCGCAGATCGATAATGAGCTATTAAACAGAAAAGTTGGCAGTAATATTTTAGATAGGATAGAGGATCTAACACCTGGAATATTATTCGATAGAAATGAAGGGGCTCCAGATGCTCTGTTAATAAGAGGGAGAAGTACAATATACTCAAATACAGCGCCTTTAATTGTATTAGATAACTTTCCTTATGATGGTGATATAGGGAATATCAACCCAAGTGATATTGAAAATATAACCATATTGAAAGATGCCGCCGCCGCTTCGATATGGGGTGCACGAGCGGGTAACGGCGTAATTGTTATAAAAACAAAAACGGGTGTAAGTAGTGAACCAACTGTTCGGTTTACCAGCAGTGCGAAAATCACAGATAAACCTGATCTATATGGTCAGTCAAATATTTCGAGTTCAGATTTTATCGATCTCGAAATTGATCTATATAACAAAGGTTTTTATAATGCATTAATTGAAAATACATTTACCCGACCTCCACTTACGCCAGTTATTGAACTTTTGGCCGATAGTGAAATAAGCCAATTACAAAAGAACAACACTATTTCTGATCTACGTCTTTATGATGTTAGGAGAGATTTAGAGCGCTATTTTTACCAAACTGCAATTGACCAAGCATACGCTTTGAATATAAGTGGACGCACAGATTTTGTCAATTACTATTTTTCAACAGGTTATGATAGTAATGTACAAAACCTAATTGGATCGCAGAATAATAGATTAATCCTTCGGTCGAATAATACCTTTAAATTGAATGAAAAGATAGAATTAACGGCAGGCTTGACATATATTCGTAATAATAATATGCGTGGGGGAAATCCAGCACTAACGCTAAATAGCGGTGGTGGGAAAGGCTTATATCCTTATGCCCGTCTAGTTGATGAGGACGGAAAAGGTTTGGAAATTGTGAAGAACATGAGAAAGGGTTATATGGAGAATTTGGGCGTTGGAAATCTTTATAATTGGACCTACAGGCCATATGAGGAAATCTTGGCAAGTAATTTTGCCTCAAATGGGCGTGATATAATTGTAAATACGGCATTGAATTACAAAGTCAATAAGTTGATGAATGCGGACGTTAAATATCAATTTGAAAATGCCCTGAACATTTCAGATTATTTGCAGTCGGAAGATGCCTATTATACCAGGGATTTAATCAATAAATTTTATCAACCAAATGAAATCAACAAGTTCCCGGCACCAAAAGGCGGAATCAGAGATGTTGGTAGTAAAGAGATTATTTCACACCAAGCTAGGGTACAACTGAATTTTAATAAGCAATGGAGCAATGTCCATGAAGTGTCGGCGATGACGGGATGGGAAATCCGGGATGTTGCCAATAAGGGTAACGGAAATCGATACTATGGTTACCAGAGAGATGGAGCGCGGGTTGTCTCCTCTGTAAACTATGAATCGGAATATCCCCAATACGATAACCCTTATAGTAGGAGTAGGATTTCTGGGGGAGAATCTGTATCGGAAAGTCTTGATCGTTTCCTTTCGTATTATGGAAACATATCATATACACATAGCCAAAAGTACACTGTATCTGGAAGTGCAAGAATTGATCAAGCCAATTTATTCGGAGTAAGTACCAACCAAAAGGGAGTACCTCTTTGGTCTGCGGGAGCTGTTTGGAAAATTGATAGAGAGAACTTTTATAACTTTCAGTTCCTGCCTTCTCTTCAACTAAGAATTACATATGGTACTAACGGAAATATTTCTCGACGTACTTCGGCATTAACTACTGCAAATTATACGTCAGCAAGGCTAATTCCTGAAACGGCTGGTACCATTTTGAATCCGCCAAATTCAGCGTTAAGATGGGAAAAAGTCCGCATGTTTAACTCAGGATTGGATTTTGCTTTTAGAAGAAATGTATTCCATGGTTCCGTGGAATATTACCGGAAAAATTCAGTGGATTTGCTAGGGCAAGCCCCTCTTGATCCAACGTTAGGGGTTCTCGATGGTGCATATAATGGTGTTTTTTATGGCAACGTAGCATCAGTAAATGGAGCAGGAATGGATATCAATCTTGGAAGTGATATTCGAATAAATGGGATCTTTTGGAAAATTAATGGTTTGTTGAGTTATACAAAAAATAGAATATTGGAATATATGATGGTACCAGCCTCTTTTGGCAATGCGTATTTAAATAGCCACTTTATCAATCCTTTTGAAGGGAAGCCACTTTTTTCACTGTACAGTTTTAAATGGAAAGGGTTAGATCCTGTAAATGGAGATCCTTTAGGCGAATTAAATGGTAATGAGAGTAAGGATTGGGGAGGTATTTATTCAAGTACGACACTAAATGATATGGTATATAATGGGCCAGTTCAACCAGAATTATTTGGTGCTTTAAGAAACACCTTGTCCTATCGTAATCTCTCATTGTCTGTAAATATAAGTTTTAAATCTGGCTATTTTTTTAGAGGTAATTCTATCAATTATAATAGTTTGATGAACGGATGGGAAGGGCATGGTGATTACGGTATACGGTGGCAAAAGAAAGGAGACGAGACGCATACATCGGTGCCTTCGTTTCAATATCCCGTTAATATCCAACGTGATCGTTTTTATGATTTTGCTGAAATTCTTGTTGAAAAAGGTGATCATGTACGCTTAGAGGATATCCGCTTAGATTATAATCTGCTTTCAAGTTTACCTAAAACAAGTTTAATAAAAAAAATTCAATGTTCTCTTTACGCTAATAATCTGGGCGTTTTATGGACAGCCAATAAAAAGGGAATCGATCCCTATTTCCAGCAATCACCTCGAATTGGAAAGAGTATCGCTTTGGGGTTGACAGCAGATTTTTAACTCAATAAATAATTAGAAATGAAAAGAGTAATAAACATAATGTGTTTTCTATTTACAATTGCATCTACGCTAGTGCTTCATAGCTGTTCTAGTTCGGATTATTTAAGTGCTAAACCTGATGCTGCCTTAATTGTTCCCAATACATTGGATGATTTACAGGCGATATTAGATAATGATCGCGTTATGAACGGTGTAGTTCAGAATGAAGGTATTGTGCCTTCTTTGGGTGAGATTTCGGCAGACGATTACTTTATAAATGATGAGAATAGATTTGACATCTTACTTAAGATTAATAATCAAAATGCTTATACATGGCAGTCAGATATCTATGAAGGAATAGATAATGTGCTTGATTGGAATTTACCTTATAAATCCATATTTTATGCAAATGTTGTATTAGATCAACTAGTAAATATTCCAAGGACTACAACTAATCAAGCTCAATATGATAAGATAAAGGGAAGTGCGCTTTTTTATCGCGCCCATCACCTTTATCAATTGACGCAAATATTTGCTCCTAGCTATATTGCAGAAACTGCCCAAACAGAATTAGGGATTCCTTTACGATTAAACGCCGATATTAATGAAAATTTGCGTTGGTCAACATTGGAAGAAACCTACACTAAAATTATAGATGATCTTAATTTGGCAAAAACTATGCTGCCTATAGAGCCTGCATATAAAACACAGCCATCTAAACACGCAGTTTATGCAATGCTTTCTAGGATATTTCTAACAATGGGTAGGTATAATGAAGTACTTTCAAATGCCGACTCATGTTTGGACATTAAGAATATTTTATTGAATTATAAGTATGTGAATGAAAAGCTTACTTATCCTTTTGAACGCTTTAATGATGAAGTAATATTTCACGTTAAATTGATTGCTGCAGGAGGTCCTTTGCCGTTGATACCGTCTTTAGCTTCAATAGATTCTGTTTTATACAAGTCGTATGATCGAGATGACTATCGCAGGGTGTTGTTTTTCCGTAATTCACCAAATCAGACTGACGTTATGGATTTTAGAGGAAGTTATGATGGTTCTTATGATAAATTTGCAGGTTTAGCTACTGATGAAGTGTTGTTAAATAGAGCTGAAGCTTCGGTACGTTTAGGAAATATTTCGCAAGGATTCGACGACTTAAACAGGTTGTTAGAAAATAGGATAATTAATTTTATTCCTTTGACTCCACCAAATAATGAAGAAGAAGCACTTTCTGAAATACTAAAAGAACGTCGAAAAGAATTAGTGATGCGTGGCTTAAGATGGTCGGATCTGCGCAGATTGAACTTGGATCCTCGGTTTTCTAAAACTTTAGTCCGTAGGTTAAAAGGGCACGAGTATACTCTGCCGCCAGGTGACAAACGGTATACTTTCCCTATACCTAAAAACGTACTCGCTCTAAATCCAAGTTTAAAAGATTTTAGGAATTAGTTATGATCAGAAATATTATTTACATCGCTATTTGCTGTCTATTTTTTAAAGATAGCCTTGCTCAAAATAAACAACTGACACCGCTTTCCATAGGAGACACTGTACCAGACCTTGTATTTGATAAGGTTTTAAATCATTCAAAAGAGACGATTGCGTTGTCAGAATTTAAAGATCAATTTTTAATCCTTGATTTTTGGACAACATATTGTGTTTCCTGTATTCGAAGTTTTCCTAAATTGAAACAAATACAAGATCAATATCCTAATGAAGTGAAGATATTGTTAGTATCTGAATATGGAGATATGCAGCATAATCGTCAATTTTTTGAAAAAAGAAGAAAAGAAAACCGTGTAAATCTGCCATCGATTGTAGGAGATACAGTGTTGAAACAATTATTTCCCCATCAAGGTGTACCATTTGTAGTATGGGTAGATGGAAATCGAGTGGTGCGTGCTCTTACTAATCATATAGCCGTGACAAGTGGAAATGTAAGGTTAATGATAGAAAACAACACAATGGTGTTACCTGAAAAAAAAGTCCAGCAGACGTTCGACCGCTTGAAACCTTTGTTTGTAAACAATAACGGAGGAGATGATGATGGCTTTATTTATAGATCTATGTTCGCAGGGTATATCGATAGTATTCCATATTCTGGCTTTGTAAGGCAGAAAGACAATTCTTATATTCGATTGTTTCTGATGAATAGTACTTTTGATGAGATGTACCGTGAACTGTATTCTATTGCCTATAAAGATTCATTGGATAGTATATCTTGGAAGTACCTATACGCAAAAGGACCGATCATTAAGCTCCCAGCAAATTTTCAATACCTGCCTCGATCTAAAGCCAATAAAGATTACGTTGAAAATGAGCTTTTTAATCGCTCTAACTCCTTTACCTATGAACTAATAGTACCGAGAGAAAAAGGTTTGTCATTTGCCTTTGAAAAAATGTATAATGAGTTGAATACATTTTTTGGAATAAAGTTAGCTTTGATGGAAAGCGAGGTTGGCGCACTTGAACTTAGTGGAAAAACATGGAATATTGGTTCTTCGGAAATACCTGATATCTCAACAGATGGTGAGTCTTTAATTCTACAAGGTGTTTCTCTTAAGAATATAATTGATCATATTAACAATACTTTAGAAGTTCCTTTTATTGTTAATAAGTCAGAGGATAAGATAAAAGTAGATATGAAAATTAGCTTGAAGGGAAATCTGTTAAAGAACTTGGTTGAAAGCTTTGAACAACTCGGATACCAGTTGAAACAAAGTAAAATAAAAGTTCAACAAATGGTTTATGACAGCAAAATATAGAAAAGAGGATAAGTTTCGCCGGCGAAACTTATCCTCTTTAAAGAGTTTATTCTCTAGGTCTAACTTCAGGTGTAGATGCTGGACTTGCATTAAGTTTGTAAACTCCAGGACTGATTTCTGAACAATCCGATTCGGAGAAGCCGATTGAACATGCATACGTAGATCCGCTACAATTTTGAACGGGATCCAATGATTTAGTACCGTTCATTATATCGTAGTTAGATAGATCCGTTAGATTTGTATGATCACCTGGATTAGCTGAAAACCATATCTGTTCTGCCTCTTTAGTGGTGGAGTTTTCCGATTTGAAAGCAGAGGCTACAAAGTATAAACTGAATACAATTGCAAATACTGCGATGACACTTAGCCACGCTTTTTTTGAACTGGTCATTTTAATTTCTTTTAAATATAAAAAATCTATTATTGTTGTCGTTAAGGTAGACCTCCCGATAAAGCATGTCTGCTTCAGCCCTGACTTTATCATGTCCTGACCCAATACGGCCGAACCGGAACAATGCAAATCTTTCTCGAAAAACCATCCGGTACAATAAACGCATAAGGGTGGGTGGTACGTAATAAAGCAAATAAAGGGGAACGATGAAAATTAAAATGATCAGGCATACGTAGCCTTGCAAGACCATAAAGGTTAGCAATGCTAATGAGCTTTCCAACCAACGATGGAAAGCTTCATGCTGTAATTGTGTGATTTGTGTTTTCAATTGTCCCATTTACGTTATTGTTTTGCCACCTGCAACGCCGGCCTTGCCGGGGCTGCCCCTGGGTGATTGTTAGTACACATATCGCTGTGCTTGCGTCCCTCGCATCTGGTCCGGGAAAATAGTTTCCAGTACCGCCGGTTTAAGCATAGATAGCGGTTAAAATAAGGGGCCCGCTGTCTTAGCTCCAGATGCTTTGCGCCGGGGAAGGGCGCTATGAAACCGGTACTCCCCAATGTTTTTTTGGTGGTTTTTAGCCCACTTGTCTTTTGAATTATCGCATTTGCGTGTCTTTTTAAATGTCTTTTAAAAAAGCTGGCAATAGCTTTATTGCTAAAGCCAGCTAACCATTGAAACAAACGCCCATCTTACGGCTACTCTACCTATCGTATTCATGGTACACCAAAGATAAGGCAAGTTTTTCCCCATGGGGGTTACAAAACGACGGCGGTCAGGGGTCAAAAACGGTATATAGATTACTTCTTATAAAGACGCCTATATTCACTTGGGGAAAGGTTGTAATAGTATTTAAATTGCTTTTGAAATACTTTTAGGTGATATCCCACTCTATAGGCTATTTCAGTAATAGTGTTATCGGTATCTAATAATAAATCTGCTGCGGTCTCCAATCGCTTTTCGGTGATATAAGATTGTAGGCTATGGCCATAAAACGCTTTATGCTCATCCCTTAATTGGCGTAGCCCTATTTTATAGTGTTGCGCTACCTCCGTAATGGGCGGTGCATGTCCTTCAGAGATCTGCTTTTTATAATAGCCCCGGATCTGTAACAATGTTTCCCGCATGTTTCGGCTCATCGGTATACCGTTCTTCTTTAGATCTTCCCGGCTGATCAAAACCAGCCTTATTATGTGCGGATATATTTTTGAATCCATCAGCATTTCGCCGAAATTTGGAATGGTCAGCAAATGCAAGATTTCTTTTCGGATTTCATCATGGAAGAAAAGCACCTTTGTGCTGTTATAAAGGTCTTTTTTATGCTGCAGGTAATTGATCAGTTTTTGGTAATGGGTGGGTTCTGTTACCGGATGGCGCTGAAGCCAACTGGAATTGACAACAAAAAGGAACAAGATATGCAGGCCAGGATCAACGGTAACCTCGTATTCCCTGGGCGGACTGTAGAACAGGCTATATTCATCCTCGTTTAGATGATCCAAAAAGCCATTGTGTTCTGTACCCTTTGGGTAGGGAACAATTTTTATGTTTCCATTTAACAGATAGAGCCAAAAGAGATCTGACACGGTAATCTCGATAATGAAGCTGAATCTTTTTTGAGCCCTGATTTCGATAAGACTCAGGTAAGCATCTTTGGCATCATAATCTTGTTCTACAATTCGGAAAATATTGTTTTGCCAGTACTTGTTTTTAGTATAGGGAATGCGATATCGGCAATTGGCCGGGGCGCCGTCCTTACGTATGGCATCAGGAAATTGTGTTTCGATGTCAATAGATATTGGATGTTCCATGTGTGATGTGGTTTGTATTGCCTATTGATCTTTTCATTGGCTTACTCACGATGAATCAATAGGCAAGGTGTTTATAGGTAGGTTCACGGTATGTATTCTTTATTTATGTTTAAGAGGAAATAATAGGCTGCTAATTCACGGCAATCATAATTACTGAGAAATGCTATCAATTGAATTGCGTGATGAAAACCATCTTGAGATCTTAGGGCTGTATTGTGTTTAACCAATTTTAAAGCATGGCACCGAGGATTGGCCCCATAAAATGGGATGAAATTTTTTGTGCTGTTCATTTTTTTGTTTTTGTTTAAAAGTCAAAATGGACAATGGCTTTGGAATATTAAAATTTATTATACTAACAACATCTTTTACCTGACGAACTACATGTTTTACCTGATTAACGTATATCCTGATTCACTAAATTTTGAAACCAATAATTAAATTCGTATTTTTATTTGTAATATAAACCAACCTATTATATTATTGACCATCACCGTATTTGTTGATGGCTAAGATGCATTGATAGGAATCCGAAAAATTTTATAGAAAGGAGGTAAAAAATATTGGAAAGTCATGACAAACCACCTACCACAAATAGTGCTGTTGGAATCATCGACCAAAGCATCATAATAAAAGATGAACTGAGCAAATCGATTATGGTACTTAGCTATGAAGATGTCTTTGCCTTTTTAAGTTATGGTAACTATGTAAAAGTGATAACCGTGGGGAAGGTTTACATAAGCCACAATTCAATGAAACAAGCAGAAGCTCGGTATTGCTCAACAAACAGATTCATAAGAATTAGCAGAACTACCATCGTATCAAAGAAAAAAATTAGATCGATAGAAATAAATAGGGTGAAGCTGAGCAATGGAGAAAAATATACAATAGGAAGAAGTTTTCGTAGTGCCTTTATCGAAAAATTCAAAAGAAACTCTTTTTGAATTTTCTAAGCAAAAATGTCTAACCTATTTTTCATTATTAGTTTCCCTAATAACTCTGCATGGATTGCCCACAGCAACAACATTTGCTGGGATATCTTTGTTGACAACACTTCCGGCTCCGATAATTGAGTTATCTCCGATAGTAACTCCGGGAATGACCGTTACATTGCCACCAAACCAAACGTTATTGCCTACTGATATGGGACGAGTAAATTCAAGCCCTTCGTTTCTCTGTTCTATGTTTTCAGGATGCCCGGCTGTATAAAATCCGCAATTGGGTCCTATGAAAACGTTATCGCCAAATTGAACCTTTGCACCGTCCAAAATAATAAGGTTATGGTTGGAATAGAAATTTTCACCTAATTCAATATTATAACCATAGTCACACCAAAAAGGCTGTTCTACAACAAAGTTGTTTTTTGTTCTTTCTACGATTTTCCTAATCAGTTCATTTCTCTTTTCAAAGTCTGAATATTTTGTGTTGTTATACTCTTGACACAATTCTTTGCAAATAGCCCTTTCTTTTATTAGCTCTTGGTCATAATTTGCATTGTACAAAAGCCCTTGATTGTTTTTCTCTTTTTCGGTCATCTCTAAATTCTTACAAATTACCAGGTTTTGGAAATAAACAAGAATTTGCAATCCATAGTTTTAAAGATGATCTTTTTAAATTATTTATGATTTTTATTAGGAATCCTTTAGAGCGGCCACATTCTGCATGTAAAGCAAAAATATTTGCGTTAGTCAAAGAAATGCCCAAGAGTTTAAGAGCTGGAATAGAGTCAATTTGGATTAGAAAGGATATTGAATGCTCCAAAAAAGCTGTTCGCCTCTTGTCTGTCTATAGTCGGAAATATTTGTAAATAGAGACTTGGATTTATAAATAAATATGGATATTATTGCTAAAATAAAATTGATTTAAAAGTAAATGAAGGTAACCTATGTATAATATTTATGATTTAATGTATTATACCCTTTTAAATTATTATAGTAAAGGGTATAAGTTTGATGGTCAATCATTACCGCCTGGCAAAACTTTTTGCTTAGTTATGGTGTCATTTTTTGGCCAATTGATGTTTTTAACCGGGTTATTTCAGTTTGTCAATAACCCGTATTTTATAGCGCCTAAGGCTAAGGGTATAACTGCTATATACTTATTAATGAGCCTTGTATTAACGTTGTTGGTGTTTTATCGCAAACAACGCTATCTAAAAGTTTTTGATCGTCTTAAAGGCGACGCGTTTGCAAATGGAAAACTTGCTAAGCTTCTAGGATGGTTGTTTCTGTTTTTAACAATATTAATTCCCTTTATTTTTGCATTAATTAGAAATAAAATCTATTACGGCCGTTGGGTATGATTATCTTAGCTTCTTTGCCCATAAGGCCACAGAAATTCCGTTTCGCTAATTGTATTGTTTACCTGCAAGCGTACTGGCAGGCAGTTTAATGCTGCGAAATCCGCTTCTTCGCTAAGCGCCAAATCATTGTACGACACTCTTACCCGTGTCCCATCTTGAATTTCCTTAACCCATCCGATTTTTTCCTGCATTTATTGTTTTGTTGTTGAGTAGGGAATAACACCGTATTACTTTTGTTTCATCAAACAATTAAAATTAAAAAAGATGAACAAAGAAATAGTACTTTTAAGAACCTTTGCAGTGGCAGCAGTTGTCGGGATGATATTTATTACATCTACTGCTTTCAAAAAATCAGGAAATCCAAAATTTACTGAAATAGATGTAGAACGTATCAACATCGTGGAAAAAGATAGAACTGTAAAAATGGTCATTACAAACGTTGAACGCTTTCCGAACGCGTTAAAAAATAAGATCGATCACACTAGTAGGTCCGCATGAATATTGGCATTTAAAAAGCCCTTGATTGTTTTTCTCTTTTTCGGTCATCTCTTCTTTTTTTACAAATTAGCAGCTTAGGGTAATAAACAAGAATTTGCAATCCATAGTTTTAAAGATGATCTTTTAAAGCTTTGCCAGTCTTTTGGGAGTGATGAATCTGACCGTGGCATATTTTTGGCCTTCATGTTATAATAAATAAATTATTTAACATTAATTAGAAATTATGAAGATTGGATTTAGATTATTTAGTGCATTGATTCTTGTTGTTACAATGCTCACAGTCTCGTGCAGCAAGGAAAAAAGCCCCTCAGAGAGCGATTTTTTTGTCGGAACCTATCATGGAGCAATTTTTTTTTCCGATGGTAAGGAAACTGCAGGTGATACTAATGGTCGTGTAACGGTGGTCAAAGTGGGTAATTCTTACACATTTGATTTTGGAAGTGGTTTACCAAATATCAATAATGTTAAGTTTGAAAAATCGGGCGATAATACGTACGCAAGCGTAGGTGACGGCTTGACTGGAATTACTATTAATGCCAATTCTTTAAAAGCACTAGTTACAAATGAAAAGGGGACTTGGACAGCAAATTGCAGCCGTTAAAATAACATTTTTTATAAAACCCTAAACTAAAGGCCGATCAATCATTAAAATATTACTTCTAGAAAATGGCTTGTTATCTGGGAGGAACAAAAGGTTGTCGGCCTTTTATGTTGCACACTTGGGACTTGCGTAGTCTCCGTTGGCCTTGTGTGGTGGAAGACTCCGCCAGTCTCATGTTTTAGCTTTCTTTATCCAGAACACTGATACCTTTGTCTCCTGTTTTAAAACTTACAAAGTTTTAACCGTCTTGAATGTGACTTTATTAGCATTAGCTGTTGGAGGTTAACAATAAATGGAATATTTTGTATATTTGTATTGATTGATTCGAAATTAGTATACTGATTGAACAATGGGTAGATTTAAAATTAATTCATTAAATGGGGAGGGAGTATGGTAACGGAAGCAAGAAAATTACATATTATCGAAGAGTTGTTAAAGCTGAAAAGTGAAGCGGTGCTATCTGAAGTAGAGGCAGTGCTTCGAAAAGCTGCAAAACCACTTAAGAAGGATAAGCTTTCAGCTCACGATTTTTCAGGGATTATATCTAAAAAGGACGCTAAATTAATGGAGACCGCCATTGAAGAAGGCTGCGAGCAAATACATCCTGATGACTGGAAATAGTGTTTTATTAGATACCAATATTATTTCAGGATGGCTTAAAGGAGAATCATCTATAGCTGATAACATTGATTTAGTAGATGCTGTCTATATTCCTATAATTGTAATCGGAGAATTGGAATATGGTGCTCAATATTCTAGTAATATCGAAAAGAATATTAATAGCATCAAAAAGGTAATCGAGCATTATGAAGTCCTTTATTTAGATAAGAACACAGCTGAATATTATGGTATCATTAAAGCTAATCTACGCAAAAAAGGAAAACCCATTCCTGAAAATGATATCTGGATTGCAGCAATTGCGAAACAGCATAATCTTCTATTGATTTCTAGAGATAAGCATTTTCAAGAAATAGAGAGTATTCAACTCGCGAAATGGTGAAAATGAAAGTCTAAAATAAAATACTTCATCAAGGGTCCTTTAGAGCGGCGTGAGAAGCGCCTTAGAGATCCTTTTAGTCCGCGTATCCCTTTGTTTACCCTTTGTTCGAGGCTCTTTAGGCCTTTGTCGAAGAAAGGGATACCAAGGGGTAAACAATCCCTAAGCGATCTCTAACGCGCCCTTAAAGCGGCTCTCAAGCGCCCTCGAAGAAATTTTGAGAAATTGTTGGCAATGTATCGTCCTGATATGGCTATACAGATTTATGGATAAATACTGATTTGGTTATACATTGTTCTTTGTTGTTCCTGACTTGTCTATACAGATGGTCTTTTTAATTCTGGATTTACTATACATACAAATCTGGTAATTCTAATCCGGTTATACACACTTTATTTTTTCTTCTTTCAGTTTTGCTTTTCCAATGCTTTTTTAGTGGCCCTGAGCACTGGTGAGCCTGTTCTGGTGTAAGGAAGTCAATACTGCTGTGTGGCCTTGATTCATTGTACGCATCGATGCTTGCCCTTATTTTGTTTGCTGTTTCCTTCTGGCCTTTCCTTGAGGAATACAGTTCGAACTCCGACTTGATGGTCCTGTTGACCCTCTCGGCCAAGGCGTTTTCGTAGGGGTCGCCGTTCTCCGTCATGCTGATACCTATTTTGTTGCCCAACAGGATATCCACATAGGTCCTGCTGCAATACTGCGATCCCCTGTCGGAGTGGTGGATCAGTTCGGAGTTGGGATACAGGCGGCTTTTCAGTGCCATTTCCAACGCATCTACACACCCTTTTGCAGAAAGGTCGGTCCGGAAAGAAAAGCCCATGATCTGCCTGGAATAGGCATCTGTGACCAGGCTCAGGTAGCCCCACCTGTCCCGCAAACGGATATACGTGATATCGCTCACCCATATCTGCTCGGGGCGGTAAACAACAAGATCTTTGACCAGGTTCGCATATTTGTGCATCCAATGACGCGAGTCAGTAGTGACCGTATTCCGTCTTCGCGCCCTGATCTGCAGGTTGTGGCCTCGCATCAGATCAAAAAGATAATCCCTGCCGATCTTGATGCCATGGCTTTCCAGCGGGGCCTTCAACTTCATGTGCAGCTTGAGCGTGCCCAGTCTTGGGAGCTCCTTTCTGATGTTCAGTACGTTCTGTAGCACGATCTCGTCCTTCAGTCCATGGTCCGATACCCGCCATTGCCGGTCGTAATAGGCATGCCGTGTCCTGCCAAACAGTCTGCACAGGTTCCCTATCCCCTGAAAGGGAAAGTCCTGTTTCATTTTGATGACCGCTTGGCACCAGACTTTTTTCTGATGTCGATTTTCAGTTGATCTTCGGCAATGTCGATCAGCGTGTTCAGTCCGGC
Organism: uncultured Sphingobacteriaceae bacterium; assembly: GCA_963696875.1. Taxonomy (GTDB): domain Bacteria; phylum Bacteroidota; class Bacteroidia; order Sphingobacteriales; family Sphingobacteriaceae; genus Albibacterium. Next base: position 762,488 of record CAVOLQ010000001.1, read on the forward strand.
GATCTTGAGCTCTGCTTCGGCAAGGGCCTTTTGGAGGGCCCTTACCTCATCGCTTGTCACTGCATCGGTTGGTTTTTTCGGCATAACAATGGGATTGCTGCCTGCAAGATCGTCATTATTGAGGGATTTGCGAATCCAGCCCTTTATTGTGACCGGATGCACGCCGAAGGCAACCTGGGCTTCTTTCAGGCTCATGCCCGAATCGATCGCACGCAGGACACTGCGTCTCTCGGAGTCTTTCCAGATCTTCTTTTTTGAGGCATGGTAGGCCGGAGAGCCGTATTTCTGCATCCAATATGAAAGCGTCTTTATGCTCATGCCGTAAAGGGAACACAGTTCCGAGCGCGGCACATCCGCTTCAACCGCTTCAACGGCTTTCTTGATCAAACGCTTGTCATAATAGACGTTCTTTTTTCTCTTGACCTCAACTGCGGAGGTCTCTTTTCCTGATTTCATACACTGGGTTTGGTGTATAGTTATTTCAGGAACGATACACAACGTTTGTAAATCCAATAATTTCGTCCCAAGTCGTGTCATGGCGCGCCAATTTGTGTCATAGCGTGTCAAAATACTTCGCGAATACTTTTCAAACCTATATTTGCTGGCAAGATGTAGAAATATAATGATAAAGACGGCTGGCGTTGATACAGGCTGTTTTTAATTGCAAACCATTATTTACAGAAAATTTATCTAAGTTTGAAAGAGCATCTCTTTCTGAACCAACAGGAGATTGAACTCACGAACAAAGATGAAAAGCAAAGCGAAATTTAAAAATACGCAGCTTAAACAAACAATTTGTGAAAAGTAAACTTAGTCCAATATGAAATTTTATACAAAATTATCCGCCTTTATCATCGTTATAGGCAGTCTGACTGCATGTCAACAAAATATGAATGCACAACAATCTAAACCCAATACTCCAGACACAAGCTTTCAGGTAAATGCAGAGGCTTTTGCCGATTTGCAGATACTTCGTTACCAGGTGCCTGGCTTTGATGAGTTAAGCCTACAGCAAAAACAGTTGGCCTATTATTTATACGAGGCTTCTTTAAGCGGCCGAGATATTTATTATGATCAGGCCAATCGATACGGCTTGACGCTAAGGAAAACGATAGAAGCTATTTTTAATTCCTATAAAGGCAATAGAACTTCCGAGGATTGGAACTTGTTTCATGAATATGCAGGTCGTGTCTGGTTCAGCACGGGAAATTATCACCATTATGGAAAAGAGAAATTCATGCCCGCATGTTCTTTCGACTATTTTGCAGAGTTGATCCAAAATACTGACGAAAATTTATTGCCTTTAGAAGCTGGTGAAAGCAAAGAGTCATTTTGGAAAAGAATAAAGCCCATTATTTATGATCTAAACTTTCAGCCTAGAATGGTTGATTTAAGCGCTGGGGTGGACAATGTGGTAAATTCTTCAAATAATTTTTATGAAAAAATCACTCATGAAGAAGTGGATAGCTATTATGGAAATACAGCCTTGTTCCCGCAGAGCGACCACGAGCCTGAGTGGGGGTTGAATAGCAAATTGATGAAGGACAACGGTAAAATTGTAGAAAAAACTTACAAGGTAGGCGGCATGTATGGCGCTGCCCTTGAGAGAGTGGTTTATTGGTTGAATAAAGCTACTACCGTTGCGGAGAACGATCAACAGAAGAAAGCACTTAGTCTATTATCTGAATATTTTCAGACAGGAGACCTTCATAAATGGGATGAATATAATGTTGCTTGGGTAGCGGATACAGCCAGCCGTATTGATATCAATATTGGATTTATCGAAGTATATAATGATGCTATCGGGAAAAAAGGAAGCTTCGAAAGTGTGCTGTCCCTAAAAGATATGGAAACATCAAAAAGGATTGAGGCTATCGCGAAAGAGGCGCAATGGTTTGAAGATAATTCTCCTTTACTGCCACAGCACAAGAAAAAGGTGGTGAAGGGAATTACAGCAAAAGCCATCACGGTAATTGTAGAATCAGGGGATGCGGCACCGGCTACTCCCATAGGAATTAACCTTCCCAATTCAGATTGGATTCGGAAAGAACATGGATCGAAATCGGTTTCTTTAAGCAATATTGTTCACGCTTATAACACATCAAACGCAGGTAGTGGCCTTTTTGATGAGTTTGCATTAAATAAAGATATTGTAGATCGATTAAAGAAATACGGCAATTTAGCAGATGATTTGAATACGGATATGCATGAATGTATTGGGCATGCTTCTGGACAAATTAATCCGGGTGTTGGTACGCCCGATAAAACCTTGAAAAGCTACGCTTCTACTTTAGAAGAGGCTCGTGCTGATTTAGTGGCATTGTATTACGCAATTGATCCAAAACTGGTTGAGATAGGGGTGATGCCTAGCATAGAGGTGGGTAAGGCCGAATACGACCAATACATGATGAACGGTTTGATGACTCAATTGACGCGTTTAAAATTGGGTGAAAATATTGAAGAATCCCATATGCGTAACCGTGCCTTAAATGCCTATTGGGTGTTGGAGAAAGGAAAAGCGGACAATGTGGTGGAGTTTGTGAAAAAAGACGGCAAAACCTATGTTCAAATCAATGATTACGACAAACTTCGTGTTCTTTTTGGGGATTTGTTAAGAGAAATTCAACGAATTAAGTCGGAAGGTGATTTTGAAGCCGGTAAGAATTTAGTGGAGACTTATGGCGTAAAGGTGAACCCCGATCTGCATAAAGAAGTGTTAGAGCGCTTTGCAAAATTGAACTTGAAGCCTTATAAAGGCTTTATCCAGCCTAAGCTTGTAGCGGTAATGAACGGCGAAGAGATAACGGATGTGAAAATAGAGTATCCGACGTCCTTCTTTGATCAGATGCTGTATTATGGAAAGGAGTATTCTTTCTTGCCGGTAGTTAATTAATGATCTAATATGGAAAGGGTGATCGACAAATTCAGGGTTCTTCCCGGCCAAAAAGTTAATTTGGCGGATTTTGATACCAATGAAAGTCTCGACTTGAAAAAGGGGGACAGTGATCAACACCTTAAAGAATTTCAAGAGCAGATAGAGACTTTGCAAGAGCGGATGTATGCAGAGGATAGGCAAAGCCTATTGCTAGTTTTTCAGGCGATGGACGCGGCAGGGAAGGATAGTGTAATTAAGCATGTGATGAGTGGGGTCAATCCGCAGGGTTGCCAGGTTTTTAGCTTTAAAGAACCAAGCAGCGAAGATTATGAGCATAACTTTCTCTGGCGGCACAATAAGGCGATGCCCGAAAGGGGGAGGATCGGCATCCATAATCGTTCGCATTATGAATATGTATTGGTTTGTAAAGTTCATCCCGAATACGTCATGAAGGAGCGGATTCCTCATATTGAAAAAGTGGAGGACATAAGTTCTCACTTTTGGAAAAATCGGTACGAGGCCATTTGTAATTTTGAAAAAGCTTTGCATAATAGCGGGACGAAAATATTGAAGTTCTTCTTGCATGTTTCTGAGGACGAACAAAAGAAACGTTTTTTAGAACGGATGAACGATGAGAGTAAAAACTGGAAGTTTTCCTCGGGTGATTTAGCGGAGCGAGAGCGTTGGAACGATTATATGAAAGTATATGAAGAGGCGATGGAAGCAACGAGTACAGAAGATTGCCCATGGTTTATTGTTCCAGCAGATAAAAAATGGTTTACTCGAATAGCAATTGGGAAGATCATTGTCGATGCTTTGCAAGAGATTAATCCTCAATATCCAGTCCTCCCTGAAGAGGAAAAGAAAAAATTGAAAGAATATAAGGAATGGTTGAAAAAGGATAGCCCCGATTAATAAGGGCGAATGCTTTTTAATTTATTTCTTGCCCTATGGCAAGTATAATAGCTTAGTAATTAGGTATTTTTGTTTGGCGATTCATATATAATAAAAAATATAATCATGGACAAACAAGATTACACTGCAGCTATTTTGGTTAGCCAAGCCCCAAAGGCTGTTTTCAACGCCATAAATAACGTCCGTGGCTGGTGGTCTGAGAATATTGAAGGCGGAACCGATCAGCTCAACGACGTGTTTTTCTATCATTATAAGGATATTCATCTATGTAAGATTAAACTTATTGAAGTGGTGCCTGATAAAAAAGTAGTTTGGCATGTATTGGACAATCATTTTAGTTTCATAGACGATAAAAGTGAATGGAAGGACACTAAAGTTGTTTTTGACATTTCTACCGAGGGTGACCAAACGAAACTGGAATTTACCCATGAAGGTCTGGTTCCTGAATATGAATGTTATCAAATCTGTTTTGAAGCCTGGAGCAACTATATCAACAAAAGTCTTTATAATTTGATAGCCATAGGTAAAGGAGAACCTAATCCTAAAGAAGGAGAAGGTTTTAATTCACAGATAGTAGAGAAATGGAGGCTCGAGGAATTAAAATTTCCAATAGGGCCATTCCTAAAAAAAGAAAATTATTCTACGGAAGAGATTGGAGATTTTATTAAGGAAATTGAAGCCGCTCAGGAATTGTATACTGAGTTGACAGGAAAATTATCTGAAGCTGATCTGGAGAAAGCTTACCGCCCGGGGAGCTGGAATATTCGCCAACTGGTACACCATGTGGCAGACATTCAAATGCTGTTTTTTTTAAGAATGAAAAGAGCATTAACTGAACAAAATGAAAATGAAACCACAGTAATTTTAATGGACGGCTGGGCGGATACCGCCGACGGTAAATTTGCGCCCATAATGGATTCTCTGCAAATGCTGGAAGGCATTACAAAACGCTATTGTTATCTGATGCGTGCATTAAGTCCAGAGCAATTACAAAAAAGATATTATCACCCTGTAAGGAAATATTATATCTCACAGGCGGAAGCGATTGCTATGAACGCCTGGCACCTACGACATCATTATGCCCATATACAATTGGCACTTAATTCCAGTAAAATGTAATCATGGTGACAATTGAACAGTTGAGAATAATAGCCCTCTCATTTCCCGAAACAACCGAGGAGCCTCATTTTGAAAAAACTTCTTTCCGGGTAAAGAAAAAGATATTTGTAACTTATGATGATAAAAACAAAATAGCTTCGATTAAACTATCAGAAATAGACCAAGATGTTTTTTCTTCCATCGGCAAATCGTCAATTTATCCGGTTCCGAACAAATGGGGCAAACAAGGTTGGACACTTATCGAAATGCAGAGAGTAAAAAATGAATTATTCATAGACGCATTGATAAATGCATATTGTGAAGTTGCACCAAAGAAACTGGGCCAAGTGCTAAGATCAAAATATCAAGATGAGGCATAAAGTTACCAAAACGGACATTTTAATCTTACACCCCGGAAAAGGTCGGTTTTTTCACTGTGGAAAGAGGAGTGCAATTTTTGCGGTCATTGTAAGATATTCGCAATAATTAACAGTCAATAATAATTAAAGGCAGATATGAGAAAGATAATTGCAGCAATCAATATGACACTTGACGGATTTTGCGATCATACGGCAGGACTACCGGATGAAGAAATACATCAACATTATACAGAACTATATAAATGACGCAGATGCGATTCTATACGGCAGAATAACCTATCAACTTATGCAATTTTGGCAAACTCTGGTAAAAAATCCTTCAGGTGAAAAATCAATGGATGACTTTGCTATGGCTATAGACAAAATTCCAAAAATTGTCTTTTCGCATACGCTGAAAAATACAGAATGGGACAGTGCTAGATTGTCAAATCAACCTATTGAAGAAGAAGTTTTAGAACTCAAACAACAATCGGGTAAAGACATTTTAGTTGGCAGTCGGAGTTTAATTATACAGCTAATGAAACTTAATTTGATTGATGAATTACAACTTTGTGTTTACCCTGTTATTGCAGGAAGCAGGTTTGCCATTATTTGAAAACATAAACGACAGAACTGATTCTTAAACTCATAAAGACTAAAACCTTTAGTGGTGGTGCAGTAATGCTTTACTATGAACCGACAAACGAAAAAAAATGACCACTAACATTCAAAGCCCAACGCGAACGCAATGTCAATGAGTAAACGAACAGCAAGAACTTGCGAAAAAGGACATAAATACTTCAAGAGCAGTGATTGTCCGACTTGCCCAATTTGCGAAAAGGAAAGTAAGCCACAGGACGGTTTTTTTTCAATCCTAGCGGCACCTGCAAGACGGGCTTTAGAAAATCAAGGAATAACGACTTTAGATCAACTTTCAAATTTAAGTGAGGATGAACTATTGAAGCTTCACGGATTTGGGCCGAATTCTATCCCAAAGCTTCGGGCAGCATTAGCGAAGAATGGACTAACGTTTAAATGTAAATGAATTAATTACCTTGCTTATACGCCGAATATCCTATCTGCAATAATTTCTTTTCTGATCCTGCTTAAAGAAGTATCGGTGATACCTAAATAGGATGCTATATGCTTTAAAGGTGCATGTTTGATAAGTTGGGGGGATTTATCTACCATTTGAATGTACCTTTCTTTGGCAGAAAGAGTGATCATGGCTATGGACTTTTGCTTAAAATCAAATAGTTGCTGAGCCATCCAAGCTCTGCCCCATTCATTGAAATTAGGAAGCTGATGATAAAGCTCCTGAAAATCGTCGAATTCGATTTTCCAAACAGATATATCTGTAAGAGCTTGCATGTTTTCTTTTGCAGGCAGCCTATGGAAAAGGGATACGACATCAATAGCAATTTCATTTTCTCCTATAAAACTGGTGGTGATGTCATTTCCATTAAAATCGATCACATAAGTTCTTGCCAAGCCTGTTTGGATACAGTAATATTCTTTTGCATACTGCCCTTCTGTTGACAAAAAATGCCCTTTCGGTATGCTTACCAATTTGTGCTTTTCCGTTATTAGCATTAGCTCTTTCTCTGTCAATAGAGAGCTTTTGTAAAAATGGTTTAGAATATTCATGTGATAAATTTAAATAAATAGTCTATTTACTAAACTACACATTAATAATTAATTATCATATTTTATGTAAATATTGAAATCAAGAGTGTTCGGAAAGAATAAATCGTCGGAATAATTTCATTTCTTGCCATAAGGCAAGTTTAATAAAAGAATACTTAGATAGTTTTGCAACAGTATTCCAAACAGCGCATAAATCTAAAAAAGCACAATGGGTTTTTTAATAAAAGTTTTCAAAACAAATATTGAAGATGAGAAAATAGCTAAAAAAGTTATTGAAAATCTAGGTTATATTTTGCCTCACTGCAAGATAAACTTTGACTTAAGCGACTGTGATAATATTTTGAGAATTGAGGCAAAATATCCAAAGGATATAGAAGTACTGAAAAAATATATTAAAAATGAAGGCTTTTTAATGTTTTTGTTGGATTGAAAAAACTTGTAAGCATAGTGACCGAGAGTAACGCGCTCATTAATGCAAATAATTATAAACGCTAATTAATAAAAACAATTAATTCTAATGAAAAAAGTAAAAATTATATTTTGGATTACTACAGGGATATTTTTCCTGTTTCAAGGTGTAATGCCTGCGTTGACAGGTCATACGGAAATGGCAAAAGAAGGAATCAGGCATTTGGGATATCCTGATTATTTTGGGACCGCACTTGTTGTTTTTAAAGTGATAGGCTCTTTGATCTTGATTGTTCCTATAATTCCTAGTCGTTTAAAAGAGTGGGCTTATGCAGGCTTTACATTTGACATTGTTTTTGCAATGATTAGTTTATTGGCAGTAGACGGGATAGTAGCATCGTCATTTTCCCCTCTTATTGTGCTTGGCATATTAATGACATCCTATTTTTACTTTCATAAACTACAATCTGCTAGTTTTAAAATGATGTGGAATCTGTAAACGAAACTCACTTCAAATACGTCAATTTGGAGTTTTCTATGCCCTCCATTTTATGGACGACCTGATTGACATGCAGTTTTCGGACGGAAAATGTGATGGAACAGCGGTTGTCAAAGTCTTGTTTAAGGATTTCTAGGCTTTCTTCTTTGATAATGCGCATGACATCATTCATTTGCAGGTAATCAAAGTCAATTTTATAAACGTCTTCTTGCGTTTTTTCAATGATTTCGGCGACAGCTATGGCTTCTTGGGTAGCATTTTTGTATGCATTGATTAAACCCGGAATCCCTAATAATGTACCGCCAAAATACCGCACGACGATGACAATGATATCGGTTAGGTCGTTTGATAGGAGAGTGTTTAGGATCGGACGGCCAGCGGAGCCGGAAGGTTCGCCATCGTCATTCACGCGTAAGACTGTCCGGTCTGGACCCAATCGATACGCATAGCACCAGTGACGAGCCTTTGGGTGTTCACTTTTTACCGAAGCTAAAAGGTCTTTTAGTTCATTTTCATCTTGAAAAGGGTAGGCATAGGCGATAAACTTACTTCCTTTATCTCTAAACGTACCTTCTGAGGCCTTTTTTATCGTTTTGTAAGTGTCGTCAAATAAACTCATTTCCTGCAATAATTAGAATGGATAGTACAGCGAGCAGTATAGCGATTTTATTTAATTTTGAAAGCTTTTCTCTGAAAACCAGAATTCCTATCAATGCTCCCAAAGCGATTACACCAATATTCATTGCCGTAAAGACAACCGACGGATTATCTGGTATCGCTTTATGTGCCTTCATGTAAAATAGAATGTTCCCAAAATTAAACAAGCCTAAAGAAATTCCCCAAATGGCGGAACCTAAACTAAAGCGCTCTTTTTTACTGATTACTCTTCCGAAAATATAAAGAAAGGAAACGCTTAAAGCAATAAGGAAGATGAAGAATATGGAAGTGGTATAGGCCGTTTCCAATTGTGCAACTTGCTTAAAGAGAACATCGATGATTCCCATACCGAAAAAGATAATGAGAGGATAAAGCAAGTATTTATAGCCAGCTTCTTTTTTGCTATCGGCTTTCCAATTAAAGGAACATATTACCGCTGCTATTCCAACAGAAATGCCGATAATGGACTGGGTAGTAGGGTTTTCGTGAAAAATAAGGAAAGCCGCAATTAATGGAATTAAAATTGAAATACGCTGTGCAATTTCTGTACGTACTATTCCCGTATACCGTATAGAAGCGGCAATGGCCAGGAAAATACTGGGAAGTAAAAGACCTAGAAGGATGTATATTTTCCAGTTTTCGTTATTAATAGCGTCGATTTCAACTTTAGGCTTGAAGAAAAGATAGTTTAGGATGACCGCTACAGGGTAATTCCAAGCGATCATCTGTGTGACGTTGATGGAATAGCGGCGGGCAAGTTTGATAATTACAGATACTGTAACGCTGCAAATAACAGAGATGAGTACAAATAGCATTAGCGAAAATAAGTAGTAAGTGAATCTTTGCCCAGCGATTGGCTAAGGCTAGGGGATTTTAATAAAACGGGTGCAGGGATTCCCTTTCCCCATGAGTTTTTGGACTTAAATACACGGGCCTCATCCCATAGATCGGCCTTAATAAAGAGATCCAAGGTTTTTGCTCCGCCCTCAATAATTACTGATTGTATGTCTAGCAAGTAAAGTTGGTAAGCAATAGTTTCAGCAAGGTAGTAATCGAAACTTTCTAGAGAAATGTATTTTAAGTTGGGTTTTAATTCTGTTTTTTTAAGGTTTAAAACCACAGTTTCAACCTTTTGATCAAAAAGATGCAGGTTTGACGGAAGTTCTAGATTTTTATCCAAGACAATGCGTTTAGGGTTTTTGCCAGGCCATAAACGGGTGGTTAGTTCAGGGTTATCAATCAGTGCAGTATTTTTTCCCACCAATATTGCATCTTCTTCACTTCGCCAACGATGGGTGAACTGCTTGGCCTGTATACCCGATATCCAATGTTGGGAGCCATCAGCAGGAGCAAAATATCCATCGGCTGTTTCCGCCCATTTTAAAATAATATAAGGTCTTTTCTTTTGTATTCTGGTATTAAAACGACGGTTAAGGTGAATGGCTTCCTCTTTTAAAAGACCTACACTTACTTTAATTCCTGCCGCTTCCAGTCGTTTTACCCCAAGACCGTTTACCTTTTCATTGGGATCTAGGCATGCTATAACCACGTTAGGGATTCCATGATGAATGATCAGGTCTGAGCAGGCGGGAGTTTTACCGTGGTACGAGCAGGGTTCTAAACTAACATAGATGGTACTTTCTTTTAAACGTTCAGCGGCATTTTTATGTCTGCTAAAGGCGTCGTTTACAGCATTTACTTCAGCATGAGCCTCTCCAAATTTCTGATGCCAACCTTCGCCAATGATTTCCTCATTATGGACAATGACTGCCCCAACCATCGGATTTGGACTAACGGAGCTTATTCCTAATGTCGCTAGCTCTAAGCAGCGTTTCATATATACTTCTTGCATCGGCATCTTGCAAAGATAAGAAAGGATAAATATGTATCTTTATATTTTGTAATTAGCTAATTTTTAATGTTGAAGCAAGTAGAAAAGGAGTTTTCAAAACGTCTAGTTCATCTTTATGATTCTCAGGAAATTAAGGAGATTTTTCTGTTATGCGCTGGAGAGATTTTGGCTTTATCGAGAACGGAAATCATTCTCCAAAAAAGTATGGAATTAAATGATGAGGCGAGATCTAGCTTTGATGTGATGCTATCTTCTTTAGAAAAAGGCATTCCCATTCAATACGTATTAGGCTATGCTTGGTTTTATGGGATGAAGTTGAAAGTAAATGAAGGGGTATTGGTCCCAAGACCAGAGACGGAAGAACTTGTGGCGCTGATTCTAAAGGAAAACCGTAATAGAAGGCCTAAAATCTTAGATATCGGTACAGGAAGTGGATGTATTCCTATTGCAATTAAGAAGCAACTGCCGCAGTCCGAAGTGTCGGCGCTTGATATTTCTCCTGATGCATTAAAGGTTGCGACCATCAATGCGGAGAATGAAAACTGCGCAATTAGGTTTGTGGAAGCAGATATTCTTCATGCTGAACATTTATTTCCTGATCAAGAATTTGATATTATTGTTAGCAATCCGCCTTACATTACACCTTCAGAAAAGTCAATGATGGCGGTAAATGTATTGGATCATGAACCACATCTTGCTTTATTTATACCTGAGGAAAAGCCTTTGTTGTTTTATGAGGCAATCGCTGATTTTGCTAAAATACATTTATGTAAAGGAGGTAAACTGTATTTCGAGATAAATCGACGCTTTAGCAAGGAATTAAAAGCACATCTAGTGAAGTTGGGATTTATAGAAGTGAAAATTCATCAAGATATGCATGGTGCGGATCGAATGATAAGTGCTGGAATACCTAATTAATTTTTATTTTTATGAAATTAAACTCATTCTTAACTATCAGAAATAAAATGAATAAATTGATCTATTTTTTTAGTGTTGGCCTGGTGGCACTTATGCTTAATTCCTGTACCACCAAGAAATCTGCCGATATGATTGTACATAACGGCATTGTTTATACGGTGGATACCTTATTTGCCGTTGCAGAAGCTTTTGCTATAAAAGATGGAAAGTTTCTAGAAATTGGGAGTGATCAAAACATTTTAAATAATTACGAGGCTAAAAATGTAATAGATGCTGGTGGGAAAGCGATTTACCCAGGTTTTTATGATGCCCATGCACATTTTTTCGGATTGGGAAATGTTTTAGATGAAGCATCCTTGTTCGGAGCTACCTCTTTTGAGGAAATTGTGGACAGATTGAAGGCGTTCCGTAAAGAGAACCCTGACCGTCAATGGTTAATAGGAAGAGGTTGGGACCAAAATTTATGGCCAAATAAAGCTTTCCCAAATAAAGAGCAGCTAGACAAAGCTTTTCCTGACGTTCCGGTTTATTTAGTTCGGGTGGATGGTCATGCAGCCGTAGTTAATTCAAAAGCCTTTGAAATTGCAGGAATAAAGACGGCTCGAGAAGTTGAAGGAGGTTTAATGCATGAAGAAGGAGGGAAGCTTACCGGTGTTCTCATCGATAATGCGATGGATTTAATTGGGAATAGTCTTCCTGAGTCATCCGAGGAAGATTGGAAGCGTATGTTAATTAAAGCTCAAGACTCCTGTTTGTCTGTAGGGCTTACCACCATCGTTGATGCGGGTTTAGGGCGTAAGCAAATTGATTTTTTGAAAAAACTCTATGGTGAAGGTGTATTGAAAATTAGAGATTACGCCATGGTAGCCTTGAGTCCGGAGAATTTGGATCATTATTTAAAAGAAGGAATTTATAAAAGTGATAAACTTACTGTACGTTCTTTTAAAGTTATGGGTGATGGCGCATTAGGTTCTCGTGGTGCTTGTTTATTGGAAAATTATTCAGACGCAAATACAAAAGGGTTTTTATTGAATTCTCCTGAAACTTTAGATGCTTCTATTGGTCGTATTGCTGAAAGTGCTTTTCAAGCAAATACGCATGCAATAGGGGATTCTGCCAACAGGATCGTATTAGATACCTATGGCAAATATTTGAAGGGGAATAACGACCGCCGTTGGCGAATAGAGCATGCGCAAGTTATCAACCCTTCTGATTTTTACAAATTCGCTAAATTTTCGATTATTCCCTCTGTACAACCTACACATGCTACTTCTGATATGTATTGGGCTGAAGCTCGATTAGGGCCAGAGCGGATAAAAGGGGCCTATGCTTATAAGAAATTATTAGATGAATCCGGAATATTGGCTTTAGGAAGTGACTTTCCTGTAGAACATTTCAATCCCTTATATGGTTTTCATGCGGCGGTTGCTCGCGTAGACGCTAAAGGTTATCCGAAAGGAGGCTTTAATCCAGAGAACGCTATCAGTAGGATAGATGCATTACGAGGAATGACTATCTGGGCGGCCTTTGCCAGTTTTGAAGAGGATACCCGTGGAAGTATCGAAAAAGGAAAAGCGGCCGACTTTGTGATTCTAAATGATGACATCATGAAAGCGGATAATGACAAATTGAGAGACATTAAGGTTTTACGCACTGTAATAGATGGAGAGAGTGTTTTTGAAAACAATATTTCTGATTGAGACTTAGAGGGTTAAAGAATAAAGTGAAATTATCTTTAAATATTGTTGGATCGAATGGTTTAGAATTCTATCTTTGCAACACTTTCAAGAAAAGAAAGGGAAAAAATAACACGATTCCGTAGCTCAGCTGGTAGAGCAATACACTTTTAATGTATGGGTCCTGGGTTCGAATCCCAGCGGGATCACAGAAAAAAGCTTCACAGAAATGTGAGGCTTTTTTTGTTTTAGCCCATTGGGATGAGAACCTGGGTTCGAACTCAGCGAAGCTCTTGGCGGCCTGTGCGAAAGGGATGTGGGGTGCCAAAAATCCCAGCGGGATCACAAACGACGCATGTGCCCTGCCATCAAGAACAGAATTACGGTTGCTATAATCTGTTTCATTTTATTTCTTGTTAAATTGTTTTAAGAATTTTTGCCGGAATGCCTCCTACAATTACATTATCTGGAACGTCTTTAGAGACCACCGCACCAGCTGCTACCACTGAATTCTCGCCGACGGTGACGCCTTGCAGAATGGTCACACCGGCACCGATCCACGCATTTTTTTTGATATGGATAGGTTTGGGAATAAGGGATTGCCGTTTTTCGGTCTCGATGGGATGGCCTTCTGTCAATAAACTAACTTTTGGGGCAATCTGTACGTTATCATCAATAGTGATTCCGCCCATATCCAGGAACACACAATCGAAATTGATGAAAACATTTTTACCGATCCGGGTATGCTTGCCGTAGTTGATATATAGAGGCGTAAAAACCGCAACACTTTTGTCGATTTCGCTGCCCGTGATTTGGCTCAGCAGATTACGGATTTCATCAGGATCGGCAGAACTGTTCATTTTTAGCAGCAGCTTTTGGGTGGCGAATGCCGCCTCGCGCATTTTATAGGCTTGCGGGTCATTTGCCGGAACGGTTTCTCCGCTTCGGAGCCTTTCAAAAATATTATTGGTTTCCATATCCTTTTGATGTTCTTAAGTTACACTACAAATCTATGCACTAAAACACAGACAGGACCTGTTTCACGTCATTAATGTCACATATTACCTATCTTGCAGATTTTTCCGAACTTTCATAATTGACTGATAATATTGAAAATAGATTTGAAGGCCTTCTTAAATCGGTTAATAAGGAATTTGGATCATGTATTTTGCGGGCTCACCTCTAGGAATTAGTCTAAAAACATCAGACTTGACCTTTTTTTGCCTTTTACATTGTTAAACTCTAAAGAATAAATGAGTTAATCAAATACGAAGCAGTTTCGACCAGCATTAAGAATTATGCTGAATATAGGAATGAGAATAAATCTCAATAAGGTTACCAAAAGGGTCTTCCATATAGACCATTTTGTATGGTTTTTCACCGGAAGGATCCAGCGCCATCACTTCTGTTTTCTGTTTGCCGCCGAATTGAACAATACGCTCCATGCGCTCTTCAATATTTGGATCTTGGATGCAAAAATGATGTATACTGGTCACAAATGAATTGTTTTGCGACCTTTCTGTCTGATTATGTTGGAACTGGAACATTTCAAAACCAATGCCATCCGCCGAAACTAAATGAGCAAAAGAAAACTCGCTCCATCCTTTACCATAGATTTTGCGTGATATTTCACTCAATCCGCTGGATCCATTTTCTTCGACATGAATAGGTCCGGAAAGGTGATACCATCCCATCGCTGAAGTGAAAAATTCAATGGCTTTATTCAGGTCTGGCACAGTAATACCAACATGGGAGAAACAAACGGGATAGGCAGATTTACTGGTCATTTTATTTCATGGTATTTAAGATTAAACCAATATGCGTGTAATAATTCAAAGCCCCAAAAAGAAGCAAAAAGACGCCTGTGATTTTTAGCACTATGTAGAGTAGTTTGTCTATTGTGCTGATACGATAGCTATCTTTCTCCGCTTTATAAAAGAACCTTGCAGTAAAGGCGCTGTTTATACCCACGCCTAAGAAAACTAGAGACATACCCCAGGCTTCAAGCCATGGCCACTTGGAAAAATATCCTGAAATAGGTTCTTCTTTTGGAGCAGCAAAAAACTGAAAATCCACTCCAGCAAAAAAAATGGCGGTAAGCATCAACCCTAGTGCATAAAAAAAAATATTAAGCGAAGAAAAATGAGTGCTGATCAGCTTTAAAGGTGTCTCACTTGTTTTTAGTAATTCCTCATTTTTTGCAAAATAATAAGAGACATATAAGAGTAAGGTTCCAAAGGCCAAGCAGGGCTCGCCAAAAATAATATTGTCGTATGGAAATGCTGCACCCAATGGCCAGGTCAGGGTCATGTGAGCACCTGTAATAAACAGAATACAGCCAAGAATGCCAAAATTCATACTCCAGCCCTTATAATTAAGTCTTACTTGTTGTACAAGGTTGCGTCCTGTATTTGCAATCGAAATTAATGCAACACCTACAGCCAGCGACATAATGGTGTTATAGGTCGGTAAATTTGCCCAGTCTATTACCAGTTTAGTTTCTTCCATTCTTATAAATTTTAAAAATCTGATTTAATTATATAATACATTTTCCAACTTAATTTGTTCATAATCTTTACTTTATTATTTTATATTTTATAAAAACTGAACCCTTTCTAACCTCCTCCTATTTTTGGGAATATCATAAATTAGAAAAAATCGTTTTATATTCTCTGCTTAAATTATCTTTGATTCATTTGGTCTGATTCTGGTTAATAACACACCTCGATTACTTCCGCTAAAGGACCTAAATGTACAGTGTCTTATGGAAAGGAGTAACATGTAAAGAAAAAAGTGGTCTAAGTAACATGCTAAAACAAATTGTTATACTTTCTATTTTCTTGTTCTTAAGTTACACTGGAAATTCACAAAATCTTTATAATGCTAAGCTTGATAGCCTATTTAATGTAATTGAAAAAGGTAATAACTTTATGGGAAGCGTTGCTATCTCAAAAAACGGCAAGGTTGCGTATTCCAGACACATCGGTTATTCAGACATAGCAACTTTTAAAAAATCGGATAATAGTACTAAATACAGAATTGCTTCCATATCAAAGACGTATACTGCTGTTTTGGTACTAAAAGCTGTCGAAGAAAGGAAGATTGGACTAGATGACCCGATCTACAAGTACTTCCCTGAAATAAAGAATGCTCATAAAATTACTCCAAGACACCTCCTGACTCACAGAAGCGGTATCCACAGCTTTACTAAAGACAAAGAATATTTGACCTACAGTGTTAGCGGCAAGAGCAGAGCAGAGATGTTAAAGCTAATCTCGAATGCTGATAGTGATTTTGCGCCAGACTCAAAGGCTAGTTATAGCAATTCAAATTATGTATTGCTATCCTATTTATTGGAGCAAGTATATAAACAGTCATTCTCCGAGATTCTTAAAAACAAAATTTTAAAGCCCCTTAGATTAACTAGTACCTATTTCGGTAGCAAGATTGATGTACAGAAAAACGAAGCAAATTCCTACAAGTTAGACAAAACTTGGAAACTGCTACCAGAAACAGATGTGGCAATATTCACCGGCGCTGGGGCAGTCGTATCTACACCGGTGGATGTACTTAACTTTGTGCAAGCGGTTTTCAGTAATAAGATCATTTCCAAAGCCAGTTTAAAAATGATGGTAGAAATTAAAGATGAATATGGGATGGGGATCGGCGAGTTTCCATTCGAGGAAAAAGTAAGCTACGGGCACACGGGACATTTAGATGGTTTCAGCTCTTTATTTGGATATTTTCCAAAACAAGATTTATCATTTATTATCATTTCAAATGGCTCTTCTGTGAATGAAAATGACATTGCAGTTGGTGTTTTAAACATTATTTTCGACATTCCTTATAGCATACCTGATAAATTTGAGTGACAATATTTGTTACTATGTTACGATCAAAAAACGGTGGAATAATGGTAATAATAAATTGCTCATCTCGAGCGCCTTTGAAATAAAAGAGTTATCCCAGCGGATGACTTCAAGCCCTCCAAGCTCTAGTGCCATTTCT
Organism: uncultured Sphingobacteriaceae bacterium; assembly: GCA_963696875.1. Classification (GTDB taxonomy): domain Bacteria; phylum Bacteroidota; class Bacteroidia; order Sphingobacteriales; family Sphingobacteriaceae; genus Albibacterium. The sequence goes on from CAVOLQ010000001.1 coordinate 779,400, forward strand.
TCTACGTTTTAAGCTTGTTATTGTTTTCATTCTATATATCGTTTTATTAAGTTGAATATTTTAGATTTAAGTATATCGCAAATAAAAAACTAGCTCAGAGGATTTCGATGAATAAGTAAACTTGATGAATGTTTCTTTTTTAGTTTCATTAGATGAATAATTTGTTTGTACCGAGCAACTTGAAACTGATAGACTCATCGCTCCAAGGCATAACAGTAAAAGGTAATACTTTATGTTTTTCATTGTTTTCATCTTGTATTATTTTGTCTTTATTATGTTGTGTGTTTAAAACCCAAGTATAGTTCAAATAGAAAACCAATTCGGAAAATTTCGATGAATAGATAAATATCGACGATAAACCGATCTACCAGTCTATAAAAAGAAAGCCACATCAACGTTTTATTTTTAAGACTCAATATTTCGTCGACTATATAATAAGTTGGTAGTACAGAATATTGGATTGGTCGAAAGTCTTATCTAATAGAGATGAGGCCTAATATCTTTGATAAAAACTTTTATTAATATTAATATTATGAGACAATCAAAATTTAGAATTGTTTATGCTATCAAGTTTTTTTTACCATTGATGCTGATAATACCCCTTTCCAACGTTTCGGCCCAATCAATTCTTAAAAAAATAAAAAGCAAAGTAGAACAATCGGCAACCGAAAAAATTCTAGATCAAACGGATAAAAAAGTATCGAAAAGCATAGATAATGCCATTAACGCTGCGAGGGGAGAACAAAAGTCAACGGAAGAAGAAACAATTAAACAGGATAAGATTGGGACTACAGAGAAGCTCTCAATGATGAAGGCTTACAGTAAATATGATTTTATTCCAGGGGATTCTATTATTTATGCAAACGATTTTTCTTCAGAATCATTAGGTGAATTACCTACTGGATGGAATACTAATGGCAACTCAGTCATTATGAAACTCGAAGGATTGAATGGACAGTGGCTCCGAATCGCTCAAAAGACAGTAAACCTTACAGATAACAAGAAGACATTTGGCACAGATTTTACGGTGGAATTTGATGCTTTTTTGCAGTTTGACTTTAAAGGCTGGCTACCTCCATCCATTCTTTTTGGTTTGCTTGCTTCCGGTACCCTAGACCCAGCAGGCAATCACTTGCTTTCGGATCCAAAGGGAGATAAAACGTTCTACATAGAGGTATCTCCACTTAGTAACGGGGCCAATACCTTATTAGAAAGTTATAAAAAATATGCCAGATATTTTAACAGCCCTACTATACTCCTTCCATCTGCAAAGAATTGGTATGGAAGAGTTGTACATGTAGCTATGCAAATCCAAAAAGAAAGACTTCGCATTTGGATAAATGGTGAGAAAATGTATGATATACCCAAAGCTATTCCTTTAGAGGGTACTTATAATCAGTTGTTCTTCCAACTCTCAAGCAGTCCTTATTCTGATGAACAAATTGGAGTTTATTTTAGCAATATCAAGATCGCAAAAGGATTGGCGGATGCAAGACATAAGCTAGTTACAGAAGGACATTTCAGCACGACTGGAATTCTATTTGACTTAGGCTCATCCGTCATAAAATCAGAGTCATTAGGAGTCTTAAAGCTTTTAGGTGATGTATTGGTACAAAACCCAGATATAAAAATCAAAATAATTGGACATACAGACGCTTTAGGAGATGAAAAAACTAACCAATTATTAAGTGAACAAAGGGCAATAGCGATTAAAAACTCCTTTAGGTCTGAGTTTGGAATTGCAGATAATCGTTTAGAGGCAATTGGCAAAGGTGAAACAGAACCTGTTGGCGACAATAAAACCAAGGAAGGAATGGCTCAGAATAGAAGAGTTGAATTTATTCGCCTTTAAGCCAAATTCAAAATTGCGAATACCTATTAATCCATTAAATAGCAAAATGTTAAAACTATTAAACTTTTAATCATGAATATCTTAAAAACAACAATTTTAACTTTGAATATCCTGTTTTTACAAACAAAGAATATTAGCTAGTCATAAAAAAATAGACAAATCAATGCCATGCGATCAAAAGAGCAATCATTCATCTTAAACTATAATGATCGAATTTCGTCCCGGACCGCTATGTTTAAACGAAGGATTACGATAGTAATTTCCTTGATTATTATGATATTAAGCATATGCGTTAAAAGCTTTGGCCAAAAGCAAGACACATCCCAGGTTTATCCCTTGCAGTTGGATTTGCCAATATTTGATTTTCCTTATATGTTAGAATCAGGTAAAACGGGGCAGTTTTTTAATAGCTTTTCGATGCAACAATCATTGGCTATCACCCAAGATATTCATAGTGTAAACTACTATCTAAATAACCGATTTTGGCATAAGGTTATTCAACCAGATACCAAACGTAGTAAAGTCTACAACCGTATTGCTGCAAATGCGACATCTGGATTAATAGATTATGTTTTCACCTATTATGGGGTTGCTTTCTCTGCCCAATGGTTGCATGAGGAATACCATCGTAATGGATTAACAACAAGAGGTATTCCATCATATAACGAAACATATAACCGTTTTAATGGAGGGTATGCCAATGGTTCGGTAAGTAAAGTTAGTGATGATGATCTGATTAGATTTAAAAAAGATTCGCCACAGGAATTAGTTAGGAGTTTTTCGGCAGGAATAGAGAGTGAGCTATTACTTTTAAGGGGCTTACAAAAAGATAATTTTTATAAACGGTCTCAATATGCGAATATACTGTTGAATGTATTGTTGACCAAGCATGCTATTGACTATGTTAATCAGTTTAGAAAACATGATTATAATGCGAGCATTGATAGCATGAATACACATGGTCAAACAATCAATGAGCGGGATTTTGTGGGATGGGATTTTACACCGTGGGTATACGATCTTCATCGGCCAAATGAACCTTATGAAGAAAGAGGGATACACCCGAGTGGTGTAGGAGTTGATCGAGCCATTAAAACTACTTCCCTTACGTCTGAAGAATATAGTTACCTGAAAAAAATGGGAAATATGCAATATTTGAATTTCATCTCCCCGTTTATGATAGGCATCAATCGTATAAATATAAATAAGCACACCGCTTTCAATTTTGCAGTAAGACATTACCTTAACTCTTTTGGATATGATCTAACAACCGATTTTTTTGTTGACTTTAAGGGTAAAGAATATTTGGTGGCTTTGCATGGATATAGTAATAAAAATCTGTTTCTGCCTGGTGTTGAAGTAGAGCTGCCGCGTATTGAAATAAGAAAGAAATCAAATAATAATAATTATTGGACATTTCATCCAAATGCTATGCTCTGGATGCAGCCTGACGATTTTTATTCGACAGAAGGTCGTCTAGGCGGATTGATTAGACTTCGTGCCGCCTATTCCTTAAATAGTACATGGAAAATATATACTACAGTAGAGACCAAAACCAAAGGGTGGGTAGCAGGGCACCCATATTTGGAACCAAATTTCGGTATTCGAGGGGGAGTTTATGCACAATTTGGTAAATCTTTTAAGAAACACAACTAAGCCGTAATGTTAACTAGTAATTATGTTATTTTTTTAATCAATTTAAAAGATTATCTTTTTTATGGTAGATAAATAATTACGTCCTACACTGATATCTATGCAATTTGGGAGTGAAATAAATAATTTTGTGATGTCCCGATAGCATCCCATAATGTGTTCGATATTCACAATAAACGAACGATGTATCCGGATAAAACGATTGGGGTCTAACCTACGTTCTATACTTCCAATTCCTGAAGAACTTAAGTATGCCTTGTTGTCAAGTGTATGTATCCAAGTATAGTCTTTGTCAGCTTTAAAATGGGTAATGTCATCAACAGAAATACTCTCATGTCGTTTGCCACTTTCGACTAAGATACGATTAGGCAAGCCATTTCTATGGTCATTGGCTGTAAAATTGCCATTATCCATAACTGAATCAAATTTTAAATATTTTTCTAAAGCCATCTCTAAACGTTCATTCGGAAAGGGTTTCAACAAGTAGTCTATGGCATTATGTTCAAAAGCTTTTACAGCATGAGTATCGCTATGCGTTGTAAAAATGACGGCAGGTAGGTGGTTGATCTCTGATAGGACACGAAAACCGCATCCCCCGGGAAGATCTATATCCATCAGGATAAGCTGAGGTTCCAGAGCATTAATATTTCTGATAGCTTCGATAACATTTGAGCAATCGCCTATTACAAAAAAGAAAGGAGAAGATTTTAATAATTCGCCTATTTGTTTTCGCTGAGATTCATCAGAGTCAACAATGAGTATAGATCGCTTTTTCATATTTAGAAAGTTTAAATACTACAAAGTTAGCCAGACACTCAATAGCCTAATCTGACATATGTCAGAAAACTTAATATGAACGCTGTGCAACCTGTTTACGTATTCGGCTTAAACTATCTTGATGGATTGCCAAAAAAGAAGCTATGTATTTTAACGGGATCATTTGTAAAAGCTCAGGTTGTTCTCGAAGAAGTTTCTTATACCGTTCTTCAGCTGTTAAGCAAATAGCATCAACCTGTGAGTCCTGTAGCCAAGTGAGTAATCTGTGCATGATAGCTTGTTCGATATCATAGGCCTTAGATACTTTATTTTTAATTGCTTCTACATCGGATTTCGACCATTCTAACACATCGATATCTGTAAGTGCTTCAAGAGCACAGGAAGACAATTCTCCATTTAACAGGTACAATGGGGTTGATATAAAATCATTTGCAGTTGCAAACCCCAAAGTGTAATCGTTTCCATTTTTCATTCGGAACAGACGTACGATTCCCTGATTGAGGAAAAACAATTTCCGGACTATCTTGCCTTGTTGCATGATAATGGAATGTTTAGGGAATGTTCGATGTTTAGTTACAGAGGCAATCATTACAACATCGGCTGGAGCGAGAAGTATTCCTCTTGCATTTAAATATGTGCATACATTTCTAAACATCGCCGTTCAAAGTTGATCAAGTAAAGTTAATACAAAACCTTTTTATTCCAAAATTTCTCTAAGTCTAGTTGGAGTGGAGGTTGGATTGTTTGTTAATCAGTCTTATGAGACTAATAGCCAGATATGAAAGCTTTTGTCTAGCAATTATTGAAGATTATTTCCTCATGCTACGGCGTGGGCGCACTTATTGCGATGAGTACTTACTAAACACTACGAATTGCTAAAAAAGAATTCAAAACTTCAAGTCGAAACCTTAAGAAATTGGGCATCGACTTGAAAGAGTTAAAATTGACTGCTATCGGTTTTCACGAAAAAATGTACCTTGATTTTCCTAACATTACTCAGCACATTTAATAAGTGTGCTTATACTTTTCTTGGTGGAAGATCGAACGCAGTGGCTTCATGCTCAAAATGTCCATTGTGTGAACCATCACAAAATGGTTTGTTTTTTGAAAGTCCACAACGACAAATCGAAAGTACGGTTCTTCCTTGCAATCCGTAGGCATCCCCATTTCTATCTACGATTTCAAAATCGCCTTCTATTTTTACCGATCCGTTGTTGTTTATTGTAAGTTTTGTTTTCGACATGTTCATTGGGATTAAATATTTTTCACAAAACTAGAACAATGAAATGAGTACTACACGATCTCATTTCTATTTAGAAACGTTCCTTTTAGCAACATCTATTTTAGGATTTGTTAAAATTGCTTTAAAAGTTCGTTATGTGAATTGCCGATTTTAGCATTTAAGTCTAGCAATAGCTAACAACCTGATAATTAGGAATTGAAATTTATTCTGCAATCTATCCAAAAACATGCTTCCGGTTTTTTAGGTTATAAATCAAAACTTTAAACAGGATACTGAATTATCAAGGAAAACTGTCATCAAATTGGGATAGAGATAGTGTAAAAAATATAGAAATGCTTATAAAAAACTAAGGTTGTGAAATATCAATTATATAGAGAACAACAATTGAATTGCGATATTGAAACAGGATGGCATTTTTTCTCGTCTCCTATGAATCTTTCTAAAATAACCCCTAAGGATATGGGGTTTACTGTATTGTCGGATTATGAAAATAATCAAATTTGCGAAGGAATGATTATTGATTATACCGTGTCACCTTTGCTGAACATTCCGTTGAAATGGAGAACACGCATCACTCAGGTGCAATTGAACCGAAGTTTTACCGATTTTCAGGAAAAAGGGCCCTATAAATATTGGAACCACTTACACGAATTCATCCCCAATAAAAACGGTGTGTTAATTAAAGATACCGTAGATTATGAATTGCCTTTCGGTATTTTAGGAAATATCGCACATCGGTTCTTTGTGAAAAAGAAACTTGCTCACATCTTTGATTTCCGCTATGGCGTTTTAGAAAAACTATTTAACAAATAATCCATTTTTGAATGAAAAGTAAAGTTTCCATTTTTTGGTTTCGTAGAGATTTGCGCTTAGAAGATAATGTGGGTTTGTATCATGCCTTAGATTCAGGGTTTCCGGTTCTTCCCATTTTTATTTTCGATGAAAATATTTTAGGAAAGCTTGAGGATAAAAAAGATAGAAGAGTGGATTATATTTATCAGGCTCTTTCCAAAATAAATACCCAACTAAAACCGTCAAAAACAAGTCTGAACATATTTCACGGAAAACCGATTGAAATTTTCAAAAGGCTTTCAGAAAAATATGCTGTTCAAACTGTTTTTTGCAATCGGGACTATGAGCCATATGCTATTCAAAGAGATATAGAAATTTATGAGTTTTTTAAACAAAAGCAAATTTCGTTTAGTGCATTTAAAGACCAAGTGATTTTTGACAAAAGTGATGTTTTAAAAAATGACGGAACCCCCTATACGGTTTATACTCCTTATTCCAGAAAATGGAAAGAGTTGTTGAAGGAAGAACATTACAAGTCCTTCAATCCGAATTATGATAATTTTTTCAGGCAAGAGTTTACTGAAATTCATTCTATGAACGATATCGGTTTTGAAAAAACAGACATGACTTTTGAAACCCCTAAATTAGATGCTTCAATCATTGATGAATATGATAAATTTAGAGATTATCCTGCAATGCAACGCACAACGCTGTTGGGCATCGCTCTTCGATTTGGCACAATCAGCATTCGGAAGTGCGTAGCTTTTGCATTGAAACATAATCAAACGTGGTTAAATGAATTGATTTGGCGAGAATTTTTTATGCAAATTTTGTATCATTTCCCTAAGGTGGTCGATCACTCTTTCAAATCAAAATACGATAATATCAAATGGCGAAACAAGGAGCAAGAATTTGATCGATGGTGCGAAGGGAGAACAGGCTATCCGATTGTAGATGCAGGAATGCGACAGTTGAACCAAACAGGTTATATGCACAATAGGGTACGGATGATTGCAGCAAGTTTTTTGTGCAAGCATTTACTGATAGATTGGCGTTGGGGCGAAGCTTATTTTGCGCAAAAGTTGGATGATTACGATTTGTCGGCCAATAATGGTAACTGGCAATGGGCATCTGGTTCGGGTTGCGATGCTGCACCTTATTTCAGGGTGTTTAACCCATCTGTTCAAACTAAAAAATTTGATAAAAACTTAGAATACATCAAAAAATGGCTTCCCGAAATTCGGAACAGAAAACTACCCGAAGCCAATCGTGGAACATAGTTTCGCAAGAAAAAGAGCTTTGAAAACATATAGCGATGCAGTCAAAGCAAACAATTAATAACCCTTTAACTGAAACCATCATGAGTTCGCTAAACTCACAACCGAGTATAACGATGTGAAATGCTTCTGTTTGCAAAAAGTGGAAAATGTCAACGTGTTTATTGTTTCATATGATTTTATTGGGCTATATTATTTTCTCAGAGTTTATCATAATCTTTAAATTTTTCACTTACAATACGTTTCCAGTCCGGATGCTTTTTTATATAGGCGAATACAAATGGACAAAAGGGTAGTAAAGTAAAATTATGGTTTTCGAGATAATGTAACGTCTTTTCAATTACGGCACTCGCTGCACCCGTACCTGCCAACTCAGGTTCGGTTTCTGTATGTTTTAGTGCGATTTGGCTGCCAAATATATTAAAGTCGATGAATGCATATTTTCCGTTTACTTCAATTTCGAACCGTTTTTTTTCATCATTTCTTATTAAAGGGATGTCTTCAAAAATTGGTTTCATATATCTTTAATATTCTTTTTCAAATCAAAATTACAAACTTAGGATATGAGCTTTGAAAAGTGGGACTAATTCATTCAAAATCGGAAGGAGGTTACGAAACATGTTTGATGACGTCAGATACTTGTGGAATATATGCTTGTGGGACTATACAAGTCCAATACGGACGTAGCCAATGCCTAGCGAAAGGGGATTTTGTAGGAAAAATGACAAATAAAGAAAGGTCTGACGAACAGCTTCAGGAAACTGTTGAAAGGTTAAGATTTGCTATTCTTCACTTTTTCAAATACTCTTCTACGTCTTTAGCGTAGGTGCCGACTGCTTCTACTGCTTTTTTAAGCTCATCACCTGAGATACCAAATTTTTTTGACCATCCCCGTAATTCATATTGATCATGTACATCAATCCTTTTTCTGTCCGAGCCGCCTCTTTTACTTTTATCGTCCATCTTAAATAGTTTTTTTGACAATAACAGACTATTAATTGCTTTGTTTGAAAAATAGTGGATTAAGCGCCATCATTCTTAAAGAAGCAGCCAATCATGATAAAAATGTGCATTTTCGTGTACAGAAAAGCCTCAGAAAAATCTAAGGCTTTGGTAATTTTAAGCGGGATGGATCTAATTTCAAGCTTCGGACTTATTACCCTTAAGCTTCTCTATCATGAAAAATAACACAAAAAGCACGAATGATGGTAGTATCCAAGCTAAATCATAACTTGCTAGTGGGATTTTTTCAATTAGTTTATCCAAACTGTTTATATTGATATCGAAATTATTCAGTAATCCTACAAAAGCAATTAAGGATGTTCCTAAAAGAGCACCAATAAAAGGACCGCTTTGTTTAATATACTTCCCGAAAATAACGACATAGAGAACTAGGGTAATGACTATCGGGTAAACAAAAGCTAAAAAGGGATAGGCATATGCAATAATATTATCAACTCCAGTGACAGCAAGAACGGATGATATGACGCAGCAAATAATGATAATGGTTTTATATCCGACTGCATTGTTGAACAACTTACTAAAAAAGGTTCCGACAGCACTTGTCAATGCAACTGCCGTGGTTAAACAAGCTAAGGCGATACAAAGTGCCATTGCGAAAGTTCCATATACACCTAATTGAATAGTTGAAATATGGAGAAGTAGGGGAGCCCTTCTTGTATTTTCTGACCATTCGTGTCCTGAAGTAGCACCTAAATAGACCAGACCGCCGTAAATAAAAAGCAAAAATAGGGCTGCAAGCAAGCCTGAAGCGATTACGATTTCATTTTTCTGTTTTGTCGTTTTATAACCTTTCATTTTTGCAGCTGAAATAATTATGCCAGCAAAAATCACCGAGGCTAATACATCTAAGGTTTGGTATCCTTCTTCAAAGCCTAATACAAAGGCATCTACATTTGTAAATCGATCAGTAAACGGAGGTTCGGTCGAATTTATTAATCCTACAATGATTAAGCAAAAAAGAATGAGAATCAAAAAAGGGGTTAAATAATTCCCAATTAAATCGACAACTTTTGAAGAGGATAGCGAAAAAAGGCCAGTTATTATAAAGAAAGCAATTGAAGCAAGTATCGGACTAAACGTAGGGAAATGTGGCAAAATTCCGACTTCAAAAGTAGTTGCAGCTGTACGAGGAATGGCGATTAGTGGCCCTATGCCTAACATAATGATAACGCCTATCACAACACCTATATGTTTATTGACGCGCCTTCCTAAATCGGTAAAATTTTCACCGGAAACCACGACCGAAATGATTCCTAGAAAAGGGATGATGATTGCTGTGATCATAAAGCCTATAGTCGTCCAAAACCAGGAATCTGAAACTTGAAGGCCAATAAATGGGGGAAGCAATAGGTTGCCAGCACCAAAGAACATAGCAAAAAGTGCAAAGCCTATAGTAATGATGTGATTTATTCGTTTATCTTTCATGAAAGCAAAGGGACTGTTTTTTGTTGTAAACTTAGAATAATTTTTGTTATGAATTGTAGATGTGCTCAGGGATTTTATTTTGGCCACCTAGTCTTTGGATACCCAGGGATGATCATTTCCATTTTTGCCAAAGGAACCTTTGATAAAGGGATAAATGGTTAATATTAACATTATTCCAAACAATATCTTCAATAATGATATTATCCTATATAAACAAAAACAGTCATGGCAAAAATTCATGTATATTTAAATTTTAATGGAAATTGTGAAGAAGCTTTTCAGTTTTATGGAACTGTATTTAAGGCCGCTAATGCTGGTATATACCGATATAGCGACATTCCTCCCGCACCAAATATGCCACCTTTATCTGAAGGTGACAAAAATAAAGTGATGCATACCGCTATCCATATTGATGAGAACACCATGTTAATGGGTTCGGATGTTATCGAAGGTTTTGGACACAAATTATCGCAGGGCAATAGCACCTATATTATGCTTGATGTGGCTTCTGTAGAAGAAGCACGGCAATATTTTGATGCATTGGCGAAGGATGCTCAGAAATTAGAAATGGATTTGGGTGAAACATTCTTTGCCGAGCAATATGCGTCTCTGCAGGATAAATATGGCATTTATTGGATGATCTATTATGAAGGAAATAAAAAAATGTAGGACTAAGTATTTGTGTGCTTAAAATAAGTTAGCTATCTACTTCGTGAAGCGTGCTTATCTTTTGTATTGATCATGGAGCCCTTTTCCTTGCAGAATGAGCGTAGTAATTTTTTGTAACCTGGCTTGTTTGGTTTTCTCTTGCTTTGCCTCATCGATGTATTCGATATATTCCTTTCTCTTCCCAGGCGTCAGAGAATAAAATGCAGAATGAAGTTGATTGTCATTATCCAAAGCAATTTTTAAAATGCCTTCAACTTCTTTTGCTGTGCTTTTTTCTTGCTTAAGAACCTTACCGTCTTTAATCGTTTGGATGGACTCATTGATATAGGCTAAAATTTTCTTTTCGTCCATATCTTCAGCATGTGTGAAGCGCCACTGCCGGAGAGATTTAGTTTTCCCTTCAGACGCAGCTACCAACACGTTTTCTTTGTCTTCTAAAAAAACACCGTTGTAGAACCAAATGGAGAAAAAGGATTTGAAACCGCGCCAAGCCACTACATTTTTTCCTTGAAAAGTATATACATCCGTACCCCATTTGAATTCTTTTTTTAATGAAGTCTGTACAATGATTTGCTGCATCAGCTCCTCGGCCAAATTCCAATGACTACGATATTGATCCCAGTTTCCACCTTTCTTATCCTTTAATTTATCAACATTATAGAGCACTATATCTTCGATCAGCTTTGTAGGAAGAGGTTTATCTAATGGAAATTGTATAGTACCTTTACTTGTCGCGTAATTTTGTAAATCAGCTGCGAAATGGTTGATAGCATCTGGGCCAGGATACACCCCGAGGTGGTTTTTAAATAAAGCAAAGTGGATTAAATTGCCATTATATCGAACGGTTGGCATCTTATAGCTAATAGTCTCAACAGCCTCAGGTGGTGCTACTTCACGTATAGTATTCAGAATTTCCCATAATATGGGTTGCTTTTCACTGTCAAAGCTCTCTATATATTGTTCTATTGTGGCTAAGGTTTGACTCATTGCACGAAGGATGTTATTTTTGATTATATTCTTTGATAGGTCGAACTCAAATAAGATAAAGAGCTTTGCATTAAAGATACTAATACGCCTTCATTAATGTCCGACAACTTTTTTATATATATACATGCTTTCCCCATGGTAAACTTTCCTAAGTCTTTAAGTAGGTCTTCCTGACCTGGACCACCCGAAAATACATAGAGGGAGATAGCGGCTTTACGAGGTGAAAAACCAAGAACTGGGGCTTCGCCATTATGGCCACTTGCATATTGATAACTGTAATTACCAAAGCCAATGATTGAGGGCCCCCACATTTTAGGTTTTTCATTGCTAACCTGCTGCATTAATTCTATCAAACGAAGGCTGTCGGCATGTTTTTGTTTATTTTCTACCTGATCTATAAACTCAGTAACACTTTCAGTTGTATAAGTAGTTTTGTTTTTAGCCATAGGGGACGATGTATGTTTAAGAAGAAGATTTCATAAAATCGAATGCACCCGTGCGTAGTTGTATCCCATATTCTAAATATGCTTTGAGGCAAGCCAAGAAATTCGCCCAACCTTCGGTTTGTTGAAGAGCTTTCTTCACACCTTCAGGTGTAAAATCCATTTGGTGCTCATTTACGCGGACTACGGTAGATCCATCATTTTGGACTTCAAGTTTAATTTCTACAAGCATATCGCTAATTCCTCCACTCCAGTCAAAAGAAATATTCGAAAAGGTATAAGCTCTTTGACAACAACGGGAAAGCGATCTGGAAACTCAGGGAACCACCATTCAACAGTCTTTCCACTAACTAAAGTGCTTGAACCAAGAGCAAAATATCGTTGCATTTTCTCTGGGTTTACGATTGCTTCAAAAATGTCTTCAGGAGATTTTTGAATTTGGATGGCTGCATGAGCAGTTAGTTTATTGTTCATATCTAATGTTGTTTAAGAATTTACATTTTCTATGATTTTTTGTTTTCTTTAACCTCGAATATACAGAATTATCTTATTTCTCTGATTAAGCTTTCATGATTTTTTTTTTACAGAACCAACAAAGATTGCCATTTCCTCACAATGGAAACGCTTTGTCCAAGGACGAAGCGTTTTGCCTTAGTAAATATTTTTAGCTAATATAGGGTGTAACGTATTCCAATAAATCCTCGAACACCTTGATTGGAAGCGTAAATATAATCTGGATCGAACGTTAAACCGTAAGGATTATCGGCCGTTACAAGCGCTTGGCCGTTTCCGCCAAATTGAACATTTTTGTCGAAAGGATCGTTTGTACGGGCGATAATAAACGGATTGCCTTTATTGGGTGTCCAATTTAAAAGATTTTTTACGCCGCCATAAATTTCAAAGGCACTATTAATGGTCTTGGCAACTTGTATATTTTGGATGCTCCACCAAGGGGAATATTCTTTCCGGGGATCAGTTTCACTTAACAATGGCAAACGCATGGATCCATAAATATTGCCCGTATAATCCAGCGTTAGTCCTAGTTTTTTAACCGTATAGCCAATATTCCATACTCCTGTGAATTTTTCGGTGAATAATTGCCTTGTTTTTTTCCCGTTGTTCTTGCTATAAACATCCATCGCGGTAGCACCTAGCAACAACTTTAAGCCGTTATTAAAAGCGATGTCAAAATTTACCGAAACTCCTTTTGATATTGCATGTCCATCTAGATTATCATAAATTATTTTATTGACGTCAGTCTCGTGGTCCGCAATAATCTTATTGTCGAAATACGTATAAAAAGCAGAGGCATCGATGCCAATGAATACACCATTAGCGACAAATACATTTTTAACGAAATTAAGGTTGCCATTCCATGAAGTTTCGGGCTTGAGATCATTTAAAAATACGACCTCTCGAGCGCCAGTCAGCGCAGCGTGGTCTTCAGTAAAAACATTGGCAACGCGATAGCCGTTTCCGAGACTTAACCGCAATACATTATGTCTATTTTTTGAATTCCATTTATAATTAATACGAGGGGTAAAGACACTTCCATGAACGGAGTTATAGTCATACCGCATCCCCAATAATAGTTTGTTATTATCGTTAAAGCTGATTTCATCTTGGACGAAGACACCTGGCAAATTACTGTGAGAGGGCTTGTTCTTATGGGGATCTATAAATGATGCTGTTACAGGGGTATTGTCATCATAATAAGTATATCTGTAGGATAAGCCTGTGACGAAATCATGATTTTTTATCGGTTTATTCCAAGTAAGCTGTCCAAATGCAATGTATTGATCAGCCATATAGGGTTGGTCGCCGTAATAGCTGTCATGGTTATGGCCATTGGTACTGAACTGAAAGAAGATTTGCTCTTTTACAGGTAACTGATAGACGCCGAACAGCTCCCAGCGCTTGGTATAAATACTTTCTGCATAAATCTCATTTCCGCCCCTTTCCTTTTTCGTCCACCCCATTTCTCCTCCCCAGCGGTTTTCAGAGACGTAGCGCCCGGCCATTGAGAGAACTCGCATATCTTTTCGGTCAAAATGCCATTTATTAAATACAGAAATCCTGTTTTGAAGCGTTAAATCACTAAAACCATCACTATTATTATCTATTGGATTTTGATAGTTAAAGTAGTTTATTCCAAGTAAGGATTGCACTTTTTTTCCAGCGCTGAACTTAGCGCCTAAGTCTGCATTTATCTCCCGCCAATCGGTACCGAATACATCGGCTGATAAAGCTGGCGCGGTCGATGGTTTTTTAGTAATGACATTTATTAATCCTCCTACCGCCTCACTTCCATATAAGGTAGAGGCTGGTCCTTTCACTATTTCTACGCGTTCAATTAACGACTGGGGAATGCCGCTTAATCCATAAACAGTTGATAGACCACTAACGATGGGCATGCCATCGATAAGGATCATTGTATAAGGACCCTCTAATCCATTAATATGAATATCTCCTGTATTACAGACACTGCAGTTTACTTGTGGATGAACACCATTTATGTTTTGTAAGGCCTCAAATAGGGAAGGGGTAGGATTGGCCTTAAAAAATTTAGACGTGTATACTTCTACCGGTACGGGACTTTCTAATTTAGAAGCCTCTTTCATTGTGCCGGATATAACCACTGAATTTAGGGAATGATCAGTTTGGCTTAACATTGCATCATGTTCAGTCACTTCGTTATGAATAGTAATGTCAGCTTTGTAAAAACCAAAACCAATAAAACTCACCTCTAATGGCCAGCTCCCGAAGGGAATATCGGTTAATTGATAAAGTCCGTTATGATCTGTTTTTACGCTTACATTTAACTCTCGTATGGTTACTGTTGCCGCTTCGATACTTTTCCCTTCAGAGTCAGTAACCGCACCCACTATTTTCCCGGACTGTGCTATAGCAGGTAGACTAAATAAGCCGACCCAACAAGCCAGAATTGCAACTTTAAATTTTCTCATGATTAATACGATTTTATAGATCAAATCCGTTGTTTGAACTACAAAATTAATAAGTTAGATTAGACTAACAAATATATTTAGGATAATAATTTACTTTCTTTTACTTACTCTATTTCCTATGGCCTTTTTCTTTTAGAGAATTATTACAATCTATTCCCTAGAACGATTTTTCATTAGAGAATCCCCCATAATTCCCTTCCAAAGGCGCTTAAGATTTAAAGCATCGGTAAATTCTTCTTAACTAGAAAGCTTCTAAATAGAATAATTTTATACCTTTGTTATCAAATTATTCCATTGCTTAAATGTTATACATGTACTTTTCACGAAACACGCTTTTATTAATTATTCTGTTATTAGTAAATCCATTAATCGCTCCAGCACAAACTGTAGTGAATGAAAAAGAGGCTAGGACCTTGATTACTTTGTTAGATTATATCGCAAAAGATTATGATGGTGCTGTAGAAAATGGCAAGATAATCAATGATGCTGAATTTGAAGAGATTTCTGAATTTACCCAAACTTGCATTAGCTATCATGAGAATTTAGTTCCACAGGTCAACAATCCTAATTTTACGGTTTTGAAGGATGGTTTGGTAAACTTGCGTGATTTGATTCAAAATAAATCTGATCAATCGTTGATTGACGCTCAAACCAAGAATATTAAGAACGCAATTTTAGCAATGGGCCTTATAAAAGTTTCGCCTGATAAATGGCCTTCTCTAAAGTCTGGTATGATGATTTACAATGAAAAATGTCAATCATGCCATGGAGCTGAAGGAAAAGGAGATGGTATTTTGGCAGCGGGATTAGATCCGGGGCCAACCAATTTTCAAGACCCGGCTACCCTGAAGCACCTTTCGGCTGTACAAGCCTATAACGTGGCAAAATTGGGACTAGAAGGGACCGCAATGCGTTCTTTCAATGAGCTTTCCGAAGCTGAGCTTTGGGATGTTTCGTATTATATCATGTCGCTTAACCATCCAGCCGATCAAGAGAAGCTGAGAGTTTTGCCTGCAGGAATTAATTTGGATAATGTAAGTAAATGGACCGATCAGCAGCTGCAAAGTGGATTAGAAGCAACTCAATCACGAGTCAACATCAGTCAAATTCGCCATTTTCAGCCCGAAGGTGCCTTGCCACTTGACGTTGCATCTGCCAATTTGGATGCTTCTTTGCAGGCTTTTTTGAATAATGATAAAAAGAATGCCCAAGGACTAGCTCTGAGCGCATACCTTGAAGGGGTGGAATTGGTTGAAAATACATTAAAGGCAAGCGATAAAAGTATCGTTGTTGAAATTGAAAAGGCTATGTTAGCTTATCGCAATGCTTTGAAAGGGAGTGATGAAGAATTGGTCAAAAGCACCCATGCGACAGCAATTGGATTGATAGTAAAGGCTCAAGAAATCTTGAATAGTAATTCTTATTCTTTCGGATTTACTTTTTGGGCTGCTTTATCCATTTTACTTAGGGAAGCACTTGAAGCCTTACTTATTATTGTCGTTATTTTGAGCATTCTTCGCCCGTTGAAAATTAAAAAGGCCATTCATTTTCTCCATGCGGGATGGATTGCGGCACTTGTCGTCGGAATTGCGAGTTGGCTTTTTGTAGATCAATTGGTTAAAATCAGTGGTAGTAGCCGAGAATTGATGGAGGGAGTAGGTTCTTTAATTGCAGTGGTTGTCTTGGTATATATGGGGACTTGGTTGCATAGTAAATCAGAAATACAAAAGTGGAAGGAGTTCATTGAAGTTAAAATCGATAAAATTTCGCAATCGGGAAATTGGTGGGGCTTAATGTTGTTCTCGTTTATTGTAGTCTTTAGAGAGGCTTTTGAAGTTGTTTTATTTTTGAGTGCACTGAAATTGGATATTCCCAGTAGTAGTGGTTCTCCCATAGGGTGGGCTGTATTGACTTCGGTTATTATCATCGTTGTCTTTACAGTATTGATGTTGCAATATTCGAAACGATTACCGATCAAGCAAATCTTTAAAGTTTCTGCAATTACAATGGTAGTATTAGCGGTTGTCTTAGTTGGAAAAGGCTTTTCTGCATTGCAGGAGGCAGGTTTTATTGGTATGAATCTTTTAAGTGATTGGGTACGTTTTGAGCCTTTGGGAATTTATCCTACTATGCAATCTATTGGTGCGCAGGTATTAACTTTAGCACTAACTATTGGAATGTGGATGTATATTGAACGCCCTAGACAAAGTCTTTCGGCTATAAGGTCGGAAAAATAGAGAAACCTTTTAATAAACCACTTTTATAGCATGTTTCGATAACAGACTAGGTAGGCTTTGGAGAGAGAATTTTGCTTTCTTAAGCCTATTCAATTCGGGATCTATTGAAAAGTTATGCGCATTGGTAAAATCAACCGAAGATAAATTGCTTTGGTTAAAAATAGCACTTTCCAAATCACATTGGTTAAAAAATGAAGCGCTAAGGTCAGCTTGTGTAAAGTTAGCACCTTTTAGGGAGCTGTCTTTGAATAGGGTTTTATTCATCTTTTTGCCTTGAAAGGATGAGTAATCTAAGATGCAATTGTCAAAACTCACGCTAAAGAGAAAATCGATACATTCGCTAAAATTGACTCCTAGGATTTTGCTATCAGTAAACCGGGCATTATTTAAAGTAGTGCCACTTAGTTTCATCAAAGATAAATTGCAGTCTTTAAAAGTACAATCCAAGAATTTAGTATTTGAAAAGGAACTATCTGTGAATTCACATTCAATAAAATTGCATTCATTAAATTCCTTTCCTTTTAGATGTTTACCATTATAAACAATTTTATCAAAGGTCTTGTTATTATGTTCCATCAGCAATTTTTTAAAAGATTGCTAAGATAGAGATTATTACAAATAATAAAATATGCCCTTAATTGAGGCTGTTTTTGTAAATTGGGATGTTTAAATAATAGGAGATATGATACATATGAATAAAGTGGCCATAATTACTGGCGGGAACTCTGGAATCGGATACGGTATAGCTGAGTCTTTGCTAAATGAGGGCTATATGGTAGCTCTGACTTCACGTTCTCAAAAAAGAGCCAATGAGGCTATAGAGAGATTGAAAAAGCAAGGAAAGGGCGAAGTAATAGGACTTGAGTTGGATGTTAGAAATTTTCAGGAGCAGGAGAAAGTGGTAGCAGAAGTTATGAAAAAGTGGGGCAGAGTAGATGTGTTTGTTGCGAATGCTGGAATTGGGCACTTTGCGCCAATTGAGGAATTATCTCTTGAAAACTGGCATGAAACTATTGATACGAATTTGACCGGCCCATTTTATAGCATCAAGGCTTCTGTGAATGCATTAAAAGAAAGCAAAGGGTATTTTATTACCATTTCAAGTTTAGCTGGAACGAATTTCTTTGCTGGGGGATCTGCTTATAATGCAAGTAAGTTTGGACTAACGGGATTCTCACAGGCAATAATGTTAGATTTGAGAAATTCGGGCGTAAAAGTCACCACTATAATGCCTGGATCGGTGGCGACCTCATTTAATAACCACACGGAAAATGATCAAGACGCTTGGAAAATACAAAAGGAAGATATTGGACAATTGGTCGTTGATCTTTTAAAAATGAATCACAGGACATTGCCGAGTAAAATCGAAGTGCGCCCTACACAGCCCCCTCAAATGTAGTTTGTAGCCGTGTTTTAGCGAAGAATAGCTGCTTTGTTTGTTTAAGCGAGGAAAACCTTTTGTCAACCTTTTTTGTTAAATTAATAGATAACGGTTAAGATTATGAAGGATAATAGTAAAACTGAAAAGTCACCAAAAGACATGATCAATCTAAATGAAGAGTATGAAGTGCAATATTGGGCAAGCAGATTAAACATCTCTCAGAAGCAGTTAAAACAAACGTTGAAGACAATAGGTACAACCTATATCAATGATGTTGAGCAATATTTGAAATTGCGTCAAAAAGAGCAAACATCATGAGTTTGAAAAAATACAGCGAAAAGCGCAACTTTACAAAAACCTCGGAACCAGAGGGAGCTAAGAGCAAAATTTCGGAAAAGTTGATCTTTGTTGTACAAAAGCATGCAGCATCACACCTTCATTATGACTTTCGCTTGGAAGTGGATGGTGTGTTAAAAAGTTGGGCCGTTCCCAAAGGCCCATCTATAGATCCTTCAATAAAGCGATTGGCAATGATGGTTGAAGATCATCCTTACGATTATCGAGATTTTGAGGGGATTATTCCTGAAGGCGAATACGGTGCGGGGACCGTTATGGTTTGGGATGAAGGCTATTATGAACCTTTAGAAATGGAATCCAAGACAAAAAAGCAACAGGAAAAAGCTCTTTTACAACAGCTAGAAACAGGTTCATTAAAGATAAGTTTACATGGAAAAAAGCTTAAGGGTGAATTTGCTCTTGTTCATACAAAAGGTATGGGGGAAAACTCGTGGCTATTAATTAAGCATAAAGATGATTTTGCGTCTAAGAAAGATATTACTAAAGAAGATAAATCAGTTCAATCTGGTAAAACCCTTGAAGCGATAACCGAAAGTAGCAATCATATTTATGGTGAAGAGCATGAAAAAAATACGGATGAAAGAGTAAAAAAAAAAGACAAGTCAGAAAAGCCTCTGAAAAAACTTCCAAAATAAAAGGCAATGAAAATAGTAAGACCCAGATACTTGATTTAAGTGAACATGTAACTACTCTGTTAAAAGGGATAAAGCACTCAAGAATTCCCCTTGGAATAAAACCAATGCTTGCAACTTTAGTTGACAAGCCATTCGATGCCGATAATTGGTTATATGAAGTTAAATGGGACGGATACCGTGCCCTTGCATTTATTGAAGATGGTCAAATTAATCTGCTCTCGAGAAACAACAAATCCTTTAATGACAAATATTACCCCATCACCCAGCTTTTGAAGGAATGGAATGTTAATGCTGTACTTGATGGTGAAATTGTAGTGTTAAATGACAAAGGAATTTCCGATTTCAGTTCTCTACAAAATTGGAGAAGTGAAGTGGATGGGGAATTGACGTTTTTCGTATTTGACCTCTTGTGGTTTGAAGGCAAAATTTTGATGGAAATGCCTTTTATTGAAAGGCGTGCAGTATTGAAAGAAATTCTTCCCATAAATGATGACCGTTTAAGGCTCAGTGAAGTTTTTGACACCAATGGGATTGAGTTCCTTCAGGTTGCTGCGAAGCTAGGGTTAGAAGGCATAATGGCTAAAAAGGAGAGTAGCATATACATTCCAGATAGCCGAACCAAAGAATGGTTGAAAATCAAAGCTAGTAAACGGCAAGAAGTTGTGATCGGAGGCTTTACAAAAAATGAAAATACCAGTAAATACTTCAGCTCTTTGCTATTGGGAGTATTTGAAAATGGGACATTCAAGTATGTTGGAAAAGTTGGTACTGGGTTTTCTGATAAACTGCAAAAGGAAATGATGGAACAATTTAAGCCGATTATCATTAAAGACAGTCCTTTCGAATTTGAGCCTAATGTAAACCAGCCCTCTCGTTTTCGCCCCAAAGGGGTAAACGCTAAAGCAACATGGTTAAAACCCCAACTTGTATGTGAAATAGCGTTTGCGGAAGTAACAAAGGATGGTGTATTTAGGCATCCCTCGTTTAAAGGGCTGCGAGTGGATAAAGATGCTAAGGATGTGACCTTGGAAACAGAAATGCCAACCGATAATATTGTTCCTGAGATGAAAAAGCCCGCAGACAAACAAAAATCTATTAAAAAAGAAGTGAAAACTTCAGAAAGTGGACAGAAGGAAAAGAAATTAAAAGCTTCTTTAATAAAAGCTCCCAGCGGAGATTCGGTTAAAACCTTATTGAACCCAACAGAGGAAACTCAAGTTAAAACGATTTGTGGACATGAATTGAAGTTTACAAATTTAAGCAAGGTATACTGGCCAGAAGATGGTGTCACTAAGCGAGATATGTTCAATTATTACTATCAAGTAGCGGAATATATTTTACCTTACCTAAAAGACAGGCCACAGTCTTTAAATCGTTTTCCCAATGGAATCCATGGAACAAGTTTTTATCAGAAAGATGTGAAAGGTAAAGCACCGGATTGGGTGAGAACTTTTCCATATACCACAAGCGACGGAGAAAAGAAGGAGTATTTGGTTGGTAACGACGAAGCGACTTTATTGTGGATGGCTTCCCTGGGTTGTATAGAAATGAATCCTTGGTTTAGTAAAATTCAGACGCCTGAAAATCCTGATTACTGTATTATCGATCTGGATCCGGATGAAAATACCTTTGATCAAGTTATTCAAGCTGCGCTGGCCATAAAAGAGCTACTCGATGAAGTGGGTGTTCCCTGTTTCTGTAAAACGTCGGGATCTACTGGCATGCATATTTATATTCCGCTTGAAGACAGAGTATCTTATGATCAATCTCAATTATTTGCAAAGCTCATTGTAAATATTATTCATGAACAACTGCCAGAGTTTACCAGTTTGGAACGAATGGTTAAAAAACGTAAAGGTAAAATGTATCTTGATTTTCTACAAAATCGGTCTGGAGCAACTATTGCCTGTCCGTACTCTTTACGGCCAAAGCCGGGCGCCACGGTATCCATGCCCTTAGCTTGGGAGGAAGTAAAACCCGGTTTAAAAATGACAGACTTTACGATTAAAAATACCATAGATCGAGTGAGAGCAGTAGGAGATCCCTTTAAGAAAGTACTTGGGGATGGCATTAATCTGGAAAAGACCCTAGAGAAATTCTATGATGCTTTTGGAAGCAGATAATTGGATTTTTATGTTCGATTTTCTAACGTAACAAAGACGTCATTTAAGATTGATTAATTGTATCATTTAATATAATTAATTAGTACCTTTATTACTCAAAAATTCAAACATTTCTTTTCGATAAATTATATGCAAACTTACCTTGTTACTGGTGGGGCTGGTTTTATTGGGTCCCAACTGTGTGTATCACTTATTAAGCAGGGTCATAAGGTTATCAATCTAGATAATTTTAATAATTTTTATGATCCAAAAATAAAACAAAGGAACATCGAATCTTTAATTGATCATAACGATTACATATTATATAAGGCTGACATTCGTGATCGTGTTGAAATGGATAGAATTTTTGAAAGTAATGAAATAGATGCGGTTATCCATTTGGCTGGAATGGCCGGTGTGCGACCAAGTATTGATAATCCTCGTTTATATGAAGAAGTAAATGTTGAAGGCACGATCAATATTTTGGAATGCATGAAGAAATATAAGGTTCAAAAGCTTATTTTCGGCTCGTCCTCTTCTGTGTATGGGGCAAGCGATTATCAAATGCAGTTTAAAGAAGATCAAAAACTTCAGCCAATGCTTAGTCCGTATGCGATTACCAAAAAAACATGTGAAGACTACTGCTATTTATTCCATAATTTATACCAGATTAATACCGTTGTTCTTCGCTTTTTTACAGTGTATGGACCTGGGCAAAGACCCGATTTGGCTGTTTATAAATTTACCGATTTAATACATAAAGGGCTGCCTATCCCATTTTATGGCGATGGAACAAGTCTGCGGGATTATTCATACATCGAAGATATTATTCAGGGCATAATTCAAGCTCTCGTCTTTTTAAAAAAGAATTACCAGGTTTTTGAAATAATCAACTTAAGTGGTAACCGCACGGTTAGCTTAAGAGAACTGCTTTCGATAATTGAAAGTGAATTAGGGAAGAAGGCATTAATTAATCAACTGCCTATGCAGCCTGGTGATGTCTTTGCCACAAATGCGGACATAACAAAAGCTAAGACTATGCTGAACTATAGTACGCACACATCCATAGAAGAGGGGATCCAAAAGTTCGTGTATTGGTACCTAAATTTAAATTGAGATAAATAAGGAAAGATGCGAAAATCTAATGGTCTGTGGCTTTTGTTTTCTATTCTCGTATTTTCTTTGTTTTGGCATCTGGGAAGCTGGGGGGTTACCGAAAGTAGCGAGGCCCGCTATGCCGAAATTCCAAGAGAAATGATTGAAACGGGTAACTGGATGTTACCCCAATATTTACAGATCTTACATTTTGATAAACCCTTAATGACCTATTGGATTACTGCCGTAGGTATAAAGATATTTGGAACGACCCCTTTTGCAGTTCGTTTCTTTCTGCAAATTGCTTTTTTGATCCAAATCTATTTAGTGTACAAGATTAGCATGGAGCTTTTTTCTAAAAAGAGAATAGCTTGCTATGCTGCAATTATTTATTCTGGCCTTCCTTTAGTGCTTATTTCAATTAGAAACCTAACTACAGATGCTTATTTAAATACCTTTGCATTGTTAGCGACCTTGTTTTATATCCTTTATTACAAGCGGCAGAAATTGAAATGGCTTTATGCATTTTTCATTTGTTTAGGCTTAACCATATTTACCAAAGGTCCGGTCGGGATTCTTTTGCCATTATTATTAATCTATCCTGTTTATCAAATTTTGGGGGCTAGAGAAAAAGCTAATACGAGGATTTATCATTTCTATATCGGTATTTTGATATCCTTATCCATAGGGGGATGGTGGTTTTTTCAACTGATGATGAGTTCTCCAGCATTTTACGATTTTTTTATTGGACAACAGGTTATCGATCGAATAGCTAGTGCTGAAACTTTAAAGCGAAGTCAGCCTTTCTGGTATTATTTTGCTTTTTTACCCTTATTTACACTGCCTATGTTTACCCTGTTAATAGGTAGTTTCTTTTTAATAGGTAAAGCTAAGCCTATCAAATGGCTAATCATTTTTGGTGTTTTAATACCCGTGCTATTATTTTCTTTGTCTAGTTCAAAGCTGATTTTGTATGTATTGCCTGTTATGCCTTACGTTGCTATAGCAAATGCTTATTTCTTGCACTATGTAGAAGATCATAAGCTAAAAGCCCATCTTATATTTGTGTTTTTTGTATACTGCCTAATTGTGCTCGCAATTGTTGGTTTATTTTTGAATATTATTCCCCACATTCCATACCATCCAAGCGTTATCCAACTTATTCTACTTGGATTAGTTTTGATATACATAGCCTATATCGGATTTAAAGTTAAAGAATCCAAAAAGAAGATTGTGTTGCTGTTTTTGATTTTACCTGTATTTATTATTCCTATTTCTACTGACATTATGAAAGATTTTGAAATAGAGATAAATAGCACTGTGCCGATAACTGATTTTATCAAGGAAAAGAATATGCAGGATCAACAGATTTTAGTATGGAATAGATCTCTAAACTCATTATCTTTCCAGTTGATGAAGCCAATACATAGCATAAAATATGAACACTACTCATTAGATAGGAATACTGCATTTCAGCCGGATCGCACCTGGAAATATAATTTGATCGATATTAATAAAAAGGAAGGCGAGGAAGAATTGAAAAAACTAATCTGTTCTCCTTCTGTATTAGTAAGTTCAGATAAAATACCAGAAGATTACAGTTGGCTCTTGTCAGCCTTTAAAAGCAAACAAAACATCGGAAAATGGATGGTCTATTATAATAATTAAGATGGAATATGAAATGACTGTCATTGTACCCGTTTACAATGAAGAGGATAATTTAGATAGGGTATTTAAAACTTTTAAAGAATATTTTGATCACAGTGAGACAAAAAGTAAAGTGCTGTTTATTGATGACGGATCAACCGATAAAAGTTTTGAAAAAATTGAGTCTATTTGTAATCAGAATTCGCAATTTGAATATTTGAAGTTGAGTAGAAATTGTGGACTCAGTGGAGCAATAAAAGCAGGCATCGATGCGATCACAACGCCACTTTTAGGATATATTGATGCGGATTTACAAACCACACCTTTTGATTTTGATTTACTTTTAAAAGAGTTGGATGGCTTTACAATGGTCATGGGCTTTCGAGGAGACCGAAAAGATACGTTTAGCAAAAAAATGCAATCTAAGGTAGCCAACATTATTCGTCGGGTTTTAATTAATGATGGGATTATCGACACTGGTTGTCCATTGAAAATTATTCGTACTGAGTCGGCAAAGAAAATACCGTTTTTTGATGGTATGCACCGGTTCATTCCCGCTCTTATTCTTTTACAAAAGGGCAGTGTGAAACAAGTGAAGGTGCGTCATTTTCCGCGTCTCGCTGGGAAATCAAAATTTAATATTTTAAATCGCTCTATTAAACCCTTGCACGACGCTTTTGCCTATCGGTGGATGCGAAAACGTGCTATTAATTATGCCATTGAAAAATCGAAAAGTAATGAAGGAACAAATTTCTAATGTTTTCATTTATGTAATCGGTTTTACCGCTCAGATTCTATTTTCATGGAGAATGATCATACAATGGATTTCATCTGAAAAGACTAAGCGTACCCAAATTCCCAAACAGTTTTGGATCCATAGTCTTTTTGCTTCTTTTTTGTTATTTGTTTATGGATGGCTCCGTAATGATTTTGCTATTATATTAGGTCAAACGCTTACTTATTTTATATATATAAGGAATATACATCTACAACAACAGTGGCTTCGTATTAATAAGTTTTCTAGAGTGTTTTTCCTTGTTTGTCCGATATTCATTATTATATATAGCTATAATAATAATCAAATGGATTTTCAACGTTTATTCAGAAATGACAACATTCCCATTTGGTTATTGATTTTAGGAAGTATCGGACAATTGATCTTTACATTTCGCTTTGTTTATCAGTGGATTTATTCTGAGAGAAGAAAAACCTCTTTGCTTCCATTGGGATTTTGGTTAATCAGTTTAATTGGATCTGTTTTAATTTTAATATATGCAATTATACGTAAGGACCCGGTTTTATTCGTAGGCCAATTCTTTGGTTTCATCATTTATTTACGGAATATAATAATTATTAATAGCCATCCTTTGTCTGCAAACTTTATAACCGGGCATAAAGAATTCGTTGATCCAAACAAGAGCAAAAATTCCTCTATGAACGGACACAATATTCGCTCCTAATAGACAACCCGCTATTAAAAGTCAAGAGAATACAACCTTCTCTAATATGACTGGATCCTAGTTTTTATACCGGCAGTTTTTGGGCTTTATGTTTGTAACATATTTCATACACTTCGTGTCTTTATTTTTGGACAATCTTCATTATCAGTAAGATAAAAAAAGGATTAAAAAGTCCTTTATTCGGGGATGACTAATATTTTTATCACATATTTTTTCGGATTAATAGCTAAAAAATAGTGCTTATATATAGCATGCAGACTTTCCAATTTGTTTAAGAACAAGATTTACTTTAGATCTATCTTCTAAAATATTTATTAAGAAAACCTTTTAGCATGGTTGTTGTAATAATTCATACCCAACGAAATATTATGGTAAAAACTTACATATAAACTAACATGATTAACTAACCCTGAGTAAGATGGTGTAAGCAACAACCATTTTGCTCGAACAAAACTTTCAGCAAAATGAACAAGCCAGATTTTAATGCCATGGTTACCGAAGAAACAGATTCTTTAAGAATGTATGCATTGCGCTTCACTCGCAATAAAGAAGATGCAAATGACCTTGTACAGGACACCATGTTAAAAGCGATTACTTATTATGACAAATTTAAGGAAGGTACCAATTTAAAGGGATGGTTATATACCATCATGAAAAATACCTTTATCAACAATTATCGTCGTATAACTAAGGCAAACTCTGTGGTTACGCAAACAGAAGAAATAACTTCATCTAATCTGTTTTTCAGCTCAACTAAAAATAAAGGAGAAGATATTTTCGTAATGGATGATATCCAATGCGCTTTATCCGATTTACAAGAAGATTATTTCGTTCCTTTTTCAATGTATTTTGAAGGATATAAGTATCATGAAATAGCGGATCATTTGGAAATACCCATTGGCACAGTAAAAACGCGAATTCATGTGGCTAGGAAATCTCTCAAAAAGACTTTAAAAACATACGGTGTAAAAGTAGATGAACTTTCCTTCGCATTAGATTATTAAACTTCTCTATTTCGACAACATCTTTTAAGTAAGATCGGAACCTTAATCAATGCCATATTTAAAAAAAAAGGGGCAATATCCAAAGATATTGCCCGCATGCCATAATTATATAATCTTAATTAATAGGACCTGCCTTTTTAATCTCTTTCATTAGCGTATTATCCCATTCTCCTTCAGCTTTGATCGTAGCTACTGCTCCAAATGCTATCGCTTCAATTAGATTATGGTTTACGAAAGCATATGTTCCTGGTTCTCTAAATTGGTAGAGTGCAGCAGCTGCAGAGCCTCCTGGAATATGCCAGGTTTCGAAATCCGTGTAAGGTGTGTTATTAAACTTTCCGCCTGGCCAAAACAAATCCGCATGGCCACCAATTAGATGTAAACGTGTGTCGCGGTTTGCCTGCGCACTAATTAATAAGACCTTATCACCTACATTTACTACTGGAGAATTTTTGCCCGTTAAAGAATTTTGCCTGCCATTGAAAACTATATGGGTTGGAATCAAGGTTTTTATGGATGTTGCCATTTCATTCATACTTTCATTTGCAGTAGCTAAATTTTTATATGACCCATCTGCGTTCTTTGGAAGATAAAAGTCTTGTTCTACAATATAGAATGCTTTATCATACTCTACTAAGTTACCAACTTCATCTTTCAAGCCTTCTCTTGGAAGAACCATTATAGCGCCATTCATTCCAGATACAACGTGCATTGGGGTCATCATACCACCTGGAGCACAGTGGTATACAAAGACACCTGAACGAGTCGCTCTAAAGCGGAAGGTTACTTCCTCGCCTGGATTAACTTCCGAGATATCTCCGCCTCCCATATGACCGGTTGCTGCATGGAAATCTATATTATGCAGCATGGTATTTGTAGCTGGGTTCTTAAGCGTTAACTCTACAAAGTCGTCCTGATGAACAACAATCAGTGGTCCGGGGACTGACCCATTAAAAGTTAATGCCCAGATTGAATCTCCCGGAGCAACTTCCATTTTCTTTTCCTGGATTTCAAAGGTAACCTCGACTACCTTTGGTCCGCCTTTAGCCACTTGATCATGTACAGGAACCAAAGGTGGCATGACCATTTCTTGTTTTACTCTTTCTAAATCGTCTCCTTCGCCTTTGAAGGTAGCGTTCATTACAGGGTTTTTAGAACCCATACCGCCACAAGAAGCCAAAAGACCTGTAACCATTACTAGTGCAAATGCTTTCTTAACTTTCTTTTTCATATTCTTCATTGTTTTATCTTTCAAAGTAAGTAAAATGTTTGACTTTACTTATTAATACAATGATAAAAATAATTATGAAGTTCTTGAGTGACTTATGTCATACAAGCAAATGATCCTCAGCGGTAAATTAGAAATATGAAATACTTAATGTAGAGTTATTTTGGTATAACTACAAATGTTTTAATACTTTAGCTTCATGTGAAAAGATAATTTCTTCGGCAATATTAGTGCATTGGTCGCCTACACGTTCTAACTTCCTAATGATTGATAGAAAGTTTAAGCCTTGTTCTACTTTTACTATATCAGAACCTATATATTCCGCAATGTTCTTAGTTGCAAATGCATTGATTTCATTTAACACCTCATCCTTTTGAAAGATAGTTCTTGCTAATTTTGTATCCTCATCGATATAAGCTTGTAAAACATCCTTCATGATCTCGCTAACTGCATTGTACATTTCATGAATCCTTGTTTTGGTAAAAAGATCTTCATTGAAAGATTCCTCTTCACTAATGATGTGTTTTGAAATTCCCTCAGCAAGATCCCCAATTCGTTCTAGGTTGTTATTGATCTTTAATGTGGCGAGAACAGAACGTAAATCACTAGCAACGGGATTGTATAAAGCAAAAATATCTTCACAATCGCTATCAATTTTCAACTCCATAGAGTTGACACGCTTTTCATTTGCAACTACTTCCCAAGCTAAGTCTTTGTCATTTGTGATTATAGACTGATAGGCTTTTTCTATTTGAGACTGAACTAAAATCCACATTTTCGTAGTGGTTTTTTTCAGCTGTTTAAGTTCTTTATCTAGATGTATCATAACATATTTTTTAAAGCAGTTTAACCAAATCTACCTGTTATATAATTTTCTGTTTGCTTATTTGAAGGATTTGTAAAAATCTTTTCAGTTAAATCATATTCGATTAATTCACCGAGATAAAAATAGGCGGTCTTGTCGCTTATACGTGCCGCTTGCTGCATATTATGCGTCACAATTACAATAGTGAAATTATCTTTTAAATCATGAATCAATTCCTCAATTTTTGTGGTCGAAATCGGATCTAAAGCAGAAGCTGGTTCATCCATTAATAAAACTGATGGCTTAACCGCAATAGCACGTGCAATACAAAGTCGTTGTTGCTGACCACCGGAAAGAGCCATAGCTGATTTATGAAGACTATCCTTTACTTCTTCCCAAAGAGCAGCCTGTTTTAATGCATACTCAACCGTTTCTTCTAAAACAGACAAAGATTTTTCGCCATTGATCCGTAAACCAAAAGCAACATTTTCAAAAATAGTCTTTGGGAATGGATTAGGTTTTTGAAAAACCATGCCTACCTTTTTTCGATACTCATTGATATCGATATCGTTTTTGTAGATATCAACATTGTCTACCAATACATCTCCAGTAATCTTTACTCCCTCAATGAGATCGTTCATGCGATTAAAGCAGCGTAAAAATGTAGACTTTCCACAGCCTGATGGGCCTATAAAAGCAGTAACAGTATTAGCCGACATGGTAATAGAAACATCTTTTAATGCTTGTTTCGGACCGTAATATAAACTTAGATTTCTCGTTTCCAGCTTATATTGCGGATTTAGTTCTTTTAATGACTTATTTTTTTGTACCATTTGTTCCTTAAATAGATAGCGATCCCATTTAATATAAATGTAAATAATAATAACACAATAATCCCTGCAGCAGCATTCATTACAAAACCTTGTTGAGGTCTGGAAGTCCAATTAAAAATTTGAATTGGTAGGGAAGTATACTGATCTAATGGACCTTCTGGGATAAAAGGTACATAGGCCAATGCTCCAACCACAATTAGAGGGGCAGTTTCACCGATTGCTCTTGATGTGGATAAAATAATTCCTGTCATAATCCCTCCAAACGAAGAGGGTAGTACGACTCTACGGATGGTTTGCCATTTTGTAGCTCCTAATCCATAAGCTGCCTGTCTTAAAGAATCTGGTACCGCTTTGATAGCTTCCCTTGTAGAAACGATAATAATGGGCATAATCAATAATGAAAGCGTTAAAGATCCAGCTAGAATACTATTTCCTAAGCCCATCATGCGTACAAATACTTGCAAGCCTAATATACCATAAATAACCGAAGGAACACCTGCTAAATTGGAAATGTTTATTTCTACAAACTTTGCCAATCTGTTTTTTGTGCCATATTCCTGAAGGTAGATGCCGGCCATTATTCCAATAGGTAAAGCCACGATTAAAGTAAAAAGTAGCAAGCTTACCATTCCAGCTAACGCGGTATAAATACCTGATTCCTCAGGGAAACGGGAGGGTAGATTAGTGAAAAATGACCAGTTTAGGCGTGTTGCACCTTTAACCGTAATATCAATCAATAAAATAGCTAACGTTAATAAGGCAAATGCTGTACATGCGATAGCGAAAATCCGAAAGAGCCTGTCTTTCATTTTTGAAGAGAAGAGTGGCTTTCTAGTCATAACGGTTTTGGTATTTTTTCTGAATCCAGAAGGAAATATTATTTAGTAAAAAGGTGAAAGCAAATAAGGTGATGCCAGCTGCAAAAATAGTTTGGTATTCTAAAGAATCCTGTGGTACATCTCCCATACTGACCTGAACAATATAAGTAGTTATTGTCTCGACAGATTTTAGCGGATTTAAGGTTAGATTGGGCTGTTGTCCTGCAGCAATAGCAACAATCATCGTTTCTCCTAATGCTCTCGAGACAGCTAAAATAATAGATACAATGATTCCTGAACTGGCAGCGGGTACCATCACTCTAAAAGCGGTTTGAAATTTATTTGCACCTAAACCATAAGATGCTTCCCTTAATGAAGAAGGCACCGCCCTTAATGCATCTTCGCTTAATGAAGTAATATAAGGAATAATCATGACTCCCATTACAATACCAGGTGAAAGTGCATTGAATCCTGATAAGCCAGGTATGAAAGTCTGAAGCAGAGGAGTAACAAATTGCAAAGCGAAGAAGCCATAAACAACAGTAGGTATCGCTGCTAAAGTTTCTAAAATTGGTTTTACTGCTGCGGTGAATTTCTTAGATGCATATTCGTTTAAATATACGGCTATGCTTACGCCAACAGGTACAGCAATAATTGTTGCAATTAAAGTGGTTAAAATTGTACCGGAAAGTAAAGGGAGAATTCCGAAATGCTTATCATCAAATAGGGGTGTCCATTGAGTATCGGTTATAAACTCCCAAAAAGATACTTCTGCAAAGAATTTTAAAGTATCGACGGATAGAACAAGAATAATACCTACAGTGGTAAGAACCGAGATCAAACTACACAAAATCATGAGTAGCTCAATGAATTTTTCGGATTTAATAGACGTTTTTGCCATGCTTTTTATTCAACATCTTGCATTAATAATTCATTCAGGTTAGCCCCAACGGTGGAGCGATTTTCGAAGATGGAACCAGTTTTTAGGTTTTTAAACTTCTCATAAGATAATTTATAAACTTCTGGAGGTAAAGCAACTCCACCTACTTCTTGGGCTAAAAAAGCTGCATTTTCCAAATAAAATTTAATGTATTCTTGTACGAAAGGAAGTGTAGCGGACTCTACGTTAATATAAATAAATTCGGGCCTGGAAAGAGGTTGATAGGTACCATTACTAACTGTTTCATTAGTCGGATAAATTGCTTCGCTGTTCTCATCCACTTTTATTGGTACCAGTTTTAATTTATCTTTGTTTTCAGAAAAATAAGCTAATCCAAAGTATCCTAAACCATTTATGTCTGTAGAAACACCCTGAACCAAAACATTATCATCTTCACTAGCTGTGTAATCTCCCCTAGAAGCTTTCGATTTGCCATTTATGGCCTCTGTGAAATAATCATATGTTCCAGATGATGTTCCCGCACCGTATAAATTTAAAGGGGCATCGGGCCAATCGGGCCTGATTTGATTCCAGCGTGTAACCTTACCTTGGCTTTCCGGACTCCACATTTTATTAAGTTCAGCTACAGTCAAATAATCTACAAAAGTATTCTTTGGACTTATAACCACAGCTAAGCCGTCATATGCTACTGGGAGCTCTATAAATTTAATTCCGTTTGTTTTGCTAAGCTCGATTTCACCCTTGCTTATCGGGCGAGAAGCATTGCTAATATCGATTTCACCCCTCATGAACTTTTTAAATCCGCCGCCTGTTCCCGAAACTCCTACGGTTACCCGGATGTTGGGATTTATTTTCCTGAATTCTTCAGAAACGGCTTCAGTTAAGGGATATACGGTACTTGAGCCGTCAATATGGATTTTGCCTTCATAAGATTTGAAGCAGGATGAAAAAAGGGTTAAAATACCCAATAGAATAAGACAATTTATTGATGTTCTTAGATTCATATTGCCGCAAAGGTATTAAGGAAATGTGAAGTTCATGTTAGGCTTATGTTAAGTTAATGTTAAGCTTGAAAAGTGCATCACTATATTTAAAAGAAACAAGAGTTTGATAGTTCTGTTTGTTTTGAAATTGGGTTTGAGCAGTTATCTTTTTCTTACTTGTTTAGATTTTAAACCTTTTAGAGTTTATCTGTGTTATAATTTAAATGTTGCGGATTAAGTGATTTTTCCGTTTTTGGTATGTCTGAACCCTATTGAAATGAAAGTATTTATTACCCGTCGGATTCCGGAGCTTGGATTGAAACGCTTGCTTGATGCTGGCGTAGAAGTTGTTCAGTGGAAAGAAAGGCGGAATATGGATCCTCAAGAGCTAATTGATGCCTGTAAACAAAGTGATGCTCTAATAAGTGCGGGCGGGAAGATCGACGCTCATTTTCTCAATGAATGTAAGCATTTGAAAGTAATTTCTTTGCATTCTGTTGGTTTTGATAGTGTGGATGTGGAAGAAGCAACCCGTCTTAAAATTCCTGTTGGCAACACTCCTGGAGTGTTGAGTAGGTCGACTGCTGACATAGCTTTTTTATTGATGCTCGCGGTGTCTCGTAAAGCTTTTTATCAGCATAAGCGGATTATTAAAGGGGAATGGGGCTTTTTTGATCCAAGAGCAAATCTTGGCATAGAATTGCATGGGAAGACGATTGGTATTTACGGATTGGGAAGTATAGGTTATGAAATGGCAAAACGATGTGTTGCTATGTATAATATGAAAGTGATTTACTATAATCGCCATAATAATCTAGAGGTAGAAAAGCAATTAAATGCTGTGAAGGTATCTTTCAATGAATTGTTGTGCCAAAGTGATGTGCTTTCAGTTCACGTACCTTTAAGTCCGGAGACTAAAGGAAAGTTCGATAAGTCAGTTTTTAGCAAAATGAAACCTTCCGCAATTTTTATCAATACCGCTCGGGGAGGAATACACAATGAGGAAGACCTCATTCAAGCTTTAGATGAAGGAATAATCTGGGGGGCGGGCTTAGATGTCACTAATCCGGAACCCATGCATCCAGATAATCGCTTATTAACTATGCCGACTGTCGCCGTATTGCCTCACATCGGTAGTGCAACAGTCGAAACACGAAATGCGATGTCCTTAATAGCTGTTGAAAACGCTATTGCAGGCTTAGCGGGCGAGCGAATTCCTTATCCAGTTAATCCTGAAGTTTACGCGAACATTAATCAACCTATTAAGCATTAAATTTCCGGCTTTCTTTCGGATCTTATTATTAGTCTTAATGTTGGATTATTTGAAATGAATGACCAAAACCAGTTGAGCGCTAATTTTATTTTGTTCCGATAGCCTGCAATTGGAATGATGTGTATAAATAACCAAATAAACCAAGCAAATAATCCTTTGAAAGAGAATTTAGGTAAATCCGCTACGGCTTTAAACTTCGAGATAATAGCCATGCTGCCTTTATCCTGATATGCAAATGGGCTCATCGCTTCGTTTGACGCCAATCTTTTAAAATTTTTTGCTAATAGCTCACCTTGTTGTATGGCAACTTGTGCCAATTGCGGATGACCATTAGGAAAATTCTGATCTGTTGTTTGTAGACAAATATCACCAATTGCAAATATATTATGAGTGCCAATAACAGCATTGAATTCATTTACCAAAATTCTACGACCCCGACCAATGGAATCCTTAGGTAGTCCAGGTACTTCTCGGCCAATCACTCCTGAGGTCCATATTAGGGCATTGGTGGATATTGTTGTTCCATCTCCCAGTATGACTTCTCCATTGACATAGTCTTTCACGGCCGTGTTTAACTGGATACGAACACCTAGTTTTTTTAAAACATTTGCGGCTTCAACCTGAGCTTTGGTACTCATAGGACCTAGTAGGGAAGGACCAGCATCAATTAAATGGATATGTGCAGATAAGTCTTTAATTTCTGGATATTCCTTGTTTTTAACATATTGCCCCATTTCAGCAAGCATACCTGCAATTTCTACCCCTGTTGGTCCGCCACCAGCGATAACGATATTCAATAGCTTTCTTTTCTCGGAACGCTCTTGTGAACGGACTGCTTTTTCCATCGTCAGGAGCAGGTGATTTCTCAAATTTAGGGCATCAGTAATGTTTTTCATTGGTACTGCGTCTTTTTTCACATTCTCCATACCAAAGTAATTTGTTTCTGTCCCAATGGCCAAGACCAAATAATCATATTCTAAAGTTCCGGTACTGGTTATTATGGTATTTTCTTCAGGATTGACTTTTTGTAATGCGCCCATGTAGAATCGAATGTTGTCTTGATCTTGAAACATTCTTCGAAAAGGATAGCTGATATTTGAAGCTTCAATAAATGCAGTTGCAACCTGATAAAGTAAAGGGGGAAAGAAATGGTAATTATTAATATCGACAAGAGTAATATGGAACCGATCCACTTTAGAAAGGTTTTTAGCTAAACGGATGCCTGCGAAGCCACCTCCTACTATTACTACATTCTTTATTTGTTGTTCCATAGTATTTTATGCATAAAAGTGAAGAGACTGATAAATTCTATCATTTTTTGTACTCTTTAAAAGACAGCAATTTAATCAATTAATTTGATTTAGCAGGGCTTTATCAAGGATGTGACACTATAATAGCACCCCGCTGGGGTAACTAAAAATCAATTTATTGGCCCATTCTATTTCTTCGTGAGATATGTCATGCGCTTTATTTGGATACACTTTAGTGTACACATCAGCGTTCATGTTTGTTAATATTTTTGCTGTTTCGTTCACACGCTCTAAGGGAATGTGTTCATCGGGATCTCCTGTTGCTATGAAGATAGGGGTTCCCACAAAATCACCTTTGTAGTTTTCTTTGTAGATTTTATCGCCGATCAAACCACCTGTGAAGGCAACTACCCCGCCATATCTTTTTGCATTTCGCGCGACGAATTCAAGGCTTAAGCAAGCTCCTTGTGAAAACCCAAGGAAGTAAATGTTATCTGTTGAGAAACCTTGAAAGATTAGCTCATTAACAGTTTCATCGAGGATTGATAATATCGAGGATAGCCAAGGCTCGTTGTGTGCTGGAACAACCATGCAAGAATAATGGTACCAGGTGTTATTATTTGCTTGTGGTGCAACCAAAGCAAAATCTTGCACATTTAACTGATTGGCAACAAGGAGAATGTCTTTAGCACATCCTCCTCGCCCATGGATCATAATAAGCACTTTTGACGCCTCTTTTATTGGTTGACCAGCAACTTCTATAACTTTTGCATGCGTATGATTCATCATTAGTCAATCAAAAGATGGCGCATTTGTTTAATTAAGCTTGCTTTATGAGTTGCACTTCTGCGTTTATTTTTACTTCGTCACTAACAACTATGCTTCCCGCTTCAGTTACTGCACTCCAAGTTAAACCAAAATCTTTACGGCTAATTTTACCATTTACAGTAAAGCCAGCTTTGGTTTGCCCATACCCATCTACTGTAATTCCACCGTATTCTACATTTAAAGTAATTGTTTTTGTAACATGGCCAATTGTTAGTTCGCCTGTAAGTTTCGCATCTTGACCACTTCCTTCGTATCTGTTGCCTGAGAATTTAAGATGTTTATTTTCTTCCCCATTAAAGAAATCTGCAGATTTTAAATGTGCATCACGTTGTGCATCATTTGTATCAATTGAATCAATTTCCGCCGTAAATTCAATTTTTTTTGTCGTGTTAAAATCGTCTGTCTCCGTTTCAACTTCTAAATTGAATTTTCTGAAATATCCAGTTACAGTGGTTATCATTAAGTGCTTAACTTTGAAAGATACTTCGCTGTGACTTGGGTCAACTACCCATTTTTGTGTTTCCATAATGTTTTATTTTTAAGTGTTATAAGTAATAAAGGATTTTTTGAATTAATTGTTTTTTATAAGTACTGAATCCACGCCTGCTTTTCCTGCACCTTTTATAAGAGAGATGACAGTTAAACCTATCAAAAGGATAAAGAACTCTATACCTTCTCCAGTTTGTGTGCCACCCCAATTCATGAAAAATCCGTTTGGCAGGTGAATTGTAAACACGCCTATAAATAAGCCGAGAAATCCCAGAGCGGATATCCGCGTAAGGAATCCGAAGATTAAAAATAGTGATCCAAAAAATTCAATTAGAATGACGAGTAGAGTGATAAATGCGGGTATACCCATAGTTTCTGTAAAGTAGCCCATTGTTCCGCTAAATCCGCCACCGCCAAACCAACCCAAGAGTTTTTGTGCTCCATGGGGAAAGATAGTGATTCCCAATGCCAAACGGGCAATTAAGCCGGTCCAATTGGACGGATCTGTTAAGATGATTCTTTTCATGGCTGTGTTTTTATAGGGTTAAATATTCTATTTTGTTTATCAATTCATTGATTGAACTTACTGCGTTCACATCTGTGCCATAGAGATTTCCTTCCAGGGTTTCCGAATTAAGGACAAGCTTCACGATTTTTGAATTGGGAAAAAGGGACGGTTCAATATCCTCCTGCTCTTTAGCAGTAACTAAAAGTATTATTTTCTGAGTAGCAACTGCTTGTAATCTCAATAACTCGTATTCCTGAAACTGCGATGGATTCCATAATATGATAAGATCTGCTTCCCAGCACCCGTCTTTTGCACAGTTGATCAGCTCGACTTCATGTTTTGCGTTTTGGGATAAATATTCGGATACCTCCCCGCCGTCGTTTAAATCTGTTAATACAATAAGTAGGCGATGAGTATTTGCAAGTTGGTCTAAAAAAGGAGTCGCTTCGCCCTTCTTGAGTCCTAAAATTGCAATGGTTTCCTTTGTTTTCATTTTTCTTCCTATTTGTTGAAACAAAGATAGAGCCAAAAGATCTTATTGCTCTTGATATTAGATAAGAAATATACTTAATATAAATCAAGTTTGTTTCTTGGTAGCTAATTGACCACGGATACGGCTTAAGGTCTCTGGAGTCATGCCCAGGTAGGAGGAAATAATGGTTTGGGGAACACGTTGAAGTAAATCAGGATGACTCGCTAATAAGTTTAGGTATTTTTCTTCTGCAGTTTGACTTAAGGTACTCATTAATCTCCTCTGGGTAGATACCAAATTGTTTTGGATTAGAATCCGGAAATACCGTTCAAATGCTGGAACTTTATCCATCAATTCATCCCACGATTCTTTTGTAATTAAAAGAAGCTCACAGTTTTCCAAGGCCTCTATGTAAAAATTTGAAGGCTCATTGGTGAAAAAACTATATAGATCTGCTGCCCACCAGCCTTCGGAAGCAATTTGAAGCGTATGTTCATTGCCTCTATCATCCACAGTATACGTCCTTAATATTCCTTTTTCAATAAATATACTATATTTACTTATCTCACCCTCCTGTAAGATAAAATGCCTTCTGCGTAGTTTCTTAGGAATAAAAAAGGTTTTGGCAAACTCAAACTCCTCGTCGCTAATGGAGATGGTTTCTTTTATTTTTTGATAGAGGTATTGGTGCATAGGCCAAATTTAAATGTAAAATAGCCAATTTAATTAATAAATCATCAACTTGTTTGAATTATCTTTAGATCATTCTTTATCTTCTTTTATTATTTTGAGCCCTTTC
Source organism: uncultured Sphingobacteriaceae bacterium (assembly GCA_963696875.1). Classification (GTDB taxonomy): domain Bacteria; phylum Bacteroidota; class Bacteroidia; order Sphingobacteriales; family Sphingobacteriaceae; genus Albibacterium. The sequence continues at coordinate 817,612 of CAVOLQ010000001.1, forward strand.
GTCCACCTCACTAATTGCTTTAACATGACTTCTGCCGCTTTATGGGAAATTTCATTGGCTTCAAATTCATTCTGATCATTTATGTTCTGTTGGAAAAAAGGGAAATTAACCGCTTCCGTCAGAGGAACTATTCTGAATGTTGATAAGTCTGACTTTAAGCTGTTAGATGCTCTAGTTCCAGCAGATACGCCACCATAGCTAACAATTCCAGCAGCTTTATATCCCCATTCTTGAAAAAGATATTCTAATGCATTTCTTAGGGGAGCAGGGTAATTATAATCGTATTCAGAGGTTATAAATATAAACGCATCAGCTTCCTCTATTTTTGCACTCCACCACTTTGTGTGTTCATGTTCATATTTTTTTAATGAAGGATGATTAGCTTCATTCATCATCGGAAGATTAATTTCACCCAAATCCAAAACTTCAACGTTAAAGTTTTCGTTCTTTTTTGCCAGCTCTGCAATCCAATTAGCGATTAAAGGTCCTTTTCTACCAGGACGTACTGTTGATGATATTATTTTTAAATTATACATTTTTTTTCTTTTAATCTAAAATACACAATCAGTTCTAATAATTCATACACAAGACGGTATTTAAAATACTAAGTGTAGTATATTTGACTTTTGACTTTGATACCAAAAATTATTTATTCCAATGGATATTAAAAAATTGCAGATTGTAGAGTACAACTCCAAATATGCATCGGCCTTTAAATACCTTAATGAGGTTTGGATTACCAAATATTTTGAAATTGAAGAAGAAGATAAAAAGGCTTTGAGTGATCCAGGAAAGATAATCGATGATGGCGGGTATATTTTTGTAGCACTTTTGGAAGAGAAAGAGGTGGGAGTTTGTGCATTAAGAAAGGCTGCTTGTGAAGTTTTTGAGTTTAGTAAAATGGCCGTCGCTGAAAGTAACCAGGGTTTAGGTATTGGCAGAAAATTAGTAGAAGCGGCAATTGCAAAAGCGAAGGCAGTGGGGGCGAAGCGGATTTATTTGGAAGGCAACACTGCACTTGAAGCTTCGATCCATCTTTATCGAAAATTAGGATTTAAGGAGATTGAATGGCAATCGTCTTCTTATAAAAGGGTTAATATTATTATGGAAATGCTTTTCTAAATTATTGTCGTCTATCGATAATTGAAAGTTAATTTTTTCTCATAAAATAAAAATTATTATGGCTATAGCAGATTGGTCGGAAAATTGTAAAGATTTTAAATGGATTGATGTCCAAGGTCCCACAATTGATGAATTGAAGCAGATCAGCAAGAAGTATAAACTTCATCGCTATACCGTAATGGACTGCTTGCAACCTGATCATTTACCTAAGCAAGAAAATTTAGGAAATATGCAGTTTGTTATTACCCGCTTTTTGGTAGATAATCAATCTATAAAGGCACATATTGTACAGGATATAAGCAGTAAGGTTGCCATTTTCTATAATACAGAATTGGTAATAACCGTCCACCGATTAAAACAACCTTTTTTAAATACGATCCGTTTGCAGAATGCAGAAAATGGCGGCCATAAATCTGCAAGCGAATTGATTACAAAAATCGTATGGCATGTCCTGCATTCTTATGATCAGCCGGTGTTGAACGTTTCCCAAACCATAGATAATTATGAGGAAACTGTGTTCATGAAACCTCTTACTAAAGAGCTTTTACAGGACTTATATCTGATAAGACGAAAAGCTTCGGTTTGCTTAAAGTTGCTTTTGCTCACTAAAGAGGTTGTTAATAAAATACCCTATTTGGATAATGATGCAACGGTATTACAAGATGCCAAAGATTTGCACCTTAAGCTTATTACTCTTTTTGAGCAAGCTCATGAAGATTCCACACATTTATTAGATATTTATTTGTCTTTATCTTCTCGAAATTCCAATGAGGTGATGAAAGTCCTTACAATATTCTCCGTCTTCCTTTTGCCGCCCACCTTTATTGTTGGACTATATGGGATGAATTTCGATTTTATGCCGGAGCTTCACCATCGGTATGCTTACCCAGCTGTTTTAGCAGTGATTGTAATAATCACTGCCGTTATTTTTCTTTGGTTTAAGCGAAAGAGATGGTTGTAGCCTCTTTATTTAATTAACTAGTTTATTGAATTATATGCATCAAGCCCTTTTTCCAAACAAATGAGTGCTTGTTTTAGATCTTCTTGATTTAATACATAAGCCAGTCTAACCTGATTCTTTCCTACGCCAGAGGTGCTATAAAATCCGGTCGCGGGTGCCATCATTACCGTTTCGTTTTGATACTCGAAAGATTCTAACATCCACTGACAGAATTTATCTGCATCGTTTATTGGAAGTTGTGCAACTACATAAAAGGCTCCTCCTGGTACCGGGCATTTTACCCCAGGAATTTTGTTTAGTCCTTCCACCAGCAAATTGCGCCTTTCGGTATATTCTTTTTTGACTTCAATGAAATAACTGTCTGGTGTATCTACAGCAGCTGTAGCAGCAATTTGTGCTACCCCCGGTGGACTTAAGCGTGCCTGTGCAAATTTCAAGCTCGCGTTATAAACCTCTTTATTTTTAGTTAAAAGGCAACCTAATCGGGCACCGCAAGCGCTGTATCTCTTAGAAACAGTGTCCAAAACAATAACATGTTGATCAAGCCCTTCTAAGTGCATAGGAGAAATGAATTCTCGATCGTCATAACAGAATTCTCGATACGCTTCGTCAGAGAACAAAAATAAATCATGTTTTAAACAAATTTCTTTTAAGGATTCAAGTTCCTCTCTAGAATATAAATAACCTGTAGGGTTATTTGGATTGCAAATAAATATAGCTTTCGTTTTTGGGGTGATAATTTTTTCGAACTCCTCAATTGGAGGGAGTGCAAAGCCATTTTCGATATATGACATGATTGGCTTTATGACCACTTCCGACATGCATGCAAATCCATTATAGTTTGCATAGAAAGGTTCCGGAATAATAATTTCATCGCCAGGATTAAGACAGCTTTGCATCGCAAAAGTAATTGCCTCCGACCCGCCATTTGTTACAAGGATATTTTCAGCAGTAATATTATAGTTTAATTTATTATAATATTCACTTAATTTATTGCGATACAACGACGTGCCTTCAGACGGTGTATAAGCCCAAACTTTGAATTGAATGTTTTTAATAGCATTCAACATGATCTCTGGGGTCGCAATATCTGGCTGACCGATGTTTAGGTGGTAAATTTTAGTGCCCCGTTTCTCAGCAAGATTAGCAAAAGGTGTAAGCTTCCGTATTGGAGAAGCAGGCATACGATGGCCTTTTATTGATATTTCTGGCATTGTACTAGTTCTAAACAAAAAAAATAAAGCTTCCTTTTGTTCTATAAATAAGGTGGTTAATTTATTTTACTACAGTTCCTTTGATGTAAAGAGCTTTTACCGGCGTCTTTGCATTGGAACGAATTGTTACCATTTTACTAAATGGCGTAGCTTGTGCAGCATTGAAAGTGACGCTCACTGAGCCTTTCTCTCCTGGTTTTATTGGTGTTTTGGTATATTCAGGTACTGTACATCCGCATGTGGATTCTACTTTACTAATAATTAAAGGCTCGGTTCCTATATTTTCAAAAATGAATTCATATGTAACTGGCGTACCCTGCGGAATTTTACCGAAATCATACGTTTCTGTTTCAAATTTAAATTCACTATTGTTTTGTGCCTGTGCAGTTAAAACAGAAAAGCATATGAACAGAAATAAAGTACCGCAGAAAGTTACTAATTTGTTTTTCATAATGTGTTTGTCTTAATTTTACTTTTTATTTATAATTTGCTAATCATCCTTTCAGGTCGATAACCCTCAAATCTACTCAAAATATATATTATATATCAAAGGAAAGGGTAACATTTCACTAGTAATAAAATTAAGTTTCATTACAAGGCTCATGGGCGAAATAATATTTTGAATATAGGCTATTCTTCAATGTCTAATAATATTTCATTATATTTGTGTTTTAACTTTTAGCTATGCCTGAAATCTCAAATAAGCAAATAAAAACAGAATTGAGTTTTAATGATTTTAAAGCAATTTTGTTAACCGACTATCGAATTGCTTGCGAAAGTCGTCAAGCAAGTTTACTAGGACGTAAGGAAGTATTGACCGGGAAGGCTAAGTTTGGTATTTTCGGAGATGGTAAAGAATTAGCACAGATCGCAATGGCTAAAGTTTTTAAAGAAGGCGATTGGCGTGCAGGTTATTATCGAGACCAAACCTTCGCATTTGCTACCGGAATCTCTACGATTTATCAATTTTTTTCTCAATTATATGCGAACACTGATATATTAGCTGATCCTGCGTCTGCCGGCCGGCAGATGAATGCTCATTTTGCTACACGGATTTTAGATGATCAAGGACAGTGGCTAAGCTCGCTTGCCCAAAAAAACTCGTCTTCTGATGTATCGACTACCGGCGGGCAAATGCCTCGGTTAGTTGGTTTAGCTTTAGCTTCGAAGGTATATAGGCGTAACCCTGAATTAGATGATTCATCCTTATTTTCCAATAATGGAAATGAAGTAGCTTTTGGTACTATCGGGAATGCCGCTACTTCCGAGGGAGTATTTTTTGAAGCTATAAACGCCGCAGGGGTAATGCAGATTCCTTTAGCTATTTCCATCTGGGATGATGGTTATGGTATTTCAGTTCCAGCTGAATACCATACTACTAAAGAAGATATTTCAGAGATACTTAAAGGACTACAGCGTGATGAAAACTCCAAGGGCTATGAAATATTTAAGGTTCGAGGATGGGATTATCCTGGTCTTTGCGAAACCTATGATAAAGCAATACAAATCTGCCGAGAACAACATGTTCCTGTGTTTATTCATGTCACTGAGATGACACAGCCTCAGGGACATTCAACATCCGGTTCTCACGAACGATATAAGTCAAAAGAAAGATTAAGCTGGGAAGAAGAATATGATTGTATAAAACAGATGCGCTCTTGGCTTTTAGCAACGGCGGCAGCAAGCGAAGAGGAATTAATTGAAATTGAAAATAATGCCGTTCAGACGGTGAGAACTGCTCAACGGGCTGCATGGTCAGATTATAATGGCACAATTGTTCATGATAAAAATGAGGCTATTAAGTATCTTTTGGCTTTGGAAAATAAAGCTATTGATTTAATAGCCGAGGGCTTAAATAAAAGTTATGAACCCTCCCTTAAGGATATTTATAGTTGTATTAGGAAGGCTATCCGATTAATGAGACATGAAAATAGCGATGCGAAACAACAGCTATTAACTTGGTATAAGCAAAGTCAAATTTTAAATTCAGATCGATTTAATTCAAGGTTGTTTACCGACAGTGTTGAAAGCCCAGATCATGTACCTGTTATACCTGCCGAGTATTCTAATAATGCGAAAATGGTTGATGGGAGAGAGGTGCTAAATGCTTGTTTTGAGGAGAACTTTAAACGAGATCCGAAGCTACTTTCTTTTGGTGAAGACGTCGGAAAAATTGGAGATGTTAACCAAGGTTTTGCTGGCCTTCAAAATCAATTTGGTGAAGATCGCATATTTGATACTGGAATTCGTGAAAATACGATTATTGGACAAGGGATTGGTTTGGCATTGAGGGGTTTAAGGCCTATTGCTGAAATTCAATATTTGGATTACCTAATATATGCTATTACTGCCTTAAGTGATGATTTGGCAAGCTTGAGTTATCGTACAAGGGCAGGTCAAAAAGCACCTGTTATCGTTAGGACGCGAGGACATCGATTGGAAGGGATATGGCATTCAGGATCACCAATGGGCATGATTTTAGGTTCTCTGCGCGGTTTACATGTTTGTGTCCCAAGAAATATGACTCAGGCTGCCGGAATGTATAATACTTTATTACGGTCAGATGAACCAGCATTAGTTATTGAGTGCTTAAATGGCTATCGTATAAAAGAGCGGCTACCAGAGAACCCTGGAAACTTTACTGTTCCTTTGGGCATAGCTGAAGTTGTCAACGAAGGAAAGGACCTTACCGTAGTCAGTTATGGTTCTACATTGCGTATCGTTCAAGAAGCCGCTCAAGAATTAGAAAAATTAGGAATTTTCATAGAAATCATTGACCCTCAGACTTTGCAGCCTTTTGATAAAAATCATCTCTGTGCAAAATCCTTAAGTAAAACGAATAAATTATTAGTCGTCGATGAAGATGTTCCTGGAGGAGCATCCGCATTTATTTTGCAACATATACTGGAAGAACAGGGTGGTTATTTTCAACTTGATGCTCAGCCTAGAACCTTAAGTGCGAAAGCACACCGCCCACCTTATGGATCGGACGGCGATTATTTCAGCAAACCTTCTGTGGATGATGTGGTTGAAGTAGTTTACTCAATTATGAATGAAGCAAAGCCTGAAGAATTCCCTTCGTTGTTTTAGAAATAAAGGCTTTAGATATTAGGTACTAGGAGGCTAAATCCTTCCTAATACCTAACACCTAACACCTAACACCTAACACCCAACACCCAATACCTAACACCCAATACCCAATACCCAATACCTAATACCTAATACCCAGTACCTATTTAACCTAATACTGTCTTATCCCTTAAATAATGATCTGCAATTACTAAAGCTGCCATTGCTTCAACGATAATTACCGCACGGGGAACGACACAGGGATCATGGCGACCTTTACCGGTGATTTCCACTTCATTGCCATCTTTATCAATGGTATTTTGAGCATGCATTATTGTAGCTACAGGTTTAAAAGCTACTCTGAAAGTAATGTCCATGCCATTTGAAATTCCCCCTTGTATTCCTCCAGAGAAATTGGTCAAAGTTTTAAGTGCTTGGTTTTCTTTTTCAGGGTTAACAAAAATGTCATTATGTTCTGACCCTTTTAGGCATGAACCGTCAAAACCTGAGCCATATTCAAAGCCATGTACTGCATTAATGCTAAGCATCGCTTTGCCGAGATCGGCGTGAAGTTTGTCGAAAACAGGTTCACCTAAGCCAACTGGTACATTGCGAATAATTGCAGATACTTTTCCGCCTACTGTGTCTCCGTCCTTTTTAATTTTGCTAATGAAATCTTCCATTTCCTTAGCAGTAGCTGGATCAGCACTGCGAACTAAATTACTCTCTCTTATTTTTAAGAGTTCATTCAAGTTATGTTCTGTAAGATTTGGAGAATTGATTAAGCCGACAGATGAAACATGGGCAAATATTTCAATATTTAATAACTTTAGAAAGCTTTTTGCTATGGCTCCAGCTGCTACTCTCGCAGCCGTTTCTCTTGCTGATGACCGGCCACCACCACGATAATCGCGGATACCATATTTTACTTGATAAGTATAATCTGCATGGGATGGGCGATATTTGTCTTTAATATGCGAATAATCTTTAGAGCGTTGATCCTCATTCGGGATGAGCATCATAATTGGCGTACCTGTAGTTTTTCCTTCAAAAACTCCAGATAAGATACTTACTGTGTCGCTTTCTTTACGTTGAGTAGTTATTTTAGATTGTCCCGGTTTTCGTTTATCAAGCTCTTGTTGTATGAATTCTAAATCGATTTCGATATTTGGTGGACAGCCATCGACAATGACGCCGATTGCCGGTCCATGTGATTCTCCGAAAGTAGTAATTTTAAAAACTTCACCAAATGAATTTCCTGCCATGTCTTATGAATTAATATTAAATCCTTGTTCACTCAAATGCTGCCAAAATTCTGGATAAGATTTTTCTACCACCTCGGGTTCTTCAATTTCTATTGAATTAAATACCAAAGCCAAAGGTGCAAAAGCCATCGCCATCCTATGATCGTCATAGGTTTTAAAAGTAAGCTGTGTTGGTGCGAATTTTTTGCTGCAATCTAAGCGATATACTTCTGGTTTCTCTTCAAAGAGCCGTACTCCAAATTTAGCGATTTCATTTTGCAATGCTAGAATACGATCAGTTTCTTTTATTTTTAATGTTTCGAGTCCGCTGAATGTTGCTTCACGTCCCATTGCAGCACAAAAAGCAATTACGGTTTGAGCTAGATCAGGACAAGACTTAAAATCAAAATGATCGCGTGGTTTTTGAATCGTGGTTTTTGTAAGCTTTAAACCTTCCGTTGTAAATTCTGAAAGAACGCCAAAGCTTTGCATGATATCGGTGATTTCATTATCTCCTTGCAAGCTAGAAGGTTTTAATCCTGGTAATAAAACGGAAGCTTCCTTTGACAAAGCGACAATTGAATACCAATAAGAAGCAGCGCTCCAATCTGGCTCAATGTTTAGTATTGTTTCTTTTGCAATTTGATGAGGGATCGTAATGCTGTCATCGTTCCATTCATGTTTAATTCCAGCTTCTTTGAGCATGTCTAACGTCATCATTAAATATGGCTTGGAAGTTAATTCTCCCATAATACGCAGCTTTAGGCCTTGAGGAAGTGCATTTGCAATTAACAATAATGCAGATAGGTATTGGCTGCTTACATTGCCTTTAATACTTATGGTATTTGATTCTTGAGCAAATGACCCCATTATTTTTAAAGGAGGAAATTCATCTTGTTCTGTGTATTCTATTTTTCCCCCAATGGTTTTAAGCGCTTCTACTAAAATGCCTATAGGTCTTTCTTTCATCCTGCTGCTTCCCGTAAGGAAGAAGTTACTTTTTTGCAAGCAAAGATAAGCCGTTAGAAAACGCATGGCAGTTCCAGCAGGACCTACATCTATGGTTAGAGGCTCAGTTGAAGTATTTTCATCCGAAAGAAAATTGCTGATTTCAGCAAGTGCATTTTCCAAAGTAACGGTGTCCGCAGCTTCAGATAAATTTTCAATTTGAACCTTGCCCTTGCTTAATGCTTTAATAATTAAAGCCCGGTTGCTTTCACTCTTTGATCCGGTGAGCTGAACTTTTCCATGAACGAGCTTTGAAGGATGTGAAAGAGATATGCTATTTTGCTTCATTATGCTTCAGCGATTTTCTGGGTATTCATAATCTCATTCTGTTTACGGATAGACTCGTTATGAATAAGTTCTAAGAATTTTACAGTAAATTCTTTGTCTAACTTCAATACGCTGGCCATAGCCGTACGGTTATGTATAATTTCGTCCCAACGTGACACTTGTAATATCGTTACGTTATTATCTCGTTTGAATTCGCCAATCTTCTCAACGACCTTCATTCTTTCCGCGACTTTCTGAATAATTTGATCGTCTAACTTGTCAATGCTTTCTCTCAATTCAGATAATTTATTGTCGAAAATAGGATTGTTTGACTCAGCTTTACGTAAGGTAAAGTTCGATATCATTTCAGAAAGTGCTGCTGGTGTTACTTGTTGTTTTGCATCAGTCCAGGCAACTGTTGGATCAATGTGCGATTCAATCATTAACCCTTGCATATCTAAGTCTAATGCTTTCTGACTGATGTAAGGGATCAAATCTGCACTTCCACAAATATGGCTAGGATCGTTAATGATAGGCAAGTCTGGCGCGATAGTTTTTAACTGGATGGCTATATCCCACATTGGATCATTACGGAAAGCCGACTTTTCGTAAGACGAAAATCCACGGTGAATAGCCGCTATTTTTTTAATTCCAGCTCGATTAATCCGTTCTAAAGCACCAATCCATAAGGATAGATCTGGGTTTATTGGATTTTTAACCATCACAGGGATGTCGATTCCTTCTAAAGCATCTGCAATTTCTTGCACAGTAAAAGGATTTACAGTAGAGCGAGCACCAATCCATAGAATATCAACGCCAGCTTTTAAGGCTTCTTCAACATGTTTGGCGGTGGCTACTTCTACCGAAGTTAATAAGCCAGTTTCTTCTTTGGCTTTTTTCAACCATTCCAAACCAATGCTGCCGATTCCCTCGAACTCTCCAGGGCGAGTGCGGGGCTTCCAAATCCCGGCCCGTAAGACGGAAACTTTCCCAGTTGCAGCTAATAGTTTTGCTGTAGCTAGTAATTGTTCTTCGGTTTCTGCACTACATGGGCCTGAAATAATCAAAGGCTCTTTGCCTGTGTTTATCCAAGAACTAAGAGGAAGGATATCTAAATTAAGTTTCATATTCTTTTGTTTTAAAATTTGCTTTTATTTATTGTCTCTTTTGAAAATTATATTTTATCATTTTTTTGGTACTCGCCCAAAATATTGAAGTTTATGGTATGCTTTAATACTTTTCGTATCGCCGTATCGTATTCATTTTGTTTTTTCCAATCAATATCGACATGAAAAATATACTCATCACGTTTTCCGAGTACAGGCATGGATTGGATTTTGCTTAGGTTAATATTTTGCTCTGCAAAAGTATTTAATATTCTTGCTAAAGAGCCGGGTTGATTTCCAGTTTGAAAAGAAAGAGATGCTCTATTTGCATTTGGGTTTTCTTTAGCCTCATTGGACAAAATAATAAAACGTGTATAATTCTTTTTGTTGGTTTCAATTCGACTATCTAGAATATTCAAACCATATAGTTCCGCGGCAAGTCGATTTGCTACGGCAGCAGTATCTTTTAATTTAAGATCACTTATCTTCTTGGCACAGGCAGCCGTATCCATTCCTTCACTGGCTTTTATATGTGGATGCTCTTCTAAGAAATCAGCACATTGTCTCAACGCAATAGGATGACTCTCTACTTGTTTGATGTCTTTAAAACCTACCCCAGGTAAAGCCATGATATGCAGCTGAATTCGTAGATAAACCTCACCTATAATCGGAAAACGATAATCCTGAAGGAGGTTATAGTTTGGAAGTAGGGTTCCGGCAATGGAATTCTCAATTGCCATGACAACATAGTCCGCCTTTTTTTCCTTCAACATATCGCAAGTTTTTTTAAAAGAATCGCATTCGATTGTTTCAATGTCTTTGCCAAAATATTTAAAGGCGGCCTCTTCATGAAATGAAGCTCGAGTTCCCTGTATTGCTACGCGTGGTTTGTTCATTATTATTATTCAAAAAAAAATCCCAGCATTTGAGGCCGGGACTTTTCGATATATCTACAATTTAATTATGCATATCAATCCCGGCTTGTACTGTAAAAGTAAAAGTAACCGAAATACCAATATGCTGTTGACTGTTTCATTTCTTTGTTTAGACAAATGTAGTAAAGATATTTAGAATTCAAAAGCTAAAAATGAGAAAAAAGTAAAAAAGATAGTTTTTAGTGTTAAAATTGATGGCTTGAGAGGTTATTTTATAGAAATATGAAAATGGCTTTCGGCTTTTAAGGCTTACTGTATCTTGTTATTTTCTGCGCTATAAATAGTGGTAATGCTATTTTTGTCAGGACACGACTGTCAGCATGGCGGAATATCACGATTGGAACATAACTTGATATTCCATATTTAGATTCAAAAATAAAAATTAAAGCATATGAAAGAAAAAGGGAGTATCTCAATACATACCGAGAATATTTTTCCGGTGATTAAGAAGTTTCTATATTCAGATAATGAAATATTTTTACGTGAGTTGGTTTCCAATGCTGTAGATGCAACACAAAAATTGAAGCGATTATCTTCAATGGGCCAATTTAAAGGTGAGGTAGGGGATACAACTATAGAGGTATCTTTTGACGAAAAAGCGAAAACACTTACTATTTCTGATCGCGGATTAGGAATGACCGCAGATGAAGTTAAAAAATACATTAACCAAATTGCTTTTTCAGGTGCTGAAGAGTTTATTGAAAAATTTAAAGAAGCGAAAGATGCCAATGAAATCATAGGTCGATTTGGTCTAGGCTTTTATTCGGCCTTTATGGTAGCCGACAATGTGGAAATCCAGTCTCTTTCCTATCAGGATGGAGCAGAGCCTGTAAAATGGGTATGTGATGGAAGCACCGAATATGAAATTTCTAACGGCTCTCGCTCTGAAAGAGGTACCGATATCATTCTTCACATCAATTCAGAATCGGAAGAATTCTTAAATCAATCTAGATTACAAGAAATTCTTAATAAATACGCAGCTTTCCTTCCTGTGCCTATCAAATTTGGGACTAAAACTAATTCTGAACCTGATGGCGAAGATGAAGAAGGGAAACCAAAATACAAAAGTGTCGAAGTAGATAATATTATCAATAATACTAATCCAGCTTGGACAAAATCACCATCCGAATTGAAGGATGAAGATTATCTTAACTTCTACCGGGAACTCTACCCTTTTTCAGAAGACCCATTATTCTGGATTCATTTAAATGTAGATTACCCGTTCAATCTAACTGGTATTCTTTACTTTCCGAAAGTGAAGAATGACTTCGATCTGCAGAAGAATAAAATCAAGTTGTTCTCTAGGCAAGTTTTCATTACTGATGAAGTTAAAGATATTGTCCCTGAGTTTTTAATGTTATTACACGGTGTTATCGACTCTCCAGATATTCCACTCAACGTTTCTAGAAGCTTTTTGCAAGCCGACAGTAACGTAAGAAAGATAAATACCTACATTACAAGAAAAGTTGCTGATAAGCTTAGCGAGCTCTTCAAAACAGATCGCAAGGGCTATGAAGAGAAATGGAATGATATTGGCGTTTTCGTTAAATATGGAATGTTGACAGACGAGAAATTTGCAGAGAAAGCTAATGATTTCGCATTGTTAAGAAATACGGAAAATGAATATTTTACTTTGAAAGAATACGCTGAAAAAGTAAAAGACCTACAAAAAGACAAAGACGGGCAAGTAGTTTATTTATACGCTACCGATGTTAAAAACCAACATTCTTTTATTTCGGCTGCAAGTGAGAAAAAATATGATGTCATTGTGCTTGATTCACCAATAGATTCTCACTTTGTTGGTTTCCTCGAGCAAAAAACTGAGAAAACATCGTTGAAGCGCGTAGATGCAGATGTTATTGACGAGCTGATTAAAGTTGATGAAAAAAAGGAACTTGTAATAACTGAAGAAGAAAGCACTGCGGTAAAGACTGTTTTTGAAAAAGCAATAAGTAAAGACACGATGAGGGTGGAGATTGCTGCATTAAATGAAAGTGTTTTACCGGTTACAGTCACGATGGATGAATTTATGCGCCGTATGAAAGAAATGGCACAAAATGGAGGTGGAATGAGTTTTTATGGCAATATGCCTGATAGTTATAAAGTGACGGTTAATGGGAATCACCCGTTAATTAAGCGGATTTTATCGGAAGAAAAAGAAGAAAGGAAAGAGCAATTAGCTAAACAGATGTTTGATCTCGCTTTATTAAACCTTGGTTTACTTACAGGAGAAGATCTTACTAACTTCGTAAAGCGAAGTGTAAGTTTAATTGACTAATTCTTTTATGAAATTAAATGCCTGCTTAGTTTTGAGCAGGCATTTATTGTTTATAGCTTTTTTAAGCGATTTAAAAATTAGTAGTAAGTTAATCTGACAACATCCGTCATCTTTTTTGCGAAGCGTATAACTTGCCTGGTATATCCATATTCGTTATCATACCAAACGTAGATTATAGCAGATTTTCCATCATGGGAAACAAGTGTTGCCGGACCATCAACAATAGAGGAATGGCTGTTTCCTATCAAATCGCTACTTACTAATTCATTAGAGACTGAAAAGTCAAGTTGTTCTGATAGGTCGCCAAATAATGCAGCATTTAATAAACATTCATTGACGGTCTCTTTGCTCACGCTTTTTTCAAAGCTAATATTTAGGATAGCTAACGATACATTAGGAGTAGGGACACGAACAGCATTGCCTGTTAATTTTCCAGCTAAATGCGGCAATACCTTTGCAACTGCTTTATCCGCTCCAGTTTCAGTAATGACCATGTTCAGAGCTGCTGATCTACCTCGTCTATATTTTTTATGGTAATTGTCTAATAGGTTTTGATCGTTGGTATACGAATGGATTGTCTCAATATGGCCCTTTTCAATTATAAAATTATCATCAACTATTTTCAATACAGGTACAATCGCATTGGTTGTGCATGAAGCATTTGAGAAAATAGTAGTGCTTTTAAAATCAAAATCTTTTTCATTTACGCCAGTGACAATGTTCGGGATATCGCCTTTTGCAGGAGCGGTTAATAGTACTTTATTAATTCCCTTGGCTTTTAGATGCCTGCCTAATCCCTCCTCATCTCTAAATACCCCAGTATTGTCGATTAATAATGCATTCTCGATACCATATCGTGTATAGTCAATGTCTTCAGGATTATTTCCTACAATCATTGCAACGCTTTGTCCATTTATTATTAATGCTTTATTTTTAAAGTCTTCGATAATAGTACCCTTAAATGCACCATGGACCGAATCTTTCCTCAAAAGTTCTGCTCTTTTGGTAAGTTCTTCATCGCTATAACTGCGGGTTACGATCGCCCGTAATCTTAATTGCTCGCCTTTTCCAGCTTGCACAATAAGCTCTCTAGCTGCAAGTCTTCCAATCCTTCCGAAGCCATAAAGAACGACGTCGGTTGGAGTCAAAATGCGGGCATCTTTTCCTAGATGGCTTTTTAATTTAAGCTTAACGAAGTCGGGTATGGAGCTTGGGTTATTTTCAGATTGAGCTAGCCATTCGGATGCTAATCTGCCAATATCAATACGTGAAGGTGCAATGTCGAGTTGAGAAATTGCCTTTGCAAGGTCTAGTGTTAAATGAATGGAGATGTTTTTTCCGCTTACTTTCTTGGCTAGTTCATGACTGGCTAAGATTTCACTTCCACTAACATCAAAAAGAGGATGTCGGAAAAGAAGTAGCTCCGTAGAATGATCGAACCATAGGTTTCCTACGATAGTCATTAATTCTACAGCCTTCTTTTCCTGTTTTATCCACAGATGAAACTCGGTTTGATAATTATTCAGCATGTTATAGATTTTTTGATTGGTTAACCAAAAATAGAAAAGATTGGGACGATACCCAATCTTTTCTATATAATTAGCTGAAATTCTGTAATCTTTAAATAGATTTTATCCTAAATAGGATTTTAATATCCGGCTACGCGATGCATGGCGCAGGCGTTGGAGGGCTTTATCTTTAATTTGCCGTACACGTTCACGTGTCAAACTAAATTGTTCACCAATTTCTTCTAATGATAAGGGTTGGTTCGATCCCAATCCAAAGAATAATACGATTATTTCGCGTTCTCTATCGGTTAAAGTTGCTAGAGAGCGTTTGATTTCTTCCGAAAGCGATTCGTCAATCAGACTGTTATCAGTATTAGGATCTCTGTTTTCCAATACATCCAAAAGCGTGTTTTCTTCTCCTTGCACAAAAGGAGCATCCATAGAAACGTGTCTTCCTGAGTTGCTTAATGTGTCGGATATTTTTTCAACGGTAGTTTCTAAAGTATCTGCTAATTCTTCTGGAGAAGGTTCACGTTCATACTCCTGTTCTAACCGTGAAAAAGCTTTACTGATCTTGCTTAAGGAACCTACTTGGTTTAAAGGTAAACGTACAATTCGAGATTGCTCGGCGATGGCTTGCAATATTGATTGCCTAATCCACCATACAGCGTACGAGATAAATTTAAATCCTTTAGTTTCGTCAAAGCGTTTTGCGGCTTTAATTAAGCCTAAATTCCCTTCATTTATAAGGTCTCCAAGGGTAAGACCTTGATTTTGATACTGTTTTGCAACAGAAACAACAAAACGTAAGTTTGTTTTTGTTAAGCGTTCTAAAGCGGCTTGATCGCCAGCTCTAATTTTTTGAGCAAGTATAACTTCCTCTTCGGCTGTAATAAGGTCAACTTTCCCAATTTCATGCAAATATTTGTCTAAAGACTGCGATTCGCGATTGGTGATTGACTGGGTAATTTTTAGCTGTCTCATTCAATTGTTTTAGAGTAACCACTAATGTGGGAAGTTTGCAAAGATAATAAATTGTTGTATGAATAACGAGAGAAACAAGAAAAAGTTCGTTGATTGTTAGGCTTTTAACGGTTATAATTTATATATTCGTATCCTCAAAAAGCATTCCAAAATTGTGATAATTCTTTAAATTTTCTAGATATAGAATAACATGACATATTTATGAAGGAATTGATTAAATACCTTATTTTTATATCTAATATTGAAATAGTTAAAGGTAAGCGAAAACCTTAAAGTCAAGCCTTAGTTTATTAAGAAATAAATTAAACAATAATTATGAAATGGCAAGGAGGAAGAAGAAGTAGTAATGTTGATGATAGGCGCGGTATGTCTGGTGGGAAGTTAGTTCTTGGCGGCGGCGTAATCGGCGTGGTTGTGCTTTTGGTTTCATTGTTTACAGGAACCGATTTGACGCAGTTATTAAACCAAGTTCCCACAACTCAGCAGGGAGGACAACAGGTTGAATTGAGTGAGGCCGATAAGGAGATGGGCGAGCTTGTGTCCGTTGTATTTGGATACACCGAAGACGTATGGCACGAGATTTTTATTGAGAATAAAATGGAATACCGCGAGCCGAAATTGGTACTATTTACCGATGCTGTGCAATCTGCTTGCGGTGGTGCAAATGCAGCTGTAGGTCCTTTTTATTGCCCTGCGGATGAAACGGTCTATATGGACTTGTCTTTTTTTAATGAACTGCAAACTCGCTTTGGTGCCAAAGGTGGAGATTTTGCTATTGCTTATGTGATTGCACATGAAGTAGGCCATCATGTGCAGAAACTTCTAGGCACTAGTGACATGGTACAGCGAGAAATGCAGGGTATAAATCAAGCTCAGGCAAATAAACTTTCCGTTTCTTTGGAATTGCAAGCCGATTTTTACGCTGGGGTCTGGGCACATTACAAAAACGATATCCTGGATAGAGGAGATATTCAGGAAGCATTAAGTGCAGCAAATGCTGTAGGAGATGATGCTATTCAAAGGAAAACGCAAGGACAGGTTGTTCCTGATGGATTTACGCATGGAACTTCAGAGCAGCGTATGTTTTGGTTTACAAAAGGGTATGAAACTGGGGATGTAAACCAGGGAAACACTTTTTAAAAAGATCTTAGGCGCTACCCGCACCCACAATTAAAATGCACTTTTTAAAGTAAATGTATCTCTTAGACGAATGCCCTTTTCAGTCATTTGGAATGTACAGCACTCGTTTACAGCATCATGTTCTAAGAAAATGATATAATCATTATCTACAATTTCTTTCCAATAGACTTCGCGTTCCTCAAGTGTTTTTAAAGGAAACATATCATAAGCCATTATATAGGGTAGGGGAATATGTCCAACAGAAGGGAGTAGATCAGCGATATATAGAATGGTCTTTCCTTGGTAGTTAATTTGAGGAAGCATCATTGCATCTGTATGTCCAAAAGCAAATCGGATGCTAATGTTTGGGTTTAATATACCTGAAGATTTATCTTCAACAAACTTTAGCTGTCCACTTTCTTGGATAGGAAGGATGTTTTCCGATAAAAAGGATGCTTTTTCTCGTTCATTGGGGTTTACAGCCCATTCCCAATGCTGCTTATTGCTCCAATAATACGCATTTTTAAATGCAGGGATTAATTTTTCACCTTCTCTCCGTATCGCGCCACCAACATGATCAAAGTGTAAATGGGTCAGGAAAACATCAGTAATGTCATCTCGATGAAAGCCAAGCTTTGCCAGTGACTTATCCAGCGTGGCATCCCCATGCAAAAAATAATGACTAAAGAACTTTTCAGACTGCTTGTCTCCAATTCCTGTATCTACTAAAATTAATTGTTTTCCATCTTCAATCAACAGTAAGCGCATTGCCCAAGTGCAAAGATTATTCTCATCGGCGGGGTTTGTTCTATTCCATAAGCTTTTAGGCACAACACCAAACATTGCCCCACCATCCAATTTGAAAAAACCTGTATCTATGCTATAAATATTCATCGTTCTTTTTCAAGCTAAGTTAACATTTTGAATAGAAATAATAGGAGTTTTAGACAAACTAAGGGTCTAATTGTCCATGAAGTAAAATCTTCTTTTTTTATTTGATATAAATATATGGTCTATTGGGCTGATAATCAACTGTATAATCATAGTGTAGATAGTACAACAAGTTGATTTTCAGGATGTTTTGTTTTTTATTCCTTCTATATAATCTTTAACTTTGTATTGTTATCAACCAATAACGACCTTTTATAACCAATATAACCTAGTATAAAATGAATCATCAACGAAATAAGTTGCCAGACTTATCGTATTTGAATATTAGTTTTGATACTCAAATACACTACCAAATGGAGGTACCCATGCTGGTAGAGGAAGCCATTAAAAACGGAGAGGGGTTATTAGCAGACTCGGGAGCACTTGCTGCAGATACGGGTAAGTTTACCGGTCGAGCTCCGAAAGACCGTTTTATTGTGACGGATGATAACACTGCGGATTCTATAGATTGGGGTGAAATTAATCAACCTATTTCAAAAACTGTATATCAAGATCTTTTTAAGCAGCTTGGAGCTTATTTAAGCAATAAAACACTTTATGTGCATGATGGAGCGGCTTGTGCTGATCCCAAACTTCAACTGTCGTTAAGAGTGATTACGGAAACAGCTTATCAATGTATATTTGCGAATAATATGTTCATTCGAACTACGGAAAATAGAGCTGAGCAGCGACCAGAATGGTCAATTCTAGCTGCCCCAGGCTTTTTTGCTGATCCTACTAAAGATGGTGTGCCTTCAAGAAATTTTGTTATTATCAACTTTACCGAGAAGGTAATCTTAATTGCCGGAACAGGCTATACAGGAGAAATTAAAAAAGGTATATTCTCGGTATTAAATTATATACTTCCTCACCAACAAAAGGTGCTATCAATGCATTGTTCAGCAAATACAGATCAGAAAGGTAATACAGCATTGTTTTTTGGATTATCAGGGACAGGGAAAACTACGCTCTCATCAGATAAAGGACGATACTTAATTGGTGATGATGAGCATGGATGGGGGGAGAGCAGTATATTTAATTTTGAAGGCGGCTGTTATGCAAAATGTGTAAATCTAAACGCGAATAAAGAGCCTGAAATATTTAAAGCCGTAAGGTTTGGAGCATTATTAGAAAATATCAATTTTTATGAGGGTACACGTAAGCCCAACTATGAGGATATCAGTAAAACTGAAAATACTCGTGTAGCTTATCCAATAGAACATATCGAAGGCAGTATTCTTAATGGTCAGGGAAATATCCCAAATAATATCTTCTTTTTAACGGCTGATGCATTTGGCGTACTGCCCCCAGTCTCTTTACTTACCCCGGCGCAAGCAATGTATCATTTTATTTCGGGCTATACCGCTAAAGTGGCTGGTACTGAAGTAGGCATTACTGAACCGACAATGGTATTTTCCCCTTGTTTTGGTCAGGCTTTTATCCCTTTGCATCCATCTATATATGCTGAATTGTTAGGAAATAAACTTAAAGATTATAAAATAAATGTTTGGTTAATTAATACCGGTTGGATTGCGGGACCCTATGGTATTGGAAGAAGAATCAATCTTAATTATACCCGTGCCATCATACGGGCGGCATTGAATGGACAATTAAAAGATGCTTCCTTTAAAAAACATCCTGTTTTTGGACTTTCTTACCCCACTTCTTGCCCATCTGTTCCAGATGCAATTTTAGATCCCTCTAATACTTGGGCGGATAAAGAAGCTTATTACTCAAAAGCCAATAAATTAGCGGTTGCGTTTATTGAGAATTTTAAGAAATATGAAAATGGCGTAAGCAAAGAAACTATAGAAGCAGCGCCTAGGGCGAGTGTGATGGGGTGAGTGAATTACGTGGTATGAGATAACAATACTTCGTTCCTCAGTATTTTGTTATGCAAAGGAACGAAGCATTGCGAATAATCTAAAGCAAAACCTCTTAGGTAAAGACCTCTTAGAGGTTAAAAAAGAACTGATCATTCATCACTGAGTTGTTTACAAGTGAATTACTTCACCATAAGCATCAGCTGTAGCTTCCATAACCGCCTCACTCATAGTAGGGTGAGGATGGATCGCTTTAAGTACTTCATGGCCAGTCGTCTCAAGTTTTCTAGCGACAACAATTTCTGCTATCATTTCTGTAACATTTGCGCCAATCATATGCGCTCCAAGAAGTTCACCGTATTTTGCGTCATATATTATCTTCACAAAACCGTCTTTAGTGCCAGCCGCACTTGCTTTTCCAGAAGCTGAGAATGGGAATTTACCCACCTTAATTTCATGACCAGCTTCTTTTGCAGCTTTCTCTGTATAACCTACAGAAGCAATTTCAGGAGTTGCGTAAGTACAACCAGGAATATTATTATAATCGATGGCTTCAACTTTCATTCCTGCAATTTTCTCTACACAGGTAATTCCTTCAGCCGACGCGACGTGAGCTAATGCTTGGCCTTTTACAATATCCCCAATTGCATATACACCATCAATATTCGTTTTATAGAATTCATCAACTACTACATGCCCACGCTCAGTTTTGACACCGACCTCTTCAAGGCCAATATTCTCAATGTTCGGGGTGATGCCAACAGCAGATAATACAATAGAAGCCTCTAATATTTTTTCGCTTTTAGCGCTTTTAACAGTTACTTTATTCAGGTCACCAACCTTTTCTACCGCCGTTACCTCAGAACTTGTCATGATTGTAATGCCCGCTTTCTTAAGGCTGCGCTCCATTTGCCTAGAAACGTCCTCATCTTCTACAGGTACAATCCGATCCAAATACTCTACAACCGTAACCTTGGTTCCAAGAGCGTTATAGAAATATGCAAACTCAATACCAATAGCGCCTGAGCCTACAACTACCATAGATTCTGGTTGTTTTTCAAGACTCATCGCTTGGCGGTATCCAATAATATTTTTACCGTCTTGCTTTAAATTTGGCAACTCTCTAGAGCGAGCACCTGTAGCAAGGATGGTATGTATTGCTGTATATTCTTTTGAAGTGCCATCCGCAGCTTTGACGTCAATCTTGCCCCCCTTTTTAATGGTTGCACTACCCATGATCACATCAATTTTGTTTTTCTTCATCAAAAACTGAATGCCTTTGCTCATGCCTTCGGCAACCCCTCTGCTTCTTTTTATTACTGCCGGAAAATCAGCTTTACCTCCATCAACAGTGATCCCATAATCGGCCGCGTGATTTAAATATTCAAAAACTTGCGCACTTTTTAAAAGAGCTTTCGTAGGAATACATCCCCAATTTAAGCATATCCCACCCAAAGATTCACGCTCTATAACAGCGGTACTAAAACCAAGTTGAGCAGCTCTAATTGCAGCCACATAACCTCCTGGCCCGCTTCCTATAACTATAATGTCGTAATTCATGTTTTTAAATTATGGTCTTTATTTTTTATAAAATGGTAAAACAGCTTCCGGTACAAACTTACATAAAATTTTATATTGATCTTTCATTGGAATAAATTGTTTTTTAATGGCAATGAAGCTATCATGAGTGGTTATTCCTTTCGGTTTATTAATTAGTGTTTATTCTCATTTGAATTAATGAGCTCGTTTCACTCGGTTGTGAGTTTTGCCAACTCATGATGGTTTCATTGGAATAAATTGTTTTTTAATGGCAATGAAGCTATCATGAGTGGTTATTCCTTTCGGTTTATTAATTAGTGTTTATTCACATTTGAATTAATGAGCTCGTTTCACTCGGTTGTGAGTTTTGCGAACTCATGATGGTTTCATTGGAATAAATTGTTTTTTAATGGCAATGAAGCTATCATGAGTGGTTATTCCTTTCGGTTTATTAATTAGTGTTTATTCACATTTGAATTAATGAGCTCGTTTCACTCGGTTGTGAGTTTTGCGAACTCATGATGGTTTCATTGGAATAAATTGTTTTTTAATGGCAATGAAGCTATCATGAGTGGTTATTCCTTTCGGTTTATTAATTAGTGTTTATTCACATTTGAATTAATGAGCTCGTTTCACTCGGTTGTGAGTTTTGCCAACTCATGATGGTTTCATCAGAATAATTGTTTTTCAGATCAATGAAGCTATCATGTTTAACACCTCTGCAGTCATCTACTCACTTCCCCATGGAGCTGGTGGCGTTTCTACTTCACGTGTTAAATCGAATTTTACGGAGAAAAAACGGTCGCTTCCTATTCTTCTTAAGTTGTAAGTAAATGAGTTTTCATCAATTGTAATCCACCAGACATTGTTTGATGCATAGGGAATTAGGTTTGCCGTTTCTTGATCAGCTGGAAAAAATTGAATATTGGCTAAGCCGATATTAGGTGTGCGACCGCCATATTGAGTTATTTTATCCTCTGATCCATCTTCTAAGCGATGGTCATGTTTTAGGAGAATAAGGTTGTTTTCTAGTGTTAGTACCCAAGTTCGAGATTTATCTTCGCCAACATAAAATGGGATTCTAATGGTATTTTCTTCACATACACGTACATGCATCACCAATCTCTTGCCGCTGAAATCATCTCCTGGAGTGGCTCCAGCAATAATTTCTCCTTCGTAAGCTTTACCACAATGTTTTTTCAACGTGTTCCAAAATTGGACTGAGCCTGGAATTTCCTGAGCGGATATTTGAATTGAAAATGCCAATAAAATAAATAAAAGGATATGTTTCATAGTTTTTGCCTGTTTTTCGCCTAATATAGGATGATAATTCTCAATTTTGCCATTTTATGCTTACTTTCCAGCGTTAGTCAAAAAATTGAAACGGTATACACTATGGACAACTTAGAAGAGAATTTACAGAAATCTTCAAATTTTATAAATAAATATTCTTACGATCAACTCATTGCTTGGGGAATAGATAAAGAATGGGCTTCTTACGTGAACTTATTGGTATTGGTATTCATAACCGTAATTGGAGTTTTTTTAGTTCACTTTCTTGTCTGGCGTTTTCTTCGTCAATTATTGATTTGGTTAACCAGCGAAAAGAGGCTTTTTCTTGGTTATTTGAAAAATAATCGTTTCGCACACAGGCTTGCTTTAATTGCGCCGGTTGGATTGATAAAAGCAGCTATCCCAATAGTGTTTGACAATTTCCCAGCCTTTATCAGTCCATTAAGCACCCTTTTGGATATTTATGTAGTCTTTATGGTAATTACTATATTAATGGCTGTATTGAATGCAGTAGGGGATAATTTGCGTGAAAATTCTTCCTTTCGTCAAAGGCCTATTAGTAGTTATTTACAGGTAGTAAAGATAATATTTTATTTATTCGGTGCGATTATTATTTTTTCAAAGCTTACAGGAAAAGATCCAGTAGCCTTTTTCAGCGTTATGGGAGCGGCTTCCGCTATTTTATTGTTGATGTTTAAGGATACCATTATGGGATTTGTAGCTAGCATTCAGGTGACAACGAATGATATGGTACGTATAGGAGATTGGATAGAAATGCCTAAATATGGGGCCGATGGGGATGTAATTGAGATGACCTTGACAACAGTGAAAGTGCAAAACTGGGATAAAACCATTACGACATTGCCTACTCATGTTTTAATTACTGATTCGTTTAAGAATTGGCAAGGAATGCGCGAATTTGGCGGAAGGCGATTAAAGCGACCGATCATGATTAAGCAATCCAGCATTCGCTATATAAAAGATGAAGAGTTAAGTCGGTTTAAAGCGATTCAAGGAATTAGTGATTTTATTACGGAAAGAAAGCTAGAGATCGATTTACACAATGAAAGGATTGGTGCAGATCGAAGTATTCCTGTAAACGGGAGAAATATGACGAATGCGGGGTTATTTAGAAAGTATGCAACTTGGTATGTTCAAAACCATCCAGGCGTGCATAAGGAAAAGACCATTATGGTTAGACAGTTGGCACCTACAGAATATGGACTGCCGTTTGAGTTTTATTTGTTCACCAATACTGTTGCGTGGGTAGAATATGAAGCAATTGCTGGAGATATTTTTGATCATCTTATTGCTGCAGTTAGCTACTTTGATTTGGAGATATTTGAAGTTCCAACAGGAACGGATGTCAGTCGGTTAAGTAGGAATGTGGGTCGAATCAATTTAGATAAGAAGTAGTAGGTCGAATAAGCCTTTTTATCCGGAATACAAAGAAGCACCAATAATAATTAGAGAAGAGATGCTTCTTTGCTTTCGTTGAGATTTTATAGTTGCTCTTCAAGAAATGCTATACACCCTGCATTAATTTGATGAAATACGGGTTCAAATAAAGTATCATCTAAGTAGGGGTCAGGAACAATGTCATTAGTTAGAAATAAGCGTACTTTGGCTTTTTGTTTATTGTTTTGGGCAAGGCTTAAAATATCGCTTAAGTTTTGTTTGTCCATTACCAAAATATGATCAAAGGTATCAAAGTCTTCGATAGAAAATTGCCTTCCTCGCTGCGTACTGATGTCAACACCATATTTTTGTGCAATAGCTATGGATCTTGGATCGGGTTTCTGTCCTACATGCCAGTCACCTGTACCCGCAGAATCAACCTGCCAGTCTAAACCTTTCTCCTTTAACAAATGTTCTAGAATTCCATGTGCTAAAGGCGATCGGCAAATATTGCCTAAGCAAACCATTAATACGCTGGTTTGATGTTTTTCTTCAACTTCTACAAAAGCGGGCATATTCATAAAGGGGGCAATCATTTTTTCAACAGCATCATCAAAGGTTTCACTGAAAACCAAATATTGAGCCTTTTGAATGCTGTTTGCTAATTCTTTAACGGGAAGTTGTAACTTATTTTTCACAATAATGTCTGCATCATCAACTACGTATAAAGATATTTTATTGAGATTTAGAGCTAGCTTCAGATAAATAAAACGAGCTTGATCGGGGGTGGCCACAACAATATCGGCACCATCCGCCAGACTATCTAATTGCGTTTGGAGGTCAATTCCTTTATGCAAAGGAACCACTTGGATGGTTTTGTTTTTGTTGAATTTGTCAAACTCTGCAATGATAGATTCAACATGCTCTTGATCTGGTGCAACCATTAAAACACGTGGACTTCCTTCCAAGCCTTTCTTAAAGCGATTTAATATGGCAATAATTGCTGTGCTAGTTTTTCCAGAACCCTCTGGACCCACTGCGATTAGGTTTTGCCCACCAGCAATTCGAGAGAGTGTTTTAAATTGCAGTTCTGTTGGCTCTTCAAAACCATCTTCAATAAGTACTTTGGTTAATTGTTTACTTAGTTTTAATTTATCTATCCACAGCATATTTGAAATTGTTTGCTGCAAATTTAAGGAATTTTAATGAGCTGATCAGTTATCAGCTGTCTTAATCAGTTTCTTTCCTTTTTAGCTAATAGATTTAGCTTGATAAGTAATTAAAATATTTGTCAAGCTGAGGAATTGTAAATGAAACAAAGTGAAGTCAAGGGATCTCGTTGCTTTGTGCAGAAAACTAAGAGATATCTCCATTCTGTTGGGCTTCACTCGATATGACGGCAGTGATAGCTGAAGGCTCATAGCTGACCGCTGATTTAAAAGGTTTGATAGCTGAGTGCTATCAAACCTTTTAAATCAAATATTCAAAAAGCGTCGGATCTTGATTTATTTCCTTATAATCAAAGCGGTAGGTTCGCATTCGTTCTAGTAAGGCAGGATAATCTTTGGTATAACGTAGCTCAATACCAATTAAAGCTGGCCCTCGTTCACGTTCTGTTTTTTTGATAAATTCGAATCGGGTGATGTCATCATCTGGACCAAGAACCTCATTAACAAATAGTTTTAATGCACCTGGTCGTTGAGGGAAATGAATAATGAAATAGTGCTTTAATCCTTCGTAGAGTAAGGATCGCTCTTTTATTTCCTGCATACGATCGATATCATTATTGCCTCCACTAACAATGCAAACTACTTTTTTCCCTTTTATATCCTCTGCGAAAATATCCAGAGATGCAATAGTAAGTGCGCCGGCAGGTTCTGCAACAATTGCATCGTTATTATAAAGTCTTAGAATACTTGTACAAACTTTTCCCTCGGGGACGAGCTCTACTCTGTTTAAGAGTTTACTGCAATACTCAAAGTTCAGGTTCCCAACACGTTTAACAGCCGCACCATCGACAAAAGAGCTTATTTTCTCCAAAGTAATAGGTTTTCCGGCCCCGATCGCTGTTTTCATTGATCCCGCACCCTGCGGTTCGACTCCATATAGTAAAGTTTCCGGTCGCTGCTGATGAATATAATAGCTAACTCCTGCAGCTAATCCGCCACCTCCAATCGGAAGAAGTATGACATCTACATCTGGTAAATCTTCTAGGATTTCAACACCCACAGTTCCCTGTCCCTCAATGATGTCGTAATCATCAAAAGGGGGAATGAAAGTCATTTTGTTTTCTTCTGTATATGCCAGTGCCTCTTTTAGGCAATCATCAAAAGTATCCCCGGTGAGAAATATTTCAATAAAGCCCTCACCGAACATCTCTGTTTGATCTATTTTTTGTTTCGGGGTGTGCCTTGGCATAAAAATTACCCCCTTAATTCTCTTTATTTTGCAAGAAAAAGCCAGTCCTTGTGCGTGATTGCCGGCGCTTGCCCCAACCACACCGTTCTTTAATTGCTCTTCGCTTAAATTGTTGATTTTATTATAGGCACCTCTTAATTTATAAGATCGTACAACTTGAAGATCTTCGCGTTTTAAGTAAATGGAAGCTCCAAATCGTTCAGATAATCTTTTGTTATATTGCAATGGTGTCCTGTTGATAACACCTTTTATACGGTCAAGAGCAGATTTTGAGTCTAATTCCTGTAGAATTGTGGTATTTGACATAAAATATTAGGTATTCTTATTGGTTCACTAAATTTACTAAATCTTGATCAGTGATTTCTTTTTTACCATCTGCTAAATGTAAAAATCGATCATATAAGTTATCTAAATCCTCCTGGGGAAGCAGATAACCCAAGCGTTCTAAGTGATGCTTTAATGCATGACGGCCACTTCTAACCGTTAATATAATATCTGCTTCGAGCAAACCTACGTCTTCTGGTCGTATAATCTCATAGTTTTCTCTGTGTTTAAGAAATCCATCTTGATGAATGCCTGAACTGTGAGCAAAGGCATTACGGCCAACAATAGCCTTATTTGGTTGTACTGGCATGTTCATCATCTCACTAACTTTACGACTTAGGGATGTGAAAAGCTTACTGTTAATATTTGTAGATAAGTTATCAAAGCTTTGTTTGTGAACTTGCATGATCATGGCCACTTCTTCAAGGGAAGTATTTCCCGCTCGTTCTCCGATGCCATTAATGGTACATTCTATTTGTCGTGCACCTGCTTGAACGCCTGCAATGGAATTTGCAGTCGCTAAACCCAGGTCGTTGTGACAATGTACAGAAATGATGGCTTGATTAATGTTTTTTACATTTTCTTTCAAATAGTGGATCTTTGACCCGTATTGATTCGGTAGGCAATAGCCATTTGTGTCTGGGATATTGACAACTGTAGCGCCTGCAGCAATGACGCTTTCTACCATCTTAGCTAAATATTTTACATCTGCTCGGCCAGCATCTTCTGCATAAAATTCGACATCTTCAACAAAAGATTTAGCGTATTTAACAGCATTTACAGCACGGTCTAGGATTTCTTCCCTCGTGCTATTGAATTTGTGTTTAATATGCATATCTGAAGCTCCTATTCCAGTGTGTATTCTACCTCTTTTTGCATATTGAAGTGCCTCTGCAGCTACTTTGATATCATTTTTATTCGCTCGGGTTAATGCACAAATAATGGTATTTCTTACTGTTTTTGATAATTCAACTACACTTTGGAAGTCGCCAGGACTAGAAACAGGAAAGCCTGCTTCAATAATATCAACGCCTAATTCTTCAAGTTCAATCGCAATTTCAATTTTCTCGGAGGTAGTTAATTGGCATCCGGGTACTTGCTCACCATCTCGTAGAGTGGTATCAAAAATATACAAATGATTAGGATCGTGTAGCATAATGATAATTTTGAATTTTTATTAATTGACTAAGGAACTTTTTTTCACAAAGGACAATACATTTTCGCCCATTTCTTTTGTTCCAAGAATGTTTTCTGGCAATGTATCTTTATCTGCGATATCGCGGGTTCTAAAACCGGCTTTTAATGTATTGGTGACCGCTTGTGTAACCGCTTTAGCTTCTTCAACTAGTCCAAAACAAATTTCAAGCATCAATGCTACCGATAGGATAGAAGCTAATGGATTAGCAAGATTTTGACCCGCAATATCATGTGCTGAACCGTGAATGGGTTCAAAAAAACCTGTCCCATCTCCAATAGATGCAGAAGCTAACATACCCATAGAACCAGCGATTTGCGATGCTTCATCTGTAAGAATATCTCCAAATAAATTTGCTGTAAGAACGACATCGAATTTCTTTGGATTCTTTACCAATTGCATGGCCGCATTATCAATGAACATGTGTTCAGTTTCTACATCCGGATAGCGATTCGAGATTTCCTGTACCACTTCTCGCCAAAGCCTCGAGGTTTCTAACACATTCGCTTTATCTACAGAACATAGTCGTTTTCCTCTTTTTTGAGCCGCTTCAAAAGCTTTTACCGCAATCCGTTCGACTTCATAGCGATTATAATTCATCAAGTCGGAAGCAAAATTACGGTCTTCAGAACGATGTTTCTCACCAAAATAAACATCGCCAGTCAATTCTCTGAAAAACAAGATATCCGTACCTTTTAAAATTTCTGGTTTTAAACTAGAGGCGTCTAAAAGTTCATCAAATAATAGTATCGGACGAAGGTTAGCGTATAAGCCTAATTCTTTTCTGATTTTTAATAATCCTTGTTCAGGGCGAACTTTTGCTGAGGGGTCGTTGTCGTATTTTTCATGGCCTATTGCACCAAATAATATTGCATCGCTTTCTTTAGCTTTGTTCAACGTTTCGTCTGGCAAGGGTGTTCCTGTTGCTTCAATAGCAACATGGCCCATGATGGCTTCGTCAAATCTAAAGTCGTGATTATAGTCTTTAGCAATTTGTTCTAAAACCTTTTTACCCCATGTTGTGACTTCTTGTCCGATGCCATCGCCTGGAATAATCAATATATTTTTTCTCATTTTAATAAATGCTTGCTGTTAAATTTTCAATGGCTTTGATACGGCCATTTTCTAATATAATTCTATTTTCGATACAATTAGGCAGTTGTGTCTCAAAGTGACCCACATAAATTAAGGTCTTTCCGTAAGTGCACAATTCGTCTACCACATCGTTAAAATGTTGAGTCTGCACGGCATCTAAGCCTTGGCAGGGTTCATCCAAGATTAATAATTCAGGATTCTTGATTATCGTTCTAGCCAGTAAGGCCAAGCGTTGCTTCCCTAAAGGCAATGTATTCAATAAACAGTTTTTATATTCCTTTAAATCGAAAAACTCAAGAACTTCATCCACTTTCTTTTGTTTGTCGTGGGTTAAGTCACGAAATAAACCCACGCTATCATAAAAACCAGAAGCGATACTCTGCCATACTTTTGCAGTGCTGTCAAAATACCAATGGATTTCTGGAGAGATGATCCCCAGATGTTCCTTTATTTCCCAAATACTTTCGCCACTCCCTCTTTTTTTACCAAATAAGTATAGATCACTTGTATAGGCTTGAGGGTGATCTCCATTAATTAAGCTTAATAACGTAGATTTTCCCGAACCATTTGGTCCTTGTAACAACCATTTATCTCCAGCTTTAACTTCCCAAGTAACGTTTTGTAAAACTTGTTTATCTCCATATTTTACGTTGATTCCCGACATACTGACCATAATATCAGCAGTGATAGAAGGAGCCTCCTGTAAAAAATATGGAAGTGCTTTCTTTATCCTTGGTGCCTCTTTGCTTATTTCTTCTTTACTATTAGCTACGGTTAATTGACCGTCCTTTATTTCAGCAAATCTATTAATACAGTTTGGAATTTCATCATCATTGCTAATCAATATCAGATGTACTCCTTCACTTGTTAGATTATCAAAGGCTTGGTTTAAATTGATGCGTGATAAAGCGTCTAGGCCTGAATAAGGTTGATCAATAATAAGTAATTGTGGCTTCAGCCAGAGGGCTTTTATTAATTGTAATTTTTTATTTTCACCACTTGAAAGCTCAATGAGCTGTGTATCTTTAAAATCAGAAAACCCAAACAGCTTTAAGTAATGTTCCACGTTAATTAAAGCTAGACCTTCCACTTTTGCAAAGTGCAATAGCTCAGCATATACGGTTAACGTATCATTCTTTTGGTGTTTATTATATCGCTGTTGGTAATAGAAGTTGCGATCACCCTCAAGATTGGTAAATTGAAACCAACTTGAAACGAAATGTACTTTACTCGGAAGCTGGTATGACGAATCAAAATTAATCTCAACGGTCCCCGTACTTTTTTCTAATCCAGCAATTATTCTTGCCAGGGAAGTTTTTCCGGAGCCACTTTTGCCGCCAAGCAACCAGTTTTCACCGTGAAATAGTTGCCAATTTAAGTCTCTCAATACCCAATTTTGTTGGTATTTAAAGTTTAAATCCGAGATATGTACGAAAGGTTCTGACATTATTTAGCCTCTTCGTAAGCTTCGATTAAGCTTTTATTATTTAATATAAAGTCTATGTCATCATAGCCGTTAATGAGACAAGACTTTTTATAGGGATTGATTTCAAAACTGGTTTGATCACCCGTTTCGGTTAATATAACGGTTTCGTTCTCTAGGTCAACTACTAATTCTGTGTTAGGGTTCTTCGTAACTGCTTGAAAAATAGTATCCAAAAATTCATCAGATACTTGTATAGGAAGCACACCATTGTTTAAAGCATTCCCTTTGAATATATCCGCAAAGAAACTACTGATTACTACATCAAAACCGTAGTCTTGTAAGGCCCAAGCGGCATGTTCACGACTGCTTCCACAACCAAAGTTTTTGCCGGCTACCAGGATTCTTCCACTATACGTTGGGTTATTCATGACAAAATCTGACTTAGGTTGATTATTGCTGTCATAGCGCCAATCTCGAAAGAGGTTGTCACCAAATCCTTCTCGTGTAGTCGCCTTTAAAAAGCGAGCAGGGATAATTTGATCCGTATCTATATTTTCTATTGGCAGGGGAACTACCTTTGAGGTTAATTTCTCGAATTTTCTCATTGCCTTCAATTACAATAATTCTCTAATGTCACTAATTTTACCTGTTACTGCGGCTGCTGCAGCTGTCAATGGGCTTACGAGCATAGTGCGTGCATTTGGACCTTGTCGCCCTTCAAAATTTCTATTGGAAGTGGATACGCAATATTTTCCGGCGGGGATTTTGTCTTCATTCATTCCTAAACAAGCACTACACCCAGGTTCTCGTAGTTGAAAACCGGCGGCTTCAAACATTTTGTCCAATCCTTCTTCTTTCGCTTGTTTTTCAACCTGTTTTGATCCAGGAACAATCCATACTTCAACATTAGCTGCCTTCTGTTTATTTTTCACAAAAGTCAGCTACTTCACTTAAATCTTCAATTCTAGAGTTGGTACAACTACCGATGAAAACGTAATCTATAGGTTTGCCCAAGACCGAACTATCGTCTTCAAAGCCCATGTAATCCAAGGCTTTTTGATAAGAAAACTGTTCTTATTCAGGTTGAGAAGAAGTCGCCGGAATATGTTCCTCAATGCCCATTCCCATTCCTGGGTTTGTACCATAGGTAATCATCGGAGCAATATCTTCAGCATCAAAAGTTAGCACTTTATCAAATTTTGCATCTGCATCACTGTATAACGTTTTCCAGTATGCCAATTCCTTATTCCACTCTTCACCTTCTGGAGCAAATTCTCGTCCCTCAATGTAATCAAAAGTAATTTGATCTGGTGCAATTAATCCACCACGGGCACCCATTTCAATGCTCATATTACAAATCGTCATCCGCGCTTCCATGCTTAAGGATTGGATCGTTGATCCAGCATATTCAATGAAATAACCAGTTCCCCCTGCTGCAGAAATCTGTGAAATGATGTATAAAATAATATCTTTTGCCCCAACGCCTTTACCTAACTCACCATTTACCTCGATTTTCATGGTTTTAGGTTTTTGTTGCAAGAAACATTGAGTTGCAAAAACTTGCTCAACTTGGGAGGTTCCAATACCAAAAGCAATGGCACCAAAGGCACCATGTGTCGATGTATGGCTATCGCCACATACCATTGTTTTCCCCGGTAATGTGATACCGAGTTCTGGACCGATAACGTGAACAATGCCTTGATAAGGATGACCTAAACCATATAGTTCAATGCCAAACTCTGCACAGTTTTTTGTGAGCATATCTACCTGATATCGGGATAATTCTTCTTTAATGGGTAAGTGTTGATCAAGGGTAGGTACGTTGTGATCTGCTGTAGCCACAGTTTGCTTAGGGCGGAATACCGGAAGGCCTCTTTTACGCAAACCATCAAAGGCTTGTGGAGAGGTTACTTCATGTATTAAATGCGTATCGATATATAAAATATCAGGAAAACCCTCTTCACTCTTGACGACGTGTGCGTCCCATATTTTTTCTACTAATGTTTTCCATCCCAGCCTTCCCCAGAGGGGAAGGAGAGGTATGGTCTTTAGATTTTTGTGACATATTGTATTTGTTTTCCCAACCTCCAATAAGGATTTTAAGCCGCCATTGTCGGTTGGGGAACTGTTCTAGTTTTTTATATTACCCTCCAAATGCCCCCTTCGGGGGTTAGGGGATTAAACTGTTTTAATTGTTTTCATAGCAGTCATCGCTTTTCTTAAAACAGAACCAATACTTCTTCAACAGGATGATTACGAATAGCCTCATTAACTGCAATTAATTCTCTGTTATCAACAGCTCCATCTTTACCTTCATTGAAGTTTTTACCGATAATGTCAGTATCTACTTTTTTCATGAAATCCGCCAATAAAGGTTTACAAGCCTGATCGAATAAATAACAACCATATTCAGCAGTATCAGAAATTACACGGTTCATTTCGAATAATTTTTTACGGGCAATCGTATTTGCAATTAATGGAGTTTCGTGTAATGATTCGTAGTAAGCAGATTCTGGTTTGATACCAGCTTCAACCATTGTTTCGAAAGCCAATTCAACACCAGCTCTTAACAAAAGCAACCATTAAAGTATAGTTGTCAAAATATTCTTGCTCACCAATTTTAACATCACCAGCTGGAGTTTTTTCAAAAGCAGTTTCACCTGTTTCAGCTCTCCATGCCAATAAATTTTTATCATCATTTGCCCAGTCTTCCATCATGGTGCGACTAAATTCACCACTCATGATATCATCTTGATGTTTTTGGAACAAAGGACGCATAATGTCTTTTAATTCTTCAGAAATTTCGAAAGCTTTAATTTTTGCAAGATTGCTTAATCTATCCATCATGGCAGTAATACCACCTTGTTTTAAAGCTTCAGTAATTACCTCAACACCATATTGAACCAATTTAGAAGCATAACCAGCATCAATTCCTTTTTCAACCATTTTATCGAAAGATAGGATAGATCCTGTTTGCAATAAACCACAAAGGATAGTTTGCTCACCCATTAAATCTGATTTTACTTCAGCTACAAATGATGATTTTAAAACACCAGCTCTATGTCCACCAGTTCCTACGCAGTAAGCTTTTGCTTCTGCCAAACCTTTTCCTTGAGGATCATTTTCTGGGTGAACAGCAATTAATGTAGGAACACCAAAACCTCTTACATATTCTGCTCTTACTTCAGTACCTGGACATTTTGGAGCAACCATAATTACAGTAATGTCTTTACGAATTTGCATTCCTTCTTCTACAATATTGAAACCGTGAGAATAGGATAAAGTTGCACCTTGTTTCATTAAAGGCATAATCGCATTTACTACAGCTGTATGTTGTTTATCTGGCGTTAAGATTAATTACTAAATCAGCAGTTGGAATTAATTCTTCGTAAGTACCAACTTTAAAATTGTTTTCAGTTGCATTTTTCCAAGAATCTCTTTTTGCTTCAATTGCTTCTTTACGCAATGCATAAGAAACATCTAAACCACTATCTCTCAGGTTTAAACCTTGGTTTAAACCTTGAGCACCACAACCTACAATTACCAATTTTTTTCCTTTTAATGCATTTACACCATCTGGAAATTCAGAGCTGTCCATGAATTCGCAAACACCTAATTGGTTTAATTGTTCTCTAAGTGGTAATGTGTTAAAATAATTTGCCATTGTTTTTATTGCTTATTTTTTATTTGCTTGTTTAATATTATAATTTAACTATTGCTTGTTTTCCTTATTACATGGTAAAGTATTTTGTCTTGCTTATCTAGGAATTCATTTTCTACCATCTTCCTCTTGCAGGCTCCTCAGCTTCAAACTCTTTTAGTTTTTTATGGAAACCTTCACTGTCTTTGATGATCGCAATACGTGCACTTCTTACAAATTCAATTAATCCATAAATCTGTTAATGCATTTGTTAATTTGTCGATTTCTTCCGGTGACCGGCAGTTTCAAAAACGGTATAGTCATTTCGAATTACTACTGCTCTGGCTCCATATTGCCTTAATAAACGTTCTACGCTAGCTTTTTCAGCAATGTTTCGTGGGAACTTTATAAAAGCGCTAGTTCTTGCCAAATAATTTCGGCTTCCGTATTATAATAGACTTTTAGAACTTCAACTTGTTTCTCCAATTTGTCGGCTAAGTTTTCTTACAACTTCTTCAGATTCATGAATTACGATTTTAAAACGATGTATGCCCTCAATTTCAGATGGAGAAGTGTTTAGGCTCTCAATGTTTATTTTTCTACGTGAAAATATAATAGAAATACGGCTTAATGATGCCAATTTGATTTTCTGCATAAACGGTTAATGTTATATTCTTGTTTTGCCATAGCTTCTTGCTTAATAGTCTATTTCAATCTTATTTCAGATCACACTACATCCTTGAGGAACCATTGGAAAAACATTATTTTCTTTTCCTACCATTACTTCTAAAAGATAAGAACCATCATGTTTAAGCATTGTTTCAAGGCATCTTTCAATTTTTCTCGCTTGCTGACCTTTTGTCCTTCAATATAATAACTTTTGGCAAGCATAACGAAATCAGGACTGGTAATATTTACAAATGAATAGCGTTTGTCATGAAATAATTGTTGCCATTGCCGTACCATTCCTAAGAATTCATTGTTTAGGATTAAGAATTTTGACTTCTGCACCAAATTGCATGATTGTTCCTAGTTCTTGTAGAGTCATTTGGAAACCACCATCACCAATAATGGCTACAACGGTACGATCTGGCGCTCCATATTTAGCACCAATAGCTGCCGGTAAACCAAAGCCCATGGTGCCTAACCCACCAGACGTAACATTACTTTTGGATGTATTAAATTTAGCATATCGGCAAGCTACCATTTGGTGTTGACCAACATCGGTAACAATAATTGCATCGCCTTGGTCAATTCATTTAATAGTGTCGATAACTTCACCCATGGTCATATCCTCACCTTGTAGGATGTAACTCATCTTGGATAACTTCTTCGATTTCTTCATTTTCAAAATCTCTGAAATTGCTGTAACCAATCCTTATGTTATTTTCTCTCAACAAGAGACGTAAGTAAAGGTAGAGTTTCTTTACAATCACCCCAAACAGCAACATCAGCTTTTACATTTTTATCAATTTCAGCAGGATCAATATCTAAGTGAATTACTTTCGCTTGTTTGGCATATTTATCCAAGCCTCCCTGTAACACGATCATCAAAACGCATTCCGATAGCAATTAATACATCACATTCATTGGTTAATACATTCGGTCCATAATTTCCATGCATTCCCAACATTCCTACATTTAAAGGATGATCTGTTGGTAAAGCACTTACACCCATAATTGTCCAAGCTGCAGGAATTCCTGATTTTTCGATAAAAGCTTTGAAATTCTTCTTCAGCTTTACCTAAAATTACACCTTGACCAAAAATACAAATGGTTTTTTGGCGCTATTAATTAATTCTGCAGCTTGCTCAACATATTCTGATCTAACTTTTGGTTTAGGACGATAACTTCGAATATGATTACATTTTTCATAACCTAAATAATCGAACAATTGAAATTGTGCATTTTTGGTAATATCAATTAAAACAGGACCAGGTCTTCCCTGTTTTGCAATATAAAATGCTTTGGCCAAAACTTCTGGAATTTCTGTAGCATCAGTAACCTGATAATTCCATTTGGTAACTGGTGTAGTAATATTAATTACATCTGTTTCTTGAAAAGCATCAGTTCCTAATAAATGAGCAAACACTTGACCGGTAATACAAACTAATAGGATGTACTATCAATTTGAGCATCAGCAAAACCTGTAACCAAATTTGTTGCACCTGGACCACTTGTAGCAAATACAACACCTACTTTCCGGATAGTTCTTGCATAACCTTGAGCAGCATGAATACCACCTTGTTCATGACGGACTAAAATATGTTTTAGTTTATCATTATAATCATATAATGCATCATAAATAGGCATTATTGCTCCACCAGGATAACCAAAAATGGTATCAACACCTTCGCTAATAAAGCTTCAAGTAACGCCTGAGAGCCGCTCAACTGGGTTTGAACTGGATTTTTTCGAGCTCTTTTGAATATACCTGCTTTTACTTTTTCAGTTGTATTCATTTTATTAAACTTAAAATTCTTATTAAAGTTAGGAATATTGAACTAAGGATTATTCATCAGTAACACAACCTTCAGGGCATCTGTGTTACTGCTTTTATGATATTTATATAAGAACTCCTTTTGTAACTGTTGAGGGCTGGTTGTTCCCATTGCGCTTCTACGCTTTTGCAATTTCTTCATCAGATATCTTTAACGTTGATTGTGTTTTTTACGGCATCAATTCGAATGATATCTCATCTTCGACCAAAGCGATAAATCCACCTTCATATGCTTCTGGAGTAATGTGTCCTACTACAAAACCATGTGTACCACCAGAGAAACGACCATCGGTAATTAAGGCAACTGAAGCTACCTAAACCAGCACCAATAATGGCAGATGTTGGTTTCAACATTTCAGGCATTCCTGGAGCACCTTTTGGTCCAACATTGCGAATAACGACTACATCACCTGGTTTAACCTTACCTGCTTGTAATTCCTCAATTAAATCATATTCACCTTCAAATACACAGCTGGACCTTCAAAAATTTCTCCTTCTTTACCACTAATTTTTGCTACACGATCCTTTTTTTGCAAGATTTCCATATAGAATTTGAAAATGTCCAGTTGCTTTAATTGGTCTTTCTAATGGGTAAGATAATTTCTTGTCTATCAAATTTAAATCAGGAATCGGCTAAATTTTCTGCTATTGTTTTTCCTGTTACTGTTAAACAATCACCATGTAATCAATCCTTCTTTCAATAAATATTTCATTACAGCAGGAACACCACCAATATTATGTAAATCTTCCATCAAGTATTTTCCACTTGGTTTCAAATCAGCCAATACTGGTGTTATGTCACTGATCTTTTGGAAATCATCATGTGTTAACTTCAACACCTACAGCTTTTGCCATTGCAATTAAGTGTAATACTGCATTTGTTGAACCTCCTAAAACCATAATGGTACAATGGCATTTTCGAAATGCTTTCCGCGTCATGATATCATAGGCTTAATATCTTTTTCCAATAATATTTTAATGGCTTTACCAGCATCAACACATTCTTGTTTTTTTTCTTGACTTAAAGCAGGGTTTGAAGAACTGAATAAGGTAAACTCATTCCCAATGCTTCAATCGCTGATGACATTGTATTTGCAGTATACATACCACCACAAGCACCTGCACCTGGACAAGCATGTTTGAATAATTCCTTGAAAATCTTCTTCAGTTAATGTTCCGGCTATTTTTTTGCCTAAAGCTTCAAAAGCAGAAACAATATTTAAATCTTCACCTTTCTATTTTCCTGGATGAATTGTTCCACCATAAACCATAATAGAAGGACGATTTAATCTGCCCATTGCCATTAATGATCCAGGCATATTTTTATCACAACCCGGAACAGCAATTAAACCATCGTAATATTGGCCACCCATAACTGTTTCAATAGAATCTGCAATTACATCACGGCTAACCAATGAATAACGCATTCCTTCTGTTCCGTTAGATCATACCATCACTTACACCAATAGTATTAAAAATCAAACCGACCAAATCTTCTTCCCAGACAGCCTTTTTTAACATCTTTAGCTAAATCATTTAGGTGCATGTTACAAGTATTACCATCATAACCCATACTCACAATACCAACTTGTGCTTTTTTCATATCTTCTTCCGTTAAACCAATTCCGTAGAACATGGCTTGTGCAGCCGGTTGTGTTGGGTCTTGTGTTAGTGTTTTGCTATAACGATTTATTTCTGACATATTTTGTTAGAACTTTTTTTGTTAAATAAGATTAAATGATTACTTCGTAGTTTTCCTGTTCTAAAACTCGATTAATAAATATACGTTGAATCGTAGCTCCAAGAGTATTCTCCCATTCTTCGGGAAAAATTAGGGAATCAACGCTTGCGACTCCGGTAATTTCTGTTCTTGTGCCACAGAGGAAGGCTGAGTCGGCTCCCTGAAAATCGTCAAGGCGAATTTCTTTTTCGACTATTTTAATATTTAAGGTTGCGCAGATATCAAAAACAGTTGAGCGAGTAATGCCCGGAAAGATATGTCCTAATGAAGGGGTATACAATTTAGATTTTTTCTCAATAAATATATTTGCTGATGGAGATTGGGCAACTTTTCCGTTCATGTCCAACAACAGCGCATCATCAAATCCTTTAGATTTTGCAGATTTCGTAGCCAGTGTATTATTAATAGAATAGCCTGCAATTTTTGCTCCTAAAAGTATCGACTTAGGATTTGGCCGTTCATATTCGGATACTGTTAAACGCAATGGGCGATTTGATAAAAAATAATTCCATTCCTGTGCGGTAATGATGATTGACGAGTCATTTGTTATTATTACTCGAACATAAGCATTTCGCAACCTATTTTTTTTAAGCAAATCATAGGCTTTGTCTATAAGTTCATACACATCAAAATTATAATCAATACCTAAAGCGGCGCAAGATCGTTGTAAACGCATTAAATGATCTTTCGACTTGAATAAGCGTGATCCATTATGAGTGTTGTAAGCACGAATTCCCTCATAAGCAGCATAGCCAGAAATGCCGTATTGATTAAATGGATCATTTGAAACAGAATGAGTAAGAAAATTCCCATTTAAAAACACATAATTGTCTTGATTCGAATAATTCATTTTATACCTGATGATTATGAAATTGATATTTTTTAGTCAAATTTGTTGAAGATAAATATCTCTTTCTTTTACTTGCTTAAAAGTTCAGTAAGATACGAGCTTAGAGATTCACCAACAAGAAAAAGTAATTAAAAATTAATTCGATATAATAGTTTGTTTTTAGCTAAAAATCAAAATTATAAATTGTGTTTAATGGGAAGCTCATGCATATACATTGCTTATTGTAGGCTAAAACCAGAATGGTTTTTAGTTCAGATATATGCTTGCATAGTAATATGAGGCTAATTTCTGCTTGTTGAAGAAGAAATATGGCGATTGTTGATTAAGTCTACCCACAATTTTGGCATAAAAAAAGGCCTGTAGTTTTAATCTACAGGCCTTTTTTTTGATTTTATTGTATTTTAATCAACAATGGCCTCTGCCAAAAGAATGATTTTATTATTTGAAACTTCCACAACTCCACCTTTAATGCCAATTGATTTTTCCTCATTACCTGTTTGAATAATGACGTTTCCATCCTCCAATGTAGAAATTATAGGAGCGTGATCTTTCAAAATTTGAAAGGCTCCCAATGTCCCAGGAACGGTAACTGAAACAACGGTTCCATCAAAAACTGGTTTGTCGGGAGTTAAAATAGTGAGTTGCATTTTATAATTTTAAATTCGTTATCGTTTATGCCGCTGATTCAGCTAAAAGTTTCTTTCCTTTTTCAATGGCCTCGTCAATTCCTCCTACCAAGTTGAAAGCTGCTTCTGGATATTCATCTACTTCTCCATCCATGATCATATTAAAGCCTCTAATGGTTTCTTTAATATCAACTAAAACGCCTTTTAGACCAGTAAACTGCTCTGCCACGTGGAAGGGTTGTGAAAGGAAACGTTGAACACGTCTTGCGCGGGAAACGGTTAATTTATCTTCTTCCGATAGCTCATCCATTCCTAAAATAGCAATGATATCTTGCAATTCTTTGTAGCGTTGTAAGATTTCTTTAACACGTTGTGCTGTATTGTAATGCTCATCGCCTAAGATCGCTGCACTTAAGATTCTTGAAGTTGAATCTAATGGATCCACCGCGGGATAAATTCCAAGCTCAGCAATTTTACGTGATAATACTGTAGTAGCATCTAAGTGGGCAAACGTTGTAGCCGGAGCAGGGTCAGTTAAGTCATCTGCAGGAACGTAAACTGCCTGAACGGATGTAATAGATCCTCTTTTAGTAGAAGTAATTCGCTCTTGCATCACACCCATCTCAGTAGCAAGTGTTGGTTGATAACCTACGGCAGAAGGCATACGGCCTAATAAAGCCGATACTTCTGAACCTGCTTGAGTAAAGCGGAAAATATTATCGATAAAGAATAAGATATCACGACCTGAACCATCCTCATCTCCATCACGGAAATACTCGGCAATGGTCAATCCTGATAATGCAACTCGTGCACGAGCTCCTGGAGGCTCATTCATTTGTCCGAAAACAAAAGTAGCTTTAGATTCCTTTAACGCTTCTGTATTGACGTCCTCAAGGTTCCACTCGCCTTTTTCCATTCCTTCTAAAAACTTATCACCGTAGGTAATAATTCCAGATTCGAGCATCTCACGTAATAAATCATTACCTTCACGTGTACGCTCTCCAACTCCCGCAAAAACGGATAGACCTGAATATGCTTTCGCAATATTATTAATTAGCTCTTGAATTAACACCGTTTTACCAACACCAGCACCACCAAACAAACCAATTTTACCACCTTTAGCATAAGGCTCTAATAAATCGATTACTTTAATACCGGTAAATAATACTTCGTTTTCAGTAGAAAGATCTTCAAATTTTGGAGGAAGAGCATGAATAGAACGGCCATTAGATTTATCTAAATCTTCAATCCCGTCAATTGCATCTCCAACAACATTAAATACCCGACCTTTAATGGAATCGCCAATAGGCATTTTAATAGGTGCGCCTGTATCAGTTACCGGCATTCCACGTACCAATCCATCACTTGAATCCATGGCGATAGTGCGAACTCGCTCCTCACCTAAATGTTGTTGAACCTCTAAAACTACACGTTGGCCATTTGGTTTTTCAATTACCAAAGCATCATAAATTTTTGGAAGGTGATCAGCATCAGCAAAGTTAACATCCACTACTGGACCAATGATCTGCGCTATTTTACCAATGTTGGGCATATTAGAATGATTTTTTTGTTTTTAATACTAATTTTAAACCTTCTTTAATCAAGGCCTAATTTCGGACTGCAAAAATAAGCTTTATGATTGAATTTTTCATATCTATTTGAAAAGATTTTTAAATAGGCTTTTTCTGTTCTTTAGCAATAGGCCAATCTAGTTAATATCGATATATTAGTAGCTTCTTAAAATACCGAAAAAATTGATGAAGACAAAAGTATTGATAACTGGAAGTAATGGGTTTATCGGGCAAAAATTGATGACCGAAATACTGGCTAACAAAAATGTGGATTTAATAGCACTTTCAAAAGGAGACAATCGCTATCCAATTAGAGAAGGGTATCTTTATGTAAAGGGTGACGTATGTAATTCTGAACACATGGAGAAAGTTATTTCGCAACATACACCCCATTTCATTATCCATACAGTTGCCATGGCAAATGTAGAAGCTTGTGAAGCAAACATCGAAGCATGTGAAAAAGTTAATGTTGAACCAATAGAGACTCTGGTATTTTTAGTCGAGAAATACAATTCCCATCTGATACATTTATCCACGGACTTTATTTTTGATGGTAAAGAAGGGCCTTATGTCGAAACAGATATTCCTAATCCTTTGAATGAATACGGCAAAAGTAAATTAAAAGCTGAAAAGCTAATTCAATCATCGAGCATTAAGTGGACAATTGTCCGAACCATTTTAGTCTACGGTCTACCTAACGACAAAGACCGCTCGAATTTAATCCTATGGGTGAAAAATTCTTTAGAAGCAGGCAAAAAGATAAATGTTGTCACTGATCATTTTAGAATGCCAACCCTTGTCGAAGATTTGACCAAAGCAACCATGGGTATTATTAACAAACATGCAAAGGGAATTTATCACATTAGTGGAAATGAGCTTTATAGTATCTATGATATCGCAATAGAAGTAGCCAATTTTTGGGATTTGGATACTTCCCTTATTCAGCCAGTAAATTCCATTGCAATGGAATCAGCGG
The DNA here is from genome assembly GCA_963696875.1 of uncultured Sphingobacteriaceae bacterium. Lineage (GTDB taxonomy): Bacteria > Bacteroidota > Bacteroidia > Sphingobacteriales > Sphingobacteriaceae > Albibacterium. Next base: position 859,772 of record CAVOLQ010000001.1, read on the forward strand.
TTTCTAGGCCAAGTTATACAGGATTTGTTTTGAATAAGGCAATGTTAGATTTAGATTTTCGCCCACATACACTATCTGAAGGATTGGCCCTTATGAGAAAGCAATCCTACATTGATTGAAAATGCTATCAATAAAGTACGATTATAAATACTACCTTTAGCGGAATTAACTAAAACAAACAATATTAAACCCAGTTCACTTTATGGATCCATCCTTAATTTTCATTATAGTAGGTTCAGTAGTCGCCTTCTTTCTTTTTTTTATATTTTCCCAATTAACTTATGGTTTACCGCCCAGCTTTCAGGCGTAAGGGTTAATCTTTTAAACTTGGTATTGATGCGATTACGTAAAGTGTCGCCTTCATTGGTTGTAAACGCAATGATTACCTCGACTAAAGCCGGGCTAGATTTGACTTCAAATGATATCGAAACGCATTACTTAGCAGGAGGAAATGTAAATAGAGTAATTAAGGCATTAATATCTGCAGATAAGGCTAATATTCCTTTGAGCTTTAAATTAGCTACCGCAATTGACTTGGCGGGTAGGGATGTTTTTGATGCAGTACAAATTTCGGTAAATCCAAGAGTAATTAATACACCTCCAGTTGCAGCGGTTGCAAAAGATGGTATTCAGTTAATCGCAAAAGCCCGCGTAACGGTTCGTGCAAACATTAACCAATTGGTGGGTGGAGCAGGGGAAGAAACAATTTTAGCAAGAGTAGGGGAAGGGATTGTAACCACAATAGGATCTTCAGAAACTCATAAATTAGTTCTGGAAAATCCAGATCGTATATCTAAAACGGTCTTAGGGAAAGGATTAGATAGCGGAACAGCTTTTGAAATCTTATCCATCGATATAGCCGATATCGATATCGGTGAAAATATCGGAGCTAAACTGCAAACAGACCAGGCTGAGGCTGATCTAAAAGTCGCAAACGCCCGTGCCGAGGAAAGAAGAGCAATGGCTGTCGCAAACGAGCAGGAAATGCGTGCCAAAGCGCAAGAAGCACGTGCTAAAGTTATCGAAGCAGAATCGCAAGTGCCACTTGCTTTAGCCGAAGCATTCAGAAGCGGAAACCTTGGAGTAATGGATTATTACAAAATGCAAAACATACAAGCGGATACAGAAATGCGTGACTCTATTTCAAAACCAGGTGGTCAAAAAAGTAGTGACAGCAAAAAATAGGTAGTTGGCTTGGAGATTTTATTCCCTAGTTAAAATAGAGTCTGTATCATTCAAATAATGATCAGGCTCTTTTTTTTATTTTTTTTATTCAGAACTAGGCTTCGCTTCTTTTGGCTCCATACTGACGGAGGGCATAAAAGGTTTTAATATGTCAATAGGAATGGGGAAAATAGTGGTCGAATTATTTTCAGTAGCAATTTCTCTTAAAGTTTGAAGGTAGCGTAATGTTAAAGCACTGGGTTGTTCGCTTAAAATTTTTGCTGCATCGGATAAACGTTGCGATGCCTGAAATTCCCCCTCCGCCGAAATTACTTTCGAACGCCGCTCTCGTTCGGCTTCTGCTTGTTTTGCCATAGCTCGTTGCATTTCTTGCGGAAGGTCGATTTGTTTGACTTCAACCGTAGTCACCTTTATTCCCCATGGCTCTGTTTTTAAATCGATAATTTGTTGGAGGTGTAGATTGATTTTGTCTCGTTGGGAAAGAAGATCATCAAGTTCTGATTGCCCCAACACGCTTCTTAGGGTTGTTTGGGAAAACTGGGACGTAGCTACCAAAAAGTTCTCCACTTCAATAACCGCTTTCTGAGGATCTATTACACGGAAGTAAATTACGGCGTTGACCTTGATAGATACGTTATCTCGTGTGATAACATCTTGAGGGGGCACATCCATAACCACAATTCGTAATGATACTCGGACCATTTTGTCCACAAATGGGATCAAGAAAATAATCCCCGGCCCTTTTGAGCGCAGTACTCTTCCCAAACGGAAAACAACTCCCCGATCGTATTCACGAAGTATCCTGATAGAGCTTGAAAGTATCAAGATAATAAAGAAAATAAGCACTAATGAAAATATATTGTCCATAAAATTCATCTTAATATTAATTAGTATTCTGAGTTCTTAATCAAGCCTTTATCTTTATTATATCTTTTCTACAAGTAGGGTAAGACCCTTTGTAGCAGTAACCCTTACTTTCTCTCCTTTGTTTATTTGGCCACTTACTGATTGTGCATTCCATACATCTCCTTTTATTTGGACCTGCCCTGTAGGATTTAGGTCCTGAAATGATTCTCCTATTTCACCGATTAAAATATCCATACCAGTCGCGTGTTTTAAACGTTGTGCCTTTAATCCCATTCCTATAGCAAATAAAAATAAAGCACTCGTAATCGCAGTGGCGGCGATAATGATTGGCGTAGATAAGGCAATCATGTCTAAGGAAGAACTAGCTCGGAAGAGCATCATGGAGCCTAGCAAAAGAGAAACAATTCCACCGACTGCCAAGATGCCGTGACTTACGATTTTAATTTCCAGAATAAAAAGAACAAGTGCAAAAATGATCAAGGCTAAACCTGCATAGTTAATTGTTAAAGCTTGCATAGCATAAAAAGCTAGTATTAAGCTAATAATGCCTACAACTCCAGGTAAGATAGCGCCTGGATTAAAAAACTCAAATAGTATCCCAAATAATCCCAATAACAATAAAATGTACCCAATGTTTGGATTGCTGATAAAATCAAGGATCTTGTCAAGAGATCCCATCTCTACATAAATTATCTGGGCATTTTTGGTTTGCAAGATGACTTTTCCCGTTGGAAGTTCAATAGTCCGACCGTCGATTAATTGAAGGAGCTCGTTTTTATCTGCGGCAATAAGATCGATCACATTATCTTCCAGCGCTTGCTTGTTGGTAATTGAAAGGCTATTGCGGACCGCGTCTTCGGCCCAGTTTAAATTTCGATTTCGCTTTTCGGCAATACTACGAATAAAGGCAGCAGCATCGTTCGTTGCTTTTACATTCATAACAGAGTCCGACTGCCCTAAGATTGTAACGGGATGCGCCGCGCCAATATTGGTGCCGGGTGCCATTGCAGCAATGTTTGCTGCGAGCGTAATAAAGACACCAGCCGATCCGGCATGTGCGCCTGAAGGGGCGACGTATACTACAATAGGAATAGACGATGAGAGAATATCGCTTACGATGGTACGCGTGGATTCTAAAACGCCTCCAGGGGTATTAAGTTCAATAATTAGACATTGGGCTTTTTCTTGAGAGGCTTTTGTAATTTCCTCATGAATAAACGAAGCTGACACTTGATTAATGGCACCATCTACTTTAACAAACACTACGTTCTGACTCCACGCAGAAAGTGGAAAGACTAAAAGAATAAAGTATAAAATGAAATGTTTCATACCGATTTTCTAAACTCAATTCCTTGAATTTCTTTAGAGAAATACTAATCGAATACAAGTTAAGAAAATTATAGGAATGTTGGCAGTTTTCTTTTGTTGGAAATAATCCACAAAGTGGGAAATTTAGGATATATAAAATAAAAGTACCATTGGTTTTGAAACCTTTAGTACTTTTATTTTATAGGATAGACTGGTTGGTCTACTTTTTCTGAACTCTGCCACTCTTACGGTCGCTTTTTCTGCCAATAGCATAGCCGGAACCACCACCAATGGCGGCTCCAATTGCAGCACCTCTGAGTCTTTTGTCTTTGTCAATTAACGCTCCAACTCCAGCCCCTACACCAGCACCAATTGCTGTGCCTTTTGCTGCGTCACTCCAGCCTTTTTTCTGTGTAGTATTAGTTGTATTTGTGTTAGAAGTGGTTGTTGTTAAATGAGTTTGTGAATTTGAGCTTTGGTTAGAGATTCTTTCTGCTTCTTTTTCCTGCTTGAGGGCAAGCGCTTTCCCAGATTCAGCTTTTCTGAAGCTATCTAAGGTTAAGCTATCTTGGTTTTCTTTTATCCTTTTATCGACTAAATCCATTTCAATTTTTCTTGAAGTGTTTGCACCTGTCCCATTATTGCACGCTGCTATATTAATTGCGAGAACAGCAAGTCCAAAGATTTTATTCATCATCGTCATACGGCTATATTTTGTTATTATATCTAATCTTGACACTCATCATGAAAATATGATGCCAGAGAATAGTTTTGGGAATCATATTCAGATTGACTAATTATTTCGAATTTTTTCGTTATTATTTTCGATTAAAGATGATGGGTGATATCATTTATTTTTTTAACTTTAGGTAATTTTTCCTTCTTTTATGGATTATGAAGAGAGTATTGGTAATTTCGGTAAGTATAGTTGTAGTACTCCTTCTACTAGTTGGTTTTTTTAGGTATTATTATGTATTTGGTGAAGGAGTGAAATCTGGTGAACTTAATTATGTGGTTAAAAAGGGGAATGTTTTTAAGACCTATGAAGGGAAGTTGATCCAAAGAGGTTTTCGCTCTCAAACACCAGGATCAATCCAGTCTTATGAGTTCGAGTTCTCCGTCGAGGATAAAAAAATTGCCGAGGAGTTGATGAGAAATTCCGGTAAATATTTTGATTTACATTATAAAGAATATCACGGAAGGCTCCCTTGGAGAGGGTTTACTGTCTTTATTGTAGACTCTATTTATTCGATGAAAGAGATGCCTTAATTTTAAAACAAACTTTATTTTTGAATAATTCCTAAAATTATATTAATGCTTAAAGCTAGTATAACAGTATTGAAAATAAAAGAAACTATACCATGCATTAAAGCTAGCCTTCTAATTCTCCTGGAGCTAATTTCGACATCTGAGACCTGAAAAGTCATTCCAATTACAAATGAAAAATAAGTAAAATCCAAATAATCCGGTTCTCTTTCTTTTGGAAACTCTAAGCCTTCCACAAATCTTTTATGTTGACCTTCTTCATCGACGGAACTGTAAAAAAGATGCGCATAGCGAAAAGCGAAAATAGTATGCACCAACCACCAGGCAAAGATTACTGAAATAATTGAAAGAAGCGTATGATATGTAACGGACGCTAAAGGATTCTCCTTGCTTGATTTTAAAAGTAATACTACTGCAAATAGACTGATTAGTGATGCTGAAACTACAATTAGAAAGATTAAGCTACGATTTGAATCTTGGATTTTAGCACTTTTCTTAACTTCTATTGGGTGGCTTGTTAAAATGGTTATCCAAGAAAATAATAAGGTGATACCGGCGAAAGCTAACCAGCTTGCCATAATATAGATCGGCGCAGAGTAAAGATTCACCGTTATTGAAAATATAATTAGCGCCAAGCCAATGGAAAGATAAAGTCGATAATGCGCATCTAATTTATTTATCCAATTGACAAGCTTTGATATTTTCATTGAAATAAATTCTTATGATAGAAGTTTTTGACGTAACAAAAACTCTAGTTGTTCATTGGTAATAGAAAGCTCCTTGTTTTCTTCCATGATTTTAACTTTTTCAAGATAAACTTCATAAGCTTTCTCAATAACCGCCTCTAATTCTTCCTCATCCCACGGTTTATTTAAATATTGAAAAATTGAGCCTTTATTTACCGCATCTATAATAGCCGACATGTCTGTATATCCTGTTAAAAGAATCCTAATGGGTGTAGGATATTTCTCAATTACATTTTCTAAAAACTCTACTCCAGTCATATTAGGCATCCTTTGGTCCGTTATAATTATCTGAATATCGTTTCCACTTAATATTTCTAGCCCTTCTAAGCCACTTAAGGCGGTAAAGACCGTGTATTTTGTTCGAAAAACAGCGCGGAAGGCTATTAAGTTATTGGCTTCATCATCGACATAAAGTATTGAAATCGCTTTATCTGGCATAATTTTCTTGAATTATTAAAAAATTTAAGGTAATATTAATAAATATTAGGCGAAAATAGGGTTTTTGTAAACAAATAAACTTAATATTGACTTTTTTTGTTATTATGTTTCTGGCGAGACAAAATTCACGAGTGCGATGTAATCTTAAGGTGCTATTTGAAAGAAAGACGTACCTTTATTAACAGTTTAGTATTAAGAAAAACTTTTTATTATCTATGAACGTAGAATATAGACCCTTAATTTTTAGAAGAAATTTGCCTGAAAATGAGATGGCTTTTCAAGAATTTTTAAATTCTGTATGCGATATCGAAAAGTACGATACGATTTATAGTCAGATCTCTGAATTAGTAAAGCTATCAAATCCGGGAGTTCGAGACAAAAATCATCTTGAAGACTTGATAACTAAGTATATAGATTCTATAGAATTAGAAAAATATGGCGTCTGGGTATATTATCCTTGGTCTAAAAAGCTTGTTCGTCTTCTAGATGAAGAGGACTTTATTAAGGTACGTACGAACAGGAATATTTATAAGATTTTGCCAGAAGATATTGATACTTTAAGCAAAAAGAAAATTGGAATCATAGGATTATCTGTTGGCCAAAGTATAGCCCTCACTCTAGCTTTGGAACGAACCTGTGGCGAGCTCCGTTTAGCCGACTTTGATGATATCGAATTAAGTAACATGAATAGAATTAGAGCTGGTGTTCAGGATCTAGGGATGAGTAAAGTAATTATTGCCGCAAGGCAGATTGCTGAATTAGATCCATATATTAAAGTGAAATGCTATACTGAAGGTCTAAACAAAGACAATATAAGAGACTTTTTCATAGAAGATGGAAAGATCGATATATTGGTTGAGGAGTGTGATGGTTTGGAAATTAAGGTATTAAGTAGGGTTATGGCAAAAGAATTCGGCATCCCCGTTGTAATGGATACCAACGACAATGGAATGTTAGATGTTGAAAGATTTGATTTAGAACCCGAAAGGCCTATTTTTCATGGGCGAATAAAGAATCTTGAAGGTCTATCTGCTGAGGAATTAATCAAGACGCTTAAAGGATTAACAATTGAACAAAAAATAGCTTTTCTTGCTCAAATTATAGGAATGGAAAACGTTTCCTCGGCAATGAAACAATCTCTTGCTAATATGAATAAAAACATAATAGGTTGGCCACAATTGGCATCTGCAGTTACATTGGGTGGAGCCATGGTGACGGACACCTGTAGGAAAATTTTGCTGAATCACTTCAATAGTTCTGGTAGGTTTTTTATTAACTTAGATGAATTAATTAAGGATAAGAAGGTCGAGATAAATTAATTTATAGGCGCTTATTTTTACAAATGATTCAAATTAGAACTTTTATAGCCCCTGACGACCCAGAAGCTTGCGAGAAATTCATTGTTGGACATAAGAAGTTGCTTGAGATTTTCGGCATCACCAAGATAACTTCAAATCGGCAAGATTGGGTAGATGACGAAAATACAATCGTAATACTTGTTGAAGATAAGGAGACCAAAATTGTTTATGGAGGAGCAAGATTGCAAGTGGTTTCCGGAAAATATAGTCTGCCTATAGAAACTGCTTTGGGAAAATATGATGCATCAATTCACGAAATGGTAAAGGCAGATTTCCATGCAGGTGGAACTAGTGAGTTGTGCGGACTTTGGAATTCAAGAGAGGTAGCTGGAATGGGGATTGGCAGTTATATTTTATGTAGAGTAGGTGCATCCATAGCTTCTCAATTAACGCTTGGAAGCATCTTTGTTTTATGTGCCCCCATTACTGTTAGGATGGGTAAAAGAGTAGGTGCAGTTGTGGAAAGTACTTTGGGAAATGATGGACTCTTTTATTACCCGAAAGATGATTTGATTGCAACAGCAATGAGGTTAAGGGACATTAATGACCTAAGTCATGCGGATCAGTCTGAGCAAGAGAAGATACTGTCCTTAAGAGAAAATCCCCACCAGCTAATAAGTGAAAGGGGACCGAGAGGAACGTTTGAGGTTGAATATAATCTGAAAATACCCAATTTATAATGGTCAAATATGATTACAAAGCGAAGTAGCCTTTTTTTGCTGATATTATTGTTCTTGAATACGGCGTTTTCTAATGGTTTCTCTCAGGATCCAGATTATATATTTGATAATAAAGGGAAGCTGCTAGAAATTGATAATGGGATTGAGGTGTTTGTGGATGAGAGCAGGCAGCTGGAAATAGACGATATTGTCAAAAAGAATTTTATTGTGAATAGTGCCAAGACTCCAAATTTTGGTATTACAACCGATAAAATTTGGTTAAGACTCAGAGTCCACAATCAAACAAATGAACACAATCTTTTTCTTTTAGTAGCTCAGCCTTCTTTAGATGAAATCTGTTTATATACAAAAGATCAAAAAGGAGAATGGGAGAAACTTCGTTTGGGGAATTACAAAGCGTACAACAATCGTTATATAAAGATTCCTAATTATACTTTCCCACTCACAATACCGACTAATTCAAATAAAGAGTTTTACATCAGCATACAATCTAAAGATCAAATTCAAATTCCCATTTTTGTAGGTACCGAAAGAGCTGTGTCTCAATATGCTTTTAATAAATCTATTATCTTCGGAATTTATATCGGAATAATAATAATAATGGCACTTTACCATTTCTTTATTTATTTTTCGGTCAAGAAAGTTAGCTATTTGTTTTATGTCCTATTTATCGTATCCGTAGGGTTGGTCCAAATGGATTTTCAAGGATATGCATTTAAGTTCTTATGGCCAAACCGTCCTTGGATAGCATTAAATAGTACATTCTTAATCCCCATGCTATCTGGTATATCCACAGCTTTATTTGTAAAAAAGTTTTTGTATACAAAATTCTTTACCCCAAAGCTTGATGTCGGGATAAATATGTACATGTTTTTGTGTGTATCTGCAGCAGTTATTGGCTTGATAGGATACCACTTTGTAGGGGTGCAATTGCTTCAAGCAATTGCACTGATTGGTGCGATCTATGCAATGATAATTGCATCCTTTATCATTAAAAAAGGATATAGGCCTGCTAAATTCTTCCTGTTTGCTTTTGCAATTTTCTTCGTAAGCATTATCGTGTTTGTATTAAGAAACTTTAACGTAATTCCTTATAATTTATTTACTTCATATATTCTAGAAATAGGGTCGACCATTCAGATCGTATTACTTTCTTTTGCGCTTGCAGATGAGATAAACTCATATCGTAAAGCAAAAGAGGAGTCGCAGTCTCATGCTTTCGAAGTGTTAAAGGAAAATGATAGAATAATAAAAGAGCAAAACGTAACCCTTGAGAGGGAAGTCAAGGTAAGGACTGCGGCACTGAGTGAATCTAATGAAAATCTTCAAAATTTACTGATTGACTTGAAGCAAGCACAAACAAAGTTAATAGAAGCGGAGAAACTTGCTTCCTTAGGTATGCTAACAGCGGGAATTGCCCATGAAATTAACAATCCTATAAATTTTGTAACTTCCAATGTTAGTCCATTACGTAGGGACATAGACCAAATTTTTGAAGCTCTAAAAGAATTAGAACGAATTGGTTTGTCGGAGGGCAGCCTCAATGAAAAAAAAGAACAAATAAAAAGTGTTCAATCGAAACTTGAAATTGACTATTTAAGAGAAGAAATAAAATTTCTTTTAGAAGGGATTGAAGATGGTGCAAAAAGGACTACAGGAATTGTAAAAAGCCTACGTATTTTTTCCCGAGTGGATGAATATGACTTGAAGTTGGCAGATATTAATTTGGGGATGCAATCCACCTTAGTAATTTTAAATAGTCATTTTGATAATAATATTAAGATAGAAACCGAGTATGTTGATTTACCGCTTATAGAATGCTATCCTGGAAAATTAAACCAAGTATTTCTGAACCTTTTAACCAATGCAGCCTATGAGCTAAAGAAAAAGTTTGGTAATAAACCTGGGGGGAAGCTGAAAATAACCACTAAAGTAGATAGAGACTTTGTTTATATTCGTGTCAAAGATAATGGTTCCGGAATACCAGAAGAGATGAAAAGTAAAATATTCGATCCTTTTTTTACAACAAAGGACGTGGGGGAAGGAACCGGATTGGGCCTTTCCATTGCATACCAAACCATTATAAGACACCAAGGGGAAATTGTAATTAATTCCACCCTGGGTGAAGGAGCAGAGTTTGTAGTAAAACTACCTTTAACTCAAAAAAATATTGAAGAAAATAGAGATTTAATCAATTCGCTTAGCCGTCAGGAAAATGAAAGCTAGAATCATTTTATTAATTAGTTTAATTGCATATGGCAATTTCGCTTTTGCCCAAGTGGATAAAAAGTTCAAAACCTGGAATCCGGTATCGGAAACGCAACGAGTAGTAGAAGGGCAGGCCTGGCAAGGTGAAGTGGAAGGTTTTTATGACCGCTTGCCAAAAAGAGCAATGCAGAATGTTCGAGAAGAGGTTTGGAACTTATCGAAAAATAGTGCTGGATTACAGTTGCGTTTTACAACGAACGCAAATAATATAGAAATCAAATATGTGGTTAGTGGTAGATTGGAAATGCCACACATGCCAGCAACTGGTGTAAGTGGCGTAGATCTTTATGCTAAAAACAATAATAATCAATGGATATGGGCCGCCGGCAAGTATTCCTTCGGAGACACAATTTCTTATATATTCAATGATTTGCAGTCTTCAGCATCTACTTCAAGAGAATATACGTTATATCTGCCGCTTTATAATACGGTAAAGTGGCTTGAAGTAACTGTAGATGATGATGCAGAATTCATCACTCATGTCGCCCGAAATGAAAAGCCGATTGTGGTATATGGAACCTCAATCGCTCAGGGTGGATGCGCATCAAGACCCGGCCTGGGTTGGACTAATATTTTAGGTAGGAAGCTAGATCAGCCGATTATTAATTTGGCTTTTTCTGGTAATGGTAGACTAGAAAGTGAACTGATCGAGTTAATGACTGAGATCGATGCTAAGATTTATGTACTGGATTGTTTGCCAAATCTAACCTCACCGCTTATTTCATCTGATGAATTGAAAAATAAGATTGAAGAATCAGTGCGAACCTTGCAAAATAAGCGACCTAATACGCCTATTCTGCTCACCGAACACGATGGGTATACCGATGAGGCAATCAATGCTGTAAAAAAAGAGAACTACCAGAAGGTGAATCGAGTTTTAAAAGAAGCATTCGCATCGCTAAAAGCCAAAGGAATTCAAAATATTTACTTGCTATCCAAAGAAGAAATTAATCAAGACATTGATTCTATGGTGGATGGAGTACATCCAAATGATATAGGAATGATGCGCTATGCGGATGCTTACGAAAAAAGTATTAACACAATTCTTAAGTAAACTCTTAGTATCTAGAATTTTAACTCAATTTAAACTAAATTAATGTTTCGTTGTTAACCAATAATAATCTTGAACATTATCATAGAAAGGAGAGTTAGCATGAATTTAATTCAGAAAATGGAGTATTGGGGTGATAGTCATCATCCTCATTGGTTAGATATAATGCGGATCTTTTTAGGTGCTGTATTATTTGTTAAAGGCATGTATTTTATCTCAGATACTGAGTCTATTCACCGGTTAATTACGTCGACAAAGTTCGAACCTGTCGCTTGGGCTGCTGTTCATTATATTGTTTTCTGCCATTTGGTAGGAGGCTTCTTTATCGCAATAGGTTTATTAACGCGTTATGCAGTTGCCTTTAATTTGCCTATATTAATAGGGGCAATTATGTTGGTGCACTTAAGAAATGGATTGACGTTTTTAAATTCGGATCTTTTTGTTGCGATAGTTGTATTAATTTTATTAATAGTATTTTTGGTTGTCGGATCAGGAAAGTATTCCTATGACGAGAAATTAAGAAACAGCAACGCACTATAACGATTAAATACATTGGATTTAAAAAATAAAGTGAATGAGGAGCTTTATCTTCATATCTATAATAAACAAGAAAGGATAGAAGCAGTACCCTCTAGTGAGGTAATAGTAGGATGGGCATTGAACTTGTTGAATTTGCTTTATCCAGAACGGCTAACAAACCAACAGTACTCGCTTCAAGAGATAAAAAATTTATTTCATAGACTGGAAAATGAATTAACAAGCCTCTTAAACGCTACGAAAGCCTGTAATGACTGCAATAATGAAAAGATAGCTCAAGAGTTTTTCAATCTTGTGCCCGAACTTTATCGAGTAATGAATACCGATGTCGTCGCTATTGTGGACGGAGATCCAGCAGCAACAAGCAAATTCGAAGTGATCAGAACATATCCAGGATTTTTAGCTTCCTCGTTATATAGAATTGCGCATACCTTATTAAAACTCGATGTACCTCTAATACCTCGAATTTTAACTGAATGTGCGCATTCCTTAACAGGTATCGATATTCACCCTGCAGCAATAATTGGAGAATATTTTTATATTGACCATGGTACCGGAATCGTGGTTGGACAAACAACAATAATAGGTGATCATGTTAAGCTATACCAAGGTGTTACACTCGGAGGGTTAAGTGTGGATAAGAAAATGGCAAACATCAAAAGGCATCCTACCATTGAAGACCATGTTGTGATTTATGCTGGAGCGACAATTTTGGGCGGAGATACGGTCATTGGTCATCATTGTACAATAGGCGGAAATGTTTGGTTAACCAATAGTGTAACTCCGCATTCTACAGTCTTTCACCAACCGGTTATTAAAGTAATAGAGAACGCTTAATATGAATACCATTGAAGATATAATTGGCAATACACCTTTAGTAAAAGTCCAACATTTAAATACAAATCCAAACGTCCAAATATTCGCAAAGCTTGAAGGAAATAATCCAGGTGGAAGTGTAAAAGACAGAGCTGCGCTTAATATGATTAAGAGTGCGATGGAAAGAGGCGAAATTAAAAAGGGAACCACACTCATCGAAGCCACGAGCGGAAATACAGGAATTGCCCTAGCGATGATTGCCAGCGTCTACAACCTAGAAATAGAATTAGTAATGCCTGCAAGCTCTACGAGAGAAAGAACTCTAACCATGGAAGCTTTTGGCGCTAAGGTGATTTTGCTCGACTCGATTGAAGAATGTCGTGACTATGCAGAAGAGAAGGGTTCAAATCCCAATTATTTTCTCTTGAACCAGTTTGCTAATCCTGACAATTATAAATCACATTATAAATCCACTGGCCCAGAAATCTGGCGGGACACCAATCAAAAAATAACGCATTTTGTAAGTTCCATGGGAACGACCGGTAGCATAATGGGCTGTTCGATGTTTTTAAAGGAACAAAACCCAGCTATCCAAATCATAGGTTGTCAACCCACAGAAGAGTCTTCTATTCCCGGTATTAGAAGATGGCCGAAAGAGTATTTACCGAAAATATATGACCCCAAACGCGTAGATCGAATTATGGATGTCTCTCAACAGGACGCCACCCAAATGGCGCGCCAATTCGCTAAAGTAGAAGGGGTGTTTGCTGGAATGAGCACCGGAGGTGCTTTAGCTTGTGCATTAAAATTAGCAGAGGAGATATCTTCTGGAGTAATCGTTTTTATTGCCTGTGATAGAGGGGACAGATACTTAAGCAGTAATTTATTTGGCTAATAATCTATTCAATTGATTCTTCAATTTGATTAAACACCTCCATGAAGGTGGGGTTTAGGGACTCTCTAGAATTTTGAAAAACACCAATCGATTCCTTGATTTCAGTTTCGTTAAAATTTCTATTCCACACTCTTCTACCGATACGATCGAGGGCGAAAACCAGGCTTTTTGACTCGCTATAGCTTTCAAGGTATCGAGATTTAATAAATGAATCAAGAAAAATCAAAAACCCTGAAGGGTTATCTATTCCAGCAGTTATTAAAAAGTCTTGAATTAAATCAGGATCACAGGCTCCAATTTGTTGATAAAAATCATCAATATTGACCAACTTGTTTTGAATGAGTAAGCTGTCAAGTATTAATTCATAACCAACATGTGCCAAAAAGAAAGGGCGGATTGGGAGACGTGTAAAAATAGGTGCTAGCTTTTTTCTCAAAGCTGAAGATTCTTGTAAAAAAGAATTAGATGAATGAAAGAGTTTATCTACATGAATATGCAGCATCCAGCCTTCCAACAAAGAATCGAAATGAATATATTGGCTAAATCTTTCTACTTCTTTCTCAGGCTTTATTTTCCAAGAACCATCATAGTTTCTTAGCAGATCAGGTAAAATAGAACCCAAAGAAAAACATGGGTTTAGTTTGTTTTGGGTGAAATAGAAATGTGATAAAAAATTCATTTGTTCTTTTTTTCAAAGATAATATACGTCGGACCTTCATTTATTGTTAAGGTGATAGCGCCATCTCCATTTCTTTTCCATTCAGCTTTTGGAAACTGTCCTTCGGACGTCGCCATTCCCATTATATTAACAGGAAAACCAGGCAGGTCTGTAAGAATCGCATTGGTAACTCGAGCTTTATGTCCTTCTTTTTTATGTGTTTTTGTGCCTGTTGGTGACCAAGCTACCCAGATTAGTCGGTCTGAGTTTGAACCGTGTTCAAACTCATAAACATAGAGATCTCCGTCTACTTTTTTAACAATCCGTTTTAAACGAAAATCCCCCAAGGTTTCATATAATTGTTTCAGAGCCCAAAACGATGGTTTAGCTTCAAAGTGTCGCGTGATTCCAGAAGAAGAATGAAAAAAAGGTTCGTCTTCATCGTTATAATAATAAAGATAAGCGCGTTGAATGCCACGTTCAGCAAAAGCGAAAAAGGAGCGTATTAAATATTGCGCCTGTTGTTCATCTGTATTTCCTTGCCAATCTAATTTAAGCCCCCAGCCTGTTCGGTTTTTCATCGCTTCAGGAGTGCAAGCGTCATAGCCAAATTCTGTAATCCAGATCTCCTTGTCTGGAGCATTTTTATCTCTCCATTTTATCGTCTTATCAATTTCTTTTAAATAATTTATACTTGGATCTTCAGGATAGCTACGGTTAAACGGACCTTCGCTAGGCTGAACCGCAGCATAATTATGCATATTAATAACATCATACAAAGGAAGAATATCCTTTTCAGCATAAATGCCTTTCAAGTTTTGAGAATAATCATCAGGAGTAGAAACCGTTACATAAGGAGTAAGGATTTTAATTTTTGGATCCCCGTCGCGAATGCCCAGAGCTATGTTCTTAAATATTGATTTGTATAAGGTAGGGTCAAATTTAGACCCAGGCTCATTTCCTATTTCCATTGAGGTAGCAAGTTTTTCGTCTCCTGAAGGCCCGAAGTAAGTAGCAAGAGCCTTGCCATAGGTATATGACCATTCTTCTTGGTCTTTCCACAGGTCTTTGTAGTCATTGTTATCAGCATTAAAACCCGAAAATTGCAGGCAAATATCTGTTTCAAACCCATTTGCCTTCCAGTAACCATAAACATCATTTTTCCAATTTACCCCATTTACTGCAAAAGGTGGTTTGTACTCATCTCCTGGCTTTTCTACATCCCAATTAATATCGTGATAATTACGAACAAGTCGGCACACCTGACTATACAGCTCAGGTTTAAAAGTAAAATGACCATTGATTCCCATGAAATCTTTGAATAAAGGGCGCTCTCCGACCAATGGCAAGTCACTGCCCATATCTTGGTAGGAGGGATTTCCATTGTTTATACCTTGCGTGCAAAAAGTTTGTAATCCAATCAAACTTAGAAGTAGGATAGGTAATAGATTTCTTTTTGTTTTCATTGACCCTTTCATGTTCGATTAAAGTTAAACCAATTTCATCAAATTTGCTATTTAGTGTTAAACTATTGTTAATTTTGCATGTTATTAATGTTAACAATTTGAGATTTTTATATGAAAACAACAATCGTTTCTTTTCTTTTAACTATAATTTCATTAGCTGCAATAGCTCAAAGCTCTTATACTGGTGGCGTTCAACTAGAAGTGAAACCGAATATCTCATTTCAGAATGACTGGAAATTGAATGGGAGATTGGCTTCTAGAACTTTGTTTTTTGAAGGCTCACGTACCCAGTCGTTTAACAGTATTGCTGATTATGAACGAACAGAACTTGAATTGATTTTAACAAAAAAGACTTCTTCCTCTATCTCATTAGGTGGGGGTTATTTAATAAGAAATCAAAGGGGAGCTATTAAGCATCGTCTAATTCAGCAATTTTCAGTTGCTAACAAATATAACAACCTCAATTTAACACACCGTTTCCGTTTTGATGAAACTTTTCAAACCAATAAGTCAACTCTTTACCGGTTTAGATACCGAATAGGCCTTGATAAACCTTTAAGTCGTGAAAGTGGGAAAATGTCCTTCTTCTTGAATAATGAATACATTCCTTCGCTCCAAAACAAAGAGTTTGAGTTGGAAATCAGGTTGTTGCCAGGAATAGGCTATAAGTTGAATGAAAATAATAAAATCGAAGCAGGCATAGATTTCCGAATTGAAAATATATTGAAAGATTCACATAAGCAAATTTATCTTTTATACTTATCCTGGTCCCCAAGTTTCGCAAATAAGTGATTTTGAACAAAATTGCCCTTATATCATATCTATCGGAGTATAGCTAAAATAAAAAATAATGATAATGCCAAGGCAGATATCAATTTCTCTTATCTTTGTAAAACAATATAATTATAAAAACGATTAAGGGTAATAGATGAAACGAGTTGTTATAACAGGAATGGGTGCACTTACACCAATAGGAAATGATGTTCAAACTTTTTGGGATAGTCTAATGAGCGGCAAAAGCGGTGCTTCAAGAATTAGCAAATTTGACCCAAGTGAATTTCGTACACAGATTGGCTGTGAGCTAAAAGATTTTGACCCAGCATCGTTTCTGGACCGAGCAGAATTAAAAAGAACTGATCCATTTACTCAATACGCTCTTGCGGTTTCAAAGCAAGCAATAGAGGACTCTGGATTAGATTTCTCATCCATGAATCCTTATGATACAGGTGTCATATGGGGAACAGGGCAGGGCGGCATGCTGACGTTTGAAGAACAGGTTGTAGAATATGCCCAAAATGATCTTAAACCGCGATTTAGTCCGTTCTTTATTCCAAAGCTGATTTCAAATATGGCATCAGGAATGATTTCAATCAAATATGGCTTGATGGGCATAAATTACACAACCGTAACCGCTTGTTCTTCTTCAAATACAGCGATAATGGATGCATTAAATTATATCCGCTGGGGAAAAGCAAAAGTCATTATAACTGGTGGATCTGAATCTCCTCTTACTTCGGCTTCTTTCGGAGGCTTTTGTGCCATGAAAGCTATGACCGTAAGAAACGATGATCCACAAACAGCGTGTAGACCATTTGATATCGCAAGAGATGGATTTTTGATGGGTGAAGGGGCCGGTGCTTTAGTTTTAGAAGAGTACGAGCATGCTGTAGCCAGAGGAGCAACTATATACGCTGAAGTAGCTGGTGCTGCCAT
Organism: uncultured Sphingobacteriaceae bacterium; assembly: GCA_963696875.1. Taxonomy (GTDB): domain Bacteria; phylum Bacteroidota; class Bacteroidia; order Sphingobacteriales; family Sphingobacteriaceae; genus Albibacterium. The sequence continues at coordinate 877,024 of CAVOLQ010000001.1, forward strand.
GACAGCGGATGCCTACCACATGACCTCCACACATCCGGAAGGTGAAGGAGCTGGGACCGCAATGCGATTTGCATTGGAAGATGCGGGTGTTTCTCCGGAGCACGTAGATTATTTAAATGCCCACGCGACATCCACCCCGGTAGGAGATATTAGTGAAACCAAAGCCATAGCAAAACTATTCAAAGGAAAAGAGAAAGGTTTACACGTAGGAGCTACTAAATCCATGACAGGCCATTTACTTGGCGCAGCCGGAGTAATTGAAGGGATAGCCTGTGTTAAAGCAATTCAAAATTCTGTAATTCCTCCAACTATCAATCTGAATGATCTAGATCCAGAGATACCTACTACAATTAATATTGTAAGATCTGAGCCTATTGAAAAAAATGTGGATGTAGCCATGAGCAATACATTTGGCTTTGGAGGTCATAATGGGATTGTGGTATTCAAGAAGTTTAAATAGCTTTCAACTATAAAAGGTCAGTTTTCAGCCTATAACTAATAGACGTGGGCTGAAAACTGACATTTTCTACAAATACCGTTCTCTAATCACATTTAAATGGTGGAGAACGTGGCCAATTATAATGTAACCCATCGCTCTTGACGAGATTGGATTTTCACCAACATGTCCAATCAGCATACTTTTCTCATTGGGCATATATCGAAATAATTGGATCGAACTTTCACGAACAGCTTCGAATTCCTCAACAAGGCTATCGAAGGTCCTGTCGAAAACATCTACATTTCGTGCATATGAATTTTCATCCATATTTGGCAAAGATGCTTTATCACCCCGGGCGCATGCAAGTGCCCTATAAGAAAATACCCGCTCTGTATCAATGATATGCATTAAGCTCTCTTTTATTGTCCATTTTTCTTCCGCGTATTTATAATTATGCTTTCCTTGCGAAATTTTTTTAAAGAAAGTAACTGCATCGGCTTTGTTCTGTGTCAATAGTGCAGAGAAATCTCCTTCTTCCACAAGGTCTATATACGATTGAAAGTAAGGTTTACATTCGTGTGGTTCAGGTTTTTGCATTTTATTAGGGGTTATAATCAGGACTTTTAATCGAAAGCGTCTTTGGTATCCTTATCGAAATTTGATAGTTTATGTAAACAACTTGATGAAAAATGATTTAACAAAAAAATCATGAAATGGGTTTTGTTTCCCACGTATGATTGTTAATTTTTCATTAATAGGCATATCCTATTGTAGAATTACTTGTTTTTACTAAATATTCAGGTTCTTTAGTGTATTTTCAGATAAAAATCTATTTTTGTTGAATATTAAAATTAGAATTATATGAAAACCATTGATGATATTAATTTTTCAGGTAAAAAAGCCCTTATTAGAGTAGACTTTAACGTGCCTTTGGACAAAGAGTATAACATTACAGACGATACCCGAATTATTGGTGCATTGCCTACAATTAGAAAAGTTCTTTCCGATGGTGGTTCGGTGATTCTAATGTCTCATCTTGGCCGTCCGAAGGCAGGGTATGAAGAGAAGTTCTCTCTAAAACACCTTGTGCCTTATCTTTCGAAAGCGTTGAACACCGAAGTGTCTTTTGCAAGTGATTGCATTGGAGAAGAAGCGATTGAAAAAGCGAGTAATTTAAAAGGTGGCGACGTTTTATTATTGGAAAATCTTCGCTTTCATAAAGATGAAGAGGCTGGTAACGATAATTTTGCGCAGGAGTTATCCAAGCTGGGCGATGTATATGTAAACGATGCTTTCGGAACCGCGCATAGAGCGCACGCCTCTACTTCAGTTATTGCTAAATTCTTTCCTAATGCCAAATGTATAGGGTATTTGATGAAAGCGGAATTGGAAAATGCAGAAATTGTAATGAATAAATCTGAACGTCCTTTCACTGCTATCATGGGGGGCGCTAAAGTGTCGGATAAATTAGAGCTGATTGAAGCCTTATTGGAAAAGGTAGATAATTTAATTATCGGTGGTGGAATGGCTTATACCTTTGTGAAGGCACAGGGAGGCTCGATAGGCGATTCTTTAGTAGAAATGGATAAATTGGATTTGGCTCTTGATTTAATAAAGAAAGCAGAAGAGAAAAATGTAAATTTAGTCCTGCCTACAGATTCTATTATTGCGGATCGATTTGCAAATGACGCTAATATTTATAGTGGTCCTAATAATAAAATACCAGAGGGGGAAATGGGTCTAGATATTGGACCTAATTCTGCGGCGCAGTTTACTGATATTATCAAAGCATCAAAAACTATTTTGTGGAACGGGCCGATGGGAGTTTTTGAGATGGATAGTTTTGCCAAAGGAACTCGTGCTATTGCAAATGCAGTTGTGCTTGCAACTGAGCAAGGTGCGTTTTCTTTAATAGGCGGTGGGGATTCGGCAGCCGCTTTAGCAAAAATGAAAATGACGGAACATGTAAGCTATGTTAGCACGGGCGGTGGAGCATTGTTAGAGTATATGGAAGGGAAAGAATTGCCCGGCGTTAAAGCAATAAATAGTTAAGGGAGGTTTTGGGCAGTTTTTTAAATCGTTCGCATCTCCTTGTATGACAATTTGAGGATGAGAAAGGAAACTAAAACAATCTGATTGCCAAAGTTTATAATAAAATATATTTTTTACGGAAGCCCGACGGAAGTCGGGCTTTTTTGTTGTTATAAACCGTGTAGGCAGAGTATTTGGATCATTTTTGCGATAGGGGTTGAATGTTAATAACTTTTTTGTGGGAGAAAGTGGGGGAAAGTGGAGTTAATTTGTACTTTTACATTGGAATTAATGGATAAGTCTGTATTATGAACCATTTCCTCGGAGAATTTGAATGTAAGCTTGACGCCAAAAACAGAATGGTGTTACCTGCTGCGCTTAAAAGGCAGATGCCTGACGTTGAGCGTGAGGGACTTATAATAAACCGAGGTTTCGAGAAGAATTTAGTGATTTATACACGTCAGGAGTGGAGGAATATTATGGAGAAGCTGGAACGTTTAAATCCTTTTGATAGAAAGAACAGAGAATTTATTCGCCAGTTTAGTCGGGGTGCAACCGAGTTGAATCTTGATGCGGCGGGACGTGTTTTGATTCCAAAGTCTCTTTCCGCCTACGCAGGAATTAACTCTGAGCTTGTCCTGTCCTGCCAGATTAGTAAGATTGAAGTTTGGGATAAAGCTGCTTATGAAGCTCAGTGGAATGATGATAGTCATGATTTTGCAGCTCTCGCTGAAGAGGTGATGGGCGATTCAAAAAGGAGGGAAGATGTCTAGCCAGTACCATGTGCCGGTAATGTTGCAAGCCTGCATGGATGGTTTAGCTATTAAGCCTGATGGTGTGTATGTGGACGTTACTTTTGGCGGCGGTGGTCATTCCAAGGAGATTTTGAGACTTTTAGGGCCTGAAGGGCGATTATTTGCTTTCGATCAGGATCCTGATGCTTTAGAAAATGCGATTGCTGATGATCGTTTTCGTCTGATTCATCAGAATTTCAGGTTTTTGAAGAATAATTTAAAATTTGCTGGCGTCACGCAGGTTGATGGGATTTTAGCCGATTTGGGTATCTCATCTCATCAGATTGATGACGGAAGTCGTGGTTTTTCCACTCGTTTTGATGCTGATTTGGACATGCGAATGGGTCAAGTTGGAGAGTTGGATGCTAAGAAAATAGTGAATGAATACAGTGAAGAGGAGCTTCACCGCATTTTTGGTATGTATGGGGAAATCATAAATGCCAAAACTTTAGCTAAAACGATAGTCACTGCGCGATTAATTGAACCTATTTTGACGATTAATCAATTGAAGAATGTGGCTGAGAAGGTAGCACCTAAACGTAAAGAAAATAAATATTATGCTCAGCTTTTTCAGGCTTTGCGAATTGAAGTAAATAAGGAATTGGAAGCCCTTGAAGCTTTTCTTGAGCAATCTGTTGATGTGTTGAAGCCAGGCGGGCGTTTGGTGGTAATGTCTTATCATTCTTTAGAAGATCGATTGGTGAAAAACTTTATGCAAAAAGGAAAGTTTAGAGGGGAGGTGGAAAAAGATTTTTACGGTAATGAAATTAAGCCTTTTAGGGTTGTAACTAGAAAAGTAATTACAGCTTCTGAGGATGAAATAAAATTGAACGCACGGGCTAGAAGTGCTAAGTTAAGGGTGGCAGAAAAAATATAGTGTTATGTCGAATACGTTTAGAAGTCCATTAAGCGAAGAGGTTCAACAGGAAATGCAAGATTCTGTTGAGGAAAAAGCAAGTGTGTCTGAGAGCTTTATTCTTAAGCTGCTTTCAGGAGGTAAGTTGTCTTCATCATGGGCTGCGGGCTATTTGCCATTTATGCTTTTTGTGTTTTGTCTGGGAGTGATTTATATTGCTAATAGGCATCATATGGAAAATATGGTTCGAGATATCGATCGTGTTACTAATGAGGTGAAGGTGTTAAGTTGGGAGTATAAAACGTTGCAAGCCGAGTTGATGCTGAAGAGTACCCAATCTGAAATAGCTTCCAAGGTTGAAGCCATGGGTTTAAAAGTTTTAGTAGAGCCACCTACGAAATTGAAGAAATGATAAAACAGTAATATAGCGAGAATATATTGTGTAAATAGAAATGAATATAAAAACCGACATACTATTACGTGCATACATATCCTTTGGCGTTATGGTGGTCATTGCTATCGCAGTTATTTATAAGCTTTTTAACGTTCAGGTGGTTGAGGGGGATAAGTGGAGAGCTATGCAAGATAGTTTATCTACCAAATATGTTAATGTTGAGCCAGCTAGAGGAAATATTTACTCTGTAGACGGAAAATTGCTAGCTACTTCGGTTCCTGAATATGATATCAGGATGGATTTATTTGCTCCTGGCATTGAAAGCGACGATGTTTTTTATTCTAAAGTAGATTCTTTGTCTTTTAGTTTGTCTCGTTTTTTTGGCGATAAACCTTCTTCCCAATATTCACGTCTTCTCCGAGACGCGAGAAAGAAAAAAAATCGGTATTTTTTGATAAAGCGAAATATTAGTTATCAGCAAATGAAGTCTCTAAGAGGATTTCCTATTTTTAATTTAGGAAAGTATAAGGGTGGAATGATTGCTGAGCAAAAGAATAAGAGAATTCTTCCGTTTCAATCCCTAGCAAATAGAACGATTGGATATAAAAATGAGAATGTACAGCCTGTTGGTTTGGAGGGTGCTTATTCGGAATATATTGATGGGATAGGAGGAAAACGATTGGTTCAACGTATTGCAGGAGGGGTGTGGATGCCGGTGAATCAAGGGTTCGATGTTGATCCTGTGGATGGAGCAGATATTGTTTCCACAATTAATATCAATATGCAAGATATAACTCAAACAGCTTTATATAACCAATTGATAAAGAGTGATGCAGATAACGGTTGTGTGGTTTTGATGGAAGTTCAAACTGGTGAAATTAGGGCAGTAGCTAACTTTACTCGCGTGAAAGAAGGGGTTTATGAGGAGAAGTTTAATTATGCCATTGCGCAAAGCGCAGAACCAGGATCAACTTTTAAATTGGCTTCTTTTTTAGTGGCCTTGGAAGACGGTAAAATAGATACCAGCGATATTGTAGATACTGGTGATGGCACATATCGTGTTCATAGGCATACTATAAGGGATTCCCAGCACGGCGGATATGGAAAGATTTCAGTTAAGCAAGCTTTCGGCGTATCCTCTAATACTGCCATTACAAAGTTAATAAATACTCATTATAAAGAGAGTCCAGCGGCATTTACCAAGCGCTTGCATGCCATGCATATGGGCGAGAAGTTAGGTTTGCAAATTCCTGGGGAGGGAAGCCCGCTAATAAAAACTCCAGAAAGCAAGAGTTGGAGTGGTCTTTCATTAACGCAGATGTCATGGGGTTACGAGCTTAAAATGACACCGCTGCAAATGCTGGTTTTGTATAATGCTGTTGCAAATGATGGCAAAATGATAAGTCCTTTGTTTGTTCGTGAAATCCGAAAAATTGGCAATACGGTGAAAACCTTTAATGCAAGGGTTATAAATGATCAGATCGCTTCTAAATCTACCATTGGAAAATTGAAGGGGATGCTAGAGGAGGTAGTAGAAAATGGTACAGGTAGAGGGATCAAAAATCCATTGTTTAAGATTGCAGGAAAAACCGGGACAGCACAAATAGCAAGTGGAACATCAGGCTATCGTGATCGTAAGTACCAGGCATCTTTCGCTGGCTATTTTCCAGCCGATAATCCTAAATACTCTATGATCGTCGTTATTCAGAATCCACGTAACGGTTATTATGCGGCAAGTACTGCAGGGCCTGTTTTTGCCGATATTGCTGAAAAGATTTACGCAAGTGATTTTGATATGTATCAACAAGTTCCCGCTGCCCAAATGGCAAATGTTGATTCCCCGCAAATTAAAAACGGATCGCAAGAGGCTAATAAAATATTAGTCGATGCCTTTGGTCTTAATGAGGTAGCGATGAACCGTGTTTCTGATAAATCTAACTTTACAGATATTTCAGATATCAAAATAGGGCGGGTTCCCAATGTATTGGGGATGGGTTTGAAAGATGCGCTTTATTATTTAGGCAATGCAGGGTATAAAGTAATTATCAATGGTAATGGAAGGGTTGTTAATCAGGCCATTGCTGCAGGGATAAAACATCCTCCATCGCAACCTATTTTAATTGAATTGAGATGATGAATTTAAAGCAACTAATTGGAGATTTAGAGTGTATGCAAATTATAGGCAGCACTGATGTCGATATTGCTGGTATTCAATTTGATTCTCGTGCTGTAAGTAGTAATAATTTATTTGTAGCCGTAAAAGGAACTCTTATCGATGGTCATCTGTTTATTAATAAAGCAATTGAGCTAGGTGCGTCGGCAGTTATTTGTGAAGTCATTCCGAAGGAGATAAGTAATTCTATAAGCTATATACAAGTTTCTAATTCTGCATTGAGTTTAGCGCTTGTTGCTGCTGAATTTTATGGACACCCATCTTCTAAATTAAAATTAGTAGGTGTTACCGGCACTAACGGTAAAACAACCGTAGCGACGCTCTTGCAAAAGCTTTTTACTGAATTGGGGTACCATGTAGGATTATTATCAACAGTGCAAAATTTAGTTGGAGAAAGGGTGGTGACTGCAACACATACTACTCCTGACCCTTTAGTTCTCAATAAGCTGCTTTCTGATATGGTTGATGAGGGATGCGACTATTGTTTTATGGAGGTAAGTTCGCATGCCATCATGCAACACCGTATCGATGGTTTAAGTTTTGCTGGAGGAGTATTTACTAATTTGAGTCATGACCACTTAGATTTTCATAAAACTTTTGATGAGTATATAAAAGCCAAAAAAACATTTTTCGATCATCTGCCGAAGCATTCATTTGCTTTGACAAATGCAGATGATAAAAATGGGATGGTAATGTTGCAGAACACCCTTGCTTTTAAAAAGACTTATGCATTGAGATCCTTAGCCGATTATAAAGGGAAAGTATTAGAGAGTCATTTCAACGGTATGCTTATAAATATTGATGGGAATGAACTTTGGGTACGATTGGTCGGCAATTTTAATGCCTATAATATATTGGCAGCTTATGGTACTGCGCTTCTTTTAGAGCAAAATCATGCAAAAGTTTTAATGGTATTGAGTAGAATAACTGGTGCCGCTGGGAGGTTTGAAACTTTCATATCTCCAGATGGAATTATCGGTATTGTAGACTATGCACATTCGCCTGACGCACTTGAAAACGTCCTAAAGACCATAGTAGATTTAAGGCAAGGAGCAGCGCAAATCATTACTGTTGTTGGTTGTGGTGGAGATAGGGATAAGACCAAAAGGCCAGAAATGGCGGAAGTAGCTGTTAGACTGAGTGATAAGGTGATTTTTACCTCTGATAATCCAAGATCGGAGGAACCGCTAGCCATCTTGAAGGAAATGGAAGCCGGGGTCCCTGTGAATAAAAAGAGGAAGTATTTTACTATTTCTGATCGCCGTGAAGCGATTCGAGCCGCTTGTCATTTAGCTCTTTCTGGTGATATCGTTTTAGTGGCGGGTAAAGGCCACGAGACTTATCAGGAGATTAAGGGAGTGAGACATGCATTTGATGACAAGGAAATTTTAATAGAATCATTTAACGAGAAATAAACCGAATAGATGCTTTATTATTTAGTTGAATATCTTAGAGAATATATGCACATCCCCGCTAGTGGTTTGTTTAGTTTTATCTCGTTTAGAACCGCGATGGCTGTGATCTTGTCTCTAATAATTACCACGATTTATGGTGGAAGACTGATTGGAATACTTCGTAATAGGCAAGTAGGGGAAACCATACGAGATTTAGGTCTAGAAGGCGAAAGCCAAAAGCAAGGAACACCAACAATGGGAGGATTAATCATTATTGGTGGTATTTTAATTCCTACCCTCTTATTTGCGAAGATTGGGAATATTTATATCATTCTCATGCTTGTAACTACGATATGGATGGGGGCGATTGGCTTTTTAGATGATTATATTAAAGTATTTAGAAAAAACAAAGAAGGCTTAGCAGGTCGGTTTAAAATTATTGGACAGGTTGGTTTGGGGATAATTATTGCCGTGACTATGTATTTTCATCCTTCGATTGTAGTTAGACAGAAAGTTGTAGTTCCGGCCGTTAGTCAGATAGAAAATGCCAATAAAGTAAGTTCTCAGCCAATTGTTTATACAACGGATGTTAAATCTACTAAAACTAACATTCCCTTTTATAAAAAGAATGAATTTGACTATGGAAATGTGCTTACATTATTTGGTGCAAAAGAAGGGCAATTCGTATTCCCTTTATTTTTAATTGTCGTCGTTTTTATCATTGCTGCAGTATCTAATGGAGCTAATATTACCGATGGAATTGATGGCCTTGCTACGGGTACATCTGCGATTATTGGAATTACATTAGCAATTTTGGCCTATGTATCGGGTAATACGATTTTTGCCGATTATCTTAATATAATGTACATCCCTGATTCTGGGGAACTGGTGGTTTTTGCCGGTGCTTTTGTAGGTGCTTGTGTAGGTTTTTTATGGTATAACTCCTATCCAGCACAGGTATTTATGGGTGATACAGGTAGTTTGGCTATAGGTGGTATTATTGCGGCATTTGCAATAATGATCAGAAAAGAATTGTTAATACCCGTTTTATGTGGGGTCTTCTTGATTGAGAACTTATCGGTAATCCTTCAAGTGGGCTATTTCAAATATACGAAGAAAAAATTTGGGGCGGGTAAGCGAATTTTTTTAATGTCGCCTTTGCACCATCATTTCCAACTGAAGGGTTATCATGAATCTAAAATCGTAACTCGATTTTGGATTATCGGGATTCTTTTGGCAATCATAACGATAGTAACGCTAAAGGTTAGATAGATTATGGAGACGAATAAACTTCAACAAGCACAAAAGAGACTGGTCGTTTTAGGAGCGGGCGAAAGTGGTGTAGGTGCGGCTATTCTTGCTGTTCAAAAAGGCTACGATGTTTTTGTTTCTGATTTTGCCTTTATACAAGAAGATTATAAAGAGCAACTTTTACAAGAAGACATTCGTTTTGAAGAGGGGCAGCATACTGAAAGTGTGATATTAAACGCGGCATTAGTTATTAAAAGTCCTGGAATTTCTAATAATACTCCTATTATTCAAAAGTTAATTGAACAAGAAATTTCTATACTTTCTGAAATAGAGTTTGCCGCTCGATATACAACTGCCAAATTAATTTGTATTACAGGATCAAATGGGAAATCAACTACGGCTACATTAACTTGGTTTATCCTAAAAAATGGCGGATTAAAGGTAGGATTAGCGGGAAATATCGGTAAGAGTTTTGCTCTTCAAGTAGCAAGAGATGATGCAGATTACTATGTCTTAGAAATTAGCAGTTTTATGCTTGACGATATGAAGGGATTTAAGGCCGACATTGCTGTTCTTTTGAATATTACCCCTGATCATCTGGATCGTTATGATCATAAGATGGATAATTACGTGGATTCGAAATTCAAAATTATACAAAACCAGAATCCTGGCGACGTCTTCATTTATTGTGAAGATGATTTGGAAATTAGAAAAGGATTATTGCGGTATCACCCCGTTGCGAAAAAATATAGATTCAGTCAGCAAGTAGAAATTATTGAAGGAGCGTTTTTAAATGAGGAAAATGAGATTATCATAAATGTACACAATCAAAAACCATTTACCATGTCAATAAATGAATTAGCCTTACAAGGCAAACATAACATATATAACAGTATGGCTTCAGGGATTATTGCCAAGGTTCTTGAGTTGAGAAATGAAACAATACGCGAAAGTATGGGGGAATATCAAAATATTCCTCATCGTTTAGAGTACGTAGCCCGTATTGGAGGTGTCAATTTTATCAATGATTCTAAAGCTACTAATGTAAACTCCGTTTGGTATGGATTGGAAAGTATTCCGCCTAATATTGTGTTGATTCTTGGCGGGGTGGATAAGGGAAATGATTATCAAATGCTAAAAAGTCTTGTGAAAAGTAAAGTCAGTTCAATCGTTTGCATTGGCGAAGACACAAAACGTATCTATGAGGCTTTTGAGGAAGATATAGAGTTAATTGTCAACGCATCTTCAATGAAAAACGCAGTTGAATCGGCATATCATTTAGCAAAAAAAGGAGATACGGTTTTACTGTCTCCTGCCTGTGCTAGTTTCGATTGGTTTAAAAATTATGAAGATCGTGGAGATCAATTTAAAAAGGCAGTAAAGGAATTGTAATAATAAAGGTAGAAGTATATCATGGTAGATCTGTTGTTTAGTAAGCTTAAAGGCGACCGGTGGATTTGGATTATTGTAATCATCCTGTCTGGCTGGTCAATGTTAGCTGTCTATAGCTCGGTTGGAACGCTTGCATACAAGAGAAGTATTGGGACTGAAGTTTATTTAATTAAACACAGTTTAATGGTAATAGGTGGCTTTGCGTTGATGTATTTCTCACATCTACTTGACTATCGTTATTATGCTGGGATATCAAAAATCTTGATGATGATTACCATTCCTTTATTACTTTATACATTGATTTTTGGTAACACAATAAATGAAGCTAATCGTTGGGTGACAATTCCTGTAATTAATCAAACGTTTCAAACCTCCGATTTAGCAAAGCTTGCTTTAATTACTTTTCTTGCTAGAATGCTTACTAGAAAGGCTAGTAATATCAAAGATGTTAAGAAAAGCTTTTTACCGATAATGGGTTCGGTTTGTATAGTCTTTGTATTGATTGCCTTGGCTAACCTGTCTACAGCCTTGATGTTATTTGGTGTAAGTATTTTATTATTGATTATTGGTAGAATTAGCATTAAACAGATATTTTATGTCTGTGTTGCAGGTGGCTTTATGTTATTGCTGGTCGTTTTCTTTGGTCCTAGAAGAGATACCTATATTTCACGTATCAATACGTTTACCAATTCTGAAGAAGTAATTTCTGATAAATCTTATCAAGCCGACAATGCAAAGATCGCGATTGCTTCAGGTGGTTTGTTTGGAAAAGGGCCCGGAAATAGTACCCAAAGAAATGTACTTCCCCATCCTTATTCTGATTTTATTTTTGCCATTATCATTGAGGAATACGGCGCAATTGGTGCTTTATTTTTGGTGAGCCTATATATTGTATTTATGTATCGCTGTATTCGGATAGTGACGCAAAGTCCAAAAGCTTTTGGAGCACTATTGGCCGCCGGTTTAGGTTTTAGTTTGACTATTCAGGCTTTAGCAAATATGGCTGTTGCGGTGGGTTTAGGGCCTGTAACTGGTATTCCGTTGCCATTAGTAAGTATGGGAGGGACATCCATTTTATTTACAAGCGTGGCAATTGGTATTATTTTGAGCGTTAGCCGGAATATCGATGAATTGAGAGAAGAATCCAAAAAAGAAGACGCGATAAAAAACGATAAGGTTATTGTTGGAGAAATCCCAGCAGGATAATAAATTAAGATAAGTATTTAAATGACAAAAAGGGTAATAATTAGCGGAGGAGGCACAGGCGGACATATTTTTCCAGCCCTAGCTATTGCGAATGCGATAAAGCATATCGCACCTGAAACTGATATCCTTTTTGTTGGTGCACTGGGTAAAATGGAAATGGATAAGGTTCCAGCTGCGGGATATAAAATTATTGGTCTAGACATTCAGGGTCTTAATAGAAAGTCTATACTGAGAAATATCGCTCTTCCTTTTAAAATTTTCAAGAGCTTAAAAGCAGCTAAATCCATTCTAAGTGACTTTAATCCAGACGTTGTAATCGGGGTGGGAGGATATGCTTCAGGACCTTTACTATTGGCGGCTAAGTTTAAGAAAATACCTTATTTAATCCAAGAGCAAAATTCTTATGCGGGATTAACCAATAAACGTTTGGGAATGGGTGCGCGGAAAATCTGTGTGGCTTATGAAGGGATGGAATCCTTTTTTCCACAAGATAAATTACTTTTTACCGGCAATCCAATTCGTAAAGAATCTGTAGCGATAGATGGGAAGAGAAGTTTGGGTTTATCGGAATTTGGCCTGTCCGCTGATAAAAAAACTATTTTAATAACGGGAGGAAGTTTAGGGGCCGGCACATTGAATCAAAGTGTTATGGCCGGTTTAGAGCAGATAATTGCTGCAGACATACAAGTGATTTGGCAATGTGGTACTTATTATTTTGAAAAATATGATCAAAAACTTAATGAAAAGTACCGTCAGAATGTCGTTTTAAGACCATTCCTACAGCAAATGGATTTGGCTTACGCAGCGGCGGACTTAATTGTTTCGAGAGCGGGTGCCGGAACGATTGCAGAATTATGTGTATTGTCTAAGCCAATAATTTTAGTGCCTTCTCCAAACGTTGCTGAGGATCATCAAACTAGTAATGCAAAAGCCTTGGTAAATAAAAATGCAGCAGTACTAGTCAAAGACAGCGATGCAATTGAACAGTTAATTAAATCTGCAATCACTCTGCTGAATGATGAACCTAAATGTGAATTACTATCAAAGAATAGTAGAGAAATGGCGGTTTTGAATGCTGATGAAATAATAGCTAAAGAAGTTTTACAAATAGCAGAAGAGAAATAGAATGATAAATATAGACCATGTAAAATATATCTACCTGATTGGGATTGGCGGTATCGGCATGAGCGGTCTCGCGCGTTATTTTAAAAACCAGGGTCTTTTTGTGAGAGGATATGACAGAACAGAAACTGAGCTAACAAAGCAATTGATTAAGGAAGGCATTTCCATAACTTATGAAGACAATAGTGCCCTTGTTCCAGAAGAAGTAAGGGAGGTAAGCTCAGAAACGTTGGTCATTTATACGCCTGCTATTCCAAGCGATTCTAACATTCTTAATTTCTTTAAAGAAAACGGGCATAGCCTTCATAAGAGAGCGGAAGTATTAGGCTTGTTGAGTAAAAGTAAATATACCATAGCTGTCGCCGGTACACATGGAAAAACTACGACCTCATGCTTAATTGCTCATATTCTTACCGATAGTGGATTTTACTGCTCAGCATTTCTAGGGGGGATTGCTAGCAATTACAACACGAATATGCTGATTTCCGACAGCAACCTTTTGGTCGTTGAGGCAGATGAGTATGATCGTTCGTTTTTAACCCTACATCCTGATATTGCCATTGTGACTGCTACTGATGCTGATCATTTAGACATTTATGATAATCGTGACCAGTTAATTGAGTCTTTTAAACTTTTCATAAAACAGGTTACAGAAAAAGGGGTTCGAATTATCAGAAAAGGATTAACTCTTCAATCGGATATAACCTATGGACAGGGCGAGTTGGCCGATGCTTATTCCAGTGAAAGTAGAATTGTAAACGGAGAATTTTACTTCGATTACTATCAAGGTGATTTCGTTATTCGGGATATTCATTTAGGAATCCCAGGAAATCATAATATTGAAAATGCTGTGGCTGCAATAGCCGCTGTCAGAATTTTGGGCGTTTCTGCGGAGCAAATAAAGAAAGCCCTTTCAAATTTTATTGGAGTCAAGAGAAGATTTGAATACGTTGTAAAAAATGCAGAAAATATTTATATCGATGATTATGCTCACCACCCAGCTGAATTAAAAGCATTCTTTTCCGCAGTTAAAAGCTTGTATCCTGGCAAAAAGCTTTGCGCTATTTTCCAACCCCATTTATTTACAAGAACCAGGGACTTTGCGAATGATTTTGCAGAGGCTTTAGGATTGGTTGACGAATTGATTTTAATGCCAATTTATCCAGCTAGAGAACAACCTATTGAAGGGATTACTTCAGATTGGCTTTTAGAAAAGGTAGAAATAGACAACAAGAAAATATTAGTTCATGAAGACGTATTAGCCTATGTTAAACGAGAAAAACCAGAGCTAATTGTGACGGTGGGCGCTGGAAATATTGACCGATTAGTTCATCCATTAAAAGAGATTTTAACAAATGCGTAATACTTTTAAAAAGATCAATTGGCGCAATTTGCTTCATGCTTCACTTTGGTTAATCACCTTTGTAGGGTTGGGTTTGCTGATGAGTTTTATTAACGTAAAAAGCAGCGAGTATGCTTGCAATGATTTGCAGGTAATTATTCCAGGGCAGCAATCTTTTGTTGTTCGAGAGGATATTGATAAGATTTTAAAAGAAACACAGGGAGCTATCATCGGTAAAACGCTTTCAGCTATTCCTATTCATGAGATTGAGAAAGACTTGAGCGATATCCCTTTCATAGAAAAGGCTACGGTAACTAAAGATATGAGTGGTAAAATTACGATTGCAATTAAGCAGAGAGAAGCGGTATTAAGGGTAATTAATCAAGCTGGAAGTGACTTTTACTTGGATAATAACGGGTTGAAGATTCCACTATCTGTTCACTATGCTCCTCATGTACTGGCCGCTAACGGCTGGATCAGAGAAGGTCAGGGCAGTAGCTTAGATAGTATCCAAACTCCGCTTTTAGAAGAGCTATTTAAACTGGCCAAATACGTGCAAACGGATACGCTATGGAATAGCCAAATTGAGCAAATATATATAAATAGAGAAGGTCAAATTGAAATGGTTCCTCGTTTAGGGAACCAGAAGATTATATTAGGGCACAACGCCGATTCTTTGGAACAAAAATTTGGGAAATTACTAATATTTTACAATAAAGTCGTACCGACGGTTGGCTGGGATGCTTACAGATCAGTTGATTTAAGCTTTGCTAATCAATTGGTTTGTGGCAGAAACGAAAATGCCAATTAAGAAAAATAATACTCAGACAAAATATAAATAAAAATGGAAAAAAGAACTTTTACTAGCAAAGAAACGCCAATTGTCGTTGGTCTCGATATCGGCACAACTAAAATATGTGTTACAGTCGGAAGACGAAGTGGCAAGAACAAAGTGGAAGTATTGGGGATAGGTAAGGCGGAGTCTTCTGGTGTGAACCGTGGTATGGTTGCTAATATTCAGAAAACAGTTACGAGTATAATGAAAGCCGTTGAAGAGGCAAGTATACAATCTAATGTAAATATACAGGTGGTTCATGTCGGGATTGCAGGACAGCACATTAAGAGTCTTCAGCACCGTGGAATTTTGACAAGAAAAGACGATACGGAAATTGGAAGGAAGGATATCGAGCAATTGATTGAAGATATGTATAAATTGGTTCTTCCTCCAGGAGAAGAGATTATCCATGTGTTGCCTCAAGAGTTTACGATAGATAATGAGCCGGGAATAAAAGAACCTATTGGCATAGCCGGTAGACGAATGGAAGCCAATTTCCATATAATATCCGGTTTGGTGAGCGCCGTAAAAAATATTAATAAATGTGTTGAAAATGCCAATTTACAAGCGCATGAACTTATTCTTGAACCTTTGGCCTCCTCGGAAGCGGTACTTGACAATCAGGAAAAAGATGCTGGTGTAGTGTTGGTGGATATCGGAGGGGGTACAACAGATGTAGCAATATTTCACGAAGGTATTATTAGGCATACGGCAGTTATTCCTTTGGGGGGGAATATAGTTACTGAAGATATTAAACAAGGATGCTCCGTTCTTCGAAACCAAGCTGAGCTTTTGAAAATTAAATTTGGATCAGCTCTTGCCAATGAAAACAAGGAGAACGAAGTGATTTGTGTTCCAGGCTTAAGAGGTCGTGATCATAAAGAGATTTCAGTAAAAAATCTTGCCTATATTATTGAGGCTCGAATGATTGAAATTATTGAACATGTCTATTATGAAATACAAGCTTCGGGTTTTGAAGGAAAATTAATTGGTGGGATTGTAATTACGGGCGGAGGGGCCCAGCTAAAGCATCTTGTTCAGTTAGTGGAATATGTAACCGGTTTGGAGTGTAGAATTGGATTCCCGAACGAGCACTTAGCCAAAAATGAAGAGTTGCCCAAAAAGATTTTCGACGAATTAAAAAGTCCTTTATTCGCCACTGGGATCGGTTTGTTGATAAAAGGAATTGAAGCTACAGAGTACGAAGATGAATCAAATACAGAAAGAGAGCAAACAACAAAAACGGTAACAAATGCTGGGAAAGCTCGATTTGGATTTCTAGATCGGTTAAAAACTTTTATCAATGACGATAATGTTAACGTTGATGATAACGATTATATTCGTTAGTTTTCCACAATGTGCGATTTTTCAACAAATTAACAGATGTTAATAAGTACTGTTGAAAAAGTGTTAATATTACACAACAATAAATGCCCTTAATATAAATTATAGATCACTCAGCAAGAGTATAATAGGAATCGATTATGAAAGAGTTAATGTTCGAGATGCAGAAAGAACAATCATCAATTATTAAAGTAATTGGTGTCGGTGGTGGCGGTGGTAATGCTGTGAACCACATGTACAAGCAAGGAATTAGCGGTGTTGATTTTATAATATGTAACACTGATGCTCAGGCACTTGAGCTTAGTCCAATTCCTAATAAAGTACAGTTGGGAACTAGTTTGACCGAAGGGATGGGCGCTGGTTCAGATCCTGATGTTGGAGAAAATTCCGCTATTGAAAGTATTGAGGATATTAAGAGAATGCTGGGCGTAAATACTAAAATGTTATTTATAACTGCCGGAATGGGGGGTGGAACCGGTACGGGAGCTAGTCCGGTTTTGGCGAAAGCTGCTAAAGAACTGGGTATATTAACAGTTGCAATTGTGACTACTCCTTTTACTTTTGAGGGAAAACGAAGACGTACTCAAGCGGAAGATGGTTTAGAAGAACTCAAGAAATATGTCGATTCTTATTTGGTAATTTCTAATGACAGACTTCGTGAAATTTTCGGAAACCTTACTATGGGGGCTGCATTCTCCAAAGCGGACGATATTCTAAGTACGGCTGCTAAAGGTATTGCTGAAATTATTACAATCCCGGGTTATGTTAACGTAGATTTCAAGGACGTACGTACAGTAATGAGCGACTCAGGAGTTGCAATTATGGGCAGTGACAAAGCAGAAGGGGAAGATCGTGCCCAGAAAGCAGTTGAAGGGGCTTTGGCTTCTCCATTACTTAAAGACAGCGAAATCGAAGGTGCTCGTTATATTCTATTAAATATCACTTCTGGTAAACACGAAGTGACTATGGATGAAGTAACTGTGATTACTGATTATATCCAAAATAAAGCAGGAATGACCGCTGATTTAATTTGGGGTAATTGCATAGATGAAACATTGGAAAATCATTTATCTGTTACTATTATTGCGACGGGGTTCCAGACTTCTGAAGAAAGAATCCAAGAGAAAGATAATAAACGGGTAGAAATTCCTCTTGAGGATACTCCCTTAATTCGTCCGCTAAACGATAATATTGAAGTTAAGAATTCCTTGAAGAATGAAGTTCAACTTCCGGAAAAAGAAAGTAGTGAGAATGTCGAAAAGGAATTTAAGCCAGTAGATTTATTTAGTGAATTTTCAAAAAATGAAAAGAATAGGACTAGAAATACTGCTGGTCAAGTGATAAAACACACTTTGGTGGATGAAAAACACCAGATTGAGGAAGAAGAAAATTTCGTTGAACAGGAAAAGTATACCATTAGAGAAGCCGATAACGAGTTTAATTTTGGAATTCCGATTACTAATTCCGTTCAGGAAAATTTGCCTCAAGTTGAACAAGAACCTATTGGTGAGATTGAAATGGGTTTTAATCCAGACCAAAACAAGACAGATGAGTCTATTGAGGAACAGTTGAGAAAAGCCAAAGAAAGAATTTTGCGATTAAGAGATCTTGGAATAAAACTTCGTTCTGCAAGTGGCTTACAGGAAATAGAAAGCGAACCGGCTTACAAAAGAAAGCAAATGGCGCTAGATAATGTACCTCACTCTTCCGAATCCCAAATTTCAAGATTTACGCTTTCGAAGGATGATGATAATACTGATATTAGGCCTAATAATACATTCCTACACGACAACGTAGACTAATATATCCGGTTAAAATCATTAAAACGCCATATCTATACCAATAGCGGTATTGGTTATCCTTTACATTTGATTTTTTATATCTTTGTGAAATTAATTTAATATCATAAAAAACTATACTTTGGATTTATTTGAGAAGATATCAAACAACCTTGGGCCTTTGGGTCAACATCACAAATGGTCTCATGGTTATTTTTCTTTTCCGAAATTAGAGGGAGAAATCGCCCCTCATATGAAATTTAGAGGGAAAGATCATTTAGTGTGGAGTTTGAACAATTATTTGGGTTTAGCAAATCACCCTGAAGTTAGAGCCGCTGATGCTCAAGCTTCGAAAGATTATGGCTTAGCATATCCTATGGGTGCGCGAATGATGTCAGGAAATTCAAATCACCATGAAAAGCTAGAGCAAGACTTGGCAAAATTTGTTGGGAAGGAAGATGCGTTCCTTTTAAACTATGGCTACCAGGGAATGGTTTCTATAATTGATGCTTTGGTCGATAGGAATGATGTTATTGTTTATGATGCAGAGTCTCATGCCTGTATATTGGACGGTGTTCGTTTGCACATTGGAAAGCGATTGGTGTATCAACATAACGATATCGATAGCTGCCGCAAGCAGTTGGAACGGGCGAGCCGCTTAACAAAGCAATCTGGGGGTTCTATCCTTCTTATCACTGAAGGCGTTTTCGGAATGTCTGGTGCCCAAGGGAAATTAAAGGAAATTGGATCGCTCAAAGAAGAATTTGGGTTTAGAATGCTGGTAGATGATGCACATGGCTTTGGAACAATTGGTAAAACTGGTGCAGGTACACATGAGGAGCAGGATTGTCACGATGCGGTGGATATTTATTTTGGGACTTTTGCGAAGTCGATGGCCGGAATTGGCGCTTTCGTTGCATCAAAAGAAGAAATTATTACCTTCTTAAGATATAACATGAGATCTCAAACTTTCGCAAAGTCATTGCCGATGCCTATGGTTATTGGACTTCAAAAACGTTTGGAACTTTTGCAGAACGACCCAACGCTACGGACTAAACTATGGACCATAGCAAGAGCCTTGCAACACGGATTGAAGTCACAAGGCTTTGATATCGGAATTACCAATTCGGTTATTACTCCTGTATTCTTATCCGGAGAACTGAGTGAAGCAACTGCATTGACAATGGATCTTCGGGAAAATTATAGGATATTTTGCTCGATTGTAGTATATCCTGTGATTCCAAAGGGTATGATTGAGCTTAGACTAATACCGACGGCAATGCATACAATAGAAGATGTTGAACAAACCTTATCAGCATTTAAAACGATAAGTGAAAAGTTGAAAAATGGATATTATAAGGAGCAAAGTATCGTTTCTGTTTAATTTTAATAAACGACTTTACTTTTTAAAATAACAATTTTTAAGTGCAAATAGCCATAAATGCATTAAAAGTGCTCGAAAATGAATGAAAACCAGTTTAAAATACATTTTATCCACTTTTAAATTTTTTTTTTCAAAAAAAGATTCTACTTTTAGATAAACATACATTATTAAATATTTTATAATCTTTAAAAAATTAATCAATTATGGCAAGCATGCAAAAATTTAATGACCTTAAAAGTCTTCTGGAAGGATTAGAAGGAGATGCAGATAAATTCTTTAACAAAGGAAATAGTGCTGCAGGTACCCGTGTTAGAAAAGGACTTCAAGATTTGAAGAATTTGTCACAAGATTTACGACTTAAAATCCAGGCAAAGAAAAATGCTGAAAAATAAGACGTTTTACCTAAACGAGAAAAGCTCCGGTCAATAACCAGAGCTTTTCTCGTTTAGGTAATCTTTATGTTTGTTGATTCTGATCATTATTCTCTAATTGAGAGTAATCAATCGACCCAAATCACTTTCAGACTTAGGGTATCCGAATATCAAAGTTTAAAAGAAAGTATTTTTTCGAGTTCTTCTTTTATTAGATTTCTTGTGTTTTCGCTTACTGGAGTTAAAGGTAAGCGCAGAGTGTCTTTTCCAAGTCCAATTTCGCTTAATATTGCTTTTATTCCAGCTGGGTTTCCTTCAATAAAGCATAATTCAGTGATTTGCAATAAACTATTATGGATTTTTTGTGCCTCATTAAAGTTTTGATCAAAACAGAGTTGAACTAATCGACTAACCTCTTTAGGAAAAGCATTTCCCACCACCGAGATAATGCCAACAGCACCTAAAGCCATCATTGGTAAAGTAGCTGGATCATCACCTGAGATCAATAGAAAGTCGGAAGGCTTGTCACGCATAATTTTACTAAACTGACTGAAGGTTCCCGACGCTTCTTTAATACCAATTATATTTTCGAAATCATTTGCTAAACGTAAGGTTGTTTCGGCAGATTGGTTACTGGCAGTTCTTCCTGGAACATTGTATAGAATGATTGGAAGGGGAGCGTTCTCTGCTATTGCTTTATAATGTTGGTATATCCCTTCGGGTGTAGGTTTATTGTAATATGGGCTTACCGATAAGATCGCTGCGTAGCCTTCCGTATTAAGGTTATGCATTTCTCGGATAACTTCTTGCGTATTATTACCTCCAATTCCTGCTACTAGAGGCACCCTTCCAGCGACTTTTTTAGACGTGAATTCCCACACCTTCTTCTTTTCGTCAAGACTCATTGTGGCTGTTTCACCTGTTGTTCCTAATGAGACTAAATAATCAATACCACTTTCAATTTGATATTCTATTAGCCTCTCTAAACTTACGTAATCGATGGTTAGATCATCGTTAAACGGAGTAATTAATGCTACTCCCGCTCCATTAAAAGAATTCATTTAATTATATTTTGCTTGACGTTATTCAAAGATAAAGAAAAAAGAAGAATTATTATTTCAAGAGATTTAATAATTCTGTTTCAGAAATAATTGTCGTTCCCAACTTCTTTGCTTTTATTAGCTTTGAAGGACCCATATTATTTCCAGCAACAAGGTAATTTAATTTCGCAGAAATGCCACTGATAATTTTTCCACCATTACTCTCTATCAATTGAGTAAGTTCTGCTCTACTCAGGCCTTCAAATACTCCGGAAATAACAAAGGTATTTCCTTCCAGTTTTTGACTAATTTGAGTATTTGCTTCTTCTTTTGAAGTAAATTGCAATCCATATTCTTTCAATAGATTAAGTTGATGAATATGCTCATCATTTTCGAAATACAGTACAACACTGTCAGCTATGCGCTCGCCAATTTCATAAACGGAACTTATTTCCTCTTTAGTTGCCTTGGACAGAGTATCGATATCTTTAAAGTGGTCAACCAACTTCTTTGCGATGGTAGCACCAACGAATCGTATACCTAAACCAAAGAGAACCTTTTCGAAAGGTTTTGACTTAGAGTTCTCGATACCGTTGATCATATTCTGAATAGATTTTTCTCCAAATCGTTCAATTTTTGATAGTTCCGCCTGCTGGTTTTTGAGTGTATATAGATCCGAAATATGCCTTACCAAGCCTTCACGATAAAGAGCCTCTACTGTTTCATTACCCACGCCTACAATATCCATGGCATTTCGACTTGCAAAATGTTGGATCTTGCCGACAATCTGCGGTGGACAGTATTCATCATTAGGACAATAGAAAACAACTTCACCTTCTTGTCTAACTAAAAGAGATTCACATTCTGGACAATGGCTAGGATAAGAAATTGGTAGTGAGTTTTCTTTACGTTTCGAAATATTGACGCCAATTATCTTAGGAATGATTTCTCCACCTTTTTCTACTAAGACCGTATCATGTTCATGTAGATCTAAGCGTATAATTTCATTGGCATTGTGTAAGCTTGCTCTTTTAACGGTTGTGCCTGCCAAGCTAACGGGTTTTAAATTGGCTACTGGAGTAACTGCTCCGGTTCTTCCAACTTGATAGCTAACGCTCTCTAATTCCGTTTCTACTTCTTCGGCTTTAAATTTATAGGAGATGGCCCAACGGGGCGACTTTGCAGTAAAACCCAATTCTTCTTGCTGGGCATAACTGTTAACCTTTATAACTATTCCATCAATTTCAAAACTTAATTGTTGGCGATCTTTATCCCATTTTGCAATAAATTTTAATACTTCTTCAATGCTTGTACAAAGTATACTGTCATCATTTACATGGAAGCCCCATTGTTTTAGAAGTTTCAAGCTTTCCCAATGTGTTTTATAGGTTCTACCCATGTTATTAGCATGTAAAGAATATAAAAAACAGTCTAATGGCCGTTTAGCAACCTCTGATGAATCTTGTAGCTTTATTGTACCCGCAGCAAAGTTTCTTGGGTTTGCGTAAGGTATTTCCTCATTCTTAATTCGTTCTTGATTTAACCGGTGAAATGCAGCGTTATGCATAAAGATTTCCCCTCTAATTTCAAATTCTTTAGGAAAGCCCTTGCTTTTTAATTGGTGAGGAATACTATGAATGGTTTTGACATTGTTTGTAACTTCATCACCCTGAGTACCATCCCCCCGAGTTACGGCTTGAACCAGTTTCCCGTCTTCATAAGTGAGGCTGATTGAAAGTCCATCAAACTTTAATTCACAAACATATTCAACATCTTCCTCAATTGTTTTTTTTACTCGTTCGTCAAAATCCCTTAACTCTCGTTCGTTATAGGTATTACTCAACGAAAACATTGGCCAAGTATGTTTGACAGTTTTAAATTTTTTGGTGATGTCACCCCCTACCTTTTGGGTAGGAGAATCCGGATCCATATATTCTGGATATTGAACTTCTAAGCCTTGCAACCGCTTAAGCTTTTGATCAAAATCGAAATCTGAAATTATAGGCTGTGCCAATACATAATAACTGTAATTATGTTCGTTTAACTCATTTCTTAAGTGTTCAATTTCTTCTTTTATCGTATCGATAGACATGTTACGAAGTTACGAACTATTGGTAAATTCTTCCTATACTTCCACCACTTTTGGTGCGAAAAGTAAAATTGCGAAACTGATTATAGCGCAACCAGCCATTACGCCAACCATTGGCAAGGTGCTTCCATTATGAAATACACTGACTAATATAGAAGCTACGGCTCCTATTCCAAGTTGGATACTTCCTAAAAGTGCGGATGCACTCCCTGCTAAACCAGAAAAAGGATTTAAAGCCAAGGCTGAGGTGTTTGGGAAAACGAAGCCCTGACAAGCAAGGAAGCAGAAAATTAGAATGATAATACTGTATAAACCTAGTGTTCCGGTTAGAGAAAGAATTAGTAAAGTTAGCCCAACAATAGCTTGGATCATTAATGCATATTTAGCAATATTCTCACTTTTATAGCGTTTAAGCGTCAAGCTATTTAATTGACTTGTTGTTATTAATCCTGCAGCAATGAGTCCGAAAATCCAACCGTATTGTTTCTCATTCAATTCAAAAATCTCCATCATCACGTAAGGTGACCCCGAGAGATAAGCATACAAGCCAGAAGAGGCCATCCCGCCAGCAAGGCCAAAAATAATGAATTGTGGATTGGTAAATACTTTCCAAAAATTCTTGATAATAGGAGAGGGCATTAAAGACATACTTGTATTTGGTTTCTTACTTTCAGGCAAAAGAAAAATAACACCAAGCATGATTAAAAACGCCATCATTCCTAGGACAATAAATATATAATGCCAACCCCAATAATCTATTACGTAGCCACCCATTGTTGGCGCTAAGATCGGAGATACGCCGATAACCAGCATAAGCATGGAGAATATTTTGGCTGTCTCCTCTGGTGGAAAATAGTCACGAACCATAGCTCGAGCGGCTACCATTCCTCCGCAGCTTCCTAATGCTTGAACAAACCGTAAAAGAATAAGAGTATCTGCAGACTGGGTTATCGCGCAACCAATTGAAGCGGCTATATAAATAAGAAGTCCGACGATTAGGGGCTTCTTCCTTCCAAAGCGGTCTAGAAGAGGCCCATAAATCATTTGTCCAGAAGCGATTCCGACAAAAAAGCTGGTTAATGACAGTTGAATGTGTTCTATGGATGTACCTAGGTCCAATGAAATGGACTGGAATGCAGGAAGATACATATCGATAGAGAAAGGGCCAATAGCTGATAAAAGCCCTAACATAAAAATTATAAGAGGTTTTTTTGGTTGTTGTACCATTGAGATACAAAAGTAGCCATTTTTAGCCCCCTAATCCCATTCGTCTGCATTTTTTATACCTAATTTCTTTGCACTGAAAACAGGGTCTTTTCCTTCTTTTCGTTGTTCTTGATAATCTTTAAAGCATTTCAATGCAGGCTTTCTAAGGAGAATTATGGCGATGAGGTTTATCCAAGCCATTAACCCAACTCCAATATCACCCAATGCCCAAGCCATCTCGGCCGTTTTTATAGAACCGTAGAAAGTAGCTCCTAATATTAGAAATCGAAGGCCCCACAAAAGGTATTTTTTTCCTTCTTTTTTATTTAAGTAGCTTAAGTTGGTCTCAGCAATATAATAATAGGCCATGAGCGTTGTAAAGGCAAAAAACAACAAAGAGATAGCTACAAAACCGCTGCCTATAGAAGGGAAATGTGTGCTAATCGCTAGTTGTGTATATTCAGGGCCAATCAATGCACCCGGTACATTTTCTACAATATAGCCACCTTCTGGGTTGAGTACATTATATTGATTGGTAAATAATATCATAAGTGCCGTAGCAGTACAAATGAACAAGGTATCCACATAAACGGAAAATGCTTGAACCAATCCTTGTTTGGCTGGGTGACTGACTTCTGCCGCGGCCGCTGCGTGAGGGGCGGTTCCCTGGCCAGCTTCATTTGAATAAATTCCCCTCTTTATGCCCCATGCGATGGCCATTCCAAAAACTCCACCAAAAATAGGCTCAAGTGAAAATGCAGATTTGAAAATTAAAGCAAAAATAGCCGGAACTTCAGCGATGTTGATAACGATGATAATAACTGCCATTAAAATATAGGCTGCGGCCATAAAAGGAACTACTATTTCAGCAACTTTTCCTATTCTCTTAACTCCGCCAAAGATAATTAAACCTAATAGTACGGTGATAATGGCTCCTGTGATTTCAACAGGGATATCGAATGCGTTCTTTACACTTACAGCAATGCTATTGCTTTGTACACCAGGTAAAAATAGCGCGGTGCTTAATAAAGTGGCTACAGCAAATAAGATAGCATACCATTTGATTCCTAAGCCTTTTTCTATATAAAAAGCTGGTCCACCTCGATATTGCCCATCCTTGGTAGTTTTATAAATCTGCCCTAAAGTAGCTTCAATAAATGCTGAGGATGCGCCTAGAAAGGCGATGGTCCACATCCAAAAAACTGCACCAGGTCCACCCATCGCGATGGCGGTTGCTACACCTGCAATATTCCCTGTACCGACCCGACCTGACACTGCAATGGAAAAAGCTTGAAATGAAGAAACACCTTTTTGAGAAGAATCTCCATCGAAGAGTAAATGAACCATTTCCTTAATGTAGCGTACTTGTAGGAAACGGGTAGCCACAGAAAAATAAATTCCTACGCCAGCACAAAGTACAATTAACGCATTGCTCCAAATTATTTCATTAGCGAGAGTGACAATTTTTTCCATATTTATTTTTTATAGCAAGAATTAAAAGTGGATTTTCTTTTTAGTTGAATATAAAGAAAGTAAAAATTGATCGGAAACAACAATTATTTCAAAAAATTGTTAGAAAGCAGAAAATTTCCTTTCGTCTCGATAGTTTTTTTCGAAAGAGAGGCACCTGGGTTTGGTCGTGGTATACAGTGACGTACAGTGTCCGTGGTGATTCGTATTGAGTCCGTAATTACATATAAAAAACTCAATACGGAGAAGGATATCCACCCCGTCTTTAGAAATAGGAAGTGAGGTTAAGCCTCATAAAGAAACATAAAAAAAGTCTGACCATTTATGATGCAGACTTTTCTGAATTAATTTTATCAATTTGCCTTAACGTATGTTTTATACGCTTAAGTGATTTGATTATTTGTTTATCCAAGAAACGAATAATCCTTCCTCAAGGTTTTGTTTTTCTTCTTTTAAATTAGTTTTTGATTCATCTGTTGCTGAATGACCTTCTACTGTGATTTTTAAAGTTCTAGCTAGTTCTGCGATTAATCCTAAATGCTTTTCTTGAACGTTCTTAAGTAATAGCTCCATAATACACTGTTTTTGTTTTTTTAATTATACAAAATTACAAATAAAATTAGAAGAATTGTAATTATCGAGTTGTTTCTATGTATTTAACTACTTTATTATCTTTTATTTAAGCAACCATATGTCTAATAGAAAAAATACCGCAAAAATTACAGAAGCAACTCCATTTGTAGTCATAAATGCTCTGTCAATCTTGCTTAGATCTTTAGGACTTACGAGAGTATGCTGATAGATCAATAAAGCGATGTAAAAAATCACTCCTAGGAGGTATAACCAACTTAAAGAGATGTAGAATAGAGGAAGGATGACGAATAGAGCAGAAATAACATGAAATAATTCGGATAATCGTATCGCGCCTTTGGTGCCCAAAAGCGTGGGAATTGATTTTAACTCTTGTTTTCTATCAAATTCCTCATCTTGTAAAGCATAAATAATGTCAAATCCGCTTACCCAGAAAATTACTGCTAGGGAATAGAAGACTGGGATAATGTTAAATTCTCCCGTAATTGTTAGGTATGCGCCTAATGGAGCCAGCCCTAGGCCTAGACCTAAAACTAAATGGCAAAGTGCGGTAAACCGCTTGGTATAACTATAACCTAAGACTACGAGCAAAGCAATTGGCGAAAGATAAAAGCAAAGGGGATTGATAAACCAGGTGGTGGCAATGAATAATGCGCTATTAGCCAGTGTAAAGTAAAGGGCTTTCTTTGCGCTAATTCTTCCTGCTGGAATATCGCGAATAGCGGTTCTTGGATTTAATGCATCTATATCTCTATCTAGATACCTATTAAAAGCCATTGCTGCATTTCTGGCAAAAACCATACAGCCAACCATGAATATTAATTTCAACCAGTTAAACTCATGCTGGGTGGTTGTAATTGCTAAAAAGAAACCAATAAAAGCAAAGGGAAGAGCAAAAACACTATGTGCAAAAAGTACTAATGAAAAATATTTCTTCATTTTGAAAGATTAGATGTTGTTTTTAAGGATTTTCTTGGGTAGTATCAGAAGCTTCTAGATTTGTATCTTCTTGATTCGCATCACTGATTTTTTCGAGTGATGCATCGAAAGAGCCTTCATAAGACTTCGTTGAGTCATAGTGTGAATCTTGATCGATTGAATCGGTATTTTTGAGAGCGAATGTTAGCTTTTGGTTGAGAACAGGTTTTTCGAAAACCTTGTTTATATCATCAATTGCCAGTAAGATATCATCGCAACCTAGTCTTGTTTCTGATGAAGTGATGTAACTTGATGGAACTTCTTCAAACCAGGTAGATAATTTCTTTTTAAATCTCGCAACATTTTGGTCTGATTTAACACGAGATTGCTTATCCGCTTTTGTAAATACTAGAATAAAAGGGATACTATTTTCTCCAAGCCAGCAACAGAAGTCGGTATCAATTTTTTGCGGTTCATGACGGCTATCGATTAAAACAAAAACGCATTGTAGGTTTTCTCTTTCTCTGAGGTACCGCCTAATAAACCTTTCCCAATCGGTTCGGTTACTTTTTGAGCTTTTTGCATAGCCATAGCCTGGTAAATCCACCAAATACCAATTGTTGTCAATTAGAAAATGATTGATTAACTGTGTTTTCCCTGGGCTTTGAGAAGTCTTGGCCAATCCTTTCTTGTTAACGATTGCGTTAATTAAGGATGATTTTCCTACATTTGATCGACCAATAAAGGCGTATTCAGGAAGGTTGGGTTCAGGTAATTTATCAACCCTTGTATTACTACAGATAAATTCGGCGTTTTTTACGATCATCTTGCAAAGTTAAAATTAAAATCTTGAAAACATTTTTTTAACGTAGTAACTCGCTTCATGGTAAAAACATTAATTACATACTTGAAAGACTACTCGAGAGCTTGTTTGTAAGGGTATTAAGAAAGCAATCTTTTGACTCTGCAATCTAGTTGCTCAAAAATAAATAAGAATAAGGTAAAATTGTATCTTTGTGCATTATGTCAAAAACTGTTACACCATATAAAGAAGCTTCCGCTGGAAAAAAGCAACAGGTAGCTAAAATGTTCGATAATATTTCTGGAACTTACGATTTTTTAAACCATTTTCTTTCCTTAGGGATTGATATGATCTGGAGAAAGAAAGCTATCCGTTCGCTGTTGTCAATTAAGCCTAAGTTGATATTGGATGTAGCTACTGGTACTGGGGATTTTGCTTTCGAATCTTTAAAAATCCTTAATCCGGATAAAATTATAGGAGTAGATATATCACAGGGAATGCTGGATGTGGCAAATGAAAAAATTGTTAAAAGGAACCTTCAGCATAAGTTTAAAGTGCAGTTAGGAGATTCGGAGGGACTAATATTTGAGGATCATTCTTTTGATGCGGTTACGGTTGCTTTTGGTGTTCGAAACTTTGAAAATTTACAAAAAGGATTGGATGATATCTATCGAGTGTTGAAGCCAGGAGGAAAGGCGGTTGTATTGGAATTTTCTAATCCTAAACATTTTCCGATCAAGCAGCTTTATAGCTTTTATTTTAATTCGGTAACCCCCTTCTTTGGTAAATTGTTCTCAAAAGATAATAGTGCCTACAAGTACTTGCCCGAATCGGTAGCACAATTTCCTGATGGGGAGAATTTTGTTTCCTTATTGAAGAAATCCGGTTTTAAAGAGACACTATCTAGGCCGCAAACTTTTGGAATTTGTACAATTTATATAGCAAGTAAATGAGTTAGTAGATGAAGAGACTTTTACTTATTGGTTTAGTGGTTTTCATTAGTTTTCCCAGTATTGCTCAGCAACGTTGGGGTGGGGGTGTAGATTATGAGGAAATTCATTTTGGATTTTCCTTTCATTATGTAGCTTCTTCTTTTAAAGTTTTTTCAAGAGATAATCGGATACAATCTCCACTAAAAACAGGAGTTGGTCTGGGTTTATTGTCAAATTTAAAACTTGGTGAGAATTCAGATTTACGTTTTAATCCCATAATTTTATTTGCAAAGAAAAAGTTGGATTTTAACTATGACCCCGAGGTTCCAATTTCAAAGTCTGTAAAAGCTTCCCTGCTTGAATTGCCTTTAACCTTTAAATTTAAATCTGACCGCCGTGAGAACTACAGAATATATTTGTTAGGTGGAGGCAAATATTCACGAAATATAGTTCCCAATAACAAGCTTGACGATAGTGGCTTGTCGGCTGACGAAAAGTTTATTAAAATAAAATCCGATTTTTTTTCATATGAATTTGGTTTGGGCGTTGATATTTATTTTGAATATTTTAAAATGTCTCCCGAAATAAAATGGTCACAGAGTTTTGGAAATGTATTGGATAAACGTGAACCGAATAACTTTACTGATCCTATTGATAAACTACTCTTACGTACCATCCAATTCAGTTTAGTTTTTGAATAAGCATAAAAGAAACATAAAAATGAAAAAAATCGCAATGATAACTGGAGCAAGCGCGGGTATTGGGAAAGCCTGTGCAGAGGTTTTCGCCAAAGAAGGCTTTAACTTAATTCTTTCTGCAAGGAGGATAGAGAAATTGGAAGATTTATCGGCTAAGCTAAAAGCCGAATTTGATATAGAAGTTATGATACTTCAAATGGATGTAAGGATTAAATCTGAAGTTGAAAACGGTTGGGAGAGTTTAAGTGAAAAATGGAAGAAGGTAGATTTATTGATCAATAATGCGGGATTAAGTCAAGGTCTAGACCCGATTTTTTCGGGCGATACAGACGACTGGGATAGAATGATTGATACAAATATAAAGGGTTTGCTTTATGTGAGTCGTATTGTTTTGCCCCAAATGAAAGAACGTAAATCGGGTCATGTTATTAATATAGGATCAATTGCAGGTAAGGAAGTTTATCCTAACGGTAACGTATATTGTGCGACAAAACATGCTGTAGATGCGCTAAACAAAGCAATGCGCATAGATTTGCTTCCCTACGGAATAAAAGTGTCGGCTTTGCATCCTGGTGCAGTTGAAACTGAGTTTTCGATAGTACGATTTAAAGGGGATGAAGAAAGAGCTCATCAAGTTTATATGGGTTTCGAGCCTTTGGTAGCTCAGGATATTGCAGAGGCAGCATGGTATGTAGTATCAAGGCCACACCATGTCAATATTAATGAAATGATTATCATGCCTGCTGCTCAAGCAAATGGTACTATGATTAACAAACAATAGCGCTAATAATTTGTCATTAAATTAAAAAGCCTTTCAGAATGAGTACTTTTGTATAAAACAAATTAACATGTCATTACAAGATAAAATCGATCAAGATATAAAAGCAGCTATGTTAGCCAAGGACAGTATTAGTCTAAGAGGTTTGAGAGCAATTAAATCTGCTGTTTTATTAGCTAAAACGGAAAAAGGAAATACAGAACTTAATGAAGAAGCGGAAATTAAACTCTTGCAGAGATTGGTAAAGCAGCGGAAGGAATCGTCGGAAATTTACCAAGAGCAGAATCGTCCAGATTTGCTGGCAGTTGAGAATGAGGAACTCGCGGTAATTGAAAAGTACTTGCCAGCGCAACTCAGCCGCGAAGAGATCGAATCTAAAATAAAGGAAATTTTTGCCCATCATGGCTTATCAGGAATGAAGGACATGGGCAAGGCCATGGGTTTAGTTAATTCTGCGTTAGCGGGTAAAGCGGATGGAAAAACCATGTCAGAAATAGTAAAAACTCTTTTGGCATCTTAAATATATTCTTTGTGCAAAAGGAAAAAATGCTACATTTAGCGAAAAATAAGTTACAATTTTAAGAACTCATGAATCTAACCATAAAGGAAGAAAAAGGATTTAAATATATAGAAGAAGGCGAAGGGGAAGTGCTGATACTTTTGCATGGATTGATGGGTGCTTTAAGTAATTGGGAAGAAGTTATCAATAAATTTAAAACTAAGTATAAGGTTATTATACCTATGTTGCCCATATATGAAATGCCCATTATTACAACCGGCGTAAAAAGTCTTTCCATTTTTTTAGCAAAATTTGTAAAATTTAAGGGCTTAGATAACTTCGTATTAATTGGTAACTCATTAGGCGGTCACGTTGCTTTAATGTATGTATTAAAGCATCCTGAAAAGGTAAAAGCTTTGGTACTGGCAGGAAGTTCTGGACTATATGAAGATTCTTTTGGCGGCTCTTTTCCAAAAAGAGAGAATTACGAATACATAAAGGAAAAAGTTGCTTTTACGTTTTACGATCCTAAGACAGCAAGCCCAGAACTTGTAGACGAAGTATTTGCTACTGTGAACAATCGGGAGAAAGTAATTCGTATATTAGCAATGGCCAAATCAGCTATTCGCCATAATATGGCTAAAGATTTACCTAAAATAAAAGTTAGATCTTGTATAATTTGGGGAAAAGATGATAAAGTTACTCCTCCAAGGGTAGCCGAACAGTTTCATGAACTTTTGAGCAATTCGGAACTACACTGGGTGGATAAATGCGGACATGCACCAATGATGGAGCGGCCTGAAGAGTTTAACCTTCTTTTAAATGGTTTTTTGAATGAATTTTGTTAAACTTATGGTGAGATCCATTGTTTAATAAATAAAATATGATTGCAGGAGAGATAATTTCTGAAGACATTTATCCAGTAAAGCCCTCTGATAAGATTAGAGTGGTGTTGGATAGGATGCAAGAAAACCACGTTGGTCAATTGCCTGTGGTCAAAAACAACCAATTTCTAGGTTTATTAAACGAGGATGATCTTGTTTCAAAGTCTGAAAAAGCACTCGTAAAATCAATGGAATATGATCATGAATTGCTTTTCGCTTATGAAAATCAACACATTTATGATGTTATTCGTCTCTTCTATGTCCACCAATTAGACGTTTTACCTGTGCTTACTGAAAAGTACGGCTATGTTGGTGTTATTACTTTAAGAGGCATAGTGGATCATATGACTTTGCTTACTGGTTCTGGAGAGACAGGTGGAATAATCGTATTAGAAATAAATCATCGTGACAATGCGCTTTCCCATATCGCTCAAATTGTTGAATCTGACAATGCACAGATAATGAGCTCATATGTGCGATCTTTTCCAGATTCAACTCGAATGGAAATTACTATCAAATTAAACCGTACTGATATATCCTCCATTATTGCCTCCTTTTTGAGGTACGATTATATCGTAAAAGCCACTTTTAACGATGCCAAGGTTTATGATTCTTCGCAAGACCGTTATGATCAGTTGATGAATTATTTGAATATGTAAACCTATATTTGATTTATACTCTTTATCAAATAAAAAACGAGATAAATGAAAATTGCTATATACGGAAGAGAATTCCAACCTACTGTTAGTAATTATGTGCGTCAGCTGTTTGAATTACTCGCAGAAAAAAACGTGGAACTCTGGGTTTACGGTAAATTTAAACAATTTTTAACGAAAGAATATGATGTCGCTCATCAATCTAAGAGCTTCACTAAGCTTAAAGACTTGCCTTCTGACATAAAGTTCATGTTAAGCTTAGGTGGTGACGGGACCATGCTTGCTGCAGTGTCGATTCTTCGAGACTCCAACATTCCGATTACTGGAATTAATCTTGGTCGGCTGGGTTTTTTAGCTAGTATCAATAAAGACAATATAGACAATGCCTTAGGCTCGCTATTGAATGACGATTATACGATCGAAAAGAGGACCTTGCTGGCCGTTAAAGCAGAAAACTCTGTTTTATTTAATGGGGATAGCTTTGCCCTAAACGATATTACGCTGATAAAACGAGATACGTCGGCGATGATTACGCTGAATGTTTTTCTAAATGGAGAACTTTTAAACGAATATTGGGCGGACGGACTAATTCTCGCAACACCAACCGGCTCTACCGCCTATTCATTGAGTTGTGGAGGCCCTATTATCTCACCAGGCTCTGGGAATTTTGTTATCACACCAATTTCGCCACATAATCTTAATGTTAGGCCCTTAGTAATTTCAGATGAAGATATATTGAACATAGAAATCGAAAGTCGAGGCGATCGTTTTTTGCTTTCTTGTGATTCGAGGACCGCAGATGTAAGTACCAAGGAGAAAATTACAATTTCTAAGGCAGACTTTTCAATTAATCTCATTCGATTAAAGCATGAAAGTTTCTTTTCAACTTTACGCGAAAAACTACTATGGGGATTGGACACCAGAAACTATTAATTCGACAATTGACTAATTGTTTTATCTTTGCCTTTGTAAAATATGAAGTTTTTTTCTAAAGGAGTTATTCTGTTGTTTGTGTCTCTTAACCTTATTCCGCGTACTATAAAAGCGCAAGACTGGGAATACGGATTTTCTGTAGGAACATCTGGCTATATGGGGGAATATAATCCTGATAATATTTTTAAATTTAATTCGCTTTCAGGCTCTGTGGGGGCGAAGTATAATTTTAATTCGACGTGGGGAGTGAGGGCTAGTGTTTCTATATTAGGTATAAAGTGGGATGATGGTCAATTGGTTAAGGGTAGTAAGACTTTAGGTGAGCTGTCAATTTTGCCAGAGTTTAATTTTTTTAAATTTGAGCCTAAAAAAACGAGAAATGCTTTCACGTCTTATGTATTTGCAGGGATAGGAGCAGTTCATTTTAAATACTTTAAAGCTATACCCTCTCAGATTGATTCTATTATTCCTAGCACGAAGGCTGTTATTCCTTTTGGTGCAGGTTTAAAATACAATTTAAAGGGAGCTTTATCGTTAAATACAAATATAGAATATAGGCTGGCTATTACAAATGTATTAGACGACGAATTCGGCGGTAACGTATGGGATAAAAATATATTCAAAAGCATTAATAATTTGGATTCCTACATGACCTTCCAAATTGGATTAACGTATACTTTTTTTAAACAGGGATGTCCTACATGGTAAAATAAACAATGGAGTTAAAAAGTCAGATCGATTCCGGGAACTTACCCCAACATATTGCCATCATTATGGATGGAAATGGCCGTTGGGCTAAGGAAAGAGGGAAATTTCGTGTTTTTGGGCATCACCATGGTGTAGAATCGGTACGTCAGGTAGTGGAAGCTGCAGTTGAATTAGGTATCCCGTTTCTTACTCTTTATGCTTTTTCTTCTGAAAATTGGAGTCGACCTAAATATGAAGTGGCCGCATTGATGGAGATTTTAGTTTCCTCTATAAATAAGGAAACTAAGACTTTAATGAAAAACGGGGTCAAACTTAAAGCAATTGGTGATTTGGGGCAACTGCCGGAAGCCTGTATGAAGCAGTTGAAAAAAACGATTGAAAAAACGGCTAATAATACAAAGTGCACTTTAATTTTAGCATTAAGTTACAGCTCGAAACAAGAGATTGTTGAGGCAGCCCGTTCCTTGGCATCTAAAGTGCAGTTCGGAGAATTAAGCCTTGAGGATATTAACGAAGAAATGTTTTCAAAATCTTTGTATACAAAAGATTTCCCTGATCCAGAGTTGATGATCAGAACAAGTGGGGAAATTCGTATTAGTAACTTTCTTCTTTGGCAGCTGGCCTACGCTGAATTGTACTTTACAGATAAAATGTGGCCAGACTTTAAAAAGGAAGATTTCTATTTGGCTATTTTGGCATATCAGAAGCGGGAAAGGCGCTTTGGGAAAATAAGTGAGCAAATAATAAAAAGATAAAAGAGAAAAAGTGCAATTTTCTAGTTTATTTCTGCTTTTTTTGCATAGATTAATACTTTAACAAAATTTAACAACTGTTTGCGCTACTTTAGCAGCGTTATTATATATCAATGAAGAGACTACTTTATATACTTTGTTTTGTGTTATTGGGAAGCAGTGTTTCTCTTGCTCAAATTAGATTAAACAATCCTGGTTTAGGAAATACATCATTAAGACAAAACCCTGATGATATCAATTATTTGCAACCTAGAGACTATACTATTGGCGGCGTTACAGTAACAGGAACTGAGTTTTTGGAAAAAGATGTGCTTATTACTATCTCCAAACTCGCAGTGGGAAATAGAATTACTGTTCCAGGCGAGGAAACCGCAAATGCAATTAAGAATCTTTGGGCACAAGGACTTTTTGATGATGTTGCTTTAAAAGTAGCTTCTATTGTTGATGAGACCATTTATTTAGAAATTGCTGTTGTAGAACGTCCACGTTTAACAAAAATTGATATAAAGGGCTTAAATAAGACACAAACAGAAGATATTCAAAAAAAGCTGAATGAAAATTCAGGGAAGATATTAAATGAGAACTTGTATAATACCACACGTGGAACAATAGAGCGATACCTTGCTAGTAAAGGATTTTTGTATCCTGATATCACTATGAAAGCAGTAAATGATACGCTGCTCGTAAACAATCAGATTTTAGAGGTAGAGGTAGATCGTAACAGTAAAGTTCGTGTAAGGGATATCAATTTTGAAGGAAATGAAGAGTTTTCTGATAGAAGGTTACAGAAATTCTTGAAGAAAATAAAGCCTCGTGCATGGTGGAATATTTTTCCGGGTAAATTTAGTGACGAAAAATATAATGAAGCTAAAGTAAACCTCATTGCAAAAATGCACGATCGCGGTTTTCGAGATGCTGA
Organism: uncultured Sphingobacteriaceae bacterium; assembly: GCA_963696875.1. Taxonomy (GTDB): domain Bacteria; phylum Bacteroidota; class Bacteroidia; order Sphingobacteriales; family Sphingobacteriaceae; genus Albibacterium. Next base: position 913,005 of record CAVOLQ010000001.1, read on the forward strand.
GATTATATCGGATACCGTAAAAAAGGCAAGTGCAAAAGGGGTAGATGTTGACATTAAGGTCTTTGAAGGACCAAAGTATTATTTTGGGAATATATCTTGGTCTGGTAATGCCAAGTATTCTGATACTGTACTTAATACCGTTTTGGGTATAAAAAAAGGAGATGCATTTAGCGAAGAGAAGTTAGGTAAAAAGTTAACGGGGAGTCCTTCAGGGGCCGATGTTTCTTCATTGTACTTAAATGATGGCTATTTGACTTTTAATATTGATCCTGTACAAACGAAAGTATATAATGATACAATAGATATCGAATTACGGATGTTTGAAGGACCTCAATATACCATTAGCGATGTACGGGTTCAAGGAAATGATGTGACAAACGATCGTGTAATATTGCGGGAAATAGCTACAAAGCCCGGGCAAAAATTTTCGAAAGAGCAAGTGATGCGTACCATTCGAGAGATTGCTCAATTAGGAAATTTCGATGAAACAAAAACAGATATCCAGCCAATCCCTAATCCTAATGACGGTACAGTTGATTTAATTTATACAGTGGCGGAGAAACCATCTGATCAAATAGAATTATCTGGAGGATTTGGTGGTGGTCGAGTAATCGGAACATTGGGGTTGACTTTTAATAACTTCTCAACCAAGAATTTTTGGGATAAAAAGGCATGGCGTCCACTTCCACGAGGCGATGGTCAAAAGTTAAGTTTGAGAGGACAGACTAGCGGAAGCGAATATCAGTCTTATAGTTTTTCTTTCTCTGAACCTTGGTTTGGTGGTAAAAAGCCTGTATACTTTGGTGTAAGTGCTTATACTTCCGGGCAAACATTTGGCGGTCGAGATTGGTTTTCCGGCAGGAGGAATTCGGTAGCAGATGCTGATCTTCAGAAAATAAGAATGAATGGTGTAACTGTTTCTTTAGGGAAGAGGTTACAGTGGCCAGACAACTGGTTTCGCTTAAACTATTCAGTCAACTTCCAACAATACCAACTTCAAAATTGGGAAGGGTTTCTTTTCCGAACTGGAACTGCTTATAATATTAACTTAACACAAGAAATTAGCCGAAACTCGGTAGATGCTCCAATTTATCCAACATCGGGAGCTCATTTGAGATTTACGTTACAGGTTACTCCACCGTATTCGTTGTTTAATAATATTAACTATTTAACAGCTGCAGATAAAGACTTTTATCGTTGGACGGAATACCATAAATGGAAGTTTGACTCTCAATGGTATCAAAGTATTATCGGTAAATTAGTATTTAAGGCACAGGCACAATTTGGTTTCTTAGGATCTTATAGTAAGGTTACTGGTGTGCCGGCTTTTGAACGGTTTAAACTAGGTGGGGACGGAATGCAAGGCTATGAATTCTTACAGGGTTCGGAGATCATCGCTATGCGCGGTTATGCAAATGGCTACGTTGTTCCAGAAGGTGGAAATTTGAACTTGGCACAGCGTTCTGGTAGTCCGATTTATACTAAATACCAAATGGAACTTCGTTATCCATTGATGATGAGTGATCAAGCAAATGTTTTCGGTTTAGTATTTGCCGAAGCAGGTAATACTTGGAATAAATTTCAAGACTTTAATCCTTTTAAAGTACGAAGAGCAATTGGTATTGGAGCACGTGTTTATCTTCCAATATTTGGAATGCTGGGAATTGATTATGGGCACGGTTTCGATCCCATCCCAGGTGTTCAAGGAGATGCATGGCGTCAGAATTTTACCTTCAGTATATCACAACAATTAGGTGGATTTTAAATAGAATTGGTAAATTTCATTTATTGGACTTACTTTTGCTTTTAACTTTTTAAGGTTTTTGTAGTCTAAAAAGAAACGTAATATTAAAAGACATATCATGAAACTTAGTCACATTTTCGTAACCATAGCTATTATCCTAAGTTCTAGCGTAAGTACTTTTGCGCAGCGCTTTGCTTATGTCAATAGTGAATATATTTTAGAACAGATCCCTGAATATGTTTCGGCACAAAAACAACTAGATGCTTTATCGATCCAATGGCAAGACGAAGTAGATGCCCGTTTTGCTGATATAGAGTTGCTATATCAAGCTTATCAACGAGATCAAGTGGTATTGAACGAGACTTTAAGACGTCAAAGAGAGGACGAAATTGTAAATAAGGAAAAAGAGGTCAAAGATTTTCAACGTCAAAAATTTGGATTTGAGGGTGATTTATTTAAAGAAAGAGTACGTTTAATCGAACCCATACAAGAACGAGTATCAAAAGCTATCCAAGCTATAGCTGAAAGTCAAAATTTAGATGTCATTTTAGATAAAAACAGTGAGGTAATGATGCTTTATGCTAATCCTCGTCTAGATAAAAGTGATGAAGTAATTATTCGACTGGGTTATAAGCCTAATAATAGAAATTAATGGATCTTAGTAATATAATACACTACAAATAATAAAAAACCTAATAGAACAAATAGAAAAAATGAGAAATTTATTGAAAAGCTTTGTAATAATTGCCTTAATTATGTCTGCTGGAACCGTAATGGCACAACAAAAGATTGGTCATATTAATTCGGGTGAGCTTTTGCAATCCATGCCAGAAGTTAAAACTGCCGATGCCAGTTTTGAGACTTTCCGCGTTTCTAAGTTAAATGAATTGGAAGCTATGGAGAAGGAACGTCAAGCAAAGATTACTACTTATCAAGATAAGTATAAAACTCTTTCTGAGGCAAATAAAGAAGTTCTTGGACAAGAATTAGAGACATTGGGACAGGAAATTCAAACAATGGGTGAGCGTATTGGAGAATTGGATCAAAAAGCACAAGAAGATTTAGCGAAAAAACGTGAAGAATTGTATCAACCAATTTTAGCAAAAGCTGAAACTGCAGTTCAAGCGGTAGCAAAAGCTGAAGGTTTTGCTTATGTTTTTGATACACAAAATCAAGCGTTAGTATATTTTGAAGGTGGGATTGACATCACCCCTTTAGTAAAGACAAAACTCGGGATTAAGTAAAAAAACTAGTCGTTATAAAATAGTAAAGACGGGATGTATTAATTCATTCCGTCTTTTTTTGTTTAATTATTCCTATTCTTAGTTTTTTATCAATTTAAATAAGATGCAAAAAGCTTTTAATGACATTAATAAATCATTAAATTTGCACATTATTCTCAACTATGAGTGATTCAATCAAACACGAATGCGGTATAGCATTCATCCGTCTATTAAAACCTCTTTCCTATTATCAAGAAAAATACGGCACGGCCTTGTATGGCCTCAATAAGTTGTATTTACTAATGGAAAAACAACATAACCGTGGTCAGGATGGTGCGGGTATTGCAACGATTAAGCTCGACGTAAAACCTGGTAATCGATACATAAGTAGGTATCGATCGATGGAAAAAAATGCCGTAGCTGATATTTTTGAGTATGTCCAGAAAAAATTCGCTGTTCTTCAGGAGGAAAACCCAGAAAAGTTTCTCGATAGTCAATGGTTGAAAGATAACATGAGTTTTACAGGTGAGGTCCTATTGGGGCATTTGCGATATGGAACGCATGGTAAAAACAGTATAGAAAACTGTCATCCATTCCTTCGTCAAAATAATTGGATGAGCAGAAACCTGGTAATTGCTGGAAATTTCAATATGACGAATGTGGATGAATTACTAGAGCAGCTTTTTGAACTAGGACAGCATCCTAAAGAACGTGCAGACACTGTAACAGTGTTAGAAAAAATAGGGCATTTTTTGGATACAGAGAATCAACAGCTTTTTGACAGGTTTAAGGCAGAAGGCTATACTAATGTTGAAATAAGTGCGATGGTGGCGAAGCATTTGAATGTTGCCCATATATTGCGCCGTTCTGCGAAAACTTGGGACGGCGGATACACTATTTCTGGTGTATTTGGACATGGCGATGCGTTTGTAATGCGAGACCCAGCAGGTATACGGCCAGCGTTTTATTATCGAGATGATGAAATCTTAGTGGCAGCTTCTGAACGACCAGCAATACAAACCGCTTTTGACGTTCCTTTTGAAGGTATCAAAGAAATTCAACCAGGACACGCATTGATTGTGAAACAGGATGGAACTATTTCTGAGGAGATGTTTATGGAACCTGTAGAAAAAAGAGCATGTTCTTTTGAACGTATATATTTTTCACGTGGAAGTGATGCGGAAATATATAAGGAAAGGAAGAAATTAGGTCAATTATTGGTTGATCCAGTTTTAAGTACTGTAAATTATAATATTGCGGATACAGTCTTTGCATACATTCCAAATACAGCGGAGGTTGCATTTTATGGAATGCAAGAAGGAGTAAATAAATATGTTCGAGATCTTCAAAAAGAGACATTATTGCATCGGGCCGATAAAATAGGAGATGAAGAAATGGACAGAATGCTTAGTATTACTCCGCGTTTTGAGAAGTTGGCTATAAAAGATGCAAAATTGCGCACCTTTATTACACAAGATGCGGATCGACAAGATATGGTAGCTCATGTGTATGATACGACTTATGGGGTGGTATCGCCCAATCAAGATACCTTAATCGTAATGGATGATTCAATTGTTCGGGGGACAACCTTGAAAGAGAGTATCTTAACCATTTTAGATCGCCTTCGTCCTAAAAAGATTATAATTGTATCGTCAGCGCCGCAAATTCGTTACCCGGACTGCTATGGAATAGACATGTCCAAGATGGGCGAGTTTGTCGCCTTTGAGGCTGCTATCTCATTATTGAAAAAACGCGGCATGGATAACTTGATCGATGAGGTTTATCAAAGATGTTTAAATTCAATTAACGTTCCAAAGAAAGAGAACGTAAATGAAGTTAAAGCTATTTATGCACCATTTACCTATGCTGAAATTTCTGATGAGATTGCACGTATAATTACGCCGGTAGATATGAGGACTGAGGTTTCAGTCATTTACCAAACCCTCGAAGATCTTCATATTGCTTGTCCGAAAAATAAAGGAGATTGGTATTTTTCTGGTGACTATCCGACACCTGGAGGGAATAGGGTGGTTAATAGAGCTTTTATGAATTGGGTAGAAGGAAAAAATGTTAGGGCTTATTATTCAGCTTAATTAGCTTCCTAATATCTAGGATTACGACTTGAGTAGATTAAGTAAAGCAAATAGATGGTTGGGAGTACCAGCAGCACAAAGCTAAAAAAAGAAATTGTAGAATTTGTTTCCGTTATCTGTTGGCCTGCAAAATATGCAAATAACAGTACACCAAAACCGCAGGTAGAGATTAATATTAACTTAATTATTCTTAATTTTCTAAGTGCCTTTCGGTATATTCTCCTAGCATTCATTCGAGTAATGGTTTCCCTATAGTTGAATTTATGAGGAAAGCTGCTTACCCAGCTTACCACAATGAATATAAGGGTTGCAAAAAAAGGAAAAATCCAAATGCCATTTCGATCCCCAAGATTATCACTTGTAAATTTGTAAAAAACATGTACCGTTTCATTTAAGTGATTGTAAGTATAAACTGCATAAGTCCAACTTTCTAATAATACAATAAAACAAAAAACCTCAATTAATAAATCAGTTCTTGTCAATCGTTGAGGTATTCGGGGGAGATCGGGCATAGTTTATCAGTATTCTAAAGCTAATATAAAGAAACCAATTGACTTGTGATAATTTTGTTGGGTGAAAACAATTATTGAATAAAGGAAGGATGAGTAAAAACTACTTCATACATTAAACGAAGTGCAAAAATAATAATGAACACCCCTGCCATTTTATTGATCCTGCCAATGGTTTTTTCCTCAATTCGATGACTTAATTTATCGGCATAAAATGCTTTGATACAATCCACAGAAAATTGAGTAATTAAAATGGTCGCAAAGAATGGAATAATCTCCTGTAAATTGAATTTGCCTGTGACAGAAATTACACCACCTGTTACACTAATCCAATAAAGAAATATCGCGGGATTAAAAATACACATCATAATCCCTTTTACAATAAAACCTGTATATTCTCTATTACAAAGGGTTTTGCTTTTGCATATCTTTACTTTGATGGTTAAATAATAAAGACCAACTCCTAGTAGGATTAAACTACCTACTATTCCAAGTGGAATTATATAGGCTTGCTTTAAAACCATGTAGGAGGATCCAAAAACAGCTAATGAGACGAAAAGAATATCACTAATCAAAACTCCTAGTGCAAAAGATGCACCAGCGTAAAAACCTTTTTCAATACTGGTTTTTAGCAAAGCAAAAAATGCCGGGCCGGTCAAAAATGATAATACAAGCCCTAAACCAATACCAGAAATGATAGTTTCTATCATAATTTTTCCTTTATTGAATTACAATTATACATAAAATTATCCAAATAGTTTTTCCCGTGAAAGATTGTATGGCCGAATTCTATCTTTTTTAAATAAAAAACACGTCTTTTGAGCATCTATATTGGATTATATGGATATTGTAACTTTTAAAATTTGAATTAAATGAAATCATCACGAATAAGGAAATTTTTAAAAAAAAAGCAAGAATGTGCAATTGCCCTCGTTCTTACTTTAAAAAATTATACGGATGAACTATAATGAGCTTAATCACGGCGCAAATCGAAATGACTATTAATTGTGCGTCATAGTAGCTTTAATGCCATTTTAATAATTTACTTTGATGAATATCTTTGAAAAAAAACCAAAATTGAGTTTTGATGATATATTTATGAACTTAGCGATAGAGCTTTCCGCCCGCTCTCATTGCATTCGGGCGCAAGTCGGTGCAGTTCTTACCAAGGAAACACGTATCATCTCTATAGGATATAACGGCCCCCCCGCTGGAACACACAATTGTGATGAAGAGTGGCCGGAAACAGGATGCTTGAAAGATAGCAAGGGGAGTTGTTCACTTGCTTTGCATGCCGAAGAGAATGCGATTCTTTATGCTGTGAAAAATGGTGCATCACTTCAAGGATCGACATTATATACTTCGCTTTCTCCTTGTATTTCCTGTGCGCGATTGATTTTTTCGGCGGGGATCACAAAGGTATTTTACCGTTTTTCTTATGCAGCCTATAAAGGTTTGCCAGAGGACGAGGGCGTTGCTTTTTTAAATCGATTTGGCGTGGAAACCTTTTGTATATAACAATGGGCGTATCTGTCAATGATTTCCATTAGATTTGTAGTTCAGAAATTTGTTAGCAGAGATTTATGGGATATAAGAGTTTAAGATCTTGCGTGGAAGATTTAGAGAGAAACGGCCATTTGGTTAGAATAAAAGAAGAGGTTGATCCTTATTTGGAAATGGCGGCTATTCACATGCGTGTTTACGACCAACAGGGTCCAGCTATTTTTTTTGAAAACATTAAGGGCAGCAAATTTCCTGCAGTATCCAATCTTTTTGGAACATTGGATCGTTCTAGATTTATGTTTCGCGACACATTAGAAAATGTAAAGAAACTTGTTGATCTGAGATCCGACCCCATGCAGGCTTTAAAAAAGCCTTTCCAGAACCTATCTGCGGGTTTGTTAGCCGTTTCGGCTTTGCCTTATAAAAAGCGGAAAGATGCACCAATACTTTTTGGCGAAACAAAGATCTCAGAGTTACCGTCAATCGTCAACTGGCCCTTGGATGGAGGACCATTTGTCACTATGCCGCAAGTCTATACCGAGGACATCCTCAAACCTGGTCCATTGAATTCAAATCTAGGAATGTATCGAATTCAGCTTGCGGGAAATGATTATGTACCAGACCACGAAGTTGGATTGCATTATCAACTTCATCGTGGAATAGGGATTCATCAAGCAAAAGCTAATGCGCTTGGACGACCCCTAAAAGTAAGCGTATTTATAGGCGGTCCGCCTTCGCATGCTTTAGCCGCCGTTATGCCATTACCCGAAGGCTTATCTGAATTAACTTTCGCAGGTGTATTAGGAAATCGTCGTTTTCGTTATTTCTATGATAATGAAGGTTTTTGTATTTCTTCTGATGCGGATTTTGTGGTTACTGGAACAGTTTACCCGAATGAAAATAAACCCGAAGGACCGTTTGGCGATCATCTAGGATATTATAGTCTCGTTCATCCATTCCCGTTAATGCGGGTGCATAAAGTTTATCATAAAAAAGATCCAATTTGGTCTTTCACGGTAGTGGGTCGACCTCCGCAAGAAGACACAAGCTTCGGTGCACTTATACATGAGATAACAGGGTCGGCCATTCCGCAGGAAATAAACGGATTGCATGCCGTGAATGCGGTTGATGCGGCTGGGGTTCACCCATTGCTTTTTGCCATTGGTACTGAGCGGTATACGCCTTATCTAAAAGTTGACCGTCCTCAAGAAATACTAACTATTGCAAATCAAATCCTGGGTAAAAATCAACTTAGCTTAGCGAAATACTTGTTTATCGCAGCAAAAGAGGATAACCCATCGTTAGATATTAATGATGTTCCCGCTTTCCTCAAGCATGTTTTGGAGCGTTTAGATACCACGCGCGATTTGCATTTTCATACTAATACAACAATAGACACTCTTGATTATACAGGGAATGATCTAAATGCAGGGTCTAAGGTCGTACTGGCAGCAGTAGGAGAGAAGAAGAGAGAGCTGGCTAAAGAGATTCCAGTAAACTTTCCTATCGTTAGAGGTTTTGAAAACGTAAAACTAGCTCTAGAAGGAGTATTGGCGATAGAGGCACCGCCTTTTACCGATTATCTGAATGAGAGTACGGTGATCGATAGCTTTATGGAAATGTTTAAGGATTTCGATTTATCTAGTGTCGCATTAATAGTCCTTTGCGATGATGCTGAATTTACATCCTTATCTATCAATAACTTTGTTTGGACGACCTTTACCAAAAGTAACGCTTCACATGATATATATGGAATTGGCAGTTTTATTGCTTTTAAACATTGGGGTTGTACCGGGCCAATTGTGATTGATGCTCGTAAAAAACCTCACCATGCGCCCGATTTAATTAAAGATCCCAAGGTTGAACGTAAAGTAGATGCGCTCGCGGCTGTTGGAAAGTCACTTCATGGAATTATTTAAATACAGCTATTTTTTAGCCTTTGTTTATTTGGACTGATTATAAATAATAAGTACCTTCGCAGGGTAAAAATTTAGCGATGGTTTGTAATCAACTAAACGAGTTATTCAGAAGTGAACATGGGGCTGTTTATCAATGCAGCAAAAATAATTGCTATTGGTTAGAATTTAACGGGGAAACGTCTTCATTTAAAGTGTCGGATTTTCTTAGGTTTAAACAGGACGTTGATGCGATAAATGTAGCTGAATTATTAATTAATTCAGCTAGAAGCGCAGATTTTACAATTTTAATGCCTCATCGTTGTAATCGTTGTTTTTTATTGTCTGCTATGGACATTCTCAACTTAAGAGAACTGTTATCGGGTGCCAAATTTATGATTGAACTAAACAGCTTTCTGTCTGTTTGTTTGAAAACTCGCCCATGCCGTACTTTGGCTTAATCGTATCATTTATGCTTATTTAGATTTAATTTGTATTGCACTAACATGGCATAGTTTTGATGTATTATTCTTAAATTCGTATAGATATTATTTTCACAGTTAGCGAAAAAGATAGAATTAAAGATATGAAAGACTTACTTCGATTAAAAACTTCATTGAAAGAAGAAATAGAGAATTTATTGAACGAGCAAATTAAATTAGAAGCTCATTCGTCTGCTATTTATTTAGCTATGGCCTCATGGTGTGATGATCAAGGTTTTGATGTTAGTGCTGGATTTTTTGAAAGACAGGCTGATGAGGAACGCCATCATATGTTGAAAATATTTAAATATGTAAATGACCGCGGTGGAAGAGCCATTTCTCCGGAAATAATTAATGTTCCAAAGGATTTTGAATCTTTTAGAAGCGTATTCGAACTCGCTTTAGAACAAGAAATGGACGTAACTTATTCCTTAAATAACATTGCAGACAAGTGTATGAAGGCGAAAGATTACGTTACCTTTCAATTCTTACAGTGGTTCTTTGAAGAGCAAATTGAAGAAGAATACGTTGCCAGAAGAATTTTGGAAATATTTGATGTGGTCGGTGAAGAAGGTACTGGTCGTTGGGAAATTGATAAGCATATCTCAAAAGTCGCTTATAAAGCAGAGTAATTTATTCTTAAAAACATGAGAAGGGGTAGTCATTATTTTTAATGATTACCCCTTTTTTAGTTGATAAAGTACGGATTTAGTTCTATATTTCGTTTTAAAGTAGAAAAACTATCTTTTGTGATAATTATTTATTAGTGGTGAATTAACCTATGCGGGTAATCGTACTCCTTTCTTTCCTATGTGTTTCTCTGCAAAGTTTTGGCCAGCAGCTAAAAAGGGAAATACATGGGCATGTTCAAGATACAAGTGGAGTCGCATTAGAAGGAGTGAACGTTTTGTTAAGCTCACATAGCGACACCTTATTGGTATCTACCGATAGTGAGGGGCGCTTTTTATTTAATGATGTAAGAAGCTTTAATTTTCATATTTCATATAGTTTACTGGGTTATCAAATTCGAGATGAGCACTATTCAGTTAACCCTCTACTTCCTGAAATGGAGATTATTTATATAGTATTAAGGCCTCAACCGACCGTCTTAAAAGAAGTTAATATTTATGGTTTACTCCCCATGCTTATTAAAGGCGATACGATACAATATAATGCCCGGGCGTATTCAATACATCATGGAGACCTTGTTGAAGATTTGATGCGACAATTTCCGGGAATGGAAATTAATAGAAATGGTGGTATTAAAGCACAGGGACAACTCATCACACGAGTCAAGGTAAATGGAAAAGATTTTTTCACGGGCGACGTATTAACCGCAACTAGGAACCTCCCGGCAGATATTGTAGAAAATATACAAGTTATAGATGACTACGGTGAACAAGCCAATTTTACTGGCGTGAAAAAATCGGAACCGGAACGGATTATAAATATAAATATTAAGAAAGATAGAAACCATGGAATGTTTGGGCAAGTTACAGCGGGAATAGGAACCGATAACCGTTATATTGGAAGTTTGTCAGCAAATAGCTTTAATGATAGCCAGCAAATCTCTGTATTGGGGTCAACGAATAATACAAACGCAAGTCTGTTTAGTTTTGGCGATGTTAGTGGAAGTGGTGGAAGAGAGAAAAGTGGCGCTGATCTGAGTAGTATGATTGATATGAACGATGGAATTAATCTCACCAATTCGATAGGCATTAATTTTCGAGACGATATTTCAAAAGCAACGAGTACGTATGGAGGCTACGTTTTTACAGACCGGGAGAATAAAACAATAAGCTCAACCGCTTTAAAGAGTGATTTTAGGAATAATACCATACTAAATGAGGAAGATTTAACTTCAGCGACCTATAGCCATGCTCATAAATTAAATTGGAATTATGAATCTAAGCTCGACTCGTCGATGTTCATAAAAGTTAGCCCAACGTTATCTTATGGTGCATCAAACCGCTTCGCAAATGGAACTGGACTAATAAATAATAGGAAATTGACAACCGAACGTTACACAAATTCCGAAGAAAAACAACAAACACCTAATCTTAATTTAGAAGCGTTCCTCAATAAAAGCTTTTCTAGACCGGGAAGACGATTGAGTCTCAGTATAATTAGTAATTTTAATTCTAATAATAAGAATGATGAAATAATCGATAGTTTAATAAATAGAGGTTCTTCAACCGAAATTCTTCCTATAAAAAATACAGAGAAATTAAATCAGATTATTTCAAATGAGCAGGCACTAAATGACTTTCAATTTCAGACTTCATATATTGAGCCAATAACTGGAAAAAGCTTTCTAGAACTCAATTACGAATTTAATTATTCCTACAATCAGAGCAATCGAAAATCAGTTGACATTCGTCAACTCAACCTAGATGCCATTTATAAAGATTCCCTTGCAATAAATTATGCTTATAAATTTAGTGCCAATAAAATAGGCTTTCTTTATCAATATATTAGCGATAAATATACCTATCAGGCTGGTTTTGGTTTTCAACCTACTCGCTTATCAGGTTATACTTTTAATAGAGAGATTTCTACAAATAAAGAAAGTATCAACTTTGTTCCTAATGCACGGTTCTCTTATAAAATTAATCAATTAGCTTCCTTATCCCTAATTTACAAGGGACAAAATCATCAACCCGCATTTTATCAAATCCAACCTATAAGAGATAATTCGAACCCGCAAAATATTTTAATAGGAAATCCCGAGTTGCAATCGGAATTTATTAATGAATTGAGTCTTCAATACCGTAATTTCAATATTATTTCAGGCAATTCTTTTTTTAGTAATCTTTCTATCAAGAGTGTTAAGAATAAAATTGTTACCGATCGAACTGTTGTTCCCAATAGCACGATCTTAGAAACTGGATTTACAAATACATCGGGCTACTTTGATACCCATGCTTATTTTCTATATTCTTTGGCATTAATTGATAAAGTTTTAAATTTAAATATCAATTCCACCGCAGATTATAATAACAACATTTCATTTATCAATAAAGAAAAAAATAAAGGGAGAAATTTGAACCTTATGCAAGGCCTTCAAGTTAATTATATTTTGGATGATTGGTTGAATATTGATGTTAGAAGCTCTTATTCATTGAGTCGAATCCGAAGTTCCCTTCCCGCCGTCGCCAATGCAGAAGTTAATACCTTTTCTTTGGGTTTTGGAAGTAAAACATATCTAGACGGTTGGGTGTTAAGTTTTGATGTTTATAGTCGTTTTAATAATGGATTCGGTGAGTTTAATACAAATCCTACCCTGTTCAATATGTATGTTGAGCGAAGCTTCGGAAAAAACGACCGTGCAATGATCCGTGTTCAAGGCTTTGATATATTGAACCAAAACACAGGAATTTCAAGTGAAATGATAGCGAACGATAATCTCTTTACCCAAAATAATAGATTAGGTAGGTATTTTTTGGTTTCTTTTAATCTTCGCCTTCAGAAATTTGCAAACTAAATATGAAAGCAATTATAATTAAAGAGTTTGGCGGACCCGAAGCATTACAGCTTGTGAAATGTGCAGTGCCGGTCATCTCACCCAATGAGGTATTGATAAAGGTGAGTGCGTCAGGAATTAATCGTCCTGATGTATTTCAACGAAAAGGTCATTATCCCGCTCCTCCTGGTGTATCTCCCGATATCCCTGGTTTAGAGATAGCCGGAACTATTGAAAAGTTGGGTAGAAATGTGAAAAGGTGGGAAGTTGGAGATAAAGTTTGTGCGCTTCTCGCTGGTGGAGGTTATGCAGAGTATGTATCTGTAAATGAACAGCATTGCTTACCATTACCAGAAAACCTTTCGTTTGCTGAAGCGGCGTCTTTACCGGAAACTCTATTTACTGTATGGCATAATGTATTTCAAAGAGGTTCGTTAAAACCGCAAGACTCAATATTGATTCATGGTGGAAGCGGGGGAATAGGAATAACCGCTATTCAATTAGCAAATCATTTTTGCAAAGCTGTATACGTCACTGCAGGTAGTCAAGAAAAATGTGAAAAATGTTTGGAGTTAGGAGCAGATTTGGCCATCAATTATAAAGTAGAGGATTTTGAAGAGGTTCTAACAAATAGAGAAATTAATTTAATCTTAGACAGTATAGGTGGAGATTATTTTCAGAAGAATTTAAACTTATTGAATGAAGACGGAAGAATGATTTCGATAAATGCAATAAAGGGTACAAAGGTTTTCTTAGCGATTACCCAGATGATGCAAAAGAGACTTACTCTTTCGGGCAGCACCCTGAGAAATAGAGATGCAGGGTTTAAAGCACAATTAGCTAGTGACGTAGAAGAAAATGTATGGCCTCTTATTCTAAATAAAATTTTCAAGCCAATTGTTCGTTCATTCACTTATTCAGACGTGGTGGCAGCTCACCAGTATTTTGAGAGTGGTTCTCATTTTGGAAAGCTCGTTTTAACTTGGGATTCCTAGGATTTAATAACAAAAATCACCAAAATTCAATATGAATTCCTAACTTTGCAAACATGCAAGAAAAGATTATTATTCTTGACTTCGGCTCACAATATACCCAGCTTATTGCACGTAGAGTGAGAGAGTTAAGCGTTTACTGTGAAATACACCCATATAATAAAATACCCTCGATCGATGATAGTGTAAAAGGGATTATATTCTCTGGAAGTCCATTTTCAGTGTGGCAAGAAGATTCGCCATCCTTTGACCTTCAGCAGTTTCAAGGGAAATTACCGATTTTAGGAGTTTGTTTTGGTGCGCAATACATTGCACAATACACGGGAGGAGAGGTATCGGCCTCAGAAACCCGTGAATACGGCCGGGCCAAATTGCATTTTGTCGATGATTTGAACCCGCTGTTCAAAGGTATCTCTGAGCAGTCCCAAGTTTGGATGTCTCATGGGGATACCATTGCTAAAGTAGCCGATAATTTGACAGTAATCGCTAGTACAGATCAAGTACGCATTGCAGCTTATCAAATAAATGGCGAACAAACCTATGGAATTCAATTCCACCCGGAAGTAACCCATAGTACAGACGGTCTTACTTTACTTAAGAATTTTCTGATCGATATCTGTGGATGCCATCAGGAATGGACTGCAGAGAGTTTCGTCGAAAGCACCATTGCTGAACTAAAAAATAAACTGGGTAATGACCATGTAATTCTAGCGCTTTCGGGTGGAGTAGACTCCTCCGTAGCGGGAATTTTGCTACATAAAGCAATCGGAAAAAAACTTCACTGTGTCTTTGTTGATCACGGTTTATTGCGTAAAGGTGAATATGATCAAGTATTGCACTCTTACAGAGATATGGGTTTGAATATTAAAGGCGTAGACGCAAAGGATCGTTTTTATAAGGGCTTGGCAGGTGTTAAAGACCCAGAGCAGAAGCGGAAAATCATAGGAGGGCTCTTTATAGATGTTTTTGATGAAGCGGCACATGAAGTCCAAAAGGAATTAGGCAATGAAATTGAGGTAAAATGGTTAGGTCAAGGAACAATTTATCCTGACGTAATTGAATCTATATCGGTGAATGGTCCTTCAGCAACAATTAAATCTCACCATAACGTCGGAGGCTTGCCAGATTTCATGAAGATGAAAGTAGTTGAACCTCTACGGACCCTGTTTAAAGACGAAGTACGTCGAGTTGGGAAAGCTTTAGATATTGATCCGTTGATTTTAGGACGCCATCCCTTTCCTGGACCGGGATTGGCAATCCGGATCCTTGGAGACATTACACCAGAAAAAGTTGCTATCTTGCAAGAAGCTGATGCTATTTATATAAATAATTTGCGGGAAGCCGGATGGTATGATCAAGTATGGCAAGCTGGAGCAATATTTTTGCCTGTGCAATCGGTCGGAGTAATGGGTGATGAAAGGACTTACGAGCATGTCATTTGCTTAAGAGCAGTAGGCTCAGTAGATGGGATGACCGCAGATTGGATACATCTTCCGTATGATCTACTTGGCAAAATATCTAACGAAATTATTAATAATGTTAAAGGAATCAACAGAGTTGTCTATGATATCAGTTCGAAGCCACCAGCTACTATCGAGTGGGAGTAGGTTTCTAATTTTTATTGCGTTTTTAAGTGCTTTGGCGAGTTGCTCCGTACAAACAAAAGCACCGAAGCCATCCGCACCCAAACCTGAAGCGCCAATTGAGCCGAAACCTACAAAAGAAGAACCTGTAGAAACGGTGGAAGTAAGCGCAAATAAAATTATGCTATTACTTCCCTTTCAATTGGATCATATAAAAGGTGAAGATCCGACACGGGCGGATGTTAAGCGTGCTGAAATGCCTCTAGATTTTTATCAGGGCTTTAAATTGGCATTAGATAATTTAGCAAAAGGCGGGAAGAACTTTCAACTTAACGTTGTAGATACAAGGGATAATGTAGCGGAAACTAATACAATAGGAAAAGGATCTGATGTTCAATCGGCAGACCTTATTGTAGGGCCCATATTTCCGAAAGAGATAAGTGCTTTTGCAAGTGCCGCTAAATTAGGTTATAGCCTGCAAGTATCACCATTAGCAGCAAGTGCCCCTGCCGCGTTTAATATCAGTAATTTAGTAAGCTTGGCCTCTCCAATTAATCAGCATGCCGATGCTATGGCCAACTACCTAATTGGTAAAATAAAGAAAAACGATAAAGTAATTGTTTATTTTACGGAGGATAATGAAGATCAAAAGATTCTTTCCCCATTGATTAATAGGATGGAAGAGCTAAGCAAAGGAAAAGTAGATATCATAGAGCTCACTGACTTGACCGACCTAGAAAATCTAATGACCTTGACGGGGAAAAATTACTTTATCACGGCAGCACTTAATAAGTTTGCTGTTGATGCCATGATGGTTAAGTTGGTCGACTTAAAATATGCCTCTGGTTACGAAATTCAACTCGTGGGACATCCGAATTGGGCAAAATCTTCTTTTCAAAATGTAAACTTGAGAGAACTAAATGCCATTATTACTTCTTCATACTATGTTGATCCTAATAGCATTAAGGTGAAGGATTTTCAACGCCAATATATGCAAGAGTTTAAAATCGAACCTTCAGAGTTTGCTTACAAAGGTTTTGATACAGGTTATTTCTTTGGTTCTTTGTTGATAAAGTATGGTCACGATTACCCAAAGGCTCTGTTAACAGACACTTATAAAGGCTTACAAACCAATTACACTTTTGAATATAACCCTAAATGGGGTTATGTGAATACATTCATTCAGATCTTACAGTTTGATGGATATCAATATCAACCTCTACGTTAATCTATAAAAAGGATGATCGAAAAGCGCATACATCAACGATTAAAAACGTTTGATTCGATTATCGATAGTTATGATGGGAAACAACCTTTCGCCCGCTTTCTAGGAATTTTTTTTAAGGAGAATAAGCAAATGGGGTCTAGTGACCGGCGTATCGCTTCTAGACTAGTTTACAATTTTTTTCGTTTGGGAGGTCTATTGCGGGATCTTCCGAATAGTCAAAGGCTGGCCATTGCTGAGTTTCTATGTGAGGAAGAAAGTAGTTTTTCAAATTTTCTTCTACCCGATTTAGAAGAGCATATACGTTTAAATGTTGCCGACAAAATAAAATTTTTAATCAAACATTTTGATTTTAAGCTAGAGTCTTTATTCCCGTTGAGCGAGCACATCTCCGTTCAAATTGATAAAGAAAAATTCTTTAAAAGTCATTTTATACAACCTGATTTATATATTCGTATCCATCCAGGGAATGAAAGTAAAGTCAAGGACGTGTTAAAGAAGAACGAAGTTACATTTCACGAATTAGCAGAAAATATATTGTCGTTTGTAAATGGGACTAAGCTAAATCAAATAAGTGAGATCCAAGGAAAATACGAAGTGCAAGATTATTCTTCTCAACAAACCTCGCAGCTCTTCAATGCCGCTATCGATGAATCTTGGTGGGATGCCTGTGCGGGCTCTGGTGGAAAGTCTATTCCTCTAATGCAGCTACAGCCGAACACTCGTTTATTGGTTTCAGACATTAGAAATAGCATATTAAAAAACTTAGACGAACGCTTCGCAAAAGCCGGAATTTCTAACTACCGACGAAAGGTAATAGACCTGGCTAAAGATAGTTCAATTCTTAACGATGAACAGTTTGATGGGATCATAGTAGATGTTCCTTGTTCGGGTTCGGGGACTTGGGGAAGAACACCAGAAATGCTCATTAATTTTGATCAGAAACAATTAGAACATTATTCAACTCTTCAGAAAGAGATTGTAACTAACGTAATTCATCATTTAAAACCAGGTAAGCCATTGATTTATATTACCTGCTCGGTTTACAAAAAAGAAAATGAAGAGGTAGTCCGCTACTTAGAAGAAAAAGGAATGAAGTTAGAGAAAACGGAATACTTTAAAGGATATGAAAGCAGGGGAGATACTCTCTTTGCCGCTAGACTGATCCGTTAAGGCGATAGCTAATTAACTGTCATTTTATTAATTCTTCTAAAGTCCTGTATTGCTTTTAAACAACTTAATGGCGATTGCTAGCAGGATAATTCCAAAAGTCTTACGTAAGACCCCAAGTCCCGTCTTTCCTAAAAACTTCTCTAGGCGGTAGGTGTTTTTCAATACTAGGTAAATGACGAAGAAATTCAAGAATATTCCCACGATAATGTTCTGTGTGGCAAATTCTGATTTCAAGGAAAGTAAAGTTGTCAGGGTTCCTGCTCCCGCGATTAATGGAAAAGCCAAGGGCACAATGGAGGCCGTTTCATAGCTCTCATCTTTAAAAAATGTTATACCTAATACCATTTCCATCGCAATAAAAAAGATAACTAAGGAACCGGCTATAGCAAAAGAAGCAATATCCACCCCGATAAGATTTAAAAGCTCCTCTCCAATAAATAAAAATATAATCATAATAGCAAGCGAAACCAAGCTTGCTTTTTCAGATTGTATTTTTCCAACCTTTTGTCTGAGATCTATGATAATCGGGATGGACCCCAGAATATCAATAATTGCAAACAAAATCATCGTAACCGATGCAATCTCTTTTAGATTAAAGTACATGAAGAAAGGATAATGTTTGATTAAGGTAAATAACTTGTTGCTAAGATAGGAAATTGTAAGGATTTTATATTGGAATTTTAAAGGTGAGTTTCGGTAAAAATGCCCCAAATGGATTAAGGGGCATTTTTTACCGAAACTCACCTAAGATTAATTATTCCTTCATGCATTTCGAATCTTACTTCGATTTTTTCCATATAAATAATAAATTGCAACTCCAATAATCATCCAAATTGCCAACCGTTCCCAGCTTTCTTTTGGGAGTGATGCCATCATAATAACACAAACAACAACCCCTAATATAGGAATTAAAGGTACAAATGGAGTTTTGAATGGTCTCTTTAAATCTGGCTGAGTTTTACGTAACACAATAATTCCAATACATACTAAAGAGAAGGCGAAAAGGGTACCGATGCTGACCATATGACCGAGGTCAGAAACAGGAACAAAACCGGCAAAAATACTAATGAATACCATAAATATCAGGTTACTTTTCCAAGGCGTTTGTCTTTTTGAAAGATCTGAAAACACCTTTGGTAATAGTCCATCTTTACTCATACTATAAAATACTCGGCTTTGTCCTAGCAACATCACTAACATTACTGAGGTATATCCTGTTAAAATGGCAATAATTAAAGCTTGATTTAAGAAGGTGTAGCCCGTAACAGCAAAAGCAGTAGAAACAGGTCGGGCATCATTGGCAAATTCGGTGTAATTTGCCAGTCCGGTCATCACGTATGAAAATAGAAAATATAGAATAGTACAGACGATCAAAGAACCAATAATACCTATCGGCATATTTCTTTGGGGATTCTTTGCTTCTTGGGCTGCGGTACTTACCGCGTCAAAACCAATAAAAGCAAAGAATACAACTCCGGCCCCTCTAAGTATGCCACTGATCCCATAGTGACCAAAATATTCGCTATTGAAGAAATCAAATAATCCAATTTTGCCCGCTTTAAGCAATTCTTCCCCTTCGTTTACAGGAATATATGGGCTATGGTTAGCTGGGTTTATGAAAGACCAGCCTAAGGCGACGAATATAAGAACTACGGCAACTTTCACCACAACCAAAACATTGTTAATTAATGAGGAGACCGCAGTCCCACGCATTAATAAAAGTGATAAAAGACAAATAATCACTATGGCAGGTAAATTCACAATGCCCCCTTCCACGTGGATGCCATCTATCGCGGTATAAGCTTCCCAAGGGCCATGCAAGAGATACCCTGGAATATCAATTCCAAAGCCTTGTAAAAAAGTACTGAGGTATTGGGACCAACTGGCACCAACGGTAGCAACAGCTAATGCATATTCAAGTACCAAATCCCATCCAATAATCCATGCCATAAATTCACCCATAGTTGCATATGAATAGGTATAAGCACTTCCAGCAACGGGAATCATGGAAGCGAATTCCGCATAGCAAAGTCCAGCAAATCCACAACCAATAGCTGCTATGATAAAAGAAATGGTTACTGCGGGACCAGCATTGTCAGCGGCAGCGATTCCAGTAAGTGAAAATAGTCCTGCACCCACGATGGCGCCAACTCCTAGTGCTACTAAATTAAAGCTCCCGAGTGTACGTTTTAGCGTTCCTTGACCTACTTCTTCAGATTCAGCTATTAAGGTTGGTATAGATTTTTTATACAACATAAATTAAGTGTGATTTTAATTTTTTTTTATAGAAATTGACTTTCTGAAACCAAACGTACAAATTTTAAATTTTAAATTACAAAATAAGCTGCGATTTACGCTGGTCGGGTATTTTTTTGATCAAATTGTACTACTTGCAAAGCATTCATAAATAATGTGTGAATTTTAAAACTATACATCTAGTTACATGTTTTTTTTAAGATTAAAATAAAAAAATTCGTTATGGCAAAGTATCCAAAAGAAGCTCAGCAAAAAGTCGAAAAGGCAATGCATGAAAAAAAGGAAGGTAAATTAAAATCTTCAAGCGGTAAAAAGGTTACTTCAGATAAGCAAGCTGTAGCCATTGGCCTCGCGGAGGCTAGAAAAGCCGGAGCAAAAGTGCCAAAAAAGAAATAAGAGCCCAATGGTCGCTATCAAAAATGAGCTCGTATATCATTCCTTTCAAAAATCTTGACCTTACCAATTTGCCTGAAGTGGGAGGTAAGAATGCATCGCTTGGCGAGATGTTTAATAAACTTAATTCCTTTGGAGTTAAAGTGCCAGATGGTTTTGCAATAACCGTAAGGTCCTATCGCGATTTTCTTTCAGAAAACAACCTCTCTGAACCACTTAAAACGTTATTGGATTCAATTGATAGTAAAACTCTCATCAACTTAAAAGAGGTAGGCAGCAAATGCAGAGCACTGATAGCAGACGGAATAATTTCTGATAAGGTAAAAAGCGCAATTGAAAACGCTTATCGACTTTTGCAAGGAAGTCAAAGCAATTTAGCAGTTGCAGTACGCAGTAGCGCAACAGCAGAAGATCTGCCAAAAGCAAGTTTCGCCGGACAACATGATTCATTTTTAAATGTGACAGGAAAAGAAAATTTAATTATAGCTGTAAAGAGATGTTATGAATCTTTATTTAACGATCGAGCAATAAAATATCGAATTGATAATGGATTTGATCATCTACAAGTCGGTTTATCTGTTGGAGTGCAATACATGGTACGTTCAGATAAAGCTTGTGCGGGAGTAATTTTTACCATCGACCCAGAGAGTGGTTTTAAAAATTCCGTATACATAACAGGTTCTTGGGGCCTTGGAGAGAATGTGGTACAAGGGGCGGTGAATCCAGATGAGTATTGGGTATTTAAACCTACTTTGCAAAAAGGGAAAAACGCAATCATCAGTCGAAAAAAAGGACAGAAAGAAAATACAATGGTGTATAATGAAACCACTGAAACTGGAAGCCCCATAAAGAATATAGAAACACCTTTATTTAAACGTAAATCGTGGATTTTGTTGAACAGTGAAGTGACGCAGTTAGCCAAATGGAGTTGTGAAATCGAAAACCATTATAATTGTCCAATGGATATTGAATGGGCAAAAGATGGCACAGATAATAATATTTATATTGTACAAGCTAGACCCGAAACTGTTCAGTCACAAAAAACGGATCATCATATTAATAGCTACAAATTAAAAGAACAGGGGAAGGTGTTAGCTAAAGGAAAGGCCGTCGGGAATAAAATAATCAGTGGCCGCGCATGCATTATTCATTCCTTAGCAGAAGCGGATAAATTGCAAGATGGAGATATCATCATTGCAGACAGCACGAACCCTGATTGGAATTCCCTTTTACGAAAGGCGGTTAGTATTATAACCAATAAAGGCGGACGGACCAGCCATGCCTCAATTGTTGCTCGTGAATTAGGCATTTCTGCCGTTGTAGGAACCGGAAACGCGACGGATGTAATTCACGATGGACAAATGGTTACGGTGGATAATACAGAAGGCGATGAAGGGAATGTCTTGGATGGGGAAATCCCATATGAGGTAATTACAACAGACTTAACCAAAGTGCCAGTAGTGAAAACCACTCCCTTGTTCATTCTTGCTAATCCAGAACGGGCATTTGAATTATCACATTATCCGGCAAGAGGAGTGGGCTTGTTGCGCATGGAATTCATTATAAATAATAGCATTCGAATTCACCCGATGGCATTGGCGCAGTTTGAGCGTTTAGAGGAAGGCTCTGTTAAAGAGGTTATTGCTCAAATTACCGGCGATTACGAAGTTAAAAGCGATTATTTTGTTCATAACTTGGCGGAAGCCATTGCCATGGTCGCAGCGGCATTTTTTCCCAACGAAGTAATCTTACGGACAAGTGATTTTAAATCCAATGAATATGCTTCTCTTATTGGTGGACAATTTTTTGAGCCAAAAGAAGACAATCCTATGATTGGTTTCAGGGGTGCCTCTCGTTATTATGATGAACGCTACAAGGAAGGCTTTAGATTAGAATGTGAAGCCATTTTGAAAGTCAGAAATGAAATGGGACTGACGAACCTAAAAGTGATGATCCCCTTTTGCAGAACTATACAAGAAGCAGAAACGGTGTTACAAACGATGGAGTCCTTCGGATTGAAGCGTCATGAAAATGGATTGGAGATTTACGTAATGGTCGAGATCCCTAGCAATGTAATCTTAGCCGATAAATTCGCGCAATTATTTGATGGTTTTTCTATAGGTTCTAATGACCTTACCCAACTAACTTTAGGATTAGACAGGGATTCTGAAATAGTTAGCCACCTATTTGATGAAAACAATGAGGCAGTAACATTGCTGATTGCGAAAGCAATTAAAGCGGCAAAAAAAGCGGGCATTAAAATTGGTCTGTGCGGCCAAGCACCGAGCGATTTTCCAGCGTATTCACAGTTTCTTGTAGAAAAAGGAATTGATTCTATTTCATTTACCCCCGACGCATTGATTAAAGGGATTGAAAATATAGCAAAGGCTGAAACAAGGTGACGCAAAAAGAATAAGAAAGAAATCCCTATTTAACTTGTTTAATAACCTGAAAATTCTTCAGTGCGGATATTATCGTCATCCACTCCGGCGTCGTTAAGCGTTTTACGTACCGCGGTTACCATCGCTTTCGGACCTGATAGATAATAAATGGGTTTTTGCAAATCAATAATATATTTTTCTAACATTTCTTTTGTAAAGAAACCCCTTTCCCCATTCCATTCTTGATCGGAACCTTCCATATCCGTCATAGATGGCACGAAAATAATGTTTTTATTTCTTTCTTGAAGACCGTTTAGATCGATTAAAAATGCTGCATCGTTTGGGGTCTTATTAGAATAGAAAACAAATATTTTATGAGGCGCAATATCATGCGTGGCCTGCAATAGAATACTTCTCACCGGGGTAATTCCAATGCCGCCGGTAAGAAATACCGCTGGAATACCAGTATTATTATGAAGGGTGAAAGAGCCAAAAGGCGCATCAAAGGTAACTTCGGTGCCAATAGGCATATCTTTCATCTCCCGTTTAAACGCCGTATCCCGCATTCTGGTAGTAAACATAATATCATCTTCATAAGGCGCGCAACTGATCGTGAAGCCACGTGTATTTCCCTCGGCGTCAGTTTGCGAAGGATTAATTAGTGTGTAGTCAGCAAACTGACCAGCTTTATAAACAAAGTCTTTAGGTTTCTCAAAATGAAATGCCATAGTGCCAGAGGCAATATCCTCCTTGCCTTTTAGTTTAATTTTATAGGGCATAGTTAAAATAGAATAAAACAGGGTTATGTAACAAACATCTTTCAACTTGTTTTGTTTTATATAATTAATAACTATATTTAGAGTGTGATCATAAAATATTTAGATTAAGGTCTTGGTTATTAACTATGAGAATTTAAAACCTACGATAGCATCATTGCGAAGGCGGTTATGATAAAAGGGATTACTTCACTGCACACAAAGGGTCAGCTCGTTCCCGATTAAAAAAACGATAGAATGGAGAAACCTATTTTAAAAGTTTTTGAAAATATCGACGAGTTACTAAATTCGCTGGCTACTTTTTTAATCAAAATTGCAAATGAAGCTATCGAAGAAAAAGGAGAATTTACACTCAGTCTATCTGGCGGAAACTCGCCTAAAAGATTATATGAACTTCTTGCTTCAGAGGCTTATAAATATCAAGTTGATTGGAATAAAGTCCATTTTTATTTCGGAGACGAGCGCTATGTACCATCGGAAAGCCCGAAAAGTAATGCCTTAATGGTGAAAAATGTATTATTTGATCCTTTAGCCATCCCAAAGTCTAATTTCCATACTATCAACACTTCATTAAAACCAGAAGACTCAGCGCAAAACTACCTAGAAGAGTTGAAATCGCATTTCAAAGACAGGCCGATTCAGTTTGATCTTATTCTGCTCGGTCTAGGGGATGATGCACATACTGCCTCCTTATTTCCAAATACCGAAGTATTGTTTGACACACATCCATCTGTTAGAGCAGTTTTTGTTAAGCAACTGGATGCGTACCGAATTACTTTCAATGCCCCTTTAATCAATCAAGCAAACCACGTTGCTTTTTTGGTTTACGGGGAAAATAAAGCAGAAGCTGTAAAGCTTGCGCTAGGAAAGGAACATAATATTGAGAAATACCCCTCACAGTTAATCCATCCCGATCATGGCTCGGTTTATTGGTTTTTAGACGAAGTAGCAGCAGCTATTAATGATAATTCAAGTTAAACGGTAATAGTTTTCAAAACTAAAAGTCGATAACAGTGATTTATTGTACTATTGGCGATATGCCAAATAATTATTAATTTTATCAACAAAAATTTACTTTATGATATCTAATTTTAAATTCTTAGGAATTACAGCAGGACTCGCGATATTAGTTGCCTCTTGCAATTCGTCGGCATCTTCAGATGCAAGTAACCAAGCTGCGGGAGAGGCAGACACGGTTCTGCTTCCACCAGTGGAAACAGTGGCCCCCAATTCAGCTTATCAGCCAGCCTTCGCTGGACAGACAAGGGTCGATGGTATTAAAACAACTACGCCTTATCAAGTAACAGTATTAAGTGAAGGATTGACTAAGCCATGGGGTATTAAAAGCCTTCCAGATGGCAGATTTCTAATTACCGAAAAAGAAGGTGTGATGCGTATCGCATCTGCTGATGGAACTTTGAGTGCAAAAATCACTGGCATACCAGCAGTTAATGATAAGGGACAGGGCGGATTATTAGGGGTAACCATTGATCCCGATTTTACAAATAACCGCATGGTCTATTGGGTGTTTTCGGATAATACCCCTCAAGGGAACTTGACTGCAGTAGCCAAAGGCAAGTTGTCAGATGATGAATCGAAAATTGAAAATACGCAGGTAATTTACCGTGCAACTCCCGCACATAAAAGTGCTTTACACTATGGAGGAAGAATTCTTTTCGATAAAACAGGAAACCTTTTTGTGAGTACGGGTGAGCGTTCAGACCTAGAAACCCGTCCATTGGCTCAAGATTTAAATGCAGCCCTAGGTAAGATACTTCGTATCACAACGGATGGAAAACCAGCTCCAGGCAATCCATTTGAGGGAAGAAGTGACGCAAGACCGGAAATCTATTCCTATGGACATAGAAACCCTGAAGGAATTGCTATCAACCCAGCTACTGGAGATTTATGGGAAGCAGAATTTGGCCCACGAGGTGGTGATGAAGTAAACCTTATCCTTCCAGGCAAGAATTATGGCTGGCCAACCATTACCTACGGCATTGAATATAGCGGTGAAAAAATTGGCGATAGCATTCAACAAAAAGAAGGCATGGAGCAGCCAGTCTACTATTACGATCCGTCTATATCTCCAAGTGGAATTAGTTTCTACAGCAGCGACGTGATCCCAGAATGGAATAATAACTTATTTATTGGAGCATTAAGCGGGATGCATATCGCAAGATTAGTCATTGAAAATAACAAAGTAGTCGCCGAAGAACGGTTATTGGCCGACGAATCGCAACGTTTCAGAGATGTCACACAGGGGAACGATGGTGCCCTCTATGCCATAACCGACCAAGGAAGACTATATAGAATTGGAAAATAAATCTCCTGATGTAAACGTCGTTATGCCTGCCTGCTGTTTTTAAAATGGCAGGCATAATTTTTATTTATTCTCCGGCTGGAAAGAAGGGCATGGGGAGTAAAAAAGGTATTGAATCTCAAGCTTATTTCTTTTAAAGTTAATTCAACAAGTCGATAAACTCTTCTTTTGAGATTTTCCCTAAATAATATTGGATGTCAATATCTTTTAAAGCCTCCGCAATTCCTGCTCGATGGTAAGGTCTATTTAGAAGTGCGTTTTCGATATCCTTTATTTCTCCCAGGCCAAAGAAGTCACCATAGATTGAAGCCTGATTAATCAAACCTTGATGGACATCTAAACGAACTTCTACAGTTCCAGATGGAAAGCGTTTAGATTTAATGATATTAAAATTAGGAGAAGCACCATAATTCCATGTCCATTGCTGGTATTTTTCTTGGCTGATTTCATGAATGATTTCCCAATCTGTCTGATTTAAGTGATACTCATGAACTTGCCCGTGCTCATGAAAGATCGCTTTCAATATAGTTTCTTTAAATTCTTCCATTTGAAGAGGAGAGGGCAAGAATTCATTGATGTTTGCAACCCTAGATCGAATAGACTTTATACCTTTTGACGCTATTTTAGCATCACTAACTTTTAGGGCATTAACAATTTCGTCAATATTAGAATCAAGCATTAAGGTGCCATGTGAAAACATTCTTCCTTTTTGAGAAAACTGGGCGTTTCCAGAGATTTTACGCTCGCCAACAATGATGTCATTTCTGCCACTTAATTCAGCAGGAACACCCATCTTATTTAACGCATCTACAATTGGTTGGGTGAATTTTTTGAAGTTATGGAAGCTGTTCCCATCATCGGCTGTAATAAAGCTAAAATTTAAGTTCCCTAAGTCATGGTATACCGCACCTCCACCAGACAATCGCCTTACTACTTTAATGTCTTTAGCATCTATATAAGGTTTATTGATCTCCTCTAAAGTATTTTGGTTTTTTCCGATAATGATGGATGGAGAATTTATATAAAAAAGGAAATAGCTGTCATCGCTGGGAATGTGTTTTAGTACATATTCCTCCAATGCGAGATTGATCGCTGGATTGGTAATGCCCTCATTGTCAATAAATTTCATTCTTTTTGGATTTTGAGGATACTGTAAAATCAAAGATATAGAAATTTGCAACCAAAATCAGTAGGAATTTTTTAATCTAAATTTTGAATCCATAAAAAAGAGGCTGTTTCATCAATATTGAAGCAGCCTCTAAAAGTCACAGATGTTTATATCGGCTGCACTACTTTTGGCGGCTCCATTTTATTTTTATCCATCTTGTTTTTGTCCATCTTTTCTTTGTCCATCTTGTCTTTGTCCATCTTGTCTTTGTTCATCTTGTTTTGGTCCATCTTGTTATGGTCCATCATATTTCGATCCATATTATGAATCATCCCTTTTTCATCAAGGTATTGACCTTCCTTTAGATGAACGACTTTATTATCTTTCATAACCACCTCACCATTAGGTCGAATCCAAACATCTCCTACACGAGTTTCTGTCATCATCATAGTTGATTTTCCATCTTTCCATTCCATCACTTTGCCGTCTTTTAGTACAAAATGATGTTTATTTTTATCCATCTGCATTTTGGACTCTTTGTGTTCTTCTTTTTTGGTTTCTTTTTTAACTTGTGCTGAAGCGCTAAATCCTATCCAGGCAAATAACGCAACAAATAAAAATAATCTTTTCATATTGTTTTTTTTAATAATTGATACCTGTTACTGTAATTAATATCGATAACAATCTAGAAGAAGTAGTGTTTCAACTAAATAAAAAATAAAGTAATTTACTAGAGTCAACTGAATAATGGAAATAAATAAAGTGAAATTGCATAATTAATTTATTTTAGTATCTTCGTTTAGTATAGTTTATTTAATGTCATATTTAATTGAAAATGAATTCGAAATGAACTTTTAAGACTCATAACCCACAATTTATAAACAAGTTGAGTGAAATGAGTTCATACATGCAAAATAGAATCGAACTTTAATTAATAATTTAACCTGATGAAAAGAATAGTAAAGACCTGTTTTAGCTTGGCCATATTGTTTGGCATTGCCCAATTAAACTCTATAGTTAAGGGACAAACTGTTAGTTTGAAAGAGAAATGGTCAACTCCAGCCTTATTGAAAGAGCCAGAATCCGTTATTTTTGATAAAAAAAACAATGTTTTATATGTTTCAAATATTAATAATCCAGCTGGAGGTAAGGATGGGAATGGTTCAATTGGAAGAGTATCTTTAACAGGAGAAATATTGAATGTGGAATGGGTTTTGGGTGGCATGGATTCTCCCAAAGGCTTAGGCTTATACAATGGACTTTTGTATGTAGCCGATTTGACCAATGTGGTTATTATTGACGTTGAATCGGGAAAGCTTTTACGAACTATCGAAGTTCAAGGTGCAGGCATGTTAAACGACATTACCGTTGATGAGAAAGGGCTTGTGTATGTTTCTGACTCAAATAATAAGCGAATTTATATTATTAAGGATAACCAAGCAGAAGTGTGGTTAGAAAATAATGTTTTACAACGACCTAATGGCTTGCTTGCCCATAAAAACAAATTTTACATGATTGATATGGGGTCGGGCATTTTCTATGAAGTTAACAAAAAAACGAAAGCTTTACGAGAAATTGCCAGCGGACTTGTCGGTGGTGACGGAATTGTGGCCTATGGCAATGATTTTATTCTTTCAAACTGGAATGGAGAAATAAACTTTGTTTCGGCCAGGGGAAAAGTAGAAAAACTATTAGATACCAAAGCAGAAAAAGTCAATGCAGCGGACATAGACTATATTCCATCCTTGAACTTATTGTTAGTGCCTACCTTCTTTGCGAATACGTTGGTTGCCTATGAAATCATAAAATAAGATTTTATCTTTGCGTCGATTATTTCTTTAGATACAAGAACATAAATGACCAAAGAACAGAAAATAGCTGCATTTGACCCTAGTCAACCCGCTCAGACGGATGCGAATCTTTTCGGACTGCCTTTTACGGCAGAAGAAAGTGAGATTATTATTATCCCTGTACCTTGGGAGGTGACGGTGAGTTATGGATCAGGCGCTTCTGAAGGTCCCAATGCTATCTTTGAAGCCTCTCTTCAAGTCGATTTATTGCATCAAGAGTTTCCGGATTTATGGAAATTAGGCATTTTTATGGACGAAACTCCTGCCCATTGGGCAATCAAAGGAGAGGAGTACAGGCAAAAAGCGGCACCTGTTATCCAAGCGTTAGAAAACGGTGATTCTATAGAAAAGAATTCCACTCTATTAGCTGATCTAAATGATGTTAATGATGCTTGTGGTCAATTGAACAATGAGATCGCGGAGAAAGCAAAATACTGGTTATTAAAAGGAAAAAAGGTTATTCTTCTTGGCGGTGATCATAGTACACCCTTAGGCTACTATGAAGCACTTGCATCAGTGCATGAATCTTTTGGGATATTACACTTGGATGCACATATGGATTTAAGAGAAGCATATGAAGGCTTTACTTATTCCCACGCTTCAATAATGTATAATGCATTGAAATTACCCAAAATTACGAAGTTTGTTCAAGTGGCTATTCGCGATTTTTGTGAGGAGGAATACGAGATTGTCCAAAAGCAGAATGGACGTGTGTCTGTATTCACGGACAGAGATATGAAAGCTAATGCTTTTGAGGGAATGACTTGGATGGAACAATGTGATAATATTATTGCATTACTACCACAAAAAGTATGTATCAGCTTCGATATCGATGCGTTGATCCCCTTTTATTGTCCCAATACAGGTACTCCCGTACCAGGCGGATTGTCATTTGAACAAGCTACATATTTGTTAAGTAGACTCGCTAATAGCGGCAAAGAAATTATAGGTATTGATTTGGTTGAAGTTGCCCCTGGAGACAATGATGACTGGGACGGAAACGTTGGATCACGAATTTTATTTCATCTTTGTGGTGTGCTAGCCAAATCACAAAACATGGCCGTTGGTGAGGCCTATAAATTTATTAACCTTTAAAAGATTAAAGTTAAGGGAAAGCTAATTGACAACCGGCGATATTAGCTTTCATTTAACTTTTTAATCTGGTAAAGCAAATGCGACATAGGTATCGCCCGACTTAGTTCCTAGCTTTCCACCACCGCTTGCAATCACTATATACTGTTTCCCATTGACCATATATGAAGCTGGTGTTGCATATCCAGCTGCTGGAAGTTTCGCCTCCCAAAGCATATTGCCTGTATTTTTGTCAAAAGCTCTTATTTTTTCATCCAAGGTAGCGGCGATGAATAACAATCCGCCTTTTGTTACTATTGGACCGCCATAATTTCGAGTACCTGTTATAGGGATCCCTTTCGCTGATAATTCTTCATATTCTCCCAACGGAACTTTCCAGAGAAGTTTACCACTGTTTAAATCAACCGCATTAAGGGTTCCCCAAGGAGGTTTGTTACCAGGGTAGCCATCTTTGTCTACAAATCGATTGTAGCCGGTCATTAGGTATGGTAATTCTTGATCAAGTTGGTTTTTAGTCTGTGTTTTAGCTAACCTAATTTCGTTTGAGCTGTTAGAAGCTTCATTTTTCGATTTAAATGGAGAAGTTAATTTGAGTAAAAAAGCAAATAAATTCTTTTTTTCGCTTTCCGATATCTGTTTAAATGAAGGCATCCTATTTCTTCCATTTTCAACAATTTGTCTAAGATGCTTTACATCAAAACGTTTGTTTAAATCAACTAGAGATGGGAAGTCACTTCCACTTCCTTTTAATTCAACGCCATGGCAGCTGACACAATATGTGTTGTAGACCACATTGCCTCTAGAGTATATAGAATGATCAGCTTCGTTTATTGGAGCATCAATCATTACTAGGGAAGATGGAACTTCATTGCTATTTACATATAGAATTTGAGTCTCCATATCAACAGCGGCACCTCCCCATTCTCCACCACCACCAAAATCTGGAAATATCCAGCCACCTTCTTTACTTGGAGGAGTGAATGCTATTCGATTATTTATTTGCACATAACGTTCCATCAACTCACTATGGTTTTCAGGATTGATATCGCTAACGTCTTCTGGTCTAAAATCTAATCTGGAGAATGGCTCTGGAAGAGTCGGAATAGGTTGGGTTGGCCAAGGCTCTTCACCCGGTAAAGCATCCAGTGAAACCGGTACTTCGGGTATAGGGAAAATAGGTACACCATTGCTTCGATCCAATAAATATATATACCCTTGTTTCGTTATTTGAGCCAGTGCATCAATACTCTTTCCTTTATGGTTAACGGTGATTAGGTTGGGATTAGCTGGCAAGTCACGATCCCATAAGTCGTGATGAACGACTTGATAATGCCATATATATTCCCCTGTGCCAGCATTTAATGCAATAATGCTATTGGCGAACAAATTGGCACCCTTTCGGTTACCACCATAGAAATCAGGAGAAGCAGAGCCGGTTGGTACATAAACAATACCTTTTTCTTCGTCTAATGACATCCCTGCCCAACTATTTGCGCCACCAATTTTTTTCCAAGCGTCCTTATCTTGCCAAGTATCATAGCCAAACTGACCGGGTTGTGGAATTGTGTGAAATATCCAACTTCTTTTACCAGTAAGTACATCAAATGCCATAATATGACCAGGCAATGCATCAATTCCTTCTGATACACTTGAACCCACAATCAACAAGTTTTTATAAATTACACCAGGTGTTTTACTTAATATAGATCCATCCTCGAAACCTTCTTTGTCTAAAGCATCTAATAAGTCAATTGATCCATTAACTCCGAAGTTTTTTATTAATGTTCCATCGGTAGCATTAACAGCAAACAATTTTGAATCAACTCCGTATAAAATACGTCCGTTCGCACCTTTAATGTCTTCCCAATAAACAAGTCCACGGTTGATCCCGAAGCTTATTTGGCTGTTTGGATCTTCAATAGCTGGATCAAATACCCATTTAAGATCACCTGTAGCAGCATCTAATGCAAATAGTTTTAAGCGGGGGCTAATTGCATAAAGAACATTATTGATAACAATAGGATTGCATTGGATCTCGCTCCGATTATTAGGGTCTTTATCTCCGGTACTGTAAGTCCAGGCAACTTCTAGCCGAGAAACATTATTTATATTAATTTGATCATTCGAAGAATACCTATTGCCATCTTTCGTCCCCGCATAACTGGCCCACTTACTATAGTTGAGTTGACTAGAGTTTTTGCACGAAAGAAAAGAAAGGGCTACTAATAATAATATTATTTCTCTACTCATCCCGATAGTTTTATTTATTGAATAAACTGATAATAATTTTGCTTTAAAGGGTTTTCTAAATCAATGAGGTAGCCGTTAACGACTGCGTATTTTATAGTGTTTTTCTTTTTTAGAAAAAAATTGGCTGGACTACCTAAATATAAAGTACCCGTTGGCGGAGAACTATTTTTTAAAATGACTAAAGGTAAGTCGTAATGCAGCTCTAATGGAGTATTTTTTATATTAACTGCAAAATATCCCTGCTTTAACAATTTAATTGCATTTCTAAAATCAATTGTTGAAAGTGAGTCTTGAACTATCTCAAATACTTTACCTTCTAGGTAGGTCAAACCTTCCGCATCTAATTCCTGATATCCAAAGCTTTCTTTTAGGTCACCGACATCGTCGATCCGGCCACGTACATAATACCCGCCTTCTTTCAAGTTAATTTCATCTTGCTTTATGGCTATATCAGTTTTATAAGCGAAGGAGTCTGCAGTATTGCTTATGTTTCGGATTACAAGTTCATTGAGTTTTACCCGATTTTCTGGAATTTCTTCATATTCATTAGGATCATTATATTGGTAATTTTTATTAGCGATATCCAATATCGACTTTAAAATAATTATAAAATTTAACTTTCTAATATATTGTTTTTCAGTGTCACCAGGATATCCACCCGATTCAATTAGGACGGTCCTAGCTCCCCATTTCTGAAAGTTGTCGCCAAATCCCCGAGGTTCATGAGTGTCATCGTATCTTGCAACCCCGCCCGGAATAAATTCTTGTAAGGTTTTGTTCATACCAACAATCAATTTCATGGCATCCTCTCTTATGCTATTAACTTCCCTTTCATAATTGTAAGCAGGAGCTAAGAAAGAGATTGTTGCTGCTTTGTCACTATAACCAGCAGTATAATAGCGTTGTTGATCATGTAAATTAAAGCCATATTCTGGCTGATTCCTTTTAGCCGCTTCTATTAAAATTGCCCCTTCAGGGCTTGCTCCGCTTCTTGCGTCCCTATTAATATCCATTCCCAATGCATTCCGACGGTTAAAGATCTCTGCACCATCGGGATTGAGCATAGGGATAAATGAAAGGCTAGTGTTTTCCCTTATAACCGACCTTAAAGAATCAAATTGATCATTTTTTCCTGCAAGAAAATTGAAAATATCAAACAAAGCCATGGTCGCTGTACTTTCATCTCCATGCATCTGAGACCAAAGCATTATTTTTTTTTGCCGCTACCGTAGTCAATTTGATAAATAGAACGTTTTTGAACGGATTCTCCTAGAGTAGAAATTGTAAATTTACTGTTGCTTTTTAGTTTAAGGATAAGGGGTTCAATGTCTTTATGTTTAAACCGCCTATGTAAAAGGGTGCTCTCCTTAAACTTGTCGAAGGCTTTGGTGAGAATCAACGTATCAATTGAATGATTAGATTGAGTAGTCATGTTTTTATTTTGACAGGCAAAAAGGAATAAACCAATGTAGAAAATGAAAAATAAAGCTCTAGTAACCATGTTCTTTAGTTTAAGCCAAGTATATCCTGTTAGATAATTTATTTACGATCAAATTGTAATCTCTTTCCTGGTATAGTATCAATAAGTTTCGATTCTTCAAAAACTATTGTTCCAGAGACAATAGTTTTTATTATTGACGATTTAAACGTATGCCCTTCAAACGGCGACCAGCCGCATTTTGATAAAATATTTTCTTTAGTTACTGTATACGGTTTATTTAAATCCACTAAAACTAAGTCAGCCCAATATCCTTCTCTAATATACCCTCGTTCCGCCAATTGAAAACAAATTGCAGTATTATGGGCGGTTTTTTCGACAATCTTTTCCAGACTGATTTTTCCTTGGTGATAGAAATCTAATAAAGCCTGTAGCGCATGTTGGACTAACGGTCCACCCGATGGTGCCTGTTCATAAGGTAGCAATTTCTCCTCCAAGGTATGTGGTGCATGATCGGTAGCGATGACATCGATTCGATCATCCAACAGTGCTTTCAAAATGCCTTTTTGATCAAACTCTGTTTTAATGGCAGGATTCCATTTAATAAAATTTCCTTTTTTAGCATAATCTTCGTCA
The DNA here is from genome assembly GCA_963696875.1 of uncultured Sphingobacteriaceae bacterium. Taxonomy (GTDB): domain Bacteria; phylum Bacteroidota; class Bacteroidia; order Sphingobacteriales; family Sphingobacteriaceae; genus Albibacterium. Next base: position 947,393 of record CAVOLQ010000001.1, read on the forward strand.
GAAAACCAAAGATGATGTAAACAGGCTTCCGCGGTGATCCTCTTTTCAGCGAGTGCTTGATTAGTGAACAATTTAGCTTCAAAAGCCGTGGAGATGTGGAGGACATGTAGGCGTGTACCGTACTTTTTTGCTAAAGCGACGGCATGCGAAGAGGATGTATAGCAAGCCTCTTCCGATCGGATAAGAGGATGCATATCTATAGTAAGTTCCCCATATTTCGCTTTAAATTGTTTTAAATTTCGCTGAATAATAGATTCGTCTTCACAGTGAACTGCTACCAACATGGGAGCATTAGAGAAAATCCCTTCTAGGGTTTGTTCATTATCAACTAACATGTTCCCTGTAGAAGAGCCCATGAAAACTTTTATACCGCAAACGTTTTTTGGGTCAGTTTTCAAAACTTCCTCCAAATTATCGTTGGCGGCACCCATATAAAAAGAATAGTTGGCCAAGGAGCTTTTTGAGGCAATTTGATACTTATCTTCTAAAAGTCTTTGAGTTAATGTGTTAGGAACTGTATTAGGCATTTCCATGAAGCTAGTGGTGCCGCCTGCTACGGCTGCCCGACTTTCATGCCATATATCTGCTTTATAGGTTAGTCCTGGTTCTCTAAAATGAACTTGGTCATCAATTAATCCCGGAAGAAGATGCAAGCCTTCTCCATATATTTCACGGTCTGCTTGGAAATTGATCTGATCATCGATTTTTTCAATTTTACCATCTTTTATTAAAACATCTGAGACTTTCAAAGTTCCTTCATTAACCAAGGTGGCATCTTTGATTAGGATTGTTGACATATTGTTTGTTTTACGGTTCTATTTACTATTCAAATTAAGGAAATAATAGATTACGCTAAATTACATTATCTTTGCGCTTATGCAATTAACATTCGCAGATTTTAAATTAAACAAACAGCTGCTAACTGCTATAGAAGAGGCTGGGTATACCGAGCCTACTCCTATACAGCAAAAAGCGATTACTCCCATATTAGCCGGACAAGATATTATGGGGGTGGCTCAAACCGGAACTGGAAAGACAGCCGCCTTCATTTTGCCGATGTTAATGAAGTTGAAATATGCTCAAGGTGATATTCCGCGTGCATTGATTTTGTTACCTACTCGGGAGTTGGCGATGCAGATAGGAGAGAGCATCAAAACTCTAGGAAGATATACTGATTTAAGAACTGTGGTTCTCTATGGTGGTTTAGGCCCCAAAAGTCAAATAGAAGCACTTAATAAAGGCGTAGATATTATTGTTTCTACCCCAGGTCGATTCTTAGATCTTTATTCAAGTGGACATATTCATCCCAAGATGCTTCAGTTTTTAGTGTTAGATGAAGCAGATAAAATGATGGATATGGGATTTATCGGCGCTATTCACAGAATTCTAGAAGTGGTGCCAAGGAAAAGACAGAACCTGTTGTTTTCAGCAACTATGAGTGAACTTGTACATAAAATCGCTGGCGATTTCTTAGCTTTCCCTTTAAAAATCGAAGTGAGTGAGCAAGCTACACCCGCACAGACAGTAAAACAGTCGCTATACTTTGTGCCAAATCTGAAAACGAAAATTAATTTACTCCATCATTTATTAAAAGATGAAGAGTCTTTTAATCGTCTAATTATATTTTGTAAAACTAGGGTAATTGCAGACAATGTACATTCTTTTTTAACAAGAAAGTATGGCCCAAAAGAGATCCGGGTAATACATGCCAATAAGGGGCAAAATACGAGAATAAATTCTGTTGCTGCGTTTAAAGAAGGAAGGATACGAATTTTGGTTGCAACAGATGTTGCAGCTCGAGGTTTGGATATAGATGATGTCAGCCATGTTATCAATTTCGAAGTTCCTATCATTATCGAGGATTATGTTCATCGAATTGGCAGAACAGGCAGGGCATTGAAGTCAGGTGAGGCAATTACCTTTTGTAATCCGGCTGAAGAATATTATATCAGGGAAATTGAAAAGTTAATAAAACAAAAAATTCCTGTTACGGAGATACCACAGGATGTTTTTATTGAAAAAACACCCTATGATGAAAAGCAATTAATTGACCGGGCGATTGATGATCAAAAAAGAAAGGCAGATCCAGATTTTAAAGGCGCTTTCCATGAAAAGAAATTTTCGAATCAAAAGGTGAATCGGCCGAAATCCAGAAAGCGCCCTTTTGATAGTAAACCGAAAGCGACCAAACGCAAATGAAGTCAATTAGAATAAGCTTGTTAAATATTGTTGTTGCTATTGTTCTACTGTGGTTAGGATCAGGGATTTTAGATAAAACCATAAGCAGGAGCGCAATTATTTATACGCTAATCTTAATAGTGTTGATTTTAGTTGTGGATCAGTTCTTCCGAATGATGCTGGGGAGTCTGAAGCGCATCTGGTTGCTTGAAACGATTTTTTTAATCCTGTCCGCATTGGGAGTTGGGATAGTGAAGTATATTTTTTAAAACTTAAGATAAATTATAATGAAGACCGCAGAAATAAAATTGATGGTTGAGTTGGATGAGAATAACGTTCCTGATAAAATTACATGGGAATCTTCTGATGGAGAGAGTTCTGAAGCTTTACCTGCAAAGGCAATGATCTTGGCTTTATGGGACCATCAATATAAAAACTCAATGAGAATAGATTTATGGACTAAAGATATGCCTATTGATGAAATGAGGCGTTTTTTCTATGAAACATTACAAACGATGGGCGACACCTTTTTGCGCGCTTCTGGTAATGATAAAATCGCTGAAGCAGTGATAGGAGACTTACGCGATTACTGTGCACATTTTGCAGAGAAAATGGAAATCATAGAGGGGCAATAGCACGAAGCATTTCCCGCTTTCCAGGAGCTCCTGGTGCTTTTTCAATTTGAAAACCTAGAGATTTTAGAATACGCTTTAAGTTGCCTGTAATAGCATAGGTAACAAAGACACCTCCAGGATTTAAAAAATTGCATAAATGTGCCAGGAGTTCTTTCGTCCACATTTCTGGCTGATGAATAGCAGAAAAAGCATCAAAATAAAGTACATCAAAAGTTTGGTCAGAGATAAACTCTATTGCATCCAATACACGAATCTTTAAAAAGCTATTGTCCAAGATTTCCACACCATTCTGTATTGAATCATTAGTTAAAATAGCAGGATATTTTAATTGAAAGTTATTTGCAAGGTCCTTTGCTACAAAATCACTATAACCTGTTTTATTCATCAATTCTTGTGGTAAAGGATAACGCTCAATTCCAGTATAACGAAGAGTGATATCATTCTTACTGCAATAGTCAGCAGTCAATAAATAATTAAGACCTGTACCAAATCCTAATTCTAAAATGGAAACACTTTCAGTTGTGATTTCAGCTTTTTTAGCATTTTTAGCTAGGAAAAATTGAAGTCCTGAACAGAGAAAAACATGTTTGCTTTCTTGCAGTGCACCATGATGTGAATGATAATGTTCGCCAATCCCTGGATGATAAATTGTAACGGATCCATCGTTCGTTTTAACAAGTTCCAAATTGTTTTTATTGGAGTTATTGTCGACACAATCTACATGGTCTTCTAAAGTTTTGTTACGCACAATTGGATTCATTTTCAATTTTAAAAAACTTTACTTCCTTTTTCCAACCAAATGCTCCATTCTCTTGTATAACCGTGAATTTGGGAAGTTTGAATATCTTTCTGAGTATAAACCGGGTTTCCCTCGTTTACCCATTCGAATATTCCACCATACAAAACAAATACATTTTTATAGCCGGCTTTTATTAATTTTTCAGCAATCTTGGAAGAGCGATTCCCAATTGCACAATACATGATAATCGTTGCATTCTTTGGGATATCATATACATCTCTCATATCAAACCATAGATAACCTACCTCCCTTGCATATTTTAAATGACTGATGCCAAATTCATCTTTGCCTCTTGTGTCCAAAAGATAAATATTCTCTTTCTTTAGCTTTTTATACTCTAAAATACTTAAAGTGGGAATATCGCTAGGGTAAATCTTTTCCAATAAATCACTGAATTCAGGATTAACGGTTTTAAAATTCGTTTCTTGATTCGCATCTTTTTTAATGGAAGGTTCTTGAATCAAGCATAATAATATAGTAGTTAGGAGTGAAAAATGCAGCATGAATTTACTTTTAAAAATCCTTTATTGAAGTGCTCATATCAAAGACTTTTACGCCGGTAAGTTCGTTAGAAACCAGACTAGCAGCTATTGCAGAACGTAAACCTCCCGCACAGTGTACAGCTATGGGTTTGTCTGTTGGAAGCTTGCTTGCTGCCTCTCGTAATCTATACAATGGAATAGCAATTGCACTTTCAAAAATTTTGCCTCCAGCAGTTTCACTTTCATTTCGCACATCCAAAATGGTATAGTCTTCAGGATGACCTTTAAAGTCGGAAAGATCAAACTCATTTTCTTTTATCGAACCTGTCTCTCCCCATAATAGTCCAACTACAGCATTCTCATAACCAATTTTGGCTACTTTTTTCATGACTTCATGTAGACTGGTTTCATTTTGACCTATCAAATAAAAGGATTCGCTCGGATCCACGATTGAACCAAGCCAAGTTTCGAACTTAAGCCCGTCGGGAATATTAATCGCATGCTCAAGGTGCCCAGCTCTAAACTGAGCTGCGGGTCGAATATCGATCAAAAGCACAGCTTTCTCTAAATTGCTCGCGTGTAAAACGGGTGTAGCTTTTCGAATACTTTGTTCAAACGATTCGGCACCTACTTTATTGAGCGTAACAGCATGCTCGAAATACTTAGGAACCCAAGGTTGATCCTTTAAAATTAACTCGACAAATTCATCCTCTGTCATCTCTTGCAAAGCATAATTTTCCTTAATCTCTTTGCCAATCGTGCTTTGGAGTTCAGGACTCATATTTCGTCCGCATAATGAACCTGGTCCATGTGCCGGGTAGACGATTACGTCTTCCGGCAGGATCATAATTTTATCTCTGGTTGAATGATAAAGCTGCTTCGCCAATTCCCTAGCTTTCGCTTTAATATTTCCTACATTCTCACGCAAATCCGGTCTGCCTACGTCCCCAACAAACAGAGTGTCACCAGTAAATAATGCGATCTCTTTCCCATTTGCATCCATTAAAAGTAGGCTGTTGCTATCTGGGGAATGGCCGGGGGTATGGATTGCTTCTATGATTAAGTTTCCAACTGTAATCGCTTCCCCTTCATCAAATTCCTGATGTGGGAATTCCGCTCCAACAAGCGAGTTTACATAAATGATAGCCCCGGTAGTTTCATGAATTTCTAAATGAGAACTTACAAAATCAGCATGGGGATGAGTTTCGATAACGCCAATAATTTCAGCGCTGTTCTTAGTTGCGAAATCATAATAAGGTTGGGGATTACGTTCCGGATCGATAAGAATAATTTCACCTTCGCTTAATATCGCATAAGATGCATGAGCTAACCCTTTATCATAAAATTGTTCTATCATTTCTTTGCATTTAGGAGGTCAAAGATAATGAAATTAGAGTTAACAAGCTATCAAGACTGATAATCCAAGCAGCAAAGTTTCTTTTAGTCCAAAAAAACCATCATGAGTTAGGTAACCTCACAAATCGACATGAATACACCACGCATGATAGCTTCATCGCCTCTTCAAACAAATTATTCTGATGAAAAATAATCAAGTTGGCAAAAACCAACTTGATTATATATAGCAAAATTTAAATAGGACTACATCCAAAAAAGCCGGTACTTTTACTTCTATCTGTTAATTACCAAACCTTAATTCTATCCTCTGGCGCAACATATAATTTATCTGTAGGCTGAACATCAAAGGCTTCATACCAAGCATCCATATTAACTATCGGTCCAACAGTACGCGCATCGCCAGGAGAATGTGGATCTGTTAAGATCAACTGAGCAGCAGTTTCAGGTCTAACGTTCATTCGCCATACCTGTGCCCAAGATAAAAAGAAGCGTTGATCTGGCGTAAAGCCATCAATCTTAACTGTTGATTGACCTTCCGGTGTTTTCTTGAAAGCAGCATAAGCCATCGCTAGACCGCCTAAGTCAGCTAAATTCTCTCCTAGAGTTAATTTACCGTTTACTTGGATAGAATCTAATACCGTATATTTATTGTATTGCTCCACCACTTTATCCGCTTTTTCTTTGAATTTAGCTGCATCTTCTTCTGTCCACCAATTTTTCAAATTCCCGTCTGCAGCATATTGACTTCCTGAGTCGTCAAAACCGTGGGTCATTTCATGACCAATTACAGCACCTATACCGCCATAGTTAACTGCATCGTCCGCGTTAAAAGCAAAGAATGGAAACTGCAAGATCCCAGCAGGGAAAGCAATTTCATTATTTACAGGACTATAATAAGCATTTACGGTAGGAGGAGTCATTCCCCAACGTGTGCGGTCAATCGGTTTGCCAAATTGACTTACCATATCACTATAAGCCCATTGCCTTGCATTAATAACGTTTCCGTAAAAATCAGTTGGAGAAATAGAGAGACCATCATAGGTTTTCCATTTTTCTGTATATCCGATTTTAGGTGTAAACGCATTTAATTTTTCCAATGCCTTCACTTTAGTAGCGTCACTCATCCAATCCAAATTTTTAATTCTCTCGGCGAAAGTCTCGGATAAATTTTTGACCAACTTATCCATTCGTTCTTTTGCCTCCGGCTTGAAATACTTAGCAACATAAAGCTGACCTAACAAATCACCAATGCTTCTATCAATTAAGTTATAACTACGCTGCCAACGAGGAGTAATTTCTTTTTGTCCTGTTAAAGCTTCAGTAAAAGCAAAGTCAGCCTCAACAAAAGGAGTATTCAAGAGATTTGCAGCATTCTTAAGTATATTCCATTTTAAATATACCTTCCAATTGTCAAGTGAAGTAGACTTCAATAAAGTTGCTTCTTTCTTGAAAAAATCTGGATTATTCACTAAAATTGTATCCGCACCCTCTACCTTCATCTCCGGAAGAAGAACTTCCCAGTTTAAAGGCTTAGTCTGCGAACTTAATTCTGCGAGTGAAAATTTATTGTACGTAGCTTGTGGATTACGCATTTCTACCCGGCTTTTTTGTGCAGAAGCTAAAGCTTTCTCTATTTCCCAAATGGTATTGAAGTTCTGCTGAGCCTCATCTTCTGTCGCACCACTTAAGGTAAATAAACGACTTACATAGGTTTGATAAGCACTTTTGATTTCATTATTCCTAGCATTATCTACCAAATAATAATCGCGATCTGGCAATGTAGTTCCTCCCTGTCCTAACTGAGGCATATTTTTCTCAACGTTTCTTCGGTCTTGACCTACATAGAAACTAAATAATGGACTGCCAACACCAAAAGTACGCTGAACAGCAGCTTCATGAATCACGCCCTGCAAATCGTTGATTTTATCAATACGGTCCAAATCTGAAGAAATTGGTTGTATCCCAGCCGCCTCAATAGCAACGCTATCCATTGCGCTAGTATAAAAATCGCCGACCCGTTTCTCTATGGTACCTTCAGCAGCATTTTTATTCTGCGCATCAATTAGAATGCTTTTTACAGCATTTGCATTAAATTCACGTAATTCGTTAAAGCTTCCCCAACGAGTTTCTTTAGCGGGTATAGGATTGTTTTTTAGCCAATTGCCATTAGCGTATTCAAAAAAGTCGTTTCCCGGACGGACCGCTGGATCCATATTAGCAGGGTCAATAAATTTATCTGGAATATTACTAATAGTTTTTTCCTGCTCAAGTGTAGAACAGCCTTGAAGGCTACCTATAGCTAATCCAATGCATATCAGTGATGTATATCGCATGTTTAATTTTTAAAATGAAAGAATTATTAATAAGATCTAATTTCAAAATAAAGCATAAATATCGTAATAAACGATTCGTTTCAAATTACGTTCATAAAGATCTGAGAGTTTCGATATACTTTTTAATGTAGTCTGCCTTGAATTTTGATTTATATTGAATAATAAATCTTGGATGTTCTAGTGGGATGATCTCTTTAAAAAATTGATATTCCTTATTGATTTTCTGGAAAAAAAGATAATTTTTTCCGGTTCCTAAACAGATTGCTTTTTCCAAGTTTATTCCTAGGGACAGTTGTTTTTTTAATGACTCGATAATAAAAGGGTAGGAGGCTTCCATTAATTCCTTGCTATCATAGTAATTATGGTTAATGGTACTGCCTTTAGCGGTGAGCTGAGTAAATCCTAAGGGACTTAAAGCCGAAATGAAGAACTTATTGTAAAACTCCTTAACACCTCCATAAGCGTCGATCATTTCATAAATAAATACAGAGGAAGCTTCCCTAAAGGTACCACCATGGTAAGGTATTCCGCAATTGGTTCTTAAACGAATAGGATCAGTGAAAGGCACACCCGTTTGACCAGCTCCAAAGCGACCAGGATTGATGCCAATAATAATGTGTCGAATATTGTTGTCGTTGTAATAGCGACGGTAAAACAGTTCTGATGCGTCCGCTGCTTGCTTGTTTTCCTCGAAGGGGTTCATGATACCAATGCCCGGAGGAAGCACACCCTCATAATGAAGTGAGTTGTTAAATGCAATAGCACGTTCAGCGAAGGTATTCATGAAGATTATGGGTGTTTTGTAGATATTTATTGAGTATAAGTAAAACCGGATTCCGCCACACTAAGATAAAATGATTTTACTTTATTTCTTCAGCAACAGATTCTTCAAAGCCAATTTTAAATCAGGGTATGTAAAAACAAAGCCATCTTTTTTTATTTTGTCGACAGAAACTCTGGAACCTCCTAATAAAATGGAGGATGTTTCTCCAAAGATGAGTTTGATGATAAAGCTCGGGATATTAGGGAATAGTATAGGTTTCTTTAAGACATCCGCTATTGCTTTTGTCAATTCCTGGTTGGTGGTATGCATGGGGGAAGCAGCATTATAAACGCCTCGTATGTTTGAATTCTTTATAGCAAACTCATAAATTGCACATAGATCATCTATATGAATCCATGGCATATATTGTTTTCCGCTTCCTAAAGCAGCCCCCAGATAGTATTCTATTGGCATCTGAATTTTAGGCAATGCGCCACCTTCTTCAGATAATACAACCCCGGCTCTCAATTTTACTACTCTTTCCGCAATGTTTTCCTTGCAAAACCGGTCGGCAATCTGCTCCCACAGAAATACAACATTGCTTAAAAAATCCATTCCTTTATGATCTTCCTCTGTATACACTTTTTGTGTTGTGTCAGAGCCATAGAAACCGACTGCGGAAGCAGAAATAAACGACTGTATTTTGATTTTGTCCCTCTTTAGGGTTTCCAGCAGTAGTTTGGCAGTGTCTACTCGACTAGAAATGATTTCCATTTTTCTCTTTTTGGTCCAGCGTTTTTCAGCAATATTGGCTCCCGACAAATGAATGATGTGATGAATCCCAATTAATGATTCTAATTCAATAGTACCCTTCTCAACATCCCATTCAAAATCATTTTGTTTTTGCTTATTTCTAGTCAGAAATCTAATTTCATAGTTTTTATTAAGCTTTTCTGCTAGTCTCCCCGCTATCAGGCCATGACCCCCGGTGATCAAAATCGTTTCTTTCATCTTCTTTGTTTTATAAAGCTGCGGATAACATTTTCATTGTTCGGGCGCAAGTATTTTCCCCTAATCTTGAAAGTTCATTCGTAGTTTTCCAGTTTCCTTGTAGGTTGTAATTTTAAAGCAATTTACTCGCGGATTCTATATTTTAAATCCATTCTCCCATGCATTATTCTGACAATTTCAATTTTGCTTGCTTCCATTTCTCTGTAAAAGATAATATGACGACCTGTTCTATATCCCAATAGGCCGTTATTAATGTTCTCATATCTTTTTCCCAAATTAGGAGCTTGAGATAATTTATGGCAAGAGTCAAGCAATAAATTATAATATCGATCTGCATGACTCTCTGACCATATTTCATAGGTATAATTCCAAATTTTGGATAAGTCTTCAACAGCTTTGTTAGTTAGAAAATAACTAGCCATTCTTTCGTTTTTTTGCTTTTAACGTCTTGAGATGTTCCGTTGGATTGAAGATACTGTCACCCCTGCGCATCCGCGCCGATGACCTGGTGCGCCCACCACTGGTGCGCCACTTCGTGCGCGGTCACGTAGTAACGGATAGTCGACGTCCGTCGGGCTTCTCGACGCGCGCGATGAAGCCGATCGCCTCGGAGAACGGGATGGTGTTCGGGCAGCGACTGGGCGAACGCCGCGTAGCGCGGGAACTCGACGATGCGCAACTGGTGATACTGGTACGGCCCGAAGTTGCGTCGTGTAGTAGTCGAGCGACTTCTTCACCGCCTGCGATCATCCGGTCGACGTTGTACGCGTGCGCCGGGTGGTAGTCGATCTCGATGTCGACGTCGTGCCACTTGTCGCGCTTCACCGCGTACCGCGCCGACTGGAACGCCCAGAGGTTGAGGATCGGCGCGTCCATCTTGTAGTGGAAGTAGCGACGGCCGTTCTCGACCCACTCCCGCTGCAGGTAGCCCGACGTGATCGCCGAGCTGATCCGCGTCGGTGCTCACGGTGGCGTCGTAACGTGATCCAGTCGGCGTCGTGGCTGATGTAGTTCGTCGCCCAGGTCGACGGGTCGGTCGGCGACGTTCATGCGCGGCCGCGGCGGCAGCTGCTCCTTCTTCCGCGCGTCGTCGTCGGTGAGCTCGACGCGCGCGTCGTAGCCGATGCCGGCATGAACATGCGCATTCTCGAGGAACGTTCCGTTGCCGGCGATCGAGTTGTCGGTGATCTCGGTTCGGGAAAGCCGTGCGTGCACAGCGCGCGAGCACGAAGCGCATGACGAGCGAATCGCCCGGCGCGAGCGGCTGCGCCAGCCGGTAGATGTGGAACTGGCGCGGCTGATCGTCGAGCACCTGCGTGGTCCCGCCGTCGAAATCGAGCCGACCGGATGTCCAGCTCCTCGTCGATGCCGAGATGGATCGAGTCGATCGGCGCCGCGGTCTTGTTGCGCAGCACGTATTGCCCGGTGATCACCGCGTCGCCGCGGCCGAGGATACAGGTCGACCTGGATCGTGACGCCGGTGATGCGCGGCTGTGGCGCGTGCTCGAAGCGCTTGTACAGCAGCTCCGCTCGGCGCGCAGATGCCGCTCCGCTTTGCTGGAGCGGTAGATGTTCAGAACATTCGTATTGTAGAAAATGAATGCCGCCGACGCCGACGAAGACCAGCGCCGCCGCGGCCGCCGACCGCGTCGCGGGCCGGCCGAACCGCGCCGCGCGCCAGACGCGTGCGCACCGCGAAGCCCGTCTCCTCGCCGCGCACCAGTACAGATACGCCGCGACGAGCAGCAGCACGCGCGAACGCGCCCCAGTACAGCTTCCACCAGAAGAACGGCCAGACGTACGGCCCCCAGCCGTTCATGTCGGAGTAGCGATGTACCCGGAGTCCGATCCGATACTGAAAGAGGTTGTGCTCGAGCCCAGATGCGCTAGCAGCCCGATCCCGACGTACACCAGGATGACGAGGAGATGGCCGACGTACTTGTGGTTCACCACGACGTGAATCGTCATCGCGAGCGCGGCGATGAGCAGGAAGTCGACGAAGCGAACGCCGAGCAGCGACTCGCAGGTAGAGCGGGATCTCGAAGCGGTAGTAGCCGTGCGCCGCCTGCGTCGCGATCCCGGCGACCATCGTCACGCCAGAGCAGCGCGAGGATGACGCTCGCCAGCGCCGCGAACTTCGCCAGGAACACGACGGCGTTCTGCACCGGCGTCGCGTCGTAGATCTGGTTCAGCTTCACGTCGCGCTCGGCCCAGATCAGCTCGCCCGAGTAGAACGCGATGATGACGACGATGAACATCCCGAACGAGCCGCTCAGGATGCGTCTCCATCTCGTACGTCACCGGCCACGTCGTCGTGCCGAACAGCTTGCCCAGCCGCACGCGCGGCGACGACGAGATAGAGCAGCCCGCCACCGACGATCACGCCGAAGTACCGGCTGC
>CAVOLQ010000002.1:0-837679 GCA_963696875.1 uncultured Sphingobacteriaceae bacterium
GTAAATTAAACAAGAGTTTGTTGTTTTTTTTAAAATATTTATTCATTTTTATTGAAATATCAATAAAAGTGAATAAATTAGCGGCCTATTACAGAAAAAGAAGAAAATACAAATTTGCATGGAAAATAAATTGAACACACGGGAGGAGCATGATTTACTGGGATACAGAGAAATTCCCAATACTTCGTTATATGGAATCCAAACACAGCGGGCAAAAGAGAATTTTAATATTACAGGTGTTACTATCGGTAGCTACCCTGAATTAATTAAAGCTTTTGTGATTGTTAAGAAATCGGCTGCTCAAGCCAATAAGAAAACGGGTTACTTAAATGCTACTATTGCTGATGCTATTTCTGCTGCATGCGATAGTTTAATTGAAAGCGACAATTCAGAACACTTCGTTGTAGATATGATCCAAGGAGGGGCAGGTACCTCAACTAATATGAATTTCAATGAAGTGATTGCAAATAAAGCGCTGGAAATTTTGGGACATCAATATGGTGAGTATAAATATTGCCATCCCAACAACCATGTAAATATGTCTCAATCTACGAACGATGCATATCCTACCGCACTTAAACTCGCGATTGTTTTTGCAAAAGATCCGTTGATCAACGAGTTGAAGCTGTTGATTGAGAGTCTGGAGAAAAAGGCTGAGGAGTTCAAAGGGGTATTAAAGATGGGAAGAACGCAACTTCAAGATGCGGTACCTATGACACTGGGTCAAACTTTCTCTTCCTATGCAACTACTTTAAAAAAAGAAGTTTCTTATATAGAAAGCGCTGCTACTCAATTTTTGGAAGTAAATATGGGTGGTACTGCAATTGGTACTTGTATTAATACTTCCCCAAAGTACACACCTTATGTAGTTGAATATTTAGCTGAATACAGTCAACTGGATATAGTAAAAGCTGAAGATTTAATTGAAGCTACCCAAGATATGGGCGCATTTGTTTCGTTTTCTTCTGCACTTAAGCGATTGTCCATTAAATTATCAAGAATATGTAACGATTTAAGATTGTTGTCTTCTGGACCAAGAGCAGGTTTCAATGAGATCAATCTTCCTTCTGCACAACCTGGATCTTCCATAATGCCGGGAAAAATTAACCCCGTTATTCCCGAGGTGGTTAATCAGGTTGCTTTTAAAGTGTTGGGTAATGATTTAACGGTTAGTTTAGCCGCGGAGGCTGGACAGTTGGAGTTAAATGCTTTCGAACCTGTGATTGCTAACAGTATTTTTGAGTCTCTAAAAATTTTAGAAAATGGTATTGAAACTTTGAGAGAAAGATGTATAAACGGGATAACTGCTAATGAAACATTATGTTTGAATTCCGTTCACAATAGTCTAGGTATCCTTACTGCTTTGAGCCCTTACTTGGGTTATGAAGAATGTTCAGATTTGTCAAAGGAGGCATTAACGAATAACAGAAATATATTAGAACTCATTAGAGAAAGAAATTTAATACCTCAAGATCAGCTTGATGTTTTATTAGAGCCTAAGAACCTTATCCAAGCTCAATTGAAAGATAATTAAAATTTGGGCATATCTTCTTCTTTTTATTCCTACAGATAAAGGAATAATCTTTCACAACGTAACGCTTAAAGGAAATAAATTTTCTTTTAAGCGTTATTTATTTATACGTCTTATTATATTCAAAATTTTTAAATTTTACATAAAGTGGGGAATATTTACACATAGTGTAACTTCCGACCTGGTTTAGACGCCGTTTTGAAAGTCGAATGTCAAGGTCTTTCTTATTTCACAGTTATAAACTTTTACTTTTTGTTAATGTAAAATCCTTATATTTACCAAATATACATTGCCATTCGGGGTTTTGAGCCTAAATTAATATTATTGGTATGCATTTTGGTGGAACTGTAAGTTAAAGACACTTTTTTTATGAATAAAGTCAAAGCTTCCAATTATAATATTGTTGATATTGTCAAAGATTTTTTATTGAGCGGTAGGCATATTCACCCCATCGTTATTTTATTGGTCGACTTATTTATCGTCTTCGTTGCGTTTTCCATTTCCTTTTATATTGTCGAAGGTGTTTTTTATAATAGTTTTAGTTTTACTCAGTATTTTAAATACACTTTATCTATTTGTTTGGTCGCATTTCCAGTAATTTATTTGGGGAGATTGCATACTGGTTTATTACGTTTTTCTAATACCGTTGACCTTTTTCGAGTTTTCTATGTAACCTTTATTTTTTCGGCATTATTCCTTTTCTTCATTTGGTTATTTGGAACTTCCCTAATCGATAGTGGTTATTTACCATTATATAGAATATTGTTTGTTAACTTTTTTGTCTGCTCTTCTTTATTGGTGATTTTTCGTCTATTTTCAAAGTCTCTTTATATCCTTTTAGCCCGTCGAATGGCTAATAAAGAAATCCACCGGGTACTGATTTATGGATCCGATAAAAATGCCATACTGGTAAAGCAAGCCCTCGAAACTGATTCAAATATCAATTATATTGTAGAGGGTTTTATTGACACTGATCGCCAAATGTTAAATAGTTATTTGCAACAGAAAAAGGTATACCATGTCAAAGATCTCGGTAAATTAAAAGAGAGTAGAGATATTGATCAACTTTTGATTGTAAATGAGGACTTAGACGATCGTGCTAAGACGGTCGTAATTGAACGAGCTATCCGTCTAGGAATAAAGGTATTAACCATCCCTCCAACAAAGAATTGGTTATCAGGAAAACTTGATAAAAAGCAAATAAAAACGCTGCGTATTGAAGATTTACTGCAAAGGAAGCCTATAAAAATTGATCAGGAAAAGGTTAAAGAAGATCTTTTTGGAAAAAGAGTTTTGGTAACTGGTTCCGCCGGTTCAATTGGTTCTGAAATTGTAAGGCAAGTGGCAAGCTATAATCCTTCTTTACTTATACTTTGTGATCATGCTGAATCTCCTTTGCACGATATTCAGCTAGAGATTGAAGATCGATATCCAGAAATTAATATTGAAATAGTTCTTTTGGACGTTTGTAATTATAATCGAATGTTCAAGCTATTTACAGTTTGTCGTCCAGAAGTTGTTTTTCATGCGGCTGCTTATAAACATGTACCGTTAATTGAGAACAACCCCTTCGAAGGCATATCGGTTAATGTAGGCGGTACGAAAATAGTTGCCGACCTGTCCATGCAGTTTGAGGTCGATAAATTTGTAATGATCTCTACAGATAAAGCTGTGAACCCAACTAACGTGATGGGGGCATCCAAACGCTTAGCCGAAATTTACATACAATCATTAAATGGGATACCCGGTAATAAAACTCGGTTTATCACCACCCGTTTCGGTAATGTTTTAGGTTCCAATGGGTCTGTTATACCCCGTTTTCGTTCACAAATCGAAAGAGGAGGACCTGTTACGGTTACTCATCCGGAGATCACTAGGTTTTTCATGACAATCTCCGAAGCTGTTCAATTGGTTTTAGAGGCTGGAACCATGGGTAGGGGCGGTGAAATCTATGTATTTAATATGGGGAAACCCGTTAAGATAGTGGATTTGGCAAAAAAGATGATCCAACTTGCCGGTTATGAAGAAAACAAAGACATCAAGATTGTTTATTCAGGTTTACGACCGGGTGAAAAACTTTATGAAGAGCTCCTTGCTTCAGAAGAACAAACTTTAGCTACTCATCATAAGGACATCAATATTGCCAAAGTGATAAGTTATTCATTCGAAGAGACTCGTCGGTCAATAAATGAATTACTTGAGATCAATAGTTTGCATAAGAACGAAGATGTTGTTCTTAAGATGAAACAGATTGTTCCTGAATTTGTAAGTATGAATTCCATCTATGAAAAGCTTGACAAAGAGGTGGAAGTATCCTTTACAGAAAGCAATAGGTTGACTGCTGCTAGTTCTTAAAAAAGAAAACCCTCTATGTTTTCCCGGAAAAAAACCGTTTCTTTGTCTCTCAGTATAAATAATGCTATTGTTGGCCTAATCAATGAGATTTTAATCTATGCAAAGAAAAGTTTTACTTTCAAGTCTATTCATTTTCTCTTTTCTATTTTTAGGATATCAGCACACTTACAGTCAGGACATGTCAAATGTTCGTGTTGATGAGTTATCTGATGCACAGGTGCGGCAATTTTTGCAACAGGTTGAATCTGCTGGCCTTACCGAAGCCGAATTAGAGCAGGTAGCATTATCAAAGGGCATGTCCAGTACCGAAGTACAGAAACTTCGTAAACGTGTCAACGACTTGAAAAAAACAAGTCCAGGAGCTAAGCCGAAACTTACAAATGGCACGGCTGCGACTTCTTCGACGGTAAGAACAGTGCAGGATACCAGTGAACGACAGCGACCAATAGATACCCGCACCGAAGCCGAAAAAGCTTTGGAAGTATTAAAAACGAAAATCTTTGGAGCTTCCTTATTTAAAAATGCGAATCCACAATTTCAACCCAATTTAGAAATTGCTACCCCTAAGAATTATATTATCGGGACGGGCGATGAGCTCATGATAGAGATTTATGGCAATTCGGAAGCAAGTTACCAGTTGACGGTGAGTCCAGAAGGCAATATCAATATACCTTATATTGGAGTAGTTTCTGTCGGTGGTGCAACTATAGAAGCTGCCACTTCAAGAATAAAAAACAGACTATCTACTATCTATTCCGGAATTTCAAGTGGGAATACTCAAGTAAGTATTACGCTGAGCAATATTCGAAGTATTAGCGTGATTTTGTCGGGGGAGTTGGTACAGCCGGGTACTTATACTCTGCCTTCCATTGCAACCGTTTTTAATGCTTTGTATACTTCCGGTGGACCAACAGAGCATGGTAGCTTAAGAGATATTAGGATTATTCGAAACGGTAAACAGCTTGCTACATTAGATGTTTACGACTTTCTGGTGAGAGGTAGTTTAGAAAATAATATTACTTTACAAGATCAAGATGTAATCTATGTACCGCCTTATTTATCGAGGGTTGAATTAACTGGCGAAGTAAAACGGCCTTTATTTTTTGAAGTAAAACCTGGCGAAAGCTTTAACGACTTATTAAGCTATGCTGGAGGTTTTACTGAGAACGCTTATCAGGGACGCGTCAAAGTAGTAAAAACTACTGGAATCGAAAGACGAATTGAAGATGTATTGGCAAGCCAATTTGGGCAGTACGAGCCAAAAAGTGGCGATAAATTTACCGTATCTAGGATCTTGGATCGTTTTGAAAATCGGGTGAGCATTAATGGATCTGTATTTAGACCTGGCGAGTATGAACTTAGTCCGGGGCTTAGTCTTTCTATGTTGATTAAAAAAGCGGATGGTGTCACGGAAGATGCTTTTTTAAACAGAGGCTATATTTTGCGATTAAAACCTGATTTGCAGTCTGAGCAGCTTTCTTTTAATGTATCCAATATTCTTGCAGGAATCGACCCTGACATTCCTTTAAAGAAAGAAGATGTGATTCAAATTTCTTCCATAACCGATTTAAAGGATGAATATAAAGTGACTATCCAGGGAGAAGTGCGCGAGCCCGATACTTTTGCCTATGCTGAGAATATGACAGTAGGAAGTCTGATTCAGATGGCTGGTGGATTTAAAGATGGTGCCTCACCAGATCGAATTGAAATTGCTAGAAGGATTGATAAGATTGATGTCAATAACACTTCAGCACCAGCGGCAGAAGTTTTTACTATTAAAATAGATAAAGATTTAAAGGTTGAAGATTCTGACTTTGTCTTGCGCCCTTTTGATATTGTATCTATTCGTACGGAAAGTGGTTATGAACTGCAGATGCAGGTGAAGCTGGAAGGCGAAGTGCGTTACCCTGGAACTTATACCATTACAAGAAAGAACGAACGGATATCCGATATTATTGCACGTGCTGGGGGATTAACCGCCTTTGCCTATGCAGAGGGGGCTTCGTTGACAAGACCAAGCGAAGAGACTAAGCAAAAAGAAGAAGAAGCAAAGCGTGCTAGAAAGAAAGCCATTGCAGAGTTGGGAACAGATGATGAGTTGGACATTGAGACTTGGTTAGCTGAAGAAAAAATTAAAGCCGAGAATGAGCAGAAAATGCTGAATATGCAACGCTTATCTGAAGTTGGAAGCAATGTTCCAATTAAAAGAGAAGGGGAGGATGTAACAACGATCGAGTTACAAGAAATCGTTTCATCTGACTTGGTAGGTATTAACCTTGATAAAATCTTGGAACGACCTAAATCACGTTTCGACTTATTTCTTGAAGACGGTGATATCATCAAGGTTCCTAAGACTTTGCAAACGGTAAAGGTAACTGGGGAAGTTTTAAGACCAAATAATATTGTTTATCAAAAAGGCAAGAGCTTCAAGGCTTATGTAAAAGGAGCTGGGGGTTTTACCCTAAATGGGAGTAAGAAGGGCGCTTATATACAATATGCAAATGGTACAGTTGATGCTCCGAGTAGTTTTCTGTTTATCCGAAGCTACCCAGATGTAAAGCCGGGTGCAGAAATATTTGTACCTAAGCGCGCACCAAGAGAAAAACTTAGTGCACAAGGATGGGTAGGCATTAGTTCTGCTATTGTATCTATGACAGTAATGATTTTTTCAATATTGAAGTAAATTAATTTGTCATTTCTAAAATACTGTCATGCTGAGTATACGAAGCATCTATATAATAGAACATTAAAAATATAAATGTTTGTCATGCTGAGTTTACGAGGCATCTCAATAGATTATTAAAAATATAAATGAATACAAATTCTACTCATAATACTTCTGTAAATGACGATGAAATTTCTCTAAAAGAACTCATCATCAAAATCCAAGAATGGTGGCGCTATCTTCTTTCCAAATGGCTCATTATTTTGATTGCGGGCTTAATTGGCGGTGGACTAGGATTAATTTATTCTATTTATAAAAAACCAACCTACATCGCTCCATTAACCTTTGTTTTGGAGGAAGAAGGAGTTGGTGGTTTGGGGAATTTAGGAGGGTTAGCGGCAATGGCGGGTTTCAATTTAGGAGGTGGGGCTAGCGGTGATGGCCTTTTTAAAGGAGAGAATATCTTTGAAATTTATAAGTCAAGATCGATGCTTACCAAAACCTTATTGACAGCATCCTCTCAGAATGATTCCTTATTAATTGAACGCTATATTGCCTTTAATGACTTAAGAAACGATTGGAACAAAAAACCACAATTGGCAGCCATTTCTTTTTCAATTCCAAGGGAACAGTTTACTTTGCATCACGATTCCATTATGGGACAGATTGTGAATTCTATTAGAGAGAAGAACGTAAAAGTTTCCAAACCCGATAAAAAAACTAGCTTAATCCAAGTATCTACTACTAGTACCAATGAAGCCTTTTCAAAAGACTTTACGGAAATATTAGTCCAAAATGTCAATGATTTCTACATTGAAACTAAAACTAAAAAATCATTGGAAAACGTAAGTGTATTGCAGCATCAAACCGATTCGGTACGTAGAGAATTGAATGCTGCAATAGGTGGAGTTGCAGTCGCTCTAGATGCTAATCCTAATTCGAATCCCGCGAGGCAAGTATTGAATGTACCATCTTCTAAAAAGCAGGTTGATGTACAAGCCAATCAAGCAATTTTGACTGAGTTAGTCAAGAATTTGGAATTGGCTAAAATATCTTTAAGACAAGAAACTCCTTTAATACAAGTTATTGATGAACCCGTTCTGCCTTTAAAAAAAGAACGCTTTGGTAAGGCAAAGGGAATTGTATTAGGTGGCATTCTGTTTGGATTTTTAACGGTATTTGCATTGTTAATTAGAAGGATTTTCCAAGCAGTAATGTCTTAGTCATGATTACCTATACATTAAAAGTTGTTGAAATTAAAAGCGAAACAGAGGATACTATAACCTTATGTTTTAAACAGCCTGCTTTAAGGAAAGTCAAATATCTCGCTGGGCAATATTTGACTTTGATGTTTCGTATTAACGGGCGTAGATACATTAGGCCTTATTCCTTTTCTTCAACACCTTCTATCGATGATTTCCTTGAAGTAACCATTAAGCGTGTTCCTAATGGCATAGTTTCAAACTATATCCATGATGTTGTAAAAGAAGGAGATAGCATAGAAGTAATGCAACCCATGGGGGATTTTATTTATAATCAACGTGAAAATATTAATCAAGTGTTTTTATGGGGTACTGGCAGTGGCATTACACCTTTGATATCTATTACTAAACAATTATTAAACACTGAATCTATTGCTAATGTAACCCTGGTTTATGGTAACCGTAATCATGAAAATACAATATTTTTATCTTTGATAAATAAATTAATTGAAAATTATTCAAACCGCTTTAAAGTGTGGCACTTTCATACCCAGCTTTCAGTGAATGAGGAAATACCTTATTTGGTTCAAGGCAGGATTAACAAGGATAAAGTACTTTCGATCCTTCACCAATACGATCTTACTAATACCTTGCATTATATTTGCGGTCCTGTGGGATTAAAAGAGTCTGTTAGGGAAGCGCTTTATAGTTTGAATGTAAATGATTCGGAGATTCTTTCCGAAGATTTTGAATTAATCAAAAATCCGAAAGACTTTGAAGATATTAAAACTCATAAGATCGAATTAATTTTTAAGAATCAGAAACACATACTTGAAGTAATAAAAGGCAAAAGCATTTTAGAATCGGCTTTAGATGCTGGACTTGAATTGCCATATTCTTGCCAAACGGGTAATTGTAGTACTTGTAAAGGGATTGTAAAATCAGGTAGTTTGAGAATGATTGGGTTAACAAAAGAGAGAGAAGATCTTTTAAGTAATGAATATTTATTATGTTGCAGTCATCCAATTTCGGAGGATGTTTGTATTGAAATAGAAAGCTAAAAATTATATGAAAGTTGTTATCCTTGCAGGAGGCTTAGGTACCCGTTTATCAGAAGAAACAGTTGTGAAACCGAAACCCATGGTTGAAATAGGTGGTATGCCTATCTTATGGCATATTATGAAAATATATTCTTCTTATGGGTATAATGATTTTGTAGTTTGTTTAGGTTATAAAGGATATGTTATTAAAGAGTTTTTTGCAAATTACTTCTTGCACAAATCAGATTTAACAATCGATCTAAGTGACAATTCCATTAAGATGCATGACAATCAAGCGGAGCCTTGGAAAATTACTTTGGTGGATACCGGAAATGATTCGATGACTGGTGGACGTGTAAAAAGGATTCAATCTCATATTGGTAATGAACCTTTTATGCTGACCTATGGTGATGGAGTAGCCAATGTTGATATAAAGTCTTTAGTTGAATTTCATAAATCAAAAGGTAAACTTTGTACAGTAACTTCAGTACAACCTTCTGGACGTTTTGGCGCCTTAGATATTAAAGAAGGCAATGAAGTTCATTCTTTTCTTGAAAAGCCAAAGGGTGACGGCTCTTGGATCAATGGTGGTTTCTTTGTTTGTGAACCTGAAGTGTTTAATTATATTGATAATGATTCAACCATATTTGAAAGAGATCCTATGGAAAAGCTGGCTTCTGATGGAGAAATGGTTGCTTACCAACATGAAGGTTTTTGGAAGCCAATGGATACCTTAAGAGACAAGGTTGAATTGGAAGAGAATTGGATAGCCAATAAGGCTGAATGGAAAATTTGGTAGTTCAAATAGCTATGTTTAAAACATTAGAAAGTTCATACAAAGGAAAAAAGGTATTTGTCACAGGACATACTGGTTTTAAAGGTTCTTGGTTATTAAAAACATTGTCAATTCTTGGAGCTGATATAGCTGGATACGCATTGGCACCTTATACAGATGATGATCTTTATCATTTAATCGACGGAGATAGTTTATGTTCTTCGACAATTGCTGATATAAGAGACAAAGATCGTCTCCATAAAGCTCTTTTAGATTTCCAACCTGACTTTGTATTCCATTTAGCAGCGCAGCCTTTAGTTAGATTATCGTATGAAATTCCTGCTGAAACCTTTGAGGTAAACGCAATTGGTACTGCGAATATTTTAGATGCGGTTAGGCAATTAAAAAAGAAATGTTCTGTAGTATTAATTACTACTGATAAAGTTTACCATAATAATGAATGGATACATCCTTATCGTGAGAACGATAGACTCGGTGGATATGACCCTTATAGTGCGAGTAAAGCATGTGCTGAACTCGTAATCAATTCATATCGGAATTCATTCTTCAATCTAGATAACTATCTCGAGCATAAAAAAGCAATTGCCGTTACACGTGCTGGAAATGTGATAGGCGGCGGAGATTGGTCAAAAGAC
This sequence comes from uncultured Sphingobacteriaceae bacterium, assembly GCA_963696875.1. Classification (GTDB taxonomy): domain Bacteria; phylum Bacteroidota; class Bacteroidia; order Sphingobacteriales; family Sphingobacteriaceae; genus Albibacterium. Next base: position 10,225 of record CAVOLQ010000002.1, read on the forward strand.
AGATTAATTCCAGACATTATAAGATCATTAATTAAGGAAGAGGTCATTACTATCCGAAATCCAAACGCTATCCGTCCATGGCAACATGTCATAGAACCCGTTGTTGGTTACCTTCTTTTGGGAACAAAACTATCCTCAGATCCTATTAAATATGCACAAGCATATAACTTTGGTCCTTACTCTATAGATGCACTACCTGTTATTGAAATGGTTGACTTAGCTATAAATTTCTGGGGCAATGGCAACTATGAAATAAAACAAGAAAGCGATCAGGTGCATGAAGCAGGCTTATTAAAGCTTGATATAAGTAAAGCAGAAACTGAATTATCTTGGAAACCAAAAATGAATTCATCACAAGCTGTTCAGCTAACTACATCATGGTATAAGATGTTTCGGATCGACAGAAAAAATATTAATTTTTTAACTAAAGATCAAATTTTGGATTATTTAAATGCATAAAATTTTAATAACCGGCATCACCGGTTTTTTGGGATCACATGTTGCTGAAGTTTTAATTCAAAATGGTTTTCAGGTAATTGGTCTCAAAAGATTAACTTCCGACACTTGGCGTTGTAAAGATTTCTATGAACAAATAAATTGGATTAATATAGATGAAAGTAATGATTGGAAACAATCTATCATTCAAGAAGAACCAGATATAATTATTCATTGTGCATGGATTGGTGTAGAGGCAAGAGATAGGGATAATTGGTCAGAGCAGATTAAGAATATTTACTTCTTGGTCGATTTAATGGAGATTGCAAAGTCTATTCATTTAAATAAGTTTGTTTTTTTAGGATCTCAGGCAGAATACGGAAATTCTAATGGTATCATATCTGAAAATGAAATTCCCAATGCATTAAATGCTTACGGTAGAATAAAATTAGCATGTCATGAAATATTTAAAACGTTTTGTGAGTTAAATGATATTAATTGGATTTGGTTACGACTTTTTTCAATATTTGGAGAGAAAGAAAATGAAAATTGGTTAATACCTTCCTTGATTAAGGAAATGCGTCATAATCAAGAAATGGATTTTACGCCTGCTAATCAAAAGTATGCTTATTTATATGTTAAGGACTTTGCTAATATAATGTTGAAAATATTATTAGGTAACGTGAAATCCGGAATTTACAATATATCATCAGAGAATGCTATACAACTCAAATTTCTTATCGAACAAATTAGAGATATGGTGAACCCTGAATTTCAATTGAATTTCGGAGCATTGCCTTATAGACAGTTCCAGTCGATGCATATAGAAGGCGATATGTCCAAGATTAGGAAACAGATAGGGAGGTTAGAGTTTACCGATTTTAACGTAGCTTTGCATAATATTATTAAATATTATACATCAAAATAGAATAGTTATGAAGGTGTCTGATTTTATTGCTGATTTTCTTGTTAGAAAAGGTATTAAAAGTGTTTTTGAATTATCGGGGGGGATGATCACGCATATTCTGGATTCAATTAACCAAACGACTGATGTTAATATTATTTCGATGCATCACGAGCAAGCGGCTGCTTTTGCAGCTGAAGGATATGCGAGAATAACCGGAGTCCCAGGCGTTGCATTAGCAACAAGTGGACCGGGAGCTACTAATTTATTAACTGGAATTGGCAGTTGCTATTTTGATTCTACTCCAGCAATTTTTATTACAGGGCAAGTAAATAGACATGAATTAAAAGGAGATAGGGGAATAAGACAATTGGGTTTCCAAGAAACAGACATCATGTCGATGGCACAACCAATTACAAAAGCTTGTTACCAAATCAAAAATCCAGACGATATTCCTGAAGTTTTTGAAAGGGCCTATCGAATTTCTTTAGAAGGTAGACCAGGCCCAGTTTTGATAGATATTCCAATGGACGTACAACGAGCACAGATTAGTCCGGAAATTTTTACTATTAATAAAGAAATTATAGCAGAAATTGAGAAGTCTATTTTACAAGATCTTATTACTGACATAAAAAATGCAAAGAGACCGTTGGTTCTGTCAGGAAGAGGAATTAAAGCAAGCAAAACTCAAAAACTATTCAATGAGTTTGTCAATTATACTCAGTTACCTGTTATTACCACTCTTTTAGGTTTAGATACAATTCCATTTAATGATCCTCAACGGGTGGGTTTTATAGGAAGCTATGGGAACCGTTGGGCAAATGTCGCTTTTGGAGAATGTGACTTGTTAATCGTTTTAGGAAGTAGATTAGATATCCGACAAACTGGAGCAGATACTAAATTCATTGAAAACCGAAAAATATATCATATAGACTGTGAAGAAGCAGAAATTAATAATAGAGTTAAAGGTTGTGTTCCTATAATAGCAGACCTTAATGACTTTTTTAAACAATTCACAGAACTAGCAAGTGAAAATTCTTTTGAAATTTCCAAGGACTGGATGAATCATGTTAACGCTTTGAAGCAAACTTGGCCAGATACCAAAGAGCTAGACGCGATAGGGATTAATCCGAATCAATTTATGCATCAACTTTCAAAAGGATCTTTAAAGGCAAAGGCTTATCTGGCTGATGTTGGAAGTCATCAAATGTGGGCAGCACAGTCTTTGGAGCTTTGTGCCGATCAACAATTCCTGACTTCAGGAGGGATGGGAGCTATGGGGTTTTCTTTACCCGCGGGAATAGGGGCAAGTGTTGCTTTGAATAAACAACCTGTCGTGGTAATTATTGGAGATGGTTGTATGCAGATTAATATTCAAGAGTTACAAACCATAGTTAGAAACAATCTTCCTATTAAAATTATCGTTTTAAATAACAGAACATTAGGTATGATTAGACAATTTCAAGATAGTTACTTTGAATCACGTTACCAATCTACCTATTGGGGATATGATGCTCCAAACTTTACGAAGGTTGCTATTGCTTATGGTATTAGTGCAAAGACAATTGAAGACTCAGGAGAAGTCCAAGATGCGATAGAATGGTTATGGAAGGAAGAAAATCAAGACCAGCCACAATTATTGCAAGTGATGATAGACCCTCATACAAACACCTATCCAAAGATAGCTTTTGGAAGACCCATTACTGAAATGGAACCCTTTGCAAAGCCTATAGAGATGGAAGGAACCTAAATTTATTTTTCAGTTTTATTTTATTTACAATACATGTTACAGAATATTAAAGACTCTGCTCTTGAGACAAGTTTAAGGGAAATAGCTAAAAAGAGAACTACACAATCTATTATTGCCGGTGAAAATTATATCCCTGTTACAGGAAAGGTATTGGATGAAGAGGATATCTTGTTAGGGGTTGATGCTGCATTAGATGGATGGTTAACTGCAGGGCGTTTCGCTAATAAATTTGAACACGATTTCGCTGAATATTTTGGTGCAAATAAAGTTCTACTAGTTAACTCAGGCTCTTCCGCAAATTTAGTGGCATTTTATGCATTGACCTCTCCTAAGCTTGGTGAAAGAGCTATTAAGCCAGGGGACGAGGTGATTACTGTAGCCGCAGGATTTCCTACGACTGTTAATCCAATGATTCAATTTGGCGCAATACCTGTATTTATTGATATTGATGTTGATACCCATAATGTGAAATCGGAAATGATTGAAGCAGCGGTCAGTCCTAAGACGAAAGCTATTATGATTGCCCACTCATTAGGGAATCCTTTTGATTTAGATGAGGTCATGAGAGTTGCTAAAAAATACAATCTTTGGGTGGTTGAAGATGATTGTGATGCATTAGGAGCGACTTATAAAGGGCAGAAAACAGGAACATTTGGTGATATATCTACTGTTTCATTTTATCCTGCTCATCATATTACAATGGGAGAAGGAGGAGCTGTAATCGTGAATAATCCTGTATTAGCTAAACTAGCAGAAAGCTTTAGAGATTGGGGAAGAGATTGTTATTGTGAACCAGGAAAAGATAATACCTGTGGATGTCGCTTTGAGCAACAATTAGGTACACTACCTTATGGTTATGATCATAAATATACATATTCTCATATAGGTTTCAATTTAAAGGTTACTGATATGCAAGCTGCATTTGGAGTATCTCAGATAAAAAAGATTGATGCTTTTGTACAAAAGAGAAGAGAAAACTATACAGCTTTATATGAGCGAATGAAAGAATTTGAAGAGATATTTATTCTGCCAGAACCAACACCAAATTCCGATCCCTCTTGGTTTGGATTTTTATTAACATTAAGAGAAGGAGATTCTGCCGATCGACATATGTTAGTACAGCATCTAGAAGAGAAAAAAATTGGTACTCGTTTATTATTTGGAGGAAATATTTTGCGTCAACCAGGTTATGCTAATATTGAGCACCGTGTTGTTGGTGATTTAACCAATACCGACATTATTATGAATCAATCGTTTTGGTTGGGCGTTTGGCCGGGTTTGAATGAAAGCCATTATGATTATATAGCACAAGTTATTAGAGACTATATAAATCCATAATGTGATTGAATTAATAAAGAAAGGTGCAAATAAGTTTGGAATAGACGGGGCTATTACTTTTACATTACTGTCGCGAGTTATTCAGGCAGGTGGGGGAGTAGTAACTCTAATATTTATTGCCAAAAATTTATCCACAGTTGAACAAGGTTATTATTATACTTTCGGAAGTATATTAGCTATTCAGATTTTCTTTGAATTGGGGCTTTCAGGTATTATTACTCAGTTTGTTGCACATGAAAATGCTAATTTGATTTGGAATGACAGAAGTAGTTTCAGAGGTTCTGCAGAATCAAGTTCAAGATTATCTTCTTTATTACGGTTTACTGTAAAATGGTTTGGAGTGATTGCGATATTGTTACTTTTTGGACTTTTAATCTCAGGGTACTTTTTCTTTGGTGAATTTGGTAAAAATGATACATTTGTCGAATGGCAAAACCCATGGATTATATTGAGTATCACTACCTCGTTATCTCTGATGATATCACCTATATTGGCTTTTTTTGAAGGATTAGGCCAAGTTAAGGAAGTTGCGAAAATTAGACTTTTCCAACAAATTGTTCAACTTTCTTTGGTTTTGATTTTCTTCTCTATGGGATTTAAATTGTATTCAAGTCCCGTAGCTGCTATTTTAGCTTTTGCAATTGTGCCTGCTTGGATAGTGCTTAGTTCTAAGATGAAATTATTGACTTTTGTTTGGGAAAAAAAAGACAAGTGGAAGGTAAATTATTTATCGGAGATTTTTCCTTTTCAATGGAAAATAGCATTGAGTTGGATAAGCGGTTATTTCATCTTTCAACTTTTCAATCCAGTTCTTTTTGCAACCGAAGGTGCTATTGTTGCAGGTCAAATGGGAATGACATTAACAGTGTTGAATTCTATTTTTTCGTTGGCTTTCAGTTGGATTTCTACCAAAGTACCGATGTTTTCGAGATTGATTGCGCAAAAAGATTACAAACAATTAGATGGTTTATTTAATACAACATTGGTTCAGTCATTAGTTTTGAATATTCTTGCACTTTCACTATTTTTTGTTATCATTTTCATTTTTCGCTATTTCGATATAAAACTTAACGGTAAAAACTTCGCCGACCGATTCCTCCCTCTTTTACCAATGTTTTTTATGATAATCCCAATTATGTTAAATCATATTATTGGGTCGTGGGCAACATATTTGCGCTGTCATAAAAAAGAACCTATGTTATTACAAAGTATTGTTATGGGTGGGCTTTGTTGTGCGTCTACTGTTGGTTTAGGTCATTATTTTGGTGTAATGGGTATTACGATGGGATATATGATATTGACAATTGCAAGTTTTGTGTGGACTTATTTTACATTTTCAATAAAGAAAAATGAATGGCATAATTCAATATTAAATACTAAAGATTGACAAATAATGCAAATAGAACAGCCAATTTTAACAATTGCTATTCCTACATATAATAGACCAGAGGAAATACAAAAGCAAGTAAGACTATTATTGCCGCAATTAGTAGATGGACGTGCAAATTTGGTCGTTTATGATAACTGTTCAGTGCCTTCTGTGAAAAGTTATTTTTCTCAAGAAGAGTTAGAAAAGTTTACATTGATAACAAATAGCATAAATGTTGGTGCAGATGCTAATATCGCTAGGTGCTTCGAAAATTGTAAAACCAAGTGGTTATGGACTTTATCTGATGACGATATTATTAAAAAAGATGCGATTGATACCCTTTTTAAGGAGTTGTATGAAAACTCAGAAGTAGTATTTTTGAATTTTTGCAACGGCATTTCTTTTAAAACAACTGGCTTTAAAGAATTTGTTAAGAAATTCAAGAGTCCAACCGTTTTTTCCAGTTCTTTTACAATGTCTTCTTGCTTATATAATATGGAAAAACTCAAATCTTCTTTGCAGGATTATTATAATAATCTATCGAGTATGGTGGGTACAATTATTATGGTTTTAAAATATGTGCAACGGAATGAAGATGTTGTTTGTGTTTTTATAGATAAAAACCTTATTGAGTCTTATAACGATGAGGTAGGTTGGGATTATAGAGTTTATATACGTAGAACAAGACTTTTTATTGAGGCATTCTATGATAAAAAATATGTCGCGGAATATAATAAGACTCTATTTTTAGGGTGCCATTTAACAAATTATTGGTTGATTGATAATAATAGAAATCAACTGAAGGTCAGTTCTGCAGAAAGATGGGAGTTGTTATTATTAACCATAAAAAACCAAGGAATTTTAAATGTATTAGTTAATTGTCCTATGATAGTACTAAGAGTTATTTATAATTTAATATTTATTCGAAGCAAGTTAAGATAATTTTAATATTATATTTTTGTAATCATGGAGAAAAGAATATTGTTCATAGCTCATGATGCCCTAGCATACGGAGCTAATCAATCATTAATAAATGCTGTGTCTTCATTAAAATCAAAAGGTGTTTATGTAACTGTTGTTTTTCCCGAGAGAGGAATAATTTGTGAAATTTTTGAAGAAAGGGAATGGGAATATCATATTGTTTACTTTAAAAACGAGTTATGTCCAAAAGTAGATGGACCAGTAGTTTACATTAAAAACATTTTAAGACGTTGTTTTAAGGTAATTACAAATTCCCTTGCTTTAAAGAAATTGAGTGAAATTGTCGAACTTAAAAAAATTAACATCATTCATTCTAATTCCAGTGTAGTCTCTATTGGTAAAAAATTGGCTCGCGTTAAAAATATACATCATGTAATTCATTTGAGAGAATACATTCATCCTAATCACGGTCTCTATGTTTTTGATGGTTTGAAAAAATATAAAAATAAAATTAGAAAAAGTAAAAATATTATTTGTATTTCAGAAGGTATTTGTAAAGCTTTTAATTTAGAAGGAAATTCTTTAACATTGCGAGATGCAATAAGAAAAGAACCAAAGTATTCAAGTCCAGTATCAAAAGAAAAATATTTTTTATTTTGCGGCTCAGTAAGTAAAAATAAGGGAATAGAGGAGGCAATCGAGGCTTTTTACAAATTTTCGTTAAATTACTCTGATTATAAGTTATTAGTAGTTGGAGGAGGAAATGAGAATTACAAGAGTTACTTATTAAGGCAAGTAAAAGAAATGAATATGGTTGATCGTATCTGTTTTTTAGGATTTAGAAGTGATATAGATGATTTAATGGCAAAATCCCGAGCATTATTAATGTGCTCAAGAAATGAAGGACTAGGACGAGTAACAATAGAGGCTATGTTTAATTTTTGTGTCGTTTTTGGATTTAATGATAGTGGAACATCTGAAGTTATTAGTCATGGGGAAACAGGTTTTTTATACAATTCCATAGATGAACTTATAGACTATATGAACGGTATCGTCAATAACGAGAATAGCTTTAATATTGTTAGGGATAATGCTTACAGGTATGCTAAAAGTGAATTCTCGGAGCGAGTATTTGGTGATAAATTAATTCAATATTATGATAGTCTTAATTAAAGAAGCAATAATCCATTGGATAGAATAAGTTTATGCAATAACTATGGAAAAAAAAGCAAGAGTGATAGCTTTTTACTTGCCACAATTTCATCCCATTCCTGAAAATGATGAATGGTGGGGTAAAGGCTTTACGGAATGGGCAAATGTAGGGAAAGCAAAGCCATTATTCAAAGGACATTATCAGCCAAGAGTACCTGCTGATTTAGGATATTATGATCTTCGAGTTCCGGAAACTAGAAAAGCACAGGCCGATATGGCGCGAGAACATGGGGTTGAGGGATTCTGTTATTGGCATTATTGGTTTGGCAATGGCAAAAGATTAATTGAACGTCCATTTAATGAAGTGTTCGCCTCAGGGGAGCCCGATTTTCCGTTTTGTTTAGCATGGGCTAATGAATCTTGGAAAGGTTTCGCTCACGGATTAAAAAACAGAAATCTTTTATTAGAACAATTATACCCTGGAGTTGAAGATTACACAGCACATTTCAATGAAATACTGCCGGTATTTAAAGATAAAAGATATTTAACGGTTGATGGAAAGCCTATCTTTATGATTTATAAGCCTATAGCGGATCCCGAAGTCAAAGTTTTTATAGAGACGTGGCGAAGGTTGGCAGTCGAGAATGGATTAGAGGGAATATATTTTGTGGGTCATAAAAATGATTCCACAATTAGTAATGCCGATATAATGGCTAGCGGGGTAGACGCTTTAAATATTGTTAGAATGAATGATTTTTTTTTACAACGTTCGTTTGTTCAAAAAGCTACCGCATACTTTAATAAGATTTTCCGATCCATGCCTTTGATTTATTCATATAAAGAAATGTCTAAGTATTTTATCAATGAAGAAGACCGTAAAGGAAATATATACCCTAGTATTATTCCTGGGTGGGATCATACCCCGCGAAGTGGACACGAAGGCTTGGTTATACATGATTCAACTCCTACTTTATTTGAGAAGCATGTTAATAAAGCAATTGATATAATTAAAGATAAGGAGCCAGAACATAAAATTATTTTTATAAAGTCATGGAATGAATGGGCAGAAGGAAATTATATGGAACCAGATAGGAGGTGGGGAATGAAATATTTACGAACATTAAAAAAATGTATTGAATCGTAGCTAATACGAATATTCACGTTTATTAGGAAAAATGGAAATGAGTAATGTGAATTATACACTAGGCTTGATAAATACAACGAATGGATAGTAAACCTAAAGTTTCCGTCATTATACCTTGTTATAATGACGAGAAGTATTTATTGAACACGATACAATCCGTTTTATCACAATCCATTATTGATTGGGAATGTATTCTCATAAATGACGGGTCAATAGACCAAACAGAGAATATCATTTTACAAGCCCAAAAGCTTGATAAAAGGTTAAAATATATTTATCAAGAAAACGCAGGTGTATGTGTTGCTCGAAATAATGCAATTCAGGAATCAACAGGACAATATGTTTTATGCTTAGATGCGAACGATATCATTTCTCCCAATTTTCTTGAAGAAACCGTCAACTTATTGGATAGCGATCCGCATCTAACTGTCGCTACCTCTAAGATAGAATTTTTCGGAAGAAGCAGAGGAATCTTAACTGTTGAATCCTATGACTTAGACGTACTATTAGCTGCCAACCAGTTAGTGATTACTTCATTGTTCCGAAGAACCGACTTTGATAGAGTGGGTGGTTTTAACCTCAATATGAAAGAAGGATTTGAAGACTGGGACTTTTGGATCTCCATTCTTAAGCATGGCGGCGTAGTACGATGTGCAAATCAAGCGATCTTTTATTATAGATTATTAAATGAATCCAGAAACAGTCAAATATCATTGGAAAGAGAGAAGAGGCTAAGGTATCAACTCTGGGAAAATCATAAAGAGCTCTATTCTCATCATTTCGTAGCTCCTACAAATACATTCGAATATAAAAAATACGCAGAATCACCCGAATATAAATTAGGTAAAGTCCTTTTAAAACCAATTCGAAAGATTAAATGGTTCATCATAAGTTTAAAAGATAAATTAGGCCTACATGACGACTATAATAAATAATGAAAAACTTTATAAATAGTGATATGAATTTTATATTGAATTAGAAATGAATATAAATAAGGAAAACACTATAAGAATGGTCGGATTTAATCCATTGTTTTTTTTAAAAATACTATTCATACCTATTTTTTACGAATTAGTCATTGGCGGAGGAGGGCGCTTTCTAGAGGTTGGTCCATTATCTTTCCGAATGCTTTTTTTTGCATTTTCTCTTTCAGTTTCATTTCTATATTGTTTGTATAAGAAGAAAATAAAAAGGAATGTAGCTGTCATATTATTTGTTGTTACTATTTTATTGATCTTTAGCAGCATTGTAGGAGTTGTAAACCACGCAGAAACAAGTCTACTTTTTTCAGATTTAAAACCATTACTTTTTTTCTACATGTTATTATTCTTTTCCCTTGTTATTAAAGATTTAAAAGATATTGAGAAAGTGATTTCGATTATAAAAAAAGGCGCTATCGTAATGGGGGTCATTTATATTTTAGTGATAGCCTTGCTTTTTTTAGGGAAAATTGATTTTGCCACATTCTATAGTAAGCAATACGAGATAGGTGAAGTATTGTTTAAAGGAGATTCCTTATTCTTCTATAAAGGTTTTATTTACATTTGTATTGGTTTTTTCTTTTTTCTTTTCTCGACAAGTAAGTACAAAAATTCAATCCTGCTGTTTTTATTTTCTTGCATTGTACTAACGCTTACAAGAGGTTTTATATTATTTACCTCATTAATCTTTATTTATTATATTTTTTTTATAAATAAAAACATATTTAAAAAGTGGGTTATGTTTCTTTTATTGGGGATAACTGTAATTACAGTAATCCCATTTTTTTTACAAATATTGGGTGATAAATCAGAATCAGACAATGTTCGCTTTCTGTTAATTGATCAAGTAATATTCGGCATTACGCCTTTAAGTTTACTTATTGGTCATGGATTCGGAATCGGAGTAGAAATAAGGCCAGAACATATGGAAATATCTTTTTTGAATATTTTTCATAAACAAGGGCTAATTGGAGTGACGTTTTGGTTGGGCTTGTTTTTTTATATTTTTTTCATGTATCACAATATAAAAGATAAGGACTATAAAAAAGTTGGCTTGCCCTTTCTTTTAGGCGTTATCTTTGTTATTTTACAGTCAACTACAAATCCGTACATGAATAATCCAATTGGATTATCACTGATACTAATAACTGTTGTTATTTTTTCAAGATTATTAGAGTTACAAAAGACTCAATCCCTTAATTAAAAATGGTGAATAATAAGTTTTTTATATTAGTCCTATATAAATGTGATTTAAATGAATCTAAATCATATTTATCTCTAATAAAGTCATTGGAAGCTCAAAATGAAAAGGTACATCTGTTTATATATGATAATTCACCTAAGAGTCAGACAATAATAAAAGATAATTCAGTTTGGTCTGAAATCAACTATGTTCACGATCCTTTCAACTCAGGATTAAGCATTGCATATAATACAGGTGCAAAATTAGCCACTAGTTTAGGATTTAAATGGATAGGTTTATTCGATCAAGACACCGAATTTCCTAGTGGATATATAGGAGCAATAAATAGAAGTATTGAACACCATCCCAAAATTGCGCTATTTGCACCAATAATTATACTTAAATCCGGGGTGTCACTTTCTCCAACAAGATATAAATATAAGCGGGGGTATAAAGCAAATTTAGCATATGGAATACATTCATTAAATAAATATTCTCCTATTAACAGTGGAATAATAATAAATCTCGATGCTTTTAATGATGTAGGTGGATATATAGATCAAATTAAATTAGATTTTTCTGATTTTCAGTTTATGGAAAAGTTTAGAGTGAATTATCCTGACTTTTATTTGATAGATTCAATTGCCATACAAGATTTTTCTAATGATGATCCAGATATTAATAGTGTTATTTTTAGATTTAAAATTTTTTTGGATTGTGCGAAAAGGTGTCAACGTAAAACTTTTAAAGATGATCTTCAATACTTCTATTCAGTTTCTAGACATACACTTGGACTTACATTAAAATTTAAAGATGTCAGATTTATTAAGCTGTTTTATTTTAAGTATATCAAGAATGCGGGGTAAATTAGTGGCACTGTCTATATGATGAAGAAGATATCCGTATGCATTGCCACATATAATGGCGAAAAATTTATTAAACAACAGCTAGAGTCTATATTAGTTCAATTGAAAAATGAAGATGAGGTTGTTGTATCTGACGATCATTCAACAGATAATACCATTAAGATTATTGAAGACATAAACGATCCTAGAATAACTATTTTAAAAAATGATGGAAAAGGTTTGATTGATAATTTTGAAAATGCGATAAAAAATTCATCGGGAAATTATATCTTTCTTTCCGATCAGGATGATATTTGGTGCGATAATAAAATAGAGATATGCCTCCAAGACTTTGAAAATGGCTATGATTTAATACTTTCTGATTGTACAATGTTTGATTCAGAAACTAATGCGATTTTTAATGACTCTTTTTTTGTGTTTAATAATTCGAAAAAAGGAATTATCAAAAATATTATAAAAAATAGTTATATCGGATGTTGTATGGCGTTTAATAGGAGAGTGAAAAATGCAGTCCTTCCTTTTCCGAGAAATATACCCATGCATGATAGTTGGATAGGAATTGTTTCAGAGATATACTTTAAAGTTAATTTTAATAAAAATAAACTTATAAATCACAGAAAACACTCATTAAATGCGTCATATACTAGTACAGGTAAAAGTAAATATTCGCTAACCAAGAAAATATCGTTTCGAATTTTCATTGTCTATTGCCTATTAAGGAAATGGTTCAAAATTTAAAAGCATTCTTGTTTAATACTCAAATAAATTCTGTAAAATTTAATATGAAAGTGTCAGTTTCTGCTTGTATAGTATTATATAAAAATAATATTGAAGTTCTTCAACATGCTATAAGTTCATTCTTAGATACGAACCTTACTGTTTCTCTTTATCTCATTGATAATTCACCTGAAGATGAATTGAAAGTATTAGTTACTGACAATAGAATTGAGTACCTGCACAATCCATCAAATCCTGGGTTTGGGGCCGCTCATAATATTGCAATAGAGAAATCAATACAAATTGGATCTAAATATCATTTAGTTTTAAATCCTGATATTTATTTTAGACCGGGAAATTTAGAAAAGCTATTTAACTTTATGGAACAGAACGAAGATATTGGTCAAGTAATGCCTAAAGTTCTTTATCCAGATGGGTCTCTTCAATACCTTTGTAAAACGAATCCAACTCCTTTTGATTTATTTGCTAGAAGGTTTATGCCAAAATTTATGAAAAATTGGTTCAAAAAAAGAATGGATAGGTATGAGTATAAAGATCAAGATTATAATAATATAATGTTTAATATTCCATATTTATCAGGTTGTTTTATGTTTTTGAGAACAGAAACCCTAAAAAAGGTAGGGCTTTTTGACGAACGAATATTTATGTATATTGAAGATGCTGATTTAACTCGAAGATTTTTACAATGTTCGAAAACTGCATATTATCCAGAAGCAACCGTTTACCATCATTTCGAAAAAGGCTCTCATAAAGACTGGAGGTTGACTTGGTATTCTATTCATGGAGCATGGATATATTTTAATAAATGGGGATGGTTTGAGAAAAAACCAAAATAAGTTTTAATTCGTACTACAATATATAATTATGAAAATATTAATTACCGGCGGTGCCGGCTTTATCGGTTCACATGTCGTTCGTCGTTTGGTAAACAACTACCCTAATTATCAAATAGTCAATTTAGATAAATTAACTTACGCAGGAAATCTTGCTAATTTGGAAGACATAGAGAATAAATCCAACTATAAATTTGTAAAAGCTGATATTGTTGATGCTCGTGTTATAGATGATTTATTTAAAGAAGAAAACTTTGATGCAGTAATTCATTTAGCAGCAGAATCCCATGTTGATCGTTCAATAACAGATCCACTTGCGTTTGTAATGACCAATGTTATTGGTACGGTTAACTTGTTAAATGCAGCAAAAGGAAATTGGAAAGGAGATTATGCTAATAAACGTTTTTATCATGTTTCAACTGATGAAGTATTCGGTGAATTAGGCGAGACCGGATTGTTCACTGAAGAAACTAGTTATGATCCTCATTCTCCATACTCTGCGTCGAAAGCAAGTTCAGACCATTTTGTAAGAGCTTATCATGATACATATGGTATGGATATCGTGATATCGAACTGTTCAAATAACTATGGATCCCACCATTTTCCAGAGAAGTTAATTCCATTAGCCATTAATAACATTAAGAACAACAAGCAAGTGCCAATATATGGTAATGGTTTGAATGTTAGAGATTGGTTATGGGTAGAAGATCATGCTAGAGCCATTGACGTGATATTTCATAAAGGAATAACTGGAGAAACTTATAATATTGGTGGTCATAATGAACGGACAAATATAGATCTTATTCATTTGTTATGCAAAGTGATGGATAAGAAGTTAGGAAGAGAGATTGGTGCTTCTGAGAAATTGATAACCTATGTACAGGATAGAGCTGGGCATGATTTACGCTATGCTATTGATTCTACTAAATTGAAGAATGATCTAGGTTGGGAACCAAGTTTGCAGTTTGAAGAAGGATTGGAAAAGACGGTAGACTGGTACTTAGAGAATGAGGATTGGTTAAATAATATCACATGTGGCAATTATCAAGATTATTATGAAAGTCAGTATAATATAAAATAGTAAGATTAGGGATGGATTACAATAAGAAAGTACTTGTTTTAGGTGCATCTGGACAATTGGGCCAGTGTCTTAAAACAATTGTAAAAAAAAATAGTATTCAGGGATTTTATTTTCCTGACGAAGAAACTGGAAATATTTTAAATATTGAGACTCTAAGAGCGTTATTTGAATTAGAAAAGCCGACTTACATAATTAATTGTGCGGCTTATACCGCGGTTGATAAAGCAGAAGATGAATTTGAAATCGCCACGAGAATAAATTCATCCGGAGTTGCAAACATCGCGAATTTATGTAAAGAATTAGGCAGTACTTTAATTCATATTTCTACCGATTTTGTATTTGCAGGAAACACTTCAATACCATTAAATGAAAATGATGTTGCTGAACCTATTAATGTTTATGGCGTTACAAAATTGAATGGTGAGAGAACTTTACAAGAATGTTTAAAGAATCACTTTATTCTTAGAACTAGTTGGTTATATTCTGAATACGGAAACAACTTTTTAAAGACTATGTTGAGACTTGGCGAGTCTAATTCTGAATTAAGGATTATTTCGGATCAATATGGTACTCCAACTTATGCAATGGATTTAGCTGGTTGTATTCTGCAACTTATCGATCAAGAATCTAAAAGTTATGGCATTTATCATTATAGTAATGAGGGTTCGGGTTCTTGGTATGATTTTGCCCATGCAATCTTTTCAGTTAAAGGAGATGATGTTAAAGTTTTGCCTATCAAGACTGATGAATACCCAACAAAAGCTATTCGGCCTGCATTTTCGGTGATGGATAAGTCTAAAATAAAGAATGAGCTAAAACTTGAAATTCCACATTGGAGAGATAGTTTAATTAAATGCATGGGTGCATTAGCCACGTTAAATAAACAAATAGTAGAAGCTAATTAAAGTTTTATTAAATAATGGAAATACAAGAAACTGGCCTACAAGGCTGCGTAATTATTAAACCACGAGTATTCGAAGATGATCGGGGTTATTTTTTTGAAAGTTTTAATTCAAAAGTATTTGAAGAATTAACGGGAAACAAAACGACATTTGTTCAAGATAATCAATCCTTTTCTTCCTATGGTGTTATTAGAGCATTACATGCACAATCAGGTGAACATGCGCAAGCAAAGTTAGTTCGTGTGTTACAGGGAGAGGTATTAGATGTAGCCGTAGATATTAGAGAGGGCTCACCAACTTATGGAAAACATGTGGCTGTTAAATTAAGTGCCGAAAATAAACTTCAATTATTTATTCCAAGGGGCTTTTTACATGGATTTGCTGTTTTGAGCGAAACGGCAGAATTCTTTTACAAATGCGATAATTTTTACAATAAGGGATCTGAATGTGGTGTAGTTTATAATGATCCTGCTTTAGCGATCGATTGGTTAATTCCAGGATCGGATAGAGTTTTAGCAAATAAGGATTTGGAATTGCCATTTCTATCTCATTATTCATTTGAAACTGTTTAGATTGTTATGAAAGGAATTATTTTAGCCGGAGGATCGGGTACACGTTTACATCCTTTAACTTTAGCCGTATCAAAGCAATTAATGCCGGTATTTGATAAGCCTATGATTTATTACCCATTATCAACTTTGATGCTGGCAGGAATAAAAGAGATCTTAATTATTTCAACTCCTCACGATTTGCCGGGATTTCAAAAGCTATTGGGTGATGGTTCACATTTAGGTTGTGCGTTTTCCTATGCAGAACAAAAGGAACCAAATGGTTTAGCACAAGCTTTTGTTATTGGAGAGGAATTTATCGGAAATGACAAAGTTGCATTAGTACTTGGAGATAACATTTTTCATGGAGATGGCTTCTCTCGGTTACTACAAGAAAATGCGGATCCTGATGGAGGAGTGGTTTTCGCATACCAAGTTACAGATCCAGAACGTTATGGTGTGGTTGAATTTGACGAGAATAATAATGCGATTTCATTAGAAGAGAAACCAACATATCCAAAATCGAATTATGCTCTTCCTGGATTATACTTTTATGATAATGATGTAGTTGAAATTTCGAAAAACATTAAACCCTCTGCTCGTGGTGAATATGAAATTACCGATGTCAATAAGGAATATCTAAGTCGTGGCAAATTGAAAGTTGGAATTTTGAGCAGAGGCACAGCTTGGTTAGACACAGGTACATTTGATTCGTTAATGCAAGCTGGTACTTTTGTTCAGGTGATAGAAGAACGTCAAGGACTAAAAATTGGGTGCATAGAAGAAGTCGCTTACCGTATGAAGTTTATCGATACGCCGCGACTAAAAGAAATTGCAGAGCCACTGGTGAAAAGTGGTTATGGGGATTATTTGTTAAGAATGATAAAATAACACGTTGAAAAATATTCTTATCACAGGAGCATCAGGATTTTTAGGAGGGATTATAAACAACTCCTTAAAAGAAAGTGGAAATAATATTCATTCTCTTGGAAGAAGTACATCGAACGATATCTGTGTAGATATAACCCATGAGACGCCTGTTTTAAATGATTCTTTCGATATTATCATTCATTGTGCCGGAAAAGCGCATTCTGTACCTAAAACTTTAGAAGAAGAAAAAGAGTTTTACGATGTAAATTATCAAGGTACTATCAACATCTGCAAAGCAATTGACAAACTTGAGATTAAACCTAGGGCTTTTATTTTTATTAGTACAATTGCTGTTTATGGTTTAGATACTGGAATAGGCATTACGGAAGAATGCCCCTTGCTAGGAAGCACCCCTTATGCAAAGAGTAAAATTCAAGCGGAAGCTTATTTACAAACCTGGGCAAAAGAAAAGAATATCACTTTAGGTATATTACGATTACCATTAATTGCTGGACCTAACCCTCCTGGTAATTTAGGAGCTATGATTAAGGGGATTAAAACAGGAAGCTACTTAAGCATCGGTAATGCTTCTTCAAAGAAGAGTGTTGTATGGGCAGAGGATGTCGCTTCCATTATTCCTAAGCTATCAGAAATTGGGGGAATATATAATCTTACAGATACATACCATCCAACTTTTGGTGAATTAGAAAAGGCGATATCCAAAGCTTTAGGCAAAAAATCTCCTATGAAAATCCCTCTGTCCGCTGCAAGGCTATTAGGAAAAATAGGTGACTTAATAGGAAGCAGAGCGCCGATTAATTCAGACAAAATCAATAAAATCACTTCCTCTTTAACTTTTGATGATTCTAAAGCTAGAGAAAAGCTGTTTTGGAAGCCAACAAAGGTTTTAAATAAAATATCTGATATTGTTTAAATTACTGTAAGACTGCAGGTGTTTAATATATGAAATTGACCTTTTCTCTGCAGCTTGTATATATTTAATATATTTTGAAGTCATTCATGAAGGAATTTCCAAAAGGCGATTATTTCATAATGAAACCAATTAATTTTAATCAAATTTTTCTAAGTTTGATAATATTATGAATTTATAAATACTCTCTTTTGAAAAACATTTTCCTTTTCCTATTCATATTTGCCGGCATAACACAAATAAAGGCTCAAACTGTTCCAGTAGGAACAACATCCATAGAAGATTATTATCGAAGGATGCAATTGATGGGCGAGCTGGATTCGACGATTTCATTTACAGTTCGGCCGCTTTCCCCTAAAAACCTGATGAATACAAATAACGTGTTTGATCCGGATACCAGTTTGGAGCAAGATCATTGGTTGAATCTTAATCATTCATTAAAATCGAATAAGTTGCTAGCGTTTCAGTTAATGCCTATCACTTGGAAGCAGCAAATCAACTCCCATCATCCTTATGGTTGGAATGATGGTGCAATGATACCCGCAAAAGGATATCAGACCTTATTAAGCGCTGGACTATTTGCTCAATTAGGATTTTTGACCATACAATTAGCTCCAGAATACGTTTATGCAACGAATAAAGAATTTTTGCTTTCAGGAAAAAAATTGAATGGAATTGACTTGCCAGAACGTTTTGGTAATAATTCGTTCAGTAAAGCCACTTGGGGACAAAGTAGCGTTCGACTTAATTTCGGACCGGCTTCTCTTGGTCTTTCGAATGAGAATTTATGGTGGGGACCCGGGAGGAGAAACTCCTTATTAATGAGTAATAATGCGCCTGGTTTTAAGCATATTACCTTAAATACTACAAAGCCTATTGCAAGTCCGATCGGTTCTTTTGAAGCACAGTTTATTGGTGGAAAATTAGAAAGTTCGAAAATTGCCCCTTTTGATGAAAGCTATCCTGAGCAGGATTGGCGCTACTTATCCGGTATGAACCTCAGTTACCAACCTAAATGGGTACCGGGTTTGTTTTTGGGTTTTACAAGGATTTTTCAGGCCTATAATAACGAAATCACCGGCTTCGCTGGCTTTGTACCTTTTTTAACTCCTTTCCAAAAGAAAAATACAGACGATGGAGACAAGTTTCCTCGCGATCAAATCTTGTCGCTTTATTCCCGTTGGGTTTTTCCGAAAGCGCATGCTGAAGTGTATTTTGAGTTTGGACAAAATGACAACTCACATGATTTCCGGGATTTTATAGGTGCACCTGACCATTCGAGGGCTTATTTATTTGGCTTTAGTAAATTGGTTCCAATAAAAAAGAAAACTAATGAGTTTATTGAAATCAACGCTGAATTAACGCAAACCTCTCAAACTATTGATCGCGTTCTAAGACCCGCAGGAAGTTGGTATACTCATGGTGAAATTAGGCACGGTTATACTAATAAAGGACAAATCATGGGTGCCGGTATGGACTTGGGAGCAAATATTCAATCACTTGACGTAAGCTGGGTAAAAGGTTTGAAGAAGATTGGCTTATCGTTTGATCGTTATGAACATAATCCGCATGATGCACCTATTAGCATCAACGGACATAGTAGAAAATGGGTTGATTATGCTTTCGCTGGCATTGGTGAATGGAATTATAAGAACCTTTTGTTATTTACTAAGATCCAGGGGATAAAGTCACTAAATTACCAATGGAGGTTAAAAGACTATAATCCGGAAATGTATTATATCCCCCATAATGATGTGTTTAATTTTCATGGGGAATTGGGGCTTATGTTTAGGTTTTAAGTAAAATCTAAATTATTCACGATGAATGTCGCTTTTTGATACCTAATCTCGTTTAATATTTCAGGCATTAAAACAAAATACCATCATTTTTCTTTTATACTTGAGAATTGGGTTGAATAATCAACATAAAAGAAATATTGAATTGAATAACGTAACGTTATCATTTTTAGGCCATTTTTTTTAGCAAGTAAATATGTACTTGTACATTTACAATTATAACACAGAAATAATTGGTTCATTAGCTAGCCCAGTTTGTTGACATATGTTTGGATATGAATCTTACTCTTATTAAGAAAAGTCTACGGCGAGACAACCCTAGATGGGTAGTCCTTGTAATTGATATGTTAATTGTATTGCTATGTTATTTAGTTTCTAATTTTATAATCGACGGCGTTAAGGGTAATTTTAACATGGCCCTTATCTTTAAAAAAAGCATTCTCGTTCTCGCTTCTTATAGCTTTGTTTTCCTAATCTTGGGCACCTACAGAGGGATAATTCGTCAGGCTGGAATAATGGATGCTATGCAGGTGTTCAAAGCCGTTTTCATAACACTGATGCTCCTTATGTCATTATCAGTGGCTATCCGAATGATAACACCTGAAGCCTCATTTTTGGGTGATTATTTGCGTATGTCTTACGCAGTATTGTTCATGCATGCTTTTTTCACAATGGTGGTCATGGTTGCCGCGCGTATATTCTATAGAACACTCTATGAAGCATTCTTTTTTACAAAGCGTAAGCAGGCTAACGCGTTGATTTTTGGTGCTTCTGGGTCTGGTCTAATGGCTTTATCAATACTGGCTGATGATACTAGGGTTAAACATTCTGTAATAGCTTTTGTGGAGGATGATAGCTCCAAGGTGGGCAAGCGGCTTGCCGGCTTAAAAGTGTTGAACATCGAACATATTACGAAAGCGTATGTATTAAATAACCTTATAGAACGGGTAATTATTGCAGTAGAAAATAACGATCCCGAGCGTTTGAGAGTGATTGCTGCGAAATTTGAAGCCCTAGATCTGTACATTAAGTTTATGCCACCAACAAACTTGATAAGTAACGGTGAGCGAAGGCAAATTAGAGCGTTAAAAATTGATGATTTACTTGGAAGGAAGGCTATTCAGTTAAGTAATCCAGCAATCGAGGCAGAGATGTTCGGTAAGTCAATTTTAATTACAGGAGCGGCAGGATCAATAGGTTCAGAGCTGGCCCGTCAAATTGGTATCCGAGATTATAATCACCTTATTTTAGTGGACCAAGCAGAATCTCCACTATATAATTTACAACAGTCATTGAAAGCTAGTCAACCCCGCAAAATTAGTTTTATAGTGGGCGATGTTCGTAACCGGGGATTTATGGAGGAACTTTTTGTTAGACATCGACCGGATTTAGTTTTTCACGCTGCCGCGTATAAGCATGTTCCTTTAATGGAAAACAACCCTTATCAAGCCATATTAACAAACGTAGTCGGCACCAAGAATGTAGCTGATATGGCCATCCGCTACGGTACCGAAAAATTCGTAATGGTATCCACCGATAAGGCAGTTAACCCTACTAATATTATGGGCGCAACTAAGCGTGTTGCAGAAATTTATGTTAACAGTTTCTATCAAAAATCGAGTACACGTTTTATTACCACTCGATTTGGTAATGTATTAGGTTCCAGTGGGTCTGTTATTCCCTTGTTCGAGCAACAAATAGAGGCAGGTGGGCCGCTGACCTTAACCCACCCAGATATTACTCGTTATTTTATGACCATTCCTGAGGCCTGTCAATTGGTGCAAGAGGCTGGTGTGATGGGGAAGGGAGGAGAGATATTCGTGTTCGATATGGGCAAGTCTGTGAAAATTATGGATCTTGCCAAACGCATGATCCGCCTTAAAGGGTATCATTATCCAAAAGATATCGATATTAAGATCACCGGATTACGCCCTGGCGAAAAGATCTTCGAAGAATTATTGGCCAATGATGAAAATACGCAAAAAACACATCACGAGAAGATTTTAATTGCCAAAGTCAGCCAAGAGAATATTGATGAAAAATTGGCTTTTTTGGAACTGCTTTGCCAAACAGTAAATAACTTTGGTAATAACCAGGTGGAAACACTTGAATTGGTGAAATTGCTTAAAAAAATAGTACCTGAATATATCTCTCAAAATTCCGAGTTTGAAACATTGGATAAAGTGAATATGCGAACATCTTTAATCCCTAGTTGCTTAAAATAGTAGGGGCTATTAAATTATCGTTATTTTTAAATAATATAAAAATATTACTTATATTAGTATCTATATCTTTATTCCGTATCTATTGATAATTTAAGATGTAGGCCTAAACCTTACATAGATCAAGATCTCGCTAAATCTATTTCTAATAGTATATCTTTTGTTAATACTTTTATATAAATCTGGTAAACCATGTTTTCCAATATTGTGTAAGTAATAATTTATAATAAAAAATAAAGCGAAATTGAATGTCGTGTTTTAATGTATTTATATGTTAAGGAACCCCAAAATTATGGTCGTATTTCTAATTGCGATTTTGCTTTCATGCGCTAAAGCTGAAAGTTCCAAAATTTCTCAAGCAGAACCACCTGCCGTTAAACCTGTAAACAACACAGAGAACTCTATTGAAGTAGGAGCGGGATCGGGAGATTTGAAAATTGATGGATCGGATGCAAGACTTAAAGATAAAAATAGAGTAATTATTAAATCAGGTACTTATAATACGGTTTCGATCCGGAATTTACACGGGACTGAACAAGAGCCAATAGAAATAAATAATGCAGGACAGGTTAAAATAAATGATGTCATGGATATTTCCAATGTATCCGATGTTACAATTGCCGGGGATAATATAAATGGTATGAAATACGGAATTGCTTTCCACGATAATTCATATAGAGCAATCACTATGTCTGGTGAATTAATTGGTGTGACCCTAAGTAATCTAAGTTTTAAAGACGTTCAGGATTATGTGATATTTATAAAACCTACAAATAGAGAAATTGGGAAAGCGAGTATGGAGCGAATTAAAATTCTAAACTGTAAATTTGAGAATGCTGCTGGGATTCAATTTGTAAGTGAATCCGGAGGAAACGGCGAATTTATAAAAGACTTTGAGTTTGCGCATAATGTCATTGAAAACGCTAACTCCGGTAATTTTGCATACTTCGAAACCGTCCAAAATTATAATATACACCATAATACGGTCAATAACCTAAATGCGGATAATGATAATCATAACGGTATCTTCCACATGGTTGGAAATGGAAAATTCCATGATAATAAATTCACGAATTATCAGGGAAATATGATTCGCGCTTGGGTTTTCTCAAGGGGGAATTTGCCTTCAACCATCGAAATTTATAATAACATTGCCTACAATACCCGTAAATATGGGGCTTTTGAAATACAAGGATTCGATAGGTATATCATTCCTGGAAAAACTACTTTTGCAAACGCCAAAGTGTACAATAATACCGTAGGTAAAATGAATACCTCAAGGGATTGGGAAGGGGTTATCCTTGACCTGTACAACTACGGCGGAACCTTGGAATATTATAACAACCTGGGTTTTGAGTTAAATCAAAGTCGGCCTATTACCGATATGATTAATAATATGAGTGATACTAAAATAACTAAAAAAACCAATAATAGATACTTCAACTCCGCTTCTCAAGCAATCTTCAATTTTAATAATTTTATGTCTAAGCATTTGGGTATAGGATCAAATTTGAATGCTACCCATTAGGAAGGAATATTAAAACTTGATCTAAGTCAATGTTATTTCTTGCTTTCGCTCAATGGTGCCTGGTATAAGTATGCCTAACTTTGTACCATTAGGAAGAAATTGATGGAAAGAAAACAATTTATTAAAACATTATTAACAGGAGTAATAGGTATGACAACGTTATCAGCATTTAATAGTTTTACAAGCAATTTAAAAGAACAGGAATACTTAATGCCTGTATTATTTATCGGGCATGGTTCTCCGATGAATGGAATTGAAGACAATGAATTTAGCAGGCGCTGGACAAAGATGGCCAAAGAAATTCCTACGCCAGCAGCGGTGTTGGTGGTTTCGGCGCATTGGTTTAGCAAGGGTACAAAGATCACTGCTATGGATTTCCCAAAGACCATTCATGATTTTGGTGGTTTTCCGCAAGCACTTTTTGACGTTCAGTACAATGCTCCCGGCAATCCTGATCTGGCGAAAGAAACAGCTTCGTTAATTCATTCTGCTAAAGTAGAACTGGATCATGACTGGGGCCTAGATCATGGTACCTGGACAGTTGTAAGGCATATGTATCCAGAAGCAAAAATTCCCGTCTTGCAACTCAGTATTGATTATACAAAGGGACCTCAATATCATTATGATCTGGCTAAAGAATTCTATGCATTAAGAAAAAAGGGAGTATTGATTATCGGCAGTGGCAATATGGTACATAACCTGCGCATGGTAGCATGGGATAAAATGGATGAACCCGGTTACGGATATGACTGGGCATTGCAAATGAATGACAAGTTTAAGCAACTTGATTACTGATGGCGATTATAAGCCATTGATCCATTATGAAAGCCTCGGTGCGGAAGCAAGACTTGCCATTCCTACGCCGGAACATTACCTGCCACTTTTATATACTTTAGGATTGAAGGGAAGCAAGGATAAAGTCTCATTTTTTAATGACAAAGCTGTAGCGGGTTCACTTACCATGACATCTGTTTTACTTAATCAGTAAAATGAATAAATATCAATCGTAACCTGTAGATGACCACTATTAAGATATATCTATCTAAAAGGCCAATAATTGGCTTTTTAGATAGATAAAAGTATTATTTGCTAGTCTCCTTTACCCATTTTAATTCCAGATATTCATCATTGAGATAGGCAAAGGCTTGCTGAGGAATATAAGAAGTTAGCCCACTAAAATGTTTGATTAAAAAACCCCGTTCCTTTATAAGAAATGAAGATGTCGCTTTTTTAAATACTACGGTTTCATTGAGCAAATGTGCAAACTGATCCAATCCCTCAGGCGATAAAATCTGACGGTAATAATCCTCAAAATCAAAGAAAAGACGATGTGTTGCATACCTGTCGTAATGTTGTATATCCTGCATAGCTTCATCAGGAAGGGCTTTATTTGTGTATTGTTTGATATGGGCAGCCAAAGGAGCTAATCCTTCTGTCTTTATGATACTTATCGTAGCCGAACGGTTATTCTCAGGCAAATCTGGATCATTGTAGAGTTGATAATAATCCTGGGCAAACAATTCCAAGTCAAAATCAGGCTTAAAAAGAGTGGGAAGAATCTGGGGATACAGTGGCGTAAAACCTGGGGAAAGTATCTCCGCAGAAGAAGCCATGATGATCTTGGTTTTATCCTTAAGTTCATAAGCCACTTCAATTCCCGTCATGAAACAGGCTTCAAAAATCATAAAATCAAAGAATTGATCAGGAATAGCCTCCGCAAAATCACGGATTTCCAAGTCGCTCCCTTCATCTTGAGCTACTGAATAAGGCTTGACAAGGGTGCGTTGAGGCAACCACCCAGAAGCATGAGAAAATAAAATAAGGCCATAAGAAGAAGAGGGTGCAATCCCCTTCACTTCTTCCAAAACCCTTTTAAATACAGTAGCACTTGCGGAATTTTCCTGAGCATATTGTTTTAGCTCCTTCACAACTCCCTTATCATTTGAATCCGTAGTTATTTCTATTAAGCGCGGATTCATACCAGCAGCGTCCTGGTAAATTAAAAGCCTGCCCATACCTTGAACATACCCTTTTCTTATAGCCTCTACCTTCTCAAAGGTTTCATTATAAAGATTATTATCCCCACCCATATAAACTAAAATGGTACGGAGTTGAACAGGATCAACCTCTTCATTCTTTTTACAGGAAACTGTAAATAAAATAATGAAAAACAATAGAATATATATCTTCATTTAATCTTTCGCATTAGGTATGATGGTCGAATGAAGCATCATCTTGCTGCTAGGTTCCCTTTTTCTTACAAGAACACTCTTCCATGCAGTTTCTTCATCCACCGATCCTGGGCCACTTACCTCAGTAATCGTTGCAATATATTTATTATTGCGTAATAAAGCTAAGGGAGTTCCTCCATTGTTTAAAAAGTCTAAGCGATAATAGGTTATGGTGCTAGTTCCATTGTATTTTCCACCAATAACCAGCGCTGTAGCATCAACAGAACCAATAGGCTCGGCACCAGCCTCAAATGTATAAATCTTAGCCGTTAAAGAAACTCCTCCACCCTCTGGTAGGTTATAAGTTAATATAGAGTTGTTTACCAAAGGAGATGGGAGAGCCAAAGACGCCACAGTTCCAGAAGTTTTACTATTATACAAACTGACAGAAGTAAGGATAAAATTTTCAAGCGCGTTGGAAGCAAGCTGTACATCAATGCGAGCTAAAGCCCTTAATAGGGAAACCTCACCACTTATTTCTGTCGTCGACGGAGTGACACTCATAAGTTCTGATTCTCCCCACATCGGTATCGGCTTAAAATCAGTTGTAGATGTAGCATTCCAAGCTTCACCTATCGCAACGGTAGAAACAATGCGAGCTAATAAATTAGCTTTTAAGGCTCCTTTGCCAATGTTGCCCAATGCATCTACTTCTTTACGGGCATTGGCGAGGACCACGAACCTAAAAGGTTGAACACCTCTTTGTACTTTTGCTTTAAAGCTTACCTCATCGGCGTTTCGGGATAAATCAAAACCCGAAACATGGTATGCAAAACGTTCTTGTCCTTCAATTACCTCAAAAGCAAAAACATCGATGGACGATGTAAATGATTCATTTACATCGTCCATCGCATAAGTAACTACATTGCCTGGAACAAGCAATTTTAGTTTATAAGAAATAACACTATCTTGAGAAATCCCAGGGTCAATATGAAGATCTTTATTACATGATATAAAAGTCAATGGCAAAAAAAGTAGATTTAAAACAAGCTTAACTATCTTCACAAAATACTGATTTACAATTTATATTTTTACAACTCATGCTCAGAAGCCACTATAGTCCAAGGCACTATGGTTACAGTTGCCTGAATGTTGGCATTCGTTGCAGCTGGTTGTGGTTGATTTATCGAATAGAGAGTATTAGGTACATTTTCCTCAGGATCTATTAATTCAGGATTATACCAATTGCCGTCATATTGTCTAATAGTCTGTAAGCTTGATTTACCGATCCCTCTGATATTTGAGATTTTTACCTGGTAATATTCGTTGCGAACTACTTTGTGATCATTTTCTGGATTCAAGTAGACATGATAATAACAACGTCCATTCTTATAGACTCTGAATTCTTTATCTGAAGCAAAGTCCGCCTTCGCCTTAACAGGATCTTTATAATATTTTATAGAACCGTTAGATGGGTCAGTAATTGTATAGAAATTAGCTCCTGGGGAATAAGCTGAACCAGCAGCACCATCCTCAAAAACTTCAGGAACAAACCTTGCTTCTACTACTGCATAGGTCAGCTTGATCAAATCATTCTCCGCAAGATTTTCAGATACATATTTCGGAATCGAATTCAATGGTTGCGTGAAATAAGGTTTAGTAAAAAAAGCATTATTTATTTCCCAATCAAAAACCTTATTTTCTTTTAAATAGGTTTTTTCATTGACTTGGTTAAGTGAATATTTCAAGGTGCCTACATCAATTGATCCACCCACTACAGGCATTAAATTACCAATCAATTGCATAGCCGTCATCCTATTATTAAAATCAGGGGTACCGTCCACGGTTACCTTCGCCAACAAACGCGTCAACGTTAAGGAAATCTTGTTAGTAGTAGGAACAACACCTAATTCATTTTTTGCAAGCTCCGCTACTACACCTACATCGCTGAACATGGCCATTCCGTTAGTATTTAGAACGTCCAATCCTCCATTATACAATTGCAAAGTACTGAATACTCCCTCAAGGGAAGTCAAGCCCTGGGTGGCTTTGATTTGAGTTACATAGCTAGCAGGTAGATTAACACCTACATAGATCAACTTTTCGCCTGTTTTGGCATCAAGTTCGGTTCCATTTTTTAATCTTCTTGCACCATTAATGGTCTCAAAATCATCATTCGCATTAAGATGTTTATGTGTCAATGCAAAGGGGCTTACATTGTCATAGATAAAGATATCAACGGTTCTCATGTATATATCATCCACCGTAGCATTGTCATCATAGTCATCACCGCCAGGTGCATACGTTTTGGTGCCCGAAGAAGCGATGGAAAGAGAAAGACTGATTTTGGTGTCTTCACCATTTGATTTCTGCCCCGGATCATTGGAGTCATTTTTATTACATGCCGCCAAGCCAACAACGGCCAAAGCCACAAATGCGTAGTTTTTTAAATTCATTTTTTTTAATTTGGTTATCTCTGTTTTTTAATTTCCACGAAGATGTAGTTGAAATATTAAAAAAGTGACCAAAATCATGGGCTTGTCGTTCATCCCCATGATTTTGCACCTAAATAAAGCTAATGAGGTGTTTCTGTCGCTTCGCTCAGATGAGGCTTGATTTTATCTAAAAGGCTCTTATTTAGACGATAAGCAGCCGGAGTGATGCCAGTGATATTTTTAAATGCATTCAAAAACGTGTTTTTGTTTCTAAAACCACATTCCGCCATTAATTCTTCCGTTGATAATGAAGTTTCATTACTTTCTATCAAGGTGCAGGCATGTGAGACCCGGTGTTCATTAATAAACTGGTTATAGTTTTTGCCGATATGCTTACTGAATAGTTCAGAAAGATTATGTTTGGATACCTTCATGGTCGCGGCCAAAATCGCAAGCGAAAGATCTTCCTGAAGATATAGTTTTTGCTCGTTCATGAAGTGGTTAAGACGAGTTTCATAGGCTTGTAATTGTTCATCTGAAAGACCGGATTTTCGGTAGTTCATCTTTTCCTGGATCGGCGATTCTGTATTATTGACTATAGCATTGTTGGTCTTTACAAGTTGAAAAGCTTTTTCAGTTTTAAAAAGGAAAAGGATTAATACTGCAAAAAGCAATATTAAATGTACAGCCAATTTTAAAAAAAATAAATCACCATCATTTTGAGTATATATTCTAATTAGAAGAAAAAATAAACCAGAGAAAAACATTAGGGGAACTAACTGATCCAAAATCTTTTTATTCATGTCGTTTTTCTGCGTCATAGGCTTTGTTTCAACAAGGCACAGGATAGCATAAAATAATATAGAGATAATGACGGCTGTATTTAGCCAATTTTTATAGATGGCAAGAAAAGGGACTCTGGAATCAGATAGAAAAACGAACCAACTATATGTAGACATTGCAATCAAAAATGGCATGACATGAAGCCATGCAAATCGCAATTTCAATTTCTCTGATTGAAATACATGGCTGCAATAAAATAATAGAGGGCCATACATCAAACTATAGGGGGCCCATTCAAAATACTCTTGCTTTGAAAAAAAAATATTTGCAATCAACAGATGTATTTGATGTACAAGGATGAAGATGATGGCTAGGTTAAGCGCATTATCAAATGCAGTACGAGCAGAGGTCTTATAACTAATGCATAATGTAAGTCCTGAAATCGTAATGATAATACTATAAATTATTATATTAATATAACTCTCCAATGCGAATATTCTATTTATTAACCAGTTTGGCTCGATATTCAGAAGGGTTACACCCTTTAAATTCTTTAAAATATCTATTAAAAGATGTTTTAGAATTAAAGCCACAATGAGCCGCCATCGAATCTATTGTATAGATATTGGCTTCCCCCTCAATTAATTTAACTGCATGTGCTATTCGATATTTGGCAATGAGTTGATAAAAACTCTGACCAATGTATTGATTTAGAAATTTTGAAAATTCCCCGTTCCGACATACCTGTTTTTTCAGCGAGAGCAGGAAGTGTTAAATCTGGATCAAGAAATATTTCGCTCTGTTCTAAATACTGAATTAGCATAACTTTATTCCGATGTAGGTTTTCGTCATAGGCCACCTTTCCCATTTTATTTTCAAGATGCAAGTCAGTATGCTGAATTTCAGCCCTATACCATGTCAAAACGATTAATAACCTGCTTGATAAAAATAAGGCCAACCACAACATTTTAATAGGTATACTAAGGTCAGTATCTCCATTGAGTAGGATTATCAATTTTATCCCACCCATACACAACATAAAGCAAGACAGTATGCACAGTTGCCCAATCAGCTTGTGATATAATAAGCTTTTGTAGTCCCTTTCAGAAATATTGATTGAACGGTTTAATGATAAAATATGGAAAAGATAAAAAATACCAACAATGAGCGTAAATATCAAGCTGAAAATATCATAAACCTTTACAAAATCAGTTGATTCAAATAATCCAGCAACATAGCATACTATATTTATAATACTTATAAAAACGAAGGGAATGAAATGCTTAATAATGTTTCTAGTAGTATTTAAATTTTCATTAGCCTTA
The DNA here is from genome assembly GCA_963696875.1 of uncultured Sphingobacteriaceae bacterium. Classification (GTDB taxonomy): domain Bacteria; phylum Bacteroidota; class Bacteroidia; order Sphingobacteriales; family Sphingobacteriaceae; genus Albibacterium. The sequence continues at coordinate 40,430 of CAVOLQ010000002.1, forward strand.
CTTGTTAAATAAATTAAAGGAACAAACAACAAAGCTAAAGGACTTGGAAATCCTAAATAGAGTAGCCCAACATGAAAAAAACCCAAGAAGAAAATTTGAGATAAATGAAAAGCTGGCTGGTTTACTAAAGTTTCGCTATTCTTACTTATTATTTTTTTCCCAAATTTTTGTAGAATAATATTTGAGAACATTCTTTATTAGTTTTGGGCAATGTTTAATTAACTTCCTAAGGTTCAGTCTCATTGCCGTCAATAGGAATTATACTTACTATTTGAAGTTGTAAGTATACAGTTTTTTATTTTTTTTTATTAAATCATACGAATAAGATTAAGATAAATTTCAGGAATGTTACATTGGCTAAGGTTTTTATTGTATAGTTGGTTTTTATACTGTGTATTTGGTAGTTTCGCTGTGTAAAAGTAATCTCGTTTTGCGTATATTTCATTTGAAATCCAAGTTGCCATGTTTAGACAGTTTTGGGATTAGTATAAATTCTAAATTGCCTAGCTCGCAAATAAGTTACCAATAAAATGAAAGGTTTTTTGTTTGAATTTGACACTTAAAAACAAATAAATCGGTTTTTTGTAATAATGATAATTTCGCTCTCGAGTTTGAACCGAAATCAAGACTGATTACAACAATCAGACAAAAACCGCTTAGGGATTGAAGTTTGTTTAATTAAAATGATATTTATTTTATGGGTAAAGACCTTGTACGCTTTTTAGAAGCACAGAACCAAATTTATCTGCGTGCTCTTGAAGAAATCAAAAACGGAAAGAAAACCTCACACTGGATGTGGTATATTTTCCCGCAGCTGGCAGGCTTGGGTCATAGCGACATGGCCAACCATTATGCTGTTAGAGATTTTACTGAAGCAGTCGAATATCTGAAACATCCTGTATTGGGCAAACACCTTATCGAAATTACTACGGCTTTGCTGGCCGTTAAAAACAAGTCAGCACAGGACATTTTCGGTACGCCCGATAACTTGAAACTTCGCTCGTCTATGACTCTTTTTTCGGAGATTGAAAACGCCGATCCTGTGTTTCAGCAAGTGCTAGATAAGTATTTTGATGGCCAGCCAGATACAATGACGCTAGACTTATTAAAACCATACCATTTTAAATCAAGATTGTGAAAGCAATGGAATCGCTTGGATGATAAATTTTCATATCAAAAAGGAATGAGAAGAATTACAAATTTATCAGTGGATCAATAATGCAAGATAAGTGGGCAATATTCGCTATATTCAACTATTAATTTTTATTAATCTTACTATCTCTTTAATTGAAGCCTATTTAATATTAGTGAAATAGCGGTATGGATTTCAATTTTTTCAAGGGCTGGTTACCCTTTGAGTAGGCTTGGCTTATCGTTTACGGTGATGGTTTAAATCCTAAACCCATGAAACGAATTGATCTTTTAATCCAGCTTGTAAAAAACATTTATAAGCTCTTGAAAACTCATTTTGAGGCGCCTTGCTCTTGTACTGATCCTGCATATAAGGCTATTGAACGTTTTGATAATGAAACATTAAACACGCTTGTCCAATTGATTAAGCGCATCGAAAAGCAAGTCCCAATTATCAATGATGATGACACTAATTATCACACGAATGCTGAAGTTTCCCCAGCCAAAGAGTTGGAAGAAGTGCTAAGAAAGAATCAAGTGATTGACATTTTGAAAATCAGCGATAGTACCTACTATCGACATATTAAAAATGGAATCCTCGTACCGCGTCAATTGGGTAATCGAAGTTTCTTTTACCATTCTGACCTTGTTGAAGCATTGGAATACAGCAAAGTGCGAGGGTATTTATGATTTTTTAAGAATTTTTTATCTCAAATTAATGTGTATTTTAGAGTAATCTTTAAATTGAAAATGGATTACAAACAATATGCTCCATCTACTTGCTTACAACATGTTGTAGAACACTACTGGCATTTCGTTGTACAACTTCATATTTCTCTGGAACAGACTTTTCAGACCCCGCTGCTACAGGGAATGACGTTTAACCTTAAAGAAATGCCGGAGGATTTAATATTTAAAGGGAAAACCTTAAAAATGGATAAGCCAGTTTATCTATTTGGTCAATCTTTACAACCACGATTATCATTAAGTAATAGCAACGGAATTGATATTATCGGTGTCAAATTTAAACCTCTCGGCATTTACAAACTTACAGGTATTAATATGCAGCACATTGCTGATGAGACGATAGATGCAGAGGATGTTTGGGGGAATGAAATTAGTTTATTGTGCGAACGTATGTATCATGCCCAATCAACCAAGGATGCTATTATACTGTTAGATTCTTTTTTATTAGGTAAACTGAATAAGCAAAGTGGAATTAACAAACAGCCTTGTGTTGAGCATGCCCTTCATTTGATCCAACATAGTCATGGAAATATTAACATTAAAAATTTGCAAAAGGAAACTCATACGTCTAGAAAAACTCTGGAAAGAGCTTTTGTTAACCAACTAGGCATTTTTCCTAAACTCTATTCTCGAATATCTAGGTATAACAATGTAAAAGAATCCATCCAAAAGTCTTCTTCAATTCATTGGCAGGAAATTTATTATCAATTTGGATATTATGATCAGTCACATTTTATTAGTGAATTTAAGCAATTTTCAGGAAAAACCCCGACTGAGTTTTTGACCCCTGACACTAATCTTATAAATGAATAGTTTACCCAATCTATTCACTGTTGTTCCCTATACAGGGCCATCTCCACTTTACATTGTAAAGATTTGTCGCTAAATTCATTTTGTCCCTTTTTTACAATACTTATCTATTTAAAAAGGTTCTTTTTGTAGGAAAAATGTATTTATGATTAAGGATATAAAGAAAAAGAAGCATATTTTCTTGATTATTATGTGCTTTCTGGGAATAAGCTTAAATGTTAATGCACAATTAATGAAAAAGCTTAAAGAAAAAGCCGTGCAAACTGCCGAAGATAAACTTATCAGAAAAACCGGTGAAAGTACGGAAAAAGTGATGGATAATGCTGAAGATAAGGTATTAGGAACGAAGAGCGATAAACCTTCAAAAAGCACAACTCCAAAAAATAAGGAGCATAATGATGAAGGAGACAGGATTATGGACGATAGCCAGCCCATTGATGCTAAAACTAAAAGTCCAGAACCCTCTTTTAAAACCTATTCCAAATTTGATTTTGTGCCAGGGGAAAATACTATTCTTTATGAAGATTTTGCTTCAGATGTTGTTGGGGATTTCCCAGCCAGATGGAATACAAATGTTTCAGGAGAAATAGTGACAGTGAATTCCGCACAGGGGAAATGGTTTAAGTTAAAAGAAGGTGGTGGATTTATTCCTGACGGTATTTCTAATTTGCCGGATAATTTTACTGTTGAATTTGACGTAATCCTAAAACATAATGAGGCTATGAATCCCGGTGGTTTTTATTTTGATATCACGGATGGCCAATCCCGAAATCAATTAAGCGATCTTTACCCAGGGAGCTCAGGAGTTCGTCTTTATATTGACCCAAGAGTCTACCGAGCAATGAATTTCAGCGATGGAGATTATGGAAAAATATCTCCTACAGCGGAGAATTCTATAATATTCCAAAACCAGGGTACACCTGTCCGCATTTCTATATGGCGCCAAAAGCAAAGAATTCGTTTATATGTAAACGAAGCTAAGCTATTTGATTTGCCACGAGTACTTCCTGAAAATACTATGGTAAACCTCCTTCGCTTTTCTACTTGGGATACCGGCTTAGATCCTGAAGAAGATGCATTGATCAGTAATTTGCGGGTAGCGGTTGGCGCACCCGATATGCGCAGCAAATTAGTTACTGAGGGAAGCTTGGTAACGCAAGGGATTTTGTTTGATGTAAATTCTGATAAGATAAAACCCGAATCAGCGGGCACCTTAAAAGGAATAGCAGATATCCTAAATGAAAATTCAGATGTAAAAGTAAAAATCATTGGCCATACTGATAGTGATGGTGATGATGAAGCAAATTTAATACTTTCCAAAAAACGTTCTGCATCCGTTAAAAATGCACTTAACGTAGAATATGGCATCGCTGCATCCCGGATGGAAACGGATGGTATGGGCGAAAACAAACCCATAGCGAATAACAATACGGCAGAGGGAAAAGCCAATAACAGAAGGGTAGAATTTGTGAAACAATAAGTATGATCATGAAAGTTACCATCAAAATTATTTCTGTTTTTTTTCTCTCCATTTTGTTTTCCTTAAAGGCAAGCGCACAAGAAGAGTTGACGGCTTCAGAGCAACTGAATTTTGGGGTAAATTTGGGCAATTATAAGATGGTGGAGCAAGCTCTTTCAAGAGGTGCCATAATAGAGTTAGACCAGGTAGTTGCTGCAATTTCACTGATTAACTTTCCTGATGGAAAGGAAGCAGACCACAAGGCGATTCTCAAACTTGTTTTAAATAAAGCAGTAAATATTAATGGGGTTTCCAAAAATGATGAAACCGTATTGACAAGCTTGGCTAAAAGTTATCCATACGATCAAAAAGCTGAAAGCCCTCTGGAGATCGCCCAATTATTGATTAATAAAGGGCTCAATGTAAATGAAGCGAATAAGGAAGGTCGCACGGCATTGACTATTCTTTGCGATGCAGATATATTTATGGAAATGGAGCATCGCTTGAGCTTTGCGAATTTGCTTTTGAAGAATGGGGCCGATATAGAATTTCAAAGCAATGAGCATATGACATCCGGTGGTACCCCCTTAATAAATGCAGCATCTAATGGTTATCTTGAGTTAACAGCCTTGTTATTGGATAAAGGGGCAAATCCGAATGCTCAAAACGATGTCGGTGAAACAGCATTAGTAAAAGTAATAAAAGCTAAACAGACAGCCGTTTCAAATGAGGATAAGAAACGTACTATCCACCTTTTATTGAGTAAGGGAGCTAATCCTAATAATAAAAATTCTTTTGGGGAATCGGCTTTGGAAATTGCGAAATTTGAGAACCTTTCATTTTTATTTGATCCGCCTCAAAAATCTTCGCTTGCTACAACAAGCCTAAAACAGCAAATGCTAGCAGTGCCGGGATGGGGAACGGTTAATGCCAATAAAGCATTGGAGATTTTTTTGATGCAAGGAGATTTGGAAGGAGTGAAAAATGCGGTGGATGCAGGAGCCGATGTAAACATGATAACGGATGAGGGTGGCAGGTATGGAAGCACATCTGCTTTAGGAAAAGCTTCATCACTATTATGCGGGAGAAACAATTTATTAATTGTGACTTATTTACTGGATAAAGGAGCAAAAATAAATGTAAATGGTGCGGGAAGTGCATTGTATAATGCAACCTCAATGGCCTCAATGATTTATAGTGAGAAGTTTAAGGCGAAATTCTTTCCAGACTATTTGCTAAGCCAAGAAAATGTAGTTTATGGGAATAGGTACAACGAATTTCTTGAAATCATAAAATTTCTTTTGCAAAAAGGGATAAAGGTAGATGGCGACATAACTAACGGAAGAGGTAACACTCCTCTAATGGAAGCAACTAATAATGGTTGTCTAGAGATCGTTAAACTATTATTGTTAAACGGTGCTGATGTGAAGATAAAAGCGGTTGAAGATTATCAACTAATTAGTGGAGCTGCTGGATATATTTATACTTGGTCATTGGCAGCAGGAACCTTTGCATTAAAGGGACGACAGGCATTGGGTATACAAATCGAAAATGCCGCTCATTTTGAAGGTGAAATTTCAGACATTAAAAAAGATCAGGCCAAATGGATTGAGGCATTTAGTGAATATACCGAAATAATGAAACTTTTAATTGCGAAGGGAGCCAATGTAAATGTAAACTATAAATCGATAACACCCTTGCAGCAGGCCCAGGCCTATCACCTAGCGCCTATGATCAATATGTTGAAGTCGGCTGGAGCAAGATAATTTTCATTTTGAAATTTATAATACACGCTCATGGTTCTGCGCTTAGTGAATATCAATGAGTTTTTGTCATTTTATCATTCACGCAGATGATAAAATCTGCTAGCTGTTGGTTGTCTTGATTTAACACATCAACTTGTTCTTGAGAAACGGTGCTAATGGTTAAGATATTTTTTCTGTCAATTTGGGATGGTAGAAAAGGAATTATTCCTTCACGCTTATCACTATGGTAGGAACCATTAAAATGAAGAAATAGCGTGTTTTTTGACGAGTACTTAGAAATGAAATGGGCCATAGTAGCATCTTTAATGGCTTGGGCCTCCATCATGTATTTGCCGTTGTGACCTGCACCCATTTTTAGAATTTCACGATAGGAGGCAAGAGTCGTATCAGGTGAAATTGGCAAAGGGGCGATATATGATTTTGCTATTACTGAGAGTTCACCAAGTTTTTCTAGTCCATTATGAAAAACAGAATTCGCATATCTCCTAGGGATATTGGTAGCGATAAACCTTAACTTATTTTGCTTAGCAAATTCGAGCAAGGGCTTATAATCTGTTTTATAATTCGTCCATAAACGGGCTTCGCTTTCAAATGCACTTTGCTTAATGAGATCCTTGAAATATTCATCTATTGATATTTGAACATCAGCTTCAAACATTTCAGCGCCAAGAACCAGGTTAGTGTCCTTCTGCAGGAACAATGAATTCGTAAGCTCTAATTGCAACCAATGAACGATTGGATTATTATGGTACTCCCCAAAAAAAATGTGAGATTTTCCAATACTTGCTGTTACAAGTTCTTCAAATGTAACCACATCACCCGTCTTATTAAAAATTTGATAAGCATTCTGTGCCTTTGCGCTGGTGCTTATTAAAAGGATGGTGATTAGAATATAGGTGAAAAAATGGAATGTGCGTCTCATGTAGATAGGGATTGGGAATTCAGGGAATTGATTGGGATTGTTTCTAAATTTAGGGAAATAAGTCCAAGGATGGAAATAACACATCCTTGGACTTATGCATTTATTTTATTCTAGCCAACAGATCATCATAATGAACTTTAGCTAATTTATCACTATTCCGTTTAGCTTTACGAATTAGTTTTTTTGCATTCAACAAAGCATCTTTTGCATAAAGGGAATAATCGCTTTCTTTAGGAAATGTTCTAAGGCCTAAACTTGTACGCTCGGAATCAAATGCAGAATCCGACAAATTCTCAATTAAATAAGCGGAAAGAAAAGCGATATAGTTACGTTGAAGGCTGCGTCTGAAATGATCCAATTCAACGTCTGTATCAAATAAACCATCGCCTAAATGAGCAAGCATTTGAGGTACAGAAAATCCTTTACCATTCGTGCGTTGGTGCCATTCATTAATTCTATTAAAATTGCCGACATGCATCAACTTTAAAAGTGCAACATCTTGGGTACGGCTTATTCTTGCTAGAAATTTAGAGCCGTCGAAGTTATCAACGATGGTAGGTTCCATTATCCACTTTGGAGTAGTGAAGATATGTTTATGGAGGAAATTTATCGCTTCTATTTGTTGGTCAGCAGGAGTAGGAGTGTAAATTACTCCTTCCTCGTCCATCGATTTATGATCTTCGTAAATACCTCCAACTAAACTTTGCGCATGATTCAAGTACATATTCCATTGCGCGTAAATTCGATTATAACGATTAGCGAAATAGTCATAGTTATCACCTTCTTTGAAGCTCCATTTATGTAAATTAGGAATTAGTTTTTGCAAATTTTTAATTCCATATTCCCCAGCCAAAATAGCATTGTCTCCTAAATCTTCCATTTGAGCTCTTGGGTCATTTTGTCTTTCGAACATAGATAATTGCTTGCTATATTTAAAAAGAGGATCATTCTTTTTTTCAACGATCAATTTATTTAAAATCGGCAATTCATCTTCTGGATGGACGATATTTTGATACTTTCTATATCCCCAGTTAATTGTATATTCATCATATGGTCCAATCTGAGGCATAAGATTTTCTATATTATCTTCAGGTTGAGCTATATAGTTGAAGCGAGCATAGTCCATAATTGAAGGAGTTGTGCCGTATTTATCAGTGAACGATTTTGACCGTAAAGAATCCACAGAATAAGCATTGCTTGAAATAAAGTTATGTGGAAGACCTAAGGTATGTCCAACCTCATGGGCTGCGATATAACGAATTAGTTTTCCCATTACCTCATCGTCCAACTCTCTACTTCTTGCTTCTGGATTAACGGCACCAGTTTGAGTGAAGTACCAATTGCTAATTAAGTTCATAACATTATGATACCAGCCGATATGGCTACTAATAATTTCACCTGTACGGGGGTCGGCTACATGGGGGCCGTATGCATTTTCTGTTTCCGAGGCAAAATAGCGGATAACAGAATAGCGTGTATCATTTATACTCCATGTGGAATCTTCCTCAAAAGTAGGTGCATCTTTGGCCATAATAGCATTTTTAAAGCCGGCAACTTCAAATGTTTTGCTCCAATCTTCAACTCCTTTTTTCAAATAAGGAATCCATTTTGCAGGGGTAGCCGGGTCTATGTAAAATATAATTGGCTTAATGGGTTCGCTTAATTTTCCGGCGAAATAAGCATTTGGATCCTTCGGCTCTAAACGCCAACGACGAATATAGGAAGTTCTTTGAACACGCTGCTCATTAACGCTATAGTCGCTTTGCTGTTGCGCAAAATAACCAATTCTTCTATCCTCAAGTCTGGCCATCATAGGATTCTCAGGAAGCAATACAATACTATTATGAATTTCGAGCGTTACTCTACTTCCACTTTCTGCAGCAGGATATAAGCCACTTACTTTATAAGTTTTTGTTGTATTGATTTCAATATTGGAAGGATATGAAGTCACGCCGTTAATGAAACTTTTACCAAGGTCGATTGCACCAATTTGGTAAAGCTTTTTCATCATATCTGCAAGACCAAATGCCATGTCATCCCCTTTAATAAAGCTGGTTACATCTATAACTAAACTGTTTTTTTCCTCATTCAATGCAAGAATATTAAAGTCAGCATGAATTGGTGGAACATTAGAATGTAAGATCGCTTCTTTCATTGTGGAATCCTTGGTAATCACGTTTTTATAGGAAGGAAAACGTAAATACACTTTATCGCCAATTCTTTCCCAGGTCAAAACCTGTTCACTCAACTGCTCACCGCCATTTTTTAACCCTCTAGGCGTTTTTGAAAGGCGAGTTACCATCAACATTTCTTTACCCAATAAAGAAGATGGGATTTCAAAGTAATATTTATCGTTTAATTCGTGAATTGAAAATAAACCAACAATTGATTTGGCTTCAGGTTTAATTACTTCTTTAAACGGTTTTATTTTTGGTTTTGGCGTTTCTACTGTTTTTGTAGAGTCTTGGGCAATAGCATCCGATTGAAATACAGTCATGGAGCTTGCACATAGCAGTACTGCTAATATACCCTTAAATTTGTTTTTAATCATCGTTTCTAAAAAATTGGAGCTAATTTATGTAAGTCTGTTTTGTATTGGTTTTTTAAGTGGTTTTGCAAAAAGTTGTATTTATCTACCATAGCCTGTGATAAAACCTGTTGAGGACCCGTAGGTGTCTGTTTGGTGTAATAAAACTGTTTCTCTATGTCCTCTGGACTATACTTTGCAATGGTTTTCACCCATTCTATCATATCATTAATACGGGTAGGGGAAACGGTTTGCCCAGATTTTACTGGCATTGACCAAAAACCTAATTCTTTAGGATTTGGTTTAGTGGTAGAAGTGGACGGTGTTGTAAAATTATAGTCTGAAAGCTCAAAGAACTCTGCAGGAACTTTACGTTCCAACTTCTTAGCAGCCAAGTTTAAAAATACATTGTGCATGCCTACAAGATAAGTTTTCTGTTGGGCGCTAGGCAACTCAGCAAACTTTTTAGACAGGTTACTTAATAGAATGCTAGCTTCCCCTTCTGTGTAATTGTATAAGGTTTTTCCGACGTAAATAGAATCGGCAATGGGTATACGATAGGGAAATAATTCAAGCATATACTCATCTGCATAATAAGAAAACAAGTTAGCATCAAGAAAGTCTAATACAGCATCTAATTCATTGTCTTTAATTTCTACAATGGTCGGCGCTAAAATCTTTACCTCAAAAAAGTTCCATCCAAAATCACGTTCCTGAACATCTTTATATAGAATGAAAGTCTTCGTTCTATTATAATAATCCATGGCTCTCTTGCCAGCATTTGTAGAAATGTCTATCGAATATTCAGGTTCCGACAATTGGAAATCCGGCTCGGCATATTTTTTATTGCATCCGAACAGTAGGATTGGGATCAATAAAAGGAAATAATTAAAATTCAGTTTCATCATTATGTGTTGTTGTGTGATACTATTATTGGATCTTCTCATGAATTCTTTCAGAATGCGGGATCAGTTCAATCTCTGGATTTCTACTTTGCTCAATAAGTGGAACTTGTAAAGTATAGCCCCAATCATTAGGCGACAACTTTACTCTCATTTTACCATCACTTTTTTCATATTCATGAATAACTTCGCGATTATAACGTCTTAGATCAAACCATCTAAAATCCTCAAAACAGAATTCCCTTCTACGTTCATCTTCAATAAAGCTCTCTAGCTTAGTAGCAGAAAAATCAGCCAATGCAAATGGCTTATAATTCTGAATTCTGGCTCTTCGCAATGTATTAATCAAATCTAGGGCAGCTTCATGATTTCCTTTTTTGAATTGAGCTTCAGCTAGGTTAAGATAAACCTCGGCAGCCCTGTAGGCATGCCTCATTTTTGAATCAGCCTTTTTAGGATACAAAAGCCCGTTTGAGCTACGCTCAAAAAACCAAGTCATACGCATATCTTTCTCACCAGCTTTTACATCTCTCTTAAATACGTCGTAAAGATCATCAGCAACAACGAAACTAGAACGTCCTGCCAACTGTGTATTCAAAAATACGCCGGTCAATTCATTATATGAGCCGCCAAAAAGCATAGTGATCTCCTTATTTTGTACACTAATAAACTTGCCGATAGCAATATTATCTGCTGGGCTAAGTAATGGAAGATTATAATTTAAATATTGCGTACCCAATGAAATTGCTTTTTCATAATCTTCCGTAAAAAGTGCAACTCTAGAAGCTAATGTCAAAGCCGATAAATAATTTATTTCACCGTTTAGTGGACTCTTTTTAGCCATTAAACTAAGGCCTTTTTCAAGGTCAGCATCGATAAGGCTGTACACATCATTTACAGAATTCCTTTTGTATTTTTTATCTTCAGCTACTGAAGTTGTTTTAATAGGAACACCGAACGTTTTAAGTTCACCCTTGCGATAAGGCTCGCCATAATAGTTTACCAGTAAGAAGTAATGGTGCGCCCTAAGCACATGTGCCTGCCCCAAAACGTGATCTCTCTCTGTACTTTGATTGATATTTTCAAGCCCTTCAATAACTAGGTTACATACAGAAATGGCCTTGTATAAATTTGTCCAAAGAGGAGTAAGGACATTAGATTGATGCAATTCTTGATCTTTATCCCAAAAATACAGGGAAGAAAAATTAAGTTCATATAACCTACGGATATCAGCCGCTGCATAATTATGCATTGCATTGTCTGCAAGAACTTCAGCAATAGGTGTTTGAGCTTTAGGATAACCTTCACCATACAACAGTTCTTCATAATGTTGCACTGTGGTGGGGATGGTAATATCTGGCGATGTTTCTTCTAGGAATTTCTTACATGAAGAAAACCCTAGAACAATCGCAATTAAAAATAGATTAAGTATTACTTTATATTTATTCATTTTCTATCGTCTTAAAAACTTGCATTAATACCAAAATTAACGATGGTAGGAATCGGCGTAGCATAGGGGTTTCCTAAGAGCTCTGGATCTTGACCAAAGAACTTCTCCTTATCAGGTGCCCAGAAACCTAGGTTTTGTACCGATAATGAAAATGTCATCTGGTTGATAGGGGTGTTTTTAATGATACCTTGTGGCATATTATAAAACAGGTTGATGGCTCTTAAACGAATATAATCGGCCTTTACTACTCTTAGATCACTCTTATTATACAGCTCGTGCATGTGAATACCTGTACTAGAGTTTAGAGAATAATTAAAACCATTTTCAGTAGGCGTTGAATGAGGGCCACCGGCTGTTATCATCTCAATATAATCCATCAATACAGGCGTGTTTGTACGCAACTCGTCACCTGGATTTCTCCATCTGCTTGCAAACTCACGAGGATAATTTTCGTAATGATCAGGTAAGCTAGTTGATGAAAGCTCATCTGCATAGTAGTCATTCAACCTTCTGTAATAACCTAAGTTATAGGTTAGAGAAACTGCAAGGCTAATGTTTTTGTACCTAAAGGTATTATCCCATCCACCGGTAAGTTTTGGCTCTGAAGAACCAATTGGATCCATGATGATATTGGTTTCACTACTCATAAAGCCATTAGTGCCATCTTGAATAGCAAAAGTAGGCCAGCCTTTATTATTTAAACCTTTATAGCGATAAGCGTACAAGGTACCATAAGCATCGCCCTCGATAACTGATTTTCCAGTTAACTTAGCGGCACGCTCCATTTTACTGGTTACCCCTTCAATAGCTACATCAGCTCTTGTGATCTTATTTCTATTTTGTGCGCCTATTAAGGTAGAGTTCCAAGAAAAGGTATTTCGTTTTATTGGATAAGCGGAAAGGGTAATTTCCATTCCCTTGTTTTCCATATTCCCCGCGTTTAGGAGAATATTATTTCTTCCAGAAACGGTGGAAACCGCCTTATCAATAATTAAATTTTCTCCCTTTTTATAATAATAGTCGAACGTTAAATTTAACGCGTTAAAAAGGCTCAATTCGTATCCTAAGTTATAGGAAGACGTTTTTTCCCAACGGAGATTTGGGTTTGGCAAGGAAGCAATGCTTGCTTTATATTTTCCGGTTTCCGTATCTAAATCATTTACACTGATGACCAAGCTAGGAGAAGCATCCGAACGGATATTTCCTTGTAGACCATAGGATGCACGTAAAGCCATGAATGAAATAGCACCCATGTCTTTAAAGTAATTCTCTTCTGAGGCAATCCATTTTCCAGCCGCAGACCATACCGGTAAAAAGCGATAGGTAGCATCTTTACCAAATACGTTAGAACCATCATAACGGATACTACCATTAAGGATATACTTTTCCTTATAGGCATAATTTAAGATACTGAATAAAGAAAAGTAATTTGAAGCCTTGTCTGTAAATTGAACGGGCTTAAACTCACTCAGAAAATCTTTGTAACCCGTAGTAGTAGGAGGAATGACCATCTTACCCCGATCCGGGAAAAAGCCATATAAAAGCTCTTTGTTACCCTGGTAGCCAGTGCTTCTTACTTCTTGACCCGCAATTAAATGAAATCTATGATCCTCATTTACGATTTTCTCAGCCATAAATTGGTTTCGAACCGTATAGCTATTAGCGCTCATATTCTCATTCAACAAGGTACCGCCCATTGGAAGTTTACTTCGATCATAATTTGGACTTCCTATTGAGTACAAGCCGTAAGGGTAACCTCTTTGTCTATTTCCATAAGCATCAGAACCATAGGAAACGTTATAAGAATGTTCAGTAGCCCATTGCTCAGAAAGTGTTTGAGTGGTATTATAGGCAGCTGTACCTGTCCAGCTCAACCATGGCAACATTTTCCAATGCAAGTTAAGCATGGCATTCATCTCTTTTGCAGTACTTTGAGACCTTGTTTGCTCCAATTCATTAAAAACATTGAACGTATGGAAATAGTTGACGCCATCAATTAATGTAGGATTTCCCACTTCATAAAAGAATAAATCTCCATTAGTTTGATAAGCAGGTAAGGCTCTGCTTGTTTTTATAGCGTAATCATAAGGATTAATGGATGGATGGAAGCCTTTGTTATTACGAATACCCAAACCAATTTTTACGTCTGCTTCAAACTTATCACTGAACTTATTTACCAAACGCATGGTACCGTTATAACGTTTTAAGCCCGATCCTCTAGTATTGGACTGTTCATCAAAATAACCTCCTGAAAAATAATAAGAGGCATTATTGATACCGCCGCTCATGCTCATCGTATGGTTTTGACTAATAGAATTTCGGAATAATAAATCAAACCAGTCTGTATTATGAGAGGCAAGATCTTGCACCCCTTTGTCAAAGTCACTTTGTGTGATGTCTTTTCTCAAAAAACTTAATAATAATCCTTCGTAGCTGGTTTTTCCAGGAAAACGTGGATAAATGGCTCCAGACCTATAAATTTCTTCAGCAGTCGTTAAACGCTCCGCCGCATTCATTAAATTGAAGTCTGAATACGCTGGACGCTCCCGAGTTTGTAGGTTAGTACTATAATTAACACGGGCTGCTCCAGTTTTACCTTTTTTTGTTGTAACGACGATTACTCCGTTCACTGCCTTAACACCGTAGATAGCAGTAGCTGAAGCGTCTTTCAAGACATCGATAGATTCAATATCATTTGGATTCAAACCTGCGATACTTCCTCCCACCATATTAAACAAGGTAAGATCGTCAGCGGTCGCTAAATCTCTATTTCTAATTGGAACGGGTTCATCCCAAATTACCCCGTCAACTACCCAGATAGGTTCTTGGTCACCGGTTATACTCGATGTACCTCTAACCCTAATTTTTGGTGGAGCTCCGGGATTTCCTACAACACCGGTAACACTCATACCGGCAATTTTCCCTTGCAGCATCTGGTCTACGCTTATGGCGCCGACCTGAGTGAGGTCTTGCATTTTTACCGATGAAATTGCCCCTGGAACGTTCGATCGTTTAAAAGTTTGATAGCCCGTAACAACCACATTATCTATTTCCAAAGTACTTTCTTTAAGAACAAAAGAATGCGTTATCTCAGATTTTCCTTTTGCGGAAACGTGGAAAATGTGATTATCCATTCCCAACATTGAAAAGCGGATCGCACTATTATCGTCCGTTCTTATAAAGTAAAAACCATTTTCATTAGACGTAGTGATGGTTCTACTATTAATTACAGCGATGGTTACCCCAGGTACGGGATTGCCAAATTCATCTGTGATAATACCACTAACCGCAACAGTAGATTGCTTTTTAGCAGCAGTCACTTCCTTTCTTGGTTTAAGTATAACCACGTCGTTCTCAATAACGAAATCAATAGAAGTAGGGAGCAAAACCGTGGTCAAAGCCTCTTCTAATGTTTTTTCTTTAATGTTATAATGTGAATTAGGATAGATGCCAAGATCATTTTCGTTATATACGAAATACACTTGAGCCTGCTTGCTCATTAATTTGATAGCGTTTGATAAGCTTGCATTTCTCAATTCAAGCGTAATTAAATTACGATCTGATTGAAACACAGCCTTTGATTTTCCAAAAGAAACCTTGGCAAAAAGCAAAAGGCAGAATGTAAATAAAGTAATAGTTAACTTTAGTAGTTTTTTTTTCATTAGCTAAATTGTTAAAAAATTAATTTTTCCCCGTTGTTATTAGTAGACGTTTTGTAATCCCCTCCTTTTTTTTAGAATTAATAATATAGATAATGATCGGTAAGTGTCTGATAATCATAATCACCTAAGTTCCTTCGTTAGGTTTTTTATGAACATATATGCGTTTTCCTTTTACAGTAAAGTATACTTTTTCTGTTTTCTCTAATAAGGATAAGACGTCTTCAATTTTTGAATACCGATGTAGATTTGCAGCAAACTGAAGATCCCTAATCGTCTTATCGACGAAGATTACCTCGTAATCATACCAGTTTGTTAATGAAGTCATTATTTCGTCGAGGGAATCTCCATCAAATACCCATTGATTATAATGCCAGCCTATATTGCTCGATACATCAAGCTCTATTACTTGTAAATTATCATTCGACTTATTGGAGATTACTTGTTGGTTAGGATAGATGATAACAGAAGTTTTCTTCGACGAAACTTTTAATTTTCCTTCTACTAAGGTAGTATAGACGGCATCATTATAAGAGTTAATATTAAAAGACGTCCCTAAAACAGTAACATTCAGTCCCTGCACATTTACAATAAATGGCAGATCTTTATTTTTTGCCACCTCAAAAAACGCTTCGCCTTTTTCGAGAAATAGTTCACGCATTGCTTGGCCATCAAAATGAATAGGGAACTTTATTCTAGAATCTGAATTTAAATGCACTTTTGAACCATCACTTAGCAGTAAATGATACTCAGAACCTTTAGGAACAATTAAAGTATTATACTGGCTTTTTGTCGGAGGAGGGGTTTTTGAAAAATCGACGGTCTTGTTTTTGCCATTGTTTAAGAAGAAATCAACTTGCCCGTCAGCTTTGTCTAGTTGAATTTTGGATCCATCCGCTAAAACCAAGATTGCTTTGTTATGGTCCTTTTCAACGGAGGTATGTTGTGAAATCGGTTTTGAAAAGTAATGGCTTTTATTTAAATATAGTAAAGCAGATGCCACAAGTAAAGGGATGGCTAAAATTGCTGCATATTTCAGGAGCACTTTGAAAAGAAGTGGCTTTGCAGAAGTGGTAATATCTTTTACTGGAAGACTTTGTTTGAGTACTTTCCATGTATGATCCACATCATTTGATTCTATCAATTTAATAGAATCATTAATCGTCTGATTCTTTAGGAGCTCATCAATCAGTTCCTTTTCGTCTATTGATAGTTCAGGATAATCTGAGGAATTCTTTGTTTTTCCTGCCTTTAAATCCTGTAATATTTTCTTCCAATTTGCCATTTGCTCGCGCCCTTTTTATAATAGTCGCAAACATTCTAAAAAAGGGTGACAAATTTTTAAAAATTATTAAGATAGTTTGAAAAAATGATAGATAAGAAGATTGAATTGAGCTTGTTTTTGTTTGCATTTAATTTAAGAAACTTATAGCTTCTCTGCATTTGTGTTTTAACGGTATTGACGGAGATTTGATATTTTTGAGCTATCTCTTCATAAGTCAACCCTTCAACAACATAAGAAATGAAGATGTCTTTTCTTTTTGGCGGTAAGAGATTTAAAATCTGATCGACTTTAACATTTGCATCCTCTTCCCATTCAAGGTCTTCTTGGATAGAAAAAGAATCTAGTTCCACTTCGTCTTTTAATTCTTCTGTATAAGCATGCTGGTTGACTTCTAAGGATACAATTTTTCTGCCATAGGATATTGAGAGATTTTTTACCGCTCTGCTTGAATACGATTTGAAATCTTTTACGTTCTCGATTTCTCTTTTTTCCCAGAAATCAATGAAAAATTCTTGAACAATATCTTTCGATACCTCATCATCGCGAACAATTTGAAAAGATATGAGTAATAGAAAGTGATAATGTTCTTTGAATAAAGCTTCAAAGGACTGAATATTTAAAGGGAACATTTATATATGCACGATAAATGCGCCAAATTAGAGATTTTTTTTATAATAATATACAAAGACAAGCAAATGATGGCAATAAAGTTCTCTTTATACCATCGAGCGTCTAAAAAAATTTCCTGAAATAATTAACAAAATTGTTTATGTTTGAATTATACTATTGATTGAGAAAATTTATTTTTGAAATTAATAAAAGATTATTGGAAAAGTATCAAATCCGTAAACACTAAAATAATGCAAAAAAATTTATTCAAGTTATCAGCCTTATTAATTGTATTTATCATGAGCTGCGCGAATCAAGGGGATGGTTTAGTAACGATTGATAAAATCAGCCAATTTGAATCCAATGTTTCTCCATTAATATTTGTTAGTTCCAATGAATTTTTAGATCTCCCATATTCCAAAAGTCAAATTACTGACCCAAATACAAAATTCTCAGATGTAGAGAAGGCAAAAATGAAGGCCAGTTTATATCGATTTTATAGCCATTTGGAACTAGAAGATGGCCTTTATAAATCATCTTTAAAAAATGGGAAAGAAATTGAAATATCAGAAAGTATATTTGAGCTACTCGCAAATAATATAAAGGAAGTAAATAGGGCGATTGAAGGTCAAAAAGGTAAAGGAAGTGAATACGAGGTTCCTCCGATAACCCAAGAATATCTGGAAACTTTATTAAAATAAGGTTCTCTTTACATAATCCATTTCATATCATCGCATTACCCCGATTTCGTTTGCTCCTGCTGTATCGTTCCTGAAATAACTATACACCAAACCCAGTGTATGAAATCAGGAAAAGAGACCTCCGCAGTTGAGGTCAAGAGAAAAAAGAACGTCTATTATGACAAGCGTTTGATCAAGAAAGCCGTTGAAGCGGTTGAAGCGGATGTGCCGCGCTCGGAACTGTGTTCCCTTTACGGCATGAGCATAAAGACGCTTTCATATTGGATGCAGAAATACGGCTCTCCGGCCTACCATGCCTCAAAAAAGAAGATCTGGAAAGACTCCGAGAGACGCAGTGTCCTGCGTGCGATCGATTCGGGCATGAGCCTGAAAGAAGCCCAGGTTGCCTTCGGCGTGCATCCGGTCACAATAAAGGGCTGGATTCGCAAATCCCTCAATAATGACGATCTTGCAGGCAGCAATCCCATTGTTATGCCGAAAAAACCAACCGATGCAGTGACAAGCGATGAGGTAAGGGCCCTCCAAAAGGCCCTTGCCGAAGCAGAGCTCAAGATCGCCGGACTGAACACGCTGATCGACATTGCCGAAGATCAACTGAAAATCGACATCAGAAAAAAGTCTGGTGCCAAGCGGTCATCAAAATGAAACAGGACTTTCCCTTTCAGGGGATAGGGAACCTGTGCAGACTGTTTGGCAGGACACGGCATGCCTATTACGACCGGCAATGGCGGGTATCGGACCATGGACTGAAGGACGAGATCGTGCTACAGAACGTACTGAACATCAGAAAGGAGCTCCCAAGACTGGGCACGCTCAAGCTGCACATGAAGTTGAAGGCCCCGCTGGAAAGCCATGGCATCAAGATCGGCAGGGATTATCTTTTTGATCTGATGCGAGGCCACAACCTGCAGATCAGGGCGCGAAGACGGAATACGGTCACTACTGACTCGCGTCATTGGATGCACAAATATGCGAACCTGGTCAAAGATCTTGTTGTTTACCGCCCCGAGCAGATATGGGTGAGCGATATCACGTATATCCGTTTGCGGGACAGGTGGGGCTACCTGAGCCTGGTCACAGATGCCTATTCCAGGCAGATCATGGGCTTTTCTTTCCGGACCGACCTTTCTGCAAAAGGGTGTGTAGATGCGTTGGAAATGGCACTGAAAAGCCGCCTGTATCCCAACTCCGAACTGATCCACCACTCCGACAGGGGATCGCAGTATTGCAGCAGGACCTATGTGGATATCCTGTTGGGCAACAAAATAGGTATCAGCATGACGGAGAACGGCGACCCCTACGAAAACGCCTTGGCCGAGAGGGTCAACAGGACCATCAAGTCGGAGTTCGAACTGTATTCCTCAAGGAAAGGCCAGAAGGAAACAGCAAACAAAATAAGGGCAAGCATCGATGCGTACAATGAATCAAGGCCACACAGCAGTATTGACTTCCTTACACCAGAACAGGCTCACCAGTGCTCAGGGCCACTAAAAAAGCATTGGAAAAGCAAAACTGAAAGAAGAAAAAATAAAGTGTGTATAACCGGATTAGAATTACCAGATTTGTATGTATAGTAAATCCAGAATTAAAAAGACCATCTGTATAGACAAGTCAGGAACAACAAAGAACAATGTATAACCAAATCAGTATTTATCCATAAATCTGTATAGCCATATCAGGACGATACATGCTTAGAGCGGCTTGAGAAACGCTTGAGAGATCCTTTTAGGCTGCGTATCCCTTTGTTATCCCTTTGTTCGAGGTTCTTTAGGCCTTTGTCGAAGAATGGGATACCAAGGGGTTAACAATCTCTAAGCGATTCCTCAAGCGCCCCTAAGGCGGCCTTCAAGCGCCCTTAAAGAAATTTTGCAAAAATAAATTAAGGTCATCTAAATAAGCGATAAATCCAACAATTTCGTCCCAAGTTGTGTCATAGCGTCCCAATTTGTGTCATGGCGTGTCAAAATTCTTCGTGAGTATCTTTCAAAGCTATGTTTGCTGGCAAGATGTAGGAAATACCGGTTAGAATACGTCTTGTTAACAAAATGGTTTAATTTTTAAATTAAAAAAATGGCAAGGTACTCAAAAGGGGCTCTTGGAGCGTTTTCAGGGAAATTAGGAAATGTAGTGGGCAGTAGTTGGCGGAGCATAGATTATTTGCGAAGTCTACCCAAGCCCTCTAATAAACCCGCCTCTCCCTTACAGTTGGCGCAGCGCATGAAGTTTGCTATGACCGTTGGCTTCTTACAACCGATCAAAGATGTCTTGAATGTTGGATTTAGCGATGTTACTCTTAGCAGATTAACGGGTTATAACCAAGGGGTGAGGGCAATGTTGAAAAATGCAATAACAGGCGATTATCCTGATTTCGAGATTGATTTCGAAAAGATCGAACTGAGCAGGGGGAGTCTTGCGGGTTTAACTAACCTAAGCATTGAAGAGGTTGAACCCTATATTTTATCCGTTTCTTGGGTAAGCGTGATCAATCGTTTCAATTCTTTTGTCGATGATGATGTTTTGGTTTTGCTGTACAACAAATCCAAAAAACTGTTCACGATCTACGAGGATATGAAGCGAGGGGACGAAGAGGTCAGAATCGAGCTTCCTCAAAGCTTTGTAGGCGATGAATTGGTGTGCTGGACCTTTCTGGTGAAGCGCGATGGTGACACAACATCGAACTCGCAGTATGTGGGTTCGGTAATGTTACAGGGTGACTAAGCCTGTAAATGCCTGAGGTATTGTAAAAGGTATCCTTTCGCTCAGGATTATAGATAAAGGGGATTGAAGACCTATGTTATTTTCTTGATTGAAGGGAGCCTTTATGGAAGGTTCATGGTACGGGGTGCGGGGTTCGAGGGGTCGAGGTGATCAGTGATCAGTGATCAGTGGAGAGTAGTGCAGGGTTACGGGGTACAGGTTTCGAGGTGTGAGTTGTTTAGATCCTTCGCTTCGCTCGAGGATGACAAGCATGAAGAATATAAATTATTGTCCTGCTGAGGAACGAAGCATCTCTTTTAGTTTGAAAACTGATTACAGAACTGATAACCTAATACCTAACATCTAATACCTAAAAGCTAACTGCTGACAGCTAAAAAATAAAAAATTATGGCAATATTAACTAAAGGAATTATGGGGCCGGTTTCCGGTCGGGTGGGGTCGCTTGTATTTTGCATATGCTCCAACGGAAATAATTATGTGCGGTCGCTACCGAGAAAATCTACTAAAGAACCTTCCTTAGCGCAGATTAGTAATCGATCGAAATTCAGGTTTGCAACTCGGTTGTTAAATCAAGTCAAGGATCTAATTACCATTGGTTTTCCGCCAGAAAAACGAATGACCTCTTTGAATAGGGCCATGAAAGAGTTCCTGGGGAAGGGTATCATTGGTGTGTATCCGAATTGGCAAATCAATTTTCCAAATTTAGTTTTAAGCAAAGGGACAACCCCCAAACTTCCAGCATTAAGGATGCTGCATGGAAAACAAAATGAAATGGTTTTGAAATGGGAAAGCTCGTGCTTAGGCGACTTTATGGGTATCCAAGAAGATTTGGTAAGGGTGATTTTATACAATGCGACAGAAGGTTTATGGGTAGTGAAAGAACATGCATTTCGATGTGATGATCAATGTTATGTCAGGCTTCCAGATTGGATTAGAGGCGATAGAGTACATGTATATGTGATGGTGCATTCGTTGCGTGGAACGCCCTCGGATAGCCAGTATGTGGGGGAAGTGGTTGTGAGTTGATGCGTGGCTGCGTAATTTGTGTTTTTCTTTTTTTTGCCGATAAAAAAAGAAACAAAAAAAGGCTCGTGGCTGCGTAAGTCCCTTTGGTTCTTGGTGCGGGCACGCAGGGTTTCTTTGCCGGGACTTCCAAGGCCACATTTATGGTTATGATCTTAGGTGCTTTTATGTATGGTGTGTTAGTATAGTTTATGAGATATAGTTTTCTAGTAGAGACTGTTAG
Source organism: uncultured Sphingobacteriaceae bacterium (assembly GCA_963696875.1). Taxonomy (GTDB): domain Bacteria; phylum Bacteroidota; class Bacteroidia; order Sphingobacteriales; family Sphingobacteriaceae; genus Albibacterium. Next base: position 62,362 of record CAVOLQ010000002.1, read on the forward strand.
CAGTGGTGGATGGGTTTCGAGGTGCGGGTAGTTTAGATCCTTCGCTTCGCTCAAGGATGACAAGCATGAAGATTATAAATTATTGTCCTGCTGAGGAACGAAGCATCTCTTTTAGTTCAAAAACTGATTGCTGAAATCTGATAACCTAATACCTATTACCTAAAAGCTGACTGCTGATAGCTGACCACTGAAAATAAATTTAAACTTTAAAATTATGAACACAAATATTTTTTTTCAATTAGAGAAGTACAGGATACTGATTTTATTCAGTCTTACTTTGTTGTTATTTGTCAAGTTTCCGCCGGTGTTGCGGTGGTTTGATTTTTCTGCGGCACCTATTGATTTGGGTATTTTAACAGTAGTGCCGCTAGTGGTGATGTTGGTGCTAACCTTTATTATGCTAACCAATCTTCTGATCGCGCATTACTGGCCCGTGCTGGCTGAATACGCGGAATATTATTTAAGTGGAACCTTTAAATCTTTAGAATCATGGCAAAAAGTATCGTTTTATATGGTGTTTTTCTTGGGGCTGTTGTTTGCTTTTGTAATTACGTTGGTGGCGTTGATATAGGTAATAGGTATGAGCAATTAGGTAATAGGGGAAACGGGGTGAGCGCGGTTCGGGTTGCGGGGGACGGGGTGGGTAGTGGTGAGTGGTCGGTGATGGGTGGAGGGGTGAGCACGGTTCGGGTTGCGGGGGACGGGGTGAACCGTGGGGAGCGGGTGACTATGGGACGGGGAGACGAGGTGAGCGAAGTGCGGGGTGCGAGGTACGGGGTAAGTGAGGTTCCGGGTGCGGGATACGAGGTGGATGGTGGTGAGTGGTCGGTGATGGGTGAAGGGGTGAGCGAGATTCGAGGTGCGGGGTACGGGGTGAACCGTGGGGAGCGGGTGACTATGGGACGGGGAGACGAGGTGAGTAGGAGACTCGAAGACGAGGTGAGGAATCAAATCAAACAGATTTATTCTGCGGAAATTGGTGTAAGGGAGAAAACGGGCAAAAACGATGGACAGCGTGTGGAGGAATACCTTGCGGTTACGCAGTTGGGTAAAGGCTATGCCTGGTGTGCTAGCTTTGTGAGCTGGGTGTTTGCGGAAGCAGGTTTTCCTCAACCAAGAACGCCTTGGTCACCCTCACTTTTCCCAAAGGAAAGGGTAATTTGGGAGAGAGGAAGCGGGGTACGAGTTGCGGGGTTCAGGGATCGGGATTCAACTCCCACTGTCATCTTGAGCGAAACAAAGTGGAGTCGAAAGATCTCACCCTTGATTGCTCAAACCGTTCAATTTGCTAAACTTGGTTTTTCTTCCTTTCACCAACAGATTTATTCACCGTCACTTTTTCCAAAGGAAAGGGTAATCTGGGAAAGAGGGCTTATGCGAGAAAACAGATCCTTCGCTTCGCTCGAGGATGACAGGGCAGCTAATACACCATACCTAAAACCTAAAACCTCACGCCTAATACCTGGTCCTCCTGCTACAGCGGATGTTTTCGGTATTTACTTCGCCGATCTGAAGCGTATCGCACATGTTGGTTTTGTGGATGAATGGGGCGATAAATATGTCATCACCGTGGAGGGAGTGCGCCCGTAAGGGTGCGTAATGAATGACTATGGCAAAGTCTGGACTAGTGTTCAATAATAAGTCTATCATCGGCCAGCTTATCCGAAATGGAAACAGGACGGGGAGTGTAGCATGCTGGAAAACCCGAAAGTCAGCCAGTTATCAGGCTGCGACTGAACGGGGTGATGAAACGATGGATACAAGGATAAAATCAAAACGGATTGAAGGATGGTATAAGCGGTTTTTCGCGGTGGCTATGACGGAAGATAACTACAAACGTCATACCGAGGTACTTTCTCCTATTTCCTTCGGGATGAGAGCAAGAACAAACCTTGGCGCATCTGCAATAAGCAGAAAAAGACAAGTCCTATCCGATAATCCATCATGCCTGTCATTATGCATCTAAACGGGGATTGCCTAAATCGGAATGCCACAGACGTGGCTATGAGGTGCAGACCTTTGAATATCCGACAGGGTAACGGAGCTTCCGTAGTAGTCCGAACAAGGGAAAGCCTTGTACATGGCGAAGGGAAGCAGCTAATATTTTTTAATACTAATAAAGGAAAATGTGAGAGACATTAAAAGAGATCCAGAAAATGTATTAAACAGTCTATCCAGACACAGTAGTGATACAGACTATAAGTTTGAAAGACTTTACAGAAATCTGTTCAATGAGGAGATGTTCTACCTCGCCTACCAGAACATATATGCCAAGCCTGGCAATATGACTGAAGGTGCTGATGGAGGTACCATCGATGGGATGAACATCGCCAAAATCGGCAAACTGATCGATTCGCTTAAAAACGAAACGTATCAACCCTTTCCCTCTAGGAGGACTTATATTCCGAAAAAGAACGGCAAAAAAAGGCCGCTCGGAATACCCTCGTTCGGGGATAAACTGGTTCAGGAAGTAATCAGAATGATGCTGGAATCCATTTATGATGGCAGTTTCAGTAACCTGTCACATGGTTTCAGGCCGCAAAGAAGCTGTCATACAGCATTGATGCAATGCCAAAGAACCTTCACAGGTACAAAATGGTTCATTGAAGGCGATATCAAAGGCTTTTTCGATAATATCAGTCACGATGTACTGATCACTATCCTGAAAGAACGTATCGACGATGACCGTTTCATCAGACTGATCAGAAAATTCCTGAACGCAGGATATGTTGAGGACTGGAAATTCTATGGGACATACAGCGGCACTCCGCAAGGTGGAATCATAAGTCCTATATTGGCCAATATATATCTGGATAAATTAGACAGATACATGGAAGAATACATCCTGAAATTCAATAAAGGGAATCACCGTAAACAGAGTAAGGAAGTTCAAAAGCTTGTTAGAAAGAGACAACTATTGACAAATGAACTAAAAGTAACAGAAGATGCAGCAGCAAGAAGAGTATTGCTAAAAAGCATACGTGAAGTAGAGCAGGAACGCCTCAAAGTACCTAATGGTATCAATATGGATCCGAGCTACAGAAGAATAAAGTACACAAGGTATGCGGATGACTTCCTGATCGGGGTGGTTGGCAGTATCGAAGAAGCTAAGGTGATCAAGGAAGATATAGGAATATATCTACTGGAGAATCTGAAGCTCGAACTATCGACAGAAAAGACCCTGATTACCCACGGGAATAAGTCCGCAAAATTTCTTGGGTATGAAATCTTTGTTCGGAAAACGAATTCAGCCAAAAGAGACAAAATAGGTAGGCTAAACAGATCCTTTAACAACAGGGTCGTGCTTAAGCTACCCTTGGAGGTAATCAAAAAGAAGCTCATAGATTATGACATCATCAGGTTTAAACACCAAAATGGACACATGATCTGGAGAGCTGTACACCGTAAGATTCTGATAAACAATGATGATCTGGAAATATTACGCAGATTTAATTCAGAAATAGAAGGTATGTACAACTACTACTGCATTGCAAATAACAGTACTGATATGATTGCTTTTAAATACATCATGGAATACAGTATGTATAAGACTTTTGCCAACAAGTATAGGACAACCATGACGAAGGTCATTCGTAAATACACGAAAAACAAGAACTTTACGGTTTACTACAATACGAAAAAAGGTAAAAGAGCTGCAATCTTCTACAATAAAGGGTTCAGGCGCAAAACGGGTGATATATGGACAAATCATGACGATATTCCGGATGTAAAATACACCGAGTTTCGAACCAGTCTTATAGATAGGTTAGGAGCGAAACAATGTGAATTATGCGGAAAAACAGATGACCTTGAAATGCATCACATCAGGAAATTAAAAGAGCTGAAAGGAAAAGAGAAGTGGGAAAAATTGATGATTGCAAGACATAGAAAAACACTGGCTACTTGTCATGAATGCCACATGAAAATTCACCATGGATAGATTGAGGATGATAGTGGAGAGCCGTATACGCAGGAATGTGTACGTACGGTTCGGGGGAGGACTCCCGAAAACCTACTGCAGTAATGCAATAAGGCGTCGGGTTTCTATCCTACAATACGAATGATGCCGATAGTAACGAGGGCGATGGGGTGTATAAAAAACGGCGATTAATCAGCAGTATTTATCAAGTATCGAATTGGGTGCAAGGACAAGAAAGGGCAATAAGATGATAATGATGTTAATGACGACGGTGACGAAAAGACCTTCTATCTCCTCAAGACGCTCCCTATACTTTCTTTTTAGAGTTTACTTCATGACTTTATCATTTACAGGGCTAATGGGCAGTTGCGCGACCTTAAAGCAAAAGTTCAGTAAAAAGGAGAGCCAGATGATTTCGCTATCTCATCAGCAGGTTTTAAAAGATCAGTCGGAATTCATGGAACGCAGGGAACAAGAGTTAATCAACTATTTTGGGGAGTCGGTTACGCTAATTATAAAAGATGGTTTCCGCTTTCATCAAGACAGTGGTTTATTAGCTAATAGTGCTTTACTGCATTATCAAGTCCAAAGTTTAGCAACTGAAAAGAAAAAGGATAGTTCTAAGGTAACACACTTGTCGGAAATATCCAGCTTTGAGGATGTCCAACTTAAAACTTTAGATATTGAAAAACAAAAAAACAAGTCCATTTCTAATTGGTGGTTATTGTTGTTGATTCCTTTAATTTGGTTTATTAGAAATCTTTTCTTTTTCATCAGCATAAATTGTTTGAAGAGGCGATGAAGCTATCATGAGTGGTTTATTCATTCCGATTTGTGAGGTTACCGAACTCATGATGGTTTCATCAGAATAAATTGTTTGAAGAGGCGATGAAGGTATCATGAGTGGTTTATTCGTGAATAAACTCGTGGCTGCGTAAGTCCTGCCACATACCCAATTTTGGTTGCCCATGTGTTCGAGCTTTTATATTTATTTTATATTTAAGAGAAGGGTTGCTGAAGGTCCATTATTGTAAAGGAAGTATTCTGATGCGCTTGGTAAATTCATCTATTATTATTAGGGCCCCTTCTATTAATACCTCTTCATGTTCACTCAAGACAGAAATTACCATCGTACTGAGATTATTGACAGTTACATCTTGAGTTCTGACTTGTATGACGCTTGGTTTTTCAGCCTTTGTTAATGCTAATGCGGTACCAAAGTCAAGATCATGAGTAAATACAATGTGGTTATTTTCTCGTGCCCATTCCATTAATAAACTATCAGGAGCATTATAGCTCCCCACATTAGTCCAATGAATGGCTTCAATTCCATGAAATAAAAACTCCTTAACCCATTCAGGAGAAAGGTTCATATCTATTAGGATTTTCATTGGGAAAATTATCTTTTAGTATTTGTTTTTATTGGCATCAATAAACAGAAACTTTTTATGCAGTAGCAAGCGGTATCTCAATTTCCTCGGAACGCCATGCTGCATAAGCTAGTGCTTGTTGGAGATCTTCTTTTTCTAAATAAGGATACATAGTCAATATTTCATCAAATGAGTACCCAGACGCCATTAAACCGACAAGAGTGCCAACGGTGACCCGCATTCCCCTTATGCAAGGTTTCCCCCCCATAACGTTTGTGTCTAGCGTAATTCTTGTTAAGTTTTTCATTGTAATAAATTTATTTATTAAAGATACAAATTTTGGTTAAGATATAAAAATCTATACTACTCTGGATCATATTGCGCATTCCGAATTGTCATGCTGAGGAACGAAGCAATTCTTTTTTTGAAAATTGATTACTGATAGCACGATATCTATTTCACCCTCTGGAAGGGTGGTGGGAGGAAAAACATGGAACACACATGACAAGTGACAAAAAACCTGACTGGCGAAGTCCTTTTCAAGATAGCTAAATACTTCGCCATTCAGTTTAGGCGAAAGAAAGGAACTGACCCTTGACACCTGACCGCTGACCGCTGACAACTGTCCGCTGATAAAACAGCTATCGAAAAACAAAAAGACAAGTCCGTTTCTAATTGGTGGTTATTGTTGTTGATTCCTTTAATTTGGTTTATTCCAAAGTGGAGGGATGGTAATTGACCATAAATTTACTCATTAATACGAAACTGTGATATCTTATTTTGTCAAATTAATAGATTGTTAATAGAAAATTAATGGCCTGTATGTAGTTTAGTCCCACATTAGAAACTTGCTGTTGTTTAATGAAAGTAGGAATTAAATAAAAGAAGATGTCACAAGATTTAAGTAGAAAAAAGTTTATAGTATCGCTAGGTGCATTAGCGGCAGCTTTGCCTTTGGGTGCGTCTGCCTTTGATTTTTTTCCAAGTAGGTGTGCAAGTTTTAATTTTATGTTATTGGGGGATATCCATTTTGATAAATTGGAGCATCATGATATGGATTATGTTAAGCTAAAGTATCCAAATGATATTAGTCAGATTGAAAACTATTCTAGAATAACAAGGGAAAATTTGCCTTTGTTAATGAAGGCGACGAAGCAAAAGGCTGAGGATGTTAATGCGGACTTTTGGTTGCAGCTGGGTGATTTTGTTGAGGGACTTTGTGGTTCTGAAGTCCTAGCGACTAAGCAAACAGAAGAATTTATTTCGATGGTAAAAGATGAGAAGCTAAACCGCCCGTTTTTCGTGATTAAAGGAAATCATGATATTACAGGTGAAGGGGCAAATGAGGCGTATGTTCAGTCTGTCCTTCCTTGGCAAAGCAAGGAGTTAAAAAAGAAAGCACCTACGGCGAACGCAACCTTCGTTCACAAGAATGCTCGTTTCATTATTTTTGATTGCTACCGCTTAAAGGAAAGTATGGAATGGTTGAAAATGGTTTTAGCTGAAGTGAGGGAAAAGTTGGTGATTTTCTCTGTTCATGCGCCTATTATACCTTTTGATGCGCGTGCAAACTGGCACGTGTTTGGAAAAGCCGGACAAGAGAGCCAAAGGGATGAGTTGGTAGAATTATTGGGGAAGCATAACGCCATTGTGCTGTGTGGGCATCTTCATAAGACATCAATTTTAACGCGTACGACGTCTGCAGGTACCATTACTCAGGTGTGTATTGGTAGCGTAATCTCTTCGCCAGATGCGCCGATTAAAAATCATTTAAAAGGTGTGGAGACGTATAATGCCGATTTGGTGAAGTTGGAACCGAAGTTTTCTCCTGATTCTCTTGAGGAGCGGAAAAGCATTTTGGAAAATGAACTCAGTTTATTAACCATTATGAGTACGCAGATTTCTGTGGCTATGCGACTGTAAAGGTTTCAGAGCAGAACGATGTGGATATTTCTATTTATGCCAATGTTGATAGCCAACCATGGACAACCGTTAGGTTAACGGATCTGCCGGGTAGGGGATAATCAGAATTTAATTGTTGTCTTTATTTTTTATTTAACATATAATGGTCAAAAATTTAACAAAAGAAGAAGTGTTTTTTGAAACTGAAAAAAGCTTAATAGGCGATGGTTTCAAGATTGTTGCTCAGGATCAACTACGACCTTGGGGTGGTTTTTTTGTAATTGATGAGAATCAAGCCCAAGATTTTGCGAATGCTTTTTTTGAAGGCATAAGTACGCAAGATTTAAAAATTTCAGGAAAATTAAGTCCAAAGATTTTAATGGTTGCTCCTAATAGGAAACTATCTTGGCAGTATCACCATCGTCGCGCTGAAATATGGCGGGTAGTAAGCGGTACCGTAGGGGTAATCACTAGCGAAACAGATTCCGAGGGAGTGTTGAAAGAACTTAAGCCTGGCGATCAGATAAGATTGCAACAAGGAGAACGTCATAGGTTAGTAGGTTTGGAAGGTTGGGGGGTAATTGCCGAAATTTGGCAACACACTGATAAAGAGAATCCTTCTGATGAGGACGATATAGTGAGGGTGCAGGATGATTTCGGTAGATAATGGTATTTCTAGATAAACAATCAATTTTAAATAGCTTTTCTTCTATATAAGATTTTTATAGTAGAGGAGAGAAACGACAAATTTGATAAATAGAAACAATATATTGATAAATTTATCTAAGTTTGGATTGGATAGAAAGACCTGTGATCGAAGATGACAATACCTTATAAGCCTATTTGTATATTTTTATTGTTTTTTATATTTTATCCAGAACTCACCTTTCCCGAGTCTAAAGGTTTACATTTTTCTGGACATGAGGTGGTGATGGAAAAAAGGACTTCTATTGATTTAAGTTCCCATCAAAGACTATGTTTCAATCAAGCTTTTGAATTATCTTTTGATATTTTCTTCAGTCCTAATCAAAAGGACTATTTTGGTTATGTCTTTAGGGCTATTAATGATAATGACCATAATATTGACTTGATTTTCGATCAAAAGAAAAAATCTTTCATGTTGATATCGGGCGATGAGTTTACAGGGATAGAATTTACTATCCCTAATACTATTTTGTTCGAAGAATGGAGTAACTTTCGAATAGTGTTCGACTTTTTAAAGGATAATATTACTTTTTATGGTCCTGAAATTCAACAAACTGCAGAGAATATAGGTTTAAAAGATTCACGCTGTTTTAGGATTGGCTTTGGCGTGAACAATTATAACAATTTCCAGACCCTTGATATACCTAAAATGAACATCAAGGATATTAAAATTAAAGATAATGGAAAATTAAAATATTGGTGGCCACTAGAAGAGGATAAAGGCAACATTGCAATTGATAAAATAAGTGGTAAAAAAGCTGAAATAAATAATCCTACTTGGATAAAATCGCTGCATACCAAATGGGTCTTGGAAAAGTCAATTTCAGTAAAGGGTAGCGCTAATATAGCTTTTGATCAAAAGACGGAGAAAATTTATATCGTTAGTTCTGAGACAGTACTTTCTTATTCGGTAAATGACCAGCGCTTTGATTTGATGCCCAATGAAAGTAAACAGCTTATTTGGCAGGGTAGCCAATCCATTACTGATAACGCTGGTACGCTCTATGGGTTTTATATTGATCAAAATAAAGTGTCTGCTTATAACTTTGAGGATAAAAGATGGACGTCTAACTTCAACTATTCGGATACCTTGACGGAATATTGGCATGCCAATAAATTTATGTCATCAATTGATTCATCCTTGTATATTATTGGTGGCTATGGGCAATTGGAGTATAAAAACGTTATGTTTCGTTATCACATCCCAACAGGAAAATGGGAAGATTGGGAAACCAAAGGGGAAGTGTTTCAACCTAGGTACTTAGCCGCTTTAGGTACTACTCTAAATGGGGATACTGCTTATATTTTGGGTGGGTATGGGAGTTCTTCGGGGAAGCAGATTCTAGGATCAAAACATTATTATGATTTAATGCAGTATACAGTTAAGGATCGTTCTTTCAAAACGATCTCTACTTTAAAACCTAAAGACGATAATTTTGCATTCGCAAATTCTTTGGTTATTGATTCTGCTAATTTCTATGGACTGGTCTTTCCAAATAATAAGTTCAATTCTTATCTCCAATTAATTCAAGGCTCGCCTAATTCAGCTGAATATAAGCTTGTTGGAGATAGAATTCCGTATAATTTTCATGATGTAAGTTCTTTTGCTGATCTTTTTTATGATAAAAAAAGTAAAAAGTTAATTGCGGTTACTCTTTTTTTAAAAGACGGAAAAACAGATGTAAAAATCTATTCACTTTCTTTTCCTCCTAATTCATTAGAAGAGGTTGTTGCCGAGTCTTCCTGGACTGGCCATTGGATTCTTTTCTTAGGCTTGGGACTTATATTGTTCATTACTGGATTTGTTGTTAAAAAAAGAATTTTCAGCAAGACATCTACGTCGCCACCTAAATCAATTATTGTTCCTGAAAGAATTCGTGAAAAACCAGTTAGTGTGATATCTAGTAAGGATAAAGATAGCATAAAAACGGATTTAAAGAATGTGGATCCTAGGAATAGTATTTATGTTTTTGGAAATTTTCAAGCATTTGATAAAGAAGGCGCAGATTTTACGAAGGCTTTTACTCCTTTATTGAAGGAATTGTTTTTGCTTATTTTGCTTCATAGCTTAAGAAAGGAAAGTGGAATTTCTTCTAAAAAGTTGGACGAAATTCTGTGGTTCGAAAAATCTGCAAAGGATGCCCGGAATAATCGTTCAGTTAACATCGCCAAGCTAAGAAATATTCTGGATAAGGTGGAAGGGTGTATGTTAAATCAAGATAGCGGCTATTGGAAAATAACTTTGGATCCTAATACGGCGTTTTGTGATTACAGGCTGTTCTTATCCTTGATTAAAGAGCATGTTTCAGTAGATAAATCTTCTGTTTTAGAGTTGATGGCTATTGTAGAACGTGGTTCAATCTTGGCAAATTGTGACTATGAATGGTTGGATCATTTTAAATCGGAAGTTTCTAATGAGGCCGTCAGTGTCTTCTTGAAAAACGCTGCTAATTTCCCAATGGAGGACGATCCGCATTTTCATATTAAATTAGCGAATGCTATTTTCCATTTTGATCCGGTTAATGAAGAAGCGATGAGTTTTAAATGTAAGGCGCTTATCCATTTAGGTAAACATTCTCTTGCTAATGACGTTTATGAAAAGTTTTCAAAAAACTACCATCACCTATATGGTGATTCCTATGATAAATCCTATACTGAAGTTCTTCAGTCTCTTTAAATACCCCAAGCTCTTTTGTATTCACATTGATTAAATGATTATCGCCTCCTTATTGATGTAGAATTAATCTTGAATCTTTTTTTAGCCACATGATTTTGTCAGATCTCGAATGGAATTTTCAATTGCGCAAAATTTTTCAAATGATTTTGGATTATTTCATTGTGTTTGTAGAACTCACGATGGAAATGTGAAATATTTAATCAATTAAATAGTAATTAATAGATTTTTAATAGATTATTAATGCCCTCCACATAGTTTAGTGAACGAATTATAGCAATACATATACGCATGGGATGTATTTTATTTTGCATGGATTAAATGATGAATAATAAAAAGTAAAAAATAAACCGAATGAAAATCTAATAATAAACTATGAAACACTTTAACTATTTAATGATTTTGATTTTTCTACTTCCGCTGGGTCTTTTTGCTCAGCAAAGGAGTATTACAGGAACGGTCACTGACGCACTAGACGGTTCGCCGTTGCCCGGTGTAAGTATTCGGACAGTTTCAGCTACGCAGGAGAGCTCGAATGCGGTTACGAATGCTCAAGGTGAATATACCATTTCAGTTCCTAGCGATGCGCAAGTGCTAACTTTTACTTTCCTGGGAATGGAAGCTCATACTGAGAATATCGGAGAAAGAACTACAATAAATGTAAAGATGTCTTCCGGTGATACGCATTTATCGGATGTTGTAGTAACCGCATTGGGAGTGAAAAGGGAGGCCCGAAGTTTAAGTTATGCCCGTCAGGGGATGGATGTTTCGACAATGACCGAGGCTCCAACCTCAAATATTGTTACTTCGTTGTCAGGCCGAGTGGCGGGAGTACAGATTACGCCGCCTTCTACTACAACTGGTTCTGCCAGAGTCGTTATTCGTGGTAACAACTCCATCACGGGCAATAATCAGCCTCTTTTTGTAATTGATGGTATTCCTGTGGATAATGAAGCCGGGGATAGCCGCGTTAGTGCAACTTCTAATCATGACAACTTAGATTACGGAAATATTGCAGGAGATATCAATCCAGAAGATATAGAAAGTATTGAGATTCTTAAAGGCCCCAATGCTGCTGCATTATATGGTTCTCGGGCCGCTAATGGCGTGGTATTGATAACAACGAAAAGATCCGACGGCGAAAGATTTAAGGTTTCTCTAAGTTCGAATTCTACTTTTGAACGGATATCCGAATATCCAGCCTTGCAAAATATGTTTGGCGCAGGAAATAGTTTTAAATTGGAAGGATCAGGATCAACTAATAATCCGGAAAGAATACCCGATTTAGGGGTTTACTACCGTAGTTGGGGACCTTTGATGATGGGTCAGCCGGTTATCAGTATTAATGGTACACCAAAGCTATATTTACCACAACCGGATAATGTTGATGAGTTTTATCAAACGGCTAATATGTTTATTAATTCCCTGGCAATCGATGGAGGAAATAAACTTAATAATTATCGCTTTTCATACACGAATTATTATGGGAATAGCGTTGTAGGTGGGATCAATATAAATAAAAGACATAATGCGAATATCCGAGTATTTAATACGTTTAATAAATGGTTGGATTTAGACTCTAAACTTTCATTTAATGAAAATACCGTCACGAACAGACAGTACATGAATGGTAGTAATAGGAATCCGATGTACCAATACGCATTTATGGTAAGAGATGATCAAGTGTCTGAATTCAGGGATTATAAAGATGCGTATGGAAATGAGATTAATACGCATCGAGAATTCTCTAATCCATATTGGTTAATTAATGAAAACCCAAATGAGGATACTAAAAGCCAGTTGCGTGGTGCCTTCAATGCAAACGCACAATTAAAAGATTGGTTAAGGTTAACAGCAAAAGTTGGAACTGAGATGTATTGGGTTAATGGGTATACTTTTAATAATAAAGGTGCCGTAGCTGACCCAACTGGAAGGATGACAACACAAAATAACAGTTTATCTAGTTTAAATGCTGATCTCGTACTTTTTGCAGATAATAATTTTAAGGATTTTTCCATAAATTCTTTTATTGGTCTTGGTCGTTTTCACACTAAAAACTCAAAAAATTCTCAAAGAATTAATTCTCTAATTCAAGCTGGTTTAAGGAATTTATCGAATTCGAATGAACCACCTATTGTTAGCCAATTTTCCTCAAGAAAAATCATTAACTCTGTTTATGGTTCAACCTCCATTGGGTATAAAAACTATTTATATTTAGATATCACAGGCAGAAACGATTGGTCTTCTACTTTGCCTGCCGCACATAATTCCTATTTCTATCCTTCTGTTGGAACTTCATTTGTATTCAGCGATGCCTTTCCAAGTCTAAAAAACAATTTCTTTTCTTTTGGGAAAGTCAGGGCTTCCTATGCTATTGTTGGAAATGATACTAGTCCTTATCAATTAATACCTGTTTATTCCTTTAATGGTATTTACAATGGACAGGCTTATGCTGAGCTATCATCAACTTTGTTTAATCCTGATTTAAAGCCTGAGAAAACCCGCTCTCAAGAGTACGGAATAGATTTGGGTTTTTTAAAGAATCGTTTATCTTTTGATGCTACTTACTACAATACTTCCACAGTTAATCAAATAATCACAGCACAAGTAACCCCAACAAGTGGTTATAGCCGCAGGTATTTTAATGCTGGTGAAATTTCTAATTGGGGAACGGAGTTAGCATTGTCTGGAACTCCCGTTAAGAAGAAAGATTTTTCATGGAGTGTTGTTGCGAACTATGCAAAGAATAATTCGAAAGTGCTTAGTTTAATTGAAGGAGTAGACAGTTTTCAGTTAAATGCAATGAGTATCGGTGTATTTGCTGAGGTCGGAATGCCTTATGGCATTTTAAGAGGCGATGGCTGGAAAAGGGATGAGCAAGGACGCAAGCTTGTATCTGCGGATGGAAAACCTATTATTGAAGCTAATCAATACTTAGGGAATTCTTTGCCAGATTGGACCGGTGGTTTAAGCAACTCATTTAAATATAAAAATTTCAATTTAAGCTTTTTGGTGGATATAAGATCTGGAGGGGAGTTTATTTCTGGAACTTATAGAAGAGGCTATACTTCTGGTGCGAGAATAGAAACCCTTGAAGGACGAGAAGATTATTACTTACATAGTTATATTTATGGAGAATCGACCGCAAATCTTCAAGGTGGTTCGATCCATAAAGATGCTTTTTTTGAAGACGGAACACCTAATAACGTCTACTTGACACCACAATCAAATGGATCGTCTAATGCGTATTCTGAATCTGTTTTTGATGCATCGTATGTGAAACTAAGAGAAACTGTTATCAGTTACAATTTGCCTTCTGCTTTATTGAGGAAGACTTTTGTGTCAAACGCCAAAGTTTCTCTTTCTGGAAGAAACCTATGGAACATCTATAAAAATTCTCCAATTGGAATTGATCCTGAAGCAAGTGTTACCTCCGGGAATGGCCAAGGAATCGAGAACGGTTCACTGCCGCCAATAACTTCATTTGGTTTAGATATAAAATTAACTTTTTAAGTAATAGATATGAAACGTTATAAAAATTATTTAATGCTAATTCTTGTATTTGCAGTAAGCTTTAGTTCTTGCACAAAAGAGTTAGAAACCGCGAACATTAATCCAAATAATCCTGAAAGTGTAAGTCCGGAGTACTTGTTGAACACTTCCATTTTTAATACGATTAACTTGTTTGGAGGTAAAATGAGTCGTGAATTGTTTTCGCATTATTCTAATTATGCATCAGTGGGAGGAGGGCAATTCCAAAGGTATTCAATTTATCCTTCTGGCAATAGCTCCTATTGGCAATCTGCATACGTGTCCTGCTTGCAGCCATTAAACCAGATCAAACTCTTGTATAAGGATGATCCTGCATTTCAAAATAGAGTTTTAATAGCAGAAATATTTGAAGCTTATGTTTTCTCTAATCTAGTGGCTATATGGGGAAGTGTTCCCAAGTCCTTTGCTTTAACGGGGGAAGTGTATATCGATTATGATAAAGAAGAGGATATTTATCATGATTTAATGGAAACTTTGAAGTCTGCATCAGCTAACCTTGATTTAAAAGGTGACACCTATGTTGGCACTGCCGACGCGGTGTATGGTGGAGATTTAGCAAAATGGAAAAAGTTTGCAAATACTTTACGCTTACGATTGGCTGTACAAATAGGGAATGCAGATCCAATTACTGCCCAAAAAGTTGCTACTGAGGTAATGGCCGATGAAGGCAATACGATCATGAATTTGAATGAAACAGCCAAGGCTTCTTGGGGCATAAGTTCTACCGACTGGAGTTATTTATACGATTATAATATTGTTGGTTCAAGTGCAAACGCTTCGAGTTTAATGGTGATTAGCGAATCACTGGTACAGCATATGTTGCCGTACGGCGATCCTAGATTAGCAGTTTATGCTAAACCAGCAGCTAATGGGCCATATAAAGGACAATATTGGGGCGAGCCGAAAGCCACACAATTACCTAGCGGTGTTAACATTTCTGATAATCCGCATTCTCCTTTGGGAAAAACAGATTATTCAATGTTTGGAGATTTCTTTACCAAGCCAGATGCTGAATATGTACTCGTTTCTCTAGAGGAAGCCAATTTCCTTAAAGCTGAAATAGCTTTAAAAGGATGGGGTGGTTCAAAATCAGCTGAGCAATATTATAATGATGGAATCAGTGCATCTTTAAGAAAGCACAATATTAGTAACACTGACATTGAAGATTACTTGAATACACCGGGTATTAAATGGGAAACTGTTGTCGATACTACGGGTAGACAATCAGAATTTGCCGACTTTATAGGAATCACAAGCAGTGCGATATTAGAAAAGGATCCATACAAACAAATTGTTATGCAGAGTTGGATTGCAGGTTTTTTCAATCCGATGGATGCTTGGACATTAATCAGAAGAAGCCAAGTTTTGGAATTTCCCCCGCATTTTAATCCAGATGGAGGTGAAGGAGGTAGTGTAGGTTATGCGTATATTCCTCAAAGAATGATCTATCCAGCTGTGGAGTATCAGGTCAATTCTGCGGCGCTGAATAAAGCACTGTCTTGGCTAAATGGGCCCGATGAATTAAAAACAAAATTGTGGTTTGCATTACCTACCAAAAAGAACGCATTCTTACCTGAATAATGAACTAATGTAGAAATCATCGGCTGTTTCTGAAAGGAATGAATCGGCTGATGATTTATGAATTTTATAATAGTAAATTGAAATGAAAAAAATAGTAATTTATATACTTTGCATAGGAGCGTTGGTTTCGTGCAAAAAGGAAACTCAGCTGCCTGATGTTGAGAAATACAAGTATGATATTCCGGCTGTTAAATTAACAAGCGACGCTCGAGTGGGGGCTTATTATTCTAATTATTCGTCTTCCGACTGGAATAAGGAACATTCAGATGTTTCTTTGATTGGGAAACCTTATAATGCCGTAACGGATGAAAGTGTTTTTCCGAAACAATTGTCTTGGGCGGATGAGGCTGGAGTGGATTACCTGATTCTTAAGTGGAATGCTTCGTCTACTGATAATTCATTGTTAAATGCATTTGTAAAGGGGCGCACAACACAAAATGTTAAGATGGTTATTGATTATAATACCGCTCATCTTAATGCATCGAATGCTTCCCCACTCGAAGGAGCAATTCTACAAAAGATGGTCGATGAAATGAAGGTTTTAATTGATCAACATATCTCTAAAGATTATTATTATACGATTGATAATAGACCGGTAATCCTTTTAACGCCAATCAATTTGTCCTCTTCTCGCTTATTAAGTATCGATTATAAAATGGTTACCGAAACATTAAGAGAGGAGATGAAAAAGGAAGGCGTGGATCCCTTCTTTATTGGGGAGCTTACCACGGGCTGGACGGCTCCAGTTAATTTTAATTCGGATGCTTTGGCATCTATGGATGCTATTGTTCTAACTAATTGGAATACGGCAGACTTCGATCGTTGGTGGGCATTTTATAGTTTTAGTGACTTGAACTGGCAGAATTGGAAAAATACCCTGGAAAACTATAATGTTGAGTTTGTTCCCTGTATTTTCCCTGGATATGATGAACCTAGCGCGCCAACCCAAAGGGTCATAGAAAGAACGGAAAAGAATTATGTGGATTATATTAATGTTGCAAAACGTAACATGGGGAAAAACAAGCTAGTGATTATTAATTCATGGAACGATTTTTCAAGAGGTACTGCATTAGAGCCTTCCGTGAACTTCGATAAGCAGTTTTTAGGGATTACCAAACGGGAATTTAAAGTCAATTAAATTTAACACTGAATATTGTTTATGAACGACTTTATAGTATTAGGTGTGGATATTGGCGGCTCACATATCACTGCAGCACTAATTGATTTAAAAACGAGATCGCTTGTTCCTGATGCAAAATTTCGAGCGAAGCTTGATTCTGGTTTGGATGCGGAGTCTATTTTAAATGCATGGTTATCGGTCATGAAAGAAGCGGCTAGTATTCACGCCTATTCTAAGGTCGGAATTGCCATTCCTGGTCCTTTTGATTATGATGCCGGAGTTTCATTAATGAAAGATCAACAAAAATATATTTCATTATACGGGATGAAACTTAAGCAAATTTTGGCGGAAGGTTTAAAGATAGGAGTAAAGGATGTTCATTTCGTTAACGATGCAGAAAGTTTCTTAAAGGGAGAAGTAATCACCAACGGAGCTGCAAAAAGTGCAATCGGTCTAACCTTGGGTACCGGCCTTGGTTCTGCGATATATAAAAATGGCGAAGTGATGGATGCAGATCTTTGGTCTACCCCTTTTTTAGATGGTATTGCTGAAGATTACCTTTCTACAAGATGGTTCGTTAAAAGATATCATGAGCTTACCGGCATGGTGGTTAAGGATGTGAAAAGCCTTATTGATAAAAATCAGTCGGTTGTCAAGGAGATTTTCGATGAGTTTGGAAATCACTTAGCTATGTTCTTGGATGTGTTTACTGAGAAAGAACGTATTGAAGCAGTTGTTTTAGGTGGGAATATATCTAAGTCATTTGATCTGTTCTCTAAAACGTTGACAGACAATAGAAGGACAAGATTCCCTGTTTCCATCCGAAGGTCTTTATTGGGAGAGGATGCCGGACTAATTGGTGCAGCGTGTTTCAGTGATAAGTACTAAATTTTCAATTTTGAGCAAATTTTTAATTATGAAGGTAAAGATGAATTGTATAAAACCCCTTTTAATCGCATGTATTTCGCTATTCTTTATTCACTGTCAGAATGCTGAGCCGAAAGAAAAGGAATGGAAGTATATGTCTTATCATAGTTTGGTAATGACTGGGTATCAGGGATGGTTTAATGCTGAAGGCGATGGTGCAGACCGTGGTTGGTACCATTACCAAAAGAATGGAAAGTTTGAACCCGGAAATACGAGTGTTGACATGTGGCCTGACGTATCGGAATATTCGAAAACATACAAAACTTCATTTGTACATAAGGATGGTTCGTCGGCCTATGTGTTTAGTTCTTATGACGAGGAAACTGTTGACGTACATTATAAATGGATGAAGCAGTATAATATTGACGGTGCTTTTTTACAACGATTTGTAACCACCTTAAAGGATCCAAAGGGTGCTAAACACTACGAGAAGCTAGTAAATTCTGTTTTGAATGGTGCTCTTAAGCATGACCGTGCTATTTCCATTATGTACGACCTTTCAGGAATGAAAAAGGAAGACTATTCTATTGTTATTGAGGATTGGAAGAAACTAATTGATACCTACAAATTGAATCAAAAGGAAGAGTATGAGAATTACTTATTTCATAACAAAAAGCCTTTAGTGGCTATTTGGGGTGCTGGTTTTAATGACAATAGAAATTATGGCTTGGATGAGGTAGACACTTTAATTGAGTTTTTTAAGAACGACCCAGAATATGGCGGTAATTCCGTTTTATTAGGTGTGCCTACCTATTGGAGGGAACTAAAATACGATACGGAAGGCGATCCGAGACTGCATGAGCTTATTAAGAAAATCGACATTATCCATCCTTGGTTTGTTGGTCGCTATAATGAAGAGAGTTATCCAGGTTACCAAAAAAGAATCGTCGATGATATTGCATGGGCAAAAAATAATGGTGTGGATTATGTTCCCGTCGTTTTTCCTGGTTTTTCTTGGGTGAATATGCGTCCAACAGAGCCATTTGATGCAATTCCGAGAAATAAAGGCAATTTTTTGTGGACCCAGTTGGCTGGTGCTATAGATGCAGGTGCAAGCATGATTTATGTAGCGATGTTTGATGAGATTGATGAGGCAACTGCGATTTTTAAGGTCGAAAAAGAAGTGCCGGTAGGTCAGTCCCAGTTTCTACCTTATGAAAAGGAAATTCCCTCTGACCATTACATGTGGTTAACAGGACAAGCAGGTGGTATGTTAAAGAAAGAGGTCCCCTTTCAGCTACAGATGCCGTATCGGACTTATTAGAATAGCTAAGAGAGATGTTTCTTTCAGTAGTTTAATGGAAGATTTTGAATCAAGATGATGAAATCAATTGGTATAGTGAAGAACAATAATTAAATATGAATTAATGATGAGAGTTAGATTTTTGATATTGCTTGGCTTGTTAATTAGTCAACTTGCTTGGGCAGAGAAGAAAGAGGATAAAGCATTACCTCGTCCCAAATTGGTGGTCGGCCTAATGGTGGATCAGATGAGGTGGGATTATTTATATCGGTATTATGAGCGGTATGGTGACGAGGGTTTTAAAAGAATGTTAACAAAAGGTTTTACTTGTGAAAATACATACATAGATTATGTTCCAACAGTAACAGGAATTGGGCATAGCACAGTGTATACAGGCACAGTTCCCGCTATCCATGGAATTGCTGGAAATGATTTTATCATTAACAAAACAGGGGAAACAATGTATTGCGCCGAGGATAAAAACGTGGTCACAGTAGGTAGCCATACGGATGCAGGGAAAATGTCTCCTAGAAATTTATTGTCTACTACCATAGGAGACGAATTAAAATTGGCAACGAATTTCCGCTCAAAAGTAATTGGAATTGCCTTAAAAGATAGAGGCTCAATATTACCTGCTGGGCACTCGGCTGATGCCGCTTACTGGTTTGATGCGGCTACCGGGAACTGGATTACTAGTAGTTATTATATGCAAGAGCTACCTGCTTGGGTTGAGAAGTTTAATAATCAAAAGTTAGCAGAAAAGTATTTAAAGCAAGATTGGAATACACTATATGACATTAAATCGTATACGCAAAGTACAGTTGATGACAATGAATATGAAGGATTATTTGAGGGTGAAGAAAGACCAGTGTTTCCGAAAAAGACATCTCAAATGATTAGTCAAGGATATGGTGTTTTAAGTTCTACTCCATATGGGAATACATTTACCTTGGATATGGCTAAAGCGGCTATCGATAATGAGAATATGGGACAAGGAAAAGATACTGATTTAATTGCAATCAGTTTATCTTCTCCTGATTATGTGGGGCATAAATTTGGTATTAATGCGATAGAAACGGAGGATACTTATTTAAGGCTGGATAGAGATATCGCGGATTTTCTTAAGTTTCTAGATAAGAAGGTAGGGGAAGGAAATTATACTATTTTCTTGACCTCAGACCATGGTGGTGCTCATAATGTTGCTTTCTTACAAGATAATAAAATCCCTTCTTCAAAGTGGTCTGGTAGCTCTGTATTAAGAGCTTTGAATAAAAAACTCGAAAGTGTCTTTAAGGTGGAAGATATAGCACTGGCTATCAAAAGTTATCAAGTTTATTTCAATTATAAAGTGATTGATAAGTTTGACTTGGATGAAGAAATGATTAGAAAGATAAGCGTTGATTTCTTAAAAAAGCAAGACGATATCGCTTTTGTCGTTGATCTTAATAAGGTCGGTGATGCTGCGGTGCCTCAAGAGTTGAAAAACAGAATTGTTAATGGGCACAATAATGCTCGTTCAGGTGGTATCCAGCTGATTTTGGATCCGGCACGTTTGTCTACGGGCAGCACTGGCACTTCCCATGGTGCTTGGAATGCCTATGATGCTAAAATTCCGTTGATATGGATGGGATGGGGAATTAAACCTGGAGCTACAGTTCGCCAAACGCATATGACGGATATTGCCCCTACGGTTTCTAATTTACTGCGAATACAGCCCCCTAATGGAAGTATTGGTAAAACGATTGAGGAAGTATTCAAAGATCTACCATTAAAGAATAAATAAGAAAAATTAATAATATATTATGTTTAAAAAAGCTCTTTTAGTAAGTGCAATGGCTTTGCTATGTCTTAATACCAAGGCTCAAAAGTCTGTTGTAGATTATGTTGATCCAACCATTGGATCGGTGGGTTTAATCCTGGAACCTACCAGGCCTTTGATGCATCTTCCTAATAGTATGGTGCGTGTTTTCCCATCCAGAAAAGATCAACTGGATGATCAGATAAGTTATTTCCCTTTAACAATATCGTCACACCGTCAGCCTAGCGTGTTTGCCTTGATGTCCCATACTGGAAATATTGATAAATCTACTTGGAGGAAAAAATATGCTTGGGATAATGAGGTTACTCGTCCTTTTTATTATAGCGTAAGGCTAGAGGAAAATAATGAAAGGATTGAATTTACTCCGGCCGCTAGAAGTGGATTCTTTAGATTTCATTTTAATGATAATCAAAATCATTATCTCAGACTCGGCATTATTAATAAAGAGGGGGGCATTCAGGTTCATAATAAGCGTGTTTTTAGCGGTGTAGAAAATGTATTTGGATTGCCGGCTTTTTTCTACGCGGAGGTGAATACGGATATATTATCTACCGAGTTTAACGATGATTCCAAAAAGCAGGTTTTAGCTTTGGTAGGAAATTCTCCCCAAGTAGTTGAACTTCGTTACGGGGTTTCATTTGTTAGTATTGAACAAGCTAAAGAAAATTTGAAAAAGGAAATTCCAGATTGGAATTTTAATTTGGTGAAGGAAAAAGCTTATGATGCGTGGGAGAAAGTCTTGTCGCCCATTCAGGTTGCAGGCGGTACTGAGAAACACAAAACTGTATTCTATACTTCATTATATCGTAGTTTTGAAAGAATGATCGACATCAATGAATATGGTAAGTATTATAGTGCTTATGATAAGAAGGTACATTTTTCAAAGGAACCATTTTATGTTGACAATTGGATTTGGGATAATTATATAGCCTTGGAACCTCTTCAGACTATATTAAATCCTAAAATGCAGTCGGAAAAAATCCAATCGTATATTACTATGTATGAGCAAAGTGGTTGGATGCCCTCTTTCGCCTTGGCTTTTGGCGATAATCCATGTATGACGGGAAATTATGCAGCTACGATGATGTTGGATGCATGGACGAAAGGAATATGTGATTTTGATCTAAAAAAAGGCTATGAAGGTGTAAAGAAGAATTCTCTTGAAGCGACCTTACTGCCTTGGCTGAATGGACCAGCAACTTCTTTGGATAAATTTTATAATGAGAATGGGTATATGCCTGCTTTGTATCCCGATGAGGAAGAGACGGTAAAGGAAGTCCACCATTTTGAAAAACGCCAAGCGGTTGCCGTAACTCTGGAAAATAGTTATAGTGATTGGACAATCGCTCAAATAGCAAAGGTTCTAGGAAATAAAAAAGATGAGGATTTGTTCATGAAAAGGGCTCAGAATTATAAGAATCTTTACCGTGCGGATAAAGGTTTTATGTGGCCAAAGGACGACAAAGGAAATTGGATAGAGCCATTTGATCCGAAGTTTTCAGGTGGACAAGGGGGACGTAATTATACTACCGAGAATAACGTGTATACCTATAATTGGAGTGTTAAGCATGATTTAGAGGGTTTGTTTTCGCTTATGGGTGGTAGAGAAAAAGCAGAGGAAAAGCTAGATCAATTGTTTCGTGAAGACTTAGGCCGTAGTAAATACACGTATTGGAATATTTTCCCTGACGCTACTGGATTGGTAGGACAATTTGTTGCTGGCAATGAACCTAGTTTCCATATTCCTTATTTGTATAACTACACTGGGTCACCATGGAAAACCCAAAAACGTATGCGTATGCTTTTAGATACCTGGTATACGGATGGTATTTTTGGTATTCCTGGAGATGAGGATGGAGGTGGAATGACTGCCTATATTGTTTTTTCTATGATGGGTTTCTTACCTGTTACTCCTGGAGTGCCTGTTTATACGATTAGTAGTCCTGTATTCGAAAATATAAAGATTACATTGCCGAATGGGAAAAAATTCGAGCTGAATGCTAAAGGGAATTCTGCAACAAATAAGTATATTCAACGTGCTAAATTGAACGGAAAGGTATGGGATAAAGCTTGGTTTACACATGCTGATTTAATACAAGGTGGCGTTTTAGAATTTGAAATGGGAGAGACTCCTAACAAGTCTTGGGGTAGCGCTCCCGAGAATGCGCCACCTTCTCGCTTGAACCTTGACTTAAATAAATTTTAAAATTAACACGAAACCAAAATGAAGGTTAAAATACAATTGTTGTTCTATTTTTCAATATTCTTACTTGTTTTAAATCCTTCTTTAGTATCTGGACAAGTAGAAGGAATTCATTTGAGTTGGAATGGAAAAAGAACAGTTAATACTTCTAAAACAATGGCGGCTACTTGGATGAGTGCCGCCAACACTGACAATACGGTACTTTATGGCTTAGATAGTAATTATCTGAACCATAAAGTGTCTTCTAAAGGTGCTTTTTCAAATGAGCTTGGGCGTTTTGTGTTTAAGGCCAATTTCAAAAAGCTGTCGCCAGCAACTTCCTATTATTATAAGGTAGGTTCTGAAGCCAAGGGATGGTCAGCAATTTATTCATTTAAAACGGCGCCCATCATTGGTAGCTCGGAAAAAATAACGGTTGGAGTTTGGGGCGATACCCAAGATAATCGTGGAAACTATGATTTTGAACAAACTGATTCAGTAGTGAAACAACTGGAAAAATATCCTCTCCATTTTACTCTGCATATGGGAGATATTGTTGAAAATGGTTCCGTTGTAAAAAGCTGGAAAGGATTGTATTCGGTTAGCCAGCCTGTAAATAGCAAAGCTCCGTTTATGCCTGTTGTTGGCAACCATGATGTGGTGAACGATAGTCTAGAGATTTCGTTTCAAAAGCCTTTTCCTGTTTTTTATCAGCTTTCCAATTTGCCCAATGACCAATTGAACTATTCTTATGACTATGGGTATACGCATTTTGTAGCCATTAGTTCTGGGTACGCACAGGCAGCACAGAAACTCGGTAAGCTAGGTTTCGATAAGTCATCAAAAGAGTATAAATGGCTCGAAAAAGATCTTAAGAAGGCAAGTAAAAATAATAAAATAAAATGGATTGTTTTATATTGTCATTACCCATTATACTCTTACGGGGCAAGCAATATTGCGGATTGGAAACTTCAAATCCAACCTTTAATCGATAAGTATAATGTTGATTTAGTTCTGTCTGGGCATCGCCATGTTTATGAAAGACATGCCCCGATAAAAGGGGAGAAGGTGTTCAGTGTTTCCGATATACATGTTTATGATAATCCAAAGGGCACCATTTATATTACGAATGGCTCTGCAGGGGGCTCATTGCAAGGAACTGGGGGTGATAAGCTCCCTAGTATGCTTTTTACACCTAAAGCAAGAGTTTATACCTATGCTATTATGGATATCGATGATGAGAAAATTAGCTATAAGGTGTTTGACAAAGATGGAAATCAGATCGATTACTTTAATGTATTAAAAAATTAAGAAGTGAAAACAGCTTTGCTAAACAATTCAAAAAATAGATAGAATGGATATTAATATTTCTGAAAATAACGCTTCTAAGAAGCAAAATACTCCTTTTGCAGTATTGACTACTTTGTTCTTTATGTGGGGATTTATAACCTGTATGAACGATATATTAATTCCTCATTTAAGGGAGCTTTTCTCCTTGTCTTATCTAGAGTCAATGCTGGTACAATTTTGCTTTTTCGGTGCATATTTTATCGGTTCTGTGCTTTATTTTATTACTTCTTACTTTTATGGTGATCCTATTAACAAGATCGGATATAAAAACGGAATGTTAATAGGATTACTTATTTCAGCACTCGGATGTTTTTTATTTTACCCGGCTGCTGTATATTCTATTTACGGACTGTTTTTAGGGGCTTTATTTGTATTGGGCTTGGGTTTTACACTTCTTCAGATTACTGCAAATCCCTATGTGTCTTTGTTGGGATCACCGGAAGGTGCGTCAAGTCGCTTAAACCTTTCGCAGGCTTTTAATGCTCTAGGGACAACAATAGCACCTATAGTCGGTGGATTTTTGATATTTGAATTTTTTACCGATAATGGAGTACTATCTGCTGAGGCTACAAAAGTGCCTTATGTGGTTTTTGCCTTTGTCTTTATTTTGGTTGGACTGATTGTATATCGCATCAAACTGCCTTCTTTTAAATCAGAGGAAACCGGACATTCGGACCTTGGTGCTTTGAAGTTCCCTCAGTTGAAGCTCGGTATTCTTAGTATTTTCGTATATGTTGGAGCCGAAGTTACTATAGGAAGCTTTTTTATAAATTTTCTTGCTCAAGAGAATATAATGAACATCTCGGAAAGTGTCAGTAAAAACTATTTGGCCCTTTATTGGGGGGGTGCAATGATCGGCCGTTTCATAGGTGCGATTTCTTTACATCCCGAAATGCACCAGTCAAAAAAGGTAACCTATATGACGGGGATTGCAATTTTGGTTTTTCTGCTGATTTTTAGTATTGTTGATCTAAGCTTTGGTCAAATGAGTACATTTATTGGTTTTATAATGTTAAACCTGCTTGCCTTTTTTATCGGTAAATCGGCGCCCGCTCGTACATTATCAATCTTCGGATTCGTTAACTTTATCTTGTTGCTGTTGGTGATTTTTGGAAGTGGAAGTCTGGCAATGTGGTCAATCATTAGCATTGGTTTATTTAACTCCATCATGTGGTCCAATATTTTCACTCTCTCTATTAGTGGTTTAGGAAGATATACGAGTCAAGGTTCTTCTCTACTCGTTATGGCAATTTTAGGGGGAGCATTAATTCCTCTTCTTCAAGGCGCTTTGGCGGATCGTGTTGGGATCCAACTTTCTTTTTTTGTGCCAGTGTTATGCTATATCTATTTAATTTATTTTGGTGTGTTTTGTCTTAAAAATAGACCAGCTGTAAGTAAATCCCAATAGATAGCTGATAAAATCTAAAAGTCAGATACTTTTCTCATTGGACTTCTTCTTTTTTTTATAACAAGTTTATGCTAATTTTTAGCATAAACTTGAACTGGTTATTACGCCTCTTTCTAGCTGGCGGCTATTATTCTTGCTTCCTATATTTTCTTGCTTAGAATGTGCAAAGAATCGTTATTGTTAAATAAATTATTAAATTTCAGCTCTAATTTGCTTTTAACAAAATAATCTGTCCTTTAATAGCTTGGTATCTCATTCTTTTTTTACAATATTTGTTTTTGTCAAAACTAAAAAAAGATAGAATGATGAATATTTTTACTACCAAGATAATAGCATTTTACCTCGTATTTCTAGTGATTGGATTTTTCTCCATTCATTTGGCAAAGCTCACGAAAAAATTGCCATCAGAACACCCACCTGTATATTTGGAAATCGTATTCTAAATTGTGTTAGCAAGCTAACATTTTGCCTACCTGGCATCGAAATCAACCAATCATAAAGAAAGGAGGAAATGGATAGACAGAATGCAAATATTTATTCTACCTGAGTGAAAAAACGGCAGTTAATCTATCAACTGCTTATTATTAATCATTAAAAAAATCAATATGAAATATTATTATGCAAATAAGTTTCATGAAAAGAATGGTGAATACTTCTTTGGAAGATTCTTTTTCATGACCTTATTAATTTTTCTTTCTTTTTGTATTCTACAGGCAAGTAAAGCGCTCGCAAATCCGAACATGGGCCAAGTTTTATTTAAAAGAGTTAGCATACAACCTTTAGTGGTTAAAGGAAAGGTACTTGATAGTCAGGTGCCACCATCCATGCTGCCTGGAGTTTCCGTCTTCATAAAAGGTACGGGAAAAGGAACAACGACAGATGTAGATGGCAATTTTGAATTGGAGGTTGAAGTAGGGACGGTATTGGTATTTACAAGCGTAGGCTTTATCCAGCAAGAATATACAGTAAGCAAGTCGGTAGATAATCTTCAGATTGTTCTTGAAGACGAACTTTCTGCATTAGATGAGGTAGTTGTGGTCGGCTATGGTACGCAGAAGAAAGTAAATTTAACAGGTGCTGTCACTTCGATAAAAGCAGAAGAATTGGATAATATTGTTGCGGCTAACTTGTCGAATACTTTGGCCGGACGGGCACCCGGTGTTAATGTGACGAATACTTCGGGCTTGTCTGGTGCAAGTTCACAGATTCGCATCAGGGGAAGTTTTGGTGAGCCTCTATATGTGATTGATGGAATTGTACGGGATAAATTAGCTTTTGATGCTCTTGAAGCTGCAGAAGTTGATCAGATGAGTTTTTTGAAAGACGCGGCTACGGCCTCTATCTATGGCTCTCGAGCGGGAAACGGCGTGGTTTTGGTCACAACAAAAAAAGGAACTATTCAGAAGCCTACCTTTAACTTTCAATCCAATTATACCATGGGGATGCCGACAATGCCTTTGCTTTCGGATCTAACTACGGCTACGGATGAGTTAATTTACCAAAATCGTGTGGCAGAGTTTAACGGCACACCGATACCTAATGGGGAGAAAGAATTTGACTATTTTCGAAATAGAAGTTATAATGTACATGATATGATTTGGAGAAATCCGACGAGTCATAGACAATCATTAAGTGTAACCGGCGGGTCGGATAAAATTACTTATTATTCATTGTTAAGTTATCGTGGTGAAGCGGGTTCGTACAAAACTCTAGATCATGGGAAATATAATTTGCGCAGCAATGTCTCGGCTAAGGTTAGCGAAAGCATTACTGTAGATTTGAACTTATCAGCCTCTCAGCAGAATCTAGATCGATTCTACTGGCCATTTACCGGAGACGATGATTTTGATGTTTCCGATTTATACCGGGTTACTTTTAATTGGCCAAAAACTTTTCCATTTTACACAGAGGCCGATGGTACCCCTGCAGATTATGTGACAGATTATCCTGTACAAACCCCAATGGGAAGTTGGTTAGCTTGGAGTGTGATAGATCAAGTAGTTGGCAATCGTTACATAAAAACTAGACAAAGACAAGTAAATCCTATCCTATCTGTTAATTTCAATTTGGATAAGCTGATTCCCGGACTATCGACAAAAATTGTCGGGAGCTATCTGGCAGAAGATTTTACTAGGAAGAAATACTTAACCTTTCAGAAAAACTATATTTTTAATCAAGCCGATCCCGATGGTAATCGGTTTTTACCGGCTGCTCCAGACCCAAATAAAACAAATACCTTCACTTTTAGTCAAAATCAGCCTTTCTTGAGCTATGATATTTCAACAGATTGGGGCTATCAATTTAACTGGTTCGCTAATTATAAGCGTACGTTTAATAGACATAATGTAGATGCGTTATTTGTATTTGAACAGGCTGAAAATGGGGGATATGCTGCTTTTGCCAAGGGCGAAAATCCGTTAACAGAGCATGACCAAATGTTTGTATATCCCACAGATCGAGAGATGCGTTTGGCAAATGCTTGGGAGTTGATAGGTGCCAGGCAATCTTATATAGGTAGGTTTAACTATAATTATGACAACCGGTACATTAGTGAGTTTTCGTTTCGATATGATGGAAATACTCTTTTCCCAACAGAGAAAAGATGGGGTTTCTTTCCTTCTTTCTCAGCGGCATGGAGAGTTTCTGAAGAGAATTTTTTCAAAAACTTTTCCAATGTATTTGATGAATTAAAGGTACGGGCGTCCTACGGAACTACCGGAAATGATTTGGATGTAAACAACGAAAAGATCAATCCATTCTCGTACGTCGAAAAGTATGTCAATTCTGGCAGCTATATTTTTGGAGACCGACTATATGGTAGCATCGCTCCGGGAGCTACGCCAAACCCATTTCTTACTTGGGCAACCTCAACTAGCTATAATGCCGGATTGGATGCAACTTTATTAGGTGGCAGGTTAAGCGGTTCAATTGATGCCTTCTTAAAGAAGGAAACAAATATTCTAGGTTCAAGATTGGTTACTCTTCCTGATAATTATGGTCAAAGCCTAGCTCCAGAGAACTATGCTGCAAGATCTTGGCGTGGCGGAGAGCTATCCGTTCAATGGAATGACAAGGCTATTGATAGTGATTTAAACTATTCAATCATGGCCAATATGGGTTTCGCGAAGGACAGATGGGACGTTTATGACGAGAGTCCGGCTTTCGGAGTAGACGGGTATAGACATTTCGAATCTCGGATAGGTAATCCTGCTGAACGAATCATTGGACATAAAGCGCTTGGTATTATTCGCACTCAACAACATTTGGATGAACTATTGGCGAAGGGCTTTAAACAATACGGTCGGGATCCTTATTTGGGCGGCTTATATTTTGAAGACGTAAGGGGGGACGGTTATTCTCCAGGTCCGGATGGCAAAATAGATGGCAATGATATGCAATTGCTTTCCGCGAATGCAGCACCTCGAATAAATTACGGCTTTGGTTTTAATGTTTCATACAAAAGCTTTGCTTTACAAACCCACTTTCAAGGAGTGATGAAGTATGATCGTATTATTAGCAATCAGGAAGGTGCGGGAATGCGGCAACACGGCGGTACAGTTCGACCTTACTACCCTATATGGGCATCCGATGATGTTTGGACACCAGATAATATAGAAGGAAAGTACCCAAGACCCATTGGACAAAATTGGTATGAGTCTGGAACAGGTGCTACCTCTTTTTGGATCCGTAATGGGGCATATTTGAGGTTGCGAAATTTAAATTTTGCTTATAACCTGCCAACATCATGGATCTCTGCATTAAAACTCGGTAATGCTCAGTTGTACTTTAATGGCACCAATTTATTGGTATTTTCAAAAATGAAGGAATTCCATGATCCGGAACAAAAGAACTATGACTCTTACCCGGTGATGAAAACTTTTACATTCGGTTTAGACGTTAAATTTTAAAAGAATATTATTATGAAGAAGATACTGTATTTAATTTTATTCATCTGTTTTCTTGCTGCCTCATGTAAAAAGGTATTGAATATTGAAGACATTGGAAATTATAACCCGGATTTAGTTTGGAATGATGCTAATCTGGCAAATGCGTATATGGCAAATATATATCCCATGTTCGGGAATTGGAGTGCAGGTTCGGAAGCGAAAAGTCAACAAATAATGGGTATTAATTTTTATCCAGACCGAGTAACAATTTCCAACGGTGAATTCAAGTCGTGGAATTACACTCGCATTCGTTTGATTAATCAAGCAATTGAAGACGTAAACAGTGGCAGCTTGGAACAGGGTGTAAAAGATAATATAACCGGACAAGCCTTATTTATGCGGGCTTACTCGTATTTTGATATGGTAATGCATCACGGTGGCGTTCCTTATATTAAAACTCCACAAGACCGGTATAAGGATGACTTATTTGTATCCCGTAATTCAACAAAAGAGTGTTTTGATTTAATCATTGAAGACCTAGATGAGGCAATTAGCAAATTGCCAGAAAAAAATCCTCCTTCTTCAGCTGATTATGGGAAAATTGATGCCAGTTTCGCTTTGGCTTTTAAGGCAAAAGTTTTGCTTTGGAAGGCATCACCACAATTCAATCCTTCAAATCCATGGGATAATCCCTATTGGGAAGAAGCTTACCAAGTGAATAAAAAAGCATATACAGATTTATTGTCGCGAGGATATGCCTTGACCGAGGATTATGAAAATATTGCATTGATCGAAAAGGGCCCAGAAGTTGTGTTTGCAGTGGTTAATTCCTATCCAAATAAGGTTGTTGATTGGGACTATGGTGTACGCCCAGGTTCTGAAAGTAGAGGCCCAGCTTATGCATGTCCTACCTGGGAATATATTAAAGAATTTCCAATGAAGGATGGCAAAAAATATAATGACCCGACGGGGAAATATTATAAAACAGATGAGCAACTTCTACAGAGTTATTGGAAAGACAGAGACCCGCGTTTCAACAAATCTATTGTATGGAATGGGAAAATTTATGAGGTGTCTGGTAAAACAGGAAGACGACAATATACTTCATTGGGTATAGCACATGAGCTGGACGATTTTGGTATTAATCCAAAGGCAGGGGTGAACTCGACAAATTTGAATCGTTATAGTGGTTTTTTCATAGAGAAAAATAGCCTATTGAAGCTTACTCAGGCTGAAGTTCAGCAATATGATGTCGATTTTGTTTTGATGCGTTTTGCCGAGGTAATGTTAAATTATGCCGAAGCGGCTGCAGAAACGGGAAGGCTTATGGAAAGCTTGGATATCGTGAAAAAAATTAGAGCCAGAGCCGGAATTGAACCGGGTACAGATGGAAATTATGGGATTGTAGCAAACAGCAGAGAGCAAATGCGTGAGGTCATCTTAGCGGAAAGGAATATCGAGTTCAGCTTTGAAGGGCATCGTTTCTGGGATTTACGGAGATTAAGGATGCTTGATCGTTTGGATGGAAAAACGAAACATGGGGTAGAAGCAATCGCGATTGATGCTAATGGCGTAGAAATGCCTATGGGACTTGCGAGGCAGAAAGCGGACAACTTTGAATTAGTGGAAGAGAATTTCAAATATAGTTTGTTGCAAGTTCCACTTTCAGGTGTAAAAGTGAACTCCTTGCCGGAAACATATTATTTCTTCCCAATCCAAGAGAGTGTTATCGATAAAAATTCAAAAATAGAACAAAATTCGAACTGGGGAGGTACATTTAATCCAACCCTTGAATAATATTCACTAAATAATTAATCAATTACGAAGCCCTTTCATATAGATGTAGATGGCTTTGTAATTGGTTAATAATCGTTTCTTCTTGTGTTATCAAGACAAAAAGAAATAGATAAAGATAATTCAATATTATTTTTATAATATTGTTGTTATGATAGATACTGAGAAGCAAAAGAACTTATTATTTCTGCTTAAAGAAGGGGAAGATGATGCTTTTTCAAAAATCTATGATGTGTACTGGGATAGACTCTATTATCTCGCTTATAAGAAGCTCAATAATATAGAAGCTGCTGAGGAAATTGTTCAAGAGGTTTTTCTAATTCTTTGGAAAAAGCGTCATGAATTAACCATTAACAATCTTTCTCAATACCTGGCAGCGATGGTTAGGTACTCTGTTTATAGATATTTGGCTAGGGAAAGCCAAAATATTAATCGGGAAATTATATTTCAAAATAGGCAGCAAATGCATTTTACTATTGATGAAAGCATAGAAAATAAGTTGCTTATGGATAGGATATTAGAACTTTCCAACGAATTACCCGAGCGATGTAAATTAGTGTTCCAATACAATAAATTACAAGATCAATCACTACAGGATGTTGCTGAACTACTGGGCATCTCTAAAAAAACAGCCGAAACTCACCTCACCAAAGCCTTAAAAACTATTCGTCTCGGTCTGCGAGGTTTTACAAACTTCTGCTTATTATTCTCTTTTGTTCTCTGAATTTTTAAAATGTTCAAAATAGAGAAATAAGTTGCATATGGATAGGGTTTTAGCCCTTTCCAACGAATGACCCGAGCGATGTATATTAGTGTTCCAATACAATAAAATCAAGATCAATCATTACAGAATGTAGCTGAACTGTTGGTAAAAGAAATGAAAACTTAACACTTTCTTGTAATTGCTTTAACATTTTCTTTTTCTTAGGATTCTATTTTTGCTTCGTAAAATGAGAGGTATTAATGTGTTTTTGACAAGGTACCCTCCAATATGAATAGAGACTAAGGGTATTTTTCCTTTGGCTGACTCTTAATAGTAAGAGCCCAACAAAAGGCTCCACAAAAGATGACTGATAAAGAGATAAAAGATTTAGCATTTAAATTCTTTCAAAGGGAAATAACTCAAGAGGAGGAAGAGATTTTGCATCAATGGTATGAAGAAAAGGACATTCCCAAAGATAGATACATTGTTCAGACGGAAGACGAAAGTAAAGATGATATGAGTAAAAGGTTATTTGCTTCTATTGAAGTCAAAAAAGACTGCGAAAATCCGCCTGTTACTATCCGTCGATTGTCTAAGAAGAATTGGATAAGTGTCATTGCTGCTTCCTTACTGTTGTTTGTATCTATTGGAAGTATTTATTTTTATTTTCATAAACCAATCGAGGAACCTATACATTACACAAAACTCTTAAAAGGTGATGTAGGGCCTGGTGGTAATAATGCAATTCTAGAACTAGCAGATGGAAGCATTATAAATTTAGATTCTGCCGCTATTGGAGAGCTGGGCAGTATTGGTAGCCTGAGGATTAATAAGCAAGATAATGGGTTGGTATCTATAGAGGTTGCGAGTTCATACAATAATGCTGTTGCTGAAAAAAATACAATTAGGACTCCAGCAGGGGGACAGTACCAGGTGAAGCTACCAGATGGAACTAGAATTTGGTTAAATGCATCCTCCAGCATTACATTTTCTAATGTCTTAAAAGAATATCGAGAAGTTGAGCTTAGTGGTGAGGCATACTTTGAAGTCGCAAAGTTTCAGGCTATTAATAATAAAAGCATTCCTTTTTTTGTAATCAATAAAAATCAGCGCATAGAGGTTTTAGGAACACATTTTAATGTTTATGATTATCCAGGAGAAACAATTGAAACCACTCTTTTGGAAGGGTCTGTACGAATACATTCTCTGGAATCGAGCAATTCTCGGGTACTGAAGCCTGGTCAGCAATCTAAAGTTGCAAATGGTGCTATTGAAATTAAAGAGGCCGATCTCGAGTCATCCTTATCTTGGAAAAACGGCGATTTTATATTTAATAATGAAGAAATATCAAGAATAATGAAGAAACTGGAAAGGTGGTACGACGTAGAGGTGGAGTATTCCAGCACGTTTGTTCCACGAAAGTTTTCAGGTGCTGTTTCGAGGTCAAAGAACTTGTCAGAGGTTCTCAAAATAATGGAATTTACTGGAAATATAACATTTAAAATTGAAGGAAGGAGGGTAACTGTCATGATGTGATTTTACGACCCTAAATAGATGGACACCAAAATAAATAACCAGAAGTACGGGAATACTTCTGGTCGTGTCGGGTTCCATTTGACTTTCAAATTCGACTTATTCAATCATTTAAGAAACCAAACATTCAAATGTATGAAATTACTTTATTATAGCGCAGTGATCCATTCGCGCTCCCTTTTAAAATACTTGATTTTAATGAAATTAATTCTTATTTTCCTAGCTACAGCCTTCCTGCAGCAGGGTTATTCTGCCCATGCACAGCCGATCTCTATTTCTCAAAAAAGTATTTCTTTACATGGCGTCCTTAAAGAAATTCGTTTGCAAACAGGCTATGATTTCTTTTTTGAAGATGCAGCGTTGATCAGTTCAAAAAAGATAGATATCGATATCAAAAATGGGACTATAGAGGAAGTACTGAAGTCTACCTTTCAAGATCAGCCTTTGACCTATACTATTTCTGGAAATGCGATTATAGTGAAAGGGGTGAGAGAGCGTGTGAAACCTTTGGAAATTAAAGAAGAGTTGGAAAGTCAGCAACAACTTTTAGTTGGAAAAGTGACTGACGAGAAAGGCGATGAGCTTGTAGGGGTAAATATTACCATAAAAGGAACTAATAGAGGAACGGTTACCAATGGTTCAGGAACGTTCCAGATAGAAGTACAGCCGAACGAAACGCTGGTATTTAGTTATATCGGGTTTACTAACCAAGAAGTTGTATATAAGGGCCAATCTCCCATAAACATTGTGTTATTAGAGGATAATACCACCATGGATGAGGTAGTAGTGGTGGGGTATGGAACGCAGAAGAAAGTAAATCTTACTGGTGCCGTCAGCCAAATTGACTCTAAAGTACTTGACGATCGCCCTGTTTCGAATGTGACCCAGGCTATGCAAGGGTCAATGCCCAATGTGAACGTTAGTTTTGGGAATGGTAGACCAGGCACCGAAGGTTCGGTGAACATCCGCGGCTATGCTTCCATCAATAGTGCCAATGCGGCGCCCCTTATTTTAATAGATGGTGTGCCTGGAAATATTAATAATATAAATCCAAGGGATGTAGAAAGCATTTCTGTATTGAAAGATGCAGCTGCTTCTGCAATTTATGGTTCAAGAGGCGCCTTTGGCGTTATGTTGGTTACTACAAAAAGTGCAAAAGGAGGGAAAGTTGCTATTAACTATAGTAATAACTTTGGCTTAGCAGGTTCTACGGTAAGCACAGATTTCATAACGGACGGATATGACGCAGCGCGCCTAAACGATGAGGCATTTATGCGTGCAACGGGAAACAGTTATACAGGCTATACTGAATCAGACTATGAAGAGTTGCTTAAACGTAAGACAGATAAGTCTTTGCCGGATGTCGTAATCCAGAATAGAAACGGTAAGGATCAATATGTTTATTATGGAAGTACAGATTGGTGGAACGTTCTATATCGCGACCAACAATCTTCAATGGAACATGCGTTAAGCTTTACAGGGGGAACGGATAAATTAGATTTTTATTTGTCTGGAAGGATGTATGATAAAAATGGTATTATGCAGATCAACCAAGATAAATTTAGGTCTTATAATTTGCGCGGGAAGTTGTCGGGGGAAGTGGCAAAATGGTTGAGAGTAAGTAATAATACCCAATTTAACTACAACAATTATACCTTTCCTGGATGGAATGGAAATGCAAACGCAAACAATAATTTCATTTCTTCAACGGTTCATGCTTTGCCTTCTTATGTTCCTATGAACCCCGATGGAACGGCTACCTACCGTACTGAATTGAACAGTTATACTATTGGAGACGGAATTTTTGCCGATCTGTTGAATGGAAAGTCAAAAGGTGCAGATGGTGAATATGAGTTTGTTAACAGTTTTCAAGCCCTGCTTTCTGTCACTAAAGGTTTAAGTATTATCGGAGATTACACATTTTCACATAATCCTCAAAGCCAGTTCACCAGGCGGACGCAGGCTCCGTGGTCTATTTATCCAGGTGTCGTCAGCTACCTTGGCAGCGATCGCTACACAGAAATTGAAACGAAGTACAATAATCATGTGATGAATATTTTTGCAGACTATCAGCAGAGTATTGGCGTCCATAATTTTAAAGTCACTGCAGGTTATAATCAAGAGCACCGTTCGTATAAACGGATTACTGGAATTCGATTAGATCTTTTGTCAGAAGATTTAAATGACCTTAATCTAGGTTCGGGTGCTATGGAGGTAACTGGGGGTGCAAATACATGGGCACTAATGGGTTTCTTCGGCCGACTAAACTATGATTATAAAGGACGCTATTTATTTGAAATCAATGGCCGTTATGATGGTACCTCTAAATTTCCAACCGGCCAGCGTTTTGGCTTTTTCCCTTCGGTATCGGGAGGTTGGCGAATTAGTGAAGAGCCGTTCTTTAGTCCTTTGAAAAGTGTTATAAACGAATTTAAAATAAGAGGTTCCTATGGATCCTTAGGGAATTCACAGGAAGCGGCTGTTTATGGGTATATCCCGCTGCTGAATCGTGGAAGTTCTACCTATTTAATGAATGGTCGTAGATCGGAGTTTCTTTCCGTCCCAACACCAACATCGCCAACCCTGACTTGGGAACGCGCAACGACTTCTAATATAGGGATTGATATCAGTTTGTTTAAAAATCGCTTGAGTACCACTTTTGATTGGTATGAAAGAAATACCCTAGACATGTTGGTTCCCGGAAGAACCTTGCCAGCAGTTTTTGGAGCAGCATCACCCAAACAAAATGCAGGAGATCTGCGTAACACCGGGTGGGAAATAGCTGTCATTTGGCAAGATCAAAAGACGGTGGGAGATAAGCCCTTTGGTTATAACTTTTCATTAGGTCTTTCGGATTCCAAAGCGAAAATTACACGCTTTGACAATCCTGAAAAATTATTGACAAATCATTATGTAGGGCAACAGATTGGCGAAATTTGGGGATATAGGGTAAATGGACTCTTCCAGTCGAACGAGGAAGCAAGTAGTTGGCCTGTCAATCAGGATTATGTCAACCAGCAGCGGCTTAGCGCACCTGGAAACTGGTCCAAATTGCAAGCCGGAGATATGAAGTTTGTCGACCTAAACGGTGACGGAAAAGTCGACGCAGGTAATAATACCTTAGCTAGTTCTGGAGATCAAGTTGTTATTGGGAATGCTTTGCCTCGCTATACTTTCGGGATGAACTTGGGTGCCAACTGGCATGGCTTCGATATCTCGGGATTCTTCCAAGGAATTGGACGACAACATTGGTATCCTGGAAATAATACAGATAAGTTTTGGGGTCCTTATTCAAGACCTTACTATTCTTTTGTGCCTAGGAATTTTATGGACGACGTATGGACACCGGAAAATCCTGATGCCTATTTCCCATTATTAAGAGGATATACGGCATTGAATAGCAGAGGATCATTGAATGTGAAAAACGATCGATATCTTCAAGATCTCGCCTACATACGCTTAAAGAACTTGACGGTGGGCTATTCGCTTCCTTCGGCGATTCTAGGAAAGGCCAAAATTTCAAGAGCGAGAATCTATGTAAGCGGCGAAAATATATTTACAGCTACAAAATTACGGTCGGATTATATTGACCCTGAAAACGCATCCGGTGAAGTTAATGGTAGGTCGTACCCCTTCTCCAAAACGTTTTCTCTGGGCATAGATATCACATTGTAAAAAATAGCAAAAAGAAAAAATCATGAATATAAAATCGATTTTAATCATACTTGCTGTAGGTTTTCTATCATCCTGTAGCAAAGAGTTTTTAGATAGACAGCCGGAGTCGGACATTTCGCCCGGTGCATTTTTTAGAACTGAAAAGGATCTTGAACTGTATACGAATTCTTTTTTATCAAGCGCTTCCAGTTGCGGATGATATCTTTCGAGAGGACGTCGATAATATTGTAAAACAAAGTTTGCCTGAACAACTTACAGGAAAGCGAATAGTCCCGGTAAGTGGGGGCGGATGGTCTTGGGATCAGTTGCGAAACATAAATTATTTCTTAGAAAATTATAATCGTACCGTCCCTGAAGCACAAGCTAAGAAATGGGCCGCCCTGGCAAAGTTCTTTCGAGCTTATTTTTATTTTACCAAAGTTCAACGCTTTGGAGATGTCCCTTGGTATTCGCATGCCTTGAGTTCGGATGACGATAGTGCTTTAAACAAGGCAAGGGATTCCAGAACTTTAGTGATGGACTCTGTTATGGCGGATATTGATTATGCCATTGCGAATTTAGGAACAGGTAAAAGCGTTGAGAAAGTGACGAAGTGGACTGCTTTGGCTCTTAAATCCAGAATTGCATTGTTTGAAGGTACCTTCCGTAAGTATCATACTGAATTCTCTCTTCCAGATTCGGAAAGATTTCTGAGAGAAGCTGCATTAGCTTCGAAACAGCTGATTAACGAAAGCCCTTATAGTACATTTACTGGAACTGGTACAAATAAAGGTTATCTTGAATTGTTTGCATCTGTCGATGCGATCGATCAAGAGATCATACTCACCCGAAGGTATAGCTACGCCTTGCAAATAATCCATATGGGTAATTACCATGTTATTACCGCTTCACAAGGAAGACCCGGTCTTAATAAGGAATTGGTTAACTCGTATTTGATGAAAGATGGTACTCGTTTTACTGATAAACCAGGGTTTGAGACTTTAGAATTTTATGACGAAGTTCAAAATCGAGATCCAAGACTTTCTCAAACCATTCGAACTCCCGGTTATATGCGTATTGGCGGAGCATCAACACTTGCTCCTCGAATTGGACACTCCATAACTGGCTATCAACCCATTAAATTTGTTGGTGGTATGAATCAGGATTCATTTAATGAAGGAGAAACCGATATGCCTATATTTCGACTTGGTGAAGTTTTGTTAAATTATGCAGAAGCGATGGCGGAATTAGGGGAAATTACACAAGCCGATATCGACATTTCAATCAAAAAGCTTCGCGACCGGGTAGGAATGCCAAATTTAAATTTAGCTTTTGCTTCATCAAATCCAGATCCCTATTTGGCACAACAATATAAAAATGTTTCTGGTGTTAATCAAGGAATTATCCTTGAAATTAGACGTGAAAGGCGCATTGAATTGGTGATGGAGGCTTTTCGATGGAACGATTTGATGCGGTGGAAAGAAGGACACCTTCTTACTCGTCAGTATAAGGGCATGTATTTTCCGCATATTGGTAGGTTCGACTTTGATAGAAATGGGCAAGATGATGTTTGGATATATGAAGTGGGCAGTCCTTCGGCCAGCGGGGTAGAAATTCTTAAATTAGGTACCGAGATCATCTTGGAAAATGGGAACAAGGGCGGGAATATATTGATCAATCCCCATATAAGCAAAGTCTTTGATGAAGCGAAGGATTATCTTTATCCTTTACCTATTCAAGAATTACAACTTAACCCGAACTTGAAACAAAACCCTGGATGGGGTAAATAAAGCAAATTTTCTCAAGCTAAAGATTTTGGCTTCATAAGCCAATGTCTTTAGCTTGAAATTAAACTCCTTAATTATGAGTAAAACAAAAACCAATCGCCGCAGCTTTCTGGAAACAATTGCGCTAACAACGGCAGTAACTACTATTGGTCTTCCATCAGCATTTGCTAGTTCGAATGATTCAAAAAGAAAACGGGAGCCAACTAGTTTTGAGTTTCTAACTGCTCCTTATTTGCAGGCTCTCATGCCTACATGTGTCTCTATCGTTGCTATCACATCAAGCGAATCGAGTACCTGGGTAGAATATGGAGAGGAGGTGCCGTCTATACAGGTGTATGCAGAGCAAGATGGATTAAATGACGCTTATCAAACGCTTTTTAATATTCAATTAACAGACCTGAAGCCAAGTACCACCTATACTTATAGGCTGGTATCAAAAAAAATCGAGTCCTTCGAACCTTATAAATTGGTTTATGGGGAAGAAATACGAACAGAAAGCTTTCGTTTTACAACACCAGCAGTTGATAGCGACCAAGTATCTTGTTTGATCTTAAACGATATCCATGATAGACCGCATTCTTTTGGTGATTTGATATCCATGAATGGAAATGTTCCCTATGACTTTGTGGTTTTAAATGGAGATATGTTCGACTATCAAGTAGATGAGAAACAACTTATCGATCATCTAATCAGCCCTTGCTGCGAAATTTTTGCGAAGGAAAAGCCTTTTATCATGAGTCGCGGTAATCATGAAA
Organism: uncultured Sphingobacteriaceae bacterium; assembly: GCA_963696875.1. Classification (GTDB taxonomy): domain Bacteria; phylum Bacteroidota; class Bacteroidia; order Sphingobacteriales; family Sphingobacteriaceae; genus Albibacterium. The sequence continues at coordinate 102,227 of CAVOLQ010000002.1, forward strand.
CAAGAGGCAAATTTTCAAGAAATATTAAACCCTATTTTACTTATCCAGGAAGTAATTATTTTCATTCATTTAAACAAGGACCCGTATACTGGATCATACTTGATACGGGGGAGGATAAACCGGATGAGGAACCCGTATATGCAGGTATTGTCAATTTCGATGATTACCGAAGGAAGCAAGCCCTTTGGTTGGAGAAAATAATGAACTCTAAGGAATATCAAGAATCGATTTTCAAAGTGGTTCTTATGCATATTCCGCCGTTTCATTCTGGAGATTGGCATGGAACCATGCACTGCCGGAAACTGTTTACCCCTCTTTTTGAGAAATATAAAATAGATATGGTCATTGCCGGGCATACTCATAAATATGGAGTTCATAAACCACAAGAAGATCATTCTTATCCTATTATTATCGGTGGCGGACCAAGGGAAGGTACTCGAACGCTTTTGCGTTTGGATGCTACTTTAAATGATTTAAAAGTGCTTATGAAAAGCGATGACGGAAAAATTGTTGGCGAATATACTATTGACAAAAAAATTAAATAAATAGAATGATGAAGAATATTTATACTACCAAGATGAAAGCATTTTACCTCGTATTTGTTGTACTTGGATTTTTCTCCATTCATTTGGCAAGTGCTCAGGAAAAGAATAGGAAACTGAAAGTTTTATCGTATAATATCCATATTGGGAATCCTCCAAGCAGGCCCGGCCTTACCGATTTAAAGGGTATTGCCAAAGTGATTAATGATAGCGATGCGGATTTGGTTGCCCTGCAGGAAGTAGATGTTTATACGAAGCGTTCAGGTAAAGATCTAGACCAAGCTAAGGAATTGGCGAAGCTAACGGGCCGAAATTATTATTTTGTAAAAACGATCGATCATGATGGCGGTGAATATGGCGTTGCCATTCTTTCAAAATTTCCTATCGTAAATAAGGAAAGCTATCTATTGCCCATTGCTGAGGGCGTTAGAAGTGAGCAGCGCGCCATTGCAATCGCTACAGTAGAAATAGAAAAAGGCGTGTTTTTGGATTTTGCATCTACTCATTTTGATCTTACACCACAAACTAGATTGTTGCAGAGCGCTTTTGTAATCGATTTGGTAAAAAAAAGAAAAAATCCGATGATATTGGGTGGGGATTTCAATGCAACTCCCGATAGTAAGGAAATAAGGCTTCTAGACCAATATTTTACTAGAAGCGCAATTGTAAATGGCTTTACTATCCCTGTCGTTAATCCAACCAAAGAAATAGATTATTTTATGTATACCCCCAAGGATTATTTCAAAGTGGAAAAACATCAGGTAATAAATGAATATTTTGCATCCGACCATCTACCTGTCTATTTGGAAATTGTATTTTAATTTTTGCGAAAGAAAAATTTTCTTTATAATTGAATCTAATCAACAGAAAAAGATTCCTATTAATCTATAGGGCAAGAATATTAATTTATTTATATAAAAACAATCTTTCATTTCAAGATGTTTTAATGTCAAATTTTTAGAGATGATGATACAAAGATTAACACATGAGATACTTCATTACCTGAAGGCAAAAGGCTATACCATGTTAGTTGGATTAGATAATGCAATAAAAAATGAATTTGTTTTCACCCCTGTGGAATGGGATGTGGAAGAGTTTAAGGAGAATGCACCATACGTGGATTATAACCGTCATTCCATTTTTCTGATTGATGATTTGCTTGGAGTTGATTTAAAGAGCTTGTTTACGCATAGGGTGGTGATTCCGGATGGGGAAAGAATGATGTAGTAGAGAGTGGGTGCTTTCTTTTTTTTTCCTCAAAAAAAAGAACCGACCGAAGGGAGCTCATGAAATGCCTTTAAAAATAAACACTAATGAATAAACAAAAAAACTCGTGGCTGCGTAAGTCCCTTTGTTTCTTTTGTGCTGGCACGCAGGGTATCTCTGCCGGGACTTCCAAGGCCACATTTATGGTTATGGTCTTTAGTGCTTTTATGCATGGCGTGTTAGCATAGTTTGCTAGTAAAGTTTACAAGTATAGTTTGCTAGTGCTGGTATAGTTTACAAGTATAGTTTACAAGTATAATTTGCTAGAATGCCCTTCCAAGGCCACATTTATGGTTATGGTCTTTAGTGCTTTGAGGTATGGCCTGCTAGCATAGTTTGTTAGTTAGAATGCTATTTTTAAAACCACATTTGACTTACGAAATTTGGTCGGCCGGCGCTGGTGGGGGAATTTCGTCAGTCTTCTTATAGTTTGTAGATCAATGCGAGACTGGCGAAGTCCCTTTCAAGATGGCTAAAGACTTTGCAAGTCAATATTTTTCTAATCCCCTGTGATTGGGTGTAATGAATTTGTCCCCACTAAGCTTCCCTATTATAATTATTTGACCAACCCCAATGTCTGATAAATTTTCGGTCATGAACGCCATACTCACAGAGCGTAATGAAAATTATCTCAAGGAAAAATACCATTATTGAAAGACTAATTGTTGTAATTAAGATGTTAGGTTTAGGGCAAGCAACGATAAAATGCTGAAGTAAATATTTGTTTAACTCTAAAGAAAGGTTATATTTGAATTTTATTATAATATCAGACTAGTTAATTAATTTGATTTTTAACTAAATTATTGATTTTGAAAAGATTAGGATATGACAATTTTTTTACCTCTTAATTAATGGATAAATACAATCGAAGAGACTTTTTAAAGGCCGGATCATTGCTTACGGGTGGTTTACTTTTTGGAGATTCGCTTTTTGGAAATGCTTTCAACGCAACTGAACCCTTTCTTGGAGCCATTAAAATTGTATCATTTGGTGTTGTCCCTAATGGATGGGCAAAATGCGACGGCCAATTTCTACCCATCAATCAGAATCAAGCTTTATTTTCTTTATTAGGAACAACCTATGGTGGCGATACACGACTAAACATTTTTGCGCTTCCAGATTTTAGAGGGCGTGTTCCGATTCATTTTGGTAATGGTCATACACAAGGCGAAAGCGGGGGAAGTGCCGCCCATACGATAAGTATTCCGCAGTTGCCAAGTCATGTTCATTCTTTTTCTAAAAAAGACGCTCCTGAAATGTCGATGAACGTGAGTGATCAATTGGGAACAACCGATGCTCCGGGTAATCACTTCGGAATAAATCCAGAATATCCCGATCGATTCCACAATCAATATGACGATCAGACTATTAACACGAAGTATGCCTCTTTATCCTCAAACACAGGAGGGAGTCAAGCTCATGAAAATAGGATGCCTTTTCTTACTTTAAATTTTATTATTGCATTACAAGGGATATACCCTTCCCAAACTTAAATTATTTATGGCAGGAGCAGATCCTTTTGTAGCTCAAATTTCAATGGTAGCTTTTAACTTTGCACCAAAAGGCTGGGCGTTTTGTGACGGACAATTATTTTCCATTAGCCAAAATACCGCTTTATTTTCTTTGTTAGGTACGTACTACGGTGGTAACGGGATGTCTAACTTTGCTTTGCCGGATTTACAAGGTTGTGCGCCCATGCATCCGGGGCAGGGGCCTGGTTTATCTCGTCATGATCTTGGGGAAACTGGTGGCACTGAATACGTGACTTTGTTGGTATCTGAAATACCTGCGCATTCACACACGGCTCAAGCTGAATTTCCAATAGGTGACGATACGAACCAATCAGCACTGACAGATAATCCGGTGAATAGTTTTCCGATTAAAAAAACGGGTGATAAAGTTTTATTCTCCTCTTCTGGTTCTGAAAAGTCTGGGAGTTTTAAACCAGAGATTAGAGTTGATCCAGCGGGGGGAGATCAGCCTCATAATAATATGCAACCCTATCTTACGGTCAATTTTATTATTGCCTTGCAGGGCGTATTTCCGCCAAGAGGATAAAACTATAAAAGTTAAAAATTTAAAATTATACGATGGCACAACCCTATGTTGGTGAAATAAGAATGTTTGCTGGAAATTTTGCTCCGGCAGGATGGATGTTTTGTAAAGGAGAACTAATTCCAATTTCTGAATATGAAACCCTGTTTAATTTAATTGGTACTACTTATGGCGGCGATGGTCAATCAACATTTGCTTTACCTGATCTAAGAGGTAGAGTTCCTATTCATATGGGTACCGGTTCCGACGGTATTAACTATAGCTTAGGAGAAATGGGAGGTGTGGAACAGGTAACCCTTACCACATCCCAAATGCCTGGTCATTTTCATCCTATATTGGGATCTTTCCCTGTCTACGGTTCAAATCCCGGGAGTACTTCTGACCCTCGAAATGCTTACCCAGCAATGTCACCCGGTAATAAGTTATATAGTACAGCGCTCAAAGGTGATACCATGGCTCCTCCCGAAAATCCGACATTCAACACCGGAAGCACTGATGCATCACAACCGCATACTAATATGCAACCCTATCTTTGTGTGAATTTTATTATTTCTATGTTCGGTATTTACCCTAACCCGACCTAAAAGAAAACATATAAAATTTAATGTTTGTAAGACATATTTGAACGAATAAAAACAAATTCTTTTTAAACAGTTACACTTAATGAAATTAGGCATTCTCCTTCCTAAATCCTCTACACATCCGCTGATCAGTTATGATTTTTTAGCAGGTTTGAAATTATCTATTGAAAACAGTGGATTAGATGGCTATGAAACCGTTACGGGAAATATAGGCTTTGGAATAGATGAAGATTTAATTTATCAGGAGACCGAGCGTTTGTGCATGGAAGAAGGAGTGGACTTATTAATTGTTTATGCCGATCGTCCTAAAATAGATGAGATTTTCCCTTTATTGAAAGCCCTGAATAAGCTGTTAATTGTAGTGAATTCCGGTGCCAAATATCCGGAGTCTTGGCTCCCGCAGGAAAACGTGCTTTATTTGACTTTAAACGAACTTTTAAATTGTAGATCCACGGCAAAGTTGGCCGCGAGAGATGGAATTTTAAAAGGAGTGATGGCTACTTCGTTTTATGATGGTGGTTATTCGCTATGTCATGCTCAAGTGGAAGGCTTTACTGAAGAAAATGGGCAAGTTGAATTTAATTTTATAAGTAAATTGAATGCTGATCTGGATACGTCTTCAATGCTTGATTTTTTGAAGTCAAAAGCCGATCAATATGCACTTTTGTCTGTTTTTAGTGGAGATCTGGTATGTGAGTTCCTAGAACAACTGGGGAATAGCGATTTAGATAATTTTTCGGTTTATGCTTCCCCTACGTTTTTATTGGATAGTCTGACCAAAAAAGAACCCTTGTTTCCAGAGGTGAAAGGCTATGTTTCCTGGTTTCCAAATTTGGACTTAGCGGTGAACAAAAACTTCTTGAAAACTTTTAAGGAATCCACAAAAAGAGAAGCTTCACAATTCGCCGCGCTTGCATGGGATGTAGGCCTGATTTGTAAATTGCTTTCAGATAGTCAAGAATCCCATCAATTTAACGCCAGAGAAATAATTTCATTTCTAAAGACCCAAAAAATAGCCGGAACCAGAGGAGAACTGCACCTTGATGATAGTACCCATCATTTTCTGGCTCCCTCTTATTTAGTTGCCAGAAATAATGAAGGTTTAGTTGTCTTAGAGGACACTGTAGCTGAGTCGTCTATATGGAATGAGATGGTAGATGCTACAGAGGAATTGCCTCTTACTGGTTGGTTTAATACTTATTTATGCTCTTAATTTAATTTAACCTTTGCTGATGCTAGCAGCTTATGAAGAAAATTTACAAATCCATTTTTCTTACTCCTTTTTTTCTAATCTTATCCATTATTGCTCTCGCGCAATGTGATTTTCGAGGTGGAGATATCGCTTTTACCGGCTATCATATTTTTGACGACAATGCAAAGGGTTCAAGCAAAGACGATGTTTTCTCGTTTGTACTATTAAGAGATGCTCCGGCAGGATTGGAGATTTTTTTTACGGATTTAGGATGGATTGGTACTAAGTTTCAAGAGAAAGAGAATGCGCCAAGTGATGGTCGTTTTCAAGTGAAAGAGAATGCGCCAAGCGATGGAATAATAAAATGGAGTACCGATAAAGACATTCCGGCAGGCACTCAAATCACTATAACAGCCAAGTTTAATTTGACAGCCTCAATGGGGCAAGTTGCTGGTGTTCAAAATACCCAGTTCGGTAATTATTTGGATCTTGGTATCGCAGGAGATCAGCTTTTTGCATTCACTGGAAGCCTAGTTTCCCCTACTTTATTAGCAGGAATTAACATTAATAAACCAAATTGGGACAATCGTTTGGATGAAGGTACCCTCAGCTCAAGCAGTTCTGAGAAACCAGTAGGAAATAATGTTCAGTACATTTCTATTGGATATCAGAACACTATGAATCCGTTTGATACTAAGGCTTACAATGCAGTTTTAATTCCGGGTCCGTATAACGGAAAAGTATCAGAAATAATCAATCGTTTAAATAATTTCACTAATTGGGTGACAGATGGTACGATTTACCCTAATCCTATTCCACCTAATTTTGCTTTACCAACAAATGCCACATTTACAATTTCGCCTCCTGAAATCACTTTGCAACCTGAGCAGGTATTGGCCTGCTTAACAGATAAAGCCGAGTTTTCAGTATCCGTATTGGCGGGTGAAGCTTGTGCCTATTTTTGGGAAGTAAGTACGGATGGAGAGGATTATACTCCAATAGTTAATGATGAGGTTTATTCTGGCGTAAATTCTAATACTCTTAAAATAGCTAATGTTGATGGCTTGAATGGATATTTATATAGAGTAAAGGTAAAAGGAGCGATAGAAACTTATTCGAAACCTGCTAAATTGGAAGTAATAATCGATGATCTAATTCAATCTGGGCCAACAGGAAATACTGAAATTACCTATGGTGATGAGACTACTTTTTCTTTTACGGTAAGTAAGTATGCAAATGATTTTGAATGGCATGTAAGTAAAGATAAGGGCGTTACATTTCAGGTAATTGCTGAAGATGACAGTAATTATGAAGGAATAAATACTAGTGCATTAAGACTTGTTAAGCCTACCGTGGCGATGAATGGATATCGATATAAGCTTCTTTTATCAGATAAATGCGATGGCCTTTATAGTGATATTATTACTTTAACTGTAGTAAAGAAAGAACTAACGGTTAAAGCAAAAAATATCATTAAGATTTACGATGGCTTGCCTTTTACTGAGGTAGAAGTTGAAAGCTATACTGGGTTCGAGTTCGAAGAAGATAAGACCGTTTTAAAAGGTACTTTAGCTTATCATGGTGAAGAGGCGATTAATGTAAGTGATGATCCTTATGATATTGTCATAGAAGGACTCGAAGCCGATAATTATGAGATTATTTATGAAGATGGCGAATTAACAATCGAGCCTGCTCCATTGACCATAACTGCTAATCCCCTGACTAAAGTATATGGGGAAGCTAACCCGTTATTGACATTTGTTTATGATGGATTGGTAAACGGGGAAACGTCTATCGCCGATATAAAGGTTTCAACTGTCGCAGATGCGAATTCGGTTGTGGGTGATTATCCTATCACAGTTTCGGGATCAGCGTCTAATTATACCATAGATTTTGTTGAAGGTGTTTTAAGCGTGACTCCAAAAGCAGTAACGGTTCGGGCGGTAAACAAAAGTAAGATTTATGGGGAAGATAATCCGGTATTTACTTTAACCTATACAGGTTTGGTAAATGACGAAACGAGTATCCCAAATCTGTCAGTTTCTACTGTGGCAACAACAGGTTCCTCTGTGGGTACTTATGCTATTGTGGCTTCGGGAACTTCTGCCAACTATGCTATCACTTTTGTTGAAGGGGTTTTGAGTGTTACGCCAAAAGCTGTAACGGTAAGTGCGGTAAACAAAAGCAAGGTTTACGGTGAGGCCAATCCTGAATTTACTTTGGATTATGATGGTTTGGTAAACGGGGAAACTTCTATTGCAGGTCTTACGGCTTCTACTGTTGCAACAACGGGTTCACCGGTGGGCACTTATGTTATCCAAGCTTCGGGGACTGCTAATAACTATACGATCACTTTTGTTGAAGGTGTTTTGAGTGTTACGCCTAAGGCGGTAACGGTAAGTGCGGTAAACAAAAGCAAGGTATATGGGGATAATAATCCTGAATTTACTTTGGATTATGACGGTTTGGTGAACGGGGAAACCTCTATTGCTGGCCTAACGGCTTCTACTGTTGCAACAACGGGTTCACCGGTGGGCACTTATCCTATCGTGGTTACAGGGAATGCGGCTAACTATACCATTAGTTTTGTTGAAGGTGTTTTGGGTATTACGCCAAAGGCGGTAACAGTCAGTGCGGTAAACAAAAGCAAGGTATATGGTGAAGACAATCCTGCATTGACCTTGGCTTACAATGGTTTGGTGAATGAGGAAAGCTCTATTGCTGGACTAACGGTTTCTACAGTTGCAAAACTAGGTTCGGCCGTGGGTACTTATGCTATTGAGGCTGCGGGTACTTCTGCTAATTATGCTATTACATTTGTTAATGGCACATTGAGTATTATGCCAAAGGCGGTAACGGTCAGTGCGGTAAACAAAAGCAAGGTTTATGGTGAAGCCAATCCTGCATTGACTTTGGCTTATGATGGTTTGGTAAATGAGGAAAGCTCTATTGCTGGTCTAACGGTTTCTACTATTGCAAAACTAGGTTCCCCAGTGGGTACATATGCTATTGTGGCTTCGGGTACTGCTGCTAACTATACTATCACTTTTGTTGAAGGTGTTTTGAGTGTTACGCCTAAAGCAGTAACGGTTAGTGCGGTAAACAAAAGCAAGGTTTACGGTGAGGCCAATCCTACATTGACATTGGCTTATGATGGTTTGGTGAACGAGGAAACAAGTATCCCAAATCTATCAGTTTCTACTGTTGCAAATGCAAATTCCCCCGTGGGTGATTATGCTATTGAAGCCTCGGGTACTGCTGATAACTATACGATTACTTTTGTTGAGGGCACCTTAAAAGTTACCCCTAAAGCGATAACGGTAACTGCGGTAAACAAAAGCAAGGTTTATGGGGAGGCTAATCCTGAATTGACTTTATCTTATGTGGGTTTGGCGAACGAGGAAACCTCCATTGCTGGCCTAACGGTTTCTACTGTTGCAACGACAGGTTCCCCAGTGGGTACTTATCCTATTGTGGCTACCGGTACTTCTTCTAACTATGCTATTACATTCGTAGAAGGCGCATTGAGTGTTACGCCAAAGGCGGTAGCGGTAATTGCGGTAAACAAGAGCAAGGTTTATGGCGAAGAAAATCCTACATTGACTTTAGCATATGGAGGTCTGGTGAACGAGGAAAGCTCTATTGCTGGACTAACGGTTTCTACAGTTGCAAAACTAGGTTCCCCAGTGGGTACTTATGCTATTGTGGCTGCGGGTACTTCTACTAATTATGATATTACATTTGTTAATGGCACATTGAGTATTACGCCAAAGGGGGTAACGGTAAGTGCGGTAAACAAAAGCAAGGTTTATGGTGAAGCCAATCCTGCATTGACTTTGGCTTATGATGGTTTGGTAAACGAGGAAACGAGTATCCCAAACCTGTCAGTTTCTACTGTGGCAAAACTAGGTTCCCCAGTTGGTACTTATGCTATTGTGGCTTCGGGTACTTCTGCTAACTATACCATTACTTTTGTTGAAGGTGTTTTGAGTGTTACGCCTAAAGCAGTAACGGTTAGTGCGGTAAACAAAAGCAAGGTTTACGGTGAGGCCAATCCTACATTGACTTTGGCTTATCAGGGTTTGGTGAACGAGGAAACGAGTATCCCAAATCTATCAGTTTCTACTATTGCAAATGCAAATTCCCCCGTGGGTGATTATGCTATTGAAGCCTCGGGTACTGCTGATAACTATAGTATTACTTTTGTTGAGGGCACCCTAAAAGTTACCCCGAAAGCGGTAACGGTAACTGCGGTAAACAAAAGCAAAGTCTACGGCGAGGTCAATCCACTATTAACATTAACTTATGCTGGTTTGGTGAATGGAGAAACATCCATTTCAGGATTATCAGTTTCTACTCTTGCAAATGCAAGTTCGTCAGTGGGCAATTACCCTATTGAGGTTTCGGGTTCTTCTGCTAACTATGCTATTACATTCGTAGAGGGCTCATTGAGTGTTACGCCAAAGGCGGTAACGGTAAGTGCAGTAAACAAAAGCAAGGTTTATGGCGAAGAAAATCCTACATTGACTTTAGCTTATGTGGGTTTGGTGAACGAGGAAAGCTCTATTGCTGGCCTAACGGTTTCTACAGTTGCAAACGCAAGTTCCCCTGTGGGTGATTATGCTATTGAAGCCTCGGGGACTACTAATAACTATACCATTACTTTTGTTGAAGGGGTTTTGAATGTTACGCCAAAGGCGGTAACGGTAAGTGCGGTAAACAAAAGCAAAACTTATGGCGATAACAATCCTGCATTGACTTTAGCCTATGTGGGTTTGGTAAACGATGAAACTTCGATTGCTGGTCTTACGGTTTCTACTGTTGCAAATACAAGTTCACCCGTAGGTACTTATCCTATTGTGGTTTCGGGTACCTCGGGAAATTATACCATTACTTTCGTTGAAGGGGTTTTGAGTGTTACGCCTAAAGCGGTAACAGTAAGTGCAGTAAATAAAAGCAAGGTATATGGCGAAGACAATCCTACATTCACATTAGAATATGTGGGTTTGGTGAACGGGGAAACATCTATTGCTAACCTAACGGTTTCTACTGTTGCAACTAAAGGTTCCGCGGTGGGTTCTTACCCTATTGTGGTTACGGGTACCTCTGCTAATTATGAAATTACATTCGTAGAAGGCACATTGAGTGTGACGCCAAAGGCAGTAACGGTCAGTGCGGTAAACAAAAGCAAGGTTTATGGTGAGAACAATCCAGCATTTACTTTAACTTATAATGGTTTAGTGAATGAGGAAACATCCATTGCTAACCTTTTGGTTTCCACTGAGGCAGATGAACATTCATCAGTAGGTTCATATGATATAGAGGTGTCGGGTGTTTCTGCTAATTATGATATTACTTTTGTTACTGGTACTTTGAATGTGACTCCAAAAGCAGTAAAGGTAAGTGCTGAAGATAAGAGCAAAATTTATGGAGATGACAATTCTGCATTGACTTTGGCTTATGATGGTTTGGTAAACGAGGAAACGAGTATCCCAAATCTGTCAGTCACAACAACTGCAAATGCTGGTTCACCCGTGGGTACTTATTCTATCGTAGTTTCTGGTACTTCTGCTAATTATACCATGGATTTTGTTGAAGGGATTTTGACTGTGACACCAAAGGCGGTAACGGTAAGTGTAGTAAACAAAAGCAAGGTTTATGGGGAAGTCAATCCTACATTGACTTTGGCTTATGACGGTTTGGTAAATGAAGAAACATTTATAGAGGATCTATCGGTTTCTACTACGGCGAAGACAAGTTCGGCTGTGGGTGATTACGTTATTGAGGTTTCGGGTACTTCCGCTAATTATACTATTACATTTGTGCAGGGCACATTGACTGTTACTCCGAAAGCGGTGATGGTTACTGCTGAGAATAAGACCAAAGTTTATGGCGGGGCCAATCCTTTATTGACATTGGCTTATGATGGTTTGGTGAATGGAGAAACCTCCATCGCCAACCTAGCAATTTCTACTTCGGCAGATGCAAATTCCCGCGTGGGTGATTATGCTATTCAAGTCTCGGGTACTGCTAATAACTATAGTATTACTTTTGTTGATGGGGTTTTGAGTGTTACGCCTAAAGCTGTGACAGTAAGCGCGGAAAACAAGAGCAAAGTTTATGGCGAGGACAATCCTCCATTGACTTTGGTCTATGACGGTTTGGTGAATGGAGAAACATCTATCGGCAACCTATCGGTTTCTACTTTGGCAAATACAAGTTCACCAGTAGGTGACTATATTATTGGGGTATCGGGTGTCTCGCATAATTACTCCATTAAATTTGTCGAGGGTATTTTGAGCATTACCCGCAAAAACGTCACCGTAAGCGCGGATAACAAAAGCAAGGTTTACGGAGATGCCAATCCTATTTTGACATTGACTTATGACGGTTTGACGAACGGCGAAACATCCATTTCAGGCCTATCGGTTTCTACTGTCGCAAATGCGAGTTCGGCTGTGGGCGATTATTCTATAGCGGTATCGGGTACTTCTAAAAATTATAGGATTAGCTTTTTAAATGGTATTTTGAAAATTAATCGAAAATCAATTACGATCACCGCAAATAATCAAACCAAGGTATATGGTAAAGCTGATCCAGAACTTAGTTATACAATCTATCCCAATTTAGTCAATAATGATAAACTGTTCGGGAAACTTGACCGTATATCAGGAGAGAATGTAGGTAGCTATAGTATCAGGCAAAACACCTTGGGGGCCAGTGCAAATTACGACCTTTCGTATATAGCTGGGGAATTAACCATTGAGAAGGAAAATTTATCAGGAATTAATTTAAGGAGTCAAAGTGTTACCTACAACGGTAAAGAACATAGATTAGGGGTAGATAATTTACCGGAGGGAGCAAAAGTAATATACTTAAACAATGGTCAAACCAATGCCGGTACTTATACGGTTATTGCAACGATTAAACAGGATAATTATAACGATTTAGTGTTAAATGGCGTTCTTAGCATTCTCAAAGCCAATGCAAACATTGACGCAGATGATATCCAAAATCATGTTTATGATGGAACGGTTAAAAACGTCAAAGCTAGCTTGGACCATAATGAGACGACGTTAAGCTATAGCCAAAAACAAGGCTATTCAGAGGCAGGAACTTATGAAATTACTGTTTCTTCTCAAGAGACGGACAACTACCTTGCATCGACAAAAAAGGTTCGGTTAACTATCCAGCAGGGAAGCTTGAATGGTCTGGTTTTTAAAGACAAAGAGATCATTTACAATGGAAAACCACAAAGCATTCTACTGGAAAATGCGCCAAAGGGTAGTAGAGTGGAATATAGTGGAAATGAACAGAGCGATGCAGGCAGCTACACCGTAACGGCACACGTTATCGATCCGAATTTTACGGAAACCATTTTAAGCGCAAGCTTGGTGATAAGAAAAGCCAAACAGCAAATTACTTTTGGAGAGGTCGGCACCCTAGCTAGAAATATCGATCGCGTTGCGCTGAAAGTAAGTACAAATAGCGGATTGCCAATAAAAGTAGAAAGTGACGACAAACTTGTAGCCAGCGTAGTCGGTAACGACTTATTAATACATCGATTGGGAACTGCTCGCTTAACTGCTAGCCAAGAGGGAAATAAGAATTACGAAGCGGCCGCGCCTGTTAGTATTAGTGTGCGCGTTGAAGATGAGGAGATCGGTTCGGTAAACGTACATCCCGCTCTTTCTCCAAATGGGGATGGAATCAATGACTTTTTGATCATCGAGGGAATCAAAGATTTCCCGGAAAATAGAGTGAGAATTGTCACGAAAAATGGCATGGTCGTCTTTAGAATAGATGGTTATGATAACGATAGTCGGGCATTCAACGGGATTGCAAATACCGGCGTTTCCGGTCAAACACTACCAATCGGAACTTATTTCTATTTCGCGGAGTATAAAGAAGGAGGGAAGTGGAAGATGAAGAAGGGTTGGTTTGTTATGAAGTAAATTAGGTGGTACTTTCTTTTTTTTTCCAAAAAAAAAGAACCGACCAAAGGGAGCTCATGAAATGCCTTTAAAAATAACCACTAATGAATAAACAAAAAAAACTCGTGGCTGCGTAAGATCCTTAACTTTTTTTTCCGCAAAAAAAGTTACAAAAAAACTCGTGGCTGCGTAAGTCCCTTTGTTTCTTGGTGCTGGCACGCAGGGTATCACTGCCGGGACTTCCAAGGCCACATTTGAGGTTATGGTCTTTAGTGCTGTTAGGCATAGCGTGTTAGCATAGTTTGTTTGTAGAGTTTGTTAGCATAGTTTGTTTGTAGAGTTTGCTAATATAGTTTATTAGTAGAGTTTGCTAGAATGCACCTTCCAAGGACACTGTTTAGGCGACAGAAACAAACTGATTACTGAAAGCTGATAGCTGATTACTGATTACTTAAAGCTGATACCTGACAACTGATTACTGAAAGCTGATAGCTGATACCTGATACCTGACTGCTGATCGTTGCTATGCAACATATATTGTACCGCCTTCACCATTTTCTTTCTTTTTGTGATCAAGAAAAAGAGAAATAGATAACTGATTACTGACAATCTTTGCATCTAATACCCCATTGAGCAGAATACTGCCAACTCTTTAATTCATTATCTTTGCAGAAAAAACACGACATTAGTGTTACTGGCATATTTCTTTTATCTGTTGATAAGAGTAAATTTTTCTACAATAAACACGTTCTGTTGCGTTTTTTCTACAATAATATTTACTATGAATTTATTTTTCACGTCTAGAAAAAAAAATATAGCATTCGGTTCTCTTTTAAAGACGGACATGCATTCCCATATTTTACCGGGTATTGATGATGGGGCGGCGGACGTGGAAAGTTCCTTATTATTGATCGATGGCTTGATCAGAAACGGCTACGAAAGGTTGATCGCGACACCCCATATAATGAGTGATCATTATGCCAATACGCCTGAAACTATCCTGGCGGCACTGCGGAAATTGCAGGCAGCGATGGATGAAAGAGGCTATACAATTCCTGTAGAAGCAGCAGCGGAATACATGATGGATGACCACTTTGAGGAAATTATTACCAACGGCGACATCTTAACTTTTCGCGGCAATCACGTTTTAGTGGAGACCTTCTTTCAGAGCCTGCCCCCCAATTTTCATGAATTACTTTTTCAACTCAAAATCAAAAATTATCGTATCGTTTTAGCTCACCCCGAGCGCTACCATTACCTGCATGAAAACTTAACCTTCCTAGAGGAACTCAAAGACCAAGGAGTCTTTTTACAGTGCAATGCTTTGTCATTTACCGGCTATTATGGCAAGAAAGAAAAAATGATGGCAGAGAAAATGCTAGATGCAAGTTTGATTGACTTTGTAGGAACAGATATGCACCACCAAAGACATTTAAAAGCTTTAGAAGGAAGTTCAATTTCTAGAAAAATTATTCAAAAATTAGAAAGTATTCAATTGAATAATTTGTGATAAGTTATTAATCAAATAGAGAAATTAACAAAAAGATAATCTTCGGTTTTTTACCAGGGATCATAAACTTTAAGGGCGAAAAAGGGTATTAGAGGCTCTGAACAAAGAAAAATATGTGACGGAGGCCGCTCAAACCCAGATGTTAATGGAGACATTATTTTTATAAGTCAACGTATTGTTTATATTTGTGTTGCTAAGTGTTACAATTGATCATATAGAATTATAGGTTAAATGTTTTAAAAACAGCAAGTTGAATATTTTTATTGGTTGATAAACCGATATTTTTCCTTCAACAGCCGATAAAGCAATTAAAAGGAACGAAATTAATTTAACGTTAAGAATTTAAGAAATAATATGTACGATAAAATAATTTGGCTTTCTTCTCCCCATATGGGCGATGCGGAGCAGGAATTCGTTAAGCAAGCCTTTGATACGAATTGGATCGCTCCAATCGGTCCTGCAATTACGGGCTTTGAAAAAGACTTGGAAAGCTACTTGGGAAATGATGTGCATGTCACTGCGCTAAGTTCAGGTACTGCAGCCATCCACTTGGCTTTGCTAGTGCTAGGCATTCAGGCTCAAGACGAAGTCATCTGCCAGTCACTTACATTTATTGCAACAGCTAATCCCATTATTTATATGGGTGCAAACCCGGTTTTTGTGGACAGCGAGCGCGACACCTATAATATGTGTCCCGAACATTTGGAAGTAGCCATTATCGATAGGATGAGCAAGGGCAAAAAGCCAAAGGCAATTATCCTAGTGCATTTATATGGCAAACCTGCAAAAATTGAAGAAATTATGGAGGTGGCCCGTCGCTATGATATTCCGGTAATTGAGGACGCTGCTGAAGCGCTGGGATCAACCTATAAAGGCCAAGCCCTAGGAACCTTCGGAGATTTTGGTATCCTTTCCTTCAATGGTAATAAAATCATTACCACCTCAGGCGGAGGTGCTTTGGTTTCCAAAAATAAAGAATGGACGGAAAAAGCACATTTCTATGCAACACAAGCCCGTGACGATGCCCATTATTACCTACACAGCCACACCGGTTATAATTACCGCATGAGCAATGTTTGTGCGGCAATAGGAAGAGGACAAATGAAAGTTTTAGATGAGCGGGTGGCACAAAGAAGGGCTAATTTCCATTTCTATCAAGAGCGTTTGAAGTCTTTTGAGTGCATTTCATTTTTAGAAGAGGATTCATCCTATTCCTTCTCCAATCATTGGCTAAGTGTAGCCCTATTGAAAGACATAGAGCCCAATACCGTTCGACTGAAGCTAGAGGAGAACAACATAGAATCGAGGTTTTTCTGGAAACCTATGCATATGCAGCCAATCTTTAAAAATTGTCTTTTTTATGGTGATGGTACTTCTGAACAACTTTTCAGAACCGGGATATGCTTGCCTTCGGGATCAAATTTGACTTCCGAGGAAAAAGAGTTTGTACTGTTAAATTTGGAAAAGGCATTACAGAATGTGGAGATAGACGCTTAAATTGCTAAATTGTTCTATTTTTGCAGCGAACCTGATTTTGACTATAAATTAACAAATGAAACAAAAATTACTTCTTATCCTTTTTATCGGACTATTTGTGTCTTGTACCACAAAAAGAAATCTCACTTACTTTAGCGATCTTCACCAAAACGACACATTTAAAACTGCTATTGTAAATGCCCATGAACCTAAAATTCAAGAAGGCGATATTTTAAGCATCACAATGAGTAGTTTAGATGCTGCAAGTAATGCCTTGTTCAATGCTGGCGTCTTGCAAAATTTTGACGGCCGCAGTTCTAGTGGGTCAACTAGTTTAGGAAAAGAGGGTTTTTTAGTAGGGAAAGATGGTGCGGTAAATTATCCGGTAATCGGGAAAATCAAACTATCGGGTTATACGATAAGTGAAGCCCACGAAGTTCTACGCAATGAATTGCTAACTTATGTAAAAGAACCCATCGTAAACATACGTTATTTAAATTTTAAGGTTACCGTAATTGGAGAGGTGAACCGGCCCGGTTCTTTTACGATGGATAACGATCGTGTAAATGTTTTAGAGGCTTTAGGCAGTGCTGGAGATATGACCAGTTTTGGATTGAGGGAAAATGTATTAATTATTCGCGAAACAGATGGAAACAGACAAATGGCTCGTTTAAACCTAAACAGCTCTACGGCTTTCGATTCCCCTTTCTTTTACCTCCAGCAAAACGATTTAATTTATGTTCAGCCGGACGTAAAGAAAGAAAAGCAAGCTGGCCGTGATAACTATTTGCTAGTAACAACAATGAGTGTTGCTTCTTTTCTAATACTAGCATTTGTAAGACTTTTTTAAATTCAACATGCAGGATTTTCCCGAATTTCAAGATCAACAAAATAGCACCGATTATAAAGCATTTCTATTTAACTATCTTCGTCATTGGAAGTGGTTTGTTTTATCAATTGCCTCTTGCTTTTTAATCGCATTTTTATATTTACGCTATAGCACGCCTGAATATCATGTTTATAGCAATGTTTTAATAAAAGATGGCAAATCGGGGGGCGCAGAGGATATTTCCTCCTTTTTTCAAGACCTAGGGTTTTTAAATGCTAACCAAAGCATTAGCAATGAAATCGCTATTTTAAAAGGGAAACCTATAATGTGGCGGGTTATGCAAGAGTTAAACCTACAAACTACCTATTATGGGCAAGGAAAAATTATGACCGTTGAATTATACGGTAAAAGCCTTCCTATCCAAATGGTTTTTTCACGCCTAGACTCGGCGTACTATGGACATACTTTAGAGATTATTTTAAAAGACCAAGAGAAGTTTCTGTTAATCGATCAGGAAGGGCAAAAGGAATATACTTATAATACCCTTATTAATAAACCTTATGGGGACTTTAATGTCTTCTTGAACAATCCTGAAGTTGAAGATGGAAGAAAGATTTTGGTTAAACTCAATGATATACAAAAAATAGGGAGTAGCTACTCTAATCGCATAGAAATAACCCGCGCAAAAGATGCCTCTGTATTAACTCTGTCTTTGATAGATGCTGTTCCTGAAAAAGGAAAAAGCATTATTAATAAGCTAGTTGAGATTTATGAAAGAGAAAGTGTAGAAGACAAAAATGAAGCTGCTCGTAAAACCGTTGATTTTATAGATAATCGTCTTAATTCTCTAGTGGAAGATCTTGAAAAAGTTGAAAAAAATGTAGAAGTATATAAGAGAGATAATCGTTTAGTTGATATTGGTTCCGATGCTCAGATTAAACTTCAGGGTGCTTCGGAGTATAGCCGCCAAGCGGAAAGCTTTCAAACACAGATTTCTGTATTAGAATCCTTGCAAAGCTATCTCAGAACTTCTTCAGGAACTGAGTTACTTCCCGGAACCATGGGTATACAAGATCCGACTTTGGGAAGTTTAATCCAGAAATATAATGAATTGCAAATGGAACGCCAGCGTTTATTAAAAACCGTTGAGCCCGCCAATCCACTAGTTATTAATATAGACGACCAGTTAAAAGGTTTAAAGGCTAATATTAGCGAGAGTTTAGGAAATATTAAACGCTCATTAGAAATTAATCGCAATGCTCTTTCTCGGCAAGCAGGTGGATTTCAGTCTGGAGTTTCTAATATCCCGACAATAGAACGAAACCTCATAGAAATTCAACGTCAGCAAGGTATCAAAGAGGGGATCTATTCTTATTTACTGCAAAAGCGTGAGGAAGCGGCTATTTCCTACGCTTCTACTGTTTCCAACATTCGTATTCTTGAACCTGCAATTAGTTCACTAGCACCGGTTAAACCGAATCGACTAATAATTTGGTTATCAGGTTTATTATTAGGATTAATTTTACCTATTGGAGTTATTTATGCGCGCGACTTATTAAATGATAAGGTACAAAGTGTCAAAGAACTTGAGAAAGTAGTAAATGTGCCTGTTCTAGGAGAACTTGTCCATAGTGAAGAAAAACAGGCTTTAGTTGTGGGGCAGGGCATTCGTACTGAAGTGGCAGAGCTCTTCCGCCTTATTCGTACTAACCTCCAATTTGCTATTGCCGATGGCAGAGATAATAAAGTCATCATGGTAACTTCAAGTATGACTGGGGAAGGTAAAACATTTTTTGCTATTAACTTAGGAGCTACTTTAGCCATTACAGGAAAGAAGGTGGTGATCCTTGAATTTGATATCCGCAAACCAAAAATCTTTGCTGATTTAGGAATCAAATCAGACATGCTCGGAATTACTAATTATTTGATTAATCCAGAAATTTCTTGTCAAGACATCGTACAACCTATCAAACAGGTTGAGGGCTTATTTGCAATTAGTGCAGGGCCTATACCACCGAACCCTTCTGAATTATTAATGAGTGATCGGATTTCTACATTAATAAATGTTTTAAAAGAAGAATTCGATTATGTAATTATTGATACTTCACCAGTAGGGCAGGTATCCGATGCATTCTCTTTAGGAGCTTATGCAGATATGACAACTTACGTTGTCAGGTATAATTATACGTTCAAACAACAACTAAATATTATTAAAGACGTCTACGAAAATAAGAAAGTTAAAAATCTAATGGTCGTAATGAATGACGCAAGTAAAGAAAACGGTTATGGTTACGGCTATGGCTACGGTTATGGTTACGGCTATGGAGAAGAGGAGAAAGGGTTCTGGCAGAAGTATTTTGGAAAGAATAAATAGGTGCGAGGTGCGGGTTGCGAGGTAGGAGGTGCAAATAGAATATGAGTTATAAGAGTTTAGATATATATAATTTGTCATTAGAGCTTTTCTTTAAGATACATCCTTTGTCTTTGAAGCTTCCGAAACATGAACTATATGAATTGGGAAGTCAAATTAGAAGATCAGCAGACTCTATTGTGTCCAATATTGTAGAAGGTTACGGAAGAAGAATGTATAAAGCAGAATATATACGCTTTTTGATATTTTCTCATAGTAGTACTGATGAAACATTCAATCACTTAGTAAAATTGGAAAGATTATATCCAGAATTTAAGACTGAGTTTATTGAATTGCAGGAAGAATATAATGTTCTTGGAGCAAAAATAAATGCATATATAAAATATGTACAGAATAATTGGAAGTGAGACTAGATGCGTGGTGCGGGTTACGCGGTGCGTGGTGTGAATTTAAATAATAATAAAAAGGAGCAATAGTTATAATGAATAGTAATAATAAAATTTTTAATACCCCTGCCAGGAAAGACTCGCAACTCGAATCTCGCACCTCGAGCCTGTCTAGTACGCTCGCCAGGAAAACCTCGGAACTCGAATCTCGTACTTCGATTCTCATCACCGGCGGTGCCGGCTTCATAGGCTCTAACCTCTGCGAACACTTCTTAAACAAAGGACACAAAATAACCGTCCTCGACAATTTTGCAACCGGTCATAGACACAATGTCGAATCCTTCCTCTCTAACCCAAATTTTAGCTTAATAGAAGGCGACATTAGAAATCTTGAAGACTGCCAAAAAGCTGTAATCGGAGCAGACTATATTTTGCATCAAGCGGCATTAGGCTCAGTGCCAAGGTCAATTAACGACCCGATAACAACTAACGACGTAAACGTTTCAGGTTTTTTGAATATGTTGGTTGCAGCGCGAGATGCGAAAGTAATGCGCTTTGTCTACGCTGCAAGTTCTTCAACTTATGGCGATTCAGAGTCTTTACCTAAAGTAGAGGATGTTATAGGAAAGCCATTATCTCCATATGCCATTACTAAATATGTAAATGAACTTTATGCCGATGTCTTTTCTAAAACTTATGGCTTAGAGTGTATTGGACTACGCTATTTTAATGTATTCGGTAGGAGACAAGATCCAAAAGGGGCTTATGCAGCAGTAATTCCCAAATTTGTCATGCAGTTCATGGATTACGAAAGTCCTGTCATAAATGGCGGAGGCGACTATTCACGCGATTTCACTTATATTGATAATGTCATACAAATGAATGAATTGGCGATGACAACTAAAAACTCTAAAGCCATCAATACAGTTTATAATACAGCTGTCGGGGATCGCACTACGCTAAACCAATTGGTGGAATATTTAAAAGAATATTTGACAACATACGATTCAAAAATTGCAACTATAAATGTAAAGCACGGCCCAAATAGATTAGGAGATATACCACACTCTTTAGCCTCAATAGAAAAAGCCGAACGCTTATTAGGTTATAAACCTTCGCATAAGATCGAAGAGGGCTTAAAAGAAGCCGTTACTTGGTATTGGAATAATTTGAAGTAGAAGATGCGGACTTACGAAATTTCGTTGGTCATGAGCGCAAAAGCAGAATTTCGTCAGTATTATAGAAACATTTAAATAACTAAAAATATACTAATGAATACTTTAAATACTAAAATCGCAATAATCGGATTAGGCTACGTTGGTTTACCATTAGCACGCTTATTCGCAACAAAATACCCTGTAATCGGCTTTGACATCAACCAGTCAAGGATCGACGAATTAAACAGTGGCCACGATAGTACATTAGAAGTAGAAGACGAGATCTTACAAGCCGTCCTCGTTTCGTCCCCTGTCATCCTCGAGCGCAGCGAAGGATCTAAAACGCTTGCCAGACAAACCTCGGAACACGTATCCCGCACCTCTTCTGAGTTTAGCGAAGAAACTAACACGCTTGTCGGGCAAACCTCGGAACCACGTACCTCGCACCATGCTGGCTTGTTTTGTTCATCAAATATAGAAGACATATCAGAAGCCAATTTCTACATCATCACCGTCCCAACTCCCGTAGACAAACACAATAAACCCGATTTAACTCCTTTATACAAAGCGAGTGAAACTGTAGGGAAAGTATTAAAGAAAGGCGATATCGTTATTTATGAATCTACGGTATATCCGGGCGCTACAGAAGAAGAATGTATTCCTGTTTTAGAACGAGTATCGGGATTAAAATTCAATAAAGATTTCTTTGCAGGTTATTCACCAGAGCGCATCAATCCGGGAGATAAAGAACGGACTGTAGAGAAAATATTAAAGGTAACTTCAGGAAGTACGCCTGAAATCGGAATAATGGTAGATGAATTATACAAATCGGTCATCCCTGCTGGCACGCATCTTGCCCCCTCCATTAAAGTGGCCGAAGCGGCTAAGGTAATAGAGAACTCCCAACGGGATATTAATATTGCCTTTGTAAATGAATTAGCAAAAATCTTTAATATTTTGGAAATAGATACTCAGGCAGTTTTAGAGGCGGCAGGTACCAAGTGGAACTTTTTACCCTTTAAACCGGGATTGGTAGGAGGGCATTGTATAGGAGTAGATCCTTACTATCTTGCTCAAAAAGCACAGGAGCATGGTTATCATCCTGAAATTATATTAGCGGGTAGAAGGCTTAACGATTCGATGGGTGCATATGTAGCTTCTGAAGTAGTGAAGTGCATGATCAAGAAAGGAATAAATGTGAGTCAAGCGGAGATATTGATATTAGGCATTACCTTTAAAGAAAATTGCCCAGATGTGCGAAATACCCGAATTGTAGATGTTATTTCCGCATTAAAGGATTACGGCGTAAAAGTAAGTATTTATGACCCTTGGGCAAATCCAGAAGAAGTCATGCGCGAATACGGATTAAAACTAGAATCTACTCTTGACCACTTATCACTGACCACTGAAGACCGATATGATGCAGTCGTCCTAACCGTCGCACATAAACAATTCATGGAATTGAATATAAGCGACTTACAAAAAGAAGTAAGTGTATTGTATGATGTGAAGGGGATTTTAGGTGAAAATTGTGACGGAAGGTTATAGTAAGTAAAAAATGAAGATCAAAAATATATGTTGTATTGGCGCCGGTTACGTCGGCGGTCCGACTATGTCGGTGATAGCACAAAACAATCCGGAAATTAAAGTAACGGTGGTTGACTTGAATAAAGAAAGCATCGCCGCCTGGAATGATGACGATTTAGACAAAATACCTATTTATGAACCAGGATTAAAAGAGATTGTAGGGGAAGCAAGGGGAAGAAATCTGTTTTTTTATACCGATGTTGATCGGGCGATCGAAGAGGCGGACATGATTTTCATGTCGGTGAATACACCTACCAAAACTTATGGTGACGGAAAGGGAATGGCGTCCGATTTGAAATTTATCGAACTATGTGCCCGGCAGATCGCGAGGGTTGCTAAAACCGATAAAATTGTTGTCGAAAAATCTACTTTGCCCGTTCGTACGGCCGAAACGATTAAAAGTATTTTAGACCATACCGGTAACGGCGTTAACTTTCAGGTATTGTCGAATCCTGAATTTTTGGCTGAAGGCACTGCCGTAATGATTTATTGAATCCCGATCGGGTGTTAATCGGAGGGGATCAAACGCACGAAGGCAAGGAAGCAATTCAGGCGCTGGCCGATATTTACGCTCTTGGATTTCCCGGGAAAGGATTTTAACGACTAATCTTTGGTCTTCAGAACTTTCCAAATTAACAGCCAACGCTTTTTTGGCGCAAAGAATTTCGTCTATCAATGCGATGTCAGAAATTTGCGAGAAAACCGAAGCCGATGTCAATGAAGTGGCCAGAGCCATCGGTATGGATAGCCGTATCGGCCCTAAGTTTTTGAAAGCTTCTGTAGGTTTTGGAGGCTCTTGTTTTCAAAAGGATATTTTGAATCTGGTTTATATCGCCAAATCTTACGGTCTGCATGAAGTTGCCGATTACTGGGAGCAGGTGATTATCATGAACGATCATCAAAAACGTCGTTTTGCCAACCGCATTATCCGCAACTTATACAATACGGTTTCGGGTAAGAAAATTCGCTTTCTGGGTTGGGCCTTTAAAAAGGACACCAATGATACCCGCGAATCTGCAGCCATCTATGTGGCCGATTCTTTATTGAATGAGGAAGCGGAAATTACCGTGTATGATCCTAAGGTTTCAGAGGAACAAATTTATGCCGACTTGGATAATTTAGGTAGCCGCTCTTCGGAAGAAAATCGAAGACTGGTCAAAGTGTTAATGATCCTTATGAGGCATGTACAAATGCACATGCCGTTGCTATCTTAACGGAGTGGGATGAGTTTAAAGGATATGACTGGAAAAAGGTATTCAATTCTGTAATCAAACCTGCTTTTGTTTTTGATGGACGAAAATTATTAGATGCAAAACAAATGAAAACATTAGGTTTTCAATATTCTTCAATTGGTTTAGCAAATAATATAGATTAATTATGAAGATATTAGTAACAGGAGCAGCGGGATTTATTGGTTATCATCTTTGTGAAAAATTAATATCTCTCGGACATCAAGTGGTAGGTTTGGATAATTTAAACGAATATTACGATGTAAACTTAAAGCTTGCAAGATTGAAGCAACTTGGTATAGTTCAAGATCTTGAATGGAATTTAATATCCGAAAGTGAAGAGCATAGTAATTTTAGTTTTATAAGAATGAATTTAGAGGATAAAGATAATCTTCCAAAATTATTTAAAGAGCAGAAGTTTAATAGAGTTTGGCAATCTTGCAGCTCAGGCAGGCGTGAGATATTCTATTGAAAATCCAATGGCTTATGTAGATAGCAATATCGTAGGATTTGTAAACTTACTGGAATGCATCCGGAATTCTGGAGTAATGAAATTAGTCTATGCAAGCAGTTCGAGTGTTTACGGATTAAATAAAAAAACACCATTTTCAACAGAAGATAATGTGGATCATCCTATTAGTCTTTACGCAGCTACAAAAAAAAGCAATGAATTAATGGCCTATACTTATAGCCATTTATTCAATATAGAAGTTATTGGTTTGCGATTTTTCACCGTGTATGGACCCTGGGGAAGACCTGATATGGCGATGTTCTTGTTTACAGATGCGATTCAAAATAAGAAACCTATTAAGATTTTTAATAATGGAAATCTCTCAAGAGATTTTACCTATATCGACGATATAATAACAGGTATATTAGCTACTATGTTAGAACCGAGACCTAATAAGAATAATTATAACTTATATAATATTGGAAATGGAAAATCTGTAAAGTTAATGGATTTTATTGATGCTATAGAGCAGTGTATGCAAAGTAAAGCTATAAAGCAATTTTTACCTATGCAAGCAGGAGATGTAGAACAAACTTGGGCTGACACCACCAACCTGGAAAAAAAATATGGATATAAACCCTCAACAAGCATAAAAGAAGGAATAAAAAAATTTGTAAAGTGGTACTTTAAGTATTATTTAAAAATAGAGGGTAGATAAGTGAAAGTATCATCCAATAAGCGTATTGCCAGGAATACGTTGTTCCTTTACATAAGAATGCTGCTTACTATGGCAGTTTCCTTATATACTTCTCGTGTAGTTCTTAATGTAATAGGAATAGAAGATTATGGTGTCTATACAGTTGTTGGTGGTGTAGTTTCTTTATTTAGTTTCTTTAATTCAGCTATGTCTTCTGCCACACAGCGATTTTTAGCGTTCGATATTGGAAAAAACGATTATGTCAATTTAAAGAAGACTTTTAATGCTACATTAAATATTCATATAGGTATTGGTTTATTCATCACACTTTTGGCAGAAACTATAGGGCTTTGGTTCGTAAATAATAAACTTAACGTACCAGTAGAGAGAATGGATGCGATCTATTGGGTTTATCAGTTTTCTATATTAACCTTCTTAGTTGGGGTAGTTCAGGTGCCATATAATGCACTTATTATAGCAAGAGAACGAATGAGTATCTATGCAGTAATGAGTATAGTTGAGGTAATATTAAAGCTTCTAATCGTCTATTTATTATTAGTTTTTGATGCGGATAAATTAAAGCTTTATGCAGTACTTGTATTCCTTGTGGCATTTTCTATTGCTTCTTTTTACAGAATGTATTGTCATAGGCATTTTGGGGAAAGTAAGTACCAATTTCATTACGATAGAGAGATGTACAAAACTTTAATTTCCTATTCAGGTTGGAATCTTTTTGGAAACCTAGCCGCAGTAGCAAAAGGCCAAGGTACCAATATCGTCTTGAACTTGTTTTTTGGGCCTTTAATTAACGCTGCTTATGGCATAACGATGCAAGTACAAGGCGCAGTAACCGTTTTTGTTAAAAACTTTCAGTTGGCATTCAATCCTCAAATAATCAAGACTTATGCGGCTGGAAATAAAGATAAAAGTTTACAGTTAATTTTTCAGAGTGCTAGATTCTCATTTTTTCTGATGTTGATTATTATACTACCTGTGATTTTTAGCATCGAGGACATATTATACTTATGGTTGAAAAACGTACCTGAATATACTTCTCTTTTTGTCGTTCTGTGCTTGATAAATGTTTTGATAGACAGTATATCTGGCCCTTTAATGGTAGGTGCACAAGCTACAGGAAATATAAAGTGGTATCAAATAGTGATTGGAA
The DNA here is from genome assembly GCA_963696875.1 of uncultured Sphingobacteriaceae bacterium. Classification (GTDB taxonomy): domain Bacteria; phylum Bacteroidota; class Bacteroidia; order Sphingobacteriales; family Sphingobacteriaceae; genus Albibacterium. The sequence goes on from CAVOLQ010000002.1 coordinate 128,658, forward strand.
CGTTGTTATTATTGAATTTACCTATTTCATATTTATTTTTAGAATATAACGGTAAAGCCGAACAGGTGTTTTTAGTTAGTATAATTATATCATTGGTCGCTTTTATTTTTAGGATATTTTTTTTGAAAAGATTAATAGGTCTATCGATTTTTGATTTTATTGAGAAAGTAGTTTTTAAAATAATTGTCGTGCTAATTCCTGTAATAAGTTTTTATTGTTATTATGGTAAATATCTAATTTTTGACCAATCTTGGAGTAATTTACTTTTTAATGTGAGTGTTTATATTTTGCTGATATTTTTATCAATTTTATTATTAGGGATAAATAGAAACGAAAGAGGGTTATTAAGGAATGTTTATAATAAAATAATAAAAAAATGAAAAAAATACTTAAAAGTATTGTGAAAAATACAATAGGAGTACAGAGAGTAATGTGGGTTTATGAACTTCGGAATTGGATTGTTAACTATAGGAATTTGATTGTAAATTTCCTAATTGATTTTAATTTATATTATAGGTATTCAAATGTTTTTAAAATAGATAATTTAAGTAAAATTGAATCTAAAATTATTTTAGATTATCATTCAGTAGAAAAAGGACTTCTATTTACAAATATTAGGTTAGGGTTTGCTGAAAAACAGAATTACTAGGCTAATAAAAAACTTGCAGAATGAACAAGTAGTCTTAAATTTTAATAATTCACAATTACTGATTGCTTATAAAGTTATGTGCCAATATTATGAATTGCATGAAAATGCTAAGTTTGATATATCCCGTTATTTTCCTGTGAAATATTATCACTTTTTTAAAGGTATACTTGATAATAAATATTGTGCAAATTTTAGCGGTGCAATCGATTTTGATAGAGTATCATTTTATGAGAATAAGAATAGTTCATTTGATTTATTTTCCGCATCACGAAAAAGTATTAGAAATTTCACCAGTGAACTTATTCCAGAATCAACAATTCATAAGGCAATTACTATAGCAATAAACGCTCCATCTGTTTGCAATAGACAGGCTTCAAAAGTTTATTATATTGATGATAAAAAACTAATTGATGATTGCCTTAGGATACAAGATGGGCTTAGGGGATATACAGAGAATATAATGCAGTTATTGATTGTGACTTGTGATAGAAATTATTTTTATACAGTAGGTGAAAGGAATCAGTTTTATATAGATGGAGGTATTTTTGTAATGAACCTTTTATATTCGTTACATTTTTACGAAATCGCAAATTGTCCAGCTAATTGGGGAAAAACAGTAAAAGACGAAAGGAAATTAGAGGTTATATTGGAAATACCTAAATCTGAAAAAATAATTTGTTTTATTCCAATTGGAAAAGCATTAGATAATTTCAAAGTAACTTTATCAAAAAGGAGAGAATTGGAAGAGGTGTTTCATAAATTAAATTAAGCTGTAACGTTTTTTTAACTTGAAAGCATTTATTTGCGTTAAAAATGATCAAAAAGAGATATTATAAATTAAGAGGATAATGAAGAGTTCAAAGAAAATAGCAATATTAACACAGCCATTAGTTACAAATTACGGAGGTATCTTGCAAGCATATGCGTTGCAGAAAGTGTTGGAAGATTTTGGACATGAGGTAGTAACTTTAAATACAACAAATAATGGGCATTCCTCATTAAAAATATTTTTTTTACAGTTAAAACAAAAGTTATTTAAGCATCATAATAATCTAATTCTAAACAAATCTCAACACAAATGTATCAGTGCCAATTCTTCGGAGTTTATTAAAAAAAATATCAAACTCACAGATTTGATTGGAAAATCTTTAAAAATTGAAAGTTTTTTTGGAAGGAATAAATTTGATTCTGTAATTGTTGGAAGTGATCAGGTATGGAGACCGAAATACTCACCTAATATTTACAATTATTATTTTGATTTTTTGAAAGATGATGATAAGACGAGAAAAATAACTTATGCTGCGTCATTTGGCACAGAAAACTGGGAGTATAGCGAGGAAGAAACTTTGAGGTGTAAAGAGTTAGTCAGAAAAATTGATGCTGTTTCGGTAAGAGAGAATTCTGGGATTGATTTATGTAAAAAGTATTTGGATAGGGATGTGAACTTCGTCTTGGACCCAACTTTACTATTGGATAAAACTCATTACGCTCAATTGTTTTCAGACGCAATTCCAGTGCCGAACAAAGGAAGCGTATACACTTATATTTTAGATAGAACAGAAGAGAAAAAAGCGATCATAAATATCGTTTGTAAACATAAAAATCTGGAGGAAGAATTTAGTCAACCAAAAAAAGCTCTTATTGATAATGCTCATATTGGATTTCAATTAGAGGAATTTATTTATCCACCAGTGGAAAATTGGATTAAGGGTTTTTATGATGCAGATTTTGTTGTTACCGATTCATTTCATGGAGTGGTTTTCTCGCTTATTTTTAATAAAAATTTTATTGCAATTGGCAATACCCGTAGGGGCCTGGCAAGATTTAAATCTATTTTGAGTGTTTTTGGTTTAGAAAGCAGATTAGTTTTAAATAGAAAGGACCTAACAGAGGAGTTATTAACTTCTAGGATTGACTTTAAAAAAGTTAATGAAATAAAAGAAACGTTAAAAAGAGAATCTATTTTATTTTTAAGAGAAAATGTCTAAAGCATTGGTGTCTATTATTATCCCTGTCTATAATGCCGAAAAATATTTAGCAAAGTGTATTGAGTCAGTACTCTCTCAGACTTTTATTGATTTTGAATTAATATTAATAAATGATGGTTCTACAGATAGTTCGCAGAGCATCTGTAATAAATTTTCATTAGTTGACGAGAGAGTAAAAAATTATTCACAGGAAAATGGTGGCGTAAGTTCTGCTCGTAATTTGGGGCTAAAGAACGCGAATGGCACCTGGGTATGTTTTGTAGATTCAGATGACATTATAAAAGAAGGGTTTTTGGAGTCTTTTATAATGTCATCTGAGTTATCCGAATCTCAATTAATTATTCAAGATATTATTAAAGAAAATTTTATTACTAAAGATCAGACATTAATCACGGCCTATTCTTACGGAAAGTTCTATTTGAAAGACTTAGGCAAACATTTAGGTAACAATGACATCTACTTACTTGGTTTTGCTGTTTGTAAATTCTATAATCTTGATTTGATAAAAAAAGAAAATTTGTTATTTAATATAAATATTAAATACTTCGAGGATTTGCTTTTCTATTTAAATTATTTGAAACACATAGAAGCAATTCATTTTATTGATCAAGCGCATTATATTTATAATATTCATGATGAATCAGCTAGGTCAAAAACTTACACATTTGAACATTATATAGGTGTAATCGATGAAATGTCAAAGTCTTTAAAAGAATTATTAAAAGTTGAAAAGTGGGATAGTTTTTATCAAATCAAAGATATGCTTGGAATGTTTCATTTTTTAGCCCTACTCGCTGTATTCAAAAAGAAAAATAATTATACATATAAGGAAAGGATTTCAAGGTTGGCAGTTCTTACTAATAAAAAGTTTTTTCGATATATTGAAGATTATATAGCTAGGAGACGTACCAAATACATCGAGTTGTTATTTATAAACATGCTTAAAGCTAATAAAATAAAGACAGTTCAACTTGTTATGGGTCCATACTTAAGGATTTATGATTATTTCTTGAAGTTTAAATATTAGAATTTTCTCTCCACAATACATATAAGATGATTTCAATAGTAATACCATTATACAATAAAGAATTAACTATAGCATCAACCTTAGAAGCAATTCTAAAACAAAGCTTTAAAGAGTTCGAAATTATAATAGTAAATGATGGCTCAACCGATGAAAGCCTAAGGATTGTTCAAGGTGTAGAAGATACCCGATTAAGATTAATTAACCAGAAGAATCAGGGTGTCTCGGCCGCTCGAAATAGAGGGGTGATGGAAGCACGGTACGATTGGATAGCCTTTTTAGATGCAGACGATTTATGGAAAGATGATTATCTAAGAGAGATGGTTTTAGCGATGGAAGAATATCCTGGAAAAAATATATTCTCTAACGGATATAGTATTGTATATAAAACTCAAGAGAGTAGATATACTAACGTAACTTTACCCAATGATGGTGAAATCGGAGTAGTTGATTATATTGACGCTATCAGCGTGGGCCAAGGCCCGATGAATTCATCAAACTCATTAATAAGAAAAAGCTTATTAATTGACTCCGGAATGTTTAAAATTGGGCATAAGAGATATGAAGACCATGATGTTTGGCTACGGCTTTATGAAGAAGACGGTGTGGTGTTTATCAATAAAAAATTACTTTTAATAAATCGATCTATTCCAAATAGGGCATCATCTTCAGTTTTCGAACCTCAAGACTTAATTAAATATTTAGAAACTATTGGTTTAACTAAAAGAAAAGTATCAGCAGATAGAGCGTTGAAGTTCGAGCGTTTTTATAACAAGTGGTGTCAACGAATCTTATTGAGGTTTGGAAAATATTATAATATGGATGAGAAAAGACGAATTATCAAACAGATGACTTTATTTCTAAGCACGGGCAAAATATTAGAAATAAAAATGATATGTTTCTTTAATTTGTCTGTTCCGTTCAGCTATCTAAACAATCTACGTAAAGATATATTTAAATTACATCGATAATAAGAGTTTTGTCAAATCCTTATTCCAATATAGTGATAGAACAGTTAAAACAAATTAATTAATAGTGAGATTTAAGACTAAAACAAATTAAATGAAACAAAATTTAGTTCGTATTACTTTTTTTACGATTTCCTTAAGGAAAGGAGGTGCTGAGAACCAATTGGTAAGGCTTGTAGTGTCGCTAAAAAGAAAAGGTTACGATGTTACTATTGTTTCATTTATTCCAGGAAATGACTTTGAAACAATTATAAAGGAAGAATCGATTGATCATATTTGTATTCCTATTAAAGGGCCCTTGGGCATATTTAAGTTGTTTCGCTATATAAAAAAGAAAAGACCAGAGATTCTAGTCACTTTTATGTTTGCTGCTAATCTTATAGGAAGGCTAATAAAATTGGGATTTGGTATTCCTTTAATAACCTCAGTAAGAAACAATGAAATAAGTGCTTTCTATAGACGTCTTTATAAATGGACGTATAAGATCGATAACCTCACTACTTTTAATTCAGAATATGCTTTGAAGAAGTTTATTAATGAAGGTTTATCTATTCAATCCAAATCGTTATTGATGCCGAATGCAATTAAGATAGATACTTTTTCATCATATAAAAATCGTATTAATAATACAATTTTCACTTTAGTGAGCATTGCCCACTTCAGACCACAAAAAGATTATAAAACATTATTTGAGGCAATAAAGCTTATAAAAGAAAAGGGTGCCAATATTAAATTAATAGTATTAGGGCACCTTTTTGATCAAACTTGGCCACAAGAAGCTTTAGCTAAGTTGGGGATAGAAGAGCAGGTCGATTTGATAGGTTTCACTAACGATACACAACAGTATATCGATCAGGCAGACGGATTAGTCTTATCATCCTTATGGGAAGGAACACCAAATGCAATTTTAGAAGGCATGGCGAACCGTCTTCCGATTATTGCCAGCGCAATACCTGGTAGTAGTGAATTGATAAAAAATACACAAGGAGGCTTTCTTTTTGAAAAACAAGATGTGTCTGACTTAGCTGAAAAACTACTCGTACTAAGCCGTATCTCTACTGTTGAAAAAGAAGCTATGGGAGAAAGAGGCTATTCCCATGTACTTGCAAATTATGAAGAAACGAAAGTGCATGAAAAATGGGAGCGGGCCATTCAGGGTTTGATGAATGGCTAAAAACTTAGAGGATAATATATGAAAAATAAAATAACTACTATAGTTGTGGTAGCTTTTCTATTTAGATTTATTTTGCTACTCATTGATAATTTTTGGTTTAATTTACCACAGAGTGGAGCCGATAGCGTTCGTTTCGATCGAACGGCTTATGATATGTCATTAAGTTCAACTATTTCTGTATTGGATGTGATTACTAGTGGAGCTAAGTTTCATGTCTGGTTAGGCTCTCTACTCTATTCAGTTTTTGGAAGAGTGCCATTTATTTGGGGTTTTATTATGGTATTATTCGGAACAGGAACGGTATATAATATTCATAGAGGCGCTTACCTAGTATCTGAAAACTACCAACTGGCCAATCGGTCGGCGTGGATAGCGGCATTATTTCCCAACTTTGCGGTTCTCTCTGCTATCATACTTCGTGAAGCACCCATTTATTTCTTTGTGAGTCTAGCATTAGTATACTTTATTCGTTATATTAAATTCAACTCTTTTCCTTCTATTCTTAAGTTTTTTGTTTTTGGAATTATAGGATCTGCTTTTCATTCTGCTGTATTTGCGTTGTTTATTGGATTTATATTTTATAATGTAGTACTTAACAGAAAATCCCATTTTATGCTGAAAGTGCTGGCAATAGGTTTAAGTATAGGTGCTTTATATTTGATAAACCAAACAGGGATCGGCTTAAGCAAATTTGGAGGTTCATTAGAGGGGGCTTTAGATGGATTAGCAGAAGGTGGAGGAATAGCAGAGCACGGCAACACGAACTATCCAAGTTGGTTACATTTGACGGGATCTCCTCTAGATATTGTTTTATATCCAATTAGAATAGTCGCTTTTCTTTTCGCGCCTTTTATTCCGTTTTTTGCAAAATCTGCTTCCCATTTGATTGGAGTATTCGATGGGATTTTATATTTTCTAATAATAAGAAGTATCTACCTCAGTAGAAAGATTTTGTTTAAAAATGAAATGTCAAAAGCAATGATAGTAGTGGCCTTATCAGTAATTATAGCGTTTAGCTTTGGCGCATCTAACTTTGGTACTAATATCAGACATCGAGCAAAGGTGTTGCCTATTCTTCTATTTATTCCTTTATTGAATAAACGGGAACGAAAATATTCTGAATATCTGGCGATGAAAAAAGGAGAGAACCAAAAAGCCATAATTGTATAAAATATTAAATAGATGCATAAACCAAAACTCATCCGGATTACTACTGTTCCGCAATCTTTACGAGGGCTTTTACGAGGGCAACTTCGTTATATGTCGGAGCAAGGCTATGAGGTAATAGGAATCTCTTCTGCTGGGGAAGCATTGAAGGATGTGAATAAGAATGAAGGGGTACGGGTAGAGTCTGTAAAAATGACTCGTACCATTTCTCCATTAAAAGATATTATAGCAGCATGGAAACTTTATAGACTATTAAAAAAAGAAAAGCCATTCATTGTTCACACACATACTCCAAAAGCAGGGACAGTAGGGATGTTGGCGGCAAAACTGGCGGGTGTGCCACATAGAGTCCATACGATCGCAGGATTGCCTTTATTAGAAGCTAAAGGGAACAAAAGACGACTGTTGGATGTAGTAGAGAAAGCAACCTATGCTTGTGCAACTAGGATATATCCGAACTCAAAAGGACTCTATCACATTATCATAGAAAATGATTACGCGAAAGAGTCTAAACTAAAAGTAATTGGACAAGGAAGCTCAAATGGTATAGACACTTCTCATTTTCATCCTGAACACTATTCTATTGAAGAAAAACAAAAATTAAGACGGGACCATAATTTACAAGAGAAGAATTTTGTATTCGTTTTTGTGGGGAGAATAGTGAAGGATAAGGGTATTAATGAATTGATTGAAGCATTTATGAGATTAGATGGGGAGAAAAGACTTTCGAAACTCTTACTTGTTGGAGATTTTGAACAGGAACTAGATCCATTATCGCCAGAAACATTATTGGAAATAGAGAATAATCCCAATATTATTTCAGTAGGTTATCAATCTGATGTCCGCCCTTATTTTGCAATGGCAGATTGTCTGGTTTTTCCTTCTTATCGAGAAGGTTTTCCAAATGTCGTGATGCAGGCAGGAGCTATGGGATTACCCTCCATAGTATCAGATATAAACGGTTGCAATGAAATAATTGTTGAAGGAGAGAATGGAATTATTATTCCGGCAAAAAACTTTAATGCTATCTATAATGCAATGAATAGGATCATCGATGATGGGGCAATGGTTAATAAGTTGAAAATGAACGCTAGGAATATGATTGTTGATCGTTATGAACAGCAAGTGGTTTGGGAAGCAATTTTAGCTGAGTATAAATCTTTAGAAACCGCCTAGCACTAAACACTAGTAGAAACGAATAAAATTAATATGTATAAATATTTCCTCAAGCCATTATTAGATTTCTTAGCAGCTTTTATTGGTTTCATTTTCCTTTTGCCTATATTCTTAATGGTTACCATTCTTCTTTATATCTCGAATCAGGGAAGTCCCTTTTTCTTCCAAGAACGACCAGGAAAAGATGAACGAATCTTTAAAATCATTAAATTTAAAACGATGAATGATAGAAAAAGCAAGGATGGCCATTTATTACCTGACAAAGATCGTTTAACGAAGGTGGGTTCATTTGTACGTAAAACTTCTTTAGACGAGATACCACAGCTTATAAACGTTTTAAAAGGTGATATGAGTTTGATAGGACCTAGACCACTTAGAACCTTTTACCTGCCATTATATTCAGAAGATCAAAGAAAGAGGCATAGTGTTAAACCAGGTATTACAGGTTGGGCGCAAATTAATGGCAGAAATGCAATAAGTTGGAGTCAAAAATTTGAATATGATGTTTGGTACGTTGATCATATTAGCTTAGGTTTGGATCTAAAAATTATTTTGAAAACTATTTCTAACGTTTTTGCTGCAAAAGATATTAATGCAAGCGAAGAAGTTAGCATGGAGCGTTTTAATGGAAAAAATTAAAATGAAGAAACCATCATGAATGCACTAAACTTACAAATTGAGATGAATAAACCCACTCATGATAGCTTCATCGCCACTTAAAATAAAATATTATGATGAAAAAATGTATAATTGTAGGTGCCGGCACATACGGACAGGTTTATGCTGAATACCTAAAAGAAGAGTATGAACTTATTGGATTTATTGATGATAATGACCAGTTAAAGGAAAGTAAAATAAACGGAATTCCTGTTTTAGGCAATTTCAAATACTTAATAGAAAAAATATCAAGAGATATAAATGTCTTTGTTCCTATAGGAAATAACAAAGTTAGGGTGCGGTTATTAGAAAATTTGACTGAACTAGGGTTTCCCACTCCAGGTTTTATACATCATACTGCATATATTCATGACACTGTTAAAATAGGAAAAGCTGTATATGTTCTTTCAGGAAGCCATATAATGCCGTTAACTCAATTAGATGACTATGTAATGGTTAGTATGGGAGTTAATATAGCTCATCATAGTCATATTGGAAAAGGTTGTTTCTTTTCTCAGGGAAGTAATGTAGGCGCCTCTATTAATATTGGAGAAAATGCTTTTTGTGGAATTGGTTCAACCTTAATGACGGGAGTAAATGAAATAGGGCGAAATGCTTTGATAGGTGCGGGTGCAGTAGTTATTAAAGATGTTCCTGAAAGTACTACTGTAGTTGGTAATCCTGCTAGAATAATCAAACATGATGTTACTACTTAAGTATTCCATTATAAAGCATTGATCATTTCATTTCGAACTTGTTCTGCTAGGTCATATTTATCTTTAGCAGATATCACGTTCCATGCCATCGCTTTTGTTTTTTCTTTTCCAAATCTTTTCTCGAATAAGAGCAAAATTCGATAATCTTCGATCCCTAGACTAAAGGCTTCCCATCTTCGGCTTGAAATTATCTCATTCCCCTCTCCAGTGTAAATAATTGAATAACTTCTAACAGGTGTCATCTCTTCAATAATTGCGTTAATGGGGTTATCTGCTTTATCCGCGAAAGATGCATAATTCCAAAATCCAATACCTTTAATATCTCGATAATACGCTATCCAGGCCATTAATCGATAATAATCGTAGGGGGATAAGGCATAAGTCGGCCCAAAGGTATCGTACATCCAAAGTTCTCCTTTTTTAGGATAATTTGTTTCAATTAATTTGGGAACATGTAAATGAATGAGTTGGACCATATCTACTAGAGGCACAACTTTATTAGCAGTTTCTTCAGTGATAATGGTCGAGTAAAGTTTAAAATCAGGAATCGCGCCTTTGGCCCAAGTATATAAAGCCTCTAATTCTGGATATTTGTCAATTTTAATTTCATCATAAGGATAATAATAAACACTACCTTTTGCATATCCGGCATTGCTTAGAGTATTCAACATATTGGTATACCAAACGGCAAATAACTTTTTCCATTGATCTGAAAGAAAGGGATGTGTTTTCTTATTGTATTTAGGCGATTGATGAATAAGTATATTCTTTACATTTTTGATATAGGATATATACTTTACAATTCCAGAAAATTCTGTTGCATCAATCGCAGGAAATTCATTGAATCGAACTACAGAGGTATTAATATGATGTTCATATAAATCCAACCCTGCTTCAATTTCCCGATTAATTAACATAGGCTTTTCGAAATAACTCCAATTAACCGCATTCAAATCTTCCAATATCGCACTAGGCATCACGATTTTAGTTTTGATAGCGATATTCTTTTTCTGGCTTCCATTGTCTATAGCGATAGTTGGGTTAGAACGCCCTACTTGCTTTCCTTTAATTTGAAAAATAAACAACTTGGATTCACCTTTTGGAAGAGGCACAATAGCAGCAACTGGGATAATAGGGTCGGAGTAAATCTTACCCGTATTTGTTCTGACCTGTTTTACCTCGAAGAGCTTAATGATGTTTGGACTATTGTTAGTGATTTCAAATGAAATGTTTTGGGCTACAGAATCAATATTTGATAAAATGAAGGATCCATAAAGGCTATTGTCAACAAAAATGGTGAAATCGTAATCTAAACTTTGGGAACTTTCTGTTGGCTTATAATCAGGTGTGAAGTCTATCCAGGGGTTGGATCGTTCGAGAATGTATTGATCAATAATTGGAAGGAGACTGTCGGCTTCTGCATCTGTGCTGTCCGTTCGTAGGGATACTTCTACTGGTTTTTCTGGTTGTGGAGGGGCATCGACTTTACAGCCGAAAAAGCAAATAAGTAATTGGAATAAGATAAAAGTTCTCATCATTGAAAACGGTTAGAATAGGTTGCTTTTTAAACCACGATTGATTTAATATTTTAAATTTAAGGTGGTTAAGCTGGCTTTATATGCGCTTATATACCGATGGTGGGAGATAGTGTACCGGTGGTACGAGGTTCGGGGTACGGGGAGAGAGGGTAATGATGAATGAGAGGGGTGACGGTGTGATGGGTGATCAGTGGGTGCGGGTTTCGGGGTACGAGGAGACCGAGGAATTGGTGAATGGGTTTATTTTTTTGACTCTAATGATTATTCCTTTCAAATTGGTACATTTTAGCGCTTTCTTTTATGATTCTAAATTTTCTGATGTTGATATTGTTCAATAAAACTGCAAATAATCTTGTATATGTATTTTTACTCAATGAATAAATATGAGATAATATTCAAATAACGTAAAATGTTAAAAATTGATAATACGTATGTCCATGAGGATGGAAGAACAATAAAATATGATTACAGCTGTTCATCTGCAATAAAAAAGTATTTTAAAGAAACGCCTTTTTATGTCACCTATGATATAAATGTATCAAGTGTTCCAATCGGTATATTAAATTTACCATTATTAGCTAACCTATTGCCTATCTCTTGGTTTGCGGGTTTTGATATTAAATTATACGAGTTGGATAGGGTCTTCTACCAGCAAACTTTAAAATTAAAGGAAAAATTTTCGGAATACTATCCAATTATTAAAACTAAGGAATCAAATTTAATTGTTAAACACCTATTAGAACCATCTAACACAATTTCAAGTAAAAAAGCGATGTTGTATAGTGGCGGGGTAGATGCTTATGCCACTTTATTAAGGCATTTTGAAGAAGTTCCTGATTTGATAACCATAAAAGGTGTAGATATGGCTCTTGGTGATGAAATGCAATGGAAAGGACTGCTGGAATATAATAATAATACAGAAGTCATTCAACAAAATACAAAATATTATATTGAAAGTAATCTCAAGGATTTTATATCATTTGAAGTAAAACGACTCATTGCAGGTTTCAATTGGTATGGGACAATACAACATGGCTTGGCAATAACCGGTCTCACTACCCCTCTTGCTTATTTAAATAGCTATTCTGTTGTTTATATATCTTCTTCATTTGATAGGAAAGAAGGCTATGAATTTATTAACTGGGGATCTATACCCGAAATTGACAATTTAATCAAGTTCAACAACACAAACATATATCATGACGGAATTGAGTTGACAAGGTAGGAGAAAGTCAACTATATAGTAGATTGGGCTGTATTTAATAAATCAAAAATTCAACTACGAGTTTGTTATTCTAATAAAACAAAGTATTTAAATTGTGGCCAATGTTCAAAGTGCCTTATGACGATATTTGCCATTTTAAATACTAATAAAAATCCTAACGAGTTCGGTTTTCAAGTTGATACCAGCGTTTTTAAGATGTTAAAAGACTTATTAAAACAAAGATTTAATTCTAACGCTCAGTTATATTTCTGGAAGGAAGTGTATTTGGCATCTCAAACTAATACTAGATTTAAATCTACAGACAAGGAATGGAAGCAAGGGTATTTGGAAATTGACCCATTACTTCAAAAAAGCATCTCAGTACCTATAAAAGATAATTTATTTCTTCAAAAATGGAAATATAATTTTATTTCAACATTTCCCCGATTGTTTAATACCTACTTAAAAACAAGAAGAAAATTTTCATAAAATACCACGATATCGCACTTGAAAAATTAATGAAATAAAAAATTTGATAGGTCTTTTAGTATTATTGAATACTTAATATGATTATTTTATGTCATTAACATTATTCGCTGATATAGTTCGTGGGGTTTGAAATTGCGAAGTTTTTTTTGCCTCAAAAAAGGGTAAATTATTTATAAGTGCCATAAAATCAATTTCTAAGTCTTTTGCCATTGTAATCGCGCCATATCTATTTAGATGAACATCGTCAAAATACATAAGTGTGTCATTATAAAATGGAACCGAATCAAAAACTTTACTTTTTGACAGATCATAATAATAGACATTTTTATATTTATTTGCTATATTATTAATTATCTCCTTGTTACGTGATTTGTCAATAACCTGAAATTTATATTCAGTGGATTTCAAAAAGGATTTATTTACTCGAACTGGATCCCTATCAATAACTGGGAAAGTATTTAAAATTATTAAGCACTGATTCGATCGTAATTTTTCTGCAAAATTAATTAATGCTTTTTCCATTGATGGCAGCCTGTCAAACCCAATACTATTTATAATGATTATGTCATTTTTAGTTACCTCTTTCCATGTGGTATCAATCAGTGTTTGAGAGAGCTCGTAATACTTAGACCCATATGAAGGTACTTCCTCCCTGATAATTCCTGCTATAGGTGGGTAAGTATCGCTTGTAATTGTTTTGAATGCGAAATCGTGACGTTTGCCTATATAATCTAAAAAAGGTTTTATAACCAAAGCATGACTGTCTCCCAAAAGAAATATTTTATCGTACGAAGGAGAAGTGCTTCCAAATGTTTCTATATTTTTTTTACGATGAGATTCCATTCCAAAGGTTGGCTTTGTATATTCGCTGGGAAATTCATTTATCATAGATAGTAAAGGAATAGTGAATGCGAGCACTAGTAGTAGTACAACTGCCAGTGAAAAAGATAAAATAAATTTTCTATTTGTTGTGGTTCTAAACAGATTTTCGACGAATGTATAAGATAGCCATGCAAAAACATAGGTAAAAACTGAAATGAATATAATTTCATAAAAACTAAATTCATACCTAATCCTTCCTTCTTGATATCTCATGAAAGCCATGATAGGCCAATGCCATAAGTATAATGAATATGAAAGCTCTCCAATATGAACCATAATCTTTTTGGAAAGTAAGCTTGAGAATATGTTTCTATTTGGGATTAACAGTAATCCAGTCCCAATCGTTGGTACAAGTGCTAACACTCCAGGGAAAATTGATTCTCCATTTATAAAAATAGCACTTCCTAATACTGCTAAAAGTCCAACTGTACTAATAATAACACTATTTTTTTTATTAATCGGTTCTAGATTCATTAAACATAAGCTGAATAGGGATCCGATAAAAAATTCAGGTGTTCTCGCCAAAAGAGAAAAATACATGCTTGATGTAGCATTATTGATTGTCATTTCGTAGGTGCTATATCCTGTAAGGAATATTATTGACCCACCAAAGATATATGGAAGGTATTTATTCTTTACAAATATTACGATTAGTGGTAGTATAAAATAGAACTGCATTTCTATTGATAATGACCATGTATGTAATAGCGGATTTTCACTTAATCCCGCTCCAAAATAAGATTGACCCTTTGCAAATAGCATATTAGAAATAAATAGAGCCGATCGTAAAGTCCAACTTTTCACGCTATTAATGTCATTAAAGAGGAATACGAAGTATGCAGCAATCAATACAAAGATGAGCATAATGAAGTGTGCTGGAACGATTCGTTTAATTCTCTTCTCATAAAAGGTTATAAAACTGAAAATGCCCCTTTCTTTTTGTTTTATTAATATCGATGTAATAAGATACCCGGAAATTACAAAGAACATGTCTACTCCAATAAATCCGCCAGGAAGCCTGGAAGGATTTAAATGGAAGAAAAAGACAAATAGAAAAGCTAGCGCTCTTAGGCCTTGGATATCATTTCTGAATTGCATTTGCTGAGTTTAAATTTTGCCGAAGTTAAAAAATTTAATGAACATTAAAAATGTTGTCATTTAACACTTCCAAGGCCACATTTGAGATTAAGGTCTTTGGTGCTTTAAGGGTATAGCTTGTAGGTATTAGTTTACAAGTTTAGCCTAGAGGTATTATTTACTTTTGAGTTAATGAAAATAATAACTTATTATTGCACCTGGAATATTTTACGGTAGGTGCCAATTCAATGTTCCGCTTTCGAACTTTTTCCATAAGCTAACTCCAGACCTATATCAAATTAAGTTATTGCTACATCATAATTAATTGATATTTAAGGCATAGAATAGTGAAAAAAGGAATTTTAACACAACCATTACAAGATAATTATGGCGGATTAATACAGGCTTATGCTTTGAAGGAAGTCCTGATCTCATTAGGACATGAAGTTGTAATTATTAATATACATGCAAAAAAAAGATCAAAAATTCGAATTATAGGCCCCTATTATTAAGAAAAAGATTCTAGGGGATGGAATGATTTCGATAGCTAATCTTCCTGAGAAGATATCATTTATCTTGCCGATACCTTAAATTCTTTTTTAACTACACATGCTACAATTAATTAATGTTAACGATAATCACTGGTCTGAACTATTAAAAAAAGCAAAAGAATATGATTCTTACCATACTCAATCATACCACTTACTGGAAACTGATAATGAACCGGTTTTAGTAGTTGAGAATTTTGATGATGGATTTATTGCTTTACCTATCGTTATCAGAAAAATTGAGAATTCGGAATTCTTTGATTGTACATCTGTATACGGTTATTGTGGACTGATTACAAGCTATAACAATGACGAACTAACGAGAGAAAAATCAAGAATATTTCAAGAGCATTTATTATCCTTTTTTAAAGCGAGGAAAATCATTTCTGCTTTTTCTAGATTCCATCCGATTATTGAAAATGATATCGTTTTTAACGACCTAGGTTTAATAAAGAAATTAAATAAAACGATCGCCATTGATCTACGACTTTCATCTGAGGATCAACTCAAGCAATTTAGAAAATCAAACAAGTCTGAAATCAATCAGCTAAAAAGGAAAGGTTATGAAGTAATAGAAGGACGTACAAAAGAAGAAATTGATGCTTTTATTGCTATTTACCATGATACGATGCATCGTCTTAAGGCTGCCAATTTGTATTTATTTAGCGCTGAATATTTCCACAAGTTTTTAAATAATCATTGCTTTGGAAATAGACTTTTATTAGCTGTTAAAGATGGTGAGATAGTCGCAGGTGCAATCTTTAGTATTACAAATAATATCATGCAATATCACATTGCTGGGACTAAGGAGGAGTTTATGAGAGAAGCGACTATGAAATTAATATTAGATGAAGCAAGGTTAATTGGTAATTCACTTAATTTAGATTACTTACATTTAGGAGGAGGGGTAGGAGGTAGCGGGGAAGATTCACTATTTCGATTCAAATCTGGGTTTTCGAATTTGACATTTCAATTTAGAATATGGCAATTGATTGTTAACAAAAAGGAATATGATAGCTTAGTAAGTAAAAATGGAATTGATCCAACTAACAATAATTTTTTCCCTTTATATCGATCTAAATAACATTAATTAAACTTACGAGCCTATAATTTGACAATGAAGTATATGATTGCAGTCCTGTTGAGAAGTAGTTTTTGGGTTCTAGTTCTATGGATGTTTTTTGGGAACATGACCACCCCAGCACAGGAGGAAAGCCTCCATCAAATCATCACACCTGAACGAAAAAACAATGAGAAACAACAGCAAAAGCCTTATGTAATCTTGATTTCTGCGGACGGGTTTCGACATGATTATGCCGAAAAATATCATGCAAATACACTGTTGGAATTAAGTAAGAATGGCGTTAAGGCAGCCTCCATGATTCCAAGCTTTCCCTCGGTCACGTTCCCCAATCATTATACCTTGGTTACAGGGCTTTATCCATCCCATCATGGATTGGTAGGGAATAGTTTCTATGATCCCCTCAAGGGCGATAGTTATTCAATGGGGGACAAGAAAAAGGTTCGAGACAGTAGTTGGTACGGAGGTACTCCGCTTTGGGTGCTGGCAGAACAACAACAGATGATTAGCGCAAGTTTATTCTGGGTAGGTTCTGAAGCAGCGATAAAAGGGATCCGACCGACCTATTATTATCAGTATACCGAAAAGATCAGCATTCCAGAACGCATTCAGATTGTCATGGATTGGCTGAACCTTCCAGAAGAAACGCGGCCGCACTTGATTATGTTTTATCTTTCAGAACCGGATCATGCGGGACACCGTTATGGACCTGAGTCCTCGCAAGCTAGGGAAGCCGTTAGTATGGTAGATTCTACTCTGAATGAATTGACAAAAGCGGTAGCCACCACAGGACTACCCGTGAATTTTATCTTTGTGTCTGATCATGGGATGACTGCTGTTGATCGGGAAAATCCCATCGAGGTTCCTCTGTTTATCGATAAAGATAAATTTATTACCCGGTCCATAGGGACAATGATGCATATTCATGCCCGGCATAAAGCGGATATTCTTCCCTTATATGAAACGTTAAAAAAACAGGAAAAGGATTATCAAGTATACCTGAGACCTGATGTACCCCCGCACCTTCATTATGGAGCGAAGGATGATAAAATGCACCGGATTGGTGATATTTTGATGCTACCGGAATGGCCAAGAGTTTTTACGAATAAGAAACCTGGTATTGGGTATCATGGATTTGATCCCTATAAAGTAAAGGATATGCATGCCGTATTCTATGCATGGGGACCGGCTTTCAAAAAGGGCATTACAATACCTGCTTTTGAAAATGTTCATATATATCCCTTGGTCACTGAAATCTTAGGTCTTAAATACAAGGAGAAGATTGACGGAAAAAGGAAGGTGCTCGGGCCGATATTGAAATAGAAGACAGAACTTTTTTTACTCAATGAATAAACTAGATAATAATTCAATAACGTAATATGCTAAAAATCAATAATACATACATCCATGAGGATGGAAGAACAATAAAATATGAATACAATTGTTCTTCTAGAATAACAAAGTATTTTAAAGAAACGCCATTTTATGTCACCTATGATATAAATGTCTCAAGTGTTCCTATCGGTATATTAAACTTACCATTATTAGCCAACCTATTGCCTATTTCTTGGTTTGCAGGTTTTGATATTAAAGTAAACGAGTTGGATAGAGTCTTCTACCAGCAAGCTTTAAAATTAAAAGAGCAATTTGCGGAATACTATCCAATTATTAAAACTAAGAAATCAAATTTAATTGTTAAACACCTATTAGAACCTTCTGATACAAGTTCGGATAAAAAAGCTATGTTGTATAGTGGCGGGGTAGATGCTTATGCAACTTTATTAAGGCATTTTGATGAAGTTCCTGATTTGATAACCATAAGAGGTGTAGATATGGCTCTTAGTAATGAAGCGCAATGGAAAGGATTGCTGGAATATAATAATGCAGAAGTCATTCAACAAAACGCCAAATATTATATTGAAAGTAACCTAAAGGAATTTATAACATTTCAGGTGAAGGGCCTGAGTGCTGGTTTCGATTGGTATGGGAGAGTTCAACATGGCTTGGCTATAACCTGCCTAACTGCCCCTCTTGCCTATTTAAATAGTTATTCTGTGGTTTATATCGCTTCTTCATTTGATAGGAAAGACGGCTATGAATTTATTAACTGGGGATCTATTCCCGAAATTGACAACTTAATAAAATTCAATAACACGAACATATATCATGATGGAATTGAATTAAACAGGCAGGAGAAAGTCGACTATATAGTGGATTGGACCGTACTTAATAAACATGATGTGCACCTACGTGTTTGTTATTCGACTAAAAAACAAGATCTAAATTGTAATCAATGTTCTAAATGCCTTATGACCATATTTGCCATTTTAAATACGAATAGGGACCCAAATAATTTTGGCTTTCAAGTTGATGTTGGCGTTTTTAAGATGTTAAAAGACTTATTAAAACGAGGATTTAAATCCCAAGGCGCACTGCTTTTTTGGAAAGAGGTGTATTTAGCATCGCAAACCAATACTAGATTTAAATCTAGTGACAAGGATTGGAAGCAGGCTTATATGGAAATTGATCCAATACTTCAAAAAACCATCTCAAGTCCTATAAAAAAGATTCCATTTGTTCAAAAATGGAGGGTTAATTTAATTCTTAAATTTCCGAGGTTATTTAAATTCTACTTAAAAACAAGAAGAAAATTTTCATAAAATACCCTCATATAACCATTTAAATGAATAAAATAAAAAATCTTATAAAAAGACATTTTAGCAGTTTTGTTTACTTCTACCAATTTATACGGTATAAAGTATTTGTTCTGATCATCCTGAGTATTGCAGTAAGTGCATTAGATGGCTTTGGCCTGACCCTATTTTTACCTCTATTACAAATGCTAAGTGGTAACGGAATGTTAGATTCTGAGCAAATGGGGAGTTTGAGCTTTTTGATTGAGGGAGCAAATGCTATCGGTATATCGTTGACTTTGATGTCAGTCCTTTTTGCTATGATTATGTTCTTTATTTTTAAAGGAATAGCGAACTATTTCAATATACTTTACTTAGTCATTATTCAACAAGCATTCATAAAAAATATTCGTTTAAAGCTTTTGAGATCTCTGAACGTTATGAATTTTAAAAAATTCTTATTGTCTGATGCTGGTCGAATTCAGAATACCATGAGCGGAGAAGTTGACAGAGTCTCGGAGGCTTTTATTTCATATTTTGCCAGCTTTCGTCAAGCAGTAATGGTTATGGTGTATTTAGGTTTCGCTTTTTTTATAGATGCACAATTTGCTATTTTAGTTACGATCGGAGGAGGATTAACGAGCTTTCTATATCGAATCATTTATACTCGTACCAAAATAAATTCGCGCATTTTAACAGCATCTAATCATAATTATCAAGGATTAGTTATTCAGCATGTATTAAATTTCAAATATCTACGCGCTACTGGTATGGCAGCAGCTTATTCTGAAAAACTGGAAAATACCATGAATAAAATCGAACATTCCCGGAGGAAAATAGGCGTTTTGGTTGGTATAGGTTCCGCTACAAGAGAGCCACTTCTAGTAATTGTAATTGCATGTGTAATCTTAATTTATATAAATTTATTAGGGGGCACTATGGGAGGCATAGTCATCAGTCTTTTGTTTTTTTATAGAGCTTTGACATCTTTAGTTAGTATGCAACAAAGTTGGAATAACTTCTTAAGTGTTTCCGGTTCACTGGAAAATATGCAAAGTTTTCAGAAAGAATTGGAATCGTCAAATGATCTAAAAGGTAAAATGGTATTCGATCAGTTTGAAAAGAGCATTCAATGTCGTAATTTGTCTTTTTCATTTGGAAAGACAAAGATTCTTAAAAATATTAATCTTCAAATTACAAAGAATAGTAGTGTAGCATTTGTAGGAGAAAGCGGTAGTGGAAAAACTACTCTCGTAAATGTACTAACAGGCTTGTTAGATGCCGATCAAGGAGAAGTATTTATTGATGGTAAAGCAATAAAAGACATTAATAAAATTACTTATCAAAAGCGTATTGGTTATATCACCCAGGATGCCGTTATCTTTAATGATACCATTTTTAATAACGTAAGCTTTTGGGCAGAGAAAACTCCAGAGAATATTCAACGCTATGAAAAAGCTGTTAATCAGGCAGCTTTGAGCGAGTTCATAATGAAATTACCTGAAGGACAAGAAACAGTCTTGGGCAATAATGGTATTAATTTAAGTGGAGGACAAAAGCAAAGGATTTCTATTGCCAGAGAGTTATTTAAAGAGATTGACATATTGATTATGGACGAAGCGACATCTGCACTAGATTCTGAAACAGAAAAGTCCATACAAGAAAGTATTGAAGCTTTACAAGGTCAATATACCTTAATCATTGTGGCACATCGGTTATCAACTATTCGAAACGTGGATAGGGTGGTGTTTATGCATCAAGGTGTGATTGAGAATGAAGGAAATTTTCAAGAGCTTAGTCAAAACTTGCCGAAGTTTAGGAAAATGGTCGAGTTGCAACGCTTATAACTGATATTTTCTTTTTTTACCGATAGAAAAAGAACCGACCGAAGGGAGCTCATGAACTGTGTTAAAAAGCAAATAAATTTAAAAATAATTCCAAATTAAATTTTGTTTGTGCGTTTTGAAGGTTAATGAAATCTGGAAAACTCTTTGAGTGGAGTTTTCCAGATTTCATTAACCACATGCGTGACAGCATTAGTTTAACACTGGCTTCCAAAAGTTTATATCCTAACATATTCTTCTTGATAAGACTGATTGCTTTTTGCAATGGCAAATGCCTGTTTAATCAGCTTGTTAACAGCTGCAATCAGTGCCACACGATAAGGTTTCCCTTTTGCTCTTAAACGATCGTAAAGTTCTTTACACGTCTTGTTGTGTAACTTAGCAGACATCGCACCCATATAAAGTGTCTTTCGGCCTGAGACATCCCCATCTTACAGATCTTTGCCTTTCCTTTCACGCTTGTTCCTGATTCAAATATACGCGGCGAAAGCCCAAAATAGGATATTACCTGTTTATGGCTTCGAAAATCCCGAAATCCTCGAGTATTTATAATCATCACTGCTGCACAACGATCCCCAATCCCCGGGATGCTTTTTAGATTAGCCATTAATTCACCATACTCCTGATTGATCAGCTTGTTTATTTTCTGCTCATTTACCTTTATTTTGTAATTATATCCCTCTATTTCTTCCTGTATTTCTTCTTCTAAGGGTTTCGATAAGACGCCACTTGACTTAAATGAATGCAGTTGATTTGATAATATCCCTTTTCTTTTCTTCAATCCTTCAAGGTAGGCTTCCAGCTGTTGGAGTTGAAATATTAAATCATTGGGTGGGCTCCATAAATCAGGCTTTTCAGTCAGCCCATATTGGGCAATCAATAGGGCATCTTTGCGGTCGGTCTTTGCTCTGGACATGCGCATCTGCGAAAACCGTTTGATCACTAATGGATTAACTACGGACACCTTGACCCCTTTTTGGGCCAAAAAAAGAGCTACTTGTAATACTCGTGGCTGCGTAAGTCCCTTTGGTTCTTGGTGCTGGCACGCAGGGTATCTCTATCGGGACTTCCAAGGCCACAATTATGGATATGATCTTTAGTGCTTTTAGGCATATCGTGCTAGAAGAGGGTTGAGCGGTGGTGAGTTGTCAGTGATCGGTTATGAGTGGGTGCGGGGTACGAGGACGAGAGGATAGAGAGAAAAGGAGACAAGGGAGTGAGAGAAGTTGTGACTGCGAGATTGTGACTTGGTTAAATATTAATAGATTGGTTGATGAAAATAATATCTTATTATTGTACTCGAAAAATGTAATATGTTTTAATGAAAGTAGGGAAAACGCAACCATTTGCACGATATTATGGAGGATTATTAAACAGAATTTCTGTAATTTTCTGTGTATTATATGTTTGCTTTAAACTAAAAAGAGTAGAAACTTTAAAATGCTAAAAATTAATAATACCGATGTCCATGAAGATGGAAGAACTATTAATTATGATTATAAGTATTCTTCAACAATAAAAAAATATTTTAACGATATGCCCTTTTATGTCCGCTATGATACGGACATTTCAAGTGTTCCTACAGGGATTTTAAATATCCCCTTATTAGCAAATTTATTGCCTATCTCTTGGTTTGCAGGTTTTGATATTGTAGTTAACGAATTGGATAGCGTTTTCTACCAACAAGTTTCAAAATTAAAGGAGCAATTTGCGCAATACTATCCGGTTATTAAATCTAAGGAATCAGATTTAATTGTAAAGCACCTTTTAGAATCATCTGAAAGAAGTTCGGATAAAAAAGCGATGTTGTATAGTGGCGGCGTAGATGCTTATGCAACCTTGCTAAGGCATTTTGATGATGTTCCTGATTTGATATCGATAAGGGGTGTAGATATGGATCTTAGTGATGAAACGCAATGGAATGCATTAAAGAAATATAATAGTAATACCGAAGTTATTCAACAAAATACTATCTATTATATTGAAAGTAATTTAAGGGCGTTTATAACATTTGAAGTGAACCGCCTTATTGCTGGTTTCGACTGGTATGGGACAGTTCAACATGGCTTGGCAATAACCTGTCTGACTGCACCTCTTGCTTATTTAAATAGCTATTCTGTTATTTATATCGCTTCTTCATTTGATAGGAAAGAAGGCTATGAATTTATTAATTGGGGAATACCCGAAATTGACAACTTAATTAAATTCAACAACACGAACATATATCACGATGGAAGTGAATTAAGCAGGCAGGAGAAAGTCAACTATATAGTGGATTGGGCTGTACTTTATAAACGTAAGGTGCCCCTCCGTGTTTGTTATTCGGCTAAGAAACAGGATCTAAATTGTAATCAATGTTCTAAATGCCTCATGACCATATTTGCCATTTTAAATACGAATAGGGACCCAAATGATTTTGGCTTTCAAGTTGATATTAGTGTTTTTAAGCTATTAAAAGACTTATTAAAAAAACGATTTAAATCTCGCTCTGAGTTGCATTTCTGGAAGGAAGTTTATTTAGAATCTGAAACAAATACTAGATTTAAATCTAGAGACAAGGAGTGGAAGCAAAAGTATTTGGAAATTGACCCAATCCTACAAAATCGCATCTCAAGACCCATAAAGGAGATTTCATTTGTTCGGAAATGGAAGATTAAATTTGGTTCTAAACATCCAGTTTTCTTTACTGCCTATTCTAAAATAAGAAGCAAAATTTCGTAAAATGCCTTTATATACCCGTTTTAATGGATATAATAAAAAAGCTGTTTTACTTATTCACGATGATTGTACTAGTCTCCGAAGTGTGTGCACTAAAATATCCTAGGGCATTATTATCAATATTAGATGGTGGATTACTGGGTGTTACTCCACCTCCAGGTCCGTTTTGAGCATGCGTGGCCAAGGTATACCAGTAGGTAAATATATTCTTATCAATACATTGCATTTCAATCTCCACCTTATCACCTATTTTAATTTTGTCTTTTTCATTTTCCGGGTTATGAAAAAGGGGGCGAGGACCACTGTTTCCGTTTGTGAATCGGTCGTTGTCCACAAAAATTTGTTTAACCAAATGCCCATTGATTTTCATTATATATCGATATTGATTGGCGACGTTTTCTGGATCCTGATAGCTTACTTCTACTGAGCGACTTTCACCTCCAAAATATGAATATTCCTTTGATTTTATACGATCCAGCTTTACCCGTGTTGGCATGGTGGAAGAGGCTGTATATACGGTATCCTTAATCTTCGCTATTAATGTATAGGTCCTGCCAGCCTCACCTTTTAACGGGCCGAAAGTATATACACCCGGCTGCGTTTCTTTAAATGTCCAGGAACGCCCCTTGTCATCCGTCACCTTCACGTTAGCGGCCGTTACAGCTGGATAATTGCTACTTTCGGTATAGGGTATCGATTGGCTGATCTTTATGATTTGCTGCTCGAGCCGATCTGTTAAATTTCCTTCAATTACGATTTGGTTGGGCGAGCTTGCCAGTTCGACCTTTATTACCCTTTCGCAAGAGGACAAGGCAAGCATAAGCCCGATAATGATAGGAATGTATAAAATCTGTTTAAGCATGCCTTTAAAATTTAAAATTCCAGGTTAGGGACGGTATTATTCCAAATAATGAGGTTTTTACTGCTTCTGTACGGCTTGGATCAGTTTCATTATCTCGAAATCGGATAAAATAGGGATTTTGACGGTTAAGGGCATTATATAGACCGATATTCCAACTCGAACTAAATCTTCTTGTTTCTTTTCCTTTCAATGTTGCGCTTAGATCCAATCTGCCTGTATAAGGCATCCGGTTGGCGTTTCGTTCTGTATAATAAAAGGTAGTGATCCCATTCATATCATATTTTCCGGCCGGGTAGGTAACAGCGTTTCCAGTACTATAAATATAATTGGCAGAAAGTGTCCAGCGGCTATTGAGGGAATACATCCCAACCACTGCCAGGTCATGGGTACGATCCTGACGTGCCGGATAGTACTTGCCCTGATTGATTCCTTCAAACTTTCGTTCTGTTCGGGCCAGGGTATAGCTAAGCCACCCGGTTAATCTTCCCCGCAGTTTTTTTGCATACAGTTCCAAGCCATAGGCACGGCCGTTACCATATAGCAATTCGGACTCAACGTTAGCATTGGCAAATAATTCAGCTCCATCTTTATAGTCAATCTGGTGTTGCAGCCATTTATAGTAGGCCTCAGCTGAAAACTCAAATTCATTATCTTTAAAGTTCCTAAAATAGCCAGCAGTAACCTGGTCTGCCAGCTCGGGCTTGATGTTGTTGCTGCTCATCACATACTGGTCGGTAGGAGAACCGGTACTTGAGTTTGTGAGGAGGTGAATATTTTGGGTGCTGCGGCTGTAAGAGGATTTAATAGAATTAGCCTCGTTGAAGCTGTAGCTTAGTGAAAAGCGTGGCTCCAGTGACAAATAAGTTTTGACTAACTGCCCCTTCTTATATTTAGTTGTGGATGTAACTTCACCGCTGCGATTGTAGGTATTGACTTCACCCGGTCCGAGCATTGAAAATGAACTTACTCGAACACCGTATAAAAGGTTCAGTTTATCAGTCAGTGCCCACTCATCCGACAGGTATCCGGCCAGCTCGGCACCAAAACGGTTATCTATCAGCAATGGGTTTAACAAAGATTTTTCTGGAGCGGAAATCTTCGAGGGCGCCAAATGGTGAAAAGTAGCTTGCAAACCGAAACGGATGTTATGCTTGTTCGTATAATACTGCATATCTTGTTTGAAATTATAATCTCTTATATGCGAGCTTAGACGAAAGTTGAGAACCTTTTCTAGAAATTCAATGGAATAGTTGTATTTGGTAAAAATGAATGAGGTATTGGAAAATAAACTACTGTTAAAAACATGGTTCAAACGAAGGGTGGCAGTAGCATTGCCCCAGTCGGTCGCAATATGATTTTTGATGCCCATATTATCCTTTCCAAAATAACCGGATACGTAGAGGGCGGTATTGTCTCTTAACTTGTAATTTCCTTTGATATTAACATCATAAAAATTAAGCGTATTGCCGGTCAAGGTAGAATCTCCGGATGCGTTCAACAGCAAATCAAGATAGGTCCGGCGAGCACTGATCATGAACGAGCTTTTATCTTTTACGATCGGACCTTCCAATTTAAGCCGCGAGGCAATCAAACCGATACCACCTTCCACGCCGTATTCTTGATTGTTGCCGTCCTGCATCTTAACATCCAGCACAGATGATAGCCTGCCACCGTAATGTGCAGGTATACCACCCTTATATAGACTTACATCCTTTATGGCATCTGCATTGAAAGTAGAGAAAAATCCCAGCAAATGTGATGAGTTATATACTGTAGCTTCATCTAGCAAGATCAGGTTCTGATCCGCGGCTCCTCCGCGCACAAAGAAACCGGTGTTTCCTTCGCCTCCCGATTTTACTCCCGGCAGCATCTGGATGGTTTTTAAGATATCCTTCTCACCTAATAATACGGGAATGTCGTTTAGTGCTTTCATGTCTACCTTATTTTCACCCATCTGTGCACTGCGAACATTTTTATTTTTTTCGGTGGCGCTGATCACTACCTCGGCCAGTTCTGCGCCGGGGTTCATCTTTATATCCACCTGCTGAGATGAATTAAGTGTTATTCTTTGACTGAACACTTGGTAACCTGTATAACTGGCCGTTAGTGTATATTCGCCAGCTGTTTCAGAGAGTGAGTAAAATCCGTAAGCATTGGACATACCGGCTGTTGCAGCGGCTTCCAATTTAATAGAGGCGCCAATCAATGTTTCGCCTGTAGCCGCGTCTCTTATCGTTCCACTTACGGAAAAACGTTCTTGGCCAAAAACAGATGGAATCTGAACAATGCATGCTAATGTGGTTAACTGAAAAATTGCTTTGAAAATCATAAATTGTAATTAGTATATACTTAATTGCGCATTTAGAAGCCTAAGACGATCAAGTATCCAATATGCTTGCCACGAAATGATGAGCATTTATTTCAATACGTAATTTAGAGGGGCTATAAGCTAAAAATCATCCGTAAGGGGGGTGCTTGTAAATTTGCACTCGTAGCAATTTCAAGCTTGTGCAATTAAGACTCGAACAGCATTGCCTTTTTTGGGGAATCTTTCTACACTTTTAAGAGTTTTAAAGTCTATTAACTTTTTTTTCCGCAAAAAAAGTTACAAAAAAACTCGTGGCTGCGTAAGTCCCTTTGGTTCTTGGTGCGGGCACGCAGGGTATCTCTGCCGGGACTTCCAAGGCCACATTTATGGTTATGGTCTTTTGTGCTTTCAGGTATGGCGTGTTAGAGATAGTTTGTTAGTACAGCTGGATAGAGATAGGTTACTAAGTATAGTTTAAAAGTATGGTTCTTGGTGCGGGCACGCAGGGTATCTCTGCCGGGACTTCCAAGGCCACATTTATGGTTATGGTCTGAGGTGCTTTCAGGTATAGCGTGTTAGCATAGTCATTACTTTTTTTTCCGCTAAAAAAGTAATCAAAAAACCGACCGAAGGGAGCTCATGAATACCAAAAAAACAAACACTAATGAATAAACTCGTGGCTGCGTAAGGGTGGATTTTCTTTTTTTTCCGTAAAAAAAGAAACAAAAAACTCGTGGCTGCGTAAGTCCCTTTGGTTCTTGGTGCGGTCACGCAGGGTATCTCTGCCGGGACTTCCAAGGCCACATATGAGGTTATGGTCTATTGTGCTTTCAGGTATGGCGTGTTAGAGATAGTTTGTTAGTACAGTTGGATAGAGATAGTTTGCTAAGTATAGTTTACAAGTATGGTTCTTGGTGCAGGCACGCAGGGTATCTTTGCCTGGACTTCCAAGGCCACAATTGAGGTTATGGTCTTTTGTGCTTTCAGGTATAGTTTACAAGCATAGTTTGCTAAGTACAGTTTACTAGTGCAGATGGATAGAGATAGTTTACTAAGTATAGTCTAAATGTATGGTTCTTAGTGCTGGCAGGCGGGGTAACTTTGCCGGGACTTCCAAGGCCACAATTGAGGTTATGGTCTATTGTGCTTTTAGGTATAGTTTACAAGCGGTGGTAAGTGGTCCTGGAGCAGTGGTGAGATGGGTGCGAGATTCCAGATTCGGGGTATATAGTTTGGGGGATATTTGAGACTAGGATGTGAGGGGAGGGATAAAAATTGAGTCCACGAGATTGTGACTTGGGTAACTATTAATAGATTGGTTGATGAAAATATTAACTTATTATTGTTAAGATATTTCCTTAATCTTTTGAACTTAGAGAGCTGTAAAATTGAAAAATATGGACATATATATAAGAAGATCAACCCAGCTCCGAAGAGCGAGTCAATCTTGTTAAATTACTTATTGTTTTAAGAAACCTATTGTCTTAAAAATCTTTTTACTTGTTCACTATTATTGATATCAATATTGCTAGCTTTCATTATCTCTACAGAAGAGTATGGAAGGTGCTTAATTAAGACATTAAACTTTGCTGAGTTTATGAAGTTATTAAAATCATTTGCTGAAGAAGGTGATCCATCTATATTTCTAGCTTCCCCAACAAGTAATATCGTCAGATAGGTTGCTCCTGAGATATCTAGTCTAAAATTATAATTATTTAGTCCTTCAACATCTGTATGTTGAACCTTTGTGCCGTTAATAGTTGATTCAATCCATTGAAATCTTGAAAAATTTTCATGAGTAAGTTCCTCGAACTGATTATTGGGGTCGACAAAATTCCAGTAAATGAAAGTGATCCCTTTGAATAAATCAATGTTGTTTAGATAGAATGCTTTTTTATAGTAAAAATAAGGCCGAGTAACGTCGTAAGCTGTCTGTAACCCAGACGGCTCTAGTATCTGTAAATCTTTATATAAAATAGCTTTTGCACCTAACTCACTAGAAGACCTTAAACTAACAGGATCTCCCCAACTATAAATAGATTTAGGCCCGTACAATAAAGCATTGGATTTATCGAAAAAATAATCCCCTATTTTGCCAATATTTAAGTCTGGTGCTTTATTTCCGTTTAATATTTCTGTTCCATTGATACCATCTATTCCATCTGTTCCGTCTATTCCGTCTATTCCATCTTTTCCGTCTATTCCATCTATTCCATCTATTCCATCTTTTCCATCTTTTCCGTCTTTTCCGTTGGTTCCGTCTTCTCCAGAATCTCCCTTCTCACCTTTCATTAAGAATGATTGACCCCAACTGTCCTTCGTTTTCGCCCCGTACAACTTTCCGCTTTGAATATCTAAATAAAAATCGCCTTCTTTCCCTATTTTGATATCAGGCTCACCTGAACCACTGTAGATTATTGAACCATTAACTCCAGGAGTGCCGGATACGCCTTGATCTCCTTTGTCGCCCTTTGGGCCAATTTCACCGTCTTTGCTACATCCTTGCATTAACACGGTCATCATTAAAATAGAAAGTAATACTTTTTTCATAGTTTTTGTTTGTTTCCGGCGAATATGCATAATTAAATCACATGTAACAGGGTAGCTGGTGATATAAGTTATGCACACTCGCTTCAGTTAACAAGTATTTCAACGGCTGCAGATATAGGAGACCCGACGGGTTTAAACGGAAATTAACTTCTTGCCTGTTCTATCTGCTGTTACCCTATACACCTTATGAGCTTCCAGTAAGCCGTTAAAGAGTTTAAAGAAGGATTTGATGCAGGATGTAGCCGGAGTGTTCGTATTTAATTCACTATAATAGTTCTAATCTCCGAAGTGTGTGCACTAAAATATCCCAAGGCGTTATTGTCGATATTCGACGGGGGGTTGCCAGGTGTTACTCCGCCTCCAGGTCCGTTTTGAGCCTGCGCCGCGAAAGTATACCAATAGGTAAATATATTCTTATCGATGCATTGCATTTCAATCTCTACTTCGTCGCCAATTTTAATTTTGTCTTTGTCATTTTCGGTATGATGAAAAAGAGGTCGGGGACCACCCTTCCCGTTTGTGAACCGATCGTTATCTACCAAAATTTGTTTAACCAAATGTCCATTGATTTTCATTATATATCGGTATTGATTGGCTTTGTCTTCTGGATCTTGATAACTTACTTCTATCGAATGACTTTCTTCCCCGAAAAATGAATATACCTTTGTATTTAGGGAATCAAGCTTTACCGCTTCTGGCATGGTGGAAGAGGCAGTATATTTGGCATCGTTAATCTTTGCAATGAGGGTATAGGTTCTGCCTGCTTCACCTTTTAACGGGCCGAAAGTATATATACCGGGCTGCGATTCTGTAAAAGTCCAAGAATGCCCGATGTCATCCCTAACCATCACGTTAGCGCCAGTTACTGCTGGGTAAACGTTATTATCCGTATAGGGGACCGATTGGCTTATCTTTATGATTTGCTGTCCTAACTGGTTTGTTAAATTTCCTTCAATTACGATTTGGCTAGGTGAAGTTCCCAGTTCAATATCGATTACTTTTTGGCAAGACGACAGGGCAAGCACAAGCCCAATAAAAATAGAGGTGTTTAATATATTTTTTAACATGTTTTTTAAAATTTAAAATTCCAGGTTACTGATGGTATCATACCAAATAATGAGGTTTTCACTGCTTCAGTGCGGCTCGGATCGCTTTCTTTGTCCCTGAATTGAATAGCATAGGGGTTTTGGCGGTTAAGGGCGTTGTACAAACCGATATTCCAGCTCGAACTGAACTTTCTTGTTTCTTTTCCTTTCAACGTTGCGCTTAGATCCAATCTGCCTGTATAAGGCATACGGTTTGCGTTTCGTTCGGTATAATAAAAAGTGGTGATCCCATTCATATTGTATTTTCCAACCGGGTACGTCACAGCGTTACCGGTACCATAAATGTAATTGGCAGAAAGTGTCCATCGGCTATTGAGGGTAAACATTCCAACCACGGCTAGGTCATGGGTACGATCATGACGCGCCGGATAGTACTTGCCCTGATTGATTCCGTCAAATCTTCTTTCTGTTCTGGCCAGCGTATAGCTAACCCATCCGGTTAATCTTCCGCGCATTTTTTTGGCATAGAGTTCCATGCCGTAGGAACGCCCGTCCCCATACAGTAATTCGGACTCAACGTTCGCATTGGCAAATAAATCAGCTCCATCTTTATAGTCGATTTGATTTTGGAGCCATTTATAGTACATCTCAGCTGAAAACTCAAAATTATTATCTTTCGCATTCTTAAAATAACCTACTGCAACCTGGTCGGCCAGTTCAGGCTTGATGTTGTTGCTACTCAGCACATATTGGTCTGTATGAGAACTGGTACTTGAGTTTGTCAGGATGTGAATATTTTGGGTGTTGCGGTTGTACGAGGATTTTATAGAATTGGCCTCGTTAAAGCTGTAGCTAAATGACAAGCGTGGTTCCGGGAAAAAATAATTGCTTGTGGATGTAACCTCACCACTGCGATTATAGGTATTAATTGGGCCCGGCCCCAACATTGCGAATGAACTTAGACGAACACCGTATAAAATGTTGATTTTGTCAGTTAGCGCCCATTCATCCGATAGGTATGCCGCCAGTTCAACGCCATAGCGGTTATCTATCAGCAACGGGTTGATCAAAGAATTTTCTGGAGCAGAAATTTTGGACGGCGACAAACGGTGATGAGTACCCTGTAAACCAAAACGGATAGTATGCTTATTAGTATAATACTGCATATCCTGTTTGATATTATAATCTCTTATATACGAGGACATACGAAAGTTGATAGCCTGATCAGTAAATCTAATTGTATAATTGTATTTGTTAAAAATGAAAGACGTGTTGGAAAATAAACGACTGTTAAAAACATGGTTCAAACGAACGGTGGCCGTGGTGTTACCCCAATCGGTCGCCATCAGATTTTTGATGCCTATATTATCCTTCCCAAAATAACCTGACATATATAGGGTGGTTTTGTCTTTAAGTTTATAATTTACTTTGGCATTGATATCATAGAAATTAAGCGTATTGCCCGCCAAGGTGGAATCTCCACTTGCGTTCAACAGCAGATCGAGATATGTGCGGCGTGCACTGATCATAAACGAGCTTTTATCTTTTACGATCGGGCCTTCCAATTTTAAGCGCGAAGCAATTAGACCGATACCTCCTTCCACTCCATATTCTTTGTTATTGCCGTCCTGCATTTTAACATCCAGCACAGACGAGAGCCTCCCGCCGTATTGTGCGGGCATACCACCCTTGTACAGACTAACATCCTTAATGGCATCTGCATTGAAAGTTGAGAAAAAACCCAACAAATGCGACGAGTTATAAACTGTGGCTTCATCAAGCAAGATCAGGTTTTGATCGGCCGCTCCACCGCGCACAAAGAAACCGGTGTTTCCTTCGCCTCCCGATTTTACACCCGGCAGCATCTGGATGGTTTTTAAGATATCCTTCTCACCAAATAAAACGGGAATGTCATTCAGCGTTTTCATGTCCACTTGATTTATGCCCATCTGAGCACTGCGAACGTTTTTATTGTTTTTTTCGGCGCTGATTACTACCTCCGACAATTCCGCACCGGGGACCAGCTGTATATCCACCTGCTGATTCGAGTTAAGTATAATCCTTTTACTGTACAGCTGATAGCCTGTATAGCTGGCCGTTAACGTATACTCGTACGCCCTACCAGAAAGTGAATAAAAGCCATAAGCATTGCTGGTCATACCGGCTGATGCAGCGCCTTGCAGTTTAATAGTGGCTCCAATCAGCGTTTCGCCAGTGGCTGCATCAGTTACGGTACCGCTTATGGCAAAGCGCTCCTGACCGAGAGCAGGTGAAATCTGAACCAAGCAGCTCAAAGTAACAAAATAAAAAATTGTTTTGAAGATCATAAATTTGTGATTAATGTTGATAGTAATACTCATTTAGAAGGCTAAGACAAATCCTGTCTTCAATTTTTTTAACCACTAATGAGTATTTATTTCGGGCGCAAAAGTAGGAAAACCCCACAAGCTAAAAAACACCCGAAAGGGTGGTTTTTAGTGTAAATTAGTACTTGTTTGGATAAGTTAGTTTGAATAGAGATAGTTTGTTGAAGAATATTCTCTTATTATCCCCAAAGTTTGTCTGGTTCAATTTCTTCAGGTGTTAGGTTGTTAAAAAAATCGGATAGAAGGTAAATCAGATCGTCTGGCCAGTTGTTATTAATTCCTCCCCGCCAAACCCAGCTGTCACCCTCAAGTCTTTTGTAAAGGCGTCTTTCACGCCCATTTTTATCAATTACTTCAGCATAATGAGTGCCTCCGTAATTTATGCACTGATACCTTACCGTAATATCACGACCTCGCCATTTTAAAACAACCTCTTTCATGCTAACAAAGTTAGCAAAAAGGAAAGTGATTTCAAGTGTCTTTTTTGCCGAGTTCCATATATAATTTCCAAATGTATATAGATATCCAATTTGTGAGACACTGTCGCACCAATTGAGTTGGTCTCATTATGCTTATGACGACTATTATTGCTAATGATAACTTTTTCCTGGTAGTAAACGATCTCTTGGGAAATGCCACCGATTTAACCGAACCAAATAGGGTGATTATTTGTTCCTGGCTCATGTCAAAGCGTTGTAGCTATTTCGAAGCTTCAGCTTCTTCAATTTTCGTATCGATAAAGTTTTTGTGTTCCTTAGCCAATTGATTGGTGATTGTTTTTATTTCGTCATCAGTTAATTGCTCCCCATAATTCTTTGTTAGAAAGGGTTCTTGATTACCTAAATTTATTGAATATTTATTATGTAAATTAAGTATGATAATTAGACAGGAAATGAAATTGAATTCACCATAACCAATTTCTTTGAAGGTTTTAAAATGACATTGAAAGCGTAGCAAACTAGTTTCCTCTTTAATATAACTCCTAATGTTTGGAAATGATTCTAAGCTAAAATTTCCACGTTTATCTATTCCGACGGAAATTTCATTTGATAAATAAAATCCATCGAATTTTTTACTCATTTCCAAAAACTGATTCCATAAACGGGAAATGCTATCATCATAAAGCTCAAGTAAAATTTCCTTTGTCCGTACGATTTCTGATTTATCATTACCATTCGCTTTAAGGCGTTGTTTAAGTAGGGCAATCTCCTTATCAATATCATCAGGCTCTTCAATGTTTTCTCCTTTGGCACCTGCGATCATGATTTCCAAAGAGCGTATTAAATCCGTAGCGATAAAGTCAAAGAAAGGTTTGATTATTCCAGCATCAGCTTGCTGTAATGCCGAGAAATAATTTTCCTTATCTTCGGTTTTGATGATTACAGGAGGGTAGCCAAACCTCATTAATATGAAATTCATGAGTATTCTAGCGGTTCTACCGTTTCCGTCATCGAAAGGGTGGATGCGAATAAATTTATAGTGAAATTCTGCTGCTAAAATAATAGGATCGAAATCAGGCTCTTCAATTTTATCGCGATACCAATTTAGAAGATCATGCATTAATGCAGGAGTTTCCTCTGGTGTAGCAAAACGAAATATTTCCCCTGTTTTAGTTAGTACATGATTTGGAGCGGTTTTGTATTGTCCAACAGCAATTCTTCTTTGAGTGGCTTGCCCGTCCGATGTAATAGCATCAACATCATAAGGAGATTTTAATAAAAGAGTATGTAGCTCACGAATAAAACTCTCAGTTAAGGGGTAATCGCCCGTAACCACTTCCGTTACCCATTTTATTGCTTGGTCATGCCCAGTGATTTCGAAATGATCTTTCAATGGTTTCCCCTGGGCCGTGATGCCAAATAGAATTAACGCCTTAGTTTCACCAAATGTCAATGAGTTTCCCTCCAGATTATTGGAGTTATAATTCCAGTCAAGCCGAAATTTCTGCATGATAATGGCTTCTTTGTCCTTATCAATTGGTCTAAGGCTATCTAAAGTCTTTTTTAGTTCTACGGCTTTTACTAATGGCTCCATTTCTTATTAATTTCTTTTGCGAAATGCTAAATTACGATTTTATTTCCCTTCCTTCATTCTCTTCACCTCATTCGCTAATTCAAGAACTGCTTTATTTAGGTTGGTGATCAAATCAAGGCGCTCTTTATCGCTGGCGATGAATTTTTCGAATAGTTCAGCAATTTTATTAGCTGCTTCGTATGTAATAACAGGGCTAGAATGCTGGCTAGACATGATTGAGTGATCTGACAAAGTAAAATGAGATTGAATATTATAGACAGCCTTTTCTTCATTAAAGTTTTTGATGAAATCTGAAGTAACACCCAAAACTTCTGCAAATTCATCTAGAATATCATCAGGAATCGTCTCCTCTTGCTCCCATTTGGAAACAGTCTGTTGTTTGTATTGACTCTTGGTCATTGCACCCATAACGTCTTGCTTCATACCTACTATTTCACGCACGCGTTGTAAGTTTCGGCCCATATGGGGCTTGTTGTCAGGCTTAATTGTAGAGATTCCCATAAATTCTATATTTGCAAATTAAAGATACTAATAATATTGGTAATAAAACAATATTTGGGATGAAATTAAGCAATAATATGCTTTATGAAGAAAATTGCCTTCTAATACTATTAGATTGCTCGTAAAGACGTTTTAATCGCGTGGTTTTAAACCATTAGTACGTGGTTTTTTACCATGGCATTTATAGAGATAGATTGTTTTTTAATTTTATATTTGTTGCGAATACTAAAGATAAAAGCATTTGATTGATATAAATTTAGAGACAGTATTTAAAAAATGTACAAATAAAGATTAAGTTTGTAGCGCCAATAAAGTGAATTTTAATGGGCGCTCACTAGAAACCTCTCATCACACGAGCCTTAGGAACTCATAGACACAGAGGAGCAAGTGAGCGCTCGGATGCCCTATATCCTAGGGATCCGAGCCTATTTGCGGTTTGTGTCTGGTTTTACCTTCGGGTAAAAGTCACTTCGGTGAATCGTCCTAAGCGACCAATTGTGTGACGAGCCAAAAGTAGAGCTCGGCTCCTTCGGGAGTTCTCTCTACACATGGTTGGAGGTTTTTGAAACTCAAAAACACTGACTATGGAACGATTACGAAGAAGTACAGTATTAAAAAAGCCCGTTTTAAAAGAAACTTTTAAAAGGATTTTGATTTCGCTTTCTTCATTAAGAGGAGTGAAGCTTATTTATGTACTAGTTCCCGCGTCAGATTCCAAATCATTACAAAGTATTTTGATCTCGGTGTTTAAAGCCCCTGAATAACGCTATACGCGCCTGCGCGAAGATTTTCTTTTTGCTCTCCAATTCCTTGTCGAGCATTTCAAACCACATTAAATTAAAACTTTCAGAACGGACAAAACCTCCTTTCTGAATCCTAAACCATACTTATGAAAGCATATTTACGCTTAATGGCCGGGCTGTGCCCGGACCGAGAGTTGTTAGCGAGCAGATGCCAGCTGTCAGAATTGAGCTGTCAGCTATCACCTATAAGCTATCGGGCCAAACTCTGGTTAATACCTAAAACCCATTATCTCCTATCTAAAAATCAGCTGTCGGCCATCAGCGATCAGCCTTCAGCATTGGATAGTTTGTTACCAGCTAAATCTTGGCTGATCCCTAAAGCCTATAATGAGCAATCAGCTATCAGCGATCAGCAGTCAGCATTGGATAGTTGGTTACCAGCTAAATCATGGCTAATGCCTAAAGCCTATAACCTAATAGCTTTTCTCATACTTGTTTTTGTTTCATGTGGTGCCGCACTGGCGCAGGGGTCTGTTGTGCAAACAACTCCTGCTGCTAAGGCGGAGACTATAAGCGGAACTGTCGTTTCCGCTGAAACAGGAGTGCCCTTGGAAGGGGCCACGATAAGGATCAAAAATACCAATAATACCACAATCACCAATGAAAAAGGAGAGTTCACACTAAGTACAAATAATAGGGCAGGGGAGATCGAGGTTTCCTTTCTGGGTTATCAATCACAAGTGATTTCATTTACCAACATCACACAAGCCATGGTGATTTCTTTGGAAGAAGACCATGGCGTATTGGAAGAGGTAACCGTTAATACTGGCTATCAGGAGATTCCTAAGGAGAGGGCAACGGGGAGTTTTGTGCAGATCGATAATGAGTTGTTAAATAGAAAGGTTGGGAGCAATATACTGGATAGACTAGATGGCATCACCAGCGGCTTGATATTCAATAAGTCCAACGTTTCTGATGAAATGATTTCCATTAGGGGAAGGAGTACACTTATAAATGCCACTGCTGCGGAACCTTTGATCGTCCTCGATAAATTCCCATACGATGGGGATATTGGAAATATAAATCCAAACGATATCGAAAGTATTACAGTGCTCAAAGACGCCGCTGCTGCCTCGATCTGGGGAGCACGCTCTGGGAATGGTGTGATTGTTATTAATACAAAAAAGGGAAGTAAAAATCAACCTTTAAAAATTGAGATTTCTTCTAATCTTTCGATCAGTGATAAACCTGATATTTTTTATCTGCGGAACAGCCTATCGTCCAAGGATTATATCGACGCAGAAGAGAGGCTGTTTAAAGAAGGTTTTTATAATGCTGATCTTTCAAATATTTCTACAGGAAGGGCAATAACCCCAGTTGTAGAAATGCTTGGGAAAAGAAGGAGTGGAGAGATTGATTCGATTACTGCCCTTACTTATATGGGGGCATTGGGCGACATAGATGTGCGCCGAGATTTTCTAAAACATGTATATAGGCCAAGCATTCACCAACAGTATTCGCTTAATTTTAGAGGAGGCGAGCCAAAGCTGTCTTATATGTTTTCGGCTGGTTATGACCATAATCGGGCAGAAACGGTAAGAAATGGGGGTGATCGGTTTACACTCAATTCATTTACCACGTATTCTCCCTTAAAAAATGTTAATGTTTTTATAGGCCTTACCTATGTACAAGGTGAAAAGAACAACTTGATGGACTATGCCTATAAAAACCCCAATACTCAATATAGGAGCGGATACGATCTCTATCCTTATGCTCAATTTGTTGATTCAGACGGAAAAGCGGTAGCCTTGAATAGGGATTACCGCCCTGCTTATATTAATAAGGCCGAACAATTGGGTTTCATGGATTGGCGCTATCGCTTACTCGATGAGATCCAAATGGGAGAAGCCTCAGAAAAAACGAATGAGTTTGCCCGCTTTGGAATCGATTATAGATTCTCTGACAACCTTGGGCTCTCCATCCAATACCAAGATCAAAAACAAATACGTAATGGCACCTATTTGAACGAAGCGGAGGCTTACCGGGTTCGAGACCTAGTAAACCGATTTACACAAATCGATGAACAAACCGGAAAACTCTCTTATCCTTTTCCTCAGGGCGCTATGCTGACATTGGTAAATAATGAGCAAGCAGCAGCCAACATTCGCGGTCAAGGGAACTATAATCAGCAAATTGGTTTACATAATTTTGATGTTTTGCTGGGTGCAGAGGTCAGGGAAAAGCGAATAAGCAACTTTAGTAAAACTTCATACGGTTACGACAATGAATATGGTACCTCAGTTACGAATCTCGACTTTACTAGGCTTTACCAAACAAATCCTTCAAGCTCATCACGATTGCCAAATATTCCAGGCGACCTGTATAAAGGGTTAAATCGTTTTATTTCGTACTACATGAACGCCGGTTACAACTTTGATAAACGTTGGGGCCTTACTTGGAGTAGTAGGAGAGATGGAGCGAATCTTTTTGGTGTAAAAACAAACCAAAAGATAACTCCACTTTGGTCAGCTGGATTGTTATGGAATATTTCGGAAGAAGGGTTCTATCATTCGGGAGTACTTCCATACCTTCGTACAAGAGCGACCTATGGTTATAATGGGAACGTCTACAATGGAGTGGCCTATTTGATAGCGCGTTATGGAAGTAGTGTACTGACAGGGATGCGAACGGCAACGATAGCCGAGGTTCCAAGCCCTGGATTAAGGTGGGAAAAAGTACGTAATATTAATTTGGGGGTAGACTTTGAAAGCCAATCTAAGAGGGTCTCGGGAAGTTTGGATTTGTATCGTAAAGACGGCTTGGACTTGGTACAGGACTCTGAATTACCTCCTACTGCAGGTTTCTCGACTTACAAGGGAAATGCGGCAGAAACGAGAACTGTAGGTGTTGATGTCCTGTTAAATACCAGAAATCTAAGTAATAAACTGACTTGGAACACGATGTTTCTTTTAAGTTTGATAAAGGATGAGGTTAAACGTTTTGACAAAAAATACCAGGCAACTGATTTGGTTTCTGCACGCTCGGGTGTACTGATGGCTTTTGAAGGAAAGCCCCTGTTCAGCGTATATAGTTATCAATGGGAAGGCCTTGATCCTGAGACAGGAGATCCAGTAGGCGATCTAGAGGGCAAGAAAAGTAAGGATTACTTGGCAATTATCCGTGAGGCCAATCCTGAATCCATTGTTTTCCACGGTTCGGCTAGGCCAACTGCTTTCGGATCTTTTTTAAATGATTTTTCCTTTAAACGTCTTTCATTATCGGTTAACCTAACCTATAAACTAGGTTATTACTTTCGCCGAAATTCAGTGAATACAAATTTACAGCAAGTGATTATGACCGGTGGGCATATAGATTATGCAGATCGTTGGCAGAAGTCAGGCGACGAACTCCATACTTCGGTTCCTGCAATTGTCTATCCCAATAATTCGAACCGGCAGAACTTCTACTCAAGATCATCGGTTTTGGTTGAAAGAGCGGACCATATCCGTTTACAGGATATCCGGCTAGGATATGATTTTGCAAGGCGGTTAAACTTTACCAAAATCCAAATATATACGTACCTGAACAATATAGGGATATTATGGAGCGCTAACAATCAAGGTATAGATCCAGATACAAGAGAGAATTATCCCGTCCCGTTTATGGTGAGCATGGGTCTTAAATTTCAATTTTAAAAAAGTATTATTATGTTATTCAAAGAAATTTTGATGAAAATGAGCTTGTTGTTGATAGTAGGCTTATTTTCACAATGCGCAAAGCAAAACGAATGGTTGGATGTAAAGGCCAATAATAATGACGTAATATTGTCTAAACTAGCGGACTACCGTGCACTTCTGGACAATGAGTTGATAATGAATAAGCGTTATCCAGGGTTAGGGATTGTAGGCTCAGATAATTATTATACCACATTTGAAGTTTGGCAAGCCGCAACTACGGAAGTTGAAAGGCATGCATATTTATGGCTACCAGATGTTTTTAATGGAAATTCAGTTAACGATTGGAATACAACTTATCGTTTAGTTGCCTCAACAAATATAGTGCTGGAGGGGATCAAGAAGCTGCCAATTGCCCAAGAAGATGTGCCAATGCGAAACGCCATAGAAGGTAGTGCATTGTTTTATCGGGCTCATGCTTTTTACAATCTGTTGCAGCTATTTGCCCAACCTTATACGGTCTCTTATAATGATGATGCGCCTGGAATACCAATTCGAACTGTTTCAGACGTTAATGTCAGAATTGGTAGAAGCTCTTTAGCTATTTCTTATCAACAAGTTATCGACGATTTAAAAAGAGCCGCGGTATTATTGCCAGAAAGCACAGTTTTACAGACCCAACCATCGTCCGTTGCTTCTAAGGCGCTGTTGGCTAGGCTTTACCTTAACATCAGCGATTATGTCTCCGCTGAGAAATATGCAGATGAAGCACTTGATATTTATCACAAACTACTTGATTTTAATTCATTATCAACAACATCGGCTTATTCTATGAGCGGATACCCTAACAACCCCGAAATAATTTTTTATGCGGAAACTGAACTTTATGGTATATCGATGTTCTGGGGTTCGAGAGCAATTGTCGACACTTTACTATATCGAGAATATGAAGAAAATGATCTTCGAAAAAGAATATTTTATACCAATCCAGATGCGGTTAAACGAGTATATTTTAAAGGCCAATATACAGGGGAGACTACCTCTTTTGGTGGAATAGCCACAAATGAACTCTTTTTTATAAAAGCAGAGGCACAGGCAAGATTAGGCAACTATGTTAGCGGGTTAAATATCTTAAATTCTTTGTTGAAAACGAGGTGGAGAGCCAACTCGTTCGAATTGAATAAAGCAGATAGTCCGGAGGAAGCCCTTGAGATAATCTTAAAGGAAAGACGTAAAGAATTTCCTTTTACTGGGTTATTAAGGTGGGAGGATTTACGGAGACTGAATAAAGAGAAGCGTTTTGAAAAAACAATAATGCGACATTTCAATGGAGTAGATTATTTTTTACCGCCAAATGATTTACGGTATGTATATCCGATTCCCGAAAACGAAATACGATTAAATAACATGCAACAGAATCCTAGATAATACCTTATAATAAAAAATTATGTTTACTCTGAGAACTCTTATTTTAACCTGTTTTGTTTTCCTTTGTTCTATAGCTAGTTCGTGGGGTATGCTGGATACAGTTGCCAAAGTCGATCATCAATTGTCTGTCGAACTTCAATTGCGCATAGATAGTTGCCGGATAGCAACTTTGAAAAGATTGAAAATGGTACCTATGTATAAAACTACCGCAATCCACGAAGTATCAAATGTGAATAAGGTATTTAAATTGCAAGACAGTATTCTCGCAGAAGTATTGAATGTTATCGATTCGAATGCGGGATATATTGATGAAAATATACTGCAACTTCATCAGGCTGATGCGATTGGAAGGAGCGGAGCCAATAAGCTTCGGTATTTAATGGCATACATTGCAACAAGTGAGCAAAGTGATATGAACCATATCCTTAAAGACGTCCTACCCATGGATGAAGTAGATGTTTTTCTCGATCCGTCCATTTTGATTCAATCTGATCTCTTTCTTGATTATCTTATTGAGAAGATGCGTTTTTCCTCGTTTTTACAACTAGGGAAAGACGCTGAAATGATCGACAGCTTCCCAGTAATAGAAAATAGATACAGCGGTGCGTTAAGAGAAGCATTGACAACGAAACTATTAATCAATAGTTATTCGAGAACCAACCTAGATAAATGGACAAAAATTGCTAAAGAATCGGTTGAAAAAATAAGCGACAATCGCTATAAAGTAATAATCGAACAAAAACTAGTGCAAAATGGACTCGGAGCGAAGGTGTTTGATTTTGCGTTGCCTGATACCTCAGGGAAAGTTATTAGATTAGATGATTTTAAAGGTAAGGTAGTAATAATTGATTTTTGGTTTACTGGGTGTAGTGCCTGTAAAAGCTTGGCAATGGATTTAAAGAAAATTGCTGATGTGTATCATGGAAATGAAAATGTTGTATTCATTGGTGTATCGGTAGACAAAAATAAACAACGATGGAAAAATAGTGTTAAAAGTGGAGATTATACTGGTAAAGAAACCATAAATTTATATACAGAAGGAATGGGAGAAAATCACCCAATGATTAAATATTATAGATTTACCGGGTATCCGAGCTTGATGATAATAGATACTAATGGTAACCTTGCAGCAATACCTCCAAGACCACAAAGCGAGGAAGAAATCTTGGTATTTTTGAACATTATTGATGGACTAATATAAGTTGCATGGCAGAAAACTACCCATGCAACCTATATGCAACAGTATCTACAGATTAGGGAATCCACATTAGGCCTTCTGTGCTCGCTACCGGATCAAAATGAGAAGGTTCATTAGGATCGGGATTTTCTCTATTGGCCGTATAACTACAAAAGCCACTAGCAGGTATACATCTTCCACTAGTTGACTTTTCGAGATATTGGTCGGTTTCACTATCAAGATAGTATTCTACCGCTATTATCTCTGCCTCTTCAGCTTTAAAAGAAGAGCCTAAGAAGAATATACCGAATGCAATTGCAAATACTGCGATGACACTTAGCCACGCTTTTTTTGAACTGGTCATTTTAATTTCTTTTAAATATAAAAAATCTATTATTGTTGTCGTTAAGGTAGACCTCCCGATAAAGCATGTCTGCTTCAGCCCAGGCTTTATCATGTCTTGACCCAATACGGCCGAACCGGAACAATGCAAATCTTTCTCGAAAAACCATCCGGTACAATAAACGCATAAGGGTTGGTGGTACGTAATAAAGCAAATAAAAGGGAACGATGAAAACTAAAATTATCAGGCATACGTAGCCTTGCAAGACCATAAAGGTTAGCAATGCTAATGAGCTTTCCAACCAACGATGGAAAGCTTCATGCAGTAATTGTGTGATTTGTGTTTTCAATTGTCCCATTTAATTTATTGTTTTGCCACCTGCAACGCCGGCCTCGCCGGAGCTGCCCCTGGGTGATTGTTAGTACACATATCGCTGTGCTTGCGTCCCTAGCATCTGGTCCGGGAAAATAGTTTCCAGTACCGCCGGTTTAGGCATAGATAGCGGTTAAAATAAGGGGCCCGCTGTCTTAGCTCCAGATGCTTTGCGCCGGGGAAGGGCGCTATGAACCGGTACTCCCCAATGTTTTTTTGGCGGGTTTTAGCCCACTTATCTTTTGAATTATCGTATTTATGTATTTTTCATTTTAGTCGTTTTTAAAAAAGCCGGCAATAGCTTTATTGCTAAAGCCAGCCACCACATGAACACTTATTATCTTATGGTTACTCTACCTATCATATTCGTGGTACCAAAGATAAGTCAAGTATGATCTGAACATGTGGAAGAAA
Source organism: uncultured Sphingobacteriaceae bacterium (assembly GCA_963696875.1). Lineage (GTDB taxonomy): Bacteria > Bacteroidota > Bacteroidia > Sphingobacteriales > Sphingobacteriaceae > Albibacterium. The sequence continues at coordinate 172,009 of CAVOLQ010000002.1, forward strand.
CGGCTCCAAATAGGAGGAAAAAACGGCATAGTATATATACTATTGCTACTTGTAGCGTTTCCTGTATTCGCTAGGTGACATATTAAAATGGATTCGAAACTGTTTTTGAAAGGTATTTAAATTGTAATTCACGGTATAGGCAATATTGCTAATGGTTTCTTCCGTTTCTAAAAGAAGGTTTTCCGCTCTTTCCATTCGCTTTTTTGTGATAAAAGATTTTAAACTATGCTTATATGCCGCTTGGTGCTGGCGCCTTAATTGGCGTAGTCCTATTTTATAGTGTTGCGCTACCTCCGTAATGGGCGGTGCATGTCCTTCAGAGATCTGCTTTTTATAATAGCCCCGGATCTGTAACAATGTTTCCTGCATGTTTCGGCTCATCGGTATACCGTTCTTCTTTAGATCTTCCCGGCTGATCAAAACCAGCCTTATTATGTGCGGATATATTTTTGAATCCATCAGCATTTCGCCGAAATTGGGCATGGTAAGCAAATGCAAGATTTCTTTTCGGATTTCATCATGGAAGGAAAGCACCTTTGTGCTGTTATAACGGTCTTTTTTATGTTGCAGATAATTGATCAGTTTTTGGTAATGGGTGGGTTCTGTTACCGGATGGCGCTGAAGCCAACTGGAATTGACAACAAAAAGGAACAGGATATGCAGGCCAGGATCAACGGTAACCTCGTATTCCCTTGGTGGGCTGTAGAACAGGCTATATTCATCCTCGTTTAGATGATCCAAAAAGCCATTTTGTTCCGTACCCTTTGGGTAGGGAACAATTTTTATGTTTCCATTTAACAGATAGAGCCAAAATAGATCTGACACGGTAATCTGGATAATGAAGCTGAATCTTTCTTTGGCCGTGATTTCGATAAGACTCAGATAGGCATCTTTGGCATCGTGGTCTTGTATGACAATGCGAAAGATATTGTTTTGCCAGTACTCGTTTTTTGTATAGGGAATGCGGTACCGGCAATTGGCCGGTGCGCCATTTCTGCGTATGGCATCGGAGAATTGTGTTTTTAAATCAATAGATACTGGATGTTCCATGTGTGATGTGGTTTGTATTGCCTTTTGATCTTTTCATGGCTTACTAACGATGAATCAATAGGCAAGGAGTTTACGGGTTGGTTTAGGGTATGTACTTCGGTTTTGGTTTCTAGATAGGGGTAACAATAGCATGCAATGTTCAAGGCGTTCATTATCTCGGAAAATAAATAAAGGTTAAGAAATAGCGCAATGCTTTTTTGATGAAGATGAGAAATTGAACCTCACCCAAAAAATCTATTCCATATACGGTAGGCTTCCGGGGATATTCGGTCAATTCCTGGTGATTTTCGGTAAATGAAGAAAGCAGATTTCTAATGATTTATGCCTTCATTATGTAACATTTTTGAATTCAATGTATTATTCATTATGTTTAAAGGCAATTAATTGTGGCAATAAATTGTTTTTATTATGGTATTTACTGCGATAGTCGTTGACAATGATTATTTCGTATTGAAGCAGCTGGAAAAATTACTGAATTCCAACAAAGAAATTGACCTAAGAGCCAGCTTTTCGAATGGAGAAGACGCTTTAGAGAATTTAAGGACAGAGGGTTCAGTGGACATTATATTTTCGGCTATTGAAATGGGTGAACAGTCGGGATTGGAACTGGCAAAAATATTTTTGGAATATGCCGACTTTCTGGTGTTTATAACTGAACATGAACAATATGCCAAGCAAGCTTATCGAGTGGGAGCACTGGGTTATCTATTGAAGCCGGTAACCGTGGAGGACATAAAAGCCCAAATAAAAACTTTTGCCCAAATAGGTAACGTTGCCTTGCAGAAAAAGAAAGCTCAAAACTTCATAGCTGTATTTAATGGAACGACGAAGGTTCTGAAAGTGATTGATTTGGTGGATGTTTTTTCTATAGTTAGCAATGAGAATTACATAAACGTCAATACGGAAAAAGAAAGCTGGTTGGCGAAGAACACCATGAAAAGTGCAGAGAAAAGGTTTTGTCATAAGGGTAGGTTCATTAGGATCAGCCAGTCTGTAATCATTTCCATTAACAAAATAGACCGGGTGCTAGCGAACAGAAAAGTTATTTTGAACAATGGCACCGAGTTTTTAATTACCAGGCGCTATCGCCAAGCTTTTCAGGAGGCATTGTCCAGAACTTATTTATAAAAATTGTGCTATGAAGAAGCGCATATCTCCGCAAGTAGATTAGGTATTACTGTAACAGACTATTTATTTGTTTATAATTTAATATAACTCTAATGTTCAGTTTATTTTGATAGGTTTTCTTTGCCGAAGATAAAACTAAAGCTCTCCTGATGATCAAAGGAGGAAGAAGTTTTTGTCAAAGTTAAATTAAAATTAACCTAAACATTAGAAAAGAAATGAGTAATTTATTACCAACAGCATTTGAGGTGGAGCCTCCATCTAGTAAGAGTTTTAAAAAATTACGATCACTTATTTACCCCAAAATAAGTAAAGCTGAAATGAAAATAGCAATTATGCGAATGAGCATATTTTGTTTGATGCTGGTTACAGCAAGTATAAAAGTAAGTGCTGACCCTTCTTCTCAGAAAGTAGCTAATAAAAGTACTTTAATAAATAAAACAAAGCAAAACCAACTCATTCAAATTACCGGAGAAGTTAAAGATGAAAATGGAAATCCACTTCCTGGAGTAAGTATACAAGTCAAGGGAAGCTCAAATGGTACTGTTTCAGATTATAGTGGGCGTTATACGTTAAATGTAGAAGACAATAACGCATTATTGGTTTTTAGTTTTATTGGATTTGTGCCACAGGAAATTCCAGTATTAAATCAACGTGTAATCGATATTACCTTAATTGAAGATGTATCAAATTTAGAAGAGGTTGTAGTAACTGCGATAGGAATACGTCAACAAAAGCGTAAAATTGGCTATGCAACTCAAGAAGTAAAGGCCGAAGTTTTGGCTGAAGCAAAAACCATGAATTTAGGGAGTGCTTTAACCGGGCAGGTAGCCGGTCTTACCGTGAGCAATCCGACTGGTATTTTTCAAAAACCTTCCTTTTCTTTACGTGGCAAAAATCCATTAATCGTTTTAGATGGTATTCCTATAGAAACAGATTTCTTTGATATATCAAGTGAAGATATTGAAAATATAAATGTTCTTAAAGGAACTGCCGCCTCAGCACTTTATGGAGCAAGAGGTAAAAATGGCGCAATATTAATTACTAGTAAAAGCGCTAAAAGCGATAAGCTGGAAATTAATGTTAATACCAACAATATGGTTACTGCAGGCTTTACCGTTTTCCCAGAAACCCAAACGGAGTATGGTAACGGTTCTAATGGCCAATATGAGTTTTGGGATGGAGCAGACGGTGGTATCTCTGATGGAGATATGATATGGGGCCCAAAATTTGGAAAAGGAGTTAAACTTCCTCAGTGGAACAGCCCCATTAAGGATAAACAAACAGGCGAAATAATCCCTTGGTGGGGAGATGTGTCAGGCACCATGTACGATAATAAGTCCCGTTATGAACGCATACCTACAGATTGGGTAAGACATGACAATCTGAACGATTTCTTAGGAACCGGAATTGTTACCGATAATGCATTATCTGTAGCCTATAAAGGAGAAAAAGCAAGTTTTTATGCTTCCGGAAAATATGCTAATCAAAAAGGACAAGTGCCAAACACTTCCTTAACGACAGGGGGGCTCAACTTTAATTCATCGTTTTATTTAAGGGATAATTTACAGTTAGATGCAGCGCTGTCATACAATAAGGTTACTTCGCCTAATTATCCTCGATATGGTTATGGGCCCAAAAATCACATGTATATTATTTTAATCTGGATGGGAGATGATGTAAACGGTAAAGAGTTGAAAGAGCACATGTATGTGCCTGGTCAAGAGGGGTACAGACAGGCTAATCACAATTATGCATGGTATAACAATCCCTATTTTGCTGCCTATGAACTGGAGCAAAAGTTGAATCGTGATGTGTTAACAGGCCGAACTACATTAAATTGGAAAGTGTTGCCTAATCTGAATCTACAAGGTCGTGCTTCTCTTAGAGAAAATAAAACCTTTGAAGATATGAAAAGCCCTAAATCGTATATGAATTATGGTGATTCAAGAAATGGTGATTATAAATTATGGAATAAAGCACAAGTCAATATTGATGTAGACTTTTTGGCTTCTTTCAATCAACGGTTGTCTTCTAAGGCCGATTTAACATTAAATGCTGGTGCTTCTACACTGGGACGAACATTTAGGGAAGATTATCAATCAAGTGATGGTTTGATCGTTCCCTATGTTTATAGCTTAAACAATACTCAAGGGCCGGTACAGGCGACAAATTATTTTCAAGAGAAATCTGTGCGAAGCGTATATGGTACCGCGAATTTAGATCTATTTAATTCAGTGTTTTTAAACTTCTCGGCAAGAAATGACTGGTCCTCAACCTTGCCTACAGGTGGAAATTCATATTTTTATCCAGGTGCATCCATTAGTACCATTCTTTCTGATTACATAAAGATGCCCCGAGCCATTGATTTTGTTAAACTCTATTCTTCATGGGCGCAGGTTTCTAGTGATTTAGAACCCTACAGTATTTATTCTACCTATACGAAAGGCGTAACTTATGGTTCCACACCATCTGTCGGGTATCCATCAGGAATTATTAATCCAAATATCCAGCCTGAGAAATCAACTTCTTATGAAATAGGTTTGGCTACTTCATTCGCTAAAAACCGATTATCCTTTGATCTTGCTTATTACAATATTATCGACGAAAACCAGATTATTGATTTAAGCATTTCTCAAGCCTCCGGCTTCGCTAGTCGTAAAGTAAACGGAAACGTTTATAGTACCAATGGCTTTGAAGTTATGGCAGGCGCAAAGCCTATTGTTGGAGATCAATTTTCATGGGATATTGGTTTGAATTGGACAAGCTATGTAAAGAAGATTAATGAAATATACGATAATCAAAAGAAATTTGGGAATTTAAAAGTAGGAGACCGGGTAGATAGTTATTATGCAACGGTTTGGCAAAAAAGTGCCGCAGGTGATTTAATTCTTAATCCTAATAGCGGCTTGCCCATTAGAGATCCGTACCCGGCCTATATTGGTAATACGGAACCCGAGTGGAGATTTGGATTACAAAACACATTTAAAGTTAAGAATTTTACAGTCAACCTTGACCTAGACGGGGCTTGGGGCGGCTTAATGCGATCGATAACAATTGAAAAAATGTGGTGGGGAGGTAAGCACCCTCAATCAGTAGAATATAGAGATCAGGAATATGCAGCAGGACATCCTGTTTATGTACCCAATGGTGTGGTTATTACAGGTGGCGAAGTAAGTAGAGATGTGAACGGGAATGTTTTATCTGATACACGTACTTATCGTCCTAGTACTACAGCGGTGAACTGGCAAACCTGGAGCCAAATTTACCCTTATCAGGCTCAGGTTACGGAAGCGGAAAGTAAAAAGTTTGCAAACGTATACGACAGAACCTTTATTAAGCTGCGTAGACTGTCTGTAGGCTACGATCTTACCAACATTATGAAAATCGGTAATGCAAAAAGTGTTAATGTTTCTATGTACGGATACAATCTTTTGATGTGGAAGAAAATCCCTTATATAGATCCAGATTATGGTAACGATACTGATTTACAAGATCCTTCTTCTAGATACCTTGGCTTTTCGGTGAATTTAAAATTCTAGTTTAAAGCCAAGAAATAAAACAATTGACTCAATAGAATACTGCAAAAAAATCATGAAAAAAATAATATATAGTGCTATAGCAATCCTTTTCTGCTTCGCTTCATGCAAGCGTTTAGATGATATTAATATAGATCCTAACCGTCCTACAGAAACGCATCCGCAGTTACAGCTTACTAAGGTACAATGGGACGCTTTTCGATCTTTCCAAGGTACAGGTCCACTTTATGCAATAAAGATGTTGGTTCAAACGGACGGGGAAAATAGTAATCAATACTTTCACTGGAATCGGGGTAGCTTCGATCCGTTTTACAATTTGCGCGACGTTACAAAAATGGCTGAAGAGGCCGCCCGAATAGATGATAATCGCTATATTGCCTTGGCGAAATTTTTTAGAGCGTATTATTTTTACAACCTCACACTAACATTTGGAGACATCCCTTATTCTGCAGCATTGAAAGGTGAATCAACTGATGGTTATGTGCCTCCAACATACGATAATCAAAAACAGGTTTTTATGGGAATTTTGGCAGATCTTGCAGAAGCCGATGAATTGCTAAAAGATCAAAATGGACTAATAGCCGGTGATATAATTTATAAAGGGGATAGTTTTAAGTGGAGAAAATTGATCAATGCATTCCGCCTCAAAGTATTGATAACCCTTTCACATAAAGAGGGTGATTCTGATTTGAAGATAAAAAGCACCTTTGCTCAAATTGTTCAAAATGGACCTTTATTGGGTGCTGATGGTATAGATGACGGTCAGTTAATTTTCTTCAACCAAGAAGGAAATCGTTACCCAGAGTTTAATTCAAGCAGCTACGGATCTGGAATGTATATCGACGAAACATTTATTAATCGTTTACAGGAACGCAGGGATCCCAGATTATTCGTGTTCTTTACTCAAACGAGATTGGCCCAAGAAGAAGGTAAAGCTATTGATGATTTTACCTCCTATGATGGTGGAGACCCTGCCGCACCTTATGCCGAGGTAAATTTAAAAGCTGCCGCCGGTAAAACGTCTAAGGTATTAGAGCGCTACTACCAAGATCCAACAAATGAACCTTTTGTATTAATGGGCTATGCTGAGCAACAATTAATTTTGGCAGAAGCTTCCGTAAGAGGATGGATACCGGGTGATGCAAAAACCTATTACGATTCAGGAGTGCGTGCGTCTTTTAAGTTTTATGAAACCTATGCCAAGGGTTTAGCTAACTACATTTCTGCAGATAAGGCAACGGAGTACCTAGCGAATCCTTTGGTGGATTTTTCTAATTCAACTAGTTCGGATGAGAAAATTGAACGTATCATTATGCAAAAATACCTGAGGTCCTTTTTACAAGGTGGATGGTCGGCGTTCTATGACCAATTGAGAACAGGCTATCCAGCTTTTCGAAGACCAGCAGGGGTAAGCGTTCCTTATCGGTGGATGTACCCACAATCAGAATATAATTACAATTCAGAAAATGTTTCTGAGGCTATCCGTAATCAGTTCGGGGAAGGAAATGATAACATTAATCAAAAAACTTGGTGGCTTAAATAATCAAAATAAGAATTGACAATGAATACAAGACGTGATTTTATTAAACAGGCAGCCCTAATAGCAGGCTCATCAGGTGTATGGAACTCCTTACCAGATGCATTAAAAAAAGCAATTGCGATTAATCCAGATCTTGGTAGTACATTTTATGACGCAGAACATGTTGTTATATTAATGCAGGAAAACCGCTCTTTTGATCATTGCTTTGGTAGCCTACAGGGGGTTAGAGGCTTCGATGATCCACGCGCTATAAAACAACCGAATGGAAATAAAGTATGGTTGCAGTCTGATAAAAAGGGACATACCTATGCGCCCTTTAGATTAAACATAAAAGATACTCGTTCAACCTGGATGGGCAGTTTGCCACACTCATGGACAGATATGGTGGATGCCCATAACAAAGGGTTGATGGACAATTGGCTGGAAGCAAAACGACCTGGGAATAAGGAATATGCACATATGCCTTTAACAATGGGTTATCATAATCGTGAAGACATCCCTTTTTATTATGCAATGGCAGATTCCTTTACCGTAGGAGACCAACATTTTTGTTCTTCTTTAACGGGTACTACTCCTAATCGATTATACTTATGGAGCGGCACGGTCTCGCGACCCTGAAAACCAAATGCCATTGGGAACGTAAGAAATTCAGACGTATACTATCAGAAAAATGTTGCTTGGCGTACATTCCCTGAATTACTGGAAATGAACAACATCTCTTGGAAAATTTACCAAAATGAACTGAGTTTAGATACAGGCTTATCAGATGAGGAGGAGCCATGGCTTGCAAATTTCACTAATAATCCAATAGAATGGTTTGAGCAGTATAATGTTTGGTATTCAGAAACCTACCGGGAAGAACTTAAAGAAAAGTCAGTTTGCTAAAAAAGGAAATAGGGGCTATTGCTACCGAAACTCCAGAAAAGAAAGAGATGCAAAGCAAGTTGGAAGCTTATCAAGAAAGTTTGAGAAAATGGACGTCCAGAGAGCTTCAATAAACTATCAGAAACAGAAAAGAATATTCATAATAAGGCCTTTACAACTAATAAAAATCACCCGCCTTATCGTGAAGTTGTAGATAGTACCTATGATGATGATGGGGTATCTCGTACCATGAAAATACCTGCCGGTGATGTGCTGTATCAGTTTCGCCATGATGTAGATAATAATACCTTGCCTACTGTATCCTGGTTGGTTCCGCCTCAGCATTTCTCAGATCATCCAGGCTCGCCTTGGTATGGTGCTTGGTGTGTTTCTGAGGTAATGAATATACTGACGAAGGATCCTGAATTTTGGAAAAAAACCATTTTCATAGTAACCTACGATGAAAATGACGGTTATTTTGATCATATTCCTCCCTTTGTACCGCCTTCGCCAAATGAAGAGGGTTTGCCGGAAAGGTTTCTGAAGGAATTTCTTTGGAAGAAGAGTTTGTTGATTTGAATGAGGAGTTAACTACCAAGAAGGTTTCGGAAAATAGCGCCCGAGCAAGTTCCATTGGTTTAGGTTTTCGTGTGCCTTTGCTTATTGCCTCTCCGTGGAGTAGGGGCGGAAAGGTGAATTCAGAAGTACTAGACCATACCTCTATTATTCAGTTTCTAGAAAACTTTCTAAGTAAAAAGACAGGGAAGGAGATTAAGGAAACAAACATCAGTGAATGGAGACGTACGGTTTGTGGCGATTTAACCTCTGCCTTTAGCCCTATAATGGCGAGGAAATACACTATCCTGAGCCGGTGGATAAGGGAGCGATTTATTCAGAGCATCTATAGTGCTAAATTCAAAGACCTTCCAAGTGGGTATACCCTTTTGAATTCTTCTGATATGAATGCCATTAATCAAGGAAAAGCTGTTCCTAAAGAGCTTATGCCAAGCAAGAGTCTGGAATGAGGGATTCATGTGCACTTCCTTATCAAATAAATGCAAATGGAAGGCTTAGCAGCGATAGGAAATCTTTTGCTATTCATTTAAAAGCTGGTAATGCTTTTGGAAAAAAATCAGCTGGTGTTCCTTTTTTGGCTTATGCTTCTGGGATTTATAAGGGAACGGATTTGAATAGCAGTTTAAGAAGGCAGTAAATCATGGGCTTATGCAGTTAAAGCAGGTGATGCATTAATGGAGAACTGGTCATTGACTGATTTCGAAAATGGAGCTTACTCCCTTTTGGTTTATGGCCCTAATGGTTTCTTCCGTTCTTTTAATGGAAATTCCAATGACCCTTCTTTAGTGATTAGCGATGGCTACAGAACAGCTTTTAGTCTTTCGAAAGTATTTGAAGATAAATTGGTACTGACCTTGTCTAACCAAGAAGCTAAAAGAAAAATGAGGATTAACTTAACTGATAAAAGTTACGGTTCATCAAAAATCATCAAGGATATTTCGGCCAGTCAGACTATCGAAATTGACATCGACACTACTAAAACCCATGGCTGGTACGACTTTGAAATTGAAGTTGAAGGATTTGAGAATTTTAAACAACAATTTGCAGGACGAGTAGAAACAGGAGAGATTAGAAAAACCGATCCATTAATAGGGAAAGCAAAATAGGTTTATTGTTAATTATAACCAAGTCTCTTCCGTTGGAATGTAACTAAGTAGAAGATTTATGGGATTCGTAAGGATCCCTTTTTTTGTGGAGTACATTTTTATATCTTTTAATTGTGGTGTCAAATTATTCCACCCCGGATATACAGCTGTCCCGAATTAAATATTATTTTTCTTCATCAAGCATTTCTTTGATTTTTTGGTATGCTTTGACAAACTTTCCTTTTCGGGGGTTAGCATGATGGTAAAGCAGAGAAGAGTGGATTTCCTCAGTCTTGCCATGGAGAGAATAAGAAATTACGGTGTCAATTTTCCCTATTTGGGTTCTAGTAGTGCTTTGCCTGTACCATCTGTCAAAAACCTTAAACCTTACAATGCCTTTATCATCTGTATCTGTACAAACATAAATCAGTGCATTGATTTCAATAGAGAAAAAATCAGAGATTAAATGGTCTATTGTTTTGGCTACTCTAGCATCAAACGCATCAATTTCCTCAGTAACTTTTTCTATTATAATTTGGTATACCCCATCAAATTGCTTGGAATCAGTAATAGTATTCAATGTCTCGTCAACAATGAAAGCAACCCTGTAAATAATATTCTTTTTGGTAATGAAGATATAGGAATTTGTAGCTTGGTCAAAGCTGTAATTATAATGGCTTGGCAAATTTGATTCCATTTTCCTTTAATTCTTCAATAGAAACTTTGCCTTTTAAATAAGAACGTACCATTTCCTTTTCAGCTACCATTTTGGATGCTGCTTTTATGACAACGGTTTTATCTATTTTTTTCTTGTTCATATTGATACAAAGATACTAAAAATAAGCTATATACACAAAGCTGGGTAAACTAAATGCTAGAAAGGCCTTTACCTTCATGGCCACCATATCATCGTAAGTTGAATACTGCCGAATTGAAACATCCTAAGTTGTATACTTGTCTGACTTACGAAGTGTTTAGCAGACTTGAATGCGAATCGTCAGTCTTAGTTAATATGATTTCCAAAAATTGACGATGTTTGCCTGCGTTTAGGTGATCGCCTGTCAATGCAATCTGCTCTCAGTCCAATCTATTTTGGATATCGGCTCTATTTGTATTCCCTGTTCGATCCGCAGTTACCCGATACACTTTATGGGCTTCAAGCAAGCCGTTAAAGGGCTTAAAGAAGGGTTGGATTTCGTGCTTGCCTTTTGCTTCTAGCCATTCATCACGATCGTCTGGAGCAATGATCAAGGGCATACGTTTCTTCTCGTTGTGTATTTCGGCCAACATATCATTGGCTTTTGTGGTAAGCACAGCAAAGGTATTTGTGATCTTACCGGTTTCATTGTTCAACCAAGGCGCAATTACGATTCCTATTGAAAAAATTCTCTTTTGTGGTAGGTAAATGTAATAGTTTTCGCTTTCCCCATTCTTATTTTTGTGGGGCTCGTAAAACCCGTCAACCCATAACAAACCACGATATTTTTCAATATAATGTTTGTAGGATCCTTTTTCAAAAACGTCCTCAGAAACAGCGTTACAGGTATTGGCGTATTTCTTCGCTTCTTCTTCCGTCTTCACCCAAAAAGGAAGCAACTTCCATTGCGCCGATTCAACGGTTCGTAAATTTGCATTTGTGGTGACTGGGAGAAAAGGCCGTGTAAAGCCCGATACATGATAGAGATCGTCCCAGTTAATGTTGATCTGATATTCAGGCAACTCTTTAACTAATTTCGCTTTACTGGGGATTGAAGTATGATAGCACATATAACGGTAATGATTGGTAGCACATGAAACTAAGATACAAAATATTATTTTGCTTTTACAATCAAAACCTCTCTAATATCCGTTGTGTATTTTTTGGAAAGAAAGTTTTGCCTCATTGTCCACTTCCTTTCATAACCAGATGCGGCAAGCCTAACCGTATCACGCCCGTTGCGCTGGTTCAACCTATCCATCACTTTAAGTGCATCAGTCATCTTCTGTCGTGTTTCGGCATTCTTATCAAATAAAGACTGCTGCACCTGGTTGTCCGGCCTTATATCAGTAAGCATAATGCCAACCTTTTGATAGCGATAGCCCGGTTTAAATATTTTTTTCAATAAGTATTTAGCCACCTTGATCAGTTCTGCCGTACTTGATGTAGGAGTAGGCAATTTAAGGTCCATTGCAGCAGAAAAGTATTTATCAGGATCGGGAATAAACCTCGAGGTATGGGTATAAACTTCCACCTTGCCGCATACCGAATTTTGATTGCGCAGCTTTAATGCAGCGATTGATGCATATGTTGCGACCGCTTCTAACATAACATTTAAATCGGTTTCAGGCTTTCCAAATGAGCGAGAGGTACCGATCCCTTTCTTAGCTTCACGTATATACTCCATTGGGATGCAAGATTCCCCATTCAGCTCCCTCCACATCCTTAAGCCAACAATGGTCATTTGTTTTTGAACAAAGGAAGCAGGTAGTTTTACAAATTGGAAGGCGTTAACGACGCCTATGGCCATCAACCGTTTTGCATGTTGCCTGCCTATTCCCCATACATCGCCAATTTCTGTATTTTGGAGTGCCTTTTTTTCCTCTTCTTCTGTGTCTAGGAAATAAACCCCGTTATCCGTTTTCTTTTTGGCTATCCGGTTGGCGATTTTTGATAGCGTTTTCGTTCTTGCCACACCAATGCACACAGGGATGCCCGTACATTTTAATATTTCAGCTCGCAGTTCTATGGCCAGTTGTTCAGGATCTAGGTAATCATAGCCAGCCAAATCGCAAAAGCATTCATCGATTGAATAGATTTCCTGATCAGGGAAAAACTTACGGATTATAGAAGTAACCCGGAGCATCATGTCATGGTATAGCGGGTAATTGGAAGACCGTACCCAAACCTCTTTATGTGTATCTTTCAGTTGAAAATAGGGTGCACCCATCTTAATGCCGAGGTCTTTAGCTTCTTGGCTACGGGCAATGGCACATCCATCATTATTGCTAAGCACGACGCCTGCTTTATTTTGGAGTATGGGCTGAAAAGCACGCTCACAGCTGACGTAAAAGTTGTTGCAATCTATTAAGGCGAACATTTCTATAATTTTGTTGGTTATGAATAGTGAAGGGTACAACTCCCCAAATTTCAAAGTGAGTGCTTTCCGTTCTTTTTATGGGTTCATAGAAGGGGCTATCCGGCATGAGGTATTCTTCATTATTATATTGAAAATAGGCACGTAAAATAAACTCACCATCCAATATTCCGACAACCACATCCCCGTTTTTGGGAGATATTGATTTATCTACTACCAATAGGTCCCCTTCAAAAATACCTGAACCGGTCATGCATTCTCCCAAAACTTTGGCGTAAAAGGTTGCTTCAGGATATTTGGTGACGTAACTGTTTAAGTCAATTCTTTCCTCTTGGTAATCCGTTGCCGGACTTTCAAAGCCTGCATGAATACGTTCCGTAAACAAAGGAATCAAAACATCTCCTTCTTTTCTCTTATATAGTACCAGTTCCATCATGCAAATATATGCTAATATTATTAGTATTTAATAAGGGCGGTGTAAAGAATTTATTTACTTTTTTTTCCGCAAAAACCATCATGAGGTTAGAATAACTCACAAACAGTAATGAATATAACGCTCATGCACGGAGGGTATCTCTGCCTGGACTTCCAAGGCCACATTTGTGGTTATGGTCTTAGGTGCTTTCAGGTATGGCGTGTTAGCATAGTCATTACTTTTTTTTCCGCTAAAAAAGTAACAAAAAACCGACCGAAGGGAGCTCATGAATACAAAAAAAACAAACACTAATGAATAAACTCGTGGCTGCGTAAGTCCCTATGTTAATTGGTGCGGGCACGCAGGGTATCTCTGCCGGGACTTCCAAGGCCACAATTGAGGTTATGGTCTATTGTGCTTTCAGGTATAGTTTACAAGCATAGTTTGCTAAGTATAGTTTACAATTATGGTTCTTGGTGCGGGCACGCAGGGTATCTCTGCCGGGACTTCCAAGGCGGTTTTATCAGTTTCCTAATCAGTATGGTAGCACTTTATTTCCAAGTTTAGCGATAGAGACAGTGTATTTGGAGACTGATTGTTATTCGCGGATAAATACAAAAGCCATTAAGGCACCAACAAAAGCTAAGATAGCACTAATACGCATTACCAGTGTATAGGTTTTGATGAATCCTTCTCTATACAAATGCTCCACTTCTTTATTATTTTTACTTGAAACAATCGCTGGAACTTTAGCATCTCCCAGATTTGCTGCTTGTTGAATAACTTGTGTTTTTACATTTTCCTTAAATGAAATCTGATTTACTTCTCTAGTTAAAAAAACTGCAAAAAAGAGAACGGCTAGGGCGCCTACAACAGCATTTGAAAAAACATTTGAAATACGCGTGACCGCATTGTTGATGCCGGATGCCGTTCCGGAATAATGGTTAGGCAAAGCACCCATAACTGTGGACGTTAAGGGTGTAATTGTTATAGACATGCCCAATCCGAATATGAAAATTCCTGGAAAGTAAGTAAGCCAAAAATCCGCTGGTCCGTGGGTGTTCTTTACAAATGATAATAGTAATAAACCGACAGTTACCAACAAAGGACCACCAATTAAGAAGCGGCGCGAACCAAACTTGTCGGCCAAAGACCCCGACCATCTTGATAATAGAACAATCAACACTGTAAAGGGTAATAAGCTAAGCCCGGATTGTAATTGGCTATAGCCCTGCATTTGCACCATATTCAAGGTGAGAAATAGCCCCCCTGCAAATAATCCTGAATATAGAAAGAAGGTAAGTAAATTAGCTCCAGTGAAAGTTTTGTTTTTAAATAAATGTAGCGGTAACATCGGATGTTTGCTCGTCTTTTGAATTCGAACAAAAAGGATGAGTGCAATTATCCCAATGCCAATTGAAAAATATACTTTCACATTGTTGAATCCAGTATTCGGTATTGTTAAGAAACCATAAGTCAACAATGCAAGCCCGGTGATAATAGCAATTGATCCGAAGTAATCTATAGAATGATCGGATTGCTCATCTGTGCTTTCAGGTATTTTAAACCAAAGAATGATCAAGGAGGCGATTCCGATGGGAACGTTAATGAAAAATATTAACCGCCAAAGGCCGGCATCGGCAAGTGCGCCGCCTAGGAGGGGGCCGCCCATGGTGACTAAAGTAGTTACTGCAGACCAGGTGCCTATCGCTTTTCCTCTTTCTTCTTCAAATGAGGCAGTGATAATGGAAAGACTTCCGGGAATCATTAGCGCTCCTCCAAGTCCTTGTAATGCACGTGAGGCAATTAAATAGGGAACAGTTGGAGAAAAACCACAGAATGCTGAGCCAAGAATAAAGATGGCGATGCCTATCATGAATATCTTTTTTCTGCCAAGTTTATCACCCAATGATCCTCCCGTTAAAATAAGTGCAGCAAGCATTAATAGATAGGAATTTAATATCCAAAAAAGATCAATACCAGAGGCATTTAAGTCTTTTTGAAGAGAAGGCAATGCAACGTTCAACGCTGTTCCATCAATGAAAGCCATAGCGGAAGCCAAGATCACGGAAACCATGATCCATTTCCCGGTAACACTGCTTAGCGTTGGATTTGTCATCAATTGAGAATTATGGATCACATCATGTTATCAAAACAACCATTCATTTGAAAGAATGTTCGTTTGTGATGTAATGTTCTCAAGACCTAGTACACTTACTCTGTACTCCTTTGTGATGTATCACACAATCGTTGTCCCCTTTTAAAAGTGTATCACCCATAAGGGGGGTAAGGGGAGGAAGGATGGTGCACTTGGAGGGAGGAGGTATCGCAATATGTTTTTTCGTTAAAAAATTAAAAAATATAAATTAACCTTATATCTTTGTTATGATACAAATGAATGGAGATTTGGTGTTTACACAGCAGGGAGCCGGGCCTAAACAAATATAAGAAATGAGAAAGCAGTATTTTAGTTACCCATAAGTTATAATATGCCTACAAGAACAAGCTTTTGATGGGTTTACCATTTCTTTTTCGATTTTTATTAATATGTTTTGTTATGCTTCTGAGTACTGGACTTCACGCCCAGGAAAGCAATAAAACTATTGCTGGGCTCATTGTTGATGACACAATGCTTCCGATCACTTCCGCCACAGTAAGCTTACATGATATTGATCAAAAATTGGTTTTCAGCACGATCACCGACAGCCTTGGCAGTTTCCATATTCTGTATAGGACACCAGGCGAATATTCAATAAACATAAAACACCTCGGACACGAAGATTATCAATCTCCATTTTTTATGTTAGATGATATTGATATGGGAAATATCAGTCTCACTAGACTAGAAAACAGCCTCGCAGCAGTAGAGGTTAGGGGGAAAGCAAAAATACTGACAATCAATGGCGGGACCATTACCTATAATCTGGAGAATACTATTGGTGGGCAAGATGTTTCGGCATTGGAGGCATTGAAACGGGCCCCAGGTGTATACGTTGAAAATGAAGCCAACATTACCCTTAATGGTAAAAGTGGTGTACAGATTCTATTAGACGGGAAACAGTCTTTTCTTTCGGGAACAGAGCTCACCGATCTCTTGAAATCCCTGTCATCCAACAATATCAAGTCTATTGAGATAATTAATAGTCCCACCGCCAAATTTGAAGCCACTGGATCAGCCGGCATAATAAATATTAATACCAAAAAGATTTTGGTAAAGGGTCTAAACGGTAATATCTCCAGTAGTGTAGTTTATGGGGTCAGTCCAAAACAGCTTCAGAACATTGCCTTTAATTACAGGGTTAATAAAATAAATGTATTTGGCAATTATAGCCATACACTGGGCAATTATAATTATATATACGGGACCAACCGTCAACAGAATGGAAAATCCTACGATAGTCATACTGACGATGTAGACAAACGTCAGAAAATGTCTACACAGATGGGTTTAGATTATTCTCTTAATGATAAGCATAGCATCGGCTTTTTCGCAAATGGCAATTTTATTTATGGCGGGGGCCTGACCGATACCAGAACCGATATCGGCACTCTTACGTCATCCGTCATTGATGAGTCTCTTGAAGCTACCAATGATTATTACGGACAGGGTACCGCGCGTTACAACTTCAATTTAAATTACAAATATGAAGATACACTTGGACGTGTTTTAACTGTAGATGCGGATTACGGCCTTTTTGATAAATGGAATAAAAACCTACAATCAAATATCTATACAGATAATCATGAAACGATTACGGATGAGAATTTGTATCGCACACTCAATGGGATAGATATTGATTTAAAAGGGACAAAGATTGATTATTCGATGAATTTATGGGATGGTAAACTTGAATCGGGAATAAAGTATTCGCGGATTGGTTCTGTAAACGATTCACGGTTTTATCATGTCGGTCCAAGACCGGATAGTCTCGATAGTCGGCGTTCAAATGATTTTCAGTTTGACGAACGCACAACAGGTGCCTATCTAGACTATAAGCGGTCCATACGGAGATGGTCGTTCCAAGCGGGCTTGAGAATGGAAATATCCGATTCTGAGGGTGCCCTTTTTTATACAGAAAATGGAGCAGAAATCGAGGAGAAGATAAAAAGAAATTCCACCGATTTCTTTCCGTTCTTTTCGGTTAGCATGCAACCAACAGAAAATCATAATGTTTCTTTTTCTTATGCTAAACGGATTGAAAGGCCCGCCTATCAGGATCTGAACCCTTTTATCTACATGCTGGATGAATTGTCCTTTTGGCAAGGTAACCCATTTTTAAATCCGGCATTAACCCAGCGCTTGACCCTGATGTATGCGTTGAAAAATTCAACAGTTGTTACGTTCAATTTCGCTTACACTGATCAATTCAATGCTAGAGTGACGGATACACTCGAAAGGGAGAAAATTGTGATGATCAATAAAAATCTTGGGACTCAAAAACACTGGTCTCTGTCCTTGACACAGAATTTTAGCCCCAAACCGTGGTGGGATGTTACGTTCAATGGTTTACTTTATTATATTCAGAATGATGTTTCCTTTGATCAATATAGGAGCTTTGACCTGGAACAGCTGGCGGGACGTGTAAGCTTACTACAATCATTTCAGCTCCCGTTTAAGATGAAGGCGGAAGTATCCGCCACCTATAATTCGAAGAGACTGAGTGGCGCAAATACTGTTAGCAGAGCGGTCAGTCAGGTGGATCTTGGCTTGCAAAAGACACTGCTGAAAGACAAGGCGACAGTCAGAATCGCTGTCAATGATATCTACAAAGGTAGCCAGAGCAGATATACCCAAAATTTCCCCGGCTTTGTCTCTTCAAACTATGGCTATTTTGAGTCAAGACAAGTAAGGCTTAGTTTTAGTTATAGATTTAGCAGTGGGGCTACAAAAGAGCATCGCGCGAGACAATCAGCTCTTGAAAGTGAAAGCGGCAGAATAAAATAAGTACTGAAAGGTAAAAAAATTAAAAATATGGCAACAGAAAAACAAGATAATGTATGGCCTTCACCCAAGTCTTACTTTCGAGTAAAGATTGGTGAGGCAGAGGTCGATTTTCAGGAGGTTTCAGGCCTTGACACAGAGGAAATACCAAGTACCAAGAAATCAGGAAAAGTAACCTTGAGAAAAGGTGTGTTTGAAAAAGGCAATGCCTTCTGGGATTGGTTTAACCAGATCGAAATGAGTACCATTGAAAGGCAATCCGTTGTGATTAGCCTGCTAGATGAGGACGGAGCGCCTAAAATAGTATGGTCGCTCAATAATGCTTGGCCCACTAAAATTACCTGTACAGACATGAAATCTGAAGGAAATGAAGTAGCGGTAGAAACCATTGAAGTAACCCACGAAAGCTTAATCATTACAAATTGTCCTTAAGGAAATATTAGTGAAAACAATGAAAGCAAGGAAACAGCTTAGCTTAAAAGCCATAATAAATACTTATTTCGCCTTTTTATTTTTGCTAATTTTCTTTCGTCATTCTTAATAATTTACTACAATAACATTAGCCGTATATTATTTCACATAAATTTTATTACTTTCACAGAAAATTATCCTAAAGAAGCTGAAGTGGATGTCACAAATTTAAGGGAACAAGGAATAGGAAAATGAAAAAAATAATGCAATAAATATTACAACGTCTATTTTGGGGAATCTAAAGACGGATGCTAAAACAAATTTATGAAAAAATTTTACTTAACTTTTTTACCTTATAAAACCGCAGGCATTTTGTTATTGGTGCTGCTGTTTAGCTTTATGGAAGTTGCGGCGATGCAGATTTTCGTGAAAACGCTAACGGGTAAAACCATCGCCTTGGAAGTTGAAGCTATCGATTTGATTGAAACTGTAAAACAAAAGATTCAAGATAAAGAAGGCATTCCACCTGACCAACAGCGACTAGTTTTTGCAGGGAAATTGTTAGAAGATGGAAATACACTAGCCGATTATAATATCCAAAAGGAAAGTACACTGCATTTATTATTAAAAACCATTGCCATCTCAGATGCAGAAAGCTTAGCTAAAATTGGAGTTGATGCCAATTATCCTTTAGATGGCTATTACGAGCAGACTGCTGATATCGACCTTTCGGACTACCCTAATTGGGTGCCGATTGGATCAAGTGCAAACTTTTCTGGCAGTTATAACGGTAATGGCTTTAGTATTTCTAATCTAAAGATAAGCGGTACAGTCGCTCTTTCGCAAGGACTTTTCGCTCAAACGGAGGCGGGTGCAAGCTTGCAAAACATTCGCTTAAACCAAACCGATATCCAATTTACAGAAAATGCAACTTTTATCGGTGCTTTAGTAGGTTATAATAGGGGGGAAATACTCAACTGTGCAACCTTAAGCGGTACGGTAAAAGGCCATAGCACTGTAGGCGGACTAGTAGGGGGCAATTCTCAACCAGGGAAAATAGAGGTTTCTTTTTCAGGAGTTTCGGTTATTGGAAATGATTTTAGCTTTGCGAGTAACCAGCTTGGGGGTTTGGTGGGAACAAATCAATTTGGCGCTACAATTATCAATAGCTATAGCCATGGTTCTGTTGAAGGATCTAAGTATGTTGGTGGCTTGGTAGGCGATAATTCATCAGGGATTATTAGAAACAGTTATTCGTCAGGTGTTGTAAGTGGAAAAGAGGACATCGGTGGCTTAGTTGGATATAATGGAAGCATTATTGAACATTCCTACTGGAATACAACTACCTCTAACCAAGCGACAAGTGCTGGCCCAGCCATAGGCAAGGACAATGGAGCTATGCGTAAAAAAGCAACCTTCGCTGATGAATGGGATTTTGATGCGGTATGGGCAATTGATGAAAGGATATCGCAACCTTATCTGCAATGGATCGGGAAACACGAGAAAAGAATCATCGAACCCAGCGTGGATAACATCTTGTACGTTAATAAAAGTGTAAATGTGAATGCCACCGGCTATACTGGCTTTGGGAATTCTTGGCCCAACGCCGTTGCAGAGCTGGCAGATGCTTTAAAGTGGGCGCAGGAAAAGGTTGAACTTGGAGCGAACAGCTGGGATGAAATTAATCCCTTGAAGATATATGTCGCTAAAGGAACATATACTCCTTTATACCGTGCAGATAATATGAGTGCTGCCAATGTGGAAGACCGCGATAATGCATTTGTCTTGGTTAAAGATGTCCAGCTATTTGGAGGATTTGATCCAGAAAACGGCAGAGATGATCCAAACGTGCGTAATACAAAATTATTCAAAAGTATTTTAAGCGGTGATTTTGCAGGAAATGATAACCTTAATGATTTTAGCAATCATACTGAAAATGCGCACCATGTGGTGATCGCTTTCCGGGATGTTGGTACTGCGCTACTAGATGGTTTTACAATAATTGGAGGAAATGCCAATATTGAGAATTTTAGTAATGACGACGGTACTGAGGATATTACCAATTTTGTATTCATGATGAAATTGGCGGGTGGAGGTTTACTTACTTTTGAATCTTCACCTATTTTGAAGGATGTGATAATTCAAAGAAATAAAGCAATAATGGGCGGTGGAGTATTAAATTTAAATTCTTCACCAATTTTTACCAACGTATTAATAAACGAGAATAGTGCAGAGGGAACAGGCATTAGTTTAGATGGAATTGGTGGGGGGATCTTTAATATGTATTCTCCATTGCAAATGACGGGTGGTTCCATAAGTAGGAATACAGCTTTTGGTGTTGGTGGAATATATAACGTAGGCGCATCGATAAATTTTACAGATGTTGTTATAAATGAAAACATAGCTGACTTAATGGGTGGAATTGCTAATAGTGGAAATGCAAACTTGAACCGTGTAACCATTAACGGCAATCAATCAACTCAAGAGAACGCTGAGATTGGTTCTGGTGGAATTACGCATATTGGAGGATCTCTTAACTTAACCAACTCCGCCATTATAGGAAATACTGCTATGGGGCCGGCAGGAGGTATTTTTATTCAAGATACAGATCGAGCGTTTTTAACCAATGTGACTATTTCTCAAAATATAGCTCAACTTGGAGGGGCTTTATATACTATAAACTCGTCGCCTGAAATACGAAACAGCATCATTTATGACAATGGAAATGATGCAATTATCAACAAAAGAAATGAATATACCTTAATGAAAGCTCGCAGTAACCCTGCAAGTATATTCGATGTGGGGAGTCTGTTAGATAGACTAAACTTTTCTAATAAAGCCGCCAATTCGACAAGCACTATTAGTACAGACGTAACTACACAGCGTTCGGTTCAGGCAATGGATGTGCCTATGCCAATATTTTCTGCTAGCTTGGTAGAACAAAGTGGAGGCAGTGATCTTTGGAATGAGACTGTGGGTATAGACGGAGGTGGTAATATTGATGCTAATCCATTATTCGAAGCGAATCAATTGCTATTGGGAGTAGGCAGCCCCGCCGTAAATAAAGGAAACAACGATTATTTCCTCCCTAGCAAAGATCCTGATTTGTCGGAAATGATGTACGATCTTTCGGGACGGTCGCGGATTTTTGATGAGTTAATTGATATGGGTGCTCACGAGCGCCAGATGAAGCAACAGCATTTTGTTTTTAATAATTTAATAGAGGATGAGATTATCAGTACTTATGGCGATGCGGATTTTTATCCAGCAACAGCGATAGAAGAAGTTATCTATTCGGTTCCTATTGATAATGGTATCGTAGAGCTTATTGATGGCAAAATCCGTATCATCAGTATCGGTGAAGTAGAAGTGACATTTAATGCGCCAGGGAATTCTGAATATGACCCTGCTGTTGAGGTGAAAAAAACATTGAAAGTGGTTAAAAAGGAATTGAAACCCATTGCAGTAAACGTGTCTAAAGTTTATGACGGAACTACGGCTGCAACCCTTTCTTTTGGGGACTTGGATGCAGCGGCTGGACTGGTAGGAACCGATCAGGTAAGTTTGGTTTTTACTTCCGCAAGTTATGATACCAAAGACGTTGGAACGGATAAAGAAATTACAATTGTCGGAATGGAATTGACCGGTGATGATAAAGTGTTTTACAGTTTATCAAATGCTAGCGCTAGGACTATAGGAACCATAACGACGAAGGATATTACTCTAACTTTAAACAAGAACCCGGAGATTACGAAAGTCTACGACAACAGCGATTTGGCAACTCTGGATGCAGAGAACTATGTTGTAACCGGATTGGAAATTAATGATGTGGTGACCATTAGCGGAACGGCTACATACGATAATGTGAACGCAGGCATAGATAAAGTGATTACGGTAACAGACTTTGTATTGGACGGAGCTGATAAAGATAATTACAGCTTAAGAACCACTTCGGCAAGTACAACAGGAGATGTTACTCCTAAAGGTATTACCTTAACTTTAAACAACAACCCGGCGATTACGAAGGTCTACGACAACAGCCGTGTGGCAACTCTGAATGCACAGAACTATGTTATAACCGGATTGGAAATTAATGATGTGGTGACCGTTGGTGGAAGGGCTACATACGATAATGTGAACGCAGGCACTAATAAAATGATTACGGTAAGCGACTTTGTATTGGACGGTATTGATAAAGATAATTACATTTTAACGACCACTACTGCTAGTACGACAGGAGTTATTATGGCCAAAGCCCTGACAGTGACCGCGGATAATAAAAGCAAAGTATATGGTCAAAGTGATCCGCAACTGACTTATACATTAAGTTCGGCATTAATCGGAACCGATGAATTTACAGGTGGACTTGTCCGTGTGGCGGGAGCGAATGTTGGAGAATACACAATCCAACAGGGAACATTAGCGTTGGAAGATAATTATGTGCTTAGTTTTGTTCCGGGGCGTCTATTGATTACACCTGCAGAGATCGATGGAATTAGTTTCGAAGGGAAGACTGTTATTTATAATGGTGAAGGCCATAACCTTGAGATTTTCGACTTGCCAAACGAAGCAAGGGTGACCTACGTAAACAACGGGCAAGTCAATGCAGGCACTTATAACGTTTTCGCTACCATTAGTCAACCAAATTACGTTGATCTGGACTTAATGGCGGTACTTACCATTAATAAAGCACCTGCTACAATAACTAGCGATGCGATTCAGACGCATGATTACGACGGAACAATTAAAAATGTGACGGCAGTATTGAACCATAAAGAAACTATACTTACATTTAGTACACAACGAGGTTATGCGGACGCGGGGAATTATTCGATAATTATCACCGCCCCAGAAACTGCTAATTTCAAGGCGGTTTCAGAAACAGTCAGTTTGCTGATCAGAAAAGCAACAGCTACCATTAAGGCTGACGCGGCGCAAACACACATCTATGACGGAACAGCGAAGAACATAGTCGCAAGCCTGAACCATAAGGAAACCGATCTGAAGTATAGTCCGCAACAAAGCTATACGCAAGCAGGTAATTACACAATTATAATATCTGCTAAAGAGAGTACCAATTACGAAGCTGCGGCGCTGACAGTGCGGCTCAATATTGGTCAGAGCGATGGATTTGCGAACTTGGTATTGAATAGCAAAACGGTTGTTTTTGACGGAAAAGCGCACAATCTGGTAATTGATAATTTGCCGCAGGGTTCAACGGTTGTATACGACAACAATGGTCATGCCGATGCCGGCAGCTATACCGTCACTGCACGTGCTTCCCATCCGAACTATCAGGATCGAACAATGACCGGCACCTTGACAATTAATAAGGCCCAGCAGCACATCAATATTGCGGAGATTGGTACGGTAAAGCGTAATGCAGGCCGAATTGCTTTGAACGCCAACGCGAGTAGCGGCCTTCCCGTCACGGTAACAGGGGATGACGACCTTGTTGCAGCAGTTCACGGTGGTGACCTGCTTATCCACCGCTTGGGTACGGTACGTCTGACGGCCAGTCAGGAAGGGGATAAAAACCACGAAAAAGCGCAACCAGTAAACATTACAGTGAAAGTAGTAGATGCTACCGACATGGATGATAACCGAATAAGAGTACACCAAGCGTTTTCGCCGAACGGTGATGGTATTAACGACTTCTTGATTCTTGAAGGCATTAAGGATTATCCTGATAATAAACTGACTGTTCTTGCACGAAATGGTCTGAAGCTTTTTGAGATGAATGGATACGATAATGAATTAAAGGTATTCCGTGGTGTAGGAAATTTCAACAGCTCTGGCGGTCTGCTCCAACAAGGGACGTATTTTTATGTGCTGGAATATAATGATGGACGGGAAAGGAAAGTGAAGAAAGGGTGGTTTGCGATGAGGTTTTAGAGGTACGGGGTGCTAGGTAAGAGATAGGAGGTACGAATTGCGGGTCAAGAGGGTGCGGGTTGCGGGATGATAAATAAATAAATAAATAGATAAAAAGGAAAATATACTTTATGGTTTTAACAAAAACAAAAAATTTAGGGTTCAGCCTTGTAAAGGCAATGGGTTTCGGCAAAGCGATCAAGCTATGCTTGTTAGGAATGGCGATGCTGCCAATGGGCGGTTTTGCTCAACAGCATTTTTCTTATGGGCAGTACATGGATAATATGGGGCCTTTCAATCCAAGTTGGTACTTGTCCGATGCTTCTGATGGCTCAGTAAATGCCGTGGTTAGGAAACAATGGGTTGGGATAGACGGAGCTCCTACAACAATGGTGCTTAATGGCCATCTGCCTTTTCATTCCATAAATGCGGCCACAGGTCTACATCTTTCTTATGATAGCTTTGGCCCAGAAAAACTGATTAACTTAGTTACATTTTTTGCCAAATCCGTCCGCTTATCAGAAAATGAGACCTATTTATCGGCTTCATTGAGTGCCGGCATCAGCCGCTATGAAGCATTGTATTCTGGGCTAGACGGGATAGACCCGCATTTCCGGGAGGACATCTTGGAAACGTCGGGGATTCTGGGTCTAGGGCTAATGTATTACCGTCCAGAGAACTTTTTTGTTGGTTTTTCAGCGCCACAGTTAAGCTTTCAAGAACTAGGCATCGGTTCCAAGAGAGCTGAGCAACATTATAATACACCCTATTATTTTATGGCCGGCTATTTAGCAAACTTGGGCGATTCATTCAAGATTAAGCCGGTGGTAATGGGCACACGGATAAAAGGGCTTCCTAATTCAGTGGACGTTTCGGCAACATTGTATATCCAAGACGCCTTGGGTTTGGGCCTAAGCTACGGAACCAACAAGGAAATGGGTACACAGCTTTCATTTTACGCCAGCGGCAACCTGCGCTTAGGTTATTCTTACCAATTTGGAACAGAATCCTATGGTCGCTCTAACAAGGGAAACAATACCCATGAAATAGGACTGGGTTACCGCTTCGGGAAAGAATTAGGGAAAAAGCTATTGTAGGGATTGGCACCCCTACCTTTTCGCAAACTTCTCTAATACCCATTCCTGAATCTTGGTATGTTGCTCAGGGAAAGTCCAATGGCCAGTTTCTTGAACTAAATAAAGTTCTTTAGGCGCTTGGATTAAATTATAGGCCGCATAATAGGAGGTGGGAGGGCATGTTTCATCATTATAACCCCAAGTATATAATCCTGGTACATTAACGAGGCGAGCAAAATTAACTACATCATAATAGGCGGACACCTTGATCTTGTCTTCTTTAGCCATAAAGGCTGCGTTGGATTGGTTGAACATATGCGGCCAACCTCCAGCTCGTCCATGGAGGTAACCGGTTAGGTCACTTAATGCGGGATAAAGAGCTACCAATCCTTTTACACGTGCATCTAATGCAGCGGTTACAATTGCCAAGGCGCCGCCCTGACTGCCACCCCATACAAGTAAATTAGTTCCGTCAAAATCAGGTAGTGAAGAAAGATAGTCCACAGCCCTTACACATCCTAAGTAAACTCCTTTATAATAATATTGATCGCGATCGTCAAGGTTAAAAAACTGGTAATTCTTCAGAGCTCCCGCGCCCAAATTGTTATATAATCCTACTTCTGACGTTACCGGGATACCATGAATTCCTATTTGAAGCGTAATGATTCCTTTTTCAGCGAGATCTATAATTCCAGCATAGGGCCTGATGCCGGCTCCAGGTACTTGAAGAATGGCTGGATATTTCCCCTCCTTTGTAGGTTTAGCCAAAATACCGTAAACGCGCGCTCCATTTTCATGGTTTTGTATACTTACCTGATACACATTTACAGTTTCCGTGCTACGCTCAGGCAATAAAGTTAGTTTAGCATCTAATGGCAACTTAGCGGCTTGCTTAATTGCGTCATCCCAAAATGTCTTAAAATCATTAGGTAATACCTGCGTGGGCTTAATGGATTCTGGTGCAAATGCCGCAGTCGCGATACCTCGATATTCCTCTCCATCGACCATCACTTTAACTTCACACCTTAAGAAACCAGGCTGGTTAAGTTTCGTCTTTTTCCCAACAACAGCAGATCCTGTTTTTAGATTAATACTGCCCGATTGCATTGCTGGCATCTTTTCAAGCCCTATGGTATAGCTAACTTCTGCATTTTCTATTGGCACATGGTGCTTGAGTACCGTAGCTTTAAAGCTTACTTCTTCTCCTAAGTTATAGTTCCAGTCGGCTTTATCCGGTGTTACCAATACCTGAATTAATTGATTAGTTCTGGATTGAGCAAGCCCCATTAAGGATGCAAAAAGGAAACAAATAAAAATGGTGGAAAAGCGGATGAAGTAGATTCTGTTCATATGAAATGATTTGTTACATAAACATACGAATTAAGATCATTGATTCAAATACAATATTTAATTTTAAAAGTTTTTAACCCTTTCATTAACAAGCTGCGCCTAAGCTGATTGAGTGACTTGCTTATTTGCATTGTAATGTGTAACTTTCTTTGTGGGATGATTCGTTTCTCAAGTCTTTATTCTCCCAGCCAATTATATCGCTCTAGAATTTTTAGTCCTCTTACCCGAACATCTGATAAGTTTTCTGCTGTATTAGTAAAAGGGTTGTATGATTCTGATAAGTTAGTAATTGGACGATTAAATAAGCCCACATATAAAATATCCTTTTCAGGAATAGAAATGTAAAATGCCCGAAAACCACCTTGCCAGCCAGTATGTGAAATTATCTTAACGCCTAGATCATTCGATTGATGGTCTTTTTCTGCTATAAACCAGCTATAGCCAACATCCGGTTTTTCTGTGCTTTCCCAGTTTTCTGGAATCAATATCGTTCGTGATTTTTCAACTGTTTTTGCACTTAAGAATATAGCATTGCGATGTGCTTTTTCGTATTTGGCCAGATCAAGAATTGAACTCCAAACACCGCCATTTCCCGCCGCAGCGAAAGTTGGATATTCACCATAATCATCTTCCATGAAAACACCATTAACTGGCGTATATGCATGAGCAACTCCTTCATGGGGATATGAACCGTCAGTAATTTTGCTATGGTTCATCCCGGATGGCTTAAAGATATTCTCATTAATGAATCTTTGCCATGGCTGTTTAGTTACTTTTTCTATGATGAGCGCTAATCCATTAAATGCAGGGTTTGAATAGTCAAATTCTTTCCCTGGTTCAAAGTTCAACATTTCTGTATGTTTGATGGGTTGAAAGTTTTCCTCGTCTTTAGCTGTTAAATAAAATTCAGTATTCTCGTCTACCTTTCTTAAATCGGGCAAACCGGAAGTATGAGTCAGTAGGTGCTTCAATTTTACTGTCTTTGCAATATCTTCCTTATAAAAATCTTTAAAGTACTGATGTAGACTATCTTCAAGGGATAAAAGATTGGCTTCCGCGAGCATTAGTATCCCGTTGGAAACGAATGTTTTGGAAATAGAGCCGGTATTAAAAATGGTATTGGTATCTATTTTTTTGCCTGTTTCTAGATCTTCAATTCCATAACTTTTTAGGAAAACAATTTCATCTCCCTTTTTGACCAAGACAACTCCGCCCGGCTCGTGATCAGCAAATTTATTGTCAAAAAGATTTTCAAATTCCGATTTCATATTATTTTCGGGGGTTTTACAAGCAGTTAATAAGATAACAATTAGAAGGATATAGTATTTCATAAACGATTGTTTTTGATTTCATCTTTGTGTATTGAATTCTGCATTAGCGACTTTCTTGAAAAACATAACCGAAGGTAATAGAAAAAATAGATACTCAGTTAAGAACATAAATTATAGAAGGCGCAAATATTTAATAAAAAAGCGATGCTTTTAGAATAATTATCTTGTAACTATTTTGTTATTAATAAATGAATTAGTACCTTTAATTTGATACAAAATCCCATAGCCGCGCTTTGAATATAAATGTACAGATATATTCAATATTATAAAAACTCTCCACTGTTGTATCTAATCGAAGAAAATAGTTTTATTTAAATATTAAACATGAAGAAATCTATACTGAATTATTTCGTTATTCCGTGGTACATCCAAATAATAGCTTGGAGCCTCTTATTTGTTGTTCATTTCCAATTTAAAGTGTATCTTTTCGGAAATACATTTGTGAGAAATGATGATTTCGCAGTCCATTTTCTGGTAACAATAGGATTCTTTTATTTGAATATGTTGTGGATATTACCCCGTTATGCAGGTACGTATCCGAAATTCACGAATAATGTTATTTTACTTTTAGGACTTGAATTCTTAACCTTGACCTGCCTGGTGTATTTGATCGGCATAACTGATTTTTTTTATATCAGTTTCTTATTTTTCCATGGATTTTTATGGAGTGGATTAGCATTTCTGTTTTTATGGGGTTTTTATCAAAGAGGAAAGGAAAGACAAATTTGGAGAGATAATGCCCGACTGAAAAGGCTGGTTGCCCTAAGAAGGACAAGTTGGCTAAAGGCCTCATTAAACCCTCATATAATATATAATATGTTGCCCATGTTGGAATATACCATCGAGCATAAACCCAAAAAGGCAAATAGGGCATTGAAAATCTTGAATGAAATTATGGTTTATTACCTCGGAGTGCCGCCTGATGGTTTAATATTTGCTTCAAGAAGAGTTAAAACAGGTAAATAATCTTTTAGCGTTAAACCAAATCCGCCTGACACGAAAAGCCAGTGTGAAAGTTATTGTCAGCGGTGATTTGACAGGTATCCAAATACCATCAATGCTCTTGTTATTATTGGTAGAGAATATTTTCAAGTATGGTATATTTTATGATCCGAGTTGTTATGCAAAGCTATGTATAAGCATGAAAAATGATTGTCTATCGATCTCAACTAAAAATAAGATAAATCCGTTGAACAGCGGTATTTCAACAGGAAGTGGACTTCATAAATTAAAAGACAAACTTGATCTTTGTTACCCTAATAATCATACTTTTCAAGTTCAGAAAAACGGGGATACGTTCACGGTATCTCTGGTATTAGACTTCTCTTTTCCGCTACTTATAAGTCGAAATGAAATTTTCTCGAACCTTTCTCATTCCATCTCGAGCGCGTCGAATCCTAGTTCGTACAGGTAGTTTAAATTAAGCCTTATTATTACGTTCAATCGTTGGATAATTTATTTTCAGAAACAACTGAATTTCTATATTCTAGACAATTAATTTGACATACACCCATTTCTCTGTTCGATGATGCAGAGCGACAGATTCATTTAGTGAATAAATCACTGTAATTGTTTATTTTCGTCTTCATCTAAATATCATTTTATTCATGATTGAGACTTCTTTTTTAGAGACATCCGATTTTATGATGCGTTTGGGCAGCGCTTTGTTTCTTGGAGGCGCAATAGGTTTTGAGCGACAGTGGCGTCAAAAAAGTGCTGGTCTGCGTACAAATACCCTAGTATCTTTAGGAGCGGCTGCATATATTCTGCTTTCAGTACATATTAATGGGGTAGAAGGTGGAGATGCAGGCAGAATTGCAGCACAAATTGTGACGGGGATTGGATTTCTAGGGGCCGGTGTAATCATGAAAGATGGGTTAAATATTCAAGGCCTGAATACGGCAGCGACAATTTGGTGTTCGGCCGCCGTAGGGTGTTTGGCAGGAATGGGCATGTTTTTGGAGGCTTTGATTGTTACCGTTGCCATAATAGCAACCCATTTGATTATGCGCCCTATCAGTGACAAGTTGAGTAAAATAACCTCCTATAAAAAAGCCAAAAAAGAGGAGTCTTTCTATATATTGACCATAGTATGTAAGGAAGATATTGAAAGTCGGGTTCGTTCATTCATAGTAAACCACCTTGATGCTTCTGATAAATATTTGTTAAGGGCAATTTCACGGAAGCGAATTGAGGATAAAGATGATATTGTACTTAAAACCAAGTTCTCAACGGTGGGCCGGCAAGAAGATATGTTGGAATCACTTATTCGAAAATTAACTGTAGAAATGGGAGTAGAACAGGCAAGTTGGGCCTACGCTGGAGAAGAGAATGCTTATTAGCGCTGCCATATTATACGATTCGAGGTTTAATTTCGAATTTTCTTATCTTTATTTTTTGCTTTAATTTTTCAAGTTCAATTTATCATATATGAAACCTTATTTCTTTATCTTTATTGCTATGTGCTCAATTGCTTCCGTTTTTGGGCAATCTACAAGCATCGTGAATCGTGACCCACAAATTGAGTTGATGGTAAAGGAAGTTTCTCGAGATTCTTTACAGGCAAATATAAAAAAACTGGTATCCTTTGGTACCCGCAATACCTTAAGTAGTACAAGCGATGCCGAGCGTGGAATTGGTGCTGCGAGGGAGTGGATATTGGAACGCTTTAATGCTTTTGCAACGGAAAGTCAAGGCCGAATGTCTGCTAAGTTAGATACCAGTACTCACCAGGCCGATGGTAGACGTATCGATGTAACCACCGTATTAACAAATGTGGTAGCTACCCTTAAAGGTACTGATCCTACGGATAAGAGAGTTTTTGTAATTAGTGCTCATATGGACAGTAGAAATAGTGATGTGATGGACCGGATAGGTGATTCTCCTGGTGCAAATGACGACGGGAGTGGAACGGCAGCTGTTATTGAATGTGCACGAGTAATGAGTAAACATAGTTTTCCGGCGACGATAATTTTTGTTGCGCTTTGTGGGGAAGAGCAGGGTTTGTTGGGTGCAGACTTTATGGCTAGAAATGCGAAGGCAGGAAACATGGAAATCACCGCTGTATTAAACAATGATATGATTGGAAATAATAACAGCAGTGAAACAAATATCATTGATAATACAAAGGTTAGGATATTCAGTGAGGGTTTACCGGCTTTGGGAATGGACGAAAAGAAAGCAGCTTCTATCAGGGCTTTAGGATTAGAAAATGACGGACCTTCGCGCCAGTTAGCTCGTTATATGAAAGAAATAGGGGAGCGTTATATTGATAATTTGGAAGTGATATTGATTAATCGTCCGGATCGATTTTTAAGGGGTGGCGACCAAACACCTTTTCAACAGCAGGGCTTTACCGCAGTGAGGGTGACAGAGATGAATGAAAATTATATTCACCAACATCAGGACCTAAGGGTGGAGAACGGTGTTCAGTATGGTGATTTGGAAGAGTTTATGGATTTTGAGTATTTAAGGAAAAATACCGCCATGAACGTAAGTAGCCTTGCCAATTTGGCTAAATCTGCCCCAGAACCAAGAGATGTATCCCTGTTAGTTACAGATTTAAGTAATTCCACCACCTTATTTTGGGATGCGCCACGCACTACAAGTTTAGGTGGTTATTATGTATTAATGCGTGAAACTACAAGTCACGTTTGGCAAAAAAAGTTCTTCACTAAAGAATTAAAAGTGACTTTACCATATTCTAAAGACAATTACTTTTTTGCCGTCCAGTCTGTAAGTTCAGACGGAAATGAAGGTTTACCTATTATACCAACAGTTTCTAGGAATTTACCGAATTAATGCAAGTGATTTTCAATCGCAGCCTTAATTGATTTAAAAAGTCGCTATTAACTGGGATGAAAGACAATTTTATGGAATTTAGAATCAATAAATAGTATTAAAAAATACTATCTTAAATACAAAGTAAACCAAATCAGGATGAACAATATCAATAAAAAAGAATTATCACCGGAACAGCGTGAAGAATTGCTTGACACGTTAAAAGTCCGTTTCGAGAAAAATATGAACCGCCATCCAGGTCTTGTATGGGCTGACGTAAAAGAAAAGCTGGAACTTAATGAAGATAAACTCTGGTCACTTAATGAAATGGAAGTAACTGGAGGTGAACCAGATGCTGTTGGTTACGATGATAAGACGAAAAAATATATTTTTTATGATTGTTCAGCCGAAAGCCCCAAAGGCCGCAGAAGTCTTTGTTATGACCGTGAGGCCTTGGATGCAAGGAAAGAATACAAACCAAAAAACAGTGCGATGGATATGGCAACAGCGATGGGCATTGAACTCTTAACGGAAGAACAATATTATGCTTTGCAGCAATTAGGAAAATTCGACACCAAAACGTCAAGTTGGATTTTAACTCCCGCTAATGTTAGAAAACTAGGAGGGGCTCTCTTTTGCGATCGACGCTACGAAAAGGTATTTTTATATCACAATGGTGCAGAATCTTACTATGCTGCCAGAGGCTTTCGTGGATCGTTAAGTCTGTAAATCCCATAGCCTTATCCAAGCACTTCAATCGGCATGCTCCTGTCATAGATTATTAGAAGATTATACCATTAACTTTTATAAGGAAATTGACATGTTACCATAAATAGGGCTTGGATTATTTTCTACTTTAAAACTTTTTAAGTGTTTATTCGTTTTATTTAAACAGATGAACTTGAATCGTTTGTGTTTATACTTTAATTATGGCACAACTAAATGTAGAACGAAAGAAGAACAACAATTGGTGGGTTTGGATACTAGTGGTTATCGCAATCTTTCTATTATGGTGGTTTTTTATGCGAAAAGACAATCAGGTAAATACTAGACTTACACCTTCTGCGGATTCCACTATAGATACAAATAATATGACCGCCCCCAGGACAGATACAGTTCAATAGCTATTTGAGGATTATTAAAATTTATTAAATGAATAATAGGATGGAAGACGCAAGAAATAATATGGATAATGTAAGATCTATCCATTTAGAAGAATTGAAAGAAAGCGATTATGAAATTGCAGAGGGGATGACAGATATTTTAGGCTGGGAAATAACTGATGAGACTGGCCTGATAATAGGAAAAGTGCGAGATATGCTTTTTGATACAAACGCTAAAAAAGTAAGGTATATCATTACTATACTTAAAGATGACGATCAAGAGGTTTTGATTCCTATTGGAAAAACTTTATTGGATGAAGATCAAAATATAGTGATTGTGCAGGCGCTAACACTACGTCAATTAAGGGGTTTGCCGACCTATATAAAAAATAATCTTACTGCCGAAGATGAATATGCTATTCAACATTTATTCCAATTTTACGAGAGTAAGAAATTGGCGGCGGAGAGGGGAGTGGCTGCTTATAATAGCGATACTTTTTATAATAATGAAGATTTTAACATCGATCACCTGTATACTAAAAAAACAAGAGATGACCTAGATGAAATAGTATAATATCAATTTTAAGGTATCTGTGGTCTTATACGATCTTATTTTTTTTGGAATTTTAATGAATCCGTATTTCGTCGATATATCAATGAAATTATTACATTGATATATCGACGTTTTTTTTTAAATAATTTGCTATTTTTGGATGAAATTTGAACTGTATATTTTTACTTAAAAAAGCATTATTTAATATTTTATGGATAGATTAATTACGATTAGAACGGAATCGGAAGAGGAGATGTCGATGATCAAAGCGCTAATGTTATCGTTAGAGATCTCTTTTAAAGTAGAAGAGTCATATACCTGTGGATGCGAGTTGAAAAATGAAGCCCCGAAGGGAAGTCATTCTAATTCCTAATTTATTAATAAAGAAAGTTAATTTATTTGTTCAATTTTTACTTTTTTGTTCTTCAATCGTTCATTAGCTATTAACTGCAATAGTTGTTTAACTTTACTCTTTCTTACTGCTACATAGGCAGAATTATCGAAGACTTCAATTAATCCCAAGTCCTCTTTCTTAACTTTTCCTTTTTGGATGAGCAGACCCACAATATCAATTTTATTAATTTTATCCTTTTTTCCAGCTCCTATGTATAAGGTGCACCAAGGACTTGGCGTTGGCAAAATATTGGTTTCTGGAAGATCGATCATTTCTGGTTCTTTCTCTAAATAATCAGGGTATTTCCCATCATGGAGAATGAGGTAGACTGTTCCTTTTGCCTGCATCCTTGCACTTCGCCCGTTCCGATGGATGAAAGCTTCTTCATTAGGCAATTGATAGTGAATGATGCAATCAATATCTGGGATGTCTAATCCGCGAGCGGCTAAATCTGTGCAAACTAATATAGGGCAACTACCATTACGGAACTGCAGTAAGGCTTTTTCGCGCTCGTCTTGATCCATCCCGCCATGAAAGACGGAATGTGAAATAGCGCTATCATGGAGAAGGTCGCTAATTCGATTAACGGCTTCGCGGTGGTTACAAAAGACCAAAGAAGATTTGTTTCCGAGATAGCAAAGCAGAGAAAACAGAGTTTCTGCTTTATCTGGCGCTAAAGTAGATACCGCTTTTATCGCTAAATTGGGCTTATGCTCATCTGCTTTCAAAAAATCAATCCTTATGGCATCTTGGTTTAATCGGGTAAAGTTTGGAATATCCGCTAATGAAGTCGCGGAGGTCAATAAACGCTTATCGATATTTTCTAAATGATCAATAATGAATGACATTTCATCATGGAAGCCTAGTTCTAAAGACTTATCGAATTCATCAAGTACTAGCGTATGAATGCTCCTGGTATCAAAATTTCCGTTTCTAATATGATAGGCTATTCTTCCAGGGGTACCTACCAAGAGGGCCGGGGGATGTGATAGACTGCTCTTTTCTATTCGGGTAGAATGACCCCCGTAAAAGCAATTGACCTTAAATCCGGTTTGCATTTTTCTCCATACTTGTTCTATCTGTTGCGCTAACTCTCTAGAAGGTGCCAAGATCAAAGCTTGAATGCCATTTTGCTCTTTTTTAAGTCTCTCTAATATGGGAAAAAGAAATGCCAAGGTTTTTCCAGAACCTGTAGGAGAAATGAGGATGATATCGTTCTTTTGCGCGGAAGAAATGCTTACTTCCTGCATCTCGTTAAGAGCGTTTATTTGTAAATTATTTAATGTCTTAGTCTTCATGTTTATTAGTTTGTCAAGATCAGCTTTCAGCTTTCAGTTTAGGTATTAGGTGCTAGGTATTAGGTATTAGGTGGTATTAGGTCGTCAATGGATTATGAGATTCGTCGAAATGGATACTTTCCTCCACCAGTCCCCAATCTCCTCGTCACCTCGGACCACTGACCACTGTCCACCGATAACCTTGTCTCCCGCTTTTCAAGTCTCTCCATCTCCTCGGTCACCACGCAACCGGCATCCCTTACCTTGTACCTCGCATCACCGCTCAAAAAAAGGTAGAAATATACAGATCCTCAACTTTTTTCCTTGCCCATGGAGTGCGTCTTAAGAATGTCAAGCTGGAATTGATGCTAGGATTACTGACAAAACAATTAATTCGCACAATTTTAGCAAGTTCTTGCCATCCATAATGTGCCAAAAGGTCTTCCAGGATTTTTTTCAATGTGATGCCATGGAGTGGGTTATTCGCTTGCCTTTCTATTTCCATGGCTCAAAAATACGTAAATATTGTTTCCGATTTGTTTATCTTTGGAAAGAGATCAAGATGTATGAGAAGTATATTCTCAATTATTTTTGTATTTGTTCTTTGTGTAGGTAAAATACATGCACCTTTTAAGAAATTTACCGAGTGTACCCAGCGCTTTACTATTAAAAAAGTGTACTCATTTAATAACATAATTATGAAATTTAAAATAGGTGATTTTGTCCGTTTCGTTGATGAACAAGGGGAAGGTTATATCACTTCAATAATTAACGAGGATTTGGTGGGAGTGACGGATTTGGATGGCTTTGAAGTTCCTGTTCCGGCTTCAAAAGTTACCTCCGTTTATGGAAGAATGAACGAGGAGGAGAAGGAAGCAAAAGTTACCGCTACCACGGTAGTTGAAGGCCCTTTTGTGTCAGAAGGCTTATTGTTAGCTATCACGGGCGACCAACGGCAAGGTTTAGTAGAGTTTTTTTTAATAAATGAAAGCTCCTATGAGGTTTTATTTAGTTTTAATTCTCTAAAATCCGATCAGGTAAAAGGAGAGAAGCGGGGTGTGCTTGGTCCAAAAGGATTAGAAAAAATATATACTGCAAATGCCTCTACTGTAGGAAACTGGCCTGTTTTCACCTTCCAATTTCTCTTTCATAGTTCTATTTTGAGGGATATCAAAAAACCCTTAGTAATGGAAAAGAGAATTCGTCCCGCAGATCTTTCAGCCCCTAAAAAAAATGTTCCTTTATTAGATGTAAAGGCATGGACTTTCCGTTTGGACCAACCCAAACCGGATTTGAATACCGATAAATTGAAAGAGCATTTTTTCTCGCATCGGCCAGGTAAGAAAAATCGATAATTTTCTCAGATCAAAGCCCTAAGTCAATTTGACTTGCAAAGTCTTCCTCACATATTGAAGTGGACTTTGCAAGTCATTTTTACTGTCAGATATAATTCATAGCAGAATAAACTACGGCTCCATATCAACATTCGGCCCTTGTGGTTCAGAATCCCTACTTCCAGAATCTTTAAGACTACCAAAAACATAGCTAATGCTCATGCTGAAAAACCGGGTTTGTCTTTTATAGTTGCTTTTTTGTTTAAAATTGGCGTGTTCCAATGTCCTGATGAATTCACGGTTATTAAAGATATCGGATGCTCTTAAAGAAATATTTAGCTTCTTATCCATAAGCGACTTTCTGATCCCTATGTCGGTCACAAAAATGCCGTTCAATTCTCCTTGCGCAATGGCTCTTGGTCCGAAATAATTGACAAAGGCATATCCCCTAAAGTTGAAAGGAAGTGGATAGAAAGTTGAAAAGCGACCCGTGAAGGAAGTGGCAGAATTATCTCTTCCAAAACCTGTTACCTCATTTTTGCGAATTCCAATATTCATTCGGACGTTCCATTTGGGAACGATATCAGCACCCGCTCCAGTTTCTAAGCCATAATAGTTTTCCTCGCCAATGTTTGCATAGGTAGTATGGGATATCCCTTGATCATCAATGGTACTGATATTCTGAATGGGGTTGTTGCTGTGACGATAAAATGCGGATCCGAATAGGTTGAATTGATTGATAAATTTGCCATAGCTGAATTCAAATGAGTTGATCAATTCAGGATCTAGCTCAGGATTTCCTGAGCGAATATTATCGGGATTTGAGTAGTCAATAAATGGATTCAATTGATTCCACCATGGACGTCTGGCTCTTCGGTTATAGCTGAACTTCAAGTTATCTTCATTTTTTAAACGATAGGACAGGTTTAAAGTTGGGATCAGGTTTAAAAAATCATTTTCATATGTCTGGTTCAACAAGTTTTGATGCCCCTTTAAATGTGCTTGTTCTAATCTAGCACCAGCTTGTATGCTAAATCTTTCAAAAGAAGTGCGAAACATTGCATAAGTAGAAAAAGTTTGGTTTCGACCTTCAAAATCATTTATTAAGTTTTGATCTATAACATAGTCGCCAATTGTATTATTGAATGTACTTGGAGTAAATTTATTTTCTTCAACATCCCAGTTAGCCCTAAGACCTGCTTCCAAACTAGTTTTCTCTCCTAAAGGATGTACATAATCTACTTGGATGGTAAAGCCTTCGTCTTCACTGGTAGCAATTTGGTGCTGTAAGTAGTTTAGATCTTGCCAAGCACTTTTTTGGTTGAAGAAATGGACGTCTTCATCATCCCTTGTAGAAAAATAGGTTCGAATGTCGAGCACCTGGTTTTCGTTGGTAAAACTCTTTTTGAAGTCTAAACCACCCCTATATTGCCAAGTATTTGAGATCGCATCAATAGCTCGATTATAGGAGGAAAGCTCATTGTTATCTGTAGTGAAGGTTCGGGTAAACAATGATTCATCTCCATTTTCACGGTCTCTACCTAAACCGAAAAATATACCAAAGGTACTCTTATCATCTAATCGATAAAAAAGGTTTCCATTATAGGAAAAGTCTTTTTCTATCTCTTTGCGAGCTTGTTTTTGTTCGGTGAAAAATATTGGATCCAACCTGTTTTCCCGAAAAACGCCACCATGCGATTTTTCTTCTTCGTAATCAAAGCTTATGCTATTATTAAACCCTATTCTTTTTCTAGTGATGTTTAAATTTACAGATGGAGAAAAAGTATTTTTGCTTGTACCTGAAAAAGAAGCTATCCCACTTATTCCAACTAAGCGTTCTGCTTTTGTAATAATATTCAACACAATTGCACCTTGTTCCGTTGTGTATCTGGCAGATGGACTGGTAATGACTTCTACCTTTTCTATTATGCCGGAGGGGATTAATTTCAAGACGGTTTCAATATTGTTCCCATATACCCTTGATGGTCTACCATCGATTAAAACCGTTACGTTTTGACCCATCACGCTAGGCACTCCGTCCTCACTAAGTTCTACCATAGGTATTTGTTCTAATAATTCAGTTGCATTTACACTCATGGCTTGAATGTCAGGAGTAATGTTGAAGATGGTTTTATCAAGTTCATATTGAACCGCAGGGCCAGCTCTTTCTATCACTACCTCATCGAGAAGCCTGGTGTCGGTTTTAAAAGTAATTACGCCAAGGTTGTTTACTTTTTCTGCCTCAATTTTGATGTTGCCAATTATCCGTTCCGTAAAGCCTACAAAACTTATTCTAATAGCATAATTGCCAGGAGTGATATTTTCAATTAAAAACCGGCCATTGCTCCCTGATTGTGTACTGCCTACGATAGTTGAATCGGGGAGGCGCAAAAGGACAATGGAAGCCAATTCCACAACATCTTTAGTTTCATCAACCAACTGTCCAGTCAGTCCATTCGCTTTCTGGGCGCTTACTGAATGGATAGAGAGGGTAAATACACATAATAAAAGGATTTTAAATTTTCTAATGGATGAAATCTGGAGCATGATTTGTTTGTATTTTTACGAACTGCTACGAATTATAATTTAACATTTTATCTTCAGAATGAAATGTGACTTCGCGACAGCAATTAATTTATATACAAAAATAAGAATGTTAACATTAGCGAATTGATATACAATTTGAAGAAACCTTGAAGATGTGGGCAAAAGGGCTTAATTAGAGTAACAAATTGAGTAGACTAGAATGTTAAGTGAAGAATGTGCATTTCATCCTTGTAACTATAATCGATGTTTATATTGCTTTGTTCGCAAATTTGCTTAACAATCGCTAAGCCAAGACCAATAGAATCACTGCTTGGATTGTTCTTCTTAAAGCGTTTAAATAAATCACTGGGCAGTATGTCTAAGGGCTCACCTGTATTTGCAATTTCCAAAGACTGGGCGCTTAAGTGAATCCGAATAATTCCCGATTCCCGATTATGGCGAATTGCATTGCTCAATAAGTTATTCAACAGTATATTGTTCAATAAAGGATGGATTTTTATGTGCACATCCTCTATAATAGTCGTTTCCAAGTGCAGCGACTTCATCTCAATTAATTCACGGAAGGCAAATAAGCTATCCTTTAATTGTTGGCTAAAATTGATGGTTGTTGAAACTTCAAACTCTTGATTATCAAGCTTAGTAAGTAAAGATAAGGATTGGCCAATTTTACTCAGCTTTTCAACAGCATTGTGGGCACTGCTCATTAAGCCGGCTTGTTGGTTGTTTACACTTGAATCCATCATCAATTCGAGCTTTCCCCGGATAATGGCTAGGGGGGTCTGAAGCTCATGTGATGCATTCTCTGTAAATTCCTTCAAATTTCGGTAGTCTTCTTGCGCTTTCTTTGTCATTTCTTCCAAGAAGGCATTTAGCTTTTTAAACTCGGATGTATGCGTCTCAGGCAATTGGACAGTCTTCTTCTGGTTTAACCTAAAGGAATGCATTTCTCCAAGGGTTTTATAGAACGGCGCTAGTATTTTTCTCGAAATAAAAATACTAATTACGCCGGCAACTAAGAGCATGATAAGAAATATTACAATACTGGATTTGAATACGGCATAGGTGATATCTCCGGTATCAACAATTGCACCAAAAGTAGAGATATAATAATGTTGACCATTAATGTTTCGAACAGTGGATACTTTGATCTGAGGTTCCAGCCTTTTAAGATAGCCATGCCATACTAAGGTATCTTTTATTAAAAACTCACTATCATCTATTGCCTCGCTTGCTTCTAAGACTTGATTTGTTTCATTGACTTTTATGACCTCTATTTTATTTTGAAATAGAGAGTCTGGAATAACCCCTTTAGTAAGTTGTTGAATAGTAAAGTCGATGTTCTTCTTTAAATAACGAGCTTGCTCTCGATCGACTTCCTTTTTTATGCTGTTAAATGAGAAAACTCCCCCAACTACGAGGACGAAAAAAGTAGCGATTAAATACCAAAGTGTAAACTTTTGAATTAGCCTCATTCTTTAGCGGTATTAAATTTGTATCCCAAACCGTAAACGGTTTCTATATAATCGTTTCCATTTGCTGCTATTATTTTCTTTCGCAAGTTTTTAACGTGCTGATATACAAAATCAAAGTTCAATAGGTTGTCCGTATAGTCGCCCCATAAGTGTTCGGCA
Organism: uncultured Sphingobacteriaceae bacterium; assembly: GCA_963696875.1. Classification (GTDB taxonomy): domain Bacteria; phylum Bacteroidota; class Bacteroidia; order Sphingobacteriales; family Sphingobacteriaceae; genus Albibacterium. The sequence continues at coordinate 212,880 of CAVOLQ010000002.1, forward strand.
ATAGTTTGACGTGTTAATACTCGGTTTTGATTGGTAAGAAAATAAAGAAGCAAGGCATATTCTTTTGGTGTTAGGTCTAATAACTGATCGCTTATTCTCACCTCCATACTTTTTGTATTGATATGGATTTCGTTAAATAGGATTTCGTGATCTCCTTCTAAGTATTTACGACGATAGATGGCTTTTATTCGGGCATTTAGCTCTGGTAAATGAAAGGGTTTAGTTAAATAATCATCAGCACCAAGTTCTAAACCGTTGATTTTATCGTCTAAAGAGTTTTTTGCGGAGATGATCAAAACACCACTGGTTATTTTTGTTGCTTTGATATGCTTTAAGATCTCCAGTCCATTACCGTCGGGCAGTAGGATGTCTAAAACGATACAATCATATTGAAAACCACTTAGTTTATCAATAGCACTCGAGTGATTGTTTGCCAATTCACATACATTGCCTTCTCTTGATAGATAGTCGGTAATATTTTTAGCTAATTCGTTGTTATCTTCAATAATTAATACCTTCATGGAAAAACAAAGATAATTTTTGTTTCTGAGGAAAGTTTGAAGTAAGGGTTTTATTAAAATGAATTGGCTTATGATCCATCAAATAGATAAAAGTAGGAACTGTTCAACCAAGCTCTAAACAGCGTTCATATAAGGTTCATTTTGTTTAAAGGTTTGCTATTGGGGGCGTTTAAATCGGCCTGTGTACGCAGACCTGGCCAAGACATGTCCTTGCATAGCTTCAATGACCTTTGCCCGGGTTTGGAAAGCATCGGCTGCAGGTTTTATATCCAATGTTTTATCCAAAGCAAACAGTTCGAATACATAATGGTGTAGGGGCCCGTTGGCAGCAGCACCGGGTCCTCGGTAAACTGGACCGGTCACACTTATCTGATAGCTGCCATCACTCAGTTGCAATCCACTTGGAATTCCTTCAGGCAGGCCAGTTTTATCTGCTGGGATATTCCAGACTAACCAATGAACTTGGTCATCGGTTGTATTGTTGTTTACAAAGTCCAAATCATGCATATGAAGTACGAAGCTTTTAGTGCCTTTCGGTGCATTTTCCCAGTTTAATGCAGGAGAGGTGCCTCCGCCAGGGGCGGCATCCTTAGCTGCTTGGCTGAATTCTACTGGAATAATAGAGCCGTCTTCAAAGGCTGTGGTAGTCAATGTCATAGCTGGGATTGTGGATTGCGCTTGGCTAAGCGAAATAACCGTGCCTAACAAAATGAAAGTTAATACTATTTTTTTCATGTCAACAACATATTTAGTTAACTAGGGTGTACGGGTAAACTTATGGATTGTTACGATAAAGATCATAATTTTTCAGTAAAATAAGGAAATTTATTTGTTTTTAGCTGTTTATTTGACATCCTTTATCTTTTTAATTGAAAATATTGGCACCAAGACATTTTGAACGCTGTACTTGCCGTTTCCTTCTAGGATCCCATATGAATTCAACACGATCGTCAAAACGGCTAAGCTGAAGATTTTTTGCGTCTCCAATCGCCTCGGAAAACCCGAACTTTTCATAGTCGATCTTGAATTAGGGCATTCTCCTTTTTACGACGATCTTTTAGTTATAAGACCTTTACCGTCATTGTAAAACATAGTAGGAGAAGATAAAAGAATATATAGTACCTTTGGGGTATACACGTTAATAAAGTAACATAATATGAAGCGTATAATAATAAGCATTTCAGCAATAATTTGCATTCTATTGGCCTTAAACATATCTGCCTGCAAGTCGAAAAAAATCATGGTTAATCCAGGTAGTCAGATTGAACAAACACCCGTAAGGGAAAATTCCGTAGTGGAAGAACCTGTCATTGTTCAGGAAGAACCAGGCAAAGACCCGGAACCGGTGGTCGAAAAACCGAATTTAAATTTCAAGAACATCCTGTTTGAATTTAATTCTAGTGTACTTAAAACCGAATCCTATATTGTATTAGACAATATCGTTCGAGAAATGCAGAAAGATCCGTCGGCGAGTTTTATCATAGATGGTCATTCATCCGTCGAGGGTACGGCGGAATACAACCAATCGCTATCTGAGGACAGAGCCAGTGCGGTCAAACTCTATATCGTCAACGCCGGGGTGCCATCCAAAAATATCAGCACCAGGGGATTTGGCGCTTCCAAACCAGTTGCATCCAACGTTACGGAAAGCGGGAGGGAAGAAAATCGGCGGGTAGAAATATCGGTCGTACAATAGCAGGTTTTTCGTTCGAGTCCCAGCCAACAACAAAAGCAACCCTTTTTGGAATTGCTTTTGTATGTGACCCCGCTGAGGCTCGAACTCAGGACCCACAGATTAAGAGTCTGTTGCTCTACCAACTGAGCTACGAAGTCATATTAGAATGTAAAAGTAAACATAATTTTGAAAGTGGAAAGCGTTTTTTAAATTTGCTTTTCATTTCTTCTATATTTTTTTAAGGCTAATTCATTTCTCTATGATTGTATTTCCAAATGCTAAAATTAATATTGGCCTTCAGGTGCTAAAAAAAAGGGCCGATAATTATCATGAATTGGAAACAGTCTTTTACCCGGTTAAGAAATGCGACATTTTAGAGATTATTGAGGCACCTAAATTAAGCTTACACACATCCGGGATCATTATTGAAGGAAATATAGAAGAGAATATTTGCTTGAAAGCTTATAAGATGCTTGCAAAGGACTTTAAATTGCCAATCATAGCGATCTATTTGCATAAAGTGATTCCCATAGGGGCGGGATTAGGAGGGGGTTCATCTGATGCAGCCTTCATGATCAAGGCATTGAATGAAAAGTTTAAACTGAGTTTAACTAATGAAAAAATGCAAGACTATGCCCGACAGTTGGGTGCCGACTGCGCTTTTTTTATTAAAAGCCAGCCTGTTTTTGCAGAAGGTATTGGAAATGAATTCACCGATATAAAACTAGACCTTTCATCCTATCATTTTATAATTGTAAAACCTAAAATTCATATTTCAACGCAAGAGGCCTACCAATCCGTAGTTCCTGACAGTCATGGGAAAAATCTAAAACAAAACATCCAAACACCCATAGAGAATTGGAAGAATACAATCATTAATGACTTTGAGGCAGGAATATTCAGAAAGTTTCCTGAAATTAGAGAGATTAAAGAAGAGATGTATCACATGGGCGCTCTTTATGCTTCAATGAGCGGAAGCGGATCGGCAGTATTTGGTATTTTTAAAGAAAAGCCCGTATTCCCTGAAAACGAACAAAAATACGGAGTGTTTTATTGTTAAGAACTTAAATAAAATCGAATGAGTAAAGCTTTAAATAATCCAATTTGGGTCATGAGTTCTGCTTTTGATAAGCTAAACATAGAGGAGTTGATTACTACAACAAAAAGTCTTGGTGCACAAGGGATAGACTTATGTGTTTTCCCTAAAGATGGAAGTAGGAAAGACCATGTTGCAACCCACTTGGAATACGAGAACTTTGACTCGGAGAATGCCAAAAGATTAATAGATCAATTTAATGAAGCTGAGTTAAAACTCTCTTTAGGAGCTTTTGAAAATATGATAGGTGGTTATGAAAAACAACGTATTAAGAATCAGAACCATTTGTTGCGTTTAATCCGCATTGCTCATTTATTGGGTGGGGATGAAAATGATATTAAAGTGGGTTCTTTTGTTGGCTATAACCACGATCTGGGAAATCAAGAAAACGGGTTTCAGAAAAACTTGGATGAATATTACCGTGTTTTTAACCCGATTATCAAGTACGCTGAAGACTTGGGAGTTACAGTATTATATGAAAACTGCCCGATGGAAGGATGGCGCTCTGCTGGTTATACCAATACATTCAATAACCTGCCAGGGGTATTGGCTGCCAGAAAGTTAATGTATGCCATGATTCCCTCAAGGGCTCATGGGGAGATCTATGACCCCTCTCATGATGTTTGGCAAAACATTGATCCTACTGAAGTAATCAAATTGACAGATATTTCTCGCTTGCATAGAATACATGTGAAAACTACAAGAAATATTTATGATAAAGCACGTTTTGAATGGGGAGCCATGTATCCTATGCAATTAGTAGATGCAACATTGGCAATAAGTGCAGGTATTGATATTCCTCGGAACGATTGGGATCGCCATCATTATGAAGCCATGCTGCCTGGTTTTGGAGGCTCAGACAGTATGGACTGGCGCGCATTTGTGAATACACTTAACGAAAAAGGCTTTACAGGGCCTTATGAAATTGAAAATGAAGCAAAGAACTCTAAAAATACTGAAAACGACGCGGCAATTGTTCAAGGTTACAAAGCGGCGATAAATTTCTTAAGTCCAATGCTTTGGAATCTTTCTGAAAAGGGATATCAATTTAAGAACGGAAATAAATTAATGAATCCAAACAGAAGTGATATTCCTGAAATTACAATCGATAAACTATTCTGATTACCAAACAAAAAATACATTTTCTTGTTAAACTCATATGGGAAATAGATTTAAAAAGAACAATATGAAAAAGGAAGGTTCAAGTATTATTGGTTTTGCGTTAGCAGGAATGGCTATTGGAGCCGCGGCTTGGTACTTATTTGGAACTAAAGAAGGTAGAGAGAATTTTGATCGTGCTGTGGCAGGAATAAATGAAGTTTCTACAAAGCTCCAAAAAAAAGCTAAGGAACAAATGGATTTTGCAAGCGACAAAATAAAAGAGGGAGTTGAGCGGGCTTCTGAGTTTACCGATAAGGCAAAAGAGAAAGCTGAGAAATTTAGTTCGAAGATGCAGGATGATTTCCGTGATGCCTCAGAGGAAGCAAAAGAAAAAGGAAAACAAATGGCCAAAGATGCCAAAGAGCTAGCGAACAAAGCGGCTCATAGCGCTAACAATTTGACGGATGATGTGAAAAGCGGCGACGCAAAAAAATATACATCCTAATAATGTACATCTAAGAGATTTTTTTTATCTCTTAGATGTGCATTAATTGTATCTTTGACCTGTGTCATTATTAACTCAGGTCAAAGATCTTATTTATAAAGAAATGCTTTTGGAGTGGCGCTCTAAATACGCCCTAAATAGCATTTTATTATATGTGGTTTCCACAGTTTTCGTATGTTATCAAGCTTTCAGAAGCTTAAATCCGGTAGTTTGGAATGCTCTTTTCTGGATTATTTTGCTTTTTGCCTCAATAAATGCAATATCAAAGAGCTTTGTTCAAGAAAATAAAGGTCGGCAATTGTATTATTATGGATTAGTAAGCCCACAAGCAATAATTTTATCAAAAATAATTTATAATATATTGTTAATGCTGTTGCTTTCGGCAGTTGCAATGATCGTATATTCCGTAATTTTTAGGAATCCATTAGGAGACCCTTTTCTATATTTGATTGCAATATTCTTAGGAAGTATAAGTTTTGCAACGGTTTTCACTATGGTTTCAAGCATTAGTGCGAAAGCAAACAATAGTGGAACGCTAATGGCCATTCTAAGTTTTCCTGTCATTATTCCTCTATTGATCGTTTTAATTAAGCTTTCAAAAAATGCGATGGATGGCTTAGATCGAAGTGTAAGCATTAATGAAATTATAGTTTTATTTGCGATAAACGCTGTAGTAATTTCAGTATCTTTATTGTTATTTCCTTACATTTGGAGGGATTAAGGGTATTTTTGATTTTTTATTTTTATTTTATGATTAAACGATATTGGTGGAAGATCTTAGGATCCATAATAGTTTTATACACCATAATAGCGGGATTCCTAGGCCCTGTACCAGCCCTTCCTATTTTACATGAAAGTATTCGCATGGTCTACTTCCACGTTCCGATGTGGTTTGCAATGCTTTTTCTTTACTTGATATCAGTTGTTTACAGCATCCGATACTTAAATTCAGGCGACATGAAAGATGATTTTGTTGCTGTAGAAAGCGTAAACGTAGGAATAATATTTTGTATTTTAGGGCTGTTAACCGGTATGCTCTGGGCGAATATTACCTGGGGAGATCCTTGGCCAAATGATCCAAAATTAAATAGTTCGGCTATTGCATCCCTTATGTATTTAGCTTACTTAGTATTGCGGAATGCGTTGGATGAGGAGCAGAAAAGAGCAAAAATTTCAGCTATATATAATATTTTTGCTTTCCCAATAATGATAGTTCTGTTGTTTATCTTACCCCGATTGACGGATTCTTTACATCCAGGAAATGGAGGTAATCCTGGCTTTAGCGGCTATGACATGACTGGAGCCATGAAATATGTCTTCAGACCTGCAATAATTGGTTGGATACTGATTGGCACGTGGATAATGACACTTCGATACCGCCTTCGAAAATTAGAATATAAAAAAAATGAAATTCAATAAAAGGTTGTATTAGCTAATAAATAATTTCAATGTAGTAATCATGAGCAATAGAATACAAAAGATTTCATGATCACTACATAATCAATTAAAAACAAACCGAGTGTAACTAGGTCATTATTACAAATGAATATAAACACTCAATAATAATTATTCGGATGAAAAAATATTTTCTTGCTTTTTTAATTTCCTTTTTAACCTTTATAAGTACTTATGCACAGCCAAATAGCGGTATTGATATGGCTACAGGTTTACGTAGTTCTGGAAAGATCTATGTAGTTGTCATCGGTTTATTAGTGATTTTTTGTGGTTTTATTTTTTACCTTTTCACTATCGACCGTAAAATTAGCAAGCTTGAAAAAGAAATAAAGAATGAATAAATTTTGATTTAAACCAATTTCAAATTTAAACATATATTTATGGCAACTTTAGCACCAGACGGACTTCATTTCTTTGATGATGTCTGTCAATTCTTTGACCATGCAGCGCAGTTTACGAAGCATGAACAGGGTCTCTTAGACCATATAAAGGCTTGCAATAGCGTTTATCGTTTTCAATTTCCTATTCGAAGGGGGAATAAAATTGAAGTGATTGAAGCTTGGCGTGTTCAACATTCACATCATAAAACGCCGACAAAAGGCGGGATTCGTTATAGCGAAATGGTGAATGAAGATGAGGTGATGGCTTTAGCAGCGCTGATGAGTTATAAATGTGCTGTAGTGAATGTGCCTTTTGGGGGAGCAAAAGGAGGGATTCGTATCAATACCAAAGACTATAGCCTTCAGGAGCTTGAAAATATAACAAGGCGCTATACCGTAGAGTTAATCAAAAAGAACTTTATCGGTCCAGCTGTAGACGTACCGGCACCTGATTATGGTACCAGTGAGCGGGAGATGAGTTGGATTGCAGATACCTATTTGGCCATGAATCCTGGTCAGTTAGACGCCCTAGGTTGTGTTACCGGGAAGCCTTTATCTCTTCATGGCATTGCTGGCCGTAAGAGTGCCACGGGCACCGGCGTTGCCATTGCGGTGAGAGAATGTGTGAGTGTGGCAGAAGACATGAAGAAAATTGGCCTAGATACAGGGGTTGCTGGAAAAAAGATTATCGTTCAGGGCTTAGGAAATGTTGGTTACTATGCCGCCAAAGCGTTAATGGAATTTGATGCCATTATCGTCGGGCTTTGTGAATTTGAAGGATCTATTTATAATGAAGATGGCTTAAATCCAACTGAGGTGCTAGAGCACCGGAAAAATACTGGATCTATTTTAGGGTTTAAAGGTGCCAAGAAGGAATTTAAAAATTCCGCAGAGGGTTTAGAACAGCCATGTGACATTTTGGTTCCTGCAGCTTTGGAAAATCAGATCACAGAGTCAAATATCTCTCGAATTCAAGCAAAAATTATTGCTGAAGGAGCCAACGGTCCTACCACGCCAGGAGCAGCCGATTATTTTGTGAAAGGCGGGGGAATGATTATACCGGATATGTACTGCAATGCGGGAGGGGTAACGGTTTCTTATTTTGAGTGGCTTAAAAACCTTTCTCATGTAGCTTTCGGACGTATGGATAGACGGTACATGGAGACTTCCAATTTGAACTTAGTTAATACCGTAGAATCGATTACCGGGGTTAAATTAAGTTCTGAACAACGCAAATCAATCGTTAGAGGGGCTTCGGAAGAGGATTTGGTTCGGTCGGGCTTAGAAGACACGATGATTAATGCTTATCATGAAATTAGAGAGGTATGGGCCAGTAATGCCAAAATTGATTCCTTGCGGACAGCCGCTTTGGTCGGATCTATCGACAAAATAGCAATTGCCTATCAAAATATGGGTATTTGGCCATAAAGTCGGCAATATTTAATTAAAATAGGGCAAGACAAATACCGAAAATAATATCCGCCTTTCCCTATTTTAATTTTTCCTAATTGGTTTCCTTTATAGTTAGATTAATCGGATTTTTTACTTTCTCATTCAATAACGCAAATTTTACTACTTCTTGCATTTCGCTAACATAATGGAAATTCAAGTCCTTTATATAACTTTCTTTAATTTCTAAGATATCCTTTTTATTGGATTGCGAAAGGATGATTTCTTTAATATTGGCACGTTTGGCCGCTAGTATCTTTTCTTTGATCCCACCAACAGGTAAAACTTTTCCTCTCAGTGTAATTTCTCCTGTCATAGCAAGGTTTGCCTTCACTTTTCTTTGGGTAAAGCTTGATGCCAGAGCGGTAAGCATAGTAACACCTGCGGACGGACCATCTTTTGGAATGGCACCTGCAGGAACGTGAATATGCACATTCCAAAGGTCAAAAATACGGGAATCCAAACCGAAATCTTGAGCATGTGAACGTAAATAAGCCATAGCAATACTTGCGGATTCTTTCATTACCTCCCCTAAATTGCCCGTCAGTGTTAGTTTGCCATTACCTTGACTTATACTAGTTTCGATAAATAATATATCTCCCCCAACTGAAGTCCACGCCAAGCCAGTTACTACACCAGCAACCTCATTATGTTCATAAAGCTCTTTATCAAATATGGGTGGCCCTAATATTTCCTCAACGTCTTTATTGTTAATAGAGACATTGAAGGGGGTTTCCATTACGATGCGGGTTGCCACTCCGCGAATAATGGAACCAATTCTCTTTTCTAGGCTTCTAACACCTGATTCTCGCGTATAATCTTCAATTATTTTTTCTAATACAGAATTTTTAATGGTAATGTCTTTTGCTTTCAACCCATGTTGCTCACGCTGCTTGGGTAGAAGATGCCTTCTTGCTATTTCAATTTTCTCTTCAATAGTATAACCGTTTACCTCGATTACTTCCATTCTATCCAATAATGCGGGCTGTATATCACCGACTGAATTGGCCGTCGCAATAAACATTACATTGGATAAGTCGTAATCTACTTCGAGGTAATGATCCGTGAATGCATAATTTTGCTCAGGATCTAACACCTCTAAAAGGGCTGAAGAAGGGTCTCCTCGAAAATCATTTCCTACCTTATCAATTTCATCCAATACAAAAACCGGGTTTGACTTTTTTGCCTTTTTTAGGGATTGAATAATTCTGCCGGGCATTGCGCCAATATAGGTTTTTCTATGTCCTCTAATTTCCGCTTCATCGCGTACCCCGCCCAAAGCTACCCGAATGTACTTTCGACCAATTGCCTTAGCTATCGACTTTCCTAAAGATGTCTTTCCTACACCCGGAGGACCCACCAAGCAAAGGATAGGAGCCTTCATATTGTTTTTAAGTTTTAAAACAGCCAAGTACTCCAAAATGCGTTTTTTTACCTTTTCTAATCCATAATGGTCTTTATCAAGAGATTTTTCCGCCTTCTTTAAATCGAAATTATCTTTCGTAAACTCATTCCAAGGTAAATCAACTAACGTTTCCAGATAGTTAAGCTGTATGGAATAGTCGGGAGCAGCTGGGTTTATTCTTGCCAGCTTATCAGCTTCTTTTTGGAAATGACTTCTAATTTCCTCACTCCATTTTTTCTTGTTGGCACGTTTATGCAAATCCTGGAGTTCAAGATCAGTAGAGCTACCGCCTAATTCTTCTTGAATCGTTTTAAGCTGTTGGTTTAAGAAATAGTCACGCTGCTGCTTATCTAAGTCTACTCGAACTTTATTCTGGATTTGTGTTTTTAATTCTAATAATTGAAGTTCTACTGCAAGTTGCTCCAATACTCTCTCTGCACGATCGGGAAGATCTTTCATCTCTAACAACTTTTGTTTGAACAAGGTATCAGCGTTCATATTAGAAGAGATGAAATTGATCAAGAAAGCGGGGCTTTCAATATTTTTTATCGCTATACCAGTTTCGCTTGGAATATTAGGAGATAATTGAATGATTTGTAGTGCTAATTCTTTAATAGAGGCTAACAAAGCATTAAACTCTTTACCCTTTTTTAGTTTGGTTTCTGCAAACCGTTTGATGCTTGCTTTGATATAAGGTTCGCTTTGTATTTCTTCATTTAAAACAAAGCGTTGTTTTCCTTGAATAATGACGGTTGTGTTTCCATCAGGCATCTGTAACATCTTGATAATGGAAGCGGCAGTTCCTACTCTGTTGAGTTGATCAAAGGTAGGGTCTTCAATGTCTACTTCCTTCTGTGAAACAACCCCAATCAACCGATCTCCTTTGTAGGAATCTTTAATCAATTTGATGGATTTATCTCGCCCTACCGTGATGGGAATTACCACACCTGGAAATAGCACCGTATTTCTTAGTGGCAAAATGGATAATATTTCTGGAAGTTCAGCTGTGCTCATTTGTTCTTCATCTTCCTGTGAAAGTAAAGGGAAGAACTCGGTATCTTCATTTATCATAGATAAAGCGTGTTGGTTATCTAATGCGTCAAATATGCTCATATATGCTATTAAAGTATGTTTATCGATACGACAGTTTGACAGCGTGATCGAATGATTTTTTTAATAATGATTGAATGTACAGAAGGTGCAAGGCTTATGCCAAGTTTGCATTTTCGTTAATATCAGCCATAATTTCAGATTACATCTTCCTTTTATGACTGACTATCTTTTTTTCGGTATAACTTTTGCAATGCAGGTTAATAAAAACAGGAACAAAGTTATGTTTTATATAATTTTTGAATAAGAAGTCGTAACTTTAAACATTGAACCAAATTAGTTTTTATAAACATCTATGAAAATCACAAATCGTTTAGAACGTATCAGTCGAATAGCCAAAAATGTATTGTTAGGAGGATTAATCAGTTTTTCTTCTATTGCCATGGCTCAAACTAATGAATTATTATCTGAAAATCCTTATGTACAATTAGGAAAAAAAGCATTAATGGATGGAGACTTTAAAAATGCGGTTATTCATTTAGAAAAAGCACTTCCTTCGGATCCCGACAATGTGAATCTTATGTATATGATTGGGTATTCTGAATACCAGTTGACAGATTATACAGGAGCTTCAAAATATTTCTCTAAAGTTATTGACAAAGCACCCGATAATTTATCAGCTTATTATTATAGGGGGAAATCAAAGAGCACAGAGGCTGTTTTGCCTGGAAAACTATCCGACGCTCAGCGGGCGAGATTACTTAGAGAAAGTATCGAGGATTTCACTAAAGCCATCGAATTGAATAATTCAGATATGAAATTATATCAAAATAGAGGTATTGCATATCGTGACTTAGGAAATCTTCTTGGAACTACAACTTCCAGAAACCATAACAAACAGGAAGCAACGGAAGCCTATAATAATTGCATTAATGACTTGAAAGTAGTAATAGCTAAGAATCCTAGCCGGAAAGACATGGCTTTGGAGCTTAGAAAAGCTACGGTTTATCGTGACAATTTAAAATAAGAGAGGCACCGTTTGAAATTGGCAAATTCTTATTCTATAAGAATTTGCCAATTGACTTATTTTTAGCGGAAATGGCCCGAAATATAATAAGCATTGGATCCCAGTAAAATAACATCTTGCTTTTTATTGATTTCGTATAAGGAATCCGGATAATATTTCAACTCTTCATCGCTACTATATAAATAGTTTTGAACTTTGTTTTTAATTACGATCTCCTGGATTTGTTTATTTTCTTTTATGATCATAATTTCGCGGGTCCTTAATTCTGAATTCTTACATTGATAAATAAGAGTATCTCGGCTACCTGACTCATTTTGACGAGCGATTTTTTGATAACTATCTTTCCAGCTTAGTTTATTGATATCGGATTCAATAAACAGACCAAACTCTTTTCTCCAATCTGGTATTTCAATTTCCTTCTCCTCTGAGGCGTTATTTCGCTTTACTTCTTTTAGAACTACCGAATGTTGATTGGTTAAACGCTGAGCTTCGTTCTCAAAGTAATTTTTCAGACTAAAGAAATATTCCTCATTGCTCTCCTCTGCTTTTTCCTGAGAGCAGGAAAATAAATTTATTACTAAAAAAAGGCACAGGACCATTTTGATTTTAGCCATCATTTTGCTTACACTAGAATTTCTCCTGTCATTTCCTTTGGAATGGGGATATTCATGATTTTTAATATAGTAGGGGCAACGTCGCCTAACTTTCCATTGTGAATAGTATTATAATCATTATCAATAAGGATGCAAGGGACCAAGTTTGTTGTATGTGCTGTATTGACTGTCCCGTCTTCGTTCAGCATAAATTCCGCATTTCCATGGTCTGCCAAAATAATAAAAGAATAACCTTCTTTTAGTCCGCATTCAACTACTTGCTTAGTACAAGCATCCACCGTTTCAACGGCCTTGACTACGGCAGAAAATACTCCGGTATGTCCGACCATATCCGGATTAGCAAAGTTTAAGCAAACAAAATCAGGGCGATTTACTTCTATATCCTCACAAATAGTATTTGCTATAATTTGTGCACTCATTTCAGGTTGCAAATCATAGGTGGCCACCTTTGGCGATGGAATCAATAATCTCCGCTCGTTTCCAAATTCTTTCTCCCGACCTCCCGAAAAAAAGAATGTAACATGTGGATATTTTTCTGTTTCTGCGATTCTTACTTGAGTCTTTTTATGCTCATCTAATACTTCTCCAAGCGTTAATCTTACATCATCTTTACTAAAGACAACTCCAACGTTCTTAAATGTTTCATCGTAGGAGGTCATTGTAATATAGTGTAAATTTAGCGGTTTCATATCATATTCTGGCAAAGGAGATTGAGTCAATGCCATTGTTATCTCCCGAGCTCTATCAGTTCTAAAATTGAAACAAATTACCACGTCACCCTCTTTTATTGTAGCAAGAGGGGCACCAGACTCGTCAACTTTTGTGATTGGAAGAACAAATTCATCAGTTATTCCCGATGAATAGGATGAGTTAATGGCATCTGAAATGGATTTTACCTTTTCTCCTTCGCCGTTAACCAAAAGATCATAGGCCTTTTTGACTCTTTCCCAACGATGATCTCGGTCCATTGCATAATAACGACCAATTGCTGAAACAATCTGTGCTGGATTTGATTTTAATTCGCTTTCTACATTTTCGATGTATTTTATTCCTGAATGGGGGTCAGTATCTCGACCATCTAAAAAGGCATGGATAAATATATTACTTAAGCCTTTTTCTTTTGCCGCATCACATAAACCAATCAAATGTTGTGTATGGGAATGGACTCCTCCATCAGACAAAAGGCCTATAAGATGCACGTTCTTATGATTACTTTTTGCATAAGTAAATGCGTCATCTAGTACTTTATTTTCTTTTAAATCACCATCAATAATAGCTTTATTAATGCGACCTAATTCTTGATATACAATTCTGCCTGCGCCTAGGTTGATATGGCCTACTTCTGAGTTTCCCATCTGTCCTTCTGGAAGACCTACTGATTCTCCGGAGGCCTGAAGCGTTGAATTCGGATATGTGGATAATAAATGATCAAAAAAGGGAGTGTTTGCACTCGCTATAGCATTACTTTTATCTTGTTTGCCGTAACCCCAACCATCCAGGATTAAAAGCATTAATTTTTTTTCTTTCACAATCACAAAATTAGTTAAAATTCATTTGTTTCCAATGAAACCATGACAAGCAATTGAAAATTATTGATAAACCCACTATAGTATGGAAAGAAGTGTATTAAATTTTTGTTGGCATAATTTTGGTAGCTAACAAAATAAACATCGTTTGCAAGATTAAATGAAAAAAACTATACTATTATTATTTCTATCACTTATATTGAATGTAAGAGCCTCACAAGGAGACTTTAAGAAATCAATTCAAGAAGATTCAATCATCGAAATATCTACACAGTTTGGCTTGGGCAACACAAAAGAGCTTTCCAAATTCTTTTCTTCTTCGATAAATTTGTCCTTAAAAAACTATGAGAATGTCTATTCAAAAGCTCAATCTGAAATCATTTTGGATAAATTTTTCAAAGAAAACACACCTCAGTCTTCAAAAATTACTCATCGGTTAAGTAATAATTCAAACTATGAGTATGCTGTGCTCTTATTGAATACAGACAAGGGAGATTACCGCATCGCAATTTCGCTCAGAGATTCCGATCGGCAACTTCAGTTAATCGAAATTAGAATAGAACGGGCTTATTAATTCTTAATTGGAGTAATTTTGATTTAGCATTCTCATTTCATTCAAACAATTCTTACTTTTGGTAATCACTTTTGTTTTCTGGGAGAATAGGTCTTACCCAAGAAGCTATTTGTATATTTTTAACTTTATTTAAGATGAATCCTATTGAAATTGAATATTTGGATACATGTCTTGATGCATTTATAGCGGAAGATGTTGGAGAGGGAGATTATACGACTTTATCAACCATTCCTAAAACTCAGAAAGGCACAGCTAAACTATTGATAAAAGAAGAAGGTGTTTTAGCAGGAGTACAAATTTCATTAACTATTTTTAACAATATTGATCCTGAATTAGAGGTTAATTATTACTTTGAAGATGGTGACTCTGTAAAGGTCGGAGATGTTGTTTTTGAAGTGAAAGGTAATTTGCATAGCATCCTACTGGCTGAGAGACTTGTCTTAAATCTTATGCAACGGATGAGTGGAGTAGCTACAATGACAAGAAAAGTCGTTGATCTCATTTCCGATACGAAAGCCAAAGTATTGGATACACGGAAAACAACTCCTGGTTTGCGTTATTTTGAAAAGATGGCGGTAAAAATAGGTGGCGGCGTTAATCATCGTTTCGGATTATTCGATATGATTCTTATCAAAGACAATCACGTAGATTATGCGGGAGGTATTGAAAATGCGCTGAATAAGGCCTTCAAATATAGAATTGATAATAATTTAACGATAGAAATCGAAATTGAAGTTAGAAGCATTGAAGAGCTTCGACAGGTTTTAGCTTCGGGAAAAGCAGATCGGGTGCTTCTCGACAATTTTGATTACAAAACTTTAAGGGAAGCAGTGGCATTGGTAGATAATAAAATTATAACTGAAGCCTCAGGTGGTATTACACTTGAAACTGCATCTGAATATGCTGCATGCGGAGTAGATTATATTTCTATGGGTGCTTTAACTCATTCTGTCAAAAGTTTGGATATGAGCCTAAAAGCTATAGGATCATCATCTAATTAAAAAACAAACAGAGAGAATCAAAGTATTTTTGTAAAATTGCAGAAATGATATCAATTTATTCTCTAATCGTACTTTTATTGGCCTACCTATTTGGTTCTATACCCACGGCTGTATGGCTTGGACAGGCTTTTTTTGGTGTTGATGTTCGGGAATATGGAAGTGGGAACGCTGGTGCAACGAATACTTTTCGTGTGCTAGGGACGAAAGCAGGCTCGGCAGTAATGTTTATCGATATTCTAAAAGGGTGGACGGCTACTAACTTAGCGTATTTTTTAGGATCTTCAATCACCGGACCCCATGAATCCGTTTTGTTTATCAATTATCAGTTAATATTAGGGGTGATCGCGGTATTAGGTCATCTTTTCCCTGTTTTTGCCGGTTTCCGAGGTGGAAAAGGGGTGGCTACCCTTTGTGGAATGATATTAGCGGTTCATTTTGGCGCAGCCATCGTGTGTATATGTGTTTTTATTACTGTTCTTTTATTTACCAGATATGTCTCCTTAAGCTCTATATCTGCTGGATTTGCGTTCCCTTTCAGTATCGTCTTTTTATTTCATACCTCCGTGAAATCCCTATTATTATATAGTATTTGTATTTGTGCTCTTGTGTTGATTACACACCAAAAGAATATTGAACGTTTATTAAAGGGAAGTGAATCTAAAGTGACGTTATTCAAAAGAAAAAAAATCAAGTAATTTTTCGCTATTGTGGCATATTAATTGCAATTGCGTTCATAAATATACCTTTACATATGGATATTATGAAACCAATAAAAAAAATTCTTTTTCTTTCGATACTTGTATTTCTGGCCGCATGCTCGACAGTTCCTTTTACCGGAAGATCTCAACTAAGTTTAGTTGATGATTCTACTTTGCAAAAGGAGGCCGCATTAAGTTATCAGCAATTTTTAAAAGACCCTAAAACAAAAGTGGTCACCAGTGGAACCGAAGCGGCGATGGTACAACGTGTCGGTGCGAGAATATCAAGTGCTATAAATCAATATTTTCAGCAAAATGGTTATGGCAATAAATATAACTATGATTGGGAGTTTAGATTAATTCAGGATCCCAGTATAAATGCGTGGTGTATGCCTGGCGGAAAGGTAGCAGTATTTACCGGTTTGCTACCAGTTACTAAGAATGAAGCTGCCTTAGCGGCTGTAATAGGGCATGAGATAGGCCATGCGATTGCTCATCATTCCGCTGAGCGTATTTCCCAAATGCTTTTAGCACAAGCCGGCGGTGTAGCCGTTGGAGCCGCTACCGCAGGGAAATCGGAAACTACCCAGGCCATTATGAATCAGATCTACGGAGTTGGAGGACAACTTACTTTATTAAAGTATTCTAGAAATCAGGAATCTGAAGCCGATCGCCTAGGTTTAATATTTATGGCTATGGCTGGATATGATCCAAATGAGACGATTCCTTTTTGGCAAAGAATGAGCCAAGCAAAAGAGGGTGGAGCTCCCCCAGAATTTTTAAGCACTCACCCAAGCGACGCATCTAGAATCAAAAACATCGAGAAACTAATGCCTGAAGCAATGAAATATTATAAAGCGCGCTAATATTTTAATATAGCTGTTATCCTTTAACAAAAAAAGCTGAACTCATTATGTAATGGATTCAGCTTTTTTGTTGAGAGAGTTTATTTATTTCTTTTTATTTTTTTGTTGCTCTCTCATGTAGTCGTCCATACGTTGTTGAAATTTGGACTTCTTTTTAGTTGTATCTGCTGGCTTCTTTTTGTTGGCCTGAATAATAGCGTGAATTTTGTCATCATTTATCATTCCACGGATGACAACTTGTTGTCCGAAGGTAAGTACAGAAGAAAGGAAATAATAATATGTTAACCCTGCAGGAAAACTATTTAAAACGAAAAAGAACATGACTGGCATAAAATAACCGATGTATTTCATTTGGCCTGTAACTCCAGAAACTGAATTATTATACCAAGTGGACAGCAAAGTAGCCAAGGTCATTAAGATACACATCAAACTAATGTGGCCTATTCCAAAAATAGGGGTGAAGTTTATTATCGAATCGTATGTCGACAAGTCATTCATCCAAAGGAAGCTTTCGCCCCGAAGTTCAAAAAGATTGGGGAAGAAAAAGAAGAAAGCAATGGTAAACGGCATTTGCAAAAGCATAGGTATACATCCACCCATAGGATTTACTCCCGCCTGCTTATAGAGCTTCATGTACTCCTGCTGCAGCAGAGTGGCGTTATCATCGCCTACTTTTGCTTTTATTTCCTCCATCTCGGGCTTTAGTACCCGCATCTTAGCCATTGATACATAGGATTTATAACTGAGCGGGGACAAGACGAGTTTTAATAGTAGGGTCAATATTAGAATGATTAAACCGTAACTCCAATTAAAGCCCTCGAGCACATTAAAAACGGGAAGGGTAATAAAACGGTTTATCCATGTCATTGGCCCCCAACCCAAATTGATCTGCTTTTCTAGTTCATAACCTTGATCTTTAAGAATACTAAACTTGTTTGGCCCGAAAAAGAACTCCATAGGATAAGAGTTCACATCTTGACGACCGAAGTCCAAGTTTAAATTTGTTGCGAAAGTTTTTACAACATGAGGCTGTACGGATGTTTTTACTTCAATATCTCCACCATTGAACGAATCTTTTGCAATCAGTACATTCGAAAAATAATGTTGCTTGAAAGAAATCCATTTGGTCTGAGGCAATTCTTCCTTATCATCTTTTGAAGTACTGAGATCTTTAACTCCTCCATCCACAAGTTCGTAATAAGCAGTGGAGTAACGTTGCTCACCTTCAAGATCCTTTTCTTTTTGGGTAAGAGTTGCTTCCCAATTTAAAGTTAACTGGCTTTGATTAGGAGCAATTACATCTTGCATTCCTTTGGTCAAGATCGTAAAGCCAAGATTGTAAGTATTGCCCTTTAAGGAATATATATAATCAATGTATTTATCATTAGCGTAGCTTAGTCGGAAGCGGATACTAGCAGAATCGTTCTGGTGGACTTCTATATTTTGTCCTTGAGCTTTAAAATAAAGATCATTGGTATTAATATTTATTCCAGCAGTAGAAAAAAGCAATCCAAACTTATTTCCTGTTTCACTAAATAAAACAAGCGGATCTCCTTGGTAAGTCTTTTCTCCCTTTAACTCTACCGATTGTACTTTGCCGCCTTTATTACTAATTTTGACTCTTATTAACTCATTTTCAAGAACAAATATTTCTTCTTCGGCTACTTTTGCTCCTCCAAAGGGGCCGCTTAAAGCAATCGAGTCAAGAAGTGGCTGAGCCGAAATAGCCACAGAGCTTGTATCAGTAGGTTTTGACTGGATAGAACTATCGGCTTGAATATTACGTACCCGGGCAAGTGAATCTTGAAGGATCTGTTCATTTCTAAGCTCTTGTTCCGAAGGCCTCATTAGGAACACTGATCCTACGATAACGATGAGCATTAAGAACAGGCCGGTAAAGGTTTTTTTATCCATTTTATGTATCTGTATTGTTTAATCTATGTTTCGTTATTTTTTCTTTGCATTGGCTAAACAAGCCGCAACAAAACTAACAAAAAGAGGGTGAGGATTAATAACTGTTGATTTTAATTCTGGGTGAAACTGTGTGGCCACAAAGAATGCGTGGTTCTTTAGCTCCATGATTTCTACTAAATTTTTTTCTGGATTAATTCCTGATGCTATCATTCCAGCCTCTTCATATTGTTTTAAATAGTCATTATTGAATTCATAACGGTGACGGTGCCTTTCTGAAATCTTGCTTTTTCCATAAATTGAAAAAGCCTTTGTTCCTTTTTGCAGTTCGCAAGAATAAGCCCCCAAACGCATGGTGCCGCCAAAATCCTTTACTTTCTTTTGATTCTCCATTAAATGAATGACAGGATGCTTTGTTTTGGCGTTCATCTCTGAACTATTTGCATCTTTTATTCCTAACACATTCCTTCCAAATTCAATTACCGCACATTGCATTCCTAAACATATTCCTAAAAAAGGAATATCATTTTCTCTTGCAAACTGAATGGCCTCTAATTTTCCTTCTAAACCACGTTCTCCAAAACCTGGAGCTACTAAAATACCTTTTAAGTCTTTTAATTTTTCAGATGTATTTTTAGATTCTAAACTTTCAGCTGCAATCCATTTCACATTTACCTTACATTCATTAACCGCACTAGCATGAATAAAAGACTCTGTAATTGATTTGTAAGCATCGGGTAATTCGACATACTTTCCTATTAGTCCAATAGTTACTTCTGAAGTTGGATTCTTTACTTTACCTAAAAATGCTTTCCACTGGTCTAATACCGGTTCAGATTTAGTGGGAAGTTTCAATTTTGACAGGACAATTTTATCCAATTGCTCTTTTAACATTAACAGAGGCACATCATAAATGGAGGGTGCATCAATGGATTCTATGACTGCATTGATATTTACATTGCAAAATAAGGCGATCTTTTTGCGTATTTCTGAATTTAAAGAGCGTTCTGTTCGGCACACCAATATATCTGGTTGGATTCCATATTCCAGTAGCATTTTCACCGAGTGTTGAGTAGGCTTCGTTTTCAACTCTCCAGCAGCAGCTAAAAAGGGGACGAGTGTTAAGTGAATCACCAAGGAGTCATGACTTCCTAATTCCCAACGTAATTGTCGCACTGATTCTATAAAAGGCAGGGATTCAATATCGCCTACTGTGCCTCCTAATTCAGTAATAACGATATCGTAATTGCCAGTTTCGCCAAGAAGACGCATGTTCTTCTTTATCTCATCGGTAATATGCGGAACAACTTGAACTGTTTTTCCTAAATATTCACCAGCGCGTTCTTTTTGAATAACGTTTTGATAAATTCGACCTGTGGTTATATTGTTTGCTTGGGAGGTAGGGGTATTTAAAAAACGCTCATAATGGCCTAAGTCTAGATCAGTTTCCGCACCATCTTCAGTAACATAGCATTCTCCATGTTCATAAGGGTTTAAAGTTCCTGGATCAATATTTATATAAGGATCAAATTTTTGGATGGTTACACGATAACCTCTAGCTTGAAGTAGTTTTGCCAAGGAAGCTGAAATAATTCCTTTTCCTAACGACGAAGTAACGCCGCCCGTAACGAAGATGTATTTTGTCATGGTTTTTATTCGAGTAAGGTGCTAAATGACTTTAAAAACGACAAAAAGCAACCTATTGTACGGGGTACAAAAGTATGAATTTTTTATCAATACTCTTTCGAGATTCAGAGATTAAATTCACTCTATTATTTCTACTTTTCATATCTCTCATAATCTGTAAGAAATAAAAGAATCGTATCTTCCTATTTTTTTGTAACTTTACATCCATAATTAATAACAAACTGTATTGACATTTAACGATTTTAAATTTGATAATAGTCTTTCCGAAGGCTTATCAAGCATGGGTTATAAAAATCCAACCCCAATTCAAGAAGAAACTATTCCTTTAATACAACAAGCACATGACTTAATTGCATGTGCCCAAACAGGTACTGGGAAAACCGCCTCCTTTTTACTTCCTGTAATGGATTTTATTTGCAAAAATAAAAAAAGACCGCCTATTAGCGCTTTGATATTAGCACCTACACGAGAATTAGCTCTTCAGATAGATCAACAAGTTGAGGGCTTAGCCTATTTTACCGGAATAAGTTCTATTGCTGTATATGGTGGAGGAGATGGAGTTGGTTATGAACAACAAAGGAGAGCATTAAGAGAGGGCGTAGATATTGTAATTGCAACCCCAGGTCGGTTAATTTCTCATATTAACTCCGGTATTGTAAAATTAAACGAAGTTTCTTTCTTAATCCTTGACGAAGCAGATAGGATGTTAGACATGGGCTTTAAAGACGATATATTACATATTGTTCGGCAATTGCCTACAAAAAGGCAGACTTTGTTGTTTTCTGCAACAATGCCTCCAAAAATCAGAAGCTTTTCTAAAATCTTATTAAAAGAACCTAAACATGTTAGCATAGCATTAGCGCAGCCTGCAGTAGGTATTTTGCAACAGCAATACCGGGTTTTTGACGAACAAAAGAATGAATTATTAAAAGAGCTTTTGAAAGAGGGCATCTATAAGAGCGTAATTATTTTTGCTTCTACTAAAGATAAGGTAAAGCGACTGGAAATTGATTTAAGAAAAATGAAATTGAATGTCAAGTCTTTTCATTCTGATTTAGATCAGGATGAACGACAAAGCATTTTATTGGACTTTAAAAATAAGAAAATTGGAATATTGATAGGTACCGACGTATTATCCAGAGGAATTGATGTTGTCGGGATTGATTTAGTCGTTAACTTCGATGTTCCCGGTGATCCTGAGGATTATATTCATCGTATCGGAAGAACGGCCCGAGCAGAAACAACCGGCACTGCTGTTACTTTTGTAAATAACAAAGATTATAGACGATTCCAATCTATCGAAGAATTGATGGATTTGAAAGTGAATGTTATTGAACTACCTGAAATAGTCGGTGAAGGTCCAAAAGATAATTCTTATAAAGAGAGACCTAAATCGAACAGACAGAATGTTAGCACAAACAAATCCAATAATAACGGTCGGCAATTTCATAAGAGAAAGAAAAAGCCCGCTCATAATAAGGTAGCTTCTCCTATTAATGGTGTTCATTCAACGAAACCAGAGACTATTCCTCTGAAAAAAGAAGAGAAGAAATAATTTTTGACTTTTCTTTTCTCCATATGCAAGTTTTTGTTAGTTTTGCATTCGCTAAAGAAAGGCGCCCATAGCTCAGCTGGATAGAGCAACGGTTTTCTAAACCGTCGGTCTCAGGTTCGAATCCTGATGGGCGTACCAAAAACCCGTTCTAAGATGATTAGAGCGGGTTTTTTTGTGCTTTGTAGTCAACAAAGTATACCAAATCACTCGAAAAACTAACCTTATGTCTGTCTAGTGAATCCCAAATTAATGCACCATAAAGAATTTAGTTGAAGATTTGCTTTATTGATAAAAAAACATTTACATTTATAATATATATATGTGTTTTAAATAATCTTTCATCTTATCGAGAATGACAAATACCATTAGATTTAAATTATCATTTATGATGCTCCTCGAATTCTTTATTTGGGGTGCCTGGTTTGTTACCCTAGGAACTTTTTTATTTGGAAACTATAAGGCTACCGGAACTCAAGTAGGAACTGCTTTTTTAACCCAATCTTTTGGGGCCATTATTGCTCCTTTTGTCGTTGGCCTCATTGCTGATCGGTATTTCTCGGCACAACGTATTTTTGCATTGATTCATATTATAGGCGCCGTTTTATTGTGGTTTGCAGGTCATGCCCAAAGTTTTGACAGCTTTTTCCCCATCATTTTGGTTTATATGATCTTATTTATGCCAACTTTGGCTTTGGCTAATTCCATCGCATTCCGACAAATGACCAATACTGAAACGCAATTTCCTCCTATACGGATGTTAGGTACGGCGGGTTGGATCATCGCAGGTTTATTGATCAGTTATTTAGCTTGGGATAAGCAAGATTCAGGCCTTTTAAATAATACATTTAAAATGGCTGCCATAGCTTCTCTTGCTTTGGGGATCTTTTCTTTTACTTTACCACATACCCCTCCGATGAAAAAAGGAGAAAAGGTTTCTGTAGGTGAATTGTTAGGTCTTGACGCAATTCGATTACTAAAAAACAGATCCTACCGTGTATTTTTTCTATCTTCCATCGCAATTTGTATCCCCTTATCATTCTATTATAACTTTACAAATGCATTTCTCTCCGAAGTTGGCGTCGCCTCCCCGACAGCAATTCAATCATTAGGCCAAGTATCCGAATTTCTATTTCTGTTGGTTATGCCATTCTTGTTTATACGCTTGGGCGTTAAAAAAATGTTGGCAATCGGCATGTTGGCCTGGGTTTTAAGGTATGCCTTTTTTGCGTATGGAGACGCTAATATGGGCTATTGGATGTTAATAGGAGGGGTTGTACTTCATGGAATCTGTTACGATTTCTTTTTTGTAACCGGACAAATATATACTGATAATCTAGCTGGAGAACGTTTTAAATCTGCAGCTCAAGGCTTAATAACCCTAGCAACCTATGGTATTGGAATGTTGATAGGCTCCCTGATTTCAGGACCCATTGTAGACCAATATTTAAATAGCGATGGAAGCCATAATTGGCAAAATGTCTGGCTTATACCCGCAGGAATCGCAGCTGTGGTTCTGGTTGTTTTCCTAATCTTTTTTAGGGATGACAGAATAGGTAAAGAGCAATTGAAAGTCGAAAATTTAACATATTCAGAAAATGAATAGAAGAGAAGCGTTAAATACGGTGGCCGCATTAGTCGGTGGCGCCGTAATTGGTGGCAGTTTTTTTCTAGAAGGGTGCACTCGCCCGACAACGAAAACGGTAGAAGGGTTATTTCAAGATCAGCAGATTGATCTTCTTGGGGACATTGCAGATGTAATCTTACCCAAGACGTCGACACCAGGGGCGAAAGAAGCCGGCGTAGGTGCATTTATTCCAGTAATGGTTAGAGATTGTTATACCGAAGAAGATCAAAGAATATTTGTTGACGGCTTGGTTAAACTAGAAGATACATCAAAGAAAATGTTTAACAAAGTTTTTGCAGATTGTTCCGATGACGAAAGAACTGCTTTAATAAGAGAAATTGACAAAGAGACTAATGAGTATTATGCAACAAAAAAGCCTGAACAGCCTAAGCATTATTTCAGAATGATAAAGGAGCTTACCTTATTAGGCTACTTTACTTCTGAATTAGGAGCGACCAAAGCCTTACGTTATAACCCAATCCCAGGCAAATATGAAGGCGATCTCCCTTATAAAGAAGGAGACCGCGTTTGGGCGTAACGCCCAATACCTACTTGAGCTTTTTTATCTTCAATCTCAAAGAATTTCCGATTACGATAACATCAGAAAAAGCCATGGCCAAAGCCGCCAACATCGGACCTAAATAGCCCATGGCTGCTAATGGAATAGCAAAGATATTATAAAAGAATGCCCAAAAAAGATTCTCCTTGATCGTTATTAACGTATGTTTCCCTATTTTTAATAAGGTAATTACAGAAGATAAATCGCTGTTAAGAAGAACTACCTCGGCGGATTGAATAGCAATCTGACTTGCATTTCCTAAAGAAATTCCCACATTTGCAGTAGTTAATGCGGGCGCGTCGTTAATTCCGTCCCCGACCATTGCCGTTTTGCCAATCTCCTTCAATCTATTAATGACATCAAGTTTATGCTGAGGAAGTTGCTCTGAATAAACTTCCTTGATACCCAATTTTTGTGCGACATCCTGGCATTTTTCGTGACGATCGCCACTCAATAAAACTGGAGTAATTTTCATCTCCTTTAAAGTGTCAATTAAATGCTTGGCTTCCGGCTTCAACGTATCTTCAATGGAAATCTGGACAACTACTTCACCATTCCTCTTTAAATAAATATCATAATGTTTGTCTTGCCCCAATTGAGAATACTTGTCTAAAATCTTTTTAGAACCTAGCTGGTATTCATTTCCATCACTATCAATCGCTTTTAACCCTAATCCCTTTTCTTCATGCACTTTAGTCAGGACAATTTTGGATTTTGCATCTTGACTTAAATTCTTTACTAAGGACAGGGCAATTGGATGGTTAGAGTGACTTTCAATACCCACAATAATGCTTGCTGCGTCTTCCTTGGAAATTCCTGATAGCTTCATTTCTTTGATGCTAAAATCTCCCGTCGTCAGGGTTCCTGTTTTATCAAACACCATATATTTCAAACCTGCCATTTCCTCAACAGTTGCACCTCCTTTGATCAATACACCATTTTTAGCTCCGCGGCCTAGTCCAACCATAACCGCCGTTGGTGTCGCTAAACCCATTGCACAGGGACATGAAATAACAAGAACTGCAATAGCGTTCATGATTGATTGCCGAGCGCTAACATCAAATACGAAGTAAGCTAATACAAACGTGAGCAAAGCAATACCAATCACCACCGGCACAAAAATGCTGGCAACTTTATCTCCCAGTCGTTGAATAGGAGGTTTCGCGATTTGAGCTCGCTTCATAATCTCAATAATCTGAGATAGCACGGTATGCTTTCCTACTTTGGTAGCTGTTATCCTAATACTTCCATGCTCAACTAAAGTTCCACCAATTACGAAATCATATTTTGTTTTTTCTAGAGGAATACTTTCTCCGGTCAACATTGATTCATTTATTGAAGCATCGCCCCAGATAATTTCGCCATCTACAGGCACCTTGTCGCCGGTGTTTACTAACAAGGTATCCCCAACTTGTACTTCTTTCGCATTAATGAGTACATGCTCGCCATTTACTATTTTGGTAGCCGTCACATTTTGAAACTTCAATAAATCCTTTATCGCTGAAGTGGTTTGTGTTACGGACCTTTTTTCAAAAACATTCCCAAGCAAAACTAGTGTGATAATTACTGCAGTTGTTTCATAAAACAGATAATTTGGGCCTAAATTCAAAAACGTACCAATCAAGCTATAAACAAAAGCGGAGGTTGAGCCTAAAAATATAAGTACGTCCATATTAGGGACTCCGCTTTTCAAAGAATTAAAAGCACTTTTTCCAAAGTGGATAACTCCCAAAATGAAAACTGGAATACATAGCACTAGTTGGATATAAGGATTATGAAACCAATCAAAACCCGGTACCATATGAAAGAAAAATAATGGAACGGTAAAAAATAAACTAAATATAAATCGGTTCTCTACCTTTTCGTGAGCTTTCTCAGTAGGTACTTCGTCCGTTTCGTATACCCTATAGCCTAATCCTTCTATATCTTTAATAATCTCTGGTAATAGCAGATCACTGGTTGAAGAAAAACGAACCTCTTCGTTAGCATAATCTACAAAGACATTGCTCAGTCCTTTCTTCTCAAGCATTTTATGAACAGAGATTGCGCAGTTGTTACAGTGCATGCCAGTTACATTTAATTCTATAAGCTCTTTATCTTGTGTCATCTTCGGTACTATTAAATATATATGCCAAAAATAGAGTTTTAAGATAGATTGATTCATGATAAACGAGGGTATCTATGGTACTTTTCACGGATTATCCTTATTTTTGACTATGCAAAATGCTCCGATACCTATTTATCAAAAGAAAAAAGGGAAGTTTAAAATCAATGAACTTTTCAGTATAAAATGGAAACCAATAAATCATGGGCTTTATGAAGGGGTTGAGAAGCCCCATCGGCATGATTATTATTCAATTTTGTTTTTAGTTGAAGGGGAGACCATTCAATTCATCGATTTCAAAGAATATAAAATCAAAGGTCAAGCATTATTGTTGATGCATCCTGATCAAGTGCATTTTGATGTTGACACAACCAATGCAAAGATTCTACTAATCACTTTTAAGGATAACCTGTTGCTAGGGAATAAAGAATCCTTTCTATGGAAACATATTTTCAGCCATAACGTGATAAAACTTAATCCGCCAATCCATCAAGATTTGCTGAAATACACAAATCTTATATTGCATGAATATGAACAGAATCATCCTAACGAGAAAATAATTTCCTTTCTTTTGAGTGCATTTTTAGAAAAAATAAGACTGATAGCTGATAGTCATGACAATGTAGATGAAAACAACAATAGAATCTTACAGGCTTATAAGCTTCTGGTAGAACAATATGCATTAACAGAAGTAAAAGTCTCAGACTATGCCAAGCGTTTGTTTATTTCGTCAGGTCATTTAAATGATACAGTTAAAAAACTAACTGGCCGCAATGCAAAATCTTTTATTAACGAACGAAGAATATTAGAAGCTAAACGTTTATTATATTGGACGGAAACCTCCATTCAGGATGTAGCTTGGAAAACAGGCTTTAAAGATCCGGCATATTTTACACGTTTTTTTAAAAAAGAAACGGGCATGCTACCAGTTTCCTTTCAAAAGTCTACACATGCAATGGATAACACGTAAATTTTATAATTTTCTAACCTTTAAGCTTTTGGTAAAATGCTGAGCACCTTTTTCGATAATCAAATTGGCACGAAAGCGTGTTGGCAAGATATTATATAATAGATTAGGCTTATTAATTTCATTCCATATTTTTGTTGCCATTTCGATACTTTCCTCCTTATTGAATTTCGAGAATTTATGGAAGTAGGAATCTTTATTTTGAAAGGCAGTTTTTTGTAGCGATAAGAATCGATCTACATACCAATTTAATAAATTCTTTTCACTAGAATGTACATAAATTGAAAAATCGAAAAAATCGGAGACGAAAATCTTTGGACCTCGGTATTTTCTCCCTGTATTTACTTGTAAAACATTTATCCCTTCAATAATTACAATGTCAGGTGCTTCTACTTGCTGAAGTTTATCGGGAATGACATCGTATTCTAAGTGGGAATACATTGGCGCAGATACTTTTTGATGGCCAGATTTTAAATCCGCTAGAAAGCGAATCAACCGACGAGCATCATAGCTTTCGGGGAATCCTTTTCGGTTAAGTATTCCTTTACTTTCAAGTACAGCATTTGAGTGCAAGAAACCATCGGTGGTAACCAAATCTACTTTTGGCTTATTGGGACCCAAAGAAAGAACTCTCTGTAGAACACGCGCAGTGGTACTTTTCCCAGCTGCAACACTCCCAGCAATTCCCAAGATAAACGGAATTTTTTGCGTTTTGTCTTTTAAAAATTGTTCCACATCACTGTGCAAATGTTTTGCGCGTTCAACGTGGATATTTATTAAATGACTTAATGGAAAATAAATATCCTGAATCTCTTCTAAAGTCAAAGGCTCATTCAACGCGCTTAGTTTTCCGATATCCTCTTCTGATAAAGTGTAAGAACTGGAACCGTTTAGACTTTTCCAGCGTTCTCGATTCATATGGATAAAGGGAGAGTATTCCTCGTCGTGTTTAACACGGATCATAGCTTGTTCGTTTATTGTTCCTTTTTTATTTCTTCAATGATACCATTTAATATCATTTTTCCTGCTGCGGGATTAGTAGCTAAAGGAGTATTATGTACGTCGCAAATACGCATTAGCATTTGGATATCTGGTTCATGTGGGTGTTTACCTTGTGGGTCTCTAAAAAATATAATTGCATCGATTTTTTCCTCAGCGGTCATCGCTGCAATTTGTGCATCGCCACCTTTAGGGCCAGACAGCTTTCGGTCTACTTCGAGGCCGGTTTCTAAAATATAGCTACCTGTTGTGCCGGTGGCCACTAGATTTATTTGCTTTAATTTATCAAAATTATCCTTAACAAAAGCTACCATTTCTGGTTTCTTTCCGTCGTGGGCGATTAATGCAATGGTTTTTGTTTTCATGATTTTTGTTTTTATCCAAAAAATAAATAGGAAATTATGATGGCCGCAACAACTCCAGCCAGCTCAGCCAATAATGCAGCCGGTAGGGCGTGCCTTGTATTTTTTATCGCAATAGAACCAAAATATACCGCTAGTACATAAAACGTGGTTTCTGTAGAACCCTGGATGACGCAAGCGACACGGGCAGCAAAGTCATCTGCGCCTTTCGCGTGCATTAAATCTATCATCAATCCTCTTGCACCACTGCCACTCAATGGTTTCATTAAGGCCACTGGCAGAGCTTCTACGAAGCGATTGTCTATTCCAAACCAGTTGACAGCTGTGCTGACGCCCTGCATTAAATAATCCATTACACCGGCTTCTCTAAATACGCCGATAGCAACTAAAATTCCCACTAGGTAAGGAATGATCTTTACAGCTACACCGAAACCTTCTTTTGCTCCCTCGATAAAGCTCTCATATACGTTTACTTTTTTAAACATAGCTAAACCAATAAAAGAAGCGATGAAGGAAAAAAGAATCACATTTCCAACTACCGAGGAAATAACATTTACTTGATCTTGAGGTAGTGTATTAAGAAAATAAAGTGCAATGCCAATTACCATAGTAATGCTTCCAATATAGGCAATGACGACTTTGTTAAAGAGGTTTATTCGTTGATAGATGGCCACTGCAATTAAACCGACCATGGTAGAAAAAAAGGTGGCTAATAGAATAGGTAAGAATACATCTGAGGGGTTTCCGGCACCTGCTTCTTTCCGATATGCCATAATGCTTATTGGTAACAGGGTTAAGCTCGATGCATTAAGGACCATGAACATGATCTGTGCATTCGTTGCAGTATCTTTGCTAGGATTTAATTCTTGTAGTTCCTTAATCGCTTTTAGTCCTAAGGGAGTGGCAGCATTATCCAATCCTAACATATTTGCTGAGAAATTCATAAGGATGGAACCTAAGGCAGGGTGGTTTTTTGGGACTTCGGGGAAGAGTTTGTGAAAAAACGGACCCACTATTCTCGCAAAAATAGCGATCATACCGCCATTCTCACCGATTTTCATAATTCCTAACCAAAAGGTCATTAATCCTATTAAACCAAGAGAGATTTCAGCAGCAACCTTGGCACTATCAAAAGTACCGCTTATAATTCTTTGGAATATTTCGACATCTCCAAAAAATATTAGTTTGACTAAAGCAACTATGAAGGCAATGAGAAAGAAAGAAATCCAAACGTAATTTAAAGCCATATAGCACGTTTAACTTATTAAAAATAAATACAATTAGTGAATTTGTTAAATAATAGGCTGGTTAATTTACAAGAACTAGACCCCCAGTCAATTTCCTTTAAAGTGGCAGGCACTCCTTTTTCTAGCAAAACTGGAGCAGCTTTCCCTTTTAAAAAATGATCGGAAAACTGTTGCTCACGAATTTGGATATTCTTTCGGTTTTGTCTTTTCATTAGGTTATGTTCATCGTTGTTATAATTCAACATCCAAATTGAAATTGACTGTTCATCCCTGCCAGGGAATAACTCTATAAGCGGAAGTCATGTTTACAACTGGAGCGCCGGACCAAGCTACTGCATACATATCTGTTATTTTAAGTATACTTTTGCTCATTCTTTATCGTTTTTTTCTTTTTTGCATGTCTAATTGTATAATTTCTCAATTAATCCTTCATATTTTTTTTCAATTATTTTTCTTTTTGCTTTAAGAGTAGGAGTAATTTCCCCGTTCTCTATAGTAAAAGGAATTCTCTTTAATACAAAATTTCGCACCCTTTCAAATTTTGCCAATTCATTAGAAAGCTTTTTAATATCTTTCTCTACCCACTCAATTATTCCTTGATCGTCAATAGTAATTTCGGGACGTTCAAAAAACTCTTCTCTTAAACCAAAATGCTCCTGCAATCGTTCTCTGGAAGGCACAATGATTGCAGTAACATACTCTCGTTTGTCTCCAAGCAAGAAGATCTGCTCTATTTTATTGCTCTTTAAATAAATATTTTCAATAGGGGTAGGGTAAATATTTTTTCCGTACGAATTAACCAACATGTTTTTTAGTCGATCTGTAATCTGAAGATTTCCTTTGTAAAATCGACCAATATCTCCGGTATGGAACCATCTGTCGGAATCGATCACATTAGCCGTTTCTTCAGGTTTGTTCCAATAGCCTTTCATTATGCAATTGCCTCTAATTATAATTTCTCCTTCAGGGGATTCAAAGTCGGGCTGAAAAGACTGATGGGTTTGAACGGTATATATTTCACCTGTCTCATAATTTTGAATTGCAATTTCCAATTCAGGCAATACTCTTCCTACAGTCCCATACACCTGCCTATCATATTCAGTAACTGCAACAACGGGTGAAGTTTCTGTTAATCCAAAGCCCTCTAATATTTTAATTCCCAAGTTACCAAAGAATTCTCCAATATTTTTAGGAAGTGCGCCACCGCCTGAAATCATAAATTTTAATCGACCGCCTGTTTTTTCTTTTATCTTACTAAAAACTAACTTCTCTGCTATGGTTTTTTGAAAAGAAAGTAAGAATCCAGGTTTAATCCCTTCGTCTACTGTTTCACGGTATTTTTGCCCAATATCTAAAGCCCAGTTAAATATCTTGGCCTTCAGGTTGCCGGATTCCGTTCCACTTTTGCGAGCCTTCTCGTAAATACGTTCTAAAAGTCTTGGGACACAGTTCAAAACCGTAGGCTTTACTTCTTCCATATTCTTGGCCAATAACTCCAGGCTTTCAGCAAAAGCAATTTTACTTCCAGTAGCTAGGCAAACATGATAAGTGGCGGTCCGCTCAAAAACATGAGATAGGGGAAGAAAAGAAAGAAAAACTTCCTCTTGGGTAATGGCTGGTATTTGGTCTAAGGAAATGCGCACATTATTTACTAGATTACTATGTGTCAACATAACTCCTTTTGGGATCCCGGTAGTGCCTGAGGTATAAATTAAAGTAGAGATATCGCTAGTCAATATGCTTTCTCTAGCGGCGGCAATAGCCCGTTTATATTCCGGTAAAGCCTTTTTTCCTTGCTCAATTACGGTAGACAAAGAAATTACTCCTGCCTGTAGGTCTTTTTTTATCACCTTTTGGAATTCAGAAAAAGAGGGAATCACTCTTGTAATTTCTGGACAATCATTTACAATTTTCATTAGCTTCTTTAATAGAAAAGGACTTCCTATTAAGATTGCTTTTGAACCAGAGTCGTTGAGAATATATTCAATTTCACTTTCTGGCAAGGTAGGATAAATGGAAACATTTATGGCACCTATTTGCTGGATGGCCTGATCAAAATAAACATATTCAGGACTATTATCAATCAGTAAAGCCATTCGATCACCTTTTTTGATCCCAATGGATAAGAAATAGGCGGCAATTGCGTCTATTGTATCTAAAGCCATTTTATAAGTAATCTCTTCCCAGTGATTATTTACTTTATGTATAAGAAATGGATGACTTTCGGGATGTATGTTTTTTACCACATTCCGTAGTAAATCCGGAATGGTCATTTCTGGCGTAACTGGATTCATTGTTTGTAGATTTAGTATCTAAAGCAAACATAAAGTAATAATCTGAAAACACCAGATCTTTTTTATGAATCCTGACTTCATGCTGCTTATACAGCGAAGCTTTCGCCACAGGCGCAGGAACGGGAGGCGTTGGGATTGTTAAAAACAAAGCCTTTTCCTGTCAATCCATCAGAGAAGTCAAGTTCTGTACCAGCAAGATAAAGAAATGATTTTATGTTTAAAACTAACTTGACACCTTTATCTTCAAATTCTTGGTCATCTTTCTGACTTATATTGTCAAAGTTTAATAAATAGCTTAATCCTGAACAGCCTCCACTTTCCACAGAGACACGAACGAAATACGATGGATCATAGTTTTCGGCTATCATTATTTCGTCAATCTTTGCTTTTGCTTTATCGGTTATAGTGATCATGTCTTTTTATTTATTTACAAATATCGTTATTATTAGGGAAGAAATAAAACTACTTTATCATGCCTTTTTCATAAAGCTTCCATAAAGGCGATTGACTACGAAGAAACGCTATTTCTTTCTTTAAAAGCTGGATGGTAGTTTCAATCTCTTCCTTTGTAGTAAACCGGCCTAAGCTTAACCGCAAAGAAGCATGGGCATCTTCTTTCTCTAATCCCATGGCTAAGAGAACATGGGAAGGTTCCAATGAGCCCGTAGAGCAAGCAGAACCCGAAGCCATGGCAATATTGCCTAATTTGGCCATGAGCTGTTCTGCTTTTAAAAAACGAATAGTGATATTTGAAACATGAGCTAAGCGATTCGTTTTAAATCCATTGCTAAAAGTCTGTCCAATTTTTAATATCTCATCCTCAAGGTGATCTCTTAATTCTTTCAAACGCATGCTTTCTGTGAGCATTGATTTTTGCGCTTCTAATGCCGCAACACCAAACCCTACGATTCCTGGAACATTCAGTGTACCGGCTCTTAGGTGGTTCTCTTGTCCACCACCATGAAGGAGAGGCTCCAGTTGAATTCGTCTATTCTTTCGCTTTACATACAAAGCTCCAACTCCCTTAGGTCCAAACATTTTATGTGCGCTAAAAGCCATCAAATCAATAGGTGTTTTAAGAGTCGATACAGGTGTTTTTCCGACTGCTTGTGTAGCATCACAAAAAAACAAAACCTGCTTAGATGCTGCTATTTCAGCAATTTCATTTACCGGGCTAATTATTCCGGTTTCATTATTTGCAAGCATGAGAGCGATTAGAATTGTATCTTTCCTAATCGTTGCATTTAAATACTCCAAATTAATCTGGCCACAGCGATTCACAGGTAAATAGGTTATTTCTGCCCCTTGTTTTTCTAAGTATTTGCAAACATCTAAAACAGCTCTATGTTCAGACTTACTTGTAATAATATGTTTTCCGATCGACTGATACCGATTAAATACACCTTTAATGGCTAAATTTATCGCTTCGGTTGCTCCAGAAGTAAAAGTGATCTCTTTGTCTGAAGCATCAATTAGGTTTGCAATTCGTGACCGTGCAATATCGACAGCTTCAGCCGCTTTCTTTCCAAAACAATGATTCGTGCTGGCCGCATTACCATAATGTTCAGAGAAGTACGGAATCATCTCTTTTAATACTTTAGGATCAACAGCTGTGGTAGCGTTATTATCTAGATAAATGGATACTGCCATAATTACGAAGTTATTTATTTTAATAGAATAATCGATTATTATTTGTAATCTTAGGTTCAAAAATTGAACATGAACAAAATCGAACATATTGGCATTGCTGTAAAGAACCTAGAAGAAAGCATCCCGAAATATGAGATTCTTCTACAAACTAAATGTTATAAGCGTGAAACTGTTCATTCTGAACATGTGGAAACCGCTTTTTTTAAAATTGGAGAAAGCAAAATTGAGCTGTTAGAAGCGATTAACAATAATGGCCCGATTGCTGCCTTTATTGAAAAAAAAGGGGAGGGAATCCATCATATAGCTTATGAGGTTGATGATATCAACGAAGAGATGGGAAGGCTAAATCGGGAAGGCTTTAGGTTGTTGAATGAAGAACCTAAGAAAGGAGCGGATGATAAATGGGTCTGTTTTATACATCCTAAGGACTCATCGGGAGTACTAACTGAGTTGGTGCAACAGGTAGAAAATGTCAGGTCTTAAGTTTTAGGACTAGAGAAAAATCACCTAAAACCTTAGACCTGACACCTACGATCACAGCCCTATCTCTTTCAATAAAAAGTCGGCATTATCAATCTTATCGGCAACCCATAATACATAACGAATATCAACACCAATAGAGCGACTATAGCTTTCGTTCCATGCAAAATCATTGATAGTAGCATCATAAGCCCTGTCGAAATTTACTCCAATTAACTCTCCCTTGGCATTCATGATAGGCGATCCGGAGTTTCCGCCCGTTGTGTCCATATTGTATAGAATATTGACGGGTACATCTCCAAGTTCTTTCATTTCGTAATTACCGAAATTTTTAGCCTCCCAAGCGTCAAGAATACTTTTAGGATAAGCATATTCTGGCAAGCCCGATCTTCCTTTCTCAATTAAACCTTTAATAGTCGTGAATGGACTCATGTAAACAGCATCTTCTGGTGAATATCCGCGAATATATCCGTAAGTCAAACGTAGAGTACTATTTGCGTCTGGAATAAAATTTCTCTTTTGAAACTGTTCTTTTACTTCAACGTAGTCGCCCATTAACTGGTTGAGCACACCTTCTCGTCTCGCCAGCTCCGGTTGAATTTCTTGTATTTGATTGTTTAAATTAATTTGAAATTGGATTAGCTCATCCGAATAGCTCTGTAAACTATTTACAGTACCCAAAAGTGTATTTAACACGTATTCCTCATCATTTAATTTGGTATTCGTCAATAAATTTTCAGATGATACTTTCAATTCATCTACTGCCGAAATTCGCTGATTAGCGGGTAGATTACCTGCATCTTCAAGCATTTTTTTGAAGATCTGTATATCTACATTTTGACGGTAACTACCATAAATGGATTTCAACGTTTCCTTTAAGGTTAAAGCATTCTTATTAAAAAACTCATTAGAATTTGAGCTATTGTCCATGGCAATTTTAAAGTTATTAATCTGCCTAGCAATGTTCAATAAACTTGTGCTATTGTATATCTGCCCGAACCAAAGTTCCCTATCTGCATCCCTAAAAATATCTTGGTAAAGATTATCGATATCGGACATAAGCGAACCGTATTTCGCTTTCAACTCAGAACTTCCGTTAATAAAATCAAGTAGCGCTGCATCTTCATCTTTTTTCTGCTTTACTAGATCGATATTCTTTAAGCCTTTCATTTTACCTTGGTAATTCTTTCTGACGTTAGAATTCCGCTGAATTCTGGTTGCGAGAGCTATCTCAGTGGCTTTATCATCCAAACCAGCATCGCGCATTACAACGTTTTGAAAACCAAATAAGGAAGCAGTATATGGCAAGAGGTATTTTTCTTGATATTCTATATATTGCGCTGGACGATGCCTAAAGGTTCGACCAGGATACCCCAAAATGAAAGTGAAATCTTCTTCTTTTACTCCATTTGGGTTGATAGTTAAATGTTTCTTTAGGTTGATAGGGAACATTTGACTTCGAAAATTTAGCTGGTTTTCCATCTACACCTACATAGGCCCTTAAAAAAGAATAATCACCAGTATGACGAGGCCAAACCCAATTGTCAGCCTCTCCTCCAAATTCACCTATGCTTCTCTTTGGAATATACACAAGTCTGACATCTTCAATTGTCTTATAACGAAAGAGAACATAGCTTTTTCCAATAAACATCTCGGATACTTCTGCCTTGATGGTAGGATCTTTAGCCTCTGCCTCTTCGGCAATTTTCCTGCTTTCCTGACCGATAATCTGTATACGCTCTGTGGGAGTTTTAGCTTTTTTAGCAATTTCTAGTATGCGTGAAGAAACATCTTCATAACTATCTGTAATTCGAATAGTTAACCCTTTAGCCTCGATCTCTTGTTCACGTGATCTAGCCACAAATCCGTTGGACAGGTAATCGTTTTCTGTGCTACTAGCTAATTGAACTGCTCCAAAAGCACAATGATGATTAGTGATGATTAAGCCTTCATCTGAAATAAACGAACCAGTGCATC
This sequence comes from uncultured Sphingobacteriaceae bacterium, assembly GCA_963696875.1. GTDB lineage: Bacteria > Bacteroidota > Bacteroidia > Sphingobacteriales > Sphingobacteriaceae > Albibacterium. Next base: position 249,199 of record CAVOLQ010000002.1, read on the forward strand.
CTCCAACTCGAACCAACGCATCCACTAAGCCCACATGGCCAGGGTTATAAATATCTGTTTGATCAAGTATTAGACCGGCCTTCTTAAGATCGACACGATTTAAATCACTTAAGGGAAACATACCCCTCATCAAGCCTTGTGAAAGAGTGCATACTAAATGCAGCAATACATAAACCTATTAAGGCTATGGTTTTCATATTGATAAATTTCATAAAATTAGGTATAAAAAGGTTTAATAAATGACTCTTATAATTCAATAAATATTATTGTCGAGAGCAGCTATGTATTTAATTGATTGATTTTTTTCAGAACTTTTTCTATATCGTCAATATGGTCTATCCCAAAAGACTCGAATTCTGTAATAGTGGTTTGTATAGGATAGCCATTCTCTAACCACCTTAATTGCTCTAAAGCCTCACAAGATTCTAAAGGAGAGGGGGCTAATAGTGTAATTTCTCTTAATACATTTGCTCTAAATCCATAAATCCCAATATGTTTATAATAACTATGCTTGTTTAACCATTGAGGTTTTGGACAATTGCGTTGATAGGGAATGGGATTTCTGCTAAAATACAGGGCTCTCAGGTTCTTATCGACAACAACCTTCGGTGTATTATGGTTGAATAATTCGTCTTCTAAGCTAATCTTTCTGATTAAGGTAGCAATATGAACATCTTTATCTTTAAAGCAGGCAATAAGTTCTTCAATTTGCAAAGGATTAATAAAGGGTTCGTCACCTTGTATATTTACGATGATTTCCATATCTGGAAAATGATTTGCGACCTCTGCACAGCGATCGGTTCCACTAACATGATTTGGGGAAGTCATCATCACAATGGCACCAAAACTTTGACCATGTTTTAAAATTTGATCGTCATCGGTGGCAATAATGACTTCAGAAAATGACTTTACCTTTTTTGTTTGTTCGTATACACGCTGGATCATTGTTTTACCATCAATTTCAACCAAAGGCTTCCCAGGAAACCTGGTTGACGCATAACGGGCCGGTATTACTGCAATCATCTTCATGGATTCCAAATTTAAAATAGGCCGTTAATCTCCCTTTCAACTTGTTGAATAACAAAACTCATATCTTCCGTATTATTGGCAAAATCTAATTTATCCTTGTCTAGGATTAATAATTTACCACCTCTGTAGCTGTTGATCCATTTTTCATATTTATCATTTAATTTTGAAAGATAATCTAATCGAATACCAGCTTCATATTCACGCCCTCTCAACTGGATGTTATCCACTAAGGTGGGTACCGAAGCTTTTAAATAGATTAACAGGTCGGGCGGATTAATAAACTCTAAGACACTTTCAAAAATTTCACTGTAATTTTTGAAATCACGTGCGCTCATCAGATCCATATCGTGTAGATTTTCGGCAAAAATATAAGCGTCTTCGTAGATAGTTCGATCTTGAATGATATTTTCCTTTGTTTTCTGAAGCTCAAGCATATGCTGGAATCGACTATTCAAGAAGTATATCTGCAAATTAAACGACCATCGTTTCATATCGTTATAAAAATCCTCTAAATAGGGATTATGGTCAACTGCCTCGTATTGCGGCTCCCAACCAAGATGTTTGGCTAAAAGACCAGTTAATGTGGTTTTTCCCGCTCCTATATTTCCTACTATTGCAATGTGCATTTTAATCGTTTAAAAAGGTTTAATGCCTATAAGATCTCTTACGTCTGAAATCGTTTTACGTGCAGACTCACGAGCCTTTTCCGCACCCATATTTACTGTTTTCCTTAAATAATCTTCATCTTTGGCAATGTCGTTAATCCGATTTCGTATAGACTCCGTAGAGAGTATAATGTCTTCGGCCAGCTGTTTCTTGAAATCTCCATAGCGTATCTGACATTTTGAATAAAGCTCGTCAAAATGTTGTATCGTATCTTCAGATGAAACGATTTTCATAATATCAAAAAGATTTTGAATATAATCTGGTTTAACTTGATTTTCTTCAGTTGGTCCAGAATCTGTTAACGCTTTCATTACTTTTTTACGGATAACCTCAGGGGTATCGGCCAAAAAAATAGCGTTTCCTTCTCCTTCAGATTTCCCCATTTTCCCAGTCCCATTTAAGCCAGGGATCTTAACCAATTTCTCGGTAGAACTGAACGCGTAGGGTTCCGGAAAGTACTCGGCATTATAAAGACGATTGAAACGATTCCCAAAGGTACGAGCCATTTCAAGGTGCTGTTCTTGGTCTTTTCCTACAGGCACTTTTGTTGCTCTATGGATTAAGATATCGGCCGCCATTAAAACAGGATAAGTCAATAAGCCTGCATTTACATTTTCAGGATGCATTCGTATTTTATCTTTGAAAGATGCACTTCTTTCCAACTCGCCCATATAGGCATTCATGTTTAAGTACAAATATAACTCGATAATTTCTGGTACATCTGATTGAACATAAATTGTTGCTTTTTCAGGATCAACCCCCGCAGCAAGGTATTCTACCACTACATTTCGAACGTTTTGATGGAGCTCCGCAGAAGTAGGATGGGTAGTAAGTGAATGCCAATCGGCTATGAAAAAGAAGCAGTTATACTCATTTTGCATTTGTATAAAGTTCTTAATTGCGCCATAATAATTTCCTAAATGTAAATTTCCGGTACTTCGTATACCGCTAACAACTGTTTCCATAGTTTGCGAAAATACAGAAATATTGCTTAAAATTGAGCTTCGATCTGCCTTTTAATAAATTAATACAACTTTTTACTTGCTAACCATGTTGTAGAATAAAGCAGTTCTATAAATTCGACATGATGAAAAAAAATTAAAAATTGTATCAAGGAATATCTCTAATACCTATCAGATAAAACCTAATACCTTTTCAAATTCGTTTATTTTATTATTTTTGACTTGATGTTTAATATAAATCTGAGTTATGATAAAGCCCGTTTATAAAAAAGCAGATGTTAATGATTTTTTTAAGAAGTTACAAAAGGAAGTTCAGGAAGATGTACTAGGTGATCTATCCTTACAACGAAAGAATGTAATCAAATCCTATGCTTTGCTTTTTACTTACTTCATACTTTATTTTTGCATTTTACTTTTTGGAAACTTTACATTTTTCCTCTTTCTATTTTACATTTTATTGGGATGGTCAACCATCGTTTTATTCATAAACGCTTTTCACGATGCTGCGCATGGAGCCGTGTTTAAAAGCAAAAGGAATAACCATGTTTTCATGCACGTATTAGAATTATTTGGCAGCAATAGTTATATATGGTCGAAACGACATATCTTACTGCATCATCCTTATCCAAATGTACAAAATTGGGATACCGATATAAAGCAAAGTGATATTGTCCATATTTTCCCAGATAGCCCTTATTTAAAGATGCATAAATACCAACATATATACATGTGGTTTATTTATCCTTTTTATACATTAAACTGGCTTTTTATTCGAGATTTCAAAGACTTTTTTGGAACAAAGGATAATTATGTGAAACGCATTTTAACTATCCCTAGAAAAGAATACATAAAACTTTTCGCAGCTAAATTATTTAACATCTTCTACCTAATAATCATTCCCGCTTTTTTATTAAACCATCCCTGGTATATTATCGTAGCCGGATGGATTGTTATGCACATCTCTGCTAGCTTGTTAGGAGTGATTGCTTTAATCTCAACCCATGTTGATGAAGAGGCCATTTTTCCAATGCCTCCAAGCGATGGAAAAATGCTTAATACATGGGCCGTTCATCAAATGACCGTAACCAAAGATTTCAGCGCAGACTGTAGGGTTGCGAATTTCCTTTTTGGAGGCTTTACCCACCATGTTGCCCATCACTTATTTCCCGGTGTAGCGCATACCTATTATCCTAGAATAACGCCAATCATCCGCCGTTATGCCCAAGAGTATAACCTTCCTTATACCTGCTATCCATTTTATGATGCGATTAAGTCTCACTATTTCTTGTTAAAGAAAAGCGGAAAACCCGAAAATATATTATTGCATGGTGAAATCTGATCGTCTAAGTATTCAGTCCTTTATTTCCAATCATTTACATAGGTATCTTTACCTAGTATCCATAATATTGGTCTTCAGCCTCGCTTATCCATTATTGTGGTATTATGCTAAAAATAAAAAAAAGTACTTCTCCCAACTCGTGAAACTTAGAAGATGGATTGCCTTGAAAAGTACTTTTCTAGTAGGCGTTCGTTTTAAAATAGATAGAGAAATTAACATAGACACTTCTAAAAATTACATTATTTGTGCGAACCATGCGTCTAATTTAGACATTTCTGCTTTGATGGCTGTTTGGGATACTGATTTTTCTTTTATAGGAAAGCATGAGTTACTGGAAAATAAGGTTACTTCTTTATTTTTCAAAACAATTGACATCCCGATTAATCGTTCAAGTAAAATTTCTTCTTTTCGTGCTTTCAAAAAAGCGCAATTTTTGTTGGAAAGTGGAAAATCTGTAGCGCTTTTTCCTGAAGGAGGGATTAATGATACATTTCCGCCTCAACTAGGTGACTTCAAAATAGGGGCTTTTAAATTGGCGGTAGACTCAAACATCCCAATTCTCCCTGTTATAATACACGATTCCTGGAAATTATGCTGGGATGACGGTACTGCTTATGGAACTTCTCCAGGCACTTGTCACATTACTGTATTAAAACCGATCGAGCCCAAATCCTTTTTGAATGCGGAAAGCCTACGGGAACAGGTTTACTCGATTTTTCAAAACAATTTGGACAAAGATAAACGTAACAATTCGGACAAACGTCACTCTAAAAGAAAAGCATTATAAGAAAATGGAAGAGAAAGCACTCATTGAACTCGTTGATATAGGTCGTAAATATGTTATTGGAGCTGAAACCATTCACGCCATAAAGTCTGTTTCTCTATCTATAAAAAAGGGAGAGTTTGTTGCATTGATGGGCCCTTCCGGTTCGGGAAAATCTACATTAATGAATATCTTGGGTTGCCTTGATACACCAACGAGAGGAGAATATTATCTCAATAACCAGTTAGTAAGTGACATGAGTGAAAACGAACTTGCGGAAGTTAGAAATAAAGAAATTGGCTTTGTCTTTCAAACGTTTAACCTTTTGCCACGTTCAACTTCATTAGACAACGTAGCCCTTCCCTTGATATATGCAGGCATTCGAAAGAGGGAACGTTCAGAAAAAGCCCAGCTTGCGCTTGAAAGTGTTGGATTAGGAGATCGTATTTACCATAAACCGAATGAATTATCTGGAGGGCAACGCCAACGTGTTGCTGTTGCGAGGGCTTTAATAAACAACCCTTCCATTATTCTTGCTGATGAGCCAACTGGAAACTTAGATACGAAAACCTCAATAGAAATCATGAATTTAATTGAAGAAATCCATTCTAAAGGAAATACCATTGTCCTTGTTACCCATGAGGAAGACATTGCCCAACACGCCCATCGAATTGTAAGAATGCGAGATGGCCTAATTGAAGATGATTTCTTAAATCCAAGTATCGTAAGGTCCGAATTTCCCAAAGTGGATACTTCCTTAGATAATAAAGGATAAAATCGCCTCAAAAAATAGGTAGTGAATCCCCAATCGTCGATAGGTTTTTCCAAAAGGATATCCTCTGAAGTGCTAAGATCAGTTTAAAAATCTAATACCTATGCTGAACGCTATAAAATAGTTTCTTTTGTCTTTTTATCCGATTGGAGTTCGGTCAAATACTTGTACAAACCTTTTTCTTGTGCAAGTAACTCATCATGTGTTCCGCTTTCAATAACCGATCCGCCATCTATTACGATGATTTTGTCTGCTTGCCTAACGGTTGATAAGCGGTGTGCGATAATAATGGAAGTTCTATTCTTCATTAATTCCTCTAAAGCTTCCTGTACTAAACGTTCTGATTCAGAGTCTAACGAAGAGGTTGCTTCATCTAAAATTAGAATTGCTGGGTCTTTTAATAGTGCGCGAGCAATAGCTATTCGCTGCCTTTGGCCTCCAGATAATTTTATCCCTCTTTCTCCCACAAGGGTCTCATAACCTTCTGGGAAACCTAATATAAATTCATGCGCATTTGCACGCCTGGCAGCCTCTTCTATAGCCTTATCGCTTGAATTTAGCTTTCCGTAAGCTATATTTTCCCGTATGGTTCCGCCGAAAAGTAGAACATCTTGAGGAACAATAGCAATTTGATTCCTGATATCGGTTAGTGCGTAAAAGTCGGCAGTTTTGTCATCATACAGAATTTCTCCTACTTGAGGGTTATAGAACCTTAATATTAAGGATGCTAGCGTGGATTTACCGGTTCCGCTAGGTCCTACTATGGCTACCTTTTCTCCGGCGTTGACGTTAAATGTGATATCATTTAGAACTTGTATATCTTTTCGAGAAGGGTAGGCGAAAGAAACACAATTAAAAGCTAAGTTGCCCTTAATAGGTACTTTTATTTCGTTATCTGCTTGATTAATGGAAACGTCTTCTTGTTTTTCTTCCATTAATTCTAATACACGTTCACTTGCCCCAACTGCTTTTTGGATATTAGCATAAAGCTCTGGAAAACTGCCCATCGATCCTGCTACAAAAATTGAATACAGTATATATGTGGTGAGATTTCCAACAGTCATCTCTCCATTTAAAACTAAAACAGACCCATACCATATCACGCCAACAACAGCTCCAAACAAACAAAAAATGATAAACGAAGCAAATATCCCTCTAAAGGTACCCCCTCTTAGAGCAATCTGAACTACCTGATTTAATATATTTTGATAGCGATTAGCTTCATAAGATTCATTTACAAAAGCTTTTACGTTACTGATTCCTTGTAAAGTTTCCTGAACGACCGTATTGGATTCAGCAAGTTTATCTTGTGCTTCTTTGGAAAGCTTGCGGATAAAGCGACCAAAAATAACAGCCGCTATAATTAGAACCGGCAAAATTGCCAGATTCAATAAGGTCAATTTAATTGAAACTATGAATAAAAAAGCAACACCGCCGGCTAGTAATATAACCTGACGAATCATTTCAGCCAAAGTGATTGTCATGGTGTCTTGAATTTGAGTTAAATCCGCAGATAATCTACTATTCAATTCACCAACACGTCGATTGCTGAAGAAATCCATGGGGAGGGTTATCAATCTGAAATAAGTATCTTTTCGGATGTCAGTAATTGACTTTTCTGCCACTTCTACAAATAAACGGATTCTGAAAAATGAAGCAACTGATTGGAAAAACAATACCGCAAAGCAGATTAAGCCAATAGTCGGGATACTCGCGGGCAACCAATCATAACTCTGCTTGCCCTGCGCTGCATCTATCATTGCACCTAATAGAGCAGGAAAGGCTAATAAGGTTAAGCTAGACAAAAAGAGAAAAATCATCCCGATGATAAAAACAAATCGATAGGGACGAATGTACTTTAATAACCTTCGCACATGCGCAAGGGTTTTCTTGTTGATTTTAGCTTTCGGTAAATCCTCATTTCCAGTACGACTTCTTTTTGCCATTTATTGTTTAAATTATTAGTATTTTATTCTTTTAATCTGTCCGCAATTTGCAGGAAAAACAAAGGTACCTAAATTCACTCAAAATCGACCCTTACTATGTCACCTATATGTAATCCTAGTAATCCACTTGCATTTCCCTTATTAATTGCAATTTCCAAGTGATTGCTTATTCCAAAAAGGCATAGCTTTTCTCCTTCGGGCACTTCGTTATAATGCCATGAAAGTTGATTAATGGTTTCATTTCTACGAAAATGGACAGTGAACGAACGGTTGTTTTGGACTTCGGTAAAGAGTTCTTTGGTGATATTTGTAATTACATTTTGAAAAGAATCTACATAGATTACTCTTCCTCTTATGGTGTTTTTATCGATTACGGGCTGAACACTGGTGCGCTGTTGAATCTCACCTATAGGATGGCCAATATCACTTAATTTTCCACCCTTTGCTAAGTATATGGCTGCCTTTGCGAAAATATCTGTTAAAGGAAAATGCAAGAATTTCAAATCCTGAATAACAGTTAACTCTACGGCTTCTTCGGGTTCTTCATCAAATAACAGGGAAAAGATTCCGTTGTCCGTGCCCACAAAAAAATAATCTTTGTGTTTTATAGCGAGATACCGTGTATTCTTATTGTAAACTGAGTCTATACCGATTAAATGGACGGTCTTTTTAGGGAAATATAAGTAAGCATTTTTTAATACAAAAGCTGCTTGTTGAATATCAAAAGGAGGTATTTCATGCGAAATATCAATTATTTTTACCGCAGGATCGAGATTAAGAAGACTCCCTTTAAGTGCGGCTTGGTAAAAATCAGTATGTCCTAAATCTGTGGTTAAGGTTATAATCCCCATAATTAATAATTTCTCACTTCAAAAATGATTGCTTTTCAAAATCGATTTGCAAAAATAGCAGAATTATACTTCTTTTTTTTATCCATGTTTATTTGTAATCTTGTCTATTCTTTTTGCAATGGATTATTGCATCTTTTAATTTAATAAAAGAAATTCTTAAACCTAACATTTTGAATGAATTAATAATAAATATCGACCCTGTTTCTCCCATTATTTTATGGGGTGCGAATAACGATAATTTTGATGTTTTTAAAAAAAAATTTCCAAAACTGAAAATAATTGCTCGAGGAAGTGAATTAAAAGCTTTCGGTGAGAGCGAAGAACTCGAGCAACTTAATCAAACATTCAAAGCTATTTTATCCCACATTAACCAGTTTAAAGAATTAAGTCCAAATGATCTTGAAAACTTATTGGGCATTAAGCATGAGACGGTGGATAGCAAAGATTTATCAAGCCTCAAACCTACGAAAGAATCATCAATTATCGGTGGGGGAGAACCTATTGTTTTCGGTCCGAACGGACTTACTGTTAGGGCCAAAACTCCAAATCAGCGTAAACTAGTGAGGGAAATTGAAGGAAATGATATCCTTTTTGCTATCGGGCCGGCTGGAACAGGAAAAACTTATACTGCCGTTGCTCTTGCAGTGCGGGCTTTAAAGAATAGGGAAGTTAAGCGGATCATTCTGACCCGCCCAGCAGTTGAGGCAGGAGAAAACCTCGGCTTTTTACCCGGGGATTTAAAAGAAAAAGTAGATCCTTATTTGCGGCCGCTTTACGATGCACTGGATGATATGATCCCACCAGAGAAGCTGAAAAACTATTTGGAAAACAGAATCATAGAAATTGCGCCTTTAGCATTTATGCGTGGAAGAACATTGGATAACTGTTTTGTAATATTAGATGAAGCCCAAAACGCTACCGATATGCAGTTAAAAATGTTTTTAACAAGAATGGGTCCAACAGCAAAATTCATTGTTACAGGTGATATTACACAAATAGACCTTCCAAAGAAACAACACTCAGGCTTGAAGACGGCAATTAAGCTGCTGAGCAACATTGAAGGAATTAGCTTTGTATATCTTGATGGGAGTGATGTAGTAAGGCATAAACTAGTTAGGCAAATTATAAAAGCGTATGGTGATATATAAAAAATGAAAGCAATAAAAGAAACCAATTTGAAGATCCCCAATCTAACTTCTTTTTATAGAGGAAAAGTACGTGATGTGTATACGGTCCAAAATAAGATCATCGTCATGGTAATTACGGATCGAATTTCTGCGTTTGATTTTGTTTTGCCACGAGCTATTCCATTCAAGGGCCAGGTATTAAACGGAATTGCGTCCAGATCGTTAGAGCAGACTAAAGACATTTTGCCGAATTGGTTAATCGATGTACCTGACCCTAACGTAAGTATTGGAAGATTATGTGAACCCTTCAGAGTCGAAATGGTAATTCGCGGTTATTTATCAGGACATGCATGGCGGGATTATAAGTTAGGAAAGCGCATATTATGTGGTGTAAAGCTTGCCGAGGGATTAAACGAAAATGATAAACTTCCAAGCCCTATTATTACACCCACAACCAAGGCCGCTAGCGGCCATGATATGGATATTTCTCGCGAGGAAATAATTGAACGGAAGATCATCAGTAAGGAAGATTATTCGAAATTAGAAGCGTACACAAGAGCATTATTTGAAAGAGGGACTGAACTAGCGGCCAAACAAGGACTAATTTTAGCGGATACAAAGTATGAGTTTGGTAAATTTAATGATACCATTCTTTTAATTGATGAAATACATACCCCGGATTCTTCAAGATATTTTTACTCTTCTACATACGAAGCGTTACAAAATGCAAAGCAGCCTCAAAAGCAGTTATCGAAAGAGTTTGTCAGACAATGGTTAATTGAAAATGGATTTCAAGGACTAGAGGGGCAACAGCCCCCTGTTATGACTGATAAAATTGTGAATTTAATTTCGGCGCGCTATATTGAACTGTATGAAAATATTACTGGTGAGAGTCTTAAAAAACCGGAAGATAGTAACGAGATTTCGAGAATAGAAAGAAATATTTTAATATCTTTAGAGAAAATAGAACGCGACTTAATTCTTTAATTATTATCTTAGTAAATCAATAATCAAATATTATGAAATTCACTATCGATAGACATGAACGGTATGTCGTTATTACGCCCCATGAAAAAGTGCTTGATGGTTCTTCTGCTCCTAAAATAAAATCTGAGCTTGTTGCAGTTAATACTGACGGGCAAAGAAATATTGTTTTAGATTTGTCTGAAGTGGAAGAAATTGATTCTTCGGGTCTCCGGTCCGCTTTGATTGCGCATCGACTTTGCAAAACTGCTAAAGGTGTATTTGTTATTGCTAGGGCAAACTTTAAAATTTTGGATTTAATTGAGCTATGCAAATTAGATGAGACTCTTATCTGTGTGCCAACCATTATTGAAGCTGAAGATATAATTTTCATGGAAGAAATAGAAAAAGCGCTATTGGGGGAAATTGCTTCAGAAGAAGATGAAATTTGAATTAACAATACTAGGAAGCAATTCAGCGACACCTGCTTTTGGTCGCAATCAAAGTTCGCAAATTCTAAATGTAAATGAAACCTTATATTTAATTGACTGTGGTGAAGGCACTCAAGTTCAATTAAATAAATACGGAATAAAAAGAAATAAAATTAGCTATATCTTCATTAGCCACCTTCATGGAGACCACTATTTAGGTTTAATTGGTCTGCTATCCTCCATGCATTTAAGTGGGAGAAAAGAAAAGATCGAGATCTTTGGCCCTCCTGAGTTAAAAGAACTCATCGACCTTCATCTGAAATATTCTCAATCTGATCTTCGTTATCCTTTATATTTTCACCCTACTCAAAGCAAAAAGGAAAGTCTTATTTTTGAAAGTAAAGAACTTGAAATTTACAGCTTCCCTTTAGATCATAGAATTCCTTGTACTGGTTTTAGATTTAATGAAAAAGAAGGCTTGCCCAGAATGGATAAAGAAAAGATAAAGAGCTTAGAAATTCCACCAATATATTTCCCATTAATCAAGCAAGGAGAATCCTTTCAAAGTAAGGATGGACATATTTATGATTCTGAAGACTTAACAATCTCTCCACGTCAACCACGTAGCTACGCATACTGTTCTGATACTTTATATTCTGAAACTTATTTCTCTTCCATAAAAAACGTTGATTTGTTATATCATGAAGCTACTTTCATGCAAGATATGTTCGAGAGGGCGACAGAAACCCACCATAGTACTACTATCCAAGCAGCAGAGGTAGCGAAGACCGTTCAAGCAAAAAAATTAATCATAGGCCATTTCTCAGCCCGATATCGAAATTTAGAACCTTTGTTACTAGAGTGCAAGTCTATATTTAATGAAACATACCTTGCGATTGAAGGCAAGGAATTTGCAATTGAGTATGTAGATTCCTGATAAAACAATTGCAACAATTGTAAAATCTAGATCGAATATAATTTTATCATTTCTTCACTCACAAAGGTGGACCTTCCTGTTTTTAAATCGATTAATATGTAGTCAAACCATCCGTCACAAGCAGTTTTATTGTTTTTCTTAAACCTGATTTCAAAGCTAACACGGCAGCCTTTACTATGCATAGTTTCAATTCCTGTTTCTACAATGAACTCATCGCCCATTTTCAGTGAGCGTTTGTAATCAACAAATGCGGTTTTCACTACCCAGCCATAGCCTTCAGAAATAAACTGCTCCATTGTCATGCCGTAACACTCCCGCATTTGATCATAACGCGCAGCTAAAACGTAATCGAAGTACTTGCTGTTATGGACGTGTTGAAACATATCAATATCGTCTGGACGAACAGTATAATCGGTTTTAAAACGGGAAAATCCACTCATAGGTCACGAAGTATTTAAGCCTTTCAATAAAAGCGGTTGTATGCTCAAATTTAGGTAAATTTAGTTGATATCTTAGTGAAAGTCGTTTGTTTTATAAAGAACTAAAACATACCTTTGCAATTAATTAATAGAATTATAAACGCTTTAATATTATTCACGTAATGTATTTAAGTAAAGAGTACAAAACGGAGATTTTCGAGAAATTTGCAGAATCTCCAACCAATACAGGTTCAGCTGAGGGCCAAGTAGCCTTATTCACGCACCGTATTGCTCATTTAACTGAGCATTTAAAGAAAAACAGAAAAGATTTTTCTACTCAGTTTGCCCTACAGAAATTGGTAGGTAAACGCCGTTCTTTGTTAGCATACCTATACAAAAAAGATATCGAAAGATACCGTGCGATTATCAAAGCCTTAAAACTAAGAGATATTATCAAATAATCTCGAAGTGATTTTTCGAAAAGCCATCCCAATTCGGTGATGGCTTTTTAATTTTGAAAAAATAAGAATATATATAATTAACCTTGATACGGAATTAAGATGAAACCGTATCTTATCGAAACAAAATGAGTTACAAAGAATTCAAAAAAACAATTGACCTTGGCGATGGCCGCGAAGTTATTGAAATTTCAACCGGTAAATTGGCTAAACAAGCTGATGGTGCCGTTGTAGTAAAAATGGGCGATACCATGCTTTTGGCTACGATTGTATCTGCAAAAGAAGCAAAATCGGGTGTTGATTTTTTACCTTTATCTGTAGATTATCAAGAAAAATATGCAGCTTCTGGCCGTATTCCTGGAGGATTTTTACGCCGTGAAGCCCGTTTATCTGATTATGAGATTTTAATTTCTAGATTGGTAGACCGTGCTCTTCGTCCTTTATTTCCAAATGATTACCATGCGGATACTCAAGTAATGATTAGCTTGATTTCGGCAGACAAAGATATCATGCCAGATTCACTAGCGGGCTTAGCAGCTTCTGCCGCTATAGCAGTTTCAGATATCCCTTTTAATGGCCCAATCTCTGAGGTGCGTGTCGCGAAAGTGGATGGAAAATTAATCATCAATCCATTGAAAAGTGAATTAGAGCGTGCAAGCTTAGAGTTTATTGTTGCCGCTAGTGCTCACGATATTGTAATGGTAGAAGGCGAAGCTAATGAGATTTCTGAAGAAGAAATGCTAGAAGCGATAGAATTCGCTCATTCAGCTATTAAGGTACAAGTTCAAGCACAAATTGAGCTGGCTGAACTTGTTGGCAATACAATAAAGAGGGAATACAGTCATGAGCCCGTTGACTTAGAGTTACGGGAAAAAATATATTCAACTACTTATGACAAAGCATATGAAGTTGCAAAGTCGGGTTCTTCAAAACATGAGCGTTCGGCGAAATTTAAAGAATTGATTGCAGATTTCCTCACAGATGATATTGATGATAATACGCTTTTTTTAACTAAAAAGTATTTCGGAGAAGTTCAATCTGATGCAGTCCGTAATTTAATCTTAGACGAGGGCCTTCGTTTAGATGGCCGCGACGTGCGTACAGTTCGTAATATATGGAGTGAAATAGATTACTTACCTGCAGCCCATGGTTCAGCGGTATTTACCCGTGGAGAAACACAATCGTTAACTTCAGTAACCTTAGGTGCTAAGGATGACGAGCAAATGATCGATGGTGCTTTTATCCATGGATACAATAAATTTATTTTACATTATAATTTCCCTTCATTTTCTGTCGGAGAAGTTAGACCGAACAGAGGTCCGGGCCGTAGAGAAGTAGGGCATGGGGCATTGGCTATGCGTTCGTTAAAGAAAGTTTTGCCTACAGGTGAAGACAATCCGTATACAATTCGAATTGTTTCTGATATTTTAGAATCAAACGGATCTTCATCAATGGCCACAGTTTGTGCGGGTTCATTAGCATTAATGGATGCGGGAATTAAGATCTCTTCTCCAGTTTCTGGAATAGCAATGGGGTTAATTTCTGATGAAAAAACTGGTAAATACGCTGTTCTTAGCGATATTTTAGGAGATGAAGATCATATTGGAGATATGGACTTCAAAGTCACTGGGACAGAAAAAGGGATCGTTGCTTGTCAGATGGACCTAAAAGTGAATGGCTTACGTAGAGAAGTTTTAACTGAAGCGTTACATCAAGCAAAAGAAGCTAGACTGCATATTCTCGGAGAAATGCAAAAGACAATTTCCACAGCTAGAGAAGATTACAAACCACATGCTCCGCGAATTATTAGTTTCAGTATTGACAAAGAATTCATTGGCGCTATCATTGGTCCAGGTGGCAAAATTATCCAAGAAATGCAACGTGAAACCGGTGCAAATATTTCTATTGAAGAAGTAGAGGGAAAAGGCATAGTGCAAGTTTTTGCAGATAATAAGGCTGCAATAGATGATGCAGTAGGTCGTATAAAAAATATTGTAGCCAAGCCGGAAGTAGGTGCAATCTACGAAGGAAAAGTGAAGTCTATTATGCCTTTTGGCGCATTCGTTGAGATTATGCCTGGTAAAGATGGCTTACTTCATATTTCAGAAATTGATTGGAAGCGTTTTGAAACGATGGACGGAATCTTCGAAGTGGGACAAATAGTCACGGTAAAACTTTTGGATATTGACAAACAAGGGAAGTTAAAACTCTCTCGTAAGGTATTGATCCCTCGTCCTGAGAAAGAATAATTATACTATAAAATTGGTTCCTGGATTTGATCTAGGAACCGATTAATTAATAAATGCAATGAAACATCTTATTTCTCCATCTTTATTGTCAGCTGACTTTGCCAACCTAAAAGAAGATATTGAAATGGTTAATCGGAGTGAAGCTGACTGGTTTCATATCGATATTATGGATGGCGTGTTTGTGCCAAACATTTCTTTCGGGTTTCCAGTATTGGACGCTATTAATAAATATGCAAAAAAACCATTAGATGTCCATCTAATGATTGTGGATCCTGATCGTTACCTTCAACAGTTTAAGGATCTTGGTGCCACAGTAATTACTGTTCATTATGAAGCCTCTACGCATCTTCATCGCACAATTCAGGCTATTAAAGATTTGGGATGCAAAGCTGGTGTGGCCATCAACCCTCATACTCCTGTATCCGTCTTAAGTGAAGTGATAGATGACTTGGATTTAGTATTAGTAATGTCTGTAAATCCAGGTTTTGGAGGACAAAAATTCATTGAAAATACATATAAGAAAATTGGTGAAGTTCGTACGATGGCCGCAAATGGAAACCCAAATCTATTGATAGAAATTGACGGTGGCGTAAGCGATAAAAATGCACTCGCATTATTGAAAGCAGGTGCTGACGTGTTGGTGGCAGGCAATGCGATATTTTCAGCTAGTGATCAAGAAAACGCAATTGCAAAGCTAAAACATATTGCTCCGGACAATATAAAAATATAAAAGTGTATTCTTTGTGAGCGTGGTTTTCGTATTTCATACTGTACACTTTGTGTTTATGAACAAGTATACATAGTTTCGAGATTGGTGACAATTTATAAAGAAGCTAAAAAATGAAGAAAATAAAAATATCGACAGCACAATTTGAGAACAAAAGCGCGGACAAGCGTTATAACCTCTCTGTTATTGAGACTCTTGCAAGAAAAGCTGCAAAAGCTGGCTCAGATGTTATTGCCTTCCATGAATGTTCTATTACTGGCTATACTTTCGCAAGAAACCTGTTAAAAGAACAAATGCTTGATTTAGCGGAATTGATTCCGGAAGGCGAAAGCATTTTGAAACTTACTGAGATAGCCAAGCAAAATGACATCGTAATACTCGCTGGGCTATTTGAAAAAGATCAAGATGACAATTTATACAAAGCTTACGTTTGTGTGGACAAGAGTGGATTGATTGCAAAGTATAGAAAACTTCATCCCTTTATCAACCCTTATTTGAAAGCGGGAAATCGTTATTGTGTTTTCGAAATTAATGGTTGGAAATGCGGAATTTTAATCTGTTACGACAATAATATCATTGAAAACGTTAGGGCAACAAAGTTGCTGGGAGCGGATATTATTTTCATGCCTCACGTAACAATGTGTACCCCTTCCACCAGACCAGGCGCGGGCTTTGTTGATGCCAATCTTTGGCAGAATCGTGAGTTTGATCCAACTTCTTTACGGTTGGAATTTGATGGGATGAAAGGTAGGAGTTGGCTAATGAAATGGTTGCCAGCACGAGCTTATGACAATGCAATCTACGCAATATTCTCTAACCCTATCGGCATGGATGACGATCAATTAAAAAATGGCTGTTCTATGATTCTTGATCCATTTGGTGATGTAATTGCCGAATGCAGTTCATTTGAAGACACTTTTGCAACAGCAACGATCACATCCGATAAACTCTACCAGGCGGGTGGGTACAGGTATACTCAAGCAAGGAGGCCTGAACTATACAAAGACATCATTGGAAAGACCCATCAATCAGAACAAAAAGTGATTTGGCTTAATAATGACGATGCACAAGAAGATACAGACCTATAAACGAGGTTAATATAATTCTATTTATACTATATTGAAGTTTTTCCTGAAAAATTTAAAGGAGACAGTTAGCTGTCTCCTTTTTACATTTATAGCAATATTTGTATAGTATTTAATTTCTTATTATCATGGATTTTAAAATATTATTGTATTTTTCATTATAAATATCTTCAATTATTACGAACTCGCAAATAATATTTATACTTTTGTTGTCTTAAAAAAAGGATTAAATCTCATGAAACATAATTTTGGCGCAGGTCCCTGCATTTTACCACAGGAAGTATTTAAGGAAGCTTCTGAGGCTGTTTTAAATTTCAACGGTACAGGACTTTCAATATTGGAAATAAGCCATCGTACGAAAGAGTTTGAAGCTGTTGTTTCAGAAACAGTGGCACTAATCAGAGAGTTATTAGTGGTTCCTGAAGGATATTCTATTTTATTACTTCAAGGAGGAGCACGGCAACAATTTGCAATGGCACCCATGAACCTCCTACCACTTAACGGTAAGTCGGCTTATTTAGATTCAGGTAGCTGGGCAAGCCAAGCAATCAAGGAAGCACATTTTTTTGGCGAGGTGGAAGTTGTAGCTTCGTCTAAAGATAAAAATTACAGTTATGTTCCAAAAGGATATGCCGTGTCTCCAGATGCGACTTACTTTCATTATACTTCCAATAATACCATTTTTGGTACTGAACTTTTTGACGTTCCGAACGTATCCATGCCCATAATTTGTGATATGTCTTCGGACATTATGAGCAGAACGATCGATGTATCCAAGTTTGGATTAATTTATGCGGGTGCGCAAAAAAACATCGGCCCGGCGGGCTTGACAATTGTGATTGTTAAAGATGAGCTATTAGGAAAAACAGAAAGAGAAATTCCTGCAATATTTGATTACAGATCGCATATCAAAGCTGAATCTATGTTTAATACACCACCTGTATTTTCAATTTACGTGGCTATGTTAAACCTTAGATGGTTGAAAGCCTTAGGGGGAGTTGAGGAAATTGAACGTGAAAATATCATTAAATCACGTGCCCTATATGAGGAAATAGACAGAAACTCGCTCTTTAAAGGCGCATCAGAAGTAAACGATAGATCTCGAATGAATGTTACCTTTGTAACAAAGAATCCTGAACATGAGGCTGGTTTCTTGGAATTGGTAAAAGAAAGAGATTTAATAGGTTTAAAGGGACATCGTAGTGTGGGTGGTTTCAGAGCCTCACTTTATAATGCACTTCCCCTTTCAAGCGTTCATGCATTAATAAATGCAATGCAAGAATTTGAAGAAAAGAATGCATAGTTTCAAAAGAAAGTGATTTTATTATTGCAGTACAAAAAATAAATATAAAGACAATGAAAATTTTAGCAAATGATGGAATTGATGCCATTGCCATAAATATATTAGAAAAGGCTGGATTTACAGTCGATACAACGCATATTCCTCAAGATGAATTGATCAATAAGTTGCAGGCTTATGATGTAGTTACTGTAAGAAGTGCGACAAAAATTAGAAAAGACTTGATCGACGCTTGTCCGAGTTTAAAAGTGATTGGACGTGGAGGTGTAGGAAT
The DNA here is from genome assembly GCA_963696875.1 of uncultured Sphingobacteriaceae bacterium. Lineage (GTDB taxonomy): Bacteria > Bacteroidota > Bacteroidia > Sphingobacteriales > Sphingobacteriaceae > Albibacterium. Next base: position 267,497 of record CAVOLQ010000002.1, read on the forward strand.
GGATAATATCGACGTTGCTTATGCTCGTGAAAAAGGCATTTCTGTTGTAAATACACCAGCAGCATCTTCTATCTCTGTTGCTGAACTTGTATTCGCGCATTTATTTAACGGAGTAAGAGGTTTACATGATGCTCAACGTAAAATGCCTCTTGAGGGAGATACAAAGTTTGCTGACTTAAAGAAGGACTACTCAAAAGGAATCGAACTTCGTGGAAAGACCTTAGGAATCGTTGGTTATGGTCGGATTGGCCATGAAACTGCAAAGATCGCCTTGGGCGTGGGTATGGATGTTATCGTCTATGATATTGCGGAAGTACCAACCGGTATAACTTTAACATTCAGCGGAGATGTGAAAGTCGACCTAAAAGTGAAGCAAGTGTCCTTTGAAGAATTACTTAAGTTGTCTGATTTTATTAGTTTGCATGTGCCTTTCCTTGGAAAAGCGATGATTGCAGACGAAGAGTTTGCTTTAATGAAAAACAATGTAGGAATTGTAAATGCGTCTCGTGGAGGAGTCATCAATGAGGAAAGCCTTTTGAAAGCTCTTGATAGTGGAAAAGTTGCATTTGCGGGGTTGGATGTTTTTGAAAACGAGCCTACACCATTAAAAAAGATACTTACGCATCCTAAGGTATCTCTTTCACCTCATATTGGCGCTGCTACTGCTGAAGCTCAACAACGCGTTGGGGAGGAGCTTGCTCAGCTTATAATCGAGAGTCTTTTAGTTTCTAATTGATATTGATTAATAGACAGATAAAGCGTTAATTTTAAATTAGCAAGTTAAAATGAAAGTATTAAAGTTTGGTGGTTCTTCAGTGGGAAGTCCTGAACGAATAAAATCGTTAGTAAAATTAATCGATTCGGAAAAACAGAAAATCGTGGTTTTATCTGCGGTTGCTGGTACGACGAATGCACTAGTTGATATTAGCAATTCTTTTGAAAAAGGTGAAAAAAGCAAAGCACTTCAGATAGTCGATAATCTATACAATAATTATCTTGTTTTCATAGAAGAATTATTCTCAAGCAAAGAAGGCCTTGAGAATGGTAAGGCACTACTTGATTATCATTTTAATTTTATTAAAGATTTTGCAAATGAATATTTCACGCCAATTGAAGGGAAGATTATTTTAGCACAAGGCGAACTTATATCAACCACCATCCTGCACTTATATTTAACAGAAATTGGTGTTCCATCCAAACTTCTGCCGGCCTTAGATTTCATGAAAATTGATGAAGAAAACGAGCCTGTAGTTCAGTATATTTCAGATAATCTAAATCCTCTTTTAGCTCAGAACTCAGATACTCAGTTGTTCATCACACAGGGCTTTATTTGTAGAAATTCTTTTGGTGAAATTGACAATTTAAGAAGAGGGGGAAGTGATTATTCAGCATCGCTAATAGGTGCGGCAATCAAAGCGGATGAAATTCAAATATGGACAGATATAGATGGGATGCATAACAATGATCCACGTATAGTTCATGGAACTAAACCTATTGCAAGTCTTTGCTTTGATGAAGCCGCTGAGTTAGCCTATTTTGGAGCAAAGATTTTACATCCCCAAAGCGTTTTTCCTGCCCAACGGTATAATGTCCCTGTCCGAGTTTTGAATACTCTTGAGCCTGATAAACCAGGGACTTTAATTAGTAAAGATGGGCATATAAAAGATGGCGTTAAAGCAATTGCTGCAAAAGACGACATTATAGCCATTAGAATACATTCCTCAAGGATGCTTTTAGCCTACGGCTTTTTAAGGCGTGTTTTTGAGGTGTTCGAGCGGTATAAAACGCCGATCGATATGATCACTACCTCTGAAGTTGCGATCTCTCTAACCATCGATAACACCAAGTTTATTGATGAAATCATTAAAGAATTAACTGATTTTGGAACCGTAGAAGTAGATACTGAACAGACTATTATTTGTGTTGTTGGCGACTTTGGTTTGGAGCAGCATGGCTATGCTTCTCGCGTTCTAGATGCTGTTAAGCATTTATCAATAAGGATGATATCCTATGGAGGAAGTAATTATAATATTTCCATATTATTGGATATGAAAGATAAAGTGGAAGCGCTGAAGTCTTTACATAATCGATTGTTTTAATCTTTTTATACAATGTTTACCAAAAATTTGATTGCGAAGTTCACAAATAAAGAAACACCTTTTTATTATTACGACTTAGGTGTTTTGAAAAAGACATTAGACTCTGTAATTGAACACTCTTCCAAATATGGATTCCATGTCCATTATGCATTAAAAGCAAACTTTAATGATCGGGTATTGCAAATTATTAAGGATTCAGGACTTGGGGCGGATTGTGTAAGTGGAAACGAAGTATTAAAAGCAGTCGAAGTTGGATTCTCCGCAGAACAAATTGTTTTTGCTGGAGTTGGAAAATCGGATAAAGAAATTCTAATCGCTCTTAAAGAAGATATTTTTGCATTTAATGTGGAATCTATCCAAGAGATAGAAGTCATAGCTGCATTAGCTAAATCTGTGAATAAGAAAGCGCGTATTGCTCTAAGAATTAACCCTAACGTTGATGCACAAACCCATCATTATATTACTACCGGTTTGGATGAGAACAAATTCGGCATTATGACTTGGGAACTCCATGAATGCGTTGATTTAATCAGAGATAATAAAGACAGCCTTGAATTATTGGGAATCCATTTCCATGTCGGATCTCAAATTCTTGATCTAAATGTATTTAAAAGCCTTTGTATAAAGGTAAACGAATTAAATGATTGGTTTTTTGAACATGGCTTCTTATTAAAGGTACTAAACGTAGGAGGGGGGCTTGGTGTAAATTATTATGATCCCGATTCAGAGCTTATCCCAAACTTTAAAAGTTATTTTGAAGTTTTCAATGATTTCTTAACCAGAAAAACAGGGCAGGAAGTCCATTTTGAATTAGGGAGAGCATTGGTTTCTCAATGCGGAAGCTTAGTCAGTCGTGTATTATATGTTAAAAATGGATTGAAGAAGAACTTTTTGATCCTTGATGCTGGCATGACAGAATTAATGCGACCTGCATTATATCAAGCTTATCATAAAATAGAACGTTTAGCGGAGGGTTCAGAAAATGATTCGAAAACCCTTATTAAATACGATGTGGTAGGTCCAATTTGTGAAAGCTCGGACTGTTTTGCGAAAGAGGTAGAACTTCCAGAAACTTCTAGAAACGATCTTTTTGCAATTAGAACAGCGGGAGCCTATGGAGAAGTAATGGCTTCAAGATATAATCTTAGGGATGAAATAAGGTATGTATATAGTGACGAAATGGATTAATTCGTTTCCTGCTCTTCGAAAAACTTATCTATTTTCCAGCTTCCTTTATTTTTAGAAGATTGAACTGCTAAATCATCGCATCTTTCATTTTCTGGATGTCCCGCATGTCCTTTTACCCATTGAAATTTAATTTGATGTCTTTTATAAACAGCATAAAAGCGTAACCATAAATCTCTGTTTTTTTTACCCTTAAAGTCTGTTTTAAGCCATCCAAACAGCCAGCCTTTTTCAATTGTATCAATAACGTATTTTGAATCGGAATAAATCGTTACTTTCTCATTTGGATTTTTTATTGCTTCTAAGGCTACAATCACAGCTAACAGTTCCATTCTGTTATTAGTAGTTTTCCTAAACCCCTCGGTTAATTCCTTATAGTGGTTACCTTTTCTCAAAATAGCACCATATCCACCTGGCCCGGGATTGCCGCTTGATGCACCATCAGTATAAATCTCAATCATTGTTGCAAATATAGAAAAGCTTTCTAATTCATGGCTTTTAAAATAGTTCAAATTAAAACACAAGATTTATTCTATCATCAAAAAGCCTATTCAGATCTTTTTCTTCCAATTTTTTCCTATCTTTACCTTCTAATATTATTATACTATGTCACTCGAGAAAATCAATTCGCGCACCTGGATTATTGTTTTAATTATTGTTGTGTTTTCAGCATTGCGAATATTAAGTCCTGAAAAATTTGGCGTATTGGCTAGCTTTACGCCCGTAGGTGCTATTGCTTTATTTGGTGGGGTTTATTTAAAAAATAAATGGCAAGCTTTTTTACTTCCCGTCTTAATATTATTCATCGCTGATATCTTTATTAATTACAGCTATTTTGGGGAGTTGGTATTTTTATATGACGGGGCCTTATGGGTTTATTTAAGTTTCGCACTAATAGTATTAATGGGTACTTATATAAAAAAGGTAAACGTTTCATCTGTCTTTTTAAGTTCAATCCTAACTGTAGTAATTCATTGGTTGGTTTCTGACGTTGGAGTTTGGTTAAACAACCCAGCATTTGCTCAAACTCCTATTGGCTTTGCAGAATGCTTAACCTTGGCAATTCCATTTATGAAAAACTTCTTAGTAGGAACTCTATTATATTCAGCCGTCTTATTTGGTGGCTTTGAATATGCTAAAACTAGGTTCCCTAAATTGGCATTAGCGTAATTTCATATTGATGTAATTGGTGATGCTCTGTTTTATTTTCAATAGAGCATCACCAATTAATTAATACTCATGCCGATCGTAGGCTTCGGAGAAACTACTCCGCATTTCGTGGAACTGTGAAATTATCTTTTGGATAAATTCATCATCTATAATTTGAAAAATTCCATTAACACCATCCGTCACATTCATTTCAGCAATTTTAAAAGTCTGTTCTAAATTTCCTTGTTCAAATTTTATAATAAACTTTTGATTCATTGAAAAAATGCTTATTTTACAATCAGGATGGGGGATTTCTGCAATCGTTCTCATAATTTTATACTAGTCCTTGTGCACGCATAGCTGCAGCTACCTTAACAAATCCACCAATATTAGCACCTTTAAGGTAGTTTATATGCTCATTTTCTTCTCGGCCATAATGTACACAAGTATTATGAATTTCACGCATGATATTCTTTAATTTAAAATCAACCTTTTCTTTGCTCCAAGCTTGACCTATTCGATTTTGTGACATCTCTAAACCAGATACTGCAACACCACCCGCATTAGCCGCTTTACCAGGTCCGTAACCAATATGAGAACTTTGGAACAAAAGGATAGCTTCTGCGGTACAAGGCATGTTTGCACCTTCCGCAACGCATATACAACCATTTTCTACCAATTGTCTTGCATCACTCTCCTCTAATTCATTTTCCGTAGCACAAGGCAGTGCAATATCGCATGGAAAGTCCCAAGGTTTTTTACCTGGAAAAAACTGTGCTTTATATTTAGAGACATATTCTTTAAAATCCCTACAACCTTTGTTTTTTTCCTTTATAAGAAAGTCTATTTTTTCTTTATTAAAACCATCTTTGTCGTATAACACACCAGTGCTATTTGAAAGCGTAATCACTTTTGCACCCAATTCAGTAGATTTTAAAGCGGCGTATTGAGCGACATTCCCACACCCAGAGATGGTGACTATTTTCCCTTCAATTTTTTGCCCAATGTCCTTAAGCATCAATTCTACAAAGTATAAAAGACCATAACCAGTAGCCTCCGGCCTGATAAAACTACCGCCCCAAGCAGGACCTTTACCCGTTAAAACTCCAGTAAACTCATTTCTCAGTCTTTTATATTGACCAAAAAGAAAGCCAATCTCTCGTTCTCCCACACCAATATCTCCAGCAGGGACATCCACAGAAGCGCCGATATGCTTCGATAATTCTGTCATAAAGCTTTGACAGAAACTCATAATCTCACGATCAGAATGGTTTTTGGGATTGAAATCAGAACCGCCTTTACCGCCGCCTAAAGGCAAACCAGTTAGACTATTCTTAAATACCTGCTCAAAAGCGAGAAACTTTAAGACACTTAAGTTTACCGTTGGACAAAATCGTAAACCACCCTTATAAGGGCCAATAGCGCTGCTCATCTGAACACGATAGCCCTTATTAATTTGAACTTTACCGTCGTCACTTAGCCAACAAACTCGAAAGCTCACTACGCGTTCCGGCTCCGTAATCCGCTCCAAGATCTTGAGATCTAAGTACTCAGGATAGTATTGTTCCATAAACGGAATTATGTCATCGGAGACCTCTGTTACGGCCTGAATAAACTCAGGTTCATTTGGATTATTTGCTTTTAAGAGTTCAATGAAGCTTTTAAAATTCTGAGATACCATTTGGAGTATTTATAAATTGTCAACTAATATAGTTATTCCTTATAAAAAACTCAAACATTCTCTGAAATTTTTATTTAAAACATATTATATTTAGTATTATTTTTAAATAGTTAAGTATTTGTTTAAACTGAATTTAGTGTCATGTTCATTCCTTGATTGTCAATTATGAGAATCTAAAAACACGCATTATTCATACAAATGGATAATGACTATAATTGATATTATGTTAAGTTGACTGTCTGATTCTTATAAAAAGAATCAAAGGAAGTGTAAATTCTGAGTTTGAAAGTCTTATTGTATAGCTTCTCTTATTCGAGTTAACCTGAAGAGCAAATCATCAAGTAAGTCTAATCGTAACATATTGGCACCGTCGGATTTGGCTTTTGATGGATCAGGATGTGTTTCGATAAATAAACCATTGGCTCCAACAGCTATTGCGGCCTTGGCAATCGTTTCAATCAATTCGGGCTTTCCCCCAGTGACACCTGAGCTTTGATTGGGTTGTTGTAGAGAGTGTGTACAATCCATGACCACCGGAACTCCAAAGGATTGCATTTCAGGTATGCCTCGAAAATCAACAATTAAATCTTGGTATCCATATACATTTCCTCTATCGGTTAAAATAATTTGATTGTTTCCTGATTCTTTAACTTTATCCACCGCAAAACTCATAGATCCGGCGGAAAGAAATTGTCCTTTTTTTATATTTACGACCTTACCTGTTTTAGCAGCCGCAATTAATAAGTCTGTTTGTCGGCATAAGAATGCGGGAATTTGTAATATGTCTACATATTCTGCAGCGATAGCCGCTTCATGACTTTCGTGAATATCAGTTACTGTTGGGATTGAAAAGGTTTGGTTGACCTTCTGTAGAATTTTTAATGCCGTTTCGTCTCCTATCCCTGTAAAAGAATCTAACCTAGAACGATTAGCCTTTCGGTAAGATCCTTTAAAAATAAATGGAATGTCGTATTTATCTGTGATTTTAATGATTTTTTCTGCTATGTGTAATGCCATCTCCTCTCCTTCTATTACACATGGACCGGCTATTAGAAAAAAATTAGATGAATCAGCATGCTTTATTCCACTAAATGGGTTGATTGTCATTGTATTTTATTATAGAGTGTATGTTACGGGTTAATTGCCTAATTCTGACATAAACTTGATTCTCATTAATTGAATCTCTTCGAAGGTGTATTCATCATTTCCCAATTCGTTTAAAGCAATATCAATCGAATCTTCTTCAGCCTCAAGAAAATAATCATATACTTCCTCTTGACGATCCTCCTCAATCATCTCATCAATAAAATAATCCAGATTTAAACGAGTTCCCGAATTTACGATGGACTCAACTTCGCGGAGAATCTCCTCGTAGGACAAACCTTTAGAAAATGCAATGTCTTCCAATCCAATCTTTTTGTCCACATTTTGAATGATTGAAACTTTCAATGCCGACCGATTGGCAGTACTTTTTATTATTAAATCTTGTGGACGTTCAATTTCATTGTCTTCTACGTATTTTTTTATTAAGGAGACAAACTGGCTTCCAAATTTCATTGCTTTTCCCGCACCAACTCCTTGAATTTGTTTTAACTCGTCTAAAGAAATAGGATAATGGATACACATTTCTTCGAGAGAAGGATCTTGAAAAATTACAAATTTGGGTAGCTTCTTTTGTTTCGCAATTTTTTTTCTCAAATCATCAAGCATCACAAATAATTCGGCATCAATTACATTTCCTCCCTGCTGTGCAGAATCTTCCGATAAACTTTCAGCAGTTTCCATTGGCTGATTTAAGAGGAATTTTAAGGCGTAAGGATTTTTGATAAATAAGTTTCCTTTTTCAGTTAACCGTAGCAGTCCATAATTGTCGACATCCTTAAACATGAAATTGTCTAAAACTGCCTGTCGCATTAAGGATTTCCAATATATCTCTCCAAAATCCTTCCCTGTTCCATAATCTTTATGTTCGTTATGCTTATAAGCTGAAATCTGTTGATTGTTCTGACCTAGCATTACATTAATGATGTGGAGGTCGTCAAAATTTTCTCCTTCTGTCTCTATAAAATGCAATACTTTTAATAACGAATCCTCTGCTTCAAAATATACCTTTGGGGCATTACAATTATCGCACATGCTGTTACAACCGGTTGCATCAAAGTTTTCACCAAAGTAATGCAATATTTGTTGTCTACGACAAACTGCCGATTCAGAATAATCAATAACTTCCTTTAGAATTTGGGTGCCAATTAGCTTTTCAGCAACCGGCTTATCCTTCATAAACTTGGTTAGTTTTTCAATATCTTTTTCAGAATAAAAAGCCACACATACCCCTTCTCTTCCGTCTCGACCTGCACGACCGGTTTCTTGATAATAGCCTTCAATACTTTTTGGAATATCATGATGAATAACAAATCGTACATCCGGCTTATCTATCCCCATACCAAAAGCAATAGTAGCTACAATTACATCAACCTCCTCCATCAGAAATTTATCTTGAGTTTCTGCGCGTTTTTTAGCGTCTAAGCCCGCATGATAGGGCATTGCCTTAATTCCATTTATGGAAAGTAATTCCGCAATTTCTTCTACTTTTTTGCGACTTAGGCAATAAATTATTCCAGATTTACCGTGATTGTTTTTGATAAATCTTACGATTTCTTTTTCGACATTAATTTTCGGACGCACTTCATAATATAAGTTTGTTCTATTAAATGAAGATTTGAATAAAACAGCATCCTCCATTTGGAGATTTTTGCGTATATCTGACTGTACTTTAGGAGTTGCTGTTGCCGTTAAAGCAATGATCGGGATATTATCCCCTATGCTATCAATAACTTGCCTTATTTTTCTATATTCAGGCCTGAAATCATGTCCCCATTCGGATATGCAATGCGCTTCATCTACAGCGACGAATGACATTTGAATGGATTTAAAAAACTCAATGTTCTCCGATTTGGAAAGCGACTCTGGTGCTACATATAAGAGTTTGGTTTTTCCATCCATAACGTCCTGTTTCACTTTCGTTATTTCACTTTTATTAAGCGACGAATTCAAGAAATGGGCGATATCATCTGAGCCTCCAAATGCTCTTAGTTGATCAACTTGATTTTTCATTAGAGCGATCAATGGTGAAATAACAATTGCTGTTCCGTCTCTCATCATGGCTGGAAGTTGATAACAAATTGACTTACCTCCTCCTGTTGGCATAATTACGAAAGTGTCCTTTCCTTGTAGTATATTAGTAATGATCGCTTCCTGCTCCCCTTTAAATGCATCGAAACCAAAAAAAACTTGTAGGTTATCGAATAATGTCTTTTCTATTTCCATTGTCCTTTCGGAAAATTTTAAATTTAAACTATTGTTCTAACAAAATAACATATTTTTGCCGTATATCTATATCAATTTAAAGAATATATTTATGAAATCAAAATTAGAAATTAAAAATTCTGCTATAAATACTCTAAAATTAGAGTCGGAAGCAATTTTTAATTTAATAGAACAAATAGATGATAACTTTTATACCGTCGTTAAAAAAATAATAGATAGCAAAGGTAGGGTTATTATCACAGGAATAGGAAAAAGTGCGATTATTGCGCAGAAAATTGTTGCCACCTTAAATTCTACTGGCACTCCTTCCGTATTCTTACATGCTGCAGATGCGATCCATGGTGATTTGGGAATGATCCAAGAAAATGATATTGTAATCGCTCTATCAAAAAGTGGTAATACTCCAGAAATTAAAGTACTAGTTCCTTTATTGAAACAATCAAAAAATACATTGGTCGCGCTAGTTGGAGATGTTAACTCTTTTCTAGCGAAACATTCAGATTATATCTTGAATAGCACGGTAGAGAAAGAAGCCTGTCCTCTAAATTTAGCGCCTACAACAAGTACAACTGCACAACTTGCCTTAGGCGATGCCCTTGCAGTTAGTTTATTAGAGTATCGTTCTTTTAGTGATAAGGACTTTGCCAAATACCACCCTGGAGGTGCTTTGGGCAAACGCTTATATTTAAAAGCGGGCGACTTAGCTGTTCAAAATGAAAAGCCTCAAGTAAGAAAGACAAATTCGGTAAAAGACATAATAATTGAAATTACAAAAAACCGTCTCGGTGCTGTTGTTGTTGTGGAAGATAATCAGGTTATTGGCGTGATAACAGATGGGGATATTAGGAGAATGTTGGAAAACCATCAAAATATAGAAGGTTTAACCGCAAAAGATATTATGGGAGATTCTCCGATAAGTATTTCTAAAGACGAGCTCGCTGTCAACGCATTGACCCTAATGAGACAAAATAACATCACTCAATTAATTGTGTTAGATCATACTGTATATTACGGAATAATACACATACATGATCTGATAAAGGAAGGAATTGTCTGATTAAAAAGGTAGTTTTGACAATAATTCGGCTTATTGTTTGAATAGAGGTGAATTTAACAATCCGACGTTTAAATTTTTTAACTAATAGATAAATGGAAAAAAACTATGCTGTAATAATGGCAGGTGGTATTGGTAGCCGATTTTGGCCCATGAGCAGAACCAACTATCCTAAGCAGTTTATCGATATTTTTGGAACAGGTAGAACACTTATTCAAAGTACTTATGATCGATTTAAGAGTATAGTCCCCAAAAAAAACATATTTATTGTTACCAATGCAATTTACTTGGATATCATTAAGGAACAATTGCCTGATATTAATGAAAATCAAATACTTGCCGAGCCTATAATGCGAAATACGGCACCTTGTATTGCTTATGCTAGTTATAAGATAAACCAGTTGAACCCTAATGCAAATATCGTCGTATCCCCATCGGATCATCTTATTATCAATACAGATGAGTTTTCTGAATGTATTTTTAAGGCCCTTGCCGCTTCCTCTAAACATGATTGTCTTTTCACATTAGGTATCATGCCTTCTCGCCCCGATACAGGATATGGATATATTCAATATACCAATGAACAATTAGATGGTGGATTTAAAAAAGTGAAAACGTTTACAGAAAAGCCGAACGAAGAATTGGCAAGAACTTTTATCCAAAGTGGCGATTTTCTTTGGAACTCCGGTATCTTTATTTGGTCTTCCCACGCCATACTGAATGCTTTAGATAAATATGTCCCGGAATTAAGCGATACTTTTAATAAAGGAAAGGCGAACTATAATACAGATCGTGAAAAAAAATTCATTGTAACGGCTTATGAAAGGAGTCCGAATATTTCAATCGATTTTGCCATAATGGAGAAAGCCAATAATGTATATGTTCTCCCGGTTCAGTTTGGTTGGTCCGATTTAGGAACATGGGGATCAGTGCACGATCTTGCAGAAAAAGATTCTAGTGGTAATTTTTGCGATGCAGGAAGTAAAGTCATGCTTTATGATTCCACAAACTGTTTGGTGAAAGTTTCACCAGATCGGTTGGTGGTGTTGAAAGGACTGAACGATTATATCATAGTAGAATCGACTAATACTTTATTAATATTTCCGCGCAAAGAGGAACAAAACTTAAAACAAGTATTAGCCGATGTCAAAACTAAGTACGGACAAAAATATATTTAATTATCTGCAATTCTTTTTAACTGTTTCTTTGCCGTATGGCTTCGTAGATTATTACTCCTGCAGATACCGACACATTTAAAGATGCTATTTCACCAAACATCGGAATTTTTGCTAGGTGATCTGATATTCGGAGTAAGTCATTAGAGATACCAATATCTTCAGCACCTAATATAATGGCTGTAGGAACCGTATAGTTGGGCTTATAAATATCATCATTGGTTTTCTCACTTGATGCAACAAGCTGTAAACCGGATTCTTGTAAAAATCGACAGGTTTTCAATAAACTGTCCTCTCGGCATACAGGAATATTGAACAAGGCCCCTGCAGAGGTTTTTATAGCATCTGGATTAATTTCTGCAGAACCCTTTTTAGGAACAATGAGTGCATGAACACCCGCACATTCAGCCGTTCGTGCTATTGCACCAAGATTTCTTACATCAGTAATTCCATCCAACAACAAAACCAAAGGCACTTCTCCCCTTTCATAAATTAAAGGAATGATATCCTCAATCTGCTGATAAGTTATTGGTGAAATAACAGCAATTACACCCTGATGATTTTTTTGAGTTATTCGGTTTAGTTTCTCAGGGGGGACTTGTTGAAAGTTAATGTTGTTTATTCTCAAGAGTTCTCTGAGTTCAGCGATCAAGCTTCCAGCAATCCCTCTTTGAATAAATAACGATTCAATTTCTTTCCCACTTTCAATTGCCTCGATAACTGCCCTAATACCAAAAATCATTTGGTTGGTTTCGCGTTTCACAGGTCTTGAATACTTTTGCATAAAATATAATTTTACGAAGTTAATCATTTTAACTATTTATGGTAAGAGATTTAACTTAAAAATTATAAACTGAGTATTTCGAAGATGAAATCACTAGTTATTAACACTTAATTAACTAATTGATTATCTGCTGATATGCCGCTCTACCAACAAGTTGTTAACATTCAGTGTTAATAATAATACTTCAATTATGCTTATACTTCAATGCTTGAAAATTAAACGCAAACTAGTGTGTTTATAAGTCGATGACAAAAACGGATGAAATAATAATTATCTTTGCTTTCCCGCTAAAGATCAAATTGAAGACTATTGAATTTAAACGTTATACTAAATGAACACATCTAATGACTTTAACTCTCCTTTTGATCAAAAAAAATCAGGTTTTGTTGAACGCCGAAAATCACTAAATAGCCCATTAAGTGGATTAGGAAAACTTCCTCCACAAGCTGTTGACCTTGAGGAAGCCGTTCTTGGTGCACTAATGTTAGAAAAGGATGCTTTATCTGTCGTTATTGACATCGTAAAGGCTGAATCATTCTATAAAGATTCTCACCAAAAGATCTTTGAAGCAATAACTAATTTATTTCAAAAATCATCGCCAGTAGATCTCCTTACAGTTACTGCTGAGTTGCGCAAAATGGGTTCATTAGACATTATTGGCGGAGCTTATTACTTAACGCAACTTACCGATAGAGTAGTTTCCGCTGCCAATATAGAATACCATGCTCGAATAGTATCTCAAAAGTACATACAAAGAGAATTGATTAAAATATCGTCTGAAATTATCACCAATGCATATGATGATACAACAGATATTTTTGATTTATTAGATACCGCTGAAAAGAGTTTATTTGAAGTTGCACAAAACAATCTTCGTCGTGATACGCAAAAAATAGATGATATTATGCGCACAGCGGTAGATGCTTTGGAAAAGCTACGTGATCGCACAGACTCTCTCACAGGAATACCTTCAGGGTTTACGGCTTTAGACCGTGTAACCTCGGGATGGCAACCTTCTGACCTTGTCATCATCGCAGCACGTCCTGCCATGGGAAAAACTGCTTTTGTTTTAAGTTGTGCTAGAAATGCCGCAGTTTTACATGATAAACCGGTTGCTGTATTTTCTTTAGAAATGTCATCACTACAGTTAGTCAATCGATTAATATCGGGTGAAACAGAAATAGAACAAGAAAAACTAAAAAGAGGAACCCTTGCAGATCATGAATGGACTCAACTTCATTCCAGAATTGGAAAATTAACAGAGGCTCCACTATTGATAGACGATACACCTGCATTAAATGTCTTTGAATTTAGAGCGAAATGCAGAAGATTAAAGGCTCAATACGATATTCAAATGGTCATTGTAGATTACTTGCAATTAATGCATGGCAAGGCGGAAGGAAAAGGTGGTAACCGTGAACAAGAAATTGGAAGTATCTCTAGGGCATTAAAGTCGGTCGCTAAAGAATTGAACATTCCAGTAATTGCTCTTTCTCAATTAAGCCGTGCTGTTGAAAGTAGACCTGCGGCAAGTAAAAGACCTCAATTATCAGATTTGAGGGAATCGGGTTCTATTGAACAAGATGCTGATATGGTATTGTTTTTATATAGACCAGAATATTATGGTCTACTTGAAGATGAATCCGGAAATAGTACAGCAGGAATTGCTGAAGTAATTATCGCAAAACACAGAAATGGTGAGCTTGCTACAGTTCCTCTTAAATTCGTTGGAAAGTTTGTCAAGTTTCAAGATTTAGATAATGAATTTGGAGATTTTGAAGGACTAAATCCACCGTCACCTTTTGCGGCTGGCATTAGCCCTTCTAATGAATTTGGCAATCCATCATCGGTAATAACCCGCTCATCAAGAATGAATGAATTAGATGATGATCCTTTTTAAATTCAGTCCTCGTCTAATCCCAAAACTATAGATTGATAGAATTGTTGTAGTTCGGAAAGAGCATGAAAATTTTTACTTTCTTTTGCTTGCATAATTCCCTGTTCAAATGTAACTTCTGCATCTTCTTTTCTTCCAAGCTTTACATATAGCTTTCCCAAATGATAATAAGTGCCAATATAATCTGGGTGATTTGCAATAAGATCTTCATAATATTTCAATGCTAGAGAAATATTATCTTCTTTAAGGTATTCTGTTGCAATAGCATACTTTATAAAAGGGTCTTTCGAACCTTGGTCTAAAATAGTAATTAATTGCTTTAAACGTTTATTATCCATTGTTGAATAGCTTCTTTTTATTAGATTTGTAAAAAAGGAAAAATTATGAAAATTCTAGTATGCATAAGCAATGTTCCGGATACGACTACAAAAATAACCTTTACAAATGATAATGCTGAATTTAATTCGGCCGGCGTTCAATATATCGTAAACCCTTACGATGAAATTGCTTTGGCAAAGGCAATCGAAATTTGTGAAGGAGGAAAAGGTACCGTAACTGTAATTAATGTTGGAGAAGCATCTACTGAACCCACTATTCGTAAAGCCTTAGCAACAGGTGCTGATGAAGCTGTACGAGTAAACGCAGTACCAGGTGATGCGTGGTTTGTCGCCAATCAAATTGCCAATTACGCAAAGGATAAAGACTTTGATGTTATTTTAACGGGTCGTGAATCTATTGATTTTAACGGGGCTCAAGTTGCTTCCTTTTTAGGTGAGCTATTAGCCATTCCATCTGTATCGATTGCAAAAAATATTGTTATTCAAGATGACTTAGCCATAATCGATCGTGAAATTGAAGGCGGAAAAGAAGTATTAACAGTACCCATTCCCTTCATTGCTGGTACTGCTGAGGGCGTTGCCGAACCTAAAATACCGAACATGCGCGGTATTATGTCTGCAAGAACAAAACCGCTTCAAGTCATTGATGCCATAGAAGTACCCGTTTTATCGGTTATCGATAAGTTTGAAATTCCCGCGCCAAGGAGTGCCGTTACGCTAGTTTCAGCCGATGAACCTGAAAAGCTAGTTGAGTTATTGCATAGTGTAGCAAGAGTGATTTAATTTCACCAATTTTAAAATTTAAAAAATGTCTGTTTTAGTATATTTAGAAAATACCGAAGGAAGTTTTAAAAAATCAGTATTTGAAGTGGTTTCTTATGCCAAAGCAACGGCTGATTTATTAAACACGAAATTAGTTGCAATTTCAATTGGCGATGTCGACTCTTCCGAATTAGAGAAAGTGGGAAAATATGGCGCAAGTACTGTATTAACCGTAAAATCTGAAAATGTAAAAGACTTCGTAAATCAAGCTTATTCTTCCATCATTGTAAGTGCCGCTGAAGCTGAAAGCGCGGAGGTTATAATAATTTCTAACTCTTTCAGCGGGAAAGGCTTGGCTCCTAGAGTCGCTGCAAAACTGAGTGCTTCTTATGCGGGAAATGTAATAATGCTTCCTGAAGTAAAAGATGGAAACCTTATATTGAAAAGAAGCGTCTTTTCAGGAAAAGCTTATGCCTTTACAGAACTTACGTCTGCAAAAAAGGTAATAGCAGTTAATCCAAACTCTTTTGAGGTCCGCCCAATACAAGAACAAGTTAACATTAAAGAATTCCCAGTTTCGATAAATGAGAATGATTTGTCGACTATTGTCAAAGAAATTATTCGCGCCACTGATAAGATCTCTTTAACGGATGCTGAAATTATAGTTTCTGCAGGCCGAGGTCTAAAGGGTCCTGAAAATTGGGGTATGATTGAAGAACTTGCTAATATATTAGGAGCGGCTACAGCTTGTTCAAAGCCAGTTTCTGATTCTGGTTGGCGTCCACATGAAGAACACGTTGGACAAACAGGAATTACTGTTAGTCCTAATCTTTATATTGCAATAGGTATATCTGGTGCAATCCAACACTTAGCAGGAGTAAGTTCTTCGAAAACTATTGTTGTCATAAATAAAGACCCTGAAGCGCCATTTTTTAAGGTGGCTGATTATGGGATTGTGGGAGATGCTTTTGAAATTGTACCCCAATTAATACAGGCGATTAAAAATTATAAATCCATGTAGTTTTTACTAAAACTATTTAGTTGCAATTCATGTTTATTATGATCGTTCTTAATCATTATTCTCTTTATATGAAAACACTATGCATATCATAAGTTCACATTTTGGCGAGCTTTGCGGAGGAATGACTTAGACAAGACTATCACAAACCTTTGTGAAACATAATTACTCGTGATGAATTATTGCTAAAAAAAAGCGAATGCAATGAGCTTTTATAGATAAAGACAACATTCTTTAATATTATTCTGATGGAAAAAATACAATTAGATATCGTTGGATTATCCTACAGCCAAACCCAATCTGGGGCATATGCTCTGGTTTTAGGGGAAATGAATGGACGTAGGCGTCTCCCAGTCATTATAGGCGGATTTGAAGCGCAAGCGATAGCTATTGAAATTGAAAAGATGACACCGAGTCGTCCGTTAACACATGATCTGTTTAAATCTCTTGCGACGACATTCAATATCGAAGTTCAAGATGTGTTAATTTATAATTTGGTTGATGGAATATTTTTCGCCAAATTGATTTGCAATAATGGTGAAAAAACGGTTGAGATTGATGCGAGAACCTCCGACGCCATTGCCTTGGCAGTTCGTTTTAATTGTCCCATCTATACCTATGAATTTATATTAGCCTCTGCAGGAATAATTATCGAGGGCGATGATTTTGTGTTTTTAGAAAATATAGATTCTTCCCCCGAGAATATTGGTAAAAAAGAAAGTCCTGCCTCCTATACTTCTTTTTCAGAAAAGGAATTACAAGAAAAGCTTCAGCAAGCGTTATCGGATGAAGCTTATGAAAAAGCGGCCAAAATTCGTGATGAAATTATTAAAAGAAAGTCTTCCTAATATTTGGATGTTATTGTATAGGTTAAAAATTTTCTATAAAAAAAGCCGAATCTAGTTCGGCTTTTTTTATAGAAAACATCTTTGCTATAAAGAATTTATCTTACTTTCAATTTCATCAACTTTTTCTTTATTATCTTTTAATTGATAATAAGTCTTCAGGTTTTGCCAAGAAATTGCACTATTCGGTGCAGTTTCAGTAGCTTTTATTAAAAATGGAAGTGCTTCATCAATAAGTTTATTCCCTTTCGTCAATGCCTCGTTATATTCCTTTTGCTGATTTGTTGGAAGGTTACTGGCATCCCTAAATACTCTTATTCCCTTATTTAATAACAATCCAGCTAAATTAATATAAGCATCTGCATAATTAGAATCCAACTCAATAGCTTTCTTGTAAGCGGCTTCAGCTTTAGTATCATTCTCTGTAGCGCCGTAGGCAATTCCTAGGTAATAATATAAATGTTTGTTGTTAGGATTTTTAGATACTTCGTTTTCAATATTGGAAATGACTTTTTCTTCATTCCCAGCCTGTAAGTTTAATTCAATATTCTGAGTTGCTAGATCGGCGAAATCAGGAAATTTCTCGGCTCCCTCTCCTGCATACTTTATAGCAGAGGCAGTATCCTTTTCCATCATATATAAACGAGACAAATCTAAATAAATTTGGTCCAAGGTGGAAAAATCAGGATGACTTAATATTGATTCATACATTTTAATTGCGTTGGAATAATCTTGCCCGTTTATAGCTGATAATCCTGCATAGTAAGAAAATAGAGTGTCACCTGGAAGATATTCTAATCCTTTGCTAAAGCTAGAATATGCATTTTTAAAGTCTTGCTTCTCAAAAGCTTTAACGCCATTGTTCAACTCATTTTGAGCTAAAATTCTAGAGACAACCTCTAAATTTTCTGCTTGAGCTTCATGCCCTTCAAGCGACTTAGCTTGATCTAAAGCATTTAAAGCTTTTTCTGTGTACTCGTCTGTTTTTATTGAATCTAAAGCAGAATATTCAGCATATACTAATGCTAAATAGGTCCATGTCTCAGCCTGATCTTTTGTTTTGGCATTTAAAGATGCTTTTTCTAAAGCTACTTTAGCAGCATCTAAATCTTTCATACCTAAAGCCGATGAGCCGATAGACTTTACTTCATTAAATTTATTATAACTCGCCTTTCCTTTGTTTACTTCGTTTTTTTGAGCAAAAGATACTAGTGAGCCAAGCATACAAAATGCTATTAAAATTGATTTGATTTTCATTGGATAATTATTAATAAGTGCTAGTTTTTGATTAATATTAATGAGTTTGCTACACGCGGTTAGTTTTTTATTTGGAAACTAAGCGACAATGAGTGAATTGCTCTCTCAAATGTAAAAATCATTCTTAGTTTCATCATTTATTTAATTTAATATATCCTTATTTAATTGGTTTTGTACTCGTTCATATTGAAAAGTATCTCCTGCTTTTCTAAATAAAATAGCAAGAGCTTTTAACGCATTCACGGCACTAGGGTTGATTTCATTTGCTTTTAATAAATAGGTTAAAGCGAGCTCTTTATTTTCGGGTTTAGAATCGTTTAAATAGTACTTCAAATAAAATAATCCTAATTCGAAGTTTCCATTGTAGTTATTTTTATCTAACGCTATTACATTTTTATAGTAATGTTCAGCCATTTTCTTACTTCCACTGACTTCATTTGCATATCCCGCTAAATAATTTAACTCTAAGTTTTTGGGATCCAAAGATATAGCTTCATCAATAAGTGGAACAACGGCATCATAAACCCCCTTATTTGAATAGGTATTAATAACTTGGAACAGAATATCCTTATTATTTGGATAAATGTCTAATCCACTTAGTAAACTATTTATAGCCTCGGTATCATTGCCTGCTTCCGAATATAGCCTCGACATTGTCAAGAAATACTCCGGTTTGATCTGGCTCTGACTATCCAAATAGTCTTTATAATACTTTATTGCGAGTTCCTTTTTTCCTAATCTTTCACTTAAGGCTGCCAAATTATTCTTTACATTAATCTCATTATTACTAAATACATCAACTTGCACGAAATTATCAAAAGCAGCCTGATAGTCATTATTATTCATGGCTCTAGTTGCATTTATTTGATAGGCATGAGCAATCTTCCGACGAATATATAAAATTTGATTTTCATTCTCGAAATTCAAATTCTTATCTTTCAATTTATCCAATGCAAGTTTCGACTCATCTATGGGATCTCTGCTATATTTTAATTTCCGGTTGGAATCTGCTACCGCTAAACTGCTGTAAACCAAAGAACGCAATAAATTGTTTTTATACGATACAGAATCTTTAGGTGTTTTATAAGCGTCGTCAGAAAACTTTCTCGCAGCTTCTAGGTTTTTAAAGTCTCCTGATTTTGTAAATAAGGCAAAACTATTGCTACCCTCTTTTAAATTAGACTGTGCAAAGAGAAGGGTTTGTCCACTGTAAAAAGACAAACCCAACATTAATATTAAATATCGCTTTATGGTTTTTAAAGTCATATATCATCCTTGTTTTCAGACTGTTGGTCAAGATTACTATCTGTACCTTCTGTATTTAAATCATCCCGTTCATCTACTAGAGACCCTTCCCCTGTATCCTCTTCATGCTCGACTTTAGCAACAGAAGAAATACTGTCGTTCTCGTTTAAGGTAATTAGTTTAACTCCTTGAGTAGCTCTACCCATCACCCTTAATTGACTTACAGCGATTCTAATAACAATATTTGATTTATTAATTATCATCAAATCATCGTTATCATTTACATTATTAATGGAAATTAAATCACCAGTTTTTTCCGTTATATTCAAGGTCTTAACACCCTTACCTCCACGGTTAGTAATACGATAATCCTCCAAATCTGTACGCTTACCATAGCCGTTTTCAGAAACAACAAGAACTGTATCATTGGGATCATCAACACTAATCATGCCAATAACTTCGTCGTTTTCATGAGCTAATCTTATTCCTCTAACACCTGTAGCCGTTCTACCCATTGGTCTCACAGTGGATTCATTAAAGCGAATTGCTCTACCTGATCGAAGTGCCATTAAAATCTCGCTCTCTCCGCTGGTCAAGCATGCTTGTAACAATTGATCATCCTCACTAATGGTAATTGCGTTAATACCATTTACCCTTGGTCTTGAATATGCCTCTAAAGAAGTTTTCTTGATTGTGCCCTTCTTTGTACACATAATGATAAAGTTATTCTCCAAGTAGTCTTTATCTTTCAGGTTCTTAACCTTGATGTATGCTTTGATCTTTTCGTCTTTCGGTATATTGATCATGTTTTGAATAGCCCTGCCTCTAGAGGTTCTGGAACCCTCAGGAATCTCAAAAGCTCTCATCCAATAACATTTTCCTGCCTCAGTAAAGAATAGCATATAATTATGGGCGGTTGCGGTTATAATATGTTCTGTAAAGTCAGTATCTTTAGTATTCGACCCTAAAGAACCTTTCCCTCCCCGGCCTTGAGTTCTATAATCAGTTAAAGGAGTACGTTTCACATAACCTTCATGAGAAATGGTGATCACTATTTCTTCATCATCGATGAAGTCTTCCATACTCATATCTTCTGCTGAATGAACGATTACAGAACGCCTCTCATCACCATATTTCTCTTTAATTTCTCGTAACTCATCTTTGATGATAGTCATACGTAATGCCTCATCAGCCAAAATTGATTTCAAGTATTCAATGGTTTTCATTAACTCAGCATACTCATCTTTAATTTTATCATACTCTAGTCCTGTTAAGCGACGTAAAGTCATATCTAAAATCGCACGTGCTTGAAGATCGCTGAGGGAGAACTTTTCCATTAAGCCTACTCGGGCCTCTTCAGGTGTGTTGGCAGCCCGGATTAACTTAATAACCTCTTCAATGTGATCCAGTGCAATTAATAATCCCTCCAGGATATGAGCTCGTCTTTTGAGCTTCGTCAAGTTCGAATTTAGTTCGACGTATAATCACTTCATGACGATGCTCAACAAAATGATGAATCATATCCTTTAGATTCAACATCATTGGTCGCCCACCTACAAGCGCAATATTGTTTACACTAAAGGAGGTTTGTAAAGCTGTGTACTTATATAAATTATTTAAAACAACTGCTGCATTAGCATCACGACGGATGTCATAAACAATCCGCATCCCTTGTCGATCCGATTCATCACGGATGGCCGAAATTCCTTCAATCTTCTTTTCGTTGACTAACTCAGCTGTACGCTCAATCATGGTCGCTTTATTTACCTGATAAGGAATTTCAGTAACAATAATGCTTTCACGATCATTTTTAAGAACTTCAATTTCAGCAGCCGCACGCATCACTACTCGTCCACGACCTGTTTCAAAAGCGTCTTGTACACCAGAATAACCATATATAATCCCTCCTGTAGGAAAGTCGGGACCTTTGATATGCTGCATTAATTCTGAAATTTCAATATCGCGATTATCAATATAAGCGATAGTTCCATCAATCACTTCGCTTAAATTATGAGGTGCCATATTAGTAGCCATTCCCACGGCAATACCGGAGGATCCATTGACTAGTAAATTTGGAATTCTAGTGGGTAAAACGGTGGGTTCTAATAAAGTATCATCGAAATTTAAGGTGAAGTCAACAGTATCTTTATTGATATCCGCTAACATCTCTTCAGCAATTTTTTTCAAGCGAGCCTCAGTATACCGCATTGCGGCAGGTTCATCACCGTCTACAGAACCAAAGTTTCCTTGTCCATCTACTAAAGGATACCTTAAGCTCCATTCTTGAGCCATCCGTACCATTGTATAATATACCGAAGAGTCACCATGTGGATGGTACTTACCAAGTACATCACCCACAATACGGGCAGATTTTTTATGTGGTTTATTGCTAGTAACGCCCAGATCAAGCATTCCATACAATACCCGCCTGTGAACAGGCTTTAATCCATCTCTCACATCAGGTAAAGCTCGAGAAACGATTACCGACATTGAATAATCAATGTAGGCAGATTTCATCTCGTCTTCTATATTAATAGGTATAATCCGGTCGTTCGCTGGTATTAAGTTATTATCGTTTTCTGTTTCGTCAGCCATAAGATATTTTGTTCGTTAAAAACTACTCGTTTCATATAAAAACAAGCATGCGAAGTTAGTAATTTTATGGTTAATTCGCTAATTATACCTAAGAAATCAACACCATTCAATGCCTTTTTTTAGGAATGAAAGCGTTTTCTCTTCTTCACTTCCTCTTTCAGGGATGTGTTCATATTCCCAATTCGCCTGAGGTGGCAAACTCATTAAAATGGATTCTATCCGACCATTTGTCTCAAGCCCAAATTTAGTTCCAGCATCATATACTAAATTAAATTCCACGTACCTGCTGCGTCTAATATATTGCCATTCTTTATGAGCTTCTGTAAAAGATCTGTCCTTGTTACGATTAATTAGCTCGGTATATATAGGTGCAAATGAGCGCCCAAGAGATTTAGAAAACTCGAAAAGCTCATCATAAGACAATCCTGTCTTTTCTGGAGTGATGCGATCATAAAAGATTCCACCAATCCCTCTTGTTTCATGTCGATGTGGAATGTAGAAATAACGATCTGCCCAGTTCTTAAATTCGGAGTAGAAGTTAGGTGAATAATCATCACAAACATCTTTTAGAGACTGATGAAAAAATTGGGCATCTCCCTTGACAATATAATGCGGAGTTAGATCTATTCCTCCGCCAAACCAGCGCATTTGATTATTCAGCTCGAAATAACGAATATTCATATGAATAATTGGTATCCAAGGATGTTTTGGATGAATAACTATTGAAACTCCTGCTGCATAGAAATCGTCGCTATCTACCTTGAAAGACTTTTTTATTGCCTCAGGAAGCTTACCATGTACAGCAGAGAAGTTAACACCTCCTTTTTCAATAATGTTTCCATTGCGGATTATTCGGGTACGCCCTCCACCACCACCTTCGCGCCTCCAAATCTCTTCTTCGAAAGAAGATAAACCATCAGCACTTTCTAGACTATTACAAATTTCGTCTTGTATTTTTTGATAATCGCTAGCAATTTGTTCCTTATTAATCATGGAGCAAATATGCTAAATCTAGTAGAAATGCATGTCATTAATTTATAAAAAGGAAGGATTATCAATCTTCTGTATAATTCAGGTCTCTATTAAAGCTTTCCTTTAAACGTAACAGTGCAAAGATGGCAATCCCAGACAATATGAATATCATAATATAAGCAGCATTTATTAAACCATAGTCACGAACAAAATAATCGAATAAGAAAGTACTCGGAATTAGCGCACCACGGACAAAGTTGGGAGCCGTAGTGGTTACAGTAGATCGTAAATTGGTGCCAAATTGTTCAGACGCAATAGTAACAAAGGTTGCCCAATAGCCCACAGCAAAACCCATAAAGAAAGCAAGCCAAACAAACCTTTCCGGAGTGATTCCATTGCTACGCAAATACATTACCGAACTTACAATAATCATTAATTGGAAAAGTAAAACAGTTAGCCTCCTCGATTTTGTAACCTGAGCAAATAATCCCGCAAAAACATCACCGAGTGAAATACCAATATAAGTAAACATGATCCCTCTTCCAGCACTTAAAACCTCAGTTGAACCTAATGCCTTGCCGAATTCAGGTGCCTGTGTCACTAAAACTCCAACTACAAACCAAATAGGCAGGCCAATAAGCAGTATATAAATAAATCGGTTTCTCCGTTCTCTATTATTAAATAGCATTTTAAGATCACCTCTCTTTATTTCTGTTTTAACAGATTGTTGAAAAATTTTCGACTCGAAGGTCCCCAAACGTAATATCAATAATAATATACCCATTCCCCCGCCAACGAAATAAGCAGTTCGCCAATGAAATGCTTCTGAAACAAAAAACGCAAGGATTGCACCAAAGACACCCACACTTGCTATAATCATCGTACCATAACCTCTATTGTTTTTATTCATACTCTCACTAACTAGGGTCACTCCCGCACCAAGTTCTCCCGCCAACCCTACTCCCGCCACAAATCGAATTACGGCATAGCTATGAATATCTTGCACAAAACCATTCAAGGCATTGGCAATAGAATATAATAAAATAGATCCGAACAGCACTTTAATTCTTCCAAACTTGTCGCCGATTACACCCCAGATTATTCCTCCAATTAATAAACCTCCCATTTGCATATTTAAAACATATTGGCCTTTCGTACGCATTTCGCTTTCAATAATACCTATGTCTTTAAAGCTCTCGACGCGTACTATTGAAAAAATAATAAGGTCATAAATATCTACAAAATAGCCTAATGACGCTACTATGATAATAATCCATACATTAGAATGACTGGCAGTTTGCTGCATAGCTTAAAAATGTAATACGAATGTAATTCTATTGTGCTTAAAAAAGAAAATATTTATTTTGATTTTCTGTATCTTTAAAAACTTATGAAGGTATCAGAAAAAAAACTCAAGTGGATAATGAGGTTCTACCCTCCTTTATTTTTTCAACGAGTTTGGGTAAGAAAATTCCATCCTGGCTTCAGAGGCGTAGATGTTAAAGTTTCACCTAGTTTACTAAACAGAAATTATAACTCTTCAATCTTTGGCGGAACAATCTTTGCCGCCGCGGATCCGTTTTATCCCATTCTTTTTGACCAGATTTTCAAACAGAAAGGCTACCAAACTAGAGTTTGGCTCAAAAGTGGTAGTATCAAATACCTGAAACCGGCAAGAAGCACGTTGAATTTCGAAATTACGCTCACTGAAGAGAACATTAAGAAGGCTGAAGAAGCCCTTAAAAATCAAGGAAAATACATTTCTATATTCCACCTCACTTTATATGATGCCAACCATGAAGTCTGCGCCCTTGTTGAGAGTGAAGTTTACATTAGGGACTTAAACTTCAGATCTAAAAAACATAAATTTAGGTAGTAAGAAATTAACCCTGTATATTTGTCTTTAATTATTATTTTATGAGAACCTACATTTTTCCTTTTCTATTAACCTCGCTTTTTGCAACGTCATGTACCTCGTCCAATAGTCATGAAAATATAAATCTACAAGACAGTGTTATTGCAGTACACGATGAAATCATGCCTCTCATGGGTGATTTTGCGAGAAATAGTATAAAAATCGATTCTATTCTCATGAATCTGAGTAAAATAAAAATTCAAAATCCTGAAATTGACACAAGTCAGACTCGCCTTGACTTGCTTGAGCTTAAAAAAAACTTAGACTCTTCAACGGAGAGCATGAACGATTGGATGCATGAGTTTGAAGTAGCCCACGATGGTAAAACGGACGAAGAAGTTAGAAATTATCTGGAAAAGGAACTCCTGAAAATCAATGAGGTGAAGCGGAAATTTAAGTCTACTTTGGAAGAAAGTCAGACGAAACTAAAGAATTCTCAAAATTAAAAAAAGATGAATAATTTTTTATTAACTATTTTACTCAGTTTTCTTTTTGCGTTTACAGCTTGCAATCAATCTTCCAATAAAAAACTCCCTATTTTAGGATCCCGCGAAGTGATAAACAAAGAAGTTGATGGCGTTATAATCGTCGACACCCTATATAAAACAATACCAAGCTTTTCCTTTCTAAACCAGGATAGTACTGAGATCACAGATAAGATGTTTGATAATAGCATTTATATAGCCGATTTCTTTTTTACATCCTGCCCTAGTATTTGTCCAATAATGCATCGTAATATGCTTAAGATCTATGAAAAATATAAAGGAAATGAGGAGATTATGTTTTTATCACATAGCATAGATTTTAAATACGATAAACCCAGCGTCTTAAAAAACTATGCCGAAAAACTGGGAATATCCGGCGATCAATGGCAATTTGCATCTGGTACTAAGGAAAGTATTTACGGAATCGCAACTGACTATATGGTTTTTGCTGCTGAAGATGACCAAGTAGAAGGAGGCTATGAGCATCAGGGATGGTTTATTCTAGTCGATAAAGACAAGCGCGTTCGTGGAGCATATGATGGGACTGATGGTGAACAAGTTGTTCAACTCTTAAAGGACATCCCCGTATTACTGGCAGAATACAACAAAAATGAAAACTAAGATTATATTTTGCCTCGTTGCATTCTTTATTTTCCTAGTCTCTCTTAATGCTTGTCAGAATGCAAATGAAATTCAACAAGCGCGGTATTTTGTTAACGGCAAAAATATATACGAAAAGCACTGTCAAAACTGCCACGGCTCAAAGGGGGAAGGATTAGGAGAACTGTACCCGTCTTTAAGAGAATCTCTTTATATTGCAGAGAACACTCAAAAACTTCCTTGTGACATTCGATTTGGATTAAATTCTATGCCAGGAAATCGTGAATTAACTCCCATTGAAATCACTTACTTAATCAATTACATTGGCAACTATTTTGACAATTCTATTGGTTTTTATTCTCAAAGTCAAACCGTAGAAAATTTAAAGAATTGCAACTAGAATTTTTGTTTAGGGAACTATCAAATCGTACCTTTGCAATTGAGCAAGCCTTTTTGTCGCTTTATTTAATAGTAAAGAGGAAAGTCCGGGCAACATAGAGCATCCTGCTTCCTAACGGGAAGGCGCCGGCAGCCGGCGACAGCAAGTGCCACAGAAAATAAACCGTCCCGTTTTGGCGGGATAAGGGTGAAAACGTGAGGTAAGAGCTCACGGCTTTTACGGGCGACCGTAGATTGCGGTAAACCTCAGGAGTTGAAAGACCAAATAGGTTCTGAAATGAGGGCTGCTCGTTCTCTTTGCCTTCGGCAAATTCAGGATGGGTAGGTTGTTTGATCTTATCAGCAATGATAGGACTAGATAAATGATAGAATTCAGAACATCTGAAAACAGAACCCGGCTTACAGGTTTGCTTATTTTATTGAATTATGCTTTTTTTATTTTGTTTATGCTTACTTTGTTAAATATAACCAAATTACATCAATGTCTTCAAAAAAAAATCAGGCTAAAATTTTAATTATTGATGATGAACGGGCTATTCGAAGTACTCTGAGGGAAATTCTCGAATATGAAGAATATGACGTTGAAGATATAGACAACGGAGTTGACGGCATTAGAACTTATTAAAAACGAACCCGTCGATCTTGTTCTCTGTGATATCAAAATGAACAATATGGATGGCATAGAAGTGCTTACAGAAGGCTTAGAAATAAAACCCGACCTACCATTTATCATGATATCGGGCCATGGTACTATTGAAACAGCAGTCGAAGCTAGCAAAAAAGGAGCCTTCGATTTTATTTCGAAACCACCTGATCTAAATCGACTCTTAATCACTGTTACGAAATGCTCTGGAAAGGGGAACTCTGGTTACAGAAACCAAGGTATTAAAACGTAGGGTAAGTAAAGTGCGTGAAATTTTAGGCGAATCAGAAGCTATAGCTAAAATTAAAGAAACCATAGAACGGGTTGCACCCACTGATGCCCGAGTATTAATTACGGGCGCAAACGGAAGCGGAAAAGAATTGGTTGCCCGATGGCTTCATGAAAAATCTAATCGTTCAAATGCATCCTTAATTGAGGTAAATTGCGCTGCAATACCTTCAGAACTGATTGAAAGTGAGTTATTTGGACACGAAAAAGGTTCATTTACTTCGGCTGTAAAACAACGAATCGGAAAGTTTGAGTCAGCCAGATGGCGGAACGCTTTTTTTAGATGAAATTGGCGACATGAGCCTATCTGCCCAAGCCAAGGTATTGCGTGCCCTGCAAGAAAATAAAATTACCCGTGTAGGTGGCGAAAAGGAAATCAGATGTAGATGTGCGTGTTATTGCAGCAACTAACAAAGACCTGCTTAAAAGAAATAGAAGTAGGTAACTTCCGTATGGATTTGTACCATCGTTTAAGCGTTATCTTGATTCATGTACCTCCACTTCAAGACCGAAGATCAGATATTCCAATTATTGCACAAAAATTTTGTGAGGAAATATGCGAAGAATATGGGTTGCCTGAAAAAAAGATTACCGCAGATGCGATGAGTTCACTAATATCGCTCCCTTGGACCGGAAATATAAGAGAATTGCGAAATATGATCGAGAGACTGATAATTTTGAGTGAAAAAAATATTACTCAAAAAGATGTAATAACATATGCTAATCCAGGTATTCAAAAACCGTCTAACGGAGAATTTGATATGTTTACCTCTTTTCAAGAATATAAAGATCATACTGAACGAAATTTCATTAAATATAAATTAGAAAAAAATTCTTGGAATGTTTCTAAAACGGCAGAAGAAATTGAAATTCAACGAAGCCACTTATATAGTAAAATTGAAAAGTTCGGACTAAAGAGAGAGGGCTAAAATTCCGACTTATTAATTCCATGAAGGATTAACCGGAAATTGTGCTATATGGGCATATTTAGGACCTAGGTTAATAATAACTTCTTTCCATAAATTTTCCTCAGCATGCACAAAAACCAAATCTGGATTAAAGTTGTTACTAATTATCCATGCTTTTTCTTTCAACTCATCTTGCAATTGCTTTTCCGACCACCCAGAGTATCCTAGAAAAAACTTGATTTCATCACTTTTAATTTTACCATTTTCTAAAAGAAGTTTTAGTACTTCAAAATTACCGCCCCAATAAATTCCATCACCTAAATATAACCCGCTGTTTAATCGATCAAAACATTTGTGAATAAATTGTAAGCTGTCCATACCTACAGGTCCGCCGATATATAAAGGGAAAGAAATGTCTGGTATATCTTCAATTTCAATAACATCTTTCAAAAACAAACTTGAAGGTTGATTAAGAATCAAGCCTAGTGTTCCTTTTTCATTACGCTCACAAACCAATATAACTGAACGTGTAAAATTGGGATCCTGCATAAACGGCTCAGATATCAATAAACTCTTTACGGTTAGGGTGTTTTTATCGGTCATCTTGTTTTTAACTTAAAAACAGTGTATAGTAGAATATGTTTATAAAAAACAACAATGTAATTTAAATTTATGCAAAAAGAAAATAGAATACAGAATAAGAACCAATCATCTCTCTTTATATTTATTACTTTTGTTATTCGTGAACAAATAACGTAAATACTATGATTATTCCCGAGCTCCATAGCATAAGACAAGAATATATAAAAGAAGAGTTGAATGAGGAAAATGTTAATTCAGATCCACTTCAGCAATTTATTAGATGGCTGGATCATGCACTTCTTTCGAAAGTCTTAGAGCCAAGTGCCATGACGATTGCTACAGTAAATAGTTCGGGTCAACCTTCTGCTAGAACCGTATTATTAAAAAATGTTAATGATAAAGGGTTCACATTTTACACAAATTACAACAGTCAAAAGGGAAAAGACTTAGCAGAAAACAATCGCATTTCCTTGTTGTTCTTCTGGCCTGAACTTGAAAGGCAAGTAAGAATAGAAGGAAAAGCAGAAAAGACTTCAATTGAAGAGTCGGTGGCATATTTCCACTCTCGCCCTTTTGGAAGCCAAATAGGTGCCGTAATATCTCCACAAAGTGAAATTATTGAAAATCGAGAAATATTAAAAAACAAGGTCAAAGAATTAGAACTCAAATATAAGGATAAAGTAGTGCCCATGCCGGAACATTGGGGAGGCTATCTTGTAACGCCTCATAAAATAGAATTTTGGCAAGGAGGAGCAAGTCGACTGCACGATCGCTTATTATATACTAAAACAAATCTTGGATGGAAAATTCAGCGCTTGGCACCTTAATCTACAATGTAACTTTCTAGTTATGCAATCGATTGTTATCTGACGTTTAATGAATAAGATGAAAAAAATACAACTATTATTTGCTTTATTATTATTCCTAACTTACCTTAGTCTTATTATAATTTAGGTTTATAATTGGTTAGTAAAGGTTTCCATTCTCCCCGTTTGGAAACCTTTCATTTTTTAAGTAAAATTGTAAAAAACAAAAACTACGAAACTGAGCTCATAAAGTTTACAATCGAGATCAATGATTCATTCAAGATAGCTTCATTGCCCCTAAAAGCATTTATTCAAATGAAAAATCAACCATCATCAATCACTAAGTCGATACTCGATAATGATTTTTATAAGTTTACAATGCAACATGCGGTAATTAAACTATTTCCCAAAGCAAAAGCCAAATATTCTTTTATCAATCGAGGGGATCATGTTTTTCCCAAAGGATTTGACGACGCATTACGCGAAGCAATTCTGCAAATGACGTCCTTAAAATTAAGTAAACCTGAAAAAGCATATTTAGCAAAAACCTGCCCTTATCTCGATCCTACCTATTTAGACTTTCTACAAGGCTACCGTTACGACCCCGAAGAAGTAAAAATTGAACAAACTGGCGGACAATTAAAAGTTAAAATTTCCGGCTATTGGTATAGAACCATAATGTGGGAGGTTCCTATTTTATTTTTAATTTGCGAACTTTATTATAAGTTAACAAATCAAAAAAGAATAACCGATACAGAAGTTTCTCTACTTGCCAAAGAGAAAATTGAAAGTTACCAAAAACTAGGGATTACAATTGCAGATTTTGGAACGAGAAGAAGACATTCATATGAGGTCCAACGCTTAACAGTACAAGCTCTCCAAAATTTTGGTAGCGGTACCTTTATAGGGACGAGCAATGTTCATCTGGCAATGCTTTTTAACACCAAACCGATAGGTACACATGCTCATGAATGGTTTATGTTTCATGGAGCAAAGTATGGATTTAAAATGGCTAATCTTTTAGGGCTTGAACATTGGTCGGATATTTATAGAGGTGATCTAGGCATCGCGCTTTCGGATACGTACACTAGCAAAGTTTTTTTTTCACAGTTCGATAAGAAATTTACCAAACTCTTTGACGGTGTGCGCCACGACAGTGGTGATCCTATTGAATTCGCAAATCAAACAATAGCACATTATCAACAATTTGGGATCGATCCTCTATCTAAAACCATAATTTTCTCAGATGCATTAAACTTTAAAAAAATTGAAAAGATTGTCACTTATTGCAAAGGGAAAATTGGAATATCCTTTGGAGTGGGTACCAACTTTACTAACGACGTAGGACTTCAACCCATGAATGTCGTTCTAAAAATGACAGATGCACTACCAGATGAAGGACAATGGACATCGGTAGTTAAGCTTTCTGATGAAAAGAATAAAAACACAGGAAATCCTAAAGCAATCACTTTAGCAAAAACAGTATTAGGAATCTAAGAACGATGAAAAATGAAGATGTTTATGGTACTGCTTTGTTAGATTATTACACAAATGCAGAAACAGCGCCCTTACTTTTATACACGAACAATAATTCGGAAAAAGAAGTCATGCCAGTAGACCTTTTCTTTAGAGGCAAAGATGATTTTCCCGAGCAAGAATTAATCGCTTTAGCATTATGTGACGGAAAAGTACTGGATGTTGGTGCGGGTGTAGGAAGTCACAGTCTATATTTACAAGATGCCGGCTTCGATGTAACCGCCCTTGAATTGTCTCCTTCGGCATGTGAAATCATGAAAAAAAGAGGAGTTAAGAAAGTAATAAATGAAAATATCTTCGATTATCAAAATGAAAGGTACGATACCCTTCTTTTTTTAATGAACGGAATTGGTTTGGTGGAAAATATTAGCGGCTTAAAACATCTTTTCGAACATGCAAAAAATCTATTAAATCCAGGCGGTCAACTATTATTTGACTCTTCCGACGTCAATTATTATTATAATAACGAAAAAGATAAACCAGCTCATTACTATGGTGAAATAACTTTCCAGTATGAATACAAAGGCGAAAAAGGAAAGCCATTCGGCTGGCTTTATATCGATCAAAATGAACTCATAAAAATAGGAAACCAAGCCGGATGGGTAGTTCAAATACTAGACGAAGATCATCATTATCAGTACTTAGCAAGAATGGAACTTAAAACTAGTTCTTAAGCACACGCTGAATTTCATCCAATTTCA
The DNA here is from genome assembly GCA_963696875.1 of uncultured Sphingobacteriaceae bacterium. Classification (GTDB taxonomy): domain Bacteria; phylum Bacteroidota; class Bacteroidia; order Sphingobacteriales; family Sphingobacteriaceae; genus Albibacterium. Next base: position 299,743 of record CAVOLQ010000002.1, read on the forward strand.
TCAATGCTTCAACAGGGGTTAATGTGTTTACATCTAAGTTATTCAGTAAATCCCGAATTTTGATTAAAACAGGATCATCAATTGAAAACATTTGCAATTGATAGGCTTGCTTTTGAACTTTTTTTAGACTGTCTTTAATATCCTTCCCTCCTGTCCGCTCCTGTTCTAAGCGTTTTAGTATCTCATTTGAACGGTCGAGAATAGCTGTAGGCATTCCCGCCATCTTAGCCACATGAATTCCGAAACTGTGAGCACTTCCGCCTGGAACAAGCTTTCGCAAGAATATAACCTTGTTACTTAATTCTTTAACAGAAACATTGAAATTCTTAATTCGACTGAAGCTGGTACTAAGTTCATTTAACTCATGGTAATGCGTTGCAAAGAGCGTCTTCGGTCGGGCGATAGGATTTTGATGTAAATATTCAGCAATGGCCCAAGCAATGGAAATACCATCGTAAGTACTTGTCCCTCGCCCAATCTCATCCAATAAAATTAAACTTCGCTCCGAGAGGTTATTTAAAATGCTTGCTGTTTCGCTCATTTCCACCATAAAAGTAGATTCACCGGCTGATAAATTGTCGGAAGCTCCAACCCTAGTGAATATTTTGTCTACGATGCCGATTTTCGCCGATTTTGCAGGAACAAAACAACCTATCTGCGCCATAAGCACTATCAATGCTGTTTGACGAAGTAAAGCAGACTTTCCAGACATATTCGGACCCGTAATAATGATTACCTGTTGAATCTCATTATCTAAGTATACATCGTTAGTAATATACTCTTCCCCAACCGGAAGGTTTTTCTCAATAACAGGATGACGACCACCTTTTATATCAATTTCATATTCATTATTAATCTCAGGTTTGACATACCCATTCCGCTCGGCTAAGGAAGAAAAATTCAATAAAACATCTAACTCTGCAATCAATTGAGCGTTTAATTGAATAGGCTTTATATAGTCAAGGAGGAAAAAAAGTAACTCGGAATATATTTTGTTTTCTAAAGCCTGAATCTTCTCTTCAGCACCCAATATCTGTTCTTCATACTCTTTTAACTCTTCGGTAATATAACGCTCTGCGTTGACAAGAGTTTGCTTTCTTTGCCATTCTACAGGCACCTTATCTTTATGGGAATTGGTTACTTCCAAATAATAACCAAAGACATTATTGAATGAAATCTTCAATGAAGGAATTCCCGTCTTAAGTGATTCGCGCTTTTGTATTTCTAATAGAAAATCCTTACCACCAAATGCAATCCCTCGCAACTTATCAAGAGTTTCATCCACACCGTTGGCGATTACATTTCCTTTGATGAGCAAAACTGGAGGTTCAGAATGAATTTCCTTTTCAATCTTTTCTATTACAGATGAACATGAATTTAACTGCTCAGAGATAGTTTGAAGTGATCTTGAACCTGACTTTACAATAAGCTCTTTAATTTTGCTAATCGACAATAATGCTCTTTTCAATTGAACAACTTCTCGTGGATTGGCACGTTGCAAACCAATCTTACTAATTAATCGTTCTAAATCTCCAATCTGGTGAATCTCCCTAATCAGGAATTCTCTTAGGTCCAGATTCTTCAATAAAAACGAGACCGTATCTAATCTTTTTTCAATAGGTTTCTGATCCTTCAAAGGCATTACAATCCATCGTTTTAACATACGAGCGCCCATGGGAGAAGAAGTATGGTCCAGCACATCCGACAAAGTGATGGCATTCTCATTTGGAGAATCAATCAATTCTAAATTACGGATGGTAAAACGATCAAGCCACATGAAGTGCTCTTCTTCAATTCTAGAAACCGTTGAAATATGTTGAAGATTGCGATGTTCTGTTTCATTTAAATAATGTAAAGCAACTCCGGCCGAAACAATAGCCAGCTTAAGATTATCAATCCCAAAGCCCTTTAATGTTTTTACGTCAAAATGCTTAAGAAGCATATCTTCAGCATAATCACCAGTATAAGGCCAATCATCTAAAGTATATGTATAATAAGTATTGCCGAATTTTTGAATAAATTCTTGTTGGTTTTTCTTATTTAAAATGATTTCGGAAGGCTTTAAACTTTGCAAAAGCTTGTCAATATAACCATACCGACCCTGTGATACCATAAACTCACCAGTGGAGATATCCAAAAAAGCGCAACCGATCTGATTTTTATCGAAAAACAAAGAAGCTAAATAGTTATTACTTTTCTGTTGTACTATATTATCGCTATAGGACACCCCAGGTGTAACCAATTGAACTACTCCCCTTTTAACAATGGTTTTAGTAGTTTTGGGATCTTCTAACTGGTCGCAAATGGCCACCCGTTGTCCAGCACGAACTAATTTAGGCAGATAGGTTTCAATGGAATGATGAGGGAAACCAGCCAGTTCGGTTTCAGATGTGCTGCCTGCACCTCGTTTTGTCAAAACAATCCCCAAAATATTGGAAGCTTTAATAGCATCCTCACCAAAGGTTTCATAAAAATCTCCTACTCGAAATAATAATAAGGTACCTGGATATTTTACTTTAATACTATTATACTGTTGCATTAAAGGTGTCTCGCTCTTCGTTTTTTTGGCCAATGTTAAGTCGTTTTAAATGGTTTGTAAAAATAGTAAAAATCGGGCTAGAAGGCCAATTATAAACATATATTAAAACCTTTATTGACTTTAGGCAATGTACTCACAATCGTTCCAAATAAAATATATTACATACATCAATAATTTATATAAACCCACCAATCTATTGATTATAAATCCATATAGACACAACAAATGACATCTTGTCACTATGAGAATTTCGCATTACGAATTTCGTAATCTTAATTTAACGTCATTCTCCTTAAATTTGATTAATAATTCTGCGAATGAAGAAACAAATTCCTTTAGTTTGTTTTATCTTAGCAATCCTTTGAATCTAAATTATGGCAACAAAAAAGAATAATCCTTACAAACATATACTTACCCAATTAATTACTGACGTACTTCAGAATTCCCAAAAAAAGCCACTAAATTACAAGCAAGTTGCTTCAAAATTGAACGTATTAGATGATGAATCGAAAAAGGCAATTCAAGAGGTATTGATTGAAGAGTCAAAATCGGGTAACTTGAAGGAAGTCGGAAAGGGAAAGTATGTATTAAAAGAACTGAAAACTATCCTCATTGGACGTGTCGACCTAACGGCAGATGGCTCAGCTTATATTGTACCTGAAGGTGAGCTTGAAGACGATATCTACATTGCCCCCAGAAAGTTACGGAATGCACTTCACGGAGATATTGTAAAAATCCACTCCTATGAAAGCCGGAGAGGTAGAAAAAAAGAAGGCGAGGTACTGGAAATCATCAAAAGAGCCAGAGACTCTTATGCTGGCTTATTAAAAGTATCTCCCCAATTTGCTTTCCTGATTGCAGACGACCGAAAAATGCTTCAAGATATCTTCATTCCTCTTGAAGACTTAAATGGCGCTGTTGATGGCCAAAAAGCCGTGGTTTCGATAGTTGATTGGCCGGAAGGTAGTAAAAACCCAGTGGGGAAGGTAATAGATATATTGGGATTCCAAGGAGAGAATAATACAGAAATGAATGCCATTCTCGCCGAATATGGGTTCCCTCTCAATTTCCCTCTTATTGTAAATAAAGAAGCGGAAGCACTTTCTGACAGCATACCTAAAGAAGAAATAGCTAAACGTAGGGATTTCCGTAAGAAGCTAACCTTCACAATAGATCCCGCAGACGCCAAAGATTTTGATGATGCTCTTTCTTTTGAAAAATTAGAAAATGGCAATTATGAAATTGGAATTCATATCGCCGATGTAAGCCATTTTGTTCAAGTCGACAGTGAATTGGATAAAGAAGCCTATGATCGCGGGACTTCAGTCTATTTAGTAGATCGAGTGATTCCTATGTTACCAGAGCATCTATCTAACAACTTATGTTCTTTAAAACCAAACGTAGACCGACTTTGCTTCTCTGCAATTTTAGAACTCGACCATAAAGCGAATGTTTTAGACCAATGGTTTGGTAAGACGATTATTCATTCCGACAGACGTTTAAGTTACGAAGATGCACAAGAACTTATTGAGAACAAAAAAGGCGATCTTAGCGATGAGTTGGATCTTTTAAATAAGCTAGCCCATATTTTACGTGAGCAGCGTTTCAGAGCGGGTGCGATTAGCTTTGAATCTGTTGAAACAAAGTTCAAATTAGATAAAACGGGCAAACCCATTGGAATTTACATCCGAGAACGGAAAGATGCCCATAAGCTGATAGAAGAGTTCATGCTTTTAGCAAATAGAAAGGTAGCAGAATTGATAGGAAAAAGAGAAAAAGGAAAAAACAAATTAACTTTTGTATTTCGCTCGCACGATTCGCCAAATGAAACCACCTTGGCTAATTTCGCTCAATTTGCTGCAAGATTTGGTTATAAAATCAATACGAATAGTGAACGTGAAATTGCCCATTCTTTAAATCATTTGATGCATAATATCGAAGGGAAGAAAGAACAAAATGTTCTTACTCAATTAGCTATTCGATCCATGGCTAAAGCCGTTTATACAACTGCTAATCCGAGTCACTACGGACTAGGATTCGATTTTTACACCCACTTTACATCTCCAATACGTCGTTATCCGGACATAATGGTGCATCGTCTATTAGAACATTATCTAGAAAATAAAAGCTCTGTAAATAAAGAAGCCTACGAAAAAATGTGTGTTCATGTATCTCAGATGGAGAAAAAAGCAGCTGATGCTGAACGTGCTTCAATTAAATACAAACAGGCCGAATATCTCAAAGATCAAATTGGAGAGGTTTTTATTGGTCTAATTTCGGGCGTTACTGAATGGGGCATGTATGTGGAAATCGAAGAAAACAAATGCGAAGGAATGATCCGCCTTCGTGATATGAACGATGACTTTTATGAATTAGATGAAAAAAATTATGCGTTAATAGGAAAAAGAAATAAAAAACAATATCAATTGGGAGATGAAGTAAGGGTTAAAGTAAAGAGTGTTGACCTAGCCAAACGACAAATCGATTTTACGATGGCCAAATAAGAATTTAATCAAATTAAAAACTCGTTCTTCTCATTAACTATGCATTTAATTAAACCTTATCAAGAAGCTGTAAATAAAGGACTAAAAACAGTTTCTTATCCAAGACAACCAGAAAAACTTTACGACCCAGTACGTTATTTTATTGACATCGGAGGTAAACGAATTCGCCCTGTGTTAACCTTACTCGCTGCAGAGATGCACGGTTGTACAATCGAAAAAAGTCTAAATACTGCTTTGGCAATTGAACTCTTCCATAACTTCACATTGATGCACGATGATCTCATGGATAATGCATCATTGAGAAGAGGAAAAACTACTATTCACGAAAAATGGAACCCCTCTATAGCGATACTTTCAGGTGATACAATGCTAATCTCAGCTTATCAATTATTAACTCAAAACGACTCCATCGTCCTCCCTCAATTGCTAGAGACATTCAATAACGTAGCGATTGAAGTTTGTCAAGGACAACAACTAGACATGGATTACGAAGAAAGCAGCAACGTATCAATAGATGAGTACATCAATATGATTCGGTTAAAAACTGCAGTCCTACTGGGTGCAGCTTTAAAAATGGGTGCCATCGTAAGTGGAGCACCGTCAGAAACAGCAATCCATTTAGAGCAATTTGGGATAAATGTTGGAATTGCTTTTCAACTACAAGATGATTTGCTTGATGTATATGGAAAGGTGCATGAATTTGGGAAAGAAATCGGCGGCGATATCATTGCCAACAAGAAAACATTCCTCATGTTAAAAGCCATTGAATTAGCGGAAGGAGAAAATGCAAAACTTCTTCAAAAATGGATTCCTATAAATAATCAAGACGAAGAGAAAATCAAAAATATTACTAAAGTTTATGACGATTTAGGAATTCAAGAATTAACGATATCAAAAATGCGTTTTTATTCTGATAAAGCCTATGACGCCCTAGACAGGATAAATCTCCCTGAAAATAAGAAAACCACATTGAAACAATTAACAGAAAGTTTGTTGGTAAGAAATTCCTAAACAATTATCTTCCTAACTAATAACCCTTACAATAAAAAAGGTGCTAACCGATTCGATTAGCACCTTTTTATAATAGAATAACTCGAGTGATACTCTATTATTCAGCAGTTGTTTCTTCAACAACAGCTGCTTTAGTTTCTTTTTTCACTTTTGGTTTCGCCGGAGCTGCTACTTCAACTTCAACTTCTTGAGGAAGAACAGAAACGTATGAATTATTGTCTCTTCCTTTTTGAAAATCACTTCTCCATTAATTAGTGCAAATAAAGTATGATCTTTACCTATACCTACGTTCAGACCCGGATTGTGCTTTGTACCACGCTGACGAACGATGATGTTACCGGCAATTGCAGGCTGACCACCAAATATCTTGATACCTAAACGTTTGCTATGTGATTCGCGACCGTTTCTTGAACTACCGGCTCCTTTTTTGTGTGCCATTTCTTATTATTTTTATGATCGGCAAAGCCAACCTTATTTTATAAATCTTAATTATAATTGATACCAGTGATCTCATCTTGGTAAATTGCTGACGGTGACCGTTTTTCTTTTTGTAACCTTTTCTTCTTTTCTTTTTGAAGATGATCACTTTATCACCTTTTAAATGAGACACGATCTTAGCTGATACTTTAGCACCTTTCAAATCAGATACCTAATTTGAATTTACCTTCGTTTTCTGCTAACAACACATTGTCAAATTCAATACTAGCGCCCTCATCTCCTTGTAATCTGTGTACAAAGATCTGCTGGTCTTTAGCAACTTTAAATTGCTGTCCGGCTATACTTACTATTGCGTACATTGTTAATCGATTAAATTATTTAATTTTAAATTGTTGCGCAAAGCTAAGGATAATCCCTGCATAAACAAAAGTATTTTTAAATATTTATTCCGTTTTACGATCCTCCGCATCTTTTATTACTTGCTGTGCAACATTAATAACCGATTTTGCAGCATCATACATTTTAGAATTGCCGATATACCTAGCGTCGATTAAAACAGACTTACTCTTTTCCTTATAATTCATCTCTAAATAGAAATGTGGAGAATGTTGAGCATCCGCACTCCCATCGCTCATTACCAGCTCATCTGGCAAGTTCCAGAACCCTAGCTCTGCGGCCTTATAATGTAAGTATAATAAATCATCCTTTCTTAGTTTCACAGTCGTTTCGACCAAGGAGTCCCGCTGATTTAGGTATTGAAAATGTCCTGTCTTAGAATCATATTGATTAACCAAGCTGTCCCCTTCTCCATATTTCAGTACAAATCCCTCGAAATCGGTCGACCGAAAGGGGGCCTTCTTTATCATCTCACTATAATAATAAACACTATATAGCATAAAAGGCACCACGATCGTTAATGCTAAATAGATTTTTTTTGACTTGTTGCTCATCTTAAATTACAAAGTAGATCTTTTGTTTCTTTGCAAAATTAAGGATTTGTACCTTAGTCAACAAACATTTAACAGTCTAATAAACTTGTTGGCGAGCACTCTGAAGAATAAATGAACAAAAAATAGATAAAAAATGTAACAAAAAATGGAATATGTGTTCCAATATACAGAAGTAAATGAATGGTAAACAAAGACGAATTATTTAAGGAAGTTTTCGATACAAACTCTTCTAAAATCTATCATTTATGTCTTGGTTATGCCGGGAATGAAGACATCGCTAATGATTTGATGCAAGAGACATTCATTAAAGTATGGCAAAACTTAGATAGATTTAGAAACCAATCGCAGATTTCAACATGGATTTACCGAATTGCTGTAAATACCTGTCTTTCCTATTTGCGAGTAGAAAAAAGAAAAAACAACGACCCTTTAAATTCCGAACACATTGAAAATCTGGCAGATGAACCCTCGGCAAAACAAGAGCAAGTAAGCCAACTTTATAAAAGCATCTCTCACCTTGAAGAGAACGAAAGAATGATCATCACGATGGTTCTGGACGAGGTACCTTATCCCGAGATTGCAGACATATTTGCGATATCAGAAGGAAATTTAAGAGTGCGGATACATCGTATTAAACAAAAACTTACCCGAATATACAACCAATATGAAAAGTTTTGAAGCTATAAAAGAGTTGTGGAAAGTGCAGAATGACCCGCCGATAAATTATGATACAATCCTGAAGAATATCTATAGTAACAGAAAAAACTATGCCCGGAAACTAGTCATCCAAAACGTTTGCGTATCCATCGCCTTAGCCATTATAATCAGTATTTGGTTGTTTAAACCATTTTTTACTTGGACCACACATTTGGCTATGCTGCTTCTTTCATTCTGTTTAACTTACTTTTTAATAATCCAGTTTAAAGATTATAAAAAAGTAAGGCATTTTGATCTACATCTTTTGAAACCTCAGGACTTCATTAACTACCTGGAACAATATCAAAAAGAGAGCTACCTGCTTAATAAAAGAAATTACAAAATATATACACTTGGAATCGGGTTCGCATTTGTATTGATTCTTTTTGAAATGTATTTCATTCTCCCATTCTGGATTCTTCTTTTATTTATTATAGCTGCAATAGGCTGGTTTGGGTTAAGTTACATGCTATTGATGAAAGAATACATTAAGTCTGAAAACAATCGAATAGCAATGATGATCTCCCAACTGAAGAAAATCAAAAATCAATTGAAAGATTCTTCTACGAATTAGCAACATCGGTGCATTATATCGTAAGTAATTTATTACTGTTTTTTTTGGCCGACCTACACCTGGTTCTATCTTTCTGCGATCAATTTCCGACAGTTCTGCGACAATTCTGCGACTAAATAGCTATTTAGTCGCAGAATTGTCGCAGAACTGTCGCAGGAACGGTATATTTGGTTAAAGCCAGCTTTCTAGATGACAACTACACTTGTTAAACAAAAGATCAAACTTCTATGTTGTTCCTAAAATGTTCATTGCCTCCGATATGGGATTTTCACGAAAAGGAAAGGGGAAAGCGTCAAATTAAAGAACGTTTCAATTAGAAGTTTTTAGCTTCTTTAAAAACAATAATCGAAAGATTGCATTAACATCATATAAGTCAAATCCCCAAGAATAAATTTGCTAAATTGAGCAATTACAAAAAATACATAAAATGAATTATAGATCTTTAGGAAATTCATCGTTATCCGTTTCTCCTCTCACTTTTGGCGGAAATGTTTTTGGATGGACGCTGAATGAAGCAGAATCTTTTAAAATTCTTGACCAATTTGTAGATGCAGGCTTTAATTTTATTGATACCGCGGATACTTACTCAAAGTGGGTAGAAGGAAAACCATGGTGGGGAATCTGAGACTATCATCGGAAATTGGATGAAGAGCAATAATAAGCGTGAAAAAGTAATCATAGGAACTAAGGTCGGCGGAGAGTTGGGACCCGAACAAAAAGGTCTTAGTGCCAAGTATATGATCAATGCGGTAGAAGCGTCTCTGCGAAGGCTGCAAACCGATTATGTAGACCTTTACCAGGCCCATTATGACGATAGCAATACTGAGCAAGAAGAAACCTTGGAAGCTTTTGACAAGCTGGTTAAAGAGGGAAAAGTAAGGTATATCGGAGCCTCTAATTTAAGCGGAGAACGATTGAAATCATCCTTAGAAATAAGCAAGAAAAATAATTTTGTCGAATACATTTCTCTACAGCCACTTTACAATTTATACGATCGGTCGAAATTTGAGACGGAATACTTACCGGTGGTCAAAGAATATAATTTAGGTGTAATCCCCTATTATTCATTAGCTAGTGGCTATTTAAGCGGTAAATACCGAAGCGAGGAGGATTTAAATAAAAGCGTGCGAGGCCATGGTATCAAGAAATACCTGAACGAGCGCGGATTTAGAATACTAGACGCCCTTGATAATCTTGCCGAAAAACATGGTGCAAGTCCAGCTAGGGTAGCTTTAGCCTGGTTAATCCATAAACCTGAAATCACTTCTGCTATTGTAAGTGCAACTAGTGACAAACAAATGAATGAGCTAATTTTATCAACTCAGTTGTCTTTGAGTACTGGAGAAATGCAATTTCTAGATCAAGAAAGTGCTTTTTGACTTTCCAAAGGTACTAATTCTCCAATAAACTGATGGAACAGCTTAATGGCAGCCCTCTTTTTATCATCGAGATCATAATTGATTGAATTTAAAAGGTATTCTCGAATATCAATATTTTTATGTTCAGGAATACCTTTCGACGCCTCTTCCCTATTAGCCAAACCAAATCCTAATGCCTTATTAAAAAGCGTAATAAATTTTTCAGGAAGCTCCTTATTGGCTGTCCAAACTGCGTATGTAAAGGGTAAACCACAAAAATCTGTCCAGGCCTCTCCCAAATCGTAAGCAAAAGGTTCGAATTTATCCTTTCCAAAAGTCCTGTCTCCTATTTGAACGTAAGCATCTGCCGGTTCCCCACCTTCTACAATTATGACTTCTTGCTTCCAATAGTTTTGAAGCAGAACACGAGCTAAATTATTGGATGTACGCGATTGTAGATCAAGTCGCATGGACCTAATTTCATTTATGGGTTTTTTGCTGAAAATAAATACTGAGGTCACCTTTCCAACCGAGCCTATACAATAATCTGAGATAATGTTATAATTTGGAATATCAAGTAATGCAGCAACCGGCACTAAGCCCGCATCTACCTCATTGTTAATAAGTTTATTTGCGCATTCAGAAGGAATATCAAGACTTAACTCCATCATATCCAGCAGTTGTTGACTTTTTTCAATCCCGTAAACAAATGGAATGGTGTTGGTATAAGATACAGCTGATATTTTTATTTTCATTGGAATAGTTTGTTTAATAGTGGCGATGAAGCTATCATGAGTGAATTATTTATTGCGGTTTGGGAACTTATAAGCTCATGATGGTTTTTACATATTTTTAACATAGTATATTTTGATAGATCTCCTCAATATGGATTCATACCATTTACCTCTAACTTAAAGTGTTTTATCTATCACAGGTAATTTATAATATTTGGGTTTATCGTTTTCTGTCAAATCAAAAACAACATCTTTATAATCAGTAATTACTTCGTATAGCGTATTTCTTTCGATAGGATGCCTGCCAACATTTTTAATTAAATCAACCAATTCTTGCGTACTCATTTTCGGATTTTGTTCCTCGGCACCCGCCATTGAATAGATTTTGGTGGTATCGTCTAAAGTTCCATCAATATCATCCACACCAAAACTTAGAGAAAGCTGAGCTGTATTTCTACTAATCATTGCCCAATAGGCTTTAATATGGTCGAAATTATCCATGTAGATTCTACTAATGGCGTAGTTCCGTAAATCTTCGATAATGGATACTTCTGGCACTTTTGACATTTGGTTTTCTTTATTTCGAAATTTTAAAGGTATAAAAGCCTGGAAACCCTTCGTTTTGTCTTGAAGCTGGCGAAGCCTTTCCATATGATCTATACGATGCTTATATTCTTCAATATGGCCATATAACATTGTGGCATTAGAACGCATTCCTAATTTGTGGGCTTGTTCGTGAATATCCAGCCACTGTTCTGCATTACACTTATCTGCGGCTATTTTCATTCGAACTTCTGGATGAAAGATCTCTGCTCCGCCACCTGGCATAGAATCCAAACCGGCTTCTTTTAGATATTTCATTCCATCATAGTGAGTCAGCTTAGCCTTTTTAAAAATATAATAATATTCAACTGGAGTCAAAGCCTTGATATGGAGCTCGGGGCGGTGTGCTTTTGTTTTTCGGAAAAAGTCTGCATAAAAATCAAGATCTTGCTTTGGCACAACGCCACCGGTAATATGCACCTCGGTTATGGGTTCATTGTCATAAGCAATTACCTGATTCATCATATCCTCGACGGTCATTTCCCAGGCATCTTCGCGGTTCTTTATTAGTCGAGAATAGGAACAGAACTTGCAGTCATAAACACAAAGGTTAGTAGGTTCAATATGAAAATTGCGGTTAAAATAGGTTAGGTCGCCATGTTTTCTTTCCCTTATAAAATTTGCTAACACGCCTAAATAACCAAGCTCCCCCTTTTCATAAAGATTAATCCCTTCATCAAAAGTAATTCTTACTCCGTTAAGAACTTTTTGAGCGATATTCTTTAAAATCAAAGGAAGGTTTTTATCCTCGATTAATAAAATCAAATTGTCTTTTGCGTTCATACTATGATTCCTTAAACTATCCAGCAACGTATCTCACAAATGTACAAAAAAAGAAAATTGAACTGGTTAATCGATAGGGAAATGCGGTTACTATTCAGGTAAATTGTTGTTTTCAGTAAAATATTCTAAATTAATATCGATATAACTTGCTGGACTAAGGCTATTTAAGAGGCCTCATATATTTAACGACTAATTACATAATTTACATTATTAAGACTTATTTCATTCCAAAAAAGAATTAAATATTTAAAATATTTTTGAATATATTAAAAAAGCTTTTATATTTGCTTTGTGCATTTATTAAAAAATGTGCTGATCAAAACTCTTCAGAGTCTTGATTTATAAAGAAGTGGCGAGAGACTGGCTCGATGAACCACTGGCAACCATCCAAGGAAGAAAAGGTGCCAATTCCTGTCCCAAATAAATGGGAGTATATAAATAAAAAGACATGCAAACAAAATCTCACATTGAAATCAAAAAATCTGACCTTTTAAAATCGGTCAATACCTCTAACCATCCCGCTTTTGTTTTTCGAATGTATATATGCGGCACTATCTGTTGCTGTTAAAGCAAATCGAACCAATCAACCTCTTTATTAAGATTATTCTTTTTCAGAACCTGTTTCTGAAGGAGTTATTAAATTAATTCAATAAATTACTTATTAAAAATCCAAAAATCATGGCGACTGAAAATTTAAAATTTGAAACATTACAAGTTCATGCTGGACAAGTAGCGGATCCGACAACCGGTTCTCGTGCGGTTCCTATTTACCAAACTACCTCTTTTGTTTTTAATAGTGCAGAGCACGGAGCTAATCTTTTTGCTTTAAAAGAGTTTGGTAATATCTATACGCGCATCATGAACCCAACTACGGATGTTTTTGAGAAACGTATTGCGGCATTAGAGGGTGGTGTTGCTGCTGTGGCTGTCGCATCAGGTATGGCTGCTCAATTTCTTGCATTAACCAACATTCTAGAAAGTGGTGAAAACTTTGTTGCTAGTCCCAATTTATATGGAGGTACCCATAATCAATTTAGAGTTACTTTAAAGCGCTTAGGAATCGAGGCTCGTTTTGCTAAAGACGATTCTTCCGAAAGTATTGAAGCGCAAATAAATGACAATACAAAAGCAATTTTCTTGGAAACTATTGGAAACCCAAGCTTTAGTATTCCTGATTTTGAGAAAGTTATAGCGGTTGCAAAGAAACATAATTTACCTGTGATTGTAGACAATACTTTCGGAGCAGCTGGTTATCTTTTCCGACCTTTTGATTATGGTGCAAACGTAGTCGTTCATGCTGCTACTAAGTGGATTGGCGGTTCAGGAACAAGTATTGGAGGTGTTATTGTCGATGGTGGAAACTACGATTGGGGTAATGGCAAATTTAAGCAGTTCAGCGAACCTTCCGAAGGTTATCATGGATTAGTATTCAGTGATGTATTTGGTGTAAACGGCAGCTTTGGTAATATCCAATTTGCGCTTCGTGCACGTGTTGAAGGACTTCGTGATATAGGACCTGCTATCTCTCCTTTTAATTCATTCTTATTTATCCAGGGCTTAGAAACTTTATCTTTACGTGTCCAAAGGCATGTAGATAATGCATTGGCATTAGCAGAATGGTTACAAAATCATCCTCAAGTTGAATCGGTAAATTATCCGGGACTTCCAAGTAGTCCATACTATGCGAACGCTAAAAAATACCTTCGAAATGGTTTTGGTGGAGTATTGAGTTTTGAGATTAAAGGAGGAAAAGAGAAAGGAACTGCATTTATTGATAGCTTAAAACTGACCAGTCATTTAGCCAATGTGGGAGATACGAAAACCTTGATCATCCAGCCGTCAGCAACAACACATCAACAGTTAAGTGATGAAGACCAAGCTGCAGCAGGCGTTTCTCCTAGCTCTTTACGAGTTTCGGTAGGAATTGAACACATCGATGACATTAAAGCAGATTTTGAACAAGCGTTTAACCAAGTAAAATAAATAAGAAGTTGTTCTTGTTTAATAAATTTTATTAAATAATGAATGTAAAGACATTTCAATACAATAAAACCTTTAAACTAGAAAGTGGTAAGCGAATTCGGAATCTCGAAATCGCTTACACCACTTATGGTACAATTAATGAGAAAAGAGATAATGTGGTTTGGGTTTGCCATGCTTTGACAGCAAATTCTGACGTATTTGATTGGTGGCAAGGTTTATTTGGCGATGAAAGTTTATTTAACCCGGAAGAACATTTTATTATTTGTGCCAATTGCGTCGGGTCTGCTTATGGAACAACCAATCCCTTAAGTCAAAATCCATCGACGGGTCTACCCTATTATTTGTCTTTTCCTCAGTTTTCTATCAGAGACCTGGTTTCAGCCCATGAATTACTGGCTGAGCACCTAGGTATCGACAAGATTTCATTATTAATCGGAGGTTCGCTAGGAGGCCAACAAGCGATTGAATGGAGCATTAGTGCAGCAGACAGGATAGAGAATCTTGTTTTATTAGCTACAAATGCAGTGCATTCTCCTTGGGGCATTGCCTTTAACGAAAGCCAGCGTTTAGCTATCAGCACGGATAGAACCTTTTATGCAAATGAGCCTAACGGAGGTTTAAAAGGCCTGAAAACGGCCAGAAGTATTGCTTTATTGTCTTATCGTGCCTATGAAACCTATTCTTCAACTCAGATGGAATCATCTCATGATAAAATCGATGATTTCAAGGCTTCTTCTTATCAGAATTATCAAGGTGAAAAATTAGTAAAGCGCTTCAATGCCTATAGCTATTGGTTTTTAACCAAGGCAATGGATAGCCATAATGTGGGTAGAAATCGTGGAGGGATATCAGAAGCTTTGAAAAAAATTAGAGCAAACACACTTGTTATAGGGATAAAAAATGATCTTCTATTTCCTATAGAAGAGCAAAAACTTATTGCAAATACTATTTCTAATGCAAAATATTTTGAAATAGACTCTTTTTATGGTCACGACGGATTTCTAATAGAAACAAAAACTATTCATCGAGCCATCGAAGATTTTTTAGATAATAACGATACAAAAGACAAGACTGCGAAAGTAAGTCATTTTTAAACATGGGCGAGAAGTTAATATTAGGGATATTTGGATTTGGAGTAGTAGGACAAGGTCTTTACGACATTATAAAATCGAAAAACTTAAACTTTGAAATAAAAAAATTTGTTATTAAACATGGTGATAAAAAGCGGACCATTGATCAATCGCTATTTTCCACTGAACCGGATGATATC
The DNA here is from genome assembly GCA_963696875.1 of uncultured Sphingobacteriaceae bacterium. Classification (GTDB taxonomy): domain Bacteria; phylum Bacteroidota; class Bacteroidia; order Sphingobacteriales; family Sphingobacteriaceae; genus Albibacterium. The sequence continues at coordinate 315,186 of CAVOLQ010000002.1, forward strand.
TTAAATGACCCTGAGATAAATACGGTTATAGAACTAATTGATGATGCCGATGCAGCGTTTAATATCGTTTCCAAAGCTCTCAGAAGTGGTAAAAACGTAGTTTCGGCTAATAAAAAAATGATTGCCAATCATTTAGAGGAATTGGTAGCACTGCAGCAAAAACAGGGTACTTCCTTGCTTTATGAAGGAGCGGTTTGTGGAAGTATCCCTATTATTAGGAATTTAGAGGAATATTATGACAATGAACTATTACATTCCGTAAGCGGAATTTTTAACGGTTCGTCTAATTACATTTTATCTAAGATTTTTCAAGAAAACATGCCTTATTCAACTGCTCTAAAGCAGGCGCAAGACTTGGGCTTTGCCGAAAGCGACCCCAGCTTAGATGTGAACGGTTTTGACGCAAAGTACAAGTTGGCAATTATTGCTGCACATGCTTACAGCATCTATATTGATCCTGATGATATCTTAAATATTGGTATCGCAAACATTTCTGAAAATGACGTTCTTTTTGCAAAAGAGAAGAATCTTAAAATAAAATTGATTCCTATTGCCAAAGAAGTAGACAACGAGAAAGTTGTTCTATATGTTCTTCCAAAATTCATTTCACCGGATAATATTTTATTCAATGTAGAAAATGAATACAACGGCGTACAAGTGCAGGCGGCTTTCGCCGATAAGCAGTTCTTCTATGGGAAAGGTGCAGGCGGTCATCCAACAGGCGCAGCTGTCTTATCCGATATTGCTGCTTTAAGATACGCTTATCGGTATGAATATAAAAAACATATTAAAACAGAGAGCATATCATATTCTTCCGATTACGAATTAAAGGTCTATTTAAGGTATGAGAATGAAAGTCTTCTGGATAACTTAGGCTTTACTTCGATTATAGAAAAATATTCAGGGCCTAATTTCAAGTATATTATTGGAAAAATTAATCTACAGAACATACAAAAACACCAATCCTTATTGGATAAAAAAGGAGTGTTTATTGCTGAAATTTCTTAAATATTGATTGAGTCTATGAAAAAGATTGTTTTTCATAGACTCAATCAATATTTTACATCGTTTCAACTATAGATTCGGTGGCTCCTACATGTTCTCTTTCTCTTGGGGCACAGCTTTCAATTCTGTCTTTTATTGCACAATAACCCGTTGCACCACGATAGATTAAAGCCCCGCCAAGGACTAATTCCCAGACTGCATTAGAAGGTTTAGAGAAAATGTCGCTAACCCCTTTCCAAAACATAAAAGCTCCAAATGCAGCCGAAACTATTCTCTCCGATTCTCCAATATTTGAATAGGTACCGGGATATAAAATAGAACCTATTACTTTATCAGCTGTTTTTTTAATATTACTTTCCATAGTCTACCATTTATAGAATAACATTTTTTTTTCAAGAATGTTTCCTGACTCATCTTAATCTTGCATTAAACATACGAATTTTTCATTGCAATTTGATAGATTGAATGGCTTCTTTGTTGCTTAATAAAGCTGTTATTTTCTTGAGATCCGATAAATTGTTTGATTTAATTGTAAACTGTGTAAAGCTTTCTTCCAAGGATTCGATTTCGAAGCCGGTAATGTTTATATCTGGTTGTTTGAAAACGAAGTGTAAAATCTCCCGGTAATCGCTGTTAGATTTGAGAGTTATTATTAACGTTTTCCATTTGGATCTTCTATAAACGAAGGTCTCAATTGGTTGAAGAATCCATAGAATTATCAATGCGATTAAAGTGGTCGCAATTGCAGCAACATACATCCCCCCACCTATTGCAAGGCCTATACCCGCTACCGTCCATAAACCCGAGGCTGTAGTTAGTCCTCTAATAATCCCTTGTCTTAAAAAGATTATGGTGCCAGCTCCTAAAAAACCAATTCCCGACACGACCTGCGATGCGACTCTTGACGGATCTAGGCTTACTTTATCATCGGTTAAAACCTCACTAAAACCATAAGTTGATACAATCATATATAACGTTGCGCCTACTGAAACCATCATGTGGGTACGCATTCCAGCTGCCCATTCTTTACGTTCGCGTTCTATGCCAATAATTGCCCCACAAAAAGCACCGACTAAAAGACGAATAAGAATTTCTGATGATTCAATCATAATTACAGGCTTATATACTTAATAACGAGTTATGGCACTAAAAGATTTAAATTTATTTGCTTTTAGATTATTATACTTTTAAAGCGATTGTTTTCACATAAAATGTTTTACTTTGATTTCAATGGATATTTATACTGTATTAGAAATCATCTCTGTCATTTTTGGGGTTTTATACCTTGTGTTGATGGTTAAAGAAAATATTTGGTGCTGGATATTTGGCATTTTCGCATCCGCAATTACAATTTACCTTTATAAACATGTCACATTATATTTAGAGGCCGGACTGAACCTCTATTATATTCTCGCCGGCTTTTATGGTTGGTTGTATTGGCATAAACATCGTGGTAAAAATCAGAAAACACCTGTTATAGAGTGGAAATTAAAATACCATTTTTTTAATATAACAATCGGAATTATATTAAGTCTACTATTAGGCTATATAATGCATCGGTTTACGGATTCACATCGTCCTTATATTGACGCTGGGATAACTGTATTTAGCTTTTCAGCAACTTACTTAGAAGCACGTAAAGTGATATCTACTTGGTATTATTGGTTTTTCCTCAATGCATTTTCTATTGGACTAATGATTGATAGGGAATTGTATTTCTTCTCTGCCCTATCTGTATTTTATACAGCGATGTGCATTTATGGGTATATACACTGGCGAAAAACCTTGAAAGAGCAAGAACTTGCAAATGCTATGTAATCCAGAGCTTATCCTTTTGATAAGGTCCGTTTAGTAAAAAAGCTTAGTCAAGCTTCATTTGTCATGAAGCTTGACTAAGCTTTTTTAAAGTATTGCTTATGTGTTTAAACCTTTTTCTCGTAGCTTTCCTGATGCACTGAGGAAACTGCTCTTCCGGAAGGATCGTTTAAATTTTGGAAAGAAATATCCCAAGCTAATGCCTCAGGTGTACTACATGCGACAGAAGGCACTGAAGGCACGCATTTCGCCGCGGAATCTGAAGGAAAATGCTCTGTAAAGATCGTTCTATAAAAATATTCCTCTTTGTTTTGAGGGGTATTAATAGGGAATTTTTCTTTTGCTTTTATCAAATCCTCGTTTGATACTTTTTGGTTTGCTTGTTCTTTTAAAGTATCGATCCAGCTGTAACCCACCCCATCTGAAAATTGCTCTTTTTGGCGCCATGCTATGCTTTCAGGAAGATAAGATTCAAATGTTTTTCTTAAGCTCCACTTTTCCATTCTACCGTTTTTCGCCATTTTCTCTTCAGGATTAAAGGACATAGCGATATCCATAAACTCTTTATCCAAAAATGGAACTCTAGCCTCAATGCCCCAAGCTGACATTGATTTATTCGCTCTCAAACAATCGTATAAATGTAGTTTTCCTATTTTACGAACAGTTTCTTCATGAAAAGACTGTGCATTTGGTGCTTTATGGAAGTACAAATATCCTCCAAATAACTCATCTGATCCCTCTCCAGATAAAACCATTTTTATACCCATTGATTTTATAACACGAGCCAGTAGATACATTGGTGTTGATGCACGAATAGTGGTAACATCGTAAGTCTCTAAATGGTAGATCACATCGCGAATAGCATCAAGTCCTTCCTGAATTGTAAAGTTTATTTCATGATGTACCGTTCCGATATAATCGGCAGCCTTTTGAGCAGCAATTAAATCTGGAGATCCTTTTAAGCCTACCGCAAACGAATGTAATTGTGGATACCATGCAGCTTCTTTATCTTCAGACTCAATTCGTCTAGAGGCGAATTTTTTAGTTATTGCAGCAATAATTGAAGAATCCAGCCCGCCGGATAATAACACTCCATAAGGCACATCAGACATTAATTGGCGGTGAACCGCATCCTCTAAACCTTTCCTTAGCACATCAAGATCCGCTGGGTTATTTTTTACATTTTCATAATTTTCCCAGTCTCTTTTGTACCACCGTTGCATCTGTTGCCCGTCTTTGCTATAAATATAATGTCCAGGCTTAAACTCTTCATATCTAACACATACACCTTCTAGAGCCTTTAACTCAGAGGCAACAAAGAGGGTTCCTTCTACATCCCAGCCAAGATAAAGTGGCACAATTCCAATATGATCACGTGCAATAAAATAGCTGTCATTTTCTATATCGTATAAGCAAAAAGCAAAAATTCCATTCAATTCCTCTATAAAGGCAACTCCTTTTTCCTGATATAAAGCTAATATTACTTCACTGTCTAATTCAGTAAGAAAATTATAGTCTGGATAATTTCTCTTAAGTTGTTGGTGATTATAGATTTCACCATTTATAGCTAATACAAGATTTTCTTCCTTATTCACTAATGGCTGCCTTCCAGATTTTGGGTCAACAATGGCTAAACGTTCATGAGATAAAATTACTTGATCGTTACTGAAGACCCCAGACCAATCAGGACCACGATGGCGAACTTTTTTCGACATTTTTAAAACTAAAGGTCGGATTATTGAGCTTCTTCCTTTTAAATCAAAAGCACCTATTATACCACACATATTGTCGTTTTTTAATATTTTAATCTAGTTTATAATTATTGGAACAAATATACGCTATAGTTATCTACATTTGCAAACATTTTTACAAATAAATATAAAAATGTCAATAAAATCATGATTAAATTATTAAATCAATTATTCAATTCATCTTCTTATGAAGCTTTATTCATTAAGACTCGTTTAAAATAGTCTTGAATAAACCCCATCCCATACGCAAATAGCTGTATAAAAGAGGTTATGATAGAAAGAAGTGCTATTTTTATTGACTTACATGTTGACATTGCATGAAAAAATAGCAACATAGTGTATAAAGCGATAGTAAGATTACAAAGTCCAGCGATAGGCCATCTCAATAAATTACTTATCGCCGTAAATCCTACAAAGACAACAAATAATGATGGGAGATAGTGAACAAATTTGAGTTCTGAAGGGAAATGCTTAAATATATTTATACGTGCACGGCCGAAAAAGTGTAATTGTCTATAAAACTGTATGAAGTTTGTTCTTCTTTTATGAAATACAATTGCAGTTGGTATCAAACCTATTTTAAATCCAGCATTGCTTATCCTAATGCTATATTCAATATCTTCTCCTAACCTTGTCAATTTGAATCCACCTATTTTTTCCCAAACCTTTCGAGAAATTCCCATATTAAAACTACGAGGGTGAAATGTTCCTACATGTTTTTTACGTCCTCTAATTCCACCAGTTGTGAAAGGAGAGGTCATTGAATAACTAATGGCTTTTTGAATTGCAGAAAAAGACTTATGGGCTGCATCAGGACCTCCAAAAGCATCAAATTGATGCTTTAATATATTTTCTCTAACATTCTTTAAATAGTCTTTAGGGATAAGACAATCAGAATCAAATATGATAAAATAATCGCCTTTGGCTCTTTCAAATCCATAATTACGTGCAAAACCCTGTCCTGCATTTTCCTTTTTGTAATAGTGGATGTCTAGTTTTTCTTTATACGTATCTACAATTTCTCTAGCGTCTTCAATTGAGCCATCTTCGATAATCAGAACTTCAAAGTCTGTGTATGCTTGCTGTGTAAGGGTAAACAATAATTCATCGATTTCCCGAGGACGATTGTAAAGAGGGATAATGATTGAGAAAAACATTTAAATTACTTTTTCAATCTGATAATTATTTCTTTCAGGCACATTTCGGGAGACGAGTTCGGCTACAAAGCCTGTCAAAAAAAGCTGAAAACCAACAACAATGGCTACTAAAGCGATATAAAATAGTGGTTGATCTATTACGTCTCTATAAGGTGTATTTTTTGAGATGGCAATTAATTTTTTTGCAACTAACCAGATGGTGATTAAGAATCCTGTAAAAAAAGACAAAAAGCCCATAGTTCCAAAAAAATGCATTGGTCGCTTGGAGAACTTGCCTACAAAAAATATGGAAATTAGATCCAAAAAGCCATAAATAAATCTACTTAGGCCAAATTTGGTCTTCCCATATTTTCTGGGATAATGCTTAACAACCTGCTCTCCAATTGCTGTAAATCCTGCCCATTTGGCAATTACAGGAATATAACGATGCATTTCTCCATATACTTCAATGTTTTTTACAACTTCTTTGCGGTACGCCTTAAGTCCACAATTGAAGTCATGTAGGTTGCGAATACCTGAAATCCTACGAGTCACAGAATTAAAGAGTTTTGTCGGGATTGTTTTAGATAAAGGATCGTGTCGCTTTTGCTTCCAGCCTGAAATGAGATCATAGCCTTCTTGTTTGATTCTGCGAAAAAGTTCTGGAATTTCATCGGGACTGTCTTGAAGATCGGCATCCATTGTAATGACAACGTCTCCGGTTGCAAGGGCGAAACCAACATTTAGGGCGGCCGATTTCCCATAATTACGACGAAATTTAATAGCAGCTATTCCTTGATAATTCTTTTTTAGTGCTTCAATAACTTCCCAAGACCTATCTTTACTTCCATCGTCGACCAATATCAATTCATAACTGAAATTATTTTTCTGCATTACCGAATCAATCCATTTGCATAACTCTGGCAATGACTCCTCTTCGTTAAATAAAGGTATTACTACTGAAATATCCATATATTGGATTAGTTCTCCTCTTTTTCTGAATGGGTTAAAAACACAGGCCTGTCTCTTTTAAAGATGGCTGCCCAAATAAGAGACGCAATAAAATAGGCTAAAACAGAAAACCCTAGCGATTTCACGATGTCCATAAAACCCGGATTGAGTTGTTTTTCTAATGCAATCTCTGTCTCCTCGATTGTTTTATCAATCAATTCTTGATCAGTAGTAAAGTTTTCCATCAACTCTGTAGTTGCATTTAAAGCGGCTTCAGATATCTTATTATAATAACCGGGTTCAATCCACTTTCCGAATAAAATAGAAAAGAAAAAAAGAATAACAGATGGAATAATGAATAAAACAAAGATAGCACTAATGGCTTCCCTATAAGTCCAGAAGCCACCAATCTCTTTTCTAATTTCTAAGGTAAAGTAAATTGCCAGTCCAATGCCAATAATTGTTTGAAGAATAGATTGTTTCCAAGTACCCAATAATTGTGGTGTACCATAGTATACCAATAAGAAAATTACAATGTTAATTGCAGCCCAGATTAGCCCGTATTTCAATGCTAAGGATTTGGCAGAGACAATTTCATTTTTATCTGATAAAGCTGTGTTCATGTTCTTATTTAATTTGATTAAAAGCAATAAGTAATGCGAAAACCGCTGTATCGAACGCTTTGTTTTTACTATTGTCCATATACTCGATAAACTGAGATTCAGTTGGTTCATTTTCATTAAAAAATGACATCATTGGATAGAATATTTCAGCAATTTCGGAGTCTGGAGGTAAACTTTCACCGATTCTTGCTATTTCAGCATAATTACTATCTATTAACGATTGATTTTCAATCATAGGCTGGAAAATTCGATGTTCATCTTGGAATTCATCTTCATCCACTAAGAGAAATTCTATTAAATAATCGTTCAATTGAGGTTCAATTCTTTCATCTGCACATTCGTGAAGATAAAGAAGAAGATTAAGTAGTTCTGTTCCTCGTTCTAAAGTTTGTTCTTCAATGCCCTCCCATTCTTCGGAATCCAGGTAATCATTATCCAATTTTTCAACATCGATTGAAAAGAAGTTCATTAATAGAAGGTCGAAGTAAATCTCTCGTAGTTCCTCAAAATGAGGATAATCGTCAAATGCCTCGTCTAACAAATCCACTTTTTGTAAATAAGAAGTATCGGCATCAAAGGCTGCTTCAATCCTTTCCTGAAAAGCTTCAATAGGCTGGTTGGAAGCTAGTCCAAATTCATGCAATGAGGCACTTAATGCTTTTTTTATCTGTCTGTCCATGATGAAAAGTTAGGAGGTATAGTATTGGTTTTTATTAATCAATAAATTTACTTTCCCTTTTAATTCTCTATTAAAATAAGGGCTATTATTTGCTTTTGAACGATTGGTTTGTTTATCAAATATCCAACTTTCATCTGGATTAAACAATATTAAGTTTGCATTTGCTCCTATTGCCAACTCTGGTTGCGGAAGATTTAATATATTACGTGGATTTATACTTAACTTTTCAACAATCTTTTCTACAGATAAACCCGCCATTAATGCCAATGGAAGCACAGTTTGCAAGCCAGTTATTCCAAATTCAGCTTTTTCAAACTCAACATTTTTAAACTCTATTTCATGAGGTGTATGTTGAGACACAATTGCATCGATTGTTCCATCTTTTAATCCATTTATAATCGCTTGTCGGTCCGATTCACTCCTTAAAGGTGGTCTTACCTTGAAGTTACTATCAAAAGTCTCTACGCTTTCATCAGTAAGAACCAGATGATGCGCAGTTACATCGCACGTTACTTGAATTCCTTTATTTTTTGCCTCTCGAATGAGCTGTACTGCGCCTGCCGTACTTATCGTACTAAAATGTATTCGGGATTCATTATACTCTGCCAAAAACAAGTCTCTAGCGATCATTATTTCTTCAGCAAGGTTAGGGTTTCCTTTCATCCCAAGCATAGTACTAACAATTCCTTCATTCATTTTAGTATTTCCTGAAATACTGGAATCTTCGGCAAAAGAGAAAATTAACCCGTCAAATCCTTTACAATATAGCAGGGCTCTACTCATTAAGCTAGAATGCTGTATGGTGCGATTGCCATCACTGAAAGCAATTGCACCACCCTGCTTCATATCATATAATTCTGCTAGATTTTCTCCCTTTCTTTCCATACTTACCGTGCCAACCGGGTGTACGTCCACCATTGAACTTTCTCCTAAGTTCTTGACATATGCTATTTCACTACGACTTTGAAGTGGTGGAAGAGTATTAGGCTGCAACGCAAGTCCGGAAAAACCACCGGCTACCGCTGCTGCACAACCCGAAAGCATGTCTTCCTTAGTTTCTAGTCCGGGTTCACCGAAATTAACATTTAAATCAAAAAAAGCAGGTGCTAAGATATTATTTTCTGCTAAAATCACTTTAGCATTAACCTTCTTGGTTATTCCTGTTTTATTTATATCTATAATTTTTCCTTTTTGAATTAGAACGTCGACTTTTTCTTTGTAATATTCAGAATTAGGAAATAAAACATAAGCAGCCTGAATAATTAGTGTTTCCATGAAGTATTATAGAAGTGAACGGTTTTAAAAATATACAGCAACAAAGCAGAAAGCATAATTGAAATAAGGTTGTGTAGTAGATTGTTGAAAAAGGATAAATTGATTTCTTCCATCAAAAGACAAAAATACAAATAACATGTTAAAATCAAGGATAAAATCGTAAATAAGCATTTTTAAATTAATAATATTATCTACATATAAATTATTAAGTCAGATTCTCCTCCTAATATATTTTCTGTTTAAAGTAACTATTTGAAATTTCACGGCATCGTAAAACAACCCAATCACTAAAAATAGAGACGCCAACATTAAAGTTTTTAATCCAAAAACAGGGTATCCAAAACCTCCGACAAGTCCCCCGATAAAAAACGAAATAATAATAATCAATCTTAGTTTGATGGATGCTCTTAATCTCTGTCGCGAGGCAGATTCTTTAAAAAAAAACAGTTGGGACAATTCAATGCCTAAATCTGTAAATAAACCCGTAAGATGCGTGGTTCTGACAATTGACTTCGAAATGTTTGTCACTAGGGCGTTTTGCATTCCCATTGCAAATAATAAAGCACATGCAATTTCAATAGGGTAATGGTCTATCATTACAATAGGAAGTTGGGCTACGAAAGTGATGATAACTGTTTCAAAAGCAACAGGGAAAGAATACCTGAATCTCGGGTATTTTTTCGAAACTGCTTCTGTATAAAGGCTTGAGAAGAAAGCTCCGCACAGAAAAGAAAGAATAAATGCTAAATACACGAAGGCATAACCATAATTTTTACGGGATAGATCCTCCGCAAAAAAAGCAAAATGCCCAGTAACATTTGTTGTAAGATGTCCGACAGCAAAAAAACCTGTTACGTTTACCATTCCCGCAACAAAAGATAAAAGAAAAGCTATTTTACGATTATGAAGGGCTGTTCGCTGCCTACCTCGATGCCTAAACATTAGTTAAAGAAATGATTATATTCACATACCCAATGTAATAAATAAATATTTAAATTTAGTGACTATTCAACTAAATCATGAAATTTATTAAGCTCTAGAAATCGCCAGACCATATAAGGTGTCTGTTTATTTGTCCCAGTTACTTTAAAAAGATACCTCTTTTTAAATACAAATGATATCGAGGTCGTTTCCGCATTTTCTATTGTAGTAATCGTTTTATAGCCGTCTCGTACCGTTTTAATGGTCCGCTCCACTTCGCTTTCGTTTAACTTTCTATAATTACGATTAAATAAGAGAATATTCGAAAAGCTGTTTCGAAGGTCATCTATAATACTGATTTCATATTTATTATACCCATAAAATGCTGTAGCGCTACCAACTATTTTATCCAGCTTTATACCAGTTCTTGACAATCCACCTAGTTGTTTGGGGAATACTATTGATAGTTTTTCCAGATCTAAGACGTGAGATTTGTCAATATTCAGTAAAGTAACTCGAGTAGAATCTACATTATCATTTTTATAATGATTATCTACTGTTATTCGTTGACAACTTAATAAAGGTATACTACTAAGTTTCATCATTAGTAAAACCAATAAATAGCTTCTGAAATTTCTCATTTGATAATATTTACTTAAGGTCTCATAAACCTACATAAATCTTAAAACTGAGTGTCGAGCTATTTTATAGTTTGCAACAAATAGTGTATCCGTGGCTATAATAAACTATTTATTCTAATAAAAGCAAGGTAAGGATATAAACTCACTAACCGAAAACTCGGAGTGCTAACTGTTGAAAACTGCAACAAAAAAAAAGATTGTAAAAAATAGCACTTATGATCAACTACTTCATTAAATGAAATGACAATTAAAAAAAGTGTAATTATTTTAAAACAATACTGATAACACGAATGTTAGAAATTAACTTTGAATGAGCGACTTGTTGTGATAATACACAAATATACGCGTCGTCTCTACCATTTGTAATCTAATGCTTACAAATGATACAAAATAATTGCAACCGTCCAAGTTTAACAGTATATTTAAATAAATAAAAGAAAACATGTTAAGGACTGTACTTATTGACGATGAGCTTAATGCCATGGAAACTCTGGAGTGGGAGCTTGTAAATCTTAAAGAAAATATACAAGTGGTTGGGAAGTTCACCGATCCTTGGAAAGCAATAAAATATATCGAAGAAAATGAAATTGACTGTGTCTTCCTTGATATTGAAATGCCTGTAATGGACGGGTTTCAATTTCTGGAAAAACTACATAAAAGGGATTTCTCTGTCATTATTACTACGGCCTACGTTAAATATGCTTTATCTGCTATTAAAGAAAGGGCAATCGACTATTTATTAAAGCCAATAGACATCGATGATTTACGAATTACGATAACTAAAGTTAAAAAAATTAAGGATGACAAATTGTATAGAGACAAATTAGAAGACGCCTTGCAAATATTAAATTCATCCTCCTTGACAAATGAAAAGAAAATCGGAATATCTGTAGATGGTAAAATTATCTTTTTACTACCTTCCGAAATCATTTATTGCGAGAGCGATGGAAATTATTGTAGCGTCTTTTTAACACATAACAAAAAACTATTTGTCACAAAAAAACTGAAGGATATTGAAATGCTTCTACCCCCCCATCTATTCTATAGAATTCATCATAGCTATGTTATTAACCTAGAAAAAGTACGGGAGTATTTAAAGACAGACGGCTATGTGGTTCTAGATGAAAATAAGCGAATACCGGTATCCAGACAAAAGAAATCTTTGTTTTTAGATAAGATATAAATATACATGTATCAGGAGATAACCTTTAGAACGATGACATGGCTTTTTACTATAAATAGTCTTGTTATTTTCTTTATTATTTCCACTTTAATTAGTTTTTTTTCAAAAGAAAAAAGTTTTAGATACTATACACTTTTTATTCTTTTTATCACGATTTACATTTATACAAAAAGTCCATTTGAATCCACATTAATCCAAAAATACGCAAATAGTAACTTCTTTTTATTGAACTGGTATTTGCAAATACTCTATAATCTTTGTTATCTAGGCTTTATAACCTTTTTTTTAAATCTTAAAGTTACTGACCCTAAATTGAACAAAATCGTTCTTAATTCAAGCAATGCACTTTTAATTGGGTCTTTATTTTTTTTTATCTATTGTCTAACTATTGAAAATCATCCACTATTTGTAAATTCGTTTTTATTTATTTTTATACCGATATTTTTAATTTTATTGTTTTATACCTTTTTTAGAATTTTGTTTTTAGATGGAGAATTAAAATATTTCGTCTTTGCTGGAAGCATAAGCTATGCTATATTAGCCTCCTACACATTATATCTATCATTTTACTCTAATTCGTCGCTCCTTTTTAAAAACTCTGCAGACCCACTTATTCTTGGATTATTTATTGAAGTCCTAATATTTTCGATCGGATTAGTTTATAAAATTAAAGGGATCAATGATCAAAAGTTGGTTGCGCAAAAAAACATGATCTTATTCCAGAACAATGAAAAATTAATTAAAGAAGAACATCAACGGCATTTAGAGAAACAATTGAAAATTAGAGAAACGGAATTGCTAGAAATTTCAAGGAAGGTGGAAAAAGAAAAGTTAGATGCCATTACCGCTAGCTATGAAGGCCGTCTTGCGCTTTTACAATTAAAGACGTTGAGTAATCAAATGAATCCCCACTTCATTTTCAACGCTTTAAATTCTATAAAAGCATATCTTATTGTGAATGATCAAAAAAATGCTATCTATTATTTAAATCAGTTTTCAAAACTTGTAAGACATATTCTTGAAAGCTTGAGAGAAGATTATATAACCCTAAAAGAAGAATTGGATATCATTAATATTTATATGAATCTTGAGAACATGCGTTTTGGTTATAGTATTGATTTTCGACTTTCAATAAGTCCGGATATAAATACTGATGAAATTCGAATTCCTACGTTAATTTTACAGCCTTTTATTGAAAATGCCTTAGTACATGGATTATTACCTAAAAGCGGGGAAAGAATATTAATAATGGATGTCTTTAAAAAAGATGAAAACGTAATAATCACTATAGTTGATAACGGAGTTGGACGAGAAGCAGCCACTCGTAGCAAAAGCGAAAAAGTTATTGTCAAAAAATCCATTGGTCTAAGAATAATAAATGAACGGCTAAAGCTCTATAATAAAAAGCATGATTTTTTGATGAGGTATGATATTGAAGATTTAAAAAGGGAAGAGGTTGCCTCAGGGACAAAAGTATGCTTAACGATTTCTGAACGTGAAAATTAAATTTATTGCCCTTACAATTACACTACTTTCTCCTTACTTTAACCCAAACCGCGCTTTGCTTATTTTGAAAGTATTTAATCATCCCGGCTAAAACCGCATAATTCATGACACAGAAATAATAGGGAATGAAAGTAGTTTTTACTTTTAATTGTTTTTTTTCTAAAAACCAGCCTATCACTGCTAATGAATAAAAAACAATTTGAAGGTTAAAAAATAACAGATATAGTTTACTTTCAGACGTAATCATTAAATAAACAGTTAAACCAAAAAATACAATAAGCAATAAAGGAGTAATTGTCCATCGAAGGACGCGATGGCTTATATACTGAAAACTTAATATTGGAAACTTAAATGGGTTCAAAAGCTTTTTTAATCTAAATATTGCTTGTATTCCCCCAGCTGCAATTCTTATTTTACGCTTTAATTCTTCTTTAACATTTTCTGATGAGGTTTCTATTGCATAGGCATCTGGCTCATAGACAATCCGATAACCCTGCTCTGCTATTCGCATGGAAATCATAAAATCATCTAAAATTGTATCTGGTAAAACCCTTTTATAAAGCTCACTTCTTATACTAAATAGTTCACCAGCGGTACCCACGACCGAAAAAAGCTCACTGTCCCATTTTTTCAATTGTGATTCGTACTTCCAATAAATTCCTTCGCCTGCCGAACTAGCGTCTGCTTTTTGATTAAATGCCACCCTCTTTTCTCCAGAAACCCCACCAACAGAACTATCATAATAATGACTACAAATTGCCAATAGAGCCTCTTTATTCAAAAAGGTATTCGCATCTGTAAAAACTACCACTTCTGAATCAATAAAGTTCATTGCTCGATCAATTGCAACTACTTTTCCTTTTCTTTCCTCCTGATGTAAATGAATAAATTGCGGACATCCTTTTACTATTTCAGGTGTTTTATCGCTTGAACCATCAGTAACGAAATAAATTTTCAATAACTCCTTAGGATATGTAAGAAGAAGAGTGTTGTCGATTTTTTGTTTAATTAGCTCTTCTTCGTTGTAAGCAGCGATGACTATTGAACAAGTAGGAAGATATTCATTCCTTAACACTTCCCCTTTTTTACTGTTAAAAAAATTCCTTTTCAAAAGTAAAAGCAGGTAAACTAACAGTCCATAGCCTATATAGGTATAAATTATAATAAATAAACTTGTCCAAAAAATAGCGTTCATATAAGTTTAAAATATTCACCATTGTTTAAGTCTATCAATAAAATCTTTTTCACTCCAATTACATACTTGAAATCTAGGTAATTTATAGTCGGATATATAACTACTATTCCTATACTCCTCTGTCGTACAAGCATATTTAAATCCACTTTGGGCCATTAATGAAAGGGTGTCACTATTATATGAGCCGTTAGGATAGGAAAAACCTGCTATAGGCTTCTTAAGCAACTCTTCTAACCACTGTTTACCATTTTGTATCTCCTCGCGTTGGTCATCGTGCTCTAAATAACTAAGAGCAGCATGGTTATTTGTATGCCCTCCGATAGTAATGAGTGGGTGCTGAGCCAAATCGACCAGTTCTGTTTTGCTCATGGGAAGATGATCCGGCTTCTTGTTATTATCGTGTTTTGACCATTCCTCAATTTCGGATAAAACTTGTTCTCGCAAATTTGGATGCATCTGTACAATTTCTCCCCAAACATCCATAAAGAAATCAAGCCTTGCTTGCTTTTCAGAATTATCTTGTCGAATTTTCCAATACTTGTCAACTGTTTTCAATTCAAGCTTCCCAGGCAGATCGGTATCTGTCAATATAAATCTAATCAATTTATCCCACCAAAATTCTTTTTGACTTTCAATATAAGCAGAACTAATAAAAAAAGTAGCGGGAAGCTCATATTTTGCTAAAATTGGATAGGCGACAGTATAATTATCCTTGTACCCATCATCAAAAGTAATTGCTATGGTTCTATCTTTTAGCTTTCTGTTTTTTTTTGCCTCAATTAACTCATCCATGCTAATTACGTTGTATGCTTTTTTTAAAACAATCAACTGCTCTTCGAAATTTTCCATTGATACTGCTAAGTCCCAAGGATCTATTTCTAATTCTGTCACCCGATGATACATCAACACAAAGGATTTGGGTCTAAATCGATTTTGAACATTGAGAAACTTCCTTTTTATGCGATTGTACATAATGATGATTGTCTATATAATTATGTATTTTTTTTATTAAGATAAGGAATAATTGCATAAAAACTATTAATCGGGTCTAATTAAATTAGGAAATCCTAAATATTTATTATCCTTAGATCGTTTAAGATTCCATAGAAGAGCCTTCCATATCCACTTTATTTGACCTGTTTTCCCTGATAAGCAATACTTAACTAGTATTGCTGGACAAGCTATTACATAATAGTAAAATCCAAAAATGAATGTAACAGGAAAAGAAGTATTTTTCCTAATAAACAACATCCGGTTGCGAGTTAAAAAATACGTCTTTAAACCACTTTCTTTTCCTACGCTGACAGATTCTTTATGGTAAATCTTAGCTTTGCCAGTAAACCAAATTTTCTTTCCACTTCGTTTGAATTTCTCACACCAATCCATTTCTTCATAATACAAGAAATAGTTTTCATCCATTAAACCTACTTTTACTAAATCTGATCTACGACACATCATCGCGGCACCATGACAAAAACCGGTTTCATTACTAAAATTATTATATTGTCCATTATCTATTTCAAATTTGCCGATCGTCCGGTTTCTTCCAGTCAAATAATTCATTTTTGAAAAACCAGCATATTGAATAAGCAGTTTATTTTCGTAATACAATATAAGCGGAGAAATCAAACCTATTTCCGGATTATTTTCCATCTCAACTACAAGGGACGAAATACACTCTGGCGTTATTTCGGTATCGTTATTTAAAAGAAGAATATACTTACCTGAGGCTCTTTGGATTCCTATATTATTCCCTCCTGCAAATCCAAGATTTTTTTCAGATTGTATATATACTAATTCAGGGTAAATTTTCTTAAAAAAATCTTCTTTGCTCGTTGAACTTCCATTATCTACTAAAATAACCTCCAGTTTAGTTTTATCATTCCCATAGATAGAGGTAAGAAAATCTGCTGTAACTGCCTCTTCTTTAAAATTTATTGTAACAATTGACACTAGGATCATTTATTTTATTTTATGTTAATTGCAGATACTGTTTTGTGAAAAGAAATACAAAAGCTTAAGTAATGGTTTATAAATATACAAACAATATTTTAATCACTCAATAAACTGAAACTGGAATATAAACAGGGGAATGATATCCACGGTTTGTGGATTTATTTTTTTATTTTTTTCATATTCAAAATAACCTATAGAATTCGGTTTTGGGAGCCAAATTTCGATTAATGGCTCTTTTAATTACTTTTGCATCAATTAGTTAATTAAAAATCAAATTTTATATACTTATGTTAAAGCACATAAAAACAATTATTATATTGAGTGTAGTTATCTCATTATTCATTTCATGTACTAAAGACGTTGAGCCAGTAATTCCTACCGAGCCCGATCCAATTGAATCGCCCATCCCTGGAGATGTTGTTACTCCAGATGACGAAGAACCTAACAGTTCTGACGGCGAAAATCAAGAAGAACCAGCCACACCTGGTGAAGAATCAGAAACACCTGGCGAAGAACCGGCCACACCTAGCGAAGAACCCACCATACCTGGGGAAAAACCAGAAACACCGGCTGAACAACCAGGAACACCGGCTGAACAACCAGGAACACCGGCTGAACAACCAGGAACACCGGCTGAACAACCAGGAACACCTGTAGAAAAACCAGGCTCCAACAATCCGCCTGAGAATCCTGGCCAAACAGGAAATGCTGTTGAGGTAGGTAATGGTTCTGGAGACTTAACCATTGATGGGAACGATGCGAAAATTAAAGGGAAAAATCTAATAACCGTTAAAGCGGGCTCCTATGGTTATATTAAAATCCAAAATATCCATGGAAATGTAAATGCACCTGTGTTTATTAAAAATGGTGGCCAAGTTACTATTAGAGGAGGAATGGAAACCGAAAATATAACCAATGTTACCATTGCAGGTGACCATGTTCCAGGTATAACATACGGATTTAATTTTCAGGATGTCTCATTCAGAGCGGTAACGCTATCAGGAAAAATGAGTGGTGTAACCTTAAAAAGCTTGAACTTTAAAAATGTGAAAGATTATGTGATTTTTGCTGATCTATCTAATTTAAGACATCAAGGTAATTCAGATACCAGAGTAGAACGGTTTAAAATCTTAAACTCTAAATTTGATAACGCTGCTAATATTGAATTTAAAGGCAATTTTGGCTCTGGACAAGATAATGGTCTTGTAAAAGATCTTGAAATAGCACATAATACGATTGTTAATAATAATGGTGGTAATTTCGCTTATTTTTCAAATGTTCAAGATTACAACATTCACCATAACGTAGCAGACAATATTAATCCCACTCAAAATCAACATAATGGTATTTTCCATATGATTGGGAATGGTAAGTTCCACAATAATAAATTCACTAATTATCAAGGAAACATGATAAGAGCGTGGGTTTTTTCTAGAGGTTCTAGCCCTGCAACTATTGAGATTTACAATAATGTCGCTTACAATACCCGTAAGTATAGTGCATTCGAAATCCAAGGGTTCGATAATTACATAGTCTCAGGTAAATCAACATTCGTTAATGCGAAAGTATACAATAATACTGTCGGCAAAATGAATACATCCAAAGATTGGGATGGAGTAGTATTAGACTTGTATAATTTTGGTGGTACACTTGAATACTATAATAATTTAGGATACGAGTTAGTACAAGGCAAGCCTATTACTGATATGATCAATAATATGAGTAGTACTAAAATTATCAAAAACACTAACAATAAATACTTCAATACGGCTTCTGAAGCAGTTTCAAGTAACTTTGCATCTAAACATGCAGGTGTTGGTGCGAACTGATAAGTTCAATAAAAAATATAACCAGAAAAGGTCGTTTCACAAGTTGAAACGGCCTTTTTTATTTTGACGCGAGTCATTGAATCTAAATGTTGTTTATATCTTTTCGCAATTAGTGTAAGAAAATAATTTTTTATTTTCTTAATTATCATTATCTTTAATAAATACAAATCATGCATGCCCCGAATAAGCGTTATTATTCCTGTATATAATGTGGAGATATATATTGAAAAATGTATCCATTCGGTTTTAAATCAAACATTTGAAGATTTTGAAATTGTATTAGTTGATGACTGCTCACCAGACCGATCTATTGAATTGGCAAAAGAACTCTTAGAAGGTCAATCTCAAATTCCTTATCAAATAATTTCAAAAGAAAAAAATGAAGGCCTGTCGGCTGCTCGCAACACTGGTATAGAAAATTCTAACGGTCACTATCTATTATTTATTGACAGTGACGATTGGATTGAAAAGGAGACATTACAAAAGCTTTATGAATCAATTAGCATCACTAAAGCAGCAATCGTTATTTGCCGGGTTCGACAAGTATATGACGACGACATAAAAAACTCTGAAGTTTTAAAGAGTTTACCAGCTGGCATTTTAACTGGCAAACAAACTCTCACCAACTTATTTAAGGGTGATATTAATGCACATATATGGAAAATATTATTTTCTAAGTCACTTTTTAATACCACCCGATTCCCAGTTGGTGTCGTGTATGAAGACATGCTAACGCTACCCTACCTCCTAGTTAACGAGTCAAAGGTGTCTTTTATTGATGATGTACTGTACAACTATTTACAAAGACGTGGTTCAATAACTAAAAGTTATAATCCCGATATAATTAATGTTTGCAATAAACTTCAAGAAATGGAAATAGATCTTAAGTATTTATTAGACAACCGGCAAAAGAGTTATTTTATTAGGTATATCTATTTAGGATACCTGACTCTAGTTGAACATGCTTCTATCCTATCTCCTAGTTACGATAAAGCTGTAGACGTATTATTGGCTTGTAAAAAAAATACTAAGACGGTCGAGATCTTTAAACAATTAATGAGAAAACCAGGCAGATCAATGCTTTTATTATTATTATTGAAAATTTCACCTTATAAATTTTTCAAAAGATATAATTGATGTTTGCTTAGAAATAAACATAAGTTTATTTTTTAAACTGTGGTTGGCGTAATTTTCGTTATATAAAATATGCAGACTTTATTTATATACATATTTATATTTAATTTTCCTTTAATTACCAATTAATCACTAACTTAGTTCAAAACAAATTGAGTTTTTATGATTGATATCAGCGTTATTGTACCAGTATACAAAGTTGAATTATATATTGAAAAGTGTATTTACTCCCTCTTGTCGCAGTCCTTCAATAATTTTGAAATTATTTTAATCGATGACTGTACTCCTGACAGATCTATAGTGCTTGCAAAAGAGATATTAGAAAATCAATCCCGAGTTCCCTATCAAATTATTTCAAAAGTGAAGAACGAAGGATTGTCTGCTGCACGTAATACGGGTGTTAAAAATTCAAATGGTAAATACCTGTTGTTTTTTGATAGTGATGATTGGATAGAAAAAGAAACCTTAAAAAAATTATTCGAAACCACCGCCTCCACCAAAGCTGGAATAGTTGTTTTCAGAATACGTCAAGTTTATAACGACGATATCACAGAATCCAAAGTCATAAAAAGTTTGCCTCGCGGCCTTTTAACCGGTAAACAAGCTCTTATTAGATTATTTATAGGCGATTTTGGAGCCCGTATTTGTAATATACTGTTTTCCAAGTCCCTGTTCGATTCTACAAAATTTCCCACGGGAGTTCTTTATGAAGACATGTTAACTCTTCCTTACCTACTTATAAAAGAAGAGAAAGTATGTTTTATCGAAGATATCTTCTATAATTATTTACAACGACCGGGATCGATAACTAGAAGCTACGATCCAGATATCGTTAAAGTTTGCGATAGACTTCACAGGATGGAGATCGATCTTAAGCCACTATTGGACGAAACTCAAAAACAACTCCTTATAATGTACGTCTACATGTCATACTTAACTATTAGTCATCACGCCGCAACCTTATCACCTGATTACGAAAGTGCAAAAGAATTATTATTGGCTTGTAGAAAAAACATAAAGATTGCCGAATTGCTTAAGATATTAAAAGCAAGACCAGTAAGATCAATGTTTCAATTCTTTCTATTGAAATTCACTCCCCATAATTTTTTCAAAAAATACAGTTCAAGATTTCATCAGTTTAACAATACCTTACAAACAGTAGAAGGTACACCACAATCATAAATTTAATTTCAGGCTATTTTTGGAGTATCCCCCATTCTTTCATGATTTATAGACTACTATATCTTCCTATACTTTTAAGATTTATTTTTTAAACTTTACAGGATGATAAAGTAGTCTTTCATTTATCTCTTCTTTACAAATAAATGGTCTAAATCTGACAGTTCCTGTGTCTAAATCCTCTTCATTTGAAGGTGGGATATAAAATTTATTTTCACATTCTGGTAATACATATTTCCCTATACCCCCCAAATCGTTTACAGAGAAGCCCGCGTTTTTTAATAAAGTGGGTATCAAAACTTCATGATGCCCGCACCATCCTTTTGATAATTCTTCATGAAGAAAACTAAGTGCTCGATTAGATATCCGGAATATTGGGTTAAAGGACCGTATTTTTAAATCTTGGGGGATTCGTTTAAAAGGATGGCCAATTGTATTCCACCAATACCAAGAAGGTTGATCTTTATTATCGTTGATGATACAGCTTAAAAAGTCTGATTTAATACTTGCCTGCGAAAAAAAATCAAAAAAAACTTCCCAGTCCCCATTGTAACGGACATCATCTTCTATATACCAATAATATTTATATCGTGGGTTCTCCAAATAAAATTTAAGTAATGGAAAATGATTGCTCCCTGGAACCAAAGTTGAAGTTATCGCTTTATATCCTAAACGATTTAATATTGAGTTGTCAAAAACAAAAGGAGCTAATTTCTTAAGTGACCTAGGTATTTTCTTTTTTGTTTGGTGATAAATTAGATATACGTCTCTATTTCGAGTTGAAGTTCTTTTAAGTTTATCATAATTTTCTATTACACCTTGATGCCATTTATCTGTTAAAAATAAAATAGTGGTTTCTTTATTTATTTCTATATTCTGAGATTTCTTTACAACATTGTTTTCACGTTGAAGATAAATGTCTGACTTTAAAATGTTATGATCGATAAACATTATCAAGTCCAATGACAACTGAGGATCAAACTTACCCGCAAATAGCGAAGCATCTTTCTTGATCAAGCTTATATCTTGTCCATTTAAAATCCTTGGGCCGAAGTTTTGTTTATTCCTGTCAATAAGAATTAAATTTTTATTTACAATACTTTTTGTGAAATTAAGTTCTTCACAGTTCAATAGCAAAGTTTGAAAAAAGCTTCCAGCTGCCGATTCATTATTCTTAAAAAAAGTTGAATAACTTGGATAAGTTTTTAAAAAATCAAGAATAATTTTGATAGTTCCGACCGAAAAGGACATACCAAAAGAACCACCATAAAGTCTTATTTTGCTTTTATTTTTCTTTTTAAAAGTAAACCCGCTTATATCTAGGAAAATAATTTTAGCTGGTTGAATGGGAAAATATTGAATGAAAATTTTATTTCGGTTAGCTGCAAAATAAGAATTTATGAAGTTTTTGGATTTAATAGGATAGTCTTGGCTATTCAATAAAACAACTCGACTTGTATCACTAAAATTTTTATAAATGTATCTAAGTCCACTTAAAATCCCTTGTACAAGTTTAAAACCACCCCCTAAAGTAAAGCTCCTATCTTTTACGAAATAAATATTTTTTCTTTTTTCTGCTTTAAATAATTTCAATAGTTGCGTGCTATCAATATGAATTACAAAAATGGCATTAGAATCATCCAATGCTTCAACTAATTTAAAAAGCTGTTCCGGACAGATCTGTGCGATTATTAAATATATGATTTCCATTCTTCAATTATGATATTTCCCACTATTAGACAGCTTAGCAATGTATATTTTGCAATATTTAACGAATTGTCTTAAAAATTGTTCTAAAATAAAAAATCACAGTTACGAACTAGTCATGAAAACCTTGGGCATTTTATTACGGCCGGAGAACTGTGGTGGGGTCAAGAATGAGGAAAACCACCCATTGCACTTCTGACTTTATAGTCTCATAGATTGCTTTTAATTATTTATTATAATTTCAGTAAACTTATATTGAATTCGCAATTTGTAATATAATTTCTCAATTACATTGAATACATCTTTTTGCAATGACATAGTTTCTGAAGTTATATCTTCTCGTGAAGTAAATATCAAATAAAAATACCAACAACTTAACACAAAACCCTCCCAGTGATATGTAGGAACTACTTCATTATATTCTTCGATTAATATTTCTTGTAAACTTTCAAAAGTGATAGATTTTATATTATTAGCATAAATAATTGCAACTTCAAAGCCATGTGGAAAAAAACCAAAAGAATCCCAATCTATAATATAATTATTTGCGAATACATTTCTTTCGTGAATATCTCCATGGCTCAATATTAAAGGTTGTAAATTTATGACTTCCTCAATCATTTGGACTGTTAGTCGATTGTTAGATAATTTTTTAATATTTTTTTCAGCTTCTTTTATGGTCATTGTGTAATAACTATGTAATCTATAATCCTTTACACAATTTGGAGCTGCTTCAAGTAACTTATTAACATCTTTAAACAGCATGTACATATTTTTCGAAATATTATAAAAAACAGAATGCCATTCCTCCCTTGGCAAAGTAACCAGGTCTAAATATTCAAAATAAACAATGGTTATTAAATCTCCTTTAATTACCTTAAAAAGCTTGGGAGGATTCAAGTATTTCTTTAAATTAGTGTAAATATATTCATAAAACCATTCAATTCTTAAGAGATCATAGGAACCATTAAAATAAACTTTTTCGAAATAGTATATATTTTGGAAAAGAACTTTTCGATAAACTTCAACATTATCACCTCCAAAGCCATTTCCTACAAATTCAGCGCTCGTGATATCATCCTTCCACTCTACTGCATATTTTTTTAATATCCTATTATATAATTTATGATCATCCAACTTTTTAATATTATTTGCAAGCTTTCTTAGTTTATACCGTCGAACTTCCTCGTGAACCTGAGTTAAGTAATTTGCATCAGGAATCTGTTCTATTATGTATCCGAAATAATATAAATAACGTTTTATTATAAAGTGGATTTTATGTTTTATCGCAGTCAACATTTCAATTAATCAAACCTCTTGAAGTTCTACCATCTTTTTAAATCGAATGTCTTTAATTACAAGATCGGCATAGCTACCTTCATTTTCGATTCTCCCATTATTCATACTAATAATTTGATCTACATTACGGATAGTTGACAGTCGATGTGCAACAATTAAAATAGTGTAATGCCCTTGTAATGCATCAATATTTTGTTGAATAGCTAATTCCGTTTCAGAATCCAAAGAGGAAGTGGCTTCGTCCATAATGAGTATATCTATATCTTTATAGAGCTCTCTAGCTATGGAGATACGCTGTTTTTGACCGCCACTTAAATTAATTCCATTATTTCCTAATTCTGTTTCTGCGCCTTTTGGGAGACTTAGCAAGAACTTTGATAAAGAAGCTTGGTGAATAGCTTTTTCAAATCGAAGTATGTTTTCGGCTGTTGGTTTGGACCAAAAAGTCACATTATTATAAATAGTATCATTAAAAATAACTGGATCTTGAGTGATGTAGCCTATCCTCTTCCTATATGAATCTAAATCAAGATGACTAAATAATATGCCATCGATATACAATTCACCTTCATCTTGCGGAAGCAAGCTTGCAATCAAATTAACTAACGTAGTTTTGCCGCTACCGCTTTCTCCAACAAAAGCTATACTCTGATTTTTCGAAATATTTAAGTTAATATTTTTCAGTATTTTAGTATTACCATATGAAAAGCTAGCGTTATTAATTTTTATAGATTCTTTAAATTTGGAAAATGGAATACTTCCACTTTTCTCTTTAAATGATTCTATTTCGCTTTGATATTCTTGCATATTCGCCAAAGACCCTGAAACGCCCATAAATTCATTCCAACTCAGCTGCATATAAACTAAAGCTGTTAATGCACGGTAAAAAAACAATAGACTGATGAGAATAGTACTCATCGAACCGCTCAATAATTGCGTCTGTATCAAAATTACTGAAGCAACAACTATAACTAATAAAGGCTCCCTTGCCGCGGCACCAATACTTGATAATATCCCAATCTTCTTTCTTGAACTCTCTATATTGTCTACCGTATTTTTAAGGATTTCGGTATATTTATTAATCATCCCAGTTGCTTTAAGATATTTAAAATTTCCTACCTGCTGAATTATTTGACCTTGGTAGATGTTGCTTGAAAATGCAAACTTTTTCGATGCACTTTTTGTCTTTCCATAAATGGTTTTATATAATATATTGGTAATTATTCCTCCAATACTAATTAATATTGCAAATTCAGCATCAACAAGAAATGCAAAACTCATATAAACAACTACCATAAGCCCTTGTTGAAAAGATCCAAAATACGAGTTATATGCACGAACTACTCTATCAACCTCTCCACTCATTATATTCTGAATTCTACCTGCGTCTGATGCAATAAAACCTTTAAAACTCATTTCACTTAAAGAATCAACCAGCTTTAACCTGATTTCTTTTATAAATGATTGTTGTAAGACAACTCCGTATACCAAATTAAAGTAGTAAGCTATGCCTTTGAAAACAAAAAACAAAACCATGAAAAATAATACAAAACCAATAGTTAGCTTAATACCTAGGGCTTCAATACCGTGAATTAGAAACCTTAAATTGCCCATACCCTCAGCATCTATTATCTGATTGTTATCAACCACTTGCAAGAGCGGCAAAAACATTGATAAGCCGAAAGCATCTAAGACACTTATTGAAATACTTAGAATAATAGCGATAAATATTTTATATTCTAAATATCTATAGAAAAAAACAAAGCTACCAAATCGTTGTTTTATAATATTTTTTAAACTGTTCATACGATCAATAATCTAATTGTTATTTTTGAAGTACCTTTTATAATTTTATAAAATCGAAAAAACTGTAACATTAAAAAAATTGTTTACAGTTGTGTTTTTGAATAAGGAAATATGTTCATGCATATTCGATAAATACAAAGGTGAAGTATTATCGCATATTATTTATCCAAAAGTGTATAGCCAGTAAAAAAAAACGTACCAATGGATAAAACGAATGTAGCATATCAGAAGGTTAATTGTAGCTGTTTCGATCTAATGCGAAAAAGACAGTTGCTTTTTGTAATACATTCCCAATTTTCTTTATATATCGATTAAATTCCCCGATTGATTTTGAATTTTTCCATTCTGTTTTGTCTAAGTACAAATAAAACACTTCCCGAAAATGATTATTATATGAATAATAAATTGGTTTTCTACCATAAAAATGAATTAAATAAGGATTTGAGTGTTTAAAGCAACAGAAATGATTCCATAAAGGGTCCAATTCATGCCATTTTTTGTATAAACTTACATTTAAACCATATTGATCTCCAAGTAGTGCAAAATCTCTATACTTATTAATTGCTTCAATAGCTTTTTCAGTAATGGATTCTAGGCGCCATTTATCGGTATTGATAATTTGAAGCCCCGCATTAAAATAGTTTTCATTTGGGTCAAAGTTCAAATGTTTATAATTTTTAACCCCTTTTTCAATAGTTAGCGCTCCTGGATCTTTAACTGCAGCTATTATTTTATCGCCAAAATTGATACTCCATAAAGTACTTATATCTTCAAGCATAATCATATCGACATCTAAAAAAATAACTCTTTTGATCTGCTTCGGTATGAAGTGTGGTATAAAAAGTCGAACGTAAGTATTTAAAGGATAACTATTTTTAACTAATGGCAAACTTATCCCTTTTGGTATGGTATCTTTCATTTTTATCCATTTTAGACTTATCTTTTTAGAACTAACGGATAATGTTAATTTATCTTTATTTATTTTAGATACCTTATCTTCAACTACATAAAAATCTATATGTTCATTCGTTTTATGATTAACTTCAATTGACTTTAATAAGGCGGCAAGTAAAATCATATAATGATCATCACAAACAACCACTACAGTTATATTATTATCCATATGTTTAAAATTAGTTTTGATCTATAACGCTTACGCTCTCAAAAGCTCTTCGTCTATTTTATCTAACACCTTTCTATCTCTATTCATGTCAAACTTTCTTGCAAAAAGCATTGAGCTTTCTTTTATGTTTTCAAAATCTTTCTCTCCCAATATTTCAGGATGCACTTCATCCTCACTTAACCACTTAATATATCGGTAATTCTCATTAACAACTTTATTCTTGTAGGGGGAGTTCATAACAATAGTCTGAAACACCATTTCATCACTTGCCCAAGTAAAATAGAAGAACCTTCTTAAACGTCTATCATTTTCAACCATTTTTGTGACGTATAGTGCAACTTCAGGACTTAATATCCAAAACATCGATTTTCCATAAGGGTGAAAACCATAGGGCATTTTTCTTTCACCCAAAATATAGTTTAAACCTTTTTCTACGATACGCTTCCATCTTAAAGGTTTTCTCGTAAACCACCTAACATTGTTTAAATGAACTTTCTTATATCTCCACTGGTTATCTTGCCATTCAGTTAGCATATCATTATAGGCAATAAACTCTTTACCTCTATTTTCCGTAAAAAAACGAGCAAGTTCATCAACAGGTTTTAATGGATAATCTTGGCCGCTTAATATATTTATAAACCCATATTGCTTATTATTATTATTATTACAAATTTCATTTATACAATTAAAAATTGCTTTTATAGTATTAAAGCCTGCCCACCTAACATCTATTCTTTTATGTATGAAATAAACATTCGGTAGCTGACCTAAATACAAATGAGGCAGGATATCGTTTTTTTTATCTACATGAATGTAAAAATCAAAATCGGGATGAGTCATACTTAATATCATCCTTTCGGTTTGTTTAGGGTCCGTATAAGTAATTATCAAATGTGCTGTTCTCATAATTAAAAAATATTATCAATCATATTTAAAATAACCTCATCTTTTAAAACATCAAACTTCCTTGCAAAGAGCTTGGATGAATTTTTTAATTTTTCAAAATCATTAACATTAAGAATCTTAGGACTGGCTCTTTGTTCAGACCAATCGATATACCTATAATTATTATTAATCACCTTATGTTTATATTCTGAATTCATTATGATTGTCTGGAATAAAAACTCATCACTAGCCCACGTATAATAAAAAAAACACTTTAATTTTTTATCGTTTTCAACCGTATTAGCTACGTAAAGAGCAGCTTCGGGACTCAACATCCAAAACATTGATTCACCATAGGGGTGATATTTATATGGAATATTTCTACTTTTAAAGAGATAATTTATTAGTCTTTCTAAACTATGCTGACCAAATAAGGTTTTTCCATTGAAACTAAAATTAGTTAAATGAAATTTCTTATATCTGCTTTGTGCGCTTGTCCAATCATTAAGGATATCTCTATAAGCTATAAATTCTTTTCCTGCATTTTTTTTAAAAAAACTTGAGAGATGATTAGCTGATTTTAATGGATAGTCTTGACCACTTAGAACGTTAATGAAATTATAATTATTACCTGTATGGCAAATTTGGCGTATACTATTAAATAAAGCTTTAACGGTATTAAAGCCAGCCCATCTAACATCTATTCTATCATGTATAAAATAAACATTTTGTACCTCCTCCAAAAATAAATAAGGTTTGATATCAATCTTTCTATCTACATGAATGTAAAAATCAAAATCGGGATGAGTCATTTTTGATATCATCCTTTCAGTTTGCTTCGGGTCAGTATGAGTAATGATTAAATGTGCTGTTTTCATATATTATAGAATTGTATCAACCATATCTAAAATAACCTCGTCTTCAGAAACATCAAACTTCCTTGCAAAAAGCATTGAGCTTTCTTTAAGTTCATCGAAATCGTCAATTGTCAACAATTTTGGATGTTCGTCATTGCCTTCCCAGTTTATATATCGATAATTTTCATTAATTATTCTGTCTTTATACACTGAATTCAAAAGAAGAGTTTGAAATATGAATTCATCACTACCCCATGTATAATAGAAAAACCTTTCGATCTTGCTATTATTCAGCACTTTATTTGCTACAAACAAAGCAACCTCAGGGCTTAGCATCCAAAAGGCAGATCCACCATAAGGGTGAAAATTATATGGGGGCGTTCTTTTTCCCAAAATCAATCCAGCTACTTTTGACAATAGTTCACTACCCATCATAATTTTTCCATTAATTCTGAAGTTTATGAAATGAAACCGTTCATATCTCATTATCGCTTCCTTCCAATCTTGAACAATATCTCGAAACATCATAAATTCTTTCCCAGAATTGCTATTAAAAAAATCGACTAGATATTCTACTGGTTTCACTGGATAATCTTGTCCACTTATATGATTTATAAAATTGTATTTTCTACCTGAGCTACAAATCTCAACTACACTTACTAATATTGCTTTGCTAAGATTATAACATCCCCACCTGACATCGATTCTGTTTTTTATAAAATATACATTTTTTAAACCCGCGATTTTTGCAAACAACTTATCATCAACCTTCTTATCTAGGTGTATGTAAAAGTCAAATGCCGGATGCTGAAGTTTCCTTATTAACCTTTCTAGTTGTTCAGGACCTTTATGAGCGATAATTAAATGTGCAGTTTTCATATAAGTATTTTAATAAAGTCAGTTACCGATGAGTAATAGAGGAAGAAAACGTTCCCTTATTTAACTCTTTAACAGCATAATCACATGCACGCGCAGTTAAAGCCATATAAGTCAGTGATGGACTTTGGCATGCCGATGAAGTCATGCAGCTTCCATCAGTAATAAATACATTTTTAACATCATGCATTTGGTTAAATTTGTTTAAAACAGATGTTTTAGGATCGTGTCCCATTCTTATAGTACCCATTTCATGGGCGGTGGCGCCTCCCGGTTTATGATAATTAAAAGTTTCTATATCTTTAAAGCCAGCGTCGGTTAACATTTCACCAGAGACTAACATGATATCCTTCTTCATATTTCGCTCATTCTCCTTAAAAGAAAAATTAATACTTACTAAAGGCATTCCCCAAGAATCCTTTTTAGTATGATTTAAAACAATTCTATTTTCGAAATACGGTAAACATTCACCCCAGCCTGCCATCCAAACAGTCCATGGGCCAGGGGTTATCAGCTGTTTTTTATATTCACTCCCGAATCCTGTTAAGGACATCAATGAGTCCTCCCATTCTCTCCTTTCTCCAAGCCCATGAATCATATACCCCCCAATAAAATTATTTTCATTTCGATTTTCGAGATTTCGAAAACGTGGTATCGTAAAGCCACAAGGTCTTCTACCTTTATAATAGAATTCTTTAAATCCTTCGTGTACGCCATGAGCACCCGCCGATGAATGATGATCCATTAAATTATGTCCCACCTGTCCGCTATCGTTTCCAAGACCGTTAGGAAATCGATCCGATGTAGAGTTTAAAAGAATAGCTGCCGAGGCTATTGTTGATGCGTTAACAAAAATAATCTTTGCAAAGTATTCAAAATCCTCATTAGTAATCGCATCGATTACGCGCACTCCTTTTGCCATTTTCGCGCTCTCATCATATAGTATTTCTGTCACAATAGAGAATGGTCTTAACGTTAAGTTTCCGGTATTAAAAGCAGCTGGAATTGTAGAACTATTACTGCTAAAATACCCCCCAAAAGGGCATCCCCTGATACAAAGATTTCTGTTCATGCAAGGCCCGCGATGATTCCACCCTTTTGTTAGATTTGCTACTCGAGCAACAGTTAATAACCTGTCATCTTGGTTGTTCAGCTTTAACGATGCCGCTAGATGCTTTTCAATGCAGTTTAAGTCCATGGGGGGTAAGAAATCACCATCCGGCAAGTGTTTAAGATTTTCGGCTTGACCACTCACTCCTATATACCGTTCAACGTAATCATACCATGGTGCAATATCTTTATATCGAATAGGCCAATCAACCCCTATACCATTACGAGCGTTACTACTAAAATCCAAATCACTTAAACGGTAACATTGCCTGCCCCATATCAATGACCTTCCTCCTACTTGGTATCCTCTTGCCCATTCAAATGGTTGCTCTTGGATATAGGGATGTTCATCAATGTTTACAAAAAAGCCGTCGTCATGGTCTGGAGTAAGTTCCCATGGTTTCAAGTTGGCTGTTGGATAATCTTTAATATGTTGAACATCCCTCCCTCGTTCCAATAATAAAGTTTTTAATCCTTTTTCACATAATTCTTTGGCAGCCCAACCTCCACTTATTCCTGATCCAATCACGATAGCATCATAGTTTTTTAAATAATTATCCATATACTATAAATTATTTGGTAGCCCATGATTTCTGTCCTTTTTTGAGTGGGACGCAAGCTTGGTAATCGATCGGAATAAAATCATAGGCTAATGCTTTTGTAGCACCGACTTTTGAAGTGCAAAATCCAATAACCGTAAGACTTTTAAGTTTGTATATAAAACGCTCTCCCAATAATTTATTTTCAATTCTTTCTAAGATTTCATAATTCAAATCCCTATTTTCATAATACTCAAGTATTTTAATTCTGTCTGACGTTGAGCAACTTTGAAAGCTTTTATGGTAT
Source organism: uncultured Sphingobacteriaceae bacterium (assembly GCA_963696875.1). Lineage (GTDB taxonomy): Bacteria > Bacteroidota > Bacteroidia > Sphingobacteriales > Sphingobacteriaceae > Albibacterium. The sequence continues at coordinate 346,474 of CAVOLQ010000002.1, forward strand.
TTATTTATCGAATAGTCTTGTAGATCTCTTAATCCTGTTAAGAATCTATTTTGAGTCTTTTGATCCTCATGGTGTATGAGCATTTTTATAATATAATCATCGACGTGAGCATCTTTAGCGCCAGGTGAATCTGTTGCTGGAATAATCGTTTCAGCAAGCTCGGCAATGAGATTCTTATAAAAATATAGCGATTCGGATTCAAATTTATCATTTGTAAGCCAGCCGCAACCAGTGTAAATTGAAGTACCTAAAACTCCTAAAGCAAATATGCTTTTTATGGACACTCTTCTATTCATTGCCTTATTATTTATGAAGTGTAAACTTTAACGCGTAAAGTGAATATGATAATTGTTTTTAAACTGCCTGTACACATCACGCACTATTTTTATATATAGATTATTACTTCTTCTTAAACGTCCCCGTTTCATAGTGCTTGGCTCTAATGCTGAGTTTTCCTGAATAAATAATTTTTTGAAATCATTAAAAAACAATCCCTTCCCTCTATTTTTAATAAAAGACACACACATTTCATATTCTGTTTTCTCAGGATTTAATCCTTCTTTATACCTTCCGAATTTTGTTAGAAAGGTTGATCGCCTTAAATGAGGGTGATCGCTATATTGATATATTTTGGTATAATTTAATCCGAAATTAGGTAAGTACATTGCGGAAAATCCTTTATCTGCCTGTTCTAAATATGGATAAGGGATGTATGCATAGAATCTAATAATGTCTAGTTCTGGATTTTCAACCAAACAACTAAAAGCAGTTTTCAAATTTTCAGGAAAATACGGAGTTGGCACAAAGTCTTCCTGTACATATAATGTATATTTATTTAAGATTGCATCTTGGCCTTTATTAATATTGTTACCTAGTCCGCTATTTTTATCTGCTTCGACCATCTTAAAATGAAATCTTTTAGATAACTCTAAAAGTATATTTAGATGTTCTTTTCTACTACCATCATCTGAAACAATAATCTCGCCAAAGGTGCATTTCAAATCCTCAAATGAAGATAAGAGCTTTCGTAGAGAACTGCTCCTATTGTAATGAGTTATCAATAAACTAATTTCTGGAAAATAGAATTTTTCATTAGGAGAAATAGAAGTAACCATACTTAAATACTTAAATGTTAATATTCAACAACCATTAACCGACGAGGCTTTTGAATGTTTTAAAAAATCTTCCGAACGAGGCCTTAATAACTCCACCATCTATGAGAATTCGCCTGTCTGTAGTCCAAACTATTGATTCTTTATTCGTCACATTAAACAAAGCTCCAAAGTTGTTATCTCTCAACTTCATAGCTAACCAACCATCTTCATTCGTTCCTGGTGGATGATCGAAGCCATTTACTCTTAAACATTGATGTCTTCGACAGGCTGAATTAAAGCCATAAACGTTGACTGCCTCCTCCTTTAGTTTACGGTGAATAAATTTATTAAAGTCTGCAAAATGCTCATATATAAAATACCAAAACCTTGGGGTATCGCTAATTGGAATAAACGAAAATCGACCATAAGTTAAGGCAATATCTTTATTCGTAACAAGAGGATTCACCATTTTATCAATCCAACTTTCAGGATAAATAGTATCTGCATCAGCGTTAAGAATATATTTCCCTTTGGCTATGGATAAGCCTGCATTTCTAGCATGTGTGATACCTTGTTTCGGCTCATTAATACAGATCACATTGGCAGCTTTTGCAAGTAGGTAAGTTCCATCAGTTGAATTGTTATTTACTAGAATGACCTCGACCGTTTTATTTGTCGTAGTGCATGCGAGAGAATAAAGAGTCTTCAATAAATTCTCTTCTTCATTAAAAGCAGGAATTATTATTGAAATGTCGGGTTCATCGGCAAACAATCTACTAAAACTTTCAGCAATTGATGGTAGATACTTTTGCAATTGTTTTGAGTCTCTATCGAAAAACTTAACATTGTTGGGTATAAAAAGAGGACGCATAATAAAAAATTACGTTAACTTACGATTCAACATTTTAACAGTTTCAGTTGTATTTTCAATTAGCCGAAATATTTCCGAAACACAATTTTCCCAAGTATGTGAGGCGGCAAACTTTTTTCTCTCAGAAGAAATAGATTCATTATTCTCAAAAATGGCTTTCCTAATTGAATCATTATAATTATCACTGGTATTTACTAAATAAACATGTTCCTCGAATACCTCCATTGCTTTCGTTTTTGTAGCGACAACAGGTTTACCAAGCGCTAAATATTCATCAACTTTCCTTGGGTAATTTCCAATGGTAATTTCATTTACTATTTGTGGATTAATACAAACGTCAAATGCGTTTATATAGGCAGGTAGTTCCTCAGTCTGTTTTGGTCCGCCGAAATATATGTTTTTTAGTTGATGCAAAGTACTGGATTTAAAGACCTCATCTTCGGGACCGATTAATACTATTGAGTAATCCGGGAAACTCAATGCGATACTCTCAATTATCTTAATATCAAGCCTATTACTATTCAATGAGCCGACATATCCAATAATTGGTCGTTTAATGCCGGACAAGTCTTCTGGTTTTCTGCTATATATCCCGTTTATAAAAGCATCCACTTCACAGCCTTGCCCTACATAAAAAGAGTTTGGATTAAATTGTTTACAATAATCTGTTAAAAATGTAGAATTAGCGACGCATAGGTCATTGCTACGAATCAATACTGGTTCTAGTGTTTCTCCATGTTTTTTCCAATAGTTTACACCAACCATATAATCCCGAGAATAATAAACACTGATTTCAGGATTCAAATATTTATTCAAATAAAAACCTTTAAAGATCTCATTATCATTAAATAATATGTAATTCTTAAAGTCAAGATCTGCAATTGCTTTCTGAATCGATTGCGCAAGTTTGTTGTTATTTCGCTTATTAAATTCCTTGAAAAGAAATCGGTTATCAATCCAGTTAATAGACTCAACAAGGCAATCTGGATAATAATTCCATAGGTTACCTTTAATTTGAACTAAACCTTCTTCTTTTTTACGAATTACATTAATTCTCTTTTTGACTCTAGGATCGACCTTATTTCTTAATAAGGTGATTCTATCTAAAGGGGAATTTACGTATAAAACCCTGTTTTTTTTACTCATTTCAAGTGCGATATTTTTGCAATTGCTTCCCATATTCGTGTCCCAAGCTTGTTGGCCCACTATTATAATGTCTTTATTTGTCATAATCTTTTATCGCGAAATTATTTACCTTGTATTGCCAAAGTCCTGTTTGAAAATCATACTGCTTCACAACTTTTGCGGGATTACCCACTGCAACTGAATAATCAGGAATATCTTTTGTAACAATACTCCCGGCGCCTACAATACTGTGTTTACCTAGATTCACTCCAGCCGTAATAACACAATTTGCTCCAATCCAAACTCGATCAGAAATAACAATTGGCTTACAAATAACTTTTTGCATTGATGGAGAAGTTGACACGTCTTCATAACCATGGTTAAGCGCAGATACAACTACGTTTTGCGCAATCATTACATCATTTCCAACGGTAATAGGACCAATTAATGTACTACCTATACCTATGACAGTTTTATTTCCAATGCAAACATCTCCAACACCGTTGTTAATTGTCGAAAAATCTTCAACTAAACTGCCCTCACCAAGTACAAATTTGTGATATGGAAACAAATCCATTCTAGTACGCCGCTGAATGACAGAACCCTTTCCCCTTTTATGTTTGAAGGGATTTAATATCAACTTTACCCATAAACGAGGTTTATACTGGTTCGACGGGATTAACATCCACAAAGCCAACTTCTTTAAAGTTAAATTCGCTTTTATTTTTGAAGTTATTGAACTATTCATTTTTTTTTTTGATTTCATCATAAATCTATTTGATGTTTAGTAGCAACTGATCGCTTATTCACACTTTTCACAAGAAATAAAGAAAGAAATTGAAAAAATATAAATTTGGGTATACCCAGTAAGAAGTTGTAATTGATATTTGTCCCTTTACTTTGTTTTAATGAGATATAAAAACTTATGGAGAAGGCAGCAAAGCCTAATAACCATAAATAGACAAATTCAGATTTCAATCCTAATTCGATCAACAAACAGCTGAAAGACAGCGAGATAAAGATAAATAAAGGAGGCCGCAATAAAATTAGACCAAATAAAAACTGGTTTAAGCTTTTATTTATAATACCCATTTTAATAAGCTCGAATCCAAAAGAAAAATATTTAAACCAGGTATTTATCCAACGAGATCGCTGATTTACAAGTTGTTGTGAATGGCTGGTTTTTTCATCATAGACAACTGCCTGACTAGCGAATGCAATTCTTTCATCTTTCATTACAATTTGAGCTTGTAATACCTTGTCAAAACCGGCTCCACTAATCTCCTTTTTATCTAGGCAATCTATAAATAGGTTTGTTTTAAATGCCATCCCCGAGCCAGATAAAGTTGCAGAGGATCCCAAATCAAACAACAACTTCCCATCATAAAAATGATAATAGATATCTCTAACACTATCTATACGTGCAATTGTAGAGTTAGTTTTCTTAGCGGTACGTGTTCCTTGAACTGCATTAAATCCCAGATCAAAGTACTTATTTAATTCCTTTAAATACTGAGGATGCACTAGATTATCGCTATCAATAATTGTTAATATTTCATGTTTCCGCTTAAAATGACTGATAGCATAAAAATGCGATTTGGTATTACTTGCCAACACCGTTTCGGGTCGAAGAAGAATAATTCTTTCATTATCAAATTTCAGTGTGGAAACATCACAATTATCAGCAACTATGTAAATCAAATAATTGTTGTAATCCATCTTTAGGATCGATTCGACGAGTGGAAATAATAGTGCTGTTTCTTCATAAGCCGTTACTATAATAGCATAATCATAGTAATTCTGAGAGCGCTTAAATTGGTCTAATTTTTTTTTGTTAGGTAACGAGTCTTCATTTTGAAAATTAGAAAATGATTTTCTTTTTGCAGAGTAGATTACATACAAAGCAATTGGAACAACTAAATTATAGCCGATCAAAGCTTGCAATAAAATCCAAATCGATTTCATAGAATAAATTTATTGTTAATGTCTCTTTTTTAAAACTTCGTCTAACTGGTTTTTCTTTTTCAACCCGCGATAAAAACCTAATAGGCCAAATAGTAAGCCCGGAATTAAAAATATTTCAAATGGCATTGTTTAATAATTTATTTTTTTTTCATTGTTTTGACGCTGACTCTCGATCCAACAGGGGGCCTTGATATACCATCATTAAGGATAAGGATACAACAAGTAATGATGGCATTATATTCATAATTTCGTTACCATAACTACAAAAGAAAATCCCAGTAGCTCCTGATAATAACGCAATTAACTTAAATCTTAACTTTTCATTTTTTATATTCCATATGATACCAAATGCTTGACCAATAATATACATGTACATACAGAACCAAAAAACAAATCCCACTATACCATACATTACCCAAATCTTTACCCACAGACTATCAGGCTCAATTGTGGACAAATATTTGTCGGCATTAAACTTATGACCAAAATGTCCTGTTACGCCTAATCCTCCTCCGAATGGTCTGGTTTTTAAATACTCGCGGAACAATTCTTGACTGGATAATCTGACGTTTAAGGAAGCATCACCAGGATTTAAAGCAGACCTGAAACGATAAATATTATAATTTCTATCACCTATATGTGTATATTTTAACCCCCCTAAAACAAGTAACATAAAAAAAGTTCCTGCTAGTAGTATCTTATAGCTTTTACTCAATAATATAGCTGTAAAAGCACCTATAATAACTACAATAATAGTCCCCCTAGTTCCAGAAATCAACATACCATAAAGAAATAAGCAAGCCACCCCTAATAAAACTAGCCTTTTCCACAGTTTAAAATTACCAAAAGCCAGCACGCTTGAGATTATTGCAAACTGTGCTTGAAAAGAGCCAAATTGAGCTGCATCATAAAAAGAAAATATTCGTATCTTACCCCATAATACGTGGGTTGGATTATCATCTAAAAATAAATATTCATTTTCAGTTAACCCAAGGTGTTGCTGTCTAATACCGTTCAAACAAGCAATCAATGCTAAAACTAGAAATAAAACTAAAAAATAATTTAAGTTTCTATTCGTTTTTATTAACATAAAACCTAAAGGAATTATCAATAAAGGATACAAAGCTATGGTTCTTATTTCTGCCATCCACCCAAGTATGCTGGCCCCGGCAGGATTGGCTACCTCCAAAACACTAATAATAAACCAGATTGATATAAGAGTGCAAAAGTCATTGTTAATTATTAGCAGATCTTTAGAGTTATATACAAAAACTGCAGCAATCCAAGTTGTTAACAGTAGCGCTTCATAAATACCCGATGGCAATTCTATAATTTCCCTTCCAATAAATCCAGATAAAAAACAATAAATTACTAGAGAAATTAATCCAAGCTTTGGATCTTTAAATAAAAAAATAAAATAAACGATTAAAACAGAGGCCAAAACCAAGATAATAGGACCGAGAATATCCATTTTAAGGATTGATATACTTGCCAAAAGGGATATAATTAATCCGAAAAAAGAAAAAATAATTTGCTTTTTTAAATCAGATCCAGAGTTTAACAAGTGCATATCTTTGTTTTAAGCAGTTTTGGTGGACTTATTATTACTTAACTTACTTCTATTTAAGACCCAACCCATAAAATCTTTATGATTTCTTAAATACTCAATTTGTTTATAGTCTTCGTATTGAAGATCATTCCCGGCTTCAAATACCGCGATGATTCGATCAACAAATAAGAGCCATTCTTTAGCTTTGTTTACTTCTTTTAAGCTCTCTATATCAATTATTATTATATCAAATTCCTTTTTAAGTTCTTCGAAACTGAGTTTCAAATTATGAATACTTTGAATTTCAAATAGCGAATCATTATTTGGATTAATGTTTAGAACGGTAATTAAATCTTCAATTTGAATTTCTCTTTTTATCAAAAACTCCTCAAACGCTTGGTGCGGAATTAATTCATTTACACCTGGTTTCTCATTGGATACTTCTAAAATATCTTCCGTGATAAGTAATACCTTTCTATTCGTCTTCGCAAATGCGTAAGCTAACCCTGACGAAAGAAATGACTTGCCTACACCATCTGAAATACTTGTAACTCCTAATATTTTACAACCATTTAATCCGAAATCTCCATCTAATTCAAATCGAATTGACCGAAGTAGGTCCTTATGTATAACATGCTCTTTAATAGCTAAATTACTTCCCCAAATACTTTTCAAACTGGGCTTTGACTCATTAATAATATTTAATTGCCCCACAACAGGGCTGCTTGTCGCCATGGCTAGTTGTTCACTAGTATTTATGCTATTATCAAGCAAAAATCCTATTAGCAGAGCCAATAAACAAACAAAAAAAGTTGTAATTCCTGAAATTGCAACGTATAGAACTTTTTTTGACGACTCTGCAGGCCCTGGTAACCCAACTTGCGCAATCTGCAATTTCAACCCTGTACTTGATTCCATTGAACTTTGACTAGATTTGTTCAAAGTTTCTAGATAATCTTTAGTTGCAACTTCAGCATCTCTTTCATAATTTAATATTCCAGCATCGAACGGTACCATCTTGTTATACCTACCTTTAGCTTGATTTAATTCATAATTAATAGAGGCCAAACTATTTTTCGCCAAATCTAAACTTACCTCCATCTGCCTTTTTTGTGAAAGAAGACTTTGACGACTGGATTTGGGATCTTCAAAAACTTGCAGTGAACTACTTGCAATTAAACTTGATAGTTTTTGTTGAAGGTCATCCACATATTTTTTATCTGTTGCATTAAAGTTATTATCTACATATCGTTCATTAGCTTCTTGTATCTGTGTTTTTAATGCAATAATCTCCGTATTATCGGATACAAGAGCCTTTCTAGTATCCTCACTTCTACTGTTTTTCAATCTTTCATCGATTCCTGCAATGGCACCTGTTAATGACTGAATTTCTCTAATGGTCTGAGCTCGTAATTCTTCGTTAGAACTAATCTGACGGTATACCATTTCGGATTGTGCACTGACATTCAATACTCCATTTCTCATTTTGAAAGATTTTAATGCATTGTTTTTTGCATTCATAACTTCCTCTTTTTCTTTCAATAAGGAATCAAGAAGGGCTATTGATTCTTCCTGATTATGATTCACATTCACACCATAAGTATAGATAAATTCATCTGCAAGGGTATTGACTACATATGCTGACAATAAAGGGTTTTCGGAAATATAATCAACATCAATAAAATCACTATTGTCTTTTCTTGAAATATTGAGTTTTTTATTAAATTCATCTAAATAACCCATAGAATTAACAAGATCTAACAATTTATATTTTCCACTATTGTCAGATAAGCTGAGAGTTTTTCCTTCCGATAACATTTTATGAAAGATTTCAATCACTTCCTTTCTGTCATTTGGGCTCAACTTTTTCACCACTTCACTCTCTTTTCTAAAGGCCTGTTCTGGCTTTTCCAGATCATGAAGAATAAGTTTATAAGAGAGAATGCTCATCATCTTTTTCATCTTCATCATTTCCATGATGTTTCCAAATTGTTGACCTTGCGAAAAATAATCCGCAGACCGGCTCATTGTAAGTTGCTTCGAAGGATCAACCAAACCCGTAGAAATTCTAGCTTGTGATTTATATTGCTTAGGCATTTTCTGCACTAAAAAATAAGTGGTTGCAGCCGCGATGATGGGCATAATGATTAATACCCATTTATAGCGATTTGCTTTTTTTAAAAATGCCCTGATATCCATAAGTTGATATATTATATTCCTTCTATTTCCGTTAATTTTTTCCCAATAATCTCCTCTAATTGATCTTTTGCTTGCAGATATGCTACTTCTGCTTGTATTTTGGAAGAATTTGCTCCAGTTAATGTGGTTTTAGAATCATTATATTGTCCAAGCTCGACTTCTCCTCTCTCAAAACGTAAAGCGATATCATCTGCTATACCCTTGAAATCTTGTGCGGCTTGTGTTTTTAATTTCAGTTCTTTTTGCATCAAAATATACATGTAATACCTGTTTTTGACCTCTAGCTTTAAAACGTTTTCATACTCTATACTTTCCAATTTTGCAATTTCACGATCTATTTTTGCTTGCTTTATACGAAATGGCTTCTCTAAAAATGAACCTAAACTTAAGCTTACACCATATTGAATTCCATTAAAAATATATGGGTTTTCTGGATTAATCGCACTTCTATCCTTGGGCCTATAATAATACGAAGCGTTAAACATATCTAAGTAACCGAGAGCTTCCATTGGAACTAGATCTCTTGATTTTCTTTCATTCAAAATCATAATCTTGCTTTTTGGATAGTTAGCTTTAGCCATCTCAATAAATTGTTCCAATTGAACATAATTAATATCTCCGATAACTGATTCCTGTGCTGAAACCATGCTAATAAACATAAAAGTAGTCAAGATAATAGTGAGCATTTTTTTTTCCATGTTATGTGTTTTTATCTTATACGTTTTCCTTTTGAAATATGGCAGGTAGAGTAAGAGCGATTATCTTCAAATCAAAAAAAAGTGAAGAATGGTCAACATAATAATTATCTAGTTTTCTACGTTCAATATCTGACATTTCCCCTTTTCCTCTTTTAGTAATTTGCCATAAGCCTGTGATACCAGCCGGTCCCAGAAATCGAGTGCACCACTCATTTGATGTTAATAATTCTGCTTCATATAAAGGTAAGGGTCGGTTACCAACAAGTGACATATCACCATTTAGAACATTAAACAACTGTGGCAATTCGTCCATACTCGTCTTTCTAATAAATTTTCCTATCTTGGTTACTCTAGGATCATTTTTGATCTTTACAAATACAGTTTCGTTTTCATTTGCGTACTGATTAGATTTAGAGAGTTCTTTTAATTGCTTATCGGCATCACAATTCATTGACCTGAACTTATAAAAATCAAATATTTTATACCCTGTTCCCGCCCGTTTACTTTTATAAAGTATTGGCCCTTTCGACTCCAATCTAATTAAGAGGGGCAAAAGAAGAAATATTGGTGAGAGTAATAAAATAATAAGGAGAGAAATAATAACATCAAATATTCGCTTATAAAGTGGCATTTTATACCTCTTCTTTACGTCAACTGATAGCTTTTGGATATCGAATTTAATTAGTTTAAACTTAACAAGAAACTTCAATCTTTGATTCAGCTCTTCCACATCAAATGGACATTCATAATAATCATGAACCTTTAATTCAATTGCTTTTGCTTTGTTATTATCATCATGATGAAGAGCAATAATGATAATTAGTAATCCACATGTCAATGGCTTCTCCTGAATCTTTTTCACTAACTCAAAAACCCGTTTTGAATTCTCTCTATTGACCTCCATCATTATTATTTCTGGGGTTGTTAGAAGCGTCTGTGCATTTAAGAACTCTTCCAATTGCTCCAATTGTTCGAAAGCGCTTATTTGAAAGTTGTCTCTTAACTTAATATTTATTAAGTCGGAGACTTCCAAACCGGTGTACACTATTCTCGATTGAAGATGTTGACTCTCAGTTATAGAACCTTTCCAATTCATTTTTATTATTTTGATATTTTAAAATTTGTTCTATTTTCTCTTTCAATCGAATAGGATTAAAAGGCTTCTTTATTGAACCTTCCGTTGTATTTGGTGGCATATTTCTTAATAAAAAAGATTCCTCTTTATTTGTTAGAATTACAATCGGAATATTTCGATATAAACCGCTCACTTTAAGCGACTTAATAAACTCCACACCATCAAAGCATGGCATCTCAGGATCCAATAATATCAAATCGGGATTTGGTCTATATTCCAACCACAAAAGAGCGTCGTAGCAACTAGGCTTTGGAACTACTTTGTAGTCTTCGGAAAGTATAAGACTTAAGAGTTCGAGAATGTTGGGTTCGAAATCGATAATTAGTATTTCTTTTTTCATTTTTAATCCCCGCATAGTTAAATTTCGTTTGAAGGATTGTGTTGATTTTACATTTATCCCTTTGATAGATTAAAGGTATATCATAAAAAACCAGGATGTAAGCCCAACTATATTAACGGTATGCAAAAGTGTATGAATGGATAATTTCCCATTATTTATGGCTGCGTATTTAACTGAACCGCAAAAAAGGCGTTAAAATGACACAAAGACAGTTTTTAATTTGTATATTTATTTAGGCATATTATTTGTAATGACTGATTATCAACAATTTATTAATGGAACATTCAGAAAGTAAAACAGGAAAAAAAGTTCAACAAAAAGTAGTCTTTGTATTTCTGGCTTCTTGTATGGCATTGGGATTAGCTTACACAATCAGTAAGTTAACCTTTGATGAAATGCTAAAAACAGTCGATAGCATTTCATCGCCAAATGAAAAGCTAAACCTAGTTGGGAAAATCTCTCGAGACATCTTGCAATTAGACCAAATCCAACGTTCCCAAATTTTGATACCTGCAGATCGGACTTTACCAGCAGACAGTGCTTATCCAAATTATATCGGTGACTCAGAATCCGTCTTTGCCCGTCTAGATTCATTGAAAAGTCTATATTCGAGCAGTCCCACACAACGTCAAAGAATTGACTCCATAAGCGAGTTGCTAAAAGAACGGAATAAATTATTTTTATCATATGTGCAAGTAAGAAAAAACCTTATAGACAATTCTATATTAACGAATCAAATTCATAATATTAATGAGCTTATTCGAAATACACCTGAAGACAACAATAAATTAATAACGACGGAAAGAACCATTAAAACCACTATAACTAACAATTTAAATCCTCCACAAAAGGAAATTAAAGAGAAAGATGATCGGGGTTTCTTTGCAAAGATTTTCGGGATAAATAGAAAACAAGTACAAAATAAAAATGATGATATAAATCAGAAAGCTGTACATGAGGAATTAAGCATTCAAGTTGACACATTAAATAAAGATCCTGAAAAAACCGCTAAAGTAAAAATTGATCAAGCCATCCAACATCTTAAGAACAAACAGGTTCAACAAAATTCAATATTCATTGATACAGAGACTGAGCTCGCGATTGCAGGGAATGTTTTAGTAAACAACATGGTCGATATTCTTTATGAGGTCGAAGCCGAGGCTAAAAACCAAATGGAACTTGATGCAAAAAATGCTCAGATTGTTGTCAATAAAAGTGTTTCAAAAATTAGCTATATACTCTTAGGATCATTTCTGATAATGTCCATTTTAATTTACTTTATACTAGATGACATTAGAAAAGCGACTTCATATCGGAAAGCCTTAGAAAAATCAAAAGAAGAAGCCGAATATCATAGCGTAGCTAAACAGCGTTTCCTTTCTAATATGAGCCATGAATTGCGTACTCCTCTTCAATCTATTATTGGCTATACCGAACAACTAATGAAGTCCTCAAAAGAAGATGAAAAGGTAGATATAATACACCATGCATCGGAACATTTATTGCAAATAGTAAATGAAATATTAGACTACAATAGGATAACTTCGGGGAAATTTATCTTCAATCAAAAAACTATCTTTCTTCCAAAAATAGTGAATGATGTGGCTAAAGCAATGCAGCAACACGCAAATGAAAAGCAGTTGACTCTTAATTTCGAGGAACAAATAGAGGGTACAGGTTATGTTTTGGCGGACCCATTTCGCATTAAACAAATACTATTTAATTTAATTAGCAACGCCATTAAATTCACAGCTAAAGGGACAATCACAATTAGCTTAAAAGCAATTGAATCTGAGGATAAGACCTATGTAGAATTTAGCATTTCAGACACAGGCATAGGAATAAATGATAAAGACAAAAAACTTATTTTTAACGAATTTGAAAGGGGCCCTTTTCACAATTCCGGCGAAAGTTTTGGAAGTGGATTAGGGTTGAGCATTGTAAAAACGTTAGTGGAAGGAATGGGTGGGGAAATTAAAGTAAGTAGTATATTAAATAGAGGAAGTTGCTTTACCGTTTATCTGTCTTTATTGAGTAGTGATAAATTAAATCTTATTGCCCGAAATGATAGAACGGTTACTCAAAATGGATTGGTAAACAAAGTATGGGTTGTTGACGATGATACATTTATACTAGAACTATGTAATACTATTTTACATAATAATAAAATCCCTCACAAAATTTTCTCTTCCCCTCAAGCCTTACTTGAAGAACCATTAGATCCTGAGGTAAGTCACATTTTAATGGATTTGCGAATGCCCGGTATTTCAGGAAGTGAATTAAGCAATATCTTGAGAAACAAAATAAGCGAGTCAGTAAAAATAATTGCCTTTACTGCTCAAGCTCTCGCGGAAGAAAGATCAAAGATACTTTCTGAAGGCTTCAATGGTTTATTAGTTAAACCGTTTAGAGAAGCTGAACTTTTAGAAATTTTAGGTATTATTAATTCAAAAAACTTTCAAAATATTTCCAAGGAGGTAGATTTAGGGATACTACCCATGATCTATGACGATCCGAAAGAACTTAATAAAATTATTAATCTTTTTATTAAGGATTCCTTAGATGATTTAATGAATTTAAAATCTGCAGTAAGAAAACAAAATATTGTTGATGCTGAAATATTATTCCATCGTTTAGCCGGTCGAAGCGCTCAACTAGGGCAAGATAAAATTGCATTCAGTTTGCGCAAGTGTGAAATCGATGCACGAAATGGGGAAATTGTTGACATTGAAGTAGTTAATAAAATAGAAACACAACTTTTACATTTTATCGATTACTTAAGTAATAAAGAAAAAACTGTTTTATAGTGGGTGAAACATTTAGCGCTATTTCACCCTTTGGGATTAATGTAAAAATTTAAGAGATGTTATATTTCTCAAGCTTATTATATAATGTCTTTCTATCAATATTCAAAAGTTGTGCAGCTTTGCTCTTGTTATATTTTACTTTTTCCAATACCTCTAAAATTAATTTTCTTTCGTGTGCTTCACTTTGCGACTTCAAATCATCTCCATTCAGACTTGGAGTTTCGTCCCTATTCTTTAAAGAGTAAACCATATAATCTGGTAAAGAAGTTACTTCAGCAACGGGACCAATTGTTAAAAGAATCATCCTTTTGATAACATTTTTTAATTCACGTATATTTCCTGGCCAATCATGCTTTTTAAAAATGGCTTTCACTTCATCGCTAATGGAAGTAACATTTTTTTCCAGTTCAATATTTGCCTCATTGATAAAGTAATCTGTAAAGATAAATAAATCTGTCCCTCTATCCCTTAAAGCGGGCACACGTATTTCAAATTCATTAATCCTATGATACAAATCTTCTCTAAAATTCACAGCAGAATCTCCGTTTATCAATTCAACATTCGTTGCAGCGATAACCCGTACGTCTACCTTAATCATTCTATTAGCGCCTATCGGCTGAATGACCCGTTCTTGTAACGCTCGCAATAATTTAATTTGAACATCATAACTAAGATTTCCTATTTCATCTAAGAAAAGTGTTCCTCCAGATGCCTCTTCAAATTGACCTTTTTTATCGTTCAATGCGCCAGTAAAAGATCCTTTAATATGACCGAAGAGCTCACTGGCAGCCAATTCCTTTGAAAGTGTGCCGCAATCAATTGAAATAAAAGGTTTATCAGCGCGTTTGCTATTTTGATGAATAGCACGTGCCACATACTCTTTTCCTGTGCCACTTTCTCCACTTATTAATACAGACATATCTGTTGGAGCGACTAACTGAATATATTCTTGTAATTTGTTTGCCAATCTACTTTTGCCTTCGACATATTTAGGAGATTTCGAAATCGCTTTATTTACAATAGTTTTAAGACTACTTGACGCACCATTTGTATCTACCTTTAGAGACTCTTTAACGATCATTAACAACTCCTCAGGATTGACTGGCTTTGTTATATAATCATAAACACCTTTTCGCATGGCTTTCACAGCCGTCCTTACGTCATCAAAACCAGTCATTACTATAGCTGGTGGGTTCAAACCTTTCTCGTGAAGTGCATCCATTATTTCCAAACAATTTCCATCCCCCAAACGATAATCCATTAAATATAAATCAAATTTGAATTCTTCTATTGCTTTCAATGCACTTTTAATTGAAAAATAAGGATCTACATTATATCCATTCTTTTTCAAGAAATTTTCGAGAATTGTTGAAAAAGTAACATCATCTTCAACTAACATTATATTAATCATACTTTTTCATTTTATTTTTTCCAAATTTCACCAAAGCGTTTACCTAGTCTAAGAATCGTGTCAGTTCCAGATGAATGTCCATGAGAAACATCAACAAAATCATCTATTAAATAGTTTTTTCTACGACTTGGATAGACTAAAATCCGGTTATTGTTATTATAAACTCGATCTAATTTTGCGTAAATGCTATCAAAAGAAACATTGTACGAAGCTTCACCTGCTCGAGCTGAAACAACAATTAGCAAATCTTCATCTTTTACATACGGCCGTAAACTACTAAGATCGTCCCAATTATAGTGACTAATAAATTCGACATTTAAACTAATCTTTCTCGAATTGATAAAGGCAGTTATAGCTTTTTCAGTCCGAGTATTACAGACTATAACTAAAGGTAAGCTCAGCTCTTGACTTAACTTTGACACCTTAGTCATCCAATAAGCAAATCCTTTTTCAGATTCAGAAATAGGGGGTGAAAATAGAACAATTCTTTTTTGGCTAATAAAAGGTTTTTCTAGATGGCACATAAAAATATTTATATCTGTCCGATTCAGAATACTTTCCGTTTTTTCACCTACCAATTTATCAATAATATTTGTTTTACTAGGCCAACCCAATAGAATACAATTTGCTAATACTTCTTTCGATGCCCTACTTATACCGCCAGCGATATTAAAATCAATTGTTGCCATTACGTTAACCTCAGTTTCACTTCCTGAGGCGTATTTTGCAATAGAATCGAGGTTTTTGCGGGCTTTCTTTAGATTAATTTCTGCCATTTCATTATTAGGAACTACAGAAAGGATTGTAAGTGGATTCCTAGATTTTTTATTTCGAATTAAGGTAGCGATATCCAAAAGGATTTCCATATTATTCAAATTAGCAATGGGCAAAACGATTTGTTCATCATCAAACGACTTGTCATCTGAATTTACCAAATCCTGCTCCCCTTCTAATAAAACCTTCTTCGATGCTCTTTCAGTAGCAATTGTTGCTACAATGCAAGTGACTAAAATCAGAAGTATTACTCCGTTTAAAACTTCTTCATCGATAATCCCAGCTTCATAACCTACCATAATAACAGCCAGGGTAGCCGCCGCATGTGCACTACTGAGTCCAAAGATTACTTGTCGCTGTGCCACTGAATATCTAAATACTTTCTGCGTCGTCCACGATGCCAACCACTTTCCAAATATTGCAACAATAGTCAATGTACCCGCAATAAGCCATGCAGAAGGGTGTTCCAAAAGCACGTTTACATTTACAATCATTCCCACACTGATCAAAAAGAAAGGAATAAAAATAGAATTTCCGATAAATTCTATTCGATTCATTAATGCCGAAGAGTGTGGTATTAATCTATTTAAAGCTAATCCTGCAACGAAAGCACCAATAATCGGCTCTAAACCAGCTATTTCAGCTAAAAATGCTGCGAAAAATACGATAAATAATACAAAAATATAATCTGCTGTCTTTTCGCTTTCTACCTTTTGAAAAAACCATTTTGCTATCCGAGGAATTACTCCAAGCATGATAAATAGAAAAACAGCGAAAGAAATTAATAAACCAATCCAAAAATCTTGATCAAGTGAACCCTGAGATGCTCCAACGATAATTGCTAAGATAATTAAGACGGCTGTATCGGTTAAAATGGTTCCACCTGCTGTAATGGCTACCGCTTCATTCTTAGCAATCCCATAGCTATTTACAATAGGGTAAGCGACTAAGGTATGTGTTGAAAACATACTTGCTATTAAAATACTAGAATTTACGCTATAGCCAAGAAAATAATAACATATTGGATATCCTACTATCAGCGGTATTGCAAAAGTAAAGAAACCGAAGGTTATGCTTTTATGTTTTGTTTTTTCAAACTCATTCATATCCAACTCTAAACCAGCTATAAACATAATGTACAACAATCCAATTGTTGAAAAAAGATCAACTGCAGAGGATTGAGCAAGGACATTTAAACCATGAGGTCCAATTACAACTCCAGATAATATTAGACCTATTATTCCAGGAATTCTAATCTTTCGAAGCAAGATCGGCGATAAAAGAATAATGAATAATATAATGGCAAAAATGAGTACAGAATTCGTTAGAGGTGTTTCAAACGCTTGTACCAAATGGGCGATAAATGCTTTTGCCATGCTATGATTTAATTTATTCAATTATTCAAAGATATGAAAAAATGCAAAATGGCCGCATATTCTTTGAATAACGGCCATCTTTGTCTCAACTTTTTAACTAGTTAAGCTCATTGAAATATTTGTAAAATAAAGGAATAGTTTCTATTCCTTTTATATAATTCGCGATATCGAACTTTTCATTTGGTGAATGCAGATTATCACTGTCCAAGCCAAATCCCAGTAAAACTGTCTTTAATCCTAATTCCTTTTCGAACAAAGAAACGATGGGAATACTGCCCCCACCTCGAGTAGGAATTGGAAGCCTACCGAATGATTCTAAGATTGCTTTCTCAGCTGCTTTATACGCAATACTATCTGTTGGGGTAACCGCAGGTTCTCCTCCATGATGAGGGCGCACCTTAACAGTGACACCTTTTGGCGCAATACTTTCAAAGTGTTTCGTAAATAAAGCTGTAATTGTGTCGGAATCCTGGTTAGGAACTAAACGCATAGATATTTTTGCGTTAGCTTTTGCAGGAAGAACCGTTTTGGCGCCTTCACCAATATAGCCGCCCCAAATTCCATTTACTTCTAAAGTAGGGCGAATACCTGTACGCTCTAAAGTTGTGTAACCATATTCACCCCAAACTTCATCTATCCCTAAATCCTTTTTATATTCGATAATATCAAAAGGGGCCTTATTCAAAGCATCACGTTCCTCTTTACTTAGTTCGACAACGTCATTATAAAAGTCTGGAATAGTGATATGATTATTTTCGTCATGTAAAGAAGCAATCATTTTAGCCAAAATCGTCGCCGGATTTGCAACCGCACCTCCATATACTCCTGAGTGCAAATCTCGGTTTGGTCCCTGCACCTCTACCTCTATGTAGGACAGCCCCCTTAGTCCTGTTTCTATGGAAGGATTTTCAAGACTGATCATTGAAGTATCTGAGATTAAAATCACATCTGCTTGTAGCCGTTCTTTATTCTCTTTAACAAAAACCCCTAAATTATCAGATCCAACTTCTTCCTCTCCTTCAATCATAAACTTTACATTACATGGAAGTCCATTAGTATTCTGCATTGCTTCAAAAGCCTTTATATGCATATAGACTTGGCCTTTATCGTCACATGCACCACGAGCAAAGATTTTTCCGTCTCGAACAGTTGGTTCAAAAGGAGGTGTATCCCATAGTTCCAATGGATCTGGAGGTTGAACATCATAATGACCATAGACTAGAATAGTTGGAAGTTTCACATCAACTATTTTCTCTGCATAAACAATAGGATGTCCAGCGGTAGGACAAATTTCTACTTTTTCAGCACCAGCATCGCGAAGCTTTTGAGCCACAAATTCAGCAGCCTTTTGAACATCCCCCTTATATTTTGGATCTGCACTTACTGATGGAAAACGTAACAGTTCAAACAGCTCATCTAAAAAACGCTGCTTATTCTCTTTGACATATTCTTTGATATTTTGCATATTAAAAGGTTTTTCACAAAGATAAGAATTTAGAACTAGGTCGCATATCTAGTAACAATTTCCGAAACAAAAAACCTGAACGGATGTTAATATATAAACTAACCGAAACAATATATATGCAAAATTGGCTAAGAACATTAATAGCTGGAGGAGTAGCATGGAAATGGGGCGGTGGTTGCTTCGGAACTATTATTCTTTTTGCTATTATTTACTGGCTATTGGGACAGTCTGGTTGCTAGTATCGATCTTTCAAAATGGATAATAATAAGAAAGGTTTCCAAACGGGGAGAATGGAAACCTTTACTAACCAATTATAAACCTATATTATGAATTATCAAAGATAGTGTTCCAGTGACACTGTTCCAAATTTATTTTAAATTATTTAAACATCCATTTATAATCGACAAACAATCAGCTACTTGATCTTTATTAATTACCAAAGGCGGGGCAAATCTAATCTTATCCCCGTGAGTGGGTTTAGCTAAAAGTCCCTTTTCTTTTAGATCTAAGCAAAGTCTCCAAGCTGCATCTTCACTGGGATGATCGATAACAATCGCATTTAATAAGCCTTTGCCACGCACCTCCTTGATGATTGAATTTTTAAACCCCCTGATTGAGTCACGAAAGTAAACCCCTAATTCTGCAGCATTGTCAGCTAAATTTTCTTCTTTTAACACCTCTAGAGAAGCGATTGCAACCTTACATGCAAGTGGATTGCCCCCATAGGTTGAACCATGTTCTCCGGGCTTAATACATAGCATAATTGCATCATCTGCTAATACTGCTGATATTGGAAAAGTTCCGCCACTTAATGCTTTCCCTAAAATTAATACATCAGGTCGAACATTCTCGTGATCGCAGGCTAATAATTTACCCGTTCTAGCTAAACCAGTTTGTATTTCATCTGCAATAAATAAAACATTAGATGCCTTGCAAAGAGCATAAGCTTTAGATAAATATCCATCGTCAGGAACAAATACTCCAGCTTCTCCTTGGATTGGTTCTACTAAAAATGCCGCTACGCTTTCATCTTTTAACGCATTTTCTAATGCATCTAAATCATTATATGGAATTATATTGTATCCTGGCATAAAAGGGCCGAAGCCATCCCTTGAAGAAGGGTCTGTACTAAAGGAAATGACATTTAAAGTTCGTCCATGAAAGTTTCCTTCAACAGTAATGATTTTGGCGGTATTTTCTTTAATCCCCTTTGTTTCATATGCCCAGCGTCGAGCTATTTTGATTGCCGTTTCCACACCTTCAACGCCGCTATTCATTGGTAAAACTTTATCATAACCAAAATACCGAGTTATATATTCAGCGTATTCTCCCAATAAATCGCTATAAAAAGCCCTTGAAGTTAAAGTTAACTTTTGAGCTTGATTAATCATCGCCTTTACTATCTTAGGGTGACAGTGCCCTTGGTTGACTGCTGAATAACCCGATAGAAAGTCATAATATTTTTTCCCGTCCACATCCCACATATATACTCCTTCACCTCGTTCTAAAACAACTGGAAGAGGATGATAATTGTGCGCGCTATATTTATTTTCACGATTTATATATAATTGAGAGTTTTTTGTAACGTTTTGTAAATCTTGCATAAGTGTTTTAAAATAGAAATAAGCATCTCAATGAAAAAATGCTACGTGTGATTAAATCTTGCTAATTTAAGTCTTTTTATTTATTAAGTTTTTTATTTAAATAGTTTATAAAATCCAGCTGTTGCGGTATCTGCAATTGAACCGTCAGGTTTTTGATAAATGAAATAGGCATCCATTTCCCTTCGTCCCTTCATTAATTGAAAAGAATCCTCCAAGCCTAAACCCATTAAAACGTTATCAAATCCGTCTGCCGTAATCGCGTCTTTTGCAATTACTGTTACGCTTATTAAATTGTTTTTTATTGGATAACCGGTTCTTGCGTCAAGTAAATGAGATATCCTTTGCGAACCTTGTTCCCGGTATTGCCGATAATTACCAGCTGTGGTAATGGCACCATTCTTCACTTGTATTACTTTTTGAATAAAAGAAACATCAAATGAGTTTTGTGCAGGAGCTTCAATTCCAATACTCATAAAACTCCCATCTGGTTTTTTACCTTTAACACGGATTTCACCTCCAACTTCTACAATATACGTTTTAATACCTTTTTCTTCTAGAAAATTAGCAATAAGGTCTGAAGTATAACCAGGTGCAATTGCATTTACATTGATTTTAACGGAAGGAATACTTTTAATTAATCGCATTCCTTCAATTTTTAATTTATCAGTTCCAACATATGCCATTGCAGAATCTATTGAAGTAGAGTCTGGAAAAGAAAGTATCTTATTCGTACCGAAGCCCCAGATTTGAACTAAAGGGTAGACAGTAATATCAAAAATACCATTCGACTCTCTAAAGATATCCATCGATTTTAATACTACCGATCGCAAGTGTTTATCCATCTCCACACCGACAATCGAATTATTAAATTTGTTGATGAGGGTATTAGGTTTATAGATTGAAAGAGACTGGTCTATTTCATCAAAAATACTGTCAATGTGGTGCTTGATTACTAACTTGTTCTTAGCATAATAAGTAATATGAAAAGTAGTACCTTGCGCCCTTCCGTCAAGATAAAAAGCCGTTAAATGATTGTTATTTCTTTCATTACCAGTGATAAAATGAAAACAAATGATAAAAAGTGCTGTAAATAAAATACGCAAAACAAATGGATTTTAAATGAAACCATAATGAGATTGACACTCACAACAAAGTTAATAAATAACTCAAATGGCTCCACGCTACTAATACATATTCCATTTAGAATTTCTAAAAGTAACAAAAAAAATTTAAGGACGTATTGGCAGACATATTAAGCATTGTTAATGAATATAACTTTTAATACATCCTAATAATAATACATCCTAATAATGATGTGCTTAGTTTTAGATTCTAGTGTGCTTGGTTCTTACTAATTATACTGTCAAACTGAGTTCTAAACTTTTCTCTTTTTTTCATCTTCCCTTTTATAAACTTCCTCTCGAAGACTAGTACTTGAAAAGCGGTGCTCTCTTTTATTAAAATAAAGTTCTATTCCCTTTTCTTCACAATACTTTCGACCCGTAAAATCCCTTTCCATATATTCGTCCCCAACAATTCGGACATCTATATCAAAAGACTGCAATATATCTTCTAAGTCTTGCTCAGTAGCATAGGGTACAATTTCATTTACGTATTTACACCCTTTTAATTGAATATAACGCTCGACAACAGTCTGGGTGGGTTTGTTTTTTTCTGGCCGATCTAAGGTCGGGTCAGTTTGTAGACCTACAATTAAATAATCGCATTGCCTTTTAGCTTCTTCTAACATTTTCACATGCCCCGCATGAAATAAATCAAATGCGCTAAAGGTGATGCCAACTCGTCTATCTTTATTCATTTCGCTCTTAATACATTTTATAAAAAAATAATTTAATCTACTTTCAACCCAACATCAAGGACATTTTTAATTTAATTAGTTTAATAATTATCTCCTTTATTAATTAAAGTTAAGCAATAGCTAACATAGATAAAATTATTATATTATGCAATATTGTCTTCCCAGAAATAAGCATGAAATATAAACCAAACGATGAATTTAACTCGCTCTTGTACAATCTTAAAAAGTGGCACCAGCGTTAAATAATTTAGTGCTCGATGGCTTAAAAATAAAAAACGTCAACAATTCATATATTGTAGGTATCATTGATACCTACAATATATGAATTGTTGACGTTGAATTAATGGTTAATCCCCACCTGCAATGAAGCAAAGACTTTCTATTATAGAAGTTTCAACCAATGAATAAATTAATATTCATCTTCATTGAAAAAGAAATCCTCTTTTGTAGGGTAATCTGGCCAAATCTCTTCAATGTTTTCATAAGGTTCACCATCATCTTCAAGAGCCTGCAAGTTTTCTATAACTTCTACAGGGGCTCCTGATCTGATTCCGTAATCTATTAATTCATCTTTTGTGGCAGGCCATGGTGCATCTTCTAAGTGAGAAGCCAACTCTAATGTCCAGTACATAAACAAAAATTTTTAGTATTCAATTTTGCGCAAAAATAGAATAATTTTTGATATAAACAAATTAATAAGCGCCTTAACTTAAATCCTTCCATCTTTCAACTTAATAGTTTCTGTATATTGTTTGAAATTAAGAAGGCAGACGTGGAATCCAAATATACTCTTCAATATTCGAATCCATAGCAAGTTTTCGCCCAAGAACAAACAGATAATCGCTTAAGCGATTTAGATATATAATTACTTTTTCATCCACAAAACTATTTTCAGAAAGCTGTACCGATAACCGCTCTGCGCGTCTACAAACAACCCTTCCTAAATGGCAAAATGATATTGGGTTACTACCTCCAGGTAAAATAAAATGCTTTAAAAGAGGCAGTTCGCTTTGCATTTTATCAATCTCCTTTTCTAAAAACTCAATATCTGATAAATACAAATCAGGAATTTTCATTTTTGATTTTTCCGGATCAGCAGCTAATGAAGAACCTATGGTAAATAAACGGTCTTGAATCTCTTTTAATATTAATTGCAAAGAAGCATCAATATTCTGACTCCTAATCAATCCAACGTAAACGTTTAATTCATCTACGGTTCCATAGACTTCAATACGTAAATGATATTTAGGAACACGGGTACCACCGATTAAAGAGGTCTGCCCCTTATCCCCCTTTTTTGTATATATCTTCATTTTTAAAATACTTTTACGATATATATATAGTCTTGAATTTTCTTAATTTGATTGGTACGTGACAGACCACTTAAGGAGTTACGCTTACTAATTACTAAAGCTTTGCTTAAAGAATCCTGTGGAATAGCTTTGATAGATTGAAGTAGATAATTAGTTTTAATAGCGAAGGCTGCACCGTCTGTTTCTGTTTGTTTTCCACTGATTATCCCAATTACATTTCCCTTATTATCCAATACCGGGCCTCCACTGTTTCCAGGATTTACAGGTATCGTCACCTGATATGAGCTCGTATCTCCTCCAAAGCCAGTATTGGAACTCAAATAGCCACTGCCATATACTGCTTCTTCTCTTGGATAACCAATCGTAAAAACGTCTTGGCCTAAATCTGCATTCTCCTCTTTTAAGGTATAGGGAACCGGTGATGTCTTTTCAAAGGTAGGGTCAATGATTTCCAAAACAGCTAAATCATGAGCCGGATCAATGTAGATTACTTTTGCCTTGTATGAATTTCCTTGATAATTCTGGACATATACAGAGTCGGATTCTCTAATAACATGATAATTGGTGGCTATGAATCCATTTGCAGTTAGTGCAAAACCTGTAGCACTATATGTACCCGAGGGGTATGAACTATTGGAATTTGCATTACCTTCCGTACTATTATTTATATTTTTAATAACAGCATTCTGAGCGTTGACATTCCGTTTTATGGTATTCACATCTCGCTTTAACAAGCTATATTGATAGGAGCTTTCTTTTACATTATTGTAAAACCCCGACATCCATAAAGTTGAAAACACAACAACTAAAGCAACGGATGCAGCAACTAAAGCGGTATATCTATATCGTTGCCAAACCTCTTTAATTCCTCCCACCGGTATTTCTTTTTTGCTCTTAAATTCTAAGATTTTTTGTCCGGAAAATACTGATTCCATATTTCTTTTTAATTCCTTACGCATTTGATATTCACGTAGCTTCGGAAGTAAAATCCGATATTGATCGTATTCTTCAGTCGCACTGGGGTTTTCATCGCAATATTTTTCGAACATTAATTTATCCTCAGCACTCAATTCATCCCGAATATACAAATCTGCACGCTCGATAAAGTCCAAATTATTCTTCATGTTTTTTATATCTAATAACTAAAGTAAAGTTTCTTTAGCCTTTGTAAACATTTGTATTTTTGCGTCTTTGCATTATTGGCATTCGTATATCCAAACTTCTCACAAATCTCTTGCATCGACAGATCGTGGATATAAAAATCTTTAATGATCGTTTGACAGGGTTCTCCTAATAAAGTTAAAGACTCCTCCATCAAATGGAACTGCATTTCTTTTGCTTGAGATTCTTCCAAATCATCTGCAATAGCAAGTGTCTCTTCTAATTCTTGATGAATAGTTACCGCTAAATGTTCATTACTATTCAGCTTCTTCAACCAAATATATCTACTGACCGAATAAATATACGTTTGAAGACGACTACTCAACTCAAAATCTCCCTTGCTAATTTTATCATATAAAACAATAATAGCTTCTTGGAATACATCCTTTGCATCTTCTTCACTACCACTATTTTTAATAATGAATTGCAATACCAACGGAAAGTTATTTTTATAAACTATTCTCAAAGACTCCGTTGATCCCTCAGCGATCCCATTTATTAATTCTTTATCTTCCTCTAGTAAAGATTGATTTCTACTCACTTCTTAATACTTTTTAATTCGAAAAGTAACCCAACAAGTCACAAAATTACAATTCTTTTTAGTTGCATGGGTTACCTTTCTCAAATTTGAGTATTAAAGGATAAATTAACTAGTTTATTTAAAATTAAAAAATCAACAATGAAAAATTTATTAAAATTCGGTTTCTTCGGTTTAGCATTAACTTTCATGGTAGCAGCTTGTAATGAGCCAGCAGCACAAGAAGAAGCACAAGAAGTAGAAGTGATCACTGAAGAAGAAGCAATTATCGAAGCTGATTCAACTGATACAATTGTTGTAGAAGAAGTTGTTGCTGATTCTGCTGAAGCAAACTAAGCTTAATACAAGAATTACTTTTAACAGATAAAAAAGCCTGCATTTTCATGTAGGCTTTTTTATTATTGCAATTTAATATAATTGCGTAGCGCATTCTCTTTGTTTATCTTTGTACATAATAACGAAAAATCAAAAAATGACGCTTTCTCCTCTCACTGCAATTTCTCCAATTGATGGTCGATATCATTCCTCCACAAAAGATTTATCTAATTTTTTTTCAGAAAGTGCACTTATAAAATTTAGAGTGTATATCGAAGTTGAATATTTTATCGCATTATGCCTAGAAAATATTCCGCAATTAACATCTTTTGATCATTCAAAATTCTCTGACCTTAGAGAAATATACACTCAGTTTAGTTTGGCTGATGCTCAAAAAGTGAAAGAAATTGAGAAAACAACGAATCATGACGTAAAGGCTGTAGAGTATTTCATCAAAGAAAGATTTGATATCCTGGGCTTAGAACGTTATAAAGAATTTATCCATTTTGGACTAACATCGCAGGATATTAATAACACAGCAATCCCACATGCGTGGAAGGCGGCATTATCAGAAGTCTATTTTCCGTTCATAAATGAAGTGCATGAGCTACTAAAAAGCTTTGCAGTGGATTGGAAAGACGTCCCTCTACTTGCTCGTACACATGGCCAAGCTGCATCTCCTACTTTATTAGGGAAAGAGATACTCGTATTTTCAGAGCGTTTAGAATCACAATTATCCCAAATTAAAAACATCCCTTACTCTGCAAAATTTGGCGGAGCGACAGGTAATTTTAACGCACATCATGTTGCATATCCACATATTGATTGGCCACTATTTGGAAACGAATTTATCAACTCACAATTGGGTTTGCACCGCTCTACGATAACGACCCAAATTGAGCATTACGACAATTTCGCGGCACACTGTGACGCCTTAAAGCGCATAAATACAATTCTGATTGACTTGTGCAGAGATATTTGGACATACATCTCTATGGATTACTTCAAACAACAAATCGACGCAGGTCAAGTGGGCTCGTCCGCAATGCCACACAAAGTAAACCCAATTGATTTTGAGAACGCGGAGGGGAATCTGGGAATTGCAAATGCTTTATTCGAGCATTTTGCGGCTAAACTTCCTATTTCTAGACTACAAAGAGACTTGACAGATTCAACGGTCTTAAGAAATATAGGGGTCCCCCTATCACATACTTTGATTGCCTTAAAATCTATTCTTCGTGGATTGAACAAATTAATACTAAACGAAACGATCATCCGCAAGGATCTAGAAAATAATTGGGCAGTAGTTGCTGAAGGGATTCAAACTATCTTAAGAAGAGAGGGATACCCTAACCCTTATGAAGCTTTAAAAGACTTGACTAGAACGAATGAAGGCATCAACAAAGAGACAATAGCTCGATTCGTTGAAAGATTAGATGTTTCTGAATCGGTAAAAGACGAAATTAAGAAAATTACTCCTTGGAATTACACAGGCATAAGCCCGAAATATTAGGATATATTTAATAGAATTGTCACAAATAATGAGTCGGGATCGTCAAATGTAATATCATAAGTTATTATACGTATAATTGTAATTTAATAAAAACAAAAATGGCAACTATAAAAATATATACAGAAGATACTCCTAATCCGGCAACTAAAAAGTTTTTGGTTAACAAACTATTGATTAACGGCTCTTTAGATTTTGCAGATGCTGAAGCTGCACAGACTTCTCCTTTTGCAAAGGAACTTTTCAAATTTAACTTTGTTGCTGGTGTGTTTTTTGCGAGCAATTTTGTAACAGTTACTAAAACCGAAGATAGTGACTGGAATGATATTGAGGAAATTTTAAAAGAATTTGTTAAAGGCGCGGTAGAGTCTGAACTATTGATTCAGGAGGTACCCCATGATGAAAATGTCAACTTTGAGGGGTCCGACATTGAAAAAAAGATACAACAGATCCTACATGATTACGTTCGCCCTGCAGTAGAACAAGATGGTGGTGCTATTGCCTTCCAATCCTTTGATGAAAATGAAGGAATAGTTACGGTTGAACTTCGTGGATCATGCAGTGGATGTCCATCTTCTATGATTACACTAAAAGCAGGAATCGAAGGACTTTTAAAGAGAATGGTCCCAGAAGTACAAGAGGTAGTTGCAGATTCTTTATAAGCATTTATAAAAACGACTTCTTAATTTCGGCATACACAAGATCGGTCATTATTGGGTTTCCAGCTATGATCGATCCTTTTTCCAGCATATTTTCTTCTCCACGAAAATCCATCACTTTCCCTCCTGCCTCCTTGATTAATAAAATACCTGCTGCTATATCGTAATTATTTAAATTGAACTCAAAAAAGCAGTCAAACCTAGCGCAAGCTACATAAGCTAAATCAACAGCTGCAGAGCCAATTCGACGTATTCCTCGTGTATTTTGCATCATCGTCTTAAACACAACTAGGTACTCGTCTAGGAATTCATCTGAACGAAATGGGAATCCTGTTGCTAGCAGGGAACTTGAAAGAGAAGCTGTATTTGAAACTGAAATGGGATTTCCATTGAGAAATGCACCTCCATTTTTCCAAGCGGTGAAACATTCCTTGCGATTAATTTCGTAAACCACACCTACTATTAAAATTCCTCGAAAAGTCAGCGCAATGCTGATACTAAACGTTGGAATTCCGTGAATGAAATTTGTAGTACCATCTAACGGATCTATTATCCATTTATATTCATTCCCTTCCTTTGAAAGGGTTAGTTCTTCCGTGATAAATCCCGCTTCAGGAATTAAGGGAATTAACGCTTCTGTTATTAACCGCTCTGCCTCTCTATCAACATAAGAAACTAGATCATGAAGTCCCTTTTCTTTCACCTCAGCGATAGAGAAATTTAACTGTTCCTCTTGGATGTATTTTCCTACAGATTTAGCAATCAAAGCCACTTCTAAACAAAGCTTTTCCAAATCCATAATATTGTGTTATCGTCGTACCTTTATTTCTTAGTTCATTTGCGGTGCAACCGTCTCAGGATGTTTCTTTGCATAGTCTAAACTCCAAAAGATGCCAATAATACCAGCGATAACCATAAAGACGGAGATCATTTCCGCTTGTGTAAAGCTCAAACCAAAAGCATTATATTTTGAATTCACGCGAATCAACTCAATAGTAAATCGCTCCACACCGCTCATAATTAAATAAATAGCAAATAACATACCCGCAGTTCTGATTCTCTTACGCAGGAACCATAAGGCTCCAAACAGAATTAAACAGGCAATAAATTCATAAAAGGATGTCGGATAAACAGGAACAGGAAGAACATGACAAAATTTACCTGTACAACCTTCAATAGGGACGCCATAATCTAGCACATTATGTCTAAAGTCAAAAGACCAAACCCAATCTGGTGCCCAGCTCAACCACGAGGGTTTAGGGTTAACATTTTCAATCCCCCAGTCTCCATCTCCAGACATCTGACAACCAATCCTTCCAATGCCATATGCGAGCATCATTCCAACCCCGCCAATATCTAGCATATGCGGTGGCTTAATTCCATATTTATTAGCAACAAATAATACAGCCGCCCCACCACAAATCAAACCACCGTAAAAAGTAAGACCCGAAAAAGAAAATATACCTTCAATAGGATCGCGCATAAACTCATCCCAATATTCTAAATTGTGAAAAATTTTAGCACCCAACAAACCACAAACTGCTGCCCAAACTAAGATATTCCCCATTAATTGGTGTGGTAAAACTGCTTCTTGAACAGTTTTAGGTTTAGGCAATTGCTGCTTTTTCTTTTCAGAATGCACCCAATATACAAAGAGCGCTCCTAAGGCAACACCACCAAAAAGGTTTCCTTTAGTCGAAAATAAAAAACTTTGCGGATCTTGTACTAGCTCGCTATAATTGAAAAAGGCATATATAAGCTTATATCCAACCAAAAATCCTAAAATTCCATTTAAAATCATCTCAGATGTACTTGCAGGTTTGCCCAGGATAACCGTACGCTTATAGGGTTTTATTAGACCTTCTTTTTCTTTTCGTTGGGTTTCTTTCGTAAATACTGTATAACCAGCAAAAAAAGCGAGGGCAACGAAAAAACCGAACGTTTGAATAGGCATAGGAATAAATATTCCTGTCAAGTATTCTATTAAATGGGATAGGGTTGGAAACATGCGCTAAAGATAGTTTTTTTTAACCTTACATGCCAATATTAGCTTTAAAATTAAAACTTTTTCCGCGAATTAACGTTTATACAGTAAACTTTTTAATCTTTAAATAAGAAAAATGAAAGGAATTGGAGTAATAGTGTTGGTTTTAGGGATAATTATGTTGATTTGGACCGGATTTTCCTATACCAAAAAAGAAAAAATTATTGATATCGGACCTTTAGAAGTAAATGCTGACAAGGAAAAGCAAATAAATTGGCCTCCTTATATTGGAGGAATCCTGATAATAGGAGGCATTATTATCTTGCTAGTCGGCAAAAGGAAATGAAATCAATGCCTAAATCGGAGAGAAATCAATAAATTGAATCGCTCCGATTTAGCTGACAAATTACTTTAATCTCGTTTTTCAACTTTTGTATAACTCCTTTCAGTATATCCAGTATATATTTGGCGTGGTCTTCCTATAGGTTCTTTGTTTGCACGCATTTCCTTCCACTGAGCTATCCACCCTGGTAATCTTCCCAAAGCAAATAATACGGTAAACATATTAGTAGGAAAACCCAATGCACGATAAATGATACCAGAATAGAAATCAACGTTCGGATATAGTTTTCGTTCGATAAAATATGGATCGCTTAATGCTGTATCTTCAAGTTTTTTCGCAATCTCTAGAATCGGATCATCAATGCCCAAATGCTCTAACAAATCATCGGATGCCTTTTTGATAATCTTAGCGCGTGGATCAAAGTTCTTATATACCCTGTGTCCAAAGCCCATTAGTCGGAATGGATCGTTTTTATCTTTTGCTTTAGCAATCCACTTTTCGCTGTCACCCCCATCATTTTGAATTGCTTCTCAGCATCTCGATCACAGCTTGATTTGCACCTCCGTGCAAAGGTCCCCAGAGCGCTGAAATCCCGGCAGAAACAGACGCGAATAAGTTTGCATCAGACGAACCTACCATTCTTACGGTTGAAGTGGAGCAGTTTTGTTCATGATCAGCATGCAAAATCAAAAGCTTATTTAAAGCAGCCACTTTTATTGGGTCCGTTTCTATTTTCTCTGTCAATTGACCGAAAGTCATGTTTAAAAAATTAGTAACATAATCCAGACTATTGGTTGGATAAAGAACAGGGTGCCCCAATGATTTTTTATAAATCCAGGATACAATGGTAGGCATCTTTGCCAATAATTTCATGATGGTTAGATTTTCTTCTTCTTCTGTAGCATTCACGTTTAAAGATTCAGGATAAAAAGCAGATAAAGCGCCTACCAAAGCAGATAGCTGCCCCATGGGATGGGATTTGGAAGGAAATCCATCAAAAAACTTTTTCATATCCTCGTGAATCAAGGTATGTTTTCGAATACTCATTCGGAATGTCTCATCCTGCATCTTAGTCGGCAACTCTCCAAAAATTAATAAATAAGCGACCTCCATAAAAGACGACTCCTCAGCTAATTGTTCAATAGGATATCCACGATATCTAAGGATCCCCTTCTCACCATCGAGGAAAGTAATGGCACTTTTTGTGGCTCCGGTATTTTTATAACCAGGATCCAAAGTGATAAATCCCGACTGATCTCTGATTTTTGAAATATCAATTGCATTTTCATTTTCCGTACCTAAAATGACGGGCAACTCATAAGTGTTTTCTCCTATTTTTAATAACGCTTTATCGGACATATATATAATATTGATTTTTCTAACAAAGATAGATATAAATGCTATGGTAGCATAATGTCTATGTCAAAATTTTCTACTTTAATTAATTATTAATTTAGAAGTGTAATTTAATTCTTGACTTTTGGATTAAACATTAATGTTTTGTTCAGAAGCCGGCGCCAATTTATTTCCCATCAGCTTATTTACCAACATTGCAGATACAGTATCTCCAGTTGAATTTATTACCGTTGCCAAAGGATCTACTAAAGCACCAATAATCATTACCGCTGGGATAGCTTCAACAGGTAATCCATAAACCGTAATCATCAATAACTCCCCAATAAACCCTCCACTAGGTATCCCACCAGCCACTATACTGACCAATACAGTAATTCCTAAGGCAGAAATTAACGTACTAGGCTCCATGAAATCTCTTCCAATTATTGAAAAAGCAGTTACAATTTTAACAATAGAGGAAAGGGACGAACCATCTTTGTGAAGCGATGCGCCTAAAGGAACAACAACATTCCCTATTTCTTCTTGTACACCCATGGCCTTAGATGCAGCTAAATTCACGGGAATGCACGCAAAACTACTGCAAGTACTGAGGGCAGTGATAGAGGGCAAAATATTATTTTTCCAGTACCTTTTTATTCCATTTGTTCGATAAGCAATAAAAGCATAGAAACTAAAAAAAACGAAGAAATAAACAGTTCCCCAAATATAGTACACTGCTAAAGGCTTAGCATAAACACCAAACAATTGGGGACCAATGGTGCCTACCTGAAATGCAAAATAGGCTCCTAAACCTATCGGAGCAAGCTTCATTATAAATGTCAAAAGCGTTTTCATTACCTCATTTCCGGAATAAAGGAACTGTCTAAAACTCTTCCCTTCAGGACCCGATTTTAAAGCAGCCATACCTACCAAAAATGAAAAAATGATAAATGCCAACATATGCTGCCGTGAAAGCAATTGACCGAACTCATTTACCGTCAAGAATTCAACTACAGAATTACCCCAACTTGCTAAAGACTCATCAGGTAAAACCACAGTAGAGCTAATATTGGGGGGTGTAAATTTTAAGGGAAAAAACCAAAAAACAACGATTATAGATATAGCTGCTAAAAGGACAGTTCCCAAAAAAACCAGAGACATATAGCTGATTATCTTACCTAGCCGATGATCTTGACCAATATTAGAAACTGCAGAAGTAATTGCAAAAAAGATAAGAGGACTAACAGCAGTGAATAATAAGTTTAAGAAGATATCGCCAATCGGCTTTATATATATTACCCAACTAGAAGCAAATACTCCTATAACGCTTCCTAAACTTATTCCAATGAGCAATAAAATAAGGCTCTTGTAGCTCTTAAAAAAGCCTGGCTGCTTTGTATCCATTGAATACTAATGTAAAGATTTTTCTCTAATAATATACTGTAGATTATATAAATTATCCAAACTTCTTCAATAAGGCAGCGAGTTTCGACTCCATATTTTCCGTGCCTGAACGTTCTATTTTCTTGTTCAGCCCGCCGTTAGTGTGATTTGGTTTCGCTTTTGATGTAGATTTTTTTACTCTATAGCCATTGGATTTTTCATCTTCCTTTTCTAACCTATCAGTTTTCATAGACAACGCTATTCTCTTTCGTACAACGTCAACTTCAACAACTGTTACTTCTACCGTTTGGTTTACACGTACAATATCATTCGGATCTTTGACAAAATGATTAGCTAATTGACTCAAATGTACCAAGCCATCTTGATGGACTCCAATATCCACAAAAGCGCCAAATTTAGTAATGTTTGTTACTTTGCCATGCAGTTTCAAGCCTACTTTCAAGTCAGAAATTTCATTCACCCCTTCTGCAAAAGCAAAATGCTCAAACTTATCTCTTGGATCACGACCTGGTTTGGAAAGCTCGGCCATGATATCTGTTAAAGTTGGCAATCCAATGGTTTCACCTACATAATTTTTTAATGAAACTTGCTTTCTTAAGTCCTCATTTTTAAGAAGATCTTCAATCGAACAACCGATATCTTTAGCCATTTTATTAACCAGTTCATATCGCTCTGGATGCACAGCACTCGAGTCTAAAGGATTTTTAGAGTCGGGAATTCTTAAGAATCCAGCAGATTGTTCGAAGGCCTTATCGCCCAATCTGGCAACCTTCTTCAACTGACTTCTATCCCTAAATGCACCATGCTCATTTCTATAATCAATAATATTTTGAGCTAAACTTGGCCCTAATCCAGAAACATAGGATAGAATCTCTCGTGAAGCCGTATTTAAAGAAACGCCCACCGAGTTCACACACGAAACAACAACATCATCAAGTGAACTTTGCAATTTACTTTGGTCAACATCATGTTGATACTGCCCTACCCCTATAGATTTCGGATCAATTTTAACCAATTCGGCTAAAGGATCCATCAAGCGGCGACCTATTGAAACTGCCCCTCTCACGGTAATATCCTGATCGGGAAATTCATCTCTGGCTACTTTAGATGCCGAATAAATAGAAGCCCCGCTTTCATTGACCATGACTATTGAGCAATTTGCTAAACCCAACTTTTTTACAAATGCTTCTGTTTCTCGACCAGCAGTTCCATTTCCGATTGCGATTGCTTCTATTCTATACTTTTCAACAAAGTCTTTTATAATTTCTGCAGCTTCCTCCTTCCTTGAAATGCCTACATGGGGAAATACAGTGGTATTGACCAATAACTTCCCTTGCTCATCCAAACAAACTAGCTTACATCCCGTCCGATAGCCAGGATCAAGTGCCAGTATTCGCTTCTGACCCATGGGAGCTTCTAACAAAAGTTGACGCACATTCTCAGCAAATACCTTTATGGCTTCCTCATCTGCTCTCTGACGTGTCACTAACCTAATTTCTGTCTCAATAGACGGCCTAATTAGTCGTTTAAAGCTATCTTCAATAGCTAATCTTACTTGGCCCGCCTGATCGTTCGAAGTATGAATAAAAAGACTGTCAACAATTGCGATTGCTTCTTCGGAAGGAACCTCAAGATCAAGGTTTAAAAACTGCTCCTTTTCGCCTCTTCTCATGGCTAATAGACGATGCGACGCAATTCCCTTAACAGGTTCGCGCCAATCGAAATAATCCTTATATTTTTGCCCAAACTCTTCCTGTCCTTCAATTACTTTAGAGTAGAACTTACCTGCTTCTAAAAATAAATCCCGTATTTTCGTTCTTACTTCAAGATTTTCAGCAATAACTTCAGCTACAATATCTCGGGCACCTGATAAAGCGTCGTCTATATTATCAACCTTCTTTTCCGAATCAATAAACTTTTCTGCAAATTCTACTAAGTTTCCCTCTTTTTGCTCTATAAGAAAATCCGCAAGCTCTTCCAAGCCCTTTTCCCTCGCCATACTTGCACGTGTTCTACGCTTCGGTTTATAGGGAAGGTAAATATCCTCTAGGCGGCTCATAGTATCCGCTTTTATAATCAATTCACGAAGACCGGCACTTAGAAGGTTCTGCTCCTCAAGTGACTTCAATATCGCTTCCTTTCTTTTATCAAGTTCCTGAAGTCGCTTTAAACTATCACGAATCCCAGCAATTTCAACTTCGTCTAACCCACCGGTAAGTTCTTTACGATAGCGCGCAATAAAAGGGATAGTACCCCCCTCTTTTAGTAAGCTAATGGTAGCCCCTACGTACTTTTCCGCCAAAGAAAGTTCCTGTGCTATCTGATAGTCATAGTTCATAGTAAAAAGAAATTTTGTTTAGTGCATTAGAGTAAATCACTTATTTAAGTGATATGATATATAAGGAATTAAACGAAATGATTAATCAGTATTTGATTATTCAGGGTCTTTATTAACGGACGCTCCTTTTGGCGTTGAATCAGTGCTGACAACAGCTGTTGGCTCCTCAGGATAATCGTAATCATAATTCTGATAATATTGATCAGAATGAGAGATATCATTTTGGTGATCGGTATTCGCTGAATGAGAATTTGTCAATTTGTTATTTGATTCGGCGTTATCTTCGCTTTCAACTCCTTCGCCTATGGATTTAATTTCGGATTTAACATCATTAATCTCCTCTTCAAAATTATTAATTTGATCACTTATATCCCTCTTAATGCTTTCTGATGCATCTTTAAATTCACGAATTCCACGGCCTAGCCCTCGAGCCAATTCAGGTAGTTTTTTTCCACCAAAAAGAAACAAAGCAACAAATAAAATCAACATCATCTCTGATGTTCCAATATTTAAAAAAAGAAATAGTCCAGTCGTCATTTATCTGATAATTTACTTCAAAGTTATCAATAAAAATTTTAAAAATGATATGTGGTATAAAAATTTGCAAAAGCCACATAAATACTTAGAGTTTATATAAAAAACAAGAAAATTGACACCATAGGTATTTGCCCCCCACAATACAGCTAAATAATACTTTATTATCCCTTACTTTACTTATTTTTGGAGCGAGAGGCGTTGAATATGGTATACAATACGTATGTATATGAATGATGACACTTTCATTGTTGTAATTTTATTTTCATCAATTTTCGATATACTTAAAAATAAGGGATTTCTAATTATATGACAAGGCAATAGTAACAATATATTAATAAGGCTATGAATACATTTAAAGATGAGAGAGGCTCGATAGTCAGTGAAATTGATAACTATGGGATCGGTAACATAACATTTTATCATCCTTCTCATAACTCCTTTACTAGAAAAAAATTGGAAGAGCTTAGTATTAAGATCAATGACTTTAGTAAGAAAAAAGAAGTAAAGGTTATCTTATTACAAAGTATGGGAGAAGGAACGTTTTGCTCGGGTGCAAGTTTTGATGAATTGTTAACCCTTGAAACCAGAGAAGCAGCAAAAACCTTCTTTTCGGGCTTTGCACTGGTGATAAATGCGATTCGTCGAAGTGAGAAGATAGTCATCGGTCAGGTTCAAGGAAAGGCGATAGGTGGTGGAGTTGGGCTAGCTGCATCTTGTGATTATTGTTTCGCAACCGAACACGCGTCGATTCGATTAAGTGAACTTGGGGTGAACATGGGCCCTTTTGTAATTGCGCCAGCTGTAGAAAGAAAGATTGGCTTAGCGGCTTTTACCAAGCTCAGCTTAAATCCTCACCTATATAAAAGCGCACAGTGGGCAAAGGAACATGGACTTTTTCAAGATATATTCCCGAATATAGAAAGTATGAAAGATGCTGTTCATTCATTTTGCATACGTTTAGGTGGATATAACCCGGAAGTATTGGCAGACTTAAAAAAAATCTTTTGGCAAGATACCGCGCATTGGGATATACTACTCGATGAGCGGGCAGACATTAGTGGAAGATTGGCTTTGAGTAAAGAAACAAAAAAGAGTTTAAAGTCCTTTAAAAATAAGCCTTAAAATCCTTCGATACAATTAAGTAATAGCCTAACCTAACCTAATTATTCACCTCTTTTATTATCTGTGCGATAGGGCGAGCACCATCATGGAAAGATTTCAGCTTTCTATCCTGCCCGTATACATACATGGCCGGGTATTGGCTTGGATTAAATTTCTGAAGAAATTCATAATTTTTATCCAATAAAATCTTAACATTGGGTTTATTCTGAATTTTCTTGCCAAAAGTGTTCATAAATTCATTTACCAAAGCTGCATCTTGCTGTGATATCAGATAGAAGGTTGCATTCTTAAATTTGTCGAAATTTTCACCTATAGCACTTATATCGGTACGACAGTGACTGCACCCAGGATCAAAAAATATAAAGACTATGTTTCCTTTAAGTGCTAAACTGGTTCGAGATACTGCTTGATTTCCTTTTATCGTATAAAAAGTAAATTCAGGAACACTTTTAGGGATCGCTGTTGGAACTTGGGCTGTACAAGCTTGAAAAGAAAGCACTGTAGCAATAAAAAATATAAAAAGTCTATTCACAATAAATTGATTTTGCAATTGTAGACCGAACAAAATCGATTACAAATTAGGGTTAAATTAAAAACGAGTAATCATAGAGCTTGATTTCTTTTTTCAATCTCATAGGATATTAATATCTTTGAGGCAAATCTAAACATATTCAATGAAAAAACGAATTGCAATTTTCGCTTCTGGGTCTGGTTCGAATGCCCAAAAGATCATGGAGTATTTTAAAGATAACGAAGTTGGGGAGGTGGCGTTATTATTAACTAATAATCCGGATGCTTATGTGCTCCAACGTGCCGACAACTTTGAGGTGCCCACTCATATTTTTGACCGTCAAGAATTTAGGGAAGCAAATTCTCTACTTAATATTTTAGAAAAATTAAATATTGACATTCTGATTCTTGCCGGATTTCTGTGGCTAATTCCTGAAAAAATACTAAAAAGATACCCTAATAAGATTCTCAATATACACCCCTCTTTGCTTCCTTTACATGGTGGGAAAGGCATGTATGGTGATCGAGTACATCAATCAGTTCTTCATGCAGGCGATGAAGAATCAGGTATCACGATACACGTAATAAATGAAAATTTTGATGAAGGCGAAATTATATTCCAAGCGAAGTTCAGAATAAAACCCGAGGATACTTTAGAAGAAGTTCGTTTTAATGGACAACAATTAGAGCACCTCCATTATCCAAAACAAATAGAGAATTACATTAAAAAATTAGTTTAAAAACCAGAACGATTTCACCTAATATACATTAAACAAAAGATCAAAATAAAAAATGAGTCATCCAGTAAAAATTAAAAACGCTTTAATATCAGTTTATTACAAAGATAATCTTGAACCTTTAGTACAACTATTGCATAAGCAGGGAGTACATATATATTCTACGGGTGGGACAGAAAAGTTTATTCGCGACTTGGGCATTCCAGTAATTCCAGTTGAAGACCTTACGGGCTACCCATCTATATTAGGTGGCCGTGTAAAAACACTTCATCCATCTGTTTTTGGCGGAATCCTTTCAAGGAGAGAAAATGCTTCAGACGAAAAAGAATGTAAGGACTTTGAAATTCCTGAACTAGATTTAGTTGTAGTGGATCTTTATCCTTTTGAAGAAACAGTAAAATCGGGTTCTTCCGAACAAGAAATTATTGAAAAAATTGACATAGGTGGAATCTCCTTAATACGTGCTGCAGCAAAAAACTTCAATGATGTTGTAGTAATCTCTTCTAAAGAACAATATAAAGATCTTGAGGTTATTTTGTCTGACAATGAAGGCTATACTACTTTAGATCAGCGTAGAAATTTTGCAAGATTTGCTTTTCATATTTCTTCTCATTATGATACCACTATTTTCAACTATTTCGATCAGAAAGAGCATTTGCCGTTTTTTAAACAAAGTCAAGTGGTATCAAAAACTCTTCGATATGGAGAGAATCCTCATCAAAAAGGAGTTTTTTACGGTGATTTAGATTCCATGTTTCAACAGCTTAATGGGAAAGAATTATCTTACAATAATCTAGTGGACATCGATGCTGCAGTTGCATTGATTGATGAATTTGAAGAGCCAACTTTCGCAATTCTAAAACATACAAATGCTTGTGGAGTAGCGAGCAATGAAGACTTACATAAAGCTTGGATACAAGCCCTTGCTGCTGACCCAGTTTCTGCATTTGGCGGAGTTTTGATTTGCAACAGAGAAGTTGATGGAGCGACTGCCAAGGAAATCAACAAACTGTTTTTTGAGGTTTTGATAGCTCCTGATTTCAGTGATGATGCCCTCAGGTTACTTAAATCTAAAAAAAACAGGGTTTTGTTAAAGCGCTTGGAAGTAGAATTGCCACAAAAGCAATTCAAAACATTACTGAATGGCGTCATTGAACAGGACAAAGATCTTTTGATGGAAAGCATTGCCGAAATGAAAAATGTAACAGATCGCAAGGCTGAGCAAGGAGAACTCCAAGACCTTGATTTTGCCAATAAGATTGTGAAACACACCAAATCTAACACCATCGTTTTAGTTAAAAATCATGTTTTATTGGCAAGCGGCGTCGGGCAAACGTCTCGGGTCGATGCTTTGAAGCAGGCAATTGAAAAGGCTCACACCTTTAACTTCGATTTAAAAGGCTCAGTTATGGCATCTGATGCATTTTTCCCTTTTCCAGACTGTGTTGAGATTGCTGCAGATGCAGGTATAATCGCAATTTTACAACCTGGTGGTTCGATAAAAGATCAGGAGTCAATTGATAAAGCAAATGAGAAAAAAATCAGTATGGTATTCACTGGTGTTAGACATTTTAAGCATTGATTATAAGGCAATTTATTAAGCTTTCAATTAAATTTATTTAATTGAATAAACCTATATTGGCATATTGATATTATAACTAATGCGGCCCTATTTTACCAAAAAAGAGATTATCTTTGCGTTTATATTTTTACAATTTAATTCATAACAATTAATGGGATTATTTAATTGGTTCACACAAGAAGTCGCCATTGATTTGGGCACTGCAAATACATTAATTATATATAATGACAAAGTAGTAGTAGACGAACCATCTATCGTTGCGATCGACCAAACGACAAACAAAGTAATTGCTATAGGTCGGCAAGCGATGCAGATGGAAGGCAAGACTCATGGTAATATTCGGACTGTTCGACCTTTAAAAGATGGAGTTATTGCGGATTTTAATGCTGCAGAGCATATGATTCGTGGAATGATAAAAAAAGTTAACAACGGCAAAGGGTGGTTTTTCCCTTCTTTAAGAATGGTGATCTGTATTCCTTCAGGAATTACCGAAGTTGAAAAACGTGCGGTTAGGGACTCAGCTGAAATTGCAGGTGCCAAGGAAGTTTACTTGATTCATGAGCCAATGGCTGCGGCCGTTGGAATCGGGATAGATGTAGAGGAGCCTATGGGAAATATGATCATTGACATTGGTGGGGGAACAACTGAAATTGCAGTAATCGCTTTATCTGGAATTGTTTGTGATCAATCTATTCGAGTAGCTGGTGACAATTTCGATTCAGATATTATCAACTATATTCGTCGCCAACATAATATAATGATTGGAGATAGAACTGCCGAAAAAATAAAGATTCAAGTTGGTGCTGCCCTACCAGAATTAGCTGACCCCCCTGCAGATTTTGCGGTTCAAGGTCGAGATTTGATGACGGGAGTGCCTAAACAAATCACTGTTTCCTATACTGAAATTGCGCATTGCTTGGACAAGTCCATTTCCAAAATTGAAGAGGGTATCCTAAAAGCCTTAGAGATTACTCCTCCAGAATTATCAGCAGACATCTACCAAACGGGCATTTACCTAACCGGTGGTGGAGCATTATTACCTGGATTAGATAAAAGAATTCAAGCAAAAACCAAGTTACCTGTACATATTGCGGAAGATCCTTTAAGAGCAGTTGTAAGAGGGACGGGCATTTCCCTAAAGAACATTGGTAATTTTAAGTTCTTGATACAATAACAAATAATTGTCCATTGTTTTTATTAATGATGGACAATTATTGAAATTAATAAGAATGCGGAACCTCTGGATATTCATAAATAGATATAGTGCTTTCTTTCTGTTTTTCCTCTTTTTTTGTATTTCTTTAATCTTGGTTATTCAAAAGAACTCTTTTCAACGAAGTAGTTTTCTAAGCTCTTCAAATTATTTTGTTGGTAGCCTTTATGGGGAAATTAATAACTTCAAAAGCTACTTACATTTAAATGAAGATAATATTCTCTTGTCAGAAGAGAATGCTAATTTAAGAGCGTTGTTAAAAAGTTCGCAATATTCAAACCAATTAGTAACTGGTGAAGTTCGGGATACGCTACAACAACAGTATAATTATATTGAAGCCAAGGTTGTAAATAACAGCATACATCAGAAGAATAATACCTTTACTATCAATCGTGGTTCTAAGCATGGAATTGAGAGAGGAATGGGTGTAATTGGATCTATGGGTGTAGCCGGAATTATCTTGCATGTATCGGAACATTTTTCTACAGTCCAATCTTTTCTAAATTCTGATACAAAAGTGAGTTCAAGCTTAGAAAATAGCCAGGCATTTGGCTCGTTAGTTTGGGGGGAAAATAACTTTAATCCAAAAACTGCAATTTTAAAAGACATCCCCAATCATATTAAAGTGGTGAAGGGAGAGAAAGTGATGACATCTGGGTTTTCTTTATTTCCTGAAGGCATTTTACTCGGTACCGTAATTGAACCGGGACTTGAAAGTGGTGATAGTTTTTTAAATATTAGCGTTGCTCTAGATATTGATTTTAGTAGCTTACAATATGTGTATGTAGTGATCGATAAGCTAGCTGAGGAGAAAAAAAAACTGGAAGAAAAAAACAAAGAGAATGGCTAAAATACTCCTTGAAAATGCGCTTCGCTTTATCATATTGATTTTGGCTCAAGTTTTTTTGTTCAAAAACTTTGCCTACTATAATTTAGCAGTACCTTTTCCTTACATCCTGTTTATTTTATTACTGCCTATTCGAATTTCAAATGTTCCACTTTTTTTGCTAGCCGCAATATGCGGATTAACAGTGGACGTGTTTTATGACACTTTAGGAGTTCATACTGCCGCATGCGTTACGCTTGCTTGGATGAGAGTGATCTTTTTAAATATTACTTTGCAGCCTGAAGATCATGAGGCCATGGCTACACCAGGTACTAGTGAAATGTCTTTTCGGTGGTTTTTTATTTATGTATTTACTTTAACATTTGTTCATCACTTTGTGCTTTTCTTTTTGGAAGCGTTCTCCTTACGACACTTTCTCTCTACCCTTTCAAGCATATTTTTTAGTTGTATCTTTACGGTAATTATCATTTTGCTTTTTGAAATGGTTTTCTATAAACGAAAAAGAAGATAGAGAACTAAAAAATGCATATTTAAATAATCCCATAGAAATTAATGAACAGTTTTTTTGCTAGGAAGTTTGTCATTCAAGGTATATTTATAGTTTCAGCAATCATCATTGCATTACGATTGCTATTTATTCAAGTTATCGATGATTCTTATTTTTTATCTGCCAATAATAATGTCCTACGTAAAGTAATTATTTATCCTGCTAGAGGTGTTATTGTCGATCGGAATGGGCAAGTTTTAGTTCAAAATCAACCCGTTTACGATATCATGGTCACTCCCAGGGATGTAAAAGAAATAGACACATTGGCTTTATGTAAATTATTGAACATTGATAAAAAAGGTTTTGAAGCTCGTTTAAATAAAGCTAAACAGTTTTCACCTTATCGGGCTTCAATTTTTGAGAAGCAAATTTCCGATCAAATGTATGCTTCTTTACAAGAGCGCCTTTATGAATTCCAGGGATTTTACGCACAAAAACGAACTATACGAAACTATCCAGATAGCTTAGCAGCCCAATTTTTAGGGTATATAAATGAGGCTACCGAACGTGATATTGAAAATAGCGAAGGGTTTTATCAACCTGGAGATTATATCGGTGTAAGTGGTGTAGAGCGTGCTTATGAGGATTTGCTTCGTGGTCAGCGTGGTGTTCAAAATGTTATGGTTGACGCTTTCAATCGTCCGAAAGGACACTTTGCAGAAGGAAAATATGATACCCTTGCGACTGCGGGAGAAGAATTAATGTCTTCCTTAGATAAAGATCTTCAAGCGCTTTCGGAAAAATTACTTGCAAACAAAATCGGCAGCGTTGTAGCGATAGAACCAGAAAGTGGCGAGATTTTAGCTTTTGCCAGTAGTCCTTCGTACAATCCAAACATGATGTCCGGAAGGGAGAAGGGGAATAATTACATGAAATTATTAAACGACCCCAACAATCCTTTATTTATCCGGCCTACACAAGCACAATATCCTCCCGGCTCGGTTTTTAAAGTGGTAAGTGCCTTAGTGGCCCAACAACATGGCATTATCAATGAACAAACAGCCTTCAATTGTCCTGGAGGTTATCGCTATGGTGGAAGAGGCTTCATGCGCT
Source organism: uncultured Sphingobacteriaceae bacterium (assembly GCA_963696875.1). Classification (GTDB taxonomy): domain Bacteria; phylum Bacteroidota; class Bacteroidia; order Sphingobacteriales; family Sphingobacteriaceae; genus Albibacterium. Next base: position 389,754 of record CAVOLQ010000002.1, read on the forward strand.
GTACTCATGTTCATGGGCCCATCAAACTTGTCCAATCTATCCAAACATCGTGTAATACATACTATGGTTATACCTATGCAAAGATGGTAGATCAAAGGGGAAAGCGATCGGTTAAAGCTTACCAGGAATGGAGAGATGCGATTATGAAATTTGGTATAGGACATGATTTGGGCATAGATTTACCTAATGAAAAATCCGGCTTATTACCCACAGCCGACTTTTATACCAAGCGTTTTGGGAGTGATAAATGGACATCGTCCTTTAATATCTCACTATCCATTGGTCAAGGTGAAATGGGAATCACCACTTTACAGATGGCTAACATCATGGCTATTATAGCTAATCGCGGGTTTTATTATCGTCCCCATTTAATTAAATCAATTGGGGAGAGAAAAATAAGCAAGCCAGAATTTACCGAAAAAATCTCAGTAGGCGTCGATAAGCAATACTTTGAACCTGTTATCGAGGGAATGAGTCGTGTTGTAAACATGCCGGGTGGAACTGGTTATTCAGTTAAAATAAATGGAATAGAAATGTGTGGTAAAACAGGTACGGTTCAAAATCCACACGGAGAGAATCATGCGGTATTCTTTGCATTTGCTCCTCGAGAAAATCCTAAAATTGCAATAGCTGTGTTTATTGAGAATGCGGGCTATGGTAGCACCTGGGCCGCCCCTATCGCCAGTATGCTTGTTGAGAATTATTTAAAAGGTTCGGTGACCTTGCCCAACTACATACAGGAAAGAATTTACAACGGTAACTTGATGCCTAAAACAAAACAATCAAACCAATGAATATAGATCGAAGTTTCCTAAATTCACGCATCGATTGGCTCACCATTTTACTTTGGTTTGGCTTATGTATCATTGGGTGGTTTAATATTCACGCTGCAGTATACGATCCAGAACACTCTAGTCTCCTAAGCCTTGGTACTAATTATGGGAAACAATTTATTTTTATAATTACAGCCGCCGTCTTAGGAGCCACAATCCTAATCATTGATAGCAGATTTTACAGTTCGATATCTCCTATTTTATACGGTTTTACTATTCTTCTGCTAATTCTTGTATTATTTATTGGAAAAAGTATTGGGGGTAATCAGGCTTGGATTTCTATAGGTAGTTTCCGATTGCAACCCGCTGAATTTGCGAAACTTGCCTGTTGTTTATTGCTTGCTAAGTATTTAAATGCACAGTCCAATAAAACTCCTAATCGAAAAACCCTTTTTTATGGGGCATTGATTATCCTTTTTCCCGTGGCATTAATCATGCTTCAGCCCGATGTAGGTTCTGCGGTAACTTTTACTGCTCTAGTTTTTGTCTTTTATAGGGAAGGCTACGTTTCAGGAAACTTTTTACTTTTAGGATTGTTGAGCATCGCTTTATTTGTTCTTACACTTTTATTTTCAGAATTGTATATTATCGGAGGGCTTGCGCTAATTTGCATGGCCACCGCATATTTAAACAGACGATATCGAAAAAAGATTTTGGCAAGCATTATTTTCTTCATTGCCTCTGCAGTTTTTGTCATGGGCGTCGATTTCGCATTTAATAACCTTTTACAAAGTCATCACCGGAATCGTATTGAAGTAATGCTAGGCAAAATAGATGATCCGCGAGGAGAAGGTTATAATGTGAACCAATCAAAAATCGCTATTGGCTCTGGGCAACTTTTCGGAAAAGGTTATTTACAAGGAACACAGACAAAATACAATTTTGTACCTGAACAAAGTACCGATTTTATTTTCTGTACCATTGGTGAAGAATGGGGATTTGTTGGTTCGATTACCTTAATTTCGATCTACTTATTACTTTTGCTTAGAATAATATTTTTATCTGAAAGACAGCGGACTCCATTTTCAAGAATTTATGGCTATGGCGTTGCCTCCATCCTTTTTTTCCACTTTTTTATCAATATTGGCATGACCCTTGGCATTGTTCCGGTAATTGGTATTCCATTACCATTTATCAGTTATGGGGGATCGTCGTTGTGGAGCTTTACAATTCTATTATTTATATTGATAAAACTAGATTCAAGTCGAAAAGGCTTGTCAAATCAATCATCTTACTAATACAGAGTATTTTTGAAAGACAACATTCAAAAATACTCTGTAGGAATTATCCCAAAATCACCTTAAAGACAAATTTCTTATCCGTAACGCTTTCTTAAAATGGCATAAAGCTTTTCGACGGTATCCTTCTTACCTGCCCAATTATTTTTTTCTGCATAATTGTTTTGTAAAAATTGATCTGCATCGGCAAAGCTCTCATAACGATTCAAAAGTTCAATAGCTTCACTATAAGCCAAGCTATATCCATTAAATAAATCCTTTATAAATAAAAGCTTATCATTAAGATTAATGATTGACTTGATATCTCCGATTCGTTGTAAATTAGAATTGGCACTATTTCCAGCAGCAGACTGAGATTGTCGTAATGCAGAAATGCGATCGTTTAAACTCTCTGGCTTTGAAGCGCTATAAGTTTGGGAGACTGATATCGACGACTCAGAAGGTTGTTCTATCACCTCATTTTCTTCATGAGGTTCCGTTTCAACTTTAAAAGAGAATTCCCTTTCTTCGACAATAACCTTTTGCGATATCGTATCATTTTGTGATTCCATATCCGTATCTACTTGAATATCGGTGCGGTTTTTAGGGTGTTCTTCAAAACTTTGTTTTTCAAGAATTACCTCATCTTCTTCACCAATTATTTCATCATTCTCTATAATTAGCTCGTTCTCAAAAGAACCACTTTCTCTTTCTGTAGAATTAAAACTTGACTCTCCTTCTTCAGAAATAGATGTTAAACTTTCTAACGATTCAGAATTTATACGGACTTCTTCGACTTTTATTTCTACCTCTTCCACAGAATTATATTTGTTGTTATCCTCGCGATTGCTAGTTACTTCAAAATCATTATTGGATACCACCGGTTCTTCTGAAATTACGACTTCATTAGTAAATAGTTCTTCTTCGACTCTTACCTTATAGCTATCGGGAAGGACAGCTTCAAGTTCAGCAACAGCCAGCAGTTTACTTAGTATTTTTGCATGTTCTGCAAAATAAATTGCATTTACTTCAAAAAGCTCATACTCAAGAAGACTTACGTGGTCATTCTCAGTAATATGCTCAAATTTCTGGGTAAGTTCTTTTAATAAATCATTTATCTTCGTTAAAATCACTCCTTTATCAATCATAAATCCTGTTTGCTTTTTATCGTTAATGAATTGTTTAACCTTTTTTTCAATTCAAATTTAATTAATTATTCTGATATTTGACTACCTGAAGCAGATATTATAAACGACAGAATAATCAAAATTCAAATTCCCACTCCAATTTTGATAGTAACTATTTTGCCTATTTGAAAGATATGCAATTCTCTAGTAATTTAAATGACTGCCTTTTTGCCATTCGCCTAGAAGCTATGTATATTTGTATAAATGAATACAACCAAACTACTTCAAAGAGCTCTTGAATTCGATTTCCTAAGTCAGGAAGAAGGGCTTTTTCTATATAAAAATGCTGCTACTGCAGATTTAGCTTATACAGCTAATGAGCTTAGAAAAATTCAAGTTCCTCACGGGAAGGTTACTTGGCAAATCGATAGAAATGTGAATACCACTAATGTTTGCATTGCCAACTGCAAGTTTTGCAATTTTTTTAGAAGGCCAGGACATGAAGATAGTTATATCACTGATATAGAAACATATAAAATTAAAATTGAAGAGACATTTAAGTTTGGAGGGGACCAACTTTTATTACAGGGCGGTCATCATCCCGATCTAGGCTTATCATTTTATGCTGAATTATTTAAAAAGCTAAAGGACCTCTATCCTGATTTAAAGCTACATGCTTTGGGGCCACCAGAGATCGCACATGTCTCCAAATTAGAGGGTTTGAGTCATATAAAAGTTTTGCAAGAGTTAATGGATGCCGGTCTAGATTCTCTTCCTGGTGCAGGTGCAGAAATTTTAAATGATCGTGTTAGGCGTTTAATATCTAAAGGGAAATGTTCAGGGAAAGAATGGCTGGACGTTATGCGTGCGGCACATCAGATAAACCTGCCAACATCAGCCACAATGATGTTTGGACATGTAGAAACCTTAGAAGAACGCTTTGAACACCTTGTATGGATTCGGGAAGTTCAAGCTGAAAAACCTATTGAAAACTACGGTTTCGTCGCTTTTATTCCTTGGCCTTTTATGGATGATGGTACTTTATTAAAAAGAATTCGTGGAATCAAAAATACATTGACAAGTGAAGAATATGTGAGAATGATCGCTTTAAGTAGAATTATGTTACCTAATATTAAAAACATACAAGCTTCTTGGCTCACAGTAGGTGAAAAAACTGCACAACTTTGCCTTCATTCAGGTGCCAATGATTTCGGATCTATAATGATTGAAGAAAATGTGGTATCGGCTGCAGGTGCGCCGCATCGATTTACTTCACAAACCATACAGCGGGCAATTATTGATGCTGGCTTTGAACCACAATTACGGAATCAAAAATACGAGTGGCGCTCGATGCCAGCGGAAATGGAAGAGCAAGTCATTGATTATTAAATGTCGATAGATTTAGAACAACATGTTGAAGCATTAATTTTTGCATCAGTTCAAGGTATTACACTTGAAGAAATGCATCAAATTTTTCAGAGTTTCACTCCAAATGAAAATGTTAGTCTTGATGATATTAAAGGTGCAATTGAAAAAATTCACTTAAAATATCGCGATACCGCTTTTGCTATCTCTTTGCAGTTTATTAATAATGGATATCAACTGTTAACAAAACCTGAGTTTTATCCTGTGGTCAATCAACTGCAACTTCAACGATCAAAGAAGAAACTAAGTCAAGCCGCTCTTGAAACTCTATCCATTATTGCTTATAAACAACCCATCACAAAATTAGAAATAGAACAAATTCGCGGAGTAAATTGTGATTATTCTATCCAGCGCTTACTTGAGAAAGACTTAATAACCATTATTGGAAAATCCAAAAGTTTAGGGCGCCCATTATTATACAGCTTAAGCGATTATTTCATGGATTATTTCGGGATAAACACCACTGCAGATCTTCCAAAGCTTACAGACATAATATTTACGGAAAACACTATTGGGGAGTTAAGTGATTAATAAAAAATAAAAATAATTGTTTTATTATTTCAAATACTTTGTACTTTTATAGTGTGAAAGAATTATCAAAACAATGCAGTAATTATTATGAAAACACCTATGAAATCAAAACCAGGGAAGCAGAAAGAAAAGTTCTCGGAAGATGACAAACTAAACAAGACTCCTAAATCAAAAAAGATGCGTTTTGATGATGATGATGATGAAATAGAGTTTGAAAACTTTGAGGATTTTATCGAACTAGATAATTTCGATGATGATGACGACTTTTAATTATTAAAAATCGATTTTTAAATATCAAACGATGCACATATTGTATATGCATCGTTTGATATTTTATTTCCTCAATTCTTCATATAAGTCAATGATCTTCTTTTGAAGCCTAATAATTTCGGCTTCCCTATCCTGCAAATGCTTATTTGCTGCATCTAATTGAGAATCATAGTTTTTTTGTTCTTCAGAATCAACAAATGTCAAGAGCTCTACAATTGAAAGATCGAACAATTTTGATATTTGCTCTAAACGTGAAAGATTCACATCGGTAATACCGGTTTCTATTTTTGAAAACGCCGGGATTGAAATTTCAAGCCTTTTAGCGACGTCTTCCTGGCTCCATCCCTTTTGATGTCTTAGTAGCCTAATCCTTTTTCCAAGAGTTTTCATTTATGAATATTTAGGTTAAAAAATTGATTTTTCAACTAATTAAAGTACAAAGATAACATTATTCAAATCAAGAAATAAATAATTCCGCAATTTTAACAAAATTAATACCTCCAAAGTTGCCATAACGCATAAATAATAGGTTTTTATTATAGGAATTCATATCCCTTAGATAAATTTCCAAATCCTCTATCTTATCAATATATTTTATACTCTCATTTTTTAGTACTTCCTTTAAGCTAATTTCCGAGAGTGAAAAATTTGATTTTTGCTTACTAAAATCTTGATTAATAAATATCACTGGATAGTTCGTTTGATCCAAGACACCTTCATACTCTTTCAAAAACAACTTATTAGAAAAACTATGTGGGTGTAATTCAAGTATTGAAATTAACTCTCTTTCAGGATATTGCTCTTTTAATGCTCGAATTGCATCAGCTACTTTTGAAGGCGAACTGGCAAAATCTTGATAAACTACGCTATCATTATTACCGTTTACATATTCAAGCCGTCTAGATGCACCCTTAAAACTTTGGATAGCCTCATAAAAGTCGGTTCTCGTAATTCCAAGCCATTCACATACAGAATAAGCTCCAGCAATATTGGATAAGTTATAGCGACCGAAAACTTGCAAAGGCACGTCACCCCTTGGCGTATTAATATATGATTTTCCCTTATTAATTGTATACTCCGGGACGCGATATCCATGCTTATTAATATTGGAGTTATTTGCTGAAACTAAGGCTTGAACATTTTCATCTTCTTTATTATAAACTAAAGTTCCTTTCTCTTGTATACTTTCAATAAATAACTTAAATTGCTTCAGATAGTCTTCAAACGTCGGAAAAGCTTTTTTATGATCCCATGAGATACCACTTATCAAAGCAATATTTGCTTTATAAATCAACATCTTTGGTCTTTTATCTTCTACAGAAGCAAAGTATTCATCACCTTCAATGATAATAAGTGGTGCTTCTTTGCTTAACTCTACCGTATGATCAAAGCCTTCGAATTGTGCGCCAATTACGTAATCAAAATGACGATTCATCTTTTTTAATACGTGCATAATCATGGAAGTAATGGTAGTTTTACCAAAACTTCCACCTATAACAACTCGGGTTTTATCCATCGAATGTTCATAAATAAATTCTGGGTAAGAATAAATATTTAAGCCTAATTCCTTAGATCTTACCAGTTCTGGATTATCTTCCTTTGAATGCATACCCAAAATAACGGCATCAATTTGGTCATCAATTTTTTCAGGGAACCATCCAAGATTTGGGGGTAAAAGTCCATGTTTTTTCAATTGGCTTCTCGACGGTTCATAAATAAACTCATCTGAACCACTAACAATATAGCCTTTTTTCGTCAACGTTATTGCTATATCATGCATTATACTACCACCAATAGCAATAAAATGAACACGCATATTTAAAGTTTTATAAATTTAGCAGCTACCCAACGATCACGGATTTTACAACCTAAACATTCAAAATCATAACTTTTTGCCTTAGCTGTAAGTAGATCCAGATCCTCACCTTCGTAAAAACCACTCATTAATAAGACTCCCCCTTTATCCAGCGTATTTGCATAATTGACTAGTTGATCTAGTAAAATATTCCTATTAATATTAGCGATAATCAAAGTATAGTCGTCATCAGGAATTGTAGTACTATCACCCAATAAGACAGCCATGTTATTAACGATATTTAGTCTTGAATTTTCTAAAGTACTCTCGCAACAAACCGGATCGTTATCAATTGCTATAACTCGCTTTGCGCCTAATTTCAAACTTAATATTCCTAAAATACCAGTACCGCATCCCATATCCAATACCGTTGCTCCTTCCAGCTTTCCCTCAAGGAGGTATTCCATCATTAACGAAGTAGTTTGATGGTGTCCCGTGCCAAAAGCCATTTTTGGATCTATAATAATTTCCAAAGGGTAGTCATCTAATCTAGGTTCATGAAAGGTAGCTCTTACATAACACTTATCTGCCACTATTAGTGGTTGAAAGTTCTCTTCCCAGACTTTATTCCAATTTTGTTGGGGGATATTTTTCACTGTATAAGAGATTTCCACACTTTCTGGAAGCTGGATTAAAAGAGTTTCCAATGACGCAGGATCAAAATTAGGTTCCGGAACAAATGCATTGAAGCCCTTATCAGATTCTTCAAATGTATCAAAACCTATATCTGCTAAATCATTTATCAACAAATCTTGTTGCCATTCCTCAATTTCCTTGCAAGTAAACTCTACTTCGATGTATTTCATTAAAATAAATTGTTATTAAAGGCAAAACTATCATGAGCATTTTCCAGCTTGCTTACTTTTGGGAGCTCATGATGATTTCATCTTTTCCTTAAACATTAAAAACGTTTATGATATCTAAAAAGTCCCGAGATTTTAACGATGCACCTCCTATTAAACCGCCATCAATATCTTTCTTTGCAAAAATTTCAGCAGCGTTATTAGGATTACAACTTCCACCATATAGGATGCTTGTAGAATCTGCAACGCTTTGATTATACTGGTTTGCTATTTCTTGACGTATGAAAGCATGAACTTCCTGTGCCTGATCAGGAGTGGCGGTTAAACCCGTACCTATTGCCCAAACAGGTTCATAAGCTATTATGATTTTCTTAAAGTCCATATCGGATAAAAGAAAAACTCCTTCTTTTAATTGCTTTCTTAATGTATCGAAAAATAAACCTGATTCACGCTCTTCTTGCGTCTCTCCAATACAAAATATAGGTGTTAAGCCATGTTCCAGAGCTTTTGTGGTCTTTTTAAACAAGGTCTCATTAATCTCGTTAAAAATTGAACGCCTTTCTGAATGTCCTATAATAACATGTGAGGCTCCGGTAGATTTAATCTGTAAAGCCGAAACCTCTCCTGTATATGCTCCCTTCTCTTCTTGCGATAAATTTTGAGCGCCTATATGAATATTGGCTGTCGATTTTGTATAATTTGTAAGATTCGCCAAATGAATAAATGAACTACAAACTATCACCTCTTGCTCTCCTCTCACTTCATCCTTAACCATATTTACTATTTCTGAAAATAAACTCGTACCCTCTTGAAGTCCCAGATTCATTTTCCAGTTTCCTGCTACAATTTTTTTTCGCATAATTTAGCTTATTTAATATTTAAAAATTTCGTTTATCTTTTGTCATTTCAAAAATAGAACGGCTAATGTTTCTTTCTACCTTATCAAACTTACGTTGCTTTCTATGAAATACCAATTCAGCAGTATCTTGCATTTTGTCGAGATTATATTCAACAAATCCTTCTGCTCCTCCCCATGAGAAATCAGGTATAAATGCAGGTAGTTGACCTATGCCATAGATATTTGCACTAACCCCTACAATAGTTCCAGTATTAAACGTACTGTTAATGGAACATTTAGAATGATCGGCCATAATTAATCCGCAAAAATCCAAGCCCGTTTCACGGAAGGACCCTGTCTCATAATCAAATAATCGGATATGCCTATAGTTGTTCTTCATATTTGAATTACTACTTCCTGCCCCCCAATTGCACCATTCTCCTATCACTGAACTTCCGAGATAACCATCGTGTCCTTTTGCTGAATTCCCCCATATAACACATGTATTTAGTTCACCCCCCATTCTAGATTTAGGACCAACACTAACATTACTATAAACTTTCGTTCCCATTTTTAACTGCGAATCCTCTCCTAATGAAAAAGGACCTCTAATCATGCAACCTTCCCATATTTCGCTATTCTTTCCTAAATATATAGGCCCCTTTTGTGCGTTTAATATAGAACACTCTGCACTTGCACCCTCCTCTACAAAAATCTCATCGCCTAAAATTGTGTTTGTAGAACTTAAAGCCTGGGAGCTCCGCCCTTTTGTAATTAGTCCAAAATCCTTAATAATTTCCTCACCATTATTGAGAAATATATCTTCAGGATATTGAATAGAACATATAGGGGACAGATAATAAATCGGCTTAAATCCTTTTAATTGCGCCGAATCAAAACCCTTAACAAATGTAAAATCTGCTTTTGCTGCTATAAGTCCTTCTTTTCCGACTAATACTTCACCACATTTCAATCCGACTAAAGCATCAATCAACACTTCGTCAGGCAATATATTACCTCGAATCAGTAACACATCGCCCGTAGAGATGCAAAGGGGGAACTTCTCTTTAAGATAGTCAGCAGTTAAATAGGAAACTGGGAGATTCAACCATTTTTCCCACTTTTCATTGATTGTTAAAATGCCAACACGTAAATTAGAAACGGGCCTCGTTAATGATAAAGGATAAGTTCGTTGTCTCCAATTATCATTATCAAATAAAACTATCTCCATAGTACCCAGGATTTAAAAATTTACCGTAAAATAAAAAGTCTCAGTAATATTACTGAGACTTTTTATCCTTAACACTGCAATCCTATTTTTTGTTGTAACGATTGCGGAATTTGTCAATACGTCCTGCTGTATCAACCAATTTCATTTTACCAGTATAAAAAGGATGTGAAGTATGTGAAATTTCTAACTTCACTAATGGATACTCCTTACCATCTTCCCACTCAATAGTTTCTTTGCTATCGATGCAAGATTTTGTTAAAAAAGCATAATCATTAGACATGTCTTTAAAAACAACTGGTCTATAATTTGATGGGTGCAGATCTTTTTTCATTATTATAATTATATTATTAAATGCTATTCAATTCTAATCAAGGCGCAAATATATCAAAATGATATTAAATATCAAACTATTTGATTCTTATTATCAACATTAAAGATTGAAAGGAATCATTTCGACAACTTTATCTAAATAATATGCATCCACTTGCGTAAAATCATCTAATTGATCGCTATCAACATCTAAAACCGCCCATACTTGTCCCGATGAAACCAATGGAATAACGACTTCAGATTTTGAAAAACTACTGCAAGCGATATGGCCGGGAAATTCATCTACATTTGGCACTAGAATCGTTTCCGATTTTGCCCACGCCGTACCACAAACCCCTTTTCCCTTTTTTATCCTCGTGCAGGCTACAGGTCCTTGAAAAGGTCCAAGCACCAGTTCATCATTTTTAACGAGATAGAAGCCTATCCAAAAAAAATCAAATTGCGCTTTCAAGGCTGCTGCGATATTGGCCATACATGCAATAGTATCAGTCTCACCAGCAAGCAAGGACTTAATTTGAGGCAGTAGACCTTCATACTGCTCTTTCTTACTTCCTGCTTTAATCACTAAATCCTCGGCCATTGTTACTACGTCTATAACTAATCAACCGTTACATTTTCTTTTGCAGCCAAATAACGCTCTGCTTCTAAAGCTGCCATACAACCGCTACCTGCCGCTGTTATTGCCTGTCGATAAATTTTATCTTGCACATCTCCACTTGCAAAAACACCTTCACGATTTGTCTGAGTACTATTAGGCTTTGTAATCAAGTAGCCAGCCGAGTCCATTTCCAACCAATCTACAAATAACTCCGTATTGGGCTTATGTCCAATTGCAACAAAGAAACCCGTGACATCTAAAGTTGTTTCTTCATTGGTTTGATTATTGATGATTTTTACACCCGTAACACTTTGTCCGTCTCCCAATACCTCTTTGGTTTCTGTATTATAAAAGATCTCTATATTGGGAGTATTTAGAACGCGATGCTGCATAGCTTTTGAGGCACGGAATTCATCGCGCCTAACCAGCATATAAACTTTACGACAAAGCTTAGCTAAATACGTGGCTTCTTCCGCCGCCGTATCCCCAGCACCCACTACCACAACATCCTGTCCTTTAAAGAAAAATCCATCGCAAACTGCACAAGCTGACACTCCAAATCCACTGTACTTGGTCTCGCTATCTAATCCCAAATATTTAGCAGTCGCACCGGTAGCAATAATTACCGTATCTGCAGTAATCACCTTTTTCTCATCAACAACAACATTATGAATAGGTCCTGAAAAATCAACTGAAGTAACGTATCCAAACCGAACTTGAGTACCAAAACGTTCAGCTTGCTTTTTAAAATCTTCCATCATTGAGTTTCCGTCAATCCCATCAGGATAACCTGGATAATTATCCACATCAGTGGTGGTAGTTAACTGTCCGCCAGGAACAATCCCTGTATAAAGTACTGGATTTAAATCCGCCCGAGCCGCATAAATCGCAGCTGTATAACCGGCCGGACCGGAACCTATGATCAAGCATTTGACATGCTCAGTATTTAGAGTATTTTCTTTAATCATGTTCTTTTCTTAATAAACAACAAAAATAGGAAAATTAATCGGCTCAGGATCAATTTATACCTTCACTAAGTCATTGTCCACCCTAATTTATCAAAAACAATACTTATTATTACATCAAAAATATAGAAAGACGCTTAGTATAAAAATTATGATACGAAGATTTTATTTCAACATACAAATTTCCATCTTTACCGCATTGGTATTGATAAGCTGTAATTCAGAAATTAACAACAACAATTCAGAACCGCCCCTCCCTACTAAAGATATTACCAATACGTTATCGATAGACCAAGATTCAGAATCTGAAATTACTAATTCACAAGAAAGAGTACCTGCCGATGCCGCCACTATTCTTTCGAAAAAACAAGTTCCAATACTTTGCTATCATCAAATCAGGGAATGGAAGTCTACCGATTCCAAATCAGCTAAAGACTATATTATTTCCCCGTCAGCTTTTAGAGATCAAATTAAAATGCTAGCAGACAGCGGCTATACATCTATCTTACCTGATCAATTGTACAATTATTTACTTTATGGAGACAAATTGCCTGAAAAACCTGTCATGATTACATTTGATGACAACGATGGAACCCAATTCTCAGTGGCCAACGCAATTATGAAGGAATTTGGATTTAAAGGTGTATATTTTATCATGACAGTGACCATAGGTCGCCCAAACTACATGAACAAACATCAATTAAAAGAACTCTCGGATGAAGGTAATGTAATTGCAAGCCATACTTGGGATCACCATAATGTAAGGCAATATAAAGCTGAAGACTGGATAACGCAAGTCGAAAAACCTTCAAAAGTATTGGAGGAGATAACCGGTAAGAAAGTGGAGTATTTCGCCTTCCCGTTCGGTGCATGGAATGAAGAAGCCCTTCCCGAATTGGAAAAGAGAGGTATGAAAGCTTCCTTTATCTTATCGACAAAGCGAGACCCCAATAATCCGATGCAAACCATCAGAAGAATTATTGGAAGTGGGTACTGGAGTGGGAAAACCTTACATAGCTCGATGACAAAAACTTTTGAAGACGGGAAAGGCTAAAACAATCACTAACAAAATGATAATTAGGTTTGAATTACTCCAACATTAAACTTTTTTGTAATCGGCGATTGGTTGGCTGCTTCGATGCCCATTGAAATTACTTCTCTGGTTTTTAAAGGATCTATAATACCATCTACCCATAAACGGGCAGCGGCATAATAGGGAGTAGTTTGCTTATCATATCGCTCAGTAATTTCTTTTAATAGCGCCGCTTTCTTTCCTTCATCAGGTTCTTCTCCCCTAGCTTTTAAACCAGCCGCTTGTATTTGCATCAGCGTATTTGCAGCCTGCGCTCCCCCCATTACTGCTATTTTAGCTGAAGGCCATGCGAAAATCAAACGAGGATCATATGCTTTTCCACACATTGCATAATTTCCCGCGCCGTATGAGTTTCCCAAAACCAATGTAAATTTAGGAACTACAGAATTAGCTACCGCATTTACCATTTTAGCTCCATCTTTAATAATCCCACCCTTCTCGGACCGACTTCCAACCATAAAACCGGTAACATCCTGAAGAAACACTAATGGGATCTTTTTTTGATTGCAGTTCATGATAAAACGAGTAGCTTTATCAGCTGAGTCAGAATAAATTGCACCACCAAATTGCATTTCCCCTGATTTCGTCTTCACAACTTTCCGTTGATTTGCTACAATCCCCACTGCCCATCCATCAACACGACCTAATCCGCAAATAATGCTCTTTCCGTAAAGGGCCTTATATTCTTCAAATTCAGAATGATCAAGTAAACGAAGGATGATTTCCATCATATCGTAAGGCTTTTCCCTTGACAGGGGTAGAATTCCGTATATATCTGCCTCGTTAAGCTTTGGCTCTGCCGATTTGATTCTATCAAAGCCAGCATTTTCAGGCGCGCCTAGCATGCTAATAATTTTTTTTATTGAATCTAAACAAGATTGATCATCTGGAAACTTATAATCTGTTACCCCCGATATCTCACAATGCGTTGTCGCCCCTCCCAAGGTCTCGTTGTCAACTTCCTCACCTATTGCAGATTTTACCAAATAAGAGCCAGCTAAAAAAACTGACCCTGTACCATCTACAATCATTGCCTCATCACTCATTATTGGCAAATAGGCCCCTCCAGCAACACAAGGGCCCATAATAGCAGAAATTTGCACAATCCCTGCAGCACTCATTTGCGCATTATTTCTGAAAATACGTCCAAAATGCTCCTTATCAGGGAAGATCTCATCTTGCATTGGCAGAAAAACACCAGCTGAATCGACTAAATAAACAATGGGTAATCGATTTTCCATTGCAATTTCTTGAGCTCGCAAATTCTTTTTTGCAGTCATTGGGAACCATGCTCCAGCTTTAACGGTCGCATCATTAGCGACAACAATGCATTGTCGTCCAGAAACATAGCCGATACCAGCTACCACCCCCGCTGATGGGCAACCTCCAACCTCTTCGTACATGCCATCAGCCGCCAAAGCGCCAATCTCAAGCCAAGGTCTATCTTTATCGAGTAAATATTGTATGCGCTCCCGCGCCAACATTTTACCTTTCGCTTTGTGTTTTGCGGAGGCATTCTCCCCACCCCCCGCATATACTTTCTCTACTCTTTTCTTAAGCTCATAAACTGATTGTTTATTGAAGTCTTCATTTTTATTAAATTCTAGGTTCATATACGAAGATAGCGTTATTTCCCAAAAAGAACTTTCACTATACCAGCAATGTCCGAATCTTGCATAAATAACTTCCAAATAAACCCTGAACTTGCATTATCAATCATCACAGCATTTAATCCATTCTCAATTCCTGCTTTTGGGTAAACTACCTGATTCTGCCTAAAATCAATAGCCCTTACGAAGCCATACTCCGTCCATAAAGCATCAGCATGATATAAATAATAGGACTTTAAGTTGTCAAATGCTAATTGTTGGTCGTAAGGATAAATGGCAATTCCTTTTGAAGTCTCCAACTTCCTATTCCCTAAATCATCCCCTTCCTCAAGAGATTGTCTGTGCTTTATTTTTATTAAGTTTTTAGTATTTTCATAATAATCTGCAAACTCATCTTTTTTACCCTTTAAGTCTAGCGCAATAAATCCTAATAATAGGTCAGAAACGCTATCGTCAACATCACCAACGAATAAGGGAATACCATAGTAAGTGTGTCCATTTACTAAAGGAGTCTCATAATATGCATTTTTATTATCATGGATTATATTGGTTAATTCTTCTACGTCTTCTTCGATTAATATGCTATCCTGATGGCTTACTAATCGCTCATCAACCTTCAACGGACGGGTCAGGGCCTTATAATAAGAAGCTAAATCTATATTATTTTCGGGTGAGGCCAAGCCCATTATATATAAGTATATTTTACTGATACCTGAAAGTGGAGTTCCTTCTTTTATACCGTTTGTTGATGACCATTTATTGAATAAGTACAAGTTTTCTGGATCAACAAACTCCTTCCATTCTACTGCTCTCCAAATCTTTGTGATCCTATTTCTCAATTCTATTTCACGACCATTGTTTTGGTTAAAATATTGCTTCGAAACCAATAAAGCCTGCATCATCATAGCTGTCGATTCCAAATCAACAATTAAATGTTCACCCATTTCACCCTCTCTATCTCTATAAATTGCTTTTCCAGTTCGACCATCCATGAATTCCGGAAAAACACCATGAGCACTCTCAGCACGTTCTAAAAAAGAAAGAACACTTTCCATTCTTTTTAAAAGCTTCTCTCTTGCCGAAAAATCATCTTTTATTCCCGCAATCAATGCCAGTATACCCACTCCGGATTTTTTCATGGAAACTTCTGAATTTTGGCTATATATAGTTCTCAATTGCATGCCACTATTGAATTCTTCCCCATCAATAAAGTAGTTAGTGTTAGCATTTTGAACCATTTTAACCAAGGCATCATCTTTGAGTTCTTTAGTTTTAACCTCTAAAACAGTACTTAAAGGAGATTCACGGTAATAATAATCTACCCATGAAATTTTATAATAATATGTTTTATCTTTTTGAGAAACAATATCAGAATATCTCTTCGCAAAGACAGGTCGAATAGCGACCGGTTGAAAAGTCTTATTATCCAAAGAGCGATAAAATTTAATATATCTAATACTCGGGGTTAAGGGAAGCTTCCAAGTCAAATCGACATGTCTCTCATAAGCAGTTGCTGAAGATAATACTGCCGCACTCGTTAATTGAGATTTAGGGAAATCAATAGGGAGAAATTCAATCTGATCAACGAAAAGAACATGTTCCTTCCCGTCAGAAGAGTTTTGTACAAATCGAATCGCATCAATTCCACCTTCTAAATTAAAATCTAAATCGTTTAACGAAAGCTCAACAAAAAGCCATTTATTTCTTTCAATTCTTTTGATCACCTTTTTCAAAGGAATCAAATAAGACGTAGACGTATCTAATAAAGTATCCCCAATTAAAACTGGATTTTTTGCCTTGGCAAGCTCTAAGGCAGGGAGTTCGTCTAGTGAGGTTTCAGATTGGATGAAAAGTTTGAAGTGAAGTATTAATTCTTTATTTAATTTAAGACCTTCAGATCTCGGATAATATATATCAGCCGCCCAATGTCCATTCCTAGCAGATATATAGTTTATTTCAAGTGAATTACTGGGAGTGTAAAAAACCGAATTTGAAACTGGAAGTTGTTGCTTTATATTTTTAATCCAACTATTTCCCGAATAACTGACGTGACTATTACTATAGCGGACAGGTAGACTACTATCTTCAAACCAAACTTCAGGATATGACTGTGCTTGTGTAAAAATAGGGTAAGCGAAAAATAGAACGAAATAAAGAAGGAAAAAGTGCTTCATACAAATATAATTTATGATCTTTAAATTTAAACAAAAAGCATTCCAATCACAAAATGATTTTTCCACCGATGAAACAACTGTACTCACCGATTTATAACACTCATTCACCAAGAAAATCTTGGGTAAGAATGTAGTTAAGCCTATATTTGAACTATAAACCAACATTATGCGTAAAGAAAATCAATATAGAAAGCCCAATAATAGTTCACTTTTAGGTTTACTCATTATTCTTTTTGGAGTATTATTGCTCATCGATAATATTATCCCCGGCTTACATTTTTTAAATAGGTTATTTAGCTGGCCTGTTATTCTAATTGCTTGCGGCCTTATCATTGGACACCGCAGCAAATATTTGAATGTTGCATCATACATGCTAATAATTGTCGGTGTGTTTTTTTTGGTGCTGCGTCTTTTCGATATTAATTTTAATATGCTGTTTTGGCCTATCATTTTAATAGCAGTAGGCTTCACTCTCATATCGGGAAGGAGAAACAGGAGAAATTATTTTCAGCCACGCCCTACTCCCCCAACTGAACCCATATGGGACAAGAGAGTCGTGAATGAGAATGAAACTGTAAATACAGTGTCAACGGAGCCACAAATGAACATTAATGAGGAAAATCAAGACAGCAACACCTCTAACTCAGAGTACAGCTCTAAAGCCGATCAAGAATATACACAAGATTACATTAGAGAGGAATATGTTGACTCTACCTCAGTATTCAGTTCCAATAAAATCAATGTGGTATCAAGAAAATTTAAAGGAGGAAACGTAGTCAATATTTTTGCGGGTACCGAAATTAATCTGATGCATGCTGACATGAGCGAACCTGCCGTTCTAGAAGTGACCCAATTGTTTGGGGGAAGCACAATTATTGCTCCAGCACATTGGGTTATACAACCAGAAATGGCCGCTATTTTTGGAGGAATCGAAGACAAGCGGTTTACCAATGCTATGCCCGATTCAAGCAAAATACTTTACATACGTGGAACATCACTTTTTGGAGGAATAACTATTAAAAGTATTTAAAACAATATTCGGAATGGAGCTATTATGAGTTGTCTATTATAAAAACCAGCTGACCCATAATAGCTTCATTACCAAAAAAACACTCATTAATAATGTGTTTCAATGAAACCATCATGAGTTCGCTAAATTTACAAACCGAAATGAACTAAGCGAAGCGATCTCTTGAACACCACTAAAACAAAACAATTATGAAAAATAAACCATTCAGGAGAGCTTCATCACCTTTAAAAAACAAACCGAGTGTAACGAGCTCAGTAATTCAAAAAATAAAAATCAACACTCATTAATATTTATTCAGATGAAAAAAATGTACCAGGGTGCGACAGAAAGATACCAGTTCATCTTATGGGTTTGTGGTATTATTTTCCTAGCTTGGAGTGCCTTACAGATATTTCTTCTATTCTGGTATAATTTGCCATTCCCTCAAGGTTTTACTGACAGCATTATTTCCGGCTTTATTTTTTCTATATCCTGTTTTATTGTTGCAAATGCTTTGCACTTTTATCAACCAGGGAAAGAGAAATATTCGTATATTTTAGTTTGGGTTCTATCGCTAGCTGGATTGGCTACCTATCTCTCAAAACTATTAATAAGTTGGTTACTTGAAGATGATGCCTACATCAATTTTGTTCAAATCTCACTTCCTCTTCGTTTTCTTGCCGGTTTCTTATTAATTGGATGCACCGCGATTATAAATGTATTATGGAACAGTCAGAAAAGCCAAAGTGAGCAAGAAAAAAGAAAAACCGATGCAGAAAAATTAGCTAGAGAAGCAGAATTATATAATTTAAGACAGCAGCTTCAACCACACTTTTTATTCAATAGCTTAAATTCAATTATTGCACTAATTGGAAGTCAACCAGAACGTGCCAAGGATATGGTTTTCCAGCTGTCAGATTTCTTAAGAGGAACGTTAAGAAAAGATGACCAGCAGTTAATCCCTTTAGAAGAGGAACTTGAACATTTAAAACTCTATTTGGAGATAGAAAAAGTCAGATTCGGACATCGACTGGAAGTGAAAATTGATGTCCCAAAAGAAGCCATGAAAAAAACATTACCAGCAATGATTGTCCAACCACTATTAGAAAACGCCATCAAATATGGCTTATATGACACCACAGAAAAAGTTTCTATCCATATTCATGCACAAGCAAACCCTGCCTCGCTCGATATCAAAATAAGCAATCCTTACGATCCTGAAAATTCAATTCGGAACAAAAGCAGTGGCTTTGGGCTTAGAAGTGTAGAAAGACGTCTCTTTCTATTATACGGTCGGGCAGATTTATTGCTGACGAGAAATGAAAACGAAACCTTTGTTGCACAATTAAAAATACCTCAATATCATGATTAAAGCGCTATTAATTGACGATGAACCTTTAGCAAGGACTATTATAAGCGGCTACTTAAAGGAATACAGCCAAATCGAAGTTGTAAAAGAGTGCAACGACGGCTTTGAGGCTATAAAAGCCATCAATGAACACCAGCCTGATCTTATCTTTCTAGATGTACAGATGCCGAAAATTTCAGGATTCGAATTACTAGAAGTACTGGAGAACCCTCCGGCAGTTATTTTTACTACAGCCTTTGAGGAGTATGCATTAAAAGCATTTGAACAACATGCTATCGATTATTTGCTGAAACCAATAAGTAAATCCCGGTTTCAAAAAGCGATGGAAAAATACCTATCCAACCCATCAACGCAAAAAGATAATACCCAAAAACTTATAGAAGATTTAGAGTCTTCAAAAACGTTTATTGAGCGTGTCTTGATAAAAACAGGCTCCACATTGAAAATTATCCCAACCGATAAAATTATTTACCTAGCTGCAGACGACGACTATGTAAATATCCACACGGCGGACGGAGACTATTTAAATAATAAAACCCTTACTTATTTTGAGAAAAATCTTGATCCTAGCAATTTTGTACGAGTCCATCGCTCCTTCATAGTGCAAATTGACCAAATTCAACGGATAGAACCTTATGAAAAAGACAGCTATCGAGCGATATTGAAAAATGAAGCTAGAATAAGTGTGAGCAAAACAGGCTATCCCAAGTTAATGAAAGCATTGGGTAGCTAATTGCCATTGAAGTATACAAGCATTTACTTTATAAAATTTAGAAAGTAAATGTTTGTATATCTTAATCTTTATCTGATTCCTTTTTGGGCATAGCAGGTTCATTATGCAATCGTACAGGGTTAGTTTTTG
Organism: uncultured Sphingobacteriaceae bacterium; assembly: GCA_963696875.1. Taxonomy (GTDB): domain Bacteria; phylum Bacteroidota; class Bacteroidia; order Sphingobacteriales; family Sphingobacteriaceae; genus Albibacterium. Next base: position 409,894 of record CAVOLQ010000002.1, read on the forward strand.
CCTTAGCCCACAAGTTCAATGATTCAACTAAAACCGAAAATGCCATCGCAAAATAAATATATCCTTTAGGGATGTGTTGTTTAAAACCTTCTGCTAGTAAAGAAACACCTATTAACAGTAAAAAAGACAAAGCGAGCATTTTTACTGTCGGGTGGCGGTTCACAAAATTACTAATACGTTCCGCAGCGATCATCATAATAAGAATCGAAATAATTACTGCAGCAATCATTACCTCTATGTGATTGGCCATTCCAACCGCGGTTATTACCGAATCTAAAGAAAAAACAACATCTAATAGCAAGATTTGAACAATGACACCTGAGAATGAAATTATCTTATTGTTAGCCACTTCATGCTCGTCGCTGTCGAGCTTATCGTGTATTTCAACTGTACTTTTATAAATAAGAAATAACCCTCCAATAATTAAGATCAGGTCACGACCGGAGATACTTAATTTATCAATCCAGTCTGGGTCGTCTATTCCAAACGAATTACCTAAATTGAACAAGGGTTCTGTCAACGTCATGATCCACGTCAAAGACAATAATAATAGTACCCGTGTAATCATTGCCAATGCCAAGCCGATCTGACGAGCCTTCTTCTGTTCACTTTCTGGCAATTTGCCAGCCATAATGGAGATAAAAACTATATTGTCAATTCCTAAAACAATTTCAAGGACGGTAAGTGTAATTAATGATACCCAGATTTCTGGATTTGACAGCCATTCCATATTAAGGTTGATTACAAATTTAGGGGGAACAAAATTAACTTTTTCTTGACTATAGATTTACTGTTTAATACTTTTTTTTTAAAAAAATATTAAACAATTTTCGCTAATATATAACAGTATAATGGAGTAAAAGTTTATATAGTAGCCATGGCGCGATTGCATTTATGCTCAATTTACTAATATATTGTATTAAGAAATCGAGCTCAGTTCTAAAATCCGATCAAACTCTTCCGCCTTTAGTGGCATCACTGATAACCGTCCTTGGCGAACCAATGATATATCTTGCAAATATTCGTCCGCTTTTACTTGAGCCAAAGTTACTGGCTTCTTAAGTGTCTCAACAGGCTCTAAATCAACAGCTACCCAACGATCATCATCCGTGGTAGGATCTTGATAGTATTCTTTAATCACCCTAGCAACCCCTACTACTTCTTTCCCTACATTGCTATGATAGAATAACACCAGATCCCCAACTTTCATCTCTTTTAGATTGTTCCGAGCCTGATAATTTCGCACTCCATCCCAAAACGTTTTTTTGTCCTTTAAAAATTGCTCCCAACTATAGGCATGAGGTTCGGATTTTACTAAAAAGTGATTCATGAAACGAAGATATAAAATTTTTACTACCGAATATTATTTGTTACACGGATATCAACCTTACCATCTCTAGGTTGTAAATATGATTCCTTTCGAGGCTCCTTGAGTTCAGGTTCACATCTCAGTATGAGTGAAGGCGTAGTGCTGGCGTAGTGCTCCCGTACTAACGGCGTATTTTAATACAATTTTACGGAGTCAGTACACGATCACTACGGAGTAACACTTCAATCATTGTTTTATATAAATAACCTATTTTAATACATTATAGTTTATAAAACTTTTGCTCTTATAAAGAACGTGGAATTAATTTTAACCGCATAAAAAAGTCTGATCATGGTTTTTCATGATCAGACTTTTTTATGCGATACTTCGAAGTTCTTAATTGGAAAGAATTCAATTAAGAAGACTATGGATTAATGGCCAGCTTGACCGTCGATACCATGAGCATGGCCATGGGCCAACTCATCTGGAGTGGCTTCGCGAACCTCCAATACCTCAATATCAAAATGCAAGTTTTGACCAGCCATGGGATGATTCAAGTCAACCACCACAACTTCAGGGCTCACTTCCATAACCTGTGCTCTAAACTGATTACCTTCATTATCTTGCAAAGGTATAATTTCTCCAACTGGTGGGATCCCTGATTCGTTGAACATTTCTGCTGGAAGCTGTGCAACCGCCTGTTCGTCCTTTTCACCATAAGCATCAGCTGCAGATAGTTCAAAATCTATTGTATCGCCTTTTTTAAGTCCTTTCAAATTTTCCTCGAATTTTGGAAGCATCATGCCGACGCCCGCTAAGAAAACCAAAGGATTTTCTCTATTAGCTTCTTCTACGAATGCTTTCTCACCGTTTACTACAGTGTGTAATTTGTACGTTAGCGCTACTACGCTGTTTGGTTCAATAGTCATCTATTTGAAATTATGGAGTGTCCTATTTTGACTCCTGTTTAAAAATTAACTTTAATAAGTCGTTTACGGTCGTAACGGGAAGACTGCAAGTTTTGTTTTGGCATACAAAAGCCCTTGTGCTTTCATCGATACGATTATTTAATAAAGGTAATGTACCTACTTTTCCTCCTAATATCACTTTGTTGGGAAGGTAATGATGATCAAGTTCTTTCCGCATATTTTCATGCAGGGGACCAGTTAACGCAATTTCATATACTCCCATTACTTCCTCTAACAACTGAATTGCCCAATTGGAAAACGTGGAACCGTAGGCTTTGATCTGCGGAAAAACATTAGCCAAGATTTGATCTGACAAATCAATAAACCTCTTTTCATCAAAAATTAAGCCTAGTTTCGATAACTGACGAATTAACACCGAATTCGATGACGGAATAACATCGTCCATCACTTCAAATTTCCGCGCAATCAGTTTTTCCGATTTCTTGGAGGTAAAGTAAAATGCAGAAGCCCCTTCTTCGTAAAAATTCTCAATGACATACTCTGCTAACTCCTTCGCTTCATAGATCCACTTTTCGTCAAAAGTGACTTCATAGAGAGAAATTAATGCTTCTATATAAAAAGCATAGTCATCTAAAAAACCACTAATAGGACTTGTTTCGGCTATTGCATGCCTTAATAAATAGCCGTCAGGATGTTTTAATTGGGCTTGGATGTAGATAGCATTCTGTAAAGCCGTCTGTAGAAAACCATCTTCATTAAAAACTCGGTAGGCATCCAAATGGGCTTTTAACATCATCGCATTCCAAGAACATAAAATTTTATCGTCTAACGCTGGCCTGACACGTTGTTCTCTATAATCAAATAACTTCTTTTTGGTTCTAGCGAGATAAGGTTCCCATTCTTCAGGTGAAAATCCTGCATCAGCCGACAATTTGTCAGCGTCAATGTCAATAAAAAGAACATTGGTAGCTTCCTCCCTCCAATTTCCATCTTCAGAGACATTAAAAAATTGAATAAATAGTTCCGACTCATCGCCCAAGGCCTCCTCGATTTCCGATTTGGTGAAAGCATAATACTTTCCTTCTACGCCTTCACTATCTGCATCCAAAGAGCTAAAAAATCCTCCATCGAAGGAAGTCATTTCTCTTCTTACCCATTCTAAGCATTCATAAACAATACGCTTATAAAAAGGATCCCTTTTTTGCTGGTATGCTTCAGTGTACAAATTTACAAGCAGGGCATTATCATAAAGCATTTTCTCGAAGTGAGGAACATGCCACCGTCCATCGACCGAATAACGGGCGAACCCTCCTCCTATCTGATCATATATTCCTCCTGAAGCAATTTTTTTAAGTGTGAAATGAACATGTTCTATAATTTCCTGTTCCTCCATCATCACGCCATAGCGTAATAAAAAAGTCCAGTTATTAGGTATAGGAAACTTTGGTACGCGCAAATAGCCACCTTCCGTTTTATCAAAAGTTTCTATCCAAGGTTTAATGATTTCTTTCAAATCTTGGATAGAATATTTTTCCTTCAATCGTGAAACAGGAAAGTTCTCACTACTTTCTATGCCTTGGGTCAGTCGCTCCGCATAGTCAACCAAAAGCTCGGGTTGATTTCCCCATTTTTCTGCTAATTGTGAAAGAATATTTTTCCAATCTTCTGCGCGGAAATATGTCCCGCCATACACTGGACGGCCATCTGGTAAACAAATCATATTTAAGGGCCATCCACCCTGCCCTGTCATTAATTGAACCGCTAACATATAAATTTGATCAATATCTGGCCTTTCCTCACGGTCTACTTTGATTGAAACAAAGTTCGCATTCATTACTTCCGCGACATCTTGCTTTTCAAAGCTTTCCCTCTCCATTACGTGACACCAATGACAGGCAGCATAACCAATGCTTACAATTATAAGTTTATTTTCTTTTTTTGCTTTTGCTAAAGCCTTCTCCCCCCATGGATACCAGTCGACGGGATTATCCTTATGTTGTTTTAAATAAAGGGAGGTTTCAAGAGCCAAATGGTTAGACATATCTTATATTTGAAATAATAATGTTAAAATTACATAATCCAATTGTTAATCTGTTTTATAATGAAAATTACTCATATTAATATTTATCGTTATAGCATAAAAATGGAGCCTTTTGCCATCGCCACAGGAACTATGACCCATGCACAAAACACCTTTATAAGAGTGTATACCGATGCCGGGTTTTATGGGGTCGGTGAATGTTCTGCTTTTCCCATGATCGTTGGTGAAACGCAGGAAACCAATCTACTGCTTGCGAGAGACTTTTCGCGACTGTGGAAAGGCAAAGATCCACTTGATTTAGAATCTAGGCTTCAGGAATTAGAGGACTATATTGCTGGGAACACAACGATAAAAAGTGCATTTGATATGGCATTATATGATATCACCGCTAAAAATGCTAAAGTTCCACTTTATAAATTTTTAGAAGGAGAAATACTACCCATCAGGACGGACATCACAATAGGTTTGAAAAGTGCAGAGGAAATGGCTGAGGAAGCTTTTAATTTCGTACAAAACCATGCAACGATCTTAAAGGTGAAATTAGGGAAAATACCACATGAAGACATTGAGCGAATTACCAAGATAAGAGAAAGAATTGGCTTTGACATTCCTATTCGTATTGATGCCAACCAAGGATGGAGCCTTGAAAGCGCCAGTTTTGTTTTAAATAGTTTAGAGAAGTTTAATATACAATATTGCGAGCAGCCTATGCGTACTTATAATGACCACTTGGTTCCAGAATTAAGAAAAAGAACATCTATTCCTATTATGGCCGACGAGAGCTGCTATAACCATTATGATGCTGAACGATTGATACGAGACAATGCCTGTGATTATATCAATATAAAATTAGCCAAATCTGGCGGAATTCATGAGGCTTTGAAAATATTTAAGATAGCAACCCAAAATGAAATTCCATGCATGATTGGTGGTATGTTGGAAAGCAGATTAGCCTTATCGGCAATTGTACATTTTGCCTATGCCTGTAAATCAATTTCTTTCTACGATTTAGACACCTGCTTAGTTGGCCACCTGGAAGACCCTGTCGTTGATGGAATGAGCTATACTAACTTCGACATTAGTATCCCCGACTTGCCTGGAATAGGTGCCGACGTCGAGGAAAACTTCCTATCGGCCTGTGAAATGTGGAGCATATAATTAGCCGTTTTATCTTCAAATTCTTAACTTGCAACCTTATTTAAAATGAAGACCATGACTAACCTAGAAAAACTTATTGCTCTAAGAGAATGGATGCAAAAAGAGAATATTGATGCCTACATCATCACTTCTGCAGATCCTCATATCAGTGAATACCTACCCGATAGATACAAGAGTATAGAATGGACTTCCGGATTTACAGGTTCTGCAGGCACCTTGGCGATAACTGCTAATTTCGCAGGATTATGGACCGATAGCCGCTATTTTGTACAGGCCGCCGAACAATTAAGTGAAACTGGCTTTGAATTGGTAAAATTAAAAAATCAGGGAGCTGCCGAATATGCAGAATGGCTTAGGGATGCTCTTAAAGAAGGAGACGTTGTTGCTTTTGATGGAAAGCTCGCTCCTATAGCTATCGCTAAATACCTGAAAGAGATACTTGAAACTAAAGGAATACAGGTACTGGGAGATATTGATCTTCTGAGTATAGTATGGACAGATAGACCTTCGTTGCCAACCGACCAAGCTTTTTTATTAGACGAAAAGGCTACCGGAAAGTCTACCCAAAAGAAGTTAGAAGAAGTAAAAGCACTTTTAAAGAAGAGCGACGCAGACTTCCATTTAATTTCTTCCTTGGATGATATTTCTTGGCTATTCAATATCCGGGGAAGTGATGTAAAATGTAACCCCGTGGTTTTAAGCTTTGCCCTACTAAGTGAAAATAAAACTCAGCTTTTTATTGATAAAAATAAATTAAAAAAGGAAGACCAAATAGAACTTGCGAAGGCTGCGGTGACAATCGAGCCCTATGAGGCGATAGAAAATGCATTATTAAACATTCCATCCCGTTCAAAAGTATATGTCGATCCTAAAAGAAACTGCTACGCTTATTATAAACTGATTCCAGAGTCTTGCCAAATCATTGAAGCCACTAATCCAAGTACCGTTTTAAAAGCAGTTAAAAACGAAGTTGAACTAGCCCATTCCCACGATACCATGGTGAAGGATGGTGTCGCCCTAAGTCGTTTCTTCTATTGGCTAGAAAACACGATTGGCAAGGAGAAAATCACCGAAATAACCATTGCGAAAAAGCTACTTGAATTCAGGAAAGAACAAATAGATTTCGTCGGTGAAAGTTTCGACACCATCGCGGGCTATAAAGCGCATGGGGCTTTACCACATTATAAAGCTATTCCGAAAAGTGATGCAGAACTAACTGCAGACGGATTGATTTTGATTGATTCAGGTGGACAATACAGAACCGGCACCACGGATATTACCCGGGTTATTTCTCTTGGGAATGTAACTTCAGAACAGCAAAAAGATTACACGCTTGTGCTTAAATCAATGATTGAGGGAAGTTCTACCTATTTTCCACAAGGAACTAAAGGCTATCAAATTGATGCTATCACTAGGAAACCCTTATGGGATCACTTAAGGAATTATGGACATGGAACGGGTCATGGTGTTGGTTTTTTTCTAAATGTTCACGAAGGACCACAAGTTTTCAATACAGCTGCTATTGATATTGCTATCGATCCTAATATGATCACTTCCATTGAACCGGGACTTTATAGGGAAGGACATTATGGTATCCGAATTGAGAACCTTGTTATTAGCCAACTAGATAAAGAGAATTACTTCGGCCAATTTATGAGCTTTGAAACCTTAACCCTTTGTTATATTGATACTATTTTGGTTGATAAAGCATTTTTAGAACCCAAACATATTAATTGGCTAAACGCTTACCATAAAACGGTCTACGATAAGCTTTCCGTTCATTTGAATACAGAAGAACAAGAGTGGCTGAAAGAGAAAACCAGAGCAATCTAAACATGGCTATAATTCCACCCCAAGAAGAGAGTTCACCGGGATTAGCGTTCGAACGCTTATTAACAGTCCTAAACACCTTGCGAAGCGAATGCCCTTGGGATAAAAAACAAACGATGCTAAGCTTAAGGCATCTCAGCATTGAGGAGCTTTATGAATTAACAGATGCTATACTTGACAATGATCTTCCAGAGATTAAAAAGGAGCTGGGAGATATTATGATGCATCTGGTATTTTACGCTAAAATTGCTGAGGAACAAAAAGCTTTTGATATTACAGAGGTTTTAAATTCGGTATGTGAGAAATTGATTAGTCGCCACCCCCACATCTATGGTGATGTTTCCGTAAGCAATGAAGAAGATGTTAAAAGAAATTGGGAACAACTAAAACTCAAAGAAGGGAATAAATCTGTACTATCAGGGGTGCCAAAATCTCTTCCCGCCTTAGTTAAAGCCTATCGCATTCAAGATAAAGTAAAAGGGGTTGGCTTTGACTGGGACAATAAGTCTCAAGTTTGGGAAAAAGTAGAGGAGGAAATCCAAGAATTTAAAGAAGAATTTAATATTGAAGATCCTGGCCTAATCGATCAAGATAAAGCTGAAGGTGAATTCGGCGACATCTTGTTTTCTCTAATCAATTATGCACGATTTTTAAACATCAACCCTGAATCAGCTCTTGAAAAAACCAATAAGAAATTTATTAAACGATTCAGCTATCTTGAAGAGCAATCCAAGAGGGATGGTAAAAACCTTCATGAGATGAGCCTGACAGAAATGGACAAATACTGGAACGAAGCCAAAAAGATAAACGAATAAAAAATTGAACCTCAACCGTCTTATTTAAATGAAATTGCCTTTATGGGGCTAATTCTACTCACCAATCCAGAAGGGATTAGTAAGGCTAAGAGGCAGATTGCCATGATGCCGATATTTAAAAAGATTACGTCAGAAATTTTTAACGATATCGGCACATAAGAAATGTAATAAGAAGCTTCGTCCAATTTAAAGAAATGGGTAAGATCCTGAAAATAACAGATGCCCAAGCCTAAAAGGTTCCCTACTAATAAGCCTATACTTATCAAATAAATGGCATTGTATAAAAAGACCCTTCTTATTCCTCCGTTTGAAAAGCCCAAAGCCTTTAAAATTCCAATCATTTCAGTACGTTCCAAAATCATGATTAACAAGGCTGAAATCATATTTATAATAGCGACGATCAACATTAGAATAAAAATCACCTCTGTGTTCACGTCCAACAAGTCTAACCATTTGAAAACTTGTGGAAACTGATCTTCAACACTCAATGCGCGTAATTCTATCGGCAAACTGTTAAAGACAGCCTTCGTCTCTTGCGATAAATTTTCAAAGTTATCTATCTTTATTTCATAAGCTCCAACCTCGTTCGACTCCCAATCATTTAAACGTTGAATCAAACTCAAATCGCCTATTACGTACGTTTGATCTACATCCTCTACGCCCAAACTATAAATTCCTACGACGGTTAGTTTTCTCTTTCTTAAAGGTTCTTGAACAAAATACATAATAAAACTTTCTCCGACATTCAAATTCATTCGGTTTGCTGTGACTTTGGAAATAATGACCTGTTCTTTAGCTTTCTCTTCATCAGAAAAATCGATACCCTCACCATCAATTAAAATCTTGGAAATATAGCTTTGATCGTATTTTTCACTAATTCCTTTAAGCACCACTCCTTCTACTTCATCATTTGCATTAATAATTGCAGGTTTCGTTGCAATGGGTTGAATCTTATCAATACCTTTCAATTGCATAAGCGCTGCCTTCGAAGAATCGCTTAATATAAAAGGGGTATTATCATACGAGCTATTTAAATCAAATTTAAAGACTGAAATATCTCCAGCGAAGCCTCTTTGTTTAGAAATAACCTCCTGCTTAAAACCACGAAGTACAGCCAAAGACAAAATCATAACTGTTAATCCCAATATTATACCTGTAATTGCGACACGTACAATCAATCTCGAAAAGGTACGATTTCCTTTAGTAGTGATTCTCTTTGCAAGGAATAATGGAAAGTTCATTCAGTTTTTTTATTTTTTGTAACTTAGCAAAGTTAAGTATTGAAGAGAATTAAAGTAATATTTATGAAGATAGTTTTTATGGGTACGCCCGATTTTGCAGTTGCCTCGTTGGAAGCATTATTAAATGCAGGTGAAAATATAGTAGCCGTCGTCACCGCACCTGATAAACCAGCGGGTCGAGGGCAAAAAATGCAAAGTTCAGCTGTAAAAACCTTCGCTGTAGAACATAATATACCAGTCTTACAACCAATAAAACTAAAGGATGTTACTTTTTTAAATGAGCTGAAAGCTTTCAATGCTGATCTTCAGGTTGTGGTCGCCTTCCGAATGTTACCGGAAGTGGTGTGGAATATGCCACCAAAAGGAACTATAAACCTTCATGCATCCCTCTTGCCACAATATCGAGGTGCCGCACCCATTAATCATGTACTTATCAACGGTGAAAAAATAACGGGAGTGAGTACGTTTTTTCTAAGCCATGATATTGATACAGGAAACATTCTTTTCAGTGAAGAAGTGGCTATCCTTCCAGAAGATACGGCTGGTGATTTGCATGACCGACTGATGACAACAGGAGCTCAATTATTAGTGAGGACTGTAAAGGCAATTGAAGAAGGTGTTTTTAAAGAAACAGTCCAACCGCAAGATGACGTAAACCTAAAGCAAGCTCCCAAAATATTTAAAGAAGATTGTGTAATTAATTGGGCACAACCTACACAAAAAATAAATGATTTTATTCGGGGGTTAAGTCCTTACCCCACTGCATATACTACATTGCATGACAAAGTTTTAAAAATATTCAAAGCCACTCCAGAAATTACAAAAGTCAGTGAAGCTCCCGGAAGCATAATTAGTGACGAAAAGTCCTTTATCAAATTTGCTTGTACTGATGGGTATATTAAAATTGAAGACCTTCAATTACAAGGAAAAAAGAGAATGAAAACCGAAGACTTTTTAAGGGGATATCGTTTTCCGGGATAAATTATCGCGTTTCTAATTTATCTGATTTCCACTTTTCTATTTTCAACTGCAAATCTTTAGATAGTTTATTAAAGAAACGCTTCTTTTTATAGCCCAATACCCATTGCACACCGTGCACTGCATTGGTTATAAAAAGTTCTTCTGCTTCATTTAATATTCCCGGATTTATTTGTGCTTCAATAACCTGAATATCATTTTTAAGGGCGACTTCCATCACTACCCTTCGCATTACTCCATCTACACAACCCTCACTTAAAGCCGGTGTATATAATGCATTTTGATACCAAACAAAAACATTCGAACCCGACGCTTCACATAAAAAACCGTTTTCATTCAAAAGTATAACTTCATCAAAGCCAAGACTTTTTCGGTAAATCCCAGCCATAACATAAAGCAAAGCATTATTAGATTTCAGCTGAGAAAAATCGTTGATAGGCTTCTTATGATCTTTAAAAATATCAATAATAATTCCAGCAGAATTATGAGAGTTTACTAAAACATTTAGGGCCGCGGCTTCTATTAAAAAAGCGGCCTTATTTGTTTCAGGAGAATAAAGTCCTCCTCCTTCTCTAAATACACTTAATCGGATTCTTACTGGACCTTGAAGATTATTTCGCTTCACCAATTGAATAACTTGTTGACGGATAAAAAACGAATCCAACAGCTTCTCGCCTTCTAATTTCAAAATCTTCGTTCCTTTAGTTAGGCGTTCGATATGGTAATCTAAAAAGGGAATATCGCCGTTTTCCCACCGCATGCTTTCAAACAAACCATCGCCATAACGGAAACTTCGATTATGAATATCGATGACTTTATCACCGCTCTCAATTAAAGTCCCATTATAATTAAAATAATGTTTATTTCCCATTGATAAAATCTACTATTAAATTCCTTATTATTTCTAAAACTTATCAATTTAGTGAGTCATTGTCCCGATCATACTGCACATAGGAGCGCCATTTTTCTAAGCATAAACGAAAGTCCTCAGGTAAATCTGCCTCAAAGGCTACTTCCTTCTTTGAACCCGGATGCAAAAAGCCGATTGCTTGAGCATGCAACGCTTGCCTAGGCAACAGCCTAAAGCAATTCTCCACGAATTGTTTGTATTTATTAAACATAGTCCCTTTAAGAACCTTATCTCCACCATACATGGCATCGTTAAACAAAGGATGGCCGATCGATTGAAGATGAGTTCGGATTTGATGTGTCCGTCCAGTTTCTAGCTGACATTCAATTAAGGTAACATAGCCTAATCGCTCAACTACTTTAAAATGCGTAACCGACCATTTTCCTTTCTCTTCGTCGTCATACATTGCCATAATTCGGCGATCCTTTTGATGCCTGCCTATATAGCCTGTTATAGTTCCATCTTTCTCAATATCCCCCCACACCAAAGCAATATATTTTCTAGTGATTGAATGATCAAAAAACTGCTTAGCAAGGAAAGTCATTGCAAATTCATTCTTAGCGATTACTAGCAGCCCGCTCGTATCTTTATCAATTCGATGCACCAAACCAGGTCTACCATCATTCCCCGGCAATTCTGGCAAAGTACTAAAATGATATACTAGGGCGTTTACCAAAGTACCATCGTAATTATTAAACCCTGGATGAACGACCATTCCAGCTTCTTTGTTAACAATTAATACATCATCGTCTTCGTAAGGAATAACTAAAGGAATATTTTCAGGATAAACCTCCCGATCTCGGGGAGGATCTGGTAATACAACCGTAATTACATCACCAGGCTTTACTTTATAACTCGCTTTTATTTCCTGATCATTGACTCGTACACTTCCTGCTAAAATCGCATTCTTTATTCGATTTCTCGTAGCATTCTCAACTCGATGCATCAAAAACTTATCGATACGAAGTAAGCTTTGCCCTTTATCCACTACTAAACGTAAATGCTCAAAAAGATCTTGCTCTTCGCTTTCGTTTAAGTCTAATTCAACTGTCATTTTGCAAAAATAAGAACTGTTTAACCAAAACAACCCTACTTTCGTCATTTTTCTATCCAATATTTGTAATTTTACGCTACATGAATGAATTTAATGTTTACAGCCCCGTACAAACGCTATCTCTCCCTTCTTTAAAAGCAAAAAACATTCGCGTGGACGTCAAACGAGATGACATGATCCATCCGTTTATTTCTGGGAACAAATGGCGTAAATTAAAATACATTATAAAACAAGCAATCACTGAAAATTGCGATCACCTAGTTACCTTTGGAGGTGCTTGGTCAAACCACACTTTAGCCACTGCATGCCTAAGCGCTAGTTTGGGTTTCAAAAGCACAGCATATATACGTGGGGAATTGGTAGAAAATCCTGTTCTACAACTTTGTCAAGTTTTTGGCATGAAGCTTATTTTCACTGACCGAGAGAAATATAAAAACAAAAGAGAGCTGTTCAACGAATACCATAAGGAAGACCCCAAAGCCTTCTTTATCGACGAGGGAGGCTTCTCTCTAGAAGCAGCGAAAGGCTGCGAAGAAATTATGGATGGCCTTCCGGAACATTATGACCATATTTTCTGTGCTTGCGGAACTGGCGCAACTTTAGCTGGAATTGCAAAAGGCTCCGAAGAACATCAACCGGATGCCGTAATTCATGGAATTCCGGTATTAAAAGGAGGAGATTTCATTTGGAATGCCGTGCATTCTCTACATCCCAGTTTAAAAAATGTGAGGTTGCATTTGGACTACCATTTTGGCGGCTATGCAAAAACAAAACCTAATTTAATAGAATTTATCAAAGACTTTTGCTCTTCCACTGGATTGTTGATTGAGCCTGTTTATACAGGGAAAGTATTTTTTTCGGTATTTGATTTAATTGAAAAAAACTACATTCAACCTGGTGAAAAAATATTAATTATCCATACTGGAGGCTTGACGGGCTTTATGGGAAATTACAATCTCTTTGCCAATAAACCCACATGAGTTCGCAAAACTCCCATCAGAAATAAATAACCACTCTTGATAGAAAACACCATTTTATTACAATGAAAAACGATAAACAATATCTATACTTTCCAACAATGAATCTTTTAATTCTTTTTTAGTATATTTGAGATTAACCAAAATCCTAAATTATGTATAAGATATCAGTTAGTCCAAATGAGACTATTGCTACCCTAAGCAAACATATTTTAGCGGACGGGTATGACATGGTCTTTGATATGGAAAAAAGTCATGGTGTATACTTTTACGATTCTAAATACAATAGAGAATTATTAGATTTTTTCACTTGCTTTGCTTCCGTTCCTCTAGGCTATAATCATCCTAAAATGACAGGAGATACTGAATTCAAAAAAAATCTACTCCTAGCCGCTATGGCCAACCCTTCTAATTCCGATGTCTATACAACTCAATTTGCCGATTTTGTTGATACTTTTTCAAGGGTAGGAATACCTTCCTATTTACCACATGCATTTTTCATCGCTGGAGGTGCTTTGGCCGTTGAAAATGCCCTTAAAACGGCGATGGACTGGAAAGTACAAAAAAACTTCCAAAAAGGACACCTGAAAGAGCGTGGCTTCAAAGTAATACATTTTGAAAAAGCATTCCATGGACGCTCTGGCTATACTTTAAGTTTAACAAATACTTTAGAAGATAAGACAAAATGGTATGCGAAATTTGATTGGCCAAGGATTACTACACCCTATATTAATTTTCCATTTTCAGACGAAAATTACGAGGATTTAAAAATAAGGGAGGCAAAGTCCATTTCACAGATCAAACAAGCCTTTGCAGATAATAAAGACGATATTTGCGCTATTATAATTGAACCTATTTTAGCAGAAGGCGGTGACCTCCATCTTCGTAAAGAGTTCTTTGAGGAGCTAAGAAAATTAGCTGATGAAAACGAGGCTTTATTAATTTACGATGAAATACAAACTGGCGTAGGATTAACTGGTAAATTTTGGTGCCATGAACATTTCGGCGTAAATGCACGACCTGATATAATCGCTTTTGGGAAAAAGATGCAAGTATGTGGAATTTTAGCCAGTGAACGAGTAGACGAAATAAAAACTAACGTATTCAAGGTGTCTTCTAGAATTAATTCGACTTGGGGAGGCAATTTGGTGGATATGGTGCGCGCAAGTAAGGTATTACAGATTATTGAAGAAGACAATTTGCTCGAAAAAGCCACACAAACTGGCGACTACTTACTTGAAAAACTACAAGAACTAGCTGAGGAATTTTCCCTCATCACCAATGTTCGAGGAAGAGGTTTGCTATCGGCTTTCGATTTTCCCAGCCAAGAAAAACGAGATGCTTTCTTAAAGAAAGGTCTTCAAAACAATGTTTTATTTTTAGGTTGTGGAAGTCGATCGATACGGTTTAGACCAGCATTAATAATGGAAAAAGAACATATTGACAAAGGAGTTGAAGTCATCAAGAAAATAATAAAAGAAATTTAAAATTGAGTAAAAAACAAGTAAAGTGGTTAAGTTTTTTTGTCGGCTTAACTCTTCTCATTATCGTGTTTGACTCCCAAATGTTGAGCCAACCATCAAAGCTAAAAGGCAATTTCAAGGAGGTTGCCTTTTATAGAAATGAAAACAATGATGGACCAGTTGTTCGTATTTATTCTGTAACGGTCGAAAATCCTAGTGACGCTGACTACAAAGGCTACGGCGATGCGATGCCTTATACCTTATATGGCAACACGAAAGTTTATTTTTTCGATGTAAAGGACCCTGCTCCCACCCAGTTAAAGTTTTCCTACCCGCATTTTGACACTACCAAATACAAGCCCACTAAACTATATGAACGGAATGGCGCCGATAAAAAGAGTGTACGAGATTTTTAATCTAAAAGAATCGACTTATTTTAATGAAAACAAACTTTCAACTCCTAAAACTCTTCTACAAGTAAATCCTTCGGCAAAATCTGCATGAATTGACTTTCCAAATTCCCTAGCCCTACCTTCAATAAGTTGAATAAATCCTGGCTTAGAGATATAGGTTTCTGGTTCATCATTCTTATAGCCTTCATTGAAAAACTGAGTTTTATATGCTTGAACCGCTTTTAACTTTTGTTCCCAATAAGGAGAAATGTCGATTACAATATCAGGCTTTATATAAAAATCTTGAATAAAATGTAATAACAAATCCGGTCGGTGTGGTTCTTGGATCGTTCCATTAAATTGAGTCTCTATCATCTTTAAACCAGCAAGAAATACTGAATCATTCACCAAATTGCTTGCCCTTCCATGATCGGGATGACGATCTACCATAGCATTGGCAATTATAATTTCAGGTTGATATTTTCGGATGGCACTAATAATCTGCAACTGGTGAGCCTCGTCATTTTTAAAAAAACCATCCCGCATTTTCAAATTTTCCCGACTTGAGAGCCCCAGAATTCTAGACGCCTCAGCAGACTCCGCATAGCGGGTTTCAACCGTACCTCTGGTACCTAACTCACCCTGCGTTAAGTCGACTATCCCTACTTTTTTGCCTTCAGCTATATGCTTTAATATCGTACCTGCACAACCTAATTCCGCATCATCGGGATGAACGGCAATCACTAATATATCTAATTTAAAATCGTTTTTATTATCGTTACTTTTCATTTAATAAATTGTTATTCACCAAATTGTAATATCATGAGTTAATGTTCATCCTATTGAATGCTCATGAGGGTTCCATTCAAATTAATATCTTATTCTCAGAATATTTTTATGCATTTAGTTTAGGTTCTTTAATGAAAGAATCTAGTAATATCCTGGCATTCTTTCATACGCCCTAATGATATTCTCAATCTCTCGGTCTTCCTGCAAATCATACTCATTCTTTAAATTATGGCCGAAAACACGGGCTAGGGATTGATAAAAGAAGGCCGAAACCCCACCTCTCAATTCTTTTACTACCTCAAAGCTTGAATTACCCGTCTGTCGGTCGATTAATTTTAATAGAATCTTCCCCTGACTGACCGTCATATTTTTAATTTCGTTATTAAAAATTCCTTTGATGTCTTTTTCACAAACCTTTACCAATCTCCTTTGTTCTTTCCTATCACTAGTCAGTGCTAGGTCACGATGAAGCTGATCATATTTTTCTTGTGCCAATTTGGCATATGGCAACACCTTTAGTACATTATACTTCAATCTATTGAACCTTATTCTGTCTTCTTCAGAAGCAAATTTCCTGTACCCATAAACATTCACATCAGGTAATAATACCCATGGCACCCTCTCCCCATCATCCATAAGTGTTGTAGGAAGCGCTACCGATTGAGCTTTTACTCCATGTGGCAACAGTATTTCTTCTTGAGCTTGTAATTTACCCCAAAAAAGAAACAGAATAGATAGAAATGAAAGCGACAAAAATTTCATATATTTAACTATCTAATAATAACTATAAAGTTAGCAAAAAATAATCCATTATTACTCATACGGAGTTTGCATCCTTTTTGCTATATTAATAGAAGAAAAAGAAAAAAGGGAAAAGATTTATGAGTGAACTAGTGATTGACCTAGAAGCCGAGAAAAAAGAAATTCTCAAAAGATATAGAGCCCTTCTTCGCGCATGCAAGCCTACAATGGAAAGGGGCGATAAAGCAACCATACGAAGAGCATTTGATATGGCTTTAGAAAGCCATAAAGATATGCGTAGAAAATCTGGAGAACCTTATATTTACCATCCTATAGCAGTTGCTCAAATCGCGGCTGAAGAAATAGGATTGGGAACTACGTCTATTGTTTGTGCGTTGCTACACGATGTTGTAGAAGATACGGACGTCTCCTTGGAAGAAGTAGAAAATATATTTGGCAAAAAAGTAGCTAGAATTATTGATGGTCTGACAAAGATATCAGGGATATTTGACCCCAATAGTTCCATGCAGGCCGAGAATTTCAGAAAGATGCTTTTGACCCTTGCGGATGACGTACGTGTTATATTAATAAAATTAGCCGATCGTCTTCACAACATGCGTACAATGGAATTTATGCCCAGAGATAAGCAGCTCAAAATAGCTTCAGAAACAAGTTATCTTTACGCTCCACTAGCTCATCGTCTGGGTTTATATGCAATAAAATCGGAACTTGAGGATTTATCGTTAAAATATACGGATCCAGACACCTACAAATTTATCGCTAGAAAGTTAAACGAGAAAAAGGCAGAAAGAGAACGCTATGTTACCGAATTCATAGGTCCCATTACAGAAATTCTTCATGACCAAGGAATAGAAGCCGACGTTTTCGGAAGGCCAAAATCCATCCATTCCATATGGAATAAAATGAAGAAAAAGGCAACCCCCTTCGAGGAGGTATATGATTTATTCGCAATACGCATCATTATAGACTCAAGTGCGGAAATGGAAAAAGCTGACTGTTGGAAAGCTTATTCCATAGTTACCGATTTATATAGACCAAATCCGGACCGTTTACGGGATTGGATATCTTCTCCGAAAGGAAATGGTTATGAATCCTTGCACACTACTGTTATGGGGCCAAAAGGACAGTGGGTCGAAGTGCAAATCAGAACGAAGCGAATGAACGAAATTGCTGAAAAAGGATTTGCGGCCCATTGGAAATACAAGGAATCGAATTCAGATAGTGGCTTAGATCAATGGATACAAAAGGTACGAGACATACTCAGTAGTCCAGAAAGTAATGCATTAGACTTCGTAAGTGATTTTAAAATGAATCTATTTTCCGATGAAATTTTCATCTTCACTCCAAAGGGGTCCTTAATACAATTGCCGCAAGCCGCCACTGCCCTTGACTTCGCCTTTGAAATACACTCCGACTTAGGAGCCAGTTGCATTGGTGCTAAAGTCAATCATAAATTAGTTCCTATTTCACACGTCCTCCAAAATGGGGATCAGGTAGAAATCATTACTTCTGGCAAGCAAACCCCAAAAGAAGACTGGTTGAACATTGTAATTACCGCCAAAGCGAAATCAAAAATAAAATCCTCTTTAAAAGAAGAAAAACGAAGAATTGCCGAGGATGGGAAAGAAATTTTAGAACGGAAACTCAAATCTATTAAGGTAAACTACAATACTGAAAATCTGAATAAGCTTACTCTACACTTCAAATTACCGTCCACCCAAGATCTCTTTTACAACGTCGCAAAAGGTCTAATAGACATCAAAGACCTAAAAGAATATCTTTTATCCGAAAAGGAGTCTTCAAAAAGTGTCAATCCTCGCTTTGATGATCATATCGAAGGATTAATAAAGAAAATCAATCGACGAGATCAGGAAACTCTATTGATTGGTGATGATTTGCAAAAAATAGATTATACCCTTTCACCATGCTGCAATCCGATTCCTGGTGACGACGTTTTTGGCTTCGTAACCATCAATGATGGAATAAAAATTCACCGCACCAATTGCCCTAATGCTGCAAAATTAATGGCAAATTATGCCTATCGGATTGTAAAAGCTAAATGGACTTCACAGAAAGAATTGGCATTTCTCACAGGCATTCGAATTATCGGAATTGACGATGTGGGTTTAGTTAATCGAATTACTTCAGTGATTTCACAAGAATTCAATATTAATATACGATCGATAACCATTTCAAGTAACGAGGGCGTTTTTGAAGGCTCAATTATGGTCTATGTAAAAAACACTGAACAACTTGAAAATCTCATCAAAACTTTGAAAAAAATCCGAGGCATTACAAATATCGCTCGTTTTGATACAGAATCTCTCCAAGAAAAAGATTAAAACATAAGTATTTCAGGTTTTCTATCTACGATTCCTTTTTTTTGGATAAATTTGCACCTAAGTAAAATAAAAATGACAACACCAGAACCTTTTAAGATGGTTAAAAAGATTTTCGAGGCTTACCTGGAAAATAAGAGCTTAAGGAAAACTCCTGAGCGTTTTGCCATTCTTGAAGAAATCTATTCTAGAACCGATCACTTTGATGTTGAATCTTTATATATCCATATGAAGAACAAAAAATACAGAGTAAGCCGGGCTACAGTATACAATACATTGGAATTATTAGTGTCATGTGACCTGGTGAAAAAACACCAGTTCGGGAAAAACATGGCTCAATTTGAAAAATCGTATGGATACAAACAACACGATCATGTAATATGTATTGATTGCTCAAAAGTGGTTGAATTTTGTGACCCTCGAATCCACCAAATTCAAACCATGATAGGCGATTTATTAAATTTCCAAATCAAGCATCATTCTTTAAATTTATACGGTGTTTGTAGCGATTGTGCAGCAAGAAATTCGCTTAATCCTGAAGAATAAAATTAATTCACTTACAATAACCATAAATATGCAAGTTGACGTACTTCTAGGCCTTCAATGGGGCGATGAAGGTAAAGGAAAAATTGTGGACGTTTTATGTCCAAAGTATGACATGATAGCTCGTTTTCAAGGTGGTCCTAATGCCGGCCATACTCTCGAGTTCGACAATCAAAAATACGTTTTAAACACCATTCCTTCCGGTATTTTCAATAAAAACATCATGAATCTTATTGGCAATGGTGTGGTAATTGACCCTATAACGCTAAAACGAGAATTAGATAATCTCAAAAAAAATGGTTTTGATCCAGTTGCGAGCGGAAATTTAGTGATCGCTAGAAAAGCGCACTTAATATTACCAACGCATTTGTTATTGGATGCTGCATCCGAATCAAAAATGGGCGACGCGAAAATTGGCTCAACCCTAAAGGGAATCGGCCCAACGTACATGGACAAAACTGGAAGAAATGGTTTGCGTGTTGGCGATACAACCCTACCCGATTTTATGGAGCGCTACCAAAAATTAGTAGAAAAACACAAATCTATATTAACTCATTACGGTGATATACCTGACTTCAGCGAAAAGGAAAAGCAATTTTTTGAAGCCATTGAATTTATCAAGAGAATCCCACATGTTGATAGTGAGCACTTGGTAAACCAATACCTTAAAGAAGGAAAAAAAATCCTAGCTGAAGGAGCCCAAGGTACTTTGCTCGACATTGATTACGGCTCTTACCCTTTCGTAACTTCCTCAACGACCACTACTGCTGGTGCGAGTATAGGCTTAGGGGTGGCGCCTCAAAAGATCGGAAGTGTCATAGGAATTTTTAAAGCTTATTGCACTCGTGTTGGTGGAGGCCCGTTCCCAACCGAATTGGACAATGAAGTAGGAGAACAACTTCGACAAATCGGCCATGAGTTTGGAGCAACCACAGGACGTGCTAGAAGGACGGGATGGATCGACTTACCCGCACTGAAATACGCAATTATGCTGAATGGCGTAACAGAATTAGTAATTACTAAAGCAGATGTTTTAAGTGGATTTGATGAAATCAGTGTATGTACTCATTATATACACAATGGCGAAAAAATTGATTATATGCCTTATGATATCATCACTGAAAAGCCTCAACCTGTAATTGAAAACTTCCCTGGATGGAAAGAAGACATCACTGGGATTAAAGAGGTCAGCGAAATTCCTAAAAACCTAGTATCCTATATCCAGTATTTAGAAAAGGAGCTGGAAGTGCCTATCAAATATTTATCGGTTGGTCCAGACCGCTTACAGACCTTGGTTCTATATTAATTAAATTTCGGTTTTGATCTATCAACCAACCGATATGAAAAAGTTTATGAAGAAAGCCCAATATTGGGCTTCTTCATTTCCTACCCTTTGTATTTTCAATTCAAATGGTTTCGAAGACTCCTATTCTGCATTCTCTATGATGATTGCTATAGGAAAAAAAGATTCCTTTAAAAGCAATGGAGAAAATACCTATGGGGATCTTCAAAAATTCATCGATCAAAATCCACAGAAATTTATTATAGGCTTCTTTAGTTACGATCTGAAAAATGAAAGTCTGGATAGCTCACCCAAGCTAAACGCGCAACTTGATAATAGCGACAACCACAACTTTCCCCATGCTTCCTTTTTTATTCCTGAAATAATTTTAAAATTTAATTCATTAAATGTTGAAATCATTACTGAAGACCCTTCTATCATTCTTGATTACATCTTAAAAACTCAACATCAAAAAGATGAAAGGCAACCGACACAAGAACCCCTATTTAATGGGTCGATTAAGCAAAGGATGTCGCGAGAAGAATATGGTCTTGCCTTTCAAAAAATTCAGAAACACATTCAACAAGGTGATATCTACGAAGTAAATTTATGCCAAGAGTTTTATTCAGAACAGGCAAGTCTATCTCCTTTTGAAGCCTATGAACAGCTAAATCATCTTTCTCCCAATCCTTTTTCCTGTTTCTTTAAAGACGACGATCAATTTATAATTTCCGCATCACCCGAGCGATTTCTAGCCAGAAGGGGCAATAAATTAATTTCACAACCCATAAAAGGAACTGTAGCAAAGGGAAGAACACCCGAAGAGGAAAATACAAATAAAGAAAATTTAAAAAACAACGCCAAAGATGTTCGTGAGAATATAATGATCGTAGATTTAGTTAGAAACGACCTAACGAAAAGTGCGAAAAAAGGAACCGTCAAGGTAGATGAATTAGTAGGACTCTATACCTTCTCTCATGTACATCAATTAATCTCTACCATCAGCTGTACGCAAGCCAATGAAATAACGATATCTGAAGTAATTGAGAATACATTCCCACCGGGGTCGATGACAGGGGCACCGAAACTTAGTGCAATGAAAATCAGTGAAAAAACTGAAAAAAGTGCAAGAGGTGTATATTCTGGATCAATTGGCTACATATCACCCTCAAATGACTTTGATTTCAATGTAATTATCCGCAGCATCGTTTATAACGAGAAACAGAAATACCTGTCTTACCATGTCGGTGGCGCAATAACTGCATTATCTATAGAAGAAGACGAGTACCAGGAATGTTTATTAAAAGCAAAAGCTATCGTAGAGTTGTTAACTCGAAAAGAATCCTTATAATTTTTCTAAGTCCACTTTTCTAAATTCAACTTCGGCACCTTCAGCTTGAATAGCAATCTGACCAGAACGAGCGGTAGAATTGAAACCTTCGTTAACAAGATCACCGTTTACCCATACTCTAACTTGGTCGGCCTCGCATTCTATAATCATGGTGTTCCATTCTCCTAAAGAATTCTCCGAATCATCTGTCAGATTAAATATCCTACGAAGTTTTCCTTCGCTTACTCCCCAATTGCTTGGGTCTCCCCTTCGTTCCTCCATGTTAGGCACCTCAATATCCTCTTGAATACACCAAAAATCCCCAGCGTTCAAATGATCCATCTGTACCTCTAGCGATTTGGGAAACATACTATACAAGGCTCTAGGGGTAGAAGCATGAACAAGTACTCCACAATTTCCAGGCTTCCCTGGGAAGCGATACTCCACCTCCAAACGATAATTCTCATAAGATTGATCGGTGATTAAATGGCCTCTTGGCTCACCTAAACTCACTAATAATCCATCACGAACAATAAATGCTGAGGCTAAGGATGGGTCGTCGTCTTGCTTAGGAATGTCCACATGCCAGCCCGTTAAGTCCTTCTTGTTAAATAGACTTTCTTTTTGCGCAAATACATTTAGGCTAAACAAGAGAAGTAGGCAAGCGATTGTTATATGTATTTTCATAATTAATTTTTTTGTGATAGATCCACTAATATAACTACTGAATCCGAAAAAACTCAATCCAATTGTAAATAAAATAACTTATATGAAACCATCGCTATTAAAAACACTTGATTCTGATGAAATATGGTGGGCTATAAAGTATGACCGTCGGGAAATTCTTTAAAATAACAAAGGGAGCCATCGATAAATCGACACTCCCTTTTTGTCAGCATGCAAGAAATTTATTATTTATTTACAATAACTTTTACACCAAATTCTGTGTCACCACTTCCGTTGGTAACTCCTTTTGTCCAAAGAGTATAGATTTTACCCTTTTCGATTTTAACATCTTCTAAAGAGAATAGTACTTCATCATTTGCGCCTTTGATTTCAAAAGAATAAGTTTTAGCTGTCAATCCTTTAAAGTTAGCTGCCTTTTGGAATTCTATATTTTCAAATAAATTGCTTTCTGAATCTTTTACAGAAAGTGTCAACGGAGTAACTCCCGGACTCATGTTCACCAATCTAATTTTCGCTTCATCCACCTTAGGAGCGGTTAAATCATCTTTGATCAACACATAATCAATTATTTCCTCTGTATTCTCTGTATTCTTAACTTTAGCGATAAATAGAGAATAAGCTTCACCAATGTCCAACTTCAATTCGGCGGTTTTTAGTGTATCGGACTTCCCTGCTTTTTTTACTGAAAATTTATTCTTTCCTGAATAGATACTTAAATAACCCGTTGTATTGGTAAACTTAATTGCGTCTTTACTGACCTTATCCTCATTAACAAATAAATCTAAAGCCTCTGCATCATGAGAAGCATGCGTAATGGAAAGATCTGCGGCTGGGAAAACAAGGTCATTATCTTTATCTGAACAGGCAGAAATCGCGCTGGCAAAAAAGAGTCCAGCTATCAACGTTTTAACCAATGTTCCCGATTTTCTTATTGAATTTTTCATAGTTATTTTAAATGTTTTTAAATTGATTTGTGCTAATGGCCAATTAACTTTGTTATCTACTCTAACGGGTACTATGAAGAAAATGCTACAGGAGAAAGAAGTTTAAATCATAAAAGCCAATGAAAGAACGCAAAACATTCGAAAATCTATCTAAAATTGAAATTAGGATGTTCTCATGAAATAATTATTTCGAGGAAAATTTTTCCTTCATCAATTTGGGTTTCAAAAAAACATACATTAAAACCAAAGGGACTGTCGAGACCAAAAATGTTATTATTAGGTTCAATTCCGACGATAAAGTGAGGCAAATGATAAGAATTTGGAAGATGGCATAAATCGTTGCGACTAAAAGATGGGGCACCTTTTGTTCATTGGCCAGAATTTGGTAGAAATGCAAACGATGAGCTTCGAAAATATTTTCTCGAAGTAATAGGCGATGAATTATAGTTAGAATGCTGTCTACCCCATATACCGCTAAAAATAAAACATAAGTCCAATTCCCTGTTTCAAAAATCAACTTAAGTAAAAGCATTATTATCCAAAAAGCCATTGTTACACTTCCTACATCCCCAGCAAAGCAAATAGCTTTTTTACGGAAATTAAAAAAAAGAAAAACAAAGCAAGAGAGCATAGGCAACCATATCAAATCCGGTTCTATAAATGAAAACTGCTTTATGTTAACAAACTGCAATCCTCCCAACACAACCAAGCTATAAAGGCCAGTAATTCCATTAATACCATCCATAAAGTTATAAGCATTGATGATTCCAATAGCGAGAATATAAAGAGAAATGACTCCCCACCATGGAATAAATCCAAAAATTGGAAGGAAGTAAAAGAGCATAGTAACCGCTAAAAGATGAAAAATAATGCGAATACGGCTTGATAAATCTATACGATCATCCAAAAAACTAATTGTTCCAATGAGTGTTGCACCAAATACAACCAACCTGTATTCTGAGTACATTATTCCCGATATGATAATAGCTAATAGAAAAAGTATTCCACCGCCTCTTATCGTTAATTTATTATGAGAACTTCTTTCATTTGGCTTATCAATAATGCCGAATTTAATAGCAATTCGAAAATAAATCCGCATAAAAGCAAAAAACAAAAGGGTCAATACAAGGTATGGCATAAAAAGCTTTTCAAACGAAATTGGAACCAACAAAAGTATAGAATATATCTACATAATTAAATTAATTCTCATTCAAGTACCCTAACAAAATTAAGTTACTAAATATAAGCCCTTTTACCAAAACACTTTGGCAATTATTATATACTTTTCTATTAACATTTTTCTTCAATTGTTTTTTGAAGAAGCGATTGAAACTTTAATATTAGGAGGTATTTCCACATTCAGTCTATTCGGGAATATCTATACGTTTGATTACACCATTGAATCCTTGTACGAAATCCGGAAGGCTATTTAAGAGTATTGGCTCATCGGTCTCAGGCATAAAGGCATTAAATAGAAATTGCTTAGCCGATTTAACAGGAACTTCAATAATAGCATATGCTTTTTTAGCAGGCTTATCGTGTCCTAATATCGGTCGCGGTCCGCCGCCCAATGCTCCTGAATTGAACAATCGAACACCTTTTTTATGCGCTGGAAAATATGCATGTTGATGTCCACTTATATACAAATCAACACCATTTTTCTTGAAAAAATCAAGAGTAGCGTCTGCATCTGCATTCACTTCACCTACTTTATTTTTATCCGCAACAATGGCATACAACGGCAAATGTCCAAGCAATATGCGCAACCTAGATTTCTTAGCCACCTTGCTTTTTAATTGCTCCTTCATCCATAACATTACTTCTGGCTCTATTTCTGCAGCAGAAGCATCCCAACTCATAAAAAATACATTATTCTTTATATAACTAAAGTAAAATGGATAATGTGATCGATCTACAAAAGTAAGGTTACTCGAAGGCAAATGGTCATCCCAAAAATATTTGGCAGCCGCGCGATCTTTTAAAAAACTAGGGGAAGCATCATGGTTTCCCATCGTAAATCCAAAAGGAATCTTAAGACTGTCAATTGGCTTTAAAATATTTTGATTAAAAGACTGCCACATTTCTGCAAGTCTCTCTTCCGTTAATGAGGCTTTTTGTCCAGCAACCATATCACCCCCACATAGTATGATATCTGGTTTTATTTGAGCTATTCGACGAATAACTGAATCGACTTCTTTGCTATATGTTACGGAGCCATAACTATCGTTCAAGTCACTGATCACCATAATTTTCAATTCCTTATCTTGTTGCTCGCTTTTCAAAGAATCACCCGCTTTAATAACACGCCAATCAGCTATAGTGTCTGATTTAAAAGAAGTGACTATCAAAAAGACAATAAACAATAAAAAGCCGGTTTTTAATTTCAAATTCATGGTGGTTCCCTTATAATGGTTCTTTCTTTTCTAATTTCTGCCAAGATATTAATTATTCCTACAGCGATCGAATAACGTCGTTATTCTTTAAAAAAAATATATTATTGAGCCTCCGTATCTAAACAAAATTTTATATCTTAACTTTGGCTTCAAAATTTAGATAAACATCCTTTTGAATTAAAAACAAATGAGAAAAAACTTATTTATAGCCTTTGAAGGAATTGATGGAAGTGGGAAAAGCACGCAGGTAAAACTTCTAACAGAACAATTAGAAAAAGCTAGCCATAAGGTTTATTCAACTTTTGAGCCGACAGATAGCCGCATAGGATCCCTCATTCGGGATGTTTTTAATCATAGATTTGAAGCTGACGAGAGAGCAATTGCGGCTTTATTTGTTGCCGATCGATTGGATCACCTACTCAACAAAACGAATGGAATCCTGAAAAAGATCGAAGATGGATATACAGTTATAACAGACAGGTATTATCTTTCTTCCTATGCTTATCATGGAATAAATATGCCTTTGGATTGGGTGATAGAAGCCAATTCCTTAAGTGCTAAACTACTGCGACCTGACCTGAACATCTATATAGACATTTCAGCTGAGGCAAGTATGAAAAGGTTGACAAGTGGCAGAACTTCAATGGAGCTGTATGAAAATCTAGAAAACCTCAAAAAAGTTCGTAATAAATATTTGGAGGTAATTGACCGCTTAAAGTCTGAAGAAAATGTATTTATTACAGAAGGAGACCGTTCACCGACATTAGTTGCAAACGATATCTGGAATCATGTATCAAGGCTGACTGCCAAATCTGAAACCGAAACTACTTAATTTATATAAAGTGATCATATATCTCTGGTAGTGAGTTAATTAAATTCGTTTTTATTTGAAATTCCTTCCATCATGAAAAGTATCCTTAAGAAATCCTTCCGGAACCTTTTTCACTTTGCTTTGTGAAGAATAAGGAGTGTTTTTTTCATCAACATCCGATGCTCGCAATACAGGTAAATCGTCCTGCTCCAGTTGTACTAATTTACTCAAGAGCTTCGTGATGTTAATACATTTGCTGACAATAACGTGAACCACTTTCCCCTCCCGCTGCAACTTTCCCTCTACCATGAGCAATCTTGAATTTAGGATTTCCTTACGGTAGGTTTCAAAAAGCTTCTCAAATACCACGAGGTTTGTATTACCGGTTTCATCTTCTATCGTTATAAAACATATCCCCTTAGCAGTTCCAGGGCGCTGCCTGACCAGAACCAGTCCTGCAACCTTCACCATTTGACCATTAGTCGCATCATGATTAATGGCATGTGATGAAAGAACCCTTAGCATTTCCAGCTGTGGACGGACAAAGCTGACCGGATGAGCTTTTAAAGACAAACCAACTGTTGCATAATCCTGAACCACATGTTCCCCCTGCGTCATTAACGGCAATTCGACCTGGGCTTCCAATATACTTTCCGAAGGCTGACCTTTAAATACTCCTACAGGCATATCCTGCAATGCCGATACTTCCCAAAGGGCCTTCCTGCGGTCAAGGCCCATAGATCGGAAGGCATCGGCATCAGCCAATCGTTCTAATGTAGCAATTGAGATTCCAGCATCTCGTAAAGAAATAAGGTTTTTGTAACCAGCTCCTCTACAATCTACTAAAATATCCATTTCCTCTTCCCTTATTCCTTTAATCTGCCGAAAGCCTAAACGTATCGCGTAATATTTACCCGACTTTTCTTCAAGCAGGTTGTCCCAAGTGGAATGGTTGATGTCGGGCGGACGAACATCTACATGGTGCTTTTGAGCGTCGATGACAATCTGTGCGGGTTGATAAAAGCCCATTGGCATACTGTTTAGCAGTGCCGTAGCAAAGACATCGGGATAATAATGTTTTAGCCAACAGGATACATACACCAGCAAAGCAAAACTTGCCGCATGGCTTTCAGGGAAACCATAACTACCAAAACCCTCTAGCTGCTTAAATATCCGCCTGGCAAATTCCTCAGTATAACCCTTTTTCATCATACCATCAACCAGTTTCTGTTGATAGAGATTCATCTTTCCGTTGGATTTGAAAGTTGCCATGCTGCGACGCAATCCGTCAGCTTCAGCAGGAGTAAATCCTGCTGCAACGATTGCAATCTTCATCGCCTGTTCCTGAAAAAGCGGCACACCAAGGGTACGTCCTAAAATTTCCTCTAGTTCTGGCATCGGGTATTCTATAGCTTCCTCACCATTGCGCCGCCGTAAATACGGGTGTACCATGTCTCCCTGTATCGGGCCCGGTCTTACGATGGCCACTTCAATGACGAGATCATAAAATTTCTTTGGTTTCAATCGCGGCAACATCGACATTTGTGCCCGACTTTCAATTTGAAAAACTCCTAAAGTATCCGCTAAGCTAATCATCTGATAAACCTCAGGATCATCCTCTGGAATAGTAGCCAGTGTCAGGTCTAAGCCATAGTGATCCTTACACATAGTGAACGCCTTACGGATACAGGTCAGCATCCCTAGGGCCAAAACATCGACTTTTAAAAATCCCAGTTCATCGATATCGTCCTTGTTCCATTCAATATTAGTACGGTCATCCATACGGGCGTTCAAGATCGGGCAGAGATCTGTCAGCTTTTCCTGAGTCACAACAAAGCCTCCAGTATGCTGACCAAGTTGCCGTGGGAAACCCATCATCTGGGCAGTAAGCTCCAGCGTCTTTTTCAAATGCGGATCATGTGGATTTAAGCCCTGATCAGCAACTCGTTTACCGTCAAACCATTCATCGGTATATTCCCAAATTGAACTCGATAGTCGGTTAATCGTATCTACGGATAAACCCATTGCTTTACCGACATCTCGAATCGCACCTTTCTGGTGCTGTTGAGTGACCGTAGCGACAATGGCAGCCCGGTCGCGGCCATACTTATCATAGATGTATTGGATAATTTCTTCACGTCGTTCATGTTCAAAGTCCACGTCAATATCTGGAGGCTCATTTCTAGCTGGAGATACAAAACGTTCAAACAGCAGGTCAAACTTCATAGGATTGACGGAAGTAATGCCCAAACAGAAACAAATGGCGGAGTTTGCTGCCGAGCCCCGGCCCTGGCACAAGATGCCTCGACTACGTGCTTCGCGGACAATATCCTCAACAAATAAGAAGTAATTGGCGTAATCCATTTTTTTGACAAATTCCATTTCATGGATAATCATCTTCCCTACTTTTTCCGGGATGATCTCCCCGTAAATTTCATGTGCACCCTTCCAAGTCAGGTGTTCCAGTTCTTCCAGAGGGCTGCGTCCGCTCTGGTTAATCTCGGCCGGATAGACATACTTCAATTCATCAAGCGAAAAAGTGCATGCTTCAGATATCTCCATTGTATTCCGGATGGCAGCAGGATATCTGCGGAATAAACGATGCATCTCCTCAACAGACTTCATATAGCGTTCAGCATTTTGATGCAGCCTGAAACCTGCGTCATGTATGGTACACTTTTCCCTGACGCAGGTCAGGATGTCCTGTAATTCCCTTCGAGAAGGCTCATGATAATGCACATCGTTTGTTGCCACAACAGGAATATGATATCTTTCTGAAAGCTGCCGAATACGAAAGATCAGTTTATCATCATTACCGAGATAACTGCGCGTAACAGAAAGATACAGCTGCCTAGACAGCGCTTCTTTGTATTCTAGAACATCTTGGACAAAAGATTCTTCAAAATTGAACTGCCTGTTCAACTGTTTCGGCATCACGACCGTAAACAAAATCCCTTTAGCATGTTCATATACATCTGCTTTATTCAAATGGCAAGATCCTTTTTCGGCGCGGAGATTGCCTTTAGTAAGTAAAGCAGACAGTCTACCATAAGCCTCCCGATCTGTTGGGTACGCTAGTAGACTCGGACCGTCCAGTAAATCCAATCGGCAGGCCGGAATAATCCGGATGTCTTTTTCTTTAGCAGCGGCATGGGCACGAACAATCCCTGCCAAGGTGTTTCGATCAGTAATGGCAATTTTTTTATAGCCAAAGATAGCGGCCTGTGCCACCAGCTCGTGGGGGTGTGAGGCTCCTCTTAAGAAACTAAAATTAGAGGTGGCTTGTAATTCGCTATATTGCATCTTGATCAAATAAATATTGATGAATGTTCGCTTGCATTGTATCAATTATCTCCTTTCACTCGGTTGAGAGCTTTGCAGCTCAGGATGATCTCCCTAAGCAAAAAACCCATGTATGAACCATTTATACCCTTCATTACCATAATGACCCGAGCGAAACAGCCAATACCTTTGCCCCTGTTCATCCTCTACCTGGTAGTAATCCCGATGTTCACCTTTATCAAGCCACCATTCCCGTTCTATACGTTCGGGGCCATCAGCCTTAATAACATTATGTTTTGTTCCTTTATAAATGAAAAACTTCGGTGGATTATCCGGGATTAAGGCCATCACATCAATTGGGTCAGGATTCTTAAGCAGTTCAGTAGGACGCGGTTTATCGCTACGCCAATCTGAACTCGGCTTTTCTGTAATCGAGGTCGAGCTTTTGAACGACCGTTCAGGCCAGTAGTGGGCAGCAGGAATATAGCGATTAATAACACTTGAACCCACTTTACCCGCCACAAGATCAAGAAATTGGATTACACTCTGGTCATCTAGCCCAGGTTTCCCAGCCCAAAGTGCTTCCTGTCCTGGCATTACATCATCCACTTTTGGTGCCTCTAATACAAACAGCTCTATTCCCAATCCCGGCCTTATTTGTTCAATTTTGAGTTGAAAAAGGGTAAACAAATGGTTTACGTTATGGCTAGCTCCATTCGTACCAATATCAACCTGAACGATTTGCCCATCAATACGATAACAAGTTAATATAGCCTTTCTTAATCCTTTCCCTTCGTTTTGCAAATGTAAACACAGTTTTTCCAGCAACCTTGTAATGGCCACTTCAATTCCCTTACGGGTCTTGATCGGTTCAAGACAAGGCAAACGCTCCTGAAAAAGTACAGGGACTTGCAAAGGCTGGATAATCTCATCTACGGTTCCGAGTGCTTGGCCTAAGCGGGCTAAAAATTCCTCCCCAAATCGTCTGCGAAGGACGGAACGGGGCATCCCAATAAAGCTTTTGATCTGATAAAAGCCAAGCTTCCGCAATTTGGACAAAGTGGCTTCGTTTAAGCGCAGGGCTATCGGTGGTAAAGACAGTAAAGCCTCTGCATGACCGCCAGTCGAGATTAAAGGGGTTATTGTACCAAATCGGGAAACCGCCCAAGCGGCCCCGGTCGTATCAGCCATTGCTAGCCGGACGGTATACCCCTTAGTTTTTAATCTGAATATAATCTCTTTTAGGTATTCACGCTCTCCACCCCAAAGATGAGTACAGCCGCTGACATCCATGAATAATCCATCCATCGAAAATTCATCAATCATCACGGTTGGGGAATACCTCACACACCATTCCCCAAGCCCTTTTAGTAGCTTAGCGACACGGCTAGGTTTATCATCCAATACTTCCAGCCCTGGACATATTGCTTTAGCGTCCGCTGCTCGCATTCCTATTTCAATCCCTTGTGACTGTGCCAAAGGACTTATAGCGGTAATTATCATGCGACCGTGCAGGGGTGCAGCAAAAACAAAGGGCACCTCTTTCAGTTCCGGGCGGCGAATGAGCTGCCAGTCAGCCAGCAAGTAGCGGAACCATATGGAAACAAAACGCTTTTGCATTGTTAGCCGATTTGCCTTTCCTCCTCATCAACCCATGGCTTTTCTTGTTGGACCTTTGGTACTTCAACAAACCTGTCGCCTTCCCATTCAATTGTCCAGCACCCCGGATTCCCATGGCGAACTTTGATCAGCTCTACACTCCAACGAGGAAAGCCAACACCCGGCATCCCTTCCTCTGTCTCACTCGGAACCGGGCTAATCTTCCATCGTGCTGTTGCCACACTGGCTAGTGCCTTACGGGCATCTTTGCGCAAAATAAACCCGGTAACGCCTGTTTTCTCAACCGCGAGTTGTAACCTGCGAGACTCGATCACACTTAAGCCATTCACTTCTGCTACCACAGCCGCTAGCCCGTCACATTTTAAAGCTTCTTCCATAATCCAAAGCACGTCCTTCTCTTTAGTCACATCCATGAAAATGATCCGCTCCGGATCTACGTTGAACAATCTAAGTGAAACAGGAAAAAGTTTTCTTGAAGTACTGACCCAAACACAGGCCGCCCCTTCTTTCATGAGTATAGAAAGTAAAGCTCCGATGAAACCGCCAGTGGCCGCCGAATGTTCCGGTACAACGCTAATAAACTCGTGAATTGCCATTTTAGGAAAAACACCATCTGGAAAGGCCTTTTCGACCGCGCCCAGACCAATAGCCTCACCAGCATCACCCTCCAATGGTTTAAATCCTTGCCACAGCAAAATATCCCTCTGCAATTTGCTAATCAATTCCTTGCGTGCATTCATAGCTACCTCCTTATTTAAGCTAATATCATTATTCTCTAAACTAGAGAAAACAAAGATAATACTAATAATATTAGTATTTATATAAACTTCATAAAGATTTTTAATTCGCTATAAATGATTTCAAAAAAAGATGGAAATACTGGATTAGGAGGTAGTTGATAAATCGAATCGCTAATAGTCTTATAAATTAAACGATTCCAAAATTAGCTATTAAGATAAGTATACTCAAGCCTTACCCTTGTTCTTCCTAATTGTAAATAACGCAACAATAGCAGTAGTAACAATACCCATGACGGGTGTACCAATCAATACTTGCTGAATATAGCTTTTCAAGTTGAAATAATTCTCAGCAGCTTCTTTCGTCATTTCACCCTTTCCAAGTGTATATTTAATGACATTGGGAAAATATTCTGGAGCAATGAATGTTGTGATAACATATTGAACTAAAGGACTTAATATAGTGACAACCAAAGTGATAAATAATCCTGAAAAAAAACCTTGCTTATAGGTCATTATCCCGTTGTAGAAGTTCTTTCGTTTATCAAGAAGTGCCAGAACATAAATTGCAACAGAAGGAATAGCAATGAAGTTAGTGTAAATATGGTGCTTGTCAATGTGTTGATCGTAAAGTCCGTTTAACTTTTCCATTGACATCCACAGCAATTGCATGATACAAAAAATAATTGCCCATTTAATTTCAATTCTTCTATTTTTCATCATAATAATTTGTTTTTAAGTGGCAATGAAGCTATCATGAGTGATTATTCATTTTAAGTTTGTGAGTTTTGGGAACTCATGATGGTTTCATTGGAATAAATTGTTTTAAAATAATTGAAATTACAAAGAGCAAGTTTGTGAACTTACTAAGCAAGCTGAAGATGACTTCATCTGAATAATAGTTTTTGCTTAAAGCAAAGTAAATTTAACAAATAAAATGAATAATTATTGTCCCGTAGCTTCAGGAGGACTTGCTTTAAACCGAATCTTTAGTTTTAGCGGGTCTAGGACCACGTTTATATATGATCAATCCATTTAAAAAATTACGAAGGATTTGATCTCCACAGGGTTTAAAGTTTGGATGATCTTCATTTCGGAATATGGCACTCAGTTCTGTTTTGGTTACCCTAAAATCAACCAAAGATAAAACTTCGACAATATCATCGTCTGTAAATTTCATAGCTACTCGGAGCTTTTTCATTATATCATTATTGCTCATATCAATAAAAATTTAAAATAGGAAAGTACAAATAATTAAACCAGGAAATATTTCTCTAATTCTAAGGGTGAAATATATTGTCCATCTTTATAAACACGCATATTTCCACCTGAAACCTCATCGATAAGCATAATTTCTCTGGTTGTCTTATCCCTTCCAAACTCTAACTTAATGTCATAAAGGTCGAGCCCTTTTTCAGCCAATCCTGCCTTAATCAAATCGCATATCTTTTTAGTTAAGGCCTTTATTTCTTGATAGGCATCTTTAGGAAGTATGCCTAGCATTGCTAATGTATCCTCAGATATAGTAGGATCCCCGCGTTCGTCATCTTTAATGGTAACTTCAATTAGTGCATCCAACTTTTGACCTTCTTCACAAAATGCCGCATATCTTTTATAAAAACTACCAACCGCCCTATACCTACAAATTACCTCTAAACCTTTTCCAAACATCTCTGCCTCTTTTACGACCATGTTTACTTCATCAAGATTTGCAGACACGTAGTGCGTAGAAATACCATTCTCTCCCAAAAGCTCAAAAAAGTGTTTAGTCATTCTCAATCCTGACTTACCTGCTCCCTCTATCGTCAGGCCAACTGTATTGGCCCCTGGGTCAAAAACACCGTCTGTACCCGTCACGTCATCCTTAAACTTCAACAATACTTCATTATTGTCCAACCTGTAAACGTCTTTGGTCTTACCTGTATAAATTAATTTCATAAAAACGATCTCTTAAAAGTAAACATCAAAATTACTAGATTTTAATGAAGATAGCTCGGAATAGGAGGCATTTTTTTATCGCAAAAATTGATAAATTTGTATTGAACCACTCTGCTGATTGGCCTAACTATTCACTTCCAGCAATAAACGTTGGAGGTATGAAAAAACTGATAATGGCTGATTAAGAAATTTATGTAAAAAATGAAAGGTTCAGCTCATAAGTTAATGCAATATCAGAATTCGTTTAATAAAAGAACAAATTATGGACGCAGAAAATAAAGAAAGCATTACAATCGAAAGTGTCGTTAATGCACCGATTGACAAGGCTTGGAAGCTCTGGACCGAACCTGAACACATAAAAAAATGGAACAATGCTTCTCCCGATTGGCATATGCCTATTGCGAAAAATGATTTAAAAGCCGGTGGAAAATTCATTTCAAGAATGGAAGCCATAGACGGTAGCTTTGGCTTTGATTACGAAGGTGTTTACGATAAAGTAAAAACAAATGAACTTATTTCTTATACATTAGGTGATAGCAGAAAAGTAGAGATTACATTTTCAGTTCAAAACAATAAAACGAAAATAGTAGAAACTTTTGAAGCAGAAAGCATAAATTCAATCGAAATGCAAAGAGGTGGCTGGCAATCAATTCTTGATAATTTCCCTAAACTCAATAGGTATGTGGTAAACTGACGACTAATATATAGCAGATCTAAAGTTCTTTATCGTAGTATATTTTATAAAATTTCCTTCCATCGGCCTCCGTGCCTTGTTCAATCAATCGACGGTCGCCGTGGATATAGATGTGAAAGTTCTTATCAAGCTTTAGAACACTTTTGAAATTACGAGCTTGTTTTTTTACCGCTTCTTTAGAAATATCAAATGAATCTAAAAGTTCTAAATCATTATTTTCACGATAGCTTTCATCAAAACTTCTGAAAGACTGAATCAGGGACTCTTCTTTGAAAATTTCATTCTCAAAAAGCTCTTTGTCAAAACTCTCATTTTCCTTGAAAAAATTAACAGAGCGATTTAATAAATCGATTTGATCGGTCTTGCTGACGTGGTACTCCTCAGTCATTTTGGTTGATACATAGTCTTTTGCAATGTTTAAAAACTCTTTCGTATAATGATATTCATCCTTATATGGTTTAATTTGCAAGAAGGTATCTTTCCAAAATTGAGCTTCTGAAGATCTGTTTGCTTTATCGACAATACTCAGTCTATACCCTTCGTCTCGCTGTATATTTAATATCAAACATCCTTTGTCGAGTTTATTAATATCAATACCATCGTCATATTGAAGGGAGAAGCCATTCTGATCAGCGTTTAACTTCAAGAAATCCTGTCGATTTTCTGACTTAAAAATTCCTATTGCTTCAGCTTGTTCTTCGCCATATCGTAAAGTAGGGAAATAGCAGATAAAAAGGTCTCCAGCCTTAATTTGAGGGTGCAGGGAATTTTCATACAAATGCTTGGCAAAATGAATACTATTGATATGAAAGGAGTCGGGATGATCAAAAATTGCAGAAGCAAAAGTATATACTGGATTTAAAGTAAAATCAGCGTTTGAGAAAGTAAACGAATAGAATTCTTCGGTTTTAAAAGATCCTAAAAAAAAGCTAGATAGGACTTCTTTTAGCTTTTCATCCTCAATAGCAATAGATGTTTTGGATAGAATAATATTCTCTCCGTTTGTCTTATTTCCCACATGATGAACGGAAACCTGTTTTATGGTGGTATTGTTTACATCTATCATATAGCTAGGAGGTTTTAGGTATAAGCCGGGCAAGCAGCTATAAATTATTAATTGGGTTTAGCTTACAGGTTAAAGAACCTTCTGATTTTGGGATACTTTAGTCATGAGGTTTATTTGACAACACCCCATGACTACTATTTAGTGCCTAATAACCAAGTTACCTACTATAATTCGGCGCTTCTTTTGTGATCGCAATGTTGTGCGGATGGCTTTCTCTTAAACCAGCACCTGTAATTTTTACAAAACGCGCTTTCTTCAGGTCTTCAATGGTTTTCGCGCCACAATAGCCCATGCTTGCACGCAGGCCACCAATGTATTGATAAGCGATTTCAGATAAAGTACCTTTATACGGAACTCTTCCAACAATACCCTCTGGAACCAGTTTTTTAATATCTTCTTCCACGTCTTGGAAATAACGGTCTTTTGAACCAGATTCCATTGCTTCGACAGAACCCATTCCGCGGTAGGACTTAAATTTACGTCCTTCATAAATAATAGTCTCACCTGGAGCTTCTTCCACTCCGGCAAAAAGCGAACCTGCCATAATGGTACTTGCTCCAGCAGCAATCGCTTTCGCCAAATCTCCGGTTTGTTTAATTCCTCCGTCGGCAATCACAGGCACTCCCCTGCCTTCTAAAGCCTTTGCACATTCATAAACTGCATACAATTGAGGGACACCTACTCCTGCGATAATTCTTGTTGTACAAATTGAACCAGGGCCTATACCTACTTTTACCGCATCAGCACCTGCATCTGCTAAGGCAGTAGCGGCTTCCCCGGTTGCGACATTTCCTACAATCACTTGCAAATCAGGAAACTTAGCTTTTACTTCTTTTAATTTATCAATTACCCCTTTTGAGTGACCGTGAGCGGTATCAATAGCAATGACATCAACGCCGGCATTTACTAAAGCCTTAACTCGCTCAATAGTATCGAAAGTAACACCAACCGCTGCACCTACCAATAAACGACCGTGCTCATCTTTTGCAGCTTGTGGAAAATTTTTAAATTTCTGTATATCTTTAAAAGTAATTAGACCCACGAGAATACCCTCATCATCTACAACTGGCAATTTTTCAATTTTATGATTTTGTAGAATCTCTTCTGCTTTCACCAAATCGGTTCCGATAGGTGCAACTACTAAATCCTCCTTGGTCATTAACTCACTTATGGGCAAATGCATGTCTTTCTGAAAGCGTAGATCACGGTTAGTAACGATCCCTACCAATTTACGATTTGCATCTACAACAGGAATTCCTCCAATTTTATTCTCACGCATAATGGCGAATGCATCGCTCACTAGTGCTGTTTCGAGCAAAACTACTGGATCTTGAATCATTCCGCTCTCAGAACGCTTCACTTTTCGTACTTCTTTTGCCTGAGCTTCAATGCTCATGTTTTTATGCAGCATGCCTATTCCTCCCGCTTGAGCCATAGAAATAGCTACTTCAGATTCTGTTACTGTATCCATAGCTGCTGAGACTAATGGGATATTTAAACGGATTTTTTTCGTTAGAAAGGTGCTTGTATCCACGTCACGTGGCAATACTTCTGAATAAGCTGGTATTAATAAAACGTCGTCGTAGGTGAGACCTTCAGCTACAAATTTATTTGGATCTAAATGCATGGCAAATCGTGTTGGGGGTTACTATTTGCGGGGCAAAACTACAAAAAAATATTGATATTTCATCGCTGGATGTTAACTTTTATCTTTACACTCACTATTGAAGACATAAGCAAGGTTATTTGTAAAAATGCAAACGATAAAAAAGCTTTTTTAATACCTTTGTGCCATGCGTAAATTATCAATGGATGATTTAAATCGTCCGAGTATTCAATCTTTTAAGGAACAAGAAAAATTGAAAGTTAGGATCCTATTGGATGATGTTAGAAGTCTGCAAAACGTTGGTTCCATTTTCAGGACTTCGGACGGCTTTGCAGTGGAGGAGATAATTTTATGTGGAATTACCGGCCAACCTCCTCATCGAGATATCGAACGGACCGCACTTGGCGCTACCCAATCCATCGATTGGCGCTATGAAAACGACATCTTAAAAGCCATAAATGACTTAAAACGTGAAGGCTATAAAATCATTGCTATAGAACAAGCCGAAGAAAGCACTTTTTTGAACAACTTCACTCTCAGCCAAGAAGAAAAATATGCGCTAATTTTTGGAAACGAAGTAAATGGTGTTTCTGAAAAAGCAATGGCAATGATAGACGAATGTATTGAGATTCCTCAATTTGGAACAAAACACTCTTTTAACATAGTAGTTTCTGCAGGGATCGTGTTATGGGATTTTTATGCCAAGTTAAATTCTCCTAGCTGATAGTTTTATCACCTTGGAAAATTTAACTTGACAGTTTGTTAATTGTATACGGACAGCTTTCATTAAGCTTACTCCCACTTAGGAAAGAAGCTTAATGAAAGTAAAGAGCTGCGAACTGACTGCTGACAGCAATTTATTGATTACTGATAACCAGATTACTATAATTATTAATCACATTATACCAAAAATCATTAGGCAGATACCTGTATTTTTTTTACCTTTGCCGTTGGGTAAGTCTTTTACGACCAGCTCCCTTTGAACTCCCCCAGGGCAGGAATGCAGCAAGGGTAAAAGGTTGTAGCGGTGCGATAAAAGGAGCTTACCCATTTTTTATTTATTGAAGATGCCTTTCTGGCAGGTTTCGCAACCCCAACTTTAGGCTATGTCATAATCTTTCTATATCCTATTAATCTTTAGTTTTTTACTTTAATTAATCCTATTTTTGCTGTTTATTTGCTAATAAACAATTATTATTTAATTCTATTTTATGAAATTTTTTATCGATACCGCCAACTTAGCCCAAATTAAAGAAGCTCAAGATTTAGGCGTATTAGATGGTGTGACTACCAACCCTAGTCTAATGGCAAAAGAAGGCATTAGCGGTTCTGAAAATGTTATCAATCATTACAAAGCAATTTGCGACATTGTAGATGGGGATGTAAGTGCTGAAGTGATTGCAACTGACTATCACGGAATCGTGAAAGAAGGCTTGGATTTAGCTAAACTGGACGATAAAATCGTAGTAAAAGTCCCTATGATTAAAGACGGCGTGAAAGCCTTAAGATACTTTAGTAATGAAGGAATCAAAACAAATTGCACGTTAGTTTTCTCTGCCGGTCAAGCCTTATTGGCTGCAAAAGCTGGTGCTACCTATGTTTCTCCATTTATCGGAAGGTTAGATGACATTTCTACTGATGGTCTTGCCTTAATTGAAGACATCCGACTTATTTATGATAACTATGGCTATGAAACCCAAATCTTAGCTGCCTCAGTGCGTCATACTATGCACATCATAGAATGCGCAAAATTAGGTGCAGATGTAATGACTGGCCCGCTTTCAGCTATTTTAGCTTTGTTAAAGCATCCTTTAACGGATAGTGGATTGGCTCAGTTTTTAGCTGACCACGCTAAAGCGGCAGGAAAATAATTAAAAAACAATTAGTTCATTAGTTTTTATATTACAAAAACTAATGAACTGGTTTTAATAATGGAAAAACAAAACACACCTTACGACATTATCATCATTGGTGGCGGTCCTATCGGACTTGCTTGCGCTATCGAGGCTAAAAAAGAAAACCTATCCTATTTAATCCTTGAAAAAGGTTGTTTAACGAATTCTTTATATAACTACCCTCTGGGCATGACTTTCTTTTCTACTCCAGAGAAACTTGAGATTGGTGATGTTCCATTTGTAACCACCAATTTAAAGCCTGTTCGTTCTGAGGCCCTTGAATATTATAGACGAGTTAGCGAGCATTTCAACTTGAACATCCAACTTTTTGAAGAAGTAATTAGTACAGAAAAGGCTGACGGTCTTTTCAAAACAATTACTACCAAGAACACGTATTTTTCAGAAAAAATTATTGTTGCCACTGGTTTTTACGATGTACCCGTCTTGTTGAACATTCCTGGTGAAGATTTACCGAAGGTGTACCACTACTATAAAGATCCACATTATTTTGCGAATCAAAAGGTGGTTGTCGTGGGAGCTAGTAATTCATCGGTTGATGCAGCATTAGAAACCTTTCGAAAAGGATCCGAAGTAACCATGGTTGTCCGAGGTCAGGAGATCGGGAAGCGAGTAAAATATTGGGTGAAACCAGATATTGAAAACCGAATTGAAGAAGGTCAAATAAAGGCGCTCTTTTCGAGTAAGCTTATTGCTATTCGTAAAAACGAAGTAGACATTGATACCCCCGAAGGTATAACAACAATTTCAAATGACTTCGTCTTAGCTTTAACGGGCTATCAGCCTAATTTCTCTTTTCTTGAAAAACTAGGGATATCCTATGAGGATCAAGACACTAAAACTCCTCTACACGATAGAGAAACAATGGAGACCAATATCAAAGGTCTTTATTTGGCAGGGGTTGTCTGTGGAGGATTGCACACGCATTTGTGGTTCATAGAGAACTCCAGAATTCACGCAAATCAAATTATACAGCATATTATCAACTCTAATGATTAATTTTACATAAATTAATTATTATTCATTTTTAACGCAGAAAAGATCAATTTTTCAACATAAAAAAAGCATGGTAAAAGAATTTTATAGCGATTTAAGGTTAGGAATTTTAGGTGGTGGCCAATTAGGTCGCATGCTTATACAAGAAACCATTAATCTAAATGTTGATGTATACATTCTAGACCCTGACAAAAATGCACCTTGCAAAGACCTTTGTACTGTTTTTGAGGTAGGCGCTTTAGATGATTTTGATACAGTTTATCAGTTTGGGAAAAAGGTGGATATGATCACTATCGAAATTGAAAAAGTGAACGTTGATGCACTTGAAAAGCTAGAAGATGAAGGAGTCATTGTCTATCCCCAAGCAAGAGTCATCCGTCTTATACAAGATAAAGGCTTACAAAAGCAATTCTTTCAGGAAAACGATATTCCAACTGCACACTTTGAGTTAATTGCAGATAAAGAAGCCTTAAAAGAATCAACAATATCATTCCCTTATATCCAAAAGTTAAGAAAAGACGGCTATGATGGGCGCGGCGTATATAAAATAATCGATGAAAATGACTTCGCTAATGCTTTTGAAAAACCTAGTATCATTGAAAAATGGATTGATTTTGAAAAAGAATTGGCCGTCATAGTTGCACGAAATGATAATGGTGAAGTAAAGGCTTTTCCTTGCGTAGAAATGGAGTTCAATTCAGAAATGAACCTTGTCGAATTTCTCATATCTCCCTCCCATCTATCTTTCGAAATTGAGCAGCGCGCAACTGAACTGGCTGTTAAAATTGCAGAAGACTTAAAAATTGTAGGACTGCTAGCAGTTGAAATGTTTTTAACAAAAGGAGGCAAAATATTAGTAAATGAAATAGCACCACGCCCTCATAACAGTGGCCATCAGAGCATTGAGGGAAATACAACCTCTCAGTTTGCTCAACATTTAAGGGCTATATTTAACCTTCCCTTGGGAAACACGGAGATTATCAACAATGCGGTAATGATTAATTTACTGGGTGAACCTGACTATACAGGATTGGCAATTTACCAAGGGATTGAAGAGGCTATGAAGACTGATGGGGTTTTTATTCATTTATATGGCAAAAAATATACGAAGCCTTTCCGTAAAATGGGTCATGTCACAATAATCAATGAAAATCGTGAGGAAGCTATTCGTGTAGCTCGCCAAATTCAAGATACTATTAAAGTAATTGCTTAATAAATAATTATGCCGACGAATCAACAAGCGCAAGTTTCCATAATCATGGGAAGTAAATCTGATCTTCCTATTATGAAAGATGCAGCAGAAATTTTGAAATCCTTTGGGGTTAATTTTGAAATTACTATTGTCTCCGCCCATCGTACCCCCCAACGAATGTTCGATTTCGCTAACAATGCCTCTTCAAGAGGAATAAAAGTGATTATCGCAGGTGCAGGCGGTGCCGCCCATTTACCTGGAATGGTAGCTTCTATTACCCATTTACCTGTAATAGGAGTTCCGGTAAAATCCACTAATTCTATTGACGGTTGGGATTCTGTACTCTCCATTTTACAAATGCCTAACGGTATACCAGTGGCAACAGTAGCATTAAATGCTGCAAAAAATGCGGGTATATTAGCTGCTCAGATCTTAGCGACTACTGATGAGCAACTCACCAAAAACCTAATTAGCTACAAACAAGAACTATTAGAAAAAGTAGAAGAAACTGCCGCAGAAGTGGAGCAAATGAAGTTTTGATAAGTGTTAGGTAAATAGTATAACCTTTTTTACCCTTTACTGACGTCTAAGAAAATGCAATTCCTTTTTTTGCTGTATCTTTGTGCTTTATTTTAAGAAAATGAGTAAACACGGAAGAGTATTAGTAGCCATGAGTGGCGGTGTTGATAGTTCGGTAGCAGCTGTCATGCTTCACGAACAGGGCTATGAAGTAATCGGATTAACCATGAAAACTTGGGATTATGCATCAGTTCAGGTGGCTCTTCTAAAGAAACCGGATGTTGCAGCCTAGACAGCATTAACGATGCCCGAGCTTTGGCAGTTGGTTATGGCTTCCCTCATTATATATTAGATATTCGAGACGAGTTTGGCGATTTTGTTAATCGACAACTTTGTCGATGAATACCTGGCAGGAAGAACTCCAAACCCCTGTGTTTTATGTAATACTCATATTA
The DNA here is from genome assembly GCA_963696875.1 of uncultured Sphingobacteriaceae bacterium. Classification (GTDB taxonomy): domain Bacteria; phylum Bacteroidota; class Bacteroidia; order Sphingobacteriales; family Sphingobacteriaceae; genus Albibacterium. The sequence goes on from CAVOLQ010000002.1 coordinate 452,889, forward strand.
AATGGGAAGCGTTATTAAAACGTGCCAATAAACTAGATTGCGAATTTATTGCTACTGGTCATTACGCCAATATCCGCCAGCAAGATAATGGCCGCTATGTAGTTTCTAAAGGTAAAGACGAAAACAAAGATCAATCTTACGTTCTTTGGGGCGTTTCTCAGGAGAATCTTGCCCGTACACGTTTTCCTTTGGGAAGTTTCAGCAAAGCCTGAAATCCGCCAAATGGCTTTGGATATGGGTCAGAAAGAATTGGCCAATAAATCTGAAAGCTATGAAATTTGCTTTGTACCCGACAATGATTACCGTGCTTTTCTACGCCATCAAAGTTGAGGATTTGGATGAAAGTGTTGGCAAGGGAAATTTTATTTTAAGCGATGGCACGGTTGTTGGGCAACACAAAGGCTATCCTTTTTATACCATAGGTCAGCGAAAAGGCTTGGGTATTGCCTTAGGACAACCGATGTTTGTTACCAAAATAATGCCGGAAAGCAATACCGTTGTGTTGGGCGATGAAGATGAATTATGAACGATCAACGAAGCCTTGGTAAGGAATATTAACCTGGTTAAATACGCGAGCTCGAAGAACCTTTGGAAGCGATTACGAAGATTCGTTATAAAGATGCCGGAATGTATGAGCACAATAAGCCAAGTAGGCGAAGGTATGAAAGTTGATTTTCATCATTCTGTAACAGGAATTGCACCTGGACAATCGGCAGTTTTCTATGAAGGAAATGACCTGATTGGTGGTGGTTTCTTAGCATAATTTTATTAAAAAACATATTAATTAAAAAGGAGTTATTTAGAAATAAGTAGCTCCTTTTTTGAATATCAGTTTATTTATTGAGTTTATTTGCAAAAAACAGATCATTAATGGCAAAGAATTTACTAATCGTTGAGTCACCGGCAAAGGCAAAAACAATAGAAGGATATTTAGGTAAAGATTTTATGGTTAAATCAAGTTATGGGCATATCCGTGATTTGATTAAAACTGACGACGCCATTGATACCGAAAATAACTTTGAACAAAAATATGAAGTTCCTGCTGATAAAAAAGCGGTAGTCAGTGAGCTCAAGAAACTTGCCAAGAATGCTGAAATGGTCTGGTTAGCATCGGATGAGGACCGTGAGGGAGAAGCCATTTCGTGGCACTTATATGAAACTTTAGGTCTAAAAGAAGATAAAACCAAACGTATAGTTTTCCATGAGATTACCAAACCTGCCATTCTAAAAGCTATTGAATCTCCTAGAAAAATAGATTATAACTTAGTATATGCTCAACAAGCTCGCCGAGTGCTTGACCGGTTAGTGGGTTTTGAGCTCTCCCCTGTATTGTGGAAAAAGGTGAAACCTTCCCTTTCTGCAGGTCGAGTGCAGTCTGTAGCGGTTCGGTTGATTGTCGATCGGGAACGTGAAATCATACATTTTAAACCTCAGGCTGCTTTTCGAGTAGTAGCTATTTTTTATACAGAGAATAAGAAAGAACTTTTCAAAGCTGAACTTTCTCAACGTTTTGCAAAAGAAGAAGATGCACAGCAGTTTTTAAACGATTGTTTAGCTGCTATATATGCAGTACGAAATTTAGAAACAAAACCTGGTAAACGTAGTCCAGCCGCACCTTTCACAACTTCCACATTACAACAGGAAGCCAGTAGAAAGCTTGGGTTTTCCGTTTCAAGAACGATGACACTTGCTCAAAGACTATATGAATCTGGAAAAATCACCTATATGAGAACCGATTCAGTCAACTTGAGCCAAACCGCAAGAGATGCCGCTGAAAAAGAAATCAAAACTGCTTATGGTGAAAAATACCATAAACATCGCCAATTCAAAACCAAATCTGCTGGCGCACAAGAAGCTCACGAAGCCATAAGACCAACGTACTTTGAAAACCACACTACGGATGGAGATGCAGGTGAACGTCGCTTATACGAGCTGATCTGGAAGAGAGCGATTGCTTCTCAAATGAGTGAGGCAGAGTTTGAAAAAACTACAGCTAAGATTTCTATTTCAACACGTAAAGAAGAACTTACTGCTGCCGGTGAAGTAATGAAATTTGACGGCTTCTTAAAAGTATATCTAGAATCAACTGATGAGGAAGAAGAAACCAACTTTGATGAAAGCAGTGACAATGCTATTTTACCACCGTTAAGCGTTGGACAAGCATTGAATCTTAAAGAAATGACAGCTACGGAACGATTCACCCGTAATCCTCCTCGTTATACTGAGGCTAGTCTTGTAAAAAAACTGGAAGAATTAGGAATCGGCCGTCCATCTACTTATGCTCCAACAATTTCTACTGTTCAAAATCGAGGATATGTAGTTAAAGAAGATCGTGAAGGAAAGGAACGGAAATACCAGGTCTATACATTAGCAGGTGGAAAGGTTTCTTCAATCATTAAAACAGAAATAACAGGTGCAGAACGCAATAAACTCTTCCCTACTGATATTGGGATGATGGTCAACGACTTCTTAGTTGAGCATTTTAAAGGGATTGTAGATTTTAACTTCACAGCAACCGTTGAAAAGGAATTTGACGAGATCGCGCAAGGCTTGAAGGAATGGACGAAAATGTTGAGAGACTTCTATAATCCTTTTCATAAGGAAGTAGAGTTTACCCTAGAAAATGCCGACCGTGCTAGCCATGAGCGCGAATTAGGAATCGATCCAGAATCCGGCAAAAAGGTTTTAGTTAGGGTGGGTAGATTTGGACCTTTGGTACAAATTGGATCTCAAGATGATGAAGAAAAACCACGCTTCGCTAGCTTAAGAGCTGGACAAATGATCGAAACCATTACTTTTGAAGAAGCAATGGATCTTTTCAAACTTCCAAAAAAAGTGGGTGTATTTGAAGATATCGATATGCTAGTGGCTATTGGCCGCTTTGGTCCATATATCCGTCACGATGGAGCTTTCTATTCTTTACCTAAAGGTATGGATCCATTTGAAGTGAAGGAAGAAGAGGCTATTGAAATCATCAAAACAAAGCGACAAAAAGACATCGACAAAATAATCAGAACTTTTGATGAAAACCCAGATGCTCGTATTGAAGAAGGGCGCTGGGGTCCCTTTATCCGTTTCGGGAAACAAAACGTTAAAATTCCAAAAGGGACGAATCATGAAGACCTGACCTATGAAGATATCGTGAAGTTAGCGGAAGCAGACCCAAAGTTTAAGAAAGCAATTAAAGCTGCACCTAAAGCGAAAGCGACCAAAGCCAATACGGCAACTAAAGCTAAAGCAACGACAAAGAAAGCTGCGCCTAAAAAAGCATCAACGAAAACAGTAAAGTAATTCTTCTAGTTTTCTTTACCAGTTTCTCGTCCTATAGTGCTGGGAGCAGATTTTATCATTTCTCTTTACTGTTTCTTCGGTTGACTTCGTCTTTATGACGACCAAACTCGAAGAAACAGTAAAGAGAAATGATAAAGGATAGGTAACGGATTTCACAATATATTTAGAAGTCCACTAGCTTCTGGGTAGTTTAGATAAACTCGAGTACTCCGAAAAATTCTGGCCGATGGAAGTTTGGTTCAGGAATATCGATCTTATTCCAAGAGACAAAATGCGGGTCTGGCAAATCGTCCCCACATTTATAAAAATTAGCTGTCGCGCGCATTCCGCTTAAGCTCTTTAAATTTTCATTATAAAAAAGCGAAAATGGAATCTCGAGCTGTAATGTCCATTCATTATCCTTTCCGTTTTTTTTACTCGTATTAACAACGGATCTAGTAACTATCTTCTCAATTAATTCTGCTGGTAGTCTTTTTCGAGAATCTCTGTCAGTGGTCCCAAATCCTACCAGAGCTGTTCCTAAGCTATTGAATTCAAAATTATAATAATGTTCATTATTGAAAGATATAAAAAACTCTACACAGCTATCCTTATAAACGGGATCGTTGGAATTCAAATAAATTGCCTTAAGATGTTTTTCCCTGACGTCATATTCTAAAATTATACCTTCTTTGGTATGGGCAATTTTAAAGCTAACTTCAGGCAAATAAGGATATGCCGGCCAAGACACCTCATCAATTTTATGAGCAGGTAATGTCTGAAAAACAGAGTCAAGTTCTTGTAAAGAACAGCAATCTTCAAGAAAAGGAACATTTAGTGTTTTCATCAGAGTTATTTATTAATGAGTATTTATTTCATGAACACCAAGGAGTTCACCACATAGGGGTATTAATTTACAAAACTTGATAAATTAAGCCGATTTCAAGGAATATTTAACTGCTGCTTCCTCAATAATAATTTGTAATTCATCGATGTGTTTTTCAATTTCTTTTACGAGCTTAATCTGTGCACGTGTTCTTTGTAGATTATGTTCCGGATGCTGGATTTTATAATAGGTATCCCCTTGGATGTAATCTGTAAGGAAACGAACTGCTTGCATATAAGGGAAAAGCAATACTCCCTCAATCAATGATTTCACTTCATTTTTCGTTAAAAAATCTTTTGCTTGTTCAAAATATCCTTCAGTATATGCTTTAAATAAAGGAATATTAAGTGTGATCTTTTCTAAATCAGCTTCATCTTCAGCCGTTCGATTTATGATTGTACGAATTGCGTCGCCATAATCATAAGCTACATAACCTGGCATTACAGTATCTAAGTCAATAACGCATTTTGCTTTATCAGCATTATTTAAAAGCACATTATTGAATTTAGTATCGTTATGAGTAATACGTAAAGGAATCTCATTACGTTCAGCCATTTCCAGAATTACATTCATATTCTCCTCTCGCTTTTGGATAAAGTCGATCTCTTCTTTAACGAATTCCTTTCTTTTGGCATCGTCATTATTCAACGCAATATGAAAATCTGAAAGCCTGCTTCCTATATGGCAAAAATTAGGTATAACTTCATAAACCTGTTTAGGATCTAAATCAGCAAGCATAGCTTGAAATCTCCCAAAGGCACGGCCCCCCTCTTTCGCTTGATGTGAATTTTCAACGATATCATAACTTTTCGCATTCTCGATTAAGAAATAAACTCGCCAAAAGTTTCCATCCTTATCTTTAAAATACAATTTATCATCTACCGTATTTACTGGAGTTAAAACCGAATCATCATCAGCACTATTTTCAGCTTTTACTTTTTCATGCAAATGAGCAGTAACGAGCGATATATTACTCATCAAATGATCAATATTTTTGAAAACATGGTGGTTTATTCTTTGCAAAAGATATTTTTGGTTTCCCTTGTCAGTGGTTACCTTATAGGTATCGTTGATGTGTCCCGACCCAAAAGAAACTATACTAAGCGGCTTGCCATTAATTTTAAACTGCGACGCAATAGCTAATCTAAAAGAGTCCTGATTATTATTATTCTCTAATTCCATATATCATTTCTAAAACTTTCGCAATATCCGAAATAGAACTATAAAAACATATTTTTTAAACAACGCAATCGATTGTCCATTATTAAAATAATCACGCAAACGATTGCGTGTTTGTTAAGAAGTTTTTTTTCGATAGGTTTGTTAATCTTATAGATATGAATATAAAAATGGATAGAAGAAACTTTATAAAAACAGGGTCAATTGCAGCGGCTGCAGCAAGTGTATTGCCGAGCAATTCTTTGCTTGCAAAAGATCAGAAACAAATACGAGTTGGTTTTATTGGAGTAGGCATGCGGGGCAGAAATCATGTCGATCTATTATTGAGACGAGATGATACCGTAATTGTTGCGATTTGTGATACTCAAGAAGATTCACTGGCAAATTGTCGGGATCAATTTAAAAAAGCAAATAAGAAAAGCCCTAAGGAATATACGGGTAGTATTGATGCATACAAGAAAATGCTGGACAATGAAAAGCTAGACGCAGTTATCATTGCCACTCCTTGGCAATTTCATCATGCACAATCGATTGATTCCATGATTGCGGGAGTTTATGTTGGATGTGAAGTAATAGCAGGGTTAACCCTAGATGAGCATTGGGATATTGTCAATACTTCAGAAAAAACAGGCACGCCCTATATGTGTCTTGAAAACGTAGCCTACCGCCGTGACGTTATGGCAATTTTGAACATGGTTCGCCAAGGACTATTTGGCGAATTGGTACAGCTAGAGGGTGGCTACCAACATGATTTAAGAGAGGTCTTATTCAACGACGGCAAAAAAGCGTATGGAGGTGGAGTTGAATATGGGGCGAAAGGATATAGTGAAGCACAATGGAGAACGCAATTTAATATTGACGTAGATGGTGATTTATATCCTACACATGGTTTAGGGCCAGTTATGCACTGGGCTAATATAAATCATGGAAACCGTATTGAAAATGTCGTTTCATTTTCAAGTAAAGCGCGGGGCTTAGCAGATTATGTGGGAAAGGAATCTCCAGGTCATCCAAATTCGAAAATAAATTATAAAAATGGTGACGTAACCACCTCATTAATGAACTGTGCAAATGGGGAAGTACTAGAGATTAAGCATGATGTACATCTCCCTCGTCCATATTCACTTGGCTTTCGTGTTCAAGGAACAGACGGAATCTGGATGGATTTAAATGACGGTATATATATTAACGGCCAATCTCAAAAGCCACATCAATGGGATAAAGCCAGCGAGTGGGTTAAAAAATATGACCACCCGTTATGGGCTAAATATGCTGGCGATGCTGCGGGCGCGGGGCACGGTGGAATGGATTGGTTCGTTATCAATGCTTTTGTTGAATCTGTTAAACAGAAACGACAAACACCAATCGACGTGTATGATTCTGTAACTATGAGTGCTCTTTTACCTTTATCGATCGAGTCTATTAAAGAAGGAAATAAGACGTTGGAGTTTCCAGATTTTACAAGAGGAAAATGGAAAAGCAGGAAACCCAATTTCGCCCTAGATAATAGCGGCCTTTAATACTTATTTAATTCTGATGAATAAGTTTAGATGAGAACTCATAACGCCTTGCGGCTAATGAGTTCTTACTTTCTATCAGTTCAAAAAGAATTTCCGCGGCTTTGGTGGCTTGGTCTCCTGGGAATTGTTCAATAGAAGCCATCAAAGGATTTTCAATATAATTCCAGATGGGGTAATTAGCGAAACTGATAAAGAATACGTCTTGGTTGATTACTAATCCACGCTCTCTAGCTGTCTTCATTACATCTAGAGCTACATAATCATTAAAACAAATTATTGCTGATGGACGCTTAGGAAGGGATAGCAATTTCTGCATAGCTTCAATATTTCCTTCTTGAGATAAGTCAGTATGAAGAATATAGTCTGAATTCTCTTGTATCGAATGCTTTGCCAAACCCTTTAAAAATCCATCTTCTCTCTCTTTACTAGCCAATAGGTCTTCAGGCCCATTTATAAAAGCGATTTGTTTGTGTTCGCAAGAAACAAAAGTATCAACTGCCTCTATCATCCCGCTTTCCAATTCACAAACAATAGCGTTGATGTCCGGTACATCAGGTACACAATCGAAGAAAACAATTGGAATGTTTGCTTTTCTGAAAATTTCAAGAAAGGAAAAGTCGGTTGTATTTTTCCCTAAAGAAACAATAATTCCATCAATCCGATGGTTTTTCATAGTTTCCAAAATGCGGTATTCACGATTAGGGTCGTCCATAGACTGGCCCAAAATCACGTTATATGAACGAGAATTAGCAATATCTTCTATTGAACTAATTGCGGTCGAAAAGAAAGCTTCAAGAAGACTAGGAAGCACAACGCCAATAGTGAAGGTTTTTCGTTGTTTAAAAAAGATAGCGGTGTTATTAGGTTCATAGTTTAGTTCCTCAGCTACCTTTTTTACCCTCATAGTCGTTACCAAGCCTATACTGGGATGATCTTTCAATGCTCGGGAAACAGTCGAAGTTGAAAGTTTTAGTCTTTTTGCTATTTCCTTTAAGGTCGCTGGTTTATTAGTTTTCATTGATTCTATGATTCTGCCTACTAATATAGGAAAAAACATATTAAATCGCTATCAATTGGCTAATTTCACCCTTTTCTTTAAATTAAACATGTCGTGATTGCCCTTTTTATCCAATTTCACGTTGATGCTACGCATCTTATCTACTGAAATTGCAGGTTTTATTCCAGATTGGAGTGACATTACCTGTGCAAATTTTCCATTCTCTGAATAATACAATGCTTGTTTTAACATTCCCTCTTCCGGATTTCCCCAGTTTTTGCTTACATCATCTCTGACATTTATATCTACAGGCATTCCATTGAAATAGTCACCAAAGCCAACATTGTTTTTTGTCTGGAACGAAACGGCATAAAGATCTACTTTCAATATTTCCCATGGGAAAAAACCGACAGGTTTTCCATAAGTATGGCTCTCTCCTATCAGTTTAGTATCTATAAAGGGATCTAAATTATTTATTAAAAGTTCACTTGCCGAGGCTGTACTTCCAGCCGTTACTAGAAAGTAAATTCTGTTTAAGCTCAAACCATTCGTTTTCTGAAAATATACGGGTGTAAAGAAAAAATCTTTCCACCCATCTGCTTCCATCTTTTTATTAACTGTATAACTATACATTAGTTGACTATTTGCCGCGACAGGGACCAACATATTTGAGAGGTACTCTGCTGTTATTACAGCTCCCCCGCCATTATACCGCAAGTCTACTATTAATTCTGAAATTCCTTGGCTTTCAAAGTCGGAAAGTATTTGATTTAAATCATTTTTAACATAAGTATCTCCTGTCGAGCTTTCTGTAGATACAAAAGATTCAAACACAAAATATCCTACTTTCTTCGCTCCTATTGTAAAAATTTGATTGTAAAGTATGGGTTTTATCTGAAAATTAGCTCTTAATAATTGTACATCTACCAAAGAGCCTAATTCATTCTTTAATTTTAAATTTATGGAAGGTGCATTTAATGCTTTATCCAAAAAAACAAAATTGTCTGCATTAAAGGAGGCTAAATCTAAATTTTTATTACCATTAATTTCTAATATCTGCCATCCTCTTTTAATACCAGCATTATCAGCAGGAGAATTTGGATAGACTAATTTAATAAATAATTCTGTCTCGTTATTATAACGAACGTCAAAACCAAAACTGCCAGATATTCCTTCCTGAATAGATTCATTCACCGCTCCTGTACGATCTAAAAAACTAAAACGATCTAATAGCTTACCATTAGGGTCTTTAGCATAAAGCTTCAATGCCTCCAAAACCTCCTCTGCAGTTTTATAATTTTCTGGTTTAAATGTTCCAAAAACAGGCAATTGATCTTGCCACAAATAGAAATAATCGGTATAATAATATACGGAGTCTTTCAGGATATCCTCCGCTGTTATTGTTCGCTCTGGTTTCTCTAAGGGGGTTATCGGACTTTCCTTTCGACAGGAAAACAACAGAATAGAAGACAATAAAAATAAAGCAACTAGACTGTTTAAAGTAATTTTATTCATGATTTATCTTAAAAAGAAATTTGCATTCATGTGTTCAATTCCCATACTTACACTTGGTTGCTCTTCTTCATTAAACACACTTAATTAACAATACTTCTTTTGTAGGGATATTGTTTTCTCTAAGAATATAGATAATTGGATCAAGCTCTGACTTTAATACAATTTCATCACTAAAATAAACCTTAATGAATTGATCCAATCCACTCCATTCCAACTGCTTAACTTTATTAAGCTGCATTAAAGGATTACCTTTGGTTAAAATAAAAATTGACTTCTTCTCGCCAATTAAAAAAGTAAGTAAACTTAGCATTTCCTTATATAATAACAGCTTTAGCGGCAATTTTGCATTGACATGTAAGCTGTTGAAGCTCTCTTTGTGCTTTATATCAATAGCAAATCTTTCTGAAGCTTTCTCGAAAACATCCTCCTCCCCCTCTTTTAAGTACGTTTGTTTAAGAAACTCAGCAAGTTCACTTGCTGCTGGCTTCTGCTCTGCATATTCAAGCAGATTAGCGAAAAGATAGTAAACTTGTAAGACATAATCCTGTTTCGGGAAAAGAACGTCATCAAGTTCAAAGATAAATGCGCTTTTTGTAGGGTCTATATCATTAGAGGTCAACATGGTATTTAGATGGCTTATTAAGGAAATGGTTTAATGGCACAGAAAAACTTATTCAGGCTTATTCAAGCAACATAATATTAATTCTCCTTGATCACCGACTTTAAAAACACCGGAAATACCAGATTTATCGTAAACAGATTGCTTTATAATTATTTCAACGCAGTTAGCTCGAGTCGGATTTATAAGTCTGGGAATATTGTCTAAAACAACAACTTTCGGCACTAAAATAGTGATACCATACTCCTCAAACAATGCGTTGTTTTTTGCTAATGGCATAAGTTCTTCTTCGTTTAAAGGCAATAATTTAGTAATCGAATGATCAAGGCATACTTTAAGTATCTCATGAACAAAGGACGCTTTCTCTGGTGAAGGGATAGGGATATATCTCCCAGATTTAATAAAAGGAGCAGGTATTGGTCTTGAATCACCAAAAAAAAGATCCTCTTCTGGAAAGAGTTTAGCCACTCGTTGTGAAAAAGCGGAAGTTCCGGAAGTAATTAATGTTCTCTCCATAACTAAATTATTGATCTTGTTGTATCATCCCATCTTTCATTCTGATCTTTCTATCAGCAATGCCTGCTAGGGTTTCATTGTGCGTTACGATAACAAAGGTTTGATTAAGCCTTTCACGTAGGTCAATAAAAAGTTGATTTAATGCTGATGCATTTTCTGAATCTAAATTTCCGGAAGGCTCATCGGCTAAAATAATAGCAGGATCATTAATTAATGCTCTGGCTACTGCTACCCGTTGTTGTTCACCACCTGAAAGTTCGGAAGGCTTATGATCTATACGGTGTGATAAATCGAGCATTTCTAATAAGGACATTGCCTTTTGTTCACTCTCCTTTTTCCCTTTCTTTGCAATCAACGCAGGAATACACACATTTTCTAGAGCAGTAAATTCAGGAAGTAAATGATGAAATTGGAAGATGAAGCCAATATTCTTATTTCTAAACGCACTTAAATTATTTTGCGAAAGTTTAAATAGGTTTGTGTCATTTATATGGACAGAACCTTGATCAGGCATGGATAAAGAGCCTATAATATGCAATAGGGTACTTTTTCCCGCACCTGACGGGCCTACAATACTAATAATCTCTCCCTTTTTTACGCTTAAGTCTACTCCTTTTAATATTTGAAGCTTTCCGAAAGATTTTGTTATTCCTTTTGCAATTAACATGGCACGAAGATAATAATTTTGAAATGGATTCACGACGATTAAAAAGGTATAAAATATTCGTTATATAGATTTATACAGCCTAAACGTTGTCAAATCGAATTATAAATGTTACTTTTACGCAAATTTTTAAGCAATGAACATTCACGAATATCAAGGTAAATCCATATTAAAAAGTTTCGGTGTACGCATTCAGGAAGGCATTGTTGCCAACACTCCCGAAGAAGCTGTTGAAGCTGCAAAAAAACTTAAGGAAGATTATAATTCAGATTGGGTTGTTATTAAAGCTCAAATACATGCAGGTGGACGCGGAAAAGGCGGAGGTGTTAAACTAGCTAAAAACCTAGATGAAGTTAAGCAAAGAGCAACCGACATCATCGGCATGCAATTGGTTACTCCTCAAACCGGTGCTGAGGGAAAACAAGTAAACAAAGTACTGGTTGCTCAGGATGTTTATTATCCTGGTGAAAGCGAAACCAAAGAATTTTATGTAAGCGTTTTACTAGATCGCGCAAAGAGGCCGCAACATTATTATGTATTCTACCGAAGGCGGAATGGATATTGAAGAAGTAGCAGAAAAAACTCCAGAATTAATTTTTAAAGAAGAAATTGATCCTAAAGTGGGATTACAAGGATTTCAAGCACGAAAAATTGCCTTTAACCTTGGCTTAAGCGGAAATGCTTTTAAAGAAATGGTTAAATTTATTGCTGCTTTATATAAAGCTTACGATGGAACCGATTCTTCAATGTTTGAAATTAACCCGGTTTTAAAAACATCTGACAATAAGATTTTAGCGGTAGATGCTAAAGTGGATTTGGATGATAATGCATTATACCGTCATAAAGATTATGCGGCAATGCGTGATTTAACAGAAGAAGATCCAACTGAAGTAGAAGCGGGAAAATCAAATCTTAATTATGTTAAACTTGACGGAAACGTTGGCTGTATGGTTAATGGTGCTGGTTTAGCAATGGCAACAATGGATATCATCAAAATTGCCGGTGGTGAACCTGCTAACTTCCTCGACGTTGGTGGTACTGCAAATGCAGAAACCGTTAAAGCCGGTTTTAACATCATTCTTTCAGATCCAAATGTAAAAGCAATTTTAATTAATATCTTTGGTGGTATTGTTCGTTGTGACCGTGTGGCACAAGGAGTTATTGATGCTTATAAAGAAATTGGAAATATTCCGGTTCCAATTATTGTTCGCTTACAAGGAACAAATGCTGAAGAAGCTAAAAAACTAATCGACGAATCTGGTTTAGAAGTTTTCTCGGCAATTCTATTAAAAGAAGCAGCTGATTTAGTAACGAAAGTACTTATTTAGAATCTAGGCTTAAGACTTTCTAATCTCTATAGAGACAAATAAACCTCCATTAATGGGGGTTTATTTGTTCTTAGCAAAATTAAAGACAAATTATCTCACAGAAAATGAACCATACACGAATAAAAAAACTTTTGAAAAGTACTGATTTTGGTACGGAAGTAACTGCCAAAGGATGGATAAGGACTTTTAGGAACAATCAATTTTTAGCTATAAATGACGGTTCGTGCCTGGGAAATCTTCAAGTTGTGGTGGATTATCAAAACTTGGATGAAAGTATTATAAAAAAACTGCATACAGGCGCTGCGGTCTCAGCAACAGGAATCCTGACTGAATCGCAAGGAAAAGGTCAAGCAGTGGAACTGAAGGCTTATAAATTAGAAATATTAGGGGAAAGCGACCCGGAACACTATCCTTTGCAACCAAAAAAACACAGCTTAGAGTTCTTACGAGAAATAGCACATCTACGCTTTCGCACCAATACCTTCAATGCTATTTTTAAAGTGAGAAATGCGTTGTCATTCGCCATACATCAATTCTTTAATGAGCAAGATTTCGTGTACATGCACACACCCATTATTACTGGATCGGATGCTGAGGGTGCAGGCGAAATGTTCAGAGTAACAACGTTGGATTTAAAAAACGTTCCGCTCAAAGAAGATGGAAAAGTGGACTTCAAAAAAGATTTCTTTGGAAAAAGCACCAATTTAACGGTTTCTGGTCAACTAGAAGGCGAGTTAGCTGCTATGGCTTTAGGTAATATCTATACCTTTGGTCCTACCTTCCGTGCTGAAAATTCGAATACTACGCGCCATTTAGCCGAGTTTTGGATGATCGAACCAGAAATGGCTTTTTATGATATCCATGATAATATGGATTTAGCAGAACAGCTATTGAAATATGTTATCCAATATGCTCTAGATAATTGCCCTGACGAAATTGAGTTCCTGAAGCAACGTCTGCTTGAAGAAGAGAAACAGAAGCCACAAAGCGAACGTTCAGAATTCAATCTTATGGAGAAGTTAGACTTTTGTGTGAACAATGAATTTGTACGCATTACTTACACCGAAGCCATAGATATTTTAAAACGCTCCAAACCAAATCAGAAGAAACAGTTCAAATATTTGGTTGATGAATGGGGAGTAGATTTGCAATCTGAGCATGAGCGCTTTCTTGTAGAAAAGCATTTCAAGAAACCGGTTATCGTTACAGATTATCCTGCGGATATTAAATCTTTTTATATGCGCGAAAATGAAGTGCAAGATAAAAACAAAAGAACGGTAGCTGCCATGGATATTCTTTTCCCAGGAATTGGAGAGATTGTTGGTGGTTCTCAACGTGAAGAACGTTTAGATAAATTGGTCAACAGAATGAAAGAAATGAATATCCTGGCGGATGATATGGAATGGTTCTTAGATACACGCCGCTTTGGTACAGCCCCGCATTCGGGATTCGGAGTAGGATTTGAGCGTTTAGTACTTTTTGTTACAGGCATGGGCAACATCCGAGACGTTATCCCTTTCCCTAGATTTCCCAAAAGCGCAGAATTTTAAATCAATTCCTTGATATTATTGTTTACACTTAAATGTATGATGCAATGTTGATAAAAATATACGAGGAAAATCCAAATCCTAAGGCGATTGAGAAAGTAGTTGAAGTTTTAAAAAATGGTGGAGTAATTATCTATCCGACCGATACCATCTATGGTATCGGTTGTGACATCACGAATCATAAAGCCATTGAACGTGTATGTGAAATTCGAGGTATTAAAACGGATAAAGCTAATTTATCGTTTATTTGCAATGACCTTACCTCAATTGCACAATACACGAAACCACTAAATACTGCTACCTTTAGGCTATTAAAGCGTTCGCTCCCTGGCCCTTTTACCTTTATTTTCAATGCAAGCGGACAAGTGCCTAAGCTCTTAAGCACAAAGAAAAAAACTGTGGGAATCAGGATTCCGGATAATAATATTGCAAGGGAAATTGTTGCTCAATTGGGTAATCCTATTATCACGACTTCCATTCGGGATGAGGATGAGATTATAGAATACTCTACTGATCCTGAATTAATTTACGAAAAATACAATGAATTGGTGGACATCGTCATTGATGGAGGTTACGGAGAAAATATCCCTTCCACGATTGTTGATTGCACAACCGGTGAATTTGAAATCCTCAGACAAGGAAAGGGAATTATTGAAGAATATATTTAAAATTATCCCCATCAATTCTTTTGTCAAAATGTCTGGGTCGTCTCTCCAAGAAAAATTTTTGTCGTTCCCTACTCCTTTAGTTAGCGAATAATCTCCTTTATCCCTCCCTTCCTTTTCTAGCACAATGCTCAGTGATAAACCTATTGATAACACAATTCTTACCAATAAATTAACAACTAGCCTCTACTTATAACACTTAATTAAATACATTTTATTTTTCATTCAGTAAAATAAAATATGTAATAAATTTGTTATTATAAATATCTTGTGTAGATTTATCTCAGATTACAGGTTAATCGCATATTTATAAACCTTAAAGCCCGATAAATATGATATAAATAATACATCCTCAAAAATCATTTTTCTTTTAATTTTCTAACTTTTTCCTAAAAAACATGAAGAAAGCAAAAACGTTTTCTAACGTGCGTTCTTTTAATAAAAGATCCACGTTAAAGCAATCACTTTGGATTTCTAGTGCTCTATTTCTCATCAGCAATAGCATGCTAGCGAATCCCCTAACATTACCACATCCAAATCATACCCTAGACTGGTCCATCTCCGCAATTCAAGAGAAGACAATAAAAGGAACTATTCGGGATGCTATCACGAAAGCTCCCTTAGTGGGCGTTACCATTAAAGTATTGGGAAAAGCATCCGCCACCTCAACCAATGAATCAGGTAATTTTGAAATCAGGGCTTCCGTAAATGACGTTCTGGAAGTCAGTTATCTTGGTTATCTAAAATCTGACATCAGTGTAACTGCGTCAACCAATTCGTTAACCATTGAATTGCAACAGGATATTAGCAGTCTGGAAGATGTGGTAGTAACTGGCTATGGCACACAACGAGTAAAAGATTTGACTGGATCCGTAGCGGTGGTCAATGTCGCTGAGCTAAAAAGCACACCGGCCGCCAGCGCAGTTGAATCTTTACAAGGTCGCGCAACAGGGGTGCAAATTGTAACTGATGGAGCACCAGGCTCTACACCTCAAATAAAAATCCGTGGATTTAGTACAATTAATAATAATGAGCCACTATATGTTATTGATGGTGTCCCATTTGAAGGTAAGTTAAGTTGGTTGAATCAAAATGATATTGAATCCTTGCAGGTGTTAAAAGATGCCTCTGCAGCCTCTATTTATGGGTCACGTGCAAATAACGGGGTAGTAATTATTACCACAAAAACAGGGAGAGTCGGAAAACCTCAAATCAGCGTTGACTCTTACTATGGAGTCCAAGTTCCTAAAACCAGTTCGTTCCCGAAGATGTTGACACCTCAACAGGTATTGGATTCCGATAATGCATTGAATGGCACAAATGAAACATTGCCAGACTTTTTATTAGCGGGAGGAATCTCAGGGCATAATATTACTGCAGCCGATGCAGATATGTCTAAATACAATTATGCTGGTAAAGACAGAACCACTTTTTATCAAATTACAAAAGCCAATAAAGCTGGCACAAAATGGTTTGATGAATTATCTCAAAACGCCCCTACTCAATCCTATCAAATAAGCGCCACTGGCGGAAGCGAGAATGCTACTTATGCAATGTCGGGCGGTTATTTAGGTCAAAAAGGCGCTGTAATCCATACTGGCTTTGAAAGGTTCAATATTCGCACCAATACGCAATTCAAAGCCTTTGACGGAAAATTGAGAATTGGAGAAAACCTTCAATACAGTTACACGGAAGGTTTTGGGATAGGTGTAAATCCCAATACAGCCGGCAACTATCAAGGTGAGGGAAGCGTATTAGGTTTCGCTTATCGTATTCAAAATATTATTCCAGTCTATGATGAAGGCGGTCATTTTGCTGGTTCTTATGGTGGTTGGGGTAATGGAGAGAACCCAGTAGCTATTGCTTTCCGTGCAAAAGATAATAAAAACAGAAGCAATTTCTTTTTTGGAAACGCTTTTGCGGAGTATGACCTCATCGCTGGACTTACCTTGCGAACGAATTTCGGAATGCGCTACGAAAACTACAAT
Source organism: uncultured Sphingobacteriaceae bacterium (assembly GCA_963696875.1). GTDB lineage: Bacteria > Bacteroidota > Bacteroidia > Sphingobacteriales > Sphingobacteriaceae > Albibacterium. The sequence continues at coordinate 469,583 of CAVOLQ010000002.1, forward strand.
GGCATCGGTTTGAATTACCCTAACCCTGAATTTGCAGAAGGGAGTTTTAATAATGGGATGAGTGAGTATCAAGGTTATTTCACAGAATGGACCTGGACCAATACCTTGAACTATAATCCTTATTTAGGAGAAAACCATAAATTAAATATTTTAGCTGGAACAGAAGCGATTAAAAATAGAGGTAGAGACCTTTCTGGAAGTAGAAATGGGTATTTTACATTAAGCAGTCTTGACTACTTCTACTTAAACGCAGGTACATCCAATATTGGTAATGCCAGTTCCGGTTCTGTAGGTTCATTGTTTTCACTTTTTGCTAAGGCAGATTATTCATTCATGGACCGCTATTTATTAAGTGCTACTGTCAGACGTGATGGTTCTTCCAATTTTGGATCCAATCATTTGTATGGAACATTCCCTGGTATAAGTGGCGCTTGGCGTATCTCCCAAGAAAATTTCATGCAAGGTACTGATTGGTTAAACGATCTAAAAATTCGTGTTGGATATGGCATTACGGGTAACCAACGTATTCCCGGATATCAATATTTAAACCGATTCGCATCTTCTTTAACCCAGTCATCCTACCCAATCAATGGAACTACACAATCGGGTATATGGCAAAGCTCATATGCTAATGAAGACGTAAAATGGGAACAAGTGAAATCTTTAAACTTAGGTTTAGACTTTACGATCTTGAATGGCGATATCGATGGATCATTTGACTGGTATAACAAAACGACGGATGACATGCTGTATCGTTTACCATTACCAGCAATTGCGGTAGGACGTGCGGAATCCCCTTATGTGAATATTGGTAGCATGAACAATAAAGGGGTTGAATTCTCCTTAGGCTACCATTATGGCCATCGTCAGGGAACTCCTTTCACCCTAGATTTATCGGCCAATATCACTAGAAACAGAAATAAAATTGTTGCATTAGCTCCTTCAGTCGACCAACAGATTTTCGGCTCTTTCCGAAGCATGCAGACTTCTATTTTGAAAGTTGGACAACCTTATGCGGCTTTCTTTGGCTATAAAACGGCCGGTATCTACCAAGATGCAAGTGATATTGCTAATAATCCATCCTACCCTGGGGCCAGACCCGGTGGCTTGAAGTATGCCGATATTAATGATGACGGCATCATTGATGCTGAAGACAGAACGATTATCGGTAATCCTCATCCCGACTTTGTTTATTCTTTCAATCTGAATACAACTTATAAGAACTTCGATTTTATGATGTATTTCTACGGCTCACAAGGAAACGATCTATACGAAGCTACTCGTTATTTTACTGATTTCGGAGTATTCAAAGGACAGAAAAGCACCAGATTATTAGATGCTTGGAGCCCTACCAATACAGGAAGCACCGTCCCATCTTTGGTGAATGAAGCCTCCGCATTAGAATATGCTTCTTCGAGCTATTATATTCAAGACGGTAGTTTCCTGAAATTAAAAAACTTACAGCTTGGTTATACTATTCCAACAGAACAACTATTTGGAGCCAACACTTCTTTTCATAAACTGCGAGTTTATTTGGGGGTAACCAATGTATTCACGGTTACGAAATACAAAGGTTTAGATCCTGAAATTTCTGCAACAAGTTCAGATTATCCAGCGCTAGGTGTAGATTTTGGAATCTACCCACAAGCTAGGCAGTATATACTGGGTGTGAGCTTAGGATTTTAATTAGAAGAACTGTTGAATTTCAATTTAAAAAATAAGACGATGAAAAAGAACTATATATTATCCATAATTGGAGCCGGGCTCTTGCTACTCTCCTCTTGTGGTAAGGAGTTTTTACAAAAACTACCCCAAGGACAATTATCCCAACCACAAGTTGCCAATAAAGATGGTGTGGAAGCCGAATTATTAGGGGCATACGGTATTTTGAATGGGAACATTAGTGGTACATGGGGAAATTATGCATCTGCACCCAGCCAATGGCTTTTTGGTGAAGTTGCTTCGGACAATGCGCATAAGGGCTCTGAACTAACTGATCAACCGGATATGAACATGATTGAAACCTATACGTCCAATAGTGTTAATGACAATTTGAGTCAAATGTGGCAGGTTTATTATGAAGGGGTATTAAGGGCTAACAGTACCATCAAATTATTAAAAGGTGAGCAAGAAGGGTCAAAAGAAATCTCTTCTGCTAGGGCTGCAGAGATTGAGGCTGAAGCTCGAATGCTGAGAGCGCACTACTATTTCTATCTGTGGCGAATTTTCAAGAACGTCCCTTTTATTGATGAGAATACTCCCTTAGAGGAGGCAAAAGTAAAACCTAATAATGAAGATGTTTTACCTAAGATCATTGATGATTTTAAATTTGCAATAGACAATTTGCCTGTTACCAAAATTAAAGGGGAATCGGGTCGTATGGATAAAAATATTGCAAAAGCCTATTTGGGTAAAGTGTATGTTTATGAAAAGAAGTGGGGGAAGCATTAGCATTATTCACCGACGTGATGGCGGGTAAAGATATCACAAGTATGCCTTTCGAGATCAACTTTGATCCTACAAAAAAAGATGGTCCGGAAGCATTAATGGTCTCCAAGCATGCTATAAACTCAAATGGCGCAGGTGATAATGCCAATGTGGGCGACATGTTAGGCGGACTATATGGTAGCTCTCCAGTAGGTTGCTGTGGTTTCTATCAACCTACCATCGACTTGGTAAACGCCTATAAGGTTGACGCAAATGGATTACCCTTATTGGACGGCTCGTACAAAGTTAATGCGTACAAATCAGATATGGGACTAACCAGTGCCGCTAAAACGAGATTACGAATTAGACGTTACCTTAAGCTTCGATCCAAGATTAGATTATACTGTGGGCAGAAGAGGCGTCATGTATTTGGATTATGGTGTTATGCCGGGAGACCCATGGATTCGCGATGCCACGTATGCTGGCCCTTTCGTGGGGATGAAAACCATGATTCCACAGGCCGATTTTGCTGCTCATGCGGTTCCTGGAGAGAATTACATTACGGATTTAGATGTCAATATTATCCGTTTAGCTGATGTGGTATTAATGGCAGCAGAGTGTAATGTAGAAATTGGTAATTTAGCTGAAGCGTTAAGATTGGTAAATAGCATTCGTAATCGCGCAGCTAATTTGGCTCCAAAGAAAACACCTTCTGGAAATGATGCGGCGAAGTATTCGGTCAAACCGTACGTCTCTTTTCCCAATCAGGAATATGCACGCAATGCTGTACGTTTTGAAAGAAGATTGGAGCTAGCGATGGAAGGACACCGTTTCTTCGATTTAGTAAGATGGGGTACTGCTAAGCAAACACTTGAAAGCTATTCCGCTTTTGAAGGTACATTATTACCCGCCTATAAGGGTTTAATATTTAATACAACTAGTGAATATTGGGCTATTCCCCAGGGAGAAATCGATAAAAGTAATGGTACTTTAAAACAGAATACCGGGTATTAAATTTTTTAATTCAAACGGCCTGCAAATGCGGGCTGTTTGAATTAACGTTAAATCAGCTGCCTAACCTACTTTTATTCCTTGTACAAAAGCTGGTATTTTCTCCAAATATCTCTCTTCGCTAAGTAAACGCACAAATGCTGTCCCAATTATCGCGGCATCTGCATACTGATTAGCATGGGTAAACGTTTCATGATCCGAAATTCCAAAGCCGATGACAATTGGTATTTTTAAATTCATGGATTGCAAACGCTTAAAATAGGAACTACTTTCATCTGAAACTTTCAGGTTCTTACCTGTAGTAGCAGAAGAAGATACCAAATAAATGAATGCATTGCTTAAGGAGTCAATTTCACGAATTCGCTCCTCTGCAGTTTGTGGAGTAACAATAAAGACATTGCTTACTTTGTTTTTTTGAAAGATATCTTGATACAATTCTTTGTATTCATACATGGGTAAGTCAGGAATAATTACCCCATCTACTCCGACTTCGGCACACTTTTCGCAAAAACGTTCTACGCCGTATTGCAAGACTGGATTGAAATAGCCCATTAAAAATATAGGTATCGTAATTTTACGCCGCAGATCAGCCAATTGATTGAACAAAATCTCAACTGACATTCCATTCTTTAAGGCTATTCCTGAACTTTCTTGAATCACCGGGCCATCAGCAACGGGATCAGAGTATGGGATTCCTATTTCCAGAAAATCGACACCTGCATTCTCTAGGCTTTCGGCAATTTCAAGTGTGCTATCCAGATTAGGATATCCGGCAGTATAATAAATCGATAATTTATTAGCTGATTTTTTATTAATAAACAGTTCTGAAACTCTACTCATACTATATATGTACTAAAATCTATCATTTAATTTAATTATTTGAGATAAGTCTTAGAAATTAAAAAACTTCATGTAATTATCTAAATCCTTGTCACCTCTACCAGACAAACAAACAATCACATCATCCTCTTTTTTGAAGGTCATTTTCTCTAATTGCGCCAAGGCGTGCGCACTTTCAATTGCTGGAATAATACCCTCTAAACGGGTTAATAATAAGCCCGCATTCATAGCTTCCTCATCGGTAATACTAACATATTCTACCCGCTTGTTTTTATGTAGAAAGGCATGTTGTGGCCCGATTCCAGGATAATCCAATCCGGCAGAAATAGAATAAGGTTCAATAACCTGTCCATCTTCTGTTTGCATTAAAATAGTTCGACTACCATGCAATACACCTTCTTTTCCCAAAACAGAAGTAGCGGCAGAAAGTCCGGTATCAATTCCTTTTCCAGCAGCTTCGGCAGCAATTAACCTCACTCCTTCGTCATCCAAGAAATGATAGAACATCCCTATTGCATTACTTCCACCACCAACACATGCTATTGCATAATCAGGAAGTTTCCCTTTTTTTTCTAGCAACTGCTTCTTTGCTTCTAGAGAAATAATCGATTGAAAGCGAGCCACCAAATCTGGATAAGGATGTGGCCCTACAACAGAACCAATGATATAATGTGTATCTATTGGGTTATTAATCCAATCGCGCAGTGCTTCATTGGTCGCATCTTTCAAAGTCTTGCTTCCAGATTCTGCCGCAACAACTTTTGCACCCATCATTTTCATTCTGGCAACGTTGGGTGCTTGTCGTTCGATATCTATAGCTCCCATATAGACCACGCACTCCATCCCTTTAAGTGCACAAACCGTAGCTGTCGCGACACCATGCTGGCCGGCTCCCGTTTCCGCAATGATTCTTGTCTTTCCAAGACGTTTCGCCAATAAAATTTGTCCAATGGTATTATTGATTTTATGCGCTCCGGTATGGTTCAGATCTTCTCTTTTTAGATAAATGTTGGCACCATACTTTTCCGAAAGACGGCTAGCCAAATATAAAGGAGAAGGACGACCTACGTAGTCTCGTAAAAGCTGATTGAATTCTTGTTTGAATTCGCTCTCTTCCATGATCTTCCTGTATTTTTGTCTTAACTCTTCGACATTTGGATACAGCATTTCTGGAATGTAGGCACCGCCGAAATCACCGTAATACCCTTTTTCACTGACATGATACTTACTCATATTTATTTCTTCAAAACAGTTTTTAATAATTCTATGTTCTTAAGCCCTGGTGAGTCTTCAAATTTTGAATTTAGGTCTAATCCATAAAGTCGCTCATCTTGAATAGCAAAAGCATCTTCAATATTCGCGGGACCTATTCCCCCACTCAGAAAATATTTATTTTCAAAAGGATAGTTTTTTAAAGCAACCCAATCAAAGGTTTTTCCCGAGCCACCATGTGCGCTGCTATAGGTGTCAAATAGAAAATAATCTACAACGTCCAAATAGGATGCTAATAGACTCCAATCAAAGTTTTCATGAATACCGAAAGCTTTGATGACCTCTACGCCTTCCTTTTTCATTTCATTGCAAAAATCAGAAGATTCATTGCCGTGCAATTGCACTGCACGGAAACGATACTTATTTATGCAATCCTTTACTTCGCTAGGTGCTGCGTCTACGAAAACAGCTGTTGTCTTTACCGGTTGAAGCGAACTTGAAAGATTCTTATCAATCACTTCGACAAAACGAGGTGATTTAGGATAAAATATAAATCCTAAATAATCAGGATTCAACTTTTTAACTTGGAGAATATTCTCCTGATCACGCATGCCGCAAACCTTTATTTTCAAAGCAGTCATTCTAATTGATCAATACTTTTAAACTATTTAAGGCTCTTTTACTAATTAATGATTCATCAGCCTCTTGATAGCAGTCCATAAATCCTTTTTTCATGTCAAAAGTCTGAATCGCTAACGCCGCATTGGCAAGTACCACTTGTCTTTGAGCTTGCGTACTTTTCCCTTCTAAGATATTCTTAAAAATACCCGCGGCCTCTTCAACGGTTTCTCCCCCGCCAATTTGCTCAGGCCGAATAGCTTCTATACCCAAGTCTTTTAAAGTTATGATTTGTTCTGCCAAATTATTGATTAGCTTGAAATCTCCCGTCAATGAAATTTCATCATAGCCATCTAAAGCATGTAAGATACTAAATTGCTTATCCGTCTTTTGATAAATGTATCCATAAAGGCGTGCTAGCTCCAAACTAAATACGCCAACGGACTGGTATTTCGGATTTGCCGGATTAACCAACGGACCTAACATATTGAAGAAGGTTTTAGATCCTAGGTCACGACGAATAGGCGCTACAGTTTTCATCGCTGGATGAAAAAGGGGTGCATGTAAAAATGCGATATTAGCATTATCTAAAGAACGATAAATCTCTTTTGGATCATTTGAAAAACGATAACCCAGGTATTCCATTACATTCGAAGAACCACAGCCGGACGAGACGCCATAATTGCCGTGCTTAGCTACTTTATAGCCCGCACCTGCAACGATAAAGGATGCCAAGGTGGAAATATTAAAAGTATTTTTGCCATCCCCGCCCGTTCCGCATAAATCAATCAGCTCGTAATTTGAAAAATCCATTTTTAAACATAAATCGTACATTGCATCTCTAAAACCTTCCAATTCAACATCTCGAATACTGCGCATGTTGTAAGCGGTTAAGAAAGCAGCAATCTGCGAACTATTATATTTATCGGCAGTAATATTCGTTAAGATTTCATAGGCTTCTTCTCTGGTAAATGTCCTGTTCTCAAAGAGATGATTTAATATTTTCTTCATTAATTGCATTTTTTTGTCAAAAAAAAAGGCTTACCCAAATGGGCAAGCCTCTATTTTATATATTTTATTAATCTATCAAATATGAGTCATGCCACAACTTAATTGTTATGCCACCACCAGTTTATATTTGAATTGAATTCGTTCATCGTTCTAAAGCAAAGATGAGAAAAAAATAGTTTATTTGCAAAGTTAATTCCAATTTTTAATACTTGATTTTAGTTCGCTAAAAAATAGATTAAATCTTACTAGATTGTAACGCCATCTTCAACAATCGTTGGAACCAGCTCTCTATCTCTATTCATGATAACGCCTACCACGGCATCGACGGAAATATTTACTACCGTTCGACACATATCAAAGGGTCTATCAACAGCAAAAATCAATGCAATACCGGCGGGATTAAAGAAGAAGAATATATTAAAGAAAGTAAAAATTGATGCCAATTAGGTGGTTATATTATATTTTCGATGATTTGTAATAGTGCATTCGGGAAAATGCCAAACCCTATTAAAGCGATAAATAAAACAATCAAAGCTAATTGTGTTGAAATGGAGATCGGTTCAGAAAAAATTACTTTCTCATCTTTTCTTGAGAATAGAACGATGATTATTCTCAAATAATAAAACAATCCTAAAATACTTGACAGCACTAATATAATTAATAGAAACCATAGGCCTGCACTTACACCGGCTTTTAATAAATAAAAGTTAGCAATAAAGCCTGCAGTTAAGGGCACACTGGCCAAGGACAGGAGCATTCCTGTAAAAAAAGTAGCCAGCCAAGGTTTTTTTTGAAATAAACCTCTGTAATCTTCAATATCTTCAGCTTCCATGTCTTTTTCTGACAAAATAGCTACCACTGCAAATGAGCCGATCATAGATATAAAATAGGCAATTAGATAAAAAACGGCGGCTTGATTACCAATCCTGCTGATTGTTAAAAATGCAACCAACAAATAACCCATATGGGCTATCGAAGAATAGGCCAGAATTCTTTTTACATTCTGCTCTTTCAAGGCTAGCCAATTTCCTATAAGCATGGAAGCAATTGCAATAATAACAAATACTATCCATACACTATTTTCTTTAAAGCCCTCGTTTTGAAAAAATAGACGAAAAAGAAATGCAAAAACACTTCCTTTAGAAATTGTAGAGATAAAAGCAGAAATGGGTGCTGATGCACCATCGTATACATCGGATGTCCAAAGATGAAAAGGAACTAAACCTAATTTAAAAAGTATACCTACCATTATGAAAGCCAAACCAGATAAAAAAGGCAGGTTTGATAGTTGAACTCGACTAAAGCTAAGGCCCTCAAAATTCACATCCAATTGCCCAGTTTGTGAATAGATCAAAGCCACTCCAAACAATAGAAAAGAGGTGGAAACGGCCGCTAGAACCAAATATTTAATTCCTGCCTCAATCGCTATTTCCTTTTCTTTTAAATAGGCTATTAAGGCATATAACGACACGCTTAACAATTCTAAGGAGATAAAGAAAGAAATAAAATGATTGCTGATAACGATAGAAACAGCCCCTAAAGTGGAAAGCAACAAAAGGATAAAGTATTCCTCCTTTACGACTGGCTTGTGCTTTAAATAAGAATAAGAAATTAAAGTAATTATTAGGCTTCCTCCTATTATTAGGGCCATAAAAAGCAGACTAAATCCGTCTATTACGAAAAGTGTACCCACATTCTTAATAACAGGTCCGGTGACATAAACTACTGCAAGAAAGGCTAATATAATTGAAAGTAAGGTTAGGCTATTAACAAGCAAATAGTTTCTTCTTATTGCGATTGACAGCATGACGAATAAACTTCCTATGGCAAGGATGACCAATGGCGATAGTAAAAAAAGATCGGCTTGTGTCATCATCTTATTTTAAATTAATTCCATCTGATTTATGCTCTTTATGTAGCGTAGACTTCCTTTCAAGATTTTTATTTTCATGTTTTATAGAATAGCTACTCATTTCTGTAGGAATTTTTACTGTATTTATTAAAGCTTGTGGGAAAAAGCCTAAACCCACAATAACGAGAATTAAAGCGGCCATGATAGCGTTTTCTCTAATGGAAAAATCAACCAATTCATATTGCTCAATTGGTTTTCCATGAAATACCTTTTGAAATACTTTCAAAGAATAAATTACAGAAGCGATTAAGCCTAGACTGGCGAATACGGATGCCGTCATATGCGTTTGAAAAGCACCTGATAAAACCAAGAATTCTGCTATAAAGTTTCCTAAACCCGGTAGGCCGAGCGATGCTAAGATGAAGACCAAAGAGATTCCTCCCATTCTTGGCATTTGCTGCCAAAATCCACCCATTTTATTCATGTCCAAGCTCTGCGTTCTTTCTTTAATAGCACCGGCAATCATAAATAAAGCTCCTGTTGTGATCCCATGAGCTACAATTTGCAATACGACCCCTTGATAGGCCAAAGCCTGAAAAGAGAATATTCCTAGCATGACAAACCCCATATGACTCACACTTGTAAAGGCAATTAAGCGTTTCAAATTGGACTGTGCATATGCCATCTTAGCTCCATATAATACTCCGATTACTCCGATAGTGACTGCATATGGGGCAATCTGATTGCTTGCCTCTGGAAATAAAGGAAGAACAAATCGCAACATCCCGTAGGCACCCGTTTTTAATAGTAATCCCGCCAAGATAATACTTCCCGCTGTAGGTGCTTCTGTATGAGCATCGGGCAGCCAAGTATGGAAAGGAATGGCTGGCAGTTTCACTGCAAAAGCAATTAGAAATCCGCCCATTAACCAAAAACCTGTTTTATAGGCCAGTTGAGTACCGATAAGTTCAAAATAATCAAAAGTAAAAATACCGGTAGTATTGCCGTGCAAAAAGTAGAGTCCTAGAATTGCTAGCAACATCAGTAGTCCACTTCCTTGTGTAAATAGAAAGAATTTGACTGCCGCGTAATGTCGATTTTCATATCCCCATATATTGATAATAAAAAACATGGGGATCAACATCATTTCCCAAAAGAAGTAAAACAGAAAGAGATCCATTGCCAAGAAAACACCCAGTAAACCAGCCAATATCCATAAGATATTAAAATGAAAAAATCGTACACGCTCTTTTATCTGTCGCCAAGATACCAGAATGGAAATTAGCCCCAAAAACAATGTTAGTACAACCAAGATTAGGCTTAAACCATCTAGAGCCAAGTGAAAACTGATTCCCCATCGTGGAATCCATTCTTTTCTAAAATCTAGTAGCCAGCTTCCAGCTTCCAACAGACTTATATCATTGTAATTTGAGACCCAATAGAAAACCACCAGAACTAAGTCTATGCTAACGGCAAGCAAGGCGATCCATCGGCAAAGCATCTCACTCCTTCTAATAGTGGCTAAGCTGAGAATTCCGCCAAGAATTAGTATCAAAATTATTAGAGCGAGGATCATAGGAATAAAATTAGAGTTAAGGTTACCAAAGCACCAAAAGCAACACCCACTGCATACCACTTAAGGCTTCCATTTTGGCTTCGCTTAAACAATCTATTAAATTCAATATTGAGACTTGCCACACCCAAATAGAACTTATCGATAAAATCACCTTGATCTACTTTTGCCATCCAGACAATGGGCTTAACTAAAACATTGTCGTATAGCCAATCAAAACCCCAGCCTTTTTTAAGGAAATTGTATAATGCTTTATCCTTATAAGCAACAGTAAGTTTAGGGTTTCTATAGATTAGCCATGAAATATAAATGCCCAATAAGGTAGAAATAACGGTTATAAGTTGTATAATTCCTTCACTTATCGCTGCATCACTTTTTAGTACAACTGGCGGGATTGTTGAATATAAAAAATTGGAAAAGAGAGTAAAGTCCCCAATCCATTTTGGAAGCTCCATAAAACCGACAAAAATTGAGAATATTGCTAAGATGATAAGGGGTATTTTAATACGTTTTCCAAGATAATGAGTAACGGTTGTTTTCTGAGTTCCAAAAAACGCAAGAAACACCATTCTAAACGTATAAATAGAAGTAATAAATGTACCAAGAATTGCTGCTAGCCACAACCAAGTATTGCCTTTATCAGATATCATGGCATATTCAATGATCGGATCCTTGCTATAATAACCAGCAGTAATTAAGGGTAAAGCCGCCAAAGCAGCAGCTCCACAAAGAAAAGTCCAGAATACTACAGGTATCCGTTTTCTTAGTCCACCCATTTTATGCAAATCGTGCTCTTGATTGAGTGCTAAAATAATTGCTCCTGCACCAAGAAAAAGCAGAGACTTGAAAAAAGCATGAACAAAAAAGTGAAAAATAGCAGAAGTCCATGCTCCAAGTCCCATTGCCAAAAACATATAGCCTATCTGGCTAATCGTGGAGTAAACAAGCACTCTTTTAATATCGCTTTGAACTAGGGCACTAAAACCACCAATGATTAACGTTATTGCTCCAATGCCGCCGACTAGTGCCAATGCCACCGGTGCTAAATCAAAAAGAACATGCATTCTAGTGATGAGATAAACCCCTGCCGTCACCATGGTAGCTGCATGTATCAATGCACTTACGGGCGAAGGGCCTGCCATGGCATCGGGAAGCCATGTTTGTAAGGGGACCTGCGCTGATTTCCCTAACGCACCTCCTAATAATAGAAAAGCTCCCCAAAAGGCGACGTTGGAATCAGGATTCCAAACCGAAGGTGCCTCGACTAAAATGCTATTGATATTTAAAGTGCCGAAACTGGACAACAGTAAAAATAATCCTATAACCATTGAAGTATCGCCAATTCTTGTAACCACAAATGCTTTAAGTGCAGCCGCACTAGTTGCAGAATCTTTATACCAAAAGCCAATCAATAAGAAACTGCATAGACCCACTCCTTCCCAACCCATGTATAACAACAAAAGATCATTGGCCAATACCAATACCAGCATGGAACCAATAAACAAATTCATGTAGGCAAAAAATCGTGCATAGCCTTCATCGTTTTCCATAAATTCTGCTGAATACAGATGAATGAGAAATCCAACAAATGTGATAACAAAGGTAAATGTTAAAGAAAGAGGGTCTAGAGATAAGGCCAGCGTGGGTGTAAATCCAGAAACTGAAAACCAAGTCCAAAGGTTTTGGATATACTGATTCCCAATGGGTGGATCCAAAAAAAAGAACAGACCGATAATAAGCGTTAATAGTGTCGCCAAACCTACTATACCTACACCGATAAACGCAATCATGTGCTTGGATAGTTGTGATCCAAAAATTGCTAAGATCAAAAACCCAATCATAGGTAAAGTCGGCAACAGCCATAGAAGAGTTAAAATAGCCATATCCTCTATCTATTTACATACTCTTTTAATCCTTTAACAGATTAAGTACTTCAGTATCCACCGTATTATATTTTCTATGCATTTGCAATACTAAAGCTAAACCTAATGCAACTTCTGCAGCTGCCATAACTAAAATAAACAGAAACATAATTTGTCCTTCCCTCTGCACCCAGTGAGCACCGACAACGATAAACGCGAGGCCTGCTGAGTTCAACATGATCTCCACCGACATAAGTATAAATAATACATTCCGTCGAGTTAAAACACCTACAAGTCCTATTAGGAACAAAATAAATGCGACAATCAATCCGATATTCATTGAAACCGTAACCATGCTTATATTTCCTCCTTTAAAAATCGATGATATTCCTTCTTTTTCGCTTTTCCAAGATGATAAGCCCCAACTATTGCAGCCATTAATACCATAGCAGCTAATTCCACAACTAATACATATGGGCCAAACAAAGACAATCCAATATCCGCTGGATCAATAACTGAAAGACTTTCATATTGAGAAGCATTATTCATTAACACATATATAATTTCTGCCAAAAGAATTGCACTTAAAATACCAGGCAGTATCCAAGCCTTCATAGAAAGCCATTCCTTTTCTTTCTTTTGAGATTCCTTTCCAAGGTTGAGCATCATGATTACAAAAACGAAAAGTACCATGATTGCACCTGCATAAATAATTACTTCTAAAGCGGCAATAAATGGAGCACCTAAAAGAAAAAATAAAACAGATACGGCTAAAAGTGAAATAATAAGGTACAAGAGTGCGTGGACGGCATTAAGCCGAGTAATGACCATCACCGTAGCGGTGATGGCAATGATTGAAGCAATATAAAAAGCAACATCCATGATAATTAAGGCAATAAACTTTTCACGTTAACAGGTTCATACTCTTGATCACCTTCTCCTTTTCCTTTCCTCTTTATAGCAACCCCAGCTTCTTTATAATAATTATAGCCATGGTATTTCCCTTCCCCGTCTATCAATAAATCTTCTTTTTCATAAACTAGATTTTGACGATTATATTCACTCATTTCAAAGTCAGGAATTAACTGTATGGCATAAGTCGGGCAAGCTTCTTCGCAATAACCACAGTAGATACAACGAGAAAAGTTGATTCTGAAAAATTCAGGGAAGCGTCTACCGTGTTCATCTTCCGTTGCCTGTAAAGAAATACAATCTACCGGACAAGCCACTGCACATAGATTACAGGCCACACAACGCTCATCACCTTCAGGATCTCGAGTGAGTACGATTCTCCCCCGCCATCTAGGGGGCAAATACGTTTTTTCTTCTGGGTATTGAATCGTTACCCGCTTTCTAAAAACATGTGAAAATGCAATTCCTATTGATCTTAATATGCTTATCATGATACCTTATTTATTTGCTGACAATTCACCTAATCTAACAATTGCGAAAATGGCAATATTATCCGCTATACAATACTAATGCACCAGTAATCAATATGTTTAATAACGCCAATGGAAGCATTACTTTCCATCCAAAAGCTAATAATTGATCATATCGAGGTCGAGGTAAAGAAGCTCTTAATAAGATAAAGACTAGAATGAACAGAATTGTTTTTAATAAGAACCAAACTATTGGCGGAAGGAATGATGGGCCTAACCATCCCCCTAAAAACAGTGTGGTGATAAAGGCCGAAATAAGCGTAACTCCTAGATATTCTCCTACAAAAAACATCCCGAACTTCATTCCTGAATACTCAGAATGATAGCCAGCAATCAGTTCGCTTTCTGCCTCGGGAATATCAAAAGGCAAACGGTGAGTTTCAGCCACTCCAGCAATAAAGAAAATAACAAAACCTATAAACTGGGGTATGATATTCCACATCCCCTTTTGTGCAAGTACTATTTTACTTAAATCAAATGTACCCGCCAGCATTACAACGCCCATCAGAGACAACCCCATAAACACTTCATAAGAGATCATCTGCGCTGCCCCACGCACCGCACCAAGCAAGGAATATTTATTATTGGATGACCAGCCGGCAAGTACAATACCGTATGCACCTACCGATGAGCAAGCCAAAAAGAAAAGTACACCAATATTAAGATTTAACACTACTATTCCGGGAGCAAATGGAATAATGGCGAAGCTAATGAGGATTGCAACAATAATAATGGCTGGCGCAATGACAAACACCTTCCGATCAGCAAACTTAGGGATCCAATCTTCCTTTAAAAAGATCTTTATCATATCGGCAATCACCTGAAAAATACCAAAAGGACCTACTCGATTCGGTCCAATTCGATCCTGCCATAAGGCAAGCATCCTTCGTTCTACCCAGATTAAGTTTGCTGCAATACTAAGTACCAGCAACAAAACACCTATAATGACCAATATATAAAATCCTATTTCAGACATCGCGTATACGTTCTATAGAAGTTAAGAAGGGAAATTCAATCCCCTTATTAGCCTCAAACCCAAATGGTAATCCTATAATCCCCAGCGGAATAGACAAAGTTATATTTACGGAGAGTTTAAGTTCTCGATTGTGATACTTAATGACAACCAATGTACCATCTGACAATCCTAATCTCGCTGCATCATCCAAATTTACCGCCACATATGGCTCAGGTATCCTAGACGCAATTGCTGACCCTTGGGCACTCAATTCTTCTGAACCAAAAATATGATAAAGTGGTAAAGCCAACCATTCGTACTCATCAGGAATAAAGGCAGCAGGTGGTTTAGAAAAATAACCATTTTGAATAAGTGGAAAACCTCCTGAAGCTTCCGGTATATCAAAAAGTCTAATTCCAGGATTTCCATCTGTAAGAGGCCCGTTAATTTCAGTTTGAAACTTATTAATAGCTTGAGCAGAATTCCAACCCGGTGACCATACAAATGGAATAATGGAGGATGGTGGCTTTCCCTCAAAACCTTCCATGGTAAACGACAAGGGCGAATCTGGGTCATGAGGTGCTTGGGCTTCGCTTACATTTACGTCGGCATGCATAGACGTTCTACCACTATATCGATGCGGTTCACGGGCAATCTTCTGAGTTCCTTTTCTGTAATCGGCCTTGGGAGCTACATGTCTCACAGCTTTCAATTCAGGAAACTCTGCAATCATATCCTCTACCACTTCATCCAAAAGCTTCCCGGTTTTCCCATTTAATTCATTCAACCACCTCCAACTGCTCTCTACATTATTTTGAGGTTTATAAATTTGGTAAAAACGCTGTACCCTTCCTTCATTATTCACAATCGTACCATCAGCTTCTGCGAACGTTGCAGCAGGCAGTATATAATTGGAATTAATTGTCGTTTCATTCTCCAAATAGGCAAGTGACAGAGTTTGGTTTTTTTTAAACAAATTATCTACCTTAGTTTTCTCAAATCGCTGATAAAGATCATTTTCAAGTAGGATGCATGTTTGCACAGCACCTTGTTCCATTTCTTGAAAAGCATCTTCAATATGTTGTTCCGATAGCAATTCTATTCCTATCGAATTCGCTTCTGGAACCACATATACTAAGCCAACATCTTTTCCATTATCTACTAAAGAACAAGCAATATCAGCAGCTGCTTGAATAATTACTTCACTAAACAAACTGGTACCTGATACAATCAAGGGCTTCATTGAGCACATCAAATCATCGGCTATTGATTTAACGATTGATAGGACATTTTCGTTCAAATCAACAACGGGTAATTGAGCATTTAGCTTATGGGCTACTGCATAGCCAAGGCGTGCGATATCATCTGGATGCGCCCTGTAACTTTTCGTAGCAATATCATCCAATCGGTTAGCACTAACAGTAGCTATATAAAACGGCCCATTCACTTCTTGTGAAGCCAAGCGGATCGCGGCATCATTCCAAACGGGAATTTTCTGTGCTTTAGCAATCTCTACTTCCTTTGTTTTGGCGGCCTGCCGTAAGGATAACGCCAACATGGGTGCGGTATTCGCAACATCTTCTCCTAAAATAAATACGGCATCATAACTTTCTACCTCTTTCAAAGACGGATTTCTCACTTTCCCTCTTTTTAAAATTTCTATAATCTGCTTTACCAGCTTTCCTTCTAACCTAGATACCCCTGAATAGAAATTAGAAGCACCGACCAATGCTCTTAATGAATAATTAGACTCTAGAGAAGCTTTCGGCGAACCAATTCCTATTGTTTTTTTATCCAAAATAAGCAGTTGTTTAATCTCAGTAATTGCAGTCTCTTTATTTAGTTGAACAGCTGTTCCTTTCAAAGAAGAACCATTTGAAAAAACTGCATTTCGAATAGGATTCAAAACCCTATCCTCATTATAAATATACTCATATCCATAACGTCCACGATCACATATAAAGTAACCATTTACTTCCCCATTATAGCGATTCAACACTCTTCTCACTTTATTATAACGCTCTCCGGCAACGATATTACAACCAATACTGCAACCATGACAAATAGAGGGTGCTGAACTCAAATCCCACTTTCTAACATAATGCTCCTTTAATGTTTTATCTGTAAAAACGCCCGTTGGACAAACTTCTACAAGATTGCCGCTAAATTCATTTAACAAAATGCCGTCTGCCGCACGGCCAAAATAAACATGATCATGGCTGGCAAAAACATCCAAATCCTTGCCTCCGGCATAATCCTTATAAAACCGAACACAACGGTAACATTCAATGCATCGGTTCATTTCATGATTCACAAAGGGACCTAAGTATTGATTGTTGAACGTTCTCTTTTTAAAAGTAGAGCGCCGGTAATTATGTCCTGTCATCACCGTCATGTCTTGAAGGTGGCATTCTCCCCCTTCATCACAAACAGGACAATCATGCGGGTGATTTAACATCAGCGACTCGATAATATTAGTCCGAAATTGATGCGCCTCAGGAGCGTCTAATGAAATCCTGAGTCCAGACACCGCCGGCTCCATACAAGCGACTACAATCCTTCCTTTGCTGTCTTGTTCGTCTTTATATTTCAGAACAGAACACTGGCGGCAAGCACCCACTGAATTCAAGGCGGGATGCCAGCAGAAATAAGGCAGGTTAAGACCTAAGGACAGGGAGGTTTCAAGCAGATTTCTACTATCATCTACTTCGTACTCCACAGAATCGATATATATTTTGACCTTCATTATTTCCAGGGACATTTATGTTCGTGAACGTGTTTTTCGAAATCCTCTTTGAAATACTTCAATGCACTCTGCAAAGGCTCCATTGCACCCGGTGCCAATGCACAGAATGTATTTCCCGGCTTTAAGTATTCGGTATGGAATTTAAGAACATCCAAGTGTTCCATGGTTCCCTCTCCCATTTCCAAGGCATTTAATATTCTTTCCACCCATGGCAAGCCTTCTCTGCAGGGTGTACACCAACCGCAAGATTCTATTGCAAAAAAATGTTCTAGATTGCGCACCATGCCTACCGGACAGGTCTTATCATCCAGTACAATGATGGTTCCTGTCCCTAAACGAGAACCTGCTTTCGCCACACTACCGAAATCCATAGCAACATCCAAGTGTTCCTCCAATAGAAAATCAGTAGATCCTCCGCCCGGTATTACTCCTCTAAACTGATACCCCTCTTGCATTCCTCCAGCATGTATATCAATTAATTCTCTTAAGGGGGTGCCTAACGGCAATTCCCAAAGGCCGGGCTTCTTCACCCTACCGCTTGCGCCATAAAGCTTTGTACCCCCCTCAGGACTTTTACTTAATCCCTTAAACCATTCGGCCCCTTTTTCTATAATGTGGGGCACATTGCAAAGAGTCTCCACATTGTTTACAATCGTTGGATTCCCAAACAAGCCACTAACCACCGGATAAGGGGGTTTCGCACGGGGAATTGCTCTCTTTCCTTCCAAAGCATTGATTAAGGCCGTTTCCTCACCGCAGATATACCGTCCCATACTGATGTGCAAGAGCATTTCAAGATCATAGCCGCTTCCCAAAATATTTTTGCCCAAATACCCCGCCTGATACGCTTCTTGAAGAGCATGCTTTAATACTCTTTCCGCAAGGTGATAAGCTCGTCGCAAGAAGATAAAGCTGCGGGTCGCTTGAATTGTGAAAGAACCAATGATGATTCCCTCTATTAATTGATGAGGATTTCTTTCAAGTAAAAACCGGTCTTTAAAAGTTCCCGGCTCCATTTCATCCGCATTGGCAATAAAATATTTTGTTTTGGGTACATGATCACCAACGGGAACCATACTCCATTTTTGCCCCGTAGGAAAACCGGCGCCCCCCCTGCCTTTTAAGCCAGAGGCTGAAACCATATCTATGATTTCCTTCGGAGTCATTTTCAAGGCCTTTCTTAAGGCTTGATAGCCACCGGTCTTCTCATACTCTTCCAATGATAAGCAAGTGCCTTCTTTTAAAATATGCTCTGTCAGTGGAAGTTCCATTATTTATCTCAACAAAAACATTACTTATAATTTTCTAACAGACCATCCAATTTTTCTATTGTAAGATCTTGATGGAGGTCTTTATCAACCAAAAGTGCGGGCGCATGATCACAAGTACCCAAGCAGATAATGGGCAATAGTGTAAACCGATCATCAGGAGAAGTCTGGCCATAAATTAAGCCCAGCTTCTTTTGCAAATGCTCATAAATTTGCTCGTAACCCATCACCCAACAGCTGACACTATCACATACATGAATCACGTGCCTCCCGACTGGTTCGCGATATACCATACTGTAAAATGTGGCAACGCTATCTACTCCTTCTTTTGTCATTTCCAATAGTTCCGCCAATTCTTTTACGGCCTCATCCGATATCCAGCGATTGTTTTCCTGAATGATATTAAGCGCCTCTATACAAGCTGCTAGCTTATAAGGAAATCGCGGGAATTGAGCTTCAATTTCCTTTCTTACTTCATCTGATATAGCTCTTTTAGTCTCCATTTTATCGATCAATATCTGCTAAAACATAATCTGTACTGCCTAGTATAGACATCAAATCGGCTATTGTATACCCTCTACTGATGTAGGGTACGATTTGCATATGAGGAAAAGACGGCGTCCGAATTCTAGTGCGGTAAGAGTTAGTATTCCCATCGCTAATCAGGTAATAACCATTATGCCCTTTAGTTGCTTCCACTCCACAAAAAGCTTCATCTGCCGGAATTACTGGACCCCATGACACATTCAAAAAATGATTGATCAAGGTCTCAATGTCTTTCATGGTATGCTCTTTTATAGGCGGAGTAGTCAATGGATGGTGGGACTTATAAGGTCCATCCGGCATTTTTTTCATGCATTGTTCTATGATTCGAAGACTTTGTCTCATTTCCTCAACACGAACGGCAGAACGATCATAACAATCCCCATTTTGACCAGTTGGAATATCAAAATCAAACTGTTCATAACCCGCATAAGGTTGCTTCTTTCTGAAATCCCATTCGAAACCAGTAGCCCTTAATCCTGGTCCCGTAATGCCCCAGTCTATGGCTTCTTCTGTAGTATAAACCCCAATACCAACCGTCCTTTCTTTAAAAATTCGGTTCTGCAAAACAAAGCGATCGTACTCTTTCAGTCTTGCTGGGAAGTAGTCAATAAAACCTTGAATGAGCTTCTCCCAACCTGTTGGTAAATCTTGTGATACTCCACCAATCCTAAACCAATTAGGATGCATCCTTGCTCCACAAATGGCTTCTACAATTTCAAACACTTTTTCTCGATCATTGAACATCAAAAAAACAGGTGTCATCATTCCCAAATCCTGCGCAAAGGTACCATACCACACTAGATGGCTTGCGATGCGAAACAGCTCACTCATCATAATTCGGATGACTTTTACCCGCTCCGGTACTTCAATCTCTGCTAACAGCTCTATAGCCATCACATAAGGAAAGTTATTCATCACTCCCCCTAAATAATCCACCCGATCTGTATAGGGAATATATGTGTGCCAAGACTGTCGCTCTCCCATCTTTTCTGCCCCCCGATGGTGAAATCCAATGTCAGGAACGATATCCACGATATCCTCGCCATCCAATTGCAAAACCAATCGCAAAACGCCATGAGTTCCTGGATGCTGCGGCCCCAAGTTTAGAAACATGAATTCTTCGTCATAGCCAATCATTCGATTCATGCCCCAATCTTCTGGTTTAAACTTCAAAATGTCCTGTTCCTTTTCCTGTTTTTCTTCTGGAAGTCTATAAGGTTCCATTTCTGTAGCTCGTGCAGGATGGCATTTCTGAAGGGGATGCCCAACCCAGTCCTCTGGCATTAGCAGTCTTTTTAAGTTCGGATGACCTTGAAATTTAACATTAAACATGTCATAGACCTCGCGTTCGTACCAATTTGCTGATGTCCATATAGAAGTTAAAGATGGCAAAACTGGTTCTTCCTCATTTAAGGCTACTTTAAATCTAATAAATTCATTCCTCTCAAATGACAGCAATTGGTAAACCACCGTAAAACGACTTGGAGGTTGATTTTCTCGAAAAACCCTCGCCTGCTCGTCAATAGCGGTGAGGTCATAAAGCATCTTATAAGGCGGATGAGCTTCATTTTTAAGAAAAGTTAAAACTGAAATCAACTGATCTGCATTAATCCAAAGGGTAGGAAAAGTGTTTTTAGTTTCTTGCTGATACACAATAATCCCATTACCAAATTTGATTCTCAATTCTGCGATTATGGGTATGGGTTCTGACATTTTAAAGCACTATTAATTCACTATGTCTATTTAAATTCCATCAGGCGGCCTGATTTCAGTCATTTTCATTCTATTTTCCCTTTTCATCTCTTTATGTGATGCTTCGTCGGGTTTAATGACTCCTTGATCTCCAATCACCCAGCTCAACGGTCTTTTTTCACTTCCAACCTGATCTCTAAGCATTAGTAATCCTTCCATAAAAGCATCGGGTCTGGGCGGGCATCCTGGTACATAGACATCGACCGGCAAAAACTTATCAACGCCTTGTACAACGCTATAAATATCATACATCCCTCCAGAATTGGCACAGGAACCCATAGAAATCACCCATCGGGGCTCCATCATTTGTTCATATAATCGTTTAATTACGGGTGCCATTTTAATAAAAACAGTTCCCGCAATCACGATCATATCCGCCTCCCTAGGCGTTCCTCTAATCACTTCTGCACCAAATCTTGAAATATCATATTTACTGGTAATACTTGTAGCCATCTCCACATAACAGCAGGACAAACCAAAATTGAAAGGCCAAATTGAGTTCTTCCTACTCCACGCAATTAAGTCCTCCATTCGGGTTAATACAACAGAGTTTTGAATCGTTTCTTCAAAAGAACTATTTCCATTGATTCGCTTTGTCGGATGATCCGCATTTGTTGTCCACCACTTCATATGTTTTGTTTTTTTCTCTTTTGATAAGCCTTTAATATCCTTTTTCCATTAGGACCAAAATTAAGTGCGCCAATTCTCCATACATAAAACAATACACAAAAAAGAATTCCAATAAATACCAGAATAGCCACATACCCCGACCAGCCCAATGCTTTAAAGCATATTGCCCAAGCCATAATAAATATAGCCTCAATATCAAAAATGACAAAGAATAAGGCAATGATGTAAAAATGAATGGGGAATAATATTCTAGCGGATCCGGTAGTCAAAATTCCAGATTCATAAGCTTGATCTGTAGCCTGCGCTTTATGTCTTTCCCCTAAACCGTACGAAACGATCAACATCCCAACAACGATGGCTAGTACAGAAATTCCATAAACTAAAAAAGGCCATAATATTAAGTTGGGTTGCAGTTCCATCGATTCAGATTTAATCTTGATGAAGACGGTTTTTATGATCATTTTATTAACAGCTCAGAGTACAAAATTGTTTAATCCTTTTGTCCTTTATAGATCGGATATAATTCAATCCTTGCTTTCGAGTCGCTAGAGAATGTTTTCCCGCATCCAAAAAATGCTGTTCCCTCCAATATTGCATTGCCTAAGGACATAATGTTCCATTAGCTTTTATATAATGAACATTCTAGGCTAGTCAGATTAATTTCTCAACGCTATAATTCGAATAAACGCGAAGATATTTTTAAAAAATAGTCCGAAAAATCTCTAAAAATTAAAAGGATAGGTTTCTGGCGTTTTATGACCATCGGGTTTAATATGTAAAGGATGCAAGGCAATCGTCTTATCGATATAAATAAGGGCATCATACCTAGAACTTACTATACTGGGGACGTAGTTACCATACTTTTCGTTTTCAGGTAAATAAACTACGCCAATGGCTCGATGAAATAAATTATCTTTGAACCGCTCTTTTTTATTATAAGAATCAAAGATCAAGAGTTTATTCTTGGCCGACTCATTATGAAGAATATCCTCTATACTGCCCATTCTTGCTGCAGGAACATTCATTACCTGCATAGGGGCTTCCCAAGCCTTCCCAGCAATCACAGTTCCCTGATAGGATGAAAAGCCAACCAATACTACATCATTGTGCTTGTGCTGCTCCCGAACCAATTGCCCAACATTAATCATTCCCGCTTTAGCCATATCAGTATAACGCGCATCTCCAACATGCGTATTATGCTCCCAGACAATGCCCTTTGCATCAGGACCATGAAAGCGAAAAATACGGTTTAAAGTATCTACCATATGCGTATCTCGCAAGTTCCAAGAACTGTCATCAAAGGAAATCATACTTCGGTAATAAGCCTCTGCATTCACTGCAATAGTAGCGTTTTGCTCTGTATTTAATGCAGCTTCCGGATCATGGTCATAGACAAGCGTTTTCGTGCGGATGTCCTTTAAAAGATTAACTACAGATTCTCTGCAGCTTTGGGGTAATGAATAATGCATACGTGCATACAATTGCCCATCTTCCCCAAAAGGCTCAAAACACTTGATTGCTTTCTTCGCGAGATTAGCCGCATCAGGATCTGCATCTTCAAGATACTTTACTAGAGCCTCCATAGATTCCCATAGACTATAGACATCCAAACCGTAAAAGCCCACTTTGTCCTTAGCCGGCAACGTAGAATTATACTCTTTTAACCAGGTCACCAAAGCTACAATCTCCCAATTTGCCCACATCCAAGTTGGCCACCGACTAAACTTCTTAAGAATTTTTTCCGGCGTTTTATCCTGATTATCGAAACCTTTTATATATCGGTTTATTTGGTAACAATCGGGCCAATCCCCCTCTACTGCAATAAATTTGAAACCCTTATCTTTGATAAGTCTCTTGGAAATTTCGGCTCGCCACGTATAATATTCATGGGTACCATGAGAGGCTTCTCCAAGCAACACGTAATGAGCATTATTGATTCTGTTCAATAGGGGATCAAGATCTTTCGAAGTCGATAATGAATAGGTTTTCTCTTTATCTTCATCTACTGAAAAATACCAAGGATCGGTTTCTGATGTCTTTTTCATAGTCTCATTTATATATCCCTAAACCTATCGCGTTTTTAAATAACACCAAATTAATTTCTCCATTTTTTCGACTTAGCAAGTAATTCAATCAATTGCTGATCATCAAAGTCCCCAAATTCGTCATAAACTTGCCCGACCGCATAAAATGAAGGCGGCTGAATTAAAATTTCTATTGCATCCGCTTCTTCTAAATGTTCGTCATAATTTAAGCCCGAAACCGGGGCTGCGATAATAATTTTTGCAGCTTTTTTCTTATGGCAAAGTTCAACAACTGGCACCAGGGTTACCCCTGTTGCGATGCCATCATCGACCAAAATCACAGTCCGGTCTTTCATCTCCGGCAAGGCTTTGCCAGCTCTATATTTTAACACTCTGGCTTTCACTTCCTTTTGCTGTTCATCAATAATCTGGTCAATCACATTTGCCAACAACCTGTCTTTCCTTTGTTCCGAAACGTAAACCGTATCCTCTTCAGAAACTGCCCCAAATCCATATTCAGGTTGGCCAGGAAAAGGAAGCTTTTTAGATACAATTACAGACAATTCGGCATTTAGTTTTTGAGCTACATAATATGCCACTTCAACTCCGCCTCTTGGAATACCGATGACCAACGAATCAAGTAATCTATATCTCGATTCAAGGAAGATACCTAGTTTTACACCCGCATCTTTTCTATTTTTAAAGGCTTTTTGACTATACATGTTTATATATTTATCAAAACAAAAAATCAAGAAAAGTAAGGCTTATTGTGAACTCCACTATAAACAATTAGACTCTTGTTGTTCATACTAACTTGTTCATTGATTTGCGCTTCATTTTGTATTAGATTCAACCTTTGTTGGTTGAGAAGCTGTTTTTCAATCGTTAGACGAGCCATAAAATATCCAATAGAAGATTCAGCACCTTGATTAAGGTTGATATGCGTCTCCTCTAAACCATCAAAACATCCTCCAGTTTTAGGATTATAAACAATGTGATGCAATCGATTTTTCCCTAAAAACCAATTAAACTCGTTTTGCATTTTCTCAAAATACTTTTTCTTATTAAAAAAGTCATGAAATAAGCTTAAAGCCATTATTTTTTCTGCATGTTCCATTGGTTTGATACTCTCGGTAGAAAGAGCTAATTCAAAAGAATCGAGAGCTGTTTTTTTATAAATAGAATCATTAAATTCAAGGTACGTTAGTAATAAAGCCTCTGACAAAACACAATTCCCTATCTGTTCGTGCTTATGGTATTGAACCAGTTGATTGGCAAAAACTTTTATAATGCTCCTATTCAACATGGATCTTCTCTTGAGATTATAGTAATAAAGTCCTTTAATGGTAAATGCCATTGCATGGTAGGAATGTAAAATACTAATACAACTCAGCGATTCTTTAAAAATATTTTCTGCTGTTTCAACAATCTCTTTAGAAAAGATAACGCTTTTCGAAATCAAATACCCTAAAGCCCAAACAGCCCTACCTTTTGAATCCTCGCAACTTCTCAATTGATTCTGTTTTGAAAAGCTTCTCTTTGCTTCTACATAGTTATAGAAATTACCATCCTGCTCGAGGCAATGATTTATAAAATTAAGGTATATAATGATATAAGGAATATCGTTTTTATCTCCCGTCAATTCATAATGTTTAGTAAAAGCGATTAGGGCTCTCGCATTATCATCCAATGTATAACCAGACTCTTTATCTGGTAAATTGATTTTGGAATAACGAATAATGCCAAAATCATTGGTAAGCTTCTTTAGATGATCGAGCTTAATCTCTGGAAGGTTATACTTTAAAGAAATACTCCCATTTCCGATTCTATCAAATAGCTGAGCATGTGCAAATGCAGAGTTCTCCCAAACGGTTGAAACGGCATAATGGAGGTTGCTGATACCCATTTTTCTTCGCCGATTATCATTGGACAACAACTCATTAACAGCACTACTAAGTTGAACTGGACTTTCAAAATCTATTATAATTCCCGTCTCATTAGTCAATACTTCCAAAGCATGGGGAATTGGAGTAGAGATAATGGGACAAGCACAACTCATAGCATAAGAAAAGGTACCACTAACTGCCTGATTAGGGTCTTTGGAGGTAAATAGATAAATATCAGTAAGCTGTAAATACTTCAATAAATCAGCTAAAGACAAATACCGATTGATGAACCGAACATGATCTTGAAGCCCCATTGTCTCAACTTTTGTCGCAAGCATCTCCCGATATTTCTCTCCTTCTATCTTTACAACTTCAGGATGCGTCTTCCCAATAATAAGAAATACTATATTAGGATTTTGTTTTATAATGGCAGGTAAGGCATCTAATGAACTTTCAACACCTTTCCCGGCACTCAATAAACCGAAAGTAGATAATATACTTTTACCCGACAACCCGAACTCCTCTTTTAAATGCTTTCTATTAAAATGATGAATCAAATGCGTTCCATGTGGGATTCTACTGATTTTATCCTGAGAAATTTGGTATTTGTCCATTAAAATATTTGCCGAACTATTAGTCATCACAATAATGGATGCACAATGAGAAGCGATTCGCTTCACATTCTTTCTAATTAAACTGGAGGGATTAGGCAATACGGTATGAAAACTTACAATGAATGGTATTTTTAGACTAAACAAGAATTTCAAAAAGCTATTTTCATGATGATGGAAGAAACCGAATTCATGCTGAATTATTACCATCTTTATTTTTATGTCAAGATTTATCTTTTTTGACAATTCTAAGTAGTCTCCTTCTTTAGAAGTATCCAGAATATACGTTACTTCTTCTGGGTAACTATGTTTTTCGTTTTTAGACTCAAGTGCACAAATTTTAATTGAAAAAGATCTATCGAATTTAATGTCCAACATTTTTATCAAATCCTGAGAGAATGTAGCAATTCCACATTCTCTGGGAGGATAAGAAGTAATGAATAATATTTCGGGCAGAACGATATTGAGTTGAATTGACATAATTTTTAATTAATGGTGGGAGATACACGAAATACGAAACATACTAATACAACAATTCTAACAAACTGGATTAAATTCTACCTTTCGTGTACATTGCTGAAATAGGAAACCTCTCCGTCTTTAGTTATTTGTACGACGATTTCGTGAGCACCTTTCCTTAAAAGCAAGAAGTAAGCTTCATCTGGCAAAAAGTTGCCAAAGAAATTTAAAAAATCGTTATCATTATTTAAGTCATCATGAAAAAACATTGCCTTTTCGGGAACATAGTCTGGATAATCTTTAGTAATACGTTCACGACCTTTTTCTGGTAGGTCAGCGTAATCGACATAATAACCCTCACCAATTAACTCATCGTCATAATTAAAAAATGCTATCATCGATTTGTTATTCATGGTAAAGTCAACTTCATAATACCCTTCTTCCACCTTCCAATTCACATTTTCCACGTTAGAAAAGTCTTCTGAAAATTGATTCCGAGTCATTATTGGGATTTTATCGATATCATTCATAGTATTTTGATTAGTCGATCTGAGTTGTTTCGTGATATCGCCTTTCTCTTTAACCTGAGCATAAGTAAGGCTAAAAAAAATCATAACTAAAAAACCGACTAAGCCAGCTATTCCAAAAACACGTTGAAATTTAGGGGAAAAGTGCCTGGCATCTTTTTTCTGAATGTCATCGCTTGCTATAAGCTGGTGACTTTTGATTAATTGTTTCATTTTGGTTATTATTTAATAAATTAGCATGTTTCTAAGGAGCCACGCCATGATATCCCAACAGATAATCGATTGAATTGGTTTTATTTTACACTAAAACATTTACATTTAAAACACATAATCCCATTTCAAGAATGTTTGCAGATTGGGATTTTTTGAAATTCTAACAAATTTAAATCTACCTCGAATTCGTTCTGATATAATAGGCTACCTCTCCATCTTTGGTTACATTTACAACTATTTCTTTAGCATCTTCTTTTAAAAGCACGAAATAGCTCTCTTCTGGCAAAGTGCTGCCCGGGAAATTCAAAAAATCACTTACATTACTTTCGTTATTATTGAAAAACATTGACTTTTGTGGACTATAGTTCGGGTATTTCTCGGCAATACGTTCGCGAGCTTTCTCTGGTAAATCAGTATATTCAACATAATAACCCTCCCCGATTAATTGGTCATCATAATTAAAAAAAGCCATCAATGGTTTATTATCTTTAGTAAAACTTGCTTTGTAATACCCATCTTCCTTTTTCCAAATCACATTTTGTACTTCGGAGTAGTTTGCTGCAAATTCATTCTTAGTATTTACCGGTATTTTATCAATTTCATTAACTAGGTTTAGCTTCGGGATTTGAGCAAAACTAAAGCTAACAAAAATCAATACTAAAAAACTGACTAAGCCAGCCTTTCCAAAAACACTTAGAAATTTCAATGCAGCATCTCCCCCGTTTCCTTTGCCAAAGCCATCGCTTAATCTAAGCATTTGACTGCAGATTAATTTTTCCATTTTCTTATTTATTTTAATCCTGATCTCACTATGAAACAGAGAATCAACTCAATTGGTTTTATTTTTACATTTAATTTAAAATACATCGTTTATAAAAAATAGTAGTCGATAAACAAAAACAAACCCCTTTCAAGAATGTTTACGGAGCAATATCTAGATCATGAAAAATACAGTCTTTATCAACTTTATTCTTATTTTAACTTTTCTTCTCTGCTCTCTAAATGTAAAAGCCCAAAACACTTGGATAGGGGTTCGCGGTGGGATAAGTATTCCAAATTTAACCGCTGGAGGCACTCAAACTCCTATAAATACCGGTTACAGCTCAAGGCTAGGTCCAGATTTCGGGATTTTAGTTCAATTTGAAATCACGAAACTATTTTCTATACAGCCTATGGTGGAATACTCCTCCCAAGGAGGAAAAAAATCAGGACTGCAAGCCCTAACAGTTCCTAGCGATTTGGTTCCTATGTTTCCTCCCAATCAAACCCCGGCCTATTTATATGCCAATTACAAAAGCGAAGCGAAATTGAACTACCTTATGATTCCGATATTAGCCAAATTTGGATGGAATATATCCCAATCCCCTTTCCGCATTTACATAGATGCAGGCCCTTTTGTAAGTTTCTTATTAACCGCAAAACAGATTACTCGTGGAAAAAGCGAATTTTTTACTGATGCGGCCGGCCAAATGCCCTTACCAATCGGAGTACAATTACTTGATAACACTGAGAACATAAAAGACCAGATTCATAAAACCAATTTGGGAGTAGAGGGAAATGTTGGACTTAGTTATCAAGTCAATAAAAACAGAATATTTATTGAAGGCGGGGGAAATTATGGCTTTCTAAATATTCAAAAAGGAAACGAAAATGGTAAAAATAATTCGGGAGCTGCAACTGCTAACCTTGGTTATGCATATCGTTTCTAATAAATGTAATAAAGAAGATCAAAACCGTCATTCATTAATAGTTTTAACGTTCTTAGTATATTTTGTCTTATTAAATCTAGAAGGCTTTTGCAGTGGACCTACGTAAGCCATCTCCTGATGGCTATTTGCTGAATTTTTACCAAATTAAATCAAACCAATAGGTTGTAAACTTGTTTAAAAACAAAACACATTATGAAAAAAATCGCAATTAATGGGTTCGGAAGAATTGGAAGAGCAGCCTTAAAAGTAATTACCGAGACGGATGGACTAGAAGTGGTAGCCATAAATGATTTAATGGATATTAATAATGCTTGCTATCTATTAAAATACGATTCCGTTTATGGAATTTATGAAAGAGATGTTGAAGCAAGCGGAGACCACCTAAAGGTTGGAAGCAAAAATATTATTTACACATCTATCAAAGAGCCCTTAGAACTTCCTTGGAAAGCGTTAGGCATTGATATCGTTATTGAAAGCACAGGGATTTTCACGAAATATGAAGATTCAAAAAAACATATTGAAGCAGGCGCAAAAACAGTTGTTATCTCAGGGCCTTCAAAAAGCGAAGTGCCAACCGTTGTACACGGAGTAAACACTGCAGACGGAAATACAACCATATTCTCATGCGCTAGCTGCACCACGAATAATATCAGTCCAATAATGGAAATTATAGGCAGACGAGTTGGAATTAAAAAAGCTATTCTTAACACAATCCATGCCTATACCGCCTCCCAATCTTTAGTAGACTCTCCTTCAAAAAGAGAACCAAGAATGGGAAGATCTGCTGCTCAAAACCTTGCGCCTGCCTCTACAGGAGCTGCCATTGCCACCACAAAAGCACTGCCCGAATTTAAGGGAAAATTTGACGGAGTTTCCATCCGTACTCCCGTGGTGATAGGTTCTATCTCGGACATCACCTTTATCGCGTCAAGAAATACATCTGCCGATGAAATCAACCAGATATTAACAGAAGAAGCTGCAAGTTCAAGGTACAACAAAGTAGTCGCCGTTACAAATGAACCAATAGTATCTTCCGATATTATTAAAAATCCTTTCGCCTCTACGGTTGATTTAGAAATGACAAGGGTAGTAGACAATGATCTTGTAAAAATAATGACCTGGTATGATAATGAGTGGGGATTTACAAATCAAATGATTCGACAAATTTCAGAAATTTATACTCCAACACTTTAAAACGAATATCTTTCAACGTAATTAAAAAACAATGTGGCAAGAAACGAATAATAAAATATACCGATCATTTGAATTCAAAAACTTCTCTGAAGCCTTTGCATTTATGACACGAGTTGCCTTATTAGCTGAAAAACATGATCACCATCCAACATGGACAAATACATGGAATAAAGTGGAAATTTGGCTTTCAACCCATGATCATGGGAATGTAGTCACACAAAGAGATAGGGATTTAGCCGAAAAGATCGACCTCCTGTTAGGATGACGAAATAAAAAAAGACATCCATTTTCTTTCTATACGAGATTTGCGTCCAAGCTAATTTTAATACTCAATGCCATACTTATGGGGCAATTTTCTTTTGCACCTTTAGCAAATTCTACAAACTTTTCCTGATCCAAACCAGGTACAATTGCCGTTAAGGTTAAATGAGAAGAAGTAATGACTCCACTCACAATTTCAACTACAGAAGTAACCTCCAATGAAGTGGGATTAAATCCCCCATCCGTCAAATCCATACTAAGCTTCATCGCGAAACATCCAGCATGTGCTGCTGCGAGCAATTCCTCTGGATTCGTACCCTTTTCTTCTGCAAAACGACTTTTAAATGAATACTGTGCATTTTCTAAAATGCCACTTTGTGTGTTTAGATGACCCCGACCATCGTTAATTGTGCCGTTCCAAACGGCAACTGCTGTACGCTTCATAATTATTAAATAATAAGATGTGTTAATGGGAACATCCAATTATTTCATTATGTTTTATAAAAAACAGAATTATCATCAATAAAAAGGGATCGTCTGATTATTAGAACGATCCCTTTAATAAAAACAATGAATTTTTGAACTTTTGCTTCGATAAGATGCAACCTGTTTTAATGAGTTCGATTACCTAAGCTTCCTAAATCTGACCAAAATACTTTGATAAGTCAGGAGGAACATTTAAATAAACCGTATACTCTATTTCCTTTTCCTTAGAATCCATTGTGATATTGGCCAATTGCATTTGTTTTACTTTTACCACATCCGCAAAATCATCCTTGTAGCGACTATCAAGGGGTGTTGAAGCTCGAAAATTCTTCCTTAAAGCATCTACTTGCCTTCCGTTCTCCCAAAAACGATAGCATACATGTGGTCCGGTCGCTAAGCCTGTACTTCCAACATAGCCGATCACCTGTCCTTGGCGAATACGCTGACCTGCCTTAACTGCACGTTTACTCATGTGTAGATATTGGGTAGAATAAGTTTTATTATGCTTAATCTTTACATAATTTCCATTCCCTCCTCGATTAGCTGATTCCGTAACCACACCATCAGCTGTTGCAATGATCGGTGTTCCATGCGGAGCAGCGTAATCCGTTCCTAAATGCGCTTTCCAAACTTTCTGTACAGGATGCAGGCGCTTATTACTAAAGCGCGAACTTATGCGGCTGAACTTTAAGGGGGCTTTTAAAAATGTTCGACGTAAACTATTACCAGTTTCATCATAATAACCACCCCGGGAAGCGCTATCAGGTTGAAAATAATAAGCTTGAAATTCTTTACCTTTATGAGAAAAAATTGCAGATTGAATCCTGCCTTGACCTACAGGCGTATCTTTCACATATTGACGTTCATACGTTATTCTAAACCAATCATCCTGCTGAATAGAATAAAAGTCAACTACACCACCAAAAATCTCGGCCAATGGAATCGCAATATCAGGGTCACTCCCGCTATCCTGCAAGGCAAGATATAAGGAACTCTTGATAGTCCCAGCAATGGTTTCTTCTTCTACTGTCACCTCTTTTTTAGCTGCATATACATGCACAGAATCGCGCAAGTCATAAACCAAATAATCTATAGCATTAGGTTGGTAAACGAAATATGCTAAGCGAGATGGATCGTCCTTCTCCGTAAAAACGACATAAGGTTTTCCTGCACTCATTTTTCGTACGTCAAAAATAGGCTTAGACTTTTTAACGATCGTTGAGATCGTAACAGGATCAATTTGATAACGGTTCAATATTGTAGATAAAAACTCATTCCGTTTAATAATATAATCCTCAGTATCAAAGGAATCTACTTGTATACCGAATCGCATTTGAGGTTCTATATTTTTTGAAATAACTTTTGCTACATCTTGTTCAGGGATTCTGTTTGACTTATTTGAATTAAAAGCGGTGGAGGAGAAATAGAGAACAGATGTACCAATTAAAATAAGCCCTAAAAGCACGAATGCATTTGGTTTATGTTTCTTCATATTTAATTTTTATTTATCAATTGCTGTCTTTTAAAGACATGCACTTAATGAAATTTAAAATCATCGGGTTAATTGTTATCATAAAACTACCCTTGATTAAAACAAACGTCACGAAAATGGGCATTCCCTAGTAAAATAACAAATAAGGGGTGCAATTATTACATAAACAATAAATGTTTAACTTCTCAACCAAATAGATTACTTAAAAGACCCTCCATATTTCGTAAAACAGGCATAAGGAAATCGACAAAAGGTTATTATCGAAATGATAATAAGTTATAAAACAATGAAAGAGGAAAGCAGAGCCCATTACAGGCCTGCTCTTTCTGTTTTTTAATCTAATCTTTTAATACGAATGTTTTTAAAATACACTTCAGAACCATGTCCTAGGAAGGCGATATATCCTGATTTACGAAACATTCCTGGATGATCTAATCCATCGAGCGTTCCATTTTTCTTCGCGTCTGCAATGCTACCGTCAAGAATTACTGTTCCATTTAAGATTACTTTAAAATGGTCACCTTTCACCTGTACCTCTTGGTAATTCCACTCTCCTACTGGTTTTAAATAACCTCTTTTGGCACTCAAAATTCCGTATAGAGAGCCGTGGTACTGGTATACTTTCAAGTTTTTATAAATGTCCGCATCATTATCAAGAATCTGGACTTCAATTCCCCGATAAGCAGCGTCACCCTCAAGTGGAGCACGCACCCCTAGGCCATTATTCGCTCCAGTTGTTAATTTAAATTCAAAGCGAAAAACGAAATCGGAAAATTCATCTTTGGTATATAAATTTCCACCGGATCCTTGACTAGGCCTAATTACCATTTCTCCATTTTCTATCTGATAATCTTTTGTATTCCCTGTCCATTTATCCATAGACGTTCCGTCGAATAAAATCTCGAATCCTTCCTTTTTTTCGTCAGCAGTCAATTGGTAAGGCTCATTGCTTTCCAATTCGCGGATGTAGATATCCCTATAACTAATTCTTGAACCATGAGCTTGCAGTTCAATCTGTTCCTTTGCGAATATCGGTAAAGAACGATCCCAGAAGTTCTCCAAAACCACGTTATCAGTTACTAATACGCCATTTAAGTATACGGTAACCTTGTCATCAACCATCTTAATGTAGAAAGTATTCCATTCTCCCAATTGGTTATCGGCCACTGCCAAAGGTTTGCTGACGTGAACTTGGTTATTATATAATCCTCCGGAGCCTACTTGTGCGCCTGATTTTACACGGGAAGTATCCCAGATTTGAACCTGTGGAGTTCCTCTTAAATAGATACCTGCATCACCGTCTTTATGACCGTCATCGTAGATTTTCCAATCTACCCACATTTCGATATCTCCATAATCTTTAGTGGTAGCGAGGTTATCGCCTTTACCTAGAAACAAGAGTTCGCCATTGCTAACTGTCCAGCCCTCGTTCATAATGCGATCAGCTTCCATTTGCTTATCAGCTAAGACTTTGGGATTCATTTTTTTACGGGCGATGGGATTCTCTATTAATCCTTTCCAACCTGACAGGTCATTTCCATTGAATATTTGTACAAAGCCTTTTTCGTTATTTATCTCCGATAAATGTTTGCGAATGGCTTCTCTTAAGTACTCGCTATCTTGTCCTTTTAGTTCTTGGATGGTGGTATTTAGGTGTTTTTTCACCAATTCACCTTGAATCGCTGGGTTCGCCAGCGCAATATCCATTACGGTATTTGCAACTTGTTGAGCCAGCTCCTTATCTCCAAAGAATGATCCCGCATAAGCTAAAGCCGGGAAAGTTTTGTGAGCCGATAAAGCTCGTAAAACCAAGCGTTTTTGAGGGACTGTTTGCGATAATCCCATGGCATCTTTCAACATCAAAACCTTTTGATCGGTTGGAGAGGAAGAGAGATTGATCAAGCGAATAAATCCCGTTAAAGCCTGGTTTAAATCAGCTGGGTTCTCGGCTTCTTTGGTAATCGCATAGACCGTCTGTAGGGCATTTTCTTGCTCCCAAGAGGCCAAAGCCTGAAAAGCAGCCTTGCGATTCAAAGCATCTCCGCTTTTATAGGCATCTACAACCGCGTTTAAGGCCTTATCCCCTCCAATAGTACTTAAGATGCCGTAATATAAAGGTTTTTGATCGGGAGATGCATTTGACATGGCCTGCAATACCTTATCTGTTTGATCGCCTTGTGCTTCTCTCATAGCATAAATAATTGAAGCTTGAACCTGATTGGCCTCTTTAGGATCCTTAATACTGTTTAATATAGTAAACAATATTGGAAGATCCTTTTCCAAAACGGTCGTAGTCAATGCTTGGAAAGCGGCTTGTTTTACGTCAGCGTCGCTATCCTGTAACAATGAAAAAATGCTTGCCGATTCTGCATTAGCACCACGCTTACCTAAAACTGAAAGAATAGCTGCTTGAGAAACTTTTGGCATTTCATTAATTTCTCTTAGTAAGGCAGCGTTAATACCTTGACCTTCCATGGTCAATAAAGCTTCTTTAACTGCATCTACCTCTACTGGGTTTCCTTGTTTTAAGATCGGCAAAAGGTCGGATAGTACTGTACTTCCTCCCATTTTACCTGTGGCAGTGATGGCCGCAAGTTTTACTTGAGGATTTGAAGCCTTTAACTGAGTCTTTATTAAGGGTAACAAAAGAGGCATGTTTTTATCCCCGATTAAGGTAATCACTTCGGACTGTGCCTCAGGATTTCCTTTTTTCAATTGCTTTAACCAGAAAGCGGATTGAGAAGGAACCATAAAGGGCTGTCCCATTTTTAAGGCTGCAATTCGAAATACTTTATTACCATCATTTGAAGCTTTCGCTAATGTTGTTAAGCTTTTTTCTCCTTGTATGTCGACTAATAATTGTAGGGCAGCAATTCTTGCCTGAACTTCATGTTTGGCCGTTTGCTTAATTAAATTCTTTGTTAATTTCTCCGCAAGAGCCTGATTCCCTTCTTTGTTTAAGTTTTGTAAATAATTTAAATAAGCACCGAAAGCGTGGGCATTATCAAATCGAAATTGGCTTCTCTCGGCCCCTTGAGCTAATAAACTTGCCGAGCTAGGATCTGCAATGGCAGCTAAAGCATAGAGTGCTGCTTTTCGTACTTTTTCATTTTCATGTTTAGCATATACTGTAATTGCAGTTAATGCTTCATTCCCTTTAATGTGCCCTAAGGCTTCTAATAAAGAAGGGGCTGTTTCATTGTTAGCATTTGTTAACGCATTTGCCAAGGCTGTTTTAGCTGCCGGACTTCCTATTCCAACCAATGCGCGACTAGCTGGATCCACCAGACGAGCGTGGTTTAAAAAAGGCTTGATGTAATCGATAGATTGATCTTGACCAATCCACTGTAGCTGACTAATTATGAACGATCTAACCTCTGGATCGGT
Organism: uncultured Sphingobacteriaceae bacterium; assembly: GCA_963696875.1. Taxonomy (GTDB): domain Bacteria; phylum Bacteroidota; class Bacteroidia; order Sphingobacteriales; family Sphingobacteriaceae; genus Albibacterium. The sequence goes on from CAVOLQ010000002.1 coordinate 505,577, forward strand.
ATTTTTTTCCAAGGATTTTGCATAGGCCAAAGCTGTTTTTGCCCGCATTGCTTCTCTACCTGGTAAACTTACATAACCTGAAAAGCCAGATACGGCGTATTCAAGTTTTGCATTTTCATTTTTTTCAGCCGGTGAAAATAGCTGGATGAGCTGGATCAATCCATTTTCATCCAATCCTGCTACTTCTTCCATAACCGCATTTAGTTTATTGAAGTTCTCAGCAGGTAATTGCCTTAGGAAGTCTGCAATTTTTGTATTGTTTGTTCGTTGGTCATTTCCTCCTTGGGCATATGAGAGTGTCTCGAAAGAGAACAAAGTGATCAATAGTAAAACTATTCTTTTCATATTATTTTTCATCAGAATAAATTGTTTTTTAAAGGCGATGAAGCTATCATGAGCGAATTATTCATCTCGATTTTTGAAATTAGCGAAGTCATGATGGTTTCGCTATGTTCTTATTATTTTTCTAAACACTCCAAGGTGCACGCATCGGAGGATTAATTAATCGATTGGCACTTTCGTCATTAATAAACTCTTGTTTATCTGAATCAAAATGCAACTTACTTCTTCCTAACCTCAAGGCTACCAATGCCATATTAATAAGCGTACATGAGCGGTGGCCATTTTGCTCATTTAATGCAAATAGCGATCGATTTTTTACCGCATCTGAAAAAACGGTTACTTGCTCATCTGGCTCAGGAAAGCTTGCCAATTTCTTATCTAAATCTTTGATATCGGATCTAAAACCTGGGTATAACTTTCCTTCTGGACCTTGTATATAAGGTACGTTATCAATCTTACCTTCTCCATCCAAAATAATTTTACACCCATCTGCATAGATATACACAATTTTATTCCAGATCCCTACAGCATCTGAGTGTTGTTGAGGGGCATCAATTTCAACCGATACAGGACTCTCTCCATCTTTTCCCAAGAAATATTGGATTGGGTCAATGTAATGTTGTCCCATATCTGCCAATCCGCCGCCATCATAATCCCAATATCCTCTAAACGTTTGGTGAACTCGGTGGGAGTTATAAGGTTTATAAGGAGCCGGGCCTAACCAAAAGTCATAATCCAAGTCAGCAGGTACAGGTTCTGGTTTTAAATTTTCCTTGCCGACCCAATAGAACTTCCAATCGAAACCGGTATGTCTACCAACGGTAACAGTCAATGGCCAACCTAATAATCCGCTTTGAACTAATTTCTTAATGGGTTTTACTTCCGTTCCCATTCCATAAAAATTATCCTTAAAACGAAACCACGTATTCAATCGAAAAATATTCCCATGTTGCTTGACGGCTTCCATCACTCTCTTCCCTTCTCCAATGGTGTGAGTCATTGGCTTTTCACACCAAATGTCTTTTCCCGCCTTAGCAGCATCAATAGACATAATGCCATGCCAATGTGGAGGTGTGGCAATATGGACAATATCCACTTCCGGTAATTGGATAAGCTCTCTGTAATCATGAAAAGTTTTCACTCCTTTTTCAAGCATATTTTGTGCGATGTTTATATGTCCTTTATCGACATCACATATTGCAACTACACGAGTTCCTTCGTATGGAATGTGGTTTCTACCCATTCCTCCTACTCCAATAATTCCTTTCGTCAACTGATCACTAGGCGGTATAAACCCTTTTCCTCCTAATACAAAACGGGGTACAATGCTAAAAGCCGCGGCAGCTAGTGCCGACTTAGTTAGAAAGTCCCGTCTAGACTTGTTAATTTCCTTCATAAAATGACATAGTTTTAGGTCGCCTATCCTTTTTTCCAAATTCATAATTGGATAAGCTTATACTTTTAAATTTGATAATTTTTATGTAACGATTTTCTAATGTAGGAATTATTTCTTAAATTCCTTATGATCTTGTTAAAAAGAGAGGAAAGACAAAATGAGGATCAAAAAAAAGAATTTGTTAATCCCAAAAAAAAGGCTGTTCGAAACCGAACAGCCTTTTTAAAATAGACAGAATAAATTAAAATTATTTTACTGCGTTAATTATTGCTTCAAACGCTTTAGGGTCATTCATGGCTAAATCTGCTAATACTTTCCGATTTAGTCCAACTTCTTTGGCGGATAACTTACCCATCAATAGAGAATAAGATATTCCGTGTTGACGAGCTCCAGCATTAATACGCTGTATCCAAAGTGCTCTAAAGGCTCTTTTCTTGGTTTTACGGTCGCGATATGCGTATTGTAAACCTTTTTCTACTGTATTTTTCGCAATGGTATATACCTTACTGCGTGATCCATAATAGCCTTTTGCTAATTTAAGGACCTTTTTTCTTCTTCTTCTCGAAGCAACTGCGTTAACCGAACGTGGCATAATTTAATAGTTTTCGGTAAAGGTGTCGTGTTTTTCATCGAACTTAAACCTTATCCCTGGTTAAAATTTAATTTTGTTTATTTACCAATGGTAAGCATTAGTTTCACATTGGGCATATCTGCTTCAGCAACTAAGCTAGTTTGACCTAGTTCACGTTTACGTTTAGTGCTTTTCTTAGTCAAGATATGGCTCATGTATGCGTTTTTTCTTGCAATCTTTCCTGTTCCAGTCACTTTAAAACGCTTTTTTGCGCTGGAAAGGGTTTTCATTTTTGGCATGTTATCTATTTTTATCTATCTATTTTATCTTTTATAAAGGCATTGGTGTTTATTTCTTCGGCGAATTTTTTGGAGCCAAAGTAATAAACATACGTTTCCCTTCTAGTTTTGGTAATAACTCAACCTTACCATAGTCTTCAAGAGCTTGTGCAAACTTCAATAATAAGATTTCACCGCGCTCCTTAAATACAATTGCACGACCTTTAAAGTGGACATAAGCGCGAACTTTTTCTCCAGATTCTAGAAACTTTATTGCATGCTTAAGTTTAAAATCAAAATCATGATCACTTGTATTAGGACCAAAGCGAATTTCTTTGATGACCGTTTGCTTCGCGTTAGATTTTATTTCTTTAAGCTTTTTCTTTTGCTCGTAAACAAACTTACTGTAATCAATTACTCGACAAACTGGTGGAACCGCATTAGGAGAAATTTCTACTAAATCTAAATCCAACTCGTCAGCCATAGCAATAGCTTCCCTAGTTGGATAAATTCCTTGCTCAATATTATCTCCTACTAATCGAACTTCTGCTGCTCGGATTAAGTTATTTATTCTATGATCTGGTTCTTTCTTCTTAAAAGGAGCTCGTCCTCTACCTCCCGCAGGTCTTTTTAATGCCAATATATTTATTATTTAAATCGTTATTTCTTTAATTAATTTCTCTTGAAATTCATCAATAGTCATTGTCCCTAGATCGCCTTCTCCATGTTTCCTTACAGAAATCATACCACTTTCTACTTCTTTCTCACCTATAATTAACATATACGGAAGTTTTTTCACCTCGGCGTCGCGAATCTTACGCCCAACCTTCTCGTCACGCGAATCTATTAGGCCGCGAATATCGGAATTATTAAGAGATTCTAAAAGTTTTTTTGAATATTCTTCATATTTTTCTGAAACTGGAAGAATAATAAATTGATCAGGTGATAGCCATAAAGGGAATTGTCCACCGCAATGTTCAATTAAAACAGCCACAAAGCGCTCTAAGGATCCGAAAGGTGCTCGATGGATCATCACTGGGCGATGTTTTGCATTATCACTGCCTGTATATTCTAGTTCAAATCGTTCTGGTAAATTATAATCAACTTGAATAGTTCCTAATTGCCATTTTCTACCCAAAGCATCTTTTACCATGAAGTCTAATTTAGGTCCGTAAAAAGCAGCTTCTCCTGTCTCAACAACCGTTATTAATCCTTTTTCCGCTGCCGCTTCGATAATGGCGGATTCAGCTAAATCCCAATTTTCATCGCTACCGATGTATTTGCTTTTATTTTCAGGATCTCTAAGCGATACTTGGGCCGTATAATCGTCAAACCCTAAAGATTTAAAAACATAAAGAACTAAGTCAATTACTTTTTTAAACTCTTCTTTCACTTGGTCGGGTCTGCAAAATAAATGAGCATCATCTTGGGTGAAGCCTCTAACCCGGGTCAATCCATGTAATTCGCCACTCTGCTCATAACGATAAACTGTACCAAATTCAGCATAGCGGATAGGTAAATCTTTATATGAACGAGGTTTCGTTTTATAAATCTCACAATGGTGCGGACAGTTCATTGGTTTTAAAAAGAACTCTTCTCCTTCTTGTGGGGTTTTGATAGGCTGAAAGGAATCAGCACCGTATTTGTCGTAATGTCCAGAAGTGATATAAAGATTTTTATGTCCAATATGCGGAGTAACAACGGGCTCGTATCCAGACTTAATTTGTGCTCTTTGAAGGAAGTCCATCAATTTTTGCCTCAACATCGCTCCCTTAGGTAGCCATAAAGGCAAGCCCATTCCTACTTTTTCGGAAAATGCGAATAGCTCTAATTCTTTGCCTAATTTTCTATGGTCGCGCTTTTTAGCCTCTTCAACCATTTTTAGATAATCGACCAGCTCTCCTTGTTTTGGGAAGGTAACACCGTAAATACGGGTTAATTGTTTACGGGTTTCATCACCACGCCAATAAGCGCCAGCAACATTTGTTAGCTTAATTGCTTTAATAATCCCAGTATTAGGAATATGTGGGCCTCTACATAAGTCCGTAAAGTTTCCTTGAGTGTAAAAAGTTATGGTACCATCTTCCAAATCTTTAATTAGATCTAGCTTGTACTCATCTCCTTTTTCTGTGAAATATTTTTCTGCTTCGGCTTTGCTTACTTCCTTACGAATATATTCCGATTTCGTTCTAGCAAGCTCAAGCATTTTATCTTCAATGAGTTTAAAGTCATCCGAGGAAAAAGCTCTGTCGCCGAAATCGACATCATAGTAAAAGCCGGTTTCAATGTTTGGACCAATACCCAATTTCACGCCTGGATATAACGCTTCCAGAGCCTCGGCCATTAAATGGGCTGAAGAGTGCCAAAATGTGCTCTTGCCTTTATCGTCATTCCACGTCAATAATTTGACTTCCGAGTCTTGATGAATAGGACGATTAGATTCCCAAACTTCACCATTGACCTCCGCGGCAAGTACGTTGCGTGCTAATCCTTCTGAAATTGATTGTGCAATTTGATGAGAGGTGATTCCCTTCTCATATTGACGGGTTGACCCATCGGGTAATGTAATTGTAATCATCTACAAGTATGATTTTATTTTTATTAATGGTGAACAATTTAATCGCGTACAAAGCGATTTTGAAGGACAAAGATAGTAAAAACAATCTAGATTTATCAACTTAACTCTTTCCCAACTCTCTCTAGCAGCTTTTTTGTGGCTTTTATCCCTTCTTCTTCGCTCAATCTAGTGCCTTCGTATTCAATACCTACATAGCCATTAAAACCTGCATTTTTGACAATTGTCAGTAGTCTTTTATAATCCATAGTAGTTTCATTGCCATTGGCATCAAAGTCAATACCTTTTGCACTTACTCCTTTTGCAAAAGGCATTAAATCGGTCACACCTTGATAGCGATCATATTCATAAAAGTTCCCAAAGTCGGGCAAACTTCCACAATTTTTCATATTTACTCCCCGCAAAATACTACTCAGCCAAGCACCATCGGATGACAAACCACCATGATTTTCAACAACAATTTTGATCTTATTCGACGCTCCAAACTCGCTTAACTTACTAAGGCTCTCAATTGCCGCATCTTTCATTTCTTCAGGAGTGCCTTTGCCCGCTGCATTTACACGAATAGCATGGCAACCTAAAAACTTAGCCGCTTCAACCCACTTATAGTGGTTTTCAACCGCTCTTTCACGAACTGCTTTATCAACATCTGCCAAACTGCCCTCCCCATCGATCATGATCAATACGTTTTTCACTCCATTGTCTTTCGCCCTCTGCTTCAACTCTTTTAGATAAGTAAAGTCTGTAGCCTTATCTTTAAAAAAAGCATTTACATATTCAACTGCATTGATGCCATATACTTTCTTAGCCACCTCGGGAAACTGCATATTTGTCATCTGTCCAGCAAACAATGTTTTATGCAAAGACCATTCCGCCAAGGAGATATCAAAAAACATTTTGCTATTCTTGGATGCAATGGCCTCAAGTGGTAAGGTTGGCAAAACAGCCAAACCCAATGTGCCTAAGCCCAATGCTTTTAAAAACTCTCTTCTATCGTTTGTTTTGTTCATGATAAAAATTAAATGATAAATGTATGTTTAATCGATTTGTAAAGTCTTTAAATATTTGCCCATCCATTAGCCAGAACATCTGCCAAATGCATTGTTTTTAGTGGGATTTGTTTCTTATCGATATAGGCTTGAATTTGCAATAAACAAGAGGAATCTGTGGATATTATATAATCGGCTTCCATTTCAAGGGCATTATTTACTTTTTGTTCTGTCATTGCACTTGATATGCTTTCAAACTTAACGGCGAAAGTTCCTCCGAAACCGCAACACATATCTGTATCTCTCATTTCTAACAATTCTAATCCTTCGACATTATTTAATAGTTGTCGGGGTTCATCTTTGATATGGCAATCCCTTAACCCAGAACAAGAATCGTGATAAACAGCTCGCCCTTCCAATTCGGCACCGAAATAATCTTTTCGCAGAACATTTACTAAAAAATCTGACAGCTCATATATGTTTCTTTGAATAGAACGACATCGATTATGCGTAATCGTATTGGTAAACAAATCATCAAAGCCATGCTTGACCATTCCCGTACAAGAAGCTGAGGGAGAAACAATATAATTTCCGTCTGAAAAATCATTTAAAAATTTGGTTCCTGTTATTTTTGCTTCATCCCAAAAGCCAGCATTATAAGCGGGCTGCCCACAACAGGTTTGTTCGGGATTATAGATTACCTTGCAGCCGGCCTTTTCCAAAACTTTTATGGTGTTGAAAGCAGTTGTTGGAAATAGCTGATCGATAAAACAAGGAATGAAAATTTCGATGGTCATATGTCTTTTTATTTGACTGTTTCAAAGTAATTAAATTATCCTGTATTCCAAATTAATCAGGAAAGAATCATTGATTTTTTTGTAAGACTGGTACCGCCGGAATTCTAAATAATAACACTAATCCTATTAGGAAGAATACGGTTAGGCTAATCGCAGAAAATCGAATATTGTTTGTCAATTCCTCTATAAATCCAAAGGAGAACAATCCAATAACTATGGCTAGCTTTTCTGTCACATCGTAAAAACTAAAAAAAGAGGCGTGATCTTTTGAATCAATGGGAATCAATTTGGAAAAGGTAGAGCGGGATAAAGACTGTATTCCTCCCATTACGAAACCCACAATTGTAGCCATGGTATAAAACTGCATTTCGCTACTAATGAAGAAAGCTGCTACACATATTGCAGCCCATAACGCAACAAGCATTATAAGCACTTGGATGTTGCCGATTTTTACGGCCAGCCAAGAAATAAAATATGCACCAACGATAGCAACTAGCTGAATAAGCAAAATGGTGATTATCAATTTGGACACGCCTAAGCGCAATACTTTTTCTCCGAAAGCAGCGGCTACCAGCATAATGGTTTGTACACCCATTGCGTAAAAGAAGAAAGCAAATAAGAAACGTTTTAAGGGCAGTAACGCACGAACTTGTTGCCATACTTTTTTTAGTTCTAGAAACCCTTTATCAAGGATTTGGCGGCCTTTTGTTTTGCCTTTTATGGTTTTATTGGGGAGCTTTCTAAAAGTTATTTGCGAAAAAATCAACCACCATAGCCCTACTAATAGAAAAGAGAAGCGGGCAGGAAATGAAGGATCCTGAATGCTAAACCACTCTGGCTTTAAAACAAAAAGAAGGCAGATAAGTTGTAGAATTACGCTCCCAACATATCCATAAGCAAAACCTTTTGCACTCACTTTGTCCTGCTTATCGATTGTAGCAATCTCAGGTAAATAGGAATTGTTAAATAAAACACCGCCAATATAACCCATTGCGGCTAAGCCGGCGAGTATTATGCCGAGCTCCAAAGTTTCCAACTCAAAGAAAAACAAACCCATGCAAGCAATGCTTCCCATGTAGGTAAAGGCTTTCATCATTTGCTTTTTATTGCCTTCAAAGTCTGCAATAGCCGACAAAATAGGCATCAATAAAACCATCAATAGGTAAGCCACTGCTAGCGAGTAATTTGCAAGGGCCGTATTTATAAATTGAAAGCCAAAAAAGCTTACCTTATCGCCAAACTCTTCTGTTAAGGTAATAATTGTATAATAAGCCGGAAAGATAGTAGAAGTAATTACCAAATTGTAGGCAGAGTTTGCCCAATCAAACATGGCCCAAGCGCGAACTGTGGATTCATCATTTTTTGGCATTTCCTTCGTCATAAGAGGAACTAGTTTTTAATTTAGTGAATAGTTGTTGTTAACTTTTTTTACTTTTCCTACATCCAACAGTTTGCGTAGCGTCTCGATCTTCGTTTCTTCTTCACCGAGTGAGATTTCGTCGATAAGCTCGTGCAAATTTCTTGTCCCTTCTGCAAGTATTTTTATTATATCCGTCTGGATGGCTTTTTCTAAGTTTTTGTGTTTACTTTTTGATTGGAGACAGTGATCACAAATTCCGCATTCTTCAGAATCAAAATCATCAAAATAAGCCAATAGCATTTTACTTCTGCAATCCTCAGTCTTTAAATAGCTAAATACAGATTCAATCTGCATTTGCATAATTTCCTTTCTTTCTCGAATATAAGTATGGTCGATCTGAAGATTTGTGGTATCTATTCTAGATTGTAAAAATTGAATTTGCGGCTTATCTGTTTGCTGTAAATAGCTTAGCACTTCAAATTCATGCAACTTCTGTAAACCTTTGACCACAGAAGGGTAGGAAACTCTCATTTTCTTTGCTATATCATTCTCATCTATTTCTACAAAATGGTCAAAAGCGGAGCCATAGGCTCTTAAAATTGTCTTAATTAAAGGGTCTAAACTTGCATTCTCTACCTGGAAATGATAAAGCTCTGAAGCGCTTATCTCAAACTGCAACCGCGAGGGCAAATAGATGTTTTCAGATAAACTTATCCATTCATCATGCTCAAGAAACTTTAGGGCGTGAATAGTTTTCTTCGGGTGAAGCTGATATCGTTGACAAAAATCTGCAAGATCAAAGTCGAGCGTAAGAAATTGACCAGCGCCGTATGCCAATTGATAGTAATTTCCTAAGTGAAAGTAAACTTGTGCAATTTCTTTTGCAGTGGGGAAACTCAATTCGAAATTATTCTTCAATTTTATTCGATCGGCTTCATGATAAAGTAAAACAGTATAAGCTTTTTCTTCATCTCGTCCTGCACGACCGGCTTCTTGGTAATAAGCTTCTAAAGAATCGGGCAAATCTAGGTGAATTACGAAGCGTACATCTGGTTTATCAATACCCATTCCAAAAGCATTGGTGGCCACAATGATAGGTGTTTTATTAACCTTCCAGGCTTCTTGCTTTCTTGCCCGATCTATTGCATTTAAACCGGCATGATAAAAATCGGCGTTTATAGAATTTAAGGATAGAAAGCGGGCTACTTCCTGTGTTTCTCTCCTATTTCGAACGTATATAATCCCCGATCCATTCACCTTTTTTATAATTCTTAAAAGTCGGCCCATTTTATTGTCTTCATACAGAGCCATATACGCTAAATTCCCTCGAAAGAAGCTCTTTTTGTAAAAACGACTTTTTGATGGTTTAAATAAGAGCTTTTCTTGAATATCAATCACCACCCGAGCGATTGCGGTCGCTGTTAATGCAATTACTGGCACCTTAGGATGAAGCCCCCTTAAGGATGCGACGTGCAGGTAGGCGGGTCTGAAATCATAACCCCAATGGGAAATGCAATGCGCTTCATCAACGGCAAATAAATTGACATTCATATACCGAATCCTTTCACGTACCAATTCACTTAACAAACGCTCTGGAGACAAATAGAGAAATTTTGTCCGCCCATAAATACAATTATCTAAAGCTATATCAATTTCGCGCTTACTCATTCCTGAGAATATTGCTATGGCTTCAATGCCACGCGAACGCAAATTTTCCACCTGATCCTTCATTAAGGCAATTAAAGGGGTCACTACAATGCAAATTCCTTCTTTCGCTAATGCTGGGATTTGAAAACACAGTGATTTTCCTCCTCCCGTAGGGAGAAGAGCCAGGGTATCCTCGCCCTCTAAGACAGCATTAATAATGGTTTCCTGGAGTGGTCGAAACTCTGGATATTGCCAATATTTCTGTAATAGTTCATGTATTGTCATCGCTCTTAAATACTCACCAAACATAAGCAAAATTATCTTTGAGAACATAAAAAGGGATGGATAGCTTTTCCGCTTCTTTTACATAGCGTTCAACGTTTTTGTCAGAATTTGAGCCATCGATAATTAATTTATTAAAGGAAATATTTTTACGAATAGTTTGTAAGTCAGCTTTGACGTTATTTCTAATCAGTAGCAAATCTGCAGCTAAGAATTTTTCTGTGGATTGATTTTTATCATATATTACAATACGCCTATCCATTAACTGAATAATATTTTTTTCAATTAATAAATTCGTAGAACGAAAAGAATCCGGGTAAATTATTTCTTTGATTTTATCCTTTCCTTTTTCAAGTTTAATATTTTCTAGAAGGTAAGAATAGCCTTTCGTTGCCGTAAATAATGAATCGGCATACAGAATATATTCTCCTTTTTTAAAGATAGCAATAGCTAGATTCCTATTCACATTATGGAATCGAAATTCCACTTTATTCTTTGTGTATATAAATTCTTGCAAGGTTAAAGTCGACAATGCAATTACCGCAATCATACTCACATAAAGCAATTGCTTTTTCTTTAATGTAAGCGCAAAAACGAGACTTAAAATTATGATATAAATAAAAATTACTTGCCAAGAACTTAGAGAAGACCCTGTCAGTGCAGCAAAGGGAAGCTGAGCAAAATACTCTAAAGTATTTTTAGAGAACAATGTCAGTTTCTCTAGAGTTGCCCCAATGAAGCTCGATAAAAAGCCGCTTGGAACAACTAATAACACAAATCCTAAGTAAACAATCAAGGTCGCCGGAAAAATAATAAATAGATTTGCAGGCAGAAAGTACAGAGGAAAGTTATTGAAATAATACATTACCAAAGGAAAAGTAATAAGCTGGGCGGAAATTGAAAGTGCACTATAATTCCATAACTCTCTTAATACACGGTTTCTAATAATGAAAACATCTCTTAAAATGGGGTATAAGTAGATAATGGCAATTACCGCTAAATAAGATAGCTGAAAGCCGATGTTCATGATAAATTTTGGATTAAAGATTAAAAGCATTAATGCCGAAGCCGCAATAGTATTGTATATATTCCCATCTTTTACAAAATGTAGTGCTACTAAAGTAAAGCTGATCATAATCGCTGCCCTTAGTACTGGTGGCGAAAATCCAGTGATTAAGGCATAGAGCCACACTAATAAAATCAGAACGATTCCTTTAATAAATTTCATTCTTAAATTAATATTCATCCAAAAAAGGAGCGCCGAAAAAACAGCAAATACAATTCCGACATGCAATCCTGAAACTGATAAAACATGCACTGTTCCTGTATCGGTAAAGATTCTCGCAACTTCTTCGTCCATATCCTGTCGAGATCCCAATACCAGGGCTGACACTATAGAAAAAGCACTTTTGTCTTTCAAATACGTTTCGAACTTCCCAATCATCCGCTGTCGAAAAACAATAGCTTGATAAAGCAATGCATTCCCTTTCTTATTACCAATTTTTTTCAAGTCTTCTTTTTCAACAAAGGCGGTATGCCATATATCGTTATTTGACAAAAACGCTTTATAATCAAACTGACCTGGATTATAAGGAGGAGAAACTTCTGAGTAATCTTTTACGATCACCAATTCGTCGCCATAATTAAATTCATTGTTAAGTGAGTCTACTCTTAAATTTATGAGCAATAAGCCATTCATCTTGCTTTGTTTCGTATTGTTAATCCCATTTTTTATCTTCAATTGAAAACGTAGATAGCGTCCGGTGTATAAAGGTTCTTCATTAACAACTCCGATCAGTGCTTCTGTCTCAAAGTGGCTAAAATGACTCTTTTGAATTTTAGGGTTATTCTCCCATTGCAGTATCGCATCCCATACAAAACATTCCGAAGTAGAAAAGAATTCCCAGATAGAATAAAGATCGCTCCCATTTTAATAAAAAATGGATAAGTATAAATAATAGAAAAGCAGCAGATAAAAGGCCTAACCCTATTTTGTACCATTCCATACTTGGTTCAAACCAAATGCCCCACAATATTCCCGATACAAAAAATAATAAGATGCGAACAAATGGAATATGTCCTCGATAAATATGCTTGTTAATCAAAACAAATATGTTTTAATAGCTTCCATAATTAACCACATTAAGTGATATTAACGTTTCGCTTCAAACCTGAATTCTAAACTGTAGTCGAATATCGGATTTCATTTTACCCTCTATTTTATCTAGTCCCGAGCCGATACCGTGTTGGCCATATAAAAAGCTTGCATAACGAAACCATACATCTATTTTAGGGCTTATTTTATACCTTATATTTCCATAAAACCGCATTCCCTTATTTGCATAGGCCGGTAATGAATAAGCATATAACACATCACTTTCATAGGCATATACTCTTGAATCATAGCTTGCTGTATTAAATACGGCAAACCGAACATTACCTGAAAAAGTACTTGATAAGGGTTTATAAATTACGTCTTGATATGCCATAAAACCCATTTCATTCTTCTCATTTTCCTTTATGTAGTTTGTAAATTCAATCCGGCTTCTAAAAGAAATATTTTCCATCCAAGAGTATTTCATTTCCCCTCTTATTTGATGCTTTAACACATTTTCAAGAATATTAACTGGAGTATCGAAAGTGGAGTTTTCCTGCTTTTTTCGAAATCTGTAGCGTACACTTGCTTCAGTCTTTTTATCAAGTGCGTAAGTGAATAAAGAGAATAGATCATAACCATAAGAAGGGGCATCTACTCGGAACTTCAACCAAGGGAATTTAAAGTAATCTGTATAAAATGTCCATGACATTTTGCGGTTGGGAGACCATTGCAATCCTGAATAAAATCCTTTTTCATTTTTGGCTTCGCTATTTTCTGAAAAGGCTTGATTATAAAATGAAAAATATTCTTTCTGATAAGATCGATACAATAGAACCAAAGAGAGATCATGTGAAATTGTGCTAATTAATCCCATAACGCTAGCTATTCCCCCAAGTTAAATTATGAGCAATTTCTCCAAATGTATAGGTTCCTCCAAACGTATAATCGTAATAAAAACTTGCGCTTGTTAACTGATTTCCATTGAAATTAAATTGATTATATAAACGTGGGTTGGGGATCATTTCTTTATTGAAATACGTTTGATAAGCATTGACTCCTAGATTTAATTTATCTAGCTTATATTTAAAATCTAATCCATAAAGCAATTGACCTATAGATCCTCTGTTTTTAACCTGGAGTTGCCGTACGATGGTAGCCGAAGAGGATCAGGAAATGCACTGAATGTTTCGTTCTCAGCACTAATGTCGCATCCAATTTTTTATAAGATAGAAAAGGTGTGATTGCCAATCCTGTTAAATCGATACGTTCCAGCCATTCCTCTTAAAAATAACACTTCATTTGTAGATGTATAAGGCCTCACTCCTACCCCTTGGCGAGGAATATTTTGTAAAAGGGAGCCTTTTCCGAAACTTAATCCCGACCATAAATTTAAGCCTTGACCTATCTGAAGGGAATAGTCTCCTAAAACGAGGTTCTTGACTCTACCAACTTCATAAAAGTGAACGCTGGCAAAATAAAAGTCAAAACCGCGCTTTTGGGTTTCTTTGAAAGTTCTCACCCGCATCTTTTTTCATATTTAGGGAAATTTGAAAACGTTTGGGCAATTGGTACCGGATCGAATGAAATAACGATCAGAATTTCCAAGGTAACGAGATTGATCAGAATCTTTTGAGCGCGAATAACCTTCCGACAATTGCAACATCCTTCCATACCTCAACATTAAATCATGCTTTCCTTCACTAATGATGTCTTTAAGCTTAATATCCTCAAAGGGTCGAGGGGTAAAAATGGTGATGAACGGAAGTATTCTTTCCACTGTAAGAAAATCAAAACCATCGATGGCCTGGATTTCGTAAAGTGATATGGACTTTTCCCGCTATTTCACGGTAATTAAGTAAATTTTCAACATGCAAAGGAAGAAAGAAATGGCAGTTCTTTTAATTCGTCACCGTTTGTTTTATTTAAATCGATCGGAAATTGATGGTAAAATGATAGTCTTGTCAGCAATTTGGTCATAGTCGTAATTTTCCCCCAATTCTTTCATCGCCAACTCTTCTATTAATTGTTCGATGAGCAGCTCATTATTTTCTTGTTGTGCAAAACAAAAGCTACCACAAAAGACAGAAACTAGGATTAGGAATTTTTTGGAAAAATACATAGGACAATGTTATTTGCGGAGATACACCTAATCGAGGGTGCAGAATTACGGCTACATCAAATAAAAAGTTTTGATAGTCCAATCCGAAGCCAGCATATTGTTGAAAGTGATTAAAGGACGTCCCCCCTCGTAATTTTAAGTATTGCGCTAATGAGTACTCTATACCCACGTTCGCATCAAAATTTTCGGTTAATGTATAAACTCCATCGATACTTATTAAAACCTGGTCATTCATCTGATAACTGTTTCCTAACCAGTCATAGGACGGGATCTTATTATAACTTTTTGTTTTAAAGTTAAAATGACCGGGATTTTCAATATGGGCACCGATTATCCATCGTTCTATAAAAACGTATTGAATTCCAAATTCAACAGAAAATGCAGAATTAGAACCATAATTTGGAATTTGAAGTTGATGGTAATTGACAGTCGTAGCCATTGCTAACCGGGGGCCAAAGTCTCGTGAAATGCTTAATCCAGACTTTAAATTGCTATAGACCTTTGGGATTCCGTAATTGTTGATTGAATATCCTAATACGCCAAAGCGTATTGGTAGAACAAACAATACAGATTGTGATCTAATATCTGTATCCAAAAAAGGTTTTTCGAAAGATAAACTTAGAATAGGGGATTGAAAATACGCAACTCCTGCCTGGTTGCTTACTAAACTATAAATATCTCGTAAAGCAGTTCCTGTATTCCCCATTCCTGCAAACCGTGCTCCCGAAATTTACCTGCCCTCTAGCATTAATGGAGAGCAACAACAAAAGTAACACTCTGTAATACATTCCCTTAAAATACTAATAACTCTTTCAACAACCTAATTTAAACTTTCAAGTTTCCACTTAGGATAAATTATTTCCTAACTTTGGCCTATATTTGCGTCAATGTCAAAAACACTTTTAATACTACTCAGATATTACCTTGTCTGGATTGTACTATTTTTCATGGAACGTTTATTTTTCGTTTTATTTTTTACGAAATATTTCTGTGAACGTATCTGAGTTTTTTCTATTCGTTTATGGACTCAGAATGGATGCTTCTATGGCTGCGTATATACTGTACTCTCCCCCTGCTTTTTTTAATTATCCAGTGGATTTATCCATCTTTTAAAATGCCAGTTTTTCTTCTAAAAGTGTATTCCATGGCCATTTTATTTCTAAGTGCACTTATAATGGTTGTGAATTTAAATATTTACCAAGAATGGGGGTCTAAATTACCTTATAGGGCCATTTCAACATTTATTGATTATCCTTATGAAGCATATATTTCTGCATCATCTTCCGCATTTTTTCTTGCCATTCATTTTATTTTTGATGACGCTGATGGTGGGGTGGTTTTTATTAAACAAAGTTTTTCAGCTTTCAATAACGATCGAAAAGAGTAAGTGGTATTCCAAAGTCTCCATTAGCTTACTGCTTTGCGGTGTTTTATTTTTATAATAAGAAGTGGTTGGCAGACTTTACCCCTCTTAAACCCCAGTATGGCCTATTTTTCTCTAAACCTATATTAAATCATGCTGCTGTTAACACCGAAATGGAACTTATTAAGTGATTTTCTACACAGTAAGGATTCCGATCTCAAAAACCCTTTTGGAAAGATGAAAGACAAGGCTGCTGAACAGCTCATTTCTCCTTATTTTAATTCCTATTCAAATCCTGTTTCTGTACTCAACCAAGAAAAACCCAATGTAGTCCTTATCATTTTAGAAAGTTTTACTGCTGACTTAATAGAAGGCTTAGGCGGAGAAGCAGGCGTAGCTCCTAATTTCGAAAAATTAATACAAGACGGTGTTTTATTTACTAATATTTATGCTACCAGTGATAGAACTGATAAGGGATTTATCGCTATTATGAGTGCATTTTTCCATCTCAAGCGACGAAAAGCATTATCAAAAACGTCAACGAATTGGAGAAGCTCCCAGGTATTAGTCAAAATTTTCTAGAAAATGGATATAAAACTTCCTTCTTTCATGGTGGCGAAAGCGCATTTTATAATATAAAATCTTATAGTTTCAGCCACGGCACTGAGGAAGTCATTGATCATAACAATTTCCCTCTGAAAGATGTAATGTCTAAATGGGGAGCACATGATCATCTTGTGTATTCGAAAAGCAAGTCGTTACTTGAATCATAGTCCTCGACCATTTTTTTTCAACTCTTTTAACTCTTACAATTTATTGTCCTTTCGGCCTCCTGGGCCTCCTTCTAAATTCGGTTCTAAAAGTTTTGGCTCACTATTTCGGAGCACTGCCTTTTATATCAATTTCAGCCCTTTTTTGCCTACTTAAATCATGCAAAACAAACAGATTGGTATAAAAACACGCTTTTCGTTATCACCGCCGATCATGGACACCGATTACCATTAGAAAAATGGGACAGCCAACACCCGAACCGCTATCGAATTCCTCTCCTATTATTCGGCGACGTAATAAAGAAAGATTTCCGCGGCAAAAGAATAGATAAAATTGGAGGTCAAACTGACTTAGCAAGTACCCTATTACACCAACTAAACATGAATTCTAAGAACTTTTATTGGAGCAAAGATTTACTTGATCCTAATTCTCCTTCTTTTGCTTTTTTTACATGGAATAATGGTTTTGGCCTTGTTCACTTGGAACAAAGTTTATCTTTTGACAATGTTGGTAACCAAATAATTTATCTAAAAGATCAAGGCATAGAAGACTCAACAAATCAATCGCTTAAATCAATTGGACAAGCTTACTTACAGGAGACTTATAGGCAATACTTAAACTATTAAATTTTGTTTTTTACATGTTTCCAAGCCTGTTGATCCATTTCAAAATAAAAATCTTGGACCTTTAGTTTATTAATAGAGACCCATTGGAATGATTGGGTCGAATTATTCTCTATATCAATATTTTGCGTCCTTAAAATCTTCAATAACTTCATTGAAACTTTTTACCTTGTAATAAACCCCAATCACTTGACTATTATCAAAGGCAGAAGCTACAAAAGTATCCGTAACGTGAAGCAACTCTTCAACTTCAATCAGCAAATTACATTCCTCCCTAAATTCTCGGATTAACCCATCTGGCAAACTCTCCCCTAAACACAATCCGCCGCCTGGAAATTTTGTAAACGACAATCCTTTATAAGTTTCATTACTTATTAAAATTTCTTGACGTTCATTGACCAAGACCCCATATACACGGATACTGAAATGCTCCATTAATTCTTTTTATTATAACTTTTTCGGCCCTCATTCTCAAAGTGCTTCTTGTTACTCGTAACAATCTTTAGGTCCCATTCTATATTCTTTGTTTTATTCTCAGAGCGAATAGGACAATTTTTAACGCGACAATAATGGCAACATTGTGGAATACATGGGTCAGCATGAATAAAAAGTTCAGTTTTGATATTAGCATTTTGGTTCACTAACTCGTCAATCCTAGATACCTCATCATGTACTTGAATCAAATTGAAATAATTCGGTAATGTAACGTGACAATCCACGTGAAGTTCGGGGCCATAGCGTTGAGTTCGTAAATTATGAATATCAATCCACGCGTCTTTTCTGTTATTTTGAAGAATCTCAACTATTTTACTAACTATTTCAACATCAGACTCATCCATTAACCCACCTACAGACTTCCTTAATATTTTATAACCACTATAAAAAATAAACAAGCCTAACCCAAGTGAAAGTAGGGTATCGATCAATACTATTTTGGTAAAATAAAATAGGCTAAGTCCTACTAATAAGCCTAGTGTGCTGTAGGCGTCAGTTTGTAAATGCTTTCCATCTGCATATAGAGTAATGGAATTAAAAATTTTACTTTTTTTAATTAAATACCTTCCTAGTATGAAATTAATCAAGCCAGTAATTGCCACAATACCCATACCATCTAAGATCTGATGTATTTCGACAGGATGAAAGATGTTATAAATTGCCTTTATTACAATTAACAATCCGGCAATTAATATTAACCCCCCCTCAAGAAATGCCGAGAAAAATTCTACCTTACCATGTCCATAAGGATGGTTTTCATCTTTTGGTTTCGATGCGAGATAAATACTATAAAATGCGAAACAACTAGCCGTTACATTTACTATACTTTCGAAGGCATCGGTAAGTATAGCATTAGAATGGGTCATTGTGTAGGCAACGAATTTGCCCCCCATTAAAACAATACTGGTAACCAACGAAAGGATGATAATATTTTTTTGGCTTTTCACAATTTGATAATTTATATTAAAACTATAAAGGAAAGAATGATTACAAATGTAAATCGATGTTGTAAATTTTTAATAAAATTTTACATTTATTACTAAAATATCATATATAACGTGTTATATTTGTCATAATGAAAACGACCTCAATATTATCAGACAAAATAAACAATCTATCTGAATCTGCCACTATAAAGATGGCAAAGCTTGGACGAGAATTGGCCGCACAAGGAGTTCACGTTATAAACTTAAGTTTCGGTGAGCCAGATTTTCATACCCCTGAAAATATAAAACAGGCAGCGAAAAAGGCGATGGATAATAACTGTACCTACTATACTCCTGTCTCAGGATATCCAGAATTACGCAAAGCCATTGCAGGAAAATTGAAAAGAGAAAACAATTTAGATTTTGATAATTCTCAAATCGTCGTTTCTACAGGTGCTAAACAATCGCTTGCTAATGCTGTAATGTGTCTTGTTAATCCTGGTGATGAAGTAATTATACCAACCCCTTATTGGGTCTCTTACTCTGAGATGGTAAAATTAGCTGAAGGGGAATCCGTATTCATAGATGCAGACATTGAAAACGACTTTAAGATAACAGCAGAACAACTTGAAGCTGCGATTACTCCTAAAAGCAAGTTATTTATGTTTTCATCTCCTTGTAATCCAACAGGTAGTGTATACAGTAGAAAGGAACTTGAATCTCTTGCAAAAGTGTTTGAAAAACATCCTAATATTTATATACTATCCGATGAAATTTATGAGCATATCAATTTTGTAGACCAGCACGAATCAATAGCTCAATTTGAAAGTATTCGCGACCGTGTAATTATTGTTAATGGTTTTTCTAAAGCTTATGCAATGACCGGTTGGCGTGTAGGTTATTTAGCTGCGAGCAATGAAATTGCAGCTGCTGCTGATAAGCTTCAAGGTCAAATTACTTCGGCTACT
This sequence comes from uncultured Sphingobacteriaceae bacterium, assembly GCA_963696875.1. Classification (GTDB taxonomy): domain Bacteria; phylum Bacteroidota; class Bacteroidia; order Sphingobacteriales; family Sphingobacteriaceae; genus Albibacterium. Next base: position 525,177 of record CAVOLQ010000002.1, read on the forward strand.
TGCTCAATAGCACAAATGGCGGCTATTGAGGCTTATTCTAGTGGCCTTGAGAGCGTTAATGAAATGATTAAAGCTTTCAAACGGAGACGAGGGTTGGTATATGACTTGTTAATTGACATTGCCGGTGTAAAAACGAATCTTCCTGAAGGAGCCTTTTATTTTTTCCCGGATATCAGCTCATTCTTTGGTAAAAAAACTGAAACGGGCGAAATTATTAATACTTCTGGAGATTTAGCTTTATATTTATTAAATACAGGTCATGTTGCTACGGTTGGAGGAGACTCTTTTGGAAATGACAATTGCATCCGACTTTCCTATGCAGCGGCTGATGACCAATTGATTGAAGCTTTAAAGAGAATTAAAACGGCTTTAGGTAAACTAAAATAAAATATCACAAAGTATTCGATTAAATTTTTCCATTTTAATAATAAAGAGCCTATTGGATATGAAGTTGCAATAGGCTCTTTAATTATACCTTAGATCCATTAATTGCTTCTTATTGCTTCAACAGGATCTAAGCGAGAAGCCATTATAGCCGGTACGACTCCAGCAATCAATCCAATCACCGTAGAGAGAACTAAAGTCAGTATAACCTTACTGAAATCAACAATGATTGCTACTCCAAAACCTATTTTTACGAGAAATGCCAATAAATATACAACTCCAAGACCTATTATCCCCCCTATGATACATAAAGCAACAGCTTCAATTAGAAATTGGGATAATATAAAAAAGTTCTTTGCTCCCAATGATTTTTGGATTCCAATAATATGAGTTCTCTCTTTGACAGACACAAACATAATATTTGCAATTCCAAATCCACCGACTAAAATTGAAAAAATACCGATAAATAAGCCTGCAGAATTTATAATAGTAAACAGTTGGTCTAATTGAGCGGTAATGATAGTCGTTTTATTTAAAGAGAAATCATCCTCCTGCTTCGGATTAATTCGATGGATAGACCGCATTACGCCCCGCAATTCGCTCTCAAGCTCATCCAGAGGGTATTGAGCAGATGCTTTAATGATAATATCTGTGCTATGGTTTTCTGAATTTACGAGGTTTCTAACATAATTTAATGGCATCACTATCACATTATCAAGAGATACGTCCAGAAGCATTCCCTCTCCTTCTCGATTAAAAACTCCAACGACTTTTACTTTTCTGCCAAGAACAGTCAACTCCCTTCCCACCGGATCGATATTTGGAAAAAGACCTTCTGCTACTGTGTAGCCAATAATTGCAACTGGCACCCCGCGATTAGTCTCCATTTCTGTAAAATACCTACCCTCTTGAAATTCCAGATTCCGAACTTTATAAAAATCGTAGGAGGATGCAAAAATAGTAACGCCTTCAATATTTGAATTTCTAAACTTCGCGGTTTTATTGCCTATATAAAAAATGTAGCATATACCATCGGCAATTTTCAAACGATCCTGAAGCTGATTAAAATCACGAATAGATGGTTCAGGACGATTTAAATATTTCCACCAAGGGAAATCAGGCCCTCCATCCCATGGCCATTTTGAAACATAAACAGTTTTACTGCCTAATTTTTCAACACTATTTTCCAAATTAGACCTTAGGGTATCTACAGCAGAGAAGACGCCAATTATGGTCATTATCCCGATTGTTATGCCTAATAAAGAAAGAAATGTACGTGTTTTATTAGAACGCAAAGCCGAAAATGCAAAACCAAAACTTTCTCTAAGTAATTTTAATATTATCATGCTACTTCTTTTGACGAAACTTCAGCCTTTAAGTTACAAAATCTTTAAAAATTTAGTTTGCCACAATCACCATAAAATAAAACAGTAATTTCACAACAACTTAGTATAAATATTTCGTAACTTTGCGCCCTAAATTGCTTTCTGTTCAAGTTTAGTTAAAGTAAAATTTGAATAAAAAAACAATAAAATTTGACTTAGGTTTAAATAGCATAAAAACAAAATATAATGAAACTCTCCCAGTTTAAGTTTAATTTACCAGAATCTTTAATAGCCCATACACCATCGGAAAACCGCGATGAATCCCGCCTAATGGTTCTTCACCGCGACAGTGGAAAAATTGAGCATAAAATCTTCAAAGATGTATTGGATTACTTTGATGAGAAAGATGTTTTGATTTTAAATAATACTAAGGTGTTTCCAGCGCGTCTATATGGCAATAAAGAGAAGACTGGTGCAACGATTGAGGTGTTTTTACTTCGTGAATTAAACAAAGAATTAAGATTATGGGATGTTTTGGTTGATCCCGCCAGAAAAATCCGTGTTGGGAACAAGTTGTATTTTGGCGATAATGACTTACTTGTTGCTGAGGTGGTTGATAATACTACTTCAAGAGGCCGTACGATTCGCTTTCTTTTCGATGGAACAGACGAAGAATTTCGGAAAAATATAGAAATCTTAGGAGAGACCCCTCTTCCAAAATACATCAAGCGTAAAGCGACTCCTGAAGATAAATTTCGTTATCAGACTATTTTTGCAAAGCATGAAGGAGCTGTAGCTGCACCTACGGCTGGATTGCACTTTAGCCGTGAGCTAATGAAAAGGTTTGAACTTAAGGGGATTGATTTCGCTGAAATCACATTGCACGTTGGTTTGGGTACCTTCAGACCTGTTGAGGTGGAAGATCTTACTAAGCATAAAATGGATTCAGAACAATTTATAGTGGATCAAAATACTGTTGATATTGTAAATCGTGCTAACCAAGAAAAACGCAGAGTATGTGCGGTCGGAACAACATGCATGAGAGCAATTGAATCTTCCGTTTCTGCCAATGGAATGCTTAAGGAAGCTAACGGCTGGACAAACAAGTTTATTTTCCCTCCCTACGACTTCAGTATTGCAAACAGCATGATTACAAATTTCCATATACCTGAATCGACCCTTCTAATGATGACTAGCGCATTTGGCGGATATGATTATGTAAGACATGCATACGAAGTTGCAGTAAAAGAAAAATATCGTTTCTATAGCTATGGCGATGCTATGCTAATAATATAGCAAGCAAAGCCAAATCTGGAAATAGACAAATGGCTCATTATGTAATTATTGTTGCAGCTGGAAAAGGGAAGCGTATGGAAGAAGATCTTCCTAAGCAATTTATGCTCTTAAAAGGCAAGCCTCTCTTAATGTACAGTATTGAAGCATTTCATAATCAAAACGAGAACACTCAAATTGTTCTCGTTTTAAATGATGCAGTACTTCATTTATGGAAGTCCTTATGTAAAGAACATAATTTCACCATAACACATAACTTAGTTTCTGGTGGTAAAGAAAGATTTGATTCGGTTAAAAACGGCTTAAATTTCATCTGGAATAAGGAAAGCAAAATCGACAATTTATTAATAGCCATCCATGATGGTGCAAGACCCCTTATATCAACCGGATTAATAAGAAGAGCTTTTACATTTGCTAAAAAAAAGAAATGCGTGGTGCCAGCTATTCAAAGCCCAGATTCTATACGGCTGAAAGAGAATGGGTCGAAAAACATTTCGTTTCCACGGGAAAAAGTATTCCTGATTCAAACACCTCAAATTTTTTCTGCCAATATCCTGAAAGAAGCATATGAACAAGATTTTGATTCTAACTTTACAGATGATGCTTCCGTAGTTGAAAAAGCTGGATACCCCATTAATTTAATAGATGGAGATATCCAGAATATTAAAATAACCTATCCTGCCGATATGGCCTTTGCCACCCATTGGTTGACTTTAGGCCGCCCCTCTGATTAATCTTAGTAGCACCGCAATGATCGCGATTACTAAAAGAATATGAATGATTCCACCAGTGGCATATCCACCAAAAAAACTGATCGCCCAAATAATTACTAAAATTATTGCGATATAATACAATAGATTACCCATAATTTCCTTTTTAATATAAATAATTAATAGTTTATATTATCAACAGAAATCAGGCTGTTTTGTTTAGTTCAAAAATAAATGTTTTTCCTAGTTATAAATTTTTAACCCATCATAGGCTAAAATGATAGTAGGGGGCAGTAGCTTAGAAACTTCTTCGTGCTTACCAAGTTTATGGCTGATGTGGGTAAAATAGGTGTTCTCTGCCTTTATTTCTTGTGCGAAATCAATAGCCTCATTTAAAGTCAAATGAGAGATATGATCCTCTTTTTGTAAGGCGTTTATAACTAAAATTTCAGAACCTTCAACTTTTTTCCTTTCTAGTTCGGAAATTGTTTTCATATCTGTTATATATGTGAAATTACCAAACCTAAATCCGTTTACTGGCAAATTGAAATGCATTACTTCAATAGGTACTACAGGAATTTCGTTCAAAATAACAAACTCTTCATTTCTTATTTCATGCAAACTAAGTTTGGGTACACCTGGATAACTAGGCTCGGTAAATATGTAATTAAACTCACGCTTAATAGCTTCTATAATTCGTTTATTAGCATAGACTGGAACTTCTCTACCCTGCTTATAATTAAAAGCTCTAATATCATCCAGGCCTGCGATATGGTCTTTATGCTCATGTGTAAACAAAACTGCATCTAGCTCCTGAACATCCTCTCTTAACATCTGGTACCGAAAATCAGGACCCGTGTCAACAACAATTTTCCAGCCGTCTATTTCAATTAAAATAGAAGAACGCAATCGCTTGTCTTTCTTATTTCTTGAAAGACATACTTCACATTTACAAGCAATTACAGGCACACCCTGAGAAGTTCCAGTACCTAAAAATGTAATAGTCACAGTTCGAGAGTCATTTGACTAAGTGAATAATAAAGTTTTCGTTGCTTCTCATCCAATTCTATACTTTCTGATAATTCCACAGTCTGAATTACTTGCAACATGGATTTTATCTTAACTTCAATATCAGAAAACCGATTTACAACCAATATGTTTTCTTGTTGTAAAATGCAGGTTCCACTTTTAAAACTGCCCCTTTCATAACGAACCTTAAGGCCTAAAGCATTTAATAGTTCTTCTAATTTGTTAAGACTAGTTTGTGTATAGGGCAACATAGCTTATCGTAAATCAACAATCTCCATAGAAGGATAATTGTTTTTATTAAAAATAAACGTGGAGTAAGGAATAGACCTATTAACAGACAGGTTTTTTATAGTATAAGTATATTTACTGCCATTTTTATCAAATACTGTAGCATCATATATTAAATTACTTGCCTTATCCACCCTTAAATTTATCTTAGAAACATTTTGCCTTGTATCGGTAGGCACCAAAGTTATATCGTCGAAAGCTCGATTGCCCAATTTTGAGGTTCCAGTATAATTACCCTTATAACCCACTTTATAAAATGTAAAAATAGTAGCCGGGTTCAATGAATTATTGTCTCTATCAGCGTCGTTTACCTGAATTTCTGCTTGATCTTTTAAAATAGTCCACTGAGTGGTGCCATCACTTATAATTTCTTGTTCGCCTAAATCAATTTTAAATTTCCCAGACATTCTTTCAAGAGAAAGCTTCCCGTTATTACGAAAGCTATTATTTTGTGAATCTTCACCAGACAGCAAAACATCAGCCTCTATTGTATTAAAAGATTGGTAATTAGTGCTCACTTTATCAAGAATTCGTTTGGATACAACATCAAACTGTGCATGAGCATAACTGATCATGCCAGTAAAAAGTGTTACTATAAACCCGAGAAATAATTGTTTCATCTTTTAACTTAGTTAATTATTTTTGAGTGTATCCAAAAACTGTTCCAAGGAATATTCATCTGGATATAATACTTCTCTCGCTTTACTCCCTTCGAAAGGCCCAACGATGCCCACACTTTCCAACTGATCAATAATTCTACCTGCTCGGTTATACCCTAACTTCATTCTTCGTTGTATCAGCGAAGTGGATCCTTGCTGATGCGCTACAATTAATCTTGCGGCTTCCTCGAAGAGTGCATCTCTTTCATTGAAATTAAATTCAGACGAGCTACTTCCTTCACCATTTTCATCCACGTATTCAGGTAGTAAAAAAGCGGAACTATAACCTCTTTGTTCACCAATAAATTCTGAGATCAGATCCACTTCTGGAGTGTCTACAAATGCACATTGAATCCTAATCAACTCACTACCGGTCGATAAAAGCATATCTCCACGACCGATGAGCTGATCTGCGCCGCCACTATCCAAGATTGTTCTTGAATCCACCTTAGATAAAACTCGAAAGGCTAGCCTAGCGGGGAAATTCGCCTTAATCGTTCCGGTAATAATATTTACTGAAGGTCTTTGTGTGGCAATTACCAAGTGAATCCCTACGGCTCTCGCAAGCTGTGCTAAACGAGCAATCGGAGTTTCTACTTCCTTCCCTGCGGTCATCATTAAGTCTGCAAACTCATCAACTACTAGCACTATAAAAGGTAAAAACCTATGTCCTTCTTCAGGATTTAATCTTCTATTAACAAATTTAACATTATACTCTTTTAAGTTCCGAACGCCCCCCACTTTTCAGTAAATCATAGCGTTGATCCATCTCAATACAAAGGGAATTTAAAGTATTGATTACTTTCTTGGTATCAGTAATAATAGCATCCTCTTCTCCAGGCAGTTTGGCTAAAAAGTGCCTTTCAATCTTTCTAAAAAGCGATAGTTCTACTTTCTTTGGGTCAACCAAAACAAATTTCAATTCCGAAGGGTGCTTTTTAAACAGCAGAGAAGTTAAAATGGCATTTATTCCTACTGATTTTCCCTGCCCTGTAGCCCCTGCAACCAACAAGTGTGGCATCTTGGCTAAATCTGCGATAAAGACCTCATTAGATATCGTTTTTCCCAACGCAATGGGTAAATCCATGTCTGTATTTTGAAACTTCTCAGTCGCGAGTACTGACTGCATTGACACCATTTCAGGATGGCTATTTGGAACCTCAATTCCAATAGTTCCTTTCCCTGGCATGGGTGCAATGATCCGAATTCCCAGAGCCGCTAAACTCAATGCAATATCATCCTCTAAGTTTTTGATCTTTGAAATGCGAACTCCCGGCTTCGGAATAATTTCATATAAGGTCACTGTTGGCCCAATCGTTGCTTTTATTTTCTCAATTTCGATGTTATAATTTCCTAAGGTATCTACGATCTTGTCTTTGTTTGCTTCCAATTCATGGCTATTAATGGTTATTTTCCCTGAACCATAATCTCTTAATAATCCTAAATGCGGGTATTTATAGGAAGACAAGTCCAGCTTCGGATCGTATTTTCCAAATTTCTCTACCAAAACATCAGCGTCAGCCTTTTTTTCTTCTACTACTTCTTCGACTGATAAAGTTGGGGAAGAATTTATTACCTCATTCATAGGTGTGGTTTCCATGTTTAGGGCAGTAGGTACCGGAGCCTTTGGAGTTTCGAAAACTGGTATTTCTTCTTTTTTCTCAATCTCAAATGCAGGCTTTTCAGTCTTGGATTCCTTCACCTCCTCATTTCGTCCTCTCACTTTGGGGTCGAGGGGTATTTCTTGCGATTTAAACTCCCTATTTACTACAGATTGAAATTGAGTCGCATCGCTCTCCTCATTCTCTTTACTTAAAGAAGGCTTACGTTCCGGAAATTTAAAATCAAGGTTATAAACAATTACCAAAAAAGTTAAAATTGCAAAAAGCAGCAAGGTGCCCACACCTGCATTTCCGATTTGGGCTTGTAATAAACGGTTGGACCAAAACCCTATCTCCCCTTCAATAAAGTGGGGCATATTACTTGCAAAACCATGAAAATAAGCAATTGCAGTAGATATGAAAAGTAGGAAAAACAAGGAATATGCAAATGTCTTATTTAAAGGGTAAACTGAAACCTTAAATAATAAGCGATAACCCATTATAAAAAAGAGAATTACAAAAATAAATGAAGCCAAACCAAACCATTTATAAATAAATTGATGGGCTAAAAGGGCACCAAATTTGCCTAGCCAATTGTCTACTACGGGGCTTTCGAGGCCTAAGGTTTCGAGTTCCTCAACTGATTTCAAAAGATTTCCCCATCCCCCATTGGATGAAGAAACATAACTTTGATCGTCTTTCCAAGTAAACAAATAGGAAGTAAAAGCAATCAAGAAATAAAGAGATAGCAATAATATAAAAAGGCCAAAAATCTTAGTCGTCTTTTCAAGATTGAAATTAAATCTAGGGAGGCGCTCAGTGGAGGACGGTATTGCTGTCCGGCCAGCCTTGGAATTTGAGTATTTCCCAGGCGCATTCTTTCGAATATTTTTTGTTCTAAATTGGTTTTCTCTTGAAGACATTCCTACTATTATTCTTTTGTGACAAACTTACGGAAAATTTAAAAATTCAACAGCTCCTTTTTCGGCCACATCTAGATATGCATTTAAATGTAGCGAATAATGTGTTCAATTCGTTCTAATCTAACAAACAATTCTATATTCAAACAATATATTACAATTATTTAAAAACTTATTACCCATGGGGCTTTCATTTCTTGTTCAAAGAATCAGAATTTTTAACTTTCTATTGATCTATTTTATATTACTTTCCTCTTGCTCAAAAGATGCAAATTATAGAAATGGTGCCAGTGCGAATGTTGAATCCATTATTTCTGCCCTATCTGTTGTACATGGTTCTCCAGATGCGCCAGCCTTCGACTTCGTATTAAATGGCGAACCGGTTTTTCCGACCAATAGGGGGTTTACCAAACGTATCCCTTATTTCCCTTTATACGCTGGTCAATATCAAGGGCGATTTTACAACAATGGTACTTATTCAAATGCTTTTTATACCACAAACATCAAACTAGCTGTTGGGAAATACCACAGTCTTTTTCTTGCAGGCCTAAACTCCACCTCCCTAACATCACTCTTAATTGAAGACGACCTTACAAAACCCAAAGAGGGAAAGGCGAAACTGAGGTTTCTAAATTTAAGTCCTAACGCCGGCTCATTAGACTTTGCCATTGTCGCTGATAGTTTATTTGCCAGCAAGAAAAAATTTAAAGACTTTACTGCTTTCTATGAAATAGGGGCAGGAGAATATTCCGCTACTTTCAAATCAAGCGAAGGAGATTCCGTTCGCTATAATTTTAGTTTAAAACTTGAAAAGGGAAAAATCTATACCGTATGGGCTAAAGGATTAATTGAAACGATGGATGAAGAAAAAACTTTTGGAAATGGATTAGTTGTTCATGACTTTTAACATCCTCGCATTACTTCGTCTAATTATTTCCAATTAATTATTGCCAAACTTCGAGTAATAGATTCTCTCCATCAAAAACAGCATAGGTATTAAAGTTCATCCATTCTCCCAAGTTGACATATAATGTATTTTCTACGGGAATAGACAAAGGTAAATGCCTATGCCCAAAAATAAAATAATCAATAGGCTTTTGATTACCGCCCCCGACTTTCAAATATTGTTTAATGTAAGAAACAAGCCATTCTTTATCTTCATGCTCAAAATATTCAATCTTCCCACTACTTATCCTACTAAACTTAGACCACATTTTCGCAATTCCAATGCCTAAATTAGGATGCAAGCGAGCAAAAAGCCACTGACAGGTATTGCTTCTAAAAATCTTCTTTAATAGTTTATACTTTGTATCACCAGGTCCCAAGCCATCACCATGATGAAGATAAAATCGCTTACCATTCCGTTCAATAATCAATTCATCAGAAATAATGGTAGCATGCAGTTCTTTTTTAAAATAGTCAAACATCCACATATCATGGTTACCCTTAAAAAGGGTTAACCTAATTCCCGCATCCGAAAGCTCTGCTAACTTGCCTAAGAACCGAATATATCCTTTAGGGACAACCTCCCTATATTCAAACCAAAAGTCGAATATATCGCCTATCAGGTATAATTCAGAAGCATCCCGCTTGATGAAATCTAACCAGGAAATAATACGTTTTTCACGCTCTCTGCTTTCTACTTCTGATGGAGTACCTAAATGAAAATCTGAAGCGAAGTATATTTTTGAAGCCATAATAATCCTCACAAACTTACAAAAAGAAGTTTAAATGTTTCAATCAATATCACATCCCACCGCACTCATTAATAGCGACTTATGTTTTGAAGTTTTAAACTCATGAATAAAATGGTAAATTGCGCTGATCAATTAACATAAATTTATAAACCTTCATGAGTTAACAAAGCTCTAGCGACCTAATTTATCTAAAACAATTTATTCAAATGAAACCATTTTGAGGTGAAAGACTCACTATCTGTAATGAAAAGCGAGGCGAAATTTTGAACGCAGCTGCCACAAAACCTTTAGTGAAAATAAACACTCATGATCGCTTCATTTAAAAACAAACCGAGTGAGAGCTCATTAACGCAATTAAAGCTGATACTCATAAATAATTTATTCTAATGAAAAAAACTTTTGGAATCGTCATTTGCATCGCCCTATTTGGCGCCTGTACCTCAACACAAAATCCTAAAACAATTAACCCTGTGGAGAACATAACTCTTCTTCCTTATCCGGAAACAAAGAAAATAGAAGTAATTGATGATTTTTTCGGAACTAAAGTAAGCGATCCTTATCGTTGGCTTGAAGACGATATGAGCCCTGAAACCGAAGAATGGGTAAAAAAAGAAAATGAAGTTACCGAAAACTATTTGGCCCAAATTCCTTATCGCGTTGCGATAAAAAACCGGTTGACAGACCTTTGGAATTACGAAAAATTTACTGCCCCTTTCAAAGAAGGTGAATACACCTATTTTTATAAAAATGATGGTCTACAAAATCAATATGTCCTTTACCGACAAAAAGGAGACGGTGAAGCAGAAGTTTTTTTAGATCCAAATAAATTCTCGGCAGATGGAACAAGCTCTTTAGCTGGAATAGCCTTTTCGAAAGACGGAAGTCTTGCAGCTTACCAGATATCTGAAGGAGGATCCGATTGGAGAAAAGTTGTTATCTTAAAAACTTCCGACAAATCCATCGTTGGCGATACGATAATTGATGTAAAGTTTAGCGACATCGCTTGGAAAGGAAATGAGGGCTTCTATTATAGCAGCTATGAAAAGCCTAAAGAAGGAAGTGAGCTGTCGGGGCTTACCCAATACCATCAGCTTTTTTTCCATAAAATGAATACTCCGCAGAAAGAGGATCAACTAATTTTTGGAGGTCTTAAAACGCCGAGACGCTATATCAGCGCTTATCTTACAGATGATGAGCGCTTTCTAGTAATTTCAGCTGCCAATACAACCAGCGGTAACGAATTGTATATCCAAGATTTGAACAATTCAAATCCAGTTATACAGACGGTAGTAGATAACTTTGACCAAAACCATCGCATCATTGAAAATCAAGGCGAAAAACTTTATATATATACTAACCTAAATGCGCCTAATTATAAAGTGGTAACCACTGATTTATCAAAACTCAATCCAAGCAATTGGACAGACTTACTTCCCGAGACTGAAAATGTTCTAAAAATTGGTACCGGTGGTGGAAAGTTATTTGCAAACTATCTAAAAGATGCAACTTCCCTTGTACAACAATATGATCTAAATGGAAATTTAGAAAGAAATATTGAATTACCCGGCTTAGGTACAGCTTCGGGCTTCAGTGCAAAAGACAAGGAAAAAGAACTTTACTATACCTTCACTTCCTACGTCTTCCCTCCTACCATTTTTAAATATGAAATCGAATCAGGTGTTTCAAATGTATACAAAGAATCTGGTGTTAAATTTGATCCTAGCCTATATGAATCAGAGCAAGTATTTTATACCTCAAAAGACGGAACGAAAGTTCCGATGATAATTACCTATAAAAAGGGAATCAAAAGAGACGGCACTAACCCTACCCTACTTTATGGATATGGTGGCTTTAATATTAGCCTAACCCCTTCTTTTAGCACTTCTAACATTATCTTACTAGAGCAAGGTGGAATTTATGCTGTTGCTAACCTTAGAGGTGGCGGAGAGTATGGTGAAAAATGGCATGTAGCCGGAACCAAATTGCAAAAACAAAATGTATTTGATGATTTTATTGCAGCTGCAAATTATTTGATCGATGAAAAGTATACTTCATCAGAAAAACTAGGTATATCTGGTGGCTCGAATGGTGGGTTATTAGTTGGTGCAGCAATGACACAGCATCCTGATCTATTCAAAGTTGCCTTACCTGCCGTCGGGGTATTAGACATGCTTCGCTACCATAAATTCACAGCTGGTGCAGGCTGGGCGTTTGACTATGGAACTGCCGACGACAATAAAGAGATGTTCGACTATTTATACCACTACTCACCTTACCATGCATTAAAAGAAGGTACATCCTACCCTGCCACTATGGTTACCACAGCAGACCATGATGACCGGGTGGTGCCTGCACATTCATTTAAATTTGCAGCCCGTCTTCAAGAATATAATAAGGGAAATAATCCAGTTTTAATAAGAATTGAAACAAACGCTGGACACGGAGCCGGAAAGCCAACCGATAAAATTATCCAAGAACAAGTTGATAAATGGGCTTTTATGTTTCAAAATATGGGGGTTACTTATGAAGAAAGGTTTTAGGTATCAGGCATTTGGTAATAGATTGAAAGACATCTAGAAACAGTACTAAGCCCAGTACCTAATATTTATCATGTAAAAACTCGCTATAAGACTAGAACTTGTAGCGAGTTTTTTATTTTCAGCCTTACCCTATAAGCAAAATTTGCACCCTTATTATATCTAAACTCTATATCCAACATACTGCACCTAATAGCTAAGACCTCATACCTATTACCTATCTAAAACCTTGTGCTAATCTTAATACCCCCATTACTTAAGTTCATATCTTCTTCCGCCAAGGTACTCATTTGCATCTTAAAGAAAGGTTCAATCGAAAGACCTACTTTTTTAGAAACCGGGATTGCATAACCAACAGAAAAGTTAAAGAATCCATTAACATTTCTTCCTTGATAATCCTTTTCACTGATTAATTCTTTAGAGAGAAAAGTCTGAACAACAGGCTCAGGCGTTTTGTTATCTGCACCACGATAAACAACATCAACAACCCGATTCTCAAATTGGCTAATACGCCCTTCGTTTAAAACATTAAAAACGGAAAAGCCAGCAGAAGCGTATAATCTTTTATTTACATGGTAATTAATAGCAAATGGAATATCTAGACCAGCTACGCTAGCTTCTATTTTATTCAAGATCTTTGTTTGTGACCTTCCTCCAGGATAAGCCACTCCAGGTGAGGAAAGTTCAAGAGTTGGAGAACCAGCGTAGCGAGAACTAGCTGAAGGAAAATTAAGAGAAGGATTAGGCATTCCTTCGGCACCCACCTGAAGATAAGATATACCTGAAGAGATAGACACTTTAGGTGAAATCGAATAGGCAAAAGATACACCTGCACCCATATTTACATGATTATTGTTGCCAATATTTGGGGCCACATCTAAACCAAGGCTCCACTTCTTTTCCATACTTCTATTCTCATGGAAACTTTCTTCTTCTTTGATAGCTGACAAAGCTGTTAAAAAGTCAACAGGTTCCTTTTTTTCTTTCACAGAAGTTATTAATGAAGGGCGTGTAAAACCATCATCAACCTTACTGTTTCCTTCTCTTACCTCCTTATTTTCATTATAAGCAGTCATATCCTCTAACTTCAAAAGATTAACATCCAATCTTTCAACTTGAATGCTGTTATCACTTACGTATTCATTAGTGGTTTTAGAAGCCAAAACAATTTCCCTATTTCGTTTTTGCATATCCACTTTCGTGACTGATTCTTTATCAATTGTGCTCGTTTGCAAACCAGGCGCACTAGGCTCATTAACAATCCCCACTTCTTTATCCATCTGTTTTTCATTACTCCGTACAACGAGTTCGCTAGGCATTATTATTTGTTGGGAAGGCTTTAAGAATAAAATAATAGCGATCAAAATAACTGCGGCAGCAGAGAAATAAGGCCATAATACCATATGCCTGGACTTTTTCTTTTCTACCTCTTTAAAGCGCTCCCATGCCCCTTCCTTATAGGGAACAGAATGCTCGCGAAGGCGTTCAGCCATTTGTTTAATAATATCTTGATGATCTTCTGACTTCATCTTAATTTTTAATTATCACTCATAATGAGATACAATTCTCTCAACTTCTTTTTTGCTCTAGTTAGGTAGGTCCTTGAAGTACTTTCTGGGATACCTAATTTAAGTCCAATTTCTTCATGTGAATAGCCTTCTACTTCAAATAAATTGAAAATCAATTGTTGAGTTTCTGGCAAACTATCCAAGAGCTTCAAAATATCTTCAACTTCAAGGCTGACGGATGGATTAGAAGGATTTACAAAGGCTTCAAACTGTTGATGGTCATCTATTAAAACCATTTGTTTTTTGGCACGCAGATGGTCAATAGATAGGTTGCTTGAAATTCTTGCCATCCATCCTAAAAACAGTTTCTCCAAAGATTCAATTTCTTCGTTCATCTTAAACCGATCTATATTTTTAAATACCCTAATAAAGCACTCATTTACGAGCTCCTCTGCATCATATGAATCTTTTACATAACGAAGAACCACCGCCATGACATACCCATAATATTGTTTATAAATAAACTCTTTCGCCTTATTGCTATTTTTTTGGCCACACAATTCAATAGCTTCCCTTAAAGAAAGCAAAAACTCCTTTTTTGAATGTCCTAATGGCTTATTCACCTATTAAAGCGTGTAAATTTTTAAAAATAACTTCTCCTTTATTTTACTAAAATACGGCTTTTCTTGAAGCCATTAACATATTTATATCGAAACGAAAAAAAATAGGTGAACGCTACAGCTAAAACATTTTTTTAAACTAAGTCGCCCAAAACATCCCTCTTCCACAAGCTGTTTGAATATGTAATAAAAACCTTTAACTCTTACATTAAATTAATATTGTTATTTTTGCAAAAACAACAATCTACCATGAGCAGTATTCTTTCTGAACAAGAACTTCTACGACGTGAAGCTTTAATCGAATTAACAAAATTAGGTATAGATGCCTATCCTGCCGAGAGCTATGAAATAAACGCTTCGGCTAAGGATATAAATAAAAATTTTTCAGAAGAAGCAGAGAAGTATAAATCCATTAGCATTGCTGGCCGCATCATGAGCCGCAGGGTAATGGGCAATGCATCCTTTATCGAACTGCAAGATTCTACAGGAAGAGTACAAGTTTATTTGAACCGCGATGAACTCTGCCCTACAGAAGATAAAACTTTATACAATACCGTATTTAAAAAACTATTAGATATCGGTGATTTCGTTGGAATAAAAGGCTTTGTTTTTATCACCAAAACCGGCACCATATCCATCCATGCGAAAGAAATGAAAGTTTTGGCTAAATCATTGAAGCCCTTACCGGTTGTAAAATCTGCCGACGGGAAAACCTTTGATGCCGTTACCGATCCTGAATTTAGATATCGTCAGCGCTATGTCGATTTAATTGTCAACCCCGAAGTAAAAGAAACTTTTAAAAAGGTAAGTGCTGTTAAAACTGCTATCCGTGATTTCTTGAACCAAGAGGGTGCACTTGAAGTAGATACACCTGTTTTACAAAGTATTCCAGGTGGTGCCGCTGCCAAGCCATTTATAACCCACCATAATGCTCTAGACATTCCTCTTTATTTGAGAATAGCGAATGAATTGTACCTCAAGCGCCTAATTGTAGGTGGCTTTGATTCCGTTTATGAATTTAGTCGCAATTTCAGAAACGAAGGAATGGACCGTACCCACAACCCTGAATTTACAGTTTTGGAGTACTACGCTGCATACAAAGACTATAACTGGATGATGGAAACTACTGAGCAGCTATTCGAAAGAGTTGCCATGGTTACCAATGGCAAAACAACCGTAACTGTTGGTGACAAAGAAATCAACTTTGCTGCACCTTACAAACGAATCTCCATCTACGATGCCATCAAAGAACATACAGGCATTGATGTTAGTCAAATGAACGAAACCGAACTTCGCGCTACATGTAAGCAATTGAATGTCGAAGTAGACGACAGCATGGGGAAAGGAAAATTGATTGACGAATTATTTGGTGAAAAGTGTGAGAAAAACTATATCCAACCTACTTTCATCATCGATTATCCAATTGAAATGAGTCCGCTAACGAAAAAGCACCGTAATAAAGAAGGCTTGGTAGAACGTTTCGAACTAATGATCAATGGAAAAGAGTTGGCAAATGCCTATTCCGAATTAAACGATCCAATTGATCAATTAGAACGTTTTGAAGAGCAAACCAAACTCATGGAACGTGGGGATGACGAAGCTATGTTTATTGACTATGATTTCCTTAGGTCGTTAGAATATGGCATGCCTCCTACCGCTGGAATAGGAATTGGAATTGACCGCTTAGCTATGTTAATGACCAACCAAAACAGCATTCAAGATGTATTGTTCTTCCCTCAAATGCGACCTGAGAAAGTGGCGAAAGTAACTAGTGTTTCTGATTATGAAAAAGAGGGAGTGCCAGCAGAATGGGTTCCTGTACTTCAAAAAATGGGAATCAACACCATAGACGCTTTAAAAGCCGCCAATCCGAATAAAGTATTCAACGATTTGGGAGGATTGCGTAAAAAAATGAAACTGGACATCACCATGCCTTCGAAAGAAGAAGTGATGGAATGGTTTAAAGTTTAATAATCCCTTCGGATAGAAGCACACGTTAGTTGCTAGAATTTATTTATCTGGCAACTAACGTAAATTAAGAAACGTATAAAGTCACCCATTAGTTTCCATTCATAATAGGCAACAAAAACTTAAACGTTGAACCCTTATTTACTTCACTTTCAATTTCTAATTTGCCCTTATGTCGACTCAAAATTTCCATTGAAAGAAATAACCCCACTCCTAATCCTGGAAATTCGATCGAATCACTGTCTACTCGGAAATAACGCTCCCCTATGCGCTCTATAGAATCTTTAGGAATACCGATTCCAAAGTCTTGAACCGAAACGATAAGCATATCACCTTCCCGAGCTGATTCAACTACTACTCGATCTGCGTTTGGAGAATATTTGATTGCATTGGAAAGAAAATTATTTAGCACCTGCTCTAATCGTACCCGATCACCATACAAGATTCCGTCTGCCGTATTTTTAACGACAATGCTATGCGTTTTATACAAATGCTTAACGCTATCTACGCTATTCTTAATCACTTCATTAAAATTAAGTGCTTCCATATTATATTGAAGTTGCCCGGTCTTTATCTTTGAAATATCCAACAAATCATTGACAAGTTTTTCTAGGCGGGAAATACTCAAAACTGCTCGTTGTACAAATTCATAGCCTCTATGCTCCTTATCAATAAACCTGTCAAGAAGCTGCATATAAGCTTTTGCGCTTGTAAGAGGCGTTTTTAATTCATGACTAGCAAGATTCATGAAATCATCTTTGTGTTTATTAAGCAGCTCCAGCTCTTTCATATACTTTTTCAGCTTTAGTCGAATAGCAATTTCTTCAGTGATGTTTCTTGCTATTTTAGAAGCTCCAATTATCGTACCGTTCTGGTTTTTAATTGGCGAGATAGTAAGAGAAATTTTTATTGCTTTTCCTGCTTTGGTTAAGCGCTCGGTTTCATAATGACGAACCCATTCATCGTTTGAAATACGTTCAAGAATATCATCTTCTTCGCTATGACGATCCTTTGGTATTAATAATTTAATGGATTTCCCAATAACTTCCTCTGCAGTGTAGCCAAACATTTGTGTAGCTGTTTCGTTCCAACTCGTAATTTCTCCTTGAAGGTTTTTACTGATAATGGCATCATTTGAAGAGGTAATTATACTGGCAAGCATGGCCTGATTGGCTTCACTATTTTTTTGGTTCGTAATATCGATCAAGGTGTTATGACCACCAATTAGAACATTGTTGTCGTCAAAAATAGGCTTAGGATATACTAAGACAGAAAGTTGAATTCGGTCAGGCCGTTCAATAATAATCTCTTTCCCATCCAATGGTGTACCCAATTGCATGGCCATTGCCATTGGTGAAGTATCCAAAGGCATATTCGTCCCATCAGTATTATAAATCTTCCATGAACCGCACCATAAATCTTGATTTATTCGAGGTTTTCGACCCCATAGTTTTTCAGCCGCCTTATTAAAAAAAGTAATAAATCCATCAGTGTCACAAGTATAAATAGCAATGGGAGAATCCTCAAACAAAGCCTTTAGTTGCTTGTTGTTGTATACCATATTTTGAGATTAAGCTTATCCGCGTCAGAAAAGTATGGTAATTCTACGAATTTTATTTTGAACGAAAAAATTAAATAATAATATTTATAATCGAATTCACGTTCGTAATCACCCTATTATTGTTACCACATCAAGCTTATTATACTAAGTTAACACTTCGGTGATTCCATCTTTGTAGCTGGTAGGTGTAAACTGAAAGGTGCTACAAAACTTTTCGCTATTGAAAAAGTAATCCTGATTATTCTGATATTGCATTTCGCCCAGCTCTTTGATTGTTTTGTCAAACAAACCGCCCAAAGAAAGTATAAACGGAGACAAGAGCCTATAAGAGCTTTTCTGCTTTCTAATGCCGTTCGCCATATCAATAAACTGCTTTCCGGTCAGTCTTTCAGAGGAGGTAGGCAAATGCCAGACCTGGTTATACGCAGAGTCGGTATTACCAAGCAATGCAGTAGCTTTAGCTGCGTCAATGGTGTAGGTAAAAGAGTGTATTTTATTAAGGTCTGCTTGCCAATTGGCCTTTTTCCCTTTTGAAACTGGATCTAAAACAAGTACATTCAATACACCATTTTTAGAACCCGGTCCATAAAAATCTGCGCTTCTTGCAATCAGTGCTTTAAGATTGGAATTTGCCATCGCCTTATTGATAAGCTCAATAATTTGCAGCCGCACCGCACCCTTTTTTGAGGGAGGACTCATTTGGCTGTCTTCCGTCATATTTGGAATCGCATTTTTATCGTAAACATAGACATTGTCAAAGAAAACCAATTTGCTATTATGCCGCAGGCAGGCATCTATGACGTTCTTCATAACAATTGGCCATTGCTCCTGCCAGATTTTAACGTTATACATCAAGCCAGCAGTCAAATAGACTACATCTGAACCTTTCACTGCTTCGGATACAGCCTCAGCATTTAAAAGGTCGGCGACTATCAGTTCATCATCCCCATTCACCTGATGGGGGTGACGCGCAACTAATTTGATTTTATCAGTAAACTGCTTTAGTTCTTTTGCAAGGGCGGTTCCTATGTCTCCGCCCGCGCCCAATATTGTTTGCATGAATTAGGGATTTAGTAGGCAATAATATTTCGGCAAATATAAATATATTTTTTATTCCTTATGAAAATTGAAACATTATAGCTGATTTCCCATTATCTTTTCAGATCGAAATACCTTCCGTTACTACTCTGCAGTCGTCGGATCAATAATAGTAGCAACCTGGCTAACCGAATCAACCGGGAACCCACCTTGATCCGCATGATCTAGAATCATCCCTTCATCTGGTGCAATGTAAACACAATAGATCTTATTACCAGTTACATAGCTTTGAAGCCACTGTATCTGAGGACCCATATTTCTCAATACATCGCATGAAGTTTGTGAAACTTCTTTTAATTGTTCTGCGGTCAAATTACCTGCTCCAGGAATTTCTCGCTCGATTACATATTTAGGCATAAAAATGATATTATTTTTTGCTATAGAACATAAATTTTCGGCTTTTGTTTGAAAGAAATTAACCAAATTACACTCGGATTATACCTTTCTATTAAAACCATATCCTCGGCTATTCGTTTTTTATTACAATGTAATAAATTACTACAAAAAGTGCATTCTATCATGTCAAATTCAGCAGAAAGCCGATTTTCAACCCTTTTGGTTTTCACCGATTTCTCTGATGCAGCTGCAAATGCTGCTAATTATGCAGCTGCCTTTGCCATGCAAGTACATTCTAAACGGTTACTCATTTGCTATTCTGAATATATACCTTTCAAGAAACAAGTTCATATACAAGATATCCTGCTTAAAGAACAGCTACATCAAAGAAATATTGCTAGGCTAAATGGAATAACCAATGAACTTGGATCCCGAATTAATGGGTCGATAACCATCGAGGCTTATATTGATGAACGTCCGTTGGACCTTATTTTAAGAAATTTTAATAAAGACCAGTCCGTTGGTCTCATAGTGATGGGCCTTGCAGGAAAAAGTGCTTCTGACCAAAGTCTTCTTGGAAGTAATACCGTTCGAATTACCCAAATTACGAAAACCCCTGTATTGATTATTCCAGAAAGCGCCTCTTTCAAAACTGTTAAAAAAGTTATATTTGCTTGTAATCTCAAAAACATATCAAGAAACACCCCCGTTTTCCCAATAAAACATTTGATAAATAAACTTGGGGCAAGTGTGTCTATATTAAGTGTCAGCCTTCATGACGATCATGTTGACCCAACTACCACAGAAGAACCACCTTATTTCCGCCAATTTTGGGGTAAACAGCAACCTAAATACCACTACACCAATAATAAAGATGTTGTAATGGAAATCATGAACTTTGCAACCACAAATAAAGTGCAATTAGTAATTGCTGTACCTAAAAAATATGGCTTTTTTGAAAAGCTTTTCCACAACAGTGTTACTAAAAAACTTACCCATCATATACATTTGCCATTGTTATTGTTCAAAGAAGAAAACTTTTGAACCTCACAAAAGGGCTCGTTTAGTGAAAATATTCTCATCCCCCTGTTTTTTTTATTTTCATTAGTATCCTATTCCCATTCATTGTTTTCCAACAATAATTGTATGAATTTCAGAAATAACAAATTAATCAGATTAAGAATTAAGCCATCTTTCAAACTTAAGATCAAAGTTGGAAATAAAAAAAGTAGAAACAATAAAACCCTTTCAAATGTTTGGTAGGCGAAGATTTAGCGTATACAATATTGATTAACAAATTATTAATATTCTGTAATCTATAGGTTTCAATGATTTATTATTCAATTATCCCGATTAGATTTGGCAAAGTGTACTATCATTATGAACAGGATAAAGGTTGCTTTTTTTGCCGAAATACTTATAGAAGATTTCGATGGTGCCTCTCGCACCATGTTTCAACTGATCAAAAGAATTGACCACAAAAAGTTTGAGTTTCTATTTATCTGTGGTGTTGGTCCTGATGAAATACAAGGCTTCGAATGCATAAAAATTCCTGTTATCGATCTTCCAATTAACGAAGGTTACACAATGGCACTTCCAATCATGGTTAAAAAGGAATTAGTAAAAAAACTAAAAATCTTTAAACCAGATGTAATTCATATTGCTACGCCATCTCTTCTGGGCAATTTCTCTTTAAAATACGCAATTAAGAATAACCTGCCGGTACTAACAATTTACCATACACATTTCATTTCTTACATCGATTATTATCTAAAGCACACTCCATTTTTAATTAACCGAGTAAAACATATAATGGCTGAAAATCAAAAGGAGTTTTATAATAAATGTGATAAAATATACGTTCCGTCTGACAGTATCAAAAGCGAACTGGAAAACATAGGTATTCTGCCCTTTAAAATGAAAATATGGAAAAGAGGAATCGACCACGAATTATTTTCTCCACAACATAAGGATTTAGAATTAATAAGAAAGCTAGTTGGAAATGATCATCCAAACGTTATTTTCGTTAGTCGATTAGTATGGGAAAAGAACTTGGAAACTTTGTTCCGAATTTATGATAAAATTCAAGCCTCTAATCTTGCTATCAACCTATTAGTTGCAGGAGATGGAGGCGCAAAAAAAGCTTGCATGTTAAAAATGCCTAATGCTGTATTTACCGGCAAAGTGAATCATCCAGAACTTGCTGCTATATATGCCAGTGCTGACGTATTCCTGTTTCCATCGGTATCAGAATCCTATGGCAATGTAGTTTTAGAAGCGATGGCTTCTGGGTTGCCATGCGTCATTGCAGATGGCGGCGGATCTAAAGATTTGATAGAACAAGGTGTTAACGGGTTTAAATGCGAACCCAATAATGAAGAAGATTATCTTGAAAAGATACTTCTGATTCTAAATAATAAAGAACTAAAAGACCAATTTGTTTCAGAAGGGTTGAATTATACCTATCAGTTGAGCTGGGATCAGCTTGCCAATGAGTACTTCAATGATTTAGATTTATTTGCCCACCCTTCGTTGCAGATTAGTTAATATTACATGAAAAAGTGGCTTGTAGTCGTCATCACTGTATGCATTGTAATTTATTTAGGTGTAGTCTTTTTTAAAGCTGCAGGTGCTTTTATTCCCGGACAAATTGGCGCTGAAGAATATGGAAATAAAATGATGCTCCTTGCTATTGGAATCCCCGATGCTGAAATCTGGATATCTATATTAAGAAGGGCAAGACAACTTGTTTGGATTGCCTTTGGTATTGTTGTTTATTTTCTACTCGCTAAACAACGTAATATTTTTCAAATAGAATAGCAGGTTATGGAAATATTATTCGTCAGTCATAAATACCCTCCTTCAACTGGAGGTATGGAAAAACAAAGCTTTGAACTTATTAATGGGATCAAAAATATTACCAAGGCCCACTCTATTGTTTGTGAGGGAAATGAAAGCCGTTTCAAATTTTTCACAAAGCTCAATAAGCGGATTTTGAAGAAAATTGAAGAAAATCCAGCAATTACCATTATACATTTTAATGATGGTCTTATTGCTGCATTTAGTTTATTTCATACTCGGTACAAGCATCTAAAACGTACACTAACCTTCCATGGATTAGATGTGGTATTTCCTGTAATGATTTATCAACGCTACATTTTTCCACGTTTCAATACATTTGATTTGATAATCGCCGTAAGCCAGGCTACTGCAGATGCCTGCAAAATCAGAGGAATCAAACAAGAAAAGATCATAATAATAAATAATGGCGTAGACGTAGGGCCTGTAAATAAAGTGGGAAGGAAGGAAGTTGACCGCTTGCTATCTCAAAAATATTATTTTGAAAGTCAAGGCAAAAGGATTTTAGTTACCATGGGCCGACCCGTTATACGAAAAGGCTTCTCTTGGTTCATTAAAAATGTAATGCCACAGTTGAATCCAGAATTTATCCTACTGATGATCGGACCTATTTCCAAAAGGAAAAAGAGATTTATCGGTATCCACTTTCTTCCTAAATCCATTCGAAGGAAAATAGAACTTCTGCTCGGTTCTCCAAGTGACGAATCTCGAGTAAACAAATTTATAAAAGAAGGCAACGCTTGTAAAATAAAGCGCTTAGGACAATTACCATCAGAAGAAATTCAGGCAATCTTGGGTATTGCAGATGCATTTGTTATGCCCAACATTGAGGTAGAGGGAGATATGGAAGGATTTGGTTTGGTTTGTCTGGAGGCCAGTATGTGCGGCACGAAAGTGTTTGCTTCTGCTACAGGAGGCATTACAGACGCTATAGTTCATGGAAAGAATGGGATGTTGCTCCCTCCAGGAGATGCAACTTCTTGGGCACAATCCATAAACGAAATTATAGAAAAACCTGATGTTATTCAATTAAGAGCTGAAGAAATTATCTCATTTACGCAGGAACACTATAGTTGGCAGAAAATGTGCGATGAGTACCTATTCCATTTCTCAAAGCTTTAATAGCTCGAAGAAACAGCCTTGCAAACTAGCTAGATTTTCAAATGCACTTATACCATAATTGCTAGAATGATCAATTCTGGCAATTATGGTATTCAAAACAAGTTTAGAATATCTTATGGGGAAATTCCTAACCCTAGCTATATTTAACGGTAATATTGGTTATTTTCCAACCGTCTTTGGTGTTGCCTAGGGTTACATAATTAGTCTTTGTAAAAGTCGGGAACTTCATGTCTACTTTAGCAATAACAAAATCTTCGGTTTCTTCAATTAAAGAGTATTCGGTTTCGCAATTATATATCACATTCTTTGTTGATTTCAAGTAGCTCAAAAACTGACGTTTATTATAATTTAAAGGCTTTTTATCGCAGTCGATATAATGTTTGAAATCATCGCCCAATAATTCATTGAAGTCGTGGATTTGTCCGCTTGTAGCATTTTCGATGTATTTAACGAGTACTTCATTTGCGCTGACACCAGCTTTGGTAGGAATTCCAGCATTAACAAAAAGGACTGCAGCGAAAAGGAAGCTGAACGTTAGGATTGATTTTTTTAAAGTTTTCATGACAATGTTTTTTTGTAGTTAATTATTTAATGACGTTTTTATTTTACTATTTCGATTGATTATTTGAATCAAAATTACTGCAGACAAGCACTCTGGGCAATATGAATTTGGCGAGAAGGGTGAAGTACTCGGTGAAAGCAGAAGAAAATTCGGTAGAGGGTTTGGCCGATTATTAAAGTCGTGCTTCCAAACAGAGCTATACGACTATGGTTGGCTTTTTTTCTTCGAGGGACTCATAAATCCTTTCTGTCAATTAAACTGTATCACTTTTTTTGCAAGTTCTTATACAGCAATAAACCAATAGGCATTGGCAGCCAAAAGGTGAAAAATCGAAAAAGTAAAGTCACTATCAATGCGGCATGCACGGGTGAACCTAGTACAGTTAAAAAATAAGTCATTGCACCCTCATAAGCGATAAGCGAGCCAGGGGATAGCGGAAGTGCGCCAATTACAATGGCCAATAACACCGCAAAAGCAACATGAGTAAACGGCACTTGAACATGAAAACCTTTTATTATAGCAAAGGCCGTTATAAAATCAAAACCAATAAGACAAAGCTGATAAAAAACCGCCAAAACAAAATTCCTTTTTTTGCTCAATAGGGTATTTAAACTAATACTTTCTTTACCTGCTAATGAGATTAGATTTACTTTATCCAAGTATCTCTTGACAGGGCCAAATTGTCCAAACTTTTTAAAAATAAATGATACTGTATGCTTATTACTGATGGCAATTACAACAGCTCCAAGAAAAATAAAAAATCCACAACCTCCAATTGCAGTATAAGTTATTATAAGATTACTAGCAGCATAAGAACTAAGATACCAGCTATAAAATACTATGAGTAATATTAACATTCCAATATAATAGCAAATTGACTCAAGTATTAACAGTCTAAAAGTACGCGAGGCCTCAACTTTTCTTTTTAAAAATTGGTTAAAAACATAACCATTCCCACTTAACCCGCCACTTGGCAAAGCTTGATTAATGAATAAGGTAACAATAGACATTTTGAAAAGCGTAAAAAATCCAGCATTTCCCGTTTTCTTATCTAACAATATATAGAGAATAAGTGCATTACATACATAAGTAGCTATTTGACAGGCAACTGCCAAAAGAAGCCATACAGGATTCATTTCTAACAACAGGGTTTTAATATCTTTCAGTTTTCCTACGTAATGAACAGCTAGATAAAAAACAATAATTGATAAAATGTAAAATACAATACGTGAGGGTGTAAATAACCTAATGGCGTTCTTTATAGTCATTTGTCCTTTTTAACTTTAAATACTTTCATATAAAACCATCTTTTCATCAATTCGGCAGAAAACATATACATCGCTACGATCAAACATATCCAACCATAAAAGCTCGAAGGCAATTTCACAAAATCGAACCACCCTGCTATAGGCGTCAATGGAATAAATAGGACGAACAATAAAATTAAAAAGGTTGCCAAAAAAAGGTATTTTCCCGGTAAACTTTTAAAAAATGGCAGTCTGGTGCGTACGACCAGCACAATCAGGGTTGCAGAAATGACAGATTCAATAAACCATCCCGTCTGAAATTGTTTCTCATCTGTATGTAGCAAAAAAATCAATACGGCGAAGGTGAGATAATCAAATACAGAGCTTAGTAAGCCAAAGTAGACCATAAAGCGTTTGATGAACTTGAAATCCCATCTCTGTGGACTCATAAGGCTTATCTTGTCTGTCCTATCCGTAGAGATAGCCATTTCTGGAAAATCCGTCAATAAATTATTAAGCAGGATTTGTTTAGGCAATAAGGGCAGAAAAGGCAAAAACAAAGATGCGCCTGCCATACTAAACATATTTCCAAAATTAGCACTGGTAGCCATAAAGATGTACTTCATGGTATTAATGAATGTTTTTCGCCCCTCTAAGATACCGTTCGCTAATACATTAAGGTTTCGATCTAATAGAACAATATCTGCTGCTTGCTTAGCAACATCAACGGCAGTATCTACAGAAATTCCTACATCGGCAGTATGTAGAGCAGGTGCATCATTTACGCCGTCACCCATAAATCCGACGACATGTCCCGCCTTTTTAAGCATTGAGATAATCCTGTCCTTTTGATTAGGTTCAACTTCTGCAAAGATTTCCGTCTTAGCCGCTTTATGGAGAAGCGCGGCATTGCTCATTTTTTGTATCATCGCACCCGTTAAAATTATAGGATTTTTAAAACCAATGCTAACCGCGAGGCTTCTGGCTACTAATTCATTATCACCTGTAATGATTTTTAATTCAACTCCCAAGGCTCTCAATTGGTTAATGGTAACGATGATGTCTACTTTGGGAGGATCAAAAAGAACAACAAAGCCCATAAAGACCATATCTTTCTCATCATCTCTTGTAAACAAAGATCCGCCATTCCAGGGCTTAAAAGCAATACCCAAGGTCCTAAACCCCGCGGTACTTAATTCATGGTATTTTGCCTTGATTGATTCGACATGTTTTTCGATGTCATTAAGTTTGCCATCTCCCAGCTCGACCTTAGTGCAAATAGAAAGTATAGCATTCAATGCCCCTTTTGAAACAACGATATGTTGGTTTCCATTCTTTACCTCGACTGTTAAGCGTTTCCTGATAAAATCGTAAGGTATTTCTGTTTGGAGCTTGAAATTCTCATCACCTTTATAAGCTAAGCAGATGGCTTCATCAATTGGATTGCGAAAACCTTGTTGTTTGGAAGCATTATACCAGGCATACTCAAGTACTTTATCACTGTGCAGGCCATCTACTCCTAAAGTATCTTTCAGGTTCACCTTCCCTTCTGTAATGGTCCCCGTTTTATCCGCGCATAACAGGGTCATGCTTCCGAGGTTCTCAATCGATGAAAGTCTTTTCACAATAACTTTCATCTTTGATATGCGTTTCGCGCCACTCGCTAAGTTTACACTCACAATTACCGGCAAAAGTTGTGGGGTTAGACCTACGGCTAGTGCAAGAGAAAATAAAAACGAATCCAAAACCGGTTTATGTAGGATAACGTTCGCGGCAAATATTACTAAAACCAAAACCATCGTTATCTCCATTAGCAAGTAACCGAAGCGGCGGATCCCACGTTCAAAATCTGTTTCAGGAATACTGCTTTGAAGCTGTTTAGAAATTTTGCCGATTTCGGTTTCTGCTCCGGTTTTTATGATCAAAATGCTAGCTTTGCCGCTAATAATATGTGCGCCCATAAATAAGGCATTCGTCCGTTTTGATAATGGTGTATCTTCAGACAATACTCCACATTTCTTTTCTACAGGATAAGTTTCTCCGGTAAATGCCGCCTCATCTACAAAAAGTTCATCGGAATCCAGCAACAGGGCATCTCCCGGAATAATATCCCCAGCAGATACATAAACAATGTCACCGGGTACAACCATTTCAAAAGGTAATTCTTGTTTTTGTCCATCTCTTAAAATGGTGCAGCTTAATTGAACCATCTTTAATAGCTCTTTGACAGCAATTTCAGCGCCTTTCTCCTGCCAATAACTTAAAAAGCTACTGATCAAAACAATTACAAAAATGATCAGGGTATCTGTGATATCTCCCAAAAAACCTGACAATATCGCTGCGCCAATCAGAAGTAAAGTAATTGGACTTTTAAATTGACGAAAAAATAAAAGTAGGGTCGATGTCCCCGAGCTGTCCTTTAAAGTATTTTTTCCGTATTCCAGTAAACGTCGTTTAGCGTCGTCACGGGTTAATCCATCTGAACTAGCCGATAGTGCAGACAATGCATCGTCTTTGCTTAAATGCCAAAACTGCTCAACCGTTACGGTATTTTTCATAACTTGTCATCTCGAATATAAATTCGTAATAACAAAACTTTTAGCATGATTGTTCCTTTGGTCAAGGATATGTCAATATTCTTTTAAGTATTGTATGTAATGAAATTATTTTAGTGGCATGAAAATCTATTTGAGAATGATATTTCGCTAAAAGTTTTTTACAAACTCAATACCCAAACCTTGATTTTTATAAGAAGGCATGATCATCGTTGAAGTATTTTTGTTTTTACCTCTAAGTAAGCTATTAACCTTCGGAAAGATCCAATAGGCTAATTCTGTGGATAGAATACCAAATCCTGCACCCGCAACAACATCACTAACCCAATGTTTGTCATTCAATATTCTGTAAACGCCTGTAAATGCCGCAAATGAATAGCCCGAAATTCCCAACCAAAAATTGGTATCCTTATACTCTCTAAACATAAATTGTGCGGAAGAAAAAGCTATCGCGGTATGCCCTGATGGAAAAGAGAGGAAGTTTGAACCATCAGGTCTTTCTTCATGTACAATATGTTTTAACGGGACCACGATTGCCATAGTAATGATTTGTGAAGTGGCGTAAATAATAGTTCTATCTCTAAAATTATGTCTCCCTTTGATACCGGCTGCATTTAAGCCATATACCATTAAAGCCGGAGCATACTGCGTATAATCATCAAATCGAATATGGCGTGGCTTATGCTCGTTAATTTCATCTCTGATAGAATAATTAAGCTGTTTGAGCCAGTCGCTTTCCAAACTGACCACACCATAGCTGATCAATACTGCAGGAACTATTAGTGTTTTATAATTTAAACTGTTTTTTGCAGTATAAACAGAAATCGAACTATCTTGTGTAGCAACATTGGTACTGTCATTTGTATATTGTCCAAAAGTGGGATTGCTACAGATAATTAAAAAAATGAAGAAAATAATGATTTTCTTGCAGGGTATAAATGTTTTTATTCGCATATATTCATGGTTAAGAATTTCAATCATTGTTTCCCTTTCAAATTTTAAAACTTATAGCTATAGCCTAATCGTATTACTTGAGTTTCGTAATAATCATCGCTGGTGTATCTAAATCCGATACCCTCAATTTTCCTTTTGGTAACCATCGTATTGAGCAGATCAGTTGCGTTAAAGAAAATCTCACCTTTACCTTCTTGAATGGGTTTTTTCAAACCTGCATCCATAGAAAACCGTGATAAGATTCTACCTTGAGGTACGATGTCGGGAGCTAAATAAACGGCTGTTAATTGCATATCCCAATCTTTTGCAAAATGGAATACATTGTTCAGCTTCAGGTTTCCTGATACCGCCGTTTTTTCTTCGGCAGAAAAGAAATTTGGTTGCGGATATAAATTCATTACAGTAAAAGCATTTATCTGGTTTCTGTAAATATTCCCGTTGATGTTGAAAGAATAAACGTCAGATACATTTTGATTCCAGATTGCTTCAAAACCTGTATTATAGCTCTTTCCCGCGTTTTGAAATATTGCATATACCAATGTACTTCCAGGAACAATACTTGAAATTCTGGTAATGGTGCCATCAGCAAAGCGGTGGTACATAGCAGAATATAAATACCCGTTGTTCCAATTGTTCTTATACCCTAATTCGATTGAATTGGTAAACTGAGGACGCAGTGCAGGATTACCCACTTTTATGATCTCAGCATCATCATATTTGGGAAAAATACGGATGTCCACTTCATTAGGTCTATCTACCCTGCGGTTATAGAATACAGAAAGTTTGTTATTATCATTCAGCTTGTAGGCTAATCTTAAGTTAGGGAAAGGCTGTGTGTAATCATAGCCATCACTTTTGTATGTGCTATGCTCAGGATTTACGTCATATTGTATCTTTACATATTCTACACGCACGCCCAATTCAGCCTCCCACTTTTCGTTTTCAAAGACATAATTCCCGTATACTGCAGGTATCAACTCCTTGTAGGTGGCCCAGCCTCCGGCATCGGTATCTAAAACAGAATTGGTCCCGGGAATAAAATTCATATCAGTAGGAATATTCCTGTTGCGTAATTTGATACCCGTTTCAATACGGCCGTATCTCAGCGGCTTGATATAATCTATGTTAAAATCATAAACCTGTTCATCAGATAGCAACTTGAAAGCGTCCGTTCCTTCTGATGCTGGCAGAAAGTTGTCGTAAAAGTATTTTTCATCTTCGCGATGAAAAGTGTAATTAAAACCGGCATTCAGTAAATGTCCCGCTTCTTTAAACCTGTGCTGATAGCCTAAGGTCGCCATTGCCGTAGTTTTCAATTCATCTTCCAAAAATTGCCAAAGGCGTAATCGCTGCGATAAACCGCCGTTGAAGAAAGGTTGGTCGCCACGGTCAATGATCTTTTCGCTTCCATACATTCCCGAAACGGTCAGTGTATTTAGCTCATTCATATTCCAATCTACACCTGATTTTGTTGTTAGAAAGTTGGTGTTCCTGTTCCGCTTAAGTTGAGAATTAACTACCGCACCATCATCGTAAGTTCGCGTTACAAACTCATTTTTATTGAGCGTTTGCGTGTATAGATTATCTGTCTGCAAAAAGATATTTACTTTCTCCTTTCTGTAATTGAGCGATAGAGAAGGATTAATTTTGGGGGTGAAGGTATATTGAGGTCTTATGGTTGGCAAATTTTCTTTTCTTTCCCAAAGAGAACCTAAACCTGTGGTCAGACCAATTTTGCCATTAAAACCGTTCTGTTTGTTCTTCTTCATGATGATGTTGATAATACCGGCATTGCCGTTGGCATCATACCTTGAAGAAGGATTATTAATGATTTCTATTTTATCAATTGCTGATGCAGGTATGTTATCCAAACCTGTCTGGCTGCCAAAGCCCGTTAATGCGGTCTGCTTTCCGTCAATCAAAACAGTAACCTTGTCATTGCCTCTTAATTGAACTTTTCCATCCTGCACCGTCACTCCCGGTAGATTTTGCATACTCTGTAAAACGGAACCGCCGCTCTGGCTGATATTATCTGCAACCGAGTATGTTTTCTTATCCAGTTGTTCGCTTACATCACTTATTTTTGCCGTAACGGTCACCCCTTCTAAAAGCGTTGATACTTCTCCTAATTCGATTACAGGCATATCTAAGAACTCAGAAAGGCTACCAACAAACAAGGGCTGTTGTTCACTCTCAAATCCCATAAAGGAGACTTCTAAGAGGTAGTTGCCTGGTTTAATATTTTCAACCGAAAACCTGCCCTCATCATTAGTTATTGTTCCTGAAACAAATGAAGTGTCTTTTTCATTCTTCACCACTACGTTTACATAAGGCATATAGGTTTTGTCCGCCTTGCTTTTTACAATGCCTGATACCGTTACGGATGAGACCTGGGCAAATGCCATAGAAGAAACCATCGTAGAAATCAGAAAAAAGAATAGTCGAATTTTAATCACACTTTTAATTTTTAACTTCTCTTAAATAGTTTCCTGAAATATCAAAAATCAAATCTCTTCCTTTAATTTCTGCTTCGTAGGTTATTATACCATGAGCATCGGTAATTTTTGCGGCTTCTTTGATCTTTTGCCCAGGATAATTTTTAGAAACATAATCCCGAATTTGCACAGGAAGTTCATCTATACCGATTACTACCTCTGTTTCAACAATGTTTCCAGAATTATCTATCAAAACAGAATTCTCTGTTCCATTGTATTTAAAACCTGCTTCATAATTGGCATTTTCTTTTTCCCATTTCACTTTTTTAGCATTCGGATACTGTTTCAGCAAAGCCGATTGTACAATTGCCGGAACATCTTTTTCAGAAATCTTTTGTGCCTTGATACAGGATATAGCTAGCACTGCTGACAATAGAATCACTAAATTTTTCATTAGAATAATTTGTTTGAAAGTGGCAATGAAGCTATCATGAGTGAATTATTCATTTCGGTT
Organism: uncultured Sphingobacteriaceae bacterium; assembly: GCA_963696875.1. Taxonomy (GTDB): domain Bacteria; phylum Bacteroidota; class Bacteroidia; order Sphingobacteriales; family Sphingobacteriaceae; genus Albibacterium. Next base: position 556,959 of record CAVOLQ010000002.1, read on the forward strand.
TGTGACTTTTGTAAACTCTTGATGGTTTCATTAGAATAATTTGTTTGAAAGTGGCAATGAAGCTATCATGAGTGAATTATTCATTTCGGTTTGTGACTTTGTAAACTCATGATGGTTTCATTAGAATAATTTGTTTGAAAGTGGCAATGAAGCTATCATGAGTGAATTATTCATTTCGGTTTGTGACTTTTGTAAACTCATCATGGTTTCATCACTTTAGTTTTAAGTTCATCACAAAGTTACAACTTAATTTAGGAGAAGGTTTGAATTATTAAATCGAATCTTTGCATTTAGATGAAGAAAGAATTTTGAAAACGAAGTCCAATCATGGTCTCAAATACTTGATAGGTATTGATGCTTACGCAAATACTAAACAGGTTAAAAGATGACATTTCAATAAAATAAAGGTATAATAGTATCTTTGTTATTTGATTTTAAGGCAAAAACGTGAAAAGAGTATTAATAATAGAGGATGATCCAGAGTTAAATAGAAATATTAAGGAGGCATTGGGAGCGGAAAAAATGCATGTTGAATCAGTATATGATGGATTGCTCGCCGAAAGAATCCTCAATAAAGAGACATTTGACTGTATTGTTTTAGACATCAACCTTCCGGGGAAAACCGGCTATGAACTCAGTAAAGATTTTAGAAAGCATAATACTTCTACGCCAATCCTTATCCTATCTGCGTTTGGGGAAATAGAAGACAAAGTCCAGGGCTACGAATTAGGTGCCGACGACTACCTTACCAAGCCCTTTTATATGAGGGAATTGATCATGAGAATAAATTCTTTGATTAAAAGGAATAGAAGCGCGGTTTCTATTAATGACGAAAATGAGATTTTGGTGGCTGGGGACTTAAGCATACATAGGAATACTAAAAAAGTAACAAGGCAAGGGGCCCATATTTCATTAACACCTAGAGAATACCAGATATTGGTAACACTTCTGGAATCAAAAGGGGAAATCGTCTCAAAAAGAAAATTAATACAAGAGATTTGGGGAAGGGCCTTTGATGCCAATACGAATACGATTGAGGTTTACATTAATTTTCTTCGTAAAAAAATCGACAAACCATTTGGCAAAGAGTCCATTAAAACCCGCATTGGCTACGGTTATTATTTCGAAGATTAATGAGCATTAGAAAAAAAATTCTTTTATACTTTTCTGCGACGGTAATTTGCTTGCTGGGCATTACTTTATTTTCCATCTATACCCTATTTTATGAGTATAGGGAGGAGGAATTTCAACAAAGGCAGAAACAAAAAATCACTTCTACTTTAAAATTTCTAACGGAGATTAAACAGGCAGACGAATCCATTATACAGGCCATGGATCGAATTAGCATTTATGAATTTTATGACGAGAAGCTGCTTATTTATAATAACAAAAAACAACTCATTTATTCTAGTATCGATGATACTTTGATCCCACATGCGGATAGGATACTCGGTGTTTTAACTCGAGATCATCCCTGGCTGGAAACAAAAGATGATTTATACGATGTCATCGGGGTCTATGTAGAACACGATAATAATATTTATTATGGAATCAGTAAAGCATTTGACTCTTCGGGCTATTCTAAATTAGACTTCTTGAAATATGTTTTGGTGCTCACTTTTTTAGGAATCTCTTTGATCGTTATATTAATCTCTTATTACCTGTCAAAGAAAATAACCCAGCCTATTGCGGATATTACCCGGAAAATAAACAACTACGACTTTAATAGCATCTACGTTCCTATCGACTTGAAACGTTCTAAAAATGAAATTACTGTTCTGGCGGAGCAATTTAATGAATTAATGAAGCGAATGAAAGAGGCAACATCTTTTCAAAAGCACGCCATTCATCATATTTCTCATGAGTTAAAAACGCCGATTGCGATCTTAGTATCAAACTTTGAACGCATAGAGCAGCAGACGGATTTGGAAGAATTAAAAATCCAACTAAGGAATCAAAAAGAAGATACAAAAAGCCTAAGCGAAATTATTAATTTACTTCTGGAGATCTCAAAAACAGATGCAGGTAATAGCATTCCCAAAACTACTTTGCGTGTTGACGAATTGATCTTTGATGCTTTAGATGAACTGTCCCTTTTACATCCCACCTTTGATTTTTTGGTAGAATACTCTGGTCTTAGCGACGACGAAAGTAAACTCACTGTTTCTGGTTCTGCACACTTACTAAAAGCGGCTTTAATGAATTTGATGCTAAACAGTATCTATTATAGTGATAATAAGGAAGCGAAAATAGACATCATCAGTACAACCGAATACATACAAGTTGACTTCATTAATGAGGGCCCTATTATTACGAAAGAGGAAGAGAAATATTTATTTCAACACTTTTTTAGAGGTGGAAACAGCAAGGGAAAATCGGGCTTTGGGTTAGGATTGGTATTTATCTATAAAATTCTTCTTCAGCATGGCGGTTCCGTTTCTTATTCAACGGATGGTATAAAGACTAATACATTCTCCATTACCCTTCCCTTAAGCTAAACTTTATCCATTTTAAGGTCTTTTTAAGGTGCTTTTAATGTTCTTTGCGCCTTATGATCTCAAAAGACGCACTATATACCATAAGCAGAGCAGCTAAGAAAAAAAGAAAAACAGCCTTTATTTTAGCCTTCTTTTTTCACACTTGCTTCTCCAGTACTTTTGCACAAATCCAGCAAACAGATACGCTAAAATTAAGTCGGCAACAATATGAGGAACTGTTTTTAAAGCAAAACCTATTGCTGATGGCTGAAAAATTCAACATCAGCCAAGCCGATGCTTTATTGCTTCAAGCAAAGCAATGGCCTAACCCTTCTCTTACTATAGATGAGGTAAACCTGTGGTCTACAAAAAAACAACTGGCAAGCCTCGATGGTCCGCTCCCTCCCGTTTTTGGAAATTTTGCTAAAAACACTCAATTCTCTGTTCAAATCGAACAACTTATCCAAACTGCCGGTAAACGGAAAAAGCTAATGGCCATGGAACAGGTTTCGGTTGAATTAGCGAAACAACAATTTGAAGACCTGCTTCGCAATCTCAAATTTGAATTTAGAAATAACCTCACCCGCTTACAATATCTGCAGTTGTATAGGAATGTCTTTATTCAACAACAGTCGTCTGTACAAAATCTTTTAAAAAGCTATCAAAAGCAAGTAGAGAACGACCATGTCAGTCAAGGCGAGTTTATTCGCCTTAAAGGATTGCAATTAGAACTTTCCAAAGAAATAAATGAATTGGCTAAAGAAAGCAATGAGGTAGAAACCGAATTAAAAATGCTGCTTAATATCGCGGGCACTACCACTTTATATGTAAATGGAGAGGACTTTATTCCTCGAGTATCGGGCCTGAAAGGAATTCACTTAGAACGTCTTTATGAACAAGCGCTAAACTATCGACCCGATATTAAAATTGCTGATTTGGAGAACAGTCATTATGCTAAATTGTTTGATTACGAGAAAGCGCAACGCGTGCCCAACCTCAATCTGATGAGCAGTTATGATCGCGGAAGCAGCGTCTGGCCCAGCTTTATTGGTTTTGGAGTATCAATAGACATCCCCTTCTTTGATCGAAACCAAGGAAATATCAAATATGCCAAACTAGGCATGGATCAAACGAAAATTCTATTGGATGAGAAACAAACCAGAGTGAAAGCCGAGGTTTCACAAGGCTATAAAGATTTATTGGCTGCTATCGCTCTTTATGAAAGTATCGATTCGCAATACGAAAAAGACCTAGATACACTATTCGGCAGTTATACCCGAAATTTCGCAAATAGAAATATCAGTCTATTAGAATATTTAGACTTTCAGAATACTTATTTAGAAAACAAAAAAATCATCCTTGAATCACAAAGAGATATTCATCTCCATTTAGAAGAATTGCATTTTACAACTGGTATCGAAATTAAATAACATGAACAAAAACAGCTTTAAGAGCACCTATAATCTCACTAATTTTAGCCTATATGCCTTATTAATAGGCATGTTATCTTTAATGGGCTGCGCAGAAGCAGCAAATGAAATCAAAGAAGCAGACGAAGCCTATTGCATCGACGAATTCCTGAAGGAGAAAATTACGATTGATACCGCATTCAACGCACCTGTTACTGAATCGCTTGCCTTTACGGGAAAAGTAGAATACAATCCTGATAAAGTGATTAATTTTGTAAGCCTAATAGGTGGAGTAGTCACGAACACCTACTTTTCTTTGGGTGATCAAGTCAAAAAGGGGCAGTTACTAGCCGAAATAAAAAGTACAGAACTTAGCAATCTTCTTTCCCAAAAGAGAAGCCATCAATCGCAAATCCTTGTGGCGCAAAGAGGGCTTGAATCTGTCCAGGCTATGCATCAAGACAAAATCGCATCTCAGAAGGACTTGGTTGAAGCACAAAGTAATTTGGACGTCTTAGTTGCCGAATTGGAAAACATAGAAGCTCAATTAAGTCTCTATAGTGCCAGCAGTGAGCGTGGTGTCTTTCAAATAAAAGCACCCTCTTCAGGCACCATCGTAAATAAAAGCATTGCGCCTGGCATGCAAATTACTGCCGAAGGAGATCCCCTTTCACCATATCCGATTTGAGTGAAGTATGGATCATGGCCAATATTTACGCAGGGAATGTAAAATATGTCAAAGAAAATATGAAGGTCGATATCAAAGTCTTTGCTTATCAAGATGAGGTGTTCACTGGCAAAATAAACACTCTTTCGCAGGTATTCGATGCCGACGAGCGTGTTTTAAAAGCTCGTATCGTAATGGATAACTCCACCAATAAATTGATGCCAGGTATGTTAGTTGATGTAGTGGTTGAAAAAGAACTCGGCATATCTGCTATCGCAGTTCCTGCCAACGCATTAATTTTTGACAACAACCAACATTTCCTTTTGATTTATAAAAACGAATGTGCCATTGAAGTGCGACAAGTTAGACCTTCTGTACAAAACTCTATGTATGTTTTTTTTGATAAGGACTTAGAAGTTGGCGAAAAAATTGTCTCCAAAAATCATTTATTGATTTACAACCACCTAAAAGACCTTAAATAAACCTAATCCATGAAAAATTTTGTTCAAGGTCTTGTTACCTTTTCTTTAAAAAACTCAACAATTATCTTTTTCTTAACAGGCTTATTATTAGTTGCTGGTATTGTAAGCTATATAAAGATTCCAATAGAAGCTTTTCCTGACGTGACGAATACTCGTGCCCGTATTATCACACAATGGCCGGGAAGAAGCGCTGAAGAGGTAGAGAAATTCATCACCCTTCCTATTTCGAAACAGATGAATACCATTCCCAAGAAGGCTGAAGTTAGATCCATATCTCTATTTGGGCTTTCCGTGGTGACCGTTATTTTCGACGATGATGTAGAAGATTTCTATGCCCAGCAATATGCCTCAAATCGGTTACAGGGTATTGAACTTCCAGAAGGTAGTGATGCCGAAATAGAACCTCCCTCAGGTGCTACCGGTGAGATTTTCAGGTATGTTGTAAAAAGTGACCTTCCCATCCGGGAAGTTTCGGCTGTTCATGATTGGGTAATTGAGCGTGAATTGCTTTCCGTACCAGGAGTAGCAGATGTGCAGAGCTTTGGTGGGGAAGAGAAGATTTATGAAATTAAAATCAATCCTACAGAGCTTAGCAATTATGACCTTTCTCCATTAGATGTATTTGAAGCGGTTTCAAAAAGTAATATCAACGTAGGGGGCGACGTGATCCAAAAAGGAGATCAGGCTTATGTAGTAAGAGGAGTTGGATTGCTTGAAAGTGTTGAAGATATCGAGAATATCCTAATTTCGATGAAAGGTTCTACACCTGTTTTAGTAAAACATGTAGCAGAGGTAATTATAGGTGCCAAACCTCGATTAGGTCAAGTAGGACTAGATGATGATAACGATTTGGTTCAGGGAATCGTGATTATGCTTCGCGGGGAAAATCCAAGCGAGGTCATTGGGCATCTTAAAGAACGGATTACCGAACTGAATGAGCGGGTACTGCCCAAAAATGTTAAAATCGTTCCCTTTATAGACCGAACTGAACTTGTAAATACTACAGTTAGTACCGTGACAAAGAACTTGGTCGAAGGTGTTATCTTAGTATCAATCATCGTCTTTATTTTTCTGTACAATTGGCGTACTACCTTAATTGTGGCTACCGTAATTCCTTTGTCTTTTCTTTTCGCAATTATTATGTTGCGTATTCAAGGCTTGCCTGCCAATTTAATTTCGATGGGTGCTTTGGATTTTGGATTGCTTTTGGAAGGTACTTTAGTTATTGTTGAGCAGGTTTTTGTTTCACTTCAAATACGTGCCAAGTTGCTGGGTAAGGAAAGGTTCGAAAAAACTTCCAAATTGGGACTCATTAAAAAGAGTGTAGGAAAGGTATCCACACCTATATTCTTTGCGTTATTTATTCTAATTGTGGCATTAATGCCGATTTTCTCCTTTCAGAAAGTAGAAGGAAAAATGTTTTCTCCTTTAGCTTTTACACTTGGTTATGCTCTTTTAGGTTCTTTACTATTAAGCTTAACTTATGTTCCCGCCATGTGTAAAGTGCTTTTAAAAAATGGGGTAAATGAAAAAGAAAGTATCATTTCACGGTTTTTCAATACCTATCTCTACAAGCTTTATCTTCTTAGTGCAAAATATGGAAAGGTTACACTTTATGGTTTCATCAGTTTGTTGATCATTTGTGCGGTTAAATTCCACTATTACGGAACCGAGTTTTTACCTAAATTAAATGAAGGTGCAATTTATGTCCGTGCCACGTTGCCCAATAGTATTCATTTGGAAGAATCCGTTCGTTTGGCGGAAGAAATGAAACAGAAAATAAGAACTTTTGAAGAAATAAAATTTGTTCTTACTCAAACGGGACGGCCAAATGATGGAACAGATCCTACTGGTTTTTTCAATATTGAATTTCACATTCAGTTGAAACCTGAAAAGGAATGGGCTAGAAAAATAAAAAAGGATGATTTATTAACTGAACTGCGGAATGAATTAGAAGCCTATCCAGGTGTAAACTTTGGATTTAGTCAACCCATACAAGATAACGTAGAAGAATATGTTGCTGGTGTAAAAAGTGCGTTGGTTATTAAGATCTTTGGAGAAGACCTATTTGAACTGGAAGGTATGGCGAATGAAGTGGCCAATTCCATTAGGGAAATAGAGGGTATTACCGATGTAAACGTATACGAGAATATCGGTCAGCCCGAATTACGAATCCAACTTCATGATCATAAAATGGCCAGATACGGTATCACTACTGCTGATGCACAATCTGTTTTAGCCATGGCAATAGGTGGACAGGCAGCTACTACTTTCTATGAAAACGAGCGTATGTTTGATGTCCGGATTCGGTATCAAAAGGAACATCGAGAAGATGCGGATAAAATAGGAAACATATTGGTTCCCGCTTTAGATGGGCATCACATTCCTTTAAAAGAAATCGCCACAATCGATTCCCATACAGGTCCAGCTTTTATCTATCGAGAAGGAAATAGTCGCTATATCGGAGTAGGGTTTAGTATTGAAGGCAGGGACTTGGGAAGCACGATTGATGAGGCTAGAAAAAAAGTAGCGAAGGAGGTAAGCATTCCTTCTTACAATAAAATGGAATGGGCAGGTGAATTTGAAAGCAAAGAACGAGCGAGCAAACAATTGGCCTTAGTCGTTCCTATTTCTTTATTATTGATCCTTTTCTTATTGTACATGAACTTTGGAAATTTAAAAGACACCGTAATTGCTGCTTTAACTTTACCTTTTGCCTTTATTGGCGGATTGATATCATTATGGATTACTGGAACTGTATTTGGGATATCTGCAGGGATTGGGTTTATTATTCTTTTTGGAGTCTCTACCATTAATGGCATTATTTTAATTACGGTCATCCATGAAAACCTGCGAAAGCGCATCCCACTTAAAGAGGCGATATCTCAAGGGGTTCGGTCCAAAATCAGACCGATCATCATGATTGGTTTAATGGGGGCAATGGGTTTGCTCCCTGCCGCCCTTTCAAATGGGATGGGATCTGAAATCCAAAAGCCTTTGGCTATTATGATCGTAGGGGGACTATTAATTTGTACTATTCTTTCCATAACGGTATTGCCGCAGTTATTTTATTTAGCGTATAGAAAAGAGAAGAAATAATCAAAAAACCTCCATTTTGACAATATTTTTCATTAGCTTCTATTTACTTTTCTGACAAAATTTTTGAATCGTCGTTTTCGTTAAATTTCACCTGCCTTAATAAAGTAGGCAATACAATCAGTAACAAGGGCAAGGCCAAAACAAATCCACCTATAACCGCGATAGCAAGCGGTTGGTGCATTTGTGCTCCTGTACCAATGCCCAAAGCCAATGGAATTAATGCCACGATTGCACCAAAGGCAGTCATCAGATTGGGTCGAAGTCGGGTACTGATTGCGAAAACGACAGCCTGCACTTTGCTTTTTGTTTTTAAGAATTCATGGAATTGCAAATAAGTAAAAACGGCATTTTCACCAACAATGCCGACCATCATTATTAATCCCGTGTAACTTCCCACATTTAAAGGCGTGTTGGTTAAAAACAATAGGATAATACCGCCGGATACTCCCAATACAGAAACAAATAAAATAATGAAGGCCACAAGAATACTTCTAAATAGAAACAGCATTACAGAAAAAACAAGTAAACTCGAGACGATGAGGACAATGAGCAGCTCTTTGAAAGATTGTTGTTGTTCTGCATAAGCACCACCATATACTAATGTATAGCCTGATGGCAATTTTAGTTGTTGGGAAACTTGCTTCTGAATTTCCTGAACAGTTCCTCCTAAATTACTATTATTCAATCGAGCTGTTACTATGCCCACTGTTTGCAAATCTTCTCGGTTTATTTCCGAAGAGCCAGTCTTGATCGTAATATCTGCAAATTCACTTAAGGGTTTCAGGCTTCCATTAGGCAACGTAATCATACTATTGCTAATGTCAGTTAAGGATTGATTACTTCGGCTGTTGTACAATACCCGAATGGGTGTGTATTGCACATTGTCAAAAATGTTTCCTACTACATTTCCGTCCAAGTTGAGCTGTAATTGGTTTTGAAAATCGAGCATTGCGATCTTGTATTGTGCAAGTACCGGTAGCTTGGGTGTCACAATTATTGACGGCCCTGCAATCACAATCCCATCAAACACATCGGCTGTACCATTTACTTTGCTAACGATATCGGCTACTTTTTGTGAATATTCCTGTATCACCTTTTGATCATTTCCAAAAACTTTTATTTCAATAGGTTGCACACTGCTCATTAAATCGCCCAACATATCGGTTATTACCTGGCCAAAATCTACGGTAAGTGGCAAACCCGAAGCCTCGATTCTTTTCCGTATGTCATCTGTAACCTCACGCGTGGTTTTCGCACGTTGTTTTTTTAACTGAATTAAATAATCACCCCGATTAGGCTCGGTAATAAAAAAGCCCATCTGTGTTCCTGTACGGCGGCTATATGCTGCTACTTCGGGAGTAGAAGTAATGATTTTTTCTACCTGTTTCAGTTCTCGATCGGTTTCCTCCAAAGATGTTCCAGGTGGCGAATTATAGTCTAAGACGATGCTTCCCTCATCCATTTCCGGTAAAAAACCTGTACCTATTTTGGGAAGAATGATTGCGGTAATAAGTATAAGAAATGCAACAAAACAGTAACTTAGCCACGGACGATTAATAAAAAAGCCTACCCACTTTCTTTCTTTTACGTCATGGTGTTTTAAGTCTTTATTGTTGTTCTTTCCCCTAGAAAGCATCAAATATACACTTGGCAATATGATCCAAGTAGCAAAAAATGAACAGATAAGAGTGATGATCATCGTGTTTGTCATCACTTTAAAGTACGCACCAGCGACACCGCTCATCAACATAAAAGGAAGAAAAATTACTATTGTGCAAACTGATGAACCGATCATTGCTTTCAATAAATAATTGATCGCTTTTTGCACTAGTGTACTAGAGGGCTTCTCTGGATCCTCTTCATGCGTACGATGTATTTGTTCGATGATGACGATTGCATCATCGATAATCAATCCTATTGCTGCCGCAATAGCACCTAAGGTCATGATGTTCAAGGTTTGGCCGATGGCATACAACACCAAAATGGTTAAACTGAGCGTTATTGGAATGGTGATGAGCATAACGGCACTTGCCTTCCATGATCGTAGAAAAATAACCGCTACTATAATTGCCAATAACAAACCGATCCACAAGGCATCGGTTACACTTTTTATGGAGCCTTTTACAAAATCCGCCTGTAAATAATAGGGTTTTAATAGTACATCTTTAGGAAGTGTTTTTTGCAGGTCGATAATTTTGGCTTCCATCGCCTTAGTCATATCCACTACATTCGCATTGGGTTGCTGTACTACAGCAATCAATATGCTCTCTTGTCCATTCGCATTTACTTTTATATACTGTTTAGCGCTATGTACAAAAATTTGGGCGATGTCTGCCAATAACACGATTCGATTGCCGTTATTGCTGATGACAAGGTCTTTTAACTGACTTTCGTTGCGCATTTGCGCATCCGTCAGGGTGAGGTAGAGGTATCTAAAATCTGATGAGTAACCGTTTGACTTGATGAAATTTGTATTGCTGATGCTCTGCTCCACATCAGAAGGCTTAAGGCCTAATCTTGTCATCTTCGTCTGATCCATAATTGCCCTGAACTCTTTGTCCTGTCCACCAATGATCCTTATTTCACTAACGCCTTGTACTTGGGAAAGAAAAGGCTTGATGTTGTATAATGCAAGCTGCTTTAAGGCTATGGCATCCAGTGAATTAGAGTGTATAGAATAGCCGATTACCGGAAGTATAGAGGGATCCATCTTTTCTACAGTGATATCAATATCACTTGGCAATTGGTTTCTTACCTGATTAATACTGCTTTCAATTTGTTGTTTTGCAAGATCTACGTTTACCTTCCACGACATAAAAGCAGAAATTTCACAAGTCCCTCTACTGGTGGTGCTTTTCAGTACTTGTAAGTCTGGTACTTTTTTCATGGCATCCTCCAATACTTTGGTAACACCAACTGTCATTTGATCTACTGGTTGTTGTCCGGCATCCGCAATAATTTTTATTTTAGGGAATGTAATTTGCGGAAAAAGTGCCGATTGTATTTTAGTATAAGAATAAATACCGCCGGCAAGTATTAAAATGGATAATACCAACAGCGGGCTTCGATAGTATACAAAGAATGAATTTTTCATTTATCTAAGGGTTTTGTATCCTAACGGATGCTGTATCTCCTAATCCGAAATTTCCTGAAATAATTACTCGGTCATTAGTCGTTAAATCACCTGATTTAACTTGTATGTTTTTATCTGTTTCCACCCCTTTTTCAATGTTGGTTCTTACAGCAACAGTGTCGTTAACCAATTTCATTACCCAAAAAGAACGCTGGTTTTCATCACTCAAAACAGCCGTCTTTGGAACTGACAATCCATAAGCTGTGGTTTTTGGAAAAGTGATTGTTCCAATCAGGTTTTCAGGGATATTGTTGTTCTCGGGAACTTTCAATAAAACTTTCACCGTTTGGGCAATTGGATCTACAGTGGGCATAATCTTTGAAATACTACCTTCGAGCACGCTTTCATCCGGTAAGGTAATAGGCAATGTTTTGTTACTTTTTATCAATTTTAAATATTCAAAAGGTACATCCAATACAAAACCAAAGCTGCTTTCATCGGTAATGCTTGCCAATATCTCACCATCTTGAACATAGTCTCCTATCTGGTGGTTTAACCTATCAACATAACCTGTGGCAGGGCTTACAACCGAAGTAGTACCATGAAACCGGAAGGATTGATCAAGTTGGTTGATGGTATTGCCCAAAGCCCGGGCTTCTTTGGTTTCAAGCTCAAATAGCAATGACCCTTTGTTTACCCGATCGGCTAATTTTACAGTCATTTTTGTGATATATCCGTTGGTGTTGGCTTTTACATCAGATTTTAAAAGGTAGGATGCAGTCGCGTTCAGCGTAATATTATTATTAAGTTCAAGGGTATCTGACGGGTAAGCGATCAAAACCTCTGTTTTTGGAACAGTAGGCTGCTCAAATGCTGTTTGGGTATCTTGATTGCAACGCTTGCAACTCACCAAACAAATAACCGAAATAAAAAGGATGATGGTTCGCTTCATCATATCTATACAATTAGGTATTTCAACTGGTTTTTAAGACTGTATAACATATTGTTATACTTAATTATATTCGCCTTAAGGTTAAGTAGATTATTGATGGCTAAAATGAATTCCACCATTTTTACGTCCCCTGTAGGAAGTTGCTTGGCATTAGCTTCTACCAATGCCTTGGCATAATCAATTTGCTGATTTGCAGTATTAATCATCTTCTCAAAAAGTTCGATTTGGCTTTCTAGCTGAAAAATTTTTTGTTGGTGCCGTTGCTGTGTTTGTGTTAGGTATTTTTGGCGTGTATCCAACTGAAGTTGATTTTGCTGTATAAGCAGTCTCTTTTGATGGCCGTCGTAAATGGGCATTGTAAGGGAAATGCCAACACTAACTCCCAAATTTTTATAAGGTGTAAAGGCAAATGAAGATTGATAACCGCCATCTGAAAAAGCGGTGATCTTGCTTTTATAATTATACTTGATAATTTTGGCATCATTTGCTAATTTTAAACTATCTGCTTTAAAAGATTTGGCATAAATACCCGTTTCAAATGAAGAAAAAACTGCTTCAAAATCAGGAGGACTAAGTTTCATAAATGTGGTATCTACAATACCCGACAAATAATTAAGCAGGATATAATTGTTTTGCCAATCCGCAGTTTGCTGCTGCAAAGCGAGTTCGTTTTGTTGCAGAGTAACCTTAAAAGACAGGTAATCAGTTTGCTTAAAAACTGCGGCTTTTGTTAACTTTTTCAATACAACATCTTCCTGCTCCAGCAAATAAATAATTTCGCTACTTAGATTTAACAGTTGCTGACTGGTATAAGTTGCAATATATTGATCGGTAATTTGCTGATTAAGCGTTTGAATGCTAATTTCTTTTTGTACCATCACCTGCGCAATGCTTGCTTTGAAGCTTTCAAGTCTTGTATTCAAATTGTTTCGACCGATAAATTCTTTTGCAACACGGACACCTGCAAAAAGAGACTGGCCATTAGTTATTACATTATCATAGCCCCAACCTTTAACTGTAGGGGCACCAGTAGCAACCCCTTCCCCGGTAACAATAAAGCCATAACTTGCGCGTAGCTTTAAACTATCAATACGATTAGCTAAAATTTGGTTATTATAGTCATTTAAAATTGGGCTGTTAGATTGTGCAACCTTAATATAATATGCCAAGTTGTCTTGCGCCTTCGTAATACCTAGGCCAGATAGTATTGAAAATACTACTAGTAAAATTCTCAATTTTAAAAAACCGAATAGGTTCATATTCTTTTGTTTTAGTAAAACTCCTGAAAGGCAGCTGCTACCATTTATACTAATTGGCATCAGCGAGGTATTTTCAAAAACAGACCAAGCCTATTTTTGTTATAGACAAACCCAAAACGACAGCGGAACAATAAATCCCATGTCATTACAATCATTTATTTATCTTAATATTAACCCCTATGAAAATTATCAAATTATCTACTGTACTATTATTTATTACATGTGTTTCATTTGTCGCACAAGCACAAAACCGACTTGATGAAATAGTAAAGGATTGGGAAAGAGCCAAAGCTTACACCCAGGAATACCTTGAAGCCATGCCGGAATCAGATTACGGCTTAAAACCTACGGATGACATGCGCTCAATTGCCGGACAGATGCTACATTTAACAGATGGAAACTACGGCTTTTCTTCTACGGCAACCGGTGAAAAAGTCCCTGATGGTATGGAACAATTGGAGAAAACTGGCGATACCTCAAAAGAAAATGTTATGAAATTAGTTTTAGGGGGATATGATTATGTCATCAATAGTGTGAAGAAGTTGACCCCTGAACAGATGACTGAGAAGGTAACTCTTTTTGGCCGTTTTGAGATGACAAGAGAAGCAGCGCTTGCCAAAGCATTTGAACATCAAACGCATCATCGCGGCCAAACAACTGTATACTTAAGATTAGCGGGAGTTACTCCACCACAAGAAAAATTATTCTAATCACCCTTAACTCTTCCAATGAACAACGCCCTATTAATATATTTGAGGTTCAGGGAGATTCAGGAGTAAATGAAACACCAATTCCTAAATACAATCGTTTCTTAGTAGTATTATCACTACCTTAGAAACGGAGTTCATGATGTTGACGATGGTCAGGCTTATCCTAGTCACATCTAATTTGTTTCAATTCCAGAGGTTTTTGCGACGAAGAGGCTGGAAACATATCCAAACCAGGGTGGGTTATGAGACGGACGGGAAAACTTTTCCTATTCCTTATCACGGTATCAAGGAAATGGGTGAAGGCCTTCGCAAAAAAATCTTGAAGGTTCTGGAGCTTTATTCAAGCTCCAGACTTCTTCAAAAAAATTGGATTTAAAAAATTTTCCTCAATAACCTTATCTTGATATTATTGAAAAAACGTAGAGCATTTCTGTTGCGATTTGCAAGCTTCTTTCCGTGTACACTTGTGTTTGTTCCGCTGTGTTGTCAGAAACTTTAGGGTCTTCAAAAGTGATCGGGATTCTCTCTTCGGCTCCTGCAATATACGGGCAACCAGCGTCTGCCTGCGAACAGGTCATAACAGCCGCAAAAGCAGACGAAGGATTAAACGGGCTATCATATTTTTTCGAAAAACCAATTATGGGCATTGCATTAGCATCATACTTTATGGCGTATACTGGGTTATCGCTTTCTGCAATCTTGAAAATAGTAAATCCCTGATTTGATAGTGTCTCTGCAACTTTCGGAAACAAGGCAGTCTCTTCCGTACCACCCGAGTAGCAATGCACGTTAGGGATATTAAAGAATGCCGCGCCAACCTGAGCCCAGATCTGCGATAAATGACTTCTCCTGGAGTTGTGTGTACAAATAAAATTAATTCGTATCGCCTCTTCCCTATCAACTTTTGTTTGTATAAAATCAATTAAAGGCTGAAGAGTTTTTTTTCGTTCATCAGCAATTGCTGTGAGATTCAATTGGCTAATAACGCCTTGAATTGTCGAAAACATGTTTATACTGTTTTTAATCATTTTCGGACGTAATTTAACAACAACCCCCTCCCGGCGTGCATGAATTTTGGTTTTCAGTCTGAAGGTTTATTAAGCTTATTTTTGGCTTTTCAGCAGGCACACCACATTTATCAGGAGCAAGGCAATTTGTTTGCTTGGCCAGTAAAACGAAGTCTTTACCATTAAAAGCTAGATCGTATTTTCCAATGGTTTGAGATTGATATTCCACTTCAATTTCTAAATCCTCCATGCCTAGCACCCTTTCTGATAAAGCGATAATATCTAACAATTTTCCGGGCTTTAAGCGATGGTCATAATCATCCGCATCCCATAATTGAAAGTTAGCTACATTCTCATTCCTTACCGTACCACCGCAATCAATAAAAGTTTTGGTTACAATACCTACTTCCGTTACGTGAAAATGCTCTGAAACTTTAGTTCCGTCTTCTAACTCAAAATTCACTGCTTCTACAATGCTTAGGTGTTTCTTAATTTCTGATAATTTCATTTTACTTTGTTTTATTTGGTTTATTTATCACGTCGCATCGTAATTTGACGATACGTTTAGTCAAAAAAATGTTAACAACAATTGCCTGAAGGCTGATAGCTTACAAAAAAATCTTGAATGATGCTTTTAGCTCTTTCCCACGCTATTTCGTCAATGCAATAGCACACTGTCGATCCCTCAATATCCCCTTTAATTAATCCAGCTTCTTTTAATACTTTCAAATGTTGGGAAACTGTACTTTGTGCCAGCGGCAATTCTTCTACAATGTCTCCACAAATGCACGATTTTTTCTGAATCAACAAGTTCAAAATAGCAATGCGTGCAGGATGCGAAAGCGCCTTAGCATACTTTGCCACGGTCACATCGTATATTGAAAAATCTTCCGGCTTCTTTATTTTCTCTGCAATCATATCGCAAATATACGATAAGTATTTTTATTATTGCAAAATATAATTCCCAGGTGAAACATCCAACAATGCTGAAGGGATAAAACGTATAAAAAGTCTTTCTCAGGTTGAAATTTTTCCTTAAATTAAACTTAATTTGCTAAGCTATACACTCGCGGCCTTGAAACATGCTATTCAAACAATAAAGAATTATTGGCGTTCAGATATCAGTTTTATCAATTTATTGATCATGCTCGTATTTTTGGTCTTCATTATGCCTGTTCTTCTCGAGAGTGGCACGGTAAGTATCATATTTTTGAATATACTCTTTCTCTTGTTGTATTTCACCGGAATTTTTTCGAGTAAAGAAAAATGGATAATTTATATTTCTGTGACCTTATTCTCTGCACATCTCATAATGCAACTCATACGATTTGACGACACACCAAACGAGTTTTACCTCGTAGAACGAATAGTAGGACTTTTCAATATGAGTTTGTTCATTTTTGTTAACATCAAGCTATTGTTTCGGAACGAACAACGTAATGTTTACAGAATAATAGGTGCTCTAAACGTTTATCTTCTATTCGCTTTAACAGGAGCCTTCGCATTTGAGATTTTAAACATTCATACGGGTAGGTCAATTGCGGGCCAAGTCAAACTTCACAATGATGACACCGATTATGCAACTTACGTGTACTTCAGCCTGGTATCGCTTACCACGGTCGGTTATGGCGATATTTATCCAGACGGGATGGGCGCCCGGATGTTATCGGTAATGCTTTCGGCCGTAGGTATTTTATATCCGGCTGTAGTTATTGCAAGGCTGATATCCGGAAAGAACTGATTGACGTTAGAATAAAATTGTTATGTTAGGCTAAAAACAATGAAAAAATCCGTTTTAACCATTACATTGAACCCGGCGGTAGACAAAAGCAGCAGTGTTGTAAATATAATTGCAGAAAGGAAGCTTCGCTGTAGTTCCCCTAGGTATAATGCAGGGGGCGGCGGTATCAATGTATCTAGAGCCTTAAAAAGATTGGGGATAAACTCATCAACGTTTTTCACTTCTGGTGGAAGGACCGGCGCCCTGTTGGAGGAGCTGTTGGTGAAAGAAGGTTTGGATATAGAGCTAATTCGTATAGAAAGTTCAACCAGAGAAAATTTAAATGTTGTAGAAACATCAACTAGCCAACAATACCGCTTCGTGTTTCCCGGAGAAACGATTACAGCAAAAGAGCAACTTAAAATTTTAGATTTTGCGGAACACTTCGCTCCCACCCCGGACTACGTCGTCATAAGTGGTAGTCCTCCTGTAGGTGTTCAACCACAGTTCATTAGCTTGCTTATCCGAAAGTATAAATTAAAAGGAAGTCGTGTAGTCATAGATACATCGGGTGAATCGCTAAAAGCAGCAGTAGAAGAAGGTGTATTTTTATTGAAACCAAACGTTGGCGAGCTTGCTTCTTTGACCGGAAAAAATGCCTTGGAAGATGCTGATGTCGATGCCGATGCCGAGGCTATTATCGCTCATGGAAAGGCTTCGTTGGTTGTAGTCTCTCTGGGCGCACGGGGCGCAATTTTATATTCTCAAAAAGAAAAAATACAGATGGCCCCCCCCGTTGTTAAGACTCGAAGTACAGTGGGAGCTGGAGATAGTATGGTAGCCGGCATCGTATCCATTTTAGTTACGAAAGGGCCAGTTAGTGAAATCCTACGCATGGGGATTGCCTGTGGATCTGCAACCACAATGGCAGAGGGTTCGGCGCTTTTTGCAAAAAAGGACGTCGACCGGCTACTTAAGAAAATCAGACAGGTCTACTGAAAGAAGAGCAAAAGATTTTTTTTCCTCTGTTAATTCATACTCGTAGCTCCTATGTAAATTGATAGCAGCAACTTGCTTTTTAAATTTTAATTTGGCTCCATAAATCGACTCGCAGTTACTCCGCAGCAAGTGCACTTATAAATGAGTGAAACTCCTTATTAGAAAAATCCCCCATCCCTTCATGCTTGAATACCACTTTTCCATATTTATTTAGGACCAAGGTAGTCGGAATGGCGCCACTCATATAGGAAGAAGGAATGAAACTGGCTGGAGTGTAAATTGGTAGTTCAAACTTCCTTACATTCATAAACTTTTGCGACTTGGCTCTATTGTTATCCACGTCGACCATCAGGAACATCACCTTGTCATTGTCGCGAAATTCAGAATAGAGCTTATTAATAGATGGCATTTCTGCAATGCATGGCGGACACCATGTTGCCCAGAAATTTATAAAAACGATCTTTCCCCTTTGGTCGGACAGTTTTATAACTTGCCCATCGGGGTTTTCAAATAGAATTTCTTCATTTACACTATTTGCACTAATTTCGGCCGCCATCGCATCTGTAGACCCTCCGGGTACTTTAGGCTGGAATAAGCCAATTTTCATAAGATTTTGTGTTACCATTGCTTTGAAATCGGGACTTAACAGCATAGCAAGTACAAAAACCACTATGATTCCTGTAAATATATTGGAGAAAGAGAACTTCTCCTTCCATTTTATTGTTGTATTCATTATATAAATCAATTATTGCGTCGGTATAACACCAACATTCATATACCTTTATTTGACATTAAAACTAACTGGAAGTCTAATTAAGGTATTATACAATGATGGTTTGTTGTTTAATTTAATCATGTAACAGTAAATCGTACCTCTGCTCAACTAACTCTTTGCCGAAAGAATCAGATTCTTTTTCCTCTGTTAATTCAAACCCGTAGCTCTTATATAATCCGATTGCAGCGACCTGCTCTCGGGTTGTCCACAAGTAAGCCTTAAGGTAGTTTCGCTCTTTCATATAATTCATAAACTCATCCATCAACTTTTTACCTAATCCAAGTCCACGGTACTCAGGTAAAAAGATAAAGTAACGAAGCTGTGCACTGTCTTCTCGGTGGAAACCGATCAAGAAACCGACTATTTTATCCTCATGTTCGCAGATCCAAACTGCATCTTTTGCCGGATCATATTGAAAAGCAAACTCCTGTAACCCTTCTAAAACATAGCCTTCGAAACTAAGTCCGTATCCACATTCCTGAGCATAGATCAACCCATGAATATAAGCGACATATCCTAGATCCCCTGGCATAAGCTCTTTTCTTATTTCGGATGTCATTTAAGTTAGGTTTTATTGGTGTCATTAATTAATTGGCTTTGGTTTTAATATTGATAATAGATTTTATTTGGCTGACAAGCGCTTGTAAAACCACTGGTCTATATTAGTCTCCAGTTCCGTTCCTTTTAGAAACTAGGCAAAACTATGAATTTATAAACCATTAGATTGTAAAATATTCCTTCGTCTGTTTTCTAGTAAAGCTACATCGTAGAGAAATTACTCCACTCTGAACACTGCCTCTCGTTATATTTAGTATCTTGGGGTTTATCAATAAATTTAAAAAATGAACAAAAAAATATTAATGTTAGCAGGAGATTTCGTTGAAGATTACGAAATCATGGTACCCTATCAAGCCTTACTTTCAGTAGGATTTGAAGTAGACGTTGTTTGTCCAGATAAAAAAACTGGCGATACTATTGCTACTGCCATTCATGATTTTGTAGGCTTTCAGACTTATGTAGAACTGCGTGGTCATAACTTTGCGTTAAATAAAAACTTTGATGATGTAAACGTAGATGAATATGCGGGTTTATATATATGCGGAGGTCGTGCACCTGAATACATCAGACTCAATCAAAAGGTTTTGGACTATACCAAACATTTCTTTAATACCAACAAACCTGTAGCGGCTATATGTCACGGTATCCAAATTTTAACGGTGGCAAACGTTTTAAATGGAAGAACATTAACCGCTTATCCAGCAGTCGGCCCAGATATCACTCTAGCTGGTGGTACTTATAAAGAAATTGGAGTTAACGAAGCTATTACCGATGGTAATTTAACCACTTCTCCTGCATGGCCGGGTCATCCTGCTATCTTGAAAGAATTCTATAAAATGCTAGGTGTGAAAATAACCCTGTAGAAGAATTCATTAACTGCTAGAATCAATTCATTCTGGCAGTTAATTTAATTTGGCTTTGTCGCCTGCTAAAGAATAATTTATTTCTTCTTATTGAGAGATGACCGTACATTTTTACAAAATCAATAGAAACTTCAGCAATACGCGCAATTTGTTCATCACTAATGCTAAGCTGCTCAATCATATTTTTTACTGTTGATGCTTTTCCTTCCATTACGCCAGCTCTTCGAGCACTATTATTAACGCTCTGTACGTCTCTTTTATGTTTCAAACTTGCTTCGTAAGCCATAAAATCCTCCTTCTTTAATTTGGCTATCTCGCCTATACTAAATAAACATACGGCTAAATATCCGTTTATCCAAAAAATGGGAATCTGGTTCATCTGGCTGATATGCTTCAGCAGATAAAGCCACTGGTCCAAATTAGTCTCCAGTTCAGATCCTTTCTTTAGAAACTTAGGCAAAATTATGTTTATAACCCAATTTATTGTAAAATATTTCCTTAGTCTGTTTATCCAGCAAAGCCACATGGTAGAGATACCGACTTCCAACGGAATCATCCATACTGAACTCCAACAATACAATAAAATACACTTCTGGCAATCGGTAGTCATTCCCCACCTTTCCTTTGCGGATCTGCTTATTGATCAGCCGGGAAGTATAATAACCGCCCTATCCTTAAAGAAATCCTATTGAAACTGCTGCATCTCAACTATAAAAAACTCGCCATCAGGCCCTTTGCAGTGCAGGTCGAATATTACAAAGACGATCGTTTTCAATATCTCCATCCTGCTCTGTTGGCGCATACTCTAGTTGCTCGATGACTTTTTCTCCTGCAAACAGATCGTTCAAAAAATCTATTAGTATCGATTTGTTCTCTTCTCTACCGAAATAAAACTTCATCCCAAAATCAGTTTTAAAATCGACATATTTGCCCCTTTTAATGATTTAGCCATGATTACTATTAAGAATTGGTTTATGCACTAAGATAGTAAATACATTGGATATTACTAATATTTTTAGCTTTGCTCCTTAATGTTCTGCATAGCATAATCTAATGAGCCTGAATCGATTATTAACTTACAATATTTTAAAACCTATCTCTGCGCGATCATCCCGTTACGAAAACTGAAAATAACGTAATCTATACCACGCTTTGGGCAATCAATCTTCAGTAAAATAACACAATAACTCTAAAATATTTAATATATTATTAATAATTTAACGCCAAATTTATTCACTTATTATATAAATCGATATATTAAGACCTGAGCAACATGAACATACTTGAAATTCGTACACGATAAAAGAATAAACCCCTAAAATATTGATATGAACTTTTATTTAACCAAACACTTTATCAACCTCATAGCCTTGTTAATTGTTGGCATCAGCTTAACTTTTGTGGTCGGCAAACTCATCGTTGCTTTAAATGATCATACCGGTAAATCAAATAGCGTGGACTATGTGGTTCCAGAAAAGAAAAGGTTGTTTCACAAGATGATTTTGGCCCCGGTGGGCTGTTTGAAGGCTTCTCGCCAGAACAAGAAGTGGTGGAAAAGAGGAACCAAAACTCAAAACATTTCCGCAATGCCGACGGTACGTTCACTGCACAGATCGGCCGCAACGTCCACTATTTGGATGCGAAGGGCGAATGGCAGAATATCAACTTAAGCATTGCTAACGGAACTTCTTATGCGGGTTATGCATTTAGGAACGAAACCAATGAAGTTAAAAGCTATTTTCCCACAAATCCAGGAAAAAATGGGGTGATGATGCATTTGGAAGACGGAATCGATTTTACTTGGTGGGGTAACCCGGCACTTCGTTTCACCCTGAACAACGAAGTTACAAAAAGTATGGCTCCGAATATCGTTAGGGGATCGGCCAATGGTAAAAAATTGACTTATCCGGGAATCTATACAGGTATGTCTGAAGAATTTATGATGCTTGAAAATGGGATGGAGAGCAACACCATCATCCACTCACTCTCGCCAGCAATCAGGCAACTTCCAGGTTCAGCCATGCTTGAGTTCGAGCACTTTGTTTCCTTAAAAAAAGACTGGCAGGTATTAGCCGATGGAAATACTCAAACGAAAGATTTCAATGCCGAGCAATTGTTCATCCGCATACCCGGTTTAGAAAATGGGATCCATTTCGGTCGTATCGTGGTATTCGACAACAACATCAGCAAAAACGAAGCACTGATGATAAATATGCCGTCTGAAAAATTGAGCGCCGACCAGCGAAAAAAATTAGATCAAAGTGTACACAAGGTTAGCTACAAGGTTCAGTTTGTGGACAACGGCATTAAAATCATCACACAATTACCTGCAAGCTGGTTGCAAGCACCGTCACGAACTTTTCCAGTAACCATCGATCCCGTGGTAACCATTACGCCAGTCTCCGCTGTAGGCACCTTCTACACAACACTTTCGCACTGGTATGGATACCAACGTCATGCCAACCTCTATTTACAATCTGAAATCGGTGCATTTGGTTCAATTACACAAATAGAATACAATAGCACTGACAACGGAACGGCCGGTAGCCGCCCAACCAAGGTATTCATGCGGACCATTGCGGCCAACATATTAAGCAGCTCTGCGTGGAATTCCACTACCTATACTGGAGATGCCACGCTTTGCCTAGACGAGAATACCGATCAAGGCAATACACTAGGCTGGAAAGCACTATCATTATCTACCCCATTCAACTACGATCAGGACAACTTATTGATTATGGTAAGCGATATGTGGGGCGGTAGCGGAGCTACTAAATACTACAATTCCTCATCCACTGTAACCGGCAGGCAAGCCTACAACAGGCAGGATGGCACCGACCCGGGCGACGGCGTTTCTATGATAGTTGAAGATCGTCTTCCTGAAATTCGAATTACTTATGTTCCCTCCACTCCCTGTTCAGGAACACCATCCATCGGCACTGCTGTTGCTTCGGTTGCCGATATTTGCCCAGAAAGTCCCTTTACATTGGACCTATCGGGAGCCTCTTTTGAAGGCGGCATTACCTATCAGTGGCAATCGTCTACAGATGGTGGTACCACTTGGGCTGACCTTGGCTCGGGCCAGACTTCGCCGAGCTATATAGTGACCAGTCAGTCCATCGCAACTTCTTACCGGGTAATTGCGACCTGTACCAATTCTTCACTAAGCGACACCTCCAACGTAGTGTCTGTTGCGCAAAATGATATTACGGCGTGTTATTGCCTACCGACCATCAATTTCAACTGTACAGATGGTGATTTGATCACGAACGTAACTTTTGGAAGCATCAATAATACAACTACCTGTGGCGACCCGGTTACCGGCTATACTAACTATAGCTCATCCATACCACCCGCACAAGTAGAAGTAGGAACTACCGTTCCGATTTCAGTATCGGTTGGCCCGTCCGGAGCAGGGTGGCTCTATGAATCCGTGGGGATTTGGATCGATTTTAACCAAAATGGTGTTTTGGACTCTGCAGAAAATGAATTCACAAATTTAGGTTCTGGTCTGAATGAAGCACTTACAGGCAACATTGTCATCCCTGCCGATGCCTTGCCAGGTACAACCAGAATGCGTGTGGTGGTTGCAGCATCTAGGGACATGCGTAACGCATTTGTCTGCGGCCCGTTAAACAACAATGAAAACTTCGGCGAAATGGAAGATTATTCTATTATTATTCTTCCAGCCCAAAAAGACATTACAGCAGTAACGGATCTTGCAGATGTCAACTTACAATGCCCTACTTTATTTGACGATTTGAACTTGCCCGCTTCGGTAGAAGTAACCTATGAAGACGAAACCACCGAAGATATCCCTGTGACTTGGCAAGAAGGAAATTATGAACCTGCGACTGGGACTTATACATTGGTAGGAACGCTCGACTTACCTGCTCATACCCACAATACGCAAGGGTTGACAGCTAGTATTATTGTGATCGTGGAAGATGCCACCGATCCTGAAATAACTTGCCTGTCAGACATTTTCGCAAATACGGATGATGAGAGTTGTACTTATACACATAATGGAACTTCTTGGGATGCCACTGCAACGGACAATTGCACCGCCGCCCCTTCTCTCGAATACATACTTACTGGCGCTACAGCTGGAACAGGTACGACTTTAGATGGCGTGATATTCAATCTAGGAGAAACAACGGTAACCTGGACGGCGACAGACGGTGCAGGCAATATTAATGTTTGTTCTTTTGTAGTAACCGTGGTCGACGAAACGGCCCCCACGATATTGACACGCAACCTCATTGTGGCACTCAACGCAAATGGACAGGCCAACATTACGCCAGAAATGATCGATAATAACTCCAATGATGCATGCGGGATCGCCACATTGGAACTGGATAAGGAAACCTTCGGGCTTAGTAACCTTGGCTTAAATACCGTCACACTCACGGTGACGGACAATAATGGCAATCAAGCCCTTGCCACAGCAACAGTTGTGGTGGTCGCTTTCAATGACGGCAGCTTCATTTACGACGGGTCCCAAAAGTCTGTCTCCATCACAGGAGATCTACCTTCGGGCGTTTCGGTCAGTTACGTCAACAACGTCCGCACGGATGTTGGTAAGCAGACCGCCACTGCGACCATCAACGGTGGAAGCAATTACAACGATCTGATATTAACAGCTGAGCTGGCCATCACCACGGACGATATTACTGGTATTACTTTCAATAACGGCAGCTTCATTTACGATGGATCCGAAAAATCTCTCACCATCTCTGGGGACCTACCTTCAGGCGCTTCGGTCATCTACGTCAACAACATCCGCACGGATGCGGGAACCCAAAAGGTAACGGCGACCATCAATGGCGGAAGCAACTACAACGATCTGATATTAACAGCTGAACTGACCGTCATTACAGCCGATATTACTGGTATAACTTTCAATAACGATAGCTTCATTTACGATGGGTCCCAAAAGGCCCTAAAAATCACGGAAAGCCTTCCTTCAGGCGCTTCGGTCAGCTACGCCAATAACAGCCGCACGAATGCAGGAACCCAAACAGTAACGGCGACCATCAATGGCGGAGGCAACTACAACGACCTAGTGCTGACAGCAGAATTGACCATTGCAAAAGCCGATATTACTGGTATTACTTTCAATAACGCCAGCTTCATTTACGATGGATCCGAAAAGTCTATCTCCATTATGGGAAGCCTTCCTTCGGTCGCTTCCATCAGCTACACCAACAACAGCCTCAGGGATGCCGGTACACAGACCGCCACGGCGACCATTCACGGAGGAAACAACTACAACGACCTAGTGCTGACAGCAGAACTGACCATTGCAAAAGCCGATATCACTGGTATTACTTTCAATAACGCCAGCTTCATTTACGATGGATCCGAAAAGTCTATGTCCATTATGGGAAGCCTTCCTTCGGTCGCTTCCATCAGCTACACCAACAACAGCCTCAGGGATGCCGGTACACAGACCGCCACGGCGACCATTCACGGAGGAAACAACTACAACGACCTGGTTTTGACCGCCAAGCTTACCATTACACCAGCCCAGCGTAGCATCACCTTCCCGGCAATTGCTGATAAAACCTACGGCGATGCGGCATTTGCTGCCGGCGCTAGCGCCAGTACTGGAGAACCTATAGTTTATAGCAGCAGCAATCCTTCCGTGGCCACCGTATCTACCAACGGGCAGATCACGATCCAAGGTGCCGGACAGGTTACCATCACGGCGACTTTGACCGAGAATGCAAACCACAGCGATAACCCCGTCACAACACGCAGCTTCACGGTGGCCAAATCGCATCAAAATATTTCTCAGCACAATATTCCTACCAGCTTACCGCGCAATACAGGTACTCTACCAGTGTCGGTATCCGCCAGTAGCGGCCTTGAAGTATCGCTGAGCCTGGACGACGAGCAGGTAGCCACCTTAAGCGGCAACACCCTGAACATCCACCGCTTAGGTACAGTACGAATAACGCTAAGTCAGGGTGGGAACGAAAACTACCATGCCGCCGATCCTATCACTGTAAGCATGTATGTCGAAGACCCCGCTTCAGATTTCAAAGCGAAGGTCCACCCTGCATTGTCTCCGAACGGTGATGGCATCAACGATTTTCTGATAATCGAAGGCATACGAGACTATCCAGACAACAGGGTGATCCTCTATACAAGGAACGGTCTGCGGATATATGAAGTTACCGGTTACAACAACGATGACGTTGCTTTCAGAGGTATAGGCAAGAGCGGGGGAATGCTACCAATGGGTACTTATTTCTATACGGTTGAAATCAAAGTCAACGGCAGCTGGCAACAACGAAAAGGATATTTTGTATTGAAGTATTAGTCGCTAGTATTAATTGTCATTAATTGCCAGAAAATCGATTCTGGCAATTACTTTAAAGCCAAAGACTTCGCAAGTTTAGCTTTATCTTAAGGATTGACATAAATATCGCTCTATTGTTCTGGTTTTGGAGACGCACGTATTAGATTTTTTACTGTTGATGCTTTTCCTTTTTCTATTCCTTTCAACCACCTCTCCTGCATGGCCGGGCCACCCTGCTATCTTGAAAGAATTCTATAAAATGCTAGGTGTGAAAATAACCCTGTAGAAGAATTCATTAACTGCTAGAATCAATTCATTCTGGCGGTTAATTTAATATGTCTATCTCGCCTATGCAACACGACTTGCTTTCTTCCAATCTCCGAATGGAACTACTTGTCAATTAAATCAAGCACTGGAATTTATAGCTACCTGTGGGGGAATTCTTAGAAACATGTCTTATGGCACTAAGGCAACTAAATTTTAACTGGTTGTAGATGTACCAAAAAATTTCTGTCGGTAAAAATATAAAAAAAGAACTCCCAAAGTTTTTTATAAAAAAAACCACTCAACGAGATCCGTTGAGTGGTTTAAAATAATTAATGTATATGGTGTTTAGACGGCAGTATATCCACCATCGATTGGCAGTGTGACGCCCGAAATAAACGATGCATCATCACTAGCTAAAAACAACACGGTTTTGGCTACCTCAATAGGTTCACCTAAGCGGCCCATCGGGTGCAGACTGACCAAACCATCGATCACATTCTGTGACAAGGTATTAATCAATTCTGTTTTTATATAACCCGGCGCAATAGCGTTCGCTCGGATACCATCCTTACTGACTTCAGCCGCCACCTGCTGGGTAAGCATCTTCACGCCACCCTTCGATGCCGAATACGGAGCTAGCCCCTCTCTGGCAACCAAGCTGTGAATCGATCCAGAATTCACAATCGCGCCACCACTTCCTTGCTTCTTAAATTGCGCAATTGCGTACTTATTGCTTAAATAAACGCTCTTCAAGTTAACGTCGATGACCTTTTGCCAGCCGTCTAACTTAAGGGTTTCAAGTCCGCGTCATGCTTCATTCGGACCTAGTTTCTACCTCGCTTGAACTTTCTCCGATAGTTTAGCGAGAGTTCTCCGACTGTTCTGCGACTAAATAGTCGTTTAGTCGCAGAATTGTCGGAGAACAGTCGCAGAAAGGCTAAAGTTGCCCTCTTTTTGGTATAAAGGACTTTAAATGCTTCCCTAAACAAATCATAAATCATCTTTTGCACAATGGATAAGAGAATATAGCACCTTCTCATCCAAGGGGTAGTCAATTGAGCTTGGATCAAAGAAAAACATCTTTAGCCACACAATTTCCAAACTTCAAAATCTAGATTCAAAAAGGGCCTCGAACGTCTGCGGAAAGTGATTTCTTCCAAAAGATAAACAAGCTTTAACAACTTGGTCTTTGAAAGATGGGGCACACGTTCTTCAAAAGACATGAGGGTATTTTTTCTTGTGTTAATATGATTAGAGCGTATCGGAACCGTTCTCCCTTTCGTTTAACAAGTGTGCTTTCAGTAAAACTCCTTTCTGCGTCAATCTGTATTTTTGATTTGGGCTGCTGGGTTTATTAGGTATCGCCATTTCAATATAGCCCCCTCAATAGATGGAAGTAAATATTCTTTTCTAAAATGTATTTTCACATCTTTATCGCGATTATCAATCCAGTTGACCAGTTCATTTTTGTTAATCTAAAGTCTTGTCGACTATCCAAATAACTTATAAGATCATCAACATTATCCTGATGCCCTAATGGCCAATTGGGTTGTGGCAACATATCGTCGATTAAATATATCCCTCCAGGCTTTAACATATTCAAAGTTTCGTCCAAGGTATCGTATTTTCCAGGCCAAGCATCTGCAAATATTAAATCAAATTTTTTGTCTTGATTTTCTTTTATCCATTTACTCCCATCTTCGCATATAATGGTAACGCGGGAATCGGCGTCAAAATGCTCTTTCGCTATTAATTGATATGTTTCGTTGTTATCTATCGATATGACTTTTGAATTTCCGCCCATGGCTTCAACGATCCAAGAAAGGGAAAGCCCGGTGCCGGTACCAAGTTCTAAAAACAGTCCGTTTAGTTTAGAGCTTACCAACGACCGTAATAAGCTTCCTGTTTGAAGGTCGGATGGCATTGAAAAGTTAATTCTTTTCGAGGCTGCTTGAATGCTCTCGTAATTTTGGGGTAACCGGATTGTCTTATCGTCCATTTTGTATTGTGCTTAACAATCAAATATACGCAAATCTGACACAAAAGATGATGACCGCTAACTATTGATTTATATAGACAATTGGCCTAGGACTTGAGGAAATATACCGCTTATTTCCGATGAATCAAAAAGCACGTAATAACGCAAAAGGTCATCAGCTTATAAAGCTTGTCCTTCGCAATCTCGTTTATGATGTATTTAACTTTGAATTCTATTGGACTATTAATTTCCATTCTCCATAAATTAGATCTTTTTCACCCACTCCTTGAACCACGATACTGAAATCACCGGTGATATCCCCTGTCAGGAAAGAGAATTCCGTTTCCCCGTTTATATCGAACAAGGTGCCGGGTTGCCAGAATAAGGTAGAAAGATATTGGGGTTGTGACAGATCTTCAACCTCAGCATTCACTCCGTAAAACTCACGGTCTAAATAGATTCCGGAAACTTTAAAAAGAAAAGGGGGCTCTTGTATACATCCAGTATAAATAATAATGGGAACTTTTTCATCGGATGGCGAAATTGTATTTCTCCCATCCTTATATGCTTTTCCTTTAACTGGAGTGTGATTATCTGGATCACCGTTATGAACACTACAGTTTAGAAAACCATATCTACAAACATAATCGCCGCATTCATTTGGGCCTAGCCTTCTTCCATATAGAAAATCATCCCTTTTGCCTGTGATTGTAACAGCTTTAAGCGTTAGTGCATTCTCCAATGATTTCAACTGCCCATCTCCGCTGTCTTGTATGTTGTAACTGCCTAACAATAAACTGAGAATACAAAGGAAAATCGCTTTTGTCATGACAGGACATATTATTGGAAAGCAAAACTTGGCATTAAGCTACGTATTATACAAAATACAATAGCCAACACTTTCTTTATCAAATATATAAAATTGATTTTTATAAAAAAGTGGATTGCTTACAATCCACTTTAATTGTTGTAGCTCTGATTATTATAGCTTAACTGTTATACCGGCGTTTAACGTAGATATGCCATGGCCTAGTTCTGCATATACTCCAATATTATTGGCAAAGAACCAACGTCCCCCTACATAGGCCGAAAAACCAAGACCACCACCATAACTATTGGGACCGTCATAATTATCGGCTTTATAATTCATGATGTTATAAGAAAGCATAACTCCGCCATATACATCTAATTTGGGAGCCTTTGTGAACCCGTTATAATGGTAAGCACTTCGAGCACCTACAATGGTATAGTTCCATTTTTGTACGTATCCAGAGCTTTTAAAAGTATAGCCGGTATTGCCTACATAGGCTCCCAGGCTAATTACGCCTGGGCCCCCGATTTCCCATTGGCCATGGTCAAATGAGGCGCTTATAGCGGGCCGGGCATTTCCAAGCCCACCTAAATTGGTTCCAAAACCGATTCCGGCATTTAAAATGTTTGTTCCTTTCTGAAAAGACTGTGCTGACGCAATACTTGTTAGTAAAACTAGGTTTAGGATTAAGATAGTTTTCTTCATGTTTTTGTTTATTGATTTTGAATTTCGGTTTATTTGTGTGCAGGGATGTATTTGTATTTAGTGACATCAACCAGATCTTTAGTGCCTTTATTATATCGGTTCATGATTGTGGGATAGCCTTCGTCGTTATAGGTATAGACTAAGTCATATTCGCTCACTTGATTTAGAAAGGAGTGCCGGGCTTTCGTAGGATTATTTGGAGAAGAGAAAAGCATAAAAACCGCATCGCCTATGGAACCTGCAACTCCTTTTTTGTTATCGTATTCATACCACTCATTAACTCCGGCTGGTACTGAGTTTTGTGAAAAATCCATCTTTAATAAGTTGCCTCGATCATCAAATGTATAGGTATTGATGTTGACATTCGATTCCTGAGAAATATTGGTATGAATGAGCTTGTTTTTCTCGTGTTTAAAGGTCATGTTCCACAATAGCTGTCCTTCTGCTGTTATTGTTCCTGAAATGGGCTTTCCATCATTGTTATACTCATAAGTTTCTATAATGTCATCGGAGTTTACAAAATCATTTACTACTTGTGTTGGCAGATTGTCATTATTATAGTTATAAATACGGGTGAAGATAATTTTTGATTGATCATAAACAAATTGCTTGGTCACTAGGTTTTTGTCGTTGTATTCTAGTCGTTGGATGACGACATCACCGATACTGATTTCACTAAGCAATAATTCATCTGATTTAGAATGAACATCGATGCCTTTGTCTTTACTACAAGCTGCCATCGTGAATATGACGATGCAAAGGGCAATCATCATTTTTTTCATTTTCCTGTTTTTCATGTTTCGCTTATTTAGGATAAAAAATGTATTATTTCTAATTTGTACATCACAAAGGTAGGTGTGACGCTTTTTTTACACACCCCCCCAAAGGGGGTTTTTAATGAGAAATACAAAAGTTATATTTGTATTGAAAATTTGATGATGATCTATTGGGTAAATAAACGATGTGACCACCATGAGCAATTACAAATCATTCCAATGAGAAAAAACTATACTCTACCCGGTAAGTTACTGTTGGTGCTAATATGGTTTCCTTTTATTCTTCATGCACAGAACCCCGGACTTGATTCTTTAGTGTTGTCTTTAAATAACAAGAACCTGAATGATGGTAATAGGATTCGTATTTATGATAACCTCAGTTGGGGATATTTGAGCGAGGATGCCGAAAAATCGGTTAACTATGGCAACAAAGGGCTACGTCTAGCACGACATGCCAATGATAAAACCATGGAAGCCACATTTTTGCGCAACATCGGCGTGGGCTATTACATGTTGAGCGTATACGACACTGCGGCCACTTACCTGCATCAGGCCCTGGAAATAATTTTGGAAATTGACGACACCTATTTGAAAGGCCGGCTTTATACCGCGCTAGGCAATCTGCATAATCAACAAAGTGAATATCCTAAAGCACTGGAATATTACCTAAAATCACTGGCTACCTTAGAAAACATAGGCAACCAACCGCTAGAAACGGTATACAACAACATTGCGGTGCTGTATCAAAATCTGCAAAATAAGGAACATGCACTAATATATTTTGCGAAGGCAAAGCGGGAAGCTGAAAAAAACCAAAACAAGTGGATACTGGGCTCAGTAGCCATGGCCATGAGCAACTATTACATGGATAAGGAGCCGAAAAAAGCACTGGAGCATGCCTATGAGGCATTGGTAAACTTCCGTGCAGAAGGCAATGCTTATCATGAAATCTTGTCTATTCTTACAATCGCGCAATGCCATAGACGAGCTGGGAACCCAGATGAGGCTTTGCCCTATGCGCAACAGGGATTGGAATTGGCCGAGCGCTCCTCATTTCCTAAACTGATCGCCGAAGCGGAAGCTGATCTCGCTAACATTTATTACGACCGTGGTATTTATACTGAGAGTCTTGCGCACGCCAAGCGTTCTTGGGACAAAGACTCGACGGACTTTGACCTGTCGGCTGTTATGTTATCTATAATGACCCGATCCAATATACATATAGGAAGAACGGATTCAGCCATTCACTGGTTAGACAAGTATTGGGATTGGACAAGCACCTACTCCACTGAAAAATACCAAGGATCCCTTTCGGAAATGCAGGTGAAGTACGAAACCGAAAAGAAGGCCTTGCAGATAGAAGCATTGGAAAAACAGCAAATGCTTTATATATGGATAGGTATTTTGGGTGCCTTTCTCCTGCTTACCGCAGTAGCTTTTTTCTTTCTACGCCATCGCCTGGCTGAAGATAAGCGTAAAATAGCCGAACAACAGGTTTGGCAAATGCAACAGGAAAAACAGATGGCATCAATACAGGCCACGTTGGACGGGGAGACCGCAGAGCGTAGTCGGCTGGCCCGAGACCTGCACGATGGGCTGGGCAGTATGCTATCGGTTGTTAAATTTAGCTTGCCCGAGATAAAAACCGGTGCTATGCTTGAAGCCGTCGATGTATTGCGATTCAATTCGGCTCTGCACCTACTCGACGAGTCGATTGGGGAGCTCCGCCGAGTAGCGCATCATATGATGCCGGAGTCGCTGCTACGCTATGGCCTCAAAGCATCACTCTCGGATTTCTGTGACGCAACCCCTTCAGTCTCATTTCACTATTTCGGCGACGAACATCGCCTGCCACAGCAATTGGAAACCCTGATCTATCGGTGTGTTCATGAATTAGTTAATAATGCCCTCAAGCATGCACAGGCCACAGAAATCAGTGTGCAACTGGTTCAGGAGGATAACCGCTTGTCTTTTACTGTGCAAGACGATGGAATAGGCTTCGATCCGGAGGCAGTGCAAAGGGGAATGGGTCTTCAAAATATCCGGCAACGGATAGAGGCTTTTGGAGGTGTGTTACACATTTACACGGCTGGTACTGGCACTGAAATTAATGCAGAATTTGAATTGACAAATAAAAGCACAACATCATGATCAGCGTAGCGATCGTAGACGACCATAAAATATTGGTAGAAGGTTTAAATAGCCTGATAACAGAATCGGGTATCGCTAAAGTGGTCGGTATAGCGCATAGTGCACAGGAGTGCCGGCTTTCTATTCCTTTTTGGAAAGTGGATGTATTGCTATTGGATGTTAGCTTGCCAGATATGAGTGGATTGGATTATTGTAAAGAGCTGAAAGAGCAATTCCCAGACTTGAAGATAATGGCACTCACTACTCATAATGAATATTCTATTGTCAGACAGATGCTAGAAAACGGGGCTTCGGGTTATTTAATCAAAAACTCTATGGGCATTGAGGTCCTGGAGGGAATAAAAGTAGTTGCGAAAGGTAACATATTTCTTAGTCATGAAGTGGATCTTCTAATGAAAAAGCCATTGAAAGAGGTCGTATGGCTGACTCAGCGGGAAAAGGAGCTTCTTCGCTTAGTTATGGAAGGCTATACAAATACAGAAATCGCTGATAAGATATTTTTAAGCCCGGAAACTATTAAAGGATACCGCAAGAATCTATTATTGAAACTTGGAGCTAAAAACACAGCAGTATTGGTTAAAATGGCCATAGAGCAAAAATTGATTTAATTTTGATTATAAATTATTCCTTATTGCCTTAGTGTCTTCACATTCTCCATAAATAGTGTCCTAACGAAGATCAGAATAAAGCTGCCAAAGAGAGAAAATTAACTATGACTCTTTTAATGAACTTCCAAATTTAAAAACACGTTTGTGGTTTGTAGTCCAAGGAAAGGTGTGGTTTTAAACAATTTACCTCTGAACATGTCTCTGCCTATCAGATTTCGGGAGAAACGCTCTCAATTATTCCACTCAAGATGATGGAAAAGGCTACTCCCCTTTCTTTCCTATTGATATTCTAAAGTTAGTCATTGTTTTTCTTTGGCGCTCAATGTAATTCCAAACCCAAAAAATAAAGAGTATGGACGCAATAAAGTAAAGTGCTGGATAAATGAATCCTAAGCCGTTTAATAAAAAAGCAAACACTAATAATAGGCCTGTAAACAAATGAGCAATTGCGGTATGCGCGTTTCCGGGCACTAGATCTCCCGGTGTTTTATCATAGTTTTTCTGAGTATATCGAATGGCCTGCACGGCGAAAGGGACAGATAGAAATGCAACATAGAGTGTTGTAGGCGCAAAATTTAAGATAGGCAATAAAGCGATAATGAGATAGGCTAAGATGAATCCTCCAATCAAAACGTTTTTGGCTTTCCGTTTTCCTAAGCGTACAACCAAAGTATTTTTATCCGTTTTCTTATCTGCATTGCTATCTTGAAATTGATTAATTAAAAGGACATTGGAGATAAAAATGGCGACGGGCAATGAGATCAAAAAAGACTGAAGGGAGAAATAACCTGTTTGCACATAAAAAGCACCCATCGTCATCATCACTCCAAAAGTTGTTGCTATAAGGAATTCAGCAATACCTGGTGCTAAATTTATGAAGGAGAATTTTCCACTTTCATTTGTATAAAATAACCCTGCGAGGATACCATAAAGCACTAGCGGGATTAGACCCCTGCCGCTAGCGGTGATTAGGAAAATTCCAATTAAGAGCGCTATACAGCTTAAAGCCATACCGAAGAAACCCATGTCTCCACGGGAAATTAATCCGAGCTGAATCATTTTTGATCCACCAGTAAAAGGTCGAATCCCTTCTGCATTTTCATTATCTCGTTCCGCATCTTTCCAATCATTGATCATATTTGTACCCGCTTGAATTAACAAGCCACCGAGTAGCGTCATGTAAAATAAAAAGAAGTTAAAGGTATCCACAACGGAAAGCGCAATTGCGCCACCCACCATAATGGGCACTAAGGACGCGGTAAGCGAGAGCGGACGCACCGCTTGTTTCCATGCCCTTGCTTTCGCCTTTACATCATCCCAAGAACTAAAGGAGTCTCTATTATTTGGAAATTCAAATATAGTTGGTTTTTCTCCTTGCAAAATCTTTGGGACAAAACGGTATTTTACGGTAAATGGTCTGATGCGAATAAACTCAAGTCGGTCTGTAGCGCCAATTTTGACAAAATTCGCTACTATTGGAGAGCGGGAAGTCATCAGGTCTAAAACTTTTGCGCGATCTGCTTTGTCATGTACAATTTCTGCACGTCCAATAATCTCGCACTCTTCCATTTCTAGAAAGGTATCCCCTGATGGATGAGCAAGGCTGTTTCCGGAATGTTACTCCATTGAATAACTTTCGGATCGCCCTTCATGCTGCTCACATAAATATTAAAATCATCATCTGCTCCAAAGTGCATCATTCGTTGCCTTGGAGTTCCCATATCAGATGTTCCTACAGCTGCTACCTCTGCCCTGGAAAGATAGTCAAGTACTTCTTGTTTGCTACGTTCCGCCATAGCGGCAAAATTACAATAAATTAATACTGCATTAGTCTCAATTGCATTATTTGACTTAAACAAGACGAGACGGTATTATTATTAAAGTGGGTATA
Source organism: uncultured Sphingobacteriaceae bacterium (assembly GCA_963696875.1). Classification (GTDB taxonomy): domain Bacteria; phylum Bacteroidota; class Bacteroidia; order Sphingobacteriales; family Sphingobacteriaceae; genus Albibacterium. The sequence continues at coordinate 592,503 of CAVOLQ010000002.1, forward strand.
AATGAAGCCTATTTATTTAATTTAAAACACTGATGTACGCTGATTGTTATCATTATAAAGGTTATTTATTCCGATACCCGATTTAACAGAAATTGCCATGAAGTACATTAAATAAGAATCAACAAATAAATTAAATTCCTAACGACAATTTTTATGCAAAACATCCATCAATATTTAGAAACCAATGAACAAATAATAGAAGATGCAAACATTCTATTGCTCGAAAATACGGTTAGTGAAAAACTAGTTCTTATAAGTCAAGACGCACATACAAAGGAAAATGATGGCCTCGATAATGGCGATGACTATTCTAAAATTAATAATCCAAAAGAGGACATGGAAAATGATGAAGATAATCAATCCGATACCATTAGGATCGATGAAAATTATCCCGGCCCGAAAGAAAGTGATATCGACCAAGTAGAACAACCTGGAATTAAGGACGGTAATCAAGAAGAGTAACACGACAGACCCCAAAAGCTGCTGCTAATAACAATAGTGAATATATCATAAAATTGAAAAAAAATGACTAAAAGTAAAAGCGCTAAGTCTGCTTCACCAAAAGGAAAACCCTCAGGATCAGGAAGAGAAAATTCAGGTCTTCACGAAACGAATAATATCGATAGTGAAGAAGAAAAACGGATCGCTGACAAATACACCGACGATACTGAAAACTCTGAACCAACAGTTACTGAACGACATCCCAATAGAAATACCGATAAAGGCAGAGAAAATCCAGGGTAAACAATCCTAGTTTTACTCATTGCAAGAAAAAAATTGATAACCAATAATACAATTGATACCGATTGAGTATAATTGTCTATGAAATATTTGAGACTGGCGAAGTAAACGCCTTTTACCGGCAGCATATTAAGTAGATGCCTCCTGTTTGTACTGGGCATCAGTTCCGCGAATAATCAAGATGCTTTCTGTGCGTCACCATCTATGGGGATTAGTTGACCCGAAATCATTTTGCACTATCGGAAGACAGGAATACCGCCAATGCTGCAATATCTTTTGGATCTATAAACTTCCTTAAGAGACGTTAGAAGAAAAAAGAAATGTAAACAAAAAAATAACTTATAACTTAGAAGTAATTTTAAATTGGATATCAATACAAATTCCAATTGAGTGGCTTTATAAGCTTTTGCTCATTTTTTTATAAAAAATGATTCTATTGAAATCATAAATTAATTTAATGTGATTGATAAAAAACCAAAACTAGACAGAAGTATCTCTTTAAAAGACTTTAAAGAATTTTATTGGCTTAAAGAAGAACTCGTTTCATTTTGTAAAGAAAATAATATTGATAATTCTAGAGGAAAAGCAGAAATCACAAATCGGATTGTTCATTATCTTGAAACGGGAGAAAGAATCGGTAATGTGCAAGTCAAATCTATAAAACCAATATCGAATTTCGATTGGAATGTCGAAATCTTGAATCTTGAAACAACAGTTACTGATAGCTATAAAAATACCGAAAATGTTAGGTCATTTTTTACAAAGCAAATTGGCAAACATTTTAAATTCAATGTTTTATTCATGAATTGGATGAAACAAAATGTTGGAAAGACATTGAATAATGCTATTGATGAATGGAATAGAATTCATTTGCTAAAAAAAGACAAAAATTACGAATCTGAAATAGACTCTCAATTTGAATATAACTCTTATATAAGAGATTTTTTAAAAGACAATCCAAACATGTCACTCAATAACGCAAGGGCATACTGGATGCTTAAACGAAAAACAAGAGGAAGTAAAAAATATACGAAAGAAGATTTAGTACTGAAAGAAGGAAATTTAAAACAAAACAAAACCCACACCTAGCATCTGGTTGACGTAGACTCTAAGTTTGCATACTGATAGCAACTATCGAAAAGGGTATTCAAAGCAAAAAAATAATCATATAAAAAATGTTTTTATTTTGGATTGTTTAGTTTTGCTTTAACGAATCCATTAGAATTTAACATATAATTAATCATGAAAAGAAAATTATTTGTCCTTTTAACGTTATTTGCGACTTTTCTTTCGCAAGCCCAAGAGCCTAGCGCGCCAGACTCCCAAGCCCCGGTGTCTTCGTCAGACTCACTGGTAATCCAAAATTTAATACAAAGACTTGAAGCATTAGAAGCTACCACAGGAACACAATCTACCAGCATCAACGCGTTAATGTCAGGCATAGTCCTTGCGGATAAATCTAAATATGAGGTAATAAAGAACAATCTCATAAATGGTCGACACGGCCTAGAGACATTAAATGATAAATTAAACCTTATTCAGAATAATGTAGCCGACGCGAGTATTTGGACTTACATCAACAATTTAAGTAACCCGCAGGGTTCAGAACTTGGTTTCAAGCTAGAAGACAAATTAGTTGATTTGATAAAAAAAGATATCAACCCCACAAAGAAAAATGTTGCAGATAAGATTTTTGAATCAATTAATGGAATATCTAAAAGCCCAATTGTAAACGGAATTCCTGCTTTTTCTCCGGCTTTAAGCATATCGAACTCGGTAATTTCTGTATTAAGAAGTACTAGTATTTTAGATAAAAGTTTAGAGGAAAACAAGATTAAAAACTTTGAAAACTCTTTAAGCAAATATGTTGACTTCTATGTGGCTTTGAATAACGCAAATATATTCTATAATACTGCCCTTCAAATACAAAAAGAAAAATCCAATTCTCTCCATCAGAGACTACTGGAGGAATCAATCAAATATTTAAAGGGAACGAATTGCGAAATACCTGTTAGAACTGCGCAACAAAGCACTGGCACATACTTAAACGAGGTTTTTAATTCATTCAACCAGCGCTTTATAAATTATTATTTTATCAATCTGGAAAACAAAAACACGACAGACAATACGATTAGATATCCGACAATTATTGCTAATAACCATATTCTTAAAGAAATGAACAATAGCGTGAGCGACTTTATATTTCTTCTTGACGAATATGTAAATCAAGTGAATGCATATCAGAGCATGCGCGATATGTACTTTTCAAAAGTCATCGATGCGCTTGAGCTAGCTGAAAAAAATGGAATATCTTCTTCATCTATTATTTCACAACAAAAAGCTAAATTTAGTTATTTAAAAAACGAGTCTATTTCACTATTCGATGCTGCTGTAAATATACCAAATTTGGTCTCTATAAAGAATTCGATAAGATATAAAGTGACTGTACTTTAGCAAACTTTAAGCATTCGTAAAAGAGGCTTGACCTTTGTGATTTCCCGAAATATTGTAAACATGCGAAAACAGGTTATACCTGTATTAAAGCCCTATTATTGTCGACTAATTTCAATAAAAACTAGGAGCCGATTATATTGATAACTTTGGTTATATGCTTAACCATCGCCTTTTTTATTACAGTTATTCATTAGCCATTTCATCAACAGCTTGGGCGGTAGCTTGGCCTTTAGGTGGGGCGTCTGCTAGATACGGTGGGAATTTGAGTACATTTATTCATTACTTAACTACACAAACAAAATGAAATATAAAATATTACTATTCGGCCTATTGATGTTTGGATTGTACTCTTGCGGCTTTAACTCGAAGGAGAATAGGAATAATCTAAAGCAATATAATTCAGACAGAACAGTAGTTAATCAAGAATTCAAAAGCTATTTTGACAGCTGCGGTGTCAAGGGCTCCATCGTTATTTATGACAATAAAGAAAAACAATGGATCCTTTCTGATACAGCTGAAAGCGAAATGCCTACTCTACCCGCATCAACCTTCAAAATCATAAACCTTTTGATTGCCTTGGAGACAAAAGCCATCATTGACGAAAATGAAATCATCAAATGGAATGGCAACACCGACACCGTTAAATATGGCTATAGACCTGATATTTATAAAAACATGACCGTGAAAGAAGCCTTCGATTTGTCAGCTGTATGGGTATTTATAGAATTGGCAAAAAAAATAGGAAGAGAGAATTACAAGAAATATCTATCTGAAAGCAATTATGGCAATTTAGACTTATCCCAAGAGGATATAGATTTTTGGAATTTTGGCAATTTTGCCGTTTCTCCAATCAACCAAGTAGAATTTATAAAAAACCTGTATGACGAAAAACTACCCTTTTCAAAACGCAACATTGAAATCGTAAAACGGGTAATGATGACTGAACAAAATGACGATTATGTTATCAGAGCAAAAACGGGCTGGACACGAGAAAATAATATAAACACAGGTTGGTGGGTTGGATACATCGAAAACAGGAATGGCACCTATTTTTTCGCAACCCTACTTCTTCAAGATAGGAAATTTAAAAGAGATGACTTTGCTAATTGTAGGAAAGAAATTACCAAAAAAGTGTTTGATGTCTTAAACATCATTGAATAAAGAATATTCAGATTTGCTGTCATTACCTTTTTAAATGTACAAAATTATTTTCTTGAAGTCCGCAGCGCCTTTACGTTTTTAATCTTACTGTCGTTAACCAACTGTTGGTAGGTGTCTGTTTCTCTTGCATAAAGGGCAACTTTACCGTCTTTATCAAAATGAATACCCCAGCCCAATTGCTTGGCTAGAGGTGAGGCTCTTAAACAAGCTTGGCCTTTTGAGAAAAATTGTTCTCTTGCAGCTTCATATTCAATCTCTGTCAAATCGTGTTTATCAGCAAAGACTTGAAATAGTAGCTCATCTGACGTATATTTATAAGGGTTTTTAAAAATTAATTCAAATTGCATGTAAGCAATTGTTTTAATACCGTTTCTCATACTCGGAATCTGCCCTGTCGAAACTTTGCAATCGTCTGCCACTTCAATAAGCGTATTAAAATAGTTTGTGGTATGTTGATTATCTTGTGTTTTCATACTAGAAGTGGTTGTTGTTGTTGACATCAAATATTACAATTCTAAATTACGTATAAAATAATTTAATATACCCTAGAGATGAAGAAATTCACTATCTTTAAAGAGAAGCTTCTTAAAATTTTAAACTTAAACAAAAAGAAATAATGATATTAGGTACTACATTCTTCTTTCTAATCATGTTGCTTTTTTACTTATTTCCACCAAAAAAAATTAATAGTTTTTATGGCTACAGAACAATGGCTTCAAAAAAAAGTATTAAGCATTGGGAAGTAGCAAACAAAGTATCTTCTAAATTATTGTTGGTAGTAGCAGGTGTCATGCTTGTGGAAGGCATAGTATTCTCCACTTATTTTGATAAAAACTTTGAAAAGATTACATTAATGACTTTGGTAATAGGCTTAACAATCACCTTTTTCATTACAGAAAGAAGAATAAGGAGGTTGTGAAAATTTCAAGATGGACGACAAGCCAGTTACCCGTAAAGAACAGCAATTGAAGATGCCAAACCGGTTGTTTTTGATGTCGAGGATAAACTATATTTTCAAGTGTAAGTTTGCGTAAGGTTCATTGCTTATAGTTCCGGTGTCTCTGTTTCTCTAATTTCAACGCTGGTGTTCTGTCCATTTAATATTGGGCATTTCTTTGCAATTTTTGTTGCCTCGTCAACATTGTCTGCCAAAATAATAATGTACCCTGCAATTGAATTATTGTCTGCAATATGTGGTGTTTCAATTATCACATTATTTGGTTTCAACACTCGTCCTTGCTTTGATAAATGATTTCCGCCATCTGCAAGTTGTTGATTGTTTTTAATTTCATTTATCCATTTCATCCAGTGCTGCATGTAGATATTCATTTGCTCTTTTGTAGGTTGAGCTTCTTTGGTCGTAATGTCCATTCTGAAGATTAATACAAATTCTTTCATTCTTAAATTTACTTTATACTTAAAGTCACATAATTTGTCGGTCCACGACTTTACACTAATTGAATCTTACGCTTTTTTCATTTACTTGTGCCATGTTTCTGAAACTTCATTGTAAGTTAAAATGTTTTTGCTAATTCCCATTTTATTTGAAAGTAGGCAATTTTGCATATTCTTGTGAATACAAAACCTATTTATTAACTTAAGGTAATTTTATTACCCATTTTCTTTGATACTTTTGCAATATCATTAATCGAACAAGTGTATAAACGGTGCCATAGTGCTAGGAAAAGCATTTAAATAGTGCGATTTGGTAATCGCGACAAGAATTGTCTAAAAAACCTTGAGAATACTATTTTAACATATTGAAAGATCAATTTTGAAAGATGAACTTGTTCTATTTAAATAGCATGAAACCGTTTTTGGTAAAAAAATATATAAATTTCAAATATGATATCAGTTAAAGTAACTTATACAGTCAAAGATCATTTTATTGATCAAAACATAAAAAATGTTCACTCATTTTTAAAAGATTTTGAATCATTAAAAAATGACAATTTCAGATATAGCATCTATGTATTGGAGAATAAAAAGACTTTCGTGCATTTGTCTGAATACGAAGACCAAATTATTCAGCAGGAATTATTGAACGTTCCCTCTTTTTTATCCTTTCAAAATCAAAGAGATGAAAATTTAGAAACCGCAGCTGTCGTAGAGTTGTTAAATTTAATTGGAACGTCTAAACCTCAAAAACACAATGCCAACATCATTCACTCAAAATGAATTCGTAAAAATTCCTGCAGGGCGTGTGAAAATGCGAGATGACCGAACAAAACAAGAATGGATAGTAAATATTAAATCATTCATGTTAGCGAAGTTTCCGGTGACTCAAGCATTGTACCGGAAAGTAATGAAGCTGTCTCCAAGCATCTTTAAAGGTGATAAAAAACCAGTCGAAACGGTAAGCTGGAAAGAAGCCATCGAGTTTTGTAATTCCTTATCTAAACTTAAAGGACTAGAGCCTTGCTATTCTTTTTTGGACAGCGACGTAGTAGCCTTCAATCCTGAAGAAAATGGCTTCAGGCTACCAACCGAAGCAGAATGGCAATATGCTTGCCAAGCAGAAACAAGGGAAATTAGATACGGAGAATTGGAAATAATAGCTTGGTATAAAGCGAATTCAGCGAAAACGACCCATAATGTGGGACTGAAAGAGCCAAACCCTTGGGGTCTTTATGATATGTTGGGTAATGTTTGGGAATGGTGTTCCGATATTTATGATGAAGAGATCTATGGCTCATATCGAGTTTTTAGAGGTGGCGGCTGGTGTGATGAAGAACGAAGTGTTATGGCGACCACTCGAAGGAGAAGTCATCCAATGTCATTCAAAATCGATGATCTTGGATTTAGGATAGCGAGAACTATCAAAACAAATCCCACTAGCACAAAAGATATAAAATAAAAGACTAAACCGTTTATTATGAAAAAAGAAATAGCAATGGCCTTTTCAAATGGCGGATTTGAAGATAACTATAAGCATCTAGCCGAAGACATTGAATGGATTATTTTTGGCGAAAATCTTTTGAAAGGCAAAAAATCCGTAATAAAGTATTGCGAGCAGATTACCCAATATTTTCGATCCGTAAACACGGATTTTAAAACATATCATGTAATTGAAAATTCAACTGTCGTCGTCATTAACGGGAAAGCGGAGTTTAAGAGGGAGAAAAAGAAAGTTGCTGTGATAAACTCTTGTGATATCTATGAATTTAACAGCGATGGAAAGATTCAAAACATAAAATCTTATTGTATTAACGAGAAATCAGCCAATAAAACCGACAAAAACTAATGATTAAATGGAAAACACTAGGAAGCCGTTCGACATAGATACAATGTTAAAAAATATCTCTCCTTACGTTCGATATAAAACTTCGCGAAGTGGAGGAAGTGGTGGTCAGAATGTTAATAAAGTGGCTTCAAAAGTTGAGTTATTGTTTGATTTTAAAAAATGTGACCTGTTTAGTGAAGAAGAAAAGAACCTAATTAATGAAAGGCTTTCTTCCAAAATTCAGTCAGATGGATTATTACAAGTCATTTCACAAGAATCCCGCAGTCAGTTAGAAAATAAAGACATTGCCTTACAAAAGTTAATAGCCCTCCTTATCAACGCTTTAAAGCTGAATAAAAAGAGAAAGAAAACGACACCGAGTAAAAAGGCAATCCAAAAACGTCTCGATTCAAAGCGAAAACAGGCCCTAAAAAAAATTAACAGGAAAGCTTCATTATAAAATTTGGCACTTGTTAACGCATAGGGCCTATGATCTGTTTCATTACTTTCTTATCCAAAGTACTCCGTTCTTACTTTTAAAATTACTTATTTTACCTTCATCAAGCAATCCATTAAGCGATTTTTCGGCAGTAACAAGATCGGTTTCAGTCAATACCGCAAATTCTTTCGTCATCAGCGTATCAAAGGATGAAAACACACCTAATGGGGAACGGTCGTATCGTTTTCTTTGTGCATTGGGAACGAATTTCTTAATGGTTTCCTCATACGCTTCGTAGGGTCTGAATCCGTAAACCAAACTTTGGTTATTTTCTTCATCTGTAAAAAATAAGGTTGGAAAACCGCGAACACCAAGCTGCCTACCCAAGTTCAAATCTTCCTGGAACAGATCATTTGCTTTTCCTTCATAATCTGCTTTAAATTGAAAGGTATCCACTCCAACTTCTCGAGCAGCTTGCTGCATATACTCCCACTTTGTGATGTTCTTCTTTTCCAAGAAAAGCATCTCTCTTAATTTCCGCATAAAAGCAACTCCTTTCTCTTTTCCTTGAATTTCTGCTGCCTTCACTGCGATAGAAGGTGGATAAGAGGAATCAAAAGGGTCTTCAAACCAAACTCCACCATCAATTGGCATTTCATAATAATCGCCCGCTTCCTCCCAATGGGATGCAACATCTGATGGTTTATTGATACCACCACTGCTATACACATCCCATGATGGCAATAAACCGCCCATATGGTAATCTATTTCGAAATAATCGCCATATTCAAGCTTCAGCTTCCTTAACTGTGGTTCGATACCCCAGCAGGAAGAACAGATAGGGTCTGTGAAGTAAACGATCTTGATCGGCTTAGTTGAGGAGGATGAGAAATTGTTATCTTCTCCTGATTTAGCCGCTTCAGGTACACCACATACCCCTGTTTCAATATCGCAAAATAAAGGATTGTTATTTTCTATCGTTTTCATATTTTTATAATTTTTGATTTTCAGTGATATTTTTAATGTAATAGCTTGAGTTCGGGTCTAAGCAAATGCAACCTCTTTTTGAAATTTCAAGTAGGAATAATAGGATAAAGCTAAAGTAACTGTCGCAAAAATAATGAACCCGTAAGCATGGTAGCTGTTCGCGACATGTGCGATCAAAGCCGAAACAAGATTGATGGTAAAGCCTGCATAAGCCAATCCTTTTAATGTTCTAGGCACAAAAGGCAATAACAATGCGGCGACACCCAACACTTTAGCAATCGCTAATTCTATCCTAAAATAATCAGCAGGAAAACCTAAGTGTGTAAATGCCCCTTTCATTTCTTCTGATGTAAGGTAACCATAGGCGCTGAATAGCATAAATGCGGAAAACAATCCAGTCGAAATCCAAAAGATCAATTTGTAATTTTTCATAGTTTTTAATTCTTTAATCTGCTACAAAGATAAGGCACGGGCAGTTTACCAAAGTCATGGGTTACCCTTTGGAAACTAGTTACCAATTGGAAACTACCTAAATTTTTGTACTTTTGTGTTTGAATTAAAGACTATAAATCAATGACAGAAAAACAAGGAATAAATAAATCTCCGGTTTGTAAAGTTCGGATAACTGCTATTAAGGATACCATGGAAATCCTATCGGGGAAATGGAAATTTCATATTTTAGGGACGCTGATGGAAGGCGGAAAAATGCGTTTTATGGATTTGCTCCGTGAAGTGGACGGTATTGCAGCAAAAATGCTGTCAAAAGAGTTGCAGGATATGGAGATGAACCGTCTGGTTACCCGTACTGTTCTTAACACCAAACCAATAACGGTGGAATATGAAGTTACTGAATATGGACAGACCCTTGAGCCCATAATAAATGAAATTACTAAATGGGGCACAGCGTACAGAAACAACCTTTACGAAAAGACGGAATGAAATCACCTAATTCTTTCAATCCATTTAGTTACTCTTCTAAAAACTTTATCAAGGGAGTGATAAAGCGTTCGAATGCCTCTATATGCGGCAAATGACCTACATCTTCTAGCTCTACTAACTGGGCATTAGGGATGAGATCTTTTGTTGCCTTTCCTAGTTGCTTATAATTTCCCATCGTTGCGCGTACCTCTTCACTGACCAATGGTTTTCCTATGGCTGTTTTATCTCGATCACCTATAATTAATAAAGTAGGACTACTAATGTTTTTAAATTCATAAAAGACAGGTTGTGTGAAAACCATATCATAAGTTAAAGCTGCATTCCAGGCAATGATTTTGTAATCCTTATTAAGAGTCCAGCCGGCTAGTAATTTTGCCCAACGATCAAAGTTATCATTCCACTTCCCATCGTAATAATTAATCAATTGATAATTTTTAATACTTTCAAAATTACTTTTCAATTCATTTTCATACCACCAGCTTATCGGCTTATAAGGTACTTTCAATTTCCAATCTTCAAGGCCTATCGGATTTTCAAGAATAAGTTTCTCAGTTGATTCAGGATACATTAATGCAAACCTAGTAGCCAACATGCCACCCATGGAATGTCCAAGAACTGCTGTCTTCGGTATTTTTAAATGGTCAAGTAAAGTCTTTGTATTTAACGCTAATTGCTGAAAAGTATATTGAAAACTTAAAGGTTTAGAAGATTTTCCAAACCCAATTTGGTCAGGAACTATTACCCTATAACCTGCTTTGGCAAGTGCATTAACGGTTGTTTCCCAATAAGCACCATTAAAATTCTTTCCATGTAAAAGTAAAATACTTTTACCATTTCGGTGTAGCAGGTTTAACATCCATGTAAGCCATTTTCATTGGTTGATTTTGATTGTTTATCTCTAAAAAACTTACTGAAAATGGATAGGTATAATTTTCTAAATTTATATCAAGATTTTCCAATTTGTAAACCTGCCCATAACTAAAAACACAGAAGAATTGAAAAAGCAAAACTGAAATTAAAGTTTTAAATAAATTATTTTTAAAATGAATAATTAATGTTCCCATATTCAAATATGCATATTATAGCGATGACGAACAAATCCTTTAAATTTTAGAAAAAGCCACATATCCTGTATTTATTTAATTTGTAACAATTTAGAATCTCTAAACTCTATCCCCATGCCATTTAGAGAGACATTCACATGTCCATCAATTCCGAAATAATTTTAAAAAATATTTATCGATATTTAACTTAAATTTTGGAGAGAATGAAAGGAATGAGAAAAGATCTCAAATGGAAATATACCTTATTCAAGTCCTTATTATTTTGGTTGATCTGCATTGTAGTTTTGGCCATATCTTCCAGATTAACAAAGGGAATACCAATATTCTGGTCACAGATTCTAACAGCAACAATATCCGCTATCGGCGCTTTTGTATTGACTATTCTATTTGTTCGCTGGGAAAAGATCGGGTTAAAAGATGTCGGTGTACTGCCTAGCTCTTTTAGTATCTCTCGATTATCAATTGGATTTATAATTGGGCTATTTTTGGCCGCCTTACAAGTCTTGCTTGTATCATTAACCGGACATCTAACATTAGTCCTTTCTCCTGAAATTGGCCTTTCGATGATTAGTATAAATTTATTATTGTACATTATGGTAGCACTGAGAGAAGAATTAGCATTTCGTGGATATCCTTTGCGCAGTTTGAATTATGTAGTCGGACCATGGATGGCTCAATTGTTCGTAGCCATTATATTCATTTTAGAACATGCTTTAGGAGGAATGACCTGGCCCCAAGCCATTTTAGGATCGGGTACGGGAGCATTACTTTTTGGTTTAGCGGCACTTAAAACAAAGGGCATAGCCTTGCCTATCGGCCTCCATACGGCATGGAATTTCGGACAATGGTTTTTTGGATTCAAAAACGAAACAGGGTTTTACAACGCATTAGTTGAAAAAGGTTACGAAGTCGAAATTGAACAAATAGGAATGCTCTGTTACTTACTGATCATGGGATTAGGCATGTTATCTTTGTATTATTGGAGAAAACTTCCTTAGCCAATTCACAATAACTTATAAATTAGCAGTGAGATACGCCTTGCTTGCCCTTTGAAAGTGTTCCTTAGCTTTCTGACAATGTAGTTCTTAAATATAACAATCAGGCTTTGTGCACTTTATCACAAAATATTGTTCGTATTGGCTATTTTTTTTATAAAATTAAAACAGCATTGGCAATATACTCGTTATCTATTCTTAAAATTAATTAAAACTACTTTTATGGATAGAATCTATTTAACTCTATTCTCAGTTTTATTCTTATTTGGATGTAAGAACAATAATGAGACAAAAGAAAAATATTCCCAAATTGTTAGCTGCTATAGTCCAAAAACCACTGACATAGATTGGTATACATCAGAAAAGAAAGCGCCGAAGTTTAAAGGATTAGAAGGCATTAATTTCAACATTTCAACAATTAATAAAGAAGCACAGGAATATTTCAATCAGGGAATGATGCTGTCGTATGGTTTCAATCACGCAGAAGCGGCAAGGTCTTTTTATGAAGCCACCCGGTTGGATTCTACTTGTGCTATGACTTATTGGGGATATGCATATGTGTTGGGACCGAACTATAATGGCGGAATGGAAGAAGGAAATTTTGAACGGGCTTATGATGCAACTGTCAAAGCACAGTCACTTTCCCATAATGCCACACCCAAAGAAATTAAATTGATTAATGCTTTATCTTCAAGGTATTCGAAACACCCGCCCTCAGATAGAACATATTTGGATGTTGCGTACGCTGCAGAAATGAAAAAAGTGTATGACCAATATGCTTCTGACCCCAACATTGGAGCTCTTTATGCTGAAGCATTGATGAACCTACATCCTTGGGATTTATATGACAAGCAAACAAAAAAGCCCAAAGACTGGACGCATGAACTGCTTACAGTATTAGAACATCTGATGAAAATTAATCCGAAGCATCCTGGAGCACATCATTTTTATATTCACGCAATGGAAGCCTCCGCAACTCCAGAAAAAGCATTGACAAGTGCCAAATTACTTGACACATTAGTTCGCGGAGCCGGACATTTGGTGCATATGCCTTCGCATATTTATATCAAAACCGGAGATTATCATCTTGGCTCTCTCTCGAATCTTCAGTCTGTGGAAGTAGACAGCATTTATACGGCTGCTTGTCACGCACAAGGTGTTTATCCGCTGGCCTATTATCCTCACAATTATCATTTTCTGACTGCAACTGCTGCATTAGAAGGTAATTCCAAATTGTCTTGGACAGCAGCAAAAAAACTGCAGCAGCATATGCCAAAAGATATTATGCGTCAGCAAGGCTGGGGGACCTTGCAACATTACTATACCATTCCTTATTATGTTGCTTCAAAATTTGCAATGTGGGATACTATTCTTTCCCTTCCCCCGCCGGAAAAAGATCTTGTATATCCACAGGCAATCTGGCATTATGCAAAAGGAATGGCATATTTAGGGAGACAAGAAATATCCATTGCAAAAAAAGAATTAGGTATCTTAAAAGAATTATCCGCCGATACTATACTTCAACACCTTACTGTTTGGGAAATTAATAGTATGGAAGACCTTGTACAAATTTCAATGAAAATCCTATCTGCCGAAATAGCTGCTCAACAAAACCAATACGAGACCTCCATTTCGTTGCTCAAGGAAGCCGTTGAAATAGAAGATAGTTTAAATTATAATGAACCACCGGACTGGTTTTTTTCTGTAAGGCATCATTTAGGAGCAGTGCTGCTAAAAGCCGGAAAATATATTGAGGCGGAAAATGTTTATCGTAAAGACTTGCAAATATTGAAAAAAAACGGTTGGGCACTAAGAGGTTTATATAATTCACTAATATATCAGAAGAAAGACATGGAGGCACGGAAAGTTAAAGCCGCTTTTGATGAAGCATGGCAATATGCAGATAACAAAATTATATCATCTTCAAGTATTGTTAACTAACAGATTCTTGGTTGGTTCATTTTTATCAGGGTATTGAAATAAATACTGGCGATCTTACAATCCGCTGAATTCAACTGCTTATAAAAAAAGAATTTTAGAATTCATCGGGTATTTGGTATGGCATTTTAAAAATAGTGCTTAACAAACCCAAAGCCTTTTTAATTTTCAAATCAAAAGCGTTCATTTCTTAGCGAATCGCCTTCCAAAATAAAGCTTTGTCCAAATGGATAAAGGATTCCATTGAATGGACTAATAGCCGATGGAATCTTAAATAATATATGGGTCATCTCCGAAAGAATAAAATCCAAATTCTTTTCATTGATTTTATTTTTAAAATACGGGATATACATACTTATTACTTCCTCTTTATAAACAGGTAAAAGATACCTGAAAAACTGCTCAATTTCCGAGGCGTCATATTGCCGAATGATGGTCATAAGATTTTCATACTCTCCAACCTCAGCATAGAAATATGCAAGACTGATTGGAAAATCTCTGGAACTTCTTGCTAGATCTTGTGCTTCTACTAAAGCCTTGATCTTTGGATAATAGCTTTCCCATTCCTCGTCACTTGACAATCGCTTGAGTTCACCAGGCATAAAAGCTCGTATATAATTACCCTCCTGCATGACGATGTCATTCAGGCATTTTTTCAATAAAACCATGTTATTTTCTGTGTAGCAGAGCATAACCATTAAGTTTTGCCAGGCTTCTCTAATAATACGAGACAGGTTATTTTCATTTTGAAATGTAAGTTCATAATTAGGGACGATCATTTCTCTGGCCATTGATAAATTATTATCCTTAAGAAAAAATTCAGCTACATCGCATTCGAAATACTTATCTTGATGCTTTTTTGCCTCTAAAAAGGCCATTGCTTCCAAAATACGACCCTCATGATAAAGTAATTGGAATCTACTAATCGAAAAAAAGTTATCCTCTCTACCGTTGTTAAAGCAAAGACGCTGATCAAGATAGTTTAGCAATAAATCTTCTTTCCCCAATTGAATTGCCAACTTTTGACATGCATCATAAGATTCGTACATTTTTATTGAGTTCTTATACCTTATCCTATTGTAAAGATTCTTAATAAGTAGAGAGAATAGTTTCTCTTTAAGTCCTCTATCTAACTCCTCGTTTTCAGCCATTTTGAGAACCACCAAGCTAACACTTAACAATAGTGAACCATAGGTATTTTCCAATATAAAGTTCTTCCTTTCAAAAAAGAAATATCCGTCAACTACTGCTGGATACAACTCCTCTATTAGGGCGTAAGACTCCTTATAATGGCTATTTTGGGATTTATGGTGTAGGCTATGGATATCTTCTTCAAGTCTTCGACTGTAAAGGCTCATGTCAGCTGTCAATTTGAGATTCTCCATAGTATTTTGGTAATTTCCTACTTAAAAACAAGTCACAACACTTAATCATAACAAACTACCTAGTCAATTTGTTGTAAAATTTCTAAAATAAAAGTATATTAGCCTAACGATTATATAAAACTATGGAACGAAAACACTATCCACCAGTGCCAGTATCCATTTGTAAAGATCTGCTATTTGAGTTGTTTTCTGCAAAGGAAGCCTTCAGGCAATGTATTGCGCCTGAAGGATTATGGCATTCAGAATTTGCTTCTTTTTTCCGCCCCCATCTGCTTTGGGAATACAAATGGTATCGTTTACGACGACTACATTTAAGTAGGAAGAACCGCAAAGTTGATAGGGAGCTTCCTCTTTCGGTGAAAGAGTTCATGACAGAGAATTGTTACGATATCATAAATGATGAATTGGAAACGACCCTTATCTTGGCATATGCAGTGATTGAAATTTTTGATTACCCACACGTCGTTTTCGATGGTGAGGGCAATTCTTATCGTCTCGCCAAACCTATTGCAAGCACAGAAAATCCTAATGACTTTCTTTTGTCGGCACTCCAAGAATTTGAAATACTGCCAGACACTCTAGAGGGAATTGACCGATACCATAATCACAAGGTAAACCTTGAGATGAGCCGCAAAGAAGCGAATATCGAAGACTACGATTTCACGGACGCTTACCGCTTTATTTTTCGCTTTTTACGAGAACGAGGATACGATTGGGATTTCGGATCTTATGTACATATGATGGGAGATTTTCTATATTATCATTCTCAGGAGAAAAATAAGACGGAAGAAGTACATCCGGAAGAATACGATCCTCATGAAGCGGTACTTAGAGATTTAGAAAATGAGGAAGGCGAGGACAATGAACCTATCGAGAATTCTCTTATGTCAGATCCAAAAAGAGAGACAGTTCTGGCGCTCTTTCACCGAGGGGGAAGAAGAAGAGATGAAGTTTGAGGAAGAAATCAAACAACAAGCCATTAAGGCATATTTGGATGTGTATCGTAAAGAACTTCTTGGTTTATCGAAATAGCTCTTTACGATACACATCCAAATGCTAATTCTACTCTTTTTTAAACCACCGATTGACACTATTATTCTTCCCTTCAATTACTATTTTGTAAAATCCTGAAGTGTTTTCTAGCACAGGGATGACAGCATGCCCAGCTTTTAAAGGAAAAGACCCCAATAATTTATATTTATCTTCGCCACCTTCCTTTTTATAATTTGTAGGCGCTCCCCAGATTTTCACATCTTCCTTTTCAGAACCTAAAGGCACCCAGGAAATATCTAACTTATTTTGAAAGTAATTTAACGTCGGATGGCCAACTGAAACCTCTCCAGTTAAAGGCACTCCATCCAACTCGAATAAAGTATTTCGAGGAATAGGAACAGACATATATCGAGCAATTGTAGGTAAAATATCAACTACCGATGGTTTTAAGAAGTTCGTATAATTGTTATTTAACTTTTTATTAGAAACAATCCATACCGATTTTTGTCTTTCAGACTGTCCTCCATGACCCTTTCCCGTTGCTTCATCTCTTCCATGATCTGTAGTAACGATGAATAGCCAATCTTCATTGAATTCTTTCTCGCGATGCTTTACGGCCTCCCATATCTTTCCGACACGTCGGTCCATATCCTGTACCGCTGCTAAATACTCTGGGCTATCTCCAAACCGGTGCCCCATATCATCCGTATACTGCATGTAAACCCAAGACATATCTGGTCCCTTCTCCTGAATGGTTATTTTGGCTTTTTCACTAACCTCATCATCTATAGCACTCATGTATTGATAATTTTTATGAGGGAATCGGATGGTATCTAATTCATATCCGTCAAAAACATAATCTATTTTTAAACCATTTGTTTCTTTTAATCCGTCGCCTAATAACTTGGTCCGATTATCTTCCCAACTGGAAAATATTGCGGTCTTTTTTGTGGGATAGGTATCTTTAAATAATCTGAATATAGTTGGATAATTGTAATTAGGGTCCTTGATGGCGTTGTCTGGCACATTATGCTTATTATACCATACACCCGTCAAGACGTTATTGTAACCAACAGCGGATATCGTGGGCGACTCGTTATAGTTTCCTTTCTCGCCGCCTTGATAAGCGCGGATATAGGAGCCTTCTTTCATGATATTCTGCAAATAGGGTGGACGATTTTGTTCAATGATGTCCGCAGCGATTCCATCAATAATAATAAAAACAGCTTTACGTTGTTTTTGAGCGCTAACACTAAGCGTGAGTAAAAAAACAAAGAGGGTAATATAATATCTTTTCATAATCAATAATAATAAGTAATACTAGTATAATATTTGGAATGTAGTGATGACAGCCGCATGATCCGACGGAAATTTATAAAGTGCCGAGTTGATAATAGCTGAATCTTTAACTTTAATATTTTGTCCTTTATAGTAAATATAGTCGATCCGATCTTTAAATGCATTAGTAAAAGTAGGTGACCAGGTAATTCCCCTATCTTGAACTGGATCTGAAAAAGCTTGTCTATAAGAATCTTTAAACCCTTCATCATACATCAATTGGCTAGAAGGAAAAGGCATTATATGCCCATTATTAAGGTGTTTGGTTTGACCGATCCAATCTAGGTGAGAACCGCTGTTAAAATCTCCGCAGAATATTAACGGGATACTATCGGTCTGGTGAAGAGCCGGACGTAAAACCTCTAATATTTTTGCCAATGTCCCTTTATTTCCAGCAACCTGCTGCTTATACCATTCAAGAGAATCTATTGTCTTTCCATTCTCAAATAAATCCCAATAATCAACAGGATAATTCAACCAATTGGTCACGAAAGCTATTTGCTTGCCGGGTCGATATCCGATCCGAGCAGCTCCGCTATAAAATGGATGGTGCGCTGGCAATGTTTCTTCAATGGGGAATTTGCTCAGAATAGAGAGATTGGTACTCCTCAAATAAAAATAGTACCCTAAAGCATCGGCAATCTGTTCACCAGAACCATATGTTTCCTGTAAGGCAACGATATCAATTCCATTATCCCTGATCATATTCGCAACCCGTTGGGGTCCTATATATTTCCCGGTTTCGTTTCCGCCATGCCAAATATTGAAACTCATTACTTTCAGTTCAGAGGCGGCTTCTTCTGCCCCATTACTTTCATCTTTTGTATAAAACTCCTGATATCGATTTTTCATCTCTCGCGGTAGTAAAAACGAACTATGGACTTCTAACTCATCTATACTTCCATTAAACGTATGCCATTCTCCCAAAGCTCCTATCTGCTTTCCTCCAATCGATAGCTGCACACCTTGATCTGAGGGGTATTTTGATCCGACATGATATATGGCAACGTTTTCTCCATTATAATAAAACCATATATCCTCATGCTCAGCATCATAATTAACACCGATCATACTCCATTCATCGCTCGCAATACTCTGTCTAGCCGCAGTGGGTCTATACTGATAATTAACCTTGCCCTTATCAGTACTCACCCAGCTCCAAGCGCCATTAGCTTGTTTTCCTATTGTCCATTCTGTATGTAGAGAGTCCTTGCCCACAAAATCCAAAGTAGCAATATCGTAATCAAAGCCATCTGGTGCTGCCTTAACCCAAAATAGTAACGAAAAGGATGTCGAAAAAACGTTCTTATCAATCGTCAGCTCTACGGGTTTTCTATTATGGGCATCCTCACCTAAGTTCAAAGCAAATCCGTTTATACCTATCTTTACCCTGTCTTTTGGCAGGTCTTCAAAACTTTGTTTTACTGCAATTTGACCTTTTAACTCATTCCCGAAGCCTAATGTTAAAATAAAAACAAAAAAGCCGACGATCTGAATAAAAAAAGATCTACACATATAATATCTCATGTTTGTATCTGTTATTTCCTTAACTATTTATTGTCCGTTCAGATCAATATTATCGATAATCGCTATTTAAAAGTATGTGCAAAATACTCATTCTCTACTGTCCCATCTTCATACAAATTCAAAATGGCATATCCGGGCGGAGTTTCTAAGTAATACCCGTCTCCAGCAGATTCTTCGTCCCCTTTTCCCCACCAAAAGCCGCTCATAGAGCCATTACAGCAATATAAAACGTCATTATAACTCGTTTTATCAGACAAATGGTTATGCCCGCTGAGACATACTCTTACTTTGTCATGATGCTTATAAAACAGATCATTCAGCCTCTTAAAGTCTGAATGACCGCCCCCAACGAGGACTTGAGTAGTACCCAAAATAGGATAATGAGACATTACCAATGTAGGTGTAGACGCCGGTAAAGTTTCTAATTCTCTTTCAAGCCATTCATACTGCTCTTGATCTAAAGAAATATTACTGTTGTTGCCATCCAATACAATAAAATGCCAATTCTTTTTGGTAAAACTATAATAACGATTCGGAATTTTTAACCGTTTTACAACATAATCTTTGCCATACATTTCATGCTCTTTTGAAGGGGCCTTCCACCATGGGTCGTGATTACCAATACAACTATACAGTTCAAATTGGTACAGCATTTTAACACATTCATCCCAGAGTCCCCATTGCTGGATCACCTGATCATATTTTACATCATCATAAGAGGCATCATGAATAGAATCTCCAGTATTTAGAAAGAAATCTGGCTTATGCTTTGTAATAATTTGATTAAGACATTTCTTGAACCGTTCTGGAGCATTGTCCCCTTCTCTAATGTGTACGTCGGTAATATGGGCAATTGAAAAAGCCAGTTTGCTCTTTGTTCTATTGGGCTTCGCTAAAGCCGGAAGGCCTGAAGTTAACAAAGCGCCAGCAGTTAGTCCGGCTGCCTTTAAAATCGTTCTTCTTTTCATCCTTAGATTAAAATAAACTACCTTAAACCAGTAATAGGTCTAAGGTAGTTTCGTTAAATAAAAGCTGCCGTCTACCAGCCAAACAATTGTTTCAGATTCGGATTCAGAGTAGTTTGCGAATGTGGTATGGGACGGTAATAATACTTGGGTTCCTCAAATATACGAGATCCTGCCCCAGTTACGATCGGTCCCCCCGCTGTTCCATTTTTCAGATATACAGTAGCGTCTGATCCTATTCCGCCTGTTCTGTAGTATATCAACTTCACTCCTAAAGCGTTTACTTCCTTTTGATTTTCGGCGGGTATAGAATTCGCCATGTCAATTAAAATAATATCTTCGATCCCATCACCGGTTAAATCATATTTTCCTAAGCTTGGAAAATACATTCCCTCAGGGCTTTTCTCGAGTAGTTTACCGGCCTTCCATCTCATCAAATCGTCAAATCTAAAACCTTCAAGTGCCAACTCGACTCTTCGTTCTCTTCTGATTTCAAAAATTACCCCTTGATTGCTTTCAACATTATTATATTTCTGTTTTAAAATCGGATCTGGAGTAGCATTCGCCTGCGCCAAGTTGAGGCTAGGCATCCCCGCACGACTTCTCAATAAATTTATGGATTTATCAAGGTGAGATTGACTTAAGGTTCCTAATTCCGCCAACGCTTCGGCATAACTTAATAATACCTCTGCATAGCGATATACGGCAAAGTCCGCGCCATTCAGAATCACATTGTCTGTAGTATTCATATAACCCTTTAGCTGGTGATATCCAGTAAAGTTTTTATTCAGTTTTTGAACAAGAGGAGTCTGGTCCGCGGCTCTGATCCATCCTGGATAAACTATTGTCTGAGCCAGTCGAGGGTCACGATCTCTAAATTCCTGAACAAAACTATACTGCTCATAACCTGGAAGAGAAGTGAATGGAGTTCCATCTTTCATCAAGTAAGCTTGAATCAATCCTCTAGCTGGAGACTGCTCATACTCCCCAAACAAGGTGGTATTATAATTTTGTCCCCGGTTTTTCGTTTGGTCAAAAACGTTATTCAAGATCACCTCAGGATTAGAAGACAGGTCCTGACTAGCAAACAGAGCGGCATAATCCTCTTGTGGCTTTCCGGTGTTATAGATCGAGAACTTCCCAGATCCCATTACTTCCTCACTGGTTTTAACGGCAATTTCAAGAAAACTGTTGGCGGTCGCTCCCAGATTGAGTTCTTGATGATATTTGCGATAAGTACCCTCATAGAGAGCTGTTCTAATATAAAAGGCAGCAGCCGACCATTTATTGGGTGTTCCCGTTGGAACTTTCTCCCTGATATTTTTGTAAGCAAAGTCGAGATCAGCCATTATGCTATCTATTACCAGCGTTCGAGAATCACTTGCTTTGAATAACTCCTCACTACCTGGATTTAAGGTCGTAGAATACCATGGCACATCCGAATAACGTTTTACCTTTTCTAAATAAAATACAGCTCTATAGTATTTTGCCAAACCAACATAGTGCTTTTTAACTTCTGAATTCACAGCGGCTTTATCATAATTCTCTAAAAAATAGTTGATATTACGAAGTCTGGTCCAAGTCCATCCGCTGGTAATATTCTGCGCATTGGCATTGCCCGCCATGATATTCTTAATTTCCACTGCGGAAGTGGTGGCCAGGTTATCGCTATTTTGATCACTCAAATAAGAGCCTCTATCGGGCAATGACAATAACCCGTTCACATAAAGAGCCAGATCTTCTTCAGAGTTGAAGAAAACATTGGGTGAAATTGAGGTTTGTGGAAATCGATCAAGGTTATCTTTGTTGCATGCCCCGAACGCGATTCCAAGAATTGCAAATAATATATATATATTCTTCTTCATGACTAATTTAAATAATATGTTTTACGCCTTTAGAAATCTAGATTTAAACCTATTGCATACTTTCTGCTAAAAGGATATGCCCAGGCATTATAACCTTGATTTACGGCTTCGGGGTCAATAAATTTCTTGATGGATGAGAACTCATAAATATTTTCACCAGACACAAACACCCTTAACCGATTAATATTCAATCTATTGGTTAATTTTTCCGGTAGAGTATATCCAAGAGATATGTTCTTGACTCTTAAAAAAGAGCCATTCAGTAAATACTGAGTCTGCGGTATATCTAACCCTGCACCATAATTTGCATCGGCAAGCCAAGATTGCAATACAGGATAATAAGAATTTGTATTAGCATTGGCTAAGCCCGCATCTATATAAGATGCAGAATGTTTTGCCATTTGCTCTGGTGAGTCATCTACACCTCTATAAAAATCAAGATTCCATGGATATACGTTTGCATATGGCTGTTGAAACGGCCCCCAAAACAAATAATGACGAGGATAATAATCTCTTTTCAATACCCCTTGTAAAAATACTGATAGATCCCATCCACTCCAGTTCATATTAACATTTGCACCAATAGTATATCGATCTCTGCTATTTCCTATAATTTTTAGGTCTTTAGGATCATCGGTGCTTAATCCCCTTTCTATTTTATTATCGCCATCCAGATCTTTGTATTTTGGCCAACCGGGAACGATATTTAGAGCGCCCCATGGAATAAGACTGCTTTCATCCAAAGCATCAATTTCCGCTTGATTCTGGAACAAACCGTCATTCTCCAATCCCCAGATCTCACCTAAGACCTGTCCTACCCGATAAGATGAAAATAGGTTCTGGTCGTTTTGAAACTTTGTGATCGTTGAGCGAGAATCGGCCAAAAAGATTTTAGTTTGGAAACCGAAAGGCTTAGATCTAAGGTCAAATCTGTTGTTATAGGTCACCGATAATTCCCATCCTTTGGTTCTTAGGTCTGCTGCGTTTTGTGCGGGGACAGAAGTTCCCAAAACCGCCGGCAATTCCTGACCTGCTACCAACATTCCTTTGGTATCTCTAATATAATAATCAAAATTGAAAAGAACCTTATCATTTAATAATCCAAGGTCAGCACCCAAATTGAGCGTGGATACTCTTTCCCAAGTATAGGTTTCCGGGTCGATAAACAATTGTGGAGCACCCGTAATTATCTGCCTTTGTGTTCCATCAATTAAATAGTTTGTAGTACCCGCAATCAAAGATTGCAAATAGGCGAAATTCCCAACGTTCTGATTACCCAAATCGCCATAGGTGGTACGCAGCTTAAACGTGGACACCGCAGAAGAAAGAGGCTGAAAGAAGTCTTCCGAGCTTGCAATCCATGCAAGGGAGGCCGATGGGAAAAATCCCCAACGACTTTGGGTCGGGAATCGAGATGAACCATCATAACGGCCGGTTCCTTCTACAATATAGCGATCTTTATAGATATAGTTCAATCTACCAAAAAAGCTTTGAGTTGCATAAGCATTATAATTGGCGTCTATTTTAGCATCACCCGTAGTAAGGCCTAAATAAGGCAAAGAAGACGAGATTAAAATATCGCGTTGAGCATTGACGGTAGAATAGCTGTAGTTTTCACTATTAAAACCCAACATTGCGCTCAAATAATGGTCATTGATCGTCTTTTTGTAGGTTGAATATAGGTTAAACGCATTATTATATAAATATCCATTACTTTCACTGACATAGCCATTGCCTCCCTCTTCTCTAATATCATCCGGACCATATCCAATTTTGTATTTTTTAGAGTCATTATGATATTTCCATAACTCACGTTTAAACGAAGCGTCCCCGTTTACCTTCAAATCACCATCTAGAAAAGTGGCGACAGCGGCCGTTACATTATGAAAACCGAACATGTCTTGACGATTGCTCCCGCCATCCACCAAACGAGCAGCTAGTCGTCCGGCTTCTGTATTCGCCCAAGATCCATCCGGATTTATGGCCACATCGGTCGGCTGTAAATAATACAAGTTTGTGATATTAGCATTGGGCAAAGCGCGGTTTGTTTCATAGATATTTAGGTTATTATCTATGTTAAGCCACCTCAAAGGAGTAAAAGCAACTCTTGAACGCAAGCCGTAACGGTTCCAATAGTCATCTGTCAGTTTATTAAGTCCATTTTCTTTCGCGTAATCAGCCGATAAGTAATAGGTAAGCGGACGCTCATTAACATTTACGCCACCAGACAATGACAAGGTATGATTCTGGGAAACGCTTGAATTATTAAGAAAATAATCGTACCAATTATTGTTTCCCATATATGCCCACCTCCGCGGATCTGATGGATCTAAACGAGTGTCAGCCATTGATGGGTCATCTGAACGTTCTTTTGCCCATTTATAATGTTCATCAGAATAATTTACATAATCCCAAGGGGTGTTATTGGTGGCGGTTTCCAGAACACGAGAAAAGATATAGGGATCGGTGACAGGCATTGGTAAAATAGTAGGTTTCCCAGATGAAACAAAGTTATTATAACTAATGGTATGCTTACCTGCCGAACCTTGTTTCGTGGTGATCAAAATCACACCAAAAGCTGCACGTGCGCCGTATATTGCAGCCGATGCCGCATCGCGTAATACAGTAAATGAGGAAATGTCAGAAGGTGTTAACCGCAACATATCATCTGTGCTGGTGGCAGGAATTCCATCAATAACAATCAATGGACTACCGCCATTAATAGAGGTAAACCCTCTTATGTTAATATCGGGTAAGGAACCTGGTGAACCGCCACCGTACCTGATGTTTAAACCCGGACTAACGCCTTGTAAGCCTTGGACAACGTTTGCAACCGGCCTAGACTCCAATTCTTTTCCTGAAATTTGATCTATCGCCCCTGCGATATCTATTTTTTTCTTCGTACCAAAGCCTACTATTACAACCTCTTCTAAATCCGATGTTCTTTCAATCATAGTAACACTGATAAAAGAAAGCTCATTAATTGTTTTCTCTTGTGAAATATAACCAAGATGGGAAAACACCAAGATGTCTCCTAATTTGGATTCGATTTTAAAGGCTCCAGAACCATCAGTTGTAACTGTTTTTGTCCCTCCTCTTACTGTTACACTAACACCCGCTATAATCTCTCCGGTCTCATCAATGACTTCCCCTTCTATTATTTGCTGTGAAAGGTTGCCTGATTTGGCATCTTTTACTGATTCACTGTTTACTGCAACGAACTTCGTCTCGGCTGATTTTCCCTGCTGTAAGAAGATTGTCATCACAAAAACAAGAGTTAATTTCATTAAGACGAGGTTTCTTAAAAGAGATCGAAAATGAAGCATTACACTATGATAAAGTATTTTCATGCGTTTTTTAATTGTTTGGTTTCTTAAAATTTTAGATATTAGAGAGACACAATACCTTTGCATTTCTTTCGGGCACAAACGTACTGTTCAAAGGTTAAGTAAGTATTAAGGGAATTAAAAGAAGATATTAAGCTTTCTTGCACTAAAAGAAGCTGAAGAGCACTTTTATTTATAGCTTAGGGGATACAGTAGTATCTTTAGGAAATTTGAGTGTATATTTAATGGATGAAAACTATACCGCTAACCATATCCTTTTCGCAAAAGAAAATGAAAGCTGCTGTTTACACCCGTTACGGGGGACCTGAAGTTGTGAGTCTATTGGATGTTCCTGTTCCTATTCCCAAGAACAATGAAGTGCTGATAAAAGTACATGCTAGTACAGTGAACCGCACGGATACAGGTTTTCGAAGTGCGGAGTACTTTATTTCTCGTCTGTTCAGTGGGCTGTTAAGTCCGAAACTTAGGATTCTAGGCTGTGAATTTGCCGGTGAAATCACCGCAAAGGGTTACGAGGTTCAGTTATACAATGTAGGCGACCGGATTTTCGGATTCGACGACAGCAAGTTTGGAGGGCATGCAGAGTACAAAGTAATATCTGAAGTCGGTGCAATGGCCAAGATTCCCCAAGGTATGGACTATTATGAGGCCGTTGCAATGACGGAGGGTAGCCACTATGCCCTTGGCATCATCAAGGCGGCAAAAGTAAAAGCAGGGGATATTGTTTTGGTTTACGGCGCTACCGGAGCTATAGGTTCTGCTGGCGTACAGTTGTTAAAGCACTTAGGAGCTTTTGTCGTAGCTGTGGCAAATACCCAAAATATTGAACTGGTTAAGTCACTGGGAGCGGATGAAGTAATAGATTACCAAAAGCAGGATTTTACGAAAACAGCCCATTGTTTCGATTTTGTATTCGATGCCGTCGGAAAGAGCTCGTTTGGCCAGTGTAAACCGTTGATGAAGCCACAAGGTATCTATATTTCGACAGAATTGGGTAAAAGATGGGAAAATATCTGGTTGGCAATGACCACCCCTTGGGGAAAAGGAAAGAAGGTGCTATTTCCACTCCCTTCAACACGGAAGGAGGATGCACTCTACTTTCGGGATCTTGCAGAGCAAGGTTCGTTCCGTCCGGTTATCGATAGGCAATACAGCTTGAAAGACATCGTCGAAGCCCATCAATATGTAGAATTGGGACAAAAAACAGGTAATGTAATTATTTCCATAGATTGACCTTTAGGAGTACCTGTTAAAAACATGAGCCCATGTAATTGAAGAAAATTGAAAATAGTGGATTAGTTCAACTAAATTTTATTTTAAATGTTAACCTAATGGTTGTTATTAAATACATAGATAATAATTATGAAGATAGGAATTACAGGGGCTACCGGACAACTGGGTCGTTTGGTAGTGAGGAAATTAAAACAAAGGGTTAATCCGCAAAATCTAGTAGCATTAGTCCGATCGCCTATTAAGGCTGCCGACCTTGGGATCGAAGCGCGGGCATTTGATTACACCAAACCGGAAAGACTGGCTGATGCTCTGAAAGGAATTGATCATCTTTTGCTAATTTCAGGAAGTGAGGTTGGACACAGGAAGGAACAACATCAGAACATAATCGATGCTGCCCTCAAAGCCGAGATTAAATGGATCGTTTACACTAGTCTTCTCCATGCAGACAGCTCCTCATTGAGCTTGGCTGCCGAGCATCTAGAAACTGAAGAACTGCTAAATGCTTCAGGCATACCACATACTATTCTAAGAAATGGCTGGTATACAGAAAACTATACGGCTTCGGTGATAAATGCCATAGAGGCAGGTGAATTTATAGGTAGTGCAGGTGATGGAAAGATCTCCTCGGCCACACGTGAAGACTATGCCGAAGCAGCTGCGGTGGTATTGACCAGTGAAGGTCAAGAAGGAAAAGTGTACGAATTGGCAGGCGATGTTGGCTATACGCTGAAAGACCTCGCCGCCGAGGTGTCTAAGCAAACTGGCAAAAATATTCCCTACCGAAACCTATCTAAAGATGAATACGCAGGCATACTGAAATCTTTTGGTGTGCACGAAAACTTCGCCAATGCGATTGCAAGTTGGGATGAAGGGGCTTCGAAAAACCAATTGTTTAATGACAGCAGAGTTCTTTCCAAATTGATCGGCCGGCCAACTACCACACTTGCCGATTCGGTCACTGAAGCGTTGGCATAAGACTGAATGACAAATACTTCTATAAGCAATGAACAAAAATATTAATTTAATCTTTCTTAAAACAAACTGATATTGAAATTTGTATTTGCAATAGATTATCAATATCACACATGAAATACAGGTTAACGCATGAGATCCTTCACTATTTGAAGGAGGAAGGATACACGATATTAGTTGGCATTGAAATGCTGGCTGGATTCGATAAAGCACGGGTGAGTGAGTCTGTTTTCACACCTGTTGAATGGGATGTAGAGGAATTTAGGGAAAATTCTGAAATCGAAGAATATTATCGACATTCATTCTTATTTATAGAAGACCTTCTAAATACAGATATAAGTCAGTTCAAGAGGCATAAGGTGGTAATCCCTTGATTGGGTGATAATCCTTTGACGAGACGTAGAAATTTAAAAACGAGTGGTTAGTATCCAAAAGGAAAATGCACTTGGTCACTAATCGGCAAACCCGGATAATTTTGAGTTACCTACGCCCTTATTTTGTGCCAGTACCTTGAATTTTCCGCCCATATCATTCAGCAGCGTTTGACTGATAAGAGCAAATTTCCGGGAGGCTCGAACTATATCTTTTTCATTAGAAAGCATGTCCATGAGCGCTTTCCTAAATCCAAGGGATATCAAAAACTGGAACTGATCTGAAAAACCACATTTCACCAGTCCACTTTTATTTCCCCAGTTGATGAGTGCGGAAAAATTTACGTGAGCGGTTAGGTCCTGCTTGCCAATATTTTCATAGATTGCATCGTGCACCTTATGCCTATGGTAACACAGTAAGGTTCCCTGACTTCTAGATGCCTTATACATTTCTGAACTCAGGTAACCGTAATCAATGGTGAGAACGTACCCTCTCTCTAAGGCAGCAGCAATATCTTTGAGCCATTCTAATGCTTCTAAATTGATTTCAGTTTGATAGCCTCTAGGAAGTTCAATGCCCTGCTCTAATAGATAATTTTTAAGTTCGGCATTGGCTGGTCTAAGTTCTTCCGCAAAGCCGTTTTCATAATTCACAAACACTTCCATCAGTTCTTTTTGCATAACCACCCTGTGTACAGCAAAGTTATCTAGAACTTCATTAGATAAAATGCAACCATTGATTCTATCGATGGCTTTGATGGAATCAAGCCATTCCACCTTTTCATGCAATATGTTTTTTTCTAGCTCACGCATAGCAGAACTTCTTTCAATGATACAATAACGCAGTTGCGCATATATACGATCGTTGTGCTTTAAGTGATCGAGAATAGACAGACAGAGGGCTCCAGTGCCAGCACCGTACTCTACTATAGTGAATGCGGGTTCGCCCATTAAACGCCACATTTCTTCCAATTGTCTACCTATTACAGTACCGAAAACTGGGGAAAAAGTACTGCTGGTATAAAAATCTCCATCCCTCCCTACAATTGGCTCCTTGGAGTTATAATACCCCAGCTCTGAATCGTACAAACACATTTCCATAAATTTCTGGAATGAAACTGTTCCATGTGTAACTATCCGCTGTATCAGTTGTAAAGAACGATCCAAAACATTTATAATTAGCCTTTTATTGTTGGTTTACTTACCGTCTAATAAATTCAATTGTAGATTTATAGCCTAATAACACATATATTGGCAAAAAGGTTGTGTTTAAAGTGAGGTAATAAGCGACTACATTAAAAATAAAAAGCCACCTAAACATTAGCTCAAGAAAATAGCGGAAGAATACCGGAATTACATAGGCTTGCTTTGAGCTTCTGGCTTTGGAAAGGGTATAATTTTTTAACTAATTTTATTTTTCGTTTGCAGAACAAGTCCACCGGTTGTCAGGATTTGAAGGAAAAACGACATAAAAACGGTGAGGACGGTCAGTTTTTTCGGCCTTGCCCTTATCAAGATAACCACCCGTAAATGACAAATCACCATTCTTCTCGACAACAAACTTTCCGTTACTTTGCTTTTCAAAACCAAGGTATGAATAGGTCCCATCCTTATTTATTGTGAAGGATCCACGAGGAATGAACTCATAAGCTCCGTTTACATACTTACTAGCGGTACAACCATATTTTCCATATTTAATGGATGCGATAATTTCTTGAGCGAAAACACTTCCCAGTAAAAGAAATGATATACTAATACATGCAAGAATCGTCAGTCTGCTTTCCATAATTTACAGCTATAAAAATTTAATTTTATAAGTAAAAATAATCAACGGAAATTGAATATTCAAATGACAAATATCGTTATTTAATCTACTCTTTGTCTTGGACCATCAGCGCCTTTTGCTAACTTATATGACATTAAGGTTTTTTCTCTTTATTTTCATATTTGCCATCAAGATCATCGATCCAAGTGTCCTTCCAAATAGAAATCTCCGATCTGTAGGCAGTTCTTGCAATCGTATGAGCCGAAACTGGTGCCGTTAGCAATAAAAAGAAAATTGTGGCAATGGCCTTAGCGGCTACCTCAACATCAGGAAATACGATAGCTGCGCAAATCAAAAAAACGCCTACTCCCATAGTGGCCGCTTTTACCGTAACTGAAAGCCGTAAATAAAAATCAGGCATTCTTAAAATGCCAATTGAAGCAAATAAGATTGCTAATGCTCCTATTGTGCTGAGTATCGCAATAAAAATATCTATCATTGTTTTTTTCCTTTACTTAAATAAAATGAGAACGCAATTGTTCCCAAGAAAGCAATTAATGCAAAAATCATTGCCACATCGAGAAACAAAGCTTGACCCGTGCGAATGCTATAAGCTGCTACCACACCAGTACCTATTGTAATTATTAAATCCAATGCAATAACCCGGTCGGCCACATTTGGCCCTCTATACAAACGAATAAAGGACAAGATAACCGATAGTGTTAAAATCGGAAAAATTACATAATCAAAATATAAACCTAAAGTCATCGTACAATCTCTAATATTCTTCTTTCACTATATTTCATTCTCGAAATAAACTTTTCTTTGCTATCCAAATACATCACGTGTATAAATATCCATTTTTTATCATCACTCACATCCAAAAGTATGGTACCTGGCGTTAAGGAAATAAACATGGATATCAAATTTATTTCCAAATCAGAAGTTGCTGTTAAAGGGAAGCGAACAATGCCAGGTTTAAAAAAATACTTAGGAGTGATCACATCATAAGCCACTTGAAGATTCGCCTTTATCATTTCATATAAGAAATAAAAAACAAAGCCTATTATCTTCGGCACTCGATTAAAATATCGATTGTCCTCTTCATTCTTGTTCATTACCCAAAGGATAAAAAAGCCCAATAGAAAACCGAACAGAAAATTGGAATAATACATCGAACCTGTAAGTGCTACCCAAATAAAGGATAACAGTAGGTTCATTAAAAATTTATTAACCATAATTCATCTCTATTTACCAAGTACAGCCTCAATATAAAATGAAGTATCCACCATCTCATTTGCTATTCTATCTGCCACCTGAATAATCATTTCAGCATTTAAGCCTATATACAAAGACGTAAGCGCTAAAAAACAAATAGGCAGTACTAATAACACCTTTTTATACCTATTCATAGGTTCAAATTTATTTTCTATAAATGCCTCCGAAGAAGCATCCTTCCAAAATACTTCAGACCAAATCTTGGCCATCAGGTATAAGGTAATAAAGCTACCTATAATAATTCCCAGTATGTACAGGTAATTTCCACTTTCGTAGGCTGCATCAATTAAATAAATCTTCGGCCAAAAACCAGAAAGTGGAGGAACACCCGCTAAAGAAAACAACACAATAGCCATCAATATTGATAACTTGGGATATTGCGCATAGATTCCTCCTAATTTTGAGAGGTTCATGCTTCCTCTCAACTGTCGAATCAATCCCGTGATTAAAAAGAGATTTGTTTTCACAATGATATCATGAATAAGATAAAAAACAGCTCCCAAAAAAGCTATTTTTGTATAGATGCCCAGACCTCCAATTACATAACCAAGATGACAAACGATTAAATAAGAGAACAAACGCCGTATATTATCTTTAATAAGCGCGCCAAAAGCACCAGTTAAAATCGTCATAATTCCGATGCCCATAAAAACGGTTTTTATAAACTCATTGGGAACAAAAATCAAGGTAAAAACTCTCAAAAGAGCGTAAATACCAACTTTTGTCAGTAAGCCTCCAAATACCGCTGCCACTGCAGAGGGCGGCGTGTGATAGGAAGACGGTAACCAGAAATATAGGGGAAATAGTGCCGATTTAATTCCGAAACCGATCAGAAAAAACATTGCTGTCAAATTCACTATAGACTGATTTTCAACTAAGAGAACTTTTAGAGAAAGATCGGCCATATTCAATGTGCCCGTAATTCCATACAGTATCCCAATCCCTGTTAAAAAGAAAGTCGAGGCCAAAATATTCATAGCCATATACTTAACTGCACCTTCCAGTTGCGCTTTCCTCCCACCAAGTGTTAACAATACGAAGGAAGAGATTATAATTACTTCAAACCATACGTACAAATTGAAAATATCTCCGGTTAAAAAAGCGCCGTTCAATCCCATGATTAGGAAATGGAAAATTGGGAAAAAGCCATAGAGCATCCTGGCCCTCCCTACACCGGTCGCTGAAAATATAGAAACGGCAAGTGCGGCAATTGCAGTTAACAATACAAAAGTGCTACTCAACAGGTCCGCAACGAATACAATTCCAAACGGAGCCTCCCAATTGCCCGCATTCATGGTTAGAATCCCGCCGTCAAATACTTTTGTAAACAAATTAAATGCAAAACCAAGCCCAATTACACTTCCAATAATACTTAGTACTCGATGTGTAACTGTTTTCCTCCAAAACGTTAATTGTAATAAAGCAATAAATAAATGCACCAAGAGGGTTGCTATAATGCTATTATCGATCATATATCTTCTTCTTCAGGCGTATTCAAATTATCTAAATCATCTGTACCAATTAACGCATAAACGCGTTTCAATAATACAATAGCAAACGAGGTCAAACCAAAGCTTATCACAATAGCTGTTAAGATCAGCGCTTGAGGGATAGGATCTGCATAAATATCTGCAAAAACCTTTAAGCTGGGCTCAATGACCGGGGGCTTTCCTTTCGTGATGTTTCCTAATAAAAAAATCAACATATTCGTCCCATTGCTTAGTAACATAATTCCTAAGAGCAATCGAACCATACTTCTCTTTAAGATGAGGTATACACCCGAGGCATATAAAATTCCTATCAATATCACTAAAAGCAGCTCCATACTAGTGTGTCTCTAATGAAATGGTAAATAAAATAGTTAAGACGGTACCGATTACAACTAAATACACGCCAAGGTCAAAAAATAAGGCACTACCAATCATACCAATAACAGGAATAGGCTGATTTAGCCATAAACCTGTCATTACTGGTAGGCCAAAAAAAACTGGTAAAAACATACTCATGACAGCAACCCCTAATCCGATAGGAATTAAAGACAAAGGCTTATAATGCAAAATCTTCATTGTATTATCTGTACCATAGGCAAAACTGTGAAGCACAAATGCAATAGACGCTACTAAGCCACCAACGAATCCGCCCCCCGGATAATAATGTCCGCGAAGTAGCAAAAAGATCGAAAACAACAATAAAATAGGAAGCAAATACCTCGTTGCCGTTTGTAAAATAGAGCTTTTCATATTATTCCCTTTCTGAAGGTTTTAACCTCAATTTTATTAAACTATATACTCCTAAGGCCGCAATACTCAATACTACAATTTCAAACATGGTATCAAACCCTCTAAAATCAACTAAAATCACATTTACCACATTCTTTCCCTTGGCCAGGGTATAAGCATATTGGCCATAGAAATCACGAATTTCTGATGAAGTTGGCACTTGCAAAACCTTAATGGCAATCAAAGACAATATCGTCCCGAACGAAAGGGCAACTATAGAATCCCTTAAAATCACTTTTTTATTTCGGGTTGGAAATTTCAAGAAAGGTGGCAAATTAAATAAAACAAATACAAATAATACCACTGTTAGGGTGTCAATAGTAAATTGTGTCATTGCTAAATCTGGAGCTCCATAAAAGACAAACAATAAACAAATGGCGTACCCTACCACACTCGTTCCCACCACGGCTGTCAACCTTGAAGAAGTTTTCACTATTAAAAATAAAGCACCTGTCAACACTAAGACGTTCATGGCTTCATAAATACTTATCGGCGATAAGATGCTATAGTCGATGAAGAGCGGCCCCGCCATAAACAGTTCATAGGCAAGCAGGAGCTCCGCAAAAATGATTATTTTCAGCAAATAAGAACGTAGAAAACCATTATGCATGAAGTCTGTATACCAAGTTGAAAGATCTAATATCTTTCCCCATACTTTTGTAAAGACGGTTTGCGGAGCAAGTACGTCAAAACGTGCTAGGAAAGAAAGTTTGCTATAGTTCGGTTTATTGATAACATAAAGCATTACCCCCACTCCTAGTGTAGCCAAACTCAATATTAATACCGTATTAAAGCCATGCCATATCTTTAAATGGGCTAACTCTGTTTGAGAAGATAAAACTGAAATCGTTGGCGAAATGATATAATTTCCAAAAGTTCCGGGAAAAATTCCAAATATCAAGCCCAATACTGCCAAAACCAAAGGGGGAAGCCACATTGATACTGGTGGAAGATGAACTTTCTCAAACGCTGGCTTTACCCTGCCTATAAAAGGTTTTACCCCGGCCATAAAGCCTGCTGCAACCAAGCATATGTTGGTCAAGACGGCAGCTATGGTAAGGTATAATGCTATCTGTTGATCCGCACTCAGCGTCGCTTCATAAATTAAATCTTTCCCAATAAAGCCTAAAAACAAAGGCATGCCTCCACTCGACAAAGCGGCTAATGTTCCTGCGATAAAAACTGGAAACAATACATTTTTTAAACCCGAAAGATTTGTAAGATCTCTTGTACCTGTTTCATGATCAATGATTCCGGTAGTTAAGAAAAGTGTTGCCTTATATAATGCATGAGCTGTGATAAAGGTACATGCAGCAATCAGGGCTTCTTTAGTGCCCAAACCAATTAAAAAAGTCAACATTCCTAACACAGAAACAGTAGAATAGGCCAATACGCCTTTTAAATCTGTTCGAAATAAAGAATGTGATGCCGCATAGATCATCGTAAATCCGCCCACCAATAATAACGTATATGTCCAAGCGGGCGTACCACCTAAGATGGGGGTAAAACGCAATAATATAAATACGCCGGCTTTCACCATTGTCGCTGAATGTAGATAAGCTGACACCGGAGTTGGCGCTTTCATAGCATCGGGCAACCAAAAATGAAAAGGAAACTGTGCAGATTTGGTAAAGGCACCAATGAAAACCAAGCCGATAATAAGTGGATATAAAGCGTGATTTTTAATGATGTCTGCAGAAGCTATCAATTCATGTATAGTATATGTGCCTGCAATTTGCCCCATCAGAATAAGCCCTGCTAGAAGAAAGAAGCCTCCTAGACCGGTAATGCTTAAGGCCGCTATCGCACTTTTTCTTGAGTCGGCTTGATCGTTATTAAATCCGATTAAGAAAAATGAACTGATACTTGTAAGTTCCCAAAAAACAAAAAGTAATAAGATATTATCAGACAGTACCACCCCAAGCATAGATGCCATAAACAAACATAGATAGCCGTAAAACCGGTCCAAATATGGATGTCCTTTTAAGTATGAACTGGCATATATAAAAATCAATGCCCCAATTCCCGTGATCAGCAGGCTAAACAATAAGGATAGACCATCAAGTCTGAAATCAAAGTTTAAGCCTAAAGAAGGCACCCAATCATTGTGTTGCAAAAGACTATTCCCCTTGGCTATCGCTGGAAGTTGGCCCGCAAAATAGCAAAATAGGGCGATTGGCATTAGAGCCAGAGCAAGGCTCCATTTTGAACGAAAAAACCGTCCGAATGGAATTATAAGAATGGATGTAACTAACCCTAAAAATACAATAAATAACATGAACGGGGTCTATTTTTGTGAAAGTCGCTAAAATACTCAAGAAAACCCGATTTTTCGCTGTGATTTGTATTAAAAATAAAATAAAAAATATTTTAATATTCTTATCGGACTATTAAATAGCATATTTGGCCACGCTCTATATTAGCTAAGTTCATATTTCTTTTGAAGAAAATGCTCTAATTTCTTACATCGTTCGTAGGTCAATCGATCAGAGGCATAACTTTTCCATATACCCTCGATAATAAGAATTAGAATATCCGACTCTTCAACAGGGTGCTCATAACCTAATTGCTTAAAAGCCTCAGTCAATTTATCTCCGCTTGGCTTCATAAAACTACTATGATACTGCTGTGCAATCGGGTTAAGTGGCAATATTTTATATTGCATTCTCCAAAAATCTAAATTAGAGTCGACTAAAGCCTGGGGCAAACTGATCATTTTAATCAAAAAT
Source organism: uncultured Sphingobacteriaceae bacterium (assembly GCA_963696875.1). Lineage (GTDB taxonomy): Bacteria > Bacteroidota > Bacteroidia > Sphingobacteriales > Sphingobacteriaceae > Albibacterium. Next base: position 628,491 of record CAVOLQ010000002.1, read on the forward strand.
TCTTTTGGTTCTGTATGCGCCAAAAAAGTTGTAGTAAATTTTAAGGCTTGCTGATAGCCTTTTTTTATTATTCCTTCAAGTAGATTATCCTTACTTCCAAAATGCCTAAAAATTAAAGCTTCTGATGTATGTGCTTCCTCAGCAATAGATTTTGTAGAAGTTGCTCTTGCTCCATGTACGGTAAACAGCCTTAAAGCAGCATCTAAAATATCTTGTTTTTTACTCATTAGATTTCATTGTCTACACTCTTTCTAAAATAATTGCATAACCTTGTCCAACACCTACACACATTGTTGCTAAAGCGTACTTTTTACCCGTTTTTTGCAGCTCTAAGGCAGCCGTATAAGTAATACGTGCACCTGACATTCCCAGTGGATGGCCTATCGCAATAGCACCGCCATTTGGATTAATTCTAGGATCATTATCGGCTAGACCTAGAGCACGTGTGCAAGCTAAAGCCTGTGCTGCAAAAGCTTCGTTAAATTCCAAAACATCCATTTGATCTAATGTCAAACCCGCTCTTTTCAATGCTTTCTGAGTAGCAGTCACTGGACCAATTCCCATAATTCGGGGTTCTACTCCTGTAACTGCAGAAGCTACAATCCGTGCCATTGGTTTTAAATTATATTTTTCTACAGCTTCATCAGAGGCTATAAAAACTGCTGCTGCGCCATCGTTTAAACCAGATGCATTACCAGCAGTAACTGTCCCACCCTCTTTAAATGCAGGTTTTAATTTAGCTAAAGATTCTATTGTTGAATTGGCCCGGACAAATTCATCTTTAGAAAAAATAATCGGATCGCCTTTCCTCTGAGGAATAGTCACAGGTATAATCTCTTCAGCTAAACGACCATTCTCTGTAGCCGCTGCTGCTTTTAATTGCGAAGCTAAAGCAAATTTATCTTGGTCTTCACGAGAGATATTATACATATCTACTAAGTTTTCCGCTGTTATTCCCATCGGATCAGTGCCATACATTTCTTTCATTTTTGGGTTTACAAAACGCCAACCAAAAGAGGAATCTTCCATTCTAGAATCAGTTCCAAATGCTCTAGATGATTTAGAGATTACTAAAGGTCCACGTGTCATGTGCTCTACACCACCCGCAGATAAATATATCGCCATCTCCTGCTTTAATTGCACGAGCCGCATGTACGATTGCAGACATTCCAGAAGACATAGTCTATTAACGGTTTCACCAGGTACAGTAACCGGTAATCCTGCTAATAAACCCGCCATACTTGCAACGTTTCTGTTGTCTTCTCCGGCTTGATTGTGACATCCCAAAATCACATCATCAATTTCGTCTAGGGGAATATTGGGATTCCGTTTTACCAATTCATCAATGACCAATGCGGCTAGATCATCGGCACGTATAGCGGAAAGTGTGCCTCCAAAACTTCCAACTGGAGTTCGAATTCCATCAATAATATAGGCTTCTTTATTCATTTTTTTCTTTTTTGAGGATATCTAATTATAAATAAATGAGAATATTACGCTAACCTTTCTACAAATTTTGCACACGTATTGTTCGCGCACTTCTTCTAAAGTCGTTCCGGGCATAATTTCAGTTAACGTAAGTTTTCCATCTAATAAATTCAAATACTGCTTTATCGGTAATTATCATGTCAACAGCCTTTAAGCGCTGTTAACGGCAAATCACATTTAGGGACGATCTTAGCATCGCCGTTCTTTCTCCGTATGCATCATGGTAATGATTAAACGTTTAGCACCTGAAGCTAAATCCATAGCACCACCAACACCCAGTAAAGGTTGACCTGGAACTGCCCAGTTTGCTAAATTAGCACCTTCATCTACTTGTAAACCTCCCATAATGGCAGTGTCAATATGCTTGCCGCGTATCATGGCAAAAGAATCAGCCGAGTCAAAATAAGAAGCACCTGCTACTGCGGTAACCGGAATCTTTCCCAGCGTTAACAGGATAATCCATAGCGCCGCCACCATCAGCAGGAGCTGGCCCAACGCCTAACATTCCGTTTTCTGTATGCAGAATAATTCCATCTTCTCCAGTAATTAAATCGGCAACAAAGTGTCGGAATTCCAATTCCAAGATTCACAACATCGCCGTTTTTAAGTTCTTGTAAAGCTCTTTTTGCCATATTCATACGAGTTTCCGAAACTTTTCTACTTGATGAAACAGAGGCTGAACTTCCAAAATCTTCTAAAGTTAAAGTCGCCTGTACCAAATAATCTACATAAGAACCCGGAGTATGAATGTTTTCTGGATCCAATTTCTCCTACCTGGACAATTTCTTCTACTTCAGCAATGACTAAATCAGCAGCAGTGGCCATGGCTCTGTTAAAGTTTTGCTCGGTCATTCGATATTGTAAGATTTCCAGCAGTATCGGCTTTCCAAGCACGAATAAAGGCTACATTGCCACGAATTCCTGGAATAAAAACTTGTTCGACACCATTTAGAACTTTTGTTTCTCGTCCTTCTGCTAAGGTCGGTTCCCGCAGATGTTGGGTGTATAAAAACCGCCAATTCCTGCGCCACCAGCACGAATTGCTTCGGCTAAGGTTCCTTGTGGTAATAATTCGTATTCAACAACACCGTCTTGAGCAGCTTTTACCGCTTCTGGATTCGAGGTAAAAAAAGAACCAATCATTTTTTTTAGCTGTCCGTTGCGTAATAAGTCTGCCGCCACCAATGCCTAGCTTCACCTACGTTATTTCCAATGAAAGTAAATTTTTGGTTTTTGTTTCCGCTAAAGCATGCATCAGATGAACAGGATTTCCTGTCATCCCAAAGCCGCCTTGCAATAAAGTATCTCCGTCTTTTACCATTGCAACTGCTTCTTGTAAAGATATTTGTGGTACTGTTTTCATATATTTTTTTAATGTTGTGTGAAATGAATAATATGTTTTGCGAACTCTTCAGGATGTTCCATATTCGATAAATGAGCTGCATCAAGTGTTACCAAACTGGCAATTGGGGTTCGTTTTTGAATGAATTTCCCGTCCTCAACCGTGGTCACTTCGTCTTGTGTACCCGCGATAATTAATGTAGGAACTTCCAGATTGTGAAGTTGTTCCCTAAAATCTGCAGCAGCAACCGCATAGCAACAAGCGGTATATCCTTGTAAGGAATTGGCTTTAAAATTATTTAAGATTTCTTGAACTTTCTCCGGATTATTTGCTCTATAATCTGGACGTAAACCAGCGTTCGGCTGTTCCTGTTAAAATACTTCCTAGTCCATGTTCTGTCACTTGTTTTACGCGCGTTTGCCATCCTTCTTCGCGTTCCGATTTTTGCGGCTGTATTGCTGATTATTATTTTTTCGAAACCGGCTAGGATGATTAATTCCTAACCATTGACCGGTTAGACCCCCTATAGAAAGTCCACAGAAAGTAAACTTGATCTAATTTCAAAAAGTCTAACAATTCAATCAGATCGTTACCCAATTCAGCTATTGAAACTTTATCTTGGTTAATTGTACTTTCGCCATGGCCACGTGTGTCGTATCTTAAAACATTGAAATGGTGACTTAAAACATCAATATTATCGTCCCACATGGAAAAATTGGTTCCCAGTGAATTAGAAAGGACCAATGTTTTTTTATGTCCGAAATTTTCAAATTTATAATTACAATTAAAATTTGTTAATTGAATTGTTGGCATTTTTTATCTTAGGTTTATGCATCTACTGTAGCTCGTGTTCTATGGTTTTCTCCTGGCGCAGCATCAGTTACCTCGTGAACCATATTAAAGTCGAAATTGATCTTAGCAAAAGCTTCGTCTTTTCCGTATTTGGAAGCGTCTTCAGCAGATATTCTTTCGATATGTGGAACTAATTCTGGACGAGTAGCGAATGCAAAATCATCAAATGTTAAAGGATCACCTTCAATATTGATTTGAGTCGTTAATTTTCTATAACCGGGTGCTGTCACAAAAAAATGAATGTGTGCTGGACGTGCTCCATGACGACCTAACCATTTCATCAAGGTATCTGTGGAACCATTAGGCGGACAAGCATAGCCCACTGGAACAAAAGATTTGAATTCATATTTCCCGTCTTCAGCAACATTAATTGCACGGCGTAAGTTAAACTCTGGTTGCGAGGAATCAAAGTGGGAGTATAAACCTTTCAAATTACAATGCCAAACTTCAACCTTTGCTCCAGGTATAGGATTTCCATTTTCATCACGAACAACCCCGCTCATATATAAACGCTCTCCATCAGGCTCTTTTTCTGTTTCTAATTCCGCATAAGATGTAGATTCCGGGGCACCCGCTACGTATAATGGGCCTTCAATCGTACGAGGAGTTTTGTTATGGATACCCACTTGTTCATCCTCCCAATCCATCATATCATCCATAAATTTCTCAATGCCTAACCCTGCATATACCAATCCATATTCATTATTTTTCCCAGTTTGTGTAAGCCAATCACATGCTTTCCACATTTCCTCTGAGGTAATATCTAAATCGGCCATTGCGTTGAACAAGTCTTTTAATAGACGATTAACTATAGTTTTAATCCTTTCATTTCCAGCCCCTTCTCTCTCTTGAGATTTTATTAATTCTAGCGTTTGATCGATTATTTTTTGATCTATCCTTTTCATACTATATCTGTTTTTGAGTTTAAAGTTTTTATTTAAAGTAATGAGTTTTTTAATGCATTAGGATGCTTGCAGATGCTCGTGACCTTTATCGTCATATAAGGAAACAAAGGCAATGAGCTAATAATGCTATGTAATTCATCTGGGCCATCTACATCTAAAACACTGATGTTTGAATATTTTCCTGCTACCCTCCATAAGTAAACCCACTTTCCTGATTCTTGATGGCCTTGAGAACATGCTTTTTCACGAGTTAAATAATCTGAAATCTTTTCCTGACTCCAACTTTCTGGAATTTTAACATCCATTTCTACTACATATACCATAATTAATTTCTTTTGTATTTGTCTACTTGATTCATATCTAATTCAATACCTAAACCCGGACCTTCTGGAATCTCTAAAGAATGATTTTTGTAAACAATTGTTTTCTTAACAATGTCATCTGTTAATAATAGTGGCCCAAAGAGCTCAGTTCCCCAATCTAAGTTTGGAAGCGTTGCAAATAAATGTGCCGATGCCAGAGAACCGATGGTTCCTTCTAACATAGTTCCTCCGTATAAGGAAATTCCAGAACTCTGTGCAATTGCCGCCTGTTTTTGAATATTGGTTAGGCCTCCAGATTTCGAGATTTTCAATGCAAAAACACTGACAGCATGTATCTTTGCTAATTTAAAAGCATCTTGAACTGTCCCTACAGCTTCATCAGCCATAATCGGAACTTCAAAATAATCAGTTAAACGAGCAAGACCATCAAAGTTAGTTTTCACTAAAGGTTGTTCTATTAAATCAATCCCTGCATCTTGCAATTTTTGTATGTTACGCTTAGCTACTGACTCAGACCAAGCTTGATTCACATCTACTGTTATTTTGATTGCTGAACCAACCGCAGCTTTTATAGCAGCCACGTGGGCAACATCAATAGCAGGATCATTACGTCCAATTTTTAATTTGAAAGTATTGTGTCGCTTCTCAGAGATGAGTAGTAGGGCTTCATCGATATCTTTTTGAGTATCACCGCTGGCTAAGGTCCATAAAACGGGAAGCGCATTCGTTATTGCACCGCCAAAAAAAGTAGATATAGGAACGCCTAAACGTTTACCTTGTGCATCTAAAAGTGCCGTTTCAATTCCTGATTTTGCAAAATTATTTCCTGCAATGTTTTGATCCAGTATCTTCATAATAGCATTGATCCGAGTTGGATTTTGCCCGATAAGTAAGGGTGCAAAATAAGTATCAATGGCTAATTTCATTCCCTCAGGAAATTCGTCTGCATAAGAAATACCTCCAATGGTAGTGGATTCTCCCAAGCCTTCGATACCGTCAGAGCAGAATAGACGGATGATGACCATTGACTGCTTTCTCATCACCGCCATAGAAAGGTGATGGGGTCGAATCGTTGGCAGGTCAACGATTATGGTTTCAATATTTGTTATAGTTATTTGCGGCATAAAATTAATAAGCAAGTGGTTGATGTGTGAGTGATTACTTACTACACTACAAATTTACTTTTAATTGATATGTCGGATTAGGACTTTTCTTCTATTACTAAGACAAATCTGACAAGGTTGAAAATCGTTTTTTAGTTCTTTGTTCCAATCTTTTTTCGGAATTCAATAGGTGTTAGTCCCGTCTTCCTTTTAAAAATTCTCGAGAAGTAGCTCGGATCTTCAAAACCTAGCGTATAACAAACCTCGGCAATTGATTTTTCAAAATCAGAAATAAGCAACTGTGCCTGTGTGATGTAATAATCCATAATTATCTCTCTAGGGGATTTAAAAGCTATAGTACTACAAATGCGACTTAGATGTCCGCTCGCAATTTTCAATTCTGATGCATACTCTTCTATCGTTTTTTTATAGGTAGTGCTTTCTCTGATGAGTTGGGTAAATCTGCGATAATAAATAATAGAGGTACTGTCAGCGCTAGAAATAGTATGTTGTAAAGATTGGGGCAACCTCCTTAATTGTACAATAAGTTGTCCTACCAAATACTCTAACATTAGTAAACGACCAAGCTTTGCAGACTGGTATTCATTAATACAATTAAGCATGGTATTGAAAATCTCTTCAGAATATTCTCCTTCAATAATTTTGGTGATCTGGAACATTTCAATAGCGCCAATTACCTCTGCCTCTCGTTTGATCATATGTTCTAGAACATTGTCTGACAAACTTATAATCCAACCTGTAAATTCGGTAAGGTGCTCGAAGCCATGAACTGTATTTTTGGGAACCGTAATAAAAGAGGGGCCTTTTATGTGAATTTTATCATTATTATAAAGTAGGTTGGTTTCCCCTTCGATAACGATAAAAATCTGAAACTGATTATTGTGAGCGTGGGATTTCACACGATTGTTATTCTCTTTGCCAATTAGGCCAAATGGATAGACATATATAAGTCCTTTCGCAAATTCAATACGATCCCGTCCATACAATCCCTCAAAAAACACCTTATTGTCTGCCATCTTATTCTTAAGAACGAATTTACGATAATTTTTTCAAACGGATTGTTTTCGTCTCGCCTTTTCAAGGAATAAACAAAGTCCAGCCAAAATGGGTAGATATAAAAAAAGCCATCTTTAAAAGACGGCTTTTTATGTATTATTAGATTTTCCGTTTCTTAATTTAATCTAATCAGAAAATCCTCTATTGGTGTACGTACTTTTTTCATATTAACCAACCAATCGTTGGCTTCGTCTCTATAGCCTAATGCAAGAATAGTGACGCTTTTTAATCCTTTTTCAGGCAATCCTAATAATTTATCTAATTCCTCATTCACAAATCCTTCCATAGGCGTAGCATCTACACGAAGTTCTGCAGCGGCAGCAATCGCGGTTCCAAAACCAATGTAGGCTTGACGTGCTGTATGTTCGAAATTATCCCTTTCTAAGCGGGAAACAAAGGTTGTAATCAATTGATTCTTATAATCGGCTAAAGTTTCTTCCGGAATACCTCGTTCTAAAGCTGTATGGCTAAAAACTTCACTGATCCTCTCTTCTGTATAGTTATTCCAAGCGGCAAAAACTAAAAGATGGGAACTATCTGTTATTTGACTTTGGTTCGCTGCTATAACTTTTATCTTCTCCTTCATTTCAGGATTGGTGATTTCTAGTATTCTAAAAGGTTGCAAACCAGAAGATGTTGGCGCTAAATAGGCTGCCTCAACAATTTTATCTACTTGCTCTTGGGGTACGGTTTGACCGTTCATTTTTTTTGTGGCATATCGCCATCTTAAAGATTCTAATAATTTCATTTTTACTGCTATTTTCTTTTATATTGTCTTGATTTAAAAAAGTAAATTACTTACTTTTGGTAAGTCAAAGGTATTAAGTTAGCTTATGATAAACAAGAGATTACCTAGATGCCCGTCAGTTACCTCAAGGTAACTATTGCTGATAAACAGATAATTAAGATGAATAAAAAGCTTGATAAATTTTCCTGTGAAGCTGAATGTCCGATTAGAAATGTGATTGATCGCATCAGCCATAAGTGGTCTTTACTGGTGTTGTTACTTTTGGATGAAGTTGGAAGCCTACGCTTCAATGAAATCCATAAAGCGATCAGAAGTATTTCACAAAAAATGTTGACGGTAACGTTAAAATCGCTAGAAGCAGACGGCTTTGTAACGCGAACTATGTTTCCCCAGATTCCCCCAAGGGTAGAATATAAGTTGACGGAAAGAGCTAAAGGACTGTTGCCGCATATCCACAATTTAGTAAAATGGTCCGAGGAAAATATGGCAGATATTGAGGAATCAAGGTCAAAGTATGGCACTAACAAAGCCGAAATTTAAATGTTGATATCATCATTGGTTTTTAATCCTTTAAAATCAAAGATATTATTAAAATAATCATGTATTTTACTTGGTGTAAAATGAATTTATGAAAGAATTAATTAGAAGCAACATAGAAAAAACACTGGGGGAGAAAATCCCTGACGCAATGCTTGCAAAGTTTATGGAGCTTACCTTTGAAAAATCATTTGATAAAAAGCAGTTCTTAACCGAAAAAGGAAAAGTCTGTAAGTATCAATACTTTATCCTGAAAGGCTCATGTTATTCTTTTTATGTCAATGAAAAGGGGGATAAGAACGCCATTCAGCTCGCGATAGAAAATTACTGGATTACTGATGCCGCCAGTTATTTTACCTATAAACCAGCTGTTTTCAATATAGAAACCCTAGAACCCACTCAGGCATTGCTTCTCAATAAGGAGAATTTTGACATACTATGTAAAGCCTATCCCTTATTTGACCGCTATTTTCGACTTCTTCTTCAGAATGCCTTAGCCACCTTACATTACCGAATTGCCAAAACCACCAGTGAAGATGCGAAATACCGCTACATCGAATTTTCACAGCTATACCCCCAATTCATTCAACGTATTCCACAATACCTGATTGCTTCATATCTTGGGATTGCACCTCAATCCCTAAGTCGGATCCGCAAAGAAATCGCCATAGAAATTTAGTTTCTTAACCTATGTGAACGAAAGTCGCATACCGTTTTTCGAAATTTGCAGAGTTAATAATTAAATCAATCTGTAAAATGAAAACAATTTTTAGCGTAAACCGCTCATCTGAAAGCGTAGACATAGCTATATTTCTGGCACGTGTCGGTATTGCATTATTAATGCTTACACACGGTATTTCCAAAACCGCACTCTTTAGCGAAACCCCAGTCCAATTTATGGACTTTATGGGCTTGGGAGCAGAAATATCCCTGGCACTCGCCATATTTGCAGAAATTGGCTGTTCCATTCTGATCTTATTAGGACTTGGAACCAGAATAGCTGTAATTCCCCTCATCGTTACCATGCTGGTGGCAGTTTTTGTAGTGCATATCAACGATCCCTTTATCAAACAAGAAATGGGAGTGCATTACTTACTGATCTATATAATGTTATTGATCACCGGAAGTGGAAAGTACTCATTGGATAGGTTAATCTCCGTTAAAATGTAAGTGAATAAGATATCTATTTTATCAACAAAGCGGATCCGAATCACAAAATAAATTAAAAATACAAAGACATATAAAAATGAATAATACAACAGTAGCAAAAACAAAATGGGTACTTGACCCTGCACATAGTGAATTAGTTTTTAGAGTAAGGCACCTGATGATCACGAACGTAAAAGGTGAATTCCGTAACTTCGATATTTCGGTCGAAAGTCAAGGATCAGATTTCAATCACGCTAAAATTTCAGTCAGTATTGATGCCGATTCCATCTCTACTAATAATGCAGACAGAGATGCGCATCTAAAAAGCGATGATTTCTTTGATGCAGAAAACCACAAGACAATCACCTTTGAAAGTACCGAAGTAAACAAACTTGACGAAGACAATTACCAATTAAAAGGAATGCTCTTCATTAAAGGAACAAACAAAGAGATCATTCTGGATGTTGACTTTGGAGGTTTTATCAAAGACCCATACGGCAATGAAAAAGCAGGTTTCTCAATTAGTGGAAAGTTTAATCGCAAAGATTGGGGATTAAATTGGAACGCCGCTCTTGAAGCAGGGGGTGTAATGGTGAGCGATGAAGTAAGATTGAATGCTGAACTACAAATTATAAAGCAAGCTTAAGAATCATGGACAATAAAATATTAGGATTACATCATATCACGGCCATTGCAGGGGATGCGCAACGCAATTATGATTTTTATACTAAAACCCTAGGTATGCGCTTAGTTAAAAAAACGGTCAACTTTGACGATCCTCAAACCTACCATTTCTACTTTGCAGACAAGGTAGGCACGCCGGGAACCATCATTACTTTCTTTCCTTGGACGAATGTTAGGCAAGGAAATAATGGTGCGGGTATGGCCACCAACATCGGCTATTCCGTACCCCAAGGCAGCTTGGATTTCTGGAAAGCTCGTTTCGAAAAACTCAATGTCCGTCACGATCTGATCAGCGAACGCTTTGGGGAAAGGCAACTCTCATTTCAAGACCCTGACGGATTATCGCTTAATTTGATCGAGGCCAAACAAAAGGACGAGCGTAAAGGCAATGAAACGACTGAAGTAAATGCAGATGTAGCAATCAAGGGATTTCACACGGTTACACTGACTCTAAACAACATCAAAGCCACCGCAGCAATCTTAACAGAAGTCTTCGGTTACAAACAAGTGGAACAGGATGTCAATTTATACCGTTATAGAACTGACGCTGTAGAATATGCGGCGTTAATTGATCTGTTAGAAATACCGGGAGCTCAAAGGGGCCTGAATGCCGGGGGAACTAACCACCATATCGCCTTTCGGGTTAAGGACGAAGCGACATTGATGGAGATTAGGAAAAAAATCGTTGCTCGAGGCCTACATATTACAGAAAAAATAGACCGAGACTATTTCTTTTCGCTTTATTTCCGTGAGCCGGGGGGCGTGCTCTTTGAAATCGCCACAGATAATCCAGGATTCGCAACAGACGAAACTGTAGAAAACTTAGGAAGCTCGCTGCAATTGCCTAACCAATTTGAACCAATGCGGGAACAGATTGAACGTGGACTACCCGAAATTAAACAATAACAGATATGCACATTAAAGACATACAAACGGCAGGAAAATCGCTAAAAGAAGCAAAAAAAGTCCTTATTATGGTACATGGCCGTGGAGCTAGCGCACAGGATATTCTTAGTCTTGCTTCACATTTAAATGTGGCTGACTATGCTTTGCTCGCTCCGCAGGCAACCAACCATACTTGGTACCCTTATTCTTTTATTGCAAAGACAGAGCAGAACGAACCTTGGTTGTCTTCTGCATTGGCCCTGCTCAAAGATATGGTAGATAATGTAATCGAGAAGGGTATCTCTGCGGAAAATATCTACTTCGTCGGTTTTTCACAAGGCGCTTGTTTGATATTAGAATTTGTTGCACGCCATGCCACAAAATATGGCGGCGTTGTCGCATTCACAGGTGGATTAATTGGTGACGAAATAAACCGCTCGAACTATACAGGAGATTTTAATGGAACACCTTTTTTTATCGGAACAGGCAATCCTGATCCACATGTACCTTTAGAGCGGGTAAAAGAGAGTGTTACTATTCTAGAAGAAATGAATGCTCAAGTACATTTGGATATATATGAAAATAGACCGCATACCGTCTCAAAAGACGAAATTGATTCAGCAAATAAATTAATATTTAACAACTAACCTACTGTGCTTTTCTATAATCAATCTAAGCCCGAGTAACTCTTTTGCCTCCCACTCTGTAAAATAAACCAATACAATTTTACAGGGCTGGGTAAGGCGCTCTGTGCTCCTCCACCACTTTCCTGATTTTAACGTACCGCTTAGCTTTCCACCATCATTATAGGGGTCTTTTTTGTCGGCATATCACAAACTCTCATTTATAATATAGCAACAAAAATTAGTATCGTAAATCTTAAAGAGAACTGGTATCTTTGCCGGCATTATGGGATATGCAAAAGAAAGAGGAAAGCTTGAAAAGCTATTAATAGGAATCACTAATATAAATACATTTGATGAAAAAAGCTTAGCGGTGCTCATCGATGGTCATGAAAAATATTCGCATACCGTTCGGATATTAAAGAATAAAAATCCTGATGCATTTATTGAGCTCTATAAGAATGAATTACAGGATATTAAAGATGCTAAAATAGCGGTCAAGGAAAGTGATGCAAACGAAACGCGGGACGCTAATTTTGTGGCATACAAGGATTCGATTGTGAGAGCGTTAGAAAAAACAATTAAAGCCTCAATTGAGGCTTAAGTATCAATAGATGGGAGAGAGAAATTGTTGATTCACATTAAAACGGGCGTTCATAATCGGAAACCCAGCCGTGAGTCGGAGATGATTCGTCAAGTTAATTCCACTTGGAAAAACTATTTCCGAAAGAATATCTTAATTTAAATGAAGGCGAGGCCTTGTATCTAATTTATCTTTCAAATAGACAAAACACAATGGAAACTGAATATCTAGAAAGCGCGAGGAAACAATTCGAGTATTATAAAATGCTCGGGGACAAAACATTTCTTCAATTAGAAGACGAAATGCTTTTTTGGCAGTTTAATGAGGCCAGCAATAGCATTGCCATAATCGTGAAGCACCTTTGGGGAAACATGCTATCACGTTGGTCAGATTTTTTAACAACAGACGGAGAAAAAGAATGGAGAAACCGGGATGCTGAATTTGAAAACGACATTTCAACTCGAACGGAACTTATAGAAAAATGGGAAGAAGGTTGGAAATGCTTATTTAATGCTTTGAACAGTCTGAAAAGTGAAGATTTGGAGAAAGAAATTTATATTCGAAACCAAGGACATAGTGTTTTAGAAGCAATTAACAGACAACTTGCTCATTATCCCTATCATGTTGGACAAATTGTATTTGTAGGAAAAATCGCCACCGGAAATAATTGGGTTTCATTATCGATTCCAATAGGAAATTCAACTTCTTATAACATTGACAAATTTTCAAAACCCAAACATAAAAGTCATTTTACTGATGAATATCTGAACAAAAATAAATAACCTTCCAAATATTCGTCTTTAATTCAAAATACCGGCTTAGTAATAAAAACAAAGGATTGAAAAAGCCTTAGTTCTTCAAACTCGACATATCGATCACAAATCGGTATTTCACGTCGCCTTTCAGCAAGCGCTCGTAGGCTTCATTTATCTTCTGGATATCAATAAGCTCTATATCTGAAACAATATTATGTTTGCCACAAAAATCCAACATCTCTTGCGTTTCTGCAATGCCTCCAATAGTTGAGCCGGCAAAATTTTTACGAGCTGGAATTAAGCTGAACGCGGCTATTGGTAATGGATGTTCAGGAGCTCCTACAAGTGCCAATGTTCCTCCTGTTTTCAATAGACTTAAATAGGAATTAACGTCGTGTTGCGCAGACACGCAGTCTAATACAAAATGTAAAGTATTGCTATTTGATTTCATTTGCTCTTTATCTGTAGATAAGATAACTTCATCCGCACCAAGACGTTTTGCATCTTCGACTTTTGAAGGTGAAGTTGTGATGACCACTACGTGAGCTCCCAATGCCTTAGCCAGTTTCACACCCATGTGACCTAAACCGCCAATACCTACAATACCAACTTTTTGCCCAGGTCCGACTTTCCAATGTTTCAAAGGCGACCAGGTGGTTATTCCAGCGCAAAGCAATGGTGCTGTTGCAGCCAAATCCAAGTTTTCAGGAACCTGCAGCACAAAATCTTCGTCTACTACTACGCGTTCCGAATAGCCTCCAAAAGTCTGTTTGTTTAAATGCTTGTCGGCACCATTATAGGTCTGGATATTTCCTTCCTCACAATATTGTTCCAAACCTTCTTTACAAAATTCACATTCTCGGCAGCTATCGACCATACAGCCGACGGCCGCGTAGTCTCCAATTTTAAATTTAGTTACTTCACTTCCTACTTTGGTTATCCGACCAACAATCTCATGACCCGGTACATTAGGATAAACTGTGCCACGCCATTCGTTTCGCGCCGTGTGCAAGTCTGAATGGCATACACCACAAAATAAAATATCAATTTCGACATCCTTCGCATTTACATCACGACGCTCAATGTTCATTTGTTTTAAATCTTCCTCTGGCGCCGTGGTTCCAAAGGCTTTTATCGAAAATGTTTTCATATTATCTTATAATAAATAAAAGTGAAGTGTCTACACATCTGTTGGTCGAACATCACAAATATAGAACTTTAATTCACTTTTTAAAATCTCGTTTTTTCAGATTGTTCTTTCATTTTGTGCCTAAAAACCTTGATTCCTAATCGGGGTGAATTTATGTAATGTAGAACTATATTTCTGATAATTCTTTAAGCTTATCCAGCGCGATAGGAAAGGTTTTGTTCATAGAATTAATATACTCTTCTATGGTATCTACATTTACTATCAGATTTGTACCCTCTCCTACAGAATGAAGTTCATAAGTTTCCATAGCGTTTGTCCAGGTTTGATCATTAATCGGCTGTTCCTCAAAATTTTCTATTTCTCCTAAATGCCTGAGGCCTAAAAAACGAGGTTCGTCCACCTTGTCTAAGATGCTATACATTCCACCTCCATTAGGCATAAGCAAATGTATTTTGTTTCCTTCAGAGAAGCTATCTGTTTTATAATAACTTCCCTCGCCAAATTGACTTGTCCAAGCTTTATAGCTTTCTAAATCCCATAGGCTTTTCCAAACTTTTTCTGGACTAGCATTAATTGTTACTGTAAATTGTAAGGTTTTCATATTCATTATTTTTTGATTTTTGCTTTTACAAAACACGGGAAAGCATAAATAGCAGCTAGTTTAAATTTCTAATATTTCCTATATGTCCAGCCTAATCACTATGATATTGGTCTATTAGATTACTCGCCAGATTGATATTCGGGTGCAATAAATTAGCAAATATAGAAATTGAGAATTGAAGCTTATTTATTAGACACTACTTTATAAGTTGGATCTTCCTCCATCGTCACTATGATTACACCTTTAGCTTTTTCAAGCTTGTTTCTACAGTCCTGACTTAAATGTCTCAATACTACACGCTTATTCAAACTAGCATATTTAGCGGTAATCTTATTCACAGCATCAATTGCACTCATATCGGCAACCCTACTGTCTTTAAAGTCGATAATCACTTCGGAAGGATCGCTTTCGACATCGAATTTCTCTAAAAACCCGCTGACTGATCCAAAAAACAAGGGACCATAAATTTCATATACTTTAGCACCGTCGTGAGTAATGTATTTTCTTGCACGAATCCTCTTGGCATTATCCCAAGCAAATATTAAGGCGGAAATGATCACTCCAACCAAAACTGCCAAAGCCAAATTATGAAGCACAATGGTTATTAACGCAACTAACATGCCTACAAAAATGTCCGATATCGGCATTTTATTAACTACCCTCAAGGAAACCCACTCAAATGTACCGATAGCAACCATGATCATGACACCCACCAAAGCGGCCATTGGTATTTTTTCAATTATTGGAGCACCAAATAAAATAATAGCCAAGATGGCTAAAGCAGCAACAATTCCAGATAATCTCGCTCTAGAACCCGCATTTAAATTAACCAAGGTTTGAGCTACCATCGCACATCCACCCATACCGCCAAAAAAACCGTTGACAATATTAGCACTTCCTTGCGCCATGGCTTCCCTATTTGCCTTCCCCCTTGTATTAGTTATTTCATCGACAATCGATAAGGTCAGCAAGGATTCAATCAAACCCACACCTGCCATAATTAATGAAAAAGGAAATATTATTTTTAATGTTTCTATTGAAAATGGAACCATAGGAATGTGGAAGGATGGCAAGTTGCCTTTAATACTTGCAATATCCCCCACCGTTTTTGTATCAATGTTTAATCCCAAAACAAGCGCAAAAACTATGACTATAGCGATTAAGGAGGCTGGGATCTTTTTTGTAATTCGTGGCATGATCAAAACCGTTAGAATGGTAAGCAAGGTCAAACCACCCATTAAATACAGAGGCGTTCCTGTCAACCAAGATGTGACACCATTTTCGGCAATTTTAAATTGTTCGATTTGCGCCATAAATATAATAACTGCCAATCCGTTCAAAAAACCATACATCACCGGCTGCGGAATTAACCGCACGAACTTTCCTAATTTGAATGCTCCGACCAGAAATTGCAGAAAACCTGCCAAAATAACCGCCGCAAATAAATATTCCACTCCATACATCTTGCTTAACGCAATCAGTACCACGATAGTTGCGCCGGCACCACCAGAAACCATCCCGGGTCTACCCCCAAAAATAGCGGTGATCAGACCCATAAGAAAGGCAGCATATAATCCTGTAAGTGGAGGCAAACCAGCTAATATTGCAAAAGATAAAGATTCAGGAATCATGGTCATTGCAACCGTTAAGCCAGCCAAAACCTCTATTTTATAATTTACTTTCTGTTTAAAATCAAAAAAATGTAAATAGGATTTCATTTAACAAGATTAGAAATTATTAGACTTTTGCTCTTTGAAAATACGATTGAACAGTAATACACCCCTTTTAGAAATTGATAATGGAGATAAGGGTTTTCCATTCATTTTTCTACTTTCTTACAAGTAACCATTAAAATGCAAACATACGTAATTAGACGAAAATTGACACAAGGTAATATGAAAGCCGTAAAGCTAATGATGAGAAGCAAGAATATCTTGAAATAAAAAAGTCGTATAATTGGGTTTATACGACTTCTTTGTATTTATAAGTGCCCTGATTATCACACTGAGGTGAAGAAACACTATTTATTAATCCATCCAATAGTCATTTGAATTTTCAAACGCTTATTGAGTAAATTCAATATATACTAAAAGAATCCTTGCTTTTTCTTATCGTAAGAAATTAACATGTTCTTCGTTTGACGGTAATGGTCTAGCATCATTTTATGATTCTCTCTACCATAACCTGATTGTTTGTAACCGCCAAATGGGGCATGTGCAGGATAGGTATGGTATTGGTTTACCCAAACTCGACCGGCTTGTATTGCACGCGGTACTTGGAACATTTCATGAGCGTCCCGTGTCCACACACCAGCACCTAAACCATAGATGGTATCGTTTGCGATTTCGATGGCCTCCTCGGTTGTTTTAAAGGTGGTTAAGGAAACTACAGGTCCGAATATTTCCTCTTGGAAAACACGCATTTTGTTGTTTCCCTTTAAGATAGTCGGTTGGATATAATACCCGTTTTCGGTATCTCTGTCATGCTTTTGAACCGCTCCACCTACTAATACTTCGGCACCTTCTTCTTTTCCGATTTCTATGTAATTTAATATTCTTTCATATTGCTTTTCAGAAACTTGTGCACCGATCATAGTTTCCGGATCTAGTGGGCTTCCATATTTAATCGCTTTTATACGTTCAACAATTCGTTCGGTAAACTTATCGGCGATACTCTCATGAACCAAAATTCGAGTTGGCGCTGTACAGATTTCTCCCTGGTTTAGCGCAAAGAACACTGCCCCTTCAATTGCCTTATCCAAAAATTCGTCATCCGCATCCATTATCGATGGGAAGAAAATATTTGGTGATTTTCCACCGAGCTCCATGGTGGAAGGAATAACGTTTTCAGAAGCATATTGCATAATGTGTCGTCCCGTTGCAGTTGAACCCGTAAAGGCTATTTTACTAATTTTTGGTGAAGTAGCTAATGCTTTCCCAACGTCAATTCCGAAGCCGTTAACGATGTTCAATACACCGGCTGGCAATATGTCCTGAAGAAGTCCCATTAACACCAGTATACTGGTTGGTGTTTGTTCAGCAGGTTTTAAAACAATACAGTTTCCTGCTGCTAATGCTGGTGCAATTTTCCATGTAGCCATTAATAATGGGAAGTTCCACGGAATAATTTGTCCTACAACGCCCATTGGTTCATGCAAAACGATACTAACTGTATTCTCGTCTAGCTCTGAGATCCCGCCTTCCTCTGCGCGAATCACTCCGGCAAAATAACGAAAGTGGTCGACCACTAATGGCAAGTCGGCATTCAATGTTTCCCGAATCGCTTTTCCGTTGTCAATCGTTTCCACAGTGGCTAAAAACTCTAAGTTATCTTCAATAACCTGAGCTACTTTCAATAAGGTATTACTTCTTTCCGTTGCCGAGGTTCTGCCCCATGTCTTAAAGGCTTCATGGGCGGCATCAAGTGCCAAATCAATATCCTCTTGGGTCGATTTCGCTGCCCTAGAAAACACTTTTCCATTTACAGGAGAAATATTATTGAAATATTCTCCTTTTACTGGCGCTACAAACTTTCCACCAATAAAATTATCTTGTGGCAAAATCTTGCCTTTTAGCTGTGGGAATTCAAAAAGTCCCCCAGTATTTTTTTCTTTTACTCCATTCTCAGGAGCGTCTTTAATTAAATTCATATTATGGTTTTTTAATTTTTTATCTTCAAGCTTATATGTCTCTCATATCAGCTAAACAAAGATAGCCAATAGCTGTCTCCATAGTTAGGACGATACCGATCTATGATAGGACTAAATGGAAATTATTGGTTATTTATTATACAAAACCGATCGATATTAAGAACTCATATTAATGAATTTTAAATTTCGCAAATCGAAGGATGTTTCCTACCTTCACCTAGGGTATGAAACCAAGCAAATTAAATTTAAAGCGAAGCTATTTTTACATCAGCACTTTTCAGCAGCTGGATAGTATTTTCCTCAACCACCCCGATCGCGATTCATATTTTGAAATCTATTGGGTCAAGAATGAAAAACCTTTGCATTTTATCGACGATAATAAAATGAAAGTTGAAGGCGATTGGATGTACTTAGTTCCGCCGTTCAGAAATTATCTGTTTCAAAAGACCAATAGAGATGGAGTTTTTATTGCCTTTAATAAAGATCTATTAAGCTATGAGGCAAAAGAGTTTTCGTTGAATGTGTTTAACTTATTCAGCAAACACGGAGATTTCAACACGCTATTTATTGATGAAGAAAACTCCAAATCGCTCACTATAATTTTTGATTTAATTAAAGCGGAATATGCACCCCCTTCGGACAATCTCTTATTGCTAAGAACTCTTTTAAAGGCTTTCCTTCTAAAACTAATGTCTAGCTCCCAACAGCAGCTTATCAGCCCTGATATAAATGAAAAGAGGATTTATCATTTTTTGTTGCTTCTCGAAAATCATTATTCTACAGAAAAGAGTGTGAATTTTTATGCAGAAAAGCTGAGTCTTTCCGCCAAGCGTCTCAACCAGATTTTAAAACAAAAGCTGGGTAGAACAATCAATCAGCTTATTCAAGAGCGCTTATTGATAGAGGCAAAACATTTATTGTTTGTCGGCAAGGAAAGCATAAAAGAAATATCCTTTAGCCTTGGCTTTCAAGACTCCTCTTATTTTAGTCGTTTCTTCAAGAAAATGACTAGGCTTAGTCCCGAAGAGTTTAGAGCGGAGACAAAAAAGCAAATTGCATTTAAATCATAGAAAGCAATCGACTCTCAATTTTAATATCAACTATTTATCATCAACTTCCTAAACTGTTTTGGAGAAAAACCGCTCTTAACTTTAAAGAACTTTCCAAAGGCGGACTTGTCAGAAAATACAGCACCTGGGAGATTTGTCGAATGGAAGGATTCGGTTTCAACTCTGGCTTACACCCACTCTAGATCTAATCTCTGGAAAACCCAACATGTATGTAGCCTTTTTTCCAATTGGCAATATATGCATTGTGAAGGTAACTTTTCTTCATTTCTTACATACAGTTTTTGTATAGGTATTTGTCAGTGCTGCTTGCGGAGACCACTTAGGCGCAACCTTCTTGTATCATTTATTCAATAAGGTAACTGCAAAAACTCTTAATTAATTATCTTTGTAATATGAATCAAAGTACCAATTCGGGTTTGTTTTCTGTTACAGATGTCCCCTCTAATGATTTAGCTGTAACATTAGCATCGGAGCAATACCAAGTTCTTCTGTTTAAAGGGAAAGGAACCATAACAGTCGATTTTATTGATTACAATTTTGATGGTAAAACAGTTGTTTTCACTTCACCCTATCAACATCTTAGTATTAAAGCCACCAAAGAGTTTAATATTAAGAAAATTGATTTTCATGGAGATTTTTATTGCATTGAATACCATAAAAAAGAAGTTGCATGCAATGGTCTTCTATTCAATAATATTTATTCTCATCCGTTAATCTCTTTAAACCAAGAGACCTTTGACGAACTGAGTAATCTTGTCAATAAATTGACCTATGAGATTGACAATAAAAGCCCCTATTCAGATCCAATTCTCAAAGCGTATTTACAATTAATTTTAGCTATTGGAAGTAAGATCAAGAGCTACGAATTAGAATACACGAGTGCAATACCCCAGACACACCCTACTATTGAGAAGTTTAAAAACTTACTGGAAGAAAGTTTCATCAATCAAAGGAGCACTGCATTTTATGCAAACGAATTAGCTTTATCATCAAGTGTTTTCACTAAAAGATGCAAACTAGTTTATGGGAAAACACCTTCACAACTTATTCAAGAACGTGTCATATTGGAAGCAAAAAAACTAATCCATCTTACTCATAAAAGCTTCAAAGAAATCGCTTTTTTGCTAAACTTCGAAGACGAACACTATTTCAGTCGATATTTCAAAAAGAACACTGGAATTACCCCAACCTTATTCCGTGAGAAAGTTGGTATCTCAATTGTGGCTGATTTATCCAACAATTAGACGGTTTTGTCCATTGGCGTAACGGTGTATCTGAAATACTTTTGCAACATATAAAAAACCAAAGATATGTTGTCATACTTAGCAAATACCCAAAAACATTATATCAACTTTACTAGAATAGCAATTTTCATTGTGATGGCCTGGATCGGTGGCTTAAAAGCATTTCAATATGAAGCAGACGGAATTGTTCCTTTTGTAGCGAATAGTCCGTTTATGAGCTTCTTTTATCAAAAGGATTCCCCAGAATATAAGAACTATAAAAACAAAGAAGGAGAAGTAGTGCCTAAAAATATCAGTTGGCATCAGGCAAATGGTACCTATCTGTTTTCCTACCTTCTTGGGGCTACAATAATCGCTATTGGGTTTATTGTCCTTTCAGGAGTTTTTAGTGCAAAAGCTGGCCTTATAGGAGGCTTGTTAACTGTGGGTATGTCTGTCGTTACGTTGTCCTTCTTGATAACTACTCCAGAAGTATATGTACCCGACCTCGGCGGACCAGATCATGGTTTCCCTTTTTTATCTGGGGCAGGCCGACTTGTCCTAAAAGATGTAATAATGTTAGCAGCTGGATTGGTAGTTGCTTCAGACAGTGCAAAAACGATAATGGTGAACAAAACGTCTAAATCCTAGAAAATAAGTCATTAAAAGACTCATTCAAAGACAGATGACAAAAGTTAGCATCTCTAATAATCTGAATGTAGAGGCCCACATTCATTGCTACCTGAATGGTATTGATCATTTCATTGACATCGATACAACCACAGTATTCTTCATTCCGCATAAATATATACACACTAGGCGATGAAAAGAAAATTAAGTACTCTTTGAGAGACAGTTGTATATTTGATACTTGTATTTTTATCGCGCTTGCCCCTTTTTAATTTTCTAAAATCCCATGGTGGTATAGGGTTTTTATACTTCCATAATCCAACTTTCTTACGCTTAGCACGCCTCTCAAGTTTTGCAAACTCTTCTGTTTTATCGTAATACTTGTAATGCCACGCTAATCCCGCTTTCAAAAGCTCTTCGTTCAAAATTTTTCCGTTAGGTAAAATGACTACTCCTATTATTCTACCGTAGCGATCAATATTCTTGACTTCAACTTTAACCACTTTTTCAAAGACGTTATCTGAAGTAAACTTTTTTGCAACTTGTGAAAAATCCTGTTTATTTTCCGGGCAATCAATTCCATGTAATCTGACCTTTACTTGTTTATTCTCTCCATCTAACAATGTAAATGTGTCCCCATCAGCGACTCGAAAAACTTTTCCTGAGATGACCGCTTGCCCAAGAGCAATAGAAAAACTAAAATATAGTATTAAGAAAAGATAGACTTTTTTCATATTGCGGCAAAGCTAAGATTATTTGCAAAAGATTAGAGTTGATGTTAGAAATTCACTCGTGACAATTCAATTAAAAATTATCAATTTCGATAAGAACGAAGCGAACTAAACTTTTATCAGTTGTTTAGGTTTAATTAATACACAATTAAGTTTTTGAGCTATGGATAATAATCAAATTAACAACGAAGTATTAAACGACCTTATACAAATAAACAATGATCGAATTGAAGGATATAAAAGAGCAATGGACGAGCTTAGTCTAAAAGACGAAGACTTAAAAAAAATCTTTTCTGAAATGATACGCCAGAGTGCAAAATTTAAATCTCAATTGGCACAAGAGGTTCAAATCTCAGGTGAAGAACCCGTAACAGGAACAACCACTTCAGGAAAAGTATACCGAGCTTGGATGGATGTTAAAGCAATGTTTAGTGGAAATGATAGGAAAACAGTATTGGAAAACTGCGAAGCCGGTGAAGATGCAGCAAAAGAAGCATATAAGTCTGCCCTGAACACTGAGGGCCTCTCTGCCAATATTAGAAGCATGTTGATAGAACAGCGAGCAGAGGTAAATATTGCCCACAATCATATCAGATCTCTAAGGGACGCGGTGTTATAAATGTCAAAACTTGAATTATCGGAGAAGAATTAAATTCTTTCGCCGATAATTCAAGTTTTAACATCTATTGTTAATCAGCCTTAATTTTCTATATAACTAAAAGACCGTCTTTCACTAAACATCTTCTATGTTCTGTTCAAAATCAGGATCAAATTCTCCCTCCCATTTCGCAATGACAACCGAGGCAAGGCAGTTCCCGATAACATTCACCGAAGTCCTTGCCATATCCATTAGTTCATCTATTCCCAAAATTATGAATATAGGCCAAGTTGGTAAGCCAAAGGAAGCAGCTGTTCCTAATAAAATAACCAACGACGCTCTCGGTACTCCCGCCACTCCTTTGCTAGTCAACATTAAGGTAAATACAATCATAAACTGATGTCCTAAAGACAAGTGCATGCCCGCCGCTTGTGCCACGAATATTGTAGCTAAGGAAAGATAAAGTGTAGTGCCGTCTAAATTAAAACTATAGCCAGTAGGCATAACAAAAGCCACAATCTTCTTCGGCACCCCTATACTTACCATTGCTTCCATAGCCCTTGGTAGAGCAGCCTCTGAACTAGTAGTTGCAAAGGCGATTGACACAGGCTCCGATACAGCTTTAATGAATTTCATCACCGGTAGTTTGATGATCCATGCGATTGGCAATAAAACTAGCAATATAAAGACAATCAAAGCAATATACAGTGTGATCAGCAGTTCAAAGAGGTTTATAAGTACCCCCAAACCCATATGGCCAACAGTATAGGCCATGGCTGCACCAACACCGACGGGTGCAAAGTACATAACCATATTTGTGAATTTGAACATGGTCTCTGACAGGCTTTCTGTAAAATTAATCAAAGGACTTCGTTGTTTTTCAGGAACCATAATCAAAGCGACTCCAAAAAGTACGCTGAATAAAACAATTTGCAAAACGTCTCCTTCAGCCATCGATTTAGCAATACTTTCAGGAAAGATATGCAAGATAACTTCCGAGGTGGTTTGCGATTTTACTGCTGGCATTTCTTGCATGACTACATCTGATTGATTAAGCCCAACGCCGGCCTTACTAATATTAATGGCCGCCAAGCCAATAAGTAAAGCAAGAGTGGTTACGACCTCAAAGTAGAGAAGTGATTTCCAACCCATTCTACCGACCTGTTTGATGTCCGAATGTCCAGCGATACCATATACCAAGGTGGCAAACAAAAGAGGCGCAATAATTACTTTTATCAGCCTTAAAAATATTTGACTAAGGATATGCAAACTCTGACCAAATAAAGGGAAATCGTGGCCTATTGAGACCCCCAACAATAAGGATATTAATATCCAATAGGTTAGACTTTTCCTAATAAATCCATAATGGATTATCATGCCCAATAGGATCCACCGTATTACATAGGGAACCGCTTCTGCAATAGGAGAGATAAAAATTCCCCAGTTAAAATAGGTGTTCAATAAGTCGAAAGCACTAAAAGACAGAAAGAATAAGACTCCGATTATAAATGCCCACTTAGTTAGTTTACTTGGAAGTACATATAAAACCAAACCTCCAAAGGCCAATAAATAAATAGGCAAGAAGCCGCTTTTACTACTTGCACTTATTTCCGCACTAAGGAAAGAAAAAGTGTGAAAAGTAATGGCGAGAGCAAAAAGGACGATTGTACTAATAAGTATGAGTTTGTTCTTCATAGATGAGGTTAATTGACAGTATGAAACGTCTAAAATCTATTGATTTAAGAATTCAAAAGTAGTAATCTTATTTAATAATTGTTAAAATAAGATTATTCCCTAATTTTTTTTAAGAAATCCTATGCTATTTTCACTACCTCTTCGTTCATGATTACATATACAGAATCGGTATCTAAAAAATCGGGAATAAACAAACCGGTGTGCCTGCCGAAAGCAGGTAATGTCAAGGAATAAATTCCGAGATGAAAACATGGCAAATGATAACTTTGACGGCCAAGCCCTTGAATCCGGTAACCAGGATGGATGTGTCCGCTAATATAAAAAAAGGCGTCATTAGGTTTCAAGGACAATTGGTGCCTAAGAACAATATTACTCTCCAAAATTCTTTCCTTAACTACCGACACACGATTATCTCTGAAAAAATCCTCGGGAATAATATCATGGTTCCCTTTTGTAAGCGTGAATTGAATACCGGGAAACAGGTTGATCGTCTTAATGAATTGAAGATATTCACTGTTTCCTTCGCTGTGAAATAAATCTCCTAGAAATACCACTTCTTTCGGTTCAAATTTCTCAATCAAGTAAATCAGGGTCTCGAGGTCATGATTTACAGCAGGTTTTGGAATAAAAATTCCGTGTCTTCTAAAATGAACCAATTTACCCAGATGTATATCTGCTAGTACCAAAATCTTCTGCTTGGTGATAAAGATCCCCTTTTCCGGTAATAGTTGAATTTCAGTTCCTCGGATATCAATAGTCATTTTGTTCCAATTGGTCTTTAATCTTCTCAATTCTTGAACGCCAGTCTTCGTTTGAATATTTCTCTCGGAACGATTCAGTAAAAAGAGGAAAAGAGAAAGGAGATAACTTTTTTAACGTTTTTAAAATTATTTTATGTGTTTCAATACGTTGAAAAGCAGCGTACATCCTGGCAATTTCTAACTGAAACGTAAAAACTTCATCGTATGCTTGACGTAATAACAAAT
Organism: uncultured Sphingobacteriaceae bacterium; assembly: GCA_963696875.1. Taxonomy (GTDB): domain Bacteria; phylum Bacteroidota; class Bacteroidia; order Sphingobacteriales; family Sphingobacteriaceae; genus Albibacterium. Next base: position 653,878 of record CAVOLQ010000002.1, read on the forward strand.
TGTCTTTTTCATAATCCTCGAAAACGGAGAAAAATAAACCTGCATTGGCTTGAAGATGCTTGGTTTTAACCTGTTTCCCTGGATAACCTTTGAAAACCAATCCGGATATCCCAGCAATTTCCCTAAACTGACGCCTTGCCATTTCGGTAGTATTTACGCCATTTTGGATATCCAAATGTAAATCTTTTGTTGAAAACAATTGGCCTAAAACTTCCTGAGAAATTGGAATTGGTTCGGCGCTCAGCAATTCAATTCCATACTCATTAGTTGCTATACTAAAAGTCGATTTCTTAATCTTAGATAAGCGATAGGCTAATACAGCAGCCATTCCTTCATGAACAAATTTTCCTTCAAAGGTATATACAAAAAGGTGATAGCCATATTTGGTTTTAATATATTCCACTAATAAATCGTTTTCTCTGGGTAGATAGCTACTACGACTTTGTTCATTAAACAAAGGCTTTAAAAACAGTACTTCAGGTGACTTCTTTTCATCGTCTCGATAATGAACCTCTTTAAAGGTATGACGCAAAGCTGCCCCCAAATTAACGGAAATAGGAAATCTTCCTCCCATCCAAGATGGAATCGCTCCCCCTTTCCTTGAAGAAGCTCTCACCATTACTTCCATATATTTGACTCGTACTAACTCTAAACTCCGCCCAGAAAACCAAAACACATCGCCAGGCTTCAAACGAGAAACGAACCATTCTTCAATAGAACCTAGGTACTTACCACTTAAAAATTTAACCTGCATCATGGCATCATTCACAATTGTTCCAATAGACATCCTATGCTTCAACGCAATTCTTTTATCGGTTACTTCATATATTCCGTCATTTTTCTCAAGTTTATAAAATTCATCATAGGCATCTAAGGTCTTGCCTCCTTTTAATAGCAAAAGCATACATTCGTCAAACTCTTCTCGACTAATGCTTTCAAAGCAATGAGTGTTGGTTACTTCATTGAAAATAGTGGTAGCATCAAAGCCTTCTGAAACTGCAAGTGTCAATAGGTACTGAATCAGCACATCAAAAGATCGGATAAATGGAATACGGCTTTCTACCAACTGTTTTGCAACTGCATATTTTAAACTTGCGCCTTCCATGATCTCCAGTGAATGCGTAGGTAAAAAATAGATGGTGCTTGTCGCGCCTGGTTGATGACCACTTCTTCCTGCCCTTTGTAAAAATCGAGCAACTCCCTTGGGGGATCCCACTTGTATAACAGTGTCCACTGGCCTAAAATCAACCCCTAAATCTAAACTGCTTGTGCAGACCACAACTTTTAAAATTCCATCATGAAGTGCTTCTTCTACCCAATTGCGAAGTTCTTGACTAAGACTACCATGGTGTAATGCCATTATTCCAGCCAGATCTGGCGAGAGATTTAACAAGTGATGGTACCATATCTCTGCCTGGGCACGCGTATTGGTAAACAATAAAGTGCTCTTCCCTTTCTGTATCAACGGCAATACTTTTTCTGCGAGCTTTAATCCCATATGGCCTGCCCAAGGGAATTTTTCCAGGGCATCGGGCAATATCGTATGAACATCAATTCGTTTATCTAAATTGGCACGAACTAGTATTCCGGAAAAATATTTACCAAGCAAAATATGCTTCGCTTGTTTCAAATTACCAATAGTAGCCGAAATTCCCCATATTATTAATTTCTGATTTAAAGCTTTTAACCTGCTCAATGCTAATTCCACAAGAACACCTCTTTTACTTCCCATCAATTCATGCCACTCATCTATTACGATAATAGATAGATCTTCGAAATACTCTGTATAGCCCTTAGTCGACAGCATAATGTGAACACTTTCAGGAGTAGTGATTAAAGCATGAGGTGGATTGATTTTTTGCGCTTTTCGTTCAGTAGCAAGGGTATCGCCCGTGCGTAGGCCAATTTTATAATCCAAACCGAGATCATAGCTTACCGCATTTGTGGCTTTATGAATTTCTTTAGAAAGAGCTCTTAATGGCGTTATCCATAAGCAATGGAGTTTTCTCTTTCTCCTTTTGTCAGTTTGCTTAGGTTCTGCCTTCAAATAATAATGCTCCAAAACTCCAAACCAAACAGCCATTGTTTTCCCAAAACCTGTGGGTGCGTTCAACAATCCTGATTTCCCTTTTGCTATTTGCTCCCAAGTTTCTAACTGAAAAGAATAAGGCGACCATTCTTGTTGTTCAAACCACTGTTCGGCCAATTGATTCATAAGCTATGGGTGTTTAAAATGGCTAATAGATCCGTTTTAGTATTGGCCTCTTCTACAGGCTTGTCTTCCCGCCAACGAGCAATTCGGGGGAAGCGTAAAGCAACTCCGGATTTATGCCGTGTACTTTTATTAATTCCTTCAAATGCAATTTCAAATACCATTTCAGGTTTTACACTCCGCACAGGTCCAAATTTCTCGATTGTGTTCTTTCGTATCCACTTATCCAATCTAATAATCTCTTTATCGGTGAGTCCTGAATAGGCTTTCGCAAAGGGAACCAAAACTCCTTCATCCCAAACCGCAAAAGTGTAATCCGTCAATAAATTGGCGCGGCGTCCCGATCCGCTTTGAGCATAAAGTAAAACCCCATCAATCATTAAAGGATCGGTTTTCCATTTCCACCAATTTCCTCGACGCCTACCGGTTTCGTATGGACTTATTTTACGCTTTATCATTAAACCCTCACAGAATTCATCTCTAGCATTTGCCCTAAAATGTGCGACTTCGTCCCAATTTTTTAAATCAACCAAGGGAGATAGGATCAAAATTTCTTCTAATTCTTTCTGCTTGAGCAGAGATGTAAGTCTTTCACGCCTGTCAAGTAATGGTAGGTGTCTAATGTCAGTACCTTTATCTTCAAGTAGGTCGTAACACACCATTACCAATGGAGCATTTGCTATTATTTTTGCTGATAAGTTTTTCCTTCCTATACGAGTTTGCATAATGGAAAAAGGCAAAGGAGCACCTTGTTTCCAAGGAATAATCTCCCCATCAATTACTGTCCCATTTGGTAGATACTGGCTTAATAGATGAAATTCAGGAAATTTGTCGGTCATCAGTTCTTCTCCCCTACTCCATGTAAAAATTTGGTTATTACGAACAATGATTTGACCACGGATACCATCGTACTTCTTTTCTAAAAACCAATCCTCTATGGATCCTAAAAATGAAGAAGGTTCTTCTTCAAGTGGATAAGCCAAAAAAAAAGGATAAGGAAGGTAATCTTTTGAAATAAACGCACTCTCAGAGAAAAGAGACTCCATAGTTTCCTTCTCAGGATCCCATTTGCCCATTAAACGATGGGCTACCTCTTTTTCGTCTTTTTCAAGGTAAATAGACAGAGCTTTTATTACAGATTGTTTGCTCAGACCCATTCTGAAATTACCAGTAATTAATTTATTGAAGACGAAATTTTCTCCTTTCGTATTTCGTTGCCAAAAGCTCACAATCGCTTCTTTCTTTTCCTCTATGGTTGCAGCTTGCAGGTTTTTCAATTGGACGATCACTTCATGGAGACGTCGTTCTACTTGCTTATTTTCAACACCTTGCTGAACTTCATTATGTCCAGTAATATGCGAAAGCGTTTCTGCTAGATCCCCTACTACGTAATATGACTCCTCAATTAGCCAAAGGGGTAAGTCAGCAATTTCTGCTGCCCAAATTCTCAAATCGGTTGTTTTTATAGGTCTTTTTAGCTTATTGCCAATTAGCAACGCTATGGCCCATACTTTATCCGCATCAGAAGCCTGTTTAAAGTACTCAACCAAAGCAGCAATTTTATCATTTGTTTTGGTTGAAGCGTCGATAGAATAGAAAAGTCGGGTAAAATGATACATCGCTACTCTTTTAAAATTTCTTTGATGATTGAATCGCCCTCGATCGCTTCGTCTGCAAGTGGATCAAATAAAGTTTTCACCTCCACGGCGTTGAGGCCATAAGTTTCTCTCAGCCACTTGGCATAAATCGATTGATAGCCATGGGTTACATAAACGTTTTCGGCACCGGTTTCTTGTACTGCGTAATTCAATTGCTTAAAATCGCAATGGTCAGAAAGTACAAAACCTTTGTCAACACCATATCGTCGGCGAGCGCCCCTTAATGCCATCCATCCGCTACAAACAGCAATCCGATAGGGTTGAAATCTTCTTAACCAAAGGGAAGCGATTGCACTCATTGGCGCAACAACAATTGCTCCTTTTAAGGATGCTTTCGAGGTGCTTTCAATAATTCTTTCTCCTGGAAAGTTTAAACCAGAAAGGCGGAAAGCATTGTTAATATTCGCAACCGCCCCATGTAAAAATATATTTCCAATGGAAGGATCTAGATGTGCTAAGATATTCTGCGCTTTTCCTAAGGAATAACCAATAATCACACTTTGAATGCCCTCTTCTACATTTCCAAACCACCAATCGTTTATACCTGTATAAATTTCCTCAAAAGGGCGAAAATCGTAAATAGGTAAGCCAAATGTACTCTCTGTTATAAAACTATTGCATTTTACTGGTTCAAAAGGGGTAGATACGCCATCATTAAACACTTTATAATCTCCCGAGACTACCCATACTTCGCCCTTGTACTCTAACCGAACTTGGGACGAACCAATGATATGTCCAGCGGGATATAAAGAAATTTGAACGCCGTTTATAGAAACGGTTTCTCGATATTCTACTGCTTGAACAGAAATATCCTGTCCCAATCTTAATTTTAAAATTTCTTTTGAAAGTCGGTGACAGAGATAGTGTTTATTTCCCCACCTTGCATGGTCGCTATGCCCGTGTGTAATTATCGCTTTTTCTACTGGTTTCCAAGGATCGACAAATATATCCGCTTGTGGGCAGTAAATTCCTTCTGGTGTAAATTGAATCATAGCTCACAATAACAACACCTTTTAAATAGTTTTGTTTGTTAGGATAATATGTTCAAAGAACAACGGAGCTTGGCCAAATTACCAAGCTATTATAAAATATTCAGCGACAAAGATGGTGCCCAATTCAATTCCCAAGCCAGGCTATAATTCTCAACGGAGCGCCACTGCCGCCTTTTATTTTCATAGGCAGGGCAACAATGTAGGCTCCCTTCGCCGGCAATTTATCTAAATTCGCGACATTTTCAAAGCCAGGAACATTCGCACTATTGAAAATCTGGTGGCTCTTGAAATCTTTCGATTGACCATAGTCAATGCTAGCTACATCAATACCTACTGCTTTTATTTTACGTTTATCGACAAGCCATTCCGCAGCATTAGGATGAATGCCTGGAAAATGAAGTTTAGCTACTGCTTCTGCACCTCTTTCATCTGTACCTAAATATTTTTTCGCATCCGGATAAAAAGCACCATATCCTGTATTGAATAATACGATTGAATTTTTCGAAATTTCACCGTTCGTTTCTTCCCAAATCTGTATATCGTTAGAGGTTATTTGGTAATCAGGATTTTCCATCACTTTTTTCCGAAACATCAACCACCACTGCATCGCCTATTAGGCTTTCCAGGGGTATCTGTTCCGTACTCCATTTACCTTTGGAAAAATGTTTAGGAGCATCCAAGTGAGTTCCGCCATGTTCTGCAGAACAAAAATTAAATGCAGAGTAATAATACCCTTTTTCTGTAATACCTTCAAAAGCTGTATCAAGACGAAATGTTTCCGCCGTTGGCCAGTAAAGTGTCTCCTCAGAAAAATTGTAAGTTAAATCCGTCCATTTCCCGGAATGGAAAGGCATAACTAAAGGTTCAATTGGCTGCTTACAAGCTGTCAACAAAACAGATAAAACACAAAACGCTTTAAACATAGCTTTAACATAGCAATCTGAAACCATATTTTATTCTAAATATAAAGAGAATTTTTAAATATTCAACCGACTGAAATTCGTTATTTTAATTTTTCTCTAAAAAAATCCAACGTACGTTCCCAAGCCAATTCAGCCGATTGTTTATCATAGCGTGGCGTTGAATCGTTATGAAAACCGTGATTTACATTAGCATAAACATACGCTGTATACTCCTTGTTGTTTGCCTTCAGTGCAGCCTCATAGGCCGGCCATCCCTTGTTTACATTGGTATCCAGTTCAGCAAAATGTAAGAGTAATGGCGCATTAATATTTGGAACCTCATCGTCTGTTGGCTGCCCTCCGTAAAACGGGACTGCTGCTGACAGCTCTGGAATTCTTACCGCCATCATATTTGCAATCCAACCGCCAAAGCAAAATCCTACAACTCCAACTTTGCCATTACAGTTTTCATTATTTTTCAGGTACTCAAAAGCAGCAATAAAATCCTCTAACATTTCATTTTTATCGCGTTTGGCTTGAAGAGCCCGACCTTCATCGTCATTTCCCGGATAGCCACCCAAGGGTGTTAAAGCATCGGGTGCTAGAGTAATAAATCCAGCCAATGCAGCTCTTCGTGCAACATCTTCAATATAGGGATTCAAACCCCGATTTTCATGCACAACGATAATCCCCCCAAGTTTCTGCTTCGAATCTGCTGGCCTTGTTAATAAGGCTTTGATCGTTCCTCCGCCCTTTACTGACTGATAATAAATGTATTCAGATATCAAGCGAGGATCGTTCTGTTTTATTTGACCTGTGCCTTTGTAATCGGGCGATAAAAAGCTCGATAAAGACGCTACTGTAAGTCCCCCAACTGCAAACAGGGAAAGCTGTTGCATAAACTCAAGACGATTGATTCTGTTATGAGCATAGTCATCATAAAGATCAAATACTTCTTGCTTGATATCTTCCTTTCTAATTTTGTTCATTTCATTTTGGATAATAAGCAAATAATACAAACTTGTTTATGAATTGTTTTAATTATTAAACAAAGTGTATTATTTATTATCTTGTAAACAGCGAACAGAAAAACCTGATGTTTTATAGGTATTAGACATAATACTACTTCCTGATGCTAATGCCAAGTAATCCCCTCTGGTTGTACCGTTTTGAGTACTACTCCAATAATAACCGCTTGTCCCTTTAGCATTGACTATACCGGAGCTGTACGATAATTGCCCTGCCAAATTAAGTTTAAGTTCTGATGCATGCGCATCAGCGGCAGTCGTCCAATATTGAGGTTGAGCATCTGCGGCTGTCCACTCGGCACCTGTAGGCAATCGCCATCCTAAACCTAATAAATTTAAACAAGGATCGTTTGCAGCCGACCAACCTGAATTTTCACTTATTCCCGAAGTTCCACCAATCCAAGCTGTCGACGGTATTCGAGATGAACTTTCATAGTCATAACCTCTTAAGCGATTAAATTGCCAATACCAACCAGTTGCTTCTGATGAAGCATCTGTAGCTGAGGAGGCCGAACGCTCAGCTCCTAAATTTTGGGTAATCCAACATTTTGCAGCTCCTGAAATTGTGCTACTTATATTGCCATAGGTAATCGTCTTTGTTACCGGTGCTCCATTTATTCCGGCAGTATGAGTTATTGTAAAATCATTACATATTTTAAAACTCGTAACGCTAGGACTATAGCTAGTGCCTTCATTATTGGTGGCATACGCACGAACATAATAAGTGGGTCCTTCCACAAGATCTTTAATGGTGATAGAAAATTGGCCTGTATCAAGTCCATTTACTATTTTAGTATGATTGATGCTTGGATTACCTGTCGTATTCCATACTAAACCTCGCTCTAATACTTCTGAACCGCCATCAATCGTTACCGTTGCAGTACCTACTGCAGAAGAAGCAGTCATACTTGAGGTAGGAATAGATACATTGCTAACAGACGGCGCTGATAAGTTGATTTCATCCCGTATACAACGAACGTTCATCGCATGTGTTTTATAGGTATTGCTAATGACACTGCTCCCACTCGCCAGTTCGAGATAGTGCCCTCTGGTGGTACCAGATTGCGAGCTGCTCCAATAATAGCCATTCGTACCGCGACCCGTCAGTGAACCATTGCTGTAGTTTAAAATCCCCGCCATGTGTAGCTTAAACTCGGAAGAATGGGCGTCAGACGCACGTGTCCAGTTCTGTGGTGGAGCATCGGCGGCAGTCCACTCGGCGCTAGTAGGCAAACGCCAACCAGAACCTAGTAAATTACTACAAGGATCATTGGCTTCCGACCAGTTCTGGCTTTCACTGATGCCAGAAGTTCCACCAACCCAGCTCGTCCAAGCGTTTCTTGGTACATAACCGGTACCGTCATGCTGGTAGCCCTGTGCACGGTTGAACTGCCAGTACCAGCCAGCGGTAGCTTCTCTATTGTCACTTTCAGAACTCGCCGCACCGTCCGAACCAAGATTCTGGGTAATCCAACAACGTGCGGCGCCTGAAATATTGCTGCTGATCGTGCCATAGGTAACCGTCTTGCTCACGGGCGCACCATGTAATCCAGCAGTGTGGATCACCGTGAAATCATTACAGATCTTGAAGCTCGTAACGGTCGGACTGTAAGCCGTACCCAAACCGTTGGTTGCAAAAGCACGTACATAATAAGTTGGCCCTTCTATTAAGCCTTCCATTATACCGCTTATATCTCCAACACCCGAGCCCATGGAAATAAATGTAGCATTATCCAACGTAGGAGTTCCCAAAGTATTAAAAACTAAGCCTCGTGAAGTTACTGTAGAACCACCATCTAATGAAATCGTAGCTGAGCCAACCGCACTGTCATCGGTCATGGTTGATGTTGGTACAGAAACATTGGTTACAGATGGCGTTGATAAGTTAATTTCATCCCGTATACAACGAACGTTCATCGCATGCGTTTTATAGGTATTGCTAATGACACTGCTCCCACTGGCCAGTTCGAGATAGTGCCCCCTGGTGGTACCAGATTGCGAACTGCTCCAATAATAGCCATTCGTACCGCGACCCGTCAGTGAACCATTGCTGTAGTTCAAAATCCCCGCCATGTGTAGCTTTAACTCGGAAGAATGGGCGTCAGACGCACGTGTCCAGTTCTGTGGTGGAGCATCGGCGGCAGTCCACTCGGCGCTAGTAGGCAAACGCCAACCAGAACCTAATAAATTATTACAAGGATCATTGGCTTCCGACCAGTTCTGGCTTTCACTGATGCCAGAAGTTCCACCAATCCAGCTCGTCCAAGCGTTTCTTGGTACATAACCGGTACCGTCATGCTGGTAGCCCTGTGCACGGTTGAACTGCCAGTACCAGCCAGCGGTAGCTTCTCTATTGTCACTTTCAGAACTCGCCGCACCGTCCGAACCAAGATTCTGGGTAATCCAACAACGTGCGGCGCCTGAAATATTGCTGCTGATCGTGCCATAGGTAACCGTCTTGCTCACGGGCGCACCATGTAATCCAGCAGTGTGGATCACCGTGAAATCATTACAGATCTTGAAGCTCGTAACGGTCGGACTGTAAGCCGTACCCAAACCGTTGGTTGCAAAAGCACGTACATAATAAGTTGGCCCTTCTATAAGCCTTCCAAAAGTCCTTGTATTTCCCCAACACCCGTCCCTGTTGACAATACAGTATCCGATAAAGTCGGCATACCTGTTGTATTCAAAACAAAACCCCGTGCACTTATTTTTAACCCGCCATCCAATGCCACTGTTGCAAAGCTCAGAGCCGAGTTATTCGTCATATCGGGAGCCGGCACCGAGAACATTCGTTACCGATGGTAATGACAATATAACCGTGTCTTGGAGACAACGAATGTTCATCGCATGCGTTTTATAGGTATTGCTAATGACACTGCTCCCACTAGCCAGTTCGAGATAGTGCCCTCTGGTGGTACCAGATTGCGAGCTGCTCCAGTAATAGCCATTTGTACCGCGACCCGTCAGTGAACCATTGCTGTAGCTTAAAATCCCCGCCATGTGTAGCTTCAAGTCGGAAGAATGGGCGTCAGACGCACGTGTCCAGTTCTGTGGTGGAGCATCTGCGGCAGTCCACTCGGCGCTAGTAGGCAAACGCCAACCAGAACCTAGTAAATTACTACAAGGATCATTGGCTTCCGACCAGTTCTGGTTCTCACTGATACCAGAAGTTCCACCAATCCAGCTCGTCCAAGCGTTCGATGGTGTCCGAGTGGTTCCATCATGTTTGTACCCTTGCGAACGATTGAACTGCCAATACCAACCAACTGCAGCTTCTGCGCCATCAGTTGCAGAGGCTGCTTGTTTTTCAGCACCTAAATTTTGAGTAATCCAGCATTTCGGGCTACCCGAAACGCTACTATTTACAGTACCATAAGTAATAACTTTACTTTCTGGCGCTCCATTTAAACCCGCAGTATGTATTACTGTGTGGGGATTACAAACTTTAAATGCAGTAGTTGATGAACTATAGGCTGTTCCTTTGCTATTTGTAGCAAAGGCCCTAACATAGTAGGTCGGACCTTGCAACAAACCCTTCAAAACACCTTGAATATTACCCAATCCTACCCCATCAAGAATAATATGATCCTCAAGGGTGGGATTATTGGTAGTGCCCCAAACTAATCCCTTGCCAGAAACCTCTTCGCCGCCATGAGAAACTAAGACTGCAGTTCCTGTAGCCGAATCGTCGGTCATTTCTTCATTAAGAATAACAACATTACTTAAAGATGGTAGAGCCACAACGGCTGTATCCCGTAAACAACGAACAGGGAAGGCATGAGTTTTATAAGTATTATTTATTGCACTGCTTCCACTGCCCAAACCAAGATAATGACCCCGGGTTGTGCCAGACTGACTACTACTCCAATAATAACCAGCAGCACCACGGTTTTGCATCGAACCGTTTGAATAATTAAGCGCCCCTGCCATATGCAATTTTAATTGTGAATCATAAGCATCCTCTGCTTTTATCCAGTTCTGAGGTGCACCATCAGCATTTGATAACTCCGTTTGTGTAGGCATACGCCAACCAGATCCCAACAACAAATTGCAAGGGTCATTTGCTTCCGACCAGTTCTGGTTCTCACTGATTCCAGATGTGCCACCGATCCAGCTCGTCCAAGCATTTGTTGGCGTACGGCTAACGCCATCATGTTTATAACCTTGAGGGCGATTAAACTGCCAATACCATCCAGCAGATGCTTCGCTATTATCAGCAGATGATATAGCCTGCCTATCTGCTCCCAGGTTCTGAGTAATCCAACACATGAGGTCTCCAGAGTAATCACTGCTTACGGAATGATAGGTTACCTCTTTACTTACTGGGGCACCATTAAGTCCAGCAACGTGAATAGCATGAATCTCAGCCGGACATTTCTTAAATCGGCTAGTAACAGGACTATATGCTGTATCCACACTATTGACAGCAAAGGCGCGTACAAAATAGGTAGGCCCCTCTTTAATATCGTCTATATGGGTTGAAAACTTTCCCAAACCCACCCCTTGTTCCAATAGGTTATCGGTCAGAATTGGATTTCCAGTCGTATTCCAAACGAATCCTCGAGACATGATATTTGCACCTCCATTATCCAAAACTACTGCCGTTCCTTCAACCTTTGTATCTGTGATATTTTCGACAACTACATTACTTACAGTTGGCCCTATAGGCAAGGTTGTGACCGTATCAATATTGCCATAGGCCGTACCTAAGCTATTTGTAGCATATGCTCGAATATAATACTCTGTGAAATGATCCAGTTTGATTATCGGACTAACAAAATCGCCGATCCCACTTCCAGACACGACTTTCGTTGTCATGGAAATTACTGGAATATCACTGCTGCTCCATACCACACCCCGAGAAATAACTGGCATTCCCCCATCTTCGGGTATTTTACCACCACTGGTTAAAGAATTACTGGCAATATCCGTGGCGGGGACTGTTATGATTGTGGGGATACTTAAAGTTTTTAAGCTATCAACATTGCCATAACTTATTCCCATACCATTAATGGCATAAGCACGAACATAGTAAACCGTTCCTTCTTCCAAGCCAGTTATTAAACTTACAAATGCTCCACGATTTAATCCATCTTGAGTTTTAGTCTCTAAATCAATGGAAATTGAGGTAGAGTCTTTGCTCCAGATTATTCCTCGAGCAGTTACCTGAACCCCGCCATCATAGATCACATTTCCTCCGCTTCTTGCGGAGTTTCGTGTAATCGACGAAGATTTAGCAGTGATTACCGTGGGCAAAGTTGGGGTTGTAAACACTGATCGTATTGAGCTATAACGTGTCCCCATTTTATTGGTCGCATAAGCCCAAACATAATAGGTGGTGTTAGGAGCCAAATTGCTTAAAGTCCCGGTAATCGTTGTCTCATCTACTCCCTCTGGCCCTGTTGATAGTGTACTATCTGGATTAGTTGGAAAAACAGGTGTAATACCGGTTGTATTCCAAGTAAATCCACGGTCAGTTATTTCAGCCCCTCCATTATGTACAACTGTTGCCGAGCCTGTTGCCGTCGTCATCTCTAAATCTGACAAAATCACCTGGCTAACCGTTGGCCTTATCGCATCGGTTGTGAAAATTTCCTCTTGTCCATAAGAAGTACCCAAACTATTAATGGCATAGGCACGAACATAATAGGTGGTGCCAGGTGACAAACCCGCCATTGTATTCGAATAAAGCCCTATTCCACCTGTTGCATGATTTGTCTTCGAAACCTCTGAAGTGGTGGGCATCGGGTTTTTACTCCAAGTAATCCCCCTAACAGTTACAGGCATCCCTCCATCATCTGTCACTTCGCCACCACTTGTTGCTTTCGCACTATCTACATCAATAGGCAAGATAGTAGTAATCGTTGGCAACCGTACTTCCAAAGTTTTAAAAGAAATCTGGGCCCCATATTCTGTACCTACACTATTTGTAGCATAAGAACGAACATAATACGTTGTTTCAGGTTTCATTCCTGATAGCTTCGCAGTAAATTCACCTAACCCATTCCTAGGTGCGTCGATTTTTTCTACTGTCTTTGTGGATAGAGACACTGTCGGGTTACCGTAAATACTCCAAGTAATCCCTCGCGTTAAAATTGGAGTTCTACCGTCATCAGTAACTTCCCCACCACTACTTGCAGTAGTGGCGACAACTTCACTTACCGTTTTAGTCACAGTTAGTACAGGCAACCCATTGGTTAAAAATTCTTCTTCAATTCCATATCCCGTACCCACCATATTTGTAGCATAAGCGCGTACATAATATTTAGTATTTGGCAGCAAATTACTTAATCTACTGCTAAAATCCTCAACTCCAGAACCGTTCCAAGATCTATTATCCCTAATAGTTGGGTTCGGTTCGGTGCTCCATACAATACCTTTTTGTACAATCGGAGTTCCCCCCTCGCTAATGATCTTACCGCCACTAATGGCTGTATATCCACCAATCTGTGTAACCAACGCAGTTTTTAATATTGGCGAAGTTGGAAAAATAGTAACCGCAACTTGATTGCCATAACCCGTACCCGCACTGTTCGTTGCATAAGCCCGAACGTAATAGGTGGTGCTTAAACCTAGATCGTTGATATCACTAGAAAAAGATCCAACTCCCGTACCATTATCCGTTCGATTTGTTGTTACCGTATCAGGATTAAAATTTATATCTGTACTCCAAACCACTCCACGCTTTGTAATACTTGCTCCACCTTCGGAACTAATTGTTCCACCTGTAGTTACCGAGGATTTGGATGTTGGTGTAACGATATTCGTTGTCAGTTTTGGAGCAATTGCAGGAGTAGTAAAAGTTAATATTTCTCCGTAACCCGCGCCTTGGTTATTAGTTGCGTAAGCACGAATATAATAAGTGGTGACAGGTAGCAATTTTGTAATTGTACTATTAAATGTAGCTTCGACCAGCTCATCGTACGAGGTTTTAGTGCTCAAACCAATCGTAAGCATCTCCGGATTGTTTTCTATACTCCAGATTACTCCTTGGTTATGAATAGGGTTTCCTCCATCGCTCAATACGATACCACCACTTTTTGTATTTGTTCCACCTGGCAGTATAGAAGGAGCGATTGTTGTCAAACTAGGAACAATCAAGCTAGTGAAACTTGTTTCTTCCCCAAAGCCTGTTCCCGCTTTATCATTGGTAGCATAAGCCCGAACGTAGTAAGTGGTTCCTGGACTTAAATTAGTCATCCCAGACGTAAATGCTCCTATCCCAGAACCCGGGTGTGTTGTTTTGTTCGTTGACGATATATTCTTGTAGTCAAAACCTTGTTGGGTACTCCATACCAATCCACGGGAGATGATATCATCTCCGCCATCATCCAACACATTCCCTCCTCCCGTTGCTGTCGTTCCATTAATATTTAAAATATCTCTCGTGGTTAATACGGGTAGTTTTGCGGGCGCAGTTGTAAAACTAATCTGATTTCCATAATTAATTCCCGCAATATTCCGAGCGTAAGCCCTCACATAATACGTTGTACTTGCCTTTAATCGAGAAAGTGGACTTTCGTAGTTTCCTTTCCCCCCACCATTAGCGGTTTTAAAGAATGTTACTGTATCTGGGTTAAAATTTGCATGACTACTGTAGACTACTCCACGCATAGTTACTGGTGACCCGCCTTCATCTATTATTTCTCCACCGGTAATTGCCATAGAACTTGAAATATCTGACGCAGAAAATGTAGTAAGTTCAGGCAACTTGGGGGTTTTAAAATCTACCACCTGACCGTAGGAAATTCCAGTACTATTCACCACGTAGGCTCGGATATAGTACTTTGTATCCCCTTCCAATTTGTCTAGGAGATGTATGAAATTTCCCTTAAAATAACCCGTTTCTGCTGTACGGTTTGCCTCCGGAATATTTTCGATAATAAAATTACCTTCGTTCGTCCATTCCTCTTCATTAAGCCAAATTAGACCCCGAGTGGTCACTTGTGCACCGCCATTACTTACAATGTTTCCACCCCCTCTAGCAGAGGTGGCAGAAAGAATGCTAGGGCTATGGGTAGTTAATGTTGCTAATACAGGAGGTTGAGTAATAAAAGTAACTTCATTGCCATAATTCGTGCCTACACTATTGTTGGCATATGCCCTTACATAATAGGTAGTACTGCCAAGTAATTCAGTGATGGTATTAACGAAAGCTCCTTTTCCGGCACCATTGCTAGTATGCTCATTCTCCAGAGTAGGATTTCCTTCGGTATTCCATACCAAGCCGCTATTTATAATTATTGTTCCACCGCCGCTGATAATTTCTCCACCCCCAACGGCAGACACAGAAGTAATCGTAGATGGATCAATATTTTGCGTAATTACATCAGGATAAGAGAAGGTTGTTAAAGGAACTTCATTCCCATAAGACGTACCTACACTTGTGACCATAAGAGCACGTACATAATATGTAGTCCCTATATTTAAGTTCGGTACAATTATCGAAAAGTTTCCCGTGCCATCAATGACATACCGGTTGGTAAGCTCTGTTGCTGGATTAAAACCGGAGGTGGTATTCCAAACTACCCCCACTTGTTGAATCAAAGCACCGCCATTATTGATTACTCGCCCTCCACTATTTCCAGAAACGCCATCTGGTCTACTCGAACTTGCATTCGTAGTTAATGTTGCAAGCACGGGTTGTGCTGTTGTAAACGTCTTTACTTCCCCATAAGATACACCGGCACTATTTTCAGCATAAGCACGCACATAATAGGCGGTATTTCCCAACAAGCCGGTCATTTGATGGATAAAATTACCGATTCCTGATCCGCCGGTTGTTTGCCAAGTATCACTGCGATTTCCATATCGACTGTAAATAGGTTCAGGATGGATATGACTCCAAACAAGTCCACTTTGAATCACTTCTGGTCCACCATCACTCAGGATGTCTCCGCCACCAGTTGCCGATGTAGCTGTAACGCCACTAACCTCGGATGTAAGAATTGTCGCTTTAGTAAAGGTAGTAAAAACCAATTCTTCCCCATAAGCCGTATCAATCTCATTAATTGCATAGGCTCGGAAATAATATTTTGTGACTGGAGAAAGACCTGTTAAAGTTCCTGAAAAAGCTCCGGAACCTTCCCCAGAAATAGCTTTTTCATCCGTTTCAAGCATCGGTGTACCTGTAGTATTCCATACAATCCCCCGTTCTGTAACCGGCGATCCTCCATGGCTAAGTACGTTTCCTCTTCCAACAGCGGTGGTCCCACCAATATTAATGGCACTGGTCGTCCGAACGAGAGGAATGCCCGGAGGGTTTGTGGTAAAACTTTTTGCATCACCATAAGATACTCCCACACTATTTCGCGCATAGGCGCGTATATAATAGGTAGTACTACCCAATAATTCCGAAACGTCACTTGTAAAGGTTCCTCTTCCCGATCCATTAATTGTATATTCATCTGCTAAGCTCAAATTATCGCTAATGCCCCAAACCACTCCTCGGCTGGAAATAGGCTGTCCGCCATCTTCAACAATTGTTCCCCCTGTTTTTACAGTTGAGTTTGTGATTAAAGATGGAGTGGTTGTGACTATGGAAGCCGTTGTAGCTGTAAATAAACTATCTATATTGCCATAAGCCGTACCATACAAATTTTCCGCGTAGGCACGGAAATAGTACCAAGTACCAGGTAATAACTCGGTCATTCTCAAACTAAAACTACCCAATCCTGGTGCATTTACTATTTGCACAGCCTTGGTTTCCAAATCTGTGGACAAAATTTCTTTATCGGTATTCCATATCAGGCCGCGTTCTAGAATATTTCCATCACCATTATATGTGATATGCCCGCCACTCCAAGCACTTGTTCCTCTAATGTCATAAGCTTTATTGGTAGTTAATCTTGCCAATGCAGTTGTATTAAAACTAGTTTCACTACTATAGCCAATACCAACGCGGTTGACCGCATAAACTTTGGCATGATATAAGGTAGCAGGGCTTAAACTGTCCAGGTTTACTATAAAGGATCCTAAATCGGTTTGATTAACTCTATCTGACTCAATATATACATAGTTGATTCGATCAGTACTTAAGGCAATACCCCTAGAGGTTATGGGGGTTCCTCCATTATCAATTACAGAACCGTGCCCTATCGCAGTTGTATTTGTAATATCTGTAATATTAATATCAGCAGAATTCAAAACTGGTGGTACAGCTTGCAAGGTCGTAAATTGAAGGAGATTGCCATAGGCCATACCATATTTATTTTCTGCATAAGCTCGAACAAAATAGGTTGTATCTGCAAGCAAGCCATAAAGTGTGCTTGGAAATTCACCCACCCCATCACCATCTTGAGTATCATCTATTATCACAAACGCATTTGGATCATCTAAAGGATCCCCAGTTAAAGACCAACGAATCCCGCGTTTTGTAATTGGGGAATTCTGATCACCCGCACTAGTAATATTACCACCGCTGATGGCAGAACTGCTCTTAATATCTCGAATTGGAAGCGTAATAATTGTCGGGGCGCCTGGTATAATTTTAAACTCTCGAACATCGCCGTATGCTACTCCAGCTTGGTTAACCGCATAGGCGCGAACATAATATGTAACGTCTTTAGACACTCCAATCATTGTGCTATTAAATAAACCCATACCATTTCCATCCACCGTATGAAAATCTGATAATGTTGGTAAGGCATGTCTGGCCCAAACTACTCCGCGTTGTGTTACTTCCGTTCCCCCGTCGTCAATAATATCCCCACCACTTTGCGCGGTATTTTGAAAAAAGGAAGAAGGCGCCAATGTAACTACCTTCGCTAAATCAAGCGTAGTCAAGCTATCTAAATTTCCATAAGATACACCAATCCCGTTAACGGCATAAGCACGTACATAATAAGTGGTACCGGGTGTAAGTGCTAACAAATTGCTAGTAAAAAGCCCTAGTCCATCGCCACTTTCTGCTTGTGACGTCATCTGTGTATCAGGCAAAAGTTCAATTATTGCGGTGGCAATATTTAATTCGGTACTATCTGTACTCCAAACAATACCCTTCTTTTGAATTCTTGAATTACAAATATCAGTAATTTCACCGCCGCTGATGGCCGTAATGCCGGAAATATCATAAGGAACATTGGTGGTAATAGAAGCTAACGCAGGCGTAATAAAACTTGTAATATGGGTGTATGATGTATCTACTTTATTAAATGCATAGCCTCTCGCATAATATGTTGTTCCAGAAGATAGCGGGTTAAGAAAAGTCGTATAAACGCCCATAGCATCCAAATCGTCTGCAGTTGAAACGCCATATACCCATGTCATCTGATCGGTACTCCAAGCTATTCCTTTTTCTATAATAGGAGCGCCGCCGTGATTCAAGAGCGATACATCACCCAAAGCGTCGGTTGAAGTCACATCATAAATCCGGATTTCACTTGAAATTAACTCAGGTGCCCCGGGTGCTAAGGTGGTAAATTCAACTAACTGTCCATACCCCCTACCTTTTTCGTTCTCCGCATAGGCTCGAACATAATAGATGGTATTTCCCCAAAGATTGCTTAGCGTACTCGGATAGCTGCCAACACCGTTTCCATCATCAGAGATCAAGTGACTCGGGTCCTCTAAAGGATCACCATTTATACTCCAAATAACTCCGCGCCGAGTAACTGGTGCGCCTCCGTCATTGGAAATAAACCCGCCACTTTCTGCTGAAGTTGGTGTAATATTATCAATAGGTAAAGTAGCGATGCTTGGAGTATCTATTATTGTAGTAAATGTCAACACCTCTCCATATGCAATACCAGTACTATTTGCTGCATAAGATCGCACATAATAAGTTGTATTCGGGACGAGATCAATAAGTGTGTCGGTAAATTCACCTGTACCTGGCGGCGTTGGAAGACGAGAAGTTTTTGTTCCCATTGTTGTATCCGGTAGTGAATTAATGCTCCATATTACCCCTTTTTGGAGTATTGCAGAACCGCCGTTGCTGATAACATTACCCCCGCTTATTGCAGATGTGCCACTAATACCGGACACGCTAAGGGTTTCGATAGCTGGATAACAGTTTAAGTTTTGCCAATCTTCTCCGTCAAAATATCGGAGTGTCATGGTGGAAGAGTTGATGTAAAAAGCACCCTTAAAAATACCTGAAGGATTCGGATTTACATCTAAAACAGGAATTTTGAAAGTCTCCGCTCCAGTCCCAGATTGAAAACCTGCATTTTGAGGAAAACTACTATTGCCTAAATCACTTAACTTTACCCATTCTACACCGTTGTAAATCATGGCCGACTTATTGGCTATAGAATAATAAATGGTACCCTGAACTATACCGTTTATTAAGGGATGGTTTAAGACAGGGAGGTATGGAAAATCGTTTTTAACTACAAAAAACTTTGCAGCGCTTTCTGTTATAATATCAGTTGTACACCAACTTTCCCAAAAAGTACCTGTATAAATTAAAGGTTGATTTGTCTTGCTATCGTATACTAGCATTCCTGTTTCAGGGGCATCAATAGATATTGGGTCGTCTACGATTGCGAGATGGGGAACCCCATCAATCAACTGAAACTTCTGTTGCCCATAAGAGGCACTTGCTATTAATAGAAGAAGAAAAAGATATGATAATTTAAAAACAGTTTTCAATTTGATAAATACGATTTTGGCTTATTATTTATTTAAAAAATGCGCTTTTAAAGCAATCTCAAAATTCCCTCCAAGTGAAGTACTTAACTCCGTCCATTGATTGGTATAATAACCATTAATAGAATAACGATCTTCCAGCTTAAACCCAAAGCCCAAAGTGAAACTTTTATTGCTATGGTACATTCCCATTGCAGTCAAGAATCCATTGCGAAAGTTAACAGAGGATCCAATGTCAAGTATATTATCAATCCCTTTGGCTCCTCTATAGCCAAACCTCGGCTCTAAATACACATCTTCTGCTTGTAACGCTACTTTATAGCTCATCGACATTAAAAAAGTAGCACGGTCTATCACATCTCGCTCATCTTTTTCAAAATATTTTTTCATATTGGGCAAAGCTGCTTGAAGGCTTAGCTTTTCGTTGCTAAAAGCCACTCCAAAATCCCCGACCATATAAGGCTTTCTATCGATAAATTGCTCTCTATCATCACCTATCATCCTACCTTGATCAATGGTAGAATTCGACATTCCTAAAGAAAATCCAAAATGCATATATTGGGACTCATCATTAAGCGGCAAGTGATAGGAATACGTACCAACTGCTCTAAATCGCCCGAGCAGACCCGCCTTGTCATTATAAATATTTATACCTATCCCTACCCTCTCTTTTCCATACTCAGCGGTAAGGGACTGCGTTACAGGCGAACCGGGCATTACCCGCCATTGATTGCGATAGGCTAAATTCAAAACAACTCCTTCGGCAATTCCAGCCATTGCAGGATTGCCTATGTACTGATTTTCATAAAACTGAGATCCCAAATAGGTTACTTGAGCAAAAGTAGACTTAGTGTTCCCTATTAAAATTAAGATCAAACCCGATAGACAGACTTTCTGGTACAACTTCATTGTCATATTCAAATTGCTATTTTTCATTTTCCCTCACCAAAGAAATATAACCCTTTAGTACATCCTTCCCTTTATTCGAATCTAAGTACAACACATAGTAGTAAGTATCTTCAGGCAGAGGAAAACCATTTAACATGCCATTCCAACTATTGTCATAGCCCAACTTGCTATACACCATTCTACCGTCTCGATCGAAAATGCGAACAGCATTATTAGGATAAAGCTCAACATTTTTGATAACCCAATAATCATTTATTCCATCGTCATTAGGGCTGAGGATATTGGGGATTTCTAGTTCCTTATAGGCTGGAATTTTCGATTCTGGAGTAACGGCTGTAAGGTCAGAAAGCTTTATCGTTTCAGAATAAAGTGCTGAAACACTTTTTTCCGAAACATTAACATTACTTTTCAAATTAATATCAAAATCATCCGGATTGATTGAAGTAAATGATGAGTACGCCAAAGCCAGGGATGTAGATTTATTACCGCTCAATTCTGAATCTCTATAATTAACAGACAATAGTCCCTCAAATAAAATGGGCCTATTAAATCGATGTATTACTTGAATACTATTATGTAGGGGCCAATATATTGTCGCAGGTTGTTTTTCTACTGCTATATTGTTTAGGCTTAAATTTATAGAAGGAACCATAGTTAAGCCATCAGCAAAAAAAACTGTTCCTTCTCGTATTGTCAATCCATCTGCATTTACATTTAGTTGGGCAATAGAATTTAGTGCATAAATCGAAAAAAAGGCCAGTAGAGTAACCCGGATACTTGTCATTCTTTACTAATTAACTGCGTCGTTTAAATCATCAATATTTTCTGGGAAAGCAACGATTTCATTCGTTGCGGCATCTACCAAAATCATCACCGGCGTAGACAGAATATAATAAGCGTTGGCTTCTGGACTGTTAACGCCGCCCACTGTTAATTTATGGGTCCAATCCAGCAAATTGGCTTTCGCTTTTTCCCAAGCCGGAATTTCCGTTTCCGTTTGATCCAAACTCAAAGCGAATACATCTATCTTTTCCTTATTTAATCTATACCATGGATATAGTTTATCCACTAAATCGAGACAATGACCACATTCAGCAGACCAAAATAACACCAACTTATAGGGTGCTTTTCCTTCATAATGATGAAATTGAACGGTTCTTCCTGTGATATAATTGATATCAAAATCAGGTGCTATGCTGCCAATCACTATATTTTGCATCCCCTCCAAACGGGTCTCGATCGCCTGCCTTCTTTTTGTTAGACAGCGAGGATCATTTAAATAAGGCTGAAGCATTTGAAATCCTGATTGAATATTAAAACTTTCGTAGCCATTATAGAAATAGTCTACCATCCAGCCATAAAGGAGGGGATCGCCTTTTTTTGCTTCCTCAATTGCTCGTTGACCCGCTAGCGTGAAAAGTGAATCTCGTAGCTCTAGAGTAGTTGCTAAAGTACCGTAAAGGTTTACATAACTATTTACCCATTCATTCAACTCCGATGTTTTTGTAAGCAAAGGATCTTTAAAATCCATCCCTTCAAAATAGTTGTCAATAACGCTTTTTACCCGCTCTTCCTCCTTGGCTTTCCAATCAACATAAGTTATGTATTGCAACACAAAAAAATGACTGACAAAGTGATCCTTATGTTTCTTCGCCTCGTCTATTAACCATTGATTGTATTCTTTCCTTCTTTTCTCATACTCCTCTAACCCATTTTTATACATCGGTGAATTTTGCTGGTCGTAGGTTGCCAAGAAATTCTGTAACCCTGCTAAATTTTCTCTCTTTTTATGATTTTCTTGAGAAAAGTTTTCAAATAAAGTATTCTCCTTTTCTCCACTTTGAAAATAGGTACTGTCAGGATTGTTGGAATGGAGAGGATTCACCCACAACTCAAGATCTTGGCTACCGATGAAAATTCGCCTTTCTGATGGATAGGGATTACTTGCTTCGGTTTCTTTATAATCAAAACGTAATACAAAAGCACCGGGCAAAAGATCTTCCTCAAATTCTAGAACCGCTGAATCGCCGTTTTTTATGGTCGGATATTCCTTCAAAGTATTAATGGTCGGTCCTGCCAGTGAAAGTACGGTTATTTTACTTTCATATACGCCTTTTACATGGATTTTCATGTTCACCTTTTGGGCGAAAAGCGGACTGTTGAAACTTATTAAAAAGATGAAAAAGATATAACTTCTAAAGTTCATAAATATAAATAATCGTTGGTTTTCCTATTTTGCTAATATTTGAAGAATATTTCTGAGTTGGTTTTCTTGTTCATCCATTCGCCTTTTTAATTCTTCAATTTCTTGTTTTTGTGCCCTTAGTTGTTGCTGCTGCTCTTTTACAGCTTGAATAAGAACGGCATTTAACTGAGTATAATCTACTTTTAAAAATCCGTCAGCTCCCTCACTTACCATCTCAGGATATACTTTCTTTAACTCTTGAGCGATCAAGCCAATCTTAGGGCCAATCACGTATTTCTTTTGGTCTATGTATTCAAAACGAACACCCTGAAGCTTATCCAAACTTTCTAAAGCGTGAGTCAAGACTTCTATATTCGTTTTCAATCGATTGTCCGATGGAGTATAGAAGTTGCCATTAACTGTTAAATCTTGCGCATAAAACGCATTCCCTGCAATATCAAAGCTCAAGCCTTTCCCAGATTCTCCATCGTTGGAAATTAAAAAAGCACCCGTTTTTATGTTTTCAGTAGCGGTATGATTTCCTAAATTATCTCCTAACTCAATATCGCTCGCCCCATCAAACTCTTCACCATTGATTTTTATGGGCGGATAAATACGACCAGCAGAAAAGACGTGTTTATCCTCATCTGCAGTATTATCCACTTTATCCAGTCCTAATATCGTTTTTACTTCCCCTCCTGTTAACGCGATCGGTGAAGCATCTGCACCTAGATTGTTTCCCAAAAGTGTCTTATCTGCAATCATTTCAAATTTGGAGAAGTCCAATTTTTTTAGAATGATCTCCGTACCACCGGCGTTGACATCAAAATCTTCTTCACTTAAATAACGAGGACTTCCGTTCGCTCCAACTTTCACTAGATCGTCGCTAAAAACAGCTAATTGGGGCACATTTGACTCTACAGTAAACCCATTCACTGTGGCCGCAACATCTACTATACTGTCTTGATTGCTATCGTAGATGGCTCTTAACATATATCCATCCGTTACCCCATCCAAAATATTATCCACATACCCCTTAGGAACAGCATCGGACTCATCTATAGGGGTGCCCAAATTGGTGATTTTGTAATTATTAGTTCCGTTTCCCAAGGAGATATCGGCGATCGCCGTACCAAAACCACTGATAGGAATCATTGCTTTCTCAATAGAGACCGCTCTATTTGCCGCATCGCCAATGTAAAAGTGATCTTGTAAAAGGGTATTATCTAGGCTGATCCAGTCGGTACCATTGTAAAAATATAAACGATTATCTTCTGTATTAAAAAAGGTGTCCCCACTTTTCGGTGCAGAAGGAAGTTCAATACCGGCATTGGTTGTTTTGCTGTCTACATAAGATTTTGTAGCAGCATCTTGCTCATATACAGGATGAGCCAGCTTGGTTATTCGATGATTGTCCATTACCAATGTATCTTGAGCACTACCAAATCCACTTAAAGGAATATCTTTTTTATCTATGGGCGTTGCCTTATTGTCTGCATCACCAATGTAGAACATGTTCTCTGGAAGGTCGATTATAGTTCCTCCTTTATTACTCCCGATCGCCGACCAATTCGTTCCATCAAAAACATACAAGATATTATCGGTAGTATTATAAAATACATCTCCAATATTCGGATCAGCAGGAAGCGTACCACCTGAAGGTGTTTGGGCAACTTTGCTATCAACGTACGCTTTAGTAGCCGCATCCTGATCTGCTATGGGATTAGCAAGGTTAATAATGTTAAAATTGCTGGTACCATCACCTAAAGAGACGTTTGCCTCAGCTGGCCCAAAACCGCTCAATGGAATATTTGATTTGTCTAATTTACCATTATTTATTGCCTGGTTCCCAATTATTAAAGCCCCCTCCTTTGAAATTGTCGCATCTCCACTCATGGACACTGCGGCAGCTACATTATTTTCATCTCCAATATAAATTTGACCTTCGGCTAAAGCATTATCTAAAGGAGTCCATGCCGATCCATTGAACACATACAACCTGTTATCGGAGGTATTATAAAATAGCTTACCAGACTTTAAGCCTTGCGATGGTTCAGGATTGTTATCTCCAATGGGGGTAGAGCCATCGGTAGAAACCTCCAGCCATTTTCCATAGACATCGTAAACGAATAAAATATTTTTATCCGTATTGAAAAATAAATCTCCCGGCTCGTTGTCCTGGGGAATATCGTCATCAGTTCCGCCGGGGATAGACGAACTGCTGATGTTGTTCCAATTGCCATCATCATCCATCATGTAGAGCTTTCTTTCGGAAGTAACGTAGAAGACGTCCCCGAATTTAGCGGACACCGGAAGAGCAGCCATTTCTGCAGGGGCTACCCATGTGGATCCGTTATAAACATAATTCTTACTATCCCAGTATGAATTAACCACATCCCCTTTATTTTGGGGAGGTGCCGAAGTAATGGGATTGGCGTATACCGTCGGGATGCTATTGGTCGGAATGGACACCCATCCGGAACTTTGTAATCTATAAAGCACATTTTCGGTGGTATTTAATATAACATCGCCGATTGTACCTGATTGAGAAGGTAAAGATGTTCCAGATGAATGCGTGCCTATTCTATTATCAATTGCGATTGTTGCGGTATTCAAAGAATTTGCTAGAATTGTTGCGGGCGTATTTACGGTTATTAAAGGAAAACCTGCCTTAGTTGGTCGGTAAATAATTCCCATGCCAATAGTTGGAGCCTGGGTACCGAAGGATTTCGACGAGGTGATTATTTGAGAACCATTGGTGCTAACCTGTGTTATTTCAAAGGTGTTACCCATCACATCGATTATTCGATCACCGATTGCTACTTGGTTTGCATTAAATGTGTACGTTTCATCCAAGAAAGTACCCCTTATATCATAATTAAGTCCACCAGTTGAGTTTATGTAGGAAATAGTAAACTGGCCATTAAATTGTTTTATAGTCTGAGAATAGCCAATGACCCCTCGACCAATGAAAACCAAAAGTAAAATATAGAACTTAACACACCTCATATTTAAGGCCTAATTGTTACATAAAAACCAAGGGATCCCATTCGGTTATTAAGCCCTCCCATTTGCAAGGTTAATATTCCGTCTGAAACATCCATCACGTTGAGGGGCATGTTAGCTCCAGGGCTGAAAACTGGATACATCAACGCGCCACCCATATCCACAACATCGGATACATTCACTACCGGAAGAACTATATCTTCTATACTGTTATTCCAAAGTTTGTCTTCATCAACAATCTTTATATCCATAAAATTCTGGTTACCTAAATCAGAGTATTTCGTACTTATTTTAAAATAATCTAAACGTACACCTTTAGGTATAATAATAGTTAGAAGACGACCACTTAACGTGGCTGACACTGTATTTGCAGTTGCCCTTATAAACATATTTCTGTTTCCGCCTGGATGATAGGCGACTAAAGCACCCCCGGATCCACCGCCAGAAGCCGGAGCAGCATCCTTCCATTCAGCCGCATTACCTGCTTCGTTTACTGTTAGGACTTTATTAGCATCTTCCACTTTAATTTCGGGAATGCCTAGCAAACCATCTGCTACTGCTTCTTTCCATTCAGCATCTCCTGATGCATTCACAGTTAATACCATTCCTGCATTTGAAGATGTGCTTGCAGGTATGCCAAGCAAATCGTCTAATTTCGCTTTATCACTTGCTATCATTAAACCCGCAGCGGAAGAAGTAGCCCCTGAAATAGTTGCTGTACCTACTGCTTTTGACGTGATTTGACCTTGCATTGACGTCGATTCAAATTCTAAATCCCTTTCCGTAGACAACGTACCATCGGTGGTTATCACCAGGCCTCCACCCACTTTTACTCCCCCTAAATTACTACTGGTTGCTGCAGGTAAATCATAGGATCCTCCCCCGCCGGTGATTGTTGCCCATTGTCCATCTCCACGGAGAAAAGTGGTGGCACCAGGTGTTCCAGATGTAGTATTTAATGAACTTAAAGGAATGGTATTATCAGCAAATAACGATGCTCCTAATTTTCCATTGGTAATATTATCTGCATTAGTTTGGTCTATGTTTTTTACATTGTCTAAACCTAAAATAGTTTTAACTGCTAAAGCATCTAATGCTACTGCTTGACTCGAGTTACCTGAATTATTTCCTAAAATAGTATTAGTGGAAATATTAGGTAGTCCAGGAGTACTATTCCATACCACATCACCGTTAGAATTGACAGTAAGTACTTTATCAACATCTGCAACACCTGCCTCTGGAAGTTTTGTATCAACATAGTTTTTGACCGCTAATGCAGAAGGGTAATTTGAATTATCAGCTGTTGCAGCTGATAAAACTGTTACTTTATTAACTTTATCTTCCTTATCATCCAAAGCAGCTTGTGTAGCATTGCTGATGGGCTTATTGGCATCAGATAAGTTACTAACGTTGCCCAATCCTAGGTTTATTCTTGCTTGCTCGGCAGTTGTAGCCCCTGTACCACCATGGGCGATAGCCACTGTACCGACAAACTTATCAGCATTCACCGGAATGTCCCCGATGATCTTGCTACTTGAAATTGATTCGATATCGGCATCTTTAATGCTGCCATCTTTAATATGTTTACTTTCAATTACGCCATCAGCAATCCTTGGTGCTATCGCCGTGCCTGATAAGTCCCCAGCAAGTTGAACAATTCCCTTTGAAGTGGTAGTGGCATCTTTACCTATATCAGCTCGAAGAGCATCCAGTGCTGCTTTTGCAGCCGTACTGACAGGCTTTGCCATGTCGCTGGTGTTTTCTACATTACTGATATTCAATAAAGTTTTCAAGTCTGCCAATGAAGTTACACCTGTCCCTCCCTGCCCAAGTGGAAGCACTCCGGAAATGCCACCCGCTTTTCCTAAAATGTCACCAGTAATTTTTGAGCCGTCAATGCTTGCTACTTTTTCTGTAGTGACAGCTCCATTTGCCAATTTAGCGGTTGTAACGTTTGCATCTCTGAGTTTAGCAGTCGTGATGGCATCATTTGAAATAACAGGAGAATTGTGGGTTGTTCCAGGGCCAGCCAAATCCCCATTCAACTGAATTTTACCTGCTTCAGTGGTTGATGCATTAGGAACCCCACCAGCATCTAAAACTGCCGCAGAAAGCTCCTTGTCAACATAAGCTTTTATCGCATTTACGGATGGGTAGTTTTCTGTAGAGTTAGGATTTGCTTCCAGGTCCACTAGTGTTTTCACTCTATTCGCTTGATCTTGTTTTTCATCGCGAAGAACTTTTAACGCAGCTTCTGTAAGTACACTTATTGGCTTATTGATATCACTGGTATTGTCAACGTTAGATAAGCCAATATCTGCTTTATCCAATACCACATTTCCCGTTTCCCCATTTACAGTAAGTACTTTCGACGCATCTGTAGGTGAAATCAATTCAAACCAATTGGATAAAACAGTGGGATCGCCCCCACCTAAAACAAAGCTCTTTGAAAGATCAGGCCTAATCGCAATCGCTCCAGTTTTAGCATTGACCAAGCCAAGCATCTGAGATTCGGAATTCACAACATCAACCGTCGACAGATCTAGAGAAGGTAAAAATTCAACAGGAATTTTTCTATTTACATCCAAAGGGGCAATGCCTTCAGCGGCGCCCCTGTCCACTTTATCAATTTTTAAATCTAAAGCTGCTTGCGTTAGAGTACTTACAACTTTATCTAAATCGCTGGTATTTTCTACTCTATCTAAACCTAAATTTTGAATGGCACCAGCCGCAGTGGTTGCACCGGTACCACCTTGGGAAATTGGCAGACTACCCGTTATTCCGCCAGCTTTGCCTAAAATATCACCAGTAATATTAGAGCCCGCTATCCCTGTACTATGGATCTTACTATTTGTAATAGCTCCATCGGCAATTTTATCAGTGGTAATCGCATTTTGATCAATTTTATCAGCAGTTATCGCTGCGTCCTTAATTCTAGGTGCAATTGCTGTACCCATTAGGTCTCCTGCTAGTTGTATTTTACCCAGGCTAGTCTCTGTTGCATTAGGCGTACCTGTTGCAATAATTGCATCTATGGCATTTTGGACATCTTGACTAATAGGCTTATGGGCATCACTGGTATTGTCTACATTGGATATACCCAAGAGGGCTTTCATGTCCGCTAATGAAGTTACTCCAGTTCCCCCATGTCCTAATGGAAGAGTTCCTGTAATATTATCTGCATTTATAGCAACATTTCCAGAAAGGGTTCCCTCAATTCTAGGATTACTCAAGGTAGGACCATCACCTAATACTATAGAGCCTGAACCCGTAGTAGCTGCTTGAGTAATAGCACCCCCATTTCCCTCTAAAATGCCTGTTATGGAAGTACCCAATGTAATTTCAGGTAAAGTATTGGGATTACTTACAGATGCCGTAAAACCATTTGTCTCATTGACAATAACTGAGGCAACCCCAGCACCTCCAGCTGCACCATTCTCAATACCCCTTATTCTACCATAAGCATCTACGATAATTTTAGGATTGGTATATTCTCCACCTGCGATTCCTGTTTCTGTGAGCGTAAGAGTAGGATTTCCCGACAGGCCATCTCCGTTAAGAATACTAATATTGTCCGCATCTGAAGTTAATGCACGCATCTGAACAGATCCATCAGCATTCCTTACCATAATTCCACTACTAGAACCTAAATTAGCTAACTTGGTAAGGTCTTCACTTAATGGCTGCTTTGTGGGGTCCTCGCCCGACATAGGTATTGTAATATTCTGAGAGCCATCAAACAATACCCCGTTTATTTCTACTGGATTAGTTAAGAAATCTGCCGACAATACCTTTTTATCTTTATCTCTTGTATTATCAACTTGATCTAACGCAAGCAATTGCTTTATTTCAAGTCCAGAAAGTGCAAAAGGATAGCTTGGATTTCCAGAATTATTTCCCAATAAAGTACCACTTGCAATTTCTTTTAATCCACCACCTGCTTCACCACCATTTCTCAACAAACCCGCCAAGTCAACATGGCTATTTCTAGGTCCAGAGATGGACAGCACGGTCCCGTTTATACTTAACGATTGGTAAAGATCAGATAAGCTTATAGAGTTTCCATTCTTTATAGATAAATTTTGATTGGCATCTAAGCTTAAACTTAATTCAGTAGAATTTTCGTTTGCTTCTAATTTAATTCCACCAAAAGGCCATAAACCATTTTGTTTAGGTCCAAGCAATATTTTAGTAAGCGTATTAAGATAGAAATCACCATCCTTCCCTAAGGACGCCGATGGATTAGAATCCCCACTTAATAGTGCGTTTCCACTATCACCAGTATCTAGTGTACTTGCTAACCTTTGCCAACCTCCATTATGGAAAAAATAAAATCCTGATTCACCGTTAGTCTGATATACCAACAAGCCATTTGCAGGACTTAGTATTGCATTTCTCTGTAAACCCGACATTCTTGGAATAAGAAGACCTTTGGAGTTGGATAAAATTTCGAGCTGAGCGCTCGGATCAGGTTGATTTGTACCAATTCCAACTTGAGCATATGTTTCAAAAGCAAAGAGCAAACTTATTAGAACAACAAGTAACTGGGTTAAATTTTTATTCATAGGATAGAAAAAAGGTATTGCAACTTAATTTCGTATAAAAAGAAAACTGTGAAATCGCTCCCCACTATGTGGAGAAATTCGGGCGAAAATAGCGATTAATACATATAAGAACCTTGCTTCGCTTAGATGAAACAACTTTTTATACCATAAACTGAATTAGACTTCTATAGTCTATTAAGGTTAATATCCTATAAAAATTACAATTCAGGTTCATAAGAGATTTAGAACCATATCCTTCATAAAGTACAATATTTTAATCCTTGTGAATATCTATAAGATTTTTCAGAAAACTAAGTATATGTAAAAAGTCTGTTTCATCACGAAACAGACTTTTTATTCTAGACAACCTACAAAAGCCTCTTACTTTTAATCTACAACCATCACTGTTATCTCATATGGATTAACAATTGCTGAGTGAGCCGCCTTTTGCGCAATTTCTGCTTCATGTGATGACATAGTATCAGGCTTATAAGAATTTCCAATAACATTCTTTCCAAAAATTGCTTCAAACCAAGTACATGCAGCGGTATACCTCCCTATAGTTAAATCAAGATGATACCCGTCTCTAGTAAAGTTATCTCCAACCGAACTACTTCTTCCATTTTGAATAGCTGTACCCGCAGGGATCAACAGATCAATACCCACCAAATCCTTTGCCCGTTTAGTGGCGTCTTTGATTGCATTATACATCGTCATTTGATCCTTATTATAATTGGCAAAACCTGCATGGGTTGAATTTTGGGCGTAAGCCCAAGTTTGATGCAAGATATAGTTCACTTTCGGCTTACTAACCCTCAATTGGACGTAACCTAAAAGTAAGGGCAAAGTGGCGTCATAGGTATTATACTGTCCCGAAAACGGACTAGCTTGTTGAAAACTAACATAATCCCAATTCTCATCAATTAGTGCATCGGCTATAGAAGTATTAGGCCGGTTGGTCTTGATATTGTCTACATCGATTTTCCTATAATCATAAGCTGCAGCGTTATCGCTCGCATTTTTCCAATGCAAATCTAATGAAGCCCCGCCAATGTATAGATTGCCGATAATGACAGATATGCCTTCCGCTTTTGCCAGTTCGTGCAAATAAGTCTCTATTGCATCCTGTGAAAAACTATTCCCAATAGCGAGTATTTTAACAACGTTATCACTCTTTTCAATTTTAGACTCTCCCCCGTTATTAGAAAAAGCAGGATAAGATAAACTTAGGATAAATGCAATGAATACTAAAAACTTGTAAAATCTCATAAAAATATAATTAGGTTAAAATTTCAGATTCTAATATAGGCAACGTTTTTTGATAAGTTCAGAATTAACGTACTCTTAATTTATTAAATGGGTCGAAGAGTTAGTTTTTAAGGGATATCTTGATGCAAACCAGTCTTGATTTATTTATTTTATTTAACTTAGCAAACGCGAAAAACATAAAAAAAAAACAGAAAACGGTATATGAAAAACGTGGTAAATAGTATTCTAAGAGTGGGTATAGTGGGATACGGAAATTTGGGAAAAGGTGCTGAATTAGCTATTCGGCAAAATCCAGATATGGAACTGATTGCTATTTTTACAAGAAGAACACCCGATACATTAGATTCCAATTCAAAAATAGTTTCTATATCACAAATAGAGAAGTTCAAAGATAAAATCGATGTGATGATTCTCTGTGGTGGATCTGCAAAAGACTTACCAGAACAAGCAGTGCTAATTTCAAAATTGTTTAATACCGTTGACAGCTTTGATACCCATGCAAAAATCCCTGAATATTTTGAACAAGTAGACAAAGTATCTAAATTTAGCAACAGACTGAGTCTAATTTCAACGGGCTGGGATCCCGGTTTATTTTCCATAGCCAGATTACTTGGACAAAGCATCTTACCTCAAGGAGAGGATTACACTTTCTGGGGTAAAGGTTTAAGCCAAGGACATTCAGATGCGGTTAGGCGTGTTTCAGGGGTTAAAAATGGAGTTCAATATACCATCCCTTTAGATAGTGCAATTGAAAGGGTGCGCGGAGGTGAAAACCCGCAACTTTCTACTTCTGAAAAACATCAACGAGTTTGCTATGTCGTAGCTAATGAAGGTGCCGATTTATTAGAAATAGAAAGTACCATTAAAAATATGCCTCATTATTTCGATCAATACCAAACGACCGTTCATTTTATTACGGAAGAAGAACTAGCTTCCGAACACTCAACGATGCCACATGGTGGAGTAGTATTTCGTTCTGGGGTTTCTGGTAATGGATCTAAACAGAGAATTGAATTTAGTTTAGCTTTAGAAAGTAATCCAGAATTTACGGCTAGTGTTTTAGTAGCCTATACAAGAGCAGTTGGAAAAATGGCGAAAGAAGGTCAAACAGGTGCCAGAACGGTATTTGATATTCCTTTGGGCTATTTGTCACCGAGGTCGCCCGAGGAGCTTAGAAAGTCATTATTATAGGAGTTATTATAATGTCCTGAATTAATAATTCCCAATAACTTCTACTTTGCTTTTCCCGCTCGCCATTTTACTCACTTTGATCTGAGTAGGAATACGTTCGGTCATTTCTTGAACATGGGAGATGACTCCTACTTTTCGTCCTTGATTATGCAAGCGCTCTAATGCATCCATAGCAATATTGAGGGTGCTTGGATCTAATGAACCAAAACCCTCATCAATGAATAACGATTCTACCTTCATCCGGCTGGAAGAAAGAGAAGCCAAACCTAATGCTAAAGCCAAGGAGACTAAGAAAGATTCCCCACCTGAAAGAGAGTAGACAGTCCGCACTTCATCTCCCATATCCTGATCAATTACCTGCAGTCCGAGTGTAGTAGGAATTCGTTGTACTTTGTAGCGATTGGTCAACACTTGGAGGTGTACATTTGCATATCCAACTAAAACATCCAACGTGTACTCTTGAGCTATTTGGCGAAACTTTTTACCATCGGCAGAGCCTATAATGTCATTGAGTTTGCTCCAGTTCTCTGCAATAGCTTCCTGTGCAGCAATGCTTTTTAACAAATCGCCAATTTTATTTTGGCTACTATTATTCAGATCCAATTTAAAGCCAATCTCACTTTTAGCCTGTTTCTTTGCCTCTAAATCCGTCTTGCTAAGATTAAGTAATTCTCTAACTTCTTCTAATTTTCTGTCCGAACGATTACTTTGTTTATGCTGCTGCAAAAGCTGTGTTCTCTCATTCCAAATAGATTGGGCCTTCGTGACTTCTTCACCTATCGCTTTCAGTTCTCGCCTCTCAGCATCCATCCATTCATTAGTAAACAACAGCAAGTTTAGAAGCTCGTCACGGCTCATAACCGCACCGTGTGCTTTATTAAAACCTAGCAACCATTCCTCTATCTTCTGAGATGAATCGGCAACCCTTGTTTCTAGAACGGAAAGGTCTTTCTCCAGCTGCCCCTTCCTGCTTATTCCCTTGGCACTTTCAATGGTGATGTGTTGCAGCTTTGTTCTAGAGTGGTCTAATTGAGATTGTGCCTTCTGAACTGCTTCTTTGTATTGCAATTCAACCTTTGCCACCGATTCGCCATTGAATAGTATACTACGCTGTTGCTTTAAGCTATTAAGTTCCGTTTGAACTTTAGACTCAAAAGCTGTCTTTTGATCACTATCTTCTGTAAGGGTATTAAACTGCAACTCCAATTCTGTTATCCTGGCCAAAAGTACGTCCTTTCGGTTCATAGTGAGCTCTAATAGATCAACCTTCTCTTTCCACATATTTGCGAAGCTGTTGATCCGCTCTAGAAATACTTCTGAATTCTTCTTCCATTTTGCCATCCAGCCAGTATTGGTGAAGAAAGGTGTCAGGTTGTGTTCTACCTGTTGAATGGAAGCTGATGCTTTCATCAACTCTTGGATATAAGCTTTTTCTTGTTCTCGAAGAGAAGCGCACTCTCTCTTGGTGTCTTTTACCTGGTTGCTCAGGTCATTTAACTCCTCTTTGTAAAGATCTAACTGACGTTTATTTGTCTCTATCTCTTGCTTTTGAACCGCATATAAATTTGTTTTTTCATGAAGCTCAAGCTGTTTTGTTTTAAGAATTTGTATTTTCCTGTCAATCAAAATTGCAACTTCCTGCTGAGGTATATCAACGCACTCTTGTGCAATGGAAAAAGCCGCCCATTCTTTCTTTGCCCTTTCAAGTACCTCTTTTTTAGCCTTGATCTCTTCAGTCTGAAATGCAATGGTTTGATTTAAATTCATACATGATTCCTTTAAACCACTGTCTTGCCTGAGGCTTAATAGGTATATCTTTTCATTTTCTTCATGCTCCTTCTCTATTTCTGCCAAAACACGGTCAAGTACAGGATTATGTAGTGCATAAGGATGTTCCTCACTTCCACAAACCGGACATGGTTCGTTATCCAAAAGGCCAGCCCGAAGCTTTTCTACACTTTCACTAGCTGACAGACGCGCTTGTTGTAAAAGCCGTTCCGATGTATTTTTCTTCGCCTCTTCAGTTAATAAACGTTGACCAAGCTGCTTTAAATCCTCCTCTTTTCTTTTGCATTCTTCTTCGTATCCTTTTTGCTTAAGGACTATAGCATCAATAGTTTCAATGGAATTATAAAGTAGCTTCCAATGAGCCTGAGCTTTAATGGTATTTTCCAAAATCTCATCGACTTCTTGTTTTTCTATGCCAATAGCCTCGATGGGAATAAGAAATAGTGCTTGTGAGTGGCTGTCATAATTTTTACTTGCAGATCCAAAGGCAAGTTCTATGTTGCTGAACTTACTTTCAAGGACTTCGATATCCCTATCCTTAAGCTTTATTTTTTCCTGTACTTCATCCAGGTTTACTTGTGCAATTGTTAACTCTTCAACTAGCGTTTGCGCGTCTCGCAGTTTTGAAAGGATAATGTCTCGATTTTCGGCAATTGGCTTTCTACTGATATGGTCGGTTTTCCACTTTTCAAGGCTTTCAATTTCTGAAGCAATATCTTTAGACTCATTCCTATGCTTCTCTAATTGAATACGATACTGCTCGCTTTTCCCCATTGCCTTTTCAGCTTCTTCTTTCGCCTTAAGAAATTGATCATTCTTCTCTAAAAGAATTGTATCCAACGTTTTTGCTTTTTCCAACAAGGGAAGGGCAGCGTCGGCAGCTCTCTTTTTTTCATCTAGTTCTTTTTCCAGTTCAAGCACTTGCATTTGGAGGGACTCTTTTTGTACTTCCAAATTACTGATAATGGTACCTACTTCCTTTAATTCGACCGTTTTCTCCAGATGCTGCTGCTTGGCCAACTGAAGCGCATCTACCCATGTTCTGGTTTTTTGAACCTGCTCTACTTGATTAAGTTTTTGCATCCGACCTACAGCGCTCGCTTGCTCATTAATGGCTTTCTCCAATTCGGCAGCTGCAGCAGTTTGATAGCTTGCCAGTTGAACCAAATGCGCATGCCAATTTATTTCTTTACTTAATTCATCTACTTCCTTTTCAAGACTTTCAATTTGACTCTGTAGATCAGTTTGCTCCGCCCTAAAACGTTGGACCTCTTCTTCCGTCATGAGGTGAATACCCTCTTTTCTTAAATTCAGTTCTCGAAGCTGCTGTTCCTCCAGTTTACATTTTTCGAAAACTCTTTTCGATATTTCGGAGTAAATAGACGTGCCAGTGAGTTTCTCCAGTAAGGATGACTTATCGTCTTTGTTAGCTTTCAAAAAAGCAGTAAAATCACCTTGAGCCAATAAAACCGAACGGGTAAACTGCTCAAAGTTCAAACCTACTAAGCGCTCTATTTCATTGTAGGTTTCGAACTTCTTTCCGGGAATATCCAGATTTGAACTGATGTTTTTAAGCGTAATCGTATCGGCCTGCATATTGCCTTCGGCTTTATTTCTTGCCCGTCGAACACTCCAGGTGGCCCTATAGTGCTGTCCATCGATACCCGCAAAGTCTACTTCTGCAAAGCCTTCCGCGGTGCCATCCCTTAATATTCCACGTACATCTCCCTGGCTAATGGTGCTTCCATTTACATCGTGAATTTCTATACCAATTTCCTTGGCTTGGATATACCTTGGCGTTTTTCCATACAGGGCAAGGCAAAGCGCATCAAGTATGGTCGACTTCCCCGCGCCAGTAGCGCCGGTTATCGCAAAAATACCAGACGACCTTAGCGGCTCTTCAGTAAAGTTTATTTCGGATGTGCCTTCCAAGGAGGCCAAATTTTTAATTCGTATGGCTAAAATCTTCATGCTGACTCTTTAGATTAATTCGGCAAAACCTGGTTAAAAAGCTGCAACATGTCGTCCGGCACCGAACTATTATATTTGCTATGGTACACTTTGGCAAATACGTCTAAAGGCTTTAAGTCGAGAAGTTTATCATGAGATGTAAAATCTCCAGTATTAGTAGAAGCTGCAGGATATTTCACATCAATTTTTGCTAATCTTACGTGCTTATCTGAAAGAGCTGTTTCCACCTTATGTCGCAAACTTGGTTCTGGGCCCTCTAATAATACCCGTACCTCTAGATAGGGTGGTGCTTCCATTCCTTCCACCCTACTTGGCAACAGTTCTAACGATGAAATCACTTCATGTAAAGGTTGATGTTTGGCAGGAATTCGTTGTAAGGGGATGAACAACGGAACCTCTATTGATTTTAGATTCGCAATATTCTCACCATTCAGCTCAAAAACGATCACCTGATGCTTATAATTCAGCTCTGAAAAAGACATCGGGATTGGACTTCCCGAATACCTGATATGCTCTTTTCCTCCCACTCTTTGTGCTTTATGGATGTGCCCTAAAGCAACATATTTAATATCTTCATGAAAGGCTGTTGCTGGGATACATTCTACACCTCCCATGATTAGCCTTTCCGTTTTATCCATATCCGTTATTTCTGCATTATGCGTATGCAGGTGCCCCATGGCAATAATGGGTTGAACACCTTGCTTTTTCTTTAGCGCATGTTCAAATACTTCGTTGTATAAAGCTGCAACACCTTCAGAATAGGGATTTGAACAATCGGCTACAACAGGATAATCGCCCATCCGCAAAAAAGGAACGGCTAGGCACCAAGCTTTGGCTTCTCCTGAAGAATTACATATAGGAACAATAAGTTTTTCGTAGTCAATGTTACCTTCTGCATCTTTTTCAACCAAACCTATGATATGGATATTCGAAGATTCTAACAAAGGTTTAGGAGATTCTAATCGCGTTGCTGAATCGTGATTTCCTGCGGTAATGATGATCTGAATATCTGGATTTGCGTTTATAGCGCGATTTAAGAAGGTATAAAACATTCTTATTGATGCGGCAGAGGGATTTGAAAGGTCAAAAACGTCTCCACTAATAAGCAATACATCAATTTGCTCATCCTGTAAAGTCTGCACCAACCAATTTAAAAACTGTTGGTGTTCAACCGTACGATCGTACTCATGAAATAATTGACCAATATGCCAATCGGCAGTATGTAAAATCTTCATCCTCTTTAAAAAACCTTTCCTTTATTGTTTCCAACAAAAATAGGATTTTAAACCTAAGAGATACCAAAATAGATTTAACCAAATTTATTCTTACTAGCAAATTCGCTTTCACTCTTCATTTAATTTATAGTGCAAACAATGAATCGTACACGAATTCAGATATATATGTGTATGATTGTTATACAGAAAGAGAGCTAAGAAAGGCTTATACTACTTTAATTGGAACTTTAGTTTTTTCATAATCGATTTATCTATATCTAATATTAATGATTAATTGTAGCGAATTCTGTATTAATTTCGTTCCTTATGGAGAATATCAAATATTA
This sequence comes from uncultured Sphingobacteriaceae bacterium, assembly GCA_963696875.1. Taxonomy (GTDB): domain Bacteria; phylum Bacteroidota; class Bacteroidia; order Sphingobacteriales; family Sphingobacteriaceae; genus Albibacterium. The sequence goes on from CAVOLQ010000002.1 coordinate 691,688, forward strand.
AACAAATGAAAAATATTTCACTATTCTTACTTATGCTTCTATTTGCTTCCTGCAAAAAAGAAGACAATCAGGAACTTACATTTCATACAGGGATACAGGTTGTTGTTGTAGATAACGACGGTAATGATCTATTGGATAAAAACACTACTGGCTTTATCTCCATCGATAATATCACTCTCACCGTTTCCGGTGATAATGATAAGAACAACGGAAAGACCCCGTATTATCCGTACTACACATTTAAAGATTATCTATCTCCTCAATATGCAATTATAAGATGGTCTGAAGAACTGAATAAAAACTATCTGCAAATAATGATGAATTTTATTTTCAGTAATACCAGCACTATTATAGAATGGGGAAATGGCCTTGCACCTGATACACTACGGGCTGATATAATCTTCAACAAGAAAAAAATGGATGTTAGAAATGGTAATCTGTACCTAAACGAGGATTTGGTACGGGCTAAAAATTCTAGAGGCGAACAAATTGTCACGATAAAAAAATAGGTATCTAAATAAGAAAAATAAATTCTCAACCCAGTGCTCAACAAAAACAGGCTTTTAAACCTAACTGATGAGAATCGTTACTATCATGTTATTTTAAATTAATGTATAAATCGAATTGTTTAGCTTTACTTTCAGAAACATGACAAGTTATTTATTTACCTTTGGGCGCCAAATTTTTACCCAACTCTCGTTATACCTCTTACCATGAACAACTTAATCAAATTAGAGCAAATCGCCATATTTGTTTTCGCTATTTTTTTATTCATCCAAACCGATCATGCATGGTGGTGGTTTATCGTTCTAATTTTGTTACCTGATATCAGTATGTTAGGTTATTTAAGCGGTCCAAAAACAGGAGCTCTTATTTACAACATCTTCCATCACCAGGCACTTGCCCTCACAGTGCTTTGTCTTGGTTCGCAAATCGGAATTGACTGGTTGTATCTTGCAGGGATCATTTTACTTGCGCACTCTAGTATCGACCGAATCTTTGGTTATGGTTTAAAATACCCAGACGCCTTTAAGCATACCCACCTTGGATGGATTGGGAAATCGGATTAAAAAGAAAAGCTATCGAGTAAATATTTAAAAATTCGAATTTCCGTTCTGTTTTACATTATGGATACCCGCCGCACTAAATATGCAGGCAGGTATGAAAATATCTTTTTACCTTCTGAATTTGTATCGTACCGTTCCACCTAGCTTCATTCCTTTTGTCCCGAAAACACCTGCTTCAACTTCGATTGCATCTCGGATTTTCAACGGTATCTGATATCCAGCCGCCAAACTTTTGTATAAACCGTAGGCATGCCCTCCGTCAGAAGTAGATCCATCCGATAAGGAGGTATGTCCCTTGTCTAAACCAAGGCCTAGTGCCCCACCCAAGTAAAATCCTCCCATATAATATCTCGCCCCCGCAGAAAGGGAGTATACTTGATGGGTCCAAACGTCTCCATACACGGCAGATCCTCCAAAATCGCCGTAAAATCGATCGGAAACATCGGTTTTCATTTGTTCATAAGTAAGCCCAGCGGTGAAACCGAATTTTTGAAATGGCCGGTATTCATACATTAGTCCCGCACCATAGGTCATGCTTTTATTGTCAAGTTTCTGACCGGCTATGGACCCTAGGTTGAACCCGATTATCGGACCGAAACTAAAATTGTGCTTCTGTGGTTCATCAAAAATCTGACCGTTCACCGTCGACACAGCGGTGAAAGCAAATAGGGCTAAGGCAATAATTTTCAACTTCATGTTTTTTATATTTAAAATTTAACTAATTGAGTAATGATGTGAAAGTAAATCAAATAAAGTCCAAACCGCATGGATTTAACATTTTTAACCTTTTCATATCCTAAACCATACCTTTTTTTTTAATCGAAATTTAATTTCAGTGAAACAGACGGCATCGCCGGGAAGACCGACAGGCTCCTTACCTGTGGTATGCCTTGTTTTTTACGGTCCGAATCGAGGTAGTAGAAACTTGAATTTTTACGGTTGTAAATATTATAAACGCCGAAATTAAGCTGACCTGGCATTTTGAATACAGAAACATCTTTCGTAACCCCGATATCAAGCTTATGGAACGGAATCATCCGGTGTCCGTTGCGGGCGCCGTAGCTGTAAAGGTAATCCTCGGATCGAACCAGCGTATTGCCGGGATAAGGTTTGGCAAGTGCGTAATATGCTTCCGGTATGTTTACCGGTTGACCGGTACTAAACATCCATGATGCGGTTAAAGACCATTTAGGGTTGATTCGCCACATAATGGCTGTATTGAATATATGCCGCTTGTCCTGCAAAGCGTCGAACCATTCCCCATCATTCAGTCCTTCAAACCTGTTTTTGGTTTTTGATACTGAATAGCTTAACCATCCGGTTATATCCCGTAGGCCCCAATCCAATTTCAGGTCAACCCCCTTGACACGGCCAATTCCATCAGTCAAGATCATGTCGTGGACGGAGCTTGCACGATAAACGCCCCCGAACGCATTATAAATGACGCTTCTCGTATCATAGCCGTCCAAGAACGAAATCATGTTGGTCATTTCTTTACTATACGCATCGATCGAAAATGAAAGACGTCTATCTCGTCCTAGAGCTATGTCTTTGGCAAAACCTAGGGTAACGATATCTGATACCTGCGGCCGGGCCAGCCCATCAGAAGGAAAAACAATCTCCATTGGCATGCCAAGCCCTGGGTTTAGTAGCCGCTGTATGGGCTGTGTCATGCGGGAATATGACGCTTTCAATGATATGCTTTCACCAATCTCCTGGTCTATGGAAATCCTCGGTTCAAGGAAAGTAGCTCGATAACTACCATTTGTGAACGAGCTATACCTTAACCCTGTTGTAACGGTTGTCCTACCCAACATCATTGATGCTGACCCGAAACCATACAGTCCATTTACACGACTATCTGAAAGGCTCTTTTCCTCAAAAGAAACTCCATTGTTATCCCCATATATGGTGGAGGGCTCGTTGCGGTGAGAATCAAATTCCACTCCGGCAGTCAGATGGACGAATCTCCAAGGATCATAGTCTAGAACAAATTTGAGCCCGGTGCTCGCTATACGCGAGCGGAAGTAGTTACGATAGGAATTTTCGCCCATTGGCCGCTGTCTTTCCTCTAGGAGCGTATTGCTGTAATAATTATAGGAAGCAGTAAAGTTCGACGCCAGTTTTGGCATCATACGATAGATCCAGTTTAACGAAAGAGCTCGTTGCGCTTTTATAAGTCCATCATTCTCCTTATCGCGGCCGCCACTTGTATAACGGAACTGATCACCCTCGATATAAGAACTGAGTTTCACCATATTTACTGAATCAGGCCTGTACATCAGTATTCCATTAAAATCGTAAAAATGGAAAAATTCCTTATTCTTAGATCGATTCAATAGTGACAGTGCATCAAAAAATGAACGCCTTCCTGCAGCCAACAATGAAAGCCTATTTTTTACAAGAGGCAGTTCAATATGTGCCTTCCCTGAAGTCAATCCCAGTTCTGCGGAACCAGATGAGTGAAAGAAACTCGCTTCACGGGTAGATACGTCAATGACGGACGATACCTTTCCACCGAACGATACAGGGAATGCTCCAGTATATAATTTTGCGTCCTTAACCACCAGCGGATTAAACGAGGAATACATGCCGAATAGGTGCGATGTATTGTATAACGGTACACCATCGAGCATGATCAGGTTCTGATCTGCCGTGCCGCCTCTGACCTGTATCTCGGAACTGCCCTCACTGCCCGCCGATACACCCGGCATCATTTGCAGAGTTCTAATGACATCGCTTTCGCCCATAAATGCAGGCATTGACTCCAGAGTCTTTCTGTCGACAGTGTTTACCGTACTTTTTTGGAGAGCTGTATGCCTCCGCTGCCTGCCAAGCACCTGCGCTTCGTCAAGCAGTACCGGCGCTTGCCGCCTGATCATAATAAATATCGCGGTGGTGTCAGAAATCAATGAGAACATGAATAGAGCATCATCGTAGCCTGATTTTTTGAAGGACAGTTGATGGTCGCCCGGTTTCCCCATAAACTCAAAATCACCTGTACTGGAAGATAGAACATTGCCGGCCGTGGTGCTTATGATCACACCGGAAATACCCTTCCCTTCTTCATTGTTAACCTTACCGCGTAAGATATATTGCTTCTCCATATCCTCCGCCTGCAAATAGCCACCAGTGATCAATAATATGACCATCGGAAAGAAAAAAACACCAAATTTCATTCTTCAAACATATTTTTGGAATGAGATAGGAAACTTCCGAAAACGCCCAAACCATTTTCTATATTCGAAAACTGCGGAATAACACCTTTAAATCCCGATATGATATCATAAAATCCTGCTCCGGAATAATATTCTGCCATTTCAAGGGTGAGCTCACTCTGTTTACTGAATTGGCCCAAGATTTTTGTGCGGGTAATCAGTACAGCCTGTAAATTTTTGCCAACATAGACCTCCCGCTCTACTGTATAAATACCTGAATGAGGCTTTATAGATTGATTTCCATGCATAAAGTCGACGGGTTCGGCCGGTCGGTATACAATGACGCCGAAATCTATGTCCGTCTCATCGAAAAGTGCATCCCAAGTGCCCGAGAACTCACTTCTCCCGTCATTGGTTTGCGAAATAGTGGTCGTTTTCCAAGTCGCTTTCTGCTTAGGCACCGTGGTTTCAGCGGTAACCGTTGTCCGGCCGGGAGCAGAAACCAGAAGATGATATGTTTGTCCGGGAACAACCGGTAAGCCTTCTTGCGAGCAAGTATAGATGGGTACAGCTGGATCCGTAAGCTCCAGTAAAACCTCCTGCCCACTTCCGCTTCTCAGCAAAACAGTTGCATCCAAAACATCCATATCCGCAGGTTCCGCTTGCTTACCCAAAGGGACTGATTTATTTACAAATACCCTGATGGAGTCGCCGGGTGTCAGGTAGGCAAGTACGACAAGTTTGTCCTGTCCACTTTTATCCCCGATATCAACGATCCTCTCTTTTACGCAAGATGTAGCGGTAAAAAGGATAAGAACTAAAATGGCGAAAATGCTTTTCATATTCCGTCAATTCTGGGTAAAATACATTTTAGGAAACCAAGTATCACCCTTCAATATTCAATCTGTTACTTTTATGAATGTTTAAAGATAATCGTTATTCCCATGGATGGATAAACATTAACAGTAATTAACGTTTGCGAGCCACAATGGGATAGTTTAATGTATTGTGCCGCGAATTGGAGCATAAATCAATTAAGATAAAACCAAAATTGGATTGTAGAATCCAATTTTGGTTGATGTGTATGTAGATGCGAGTGTTTTAAAAACCTGAAATTACCAGCTTGTAATTGGTGCCAGCAGAACGCCGTTACTTACACGTAAGGTAATAGTCCTTGTGGGATTATGTGCCTGCTTTCTGAATGAAAGATGGACGGTAAGATTTTCTTCAGCTCCTGCATCAGGGAAGAAATCTTCCCCATAAAAAACAGGGACACCGAAGATAAATTAGTCGTATTCGGATTTCTTACGCCATCAAGCATGATTCAAGTATATGTAGGTCGAACCCAGCCATTCGGAAAGTCGCCTATACCTCAGTCCGCCTTCAAAGAACTAAATGCTACAGTTATTCTTAAAAATGAGGAGGGTGTATCAAAAACTCTTTATAAGGAAAAAGAAAGCGAGCCAATATATGAAATCGACCAAAAAGACTTTCCCCTAGAGAAAGGAAAAACCTATACCATTCAAGTGGATGCCCCGGGGTATCAAACCGTATACTCAACAACTACTGTCCCCTACGAAAAAGCCATCTGGAAATCCATACTGGTCTACAAATCGGAAATGTTCCATGCGATCAAAGGAACGTGGGACGCACTTCCGAACAGCTCCGGTATTGACTACAACGTCACTATAGTTGGCATGGGCGCATCGGAATTCATGCGCCCCGAGGATGGAAAAATCGTCAACTGGGGTTCTTCCTTTGAGGTCAATCAAGACGTATACATTCTCCATGAAGAAAGCACAAAAAGGGCTATCTTGATTACCCTAGACAAACAGATGTCTGAATTCAGAACGATTGACGGCTTGTCTTTTGAACGCTATTTGCACTTCAAAGACGCCCATTTTGTCGATTTGATTTCGGGGTTCAAAGGTGTTATGCCGCAAGCAGGGAACATCACCAACGGCCATGGCATTTTCGGCAGTTACCTAATAGATTCTAAAACCATTTATAAGCCCCGTGATGCGAATTAAGGTACTTTTAGGCTTTATGCTTTTCACGAACATGGCTTCGGCACAAAAACAGCCGTCCCGTCATATCATTGCTGGAAACATTGCTAACAACACCGGTAGCCTTCTATCCGATGCTGTGATTAAAGTGAACACGGACAATAGTATCCATACTACGGACAGGGAAGGTTTATATTTTATCAACCTCTCCGAAGGGGAACATTTGATCAGCTTTTCGGCACCCAATTATGCCCCAAAGGAAATATGGGTCTCCTTATATAAAGACACGGTTCTAAATATGGTTCTGGAGTCTGCATATGGTGGCATGAGCTTGGATGAAGTCGTTATCCATGGTTCAATGGACCGGGTTTCCAATTCTCAATCGGGATTATCAATCATGGATCGGGCTACAATGGATAAACTGCCCGCATTTTTAGGAGAGAAGGATATCATCCGTTCTATGCAGCTCCTACCGGGGGTTTCTGCCGCAAGCGAAGGAAGTACGGAGATGAATGTCCGTGGGGGCAGTAGCGACCAAAACCTGATTCTCCTGGACAACATTCCATTGTACAGCTCCTCTCACCTTTTTGGAATGTACTCCTCCTTTAACCCTTTGATAGTGAAGAACCTCGCTATATACAGGTGCTTTTCCTGCATCGTATGGCGGAAAAATATCATCGATAAATGGCCGTGACCACACAAAATGCCAATATGGAAGAATTTCGGGGGAGCATGGAGCTTGGGCTCACTTCATCAAAATTTGCTCTCGAAATCCCGCTGATCAAGAACAAATCCTCCCTCTTGCTGGCCGGCAGAAGGTCTTATTTTGATCTCTTTACAAGAATTGCCTCGTCCGATGATATCGAGGATTTTAACTTTTATGACTTTAACGGCATATGGGCTTATAGATTGAACGACAAAAACGAATTTAAGCTGAACACGTACATAGAGGGGGATCATTTTCGTACCAAATTGACCATAGGAAATCTTTATGAAGACGCTTTGAAGAAAAAACAACAAGCCATTTCCCTAAATTGGAAAAACTATGCGAGTACTACATGGAGCAACGACTTTAGCATTATTTACAATCGTCACGGTGAAGGAATGAAGGAGAAACGGGAATTGGCGGACGATGGCAAGTTTTATAGCCAATATTTTGATTCAAGGATCAGGGATCTCTCCCTACTCTATAACCTAAATATTAAAGCGAATTCCTTTTTAGATGTGACAGGAGGCCTAAACTTTGTGAACCATAAACTTCAACCAGGCAAATTCAGTGGGGAAGATCAAGGAGTCCCTTTCTCTGTAAGCAGTCTGAAAGAAACCACAGTAAATGAACTAACCGCCCATATCGGAACTACCATACATATCAAAAACAAACAGGTACAGGTAGGCCTAAGAAACAATCGGTTCATAACACCTGAAAAAACCTTTACTTCAATTGAACCACGGCTATCTTACTTTCATCCAATAGGCAATTGGTTTTCCTTTAAGGCCGCCTATGCTCATATGACCCAGCCGATGCAGCGTCTGGTGAATCCGGGGTTGGGCATGCCTCTGGATATATTATTTCCTGCAGATGAGATAATAAAACCTCAAAAAGCGGACATCTATTCTGCCGGCTTCTCGAAAGACTTCACGGTTGACGAGGACTTTTATACTATTTCCGTGGAAGGGTATTACAAAAAGATGAACCATATTATTTCATTCAAAGACGGCTACGATACCCGCAGCGTTATCTATAATTCTTACGGTGGTGGCATGAACGCTGATAACGTCCATGACATCTTAGTTTCCGGAAAAGGAAAATCAATTGGATTGGATCTCCTTTTGGAAAAGAAGACGGGAGACTTCAGTGGCTGGATCAGCTACTCCTGGATCAAAGCTCGGAATCAATTCGATCAACTTAACCAGGGCAATACTTTTCGCTCACATCAAGATCGACCACATCTGTTCAATGCTGTTGTGAATTGGCAGATGAATAAAAAATGGAGCTTGGGTGCAAGCTGGATGTATGCTTCCGGACAGCCTATTACCATTCCAGAATCAGTGTATACATCCCATAATCCGACGATCGATGGCAAATTGGCCGGCTCTTACAACCATTACTTATATACCTATGGTGAACGAAACAGTTTTCGTATGAAAGCCTTTCATAAATTGGACATCAGCTTTAACTATAAATTTGATTTGGGAAATTTGGTCGCCACTTTGAACTTCGGCATTTACAATATTTATCATCGGGCGAACCCGAGTTATTACTATTTGGGAAGACAGTTTGATGAAAATACCAAAACGCATTCACCGGCACTAAAAAGCATTTCCATGTTTCCGGCAATTCCAGCTATTTCCTTGAAAGTGAATTTGTAGCACCAAATTTATACGGATATATTCGGATTTGCACGAATATGGTCGTTTTCGCCATCACTGCACTTATATATTTCTCTTGATTTTTCTATAGATCTCATTAGCATCGTAGGAATAAGACGATAATTTTACATTTCATCTATTATTTATAACAAAAAATACAAATAGATCGACTTAAACCTTTTTATTTGTACAAAAATGTATAAATATCGTGTTTTATCTCATAAGATCAATCAAAACAATCCCCTAAATCCCTCGCTGGGATGGCCGTCTGTGCTCCATGCGACGAAAGTTTCGTATTCCATATTCGAAGAGAACGATTCACATCATTTGAAAGACCAATATTCTTTAAAGGAGGATAAAAAGCTATTGACTCGATCTGCGACAAAATCCACTTTTTGCAACTCGGGCTCGTTAAATAAGAATAATAGCAGAAAGCAAATCCAAAAAGGGAGAAGTGCCAGAAGAGCGGGATTGAACGAAGTAATGAATTGCTTAGCACTATTAAGTCTAGTATTTTTTTCCGTTCTATATTCCTTGCAAAATCGCATCTGTTCCTGGGTTCTACCAAGATCTTTTCGTGTATTGCTCTTAAAGCTAAACAATCCCATTTCCCATGTTTCTAGATTTTATAGATTCAACATAAAAATAAGATAACGAAGACTTTAAAACAATAACCAGTTGGCGAGCTACCCGAAATCTTCGGTAAAGCCTAGAAAAGCATCGGTAAAAACATAACTAATTTACTCTTAAACAATAATGAATTCATCGCGAGCTTGCGAAGCAATCTTACACTAAACCCTCTGGCTAGAGAAAGATCGCTTCGTTCCTCGCGAGGACGATACCGTATTGATTACAAATTCGGATTGTTGTTCAACTCATTCACCGGGATGGAGAAAAGGTAATACCGGCTATTGGCTGTAAATGCACTATTATCTGGAAACACCCGTATATAATGTCCTTTAATGGACAGCTCTACTCCGTTTGATTTATGTTTCAACACTGATTCTTTGCGGACTACTGGCTTTTGATGCCGCAAAATATCGGACAACCTAAAACCTTCTCCCCAAAGTTCACGACGCCTTTCTAAGAGTATCTCTTCAATCAACGCCTCTTTAGACAATTCTTGCTCTCCCAATTCAGAAAGGTTTCGCTTTACTCGAAGTTCATTGAGCGCTTTCACTGCAGCTGGAATATTATTATTACGAGCCTCACTTTCCGCTTCGATCAATACTTGCTCTGAAGAGCGCATCAGAACAATATGGCCAGAACGGTCCGCTTTATTTACAAATTTCTTGTATTTCAGCCATCGATACATAGGATCTGAAGGTCTGCTTTCAAATTCAAATAAGGACTTTCTGATATCATTATCACTAAAAAGCTGCCAAAAATATGGATCAGGCATGATGCTTCTATAGCCTGTAGTGGGCGTTACATCGATATAGGCAAAAAAGGATGAGGTACCTAAGTTTTGATCGGCTTGTTGTGGGTGTCCCCAAATCCATTCCGTATTATTTACGTCATTGAAACCTTCCAAATATTGCTGGGCAGACATAAGAGGATAACCAATTCTTGCTTCTCTAGCTTTCTGAGCTGCTTTCTCCCATTGTTCGGTTACTAAATAGGCTCTAGCAAACAAGCCATTCACCACTTGAAGGTTCAGTCTATTTTTTACGTTTCTGTTAAATCCGACCAGTAGTTTTTCGGCTTCCGCCAGATCAGCAAAAACCTGATTATATACCTCTTCAACTGTCGCTCTGCTTTTACTTTCTGATGAAGGGCTCGTTGGCTCCGTATAGATAGGTACCGCTGGCGCTTGCTTGTCATTAGCATATGTAAACTGGTATTGCTGAACCAAGTTAAGGTAAACAAAAGCTCTTAATGCATAGGCTTGCCCTTTAAGAAACTTCTTATCTGCCTCGGTTCCATCTGCTTGATCTACGTTTGCAATAATCGCATTACTATTATCAATTACTTTATATTGTAATGTCCAAAAGAATAAGGCTCTTCTAGTGGTATTATCATAAGGATCCCGAAAAGGATATGAGTCACGAAAACCGTATACCCCATCCGTAGCGATCGCATCATCGCCCATCACTTCGTTTGTTAGCATGATGGCACCAAAGCCTGGATTATCTTGAGAGGTGCTGTTTTCCATGAGGTACCTCAAGGTACCATTCATTAAGGCATCTATATTTTTTGTTGATGAAAATGACTCATTACCTGTAAGGTCATTGCTAGGTGCCGTATCAAAAAAATCATCACTGCAACTTGTTATTAGCAAAACAGTGGTTAAAAGGATTATTGTCTTCAGTATCTTCATTGTTTTCGAATATTATCTTTTAAAATATCGTGCGGTTAAAAAGAAATATTTAGTCCAAAAGTAAAAGTCTTTTGGGCTGGATATCGGTAAAAGGTTACACCATCTATCGCTTGTTCAGGATCTAAACCCTCCTGTCCAAACAAGGTATATAAATTTTCACCCCTACCATATACAGAAATTCTATCTAAGCCTAAACGATTGCTTAATGAGTTAGGAAGTGTATACGCCAAGTTAACGTTTCTAAGCCTTGCATAGCTAGCATCGTATAAGAACCGAGATGAAATGCTATTCCAGTTTGTTGTAACCGTGCTTAACCTTGGAACATTGGTGTCGGGGTTATCTGGAGTCCATCTATTTAAAATTTCAGTACTCCATGTCCGACCAAAGTTTTCACCATTATGAGAAAGCATGACCTTATCCAAATCCAAAATCTTACCACCGATGGAATAAGAAATTAATGCGGACAGTTCAAAGTTTTTATAGGTTAATGTATTCGATAAACCCCCATAAAAATCAGGTAGAGAACTGCCTTGGAAATATTGGTCAGCATTTGCATAAACACTTGTAGTGGTTCGTCCAGTAACCAGGCTCGGATCATCGGGTGAATAGGTATTCTTATACCATAGCGGCTTCCCGTTTGACGGGTCAACGCCGGCCCATTCTCTGATATAGAAATCGTAAACAGAACTTCCTACCGTTAATTTCTTGGTTGAACCTAATTGCCCCACATTTCCGGATATTATTTCTTTCTGAGGCAAGTCCGTTATTTTATTGATATAATGTCCAAAGTTTGCATTTATACTCCATTGGAAGTCTTCAGATCGAATTGCCAAAGTTTGTATCTGCCCTTCAAAGCCCGTATTTTTCAGAGATCCAATATTGTCATCTATTTGACTGAACCCCAGAGACGGAGCCAATGGCCTACTAAAAAGCAGGTCTTTAGAACTACGTTGATACACCTCAAAAGTTCCACTTACTCGATTGTTAAACAATCCGAAATCAACTCCGGCATTAAAATTCAAGTTGGTTTCCCACTTTAAGCCGGGGGTCGGCAACCTTGAAGTAATCAATCCCGCTTGTCCTAAGCTATTGTAAATGGAATAAAGATCTTGATAAGCATAATATCCCCCTAAATTGTCGTTCCCTTGAGCTCCGTAGCTTGTTCTAAAAATAAGATTGTCTAGCCAATTTACACCCAAAAGAAAAGACTCCGATTTTGCATTCCACGATGCACCCAATGACCAAAAGTTACCCCAACGTGATTCCGGACTAAACCTAGAAGACCCATCTCTTCTAAAACTAGCCGAGAAGAAATAACGTTTATTATAATTATAGTCTAACTTCCCTAAAAAACTTGCCAGCTTATAATTGTCAGAAATACCAGTGAATGACGTAATCAAAGATGCTGCCGCTGGTTCTTCCTTTCCTACAAATCCAAAATTACTACGGCCTCCGGAAAGCGTGGAAATATTATAGATATATACCTCCTGTCCAGCCAGAATATTGAAGTTATGCGAATTTGATAAATCGAAAGTATAATCTAGCAAATTATTATAGGTATACCCGATGTCTCTTCTCGCATCTTTACTTACTGATCCCCGGGTTGATATTCCACTTCCAAAATCTGGATTGACGTAGCTATGGTTTAACCCATTTGTATAGTCTGCATTAATGCTACTTTTTAACTTTAGTCCTTCTAAGAGATTTAATTGAATGTTTCCCCTTAAGGTAATCAGGTCTTGCTTGCTATTGTATTTATTCAAATAAGCCTGCCCTAAAAGGTTATTCCCTGTAGAAGCGGAACTGGGTCTATAATTTCCAAAGTCGTATATTTTTTCTCCTTTATCATTAAGTTTATACGAACCATCAGGATTTCTCTCATAAAGCGGATAAATGCTTGAGACTATACGACCGATATTAGCATAGTTTCCTGAGTTACTATCCGACTGCGGCGGTGCTTCTTGATTGGTACTTGAAGCTGAAATATTAAAAGAAGTTTCTAACCAACTCTTTATTTTTGCATTGTAATTCACTCGAGTATTAAATCTTGTAAACTCCGACCCGATAATAAATCCTTGATCTTTCAAATAGCCTCCAGAAACAAAGTACCGCGATGAATTACCTCCGCCACTAATGCTCAAGTCGACTTGGTTCCGGATGCCATTTCTGGCTAGAGACTCTGACCAATCGTCTTGCCATAATGGAATAGCTCCATTTACCAGCTTACCATCGGTCCCTACCGGATTCGCAAAGCTTGAACCAAAGGGATTTATTTTTAAGGTATTTACCAACTCATTGCTTGCATATTGAGCCGCCTGGCTTGCGTCCTTTCCTTGGTCAAGCTGGTTGTTTCTCAGCGCTTCCCATTGCAGTTCAAAATATTGCTGAGTATTTAATTTGCTATAGTCTTTTAATGCGCGATTCGAAATACCTGAATTTGCATTTATACTGATTTTGGGCGCAGAATCGTAGCTACCTTGTTTGGTAGTGATAATAATAACGCCATTAGCCCCTCTAGAACCGTACAGTGCACTTGCAGCTGCATCCTTCAGCACGGTAATCGACTGGATATCTGCAGAATTGATAGAATTGATATTACCGGAAAATGGTGCGCCATCAACCACGTATAAGGGCGAGCTCGATGCATTTATAGAGCCAATCCCTCTTAACCTAATTTCGGCATTACTTCCAGGCTGTCCAGCAGACGACACCGATTGCAAACCCGGCACAAGGCCTTGAAGAGAACGACTGACGCTAGATACCTGTTGTTTGTTCAGCTCGGTAGCATTAATTACGGAAGCCGAACCGGTATAGGTACCTTTAGTTGTTGTTCCATAAGCTACTACAACCACTTCGCTTAATTCGCTAGTGAGTGGATTCAGCACTACATCCGACGTGCCCGGAATTGCTGTAAACTCTTTGGACTCGTAACCTATGTATGAAAAAACCAATACCGTGCTACTATTTGGGACTAAGATCGTATATCGCCCATCTGAATCAGTTGAAGCTCCGCTTTGTACGCCTTTTACAGCGATATTCACTCCGGCTAATGGTTCGTTGCTTTCACTATCTCGGACGATGCCTCTTGCTTCAAAGCCCTGGCTAAAAGCGATGGGTATACTAATATAAAGGAATAAAATAAACAAAAAGAATTGTTTCTTCATGGGAATATTTAAAATTACGGGTAAGTTATTTTTGTTCAATTACAGCTTGATGCCTAGTTTGAAAGTAGTTCTTCAAGTTTTTTGTGAAGATCCTCTCCTTTTAAATTTCGTGCGACAATTTCCCCATTAGGCGCAATGAGAAAGTTGCTCGGAATTGCACGTACACCATAAATAGCCGCTGCTTCACTGTTCCAGAATTTTAAATCGGACACATGCGGCCAGGTTAGTTTATCATCTTCAATGGCTTTCAACCAGCTGTCTTTATCTCGATCAAGCGATACACCATAAACCGTAAATCCTCTATCTTTATATTTTTGAAAGGCAGCCACAACATTTGGATTTTCCCTGCGGCAAGGCCCACACCACGCTGCCCAGAAATCAAGTAAGATATAACCTTTGCCTAGGTGATCAGAAAAACGATCTATAGCACCAGTTGGCGTTGAAGAAATAAAATCTGGCGCTTTTTTACCGGGCAAAACGGTCTCCATTGTTTTGGCCAAATCTTTCAATACCGTAACATACTGTGTGCTTTGAAGAGTTTTATCTAAGCGGTTAACATTCGCAATAATTTCTTCCGGGCTTAAGCGATAGGAGAAATTCCGATAAAGGACATATGCAGATACAATAGAACTTGGGTCCTCTTGAATAAAGTCTTCAATTTTTAAAACTACCGGTCGTGTTCTGAAATCCTCGTATCTAACTTGTGATTTGGAACCTGTAACAACCGTATTCTTATAATAAGAAGCCGTATCCAGTGCTATAGATATGGGAGCATTTTCCAAAAACACATAAAATGGGGTCTTGTTTTTATGCAATGTAATTCCATAAAGCTCTGGGAGCTGGACGGTTTTGGAAAATTGAAATTTCCCATTCTCTATAATCGCTGAATCAATCGTATCAAAAATCTTATTGTTGAATTGTTGCAAATAGATCGTACCCTTGTCTACATCCTTTACCGTACCCGACACTTTAAGAGCACTTAAGTTTTGCGCATATATATTTCCCAATAGAAGAAATGTGGATGCAAAAAGAATTATTGTCTTGTTCATTTTATTTAACGTTTTTTGGAAGCCAACCTGAGCCGAGTTCAATACTAGAACTATGCAATTCATGAAACTTCGTTATTTATTATTTAGGTTTATTTACTTTTTCACTCTATACTCTAAAGCAGGGGCACGATCGCCAATAAGCGATTCATAATTGAAGTCGCTTCCGCGCCTACTCTCAAATTCTTTTTTAGCTTCTTTCACTAATTCGGGATTAGTATATAGATCAATAGCGGTAAGGGCAATTACTTTTGCTGAGTTGATTAAAGCTTTCGTGCCAATGGTAGTGCCGCCTGCAGCAACATTCTGCCAACTATGACCAGCGCTGCCAGGTATAAATGTAGCTGTACCAAAGCTTACTGTTGGAACATTCCAGCTCACATCACCCACATCGGAGGAACCTCCCCCTTGATCTGGATTCTCTATTCCAAGAGGCTTAATCGTTTTCGCTTCGTCGAGTTTTGATGCTTCAAAACCCAACCCTTTCACGATCTCCTCTGCAAATTTTCGTTCCCTTTCGTCATAATGAACACCACCTACAATTTCTAAATTTTTCTGTACCAGCTCAGATAGCTTACTATTATACAGCCTTTCATAAAATCCTGAGATGATTTCGCGTGAAACTTTGGTCTGAGTGCCTTTAGCAGCACCTTCCGAAGCTTGATCGACCCATTCAACCAAATCATTTAATATCTCTCGTTTAGGACTGCGGATATAATAAGACACAGAGGCAACTTCCGGCACAACATTAGGAGCTTCCCCCCCCTTGGTGATGACATAATGAATTCGTGAAGATGAAGGTATATGCTCCCGAGAAAGATTGACCATATAATTAAAAGCTTCAACACCGTCTAATGCTGAACGACCTTTATCCGGACTTCCGGCAGCGTGCGAAGCTTTTCCATGAAAAGTATAATCTATCATTTGTATTGCCGTACCGGCACCCACGTTTACTCCATTGCTTGCCGACGGATGCCAGTCTAATACGATATCAACCCCTTTAAAAATACCATCGCGAACCATATACACCTTTCCGCCACCTCCTTCTTCTGCTGGGGTGCCAAATACTTTAACAGTTCCGCCATGCTTATTCTCAGAAAGCCATTTTTTAATAGCTACGGCACCAGCAACAGAACCCGCCCCAAATAAGTTATGGCCGCAGGCATGTCCGCCCTCTTTATGATCAATATGCTGTCGATGCGGAACGGTGTCTTGAGCCAATCCCGGGAGCGCGTCAAACTCAGCTAAGATGCCGATCACAGGGCTCCCGCTTCCATAGGTCGCGACAAAGGCAGTGGGCATTCCCGCTAAATTGTTTTCGACAGAAAAACCGTTCTCCTTTAGATGGCTTTGCAACAAGGAGGAACTCTCTGTTTCCAAAAAACCTAATTCACTATATGCCCAAATATTTTTTTGCAATTTATCGTAAACTTGGAACGATTGATTTAAATACTTTAAAAGTGGCTCATTGCTTCCTTGAGCAAAAAGAGAGGCTTGGGCAGCTATAATTGATACAATAGTTAGTAGTAGTGGTTTCATCATGTTTTTCTTTAGTTTAATTTGTCAGCCTTTTATTCATTAATTAAAAACCCGTATAGATTTAGCTTCTTCATAAAGAAATACTTCCGACCCATCAAAGAATGATGTTATACCTGTTGAGAAATAAAGAATAGCTGGATGTTTTACTAGTTTACAGACAAACATGTTAACTTATCTTTACCTCATTTGAGGCAGGATTTAGCACCTTGATTTGGTCTCAGGTTGCTAAGACTTCTTCGGGCCTTTCCCTCAGTCTTTCTTTATAAGTATTGCTAAAGAACTATAACGCTGCAAAGATATAACAATATCTAGTAAATAGGTAGGCTTTATTGAGTTTTTCTTCAAGCAAGCGCTTAAGCCTCTACTTTTCAACGAAATAAAAATATTAATTAATCATTGTCATCTAAAGACAAGTGAAAAACAAGCGAATGTGCCGCTCTGGCGAACCCTAAATAAAGAAATTGTTTTTTCAATTTTTAAAACCTTTTTAAACTTGAGATGTTGATTAGGTACAAGTGCAAGGGGTGCTTAATTTGATTAGGCTGAGATTATACCCTTATACTAGTTTAGGTAATGCTAGATTAGAAATGCACGTACAGTATGAAAGTATTGTACACGCTCCATTCTCGATCAAAACCCGGGAATGGAGTTTTTTTTTACGTCTACTCCCAACCTTTACTCGCTGCCTCATTTGAAGAAATAAAAAGATCAACAAACTGATCATGGCAGGCAACTTTAGGATAATCTTCAGAACTTCTTTCCCACTCTTCAAATTCGATCGAATCCTTTGGCACATTAATCTCGTTAACGAGGTTCTTTAAACCAGTAAGGATATCAGCACTCAGATACTGTAACTTTACGATCGTAATCTCTACTCCTTCGTATCTACTTTCAATTTCTTGAAGCTCTTTCTTATCGATCAACTTTAACTCTAATGCTTTAGCACGTAGATTAATGTAATCATGCGTTAATTTAACGCCAGTTTCTCCTAAGTTTGGGTAGCGTTCTTTTACTTGATGTATTGTAATTTCAGTTGGCATGGTTACTTCTACGATTCTTTTCAGCTGCAAAGATACTCGATTACCAACCATTTTTGGGTTCAGAATAAACATCTTTTAAACTATCTAGCATTTTATAACGCATCTGCATTTGATGATCAAGTAGTTTATCATAGTCATTTTCTTTATCTGTGATTTTGTTAACCAATACAAATAGCTCGATGCTAACAAAAAACAGAAAAAACAAAATCCAAACAAACAGGGCTATGGGTGATGATAATAGTATTTCATACATCATTTTCAGTTCATCCAAGAACCCAACTTTCCCCATTAAATCCTGTTCAGTAAGTTTTTGAATGTTTAGTATTTCATTTTCTTTCTCTAGCTTAACTGCCCTGAGTTCACTTATTTGTTTATCAATTTGTGGAATCAAGTCCATCTTCGGATTAGGCAAACTGGTATTAACTACCGTCCTACCCGACTCGATCATTTTACCTGATAAACTATCTTTTGAATAACTTGTGGAAGAAGACGGTGTGGAAATAGTTGGCCGTGACGTTACTTCGCTTACGAGAGCATTCTTCTCTTGTTCCTTTGTGGATATCGATTGATCTAAACGGGCGATTTGATTATCCAGGTCTTCTCTTTTAATTTTACTAGCCTCTTTAACCCAAACCTGGACATTTTCCGCTTTATGCTTTTCAATATCATCTTTAAACATAATTTGATCAAGAATAAAGGATCCAATAACAGCCATGATGATGCCTATAAATATTCTGAAAGCTTTTGCCCATGCGCTGACCGTTCGAGTTAAAATGATCTGACGTTCAATTTGAACAATAAGAAAAATCATGATACAAGCCCCTGCAACTGCTGCAAATACATTGCCGTGCAAATATCGCTGGGTGAAAGTATAGCCAATAAAAGCCCATACCAAAATGATAATAAACAGAGCTGAAAGGTACTTCTTAACCGCTTTTACGCTATGCTCACTGGATTGTTTTACTAGCTTATAATTATGGCCTGTCAAAAAACAAGCGAGCTTTAATAATAGGTTTTGCATGTCTTAAAATTGCTTGTTTAACACATTAGACTGCGTTATTGCAGATAAGCCTTTCATAAAGCCCCTTTGGTAGGATAATAGAATTCGCTGGGCCATACCGAACTCACTATCTAATTCATTTTTGATATTCGCTACTTTACTAACGTGCTCCTTAACCATTTCTTTTCGATTCTTCAATTCTTCAACCAGGTCAATCAAGCCCGCCCTTGAACGCGATAAAATATGAAAGTCAAGTTCCCTCAGCAGGTCTTCATGATAGGTATTAACTTGATGTATAATAATCTGCAAATCATACTTTATCAAAAGGAGATTATCAGCCTTATAGCTCTCGTCTGGATTAATCAGGGCATCACTATAGCCTTTTGATTCAAAATCAGCTTGTAAGAATTTATAAATAGTTTCTAGGCCTACTACTTTTTCTTGATGTAGGTACCTATCGGATTCGACCTGCTCTTCCAAAAACTTTTCTTCTGTTCGCGTTGGAAGCGATTGCAAGGCCAACTGATTCGCTTGTTCCTTATTGTTTCGTTGTTCTTTTTTCAAGAAGCTGAATAACCCCATTTGATGTGTATTTAGATTGAACGCATTTAACCCTGCTGCAAAACTGAGATAAGTAATGAATAAAAGCCAGTCCAATTAGGTGAGATGCAACATAGTATCGGTAAAACTTGGGAAAGCTTCGGTAGAATAAAACAACATTTCTATTTGCAAATCTCATTTACTGAAAAATTGTATTGATAAGCATGCGAGAATCTGATGGCTATGAATTTCTAATGTGTAACTTTGCGACTTAAGACAAAGAATGCTTTTTGCATTATGGCCATAAGTAACATGACTGAAGAAACAATAACTAAGATAAATGAAGCAATTACTGAATATTTCGATGCGCATACCGATGTGGATTGGATAGCAGCAAAAGAAGTAATGCCTAATTTAATAAAAGCCGGGGTGTTCCAAAAAGATGAAAAAAACGGCTTACCATTAAGGAAGGTTTTAAGAGCATTAGATAAAAAAGATGCCTTAGATGAAATTCCTTTTGTACATCCAGAAAGAATAAACAAAAATACCTATTGGTATTTTGTAAGAGAGGGAGCGCAATATATCCCTAAAGAAGTAATCAATCCGATTTCAAAAAAAGAAAGAACATTAATCAATCGAAAAAACAGCGACGAATACTATGTTTTAGACTTGTGTGATGAGCTTTTAAACGAAAAAGCTTCGCGCCAACACACTTTTGATTTTCTTGTAGGCGATGTGCACCAAGATGGGAGAACACGAACTGAACTTCCCTTGGATGCCTATTACTATGGCTACAATTTAGCCATTGAATATTCTGAAAAACAGGGTTCAGAAGACAGCAAGGTCGATAATCCTGATAAAATGACCATTAGCGGAGTCAGACGAGCGGAACAAAGAAAAATATACAACCGCCGTAAAAGAGAAGTCCTTCGAAAAAAGGAGATCAATTTTATTGAATTAAAATACAGCGACTTCGACTATGACGATCAAAATAAACTGATCAGAAATAAAGAAAGAGACACCAAGATCTTGAAAAAGATCCTAAAAAAGTTCATACAAGCAGGATAACATCCTTTCAAAGAAATCCCCGATATCAAAAAAAAGCTTTGTAAAGAAATCCTTTACAAAGCTTTTTTTTAACCATGAATGGCTACCTTCTTGCCATAGTCCAGAATCAGCTGCCCTTCAAATTCAAGCCATTCCGCCCATCTTTTCTCTACATCGACATCGATGGTATACTTTCTCGCGAAATTTAAAAAGGTGGTATAATGGCCAGCTTCTGATACCATTAATTCATGGTAAAACTTGGCTAGTTCTTCGTCTTTTATATTCTGAGACAAAACCCTAAAACGCTCACAGCTTCTGGCCTCAATCATGGCTGCAAATAAAAGTCGGTCAATAAAAGCAGAATTCCTGCTCCCATCGCGTTTGCTAAATTTCACCAAGCGCCCTACATAATCGTCCTTACGCTCACGGCCCAACGTATAACCACGCTTCTTGATAATATCTACCACCATCTGAAAGTGCTCCATCTCTTCGATAGCTATAGCGGTTAATTCTTCCACCAACTCAATATGTTCAGAGTTGTTTGTGATAATTGTAATCGCATTGGTAGCTGCTTTTTGCTCACACCAAGCATGATCGGTTAATATTTCTTCTAAATTAGATTCAGCAATATTTGCCCAACGTGGGTCTGTCAATAATTTTAATCCAAGCATGAGATTTTCTTAAATTCTTAATCCCAAAGTTAGGAATATTCACAGGCTTTAAAAATTATCACTTAAAAGCTCTATTTTGCACAAAAACAGGAATGGATAAGAAACGGGTATTAGTTATTGGTTTAGTATGGCCTGAGCCCAGCTCATCGGCTGCAGGTAAACGAATTATCCAACTCATGGATTTCTTTGTCTCTTCCGGTTACGAAGTCATTTTTGCTTCCGCCGCTTCAAAAAGCGAATTCAGCTTTAACCTACAATCGATAGCGGTTGAAGAACAAGAAATTAAGTTAAACGATGCCAGTTTTAATCTTTTATTGAAGGAAATCGAGCCCAGTATTGTTCTTTTCGACCGTTTTATGATCGAGGAACAATATGGATGGAGAGTTCAGGAAGTTTGCCCTAACGCTTTAAAAATACTAGACACTGAAGACCTTCATTGCTTGCGGCATGCACGACAAAAGGCCACAAAAGCAGTAAAATCCCTTGAAGACAGCGACCTATACAATGATTTAGCCAAGCGGGAAATCGCCGCTATTTTGCGTTGCGATGTTTCCCTTATGATATCAGAAGCAGAGATAGACATCTTGCAAGAGCAATTCCGAATAGACCCTTCTTTACTTTTGTATATCCCTTTTCTAGAAGAAACGATTTCTGAAAGGGAATCACAAAAGTGGAAAAGTTTCGAAGAGCGCGAAGGCTTTACATTTATTGGCAATTATTTGCACGAACCGAATTGGCATACCCTTCAATTTTTAAAAACAAGGATTTGGCCACAACTCAAAAAAAAAATTCCAGGTGCAGGCCTTCATATCTATGGTGCTTATTCAGGACCTAAGGTACTACAACTAAATAATGAGAAGGAGCAATTTTATGTCCACGGCCGGGCGGAAGATGCAAAAGAGGTGATTTCAAAGCACAGGATATTGATTGCCCCTATAAAGTTTGGTGCCGGTTTAAAAGGGAAGTTTATCGATGCCATGCAAGTTGGCACCCCTTCTGTTACTAGCACTATAGGTGCAGAAGGCATCAAAGGAGATTTAGCTTGGAATGGAGCAATAGAAGACGACGACAGCGAATTTATTAAGCATGCAACCCAGCTGTACCTGAACAAAAACCGCTGGTTGCAATCCCAACAAAATGGGATCCATATCATTAACGAACGCTTTGGAAAATCGCGATTTTATGAAAGCTTTAGTGAAAAGATCGAATCTCTCCGTCTGCACTTAAGAGCACATCGACAACATAATTTCATTGGCCAAATCTTACAGCACCATACCGCTAATAGCACAAAATACATGTCCCTTTGGATTGAGGAAAAGAATAAGACATCCCAACCGAAGAAAGATCAATAAATTTCTTTCTTAAAATAGGCGGTTTATGTACAATGCGAAAGAATTTTATTTAAGTTTGAAAATCAAAGTCAGATCAGCATGCAAAAGTTACTCATCATCTTATTTATACTGTCTCCTTCCTTTCTCTTTTCTCAGACCTTGCCTATAAACTATGAGACAAAAAAAGTTGAATACACTGCTATCATCAACACCAAAGGAACAAAATCAGATTTGTTCGCCAGAGGTAAAAACTGGACACTCAGCACCTTTAATTCTGCTCAGGATCTTATACAAACTCAAGATGAAGACAATTTAAACATTCAAGGCATGGCCTTGATTGATTATATTGTTCCCAGCACGTCTGTAGCTATAGAAGTACCGCTTCACTTTACTTTGGCCCTAGATTTTACAGATGACAAGTACCGTTATAAAGTTACCGATATCTACTTTAAAGATAATGACGAACAGAAAACGATCATTACTCCCATTGAAGAAACTGTTTTAAGCAGAGCAGAGCAAGAAGAAATCATTGCAAGTCGATTTGATGCGAATCTATCTAAGAGCGCATATCAAGAAGCTTTAAATTTAGGCTTCAACCGCTATGACCAATATAAGTCTAAAGGAAACGGAACCATCCTCGGAATCCTGCAACTTCTAAAGAATGGTATGGCCAACAACAATTAAGCCTTTCGATAAAACCAAACTGGTCTGGCCTTGTTTGACTTTATCGATACTTAACCAAAATGCCGGCTAGCACAAAAAAAACATCGAAGAAAAAGTGGTCAGCAGACGTAACTGCCAGAAGCAATGCATTGGATCTTGAAAATCATATTTTCGAGTCCACCGATCCTGTCCAAATTGCGCATTCTTTAAAGCATTCTGCAGAAGAAAGCAAACGCAGAAAAGGATCCCCTTTCCGCTCAGCAATGTCGATGCTTACCTTTTATATCAATAGAGCAGGTAAGAATCTTGATAAAACTCAAAAAGAGACCCTTGAAAAAGCCAAAGATGAATTGCGAAAAGCCTTTGGCCGAGACCCGGCTCATAAACCTTAAAAACTCCCGGCAATACTTTGAATTTCTATTTTGTAACTTTCATTGTCATTCACTCTTTTTCATGAAATAATAGAGAGGCCATAACATTCCCTATCAATATGCCAGCTTGGAAAATGATGCAAGAAAGAACAAATTCGGTAGTTGGTCCATGAAAAAACCTCTAGAACCTTGGGTCTTTAGAAAGCAGTTGCGGCGTTAATTATCGGCTGCTTTTTTAATGGCTGCGCTCAGCTCGCTTTTTTCCATCAACCCTGAGGCTCTCCATACTTCCTTGCCTTCTTTATATAAAATATAAGTCGGCATTTCAAATACGTTATTGGCTTTCATCAAAGTGGTTTGGCTTCCTGCGTCAATTCTTATCAAAGGAACATTTGGGTTTTCCTTTTCAATTTCTTGTAAAATCGGCTCCATTTTCCTGCACGGCGGACACCATTCCGCACCAAAGTCGACTAATACCAAAGAAGCAGATGTCAGCATATCTTGGTAAGCTGTGCTTGAAATTTGGCCTGTGGCAACTTCCGCCCCTAGGCGCTTGCCCGCTTGTTTCCATGCGTTGATGCCCCCTTGGAGTTCAGTGACTTGAGTAAAGCCTTTCTCACGCATTAAATTCGCTGCTTCCGCGCTTCTCCTTCCACTTAAGCAATAAATATAAACAGGTTCATTTTTATCCAACGCTTCAATTCGGCGCATAAATTCCTCTTTTTCGTTCCAATTGGCGTGCATCGCGTTAGCCAAATGCCCTTGATTAAATTCCGCTGGAGTACGTACATCAAGAATTTGAACGTCTTTTTTAGCCATTCCATTTTCGAAATTATTTGCATCTACAGATTGCGCTGCAGAATTAAAGGCAAACAGAATTAATAAAAAACAGGCGCTTATAATGATTTTGAGGTACTGCATATCGAATAATCTAATAAACAAAAATACGAAATAGGTTTTAAAAAGGCGTGAGTGTAAATACACCGCGACCGGCGATTCATTTCTTATTTTCTATCCATTCAGCACGTACCCTTTGAACGAATTCAAGCGAAGTTTTAGAAGCCTTTACAGCTTCCTCATCTGTAAAATCAAATTCGGAAATCAGCGTTTCGACGAATTCGTAGTTTTTACGACTTTCAGCTTTTTCCTCCCCTATTTTCTGCCCTTCTTCTTTTCCTTTCTCCAAACCTTCGGTCATTCCTTTCTCCAAGCCTTCGGTCAATCCTTTCTCCAAGCCTTCTTTTAATCCAGTTCTACGGGCAGTGGCAAAAACGCTCCTGGCATCCATTCTCTGTTTCCAACTTGCTTCGTATGACATAAGATCCTCCTTTTTTAATTTAGCTACCTCACCAATACTAAAGATAAGGCGAAATATCCGTTTATCCAAAAACGTCGGAATCTGCTCCAAGTCGCTCAAATGCTTAAGCAGGTATAGCCATTGGTCCATATCCGTCTTAAGTTCCGGTTCCGACTTTGTAAAGTTAGGCAAAACGATCATTTTGTAACCCAGCTTATTGTAAAAAATTTCTTTGGTTTGTTTGTCACATAATACCACATCGTAAAAATACTGATCAGTTCCTACCTCATCCATACGAAATTCAAGCAATGCGATAAAATAAACCTCGGGTAACCGATAATTGTCACCCGTTTTACCCCTTGGAATCTGCTTATTAATCAAGCGTGAAGTATAATAAATAGCCCTGTCTTTAAAGAAGTCTTGCCGTAAGTGCTGCATTTCAATGATGAAGAACTCTCCTCCTACTCCCTTACAGTGCAAATCAAACATCACTCTCCTATCACCTTCTACATCTCCGTCATGCTCTCCCGATACGTATTCCAAATCTTTAATAATCTTTTCCCCTGCAAATAGATCGTTCAAAAAATCAATCAGAATTTCTTTTCGGGAAAAATAGTACTTCATCCCGAAATCCGTCCGAAAGTCCACATACTTGCCCAAAGCGTTTATTAATTTTGCCATAATATCGGTTTAACTTCGTTTTGACCAATATAAGTAAAAGAAAACACATAAACTAATTTTTTTAGTTTTTTTATTCATATTTTAATTTATAAACTAATATTAATAGCCTACCTCAAAGGGATATTTTTCTTTGAACAAGAAAATCTGACAGTGTATCTAATAATTACATTAAAGTTCACATTTCATGAAAATTAGAACCCAAAAAATAATTTTAAAACTTTGTAGCGTTTTTGTTTGATATGCTGTTTTATAACAAACATTCAAAATTATGACATGAAAAATTATTTAAAACTATCAAAAACCAGCACATTGTTAGCCATTTTGATGCTACTATTTATTGCGTCCTGCAAAAAGGATGAAGGAGATTCCAAATTCAAACCAAAAACCTTAGAGGCTAACCTGTTTGAAAGCGCAGACCTATATGCATCTGCATTGAAAGCCCGAAACTCGGCTCAGGTATTCGAAATTAAAGACATCACTAGAAAAGATGCCACGCTTCAGGTTAAAGTAAAAGGTGGCGGACAGGAAGAATCCTTTAAATTTATATGGGATGGAAGCATAATGTTGTCTTATCCTATGCGGATTATGTTGATTTTGAAGTACGATAATCATCGCAATGATTTCGATAAAGACAAAGAGTTCATACTTAATGTCAACCTAGAAAAAATCCTTGGAACTGCCGGCACTCCAGAAGAATTTTACTTCTCAGTACTCAATGGTTCTAAAGTGCAGCAAACGGACTTAAATCCCGACGGAAGCGTATCCTCGAATGAGTGATAAATTTCTTACTTCACCATCAATGAGAATGATCTTTTGCGCCATATACTGATACAGGGTGAGGTCAAGTTCTCAATTTGCCCTTGCTCATTATACCATTGAGTATAGATCATTAAATGCTTCATTCATAGACGGGTGAGTAAAAACAGTATCTCTAATGACTTGATAATCTAAATCCGCGTTCATCGCTACTTGAATAGTATTGATCATTTCATTTGCCCCAACGCAAATAAGTGTACATCCAAGTATTTTTTTCGTTTTTGTATCAATAATGGTCTTCAAGAATCCATTGGTTTCGCCGTCTATCCTAGCTCTTGGAATACTTGTCGCTGGCAGTTTTGCTACTTTATAATCGTATTCAAGCTCTTTTGCTTCTTTTTCCCGTAGGCCAATATGAGCAAATTGCGGTGTTATAAAAACAGAACTGGCAAACTGTTTCCTTTGCTTAACGGAGATATAATCTCCCCCAGCTAATTGGTCCCTTATTATCCTGAAGTCATCTAAAGAGATATATGTGAATTGAGGACCACCATTAATATCTCCTATTGCCCAAATTGAAGAAACGCTTGTTTTCAAAAAGTCATCTACTTCAATGTATCCTTTTTCGTTCGTCTTAACCCCTGCGGCTTCTAAATTCAAACCGTCCAACATAGGTTTTCTTCCCGTTGCCATTAATATAGCCGACGCCTTCAAAGACAAATCATTGCCATTTGTATCTTTATATTGAATACTAACGGAATCATTTATATCCTCTATCTTTTCAACAGACACGTTTGTTAAAATTTTGATACCTTTTGACGTTAAAATCTTATATATTTCATCGGCGACATCTTTATCCTCTTTAGGTAAGAAAATATCACTACTTTCCAATATTATTACTTCCGCCCCAAATTTGGCATACATATCGGCAAACTCTAGCCCAATAAACCCACCACCAATAATGACTAATTTTTCAACTAATACAGATTGTTCCATTAAGCTGATGCTCGTAAAAACTTTTTTTGAGGAATTTAATCCCTCTATTGGCGGTAAAAAGGGAGCCGATCCAGTATTTATAAATATCCTATTAGCATGAATATTGACCTCTTCGTTAGTATTGAGAAGCTTTACCTGTACTTCATTGGAGGAAACGAAAGAAGCGGTACCTGTTATTACCTCGGCTTGAGGCAAGTTTTCAATATTGTCATAATTAACTTTTCTAAGAAAAGAAGTCAACTCATTCTTTATATTGAAAGCCTTAGGATAAGGCATTTTTTCTTCAGCATTTTTTATCAATGACTTCGTTGGAATGCAAGCAACATTAATACAAGAACCTCCATACATTTTATCAGATCTTTCAATAATCGCTACTTGCTCCCCACGTTTCGCCAACCAAGCTGCGAGAGTTTTGCCTCCTTTGCCAAATCCAATAATCAGATTATCATAATGTTTTATCATGTATTTCTTTTTAAAATTTGTGAAAGTACCCTTAAAGGCAACAATATAAATTATAGAAAGTTCTATTCGGAAAATCATAATTTAGTTCAACTGACGTTTCAAAGCAAAACATAATCCGCTCAATTATTGCATTCCAGACCGATCTACAATTAATGATGGCAATTTCGCTGATAAGCCTGCCTCCTACAATTGGCGCCAGCTATTTGGAGCTGGCGCATTGGCGGGTATCGGCTTTACCATGTCGCTCTTCATTGCATCGGAAGCATTTCCTGTAGCCACCGATTTCGCTGCAGCAAAAATTGCCATTTTTATTGCATCAATAATAGCAGGGATTTTAGGAACTATTATTTTGTGGAAGAAGGTGGTGTAGTTTCCAGTTCAAAAAAACTGATGCTGTGTATCGGGAGCGTAACATTCCCCGATGTTACAGTCTCACCTTTTATTTCCGGCAGCTCGTCATCAGCACCCAACTTCAGCTCATTGCCATTCAAAAACACCGCCGTGCCTTGCAATTCATTGGAGGTTAAGGTGTATTTTGAAGCATTTTCAGGAATATTGACCGTAGCAGGATGATCGTTGGTGTTGATGATCAAAAGCGTGACCCCGGTGTTATTTCCTTTTCTATTGTGAACAAAGGGATATAAGCCATTAGCTCCATCGCCCTGATCGTACACTTGGGTACCCATCAACTTTGCCCAAAGGAAAGCCGCCCAGTAATTGGGTTTCGGCAAATGGGTATCTTGATCTATGAGGCTGTACTCACTTGCTGCGAGTGTATTGTGCATGATAACCTTCACGCCCTTCTTTGCCAAAGATCCGGCCTGATATAGGTAGCGGAAGCAATCCAGGAAGGTGGCTGCATAGGGGTCTCCCCCTGCAGCGGCCTGCCCGGTTTCAGTGATCCATAATGGCTTGCCTGGCATATATTTATCCCTTAGTCCCGAATAGAAATTTGCCACGGTATCTGTTTTGCGAAGCCAAGCATCATCTAATGCGTGTTCAGCTTTTATGGAAAAAGGCCCACTGCGCATCATTCGAACCGAGGCAGCACCATAATAGTGATAGGTAAACACATCAAACACGGGTTTCGGTTCTGCCGACATCATGGCATCCGTGGAGAGAATATCCATTCCTATAGCCTGAAGGGATACATTTGGCGAACCCTCACCCACTGAACCCGGCCCCAAGGTGAGCATATTTGGCACTTTGCTCTTGGCCCAGGCATTAAAGGCGGCTACGTCTTTCGCAAAATCCTCTGCTCCATAATTTTTATCCATCTCGCCACCAGCAGTGGGCATGGTAGGTTCGTTGAAAAGTTCTGCAGCAGTAATCTCTCCTCCAAGGCTTCTGGTATAATCCACCAGTTTCTGTGCTTCGACCGATGTCCATACCCCTTGCTTATCCCGAACCCCCTTAGACACGGCAAATGAGGTAACCAGTTTTGAATCGGTCGCTTTCAGAAAGTCAATAACCCCCTTCCATTGGCTGCGGGTTAAAACATTTACAAAACCAGCGGGTGCTTTTGCAGCAGGAAGGTCGTTATCCTGAAAATAGACGGCATTGGCCCAGGTTCCACTCACCCGCACATAGGCTGGGGCAAGCCCGTTTGCGAGATTGACCAGCTTTCTGTCCGTTAGATCGATTGGCGAGAGTTTTCGATACATTGGGTTATTGCGCTGTGAAACATCGTAGGTCGATGCGGCATCCAAGGACGGTAAACTGTCCATAAATTTATAGGGTTTCCAAAAATCACCTCCTACTACTTCTACCATCTCGACATTGTAGGATTGAAACCGTTCGTCTATAGAGCCGATATGTTTCATCTCTTTGAAATTAATTGTCATCACATCGGTATTTGAATTTTTAGTGCTTTTATTGTTATTGCAAGAAGGTGAGAACATTATGCAACATATATAGCTGGCGAAGAGGATTTTGAATGAATTCATATCGCTTTTTTATGAATGATGAATTATATCTTTTTATTTAAGCATCAACAATCCAAATTATAGAAAGTTTCAAAACACAATAAGGCTACATTTCCCGATTAGCTTGCCGAAAAAATTCTTTTAACAACACTATTTTTCTATCTTCATAATTCCAATCCCTAAAGAAATTCAAGCTTAATTAAAAAGCTATACATATACGCCTATAAAAACGTCTCCATTTTGGATAGCAATAATTTGCTAAAGCGAATTAGAAAATGAAATCTTTCATTGCATAGGCCTAAACCTGAACTATGAAAGACGAACTTTGAAAGGACCTTACAAAATCCATTTCATTCAAAAGTGCGCTCAAAGAGAGCCGTAAAAAACAAACCAACTTTGGAATTGTAAAAAACTTTATCGTAAATGCACCCTTGCAAACGTATGGTCTTGGAGCAAGAGGCTATAACCAATACGATGGTACGGTAGAGAATATTTCGTTCCAATCTATTGAAACTTTTGGAGACGGTTCTGTTGGTATTCAGTTAAGCAAAAAAATAGGTACATTAACAGTAGATGGGAATGTAACCACACACGGTTCACTGGGCCCACCCGGCAAAATCGCATTAGAACGAATACCATACTTGCCAAGTTAGCTAGTTTTTCGATAGGCTGAATCCTTAATCTATAAACGGTCAATTGGTTTATGGTCGATGGCGTTATTTTTTCCATCAAGTGGGACAAAGGTGTTATAAGCAATCTCAATAATGTTTCCCTCAATGTCCTCAAAATAAAAAAACAACCCTCCGAAAGGTGGTTCGGTAGGTTCATTCAGCATTTTTACCCCTTTGTCCTTAAGTTGCTTATAAAGTTCCCTTACTTCCTTCTCTGTATGAACATTGTAACCAATAGTAACCCCACGAAAACCGCTTCCCTCGGGGTTGATACCTATAAAATTTGCTAACTCTTTCCGTTTTCCGATACTAAACAAGAATCCATTCATTTTATAAAAAACAATATCTTTATTTTCAGTAATCGGCTTCCACCCAAGTTTTTCTTCATAAAACTTCTTCATGCCAATCAAGTCATCCGCCCCGATCGTCAATACGCTAATTCTTTGGTCCATTTTTAAACTCATTATATGGTTAATACTATATTGTAAATATATAACTTTAGGATAATCGATTTGGAAAAAAAGAAAATCAAAATTGAGATGGAGTAGTCAGAAAGATGTGCTGAGACAAGCATTTCAGGTCTTTTTCCGAATGTATTTGAATATTCGTCGCAGTATCCATTATTATTGTTTAAAGTGCAGTTCATAAAAATAAGTTTCAGTACTCCACTTCTTATTCAAGTTCTCGCTTAACTATCCCCAAGGTCAGAAAAAAAAAAATTAAATAAAATTTGTGCAACCAGATAGTTTCATCTATATTTGCAACCAAATGATAGCATATAAGAAAATATGAAGACAAGGCGGGATGTGTTTCAGGCAATTGCCGATCCTACAAGGCGGGCAATTATCTTGCTATTAACTGTTGGTTCAATGACACCAAATGCGATAGCAGAAAATTTTGATTCGAGCAGGCAAGCGATTTCAAAGCATTTAAAAGTGCTCACAGAGTGCGAAATCGTGACACAACATCAAGAAGGCCGGGAAATCAATTATCACTTAAATGCGAGCAAAATGCAAGACATAGAAAAATGGCTAACGCAGTTTAAGGAATTAATGTCTAAACGATTTGATCAGCTCGATAACGTATTAGAGCAACTTAAAAACAAACCAATATGAACAAGACAATTTTATTTAACTTTCAGGTTGACAAAGAAAGCAATCAAATAAATGTTGAAAGAGCTTTCAATGCGCCAACGGATTTAGTATGGGCAGCCTGGACTAATCCAAAAATTCTGGATCAATGGTGGGCTCCAAAACCTTACAAAAATGAAACTAAATCAATGAACTTTTCAAAAGGTGGGCAATGGCATTATTGCATGATTAGTCCACAGGGTGAAAAGCATTGGTGCTTATTCGATTTTCAGAACATTGTACCCTTAAAAAGCTTTTCAGGAATTGATGCTTTTTGCGATGAAAATGCTGTAACAAACGATTCAAAACCAAAAGTGAAGTGGCATAATGATTTTGTAGCCAAAAATGGTGAAACTTTGGTAAATATAATCCTCCAATTCGAAAAATTAGAGGATTTGGAAACCATTATTAAAATGGGCTTTAAGGAAGGTTTTACAGCTGGGCTCGAAAATCTAGACCAATACATAGCAGCACAGTTTCTATTGCGTAAACAAAATAAGTCAAGCAATACGGCCAGAGTATCAACTTATTTAAATTTCCCAGGTAATACAGAAGAAGTCTTTAATTTTTATAAATCTGTTTTTAAAACTGAATTTAGTGGAAAAGGAATTCAAAGATTTGCCGACATTCCTGCAGAACAAGGTCAACCTCCGATAGCTGAGGAAATCAAAAAAATGATTCTTCATGTTGAACTGCCAACTTTGGGAGGTCATGTGTTAATGGGTACCGATGTTCCCAAAGAAATGGGATTTACATTAAATCAGGGAAACAATATGCATATCTGTCTTGAGCCTGAAACAAGACAAGAAGCAGACCGTCTATTTACCGAACTTTCTGCTGGGGGTATAGTTACAATGCCAATGGCGGATATGTTTTTTGGAGCTTATTTTGGAGAATTTTCGGATAAATTCGGCATCAATTGGATGATAAATTTTCAAGACAGATAATGCACATAAAAAAAGAGAAAATCATATTTTGGACGGCAACCGCAATCATCGCCCTGTTTGAAGGCGTTATGCCTGCTTTGACCTCACAGACAGAATTGGCAAAGACGGAATGAAACATCTAGGATATCCAGAATATTTTGGAGTAGCCTTAGTAGTTTTTAAAATTTTAGACGTTTTAGCGCTTATTATTCCACAAGTGTCAAATCGATTAAAAGAATGGGCTTATGCAGGTTTTGCTTTTAACTTTTTATTTGCAATGATCAGTCATCTTGCTGTAGACGAAACAAATACGCAATCGTTTTTTCCATTAATTGTACTGGGGATATTAGCAATCTCTATATCCAATTCTGCTATTAAATGGTTACTTATCCTCATCCCCCCAGATTTCTTTCATTACAACATTAAGGTCTATTAGTGCCTGACTACAATCACCATAGAATGAGGAACCATGCATGGTTGCAAGTGTTTTTGGCTTAAGGTCTGCCAATGAATAAAGTAGTTTCGCAGTATGATGGGTATAAGGAGTATACTCCATTAAAGGCCCTTGTTCATATTCAAGCATTGAATTCTTGTGTGAAGCTAAAATGTCTTTATCTGTTATATCCACTACATTTCCATTTTGATGGAATAAATCGGAGCATAATAAAGTGCTGTTTGTTTCCTCGAATATTACGCCTGCATCCCATCCATGAGGTAAATGTGGAGTTCTAATAAAACGATAATTATATTTTCCTGTATTTAAAACAGCATTCCCTGCCATAGCATATGCGGGCCTTATCGCAAAATCCGTCATGTTAACAATAGCACCCGACTTCACTGCAAACAGCCTTAGCATTTGGTGCTACCTGTAACCATTCATTAAGTGCACCGCACTCATCTACTTCAAAATGACTAAACCCAATCCACCTTATCTGAGATGGAGAAATGATTTTACTAACTGCTTCCAGTAGCAGCAGGAAACATTTGTCTCAATCCAGCGTGATAGAGCATAGGTTCATCATCTTTAATCAAAAAATGATTGAACTGCAAATTAATTTCTTGAACAAATACCGAAATCCGGTATACATCCGGGGCGATTTCTGAAACTTTAATCATGGCATTATGTCTTTATCTCGAATTGAGAGGCTTTTATAGTAAAGAGGTTATAACAAAGTCTATATATTCCCTTATACTTTATAGAGATAAAAAATACAAAAGAGGCGCAAATCGGTTTTTAATCCATTTTAGCAATTCTTACAACAGGTTTGAGAGTTAGTCCGCTTTTTGATTCTTCAAAGGCAGTGTTAATATCCTCGAAGTCGTAAAATTTAATCAATTTGTCAAACGGGAATTTACCTTCTTTATAATACTGGATCAATTTTGGAATGTGTAATTGAGGAATAGAATCTCCCTGTACCGCCCCCATTACTTTTTTACCTTCCATTAAGATATCTTTTGTAAAGTTTAAAGAAACGTCTCCGCCCATACCTACAATGGCCACCGTTCCTGACACACGTAAGGCTTGAACTGATTGAATGATTACCTGTGTAGCGCCTGTTGTTTCAATGCCATAATGAACACCGCCATTAGTAATATTTCTGATCTCTTCCACGACATCTACCTCTTTACCGTTTAATACATGAGTTGCACCAAGTTCTTTGGCGAGATCTAAACGATTTTGGTGAAGGTCAACTACAATAATATGTTTCAGTCCCATGAGGTTAGCGGCCATTACCGCGCTTAAACCAACCGCTCCACCACCATAAATGGCAAGAGAAGTGCCTGGTTCAGGACGCAGCGTATTCATGACTGTACCGCTTCCAGTTTGAATACCACATCCTAGGGGGCCTAATAAGGCTAGATCAACATCCTTATCAACTTTTACTACATTATTCTTGTTCGCAATCGAATAGGTTGCGAAAGAAGATTGACCAAAGAAACTAGAAACCGAATGATCGTGCTGATGAATCCGGTTTTTACCATCCATTGATTTCCCACCGAAATTCAGCTCAACAGTTCTTTCACATAAATTTTGATGTCCTGTTAAACATTGCGAACAAACACCGCAGTACGCATAAGAAAGAACAACATGATCTTCAGTTTGTATATTCGTAACACCGGAACCCACTTTTTCAACCACTCCTGCTCCTTCGTGACCAAGTACTGCAGGAAATGGGGCTCCTCTTCCATTTATTGATTCGGCATCGGTATGACATACACCTGTTGCAACGATCCTAACTAAAACTTCATCAGCGCCCGGTTCCGCTAATTCTACTTCTTCAATTTTTAACGATTCACCTTCGTTATGTACTACTGCCGCCTGAATTTTCATAATAGTGATTGCGTTATTAATAATTAATTTATCTATTTAAAATAAAGGGTAACTCCAAGCGACCAGAAGCCCGACCTGGCCAAACCGATCACCTTAAACCACTTAGGAAAACAACTTAGGAGTCTCCACTCGTTTAACAGTAATTAATCTGTAATGTTTATACTGAATAATAGATTCTATTGCTAATCTATTCAATTCCTATTCTTAGGGCTTTCAACCTAGTCTCGCCCCATTTTAATGAACGATAAAGTTAAAGTACTAATGCGTTAAAAGAAATCAAAGCCTACGTCTCTAGGGTTCCACTTTAAATCACTTTATTGCGAGTGGAATGTCATCATTAATTCTTTACAGTAAGGCAATATGTGATTTGCCGTTCTTTTAAAACAACTAAATCTTTCTTGTGTTGAATCATTACCTATTCTTAATAGGTTATAACAAAATATGAATAAAATATCCCTGAGATTATTATCGAAATTTAATAAGGGAATCCACTAGAGAACTTCGGAGTAACCTTATATCATCCGTTGAAACAGATAAAATAAATTCCCAAAAAGCGTGAAGATAGATGTTAATAAATTGGTGTTCTGATAGTATATTATTACAATTAATATGGCTGAAAAATACAAGCAGGTGATAAAAGAGAGTCAAACAAATTCCAACTGGCTATCCCAACCGGTTGGAATCGATGATCATGTACTTGGAAATCCGAAGGCTGAGATCACCCTTGTAGAATATGGAAGTTATTTTTCACATTCCTATTCAAGACCGATCTTCAATTAATGATGGCAATTTTCTTTGGCCTCGTCATAGGAAAGCCCGTAGGAATTTATTTATTTAGCCGTCTGGCTGTCCGTCTTAATATTGCTGATAAGCCAGCAACCTACAATTGGAGGCAATTATTTGGTGCCGGCGCACTGGCGGGTATCGGGTTTACAATGTCACTTTTTATCGCATCGGAAGCATTTCTGATAGCCGCGGATTTCGCTGCTGCCAAAATCGCCATTTTTATTGCTTCAATAGCTGCGGGGACTCTAGGAGCTATTATTTTGTGGAAGAAGGTGGTGTAAGAAGCCGGGCAGCACCTCTATAGCCACCTCCTGACAATACCAGTCCAATTTTTTTCATCCGTTCACTATATTGCCACTAAGTTAATGTTTAATTTTTCTGACCTAATGTGATGTCAATTTGGCTCCCTTGCAAATTTAAACTCTAAAAATGGGATTACAGAGAGGGTGCGACACAATACAAGTAAAGAACAGGGATCAAGAATTGATTTTTCAAATTTTCTCAACTGGGTGGCAATTTATCTGTTTTTAATGATGGAGCCGCAGACAGGCCTGTTACTTCAAGAATTTCTTGTTCGTTAAGAGTTTCGCGTTCCAAAAGCGCATTGGCTAAAGCGTCCAGTTCAGCGCGATGCTTTTTCAACAACCTAAGTGCTTCTTTATGACAATCGTTAATGATACGCAGTATTTCTGCATCAATTAACTTGGCAGTTTCTTCACTAAAAGATTTTGGACTGTAGCCTCCTCCCAAATAAGGATTTTGGCTTTCGGCAAACTGTACCATACCTAATTTATCACTCATACCCCAACGCGTTACCATTTGCTGGGCCAATTGTGTCACCTGCTGGATATCATTTTCCGCTCCAGTAGTTTTGGTGCCGTAAACAATCTCTTCTGCTGATCTTCCGCCGAGGATTCCGATAATTCTGGCACGTAAATAAGCTTCAGGATAGTTGTATCGATCGCTCTCGGGTCTTTGGTAAGTAACTCCCAAAGCCTGACTACATTTCCAGATTAGCTTGCCGAAAAAATTCTTTTAACAACACTATTTTTCTATCTTCATAATTCCAATCCCTAAAGAAATTCAAGCTTAATTAAAAAGCTTTACATATACGCCTATAAAAACGCCTCCATTTTGGATGGCACAACATTGCTAATGCAGCGATATCCTTTGAGTCTATCTTCCATTCCTACTTTTAAAGTTCACGTTCATTTTTTATTAAAAACTGGACTCATGATCATTATATGTTCAATTTTATTCCGTTTATTTGCAATACGTTCATTATATCACTAAATTTGAACACATATGGCTTACGATAGAACCAAACCCTTTAATAACCTTCCCCCTCTTCCTCCACAAAAAAATATTGAAGAAGATATCGAAATATTAAAAAAACTAGTCATAACTTCTAGGGCACTTGCAACGACTAATAGCAGCGTACAGCGTTTGCCAAATCCATATATGCTTATCAATACCATTGCTCTCCAGGAAGCAAAAAACTCCACCGCTATTGAGAATATCTTCACTACAGAAGATGAATTATACAAAGCGGTATCAGACTCCATAAAAGAGAACAATGCCAATCCTGCTACAAAAGAGGTTTTAAGATACCGAGAAGCACTTTGGCACGGTTATGAACAACTCAAAGGAAAAGACTATATTAATCTTGAATCCATTATAAGTATTTTCCAACAAATCAAAAATTCGTCAAGCGGGCTTCGTGCACCTCAATCACTTACTGTGATTCAAAGAGGTCAAAGTGAATTTCGCGCAGGAGAAGTTATTTATACCCCGCCGAGGGGTGAAGGGATTATTGAAGCGATGATGAGTAACTTGTTAGGCTATTTAAACGATGATAAAAAATTTCCAGCAGACCCATTAATCAAGATGTGCGTTGGACATTACCAATTTGAGGCAATACATCCGTTTCCCGATGGGAATGGTAGAACAGGGAGAATTCTAAACCTGCTCTATTTGGTTCATAAGGGACTTCTGGACCAACCTGTACTATACTTATCCAAATATATTATTATAAATAAGGATGATTACTATTATAATTTGAGTGTAGTGACCCAAAGAGGATCATGGAAACCCTGGATCTTATATATGCTGGATGCAATTGAAAAAACTGCCGAATTAACCAGTCAGCTAATCATTAGTATACTTAAGCAAATGGAAGCCACATTGGAATATGCCCGACCCCAAATTAAATGGTACAATAAAGAAGTAAACGAATTGTTATTTAGTCAACCTTATATCAAGCCAAAATTGCTTGGCGATACCCTTGGAATTTCATCTAGAACAACCTTAACTAAATACTTTAACGAACTCGTTGAAAATAAAATCCTATCTCCAAAAAAGGACGGAAAAGAAGTTTTCTACATTAATGATGATCTTATTAGGATATTAGAAGGTTAATATATTTTTTTGTCCTTAAAGTCAACTTAAAGCTAAAAAGATATGTTCACAAATAAATTAAACCTGGACATATCTTTTTTAACTTCAAAACAATGGACATAAAACGCACATATGTTCACTAATGTACAAATAACGAACACGTACTAAGGGTTTGCTCAAGCCGCAAATGAGAGAGGCCAAAATTGTTGCTGTACCTGCTATAATCCCTGAATTGTATTATGCGAAACTGGCTGGTCCCGACCAAAGACAAGATAGCACAAGCCTGTCAGCTTCAGTTTTTCACCCCGAAACTCGTCTTCCAATAAACCAGAAAACGGGAACTAATGCTAACAACCACCAAGAAAGAATAGGCTTACTTTTTCGCTTTTCTGCCTCTTCCCTTTTTACCCGGGCATCCTCTATCAGGTGTTTCTCTGATAGAGATCCTGTACTCATACTATCCGTTTGATGCTCGGTAGCGATAGCTTGTGATCGATAGTGCAACACAGCCCTTCCGCCTAATAATCCACTATCTGGGTGAAAACGAAACCCATCGTTTAGCATCAAGACAGCAGATTCCCCAAAATACTTCATCAATTCCCGCTCCCTATTTTCCATGGCCGCCGACTGATCTTTTATAACCTCTTCTCGAGAAAGCGACATCACCTGGCTCTCCTTTTTGCTGAACTTTTGTTTCAAAGCAGCGCATCCCCAGAACAGTCCGCTGGTCGATAGAAATATCAGCCATACACCCCAACAGGAAGCTATTGTATATCTTTTCAGCATCATTCATTCCTCCCTTCTTGCCCTTGCACCCAATCTGATACTTGATAGATACTACTGATCAACCGACGTTTTTTATAAACGCCATCCCCTTCTCTACCGCTGGAGTCATTTGAATTGTAGGATAGAAACCCGACGCCTTATTGCATTACTGCAGTAGGTTTTCGGGAGTCCTCCCCCGAACCGTACGTACACATTCCTGCGTATACGGCTCTCCACTATCATCCTCAATCTATCCATGGTGAATTTTCATGTGGCATTCATGACAAGTAGCCAGTGTTTTTCTATGTCTTGCAATCATCAATTTTTCCCACTTCTCTTTTCCTTTCAGCTCTTTTAATTTCCTGATGTGATGCATTTCAAGGTCATCTGTTTTTCCGCATAATTCACATTGTTTCGCTCCTAACCTATCTATAAGACTGGTTCGAAACTCGGTGTATTTTACATCCGGAATATCGTCATGATTTGTCCATATATCACCCGTTTTGCGCCTGAACCCTTTATTGTAGAAGATTGCAGCTCTTTTACCTTTTTTCGTATTGTAGTAAACCGTAAAGTTCTTGTTTTTCGTGTATTTACGAATGACCTTCGTCATGGTTGTCCTATACTTGTTGGCAAAAGTCTTATACATACTGTATTCCATGATGTATTTAAAAGCAATCATATCAGTACTGTTATTTGCAATGCAGTAGTAGTTGTACATACCTTCTATTTCTGAATTAAATCTGCGTAATATTTCCAGATCATCATTGTTTATCAGAATCTTACGGTGTACAGCTCTCCAGATCATGTGTCCATTTTGGTGTTTAAACCTGATGATGTCATAATCTATGAGCTTCTTTTTGATTACCTCCAAGGGTAGCTTAAGCACGACCCTGTTGTTAAAGGATCTGTTTAGCCTACCTATTTTGTCTCTTTTGGCTGAATTCGTTTTCCGAACAAAGATTTCATACCCAAGAAATTTTGCGGACTTATTCCCGTGGGTAATCAGGGTCTTTTCTGTCGATAGTTCGAGCTTCAGATTCTCCAGTAGATATATTCCTATATCTTCCTTGATCACCTTAGCTTCTTCGATACTGCCAACCACCCCGATCAGGAAGTCATCCGCATACCTTGTGTACTTTATTCTTCTGTAGCTCGGATCCATATTGATACCATTAGGTACTTTGAGGCGTTCCTGCTCTACTTCACGTATGCTTTTTAGCAATACTCTTCTTGCTGCTGCATCTTCTGTTACTTTTAGTTCATTTGTCAATAGTTGTCTCTTTCTAACAAGCTTTTGAACTTCCTTACTCTGTTTACGGTGATTCCCTTTATTGAATTTCAGGATGTATTCTTCCATGTATCTGTCTAATTTATCCAGATATATATTGGCCAATATAGGACTTATGATTCCACCTTGCGGAGTGCCGCTGTATGTCCCATAGAATTTCCAGTCCTCAACATATCCTGCGTTCAGGAATTTTCTGATCAGTCTGATGAAACGGTCATCGTCGATACGTTCTTTCAGGATAGTGATCAGTACATCGTGACTGATATTATCGAAAAAGCCTTTGATATCGCCTTCAATGAACCATTTTGTACCTGTGAAGGTTCTTTGGCATTGCATCAATGCTGTATGACAGCTTCTTTGCGGCCTGAAACCATGTGACAGGTTACTGAAACTGCCATCATAAATGGATTCCAGCATCATTCTGATTACTTCCTGAACCAGTTTATCCCCGAACGAGGGTATTCCGAGCGGCCTTTTTTTGCCGTTCTTTTTCGGAATATAAGTCCTCCTAGAGGG
Source organism: uncultured Sphingobacteriaceae bacterium (assembly GCA_963696875.1). Lineage (GTDB taxonomy): Bacteria > Bacteroidota > Bacteroidia > Sphingobacteriales > Sphingobacteriaceae > Albibacterium. Next base: position 731,952 of record CAVOLQ010000002.1, read on the forward strand.
AAAGGGTTGATACGTTTCGTTTTTAAGCGAATCGATCAGTTTGCCGATTTTGGCGATGTTCATCCCATCGATGGTACCTCCATCAGCACCTTCAGTCATATTGCCAGGCTTGGCATATATGTTCTGGTAGGCGAGGTAGAACATCTCCTCATTGAACAGATTTCTGTAAAGTCTTTCAAACTTATAGTCTGTATCACTACTGTGTCTGGATAGACTGTTTAATACATTTTCTGGATCTCTTTTAATGTCTCTCACATTTTCCTTTATTAGTATTAAAAAATATTAGCTGCTTCCCTTCGCCATGTACAAGGCTTTCCCTTGTTCGGACTACTACGGAAGCTCCGTTACCCTGTCGGATATTCAAAGGTCTGCACCTCATAGCCACGTCTGTGGCATTCCGATTTAGGCAATCCCCGTTTAGATGCATAATGACAGGCATGATGGATTATCGGATAGGACTTGTCTTTTTCTGCTTATTGCAGATGCGCCAAGGTTTGTTCTTGCTCTCATCCCGAAGGAAATAGGAGAAAGTACCTCGGTATGACGTTTGTAGTTATCTTCCGTCATAGCCACCGCGAAAAACCGCTTATACCATCCTTCAATCCGTTTTGATTTTATCCTTGTATCCATCGTTTCATCACCCCGTTCAGTCGCAGCCTGATAACTGGCTGACTTTCGGGTTTTCCAGCATGCTACACTCCCCGTCCTGTTTCCATTTCGGATAAGCTGGCCGATGATAGACTTATTATTGAACACTAGTCCAGACTTTGCCATAGTCATTCATTACGCACCCTTACGGGCGCACTCCTTCAATAGTGATTACATATTTCTCACCCCATTCATCTACAAAACCGACATGTGCAATCCGCTTTAAATTGGCGAAGTAGATACCGAAGACATCAGCGGGTTCAGGCCTATTAGGTTTTAGGTATGGGGTATTAGGTTTTAGGCGTAATTCGTCCCCCGAACCACGCACCTCGAATGCACCCCGAACCACGTTCCCCCTTTCCCAAATGACTCTGTCTTTCGGGAAAAGTGAAGGCGACCAAGGCGTTCGCGGTTGGAGAAAACCTGCTTCCGCAAAAACCCAACTCACAAAAGCTGCGCACCACGCGTAACCGCTCCCTAGCTGAGTAATGGCAAGGTATTCTTCGACGCGCTTCCCATCGTTTTTTCCCGTTTTCTCCCGTACACCGATCTCCCCAGAATAAATTTGTTTGATTTTATCCCTCAACTCGTCTCCCGGTCTCCCAATCACCCCGGACTCCGCACCCCGTAACTCGAACCCCGTACCTCGAACCTCGCTCACCCCATCACCCATCACCGACCACCCGCCACCGTTCATCCCTTCACCCATCACCGACCACTCATCACCGGTCCCCTCGTCCTCCGCACCACCTGCCCCTGGCTGATCGCTGATTACTGATAGCTGATCGCTGCTCACACCAACGCCACTAAAGTAATTACAAAAGCAAACAACAGCCCCAAGAAAAACACCATATAAAACGATACTTTTTGCCATGATTCTAAAGATTTAAAGGTTCCACTTAAATAATATTCCGCGTATTCTGCGAGCACGGGCCAGTAATGCGCGATCAGAAGATTGGTTAGCATAATAAAGGTTAGCACCAACATCACCACTAGCGGCACTACTGTTAAAATTCCCAAATCAATAGGTGCCGCAGAAAAATCAAACCACCTCAATACCGGCGGAAATTTGATAAACAATAACAAAGTAAAACTGAATAATATCAGTATCTTATACTTCTCTAATTGAAAAAACATATTTGTATTCATATCATTTTTTTTTAGTTTTCAGTGGTCAGCTATCAGCAGTCAGCTTTTAGGTAATAGGTATTAGGTTATCAGATTTCAGTAATCAGTTTTTGAACTAAAAGAGATGCTTCGTTCCTCAGCAGGACAATAATTTATAATCTTCATGCTTGTCATCCTTGAGCGAAGCGAAGGATCTAAACTACCCGCACCTCGAAACCCATCCACCACTGCTAACAGTCTCTACTAGAAAACTATATCTCATAAACTATACTAACACACCATACATAAAAGCACCTAAGACCATAAATGTGGTCTGGAAATACAATCTAGTAAGCTATACTTGTAAACTATCTCCAGCTAACAAACTATGCTAACACGCCATACATAAAAGCACCTCAGACCATACCCATAAATGTGGCCTTAGAAGTGTACCAAAGTCCCAACATACTGGCTGTTAGAAGGCGTTCCCCGAAGCGAATGCACCATCGCGTACACATGCACTTCATCTCCTCTTATCCAATCGGGAAGCGTTACGTAACATTGCTTGTCGCATCTAAATGCCTGCTCTTGCACTACGAACGCCCCTTCTGTGGCATTGTACAAAACCACCCTTACCAAATCATCTTGGATACCCATAAAATCAAAAGACGGACTTTCCCATTTCAAAAGCACTTCTCCACACTTCACAAAAACCATCTCTAAATCCGAGAGCGGCGGCGTGGATCCTTTGCTCAATGCTACTTTCGGATAATCGATCTGCCAATCCGGATATACGCCTGTTATGCCGTTGTACAGCAGCTCTTTCATAGCCCGGTTCCTTGGATTCAACTGTTTTTCTGGTAAAAAACCGATCGCAATGAGATCCTTGAATTTATTTAAAAACTGGGTGGCGAAACCAAATTTGGATCGCTGGACTACCTGCGCTAACGAAGGCGCTTTGGTTGATTTCCGCGGTAAAGACCGCACGTAATTAGTTCCGTTGTTGCATATACAAAAAACAAGCGACCCCACCCGGCCGGAAACCGGCCCCATTATTCCTTTTTTTACAATTGCCATAATTTTGTTGTTTTTAGCTGGCAGCGAATCAGTGGTCAGTGGTCAGTGGTCAGTGATCAGTGAATCAGTGGTCAGTTGTCAGCTATTAGTTTTTCAGGTATGAGGTGATAGATATTAGGTATTAGTTCAGAACGGAATTCCTTCGGTCAAGAAAAATAGCATAGGCCAATACTGCCCTTTATCTATTATCCCAAGCGAAAAACCCCTGCCCTGAGTTTTAGCTTCTACATGCTAAAAAATCAACCCAGCATCACGATGGTTCCCGCATACTGTGAATTGGATGTCGTGTTCCCGTCCCGTTTCACTAAGAACGTCCAGCACACCAGCTCATCGCCACCAAAAATATCGGGAAACTCGATCCTGATCTCTTCCTCCCCGCGCGTCACATCTTCGTAGATCGTAAAGAGCTTTTTGGTTTTGTTGTACAGCAAGACCAAAACATCATCGTCCGCAAAAGAATTGAAACGGTTGACCATACTTACCCAAGAAACTGATAAGGTATTAGGTTCAACTTCTTCGATGGCAAGGTTGATCAAACCTGCCAAACTTCCCTTGCTCAATTCGATCCCTCCAAAATCGATTTCAAAATCAGGATACTCGCCGACGATCGCATTTTTCAGCATGGACTTCACCGCTTCGTTATAGCCGGTTGATTTGCCCAAGGTCGCATCGCTGAAACCAACATTTAAGACATCCTTGATCGGCTGCAAGAAACTGACCGCCATGCCGAACTTCAACCGCTGCGCCAACTGCATGAGAGTTGCGGGCTTCTTGCTGGCCCTGGGCAAGCTTCGCAAATAGTCGATGCTCCGCCAATTACTGCCCACTACGTTCCCCAGCTTCCCTGAGAAAGCACCCAAAGCACCTTTTGTGTACCTAGCCATTTTTTAACAATTAAAAATTAAACCATTCTGTTAACAAGATGTAATTTTGCATACCGGTATTTTTAACATCTTGCCAGCAAACATAAGATGGAGAAGAGTTCGCGACGAATTTTGGCACGCCATGACAAAATTTGGCAGGCCATGGCACAACTTGGCACACTTTTACGCAAAAAAGTGGATTTGTTGCGTTGTTTTCGGAGAAATACGTTGACTTGCGTTTCTCCCTTGGCATGTGTAGTTGGAGACTCCGCCAGACTTTTCTTGAGCATGTCATTAGGCAAGCTTCAGCGGCTGCTGAGAAGCCCTTGAGAGGGTGTTTAGAGATGGTTATCACCATCCTATCCCCTTCTTCAGGCAGCCGCTAAACCCCTCCTAAGCAACACCTAAACAAGGGGTTAACTATGTCTCAAGCTTATCTCAAGCGCGATTCATAAACGTTTAACGAGGTCATCAAAAATAACCGTGGATCCGGCTGTATTCCTGGGTGCTGTAAAAATTTTAGGAACGATTTTTACAGATTGCAGTCATATGTACCCATGAATCTTACTGTATTCCAAAGCTTCAGTAAGATCAGCATAATAGAAATAATTTCGATTGCCCAATTTGCGAGGTATGAGGACGCGGTTTCTAATATGTCGATAATAGGTTCTTTCGCTGATTTTCAAAATATCGATGACCTGTTGTTTTCGTAGTACCTCTTTAAGTTCATTGGATTGGCAGGTTTCACATGCCTTCCCTTTGCAAGAAGTGGTTTCTGCATTTCCCACTAACTCATTCATTAATATTTCTATTTGCCGAACCACTCCAATCAATATATCTAGTTTAACAATCATAGCATTTCAATTCAAATTTAACAATGGATGGGTTTCAAATTCTGAAACGTTTATAAAAGCTCTCAATGACCTTCCCCCACCCATTTAAAAAACTCTTTCAACTTCTTCAGATCAATCAAATTCAAGTATACCAAGATTTTTGAAAAGCTAACCCTATCGGGGATGCGACCAGCTGAATAACCGATATTCAATTGTATACTCTTTTTCAATTTTGATGGGCAGGATTTCCAATCCACAGTGTAACCTTGTTCCTTTTTAGCCTTCAGCCAGATCGAATTACCTCCCCAGGTTTCTACCACTTCAAAGTAATGACCTACTAGCTTCGCTATTTCAGCCTTATTGATAGCATATAGCTTCTCATTAATGGCAAAGCCCTCATGCAAAGCGCCCTCATTATAAAACCATACCGCCATTTGCTCAACAAAGAAGCAAATACGTTCATATTTAACTTTTATCAACTTTTTAAATTTCGCTATAAATTCTGTTGGGGCTACGACGATATTAATCGCTTTAAAACTCAAACCCGTATTAGCATAAGTGGTTATGCTGATGATATTATTATATCTCTTATTATCACTGCCCATAAAGTTCAATCTGGTATCGCCCGTATAATTCTCGATAACAAAAATTCCGTTTTGAGATAGATATTCTGCTAGTGCATTCCGGTATTCATCAATTTCTATAAATTCAGAAAAATACTCAATTGCTGGTTCAGTATAGATAATGCAGCCGCTTAAAGAAATACCTTTTTTCACCTTCAGGTCTCTGATCAGCTCTACAGTGAATCCTTCTTTAGGCAAATCAACAAATAGTACCTCCAAATCATTTTCTTTGCAAAGCGAATAAATCAACCAGTTGGCCGATCTTCTCATGATCACTCTTTTTGCACCATGATGTCTCAATATATTAAAAATAGAATCTAGAGTATCATGGCTACTATTTGAAATTGCCATTTGAGAGATGGGGATGGATACATTCCGTTTAAAAGCCAAGTTGGCTTGCGCTGTTTTGATCAATTGATCACTGTTTATAAACATATTCCATTGCGATTTCGTACGTCTGGGTAAGTTTGCAAACAATTTATTCGTGCCAGCCGATGCGTTGGACAACCAATAAGGAGGGTTTACTGCATGCCCAATTGTAAGATACTTTGTCGTATTCATCCATTCTGAGGGCTGCTCAAAAAGTAGTGGAGGCATGTGCATTAATCTATCGCTAAATCTAGGATCTGGGTTGTCCTTAACCCAGGGTAGCACCTTAGCAACAAAAGTACCCGAAGTATTCATCTTTCCCGCCCAACCCAGTGTTTTCAAAGCACGATAAGCGGCTAAAACGGTATTCTTTGATACGTCTAGTTCTTCTGCAAGCTTCGTACTTGGCAATAGCTGATCCTTGGGGTTTAATATTCGATTTTTAATTGCCTCGATAATCCCTTCAACAATTTTGTTGGCTTTATTTGGAGTACTTTTCGGAAAAGAGAGGTTGTATTTTTTGTAAACATGCGCCATATTAAAAGATTTAGAAGAACCCTATCAGCTCTTTTTTACCTTCCATTGTATAAAGCGATAGCAGATCTAGGTTATAATTATTTTCTGTTTTTCGAGTATAGCTTACCTCAAACATAACATTTAAGCTGACAACCCCATAGCCTGAGTGAAAAAAACAGCTATTAACCAAGCAGATAATGCCTTGTTCATTAAGCAAGGACTTGAAATTCGGCTTATTTTAGGAAATATTAAACCTAAACTATATGAAACAATTATTTACATTTTGGGAGAAATACGTAGACATACCTACAGAATCTAGGTTGTTCATAAAAAACAACTCCAATATCCTTGTCTTTAAGAAGGATGAATATTATACTAAAGAAGATAAGTATAAACCTTATTGGAATTTTGTAGCAGAAGGCTTGGTGGGCGGTCATAGCCATGATGCAGAAGGCACAAAAACCATCCACTGGCTTAGCGAAACATATGGCTATTTCACGGGCTCGCTCCATCTTCATAGCGACACCCCTTGTGGGCAAGCCATTCAATTTCTCCGTCGTGGCCGAATTGTTCAAATTCCGCTAGAAGACATGCGTTATGGTCAAGAAAATGATCCGGCGATTAACGAGTTGATACAAATTCTAAAGCAGCACAAAATCAATCAGCAAGCTGCACTTATTGATGCACTCAACCAACCCAATGCCGAAGCGATATATTTCAAGTTTATGGATGAAATGGGAAGCTTAGCCCACCAATTAACAGCACAACAAGTGAGGGATTTGCTCGGGCTAAAACGCACCACCTATATCAAAATCAGGAACGCATACGCACGAAGGCGATTTTAACGCCATTTAGTGTCAGTTCCGACACTATTAAGAAAACTTTCTCAACCTATCTTGCAACACAATGAAAACGAAAGGTAGACAGCGTTCATTGTAAGCCGGCAGTCAAGCATTATTGGCTGCCCGCTTATTATAGTATTAAGAATATGAAAGCATTTAGTGTCAATTCCGACACTATTATAGAGGATCAAAAACCTGAACTTTGAATGTAATTAACAAAAACAAAAATAAGAAGGGAAAGCATTTAGTGCCAATTCCGACACTATTTAGAAGAATTTAAAGCCTGAACTTTGAGTATACATGAAGCAATAGAAATAATGAAAACAAAAAACACCATAATCGATATCATTTGCATCCTACTTATCACGCTCTGGATCTATACGGCGATGAGTAAGTTGATGGATTTTGCTGTGTTCAAAGTTCAACTATCTAGGCAAGCCTTCATTTCGGGTTATGCAACATTATTCGCTTGGCTCCTGCCATTGATAGAATTGGTAGCGGCTATGCTATTGATGTTTTCAATTACTCGAAAAGCAGGCCTTCTCCTCTCCTTTTCTCTAATGACGGTATTTACCGCTTATATCGGGATGATTGCTTTTGGCATCGTGGAAAAAACCGCTTGCAGTTGTGGCGGGGTTTTATCCAGCTTAGGTTTCAAAGAACACTTTTGGTTCAATCTCTTCTTTTTGGCATTGTCCGGTTTGGGCTTGTATTTGAACTCAAAAATCAATCTTGATAAATGGAAATTCCTGATTCATAGAAGAAATGTTTTCAGGCCCAATTAGGGGGCAAAGAAGATAAAATAATTAAAAGAGCTGTACCCTGGGATAGCAAACTTGGCCATACACTGCTTCTCCTGTGAAAATTCTCTTTTATCCAATCAATAATCAAGCAGATACACCAACCAGGTTGGCTACACTGCTTGGATGCGCCTACTGCAATAGTGATGGACAACCGAATATTTAATTAAAGTTTTTTGAGGCAACCTTTTTTTGATGCAAAAAAAGACCACTAAAATGCGTAAGTCAAAATTTAATTTTTTTGCTGCCATCGGGATGGTGGTAGCATTGGGAATGGTAGCTTTTACAGCGCCGAAAGAAAATATCCAACTTGAAGAAATCTACTGGTTTCAAGTTAACGATGATGAAATAGGAAATTTCATGGACTCTAACCCACAAGAACCTTGTTTAGGAAGTGAAACTTTATGTGCAGTTGGTCTCTCTGAAAGCGAAGTAGATTTAGGTACCGGTGCAAACCCGCCAACACCTTTAATTTCTAACCCAGAAGATGCCTCTAGAAAAAGTTATGGACATCAAATAAGGTAGGTAATGAAGTATTAGTGGCTATTAAAACAGCCACTAATACTTATCATTATGTTTTAATCTTCTCTTATATTTTGGGCTATATTATTCATATTAATAACAATATCTGGTATTGCAAATACATATTTCGAACTGTTAGGCTTAAGTTCATATTTAACGTTATTCACTGTCCTTACCAAACTTATAGAAAACTCTCCATTTTGATTTAACCTTCTTAAATCAGCCCATCTGATTCCTCTAAAAACCAACTCTTTTCTTCTCTCTTGCAATATTCTTTCTACAATGCTTTTTGTGTCTTCAATTTCCAGATTCTTAAAGCTTTCTTTTTTATATCTTCTCGCCAACAAAAAGTTCAAATCATCTAGAGCGTTGGACATTTGACCAAGCCTAGCATTACACTCAGCGCTTATCAAATAAATTTCATCAGTTGCTATACCACTAAAGAAAAGCAACGATTGGTCATAAGATCCTTTATATGTAATCGTTCCATTATTATTAATATAAAAAAGATTTTTTCTTAGATCGTTTGCTTCATATGAATTATACAATATAGAATCGACTCTCAAATTAGAATTATTAAACAACCATGAATATTGCATATTAGATTGAAAAATAACCTCTTTATTATATAGAGGAATCGGATACTGAGCTGAAACAGAAAGATCATTATAATCCATAAGCGAATTATTTAATTGCAAACAGGAGTCTGCATATTTTAATGCAGACTCATAATCATTCATTTGTAGATATGTTTTTGACAATAAAGCAAATGCAGCGGATCTTGATGGCCTAGTCTTAATTGACTGGGATTTACTGGAATTCTCAGCTGAGTATTTCAAATCGTTTATGATCTGAGCATAGGTTTCCTCTACCGTTGATCTAACCGACTTCCTATTTATGTCGGAATCCAATTTCAATGGCAGTCCCAAATCTGATCGAGAACTTTTTACATCGTATGGTTTACAAAATTGTTGGGCAAGCTGATAAAATGCCCATGCCCTATAAAACATAGCATCGCCCTTTAATTTATTTAGATCTGGAGATATATGAATCCTTTCTAATTTCTGTACACCATCGAGTACCACATTTGAGTAATATATGACCCTGTACTGTTGGTTCCAATCCAAGATATCGTTCCTTCCTTCATAAATATCATCTTTCCATAAATAAGTATTTGCTGTAATAATCCCCTCGGAAAAGAGCTGACCATCACCAACATAAAAGTCTGCCGAACTCAGTTCTGGAAGATACTGTGTATTCCGATTCATAATTTGAGTATAATCAAGAATTGCCTGAAAATCTTCCGCCCGATCAGGTACTACTAATGCTTTATTGGGTTTTACTTTTAAAAAATCATCTTGACAAGAATACAATAAAACAGATGATAGAATTATTATAATTGCTTTGAAATATTTCATTTTGGTTAGTCTTTAATTATAAAATAGCCTGTATTCCAATCGTGAAAGTTTTGACAGGGAGTATAGAAACAGACGGAAAGTCAGGATCCAAATTGTGTTTATTTGCGCGCCATAAAATGCCTAAATTTTCAGCTGTAAAATTGATCTTCAATGAATTCAAGCCAAAAATCATATTTTTATTATTTATAAAATTATAACTAGCAGCAATGGTCCTTAGTCGAAGATGGTCGCCTCTCTCCATATTAATTTCCGAAAAATTGTAAACTAGATCGCGATTTGTATTATTTTTTAATGGCAATGAAGGGACATCGGTATATTTCTCATCTCCTGAAACCTGCCAACGAATTTGAAAATCAGCATGACCTTTCCAGTTATTAATTAATTGATTATAACTTAGAGATGGCTTTCTAAAATAATACCCGGCTTTCCAGATTAAATTGCCGGAAAAAGACCAGTTTTTGTATCTAAACGAATTTCTAAAGGAACCAAACAAAACGGGGATACTTGAACCGCCTTTTTCCAAATCCTCTTCAGTCAAACCTTGTAAATATTTGCTGTAATCTTGTGAGTATTCACCATCAATCAATACCCTTGGGCTTCCATCTATGGGATCTAAACCATACCAAGGGAAGCTGTTTATTCTATTTAGAGACTTCCCAACAACGGGAGGAGGAAACGAACCAACATAATTAGTGATGTTTGGCTGAAACGAATCAATCTTGGTTACTTTATCTGTTACATAACTAAACGTAAAAGTGGTATACCATTTAAAGCTTTTATTTATTATTGTTTTATTTATATCGACATCGATCCCGCTTGTTTTCAAACTCGCGTAATTCATTCTTTGATAGTAATCCTGATTTGAAAAGGCCCCCGTTGTCGGATCTATTGGCGTTCTGCCCATAAGATCTTTCCCATTTTTCACAAAATATTCAATGCTCCCAGAGAAGGAGTTATCCTTAGCACCAAAGTCAATAGCCAAATTCATGTTTCCTACTTTCTCCCATCTAAGTTCAGGATTTCCAGGAGTTCTCATTTCTGCACTTCTTAAAGAAGTATATGGATCGGTCCAGTAATAAGCAACTGGATAAGCAGCAACCGTCTTATCGACATTACCGTTGTATCCATAGGTAATTCTAAACTTCAAATAAGGCAAGCCATTCAACCCATAAAAATTCTCATCGCTAACGATCCAACTTGCACCTAATGACCAAAGTGGTACCCAACGTTGATTGGCCTTGACCCCAAATAGATTCGAAGCATCCGTACGTATGCTTCCGGATAGTATATACTTTTTATACAAGCTATAAGAAACGTTGGAGTAATACGAAACATAACGATCAATGGTGTTGGTAAGGGGCGCCGACAAAGATGGAATTGTAGCCGTTCCTCGAGGCAAAGTTTCATATCGCTTTGTATAGTCGATTTGAGACAAAAAAGTATTTACGTTACTATCATAGCCATAAACGCCATAGCCCGTCCCTTCTGTTTCAAAACTTCGAATTTCAGCTCCGACAAGTGCGTTTACATTATGCTTTAAGCTCCAACTCTTATTAAAATCAAATTGTGCTCTCCCGTATTTCCCCTTATTTTCAGAGTTTCTTAATGTTAAAATGTCGTTATAGGGAATGATTTTTTCTCCATTAGCTTGCGTGTATCTGTTTACCATATCCCGTACGCTATAAGATTCCTTTAATTGAAGAGATTTTCGTTGATATGATGTCCCAAAATGCTGGTACTTTAGATCCAAGTTCAAACCATTTATTATTTTATAGTTTACCCCCAAATCAAACCTTAGTTCATTGGTTCTTGAATTCTGCTTTTGAAAGTCCCTATTGTCTAAAGGAACGAGGTCCCAATTATAAAGCCCGTTTTCTATAGCCTTATCCGTGTATACTTTCCGATAATCGTTCATTACTGGCGATGGAATTCCGTTGTCATCTAGCAATCTTGCATAAGGGTAAAGTTCTTTATTTCCGGGCCTTATGTTTGCAAGCTCCATTCCCTCTTCTTTGATGTTATCCAACATCAAGGAAATACCCAAGGACATCTCGAGCCTATTATTTACTTTGAAAGCATTGGTTGAATTTAATGTCATTCGATTTTTTTCTGAACCGATTAAATTAAACATATCCTTCTCGTAGCCTCCTGAAACATAATATTTCACTCTTTCCGCTCCTCCTACAACATTCAAATTGTAGAATTGAGTTTGCCTGTTTCGATAGAGATACTTACTAGCATCATCTCTTATATCGTTGTTTTTGAGCATATTTAGATTATGGGTCAACTCATCTCCATCGATTAGCCCTTTGCTCTGTGCAATCAAAAGTTCTGTTACCGGAGACAAAGGAGTCCAGTTATTCTCAACGTACGCTTTTCTATCGAACATTATTTTCTCAAATTCAATAAAATCAGAGGAGCTCATAAAGCTGGGCGAATAGTATAAATCAGGTTTACTGCCAATACTAAAATTGGTGTTTAGTGAAATATCCGGTCGTTGATTATAATTGCCAGACTTCGTATTAATGACAATTACTCCATTTGCGGCTTTTGCTCCCCATATCGAAGCTGCTGCGGCATCCTTTAGTATTGTAACACTCTCTACATCATTCGGGTTAATATTAGATATATCTCCTTCAAATGGGAAATTGTTTACTACAATCAAGGGAGACGTGTCGGCATCGATGGTACTAAGTCCTCGTATCCTTATCGTTCTATTTAGGAATTCGTTGTTCGAATTAGGCGATCTCAAATTCCTGTTGTCCAAAATAAAACTGCTTGCTACCCCCTCTAGCCTACTAATGATATTGGAGTTTACACTTAAATTAAGCGCATCATTATCCACATAAGAAAAAGACCCTGTTGCTCTTTCCTTGGGAATTTTATAATATCCAGTTGATATAACGACATCTGCAAGTTCCTGTTGTTCATGTTCTAAGACAACTAATAACAGTTTTTCCCCGTCGAAATTTAATGACTTCGTATTATAGCCAATGTGGCTGACTATCAAATGGCCATGTGAATCTGCCGATTCGAGTGAGAAATCTCCCTTCAAATCTGTCACCGCCGATATCCTATTTTCTACATTAATTAACGAAACGGTTGCTCCGGCAATCGGTTCTCCGGCAATATCTGTCACATTACCCTTTATTGAATAATTTCTTTCCTGACTATAGACATTTGAAAAAAGACTAACAGCCAAGGCAATAAAACATGCTAATATTTTCATTTTCTTAATTATAATTTTTTGCTAATTTGAGTGAATTCCAAAACTCTAATGGGATGATACTTTTTCTGAAGATCCAATCCATACAATTGCAACTCCTTTGTAATAGACGGAAGATCAGTTAACGGAGAGGTCAAGAATATATCTACAGGACGATCGTAATCAGTGGCATCTATAATGGGAACAGAACTCTCTTCATTGTTAATTTGAAGTTTAGACACCAATGATCTTATACTTTTTATTGACGAGCCACTGTTTTGCCCCCGCCTATCTAATACCTGTGAGCTTAAAGCGAGCGGATCGTTGCCGGTTTTAACCAAAACATAACTCATCATCTCCCTATCAATGAGCTTAGCTGTTATCCCTAGAGTGTTTTCGAAGAATTGATTAAGATCTTTTAAGAATATTTCTTTGATCTTCTCCTTGCTGAGAGGCACATGTGAGATCATGTTGTAACAATAGGTATTTTCGTCTTTCCATTTAACAGTTTTGTTAGGGTCTTCAACATCACCGTTGGAGTAACCGTTAGACTTTATTTTATTTACGAGAGAGACATCTTCGAAATTAAAAACAACTCGGTTTAGTCTCCCTGATAGTGGAATAATTCCCGAAAATGCTTCCATATACAAGCCCAAAACATCTAGATTGTAGATAAATAAACCGTCTTTTCGATAAATCACCCCGGCAGATTCCAATCCTATCCTTTTTGAAAACAGTGACAAGGTTAATACCTTATCAACTCCTCCACCATTCCCATCTAGAAGCAGTGGCTTGTTGAAATCAAAGCTCATATCTTCACTTTTTAGGAGAACATTAAGATCTTCACCTTTTATCCCTTTAAATACATTCTGTCGATTTGTACTTTCAGGTCCTACAATCGCCAGAACCTTATTGTCTTTCAACCAAACCTGATGTGGGATGCTTCGATATGGAAAATATTTTTTCAGTTCAGTTTCTTCAATTAATGATGGTAAATTGATTTTCCTGTCCGACAAAAAGGATAGTATTTTATCCTCCGTTTCGTAAGATGTGGGGACTACTAAAAGATCTTCCCTAAATTCTTTTTGCAAAGTATCCAACTTGTGAAGAGATGAAATACAGGGCGCACACCATGTGGCCCAAAAATCAAGAATGATCAGCTTATCTTTAAAGTCACCAAGGCTTAAATATTGAACTTCATCGGAATTTGCAGAAACGACAGGAAAATACATCTCCCACAATTCATCCGGTATCTTGTCCCCTATTTTTAGGGGCGTGATTAGTTCCGCCTTAGCGGCAGGAGTTGCTTTTACAGCAACATCCTGCGCCAGTGCGGCACCACATGAAACAAAAACAAGTATTAAAATAGGTATGAGGTAATAGGCTTTAGGCAATAGCCATGATTTAGCCGGTAACAAACTATCCAATGCTGATGGCTGATTACTGATAGCTGATAACTGATTTTTATAGGTTTTAGGTATTAGCCAGAGCTTAGCTAGTAGTTGATTGCTCATGGCTGACAGCTGATAACTGACTGCTGATCGCTGTTTTTCGGGACATAACTTCCCCATTAAGCGTAAAAACTCTTTCATAAATATGGCTTAGGATTCAGAAAGGCGGTTTAGTCCTTTTCTGAACGTTTTAATTAAATAGGAAATGGAATCGCTCCACAGGAAATTGTGGGCAGAAGTAGGATTAGCGCAGAAATGCGCTTGGGGGGTTACTCCGGTGCTTTGAAGACAGAGATAAGAAGGCTTTGCAATGATTTGGTTTCCGGAAACGGTACCAAAACAAAATTTAGCTTCACTCCTATTGATAATAGGAGGAAAAATACGGTTGGATTGAGTAAGAAATTTATCATAGCTCGTTGTTTTATAAACAATCGAGTCAAATGTGTAGAGCAAGCACTATAGCGGGCTCCATCACCGCACTACAAGGTTCCGACACCTTTCAGAAACGGAATTACGATAGAGCCCGTGGTGCTATAGCGGTACAAAAGTACACAAAATATCACCTTGGGCATTATTCTATCGTCTCGTTCTGATTGCAAATTGTCGGAATTTGTAGTCGAGACTCTTTTATTAATGTCCTATATGAGCAAATATACGAACCTTATCTTAATATTCCAAATTTGGAATAACAAAAGTCTGTATTTAAATGTCTATTTGTTTATGGCTAAACAATTTATAGACAAAAAGAGCTTAACCATTATCAGAGAGAGGCTTTGGGCTATTTCAAAAGAAAAAAAAATCACACTTGAGGATATAGAAGATAGAACAGGTTTCAGCTATAGCCAAGTTTATAGAATAGTACGGGGAGAAAATAACATGTCAGTTAGTGGTTTCATAGCCGTGTGTATAGCTTTAGAAGTACAGCCGTCTAAAATATTAGATTTCAAAATAGATATTCCTGGCTATCTTCCTCCACGATCAAGTAGATAATAACTTTTGTCTATTATTTCATCAAGTTAAACGAATTCTGAAAAAAATAATGCTCCATTACTTTTTTATACATGTTATTTGTATCGGGCCGCAGTCTGCTACAATACCCGCTCCCTATCGTGGCAATGGGTAAACGCCATCATCAACAGCGTTCTTATCACTATAAATCCAAACAGACTAAAAGTCGACACTCACAAACTCTCCAGCACCTTAACTATTACAGCATTTAATTAACGGTCTTTTAATATCTTAAACA
Organism: uncultured Sphingobacteriaceae bacterium; assembly: GCA_963696875.1. Classification (GTDB taxonomy): domain Bacteria; phylum Bacteroidota; class Bacteroidia; order Sphingobacteriales; family Sphingobacteriaceae; genus Albibacterium. The sequence goes on from CAVOLQ010000002.1 coordinate 747,472, forward strand.
AATACGATAATATCCGATTATATCTTCTCAAATACTTTTTAAATCCTTTTATTTAAGCTATCTTTCATAAGGAACGCTTAAAACGTTACCTCTAATTTTACTTAATCTTTTAATTCACCGATTATGGAAACGATAACAGAAGAGCTACACCAACTCGAACTAGATACAATCGTAAGTATAGAAGCCAGAATAGCCGAACTGGAAGAGTACAAAATTGAGCTGGAGAATTTTTATAATAAACTGAAGTCGGAAATTAGCGAAAAAAGTTCCTGTTTTCCTCATTTATTGTGTTAAAAAAGTCATTCACAATTGTTGGAAAAAATAAAACAGAATATTAACGGATAATGGCCAAAGAACAGAAAATAAATAGCTGTTCTACTTTTGATTCAAGATCACCGAAAAAAGTGTCCCTTGTGAAACTTCCCTTGGATCATCTTTGTATTTTTTAATAATAACAGCCGCTTTGGGAAGAATAGGGTCTTAACTGGTATTAGGGTTTTCTCTCGCAAAACCTATTTCAAATACAATAAACGCTGGTAAATTCTAATAAACTATATGATTAATAAGAAATATTTCTGCAGCAATTGCAAAGGAAAAAGAAACCATAAAATTCTCTTTGAAGAAAAAAGAAGTGGTGATGAAGATTTCCAAGCCTTTTTTTGGATTAATGAATATAAGGTAATCGAATGCTCTGGTTGTGAAAATATTTCTTTTTTTCAATTATATGGAGACAGCTCTATGATTGGCCAAGATATTCATGGGCAATCCGAATACTATTATGATGAAGAGATTTTCCCATATTATCTAAACAAAGGTTTTGAACTTCAAAATTTATATTACTTGCCAAAATCCATCAGCCATATATATAAAGAAACAATAAATGCATTTAAAGTAAATTCACTATTATTGGCTGCAGGGGGATTTAGAGCAATTATTGAAGCTTTGTGTAACCATTTAAAAATTAAAAAGGGGAATCTTGAGGAAAGAATTAATTTATTGCATAGCAAAGGGCACTTGACTTTAAGTGAATCGAAAAGGCTACACTCTATTAGATTTCTTGGCAATGATGCTCTTCATGAAATAGCAATTCCAAAGAGAGAACAATTAGATATTCTACTAGAGATCATTAATCATCTACTCGCGAATCTTTTCATAAATGATAAAATAATTACTGGACAATTGGATATAGTTATAGATGAATATGAGGATTTTGCGAGCTTGATTCAAACTAAGATTAAAAAAGACATGCTAGATAAGGAAATAAATCTTTATGATCTCATAGGTAAATCGAAAAGACTTATTTCTAAAAATAATCTAGCTAGGTTTGAAAAAGGCCTCGTTGATGATATTAAAAATGGTAACTTTTTATTCATTGAGATCGTCGATGAAGAGAAGCTACTTTTTAGGGTTATAAAGGAACCAGAATTGAGCTTCTTCTGGTGACAAAAAAATTCGAAATTCCGTATCAATAATGATAAAACCCCAACTAAGGCAACAGCCTGGGGAGTTGCAGTTGATGTGAAGAAAATTTCAATGTAGGGAAGATTGCTATTAAAAGTTAGAGATAATTTTATCAGCAGTTAGGTTTATATAAGATAGTAGGGAAACCAATTACGCATTTTTAGTACATTTGGTTTTTACCGTTATGTTAAGCCTGAAAGCAAATCGCTTGGCATCTTGATGGGCTGGACAGTTTTTAAAATGACAAAAAAAGAAGAAAAAAAACGATACATGAATAAATTTAAAGAGAAAGCCGATTTAATTTGGAGAATTGCGGATCTACTGAGAGGGGATTATAGGCAGTCGGATTATGGTAAAGTGATTTTACCCATGACTGTATTAAGGCGTTTGGATTGTGTGCTTCATCCCACTAAGCAAAAGGTATTGGACTATTTGCCTAAGGTTGATTCCTTAAAAGAGAGTGCAAAGGATATTGCTCTTAATAAGATCGCTGGATTCAATTTTCATAATAGAAGTCAGTTTGACTTTGATAAGCTGATTGCTGATCCTAATAATATTGCTGTTAATCTGAGAAATTACATTAATGGTTTTTCTACTAGTGCTAGAGAAATCATCGAGTATTTCAATTTTGATGATCAGATTGATCGTATGGATGGGCCTCAGGCTGACATCTTGTTTCGAGTGGTGAAATCATTTCAGGAGATTGACTTAACGGATATGGGTTCAATGGAGATGGGTTATGCCTTTGAAGAGCTTATACGGAAGTTTGCGGAACAATCGAATGAGACTGCAGGAGAGCATTTTACCCCAAGGGAAGTAATTCGTTTGATGGTGAATCTGCTTTTCATTGAAGATAATGATATTTTAACTCAGGTCGGCATTGTGAAAACAATGTATGACCCTGCTTGTGGTACGGGAGGTATGCTTTCTGTTGGTGAGCAATATTTAAATGAGCTGAATTCTAAAGCCGAGTTGAAAGTCTTTGGACAGGAAATCAATCCTGAATCCTATGCGATCTGTAAATCGGACATGCTGATTAAAGGGCAGAATCCTAGCAATATTAAGTTTGGAAATACTTTCACAATTGATGGACTGGAGGATGAAAAGTTTGATTATATCCTTTCCAACCCTCCTTTTGGCGTAGACTGGAAAAAAGCTCAAAAGATCATTAAGGCAGAGGCCGATGGTAAAGGTATGAGTGGGCGCTTTGGCGCAGGCTTGCCTCGAATCAATGACGGGTCTTTGCTTTTCTTACAACACATGATTTCTAAGATGAAGTCTGATGGTACTCGAATCGGAGTTGTGTTTAATGGGTCGCCATTGTTCACCGGAGCTGCTGAAAGTGGGGAGAGCAATATTCGTAAATGGATAATCGAAAATGACTGGTTGGAAGCTGTGGTTGCTTTGCCTGATCAACTCTTTTATAATACTGGCATCAGTACTTATATCTGGATTGTAACCAACCATAAAAGTACACAGCGAAAAGGGAAAGTACAGTTGATTAATGCTACGGGTGATAAAGATGAGGAATTATTTAAAGAAGGTAAGCTTGAAGTCAATCGTTTTTGGGAGAAGATGTCCAGAAGTCTTGGCAATAAGCGGAAGAAAATTTCCGAGAATGGCAATACAAAAGGCATCGGTTTTATTACTCAACTTTATGGAGACTTTGAGGAGAACGAGTTTTGTAAAATATTGCCTAATAAGTTCTTTGGCTATTCGCGTATTACAGTAGAGCGACCTTTGAAGGAGGATGGCAAGGTGGTGAAAACCAATGGCAAGCCCAAGCCCGATAATTCTTTACGGGATTATGAAAACATTCCTTTTTTGAAGAAAGATGCTAGTGGCAATCTTGTACCTCAGGTTATTGAGGAATATTTTGATGCTGAAGTGAAGCCACATTTGCCAGAGGCGTGGATTGATCATAGCAAAACTAAGATTGGCTATGAGATTAATTTCACAAAATATTTCTATGAGTTTAGGGCCTTAAGGTCCTTGGCGGATATCAAAGCTGATATTTTGGCATTGGAAGAAAAGACATTGGAAATGGAGAAAACTGTACTGGAAGCATGAGGAAGTACGACGAGTATAAAGATAGTGGTGTAGAGTGGATTGGGGATATTCCGAATCACTGGGAGGTGAAGACTTTAAGAAGATTAGCCAAAATATGTAATGGCCAAGATCACAAAAACGTTTGGGATGAGAACGGAAAGTATCCAATAATTGGAACAGGAGGAGTATTTGGTAAGGCTAATAAGTATTTACATAAAGGACCATCTGTAATATTAGGAAGGAAAGGTACAATTGATAAACCTCAATTCCGTGAAACTCCCTTCTGGTCGGTTGATACAGCTTATTATACTGATATTCATTCGTTCACCGATCCTAAACTTTTTTATTATTTGTGTACAACTATAAACTTTGATTTGTACAAATATGGATCAGCCGTTCCAAGTATGACGCAAGAGGTATTAAGTCAAATACCATTTGCTTTGCCTTCTAACATTAAAGAACAAATTGCATTAGCAGCTTTCCTCGACCGAAAAACAGCCGAAATAGATGGATTGATAGCCGACAAAAAACTACTACTTGAACTCTATGAAGAAGAGAAAACTGCTGTTATCAACCAAGCTGTTACCAAGGGCTTGGACACAAATGTGTCTATGAAAAATAGTGGTATTGAATGGCTGGGGGAAATACCGGAGCATTGGGAGGTGAAGAGAATTAAACATATAGTTTTAAAAGCTGGTAGTGGAGTTACTCCTTCTGGAGGAGCAAACGTATATCAATTAAGTGGAATACCTTTATTAAGAAGTCAAAATATATACTTTGATGGTTTGCGTTTGGATGATGTTGCTTATATCACTAAAGAAACCCATGATTCAATGAAGAACAGTAAAGTGCTTGAAGGTGATGTTTTGCTCAATATCACTGGAGGTTCAATCGGCAGAGTTTATTTTGTTGAAAGTTGGTTAGGAGAAGCGAATGTAAATCAGCATGTGTGCATTTTAAGACCAAATCAAAAGATTGAATCAAAATACCTTTATTATGTTATACGCTCCAATATTGGTCAAGAACAAATTCGAAGAGAACAAACTGGAAGTGGAAGAGAAGGACTGAACTTTGAAGCATTAAGGAACTTTACTACTCCTTTTATTTCAATAGAAGAACAACAAACGATAGTGAAACATATCGAAAACGGATGCAGCCGTATTGATGCCCAAATGACACTCACAAAAAAACTAATCGATTTATTAACCGAATATCGCACCGCTTTAATTAGTGAGGTGGTAACGGGTAAATTAAAAGTAATTGAAGATGCAGTGGTCTAATTGGAAAAGTTTTCCGGATCCTCGTAAAGGAGATTATCTCTACGCTCCCTATGGGCATGGAGTATACCAACTTCGAAATCGAGAAACGAATGAATTAATTTTATTCGGTTCTGGTAAGAATCTAGCAAATCGACTAACTAGCTTGTTACCTTCTCCCTTGGGTCAGGGCACAAGAAATAATGGGAACAAAAGAAAATATGTTGTTGATCATCTCCCATCTATAGAATATCGAACGTTAGCTTTTATATCTGAATTAGATATGAAGACTAAAGAGAATGAGTTACGAAAACAAAAAAATCATCTATTCAATACTTGATATGACACTTTGTACAGCATATATACGCCAAGTCAACGATAGTGAAGAGTTAATCTTTGCGACTGATAGTTGTTTAACTGGTGGTGAGAAATGGAAACATGGAATCAAGCTTTTTGAATTGCCCCGAAAGGACTGTTTGCTTTGCTTTGCGGGTGATACTATTAGAGCATATCCATTGGTTTTGAACTTGGTATCCTCAATTCAATTAAATAAATATTTAGAGTCGCCTTCAGCTTCTTTAGAAGAAGTATTGGAGTTCTTATCAGAACTTTTTACAAAGCTTGTAAAAACAATCGCTGAGGTTGACAAAGACAGAATTCATTCAGAAAGAGGTGCAGCTGAATTTCTTTTTGGTGGCTGGGATTGGCAGAAAGGACCAAATGGCGCTTTCAGAGTTTGGAAATTATACTATTCTTCAGAAGTAGAAGGTTTCATCTTTGATGAATTAACCAACCCCAGTAATCAAACTATTTTTTACACCTTTTTAGGTAATGCCAAAGACATAGATATAGAAAAGATGGCAAAAGAAAGGTTCAATAAGTTGCTTTTAGATGAAGATAAGATTGGTTCCAAGTTAGATATGGAACCGTTGAGAGTGTTAAGCGCAGTTTCACTTGATAAGAGCATTCGTGAAGTCGATGGGAGTCTACAAATTGCCAAGGTATACAAATCTAGTCGAACAGAATTCTTTGGTATATATTGGGAATCTAGTCGAGGAAAGCCTTGTTTTCAAGGAAGGGAATATAATGAAATCAATAAACCAATAGTGCGATATTTTGATCCTGATACCTTCGAAATAATAGAATCAGACCTACCGAATAAGCTGAATAATATCAGTGAGGAAATATATCAAGATAACTTTGATTTTGTACAGGAATGTTTTAATGACGGTTTTCTAAAAGAAGATTTACCAGAAAAAACAAAACATGAATTAAGGTTGATTTTTAAAGAGGTTGCATACAGACTATTTATTCGCAACCAAGAAGAAGAACTAGTAAACGGTGAAAAAGTGTATTCTTAAGTAAGAAAACATTTAAATTATTTAATTAATCACATAGAACTTACAATGAGACAGAAGGTGAAGAGAAAAGCTCTTTAACAATGAGATATCATATTATTGCAAATAAATATTTTGACTTAGTTGAGCCTATATTGGATGCTTTTCAATCCGCTTGCGTTTCTTGTTTTATAAAATTTTTAAAATTATCAATATTACACCTCCCTTGCCTGTCTTTAATGCTCATTAGGGGGATCTTTTCTTTTTAGGCTATGAGTATAACTACTGAAAATACATTTGAAACTGCGTTGGTACTGTCCTTAGTAGACCAGGGCGGCTACAGCGAAGGCAATTCACAAGATTATAGTCCTGAACTTGGGATGTTTAAAAACGAAGTGATTCGCTTTTTACAGGAATCGCAACCTAAACGTTGGGAGCGCATTACCACCATCCACGGAGCAGATGCTAATAAACGGGTTATTCAGCGGTTGTATAAGGAATTGGATTTGAGGGGTAGCTTGGATGTGCTTCGAAATGGTTTTGTGGATTACGGTGTGCGTTTTCAAATGGCCTATTTTCAACCAGCTTCGGGTTTGAATCCTGATGCAATGGATTTGTACGAAAAGAACAATCTAAAGGTTTACAGGCAAATTTATTATAGTAGTAAAAATAATAATTCAGTTGATGTTTTGCTGTCTTTAAATGGTATTCCTGTTGCCACTTTGGAGCTTAAGAATCAGTTTACTGGTCAAAACGTAGGGAATGCATTAAAGCAATATAGTACTACTCGAGATAATCGTGAGATACTATTCGCTTTTAAGAAAAGAACTTTGGTTCATTTTGCTGTGGATCAGGATGAAGTGTTTATGACTACCAAATTGGATGGAAGTAAAACCTATTGGTTACCCTTCAATAAGGGAGCTAATAATGGGAAGGGCAATCCTCAAAACCGGGACGGTTATCGTACAGCTTACTTATGGGAAAATATCTTACAGAAAGACAGTTGGTTGGAAATCTTGCAACGTTTTGTGCATTTGCAAACGGAAGAAGTAGTAGTTGACAGTAAAATTTACAAGAAAGAGAAGCTTATTTTTCCACGCTATCATCAACTTGATGTTGTGCGTAGTGTTGGCGAAAACGTGTTAAGCTCTGGTTTAGGTAAAAATTATCTGATTCAGCATTCTGCTGGCTCGGGGAAAAGTAATTCTATAGCTTGGTTGGCTTATCGCTTGACGAGTTTGCATGATACCAAAGATGAGCGGATTTTTGATTCTGTTATTGTGATAACAGACCGAAAGGTCCTAGACCAACAATTACAAAACACGATTTACCAATTTGAGCATAAAACGGGGGTAGTTCAAAAAATAGATAAGGACAGTGGGCAGTTGGCTGCAGCATTGGGGTATGGTACGAATATTATCATTACCACGTTACAAAAATTTCCTTTTGTTGTGGATAAGGTGGGTGAATTGCCTGATCGGAAATATGCTGTCATCATTGATGAGGCTCACAGTTCACAAGGTGGAGAAGCGAGTAAGAAGCTAAAGGAGGTTTTGGCTGCCAAACCATTAGTCGAGGCCGAGATTGCAGAGGCTGACGATTATACTGGGGATGATTTTATTCGTGATGAAATAGAGCGCTCTGCCGCAGTAAGGGGACGCCAAGCGAATATTTCCTTTTTTGCTTTTACTGCAACTCCTAAATATAAGACGCTTCAGGTTTTTGGTGAAAAGGATTCGGATGGGAAGCCCAAGCCATTTCACTTGTATTCCATGCGCCAAGCTATTGAGGAGGGGTTTATTTTGGACGTGTTGCAGAATTATACTAGCTATGAATTGTTTTTTAAACTAAAACAAATTATTGTTGAGGATCCTAATCTGAAACGTAAAAAAGCGGCTAAAGCTATTGGGAAATTTGTTTACTTACATCCTCATAATTTATCTCAAAAGACGCAAATTATTATTGAGCATTTTAGGGGTATCGTTTCTAAAAAGATTGGAGGGAAAGCTAAAGCGATGCTGGTTTGTGGATCGAGGTTGCATGCGAAACGTTATTTTGAGGAAGTTGGGAAATACATAAAGACAAAAGGATATGATAATGAAATCAAAATATTGGTTGCCTTTTCTGGTAAAATCATAGACGATAATGCTCCTGATGGGGTTACTGAGCCTGAATTGACTGGCTACAGCGAAAGGGAGCTACCAAGTATTTTTGAAAAGGAAGAATACAAAATTTTGATTGTTGCCGATAAATACCAAACTGGTTTTGACCAACCTTTACTGCATACGATGTATGTTGATAAGAAGCTTTCAGGTGTTAAAGCGGTTCAGACTTTATCACGCCTAAACAGGATGCACCCGGGCAAAGAAGACACTTTTGTGTTGGATTTTGCAAACGATAGGCAAACGATTTTGGATTCCTTTCAGCCTTATTATGAAGTAACTTCTGTGAAGGAGGAAACGGATATTAACCATTTGTATGACCTGAAAGCAAGGTTGGATGAATTTCAAGTGTATTGGGAGCAGGAAATTGAGGCTTTTGCTAATGTGTATTTCGACCCTGCAACTAAGCTAAACAATCCAAAACAACAAAAACACCTGTACAGTTTTACTGATCCTGCTGTTGACAGGTATAAGGGTATAGCGGAAGAAGAAAAACAAGATGAGTTTAAAAAAGGAATCCGTTCTTGGACAAATTTGTATTCGTTTCTTTCTCAAGTCATGCCTTTTATTGATACTGATTTTGAAAAGTTTTATGCCTACGCTAAACTGTTACAAACTAGGCTTCCCAAACGAGAGCTTTCGGAATCTTTGCATTTAGATGATGAAGTTGCCCTGGAATATTATCGGTTGCAAAAGATTAAAGAAGGGTCAATTGAATTGCAAAAAGGTGAAGAAGGTGAATTAAGCGGTACTTCAGAAGCTGGGCTGAAAAGACAAAAAGAGGAAGAGGCTTTATTGTCTGAAATTATCAATGTATTGAATGATCGCTTTGGGACCGAGTTTGAAGAAGCGGACAAACTGTTTTTTGACCAAATAGAAGCTGAATTAATGGAGGATGAAACCTTGCAGACACAAGCAAGGGTGAATAAGATTGATACTTTCAAATTTGCTTTTAATGATAAGTTTATTGATAAACTTATTGGACGTATGGATCAAAACCAGGAAATATTTGAAAAGATTCTGGAAGATAAAGTATTTGGTGATCTGGTGAAAGAGTTGATGATGAAGAAGATTTATAAGAAATTGAATGAGTAATTATAACTTATTATACACATACCTTATAGGTGAGTGATATAGACATAGAAAGTTGCAGGCTGTAAGACCAAGGGGATAGAAACTACACATAGCAAACTTTGTCTGCTATTGATAACACAATTACCTTGGTGAGTACTTAGATAGAAAAACAAAACCTTTAGAAACTGCTATTTCAGCAAATATTTATATGATTATGGAAGTATCTTCGTCCACATTTAGAAACTTGCTTAATGATACCACTCGTATTGTTGAGCATCAAAAAGAAATTGCCTTTTTAAAAGGAGAAAACTTTAATGTGTTTTCAATTTTAAAAATGGAATATCGAGAAAATGAAACACATTCTGCATTTCTGGGAGAACTGCTGAGCCCAAAAGGCTCTCACGGATTGGGATCCATATTTTTAGAATGCTTTTTAACACAATTAGGTATTCAGCACCATATTGATATTGGAACTGCGGAAGTAATTTTAGAAAAACATATTAGTAAACATGATGACCTAAATGCTTCTGGAGGGCGAATAGATATTTTCATATGCGATAGTTTTGGTAAAAGTGTATGTATTGAAAACAAGATTCAAGCCTCCGACCAAAATGCACAGATTGCACGTTATTGTAATTTTAATACAGAAAAAAACAAGGTGTATTATTTAACATTAGAAGGGGAAATTCCTTCAATTCAAAGTCGTTCAAATAAGATAATAGATCAAGATTTTTTTACGCTAAGTTATAAAGATGAGATTCTTGAATGGTTAGAACAATGTCAAAAGGAGGCAACACAGTTTCCTATATTGCGTGAGAGTATTAATCAATATACCATTCTAATAAAAAAGTTGACCAATCAATTATCTAATTACAAAATGGAACAAGAAGTAAAAGAAATCATAAAAGCTAATTATCAAGCAGCAACCATAATTGGAAGTAATATTTGGAAGGTAGAATTGGAATACACTGAGCAGTTTATTTCAGATATTGCAATTGCACTAAAAGGCTCACTTTCAGATGATTTCACAATTAAATCTGACAATAATTTAACTAAAAGCTATACCGGAATTTCTATCCGTAACAAACATTGGCCTCATGATATAATTGTAAGGCTTGAAGGGAATTCAAAAATACCATGGAGCACTAGTTATTATGGTATTGTTGCGGATAAAAACAAATTTGATAGAGCTAAAATTAAAGAAGCGTTGAGTGCTATTAGTTTATTACAAAGCGGCTTTAAGGAAACGAGCGGATGGCCTTTCTATAAAGTCATCCTAGATTTATCTACTACCGAAAAAAGAGCTCGACTATTTACATCTGCAGAAAGAGCAGTCTTGGTAAAAGAGATAACGGAAATGCTAGAAGAATTATCGCACATTTGCGAGAAACCACTTGCAAACTCTAATTTAGCGGTCTAATATATTAACCTTATTTAATACTAAGTTGGAATTTTCAATTTATAGCTAAAATTTGAGCTGCAATCCCTTATTCTTGCCATGTACAATTTAGTTTCTTAAAAATACATAAGCAGCTTTTCAGGGATTCATTGCATTGAAATACTCAAGGATGGTTTCGTTATTGGCTTTTGCTATTGATTCACTGGTGCCAAAAGTGAGTTCTGTTCTTCTGTCGTTAGTTTTCTGTTGCTCCATTTGTCGGCTTTGGGATGGTTAAAAAGTAAGCAAAAACAATTAGTGTTACTATCGCTGTTAATGCAAATGCAGTTGTTGCACCAAACTGAAACCAAATAAGTCCAGGTGGTAAAAAGTATCCGCAAAAAACGTTTTTTATTGCCATAAAACAGGCTTTACGCTTGCTAAAACGGTGATTATCCGTACTTTTATGGTATGGAAACAGCGCTGGAAAATCTCTCAAAAGAAGACCTTTTAAAGGCTGTTTCCAGTCGTGATGAAAAGATAGAATCTCTTTCCAAAGACTCCTCTAAAAAAGACGAAAGAATAAATGAATTAGAAGCACAGCTTGCCATGTACAAGCGCATGCAGTTCGGACAGAAGCGCGAACGCTTTGAAGGTGACCCAAATCAGACTTTTCTTCCCTTTGAAGCCCGCTGAAGTGGAACAGCAGCAAGAAGTGATCAAAGAGAAGATTGAGTATATTCGTAAACGTCCCAGCCATAAAGGACGGGCAAAACTGCCGGCACACCTTCCTGTAGAGGAAATCGAGATCCACCCTGAGGGGGATCTATCCCAGATGGTGTGCATCGGTAAAGAGATCACCGAAGAACTCGAGTGTGAACCGGCCAAGTTCTATATCAAACGGTTTATCCGATATAAATATGCCGCTAAAAATGGAGATGGTGTATCCATCGCCGAACTTCCTGAACGGGTAATCGATAAAGGAATCCCGGGAGCAGGTCTACTGGCAATGATCCTGACCGGTAAATACATGGATCACCTCCCGCTGTACCGCCAAAAGCAGATCTTCGCCAGGGAAAACATACAGATCCCATCATCAACAATCGAAGGATGGACCAAGCAAGCGCTGGAAAAACTGGAACCACTTTATGATCAGCTCATCTTCCATACCAAATCCAAAGGGTACCTACAGGTTGATGAAACCCCGATAAAAGTACTGGACAGTGATAAAAAAGGCGCTGCCCATCAAGGCTATATTGGGTCTACCACGCTCCGCTGGACGGAACCGTGTTGTTTGATTATAGTCCCACCCGTGGTGCTATCGCTGCTGTACCCATGCTTGGAAACTTTAAAGGTTATCTCCAGACGGACGGCTATGCGGTTTACGAAAAGTACGGCAAAAAGAAAGAGGTTACTCACTTGGCCTGCTGGGCGCACGCGAGACGTGAGTTTGAAAAATCATTGGGCAACGATAAACCAAGAGCTGAAAAAGCATTGCTATTGATCCAAAAATTGTATGCAACAGAACGGAAAGCCAAAGAAGAAAACCTTTCTCCAGAAAAATCAAGGAACTGCGACTTGCTGAATCACTGCCCGTAATCAACGAGTTGGGGAAATGGATCTTTGAAGAAATAAAGAATACACTCCCTAAAAGCCAGATCGGAAAAGCGATGGCCTATGCATACGCACGCTGGGATGCTTTATCAGCTTATTTATACGACGGGAACCTTCTGATAGATAATAATCTTGTCGAAAATGCAATAAGACCCGTAGCGCTGGGAAGGAAAACTATCTCTTTGCAGGAAGCCACGAAGCGGCGCAACGGTCGGCTATGATATACTCTTTCTTCGCCATTTGCAAGAAACATGAAGTTAATCCTTTTCAATGGCTAAAATATACGCTGCAGAATATCATGTCCATAAACCATAAGAACATCAAGGATCTGTACCCACAGAACTATAAGAAGAATATTGAACTATAAAAGATGTAGTTCATAGGGCGGATACATCCATGCCAGAATACTTCTTTTTCCAATTATAAAAAATGGCCTGGTGCACACCTAGTTCTCGGCAGATATCCGTTGTGGATTTTCCCGACTCATGTTGTTTGATCGCCGCAACGATCTGGCTTTCGCTGATTCTTGTCTTTTTCATCGTTCTGAAGTTAAAGTTACGAATTTTCGCCTTTCAACCAGTTCGATTTTTAGGATGGGTTACAGGAATATAAAAAGCTATTGCGGATAAAAAAGACGAAACTTCGTTTTATTCCTTAACCCGCCATTTCGTCAAGCTGATGTAAGCTGTAGTGTTATTGTAATTCAATAATTTTAAGGGCAAATTCTCTATCTTTTTTGATTGCTTGTTTGAATTTTATATTGAAGCCTTTTTCTCTTGAAAGAGAAATTATTTTATCTATTTCTTCTTTCGGCGTCTTACAACCAAATATTATTTCTACAAGCGCATTTTTGTTAAATTGAATTAAACCGTTCTTGTTATTTTTTAGTACTCTTATTTCTTGTTCATAACTCCAATCATTAGATTTTGATAATACTATATCATTAACTAGAGTTTGTCTATTTCCTAAATGATTATAATCTGGATAATCATCTCTGTATTTTACTGGTAATGGATAAACAAAAAAATCTGGGTCTTTTAAAATGTCAAACTTTAAACAAATACCTTTGTGTGATTCTGAATAATGCGACCACATCAGTAAACTTTTTTCATTTTTTGTAAAACAACAAACACCTGATTTGTTTATTACTGTATCAAAAGTTTGTTCTATAATGCTTTTCCACTTACCAGATGTTTCATATGCTTCTTTTGCTAAGTTTTTTATTTGATATTCATTGATTTTCCCTTCGGAATTATTTCTTAAAAAGGATTCGATTTCTTCTAAAGTGTTATTTGTATTTGGAACAATCTGACAGTCGAAGGGATCGTTGAAGTCGTTAGGACTTGAAAACCATAGTGAATTATTTTCTAATATTTTTTTTGTAGAATCAATAGTTCTGTATTTAAACATAAACTTAGATAATTGATTGTTGTGAACACCAATTTCTATCAATTTACTTAATGGTATTTCTGACATAGGTTTGTTTTAACATTACAGTTAACCTCTTGTTTAGCGAAACTAATATACAAAAAGATTCGCTAATCCATCTCTATAGGCGTATTTCGTTTTACTGAACTAATAAAAACATAATAAACTATGATAATGGGAGTGTAACTTGGACTGTCATTCCCTGGTGCATGCAATCAAACATTATAAAAACAAATTAGTGGTTGAAATAGACTCGTCAGATTTGTTTGATGCTCTTAAACATCGCAATAGTCCTTTTAGATATCACTATCTAGCCAACTAAAGTTTTATCATTTATTTAAAAATGCCAGTACAAATCCGGTGATTTCTTGGCACTGTTGAGCATTTGCATTATCGTCCATATGGTTATGAATTGTATTTGGAAGTCTAATAATTTTTTATTCCAAACTTCTCTTGCTCTTCATTTGTAGGCAAAACTCTCTAATCTGCTGGGTGGTCACTTGAACGTAACTAATAAACCTTTATTTTATCGGTTCGGGGTAACGGTACCCTCCTATTATCCAACGTAATTATTCTATCAACAATGCCTGGATGTTTATTAGGAAACAAAGCTATCATACCTTCACCATTCGAGTGCCCTATTAAGGTAATATGATTAAAGTCTAATTCAGGATTTGTCTTTTTCAATTTCTTTATCGTAAACAGGATATTATCAGCACCGCGCTCCCAAAAGGGCTTCCTTTCGATTTGAGGAATCCCTGACAAGGGCATTAAACCGTCTTTCGAAAGTTCGTGTTGAATACTAACAATAAAATATCCTTTTGAAGCTAAGAATTCGGCTAGATAGGAATACATGAGATAGTCACCCCCTTTATTTTGACCATAGCCATGACTGAAAATTATAATTTTTCGCTTTTTAATCTTCTAACTTGATTATATTAGGCGCAATATTTACTCATATTCATTATTATATTCATCATATTGAAAATAAGCCATTACTTTCTCTTCATCAATTTCAACTTCGGAGTTCTTTTCAAAAATTGAAAATGCACCCATTGGATATTCGGAGATTTCAAGAGCGATAATTTCTTCTCCTTCTTCATCTGTAAATGAAACTGTGTAAAGTGTTTCTGGACCCATTTGTCTATCTGGGTCAACTGAGGTTGCTTCTATTTCACAGATGTATTTTTGACCTTTATATTTTGCATAAATATCTTTCATTTGTTCCTTAATTCCGCTAATTATAGATAGAAAGAATTTTCTGAATTCACCAAAACTATTGAAAGACTTTTCATTTTTGCCGAAATCTAATAAATATTGATGCATTGCATTATTAATGTCAACATTGATTTCATCTTTAATTTCTATATGAAGAATAGTGTTATTAAGGATAATGTCAATAATCCAGAAGTCTTTGAATTTTTCAGTTTTTGTCTTACTAATGAACTCCAAATTTTCATTAATCAATCCGGTGATTTGTTGTATATAACTATTTGTCATGCCTTTTATCTAAAATTATGGATTCATCTATTCTACTGAGTATTTTAAATTCACCTGATGATTCTATTATTATTTGATTTCGCTTAGTGATTGCGATTATTCTTCCGTCTTTTTTTCGTTCGATATAGTCCTCTTGAATTGGATACATCCTGCCTCCATATTTTTTAGAAGGATTTGAGACAGCATCTACTCCTGAATGACAGTCTTCAATCATGACTAACTTTTCATTTATTAATGCCAATGTTTCTTCAGCATTATTTGTCTTCTCAGATGTTTCAAGCACATGATAATATGATTTCAGTCTATATAGTTTATTTTCAAGTATTTCGCCACATTCTTTAAGTGGGGGAATAGGGATACTATTTAACTTTTCTTGGATGGTCATTTTTGTCATATTGCGCCTAACAACTCAATTAGCGAAACGGAATTTCGCTAAAGCGCCCCTATATCCGTATTGCGTAATGTGAATCTATAAAACTAACAATATATTTATAAGTCAGCAAGATAGTTAGTTGATATTTCTCGAACTCGTCATTTCCTTCAATATTTAAAGTGTTGCACACACATACAAACCCGTATGGATGTAAATGCAATGGTAATACTCCTCGTGTCGTCAAGGAATAAAGTATGCATTATATATATTGTTCAATTAAATCATCACGTCCCACACGGATATATTCAGGCAATTTAGCGGTCACAAATATGATTTGTTATCAAGCGCTACGGAAGTGCGGAGTTTTTTTTTCCAAAACCCTTTAGGGTTTAACCTTGTCTGACAGCATTGCAGATCAGAAATTTGTTGCGCAAAATGCCTAAAATGAACTTGAACTATATTTGACTAAGCTGAAATAAGAGGTTTTAACCACCTTGAAGTAAACTCACTAAATGAGAATTTTAGGATCCAAATGCTTATTATTGTAAATGGAATTGACGCAACAAACCCAACAGAACGAGGTAGATATACCACAGAAAATTTTCAATCAACTGATACTTGAACTGGAAAAAACTACAGTTCCAAAATCAGTGGCCGACCAGCTTAAAGAAACTATAATTTCCAAAGGTGATTTCTCCGAACGATCACTCCGTGCCGCTTTGACCCCAAACCCTGAAATATGATACAGGTACGAAAAATAGAGGTTGTTGAATTCAGAGGGATAAGAAATCTCGAAATTGATTTCAAGAAGAAAAACTTTGCCATCTGCGGAAAGAACGGGACAGGTAAAAGTGGTATTGTAGATGCATTGGAGTTTGGGTTGACTGGTGATATTTCCAGACTGACGGGCAGTGGAACAGGCGGAATTTCTTTAAAAGAGCACGCACCGCATGTTGACAGCAGAAGTAACCCTGCAAAATCAAAGGTGATCATTACGGTATTTATTCCTTCACTAAACAAGGAAGTCTCAATCGAAAGAAATGTAAATGAAATTAATAGTCCGCTGATAAAACCGACTTCTCCCGAAATTGTTGCTATTCTTGATGAGGTAAGGAGACATCCTGAATTTACATTATCCAGGCGTGAACTTATCAAGTATGTAATTTCGACTCCAGGAGATAGGGCAAAAGAGGTTCAAGCTTTACTGCGACTGGAGAAAGTAGAGACCCTTAGAACTTCCCTACAAAAAATCGCAAACGCCGACAAAAGGGAAATCCCTTTATTTAAAAAACAAAAAGAGGATGCAAAGATCCAACTATTAACTGCTTTAAACATAGCCGAATTTACGTCCGAAAAGGTATTAGAAGCAGTTAATACCAGAAGACTGGTGCTAGGACTACCTCCCCTCACTGAGCTAACGGCAACTACTTCTTTCAAGGATGGGTTGATTACTCAAACAGCGACTAAAACTGTCAACATCGTAAAGGGAGCAGCTATAAACGCTTTAACTAAATTAAAGAACACATTTACCGCGTATGGAAATTCGGGCAAAAGCAAGGATCTACAGGAAATTATTGAAAGCATTGAAGCCCTGAAAAGTGATAGTACTATTTTAAAAAATTTAAATCGGGAAGGATTTCTTAGGGATACTCTAACTTTTATAGACAGCGACTGTTGCCCCGCTTGTGATACAGAACTTGGCTTTGATGAGCTCATAGCAATAGTTCAGAACAAGCTAAATAAATTTGAAGCAGTGAC
Organism: uncultured Sphingobacteriaceae bacterium; assembly: GCA_963696875.1. Taxonomy (GTDB): domain Bacteria; phylum Bacteroidota; class Bacteroidia; order Sphingobacteriales; family Sphingobacteriaceae; genus Albibacterium. The sequence continues at coordinate 764,862 of CAVOLQ010000002.1, forward strand.
CCTTAAACGTACTGCTATTGAATTGCGACTGGAATTGCTAATAGAAGAATTAAGACAGTTATATTCGGATATTAGGCCAGTAAAGGATCTGGGAGCTTTATTAAATCCTATTATTAGTACTTCAAAAATAGACGATTATCTGGCTACTATCCATGAGTGTGCTAAGTCAATCAAATCCTTTTTACCTGTAGATGAGCTATTAGCTGCGCTTAAAAACTTTGGCTCTGTACCGAAAGAGGCAGAAGAAATTGTGCACGAAATCGAAAAACGAATTAAATCAATACCAGATCCCTCTAAACAAGATGCCGCCCGTGATTACTTAACAATCGTAGAGGAAAAGATTCAAGCATACAGGTCTGCTTCTACTAATTTTAAGCAAGCGCAAGATAAATCTGAAATCAGCGCAAAAGTTTTTGAGACCTTTGGGAATGTCGTTACTCAAACGCTTGAAGAATTGTACAAGGAAGTAGAAGGCAATTTCACCGAACTTTATCGTTTCATAAATAGTGATGATGAAGCCGCTTTTACAGCTCAGTTAACCCCATCTATTGGAAAACTAGGCTTTCATGTTGACTTTTATGGCAGGGGCTATTTCCCGCCAGGTGCGTATCACAGCGAAGGTCATCAGGATGGTATGGGACTTTGCTTGTATTTGGCCTTGATGCAACATATATTAGGTGACAATTTTAAATTCGCAGTGCTTGACGATGTATTGATGTCCGTAGATACAGGGCACCGTCGGGAAGTTTGCAAGCTGTTAAGGGAGAAATTTCCTAATACCCAATTCATACTGACCACACATGATGATGTGTGGCTGAAACACATGAAAACGGCTGGCCTGGTACAACCTGGCGGATTCATGCAATTCAGAAAATGGGATGTTGACAATGGCCCAAACGAGTGGAACCAGAAGGATGTATGGGAGGAAATAGACAACTACGTCAACAAAAACGATGTCAGGAGCGCGGCATCATTACTTCGTCACTATCTGGAATACATTTCGGCAGACATCAGTCACAAGCTAAGGGCTCGGGTTGAATTCCGTGGCGATGCACAATTCATGTTGGGTGATTTACTACCCGCTGCTACTTCACAATTCACAAAATTACTTGATGAAGGTGTAAAAGCGGCGAATACCTGGGGTAAGAACGAACTTGAAGAAAAACTGAAACAACAGAGAATCGATTTTAAAACGTTGATTACAAATTCTCAGCTGGAACAATGGCAAACCAATGCAGCTATACATTACAATGAGTGGGCAAATCTTGAAGGAAATGACTTTGAACCAGTTGCGTCAGCCTTTAAAGCTTTGATCACTGGTTTCTGTTGTATGGAAGAAGGTTGTAAATCTGTATTATATCTTGTTCCGGAAAGAGGAGAAAAAGATTCAATGAGATGTGCATGCGGAACAAATAATATTAATCTAAAAAAGAAATAATTGTAAATGATCATCATTGTAAAAGGGCAAAAGACCAGGGTTCCCAAACATTTTCACTTCGTAAATAACATTTGTGCGTATATATACGATCAGTTAACTGAGATATTATCCGATCCGCTTTATGTGGATATGGCTAATTCGAGTGTAGAATTCAACAATGACGAAAAATTGCGTACTGCATTAAACGAGGAAGATGAGCATCCACTCGATATACTTCAAAAAAATGGCCGAAATGGGGAAATAGAAATCATAGTTAGCAAGCATGTCGTCATGTCCATAATTGCAGATATGATCAATTTCATTTATGAATCGATGGTGATTGCTCAAAAAGGTAAAATGAGCGTTGAAGGTCTGTGTTCAAAGCGGGCGGAATCATTTCAATTACCTCAGTACCTTTTGATTTCAAAATGTGTCGTAAAGAAAGTGTGAAGGAACGTCTTTACTACCCTTTGTCCATAATCATGAGCGAAAATACCGCTTTTCCTACTATTGTCGTCCTTGCATGTCTAATTGAAATAATATAGCCATCCCTTCTTCTGTTTTAGTTTTCTGTTGCTACATTTGTCGGTTTTGGAATGGTTAAAAAGTAAGCAAAAACAATTAGTGTTACTATCGCTGTTAATGCAAATGCAGTTGTTGCACCAAACTGAAACCAAATAAGTCCTGTCAATGAACTTGCCAACATTGTGCAAATGCTTTGTAGTCCCGAAAATGTCCCGATTGCTGTCGCTGTATCTTTTTTGTCTGTAATGTTTGAAATCCACGCTTTGGAAATTCCCTCTGTCGCTGCTGCATAAATGCCATACAGAAAAAACAAAACGAAGAAGAAATAAATATTTGTGTTGAATGCCATTCCAAAATAAACTGTCGAAAACAAAGCCAGTCCTGTCACGAAAATAGTTTTAAGTCCAATGTAGTCGGCAACTATGCCAATAGGAAATGCAAACAATGCGTAAATGAGATTGTAAAAAATATAAACGCCAATTACTGCTGTGTCGTCAAGCCCCGCTTCTTTTGCTTTGAGTAATAAAAAAACATCCGAACTGTTGAACAAAGTAAACACCAAAAGTCCTGCAACTAATTTTCTATATGCCATTGGACTTTCTTTCCAATAATGCAGAAATGAAAAAAATGAAACAGATGTTATAGGTTTGTCTGTCGCTTTGTTTTTTTCTTTCAGGAAAAAGGTAGCAAGAACGGAAAAAAGGCCCGGTACAAAGGCAATATAAAAAAGGGTTTTGTAGTCGCTTGGATAGTAATACAGATAAATCAAAGCCAACAAAGGTCCAATTACTGCACCTAATGTGTCCATAGAACGATGAAAGCCGAAAACCTTACCTTTGGTTTGTGATGTTGCTTCGTCAGAAAGTATTGCGTCTCTTGCACCTGTCCGAATGCCTTTACCAAAGCGATCTATTGTCCTTGCAAAAAATATCCAAAGTGGATAAACGAAAACAGCCATCATTGGTTTTGAAATAGCGCTGAATGCATAACCAATCTGCACAAATGGAACTCGTCTGCCCGAAGTATCAGAAAGTTTTCCAAAATAACCTTTACTAAGTCCTGCTGTCGCTTCGGCAACTCCTTCAAGTATTCCAATTAGGACTACTGAAAACCCAATTGACTTTAAGTAAATAGGCATTATTGGATACAGCATTTCGCTTGCTGTGTCGGTGAGTAAACTCACCACTGATAAAACCCAAACTGTCCGAGTAATATATTTCAAAATTCTGTCTTGTTTTGATTTTTGTTCATTTTCTGCTGCAGTCTATTAGGCTTGCCTAGAACGGTTTGCCGCCAAACCGTATCCGCCCTACGAACTACATCTTTGATTGCTCAATGATTATCGTTATAGTTTTAATGATATATACCCTTAATGCTTGTGAGGTTTATCTACATGTCATCTTCTAATGTAGACCTTAATCGTTGAAACGGAGTGAGCTCATGCTTTTTGTAAATCGCGAAGAGAGTTGATCATTTCAGCACGATGTGCAGCCTCATGGTTTCCCGAAGAAAAAAATGCAGACCAGCAGTCCAGAACCAGCTATCGAACATCAACAATCTACGCATCGCTCGAATGTACCTACTTCTTTACACTCCACTAGAAACACAATTGACTTATTGTCAATATTTCACCCACCTCCATTTCCACCAAAAGGGTCAATAGGCCAATAAAGTAATTGTTAAAATGCTGCAAGTCCCCACCCTCTTCGATTCAATTGTCGCACCCAAACCAAAAAGTCGGGTAAGATGTCAATTCAAAAAACTTATGAGCTTTATTTCATAAGGTTTTTTTGTCTCGATTTTGTAAATGGCGTTGTAATAAATGAGTTTTGCAACAATGGTTGGTTTCTGATATTTGAAAAAACTAATTTCTTCATTTACATCCTTAAACCCTCTTATTAAGATACATTTCTTTACTTCGAATAAGTGTTTGACAATAAGACATATAACAGCTTCTATCCGCTGTATAGGACTATCGATTTCAATCTCTAACTTATTGATTTCCGTTTCCAGATTGGATAGTATTCATTGTAAAATTTATTCATTACAGTGGCTTAATTTATTATCATGTGATTTTAAATGGCTCTGCTTAATATTAAACCTTAAAGGTCATTTGTCCACTTATTTATTAGTTGTTATACCTAACCATTATTTAACGTGTTGTGTCAGATTTAACAATCCTAAATCAACTTTCTGAAGCATTGAACAATAAATACAAGTTCAAAAATATTACAACTATTTTTTTTGTTAGCGTGACTATAATAATATAATAGATTAAACTCATTAGTTTTAAAAAAATCATTGAGTTTAAACCATCTTATGCTACTCTTAGTAAATAGTATCTTGTTACTTTTTACGCTTCAGAATGAAGTCCTATTTTGTTTTCCTCACTATCTAAAATCATTGCTATAAAAACCTCTGTTAGTACACTTAGTGAATGATTGTCCTGAATGTCAGGTTTATTCTTGGTGCCGTGATGCGTTTGGTTGGAGGAAGACGATGTAACCAAAATGACTGTGTTGTGTCTTTCATTACTAACAAACTGCCGTGTTCTAAAATCAATTCAATTTTATCGTTAGTAGTTTTGTGTTTAAATGCAAATTTTCGTTCTGCTCCAAAGCTCAATGAACCGATTGCTCCATCTTTCTTTAAATCGGTTTCTCCGTCACTGTGCCATGCCATTCCTTCATTTCCGTTGTGATATAAATTCAGTAAACAGGAATTAAAGATTTCGCCTGTTTCTTCTTCTACAATGTATTTGAGTTCCAATAATTCCTTTGTCCAAGACAATGCGTATTTGGTCGTGTTGGAATAAGTGTATTCAAAAGGTTTGTCACCGTACCATGCAACTTTACGTTTGGTAATAATTTTCTTTCCGAAAATAATTGCCTCATCATTTCGCCATTCAATAGTATTAAGCAATTTATCAAAGTAATAATTCGCTTCTTTTTGATTGAATGATTTACCGTAATAGTTTACCGTTCCATCTTGTGGTAACCAATTTTTTGTTTTGTCTATTAAGTTGTCAAATAGTTTCATTCTTCCATTTCTGATATTTTTGTTTCATACAATGTCCGCAAGGACGGAAACCGTTTGCAATAGCTTCTTTTTCTGATGAGAAGAAAACTCGGTTTTCCCGTTTCATTTTTTTTCCAGATTTACACGACAAAGTTCCGTAAATTTTCAGTTTGATATTACCACCAAAACCAATTTTCTGTTGTTTGATTTTACTCCATAAATCGCTATCGGATATTTCGCTGTGCCTTATCATTGCTAACTGATGCCATCGTGAAAGATGATGCCCAAAGTATAACGTTCTCCCGATTTTACTTCACTTACTCCATGTTTCATATTTACTCTGTAATAACCTTTTGTTCCTTTTTCGGGTTTAAAGTTGGTTGTAAAAATCAGCATATCGCCTTTCTTTGGTTTCAATACAATGGCTTTGGATTGCGCTCTTGGAATTTGCTGTATCAATACAAATTCTCCGCCTGTAAAATCCTTGTCGGGTTCGTTCAAAAACAAAACGGTTTGAATGGGAAAATAAACATCTCCGTATAAATCCTGATGCAATGTATTGAAACCGCCTTTGCCATATTTCAAAATCAAAACAGTTGCTTTTTGCTGATTGTTAGCGTGGCATTGTTGCAATAATCCTGCGTGTTCCAAAGGAAATTGTTTGTCAATCTTCAACGCCTTAAACCACATATTGGCAATAGGTGCAAGTTTCGGATAGATGTTTGTTCTTATTTGTTGAATAATGTCGGGCAACGGATAATTGAAATATTTGTATTCGCCCAAACCAAAACGGTAGCGTTCCATTACTACCGTTTTTCTGTAAGCCGTTAGGTTGTTATATTCTGTTTTCAATGCTTCGCATTGTTGGTCTGACAACAGATTGGGAAGAATGGAAAAACCATTTTGGTGCATTTCATTTGCAACAAATTTCCAATCTATATTTTGTAACTTTTGTTTTATCATCTGATAACTGAAATTCCTGCGTCCACTGTTAATTCTGTTCCGTGTATGTATGAGGCTTCCTGCGAAGCAAGAAATAATACCGCATTGGCAATTTCGGAAGGTTCGCCAAACCTTTTGAATGGTATGGTTGGGATAATGCTTTGAATAGCTCCCTCAATTTGTTCGGGACTTAAACCTGTGTTGTTAAATCCGTTTGTTTTGATGTACCCCGGACTGATACCATTCACACGAATACCTTTCTCGGTAAACTCTGCCGCAAAGGTTTTGATAAATGATTGTACGGCTGATTTTGCGGCTGAATATACTGAGAAATTTGCCATACCGATTTCGGTAACAATGGAAGTGTTTAACACGATAGCACTTCCCGATTCCATTAATGGCGATAGTTGTTTCACGGTAAAAAATGTCCCTTTTACCAACATATTGAACAACTCGTCAAAATGCGTTTCATCGGCATATTCAATGGGTGCAAACTTTCCGTAACCTGCATTGGCAAACAGTAAATCAATACTGTCTGTGTATTGTTTTACCTGTTCCTGTAAAAGCAATATGTCTTTCATATTGCCTGCGTTTGAAACAATGCCAAAAGCATTTGTTCCTAATTGTTTTGCTGCTTTATTTACCGTTTCGGCACTTCGTCCTGTGATGATTACTTTACCGTTTTCGTTGATGAATTGTTGGGCTGTGGCAAATCCCATCCCGTTTGTACCGCCTGTGATAAGTGCGAACTTGTTTTTAAATCTTTGCATTGTTTTTTGTTTTAAAATTCTGTTGCAAAGATGCCAATGTACGTTGTGGTAGAAAACCCGAAACTTGCTACATTTCCAAAATGTCGGTTTTTGCACTTTCCCAACCGATGATAGCGGTTTTCCGTGTGTTGCCCCACATATAACCGCCAATGTTGCCCGATGATTGGATAACACGATGACAAGGAATAAGAAATGCAACAGGATTGTTTCCAATAGCCGTACCAACAGCTCTTGAAGCATTTGGATTTCCGATTTGCTCCGCAATGTTGCCATAAGTGGAGAGTTTCCCCATAGGGACTTTTAATAGCGTTTCCCAAACTTTGAGTTGAAAGTCCGTTCCTTTCAAGTGCAGTTTTATTTCTGACAATTTGCTCCAATCATTCTGAAAAATGAACAGTGCATTTTGTTGTATCAAATCCAAATTTCGCTGAAAGGATGCATTGGGAAATTTTAGCTTCAAATCGTTTAATGACTTGGCTTCATCATCGTTAAAAGCCATATAGCAAACTCCCTTAAGGATAGAAGCTACAATCAAATTCCCGAAAGGACTTTCGGCAAAACTGTAATTGATGGAAAGACTGTTGCCTCCTTTTTTGTATTCGGCTGGTGTCATTCCCTCAATATTGATAAAAAGGTCATGCAGTCGTCCTGTGCCTGAAAGTCCAGGCCTTCGGAGACATTAGCGAAATAACAAAATCTGCAAATATTTCGAAAGAAGAATTCATCAGCGAGATTAACTATTTAAAATCCATTGACCACATAGAAGAAGTTACTAATCTCGACCGAAGATATTTCTATATTTTACTACCCGGAACTGTAGCATATTATAATCAAACCCATCTCTTAGATGGTAGAAAGGTAAGAAAAGAAAGTTGGGACTTTAAAATAAATAACGGTCAGAAAATCATCATCACTCTTATAGCTATTATTTCCTTGTTAATTAATTTATATCAAGCGAAGAATAACTCAGACAAAATTAATGAGTTAAAAATACAAATTGAAATTTTAAAAGGAAAGAAATAATTTTATTCAGCAAAGAATTTAATCTTCGCCAAAAGGATCAATAGTTAACAAAGCTGGCTTTTGAAAATATGGATAAGGAACTTTGATTAATCGTATACTTTCCTCATCATCTGTGGATAAGAAATGTAGGATCAGAATAACTTCCATCCAGTACAGCCTGCATATCATTCAGTACATAAATCCTAAAGTCGGCGTTATACATATATAAAGTGGGTGTATTAATCACGAAAATACCTTCACAGGTATAGTCTGTTAAATCCAATCTGTTTAGGTTATATTTTATAGCAAAGTGCGATTCCAGCAAACAAACGTTCGCGGAAAACCACCTGACTTTATTTTGCATAGTTTGGTTATAGCTTTTGGTTTTCTTCGATCCCTTTGTAAATGCATTGAAGTCATTCTTTTGATTAGCCGCATCATACCGACCCAGTAGGTGTTTGCAATCGACAATGAATACTTTTTTTAGTTTATGTGCAACGATTATAAAGTCTACCTCGCCTAGACCTTCAACGTTAATATTCGTATAATCTATATTATTACGTAGTTTGGTGATATTCCTATCATAATAACAATTGCTGTTTTTCAATATAGATTCAAGGGCGTCATCAAGCCATTTATCATGTTCATCTTCTTTTCGATGAACAAACGATTTAAAACATTTATTTTCCATCCATTCTTCTGGACTCTTACCCCACGGAATTACATTGGTTGAAAACTGCATCATGGTTTCTGTCCAAGCATTAGGCCCTATAATTGCATATTCTTTACCATTTACATTCCATATGATGATTGGACGGTATAGATAACGTTTCAAATTATTAGGTTTGCAAGCAAGCTCAAGTAAAGTCATTTTGTTGTGTCGACTTAATGTTAAACCTTGGTAGAATAGCTTTCCGTATTCATATGGCGTTTGAAAGAGAAGTTCTAGGTTTTGCGGTAGATTTTCCCAAAGAACTCCTTCTGTAAAAGGAATTTGCTTGTGTATTAAAGCAATTACACCGTTAGCTTCCAAATAATTCACATTAAGGCATTTTTGCAGAGCATCAAAGAAGTCTTGCATACCTTCATTATCTATCACAGTTTTTTCTACGGTATGCCCCCACGCCTTGTTAATATGCTCGAAGATGAAATTGTAGTGATGCTTCCTAGAAAAAACATAAAGATCATTTTCATCAAAAGTCAACTCCCCTACATCTTCAATCATACCTTGCTCTGCATAAATAGAAACACACATAAGGATCATATCCCCCAAAAACAGTAAGTCATCTAAAACTTTCTGAATATGCTGGTAATCCGATGGAGTTGGAGGTACAATTCGCATATCTACTTCACACCCCGTTTCCAATATAAATTTCAAAATACGTCTATTAGTGAGACACTGTCTCACTAATTGGAAAAGCAAGATAAAATTGTCTCATCCGTTTCAGGTTGCTTAGTCCAAACCCTTTCCCTAATGAATGGGACAGATCTTTTGACAAATAAACTGAAGTAGTCACAACTTAATCTGGCATTTTTGTACCGCGTTTTTATCTTCGATAAAGTGTTTTAAAATGTTCGCAAATGATAGTCATATCTTCTGTGAATTTTTCCCCATAAGGCTCCATTTCTCTTGTATAATATGCTCTATGAACTCTTTTCCAATATTCTAAAGATTTGTCACCCTCTCCTTCAATCCTCGCAAACTCTGCCGTTATTTCATTGTAAGCCGTAGGTGTTACTTTCGTTGTTTCGATTATCGCTTTCGCATTTCCGTTCCAATCGGTTATTATGTATTGGTCTCCTTTTTTTGGTAAACTTTCATTATTCTTTTCATACCACCAAAGTGAAGTTGCTGTCGCCTGTTTAATTCCTTTAACAACCAATTCAGCACATTCATTTGCGTCTTTCTCATTATCACAGAAATAAAAAGAAATTGGCTCTATTTTTAACTTGTTTTTTGGGTTTTCTTTCAGAAAGTTTTTCCATAATAATTCAACCGATTTATTATTATTATCTGTCATTTTTAATTCTCTATTTTTTGACTCATATGCTGTACAATAACGCAGTTAGCGAAACCGAATTTCGCTAAACCGCCTCTATACCCGTAATATGTTCCTACAAACATACTTTTAAAATTCCTTCCGCCATGAAATGCATTTTTGGTAATTTGAACTTCAATCGGGTTTCCAATTTCGTAGCTTTTATGATAAACGGCATTGGACACGGCTTCCTCCACCGCAATATAAGGGAAATTAAAGTATCGATTGGCCTCGGCACGATCGGGCAACTTTTCTACCACTTCATGGATAACGGTAGTTTGAATAAAGCGTAAGACATCCCTCAATTGCTGATGGATGGGGCCCTTAAAATAAGTTTCGGTAAAACCTTTACCTGAAAAGTCTTTATGCACCACTACTTCTATCCAACATCTTGAAAAGTATTGCTCCGGCTTTTGGGTAAAAAACAAAAAGCCTACATTTACTAGGTGTCTTTTGATTGTACATCCTTAATCTTGAGGATATAGGTTTTCTACCAAAGATAATTAAAATATCATGTTTACCTATTTTATGACTTACCACAATTATTTTGTTGATTCCAGACTGCTTTTTGGTTTTCGATAATCGTAGGCAATGGATGGCAATCCCCGAATAAATGCTTTAAAAAATGCCATCACTCTTGTCTTTATGGATAGCGTGTTCTTATCAAGCACAGGCTCAAACCCACTATTTGAAGAATTAGCAATTACTTCTGGTTCTTGAGAATGCTCCTTTTGATTCTTTATATCTTCGTGATAAAATGAATCAACAGCCCATCTAAAGCCATGAAGGGAAATATTGATTTTTTTTTGCTTAATCAAACGTCTAGTTTCCGGATCGAAATTGCTCCGGTTAGTTAACCTCCCTCCAACTGCAACTAACATCCTAGCTGTAATCTGTTTAACCCGTTCTCCAGTAATGCCATATAGCTGACCGGCATCACTAGGTGACAAAGGGTACCTATACCCAATACCATAAATCATTTTAAATAAGTTCCAATTTCTATGCATAACTCTGGGACGGTATAAATCAACTTGGTGTATTGCTTTTAAAAAAGTTTGTCCTTCGTCTTTGATTTCTAATTTGTTGAGGATATTCTTATCCTTACAAGGCATCAAATCCAAATCGTGGATATACACACGCTCATGCTCGGAAAGATACGTGGCACGATGATATTTAATAAAGTTTTCTATTTGCTCTTTTACCCTCCGGGTGATATAACTATTAATAGATGCTTTAATAACCTTGGTATCATACTCCTTCAGCGCAATTAAATATGCTAAGTTACCCTCGGATATCAAATCCTCAAGCTCTAAGGTCGGGTGATAATAACGAGCAGCTATTTTAACAACCCGTTTCAAATGATATGACGGATTATCTTTTAACCATCCTAAATACGTCGCTAATGATTTCGACGTCTTGTTTTCTCCATATAGGGTAAAGTCTTCCACGCATAATCCCTTTCTATTTTAAAGTATTTTTACATATTTATCTGAAATATAACGATTTAAACCCAAATTTACAACTAATCAAAAAAGGCTGCAATTTAGTATGCGCTTCATTTAACTAATTATCTTCAAGATTCCACAAGTAGAAAAGGCTACGGCAAGCTATCCATTTTCCAAATAGGTTGTTGTGTCCAATCCAACATATTACCATTTCCATTAGACGGAATCCCCAAGTATTGAATGGGTACAGTGGGATATTTCTCAAAGGCTGAAGATAGGAAAGTGCTTTTGCCTCATCCGAGACAATCAAACCTCTTGCTTTCAGGTGCTTTAGTATAATTACGCTTACTCATTGGCTTAAAAAGAAAAGACCCCCCAAGTGTGCATCAAGGAGAGGCATGGGAGGTGTATTATCGTTAATTGTAGAATCTTCTAAGTCAAACACTAGAATAGCTCTTATAGACAGAAACGTATCTAGTTATGCAAACATACGGAAATATAACCTATTTACCAAATTGCCATCGTTCTACTCTATCTCATAAATCAAATTGTGACTTAGTTAAGTTTTCAGATATGTATACGCGGTCTGCCATTGTTACCCTTTATGGGCCGATAAGACCCATTTTTTAAGTCTTATCGTTCTTCGATTGGTAAAGATAACGAACAAATAAAAGCAATTATTTATAAACATCAGTTAGATGCATGTTCCAGAAAATCAGGGACAAAAAACCAAAACTTTGGCAAATACTTCCCTCTTATGCCATAATTTTGCAAATCACATCCATTCTAAAAGCGTCGTTTCTGGCCTATAGAATCGTCCTTTTGGGAGCTTTCGGATTGCTCCAATTTCAGCCGTACGGGTTAAGGCTTTTATTGCTGCTTCTTTCTGGCTTACCTGCTTAATAAAATCCTTATAGGTAAACACATAACCCCTTGGCAGTCGATCAAGCTTATCCGCTAGATAATCAGCCACTTCTATGCATATTAATAAAACAATTATAGCGACGGATGTCCAGTTTATTCGATAATAAACTGGACATCTTATTACTGTTACGCGATGGTCCGGCGCTGTAGATTCCAATTTCCGGTCTAAGTATTCTTCTATTTATCTACCACTTGCCGGTCCTCTTCGTAATGTATAAACGATAGCAGCTAATTGTGTCATTTCATCCATTCTTTCCATCGAATTTTTTATAAGATAGACATGAAGTCAGACAAAATATGACTGGCTGGATAAATTCCCTGAGTAGTTATGAGTTAAATGACAATCAAAAAAGAACTCCAATTTAGTATTGAGTTTAAATGCGGCTATTGGGGATATCAAAAAATAAGAGCAGGGGTAGGAGTATCTGGGAACTCCATTACAATCCAACCAAAACTAATAAGAGGATCTAAGTATCTTGCTCTATTCGTAGTATGATTACTTAAGTCAAGTTTTTCGAATAACTCCTTCCGCTTTGTCCACTCTTGTGTTGCCTCTAATAAATCGATTACTTTGGAATGAATCTGCTCACTAATTATTTTTCTAGCTTGGTCACTAGCTTGGTCACTATCTTGGTAGATAAATGCAAGCACATCACCTAACGTGCTAACATTCAGCAATCCACCTTGGCCATTAGCTTGGTCACTAATGTGATTTACTCTTTGGACATCTTCTTGAGCGCCGACTTCAAAAAGTCCATGTGCGGGAAGAGTAACCAATACATACGTTTGACCATCGGTTTCAAATAGAGGAGCAGGAGAACCATTATTTTCCATTGCATCATAAATTGTAGGAAAACCTGTTCCACGTCCTTCCGTTAGATGAAGCTCCTTCAGAAAATCTCCAATCCTCCTATTTCGATATTCACGTGCAACAATGATTCGATTACTCTTTAATATATGTGCATTAACAGGTGGAACCGGACCAGGGAAACTCAGGATTTGGATCTTATCTGGCCATACCTGAACCTCGATAGGGGAACCTAATTCATAACTTTTATGATAAACGGCATTGGATAAAGCTTCTTCAATAGCATCATTAGGAAAATTATAAAAACGATCTGCTTCTGCTCTATCTGCTCGCTTAATCACTTGCTCTGCTAAAATATTTGTTCTTAAAAAAGATAACGTATCCCTCAATTGCTTGTGCAAGGGGCCTTTAAAATAATACTCTTTGAGCAAAAAAGCTCAATTTTACACGTTCAGCCCGCATTAGGCTTATACAATGTTGGCAATTGGCTTTCTTCCATTATCTTTAAATTCCAATTACGTATGAGGTTATCGATTTTATTTTTGAGCCTTTTGCTCCATTAAATATGTAAAAGTCCGAAAACGCATATTTTTTATCGTTTTGCATTTTAATAATTCCGTTTGCAGCTCCTTCTTTTCCGTGTGATAAAATTTGGTCGAGTATTAATTCGGTCGCCTTCTCTTCTTTCATTTTTTTCAATTCCTCCGCATAATTTTCTTTTCCTTCGATTTTTTTGTCGCCAATTATATTCCAAATAATTTCGTCTGTAACACTTTCGATAAGAAATTCCACGTTTCCTTTTGCAAAGGCAATATTGAAATCTTTTAGAAATTCCATTTTGGGTGACTTTTCACAATTAGGACTTGAAACAATTTTAGTCATTTTTAATCGCTTTTAGCTTTACATATTTTCGTTATAGAGTAAGTTAAATTTGTGGCCGTCAGGGTCAGCGAATACGCAAACGTAGAATCCATTTTTATCGTAAAATTCTTTCCTGTCGTTATTAGAGTCAAATAAAATAGTTCCACCTGCATTTTTAATTTCAGTTATCCAACTGTCAAAGTCGTCCTTGCTTTCTGTCGATAGGGAAAACATAACTTCATTTCCTTGTTTCAAATCAGAAATATCTCCCTCAAGACTTGCTTTCAACTTTTCTTTTTTAAAGAAGTGAATTACAAATTCGTCATCACCAAATAAAAAACTTACTAAGTCATCAGCTGGCTTACCATTTAATTTAAAGCCTAATGACAGGTAAAAATCTTTTGTTCGTTCGATATTCTCAATTCCAAGGTTTGCCCAAATGCTTTTTGGATTCATAGTGTCTTTATTTTGATGTTTGATTTTGCAGCTTGTTGCCAACGGTCAAGTATAAACGCAGTAGCGGATAGACAACCCATAACTTTCCGTTTGACAACTGCCTTAGCCAAAACCTTATTCTAATTTACAAAAAAGGAAATTAGAATAAGGTTTTGGCGGACAAAAAAGTACAGGCTTTTGATGAAGCACTAAAACCGCTATTACTTTTATACAATGTTGTGCATCGTGCTTACTTTTCCAATAGTTCAGTTTTGACGTTTACAGGAAGTTTTTGCCAATCCAAACCGAGTAATGCTCCTTGAAGCGAATAGAGATAGTAACATTTGGGAATTGTTTTATTTCACCTTTTTTTAAACGGGTTACAGAAGTTTTAGAAATTCCATGAGCCAAAAGAAGATCATAAATAAATTCCCCACGATTAAGATTCTGAGTTATTTCATTGAGTTTATTCTTTATTTCGTTGGATGTCATGAATTAAATCTTTTCAAGTAAGGCTGTTTTTACAAAATCGTGGGCAACATGAATATCGTATTTCAAGCTCGGTCTTAATAAACCTGCCATATCCGCTAAAAAATCTTGATCCTCAATTTTCTTTTCCATGTTTTCAAGAAATTCTTTTTGGGATAATGAATTCCCTTCTTTGTTCATATAAAAATGCCATGCCTTAATAATTTGATCAATATTAACATCTGTTTGTGTTATAGCCAACCACATATCAAACAAGTCTCGTCCTTTACGTCGTTGATATAATGCCCGCATTTTAGTACCCAGTAATTCTGCTAAATCATATGTTGGAATCAAAGCTTCAGCTGTATACCAATCGGACTCCATTGAATAGTTAACTTCTTGAATTCCATAAATCGTATGATGTTCACGACAATTTACTTCGATTTTCAACCTTAAAGGTATGCCGTCTTCTGAATCGAAACGATATATTAGGGTATTATTATATCGTTTTTGTTTTCGAATAGGGTTATCTCCTAAGAAGGATAGCGCTTCTCTTAGTCTATCCAGAACAGGGCCAAATGGTTCAGCTGTAATTTGCACTAGATCTATGTCCTCGGAGTATCTAGCTGCTGGGGAAAGATACAATTTGTGTAAAGCAGTACCGCCTCTAAAAGCTAATCTGGATCTCAGGTATTCATCGTCATAAATAGCCATTAAAGCTCTTTCAATGACAAGATCTTGTTCTACTTGAAAGTTTTCTTGCCAAGGAGCTTTTTGACGCCATGCTGTTATATATGCCTGTGGTATCATAAATCTGTTTCAATTTCAATATTTGGTACGACTTTCCAATCATTACCAGTAATCATGTCGAGTTTTTCTTTTTGGGGTCTTAAAAGTATCGGAAAAGAATTCACTGTTTTTAAATAATTTTTTATTGGCTCACTTAAATTAGTAAAACCTAAAACGTTTTCTAATAAGAACCCTAACCTTTGAACGGTTGTTAAAGGTGTATACCGTTTTATAGTCTCTATTAATTTATCTTCTTTTATGCTTTCGCTCAGCTCTTCTAGGACTGTAGCCACCCTATTCAATCCTCCTGCATTTTCAAAATAATTGACCAGGTCTAGTGCTGTTAATTCAGGCGATGAAATATTTATATACCCAGTATCAACTTTCCTTTGTAGGACATCTTCTTTACTCCAATCTTTTTTAATGTAAAAATTGATTTTCAAATCATTAGTTTCAATATTTCTCAAGCTTGGCTTTTTGGTAATGATCGAATACGATTGTGGTTGTTGATGTGCTGCTCCGTAGTAAGCCGCTGCATTTAATAAACCAACGTAGTAATCTTTTTCAAGATATTTCATCAAGTCTGCCACAAACAATGAGGGAGGAAGTGTTCCTTTACTTCGGTATTCAGGAGTAACAATTACATAAAATTCGTTTCTGATTTGTGCAATTTCCTTCTTCCTTTTAAGCCGTTGCATCGCTTTTTTGATGGCTTCATCGGATTGCTGAAAGGTTGCTCGAACCTCTTGTAAAGAGAATGAGTACCTTCCGCGTGAACGTAAACTAGTTATAAAGCTTTCTAAATATGCGTATTCAGTGTTCATTTTTAAGTTTTTGTCTGCAATAGGGGACAAAGACCATCCCCTATTGCAGACGTAAACTTAAGTATATTTTTTACATTTAATAGGGTAAAAATCAAAACAGTTTGATGGGCCAGATTAAGAACTTCGCCTTGTAGTTTATCGATCTTATTTTGAGATAGACCAATAGGTGGAAATACTGCTTGTCCTTCATTCTCATCGACACCCACAATGATATATCCTCCGCCCCAATTATTTATGTCATTGGCAAATGCGCACATGGTATGGGTAATGGGTTCTGGGTTCCAATCTTCCGGGAATGAAACGCGATTATCACGATGTTTTCCGTGGTAGAGTACTCAATAATCCAACTTGACCATTAGCTTGGTCACTGATGTGATTTACGCCTTGGACATCTCCTTGAGCGCCGACTTCAAAAAGTTTATTTGCTGGAACAGTAACCAATACATACGTTTGATCATCGGTTTCAAATAGAGGATCAGGAGAACCATTGTATCCATTGCATCATAAATCGTAGGAAAGCCTGTTCCCTCTTCCTTTCGTTAGATGAAGCTCCTTAAGAAGTCACCAATCCTCCTATTTTCGATAAGTATACAGTTCCCAAAAAACAATGTCTTTGACATATGTTTAATCTTCAGAATTAAGTTGATTTAACATGGACGATAAAAATAAAAAAGGTGGTTCGGACCGAATAAGGATTGACGTTAATCAAGATTATGAAGTACAGGACTGGTCGGATAAATTGGGGTTGTCAGCAGATGAGTTAAAAAGAGCAGTAGAAGCTGTTGGAACATTCGCAGATGATGTGGATCTGTCGGTAAAATTATAAAAAAGCACTCACCAAAGTTTTTTATAAAAAAAACCACTCAACGGGATCCGTTGAGTGGTTTAAAATAATTAATGTATATAGTGTTTAGACGGCAGTATATCCACCATCGATTGGCAGTGTGACGCCCGAAATAAACGATGCATCATCACTAGCTAAAAACAACACGGTTTTGGCTACCTCAATAGGTTCACCTAAGCGGCCCATCGGGTGCAGACCGACCAAACCATCGATCACATTCTGTGACAAGGTATTAATCAATTCTGTTTTTATATAACCCGGCGCAATAGCGTTCGCTCGGATACCATCCTTACTGACTTCAGCCGCCACCTGCTGGGTAAGCATCTTCACGCCACCCTTCGATGCCGAATACGGAGCTAGCCCTTCTCTGGCAACCAAGCTGTGGATCGATCCAGAATTCACAATCGCGCCACCACTTCCTTGCTTCTTAAATTGCGCAATTGCGTACTTATTGCTTAAATAAACGCTCTTCAAGTTAACGTCGATGACCTTTTGCCAGTCGTCTAACTCAAGGTGTTCCACAGTAGCTTCAATATTGATCCCCGCGTTCGCAAACATCACATCCAGCTTACCAAATTCGTCAACGGTCTTGTCTATCAGATTGATTACATCCTGCTCATTTGCCACGTCTGTCTTCACAAATAGCGACGAAAACCCTTCCGCCTTTAGTTTGTCGGATATTTCCTTCCCTTTATCCGAAATGTCCGCAATAACCACTTTGGCACCTTCTTTAGCAAACTCTAATGCAGAAGCCGCACCCAAACCATTCGCACCGCCAGTAACGATCACCACTCTATTCTCAAATCTCTTACTCATATATAAAATCCTTTCTATTTAAAAAAAATCAAGTGAAGCACAAAGCCATTCACTTTTGGCTGTCCTTCAATATAATGAAAATAAAGCAGTTAACCTAAGAACCAGTGAAAGAATCGGAGACTTTTACCCTTCAATGACCCACGATAATTAGCATATAAACTCTAAGCTCCTGCCCGTGTATAGGTACCTTTTTCGTTTAGAGAATGCCATTTGAAAGCGCGACTGGTTTCATTAAACCACGCTTTTAACCTCTTAATTATTTAGTAAAAAATAATTACTAAACATTATAATACTAATCTTATTAGTACTTTTGTATATAAATAAAGCAGGTATGTTGAGGAATATTGTTATTAAACGAAATGAAGTGTTAGAGCCTATTAAGGATCGTGGCCATGTTAAAGGTTTTTCATCTCCTGCCACAGATTATATTCAGGAGAGATTACATATTATCCAAAAGTTAGTTAATGATCCAACCAATACATACTAAGAACCAACACATTCAAAAAAACCTAAAAGTTTATTCAAGAGTTCGAAATCCCTTATTCACGATAATCTTATCTAGCTTAAGCTCTAAAGTTTCAGCATAAATTTCAAATGGCCTCCGCATTTTATAAAGTCAGAAGCCGCTGAAGCTGGACTCATGCTTTCGATACCAGGGGAATTGTTAGCATAATCCTTAACCTGTAATAGCCGCTACTTGATCTGACAGTTGGTGGTTATATAATACTGTCAGACTGCTCCTCCAAATATACTACGCCCAATCCACAAACCACGGTATTTATTCTGTCTTTTAGGGCGGGCGTCCATAATTTTGAAAGGCGAGCGTTTAACTTAATGGTTATTTTTTTCATGGTGTAGCCTCTGGCTGAATAATCACAAAACGAACCAACTTATATTCATGCTTGATAGCTTTTCGCATCCTTTTTATTGCATCAGTGATTCCTACAGTATCAAGATCTGCTTTAAAATAAACGATAAGAATGAGTACAATTTCATCAGGCGCCTCATAAGTTGATAATATATTGCGCACCTTAATTACTGCTGCATCCCTTTCGGTCATTTCAATTATTTTTCGTTGCGTTTCTGGTGCTATACCTTCACCCATTAGTAAGCTTCGACTTTCACGGGCTAGTATAAATGAAGCAAAAACCAGTAGCAATCCAACTAAAACGGAAGCCACACCATCCAGAAAAGGCATATGAAAAGCATGGTTAATCAACATCAAAATGAAAACAATGATCAATCCGAGTACTGCCGCTCCGTCTTCAAACAATACCAAGAAACTGGAAGGATCTTTACTTATAATCACCGCCTTCCAAAAACCCACGCTGCCTCTTGCCTTATTAAATTCCCTTATTGCAATAATGAAAGAGCCTCCATCAAAAATAAATGAAAAACCAAGGACAATATAATTCAATGTGGGATCTATCAAAGGTTGCCCTTTCTGAATATGTATAATACCCTGATAAATTGATAGCCCACCGCCCAATCCAAAAATAAGTATTGAAACAATGAACGACCAGAAATACAATTCTTTACCATATCCAAAAGGCCTGTACTTATCTGGCGGCCTGCCACTTCTCTTTAAACCGTACAAAAGTAAAATCTGGTTGATAGTATCCACCAAAGAGTGGATTCCTTCGGAAATCATTGATGAGCTATTGGTTCGGGCACCGGCAATAAACTTTACAGTTGCTATCAGTACGTCTGCAATGAGCGCACTGTAAATAGATGCATGATTTCTGGCCATATTGCTGATATCTAATCAAATATAAATGCCTCATTGGAATAAAAAGTTTTTCTCTCTGTCTAAAAAAAGAAGCTTTACCTTGGAAAAAGAAAGTTGATTCTTTCAAACCCATACACTTTGCATATCTAAACCAACAAAATAATATCAACAATGCATATCCTAACCAACAATTAAATAAAATTGCATACCTTTAACCACAAATTAACAGATAATGGACCAATTATTACAGTTTCAAGATAACCTACTAAGAGGGATTGACAACTCTTTTCGGCGCTATCTACATTCTAAAATAAATTGGGAACAACGCATGATTGGAATAAAAGGCCCAAGGGGTGCTGGAAAAACAACTTTAATGTTGCAATACATGAAGTACGACCTGAAAGAGTTAGCCTCTAAAGCTTTATATATTACCGCCGATCATACCTATTTCTATAACAATACCCTACTGGATACGGCGATGGATTGGTTTAAACAAGGAGGTAGGATTTTATTTATTGATGAGGTACATAAATATCCGCGATGGTCAAGAGAATTAAAGAATATTTATGATGGCTTACCAGAGATGAAAATCATATTTTCTGCTTCTTCTGCTCTGGATATTTATCGCGGTGAAGCAGATCTAAGCAGAAGGGTGATTAGCTACTCGCTGGCTGGCCTATCCTTCAGAGAGTATCTGACTTTTAAAGAAAATACCTATTTTGATGCCATAAGTATCGAGGATATACGTTCTGAACATAGAGAATTAAGCCTTGCCGTATTAGAGAAGATACAACCACTTCCCGCATTTAATAGATACCTACAAAATGGATATTTACCTATAATTGCAGAAGGCGAAGTTGAATATCTACCAAGGCTGGAACAGGTAATCAACGCTGTCGTTGATACTGATTTGGCTTATATTGCAGCATATAACGCAGGTACCGCTGTAAAAGTAAAACGACTGTTGGGGGTAATTGCTGAATCAGCTCCATTCAAACCTAACATGTCGGCACTGGCAAGAAAACTAGAAATAAGTCGAGAAAGCGTTTACGAATATATCTACCAATTAAAAGATGCTAGACTACTGAACATTCTCTCTCTAGAAGGAAAAGGAGTATCTAGGCTACAAAAACCAGATAAAGTTTACTTAGAGAATACCAATCTTTCCTTTGCTATAAGCGCAAATCCACATAAAGGAAATATCAGGGAGACTTTCCTTTTAAATCAACTAATAAATACCGGTGAGCAAGTTTACGCACCTAAATATGGAGATTTTATAATATCTGGTATTACCATAGAAGTTGGCGGCAAGGGAAAAACAACTAAGCAAGTCAAAGATATCAAAGACCATATTATTGCAGCAGATGATATTGAAACTGGATTTGGAGTAAAGGTCCCTCTATGGTTATTTGGATTCTTATATTAATAACAGTCAACTGCATGATCTTAAAATCGCTACCATCTTTAGCTATCAATTCTGTTTAGAAGAATGGCAGTATCATCAATTACATTCACGGATAAAGCACCGACTTGTTCGGTTACTTGTTCGGTGACTTGTTCCGTCCATCGAGCCGAAATATGATCGGGGATTGGTGTACCATGGAGGTGATCATGCTCACCGATAAAGCCCTCCTGTTTACGGAATCCCATTTTGGTAAAGCTTGGATTATCAATAACAATCTGTTGTAAGCGCTCCAACTCTCCTTTTGTAAGATGACTTTTGCCCAATGGCACGTCCCCAGCGTTGCGCCATATTCTGAGTATGAAAAATACATATATTTCAAGAAAAGTACTTATAAAACAATACTTTTTATGAAAAACACTTACAAGCGTTTCGTTTGTTTTGAAAATAGCTAAGCTGCTTCTAAAAACAATATTCTGATTAATATTTCATAATTCCTATATACTGGTTTATCTGCTTCCTGTATTTGTAATACTTCAGGAAGTCCATATCGTGCACATCCAGGGGCTTTCATTTTTTGGATACAGTAAGATTTAAAAGTTCACACCCGGTGCAGGAAAAAAGAATTTTGACCATTTATCATCAAGTACCTTAAACTGCGCTGGCATTTCGGTATGGTAAGGACGGTGCTCTTGTTATGGCATAGACAGCTTGTTTTCCGTCTTTCGTTTCCATAATAAGCTATGCGTTCTTTTGGTTTAAAATTTCGAGATAATGGACATTTGTCATTATACCGAGAACATTTCCAAAAGGGTCAACTACCGATGCTGTTACAAAAGTCCCTTTCCCTTGACTATGGTCTGTGATAGGCTGATATTCGGTTGCTCCCATTGCAATTAGTCTATCAAGCGTTGCTTTTAAATCGTCAACGTGCCAATGTGCAATAGCTCCCGATGGTTTTGTAGAATGACCTTCCGGTGCATACCTGCTGTCAATTATTCCTAATTCATGTTGATAGTCGCCAATACGAAACTCGCTATAACCCGGCACATTGAAGTAAGGCTCAATGCCTAAAAATTCGCTATACCATTTTTTTGCTCCTGCGTGGTCAGTTGCATAAAAATTAACTGTTGCCAAGCCTTTTAAAACGTGTTTCTTTTCCATTTTATTTGTTTTTAATTATTGATGCAACAAAAGTAAAATGGGCTAATGACAGCCTTATGTCAGGGGTGCAAAATTTATTTTTCAAGCCTTTCAAAATACTGTTTTAAAGTCATTTTATGAGGCGCAAATTTTTCAGTTTGAATTTGAATATTTTTAATTCGGTCAAGTCTAAAAAGTCGTAACGCAAAAGATTCAACCGTTCGGTTGGTGATTTCGTCAGTATCAGCTTTTTGATACTCGATTTTTGTCAAATTGAGATTTGTAAGAGCCAACTTTGGAACAATGATTGCTCAAATATAGAATTGCAGACAGGATGGGAAATATTTTTCGTCTTTGATAATTATCCGGCATATAATCTAAAACTGGCTCAATTGTCTTCCCAGGCCAATCATATTTGTTAATAATCCGTAGGTATTTCCTTAGCTTTCATATCTTTGACTTAAAATCGTTTCCCAAATATCGTTATTAAATATTTCCTTTCACCTGTCATATGGCAAGTTTTTTTTTAAAAAGCCATATACCAAAACCGACTTTCAAAGCGCCGTCTGCTAATAGAAATATCTCAATTGGTACACCGCCTAGAATAAGTCCTGCGGAAGCGTTAACAATACAAAGAACTCCTACAACTCCAAATCTGGGACCGAAACTAATTGCCATCGGTAAGAAATGTACCCCCGCAATAATTAAAATCCACATCAATCGAGCCGATGCGGTAATATCCGAGGGCAGAACATTAACCATAGTAATTATGAGAACTATTTCTAAAATGATTGCAATGGCTAAGGCGATAATTTGAATGCGTGTCGGTTTCCCGTTTGTGAGCGCTTTTGCAAACATTAATGACATTATTGCTAATCCTGTGCCGATAATGAATGCCCCTTTGAAGAATACATCAATGACGATACCGGAACCGATCAACATTAAGAATAGACCTCCGCTTCGAACTAGTGGATACGGATGACTTTGGTCCTTATTAAATGACGCGTTGTTAAACATCTGCTTTTATATTTAGTCTGTGTGCCTCTGCTTCCCCAAAAAAACAATATAATTCCTAAGATTACCTGTCCGTTCAGCATATTTAAACATATCTTCTTCTTGATTGAGCAATACTTTTTGTTATTATACCCCAATTTTCACCAAAATCTATTTAGTTAATGAGTTTAATGCGTCGCTAATATTGGCAACAAAGTTAACCTGCTTTCCCTTATTGCTTTCATAAATAAAATCATTTAAACTTTTACTCGTAATTTTGGAAAAATCGCCGATTATTACCAGATGAATGCGATAGTTCGAAAACCTTTGAAGAATATCTCCCGCCATTTTGTTTTTTAAATCGAAAAAGTCTGTAGTTAGATTTTTCTGATAAATAATTATTTTATCAAAACCTTGATAATATACATTACCTAACAAATCCAAAGCATCTTTCAATTACTATATTGCCAATCCGATGTTATAGGGCGTTTTGTTCATTTATCAAGTCAGTTTATAAATAAATTCTTCTATCTCTTTTTGTCGTGCATTTGCAAAACCTTTGTCATTCCCGACTTTGATAAATCCACATTTTTCTAAAACTTTTTGCGAGCCAAAATTGTCAAACGCAACTCGTCCAAAAACTGGTCTGGTAGTTTCAATGACAAGAAATTCGTTTAATACTTTTGTTGCGATACCTTGTCCCCAAAATTTTCTGTCAATCCAATAAGTAATTTCCGTATCTCCTTCCATTACAAATTTGGCAATACTTCCAACAATAATGTTGTCAATAATTACTGTCTGGTTGTTAACTGTTGAGTCGCTCAATAATTTTGTATGTTTTGCAATGTACGCTGCTTTGTCTGTCGGGTCTTTTGGCATAAATGCAGCTAAGTATCCACCTTCTTTGTCCAGTTGAAATTGAAACAAAAAGTCTAAGTCTGCAATTTCTGTTGGTCTAAGTTTTATGTCGAGTTTCTTAGTCGTCATTTAGTCAGTTTAAGCTGTGGCTGTTGTGTTAGTTTCGGGCTTGACGAAAGTGGGTATTTTTTTCCTTTCAATACTGCTGACGATATTTGTCCGCAATGGTGAGAATTGTGAAATAGCAGAATTGAAAACAGTTTTATTCTTGATATTTTTCCGAACCAGGGTGTATCTATTTCTTCAAGCCATTCGTTGTCTGTTGTATTAAGAACTAATTTTTTAAGAGTGCTGTAACCCTTTTCAAAATACGCATGGCTTATTTCAAGGTCATATTGAATCCCGGTGTCTTTTTGCCCAATTGTGGTTCCTTCTACGTCTGTTTCGTAGCCAAAAAATTTACCAATTAAATTTGACGTTTCGCCAATATGCCTGTAAATAAACCCAACTGATGCTGTTTGTTCTGTTAAACGAAACTCACTATTTTCTGCATTTATGTTTTTGCAGAAATGAGAACAGTCCATTCGGTTCTGTTCCAACATTTGCAATAAAATTTCCTTTTGCATGATATTCTAATTTGAATTCTTTTTACCTTTTAAAATGGTATCTAAATTTCTCAATTTGATGTTCCAAAATTTGTCAAAATGATCGATCCAATTATGTAGTTCAATAAAACCGTCTTGGTTTAACGTGCAAAAACGTTCTCTGCCAACACCTTTGATGGTAATAAAGCCTGCGGCTTCCAAAATGCCAATATGTTTGGAAACTGCTGGTCGGCTCATCTCAAAGTTTTCGGGTTACTGTAGAAACATTGCTTAATCGATCGTGTTTGCGCAAACATACTTAGGCAACGGGGCAATTTTCAAATTTGTTGTCCATTCTTGCGCGACTATTGTCCTGTTTTTTTCAACACTATGGCGAGAAGAAGCAGGTGGTATACAGATATGCCATAGCTCCTATTCACCCATTGTTTATATTACTTACCTCCCTTAAACCATTTTCGTGCATTAAGATTGCGATGAGGGCAACCTGGCCAACAACATGGTCTTTTCTTTCCTTCAAGTATCTCGGCACACAAACGCTCTAAATGCTGTTTTCTTTTTTCGGCTTGCTTTACAATAGTCGTCCAACAAATCCATTCATTACGGGCGAGGGGTGTTAGCCTATTCCATTTCCCCAATAGTTCTGGAAAGGAAAGTAAAACCTTTCTTAAATCATCCGGCACATTGTGTACCACTCCTTCCTCAATAATTATACTTGCCATATATCTATGATTTAGAACTTATTGATTTGAATTATTAAAGACAATTTTACGGTTTACAGGTCTCAAATACCATGATACGATAATGGCTGCGAGAAGTAGCAAAGACGGCATTACCTCCACAAATGGCTCTTTCATAACCAAATGAGAAATAGCAGCACCTGACATAACAAAGAAAAACCCTGAATATGCCCATTCCTTAACTAAGGGAAGCTTTGGCCATAAAACTGCAATCACTCCTAATATCTTCCAAACTCCTAAAATGGATAACATATAAAGCGGATACCCGAGTTTTGTTACTATTTCATTATAGCCTCCAATTTGAAGCATTTGCTGTATACCTCCAGCAAGCATCCCAAATGATAAAAATATGGTCGCCACCCAATAGATTATTTTATTCGTTTTTGACATACTATATTATTTTAGCTTGGATAAAATTTCTTGTAAACGATCGTGAGCTATGTTTAAACCATATTCAAATGGCATCTTTAGTTGCAACGCTCTGTGTTCAACAGACCGATAAATGACTTGGATAGTCAATTTGCTTCTATGTTCTGTTAATCTTTCAAATTCCAAAAACTCGAGCTGTACACCAATTCCGGCATTTTCCATTTCAAATGTTCGTATGATTCTTTGATTAGCCACAAATTCGTGAATTGTGCCATTTGCTTTAAATACTACATTACCGTTGTGTGAAGTTTCAAATTGGTAACTTCCATGATTTCTGCTTTCAAGTTTTATCACTTTTGTTCCCATCCACTGTTCTATAAATTTTGGTTCTTCGTATGCCTTAAAAAGCAGCTCTATCGGCAGATCAAATTCACGAGTTATTATTAGTTCTTGTTTGCCATCTTGGGCATTGATCTTTGTTTTTTGTTCCATAATACTCTATTTTTTTAATTGGTACTCTTTCATCATGGTTTCCAATTTATTAAATCTGTCATCCCACATTTTACGGAATGGTTCAATAAAATCAGATACTTCCTTTATTTTTTCTGAATTCAAATGATAGTAAATTTCTCTTCCCTTTTGTTCTTGGTCAAGCAATTCGCACTCAGTAAGTATTTGCAAATGTTTAGAAACAGTCGGCCTTGCTGTGTCAAAGTTTGAAGCGATTGCACCTGCTGTCATCGATTGTGAAGCAACCAATACAAGAATAGCTCTCCTTGTCGGATCTGCTATGGCTTGAAATACATCTCGTCTTAATTTCATTATATAGCTATTTGGCTACAAATATAAATGTAGCTATTTAACTACGCAAATTTTTCTGGTTTTTTTTTAAATAGTTTTGGTAGGATAAAACCCCGTTGTGTTTTCAACTGGTGTTGAAAAACTAACTTGATTTTGGAAATAAATGATTTTCCTTTCATGCTACTTTACAAAATCAAGTTGGAATTGCATGAAACCTTGCATCGGTTAGCTACTTCCTTTAAAAGACAGTCTACTTCGATCTTCATGCTTTGACATGTCGAGTACCCTAAGGGGAATTGCAACCCAAAACCCTCACAGAACCGCGCATAAAACTCTCGCCATTCAAAACATGGGTATCGAAGCCATAGAAGACTAATAATCAGACATTAATTCGTTTTAGCAAATCTGCTCTAAAATCAAAGATTGCTAAATGCATTTTTTTGATATTATTAGAACATGACCGATCGGTCATGTTCTAATAATATTTATTGAACTTCTACGGAATAGTATCCAATTGTTGTCTCAAATGGACGATTTTGGTATTTCCTTTATGGAACTTGCAGGCAAGTTGGACGGGCCGTCAAAAAGAAATGAAGTGTACGTTGGTTGTGTCGATTATTTACAATTTTACCTTAAGGCTTCTCTTTAATTTTGAGTTATGTAATGCCAAATAAAATTATTATTATTATTAACTTTATAAGTGTCTACATATCAGATAACAGTTTATAAAATTAATAGTTATGTATTGAAAGACAGAAAACTTAATTCACTGTTTCACGAAATTCATTCTTCATTATTATGAAAAGATGTATTTTGAAAAATAATGGATATCATGATTTATAAAAAACATTCACCACCATACAACATTAAAAATTTAGTTCGGTTTTTCTGGGAATTTGAAGGTTCTTTTGATGAAAGTTTGTCTTTTCAACAATCAGTTACTGCATCCGTTAGCCCAAAGCTTGCCTTCCAACAGGAAGGTGTTATGCAATTTAATCAGATCGAATTATTTCAAAGTGGATTTCAAGGTCAAACAAACTCTTTTCTCACAATGTTGTCTAATCAAAAACTCAAGATATTTGGCGTATATTTTTATCCTCAAGCAATTCCCTTATTATTTAAAATCCCAGCAGATTTGATAACAAATGAAATAATTGAAATATCTGAGGTTCTAGGATCTGAAGGACAGGTATTGGAAGAAAAAATTATGTTGAGTAATAGTGTTTTTGAAAAAATCAATGTAATAACAGAATTTATTGAAAATATATTGACCCAAACCTCAATCAAAAACACTGATATAGTCTCAGCTATCGATTATATATTTTTAAACTCCGGAACAGTTGATGTGTTGCAACTTGCTTCATCTCAATTTTTATCACAACGTCAATTTGAAAGAAAGTTTAAACGTTTGGCAGGGTTTAGTCCTAAAATGTTTTCTCGAATTATTAGGTTTAATGACACAATAACAACGATATCACAAACGAGACAAACTTTAACCAAAACAGCTTATTCTTTAGGTTATTATGACCAGTCACATATGATCCGCGAATTTAGAGAGTTCTCAGGGCAAACCCCTACTGAATATTTCTCAGAAGATATTTCCTGTTATTTTGATTCATAAGTCGAAAAAATACAATTTTTATAATCATCTATAGCGTTACTTTGCTGTTATGAAGTTAATATTTAATAACAGGCTAATTTTAATCATATCGCTGATTTCCCTCTTATTTACCAATTGTAAAGACTTAATGATTGAAGAAAAAATAATAACAAAAAACAACGTTTCAATATGTACTCAGAGCTTTGGAGATAAAAACGATCCGGCAGTTCTTT
This sequence comes from uncultured Sphingobacteriaceae bacterium, assembly GCA_963696875.1. Lineage (GTDB taxonomy): Bacteria > Bacteroidota > Bacteroidia > Sphingobacteriales > Sphingobacteriaceae > Albibacterium. Next base: position 793,259 of record CAVOLQ010000002.1, read on the forward strand.
TAATTGCAGGCGCTACTGTTTCTATGCTTTATTGGGACGATGATTTCTGCAGAATGTTATCTGACAACGGACTTTATGTTATCAGATACGACAATAGGGATGTAGGTAAATCCACCAACTATGGGCCAGGAATTGCTCAGTATGATATTGTTGATATGACGGAAGATGCACTTTCTATATTAGACGGCTATCAAATAGAAACCGCCCACTTCGTTGGAATGTCTTTGGGCGGTTTGATTTCACAAATAGCAGCATTAAAATATCCAAACAGGATTTCTAAACTTACACTTATTTCCACTGGACCCTGGGGGGATTCTGATCCAAACATCCCTGAAATGGATAAAGAAATATTGAATTTTCATTCAAAAGCCGGTAAAGTGGATTGGGCTGATGAAAATGAAGTAGTTAAATATATGCTGGAAGGTGCTTCAATGATGAGTGGAAAAAGATCTTTTGACCAAAAAAGAGCTGAAAGATTAATAAAGAAAGAGTTTCAACGTGCTAATAATTATATCAGCATGTTTAATCACGCAACACTCCAAGGAGGAGAAGCATATTATGGAAAGTTGAGCGATATTAAACAACCTACATTAATTATTCATGGTACGGATGATAGAGTTTGGTATTATGATCATGCAAAGGTGGTGTTGAGCCAGTTGCAGAATGCCAAGTTAATAACACTTGAAGGAACTGGACATGAATTGCATCAGGATGACTGGAATACAATCATAGATGGAATTGTTAACCATTATTAGGGTTTTTTGGAGCTTATTTTGGAGAATTTTCGGATAAATTCGGCATCAATTGGATGATAAATTTTCAAGAAAAATAATGCACATAAAAAAATATAAAATCATATTTTGGACGGCAACCGCAATCATCACCCTATTTGACGGAGTTATGCCCGCCCTAACTTCACAAACAGAGTTAGCCAAAGAAGGAATTAAAGATTATATTAGGAATATTAGCAATCTCTTACATTTATTATTATAAATTAAATTTAAAAAAGAAGCAAAATGTCATTTAAAACCTATATCAAAAACATAGAGGATAAAACTGGTAAAACCGCTCAAGACTTTCAATGCTTAGCAAAAGAAAAAGGTTTTGTAAAAAATGGAGAGTTAGCTGTTAAAGCTACCGAAATAACCAATTGGCTTAAAGAAGAATTTGAGTTGGGTCACGGACATGCCATGGCGATGTTTGCATACCTTAAAGGAAAAAGAGAGTAATAAAAAACCTGTCTTAATTTATATCAACCTTTAAACAATTATTTAAATGAACAAATTACCTATTTCCAAAATAGGTGCCATTGAGTATAAACTTTTCGAGGGGGTTGGAAATAAAGCTTTAAATTTAGGGATAAGCGATAATAAGGATTATAAAGACGAAATACTTGAATACTATATTTCGCAAGCGATTGAATTAGATAGTTAAAAACGTTTTAAAATGAAAACATCCATTCTAAGAATAGTTCCTAATATTTATTCCAATAACATGGAAGCAAGTAAAAAGTTTTATACTGAGTTTTTAGAAATGGATTTGGTAATGGATATGGAATGGGTTTTAACTTTTGCATCCAAAGAAAACCCAAAGGCCCAAATCTCAATTTTTCGAAATGATAAAAATAAGCTCTTGGATAATAAAGCTATCTTTCTGTCAATCGAAGTATCGGATATTGAACAATGGTATAAACGGGCAAAAGCGCAAAAAATCCAAATAGTATATCCAATAACGATAGAACCCTGGGGTGTAAAACGCTTTTTTATTAAAGAGCCAAATGGAGCAACTATTAATTTATTATCCCACTATTTGTAATATAACAGCTTAAGAATGTTATAAGTATGTTTGTATAGCGATTCAAATCACTATCGAGTATGATTCATTATTAAGATAGATGAAAAATAAAAGTGACGCTTTTTTTAAGCAACAACAGTTCAATAAGATAAAGGAATACAGGTTTCTTCCCTCCGACTTTTTAAAATTATATATCAAAGAATTTTTGGTTATTGAATGTGAGAATATAACATCAATAGACACACTACCTAGTGCTTCGGTTTCATTGAACTATATTCTGGAAGGTTCTATTAAAATGAAGTTGAAAAATAGCACAATCATTGATTTGCCTAAAGCTTTTGCCTTCGGAATTGCCCGGAACTCGCTTCATTTTGAGTTTTCCGATTGCACCACTATATTTGCAATTATATTTAACCCTGGGTTGGCATCTTCATTGATTAAAACGCCCATAAATGAGTTTTTTGAGCGCTTTATACCTTTTGATGATTTTTTTAATGCTGATCAAGTCTCTTTTTTAGAGAATGAATTTGAGAGAAAAGATAACTATGAAAGGATAGTAAATGTAGTTGAAAGGTTTCTTATCATGGAGTGTGAATGGACTCATACTGATGGAATTGTGAAAGAATCAATTTGTGAAATCATCAATATAAAAGGATCTATTTCTGTTAAATCACTATTAGATAAATTTTCAATAAGCAGAGACTCTTTTGAAAAAAAATTCAGAAAACAGGTGGGTACTTCACCAAAAAAATTTTCAAACATCGTCCGATTTAGAAATTTGTTCCAAAATAACGAAATTGAAACTAATCTTACTGAAATAGGACTAAATGCAGGATACTATGACCAGTCTCATTTTATAAAAGATTTTAAAGCTATAACGGGCAGAACACCATCGGAGATTTTATAATTGCGTATAGCTTTTAAAGTATTTATTAAATACACAAAAAACAATTTCAGTAAAATTTCATTTTTGAAAATTAGCACCTTTCTCGTTAAGCCTCAACTCACACCCCCCTATTCTTACTTGATGACTTTGTAAAAAAATGATTTTTTACAATTAAACCATTTGTCAATCTACTTCCTTTGTAGAACTAACTAAATCTACGCTATACTACTTCAGTATAGCTATTTCTAGCTAATTTTTATATGATAAAAGTAATGGTCGAGGTTTTCAAAACAGACATGAACGATAGAATACTCGCTGATCATATCATATACAATCTATCAAGGTTGATTCCAAACTCTTCCATAAGTTTCGATCTTGAAGATTGTGATAAGGTACTTAGAATAGAAGCAACGAGTATCTCTGTGAGCACCGTAATTGAAGAATTACAAAAGAAAGGTATCATGTGTGAAATAATGGATTGGTAAAGTAAAAATCAACAGTGTAATATGAAAAAATGGCTCAATTGTCTGTCTGATTTTACGCAAGACACCAGTCCATTTCATAAAATAAAATAGTTTTGAGAAATATAATATTAATAATAGCCCTTGTTTTTTCTATATCAGGCGGAGTTCAGGGTCAAAATAATTATCAGAAATACTTTTATGACTATAATGTATCGGGGAATACTACAATATATGACTATAAAAATCAAAAATGGTTTTTCACAGACAGTATCGATGCTCACACGCAAACACTACCGGCTTCCACCTTTAAAATTATAAATTCTTTAATTGCTCTTGAGGAAAAAGCAATCAGAGATGAAAATGAAGTACTAAAATGGGATGGGGTAAACCGATCTCTTTTTGGTAAAGATATACCAAGTTGGAATAAAGATACCGATTTAAAAACAGCCTATAAAAATTCGACCATTTGGTTTTACGTTAGAATGGCTGAACGAATTGGCAGGGATAAATACTACCAATATTTAAAAAAATGCAAGTACGGAAATCTGAATTTTTCAGAAAAAGGAACTGATTTTTGGAATTATGGCGACTTTGGAATCTCACCGAAAAATCAAATTGAATTTTTAATCCAATTGTATAAAAACAAACTGCCCTTTTCTCAAAAAACAATTGATACTGTAAAGGAAATAATGATTTCCGAAAATGCTAATGGTGTTATTTTCAGAGATAAAACAGGATGGACAAACAAAGACGGAATTGATATTGGCTGGTGGGTTGGTTATGTGGAAACACCTAGTGATGTTTTTTTCTTTGCCACAAGAATACAAAAAGGGGTGAATGAAATTAATCCTAATTTTTCTAAAGCAAGAAAAGAGATTACGAAGGCAATTTTAAAAGATTTAACAGCATTTTCGAACTAATCTTAAGATCCATTTCTGTGCAAAAAAAAAATGGATGGTTATTCAATTTAAAGTTTGCTATGGAGAAATTGACGGCAGTCTTCAAAGATTATCTAGATGATTAATAACAAATCAGAACATCAATATATGTAAATTGCGAAAAAAATAATCCGCAAAATTCTTCAATAAGAAGGGGCTAAATAGTTAACAAAATTAAAGCTATTCAAAATGAATATACAAGAACATTATATAAATGAAATTAAAGTTGCGGAAGTTCTTTCAGACGAAATAATTATTAATAATGCAGAAGACGCTCTGGATTTGATGGCTAACATCTATTATCAAGGATTTGATAAAATCATATTCCATCAAAAAAATATCACCTCTGACTTTTTTGACTTAAAAAATCAAATGGCCGGAGAAATTCTTCAAAAGTTCTCAAATTATCGTATTCAGCTAGTAGTTGTAGGTGATTTTTCAGGCTTTACCAGTAAAAGTCTAAAAGATTTCATTTATGAAAGTAACAATGGAAAACAAGTTAACTTTTTAAGTTCAACAATTGATGCAATAAATGCATTGACAAACAATTATGGAAATTAAAACAAAAGGAGATAGATTGACATCTAGCGAAGTCGAAGAAGCTCGCCCTGTTATCATTTCTTTATTCAATAAATGTAAAAAAGTGCAGGAAAGAACCTCATGGCATTGATGTAAGTAGCGATGAAATTGGGTTGCATTAGAATGTAATAGAATTTCCAAAATGAAAATATAAAACGAAGACACAACAATGTATAAACGCAATAGCAGAGTTAGTGTTTAACCAAAAGTAATTCTATGAATTTCTAGTCAGTTATAAACTGAAGATCATGCATAAAGACCGCTACTGCGCTTATAAATGACCATTAAATATAGAAATAATATAACAATACAATAGAAAATAAATATGGAAAACAACTCACTAGCAATCGCACAAAATTTCCTAAAACATCTTACAGAAAGAAATTTGGAGGATTTAACAAGCTTATTCTCTGAAAACTTGGATTGGTATATCCCAGGTGACGAAAGTAAAGCAGAATGGTTAGGAAAAAGAAATAATCGAAAAGATGTTTCTGCCTTTTATGAATTATTATGGAAAAACACCGAACCTGTTTCTGCAAAAATTGACAACATGTTCACTGATAAACAGAATGCAGTAATTACAGGAGAGTTCTCGACTAGAATGATTGCCACTAACAAAATAGTTGACTCTATGTTTTGCATTCAGATGCAGATTCAAAGTAATCAAATAGTTAAATACAGATTATTGGAAGACAGTTATGCTGTTTCAAAAGCACTAACAAAATAAATCGATTATTAATTTGCTGGGAAAAATTGAGAAAAGTATGCACATAAAAAAGAATAACTGGCAAAAATAGAATAGTAAAAAAACAACATGTAAATCAATGATATTTTACAATGATTGGATTTCTGTTTTTTTCTTAAACAAAAATTTCAAAAATTAAATCTCTAATGAATTTTATTATAAGCATAGGGTTGCTTTTAGTTATAAATCCCATTTGCCAAGTAAAACAAAATTATTCAGATACCAAATCAAAAAAGGAAGTAAAAATGGAAACGAAAAACCGAGACACAATACAAGTTAGTGTAATCGGGAAATAACAATGCACAAAATTTCCACTATGTTAGCGGTTCGTTGTTTTCTTTACTCCGATTTATCTTTCGATTATACTTTGGCCTTCGTTAATCAAGGGCAATAATTTATTTTGCAAATAATTTGTCCAAGAAGGAGCACAAGAGTTGTAGCATTCAATTTCAGTGGTCAGGCCTTTGTGTGTGAAAGTGAGTTGTGTTTTGCCACCTGTATTAGAAATTTCAAAAACAATTTGTGTACCTATCCACTCGTCCGTTTTTTCTACAAAGCCCAATACACTTTTGGTAACGAGCCAAACCACTTTTTCATTGGGAATTACCTCCACTATTTTTTGTGTGCATTGATGAACACCACCTGCTGCACTAAAACTAAATTCATCATTTAGGTTTTCTGTACTGCCTGTAAATTCTTCATTGTGATAGCCCGTCCACCAATCACGAACTTTGAGAATTGCTTGATACACTTCTTGTGGCGTTCGCTCTGTCAGAAGCGTGAGTTTAAAATCTGATGCTTTCATTTTTTTACAATCTAAAATTTTTTCCTTTTGCAATCGCAGTTGATATTTGTCCGCAATGATGTGAATTATGAAATAGAAGTATCGATAAAAGTTTTATTTTCGAAATTTTCCCGAACCAGGGTGTATCTATTTCTTCAAGCCATTCGTTGTCTGTTGTATTAAGAACTAATTTTTTAAGAGTGCTGTAACCCTTTTCAAAATACGCATGGCTTATTTCAGAGATTTAACAGAGTTAATTGAAATACATAAAGTATTATTGCGTTCTGGCGATGTTGGTGTAGGAACTAATTATATTTTGATTGGCTCATGATTGGTTCAATTGGCTCATAATTGAATCATTAGTGGTTTAATAGTAATTAAAATGAGTATTTTTATTCCATCATTATTGCAGCAATTGCATCATTATTGCACCATCATTGAATCATCATTGGTTCAAATCGTAATTACAATGAGTATTTGCATTTCCGTTCTAAAATCGTGTTTTGCTTATCCAACAATGCTTGCTGATTGCAGCGCCAAGTCAAATCAAAATGAAAGAAAAGAAAATAACGTTGATCAAGTACGCATTAACTGACTTTGATGACTACAAAACGCTCGTTAATGATGATGAAGTAATGAAATATATCTCGGGAAAAGGATTGACAGAAAATGAAGCGAAGACAAAATTCAACTCGATAATTAATATCGGTAAAATGGAAGAAACGCTTGGATATTTTAAAGTGCTCAATCATGAAAACCAGCTTATCGGTGATTGTAAGCTAGTTCGGTATAAAAATGGCAATTCAATTCTTGAAATTGGATACCTTTTAAAGAAAGAACATTGGCGAAAAGGATTTGGGACAGTAATATGTAATAAATTGCTCGCTATGGCCACCAACACCCATCCCGAATTGGACATTATTGGAATTATTGACCCTGCCAATCAAGCCTCAAAAGCACTATTAACCAAAATGGGCTTTGAGCCTTATTTTATGGGAATCGAAAATAAAATGCCTACTGAAAAACTAATTCTAAAAAGGTGACACAACGGCTAATGGATTAGATGTACCGCAAAACCTTTACCAAATTAGGGGGCAGAAGGTGATGCTGCATTTTAATCTCGCTAAACTATATGAAGTAGAAAATCGTGCTCTTAAACAAGCGGTCTAACGAAAACAGCAAAGGTTTCCAAACGTTATGCAAAGCTTTACATAACTTCAGTTATGTAAACAAAATGATTATGTAAAGTTTAAGCTATTAATGCCTACTATTTACTTCTAGACAGGATTTGAAAGATTTCACTTTACATAATCATACTCGATATTTTTGTTAGTGGGCGATGTTGCCCCAAACAAAATATTGTATCAATGAAACACAAACCCAAGAAATTAGAAGACCTCATAGGCGAGATCAGGGCTTATTTTAAAAATGATCGAAGAGTGGCTGACAATACGATTTTAAGCTACCGCACGTATTGGCGAAAGTTCGAGAATTATCTTTTAACACATGAGATCGTTTTGGTAGATACGACTGTTTGTAAAGATTATTTGTCTCATCTATTTGCAGATAAGGACCTCAAAACGCTAACAGGCTATGAAAAGATGAACTTAATGGTTATCAATGACCTCATTGAATTCCAAGAAACTGGGATCGTGCTAAGGATAAAAAATACCCTAATTGCTTTTGAAGGCTCGGTGGGTAAACTGATGACTGAATACATCGTTGACCGATGTGCTCAAAGGTATTCCCAACAGACACTCTATATATACAGATTATACCTGTCTGATTTCTTGAATTATTTAATACAGAACAATATCCAGTCGATAAAGGATCTAAATGAACTGCACCTCTTAATGTATTTCAAACGCTTTAAGCCACAAAAGCAGGCAACGGCAAGTAGAACCATAGTTGTTATCAGGGGCTTTTTTAGCTTCTTATATAAACAGCAAATCCTTGATGTCGATTATTCCAAGATCATTCCTAAAAACGGTTATAGGCTACAGGCGAAGCTACCTTCCACCTATGCAACAGCTGAAGTTGTAAAACTGATTGATTCCATCGATAGAGCTTGCGCTACTGGTAAACGCAATTATGCGATTATATTATTGGCCGCAAAATTAGGCTTGAGGGCTTCTGATATAGCTAATATCCAATTCAGTAATATTGATTGGACGCAAAGCGCAATTAAGATGGCACAGTATAAAACAGGCAGGGCACTGGAATTACCCCTGCTACCGGAGGTGGGTAATGCCATCATTGACTACTTAAGATATGGCAGGCCAAAATCAAATAGCCCATATGTTTTTCTTTTGGCTGTTTCGCCGTATAAAGAACTGATGCCCACTTCAATTTATACGATAGTAAAACAAGCCTTTTCAAATACAGATATAAACACATTACATAAAAAACGGGGGCCTCATGCGCTTAGACATAGTTTGGCCGGGCGTCTGCTTGAAAATAAAACTACCCTGCCAGTTATTTCAGAAATTTTGGGTCATGAAAACACTGAAACAACCCGGTATTATTTACGTGTTGATCTGCAATCACTCCGTCATTGCGTATTAGATGTTCCTACGGTGCCCATATCGTTTTATACGCAGAAAGGAGGATACTTTTATGCCTAAAATAAACTACTGGGGCATTTATGCCAATCATATCGAACAGTTTGTATCCTTTAAAAGAAGTCTTGGTTATAAGTACTTAGAGCAAGAAAAGTTGTTCGCCAAATTCGACCGGTTTACCATTGAAGCAGGAGAAACTACTGTTGGTATTTCTAAAGAACTATCGGATAAATGGTTTGCAAAAATGGGCAACGAATCTGACAATTATCGATATGCGCGTTGTGTTTGCATCAATCAGTTTTCCTCTTATCTGTGCAATATCAATATCCGTTCATTTGTTGGCAAACTGCCCAAACAAAGAGATTCCTTTGTTCCGTATGTTTTCTCAAAAACAGAGATGGCAAATATCTTTAATGCTTGCGATGAATTAGCTACAAAATGCCTGAAGATGAATTCTTCGGTGTTCTCGATGCCGCTTTTGATCAGGTTCCTATATGGTACAGGGTTACGTATCAATGAAGCGTTAGGGCTAAGAAATAAAGACTTCAACCTGATCGATAACTATATTGTAGTGAAAGACAGTAAAAATGGTTTGGAACGAACTGTGCCACTTTCAGGTTCGTTAGCAATCGAATGCCAAACATACTTAGAATATAGAGATCAACTCCCTATCGATACTTCTGATGATAGCCCTTTCTTCGTAACACTAAATGGTTCATCCTTTAAATGGTCATCCGTTTACCGTTGGTTCAGAAAGATATTAATAAAGTCGGAAATTGCTTTTGTTGGTGGTACACATTGTCATTCAGGTCCGAGAATCCATGATATAAGGCATACCACAGCCTGTCATTCTTTGGCAAGAATGGTTGATGATGGACTCGATTTATATTGCTCGCTACCTATCATCTCCACATTCTTAGGCCATCAATCCCTTAAAGCTACAGACCTGTATGTTAGGCTGACTGCCGAGATGTATCCTGGTCTTCTTAAAAATGCCGACTTATTATGTTTAAACGTTTTCCCAAGCCTTGAATATGAAGCCTACTGATTTCTCAAAATACCTGACGGATTTTTTTACAAAATATCTGACCCATGAAAGGGGCTTAAGTGCAAATACCGTCGTATCATATCGCGATACATTTATTCTGCTGATAACATTTATGGAACGCAAAAAAGGCATTAAGCCAGAAAAGCTTGAGCTAATATCAATAACTAAAAAGCTGATCGTAGAGTTCCTGGACTGGCTGGAATCGGAAAGGAGATCAGGTACAGCAACCAGAAATCAAAGGCTTGCTGCAATACATTCGTTTTTTAGATATGTGCAATACCAACGACCGGATTACTTACATGAATATCAACAGATCATGTCTATACGGATTAAAAAGGTGAGCAAGCCCGTAATGAGTTACCTGACAATTGATGGCATTAGATTGTTGTTGCAACAGCCTGATGTTAGCATCAGGAAAGGCAGGCGGGATCTAGCATTATTATCTTTGTTGTACGATACAGGCGCCCGGGTACAGGAAATCATTGATCTTACACCTGCATCAGTCCGCTTTAATAAACCACATACCATCCTTTTGAAAGGTAAGGGAAATAAAAGCCGGGTTATTCCGCTATTAGATGATCAAGTTGATATATTGAAAAAGTATATGACCGAATGGAAATTGATGGAGCCGTTCGCAAACCAGTATCCACTTTTTGCTAATAGCTATCATCAAAAACTAACCAGGGCCGGCATTACCAATATACTGTTTAAATATGTGAAAATGGCACGGGAGAAAGATCAGGGTCTAATTCCTGAAAGGATAAGCTGTCATTCTTTGCGGCATTCTAAAGCGATGCATCTTCTGCAAGCTGGAATAAACCTGGTCTACATCAGGGACATTCTCGGCCATGTATCTGTCCAAACCACTGAGATATATGCCAAAGCGGATGCTAATCTAAAAAGGCAAGCTCTTGAAAAGGCATATATAAATGTTAAACCTGCCGAAGTTGTTGATGCAATGTGGATAGGAAATACGGGTCTCAAAGCCTGGTTAAATAGCTTTTAACTGCAAGGATTATGTAAAGCAAACTCCATTAAAATCCATTCAGGAATAGATGGAAAGGCAACAATCGCTTTATACTTTACATAATCCTTTTGTTTACATAACAAACGATTTTATGTTTCAGCTTACGAAAGATGAATGGCGTGAGCTTATCACAATCTGTGATAACCTCCCTGATGGTTTTCCAAAGGCTAGCTCGCAGCCCAAATGGCCGCATCTAGAATTGCAGATAGAAAAATGTACTTAGATTTTATACTTTGCTCATAGTTGCACCTATAACCAATTTCAACGCGGTCGCCTAATTTTTGGCCGCGCTTTAGTTAGTGAAATATCTATCGAAAGAACTAAATATTTTAATATATTTACTTACAGTAAAATACAATGACAGATTTAGTGATTCAGGTTGTAGCGGTTGTGAGCTTAAGAAGTAAATTTCAGTTTTCATTACATCGCTAAACCGTTGCCCGTTGCTAAACAATTATGAGAACGACAAGATTGCTATTTACATTTTATAAATCGTTTGCTTTTGCAAGCTTGGTAATTACATTGTTCGGTATAAGCATTACCTATACGTGGGGAATTAATGCTTTTATGGCTGTATTTTGGTTTAAAATCACTTCTCTCGGATTGATATTTTATCTTATCAACGATTCCAAAAGGGATGTGTTTTACTACTATAAAAATTTAGGATTATCAAAAAAGCGCTTGTGGATTATGACTCTTTCCTTTGATGCCTTCCTTTTTTTAATATCAATATTTATAACATTAAAGATTAGATGATTAATACATTTGAGGTTGACAGCGTTACTTTGGAGTTTGACACAAAAAAAGTTCTACAAGATGTGTATTTAAAAAGTGAAACTGAAAAAGTCACTGGCCTATTAGGAAGAAACGGATCGGGAAAATCTTGCTTAATGAAAATAATGTTTGGAGAACTTATCCCCAATTATAAATCTATCCGAATAAATGGTAATTCAATTATTAGTGCTTACCGTTCTCCAAAAGACTTAAAATACTTACCTCAGACTAGATTTATTCCGAATTCTATGTCAATTAAAAGAGTATTTAATGATTTTAAACTAGACTTTTCTGACTTGATAGCTTGTTTTCCTGAGTTCAAAAAACACTATAAATCCAATATGAGCTATTTATCAGGTGGAGAAAGACGAATCATAGAAATATACACGATATTGGTATCTCAAACAAAATTTTGCATGTTGGATGAACCATTTTCTCAGGTCATGCCAATACATGTAGACACAATTAGAAAATTAATTGTACGCGAAAAAGCAAATAAAGGGCTAATAATTACCGATCATATGTACAAACATGTCATAGACATTTGTGATGATATTTATGTTATAAACCAGGGTAAGACTTATTTAGTAAATAGTATTCAAGATTTAGAAACACTGGGATATGCTCATATAAATGATCAATCACCAAACCTTAACCATTTCAGATAATTAATGCATCGCTAATAGAAGCAACAAAATTAACATGTTTTCCTTTATTGCTTTCATAGATAAAATCTTTCAATAACAAAATAGACGAAACAGGATATACGTTTCTAATCCATTGATAGATTATCGAATTTTGTCAATCTTTTTGATTTGTTATAAGAAATAGGCCGACAAGAATAATAGCAATTATTAGCGTCAACAATACTGACGGCCGTCATTATTGTTGACGGCCGTCAGGAAGTATTTGGAAAATTGATTAAATATGTTCGTTTTTAAACGTACGCTACTTTTTAAAACACCCTATAGTCGCCGCTTAAATAGATATTGGCTTTTTCCTCCTTGAACTTGGCGGTTTCTGCATCCCAGTGCAAGGTTTCTCCGGGGAAGCGCCCTGCAATGGTTCCCAAAAGAATTGTCTCCGTTAATCGTGAGGCATAATCAAAAGCCGCCGAGCATTTCGCTTTTCCCATACAGGCATCCACAAATTCGTGGTAGTGCTTAGCCCCTTCTGTTTCGTAATTGCGGATGGGCTGACCGAGGTTATGCTCTTTGCTCACCTTGGCAATTTCTTTGGAAATATCAACATACTTTCCCTTGACAATTTTCTTTGGCAATTGCATAAAGTGAGGCAACAACAAACGTCCTTTGGTACCCACAAACATCGCTCCCTGATCCGGCAGCTCATGCTCACCTGCCAGCATCGGATCCAAAGACAGTTCTCCTGTATTTTCAATTGCACTGTTCTGTTTCTTTTTGTCCGCTTGAGTATTCATACCCGGTAGAATAAGGTCGTCGTTCATTGCTGGGGCGCCCGGACCATCATACCAGACCCATTTTAAGGACTTCGTAGTGTATTTAGTTCCTGGAAATTCATAGGTTACCTTATTGTTTTCAGGGAAACCGAATCCATTGGCAGGCCGGCACTCATTGATAATGGTCCGCGGAACATCTAGCTGCAGGGCATTGTAGGGTGTATCAAAAATATGTACGCCCATATCGCCTAGGGTACCGCAGCCATAGTCCACCAATTGCCTCCAAGCTGCGGGATGATACACACCTTCTTTATAAGGCCTTTTCTGCGACGTACCCGCCCATAGGTTCCAATCTAGATGTGCCGGGATCGGATCCTCGCCCTGAGGTGAAGGACGGTCGTTCCCATGGTTCTTCGGCGACCAGGCGTGTACGGTATGTACCTTACCGATAATGCCAGATTGGATTAAAAGCGTAGCCAACTTATAATCATAAAAGGAATGCACCTGAATACCCATTTGTGTAACTAAGCCTTTTTCAGCGGCCAGCTTATTCATCGCCCGCGATTCAGACACATAATGGGTGAGCGGCTTCTGGCAATAGACAGGCTTGTTCATCTGCATGGCAAGCATAGAAGCTGGGGCGTGGGTATGGTCTGGTGTGGATACTACTACCGCGTCAATTTCACCACCCATTTCCTTCATCATAATGCGATAATCAGAAAACACTCGGGCCCTGGGGTGAAGTTTATGTGCCGCGGATAGGTTGCGCGAATCAACGTCGCAAAGGGCCACAACATCAACACTAGCATGGGATGAGATGGCCTTCAGATCTTCGGCACCCATGTTCCCTACACCAATATGGGCGGTTCGTAAACGCTCCCCCTTTAGGGAAGCTTTCAACAATGACGGGGCTAACATGATACCCAATGCACCTATAGCACTTGTTTTTAAGAATTCGCGTTTATTCATAATTTATTTTTAGAGCAATTATAATTTTTTAATTTTAATATTACGGAACCAGATTGGGCTCGCATGATCCTGTAGGGCAATGTATCCTGTTTTAAATTTGGCATAATCAGGACTGTCCTTCCACTTACCCGCATTCTTCTTTTCGTTCCAGGCTTCATCCCAAGGAACGAAAGAAAGAATCATTTCCCCATTCAACCAATGCTCAACTCTTTCAGGAGTAAAAACGATTTTCGAACTGTTCCACTCCCCTACCGGATGTAAGGTTTTGTTGGGATCAGCGGGATGCATGGCATAATCCGAACCGGTTTGCTGCAAAGGCTTCAAATCCTCAGGCCTTTCCGTATAACCTAAGCTGGTGTTGTAAGCGGTAAGGTCATGGATACTGGCATAATTCTCATCGTCAATAAGCTGGTATTCAGGGGCGATACCAGATGGAGAATCATATCCTTCTTTTACATGGTAAAAAATACCACTATTTCCACCTTCTGGAAGTTTCCATTCCATGTATAATTCAAAATTCTCGAACTCTTCGGCACCATAAATGATATCTTTTCCGCCGTTATAATCTTGTTCTAGGCCTAATTCAGTATCAAAAGTCAGCGTACTGTCTTTTATCGTCCATCCAGGTGGCAAAGTTTCTGCACCGTAGCCTCGCCAGCCTTCAGTACTGGTACCATCAAAAAGGGAAATCCATTCGGAATCCTGATCGGTTTTCTGATCGCTTTTCTGCGTACTACTAGTATTACAGGAAAAAGCCATGGTAGCAAGCATTAGTAAAGTACCCTGTTTCATCAAGGTCATTGGTTTAATCTTCATTTTTAACATCTATTAAGTTTTATTAATACATTATATTTCAACTCGCCGAACGAGGATGGCCACTATGCTAATTGTAAATTTGCACATTACAACTATTTAAAACAAATAGATTATAAAAAGAAAAATAGATGTATTAGAAAATTAAGGTCGAGCTTGTAAAGTGAAACTAGGAAACTTTCCTTACACTTATCATACTTGGTTCGTCTATTATGCTGAATTATAGGTTGATGGAAACGGGACAGGGTCTCTCCTATCCAACCAATTTTATTAAAGATGTTGATAGAGAAAGAGGTATGGATTTCATATTTAATTCAAAAAACTGTGTTGTTAATTGTAACTCGAATAGATCAATAAAAATACAAGCGTCGGTTAGTGCCATTTTTGAGGGCTTGTAATTCCTTTTACTTTTGGGCCAGCTGGTGTGTATAGTAAATGCTGAAAGGTAGGAGCTATATCCGTATAAATCCAGTGAATCATTTTCAGGAGCATTCTAAATTAGAAAAACTGGCTGAATGAAAACAAAAGACAATCCTTTTATCTTATGTCAAGATAGAATTCAAAAGGAAGGTTCAATAAATAGGATAAATATGACAATCTGGAAGTTGAAAGTCTATTAGGAGGTCAACCAATCGGAACTAAGTCTAGATGCATCGTTCTTATGCACATTTCACATAAAAACTGAATTCCTCCCTAAATGAACTTAATTGAATCTACAATTAATAGATTTACAAGCGTTTATCAATAATTGCAGTATTACGATTAAATTATTTTGAATCAAAAATACAACCGAAGGTATGATAACAGATTCATTTGGAAGGATACATGATTATTTACGCATCTCGCTGACGGACAATTGCAATTTTCGTTGTTTTTATTGCATGCCCGAAGAAAATTATGATTTTATCCCCGCCGCTAGCTTATTACAAACAGATGAGATCATCCAAATGGCAAAGATATTTGTCGCTGAGGGTGTAAAAAAAATCCGACTTACCGGAGGGGAACCTTTGGTCCGCAAAGATGCTGCAGATATTATCAGAGAACTAGGAAAACTGCCTGTCGAACTGACCATAACAACCAATGGTACCAGGATCAGGGAAATCCTACCGATTATAATCACCGCGGGTATTAAACAAGTCAACATAAGTCTTGATACCTTACTTTCTGAAAAATTCAAGATGATTACCCGGCGAGATGCTTTTCATCAGGTGATCAGAAATATAGAACTTTTACTACAGCATGATATCCGGGTAAAGATCAATATCGTGGTCGTGAAAGGTCTGAATGACGATGAGATTCATAACTTTATTGCTTGGACAAAGCAAAGCCCTATCCAGGTTAGGTTTATAGAATTTATGCCTTTCAGCGGAAACCAATGGTCAAGCAATAAAGTATGCTCTCTTAAGGAGATTCTTGCCGCTATAACACAGAAGTACACCATCCTGCCTGTTGAGAGAAGCCCGCATGATACAGCAAAAACTTACGCCATACCAGGTCATAGAGGTTCCTTTGCAATTATTAGCACCATGACCGCACCTTTTTGCAGCAACTGCAATCGAATGCGATTAACAGCTGACGGTAAATTCAAAAACTGCCTATTTTCAAAAGCTGAAACAGATCTCCTGACTCCTTTACGGAAGGGTGAGAACATCTTACCTTTAATCAAAAGCTCAATTCAGGCCAAAGAAAAGGAACTCGGTGGACAACTGAATACGAATTTTGAACATCTTGATTCCACAACCATCATTAATAGAAGTATGATAGGTATTGGTGGGTAATTATAGCCTAAATATGATCAACGTATCCGAAGCCCAAACTCTAATTGCCCAAAATATTACCAGGCTTAATCCTGTTAAACTACCTATTCAGGACTGTTGCAGGCATGTTTTAGCGGAAGATGTATTTGCGCTTTGTAACATCCCCTCATTCCCTCAATCGGCTATGGACGGCTATGCAATACGATTTGAAGACCGCGCAATTCCACTAATTCTTATTGGAGAAATGGCTGCAGGCGCTGCGTTGAAATTAAAAATTAGTAAAGGCCAGACTACAAGAATATTCACTGGTGCGCCACTACCTGATGGCGCGGATACTGTCGTTATACAGGAAAAAATCAACACACAGGATGGGAATATAACAGTACTCGATGCTCAACTAAAACCGGGGAGTTATGTTAGAGAAATAGGTTCGGAAATAAAAGCGTCGGCTTTAGCAATGAAAAAGGGAGATATGTTGAATGCTGCCGCTATTGGCTTTCTGGCCGGGATCGGCATCAGCGAAGTTAGCGTTTATCCGATGCCTGTGGTTTCCATTATTATTACCGGAAAAGAATTTTGTTTACCAGGCAAAGCACTTGAATTCGGTCAGGTATATGAATCAAATTCATATACCTTAAATGCTGCTTTGGCACAGGCAGGTATTTCCAGCATACAAATCTTTTACGCAGATGATGATTTAAAAATTTTACAGGAAATGATATCTAATGCACTAGTGAAAAGCGACGCAGTCATATTAACCGGAGGGGTAAGCGTTGGCGATTATGATTTTGTGGTGACTGCGGCAGAACAATGTGGGGTAAAACAGGTATTTCATAAAGTAAAACAGAAGCCAGGAAAACCACTATACTTTGGAATGCACGCGAAAAAGCCTGTTTTTGGACTGCCAGGCAACCCTTCTTCCGTGCTGAGCTGTTTTTTCAATTACGTGCTTCAAGCCTTATTTAAAATGGCCGGAAAAAACAATCCACTGAAAAAAATCGAAGCTAAAATGGCAGAAACCTACCATAAGCCGATTGGACTAACCCATTTTCTAAAGGGCTTTTATCAGGATGGACTGGCAAGTCCCTTAAATGCCCAGGAATCTTTTCGGCTCAGCTCTTTTGTTCAAGCAAACTGCCTGATTTGCTTAAATGAAGATCAGGGGAATTTTGAAAAGAATGAAATTGTACCCGTCATATTACTTAACGAATAGTCAATTATGCAGGCAGAACTCCTATTGTTTTTTGGACTATTATTTATTGTTGCTTTTCTATATTCATCTGTTGGGCATGGCGGAGCAAGTGGTTATTTGGCGCTAATGGCACTCTTTGCCTTCTCCCCATCAGTGATGAAACCAACGGCTTTAATACTCAACCTGTTCGTATCCTCAGTTTCTTTCGTTCAATTTTACAGAAGTGGACATTTTAAATGGAAAATCTTCTGGCCCTTTGCACTCGCCTCCATCCCACTCTCTTTTCTGGGAGGGACAATGGTTATTGATTCTATTGCATACAAAAAGATCCTTGGAATTCTGTTACTTTTTCCTGTCAGCCGCTTTTTATTTTTTAAAAACATAGCCGATAAAACACTAAAGGAAAGAAATTTAGCACAATCCTTCCTCATTGGAGGGATCATCGGCTTGCTCTCAGGTATGATTGGAATCGGGGGTGGTATCATCCTATCACCGATACTTCTGCTTTTAATATGGACAGATCAGAAACAAACGGCAGCCATCAGTGCCGCGTTCATATTCGTTAATTCCGTAGCGGCTTTAGGTGGACAACTGATTCAGGGCATTACTTTCAACAGCGATATGATAGCTTATGTCACGGTGGCATTCACCGGCGGACTCCTTGGAGCCTATTTTGGCGCATCGAAATTTCCACAGAACATATTGAAAAATATGCTGGCCTGCGTACTTGCCTTAGCAGTCTATAAATTACTTTTCACGCATGCATGATATGAAATTTTGGTGTTGCCATCCTTTGATGCTCATCCTAAAAAACAGAAAAGGACGATTTGCGTTAATTACAACAAATGATTGGACACAGGCAGAAGTTTATAAAAGGCTTAGGTAGAATCCATACTCTTAAATAACATGGAAATTGAGTTAATCACATTCGGTAATATCTCCGAATTTATAATGGAGAGACAACTAACTTTTGACGGCATTCTGGATACCGATGGGCTAAAAATATACCTCGAAACAAACTACCCGCAACTGAAAACAATGAAGTACAAACTTGCTCTGAACCAGCAAATGGTACAAACCAATAAGCAACTTAGAAACAAGGCTACGATAGCAATTATGCCGCCATTTTCAGGCGGATAGAATCATGAATGAAGAACGATACCATAGACAACGAATTCTTAAAGGTTTTGAGAAGGAATCTCAGCAAAAAATGTCGCAGGCTAAGGTGCTGGTAATTGGCGCTGGTGGTTTGGGCTGCGCCTCTCTTACGTATCTAGTTTCATCCGGAGTAGGGCGAGTCGGTTTGGTGGATGGCGACACCGTGTCTCTAAGTAACCTGCAAAGGCAGCCCCTTTTCAGCACCCCCGATATCGGTGCGCTAAAGGTTCAGGTAGCTGCCCAACGCCTAGGTCTCATCAATCCAGAGATAGACATTAAGGCTTATCCTTTCTATATTTCCCAGCACAATATTTTGGCTTTGTTTAAAGAGTACGATATCATTCTAGATGGCACAGATAATTTTGAAAGCCGTTACCTGATTAATGATGCAGCTACAATGCTAAATAAACCTTTAGTTTTTGCCGCCGTTTCAGGATACGAAGGACAGCTTGCAATTTTCAACGTGGAAGATGAGCGCGGTCAAAAAACAAATTACCGCGACTTGTTTCCAATTAAACCCCAATCGGGAGAAATACCAAACTGTGCAGAGAATGGAGTGCTGGGGGTGTTGCCAGGTATTATCGGAATTATGCAAGCCGCAGAAACGATCAAACTAATTACTGATCTGGGCAGACCGCTAATCAATAAAATATTACACTACAATCTATTAACCCAACTGTTTTATGAAATGTATATCAGCCCTTCCGCTGACTATAAAATTCCAGAAAATGAATCAGATTTTTCAAAAATAAAGTATGGGGATACGCCAGAAAAACATGGTAGAGTGATAGAAATAGACATCAAGCAACTGGAAGATATCCGAAAAAACCCGTCTACAATTATAATTGATGTAAGAGAAATAGATGAGCGACCTCTTCTCAACTCCATTGGACACTTGCAAGTCCCTCTATCAGTTTTTGAGCGCTTCATGAGTAAAGAAATTACACAGGATAACATTGTATTGCTTTGTCAGCATGGAGGTAGAAGCTTATCTATTGCAAAGTCCTTGAATAAAAAATACGGCCCATTAAAACAGATTTACAGTTTGAAAGGTGGAATCGTCCGCTGGCAAAGCTTCATCACTGATGTAGTATGATCGAAAAAAAAATCGAAAACATATTTGTAAACGGCGGTATGACTCCAAAGTTCATTGCAGACAGCATTGCAAAACACTGTTCAAAAACTGATATTGGCGGACATAGCCTGTTTTTAGGTCAGGTTAGAAAAGATGAGATTGGTGGAAAATTGGTCTCAGCTATTGAGTATACCGTTTATAAAGAGCTGGCTTTAGTGCTAATGCAGCAAATAAGGGAGGATATTTTTATAAAATATCCCATCAGCTATCTGCAAGTTTACCAATCTTTAGGAATAGTAAAAATCGGAAAGGTTTGTCTGTTTGTGTTTACCTCAGCTGGTCATCGAAAACCAGCAATGGAGGCTTGTGAAGAAGTTGTAGAACGCCTGAAAGCAGAGCTACCGATTTGGGGAAAGGAAATCTTTGAAGACGGAACTCACCAATGGAAAGAAAATAAATAACATGGTTAATATCACGAGCAAATCCAGCACCTTACGCATCGCAATTGCTACTGCAACAGTAAGCGTATCAAAAAAAGAGACCATTGAGGCCGTAAAACAGCGGAAAGTACCCAAAGGTGATGTATTAGAATTCGCGAGAGCCGCAGGCTTATTGGGAATAAAAAAAACCAGCGATATGATTCCCGATTGCCACCCCCTTCCTTTAGAATTCTGCTCTATTACATACAATATCGTAGATTTATCGATTATTATTACTGTAGAAGTACATACCATTTACAAAACTGGCGTAGAGGTAGAGGCCATGCATGGTGCTTCAATAACTGCCTTAACCATCTACGACATGTTGAAGCCAATAGATAAGGCTATTCAAATTGAATCTATCAGACTCCTCAAAAAATCAGGAGGAAAAACGGATAACAAAATAGAACACTATCCACTGGAAGCGGCCGTTGTAGTCTGCTCGGATACCATAGCAGACGGAACTAAAATCGACAAATCAGGCAAAACCATTGTTAACAAGCTAAAATCATTTGGAATTGGAACCACTCACTTTGAAGTTATTCCAGATGATTTTGACCTCATTCAGGAAAGGGCAAAATTGTTGGCCACAAAAGTACAATTGCTGATTTTTACTGGTGGAACGGGTTTATCTCCTAGGGACGTGACCCCCGATGCCATATTGCCCCTGATTGAAAAAAGAATTGACGGCATTATGGAAACGGCCAGACATTATGGACAGGAACGTATGCCTTATGCCATGCTTTCCAGGGGTTTATCCGGAACGATCGGAAAAACGCTCGTTTTAACTCTACCGGGCTCCGAAAAAGGTGTTAACGAAACAATAGACGCCATTTTCCCACAGGTACTTCACCTATTCAAAGTAATGGAAGAGAAACCTCAAACCAAAAGCAAGAAGCCGATGTTCTAAAAGGGAAAACAAAGGCCAACGGCGAGTGATGGACGTGATGTTATAAATCTTTTAATGAAAGTAATCAAAGAAAAACATGCATTCCTGATGCGATGGACACACTGGGTAAATTTTCCAATACTGACTATCATGATCTGGAGCGGATTGCTCATTTATTGGGCAAATGATGCTTATGGTATTTCCATCTTGGGCGTTTCCCTCATTAAATTCTTTCCAGAATGGTTTTACGATTACTTCCATATACCTCAACGACTTGCTGAAGGCATGTCGTTTCATTTTTTATTCATGTGGTTCTTTTTCATTAATGGATTGTTGTACATCATGTATACCATTTTCTCGGGCGCCTGGCGTGAACTTCTTCCCAACAAACATTCATTTAAGGAGGCCTGGCAAGTACTGCTTCATGATCTCCACATCAAAAAGATGATGCCACCTCAAAAGAAATACAATGCGGCGCAACGAATTGCCTATTCAGCAATTATATTGATGGGATTCGGATCCGTATTTACAGGTCTAGCCATTTATAAACCGGTTCAGTTTTACTGGATAACCTGGTTATGTGGCGGATATCATTTTGCCCGAATTCTACATTTCACATTGATGATCGGTTATGTACTTTTCTTTATCATTCATGTTGTTCAAGTGAGCATAGCGGGCTGGAATAATTTCCGTTCAGTAGTTGCTGGGTTTGAAGTTATTGAAAAACCTATGCAAAATCAATCCAATACAGTTATAGAAGATAGTGATGAAAGCACAACAGAAAACTGAAAATAAATTACCGCTTAGCACAGAGCAGAAAATAAAACGCAGGAATTTCATTTCCTTTAGCGTCTTCTTCCTCTTAGGAGCTAGTGCCATTACAGGTTGGAAATGGCTTCTGGATGCACCGGAAGAAACGCCGGGAATAACGGGTGGAGCCCGGGCTCCACTAAGAAGCGCATTAAATAAAACAGAACTTTTCTTCAGGAATTTTTTCAGTAATAAGCATTTGGCTAAAACATACCCAAAATCAAGAGCAGCTACTGAGGTAAGGATAAATAATCTGTTGGGTATAGAAGACGATCCAGATTTTAATCCTGAAAACTGGAAACTTTCGGTAAAAATAGAAAATCAGGAAAATCTAAAGATCAGCCTAGAAGAAATTAAATCCCTGCCAAAAACGGAAATAATTTATGACTTTAAATGTATTGAAGGATGGGATCAAATACAACACTGGGCCGGCATAAAGCTAAGTGAATTTTTACTTCATTATAACCTGTATGAACAGACAAAAAGCCAATATATGGGCTTGGAGACCCCAAATGGAATGTATTATGTAGGATTAGACATGGATAGTGCATTGCATCCTCAAACCCTACTGGCTTATGAAATGAATGACAAGCCGCTAACCATCGACCATGGTGCCCCACTCCGACTTATTGTTCCTGTAAAATACGGAATTAAATGTCTCAAAAGAATTGGCACCATCTACTTCAGTAACGAAAGACCCCGGGATTATTGGGCGGAACAGGGTTATGACTATTATTCTGGATTGTAAACATACGTATCGCTGGTATCGATACGTATGTTTGTTGCTGACTCCAGAAAAGGTCTATTTATTCTTAAATTCATCTTTCAGATAAGCATTCCTAGTTTCCCTAAGTTTCATCACTTTTGGTACAGAAACATGTTGAATATAGGAATCGTTCTGGTGCCGTCTATAATAATCTTGGTGATATTTTTCGGCAGGGTATATCACCTTAAAAGGAACAACCTGAGTAACGATCGGATTAGAATAATGATGACTGCCATTTACTTTGGCAATGACAGTTTTCAAAATCTTTTGCTCTTCTGGTGTTCTATAAAAAGCTATAGAGCGGTAATTCTCCCCCACATCAGGTCCTTGGCGATTTAACGTAGTTGGATCATGAGCATAAAAAAATGATTCCGCCAAATCCGCATAGCTGATTACCTTGGGATCATAATAAACCTGTACAGCTTCAGCATGTCCAGTATTACCTGAAATAACTTGTTCATAACTTGGTCTTTTAGTAGTTCCACCAGAATATCCTGAAATCACTTGATCAACTCCTTTTAGTTCGCGGAATCCTTCAGAAAGACTCCAGAAGCAACCACCTGCAAAAGTAGCCACCTGCTCATTTGATTTTGGTACAGGCAAGGTAGCATATGTATTGTCTTCACTACTATTTTGCCCTTTGACAGATGCACTCAAAAATATTAAGCCGAGCATCCATAAAATATATTGTTTCATAACTATCGAGTTTAATATTAGTTAGCCGGAATAAACTTTAATGCATAAGAATTCATACAGTATCTTTTACCGGTGGGCTTAGGGCCATCATCAAAAACATGTCCCAAATGCAGTCCTGTACTAGCTTCGACGACTTCATCCCTAATCATTCCACCCGACGTATCTTTGATTATTTTAATAGCCATTGGATCTATTGGTTGAAAAAAACTTGGCCATCCAGTATCGGAATCAAATTTCGCATCCGAACTGAACAAAGGCTTGCCAGTAGCTGCACTTACATAGATACCTTTTTTATGATTGTTCCAATAAGGGTTGTTAAAAGGTGTTTCAGTTCCCTTGTTTACCATTATTTCATATGCTTCGGGAGACAATACCTTTTTCCAATAAGCAGCAGGTTTTCCTTCGGGATACAATTTTGTGTTTTCGGAAGGACTAGCCATTCCTTGTTTATGCTGCGATGATGGTTTCTGACTACAGGCGTTGAATGCAAGTATCAAAAGCGGAATCATCAAAAAAACTACCTTTTTCATCAGAATAAATTGTTTTTACCTGGGATGAAGCTATCATGAGCACTTATTCATCTCGGTTTGTGACTTCCTGCAGCTCATGATGGTTTCATATTGTAATAATTACGTTGTAAAGTAATTCCTTATAACTTTAAAAAAGTTTAATGGTTTAACGACCAATCATCACAAACATGTAAGAATTTATAATGGTTTTTACTTCTTTGACGTTTTATCGCTGTTCAACTTTTTGCATATTCAAAAACCATAATCGTCAATTTTCAATTAAACTAGGTATCGGAAACTAAACAATAAGCACTTGTTATTGTTATTATATAAAAAGTTGTTAATGGCTATCAATATCAAAAGGGTTTATGAGCATCCAGATGAAAGCGATGGGAAACGGATACTTGTTGATCGGCTATGGCCTCGCGGTTTGACAAAAGAAAAAGCGAAAGTAGACCTTTGGTTGAAAGATATAGCACCAACAACGGTACTTCGAAAATGGTTCGGCCATGATCCGGAGAAATGGGAAGAATTTAGAAAGCGTTACTTGAATGAACTTAGAGAAAATAAAGAGCAGGTTACCTTACTGAAGGAAGAAATAAAAAAAGGACCCGTTAGCTTAATTTATGGAGCTAAAGATAAGTTACATAATGAAGCATTAGTATTAAAAGATGCGCTTAAAAAGCTATAAAACAAAACAAGCTTAAATACTGTTTGGTGGGCATTTATTATTATTATGTCAGGTTGGCGCAACGGACACCTAGAACACAGTTATTTTCCAACCTTCTATCTGTGACCAACGAAACGGTAGTCGAGCTAGGTCCCCGTTTAATATTCAATAATGACCCACCAAACAGTAAATAATTAAATACCTATATCTTACCTTCTTAGCTAGATCTATGTAGCAAGTTATGAGTAATAGAATTCTCCAACTCACGGTGATAAATATATGTGGGAAGCTCAGTTCTCAACACGACAGTTTCAGTATTAGTTAATCTTTCAAAAAAATCAGCATCATTTCCAACGGGGAAAGGTTTGAATCCTTTTAAAGCCAATGCTACTTCTTTTTTTATAAAAAATGTACCCCCAATTACGCATTCCGACAAATGAATCTTTTTGCTATGATCATGTCTATCCGGCACGTATTGATTTCCAACAATTCTCACTCCTCCATGAAGGAATTCTACGTTTGAATTATTTTCCAAAATCTCTTTCCTAGTTTCCAGATGATCGTAAGTATATTCATCGTCGGAGTCTAAAAAAGTAATAAACTTGCCTTTAGCCAAAGCAATTCCAGCATTCTTTGCACGAACTGTTCCTTGATTACTTTGCTTTTTATATCTTATTTGTGGATAACTCTCTAAGTACGATCTGATCTGATCATAAGTATCGTCTGTACTCCCATCATCAATGATGATCGCCTCCCAATCATTTTCAGTTTGCCCAATAAGAGATTCAACGGCTCTTTTTAGAAGGGCAGCCCGATTATAAGTCGTGATGACTACGGAAAAAAAGCTATTTTGCATCAAGCATCTCATCTATTGCCAATGCGGAATGTGAAACTGCTGCACCTGCTCGCATTTCAGCCGCTACCCAAATTGCTTCCATAATTTCCTCTTGACTGGCTCCTTTTCGAAGGGCCTGTTTGGTATGGCTACGGATGCAATAGCCACATTGTGTAGCATGTGCCACCGCAACGGCAATTAATTGTTTCGTTTTTTCAGGAAGTGCCCCTTCTTTATAAATTGTTCTACTAAAATTACGCCATGCATCCATAGCCAAAGGTGCCAATGCAGCTCTTTTTTCATTAATTTCAATGGTGGGAACCGGGAATAAGTCTTTACTCATCTTACAGGATTTTAATGGTCTTAAATTTAAGGTTTATTCTATTCATTTTCAAACGGAAGCGTAAACCAATGAAAGCCGTCTTGAGCGATTAAAGCTTCCGCAAGCTCTGGCCCCCATGATCCAGCATGATAATTTGGAAAACTTATACTCTCTTTGCTAGTCCATGAATTTAAAATCGGCATTAGGAGCAGCCACGCCGCCTCGACCTGATCGGCGCGCATAAATAACGTTTGATCCCCAAGCATAATATCCGTTAAAAGAGTTTCATAAGCTTCAGGCTCATCCCTTGTGTAGGTACCCTGATAATTAAAAAGCATGTCCACAGTATTTAAGATCATATCTAATCCGGGTCGTTTAACTTGCAGTTGCATACGAATACTCATTTCAGGCTGAATGCTTATTACCAAACGGTTTTGTTGCCAATTATCAGAGGCTTCAAATGGAAAAACGCAATGCGGGACATCTTTAAACTGAATTGCAATTGTCGAGGTGGTTTGGTGCATGCGCTTACCAGTCCGTACATAAAATGGAACACCTTGCCAACGCCAATTATCTATAAAGAACTTCACCGCAGCAAAAGTCTCTGTATTCGACTGAGAATCCACATTAGGTTCTTTACGATAGCCTTCTACTTCGTCCCCTTCTATCCAACCTTTAGCATATTGACCCCTTACCGACAACTTTCGAATTTCATCAGGTTCAAATCTTCGCATAGCATGCAAAACATCCACCTTCCGATTACGGACCTCATCTGCATTAAAATTAATGGGTGTTTCCATCGCCACCAAACAGAGCAATTGTAGTAAATGATTCTGAATCATGTCTCGCAGAGCTCCAGCGCCTTCATAATAATCGCCCCGATTCTCTACACCGAGCTGCTCAGTGACAGAAATTTGCACGTGTTCAATATAATTACGGTTCCAGATGGGTTCTAAAATTGAGTTTGCAAAACGAAATGCCATTATATTTTGCACAGTTTCCTTGCCGAGATAATGGTCTATCCGGTAAATTTGTTCTTCGTGAAAAAGTTTTGATAACAAGTCATTCAAAGATTGTGCAGATTCAAGATCATGACCAAATGGCTTTTCAATTACTATTCGAGTTCTAGAAGGATTGGTAGCTAATTTATTTACAGAAATTTGCTTGGCAATGATTGGGAAAAAATTAGGAGCGACGGCGAGATAAAAAACTATATTTACCTTTTGCTTCCACTCTTCTTCATGTTTTTTGATTCTATTGCCAAGTTCTTTATAATCTTCGTTAGACTGAACATCAGCAGACTGGTAAAAAATATGGTTAGAAAAGTCCTCCCAAATCTTTTTATCCGCTTTACCATTTCTAGAAAATCGATTTACACCATCTAACATTTTTTCTTGAAAATCTTTATCACTTAATTTACTTCTTGCAGTACCTATTATTGCAAAATTAGCAGGCATCGACTTGTCTAAAAATAAATTATACAAGGCGGGTGCTAATTTCCGCCAAGTGAGATCGCCTGTCGCACCGAAAACAATGAATATAGTAGGCTGGTAATGAACAGATGTTGCCGTCATTTTTTGTAAATTAGTTCTTAAGTATTTTCCCATTGGGTATGATAGGTTCCATTTTCACCTATGCGCTCATAAGTATGTGCCCCAAAATAATCCCGTTGCGCTTGAATTAGATTGGCAGGCATGTTTTCACTTCGTAGTGTATCGAAATAACTTAAGGAAGTTAAATATGCAGGAATTGCAACGCCATGACTAATTGCACTGATTACCACGGATTGTAAATTTGGAAGGCACCTATCGATAATTGGCTTTACTGTATCGTCCAATAGTAGATGCTTTAAATTTTTATCTTTATCAAAAGCGGCATAAATTATATCTAAAAAGCGAGAACGGATGATGCATCCGCCACGCCAAATTTTAGCAATTTGATCCAATTTTAATTGATAGCTATATTCTTCAGATGCTTTGCTCAATAAATGCATTCCCTGCGCATATATGATAATCATAGCGAAGTAAAATGCTTCTTCCAATTCCTGGATAAATGAAAATTTGTTCTCCTCTTGAAAAAATGCACCCTTCTTCTGTGAATAAATTGAAGCAGCTTGCACCCTTAATTCCTTATATTTAGATAAATCCCGCATAGAAACAGCAATATCAATAACGGGGATCGGTAAGGTCAAATCCATCGCTATTTGCGAAGTCCATTTACCAGTTCCTTTTGATTTTGCTTCGTCTTTGATATCGTCAACTAAGTAATTATAACCCCCTGATTCCTTGTAGTTAAAAATATCACGAGTAATCTCTAATAAATAAGATTGTAATACCCCTTCATTCCATTTTTCAAAAACCTGATGTATTTCCTCGTTGCTTAAATTTAACCCCTTTTTTAAAATCTCATAAGTTTCAGCTATCAATTGCATTAAGCCATATTCAATGCCGTTGTGAACCATTTTGACAAAATGGCCGGAAGCGCCCGGACCAATATATGTTACGCAAGGTTCACCCTTGACTTTAGCTGAAATAGCTTCAAGAATTGGTTTCACCACCCCATAGGCCTGCTTGTCTCCGCCGGGCATTATACTAGGTCCCTGTCTGGCACCTTCCTCCCCTCCTGAGATTCCCATACCAAAAAAATGTATTCCCTTGTTTTTCAATTCTTCGATCCGACGAGTTGTATCTGTAAAATGCGAATTACCGGCATCGATAAGAATATCTCCTTCCTCAATTAAAGGCAGTAATTCCTGGATAACACTATCAACAATATCACCCGCAGGCACAAGCATCATAATTGTTCTAGGAATTTTCAAACTTTCAACCAGTTCTCTTAACTCGCTAAAGCCCGCTACACTGGCTTCTTTACCCTCTTTGTTCAATAGAATAACTTTTTCAGGATCTACATCGAAACCCGAAACTGCATAACCATGATCTGACATATTAAGCAATAAATTCCTACCCATTGTGCCCAAACCAATCATCCCCAAAACATTATTCTTACTTCCAGTACTTTCTGTTTTACTCATTATATTCTATGTTTAAATTCTCTAAAATGGCTCGTGTTGAGGCAAAATCTTGGTGATGATAACTTTGAATTCCGTACTTTTTTGCGGCATTTACAAGCAACAATCGATCATCAAAATAAACACATTCCTCTGGCTTCGCATGTGCAATACCCGTCGCCAGTTTATATATTCCAGGATCTGGCTTTCTCATCCCCACTTCACAAGAAGAAATAAATCCATCAAAACAACGATGTAATTCAAAGTTCGCTATCCGATAATCATTTAATTCTCGTCCTTCATTATTAAGTGATAAGATTGATATACTGCGTTTCTTTTTCCATTCCACTAACCAATCTAACAAGCCAGGTAATTTTTTTGATTGCGAAAACATAAATTCCTTGAATTCATTTTTAGTAAAATCTCTTAATTTATGGAATACTGCGATATCAAGATAGTCATCCAAGGTGATCCTACCTATTTCATAAATGTTGAATATAAAGTTATGTAGGACATCAAATTCCTCATACTTAATATTAAATTTATTAGCTGCCTCTTGCCTAGATTCATGCCCCCAACCATTAGTAAGAAGCACCCCTCCGATATCGAAGAAAATTATTCTAATAGATGAGTTGTGCATTTTCATGATGATAAAGCGATCAGGTGCAAAGGACGGTTCCGTTGTACGTTATTTTAGAAAACAATGTTGTCTATTAAATGTTTAAAAAATTGAAACTACAGAACCTAACTAACCATTGGCTTCATACATTATAATTCTAAACACATGACATCAAAGGAACTTATTGAAACGTCGGAACTTATTGAAACGGCTCAGGCTATGGTATTGGGTGATAAAGGGCTTTTGGCCATGGATGAAAGCAATACAACCTGTAATAGTCGATTTTCACAGTTAGGAATCCCCCAAACGGTCGATTATCGACGGAGCTATCGCGAATTATTAATCACTACTCCCGGACTGGAGCGCTTTATTAATGCCGCCATTCTAAGTGATGAAACCATTCGTCAACAGACAAAAGATGGATTTCCATTCATCGATATTCTTGTAAATGCAGGAATTATCCCTGGAATAAAAGTAGATAAGGGTACTAAAGATTTGGCCGGCTTTCAAGGTGAGAAAATAACCGAAGGACTAGACGGTCTATACGAACGCTTAACGGAGTACTATGAGTTGGGGGCACGCTTTGCAAAATGGCGCGCAGTGATCACAATCGGTAAAAAAAAACCAACTTGGGCATGCATAGAAGCTAATGCCCATGCATTGGCCCGATATGCAGCTATTTGTCAGCAAGCTCAAATTGTTCCAATCGTCGAACCGGAAGTCCTTATGGATGGAGATCATACTATAGAGAAATGTTATGAAGTAACAGAAAAAACGTTACATGTTTTATTTGATCATCTTTATAAACAAGGAGTAGATCTTAAAGCAATCATTCTAAAACCGAATATGGTTTTACCAGGAAAAGAATGCGAAGTACAAGTAGATGCATCAACAATAGCTGATTTTACGTTAGACTGCTTATTTAAATCTGTACCACCAGCAGTTCCGGGTATAGCTTTTTTATCGGGTGGACAATCGGGAAAGATGGCATCCGAAAACTTAAACGCAATGCATTCAAACTTAAAGTCTCCCTTACCTTGGGCACTTACTTTTTCTTTTGCTAGGGCCCTTCAATACCCCGCAATAGAAATCTGGAATGGGATAGAGGAAAATGCAGAAGCTGCTCAAGAAGCTTTCCTCCATCGTGCACTCTGCAATAATGCAGCAAATAATGGTAGTTATAGAGTGGAAATGGAATGACTTATTTTAAACTTTTCTAAACAATAGGTAATAGCAATTGTATTTCTTAAACCTGAATAAATACAATTCAATTAACAAGAGATGCTTCATGGACATTAATGAAAAGTGTATTGATACGATCCGATGTCTAGCAATGGATGCCGTACAAAAGGCTAATTCTGGACATCCTGGAACTCCAATGGCTTTGGCTCCAGCTGCATTTACCTTATGGATGAAGCACCTCCGTTTTAATCCCAAAAATCCAGGTTGGTTCAATAGGGACCGCTTCGTTCTTTCTAACGGACATGCTTCTCTATTACAATATTCTATGTTATATCTATGCGGGTACGACATTTCCCTGGATGACATAAAACGTTTTAGGCAGTGGCATAGCAATACCCCTGGACATCCTGAACATAGCCTAACTCCTGGAATAGAAACGACCACAGGACCTCTCGGACAGGGATTAATAAACTCAGTAGGAATGGCGATGGCAGAGGCCCATCTTGCTGCTATTTTTAACAGAGAAATTATTCTAATTGATCATTTTACCTATGTTTTTTGTAGCGATGGAGATTTGATGGAAGGTGCTTCCCATGAAGCAGCTTCATTAGCCGGCCATCTTGGTTTAGGGAAACTAATCTGGCTATTTGATAATAATAATATCACGATTGAAGGAGAAGCTCAATTAAGCTGTTCAGATGATGTTTCCAAAAGATTCGAAGGCTATCATTGGCATGTTCAAGAATTAACAGACGGAGGAAATGACGTTGAAGCCATATCAGATGCTTTTGAAAAAGCAGAAAAAGTGACGGATAAACCCTCCATCATAATTTTAAAAACACACATAGGCTATGGCTCACCAAAACAAGATTCTTCAGCAGCTCATGGTTCTCCTTTGGGTGAAGAAGATATTAAACTTACTAAAGAGTTCTATGGGTGGCCTGAGGATGCAAAGTTCCTTGTGCCTGATGAGGTAAAAACTCACATGAACACAATGCTAAACAAAGGAATCCAGCTGGAGAATGAATGGAAAGCAACCTATGAGAGCTATAAAGACCAATATCCTGAGCTTGCTAAACAGTTTGATCATTTTTTACGGCAAGATCTACCGGAAAATTGGGACAATGATGTTCCTATTTATACTCCAGAAGACGGTCCGAAAGCAACACGGGAAATTAGTGCTGATTTTATAAATGCTATTGCAGACAAAATCCCTTGGCTAATTGGAGGAAGCGCAGACCTAGAGCCTTCAACTTTAACACTGATTAAAAATTCAGGGTACCTCGACAAGGCAAATTATGAAAATAGAAATATAGCCTATGGGATTCGAGAGCACGTCATGTGCGGTGCAAGTTCCGGACTGGCTCTACATGATGGTGTACGTCCTTACGCAGCTACATTTTTTATTTTTACTGATTATGCAAGGCCGGCTATTCGATTAGCTTGCATCATGAAATTACCGGTAATTTATATAATGACGCACGATTCTATCGGGTTAGGAGAAGATGGAACAACCCACCAACCCATAGAGCATTTAGCGTCATTCCGAGCTATGCCAAATATGTGTTTGATAAGACCTGCTGACGCAAATGAAGCCGCTTACGCGTGGAGGTATGCTATTAAAAGAAAAAACGGACCAACAATGTTGGTATTGACTCGCCAAAAGCTCCCCATTTTCGATAGAAATACAGTTGCTACTGCAGATGGGCTAATGCGGGGCGCCTACATTTTATCACCTGAAAAAAGCAATGATCCAAAAGTAATTTTGATTGCTACTGGCTCAGAAGTTCAACTCGTTTTAGAATCTCAGAAATATCTTCTTAGTGAAAACATAGATGCCCGGGTAGTTAGTATGCCTAGCTGGGACATTTTTAGAAATCAACCACCCGCCTATCGAGATTCAGTTTTACCACCTACTTGCAAACTTCGATTAGCAGTTGAGGCGGGAGCAATGCAAGGATGGGATGAGTGGGTTGGTGAGAGTGGAGAAGTGATGGGTATTTCAATATTTGGCACAAGTGCGCCCGCAAAAGAAATTTTTAAACATTACGGCTTTACCACTGAAAATATAGTACGAAAAATAATAAAAATGATCAACCAACAGTCATGAGAGTCATTATAGCTTCCGATCACGCAGGCTTTGCTTATAAATCCACGTTAATAAAAGCATTAGAAGAAGCTTTTGAAATTATCGACCTAGGGGCTTTTTCTGAAGAACCAACGGACGACTATCCCGATTATGCAATCAAAGTTGCAAAAGCCATATTAAGTAAGGAAGGAGAACGGGCAATTCTAATTTGTGGAAGTGCTGTCGGCGTAAGTGTTGCTGCAAACAAATTTAAAGGTATACGCGCTGCAGTTTGCCATGATACTTATTCTGCACACCAATCTGTAGAACATGATAA
The DNA here is from genome assembly GCA_963696875.1 of uncultured Sphingobacteriaceae bacterium. Classification (GTDB taxonomy): domain Bacteria; phylum Bacteroidota; class Bacteroidia; order Sphingobacteriales; family Sphingobacteriaceae; genus Albibacterium. Next base: position 826,429 of record CAVOLQ010000002.1, read on the forward strand.
TGCAAATGTTTTATGTATAGGACAGCGGGTAGTGGGTATTGCTTTGGCACAAGATATTGTCTATGCTTTTCTTAACGCCAAATTCTCAAACGAGACTCGGCATATCAGAAGATTAGAGAAAATAAAGGTTATAGAAAATAATAATATGAAGGAGATAAATCATGAACAAGTTAATTGATCTTTTAGATTACGGTCAAAGCTATTGGCTTGATAACCTAACAAGAGAAAAAATCAATACTGGCGAAATCAAAAAGAGAGTAACCGAAGAGGGACTTAGAGGCATAACCTCTAATCCTAGTATATTTAATAAAGCCTTTACAAGTGGAAATGCTTACGATGGGCAGATTGAAGAGCTTGCCAAAGCAGGAAGGTCTACTCAAGAAATTTATGAAGCCTTAACTGTAAAAGATGTACAAGACGCTTGCGACATTTTAAAACCCGTCTACGATCAATCCAAAGGCATCGATGGATTTGTTAGTTTAGAAGTTTCACCATATCTCGCCCGGGATACCGAGGGTTCAATGAATGAAGCACGAAGATTGTATAAATCTGTTAATAGAGCAAACTGCTACATCAAAATTCCGGGCACAAAAGAGGGCGTGCCAGCCATTGAGCAAATGCTTTATGAGGGGGTGAATATAAATATTACTCTACTTTTCTCGATCGATAATTATGAGGCTGTTGTCTTTGCATACTTAAGCGCGTTAAGACGTAGGCTTGCTGAAGGGAAATCGATTATCAACACCGTGTCAGTAGCAAGCTTTTTCCTTAGCAGAATCGACGTTCTTTGTGACGAATTGCTCCACCATTACATAATACCCTCAAATTCTGAAGATCAGAACAAGCAAATCACAGAACTATTAGGTAAAACGGGAATTGCAAGTGCTAAAATAGCCTATCAACATTTTAAAGAAATATTCAATGGAAAAGAATGGGATCAATTAAAAGAAAACGGGGCAAATGTTCAACGAGTTTTATGGGCAAGTACGAGCACGAAGAATCCAAAATATAGCGACGTCCTTTATGTAAATTCTTTAATTGGTCCTGATACCATAAATACACTTACTGAAGAAACAATTACTGCATTTGCTGACCATGGAACCTTAAAAGAAGATACAATAGAAGAAGGCCTTTACGAATCAGTCCAGGTTTTTGGAAGACTAAATGCAATCGGCATCGATATCAATTTCATCACTCAACAGCTTGAAAACGAAGGGATACAAAAATTTATCGACGCCTATGATAAATTAATGATTGGTTTAAACGAAAAACGAGAAAATGTGATTAAAAAATAAATTATGGATCCGTATTCCCTATATCCATTAAAGTTTGAACCCATCTATCAGTATAGGCTTTGGGGCGGCAATCGATTGGCAAATTTCCTTTCTGCCCCTCTACCTAGTAACGAACTAGTCGGAGAAGCTTGGTTATTGAGCGATCGCAAAGATCAAACTAGCCTTGTTGCTGAAGGTGCGCTAAAAGGAAAAACAATCGCAGAGCTGATGGAACAAGCAAGTGTAGCAATAATGGGAAGCGCTGCTGGTCATCATAGCCATTTCCCCTTATTGCTGAAATTATTAGATGCTAAGAGTGTCCTCTCTGTCCAAGTTCATCCAGCTGATGATATGAAGGAATACATACCCGAAGGGGGCCGCGGAAAAACCGAAGCTTGGGTGGTCTTGCAAACAGGTAATGAAGGCCGAATTTATGCAGGCTTAAAAGAGGGCACGACTTCCGACAGTTTAAAGACGTCTCTGAATGCGCATCATATAACAGACCTACTCCCAAATTTCAAAGCTGAAGTTGGAGATGCGATATTTATTCCTGCTGGTACGGTGCACACGTTAACCGATGTTGTGGTTTTTGAAATTCAAGAAAACAGCGACATTACATTTCGCTTATATGACTGGGATCGCATTGATAAACAAACAGGAAAACGTCGAGAATTGCAAGTAGAACAAGCTATTGCCTGTATCAATTATTCACAGGGTCCAATTTGTCCGCAGGTTTTAAAAGTGGAGTCCACCGCTCCCCAATTCCGCGAAAAGCTTTTTGACTGCGACTATTTTATTCTATGGCGAGTTCAAAGTGATCAACCATTTAAAGTAGGAGAAGAAAGTTTACCAAGGATTTTAGTTTGCATTGAAGGTAGTGGAAGTTTAGAATATCATGGCATTGAATATATGCTTCATAAAGGAGATGTAATGTTGCTACCGGCAATATTGGGTATTTGTACTTTTAAACCACATCAACCTTTACAAATATTTGAAATAGCCCTGCCTAAAAAAGATAATTATTATAAGACCGAAGAAATGAAACCATCATGAGCTTCGTGAAAATCACAACAGAGTGCAACAAACTCATTAATACGCATTTCCAATTACAAAAGATCATTCTCATGAAAAAGTTAATTGTTTTCGATCTTGACGGTACTCTTGCAGAAAGCAAATCATCAATCGACGATGAAATGGCTGGACTTTTAAATAGGCTTTTGAGTATTATGAAAGGTGCTGTTATTTCAGGTGGCGACTGGTCTCAATTTCAAAAACAGGTTATTGACCCTCTTCCCAACAATACCAATTTTAAAAACTTATTTATTCTCCCGACCACCGGGGCTAAGTTTTATGAATACCAAGAGGGTTGGAAGAAGCTTTATTCTGAGAATCTTAGTAAGGAAGAAAAAGAAAATATAGTAAATGCCCTAAAAGCAGCTATTGAGAAAACAGAAACCAGCATCCCAAAAACTTGGGGAGAACAAATTGAGGACCGAGAAAGCCAGATTACCTTTTCGGCTTTGGGGCAAGAGGCTCCTTTAGAAGAAAAATCTAAATGGGATCCAGATTTTGCTAAGCGGCAAAAAATAAAAGCCATTCTTGACACGTTAATTCCTAAACTTTCCGTGCGTTTAGGCGGTACAACGTCAATTGATATTACAAAACCTGGTATTGATAAAGCTTATGGCATCAAGAAACTCAGTGAAGTTTTATCTATAGATGAGACAGAAATGATCTTTGTTGGCGATGCCATTTTCCCCGGTGGTAATGATTACCCTGCAACCAAAACCAAGGCTACATGTATTCATATCAGTACCCCCACTGAAACCAAAAGAGTAATCGAAGCAATTATTGCATGCATGGATGATAAGCAGTTAACGACATATAGAGAAATTGAAAAATTAATATCAGACTAAAGCAATTACAATGAACATAGACAATTAAGAGTTAAGCTCTAAAATCGATTGAATCCAATAAATATAAAACGATGAATGAATTTAAAATGCATAGAATCGGGATAATAATGGAGCCCGAAAAAGATAACCCTTTAGAAGTTGAAGGGGTATTGAATCCTGCCGCTATTCGCGGAGCAGATGGAGAACTTTATTTATTTCCAAGAATGGTAGCAAAAGGTAATTTCTCTAGAATTGGTATTTGTAAAGTGAAATTTGATAAATCTGGGGACCCTAATGGCGTAGAACGATTAGGCATCGCTCTGGAGCCTGAAATGGATTATGAATTGAGACCAAATGGTGGAGGGGGATGTGAAGACCCTCGGATAACATATGTTGAACCGCTGGAGCATTATGTCATGGCTTATACAGCTTATGGTCCGAATGGAGCAAGAATCGCACTCGCTAGGTCAAAGAATTTATTCCAATGGGAACGTATGGGATTAGTTTCTTTTAGCCCCTATAAAGGAATCGAATTTGATGGTGTATATAATAAAGATGCGGCCGTATTTCCTTATGCTATTCCTAACCCAGCAAAACATAAAGGAATGGCACTTCTTCATCGGCCTCTTTTCAAAGGAACCCTACCTAAAGATACTGTAAAGCAAACTCATGATGCTATTGATCATACTAGACATATCGATCTTGAGCATGAAAGTATCTGGATTTCTTATTGTTCTTTAGATTTAGATGAAGAGAAATACAACCATTTTGGAAAGTTCACCTCCCATCATAGACTTGCTAGCCCAGTGGAACCATGGGAGAACCTTAAAATTGGAGGAGGCGCCCCTCCGATCCTAACAAAACATGGCTGGTTGGTTATTTATCATGGCGTCAGTGAAGCCACAGTCCATAATGGATTTCAAATGTGCTATTCTGCAGGTGTAATGGTCCTGAATGAAAAACACCCACAATTTATTGAATATAGATCAAAGGACCCTGTGTTAACCCCAGAGACAGAGCATGAACGCATAGGCATTGTGGATGACGTTGTATTTCCTACCGGAATAGACAGGAGAGATGATCTTGGCACCCCAGATAGAATTGACGTTTACTATGGAATGGCAGACAAATCCATCGGAGTAGCAAGACTAGATGTCCCTGCTATTTTACCTTCTGTTTCCAGGAAAGATGCACCACAAGAGCAAATATTTAGTCAATAATATAAGAATAAAAAGAAATGCCACTGTTCTTAGATTCTATAGTGGATCCAGCCTCTGAACAGGCGGACCAAATTTATAGACTCTCGATTTATTTTATAATCGCGGCATCGGTGGTGCTTCTTCTTGTTATTATTTTGTTGACCTATATTCTTTTTAAATACCGTTCAAAACCTTCGGATCTCGAACCAAAGCAAACACGAGACAATAAAACCGTTGAACGATGGATGGTTGCGGGGCCAACTATTCTCGTAGGTATCTTCTTCTATTTAACGATCGATACCATGCGTAAAGTAGAAAGCCCGATTGCTGGTCAAAAGCCAGATATCATCATTACAGGACATCAGTTTTGGTGGGATGTAAACTACCCTGCAGACAGCGTTACTAGTGCAAACGAGGTACATATGGCGGTGGGAAAGAAACTTTTAATACAATTAAAATCCGCGGATGTCATTCACGATTGGTGGGTTCCCGCCTTAGGAAATAAAATGGACTTAATTCCAGGAAGGGATAACCATGTTTGGATTACCATCCGTAAGCCAGGAGTTTACGAAGGGACATGTAGTGAGTTCTGTGGCGCACAACATGCTTGGATGCGCATTAAAGTCATTGCTCAAAGCGCAGAAGACTTTCAAGATTGGATAACTGCAAATCAAAAACCCGCAATAGAAGCAACAGGAGAAAAAGTCCTGAAAGGTAAAAACATCTTCTTAAAATCAACCTGTAGCTCATGTCATACCATAAAGGGAACGACAGCTCAAGGGAAAATCGGCCCTGATCTAACTCACATTGGAAGTCGATCTACCTTATTATCAGGAATGCTGATCAATACAGATAGCAATTTAATGAAGTGGATTAGCGACCCTCAGAAAATAAAACCAGGCTCGATGATGCCTAAATTCATTTATCAACAAGATAGTATTAAGGATTTGGTATCCTTTATCTCCCAATTGAAATAACCATGGACGCACAAAAGATACCATCACCTGAGCAATCCTTACCCTCTATAAAAATCAATAACAATCAGGGACTGCTTCAATGGATATCGTCTGTTGACCATAAGCAAATAGGAATTATGTACCTTTTTATGGCAGTCTTATTTCTAATTATTGGGGGCATTGCGGCCTTATTAATGCGAACCCAATTATTAATGCCATCCAATGACTTCCTTACCCCAGAACTTTATAACCAGCTATTTACTATGCATGGTACAACCATGGTATTTTTTGTCGCTACTCCCGCCATCTTAGGATTTTCTGTCTACCTAGTTCCCTTGATGATTGGAGCTAACGATATGGCTTTCCCCAGATTAAATGCCTTTAGTTTATGGATAGCTCTTTTTGGAGGCATCCTTTTGTATTTCAGCTTCTTGGCAGGCGGAGCTCCGAATGCAGGTTGGTTTAACTATGCACCCCTTAACCAAAAGGTCTACTCTCCGACAAGTGGAATAGACTATTATTGTATCGGTTTATTGCTAGCTGGAATAGGTACCGTCAGTACCGCAGCTAACCTGATTGTCACTATCTTAAAAATGCGGACAATAGACATGAGACTTAAAGAGATGCCCATCTTTGTGTGGATGGTTTTAGTCAATTCCTTTCTCATATTAGCTGCATTTCCCTCTTTAAATGCAGCGTTAAGTATGCTACTGCTCGATCGGCAGTTACAGGCTCATTTTTTTAGCGCCTCGACAGGCGGATCTCCTCTGCTTTGGCAACATCTGTTTTGGTTATTTGGCCATCCAGAGGTGTATATTTTGATTTTACCGTCTTTTGGCGTTCTATCCGAAGTTTTTCAAGTTTTTTCACGAAAACATATTTTTGGATATGGAATTATGGTAGGTTCAGGAATGGCTATTGCTTTATTAGCATTTGGTGTATGGGCACATCATATGTTTGCAACTGGACTCGGCATTACAATAAATGGATTCTTTGCAGCCAGTAGTATGTTGATTGGAATCCCTACAGGAATAAAAATATTCACTTGGCTGGGTACCATGCACGGCGGCTCGCTTAGGTTCAGCACATCCATGTTATTTGCGATTGCATTTTTAGTAGAGTTTACAATTGCCGGCTTAAGTGGCATTTCCTTTGCCGTTGTACCTCTTGATTGGCAACTCACGGACACCTATTATGTTGTTGCCCATATACATTATGTATTTTTAGGAGGCAGTATATTCGGTTTATTAGCAGGGCTATTTTACTGGTTCCCAAAAATGAGTGGAAGAATGCTTGACGAAAGACTAGGAAAATGGTTTTTTTGGCTATTTGTAATCGGGTTTAACCTTACCTTCTTCATCCAGCACATTCTAGGAATCGTCGGCATGCCACGTCGTGTATATACCTATCCTGATCTCCCTGGATATTGGGCAATGAACCTTACATCTACAATAGGCGCTTTTCTAATGGGGCTTTCATTTCTATTTCTAATATATATTTTATTTAAAGCTAGAAACGGTGAGAAAGCTCCTGACGATCCATGGAATGCCTATACTTTAGAATGGACAACATCTTCTCCTCCAAATTTAAAAAACTTTGATCGGGTTATCGAGGTTACTAGTTACCGACCCTTTAGAGATTTAAAAGTAAAAAAAGGTCTAATCAAAGAAACAAAAGATGAATAAGTTAATGGTAAAACTGATTGTAGGAATGGAAACGATTTTCTTTTTAGCACTGATCATCGCCTTTATGTACTTTACATACAACGCTACTTTTCATATCGATTCAAAGACTACGTTGGACCTTAAAGCCGCCGCCGTGTTTTCAATCGTTCTCTTTGCCAGTAGTTTCACCTTATGGCGCGCCGAAAGAAGCCAAAAGATCGGCAATATGAAGAACCTAAAATACTGGCTAGCAACCACGATTATCTTAGGAATTATTTTCCTAATCGGGCAAGGTTCAGAATATTATCGTTTATTAGAAAAAGGGTTTACCATCAGTAAAAATGTATTTTCTACTGGTTTTTTCACCCTTACAGGATTTCACGGGTTACACGTGTTGATCGGACTTTTTACTCTGGGGATCGTCTTAGTACAATTTTTCCGAAAAAATTTTAATTGCTACAAAACTACCGTCTTAAGTGCAGTAGGCATTTATTGGCATTTTGTAGATATCGTTTGGCTTTTCGTTTTTACGACCGTTTATGTTTTACCTTATTTTTAAATAATGCTATGGAAATGCTTATCAATTCAATAAGAGAAAATAGCGAGATTATACCCCTATTGATCTCCTTTAGTCTACTCTATTTCTGGCTGACCGGGTTTAAAGTGCAAAGATTATGGCTTTTTTATTTCGGCGGTTTAATTTTGATGACAGTCGGCATATTGACCAATCATGTTTATTTGCATTCCATGCAGTTTACAGCCCACATGCTCATCCATGTCCTACTTTTATTAGCGTGTGCACCTCTAATGGTTATTGGTTGGCCAAATAGAACAAATACACATCCCATCATTTTTAGAAAAGCTTACCATTTCCTGTTACGACATTCCTTATTTTGCTGGATAACAGGAATTACAGTGATGTGGTTTTGGCATATCCCATCTATTTTCGAAGCACTCATGATCGGTCATCAAGGCAGCTTTAGCATTATAGAATTTGCACACATCGGAAGTCTATTGATCGGCGGAATTATTTTCACTTGGCCTATCGTCAATCCTCAAAGAAATTTTCGTATCTATCCTCCATTAGGCATTGTCTACCTTTTTACAGCTTGCATTGCCTGCTCCCTATTAGGCTTACTGATCACTTTTGCTCCTACAGGGATTTATATGCACGCTATGGATACCATTAGCAACACTTCTGGTTCAATGAGCACTGAAACCGATCAGCAAACCGCCGGATTAATCATGTGGGTTCCTTGTTGCTTCGTCTACTTATTTGGAGTGCTTTATCTATTATTTAACTGGCTAAAAGTACCTGATAATATAAAAACACAGACCAAAAGACCATTTCATCAACCTGAACTATTAATTTCCGAAAACAATGATTAATCCGACAAAAGAAAAGTCTACTTCCGAAGATTATGTTGGGAAAGCAAAACCAAAAAAGCTGCCCAAGCCTACTTACTGGCCTTTTATTTTAGCTTTCGGCCTATCACTAAGCCTTTGGGCCATACTCACAGGCTGGATCATTGGAATAAGTGGTATCCTTCTATTTTTTATTGCTTTGGTAGGTTGGTTAATAGAAATAAACCATGAAGAAAAAAGATGAAATAAACGAAGATAGACGTAGTTTCTTAATCAAGATCAGCCTAGGTCTCAGTGCTCTTGCAGCTGCCGCTGCTGGTATTCCATTAATCAGTGCACTTTTTGCCCCACTATTACGCCAACCACCACAAACCTGGCGAGATATAGGAGGTTTAAATCAGTTTAAAATTGGAAACACTCAATTAGTGAAATTTGAAAACCCAGACCCAGAACCTTGGGCGGGAATAACAGCACACTCCGCAGCATGGGTCAGACGAGAATCAGAAAAGAACATCATTGCATTTTCAGTCAATTGCACCCATCTGGGTTGTCCTGTACGCTGGGAAAAGGGGGCCCAACTATTTATGTGCCCTTGCCACGGCGGCGTATATTACAAAGATGGATCGGTTGCTTCGGGTCCACCTCCAAAGGGATTAATACAATATCCGGTACGCATAAATAATGGAAAAGTACAATTAATGACGCAACCACTGCCCATTACAAACATTCTAGCTTAAAGACGGTTTTATGGGGCTTGTCAAAAAAATAGGAATGTGGTGTAATGAACGAACAGGTTTATCTACATTAAATCAATCGCTTTTTAAACATCCTGTACCACCAAAATCTAAATGGATGTATGTTTTTGGGAGCGCTACCCTATTTTGTTTGATTCTTCAAGTTATCACAGGCGTAGCACTATCCTTATTATACCAACCTTCCTCCGAAGCCGCCTACCAATCGCTAGAATTCATTACCGATCGTGCTGCTTTTGGCAATACATTAAGAGGTATTCATTATTTCGGGGCTTCTGGAATGATCATCATGGTGGGAATTCACATGTTGCGGGTATACCTATTAGCAGCCTACAAATACCCACGTGAATTAAGTTGGCTAAGCGGTGTCGTTTTACTTATGCTCACAATTTTCATGGGATTTACTGGTCAACTCCTACGCTGGGATTCTAATGGAGTGTGGTCAGCAGTTGTTGCGGCGCAACAATTGGGAAGAGTACCACTAATAGGAACCTATTTAGCAAGATTAATTTTAGGTGGTGATACCATAGGCGCACAGTCCCTAAGTCGTTTTTTTTCTTACCATGTCTTCATCATCCCCGCACTTTTATTTACCTTTATTAGCTTCCATCTTTATTTAGTTCTTCACCTTGGCATCTCGGAACCTCCAAAAGTAGGGCAAAAAGTAGATCCTAAAACGTACAAAGCTTGGTATGCCAATCTTTTGAAAACCGAGGGAGTACCCTTTTGGCCTAATGCAGCGTGGAGGGATATTTTATTCGCAGCTTTAGTTATACTTATTATCATCGGCTTAGCTATCGTAATAGGACCTCCTGAACTAACACATCCACCGGATCCTTCGCTTGTTTTCACTTCACCTCGCCCAGATTGGTATATGCTACCTTTCTTCGCGATCTTTGCATTAATGCCCCCAAGCATTGAATCTTATGTGATATTTTTAGGGCCAATCCTGGTCATTTTCGGACTGTTAGCACTTCCTTTTTTCTCAAATAAAGGCGAAAGAAGTCCAATCCGACGCCCATGGGCTATTTTGGGTTCTATTTGTGTTGTTGTATTTGTTTTGAGTTTACTATTCATAGGATTGAAAGAACCATGGTCTCCAGACTTTGATACTCGCCCCCTAACAGGCATCACAAAATTTCAAGAGCCCGAGTTAAAAGCCGGTGCAGTCTTATTTTACAATAAAGGTTGTCAATATTGCCATCAAATTGACAAAAATGGAGGGCATGTAGGTCCCGATTTAAGTCAAATAGGAAGATCCTTAACGAAAGCTCAACTGGAATTAAAAATCATAAACGGCAGCCCAGATATGCCCGCATTCGGAGGAATAATTAGCAAAGAAGAACTAAACACATTATCTGATTTTTTAAGTAGGTTAAAATGAAAAACAAGAAAATAGTTGAACATTAACATTAGAGGAAAAGGCGTTAATTTACCCTTTTCCAAGTTTCACTTCTTCCGAATAAACTAATTCCTACATAACCGCGGAGAAATAAAGTGTTTGGGTTCTTAAGTGCTATTTTAGCATTGTATGTTCGACCCGATTTTGGATCATAAATTTTCCCATCGGCCCATGCATTATTACCTTTATAAGTAAAACCCGTTAATATCTCTAAATCTTTGACAGGTCGTTTTTGCTTATTGGGGTCAGGATTTTTAACGTCTAACTTTGGTGTCCCTTGATCATTATTAGGTTCTTGAAGCCAATATATTTTCCCAAAATACATGTCTCCTCTTTTATAAATTTCAATACGGCCCTCCCCGGTCGGGTTTTGCCATTTACCCAGTATTGCATCTTGGGCTTGAGCGTAACAAAAAACACTAAGAGTAAAAATCCATGTTATTATAATCGTTTTCATCAGAATATTTTTTTACGTTGGTGATGAAGTATCATTAGCGAATTATTAATTTCGATTGAGAAATTCGTGAACTCATGATGGTTTCATAACACATCTTTTAAAGAATCATGATAATCTTGACTTTAGAGGAATATGGTTTTAATTGTACCTTATAAAGATAACGATATTTTGAAAAATACAGATTAAATTTCGCAGATTCTTTCTAAGAAATTGCTAGGAAATGATATCTTTGCCACCTGAAACTCTTGCCCAGGTGGCGAAATTGGTAGACGTACCATCTTGAGGGG
>CAVOLQ010000003.1:0-516345 GCA_963696875.1 uncultured Sphingobacteriaceae bacterium
GCAACGGCAGAAAGTATAATTGGAAAGGGGTAAAGGCGCCTTACTTGACAAGGGCTACCGCTCCAGTTTGGGCTAAGCCAATTGAATTATTTAACGGGAAAGATCTAACAGGTTGGAAAGCATTGGGGAATAACCAATGGGAAGTTATCAATGGGGTACTGACGAGTTCTAAGTCAGGGTCCAATTTGATTTCGGACAGGCAATTCACAGATTTCAAATTGCACGTTGAGTTTAGATACCAAAAAGGCAGTAATAGTGGTGTATATTTAAGAGGTCGGTACGAAGTACAAATTGAAGATAGTCCGAAAGAGGCACATCCATCAAATATCTTATTTGGTGGAGTATATGGATTTTTAAGTCCTAGTGAAATTGCTGCCCTGGGCCCCGATCAATGGCAAACTTTTGATATTACTTTAGTCGGTAGGAAGGTAACGATCGTTGCTAACGGGAAGACCATTATCAGCAATCAGGAAATACCTGGTATTACAGGCGGAGCAATTGACAGTAATGAAGGAGAACCGGGTCCTATTTATATTCAGGGAGATCACGGCCCAATTGAATTCAGAAAAATAGTAATTACACCAGTACAATAAAAAGTCGTAATAATCAAACAAAGCCTAGATTTTCACTCTAGGCTTTCCTATTTTATTTAACTCTCCTATCTTTTTAATAATAGATAAATTACTGGTAATCAGAGTAATTTAAGCTTTATTGAATCTTAGCCGGTATCACGGTTCAATGATAACCTTCATTGCTTTTTCTTTCGAAGCATTTCCAAATATTTCATAAGCATGAAGAATATCGGCTAATTTAAAATGATGTGTTATCAGTTTTTTAGGATCTATTTTTCCTGAAACAACGGTTTTTAAGAGCATGGGAGTAGTGTTGGTATTAACCAGGCCGGTTGTCAGTGTAATATTTTTTATCCAGAGATCCTGAAGCTGAAAATCCACACTTTTCCCATGTACGCCCACATTTGCAATATGCCCACCCGGGCGAATAATCTTTTGGCAAACGTCAAAAGTTGCGGATACCCCGACTGCTTCAATAGCGACATCGACCCCGTCTTTAGTTTCTGACATAATTCTTTTCGCTGCATCTTCTTTGTCAGAATTAATGACATCTGTAGCACCAAAGCGTTTTGCCACGTCAAGTCGGTTCTCATCCAAATCAATCATATAAATTTTTGCAGGTGAATAAAAAAGAGAAGTTAACAATGAGGACATACCAATTGGTCCAGCACCAACAATTGCAATAGTATCTCCCGGTTTCACACATCCATTTAATACACCAATTTCATGACCTGTAGGTAATATATCACTTAACATCACCAGTGCCTCTTCATCAGATCCAGCCGGTATATGGTGGAGACTATTGTCTGCATGTGGAATTCTTACGTATTCCGCTTGGGTACCGTTAATTAAATGCCCTAATATCCATCCGCCATCCTCACAATGAGAATACATCTGTTTTTTGCAATACTCGCATGTTCCATCTGAAGTAATGCATGAAATGATCACATGGTCACCCTTTTTAAAGCTTCTGACCCCATCACCAATTTCTTCAATTACACCAACTCCTTCGTGTCCGAGAGTTGTTCCTGGTTTGCAAGAAGGGGTTTTACCATGCAAAATTCCGAGATCAGTGCCACAAATTGTAGTCTTTATAATCTTCACTAAAGCATCGGTTGGTTTTTCTATGCTTGGTTTTGGGATTTCTTTTAATTCGATTATCCCCGGACCGCCATATACAAGGCCCTTCATTGTTGTCTCCATGATTGATAAGTTGAAATCTTTTATAAGGAACAACATGAGCGAATAGATGTTTTTAGAAATTAATTATTAAGCCTCTTTAAAGGAAGATATAACGAGGATATTATTTGACTCCATTTAGAGGAAGTTAAATGTAATTTTATTATTGCATAAGATTATGATAATTACTTTATATGTAGTAGCTTAGTGACTAGAAGTAGTCAATTAAAAATAAATTATTGTGATGAAGAAAATTGCAGTATTACTCAGCTTGGTGTTAATTTTTGGAGTGTACGAAAGTGAAGCCCAAATATTAAAAGGATTAGGAAAGAAAATCGAGAAAAAGTTAGAAGAAAGGGTCGATCGTAAGGCCGATAAGAGTGTTGATAAAGTACTTGATAAGGCAGGTAATGAAGTAGATAAGCCCATAGATAACTTATTAAACAATTCCTCGAACGAAACTAGAGATAAGCGAACGGATGCAATATCGCCCAGTGTTCAAAATAAGCAAGTAGACGTCCAAACCTCTTCCAATAATACCTCAGCACTTTCAGAAGGACTTGTGTTGATGTCGGGCAGCGACTGCACTGAATTTATTTGGTTTAAATCAGGTGCAATGATGGAATTTGAAACCAAGGATGGGAAAGGAGGGTTGCTGAATAAGTCCAAAATGGAAATTTCAAAAGTTTACAATGAAGGACAAGTAACGGTAGCCGATGCGACGACTTCTGATAATAAAGGGAATAGCTTTACTATGCAATTTAAATGTGCAGGAGATAAGATGTATATGGATTTTGGCTCATTGATAAAACAGGCTATGCAGCAGGCAGGTCAGGAAGGTGCTGATAATGCTAGTGTTCAAAGAGCCTTGGATAATACAGAAATAGGATTTAGCGACGGGTTTATGGATTTTCCTAAAAGTATGTATCCTGGCCAAGTACTCAAGGATGTTTCTGTTTCTATAAAAAGCAGTCCGACTCAACAACTTTCAATTGAAATGATTTCTACACTTACAGATAGAAAGGTAGTTGCCAAAGAAAGGGTAACAACAGCAGCAGGTAGTTTTGATTGTATGAAAATTAGCGGGGTTAGAATGTCAAGTATGAAAATAATTGGCATGAAGCGGAAAATGCCATCAACTGTCGAACACGTATGGTTTGCTCCGGGAATTGGAGTGATAAAACAGGAAGACTTTGATGAAAAGGGTAAGTTAGGAACGTCTATGCAGCTAACTGCTTATAAACTTTAATAAAACAAAAGATTTGATATGTATGTTATTGTGGTGACGATAACAATAGTGTATAATTTAATGAATGCTGAACTAAGATACCAACAAATAATAAATTAAAAATACCATTATGGAAATGCCACAAAATGAGCCAATAAAAACTCCAATTTCCAGGTCTGATATTATCACCGAGGGAAAAACTATCGCGATCATCGCTTATATTACTTTCATTGGACTGATAATAGCTTTTGTACTAAATATAGAGAAGAAGAATTCTTTTGCACTCTATCATATCCGACAATCGTTAGGATTGGTTTTAACAGCTTTGGTATTAGGGATAATTAATATTATTCCGATACTTGGATGGGTGATCTCTATTATTGGTTCCATTATCTTGTTAATTATGTGGATCTCGGGACTAATAAGTGCGTTAAATGGGAAAGAAAAGCCAGTATTTCTATTAGGTGAAAAATTTCAAGAATGGTTTAGAGATATTTAAAAACACATTAAAATAATAAAACAGCAGCCAGAGAGATATTTCTTTAGCTGCTGTTTTTTTTAAGAAACGATGATTGTTTAAAACAGTCTTATTGTCGCCGTTTTTGGCTCTTGTGCTTTTTTAACAAGAATCGTCTTTTCTTTTAATGTGCTACTGACCTTAGTTGCTGGTGTCTCAATTATGACAGCAATATGTGGTGCTATAATAAGCGAAACTATTGACATCAATTTAATTAAGATATTCATTGATGGTCCAGATGTATCTTTGAATGGATCACCTACGGTATCGCCAGTTACGGACGCTTTATGAGGTTCAGAGTTCTTATAATGTATTTCATCACCGATTTCAGCTCCTTGTTCAAAAGATTTTTTAGCATTGTCCCATGCTCCACCAGCATTCGATTGAAAGAGTCCCATTAAAACACCTGATACTGTAACCCCTGCTAGAAGTCCGCCTAATACTTCAGGGCCAAAAGCAAAGCCAACAATGATCGGGGTTATTAATGCTATAGCACCTGGTAGCATCATCTGTCTAATGGAAGCTTCGGTAGAAATTGCGACACATTTGTCGTATTCTGGTTTTGCTGTATATTCCATAATGCCTGGGATTTCGCGAAATTGACGTCGCACTTCTTGAACCATTTCCATAGCGGCTTTCCCTACAGCTGATATACATAAAGCGGAGAAAATGAAAGGGATCATCCCTCCAACAAATAGGCCTGCTAAAACATCTGCTTTATAAATGTCGATTTTATCAATTCCGGCAACGCCGACAAAGGCGGCAAATAAAGCAAGTGACGTTAAAGCAGCTGAAGCAATAGCAAAGCCTTTTCCTGTTGCTGCAGTTGTATTCCCAACTGCGTCAAGGTTATCAGTACGTTTTCTTACTTCTGGTGGTAGGCCGCTCATTTCTGCAATGCCACCTGCATTATCCGCAATGGGTCCGAAAGCATCAATTGATAATTGCATAGCCGTAGTCGCCATCATGCCAGCAGCGGCAATCGCCACACCATAAAACCCAGCAAAATGGAAAGAACCATATATTCCCGCTGCCAAAACAAGGATAGGTAGCACTGTAGAGTGCATTCCTACTGCTAAACCTGCGATAATATTGGTAGCATGGCCAGTCGATGATTGTTGAATAATAGACTGGACTGGTGGTTTGCCCATGGAAGTATAGTATTCAGTAATAATACTCATGAGTGTGCCAACGATTAATCCTACTATAATAGAAAGAAAAACACCAGTTTTAGTAAAAACATTAGTGCCTTCCTTTAATATACCATCCATACCGACGTCCCTTACCAAATGAAATTCTCCATCAGGCAATAACCAATAGACAGCAAAGTAAGAAGCAATAGCCACTAAAATAATAGAAGACCAGTTGCCGATATTTAGTGCTGATTGCACACTATCCGTTTCTTTTTTAATTTTTACAAAATAGGTCGATACAATAGATAGCAATAACCCTAGGCCCGCGATCAGCATTGGAAGAAGAATGGGAGCGATGCCTCCAAAGTTATCTACTGAAACAATTTCTCTTCCTAAAATCATTGTCGCTAAGATGGTGGCTACATAGGATCCAAACAAGTCGGCGCCCATTCCGGCTACATCGCCAACATTATCCCCTACATTATCGGCAATGGTGGCTGGATTACGGACGTCATCTTCGGGAATGCCCGCTTCTACTTTTCCAACAAGATCCGCTCCCACATCAGCTGCCTTAGTATAGATTCCTCCGCCCACTCTCGCAAAAAGCGCAATAGATTCTGCTCCTAATGAGAAACCAGCTAAGACCTCTAAGGCTTTTGTCATTTCGATTCCATTCGCTGGCCCTCCAAAGCCCACATACATTTGATAGAAAACTATAAAGAGGGAACCCAGCCCTAATACAGCCAGTCCCGCTACACCAATTCCCATTACGCTACCAGCAGTAAAAGATACTTTTAACGCTTGAGCTAAGCTTGTTCGAGCAGCCTGTGTGGTTCGGACGTTAGCTTTGGTGGCGATTCTCATGCCAATATAGCCCGCAAGTGCTGATATAAATGCACCTATCAAGAATGATATTGAAATAACCCAACTGGAGGTCTCTACCAGCGTTCCCGTATATGCTAATAAGATACCAGCAATAACCGCAAAATAGGAAAGCACTTTCCACTCTGCTTTTAAAAAGGCCATTGATCCATCGGCAATGTAACCGGCCAAGACTTTCATGTTTTCATCTCCTGCATTTTGCTTCGTGACCCATGCACTTTTTAGCAGCATGATAATGATGCCAATTACACCGGCAGCAGGGATAAGATAAATTAAATTGTTTTGTAGAAAATCCATCAATTGTCTTTTTAAGTTTAAAAAATTGTTTAAAATTTGAATGTAAAGAATTAGGAGTATAATGATATTGTGACAGTCAAATTTAAGAGGCTTATTTAATTAAACAAATTAATATCGAAATAAATTTTATTAAAAACTTTAGTTTGATTCTTTACGTAGTTTGTTTATTCGAAGGTTGATTAGTGAATAAATACGACTTAAAGTTAAAAGTAGGATATGGTTTTATTTTTGAAATAAAAAAAAGAACAATAAATTAGTCACAATGGCTTGATTTGTAAAACAGAAAGACTTATCTTTGCAGTCCTAAAAAGAATTAGGAATAAACGCAAATTAAAAAACAAGAATGCCTACTATTCAACAATTAGTTAGAAAAGGTAGAGTAGCTATGGTTGACAAGAGTAAGTCACCAGCGTTGGACAGCTGTCCACAGCGAAGAGGAGTTTGCACACGTGTATACACCACTACCCCTAAAAAACCAAACTCAGCAATGCGTAAAGTTGCGCGTGTACGTTTAACCAACGGAAAAGAGGTGAACGCTTACATCCCAGGAGAAGGTCACAACTTACAAGAGCACTCGATCGTATTGATCCGTGGTGGTCGTGTTAAAGATTTACCAGGTGTTCGTTACCACATCATTCGTGGTGCCTTAGATACTTCAGGTGTTGCACGGACGTAACCAACGTCGTTCTAAATATGGTGCTAAACGTCCTAAAGCCAGGACAAGCTGCAGCAGCACCTGCAAAAGGTAAAAAGAAATAATTAAACGGAGGACAATAAGAAATGAGAAAGTCAAAACCAAAGAAAAGAATCATTTTACCTGATCCGAAATTTAATGACGTTCAGGTTACCAGATTTGTTAATAACATGATGTACGATGGAAAAAAATCCATCGCTTATTCTATATTTTATAATGCTGTTGAGTTGGTTGAGCAAAAGACCAGTGAAAATGGCTTAGATACTTGGAAGAAAGCCTTAAATAACGTAATGCCTTCCGTTGAGGTTAAATCTCGTCGTGTGGGTGGTGCGAATTTTCAAGTGCCAATGGAAGTACGTGCAGAGCGTAAAATTGCGTTGGGAATGAAATGGTTGATCAGCTATGCGCGCAGACGCGGTGAAAAAACCATGTATGAGAAATTAGCAGGCGAAATTATTTCGGCTTCTAAAGGTGAAGGTGCGGCTGTTAAGAAAAAAGAAGACGTACATAAGATGGCAGAAGCTAACAAAGCTTTCTCTCACTTCAGATTCTAAATTAAACAAAATGCCTGTATTATTCACCGATAGCATCATTTCTCCTTTGAAAGGAATGCTATCGGTGTCTTATTTTTAGGCGAACACAGTATAATTAAATATCATTATGTCTAATAGAGACCTTAGGTTTACAAGAAATATTGGGATTGCCGCACATATTGATGCTGGTAAAACAACCACAACTGAGCGTATCCTTTTTTACTCAGGAGTGAACCATAAATTAGGTGAGACCCACGAAGGGTCTGCCACTACTGACTGGATGGCACAAGAGCAAGAGCGTGGGATTACCATTACTTCTGCTGCTGTAACCGTAGGTTGGAAGTACAGAGGAAATAACTATCATATTAACGTAATTGATACGCCAGGACACGTTGACTTTACAGTTGAAGTGAACCGTTCTTTACGTGTGTTAGACGGGTTAGTATTCCTTTTTTCTGCAGTTGATGGTGTTGAGCCTCAGTCGGAAACAAACTGGCGCTTAGCAAACAACTATAAAGTTCCAAGAATTGGATTCGTTAATAAAATGGATCGCTCTGGAGCTGACTTCTTAAAGGTGGTTAAGCAAATTAAAGATATGTTGGGCAGCGACGCTGTGCCACTTCAATTACCTATCGGTTCTGAAGAGAACTTTAAAGGAGTAGTTGACTTAATCAATAATCGTGGAATTATCTGGAATGAAGAAGATAAAGGAATGACCTTTACCGAAGTTCCTATTCCTGATGATTTAGTAGACGAAGCAGCTGAATGGAGAGAGAAACTTCTAGAAGCAGTAGCTGACTACGATGAGTCGTTAATGGAGAAATTCTTCGAAGATCCGAACTCAATCACTGAACGTGAAATTTTGGATGCTTTGAGAAAAGCTACTCTTGATGCGAAAATTGTTCCTATGGTTTGTGGTTCATCTTTCAAAAATAAAGGTGTTCAAACTATGTTGGATTATGTGATGGAGTTATTGCCATCGCCAATGGACGTTGAGGGAATTGTGGGTACTAACCCTAAAACAGATGAAGAAACCGTTCGTCAGCCCGATGTGAAAGAACCTTTTGCAGCTTTGGCTTTTAAAATCGCTACAGATCCATTTGTAGGACGATTATGTTTCATCCGTGTTTATTCTGGAAATTTAGATGCAGGTACTTATGTGTACAATGCTCGTTCTAATAATAAAGAGCGTATTTCCCGTATTTTCCAAATGCATGCGAATAAGCAAAATGCTATTCCTAATGTTGGTGCTGGAGATATTGCAGCTGTTGTTGGATTTAAAGACATCAAAACTGGAGATACCCTTTGTGATGAGAAAAATCCGATCGTTTTAGAATCAATGGATTTCCCTGAGCCAGTTATCGGTTTAGCAATTGAGCCTAAAACTCAAGCAGATGTTGATAAATTAAGTGTTGGTTTGGCTAAGTTAGCTGAAGAAGATCCAACCTTCCAAGTTAAGTCTGATGAAGATACAGGTCAAACTGTTATTTCAGGAATGGGTGAGCTACACTTAGATATCCTTATCGATCGTTTGAAACGTGAGTTTAAAGTTGAAATTAATCAAGGTGCTCCTCAAGTTGCTTATAAAGAGTCGATCACTGGATCTACCGAACACCGTGAAACATACAAGAAACAAACAGGTGGTCGTGGTAAGTTTGCCGATATTCAAGTTGTTATCTCTCCGGTTGATGCAGATTTCGAAAAAGGTGGTGTTCAATTCGTCAATGAAATTGTGGGTGGGTCTATTCCTCGTGAATACATCCCTTCGGTTCAAAAAGGATTCGAAGCCTCTATGCAAAATGGAGTGTTGGCAGGTTATCCTATGAATGACTTTAAAGTTCGTTTGATTGATGGTTCTTTCCACGCAGTTGACTCCGATTCTCTATCTTTTGAGATTTGTGCTCGTGCTGCTTACCGTGCTGCATTGCCTAAATGTAAGCCAGTATTGCTTGAGCCAATCATGAAAATTGAAGTGCTTACTCCAGAGGAGAACATGGGTGATGTAATGGGTGACTTAAACCGTCGTCGTGGCCAATTGCAAGGAATGGATACTCGTGCAGGTGCACAAGTAATTAAGGCTTTAGTGCCACTTTCCGAAATGTTTGGTTATGTAACTCAATTGCGTACTATAACTTCCGGACGTGCTACTTCTACAATGGAATTTGACCATTATGCTGAAGCTCCAAAGAACGTACAGGAAGAGGTAATAGCGAAAGCAAAAGGAGACATAAAAGCGTAAATTTAAATTAATATATTTTGTACAAAGATTTGATTATTAATAGCTCTAATCAGATCTTTTAAAAACTAAACAATGAGCCAAAGAATTAGAATTAAATTAAAATCTTACGATTACAACTTAGTTGATAAATCGGCGGAGAAAATTGTCAAAACAGTAAAACCTACTGGAGCAATAGTTAGTGGTCCGATTCCATTGCCTACTGAGAAAAAAATCTACACTGTTTTGCGTTCACCACACGTAAACAAAAAAGCACGTGAGCAATTTCAGTTATGTGCTTACAAGCGCTTGTTAGATATTTATAGCTCTAACTCCAAGACGGTTGATGCGTTAATGAAACTTGAACTTCCTAGTGGAGTAGAAGTTGAAATTAAAGTATAATTTTTCTAGATTTTAAAATTAAAACGGCTACCTTCACGGGTAGCCGTTTTTTTTGTGAGTAAAATGGTGAATTGTTCGTTCTTTTGACTTAAAAAGCCGACTTTTGCGATAAATCAGTTAGAATCATGTAAAACATAAACATTTCCGCTTATGGATGAAATAGAAGTGTTGGTAGATCAAGTAGAACTGTTATTAGCCGACGGCAATCCGGAACAACTTACCGAATATTTGGACAATCTGAATATTTCAGATGTAGAAGCTCTTATCGACGAGCTGCCTGAATATGCTACAACCTTTATTTCTTCGTTATCCATCAACAGGGCGGCCAATGTTTTTAGAATTCTAGACTTTCCAACTCAGGAAAGAATTGTTAAAAAACTTTCTGGGCCGAAAATAGCTGAACTTATTAATGCGCTTCCGCCCGATGATAGAACTTCATTCTTTAGTGAATTGCATGGCGATGTCGTTAAGAAAATGATAATTCTTTTATCACCGGCTGATAGAAAAGAAGCGCTGTCCTTACTAGGTTATCCTGAAGATAGTGTTGGTCGATTGATGACTCCAGATTATATTACCGTAAGAGAGGATTGGAGTGTTGAAAGAATTTTAGACCATATTAGAAAGTACGGAAAAAATTCGGAAACGATTGATGTAATCTATGTCATTGATGAAAACGGAATATTGTTGGATGATATTCGAATTCGCGAAATATTATTAGTAAATCCCAAAACTATTGTTCGTGACTTGATGGACAATAGGCTGATTTCATTAAGAGCGAACGACCCTCAAGAAGAAGCTGTCAATGTTTTTAGAATGAATAATCGCGTAGCCTTACCAGTTACGGATGACGATCTAATTATGCTGGGAATTGTTACGGTCGATGATATCTTATGGGTAGCAAATGAAGAGTCTACTGAAGATATTCAAAGAATAGGAGGGATGGAAGCCTTAGATGAGCCGTATCTGGATGTGTCCTTGATGCAGTTAACCCGGAAACGTGCAGGCTGGTTAATTATTCTTTTTATTGGAGAGCTATTTACTGCGACCGTCATGCAGTATTATGAACACCAATTAGAAAAGGTGTTGGTGTTAACTATGTTTATCCCACTTATTGTATCAAGTGGGGGAAATAGTGGTTCTCAGGCATCTACTTTAATCATTCGAGCAATGGCTTTAGGTGAAGTGGCTTTATCAGATTGGTGGCGAGTGATGAGAAGAGAGTTTATGTCTGGCCTGTTATTGGGACTGATTCTGGGGGTAATCGGATTTACAAGAATTTATGCTTGGCATCTTTTTTCAGATGTATATGGCGAACACTGGTTGGAAATAGCCATGACTGTAAGTGTGTCTTTGGTAGGGATAGTACTTTGGGGTTCATTAATTGGTTCGATGTTTCCGTTTATATTAAGGCGTTTTGGGGCCGACCCAGCAACATCATCCGCTCCTTTTGTTGCTACTATGGTGGATGTAACAGGGTTGATAATTTACTTCTCTGTTGCTGCGGTCATTTTAGCTGAGGCAATGAAATAATGAATATGGATAATAAAAAACATAGAGTTGCTGTAATAGGGGGTGGAAGCTGGGCGACAGCCATCGTAAAAATGTTAAGTGATAACGACCAGATAAAGGATATTTATTGGTGGATGCGAAATGAGAAACAAGTTGAATCCATAAAAAAACATCATCGCAATCCCAATTACTTAAGCGCTGTTCAATTTAATCTTAATCCAGAGTTTATCAGTACTGATATTAACTTTGTCGTGAGTAATGCGGACGTCGTTATTCTAAGCGTGCCGGCTGCCTTCTTAAAAGATGCTTTAAAAGGCTTAAGCAAAAAGTCATTCAATCAAAAAATTCTTGTTTCTGCTATAAAAGGAATTGTACCGGATAGCAATCAAATAATTGGAGAGTTTTTGCAAACAAAATACCATGTCCCCGTTAATAATATCGTAGTTATTAGTGGGCCTTGCCATGCCGAAGAAGTTTCTCAAGAAAAACTTTCTTACATTACGATGGCTTCACAAGCTTCGGAATCCGCGGAACTGGTAGCCTCTCTACTTAAAACAAGGTATATCAAAACAAATATATCAGATGATATTTATGGTACTGAATACGCTGCTGTATTAAAAAATATTTATGCTATTGCTAGTGGAATATGCCACGCAGTAGGTTTCGGAGATAATTTCCAAGCGGTTTTAATTTCCAATGCCATTCGTGAAATTGCTCGTTTTGTGGATGTAGTTCATCCCATTAAGCGAGATATCAAAGAATCTGCGTATTTAGGTGATTTATTGGTTACTGCTTATTCTCAGTTTAGTAGAAACCGAACTTTTGGAAATATGATCGGAAGGGGTTATACCGTAAATTCTGCCCAGCTGGAAATGAATATGATAGCCGAAGGGTATTTCGCAAGCCATAGCATTCATCAAATAAATAAAAAAATTAAGGTTGAAATCCCAATATGTCGTGCGGTATACGCGATTCTTTATGAAAAACATTCACCAGTCCTTGAAATGAAATTATTAGCTGAACTTTTATCCTAATCCTATGCAAGTATTTTTCCGAAATAGTGTTACTTATATTTCTTTACTATTCTTGGTTACAAGCTTCAGTGCTTGTGGTATTCTTGGTATTCAAAAGAAAAACAAGGATGTAATCCTGACTGCTCCAGCACCTAGGGAAGAGAGTATTCTTAAAAGTAAAAAAGAGAGTAGGCAAACAGGAATGGTTGTTGCGGCTCATCCAAGCGCTGCAGAAGCAGGGATCGCTATTTTAAAGCAGGGTGGTAATGCCATCGACGCAGCGATAGCCGTGCAATTCGCATTGGCCGTTGTATATCCAAATGCCGGAAATATTGGAGGTGGAGGATTCATGGTTTACCGTTCAGCAAAGGGCGATATTGATGCTTTGGACTTCCGTGAAACAGCTCCTGGTGATGCTTATACAGACATGTATTTAGATGAAAAAGGAAATCCTATAGAGGATCTTTCTTTAATTGGGCAATTGGCGTCGGGAGTACCAGGATCGGTAGATGGAATGGTTAAAGCACATGCTAAATATGGGTCTTTACCTTGGAGAGAACTCGTACAACCTGCCATAGACCTAGCAAAAAAAGGATTTTCATTAACTGAGATGCAGGCCCGTGAGATAAATAACCGTCGAGATGGATTTTTGGAGCAAAATCCTGAAGGAACAGTTTTTACCTCTAAGGAAAAATGGAATGCAAATGAGATGATGGTTCAAAGAGAACTGGCTCATACCTTAGAGCTGATTCGAGATAAAGGAAGAGCAGGATTCTATGAAGGGGAAACGGCGAACAAAATTGTAGCCGAAATGGAAAGTGGAAATGGAATCATTAGTCTCGAAGATTTGAAAAATTATCAAGCTGTTTGGAGAAAGCCAGTTACAGGAAATTACCGTGATTATAAGGTAATATCTATGCCACCAGCCTCAAGCGGTGGAATAGCATTGATCCAGATGCTTAAAAGCGTTGAATCTTTTCCCTTATCTAAATGGGGTTTCCAAAGCGACTCTACGGTACAAGTTTTGGTGGAAGCAGAAAGAAGAGTTTATGCAGATCGGGCTTCATATTTAGGCGACCCAAGTTTTTTTAAGGTGCCTGTAGACGGCTTACTAGCTCCTGAATATAATAAAGCCCGTATGAATACAATGGACTTTGGAAAAGCAACTCCTAGTATGGATGTAAAAGCTGGAATGCCCCCGGGTAAGGAAACTGAGCAAACAACCCATTTTTCAATAGTAGATAAAGACGGGAATGCCGTATCACTTACTACAACTTTAAACGGCTCTTATGGCTCACTCGTCGTCGTAAAAGGAGCTGGGTTTTTATTAAATAATGAAATGGATGATTTCTCTGTTAAAGCCGGTACACCAAATATGTACGGCTTGGTAGGTGGAGATGCAAACAAAATTCAGCCAGGCAAGCGTATGCTTAGTTCGATGACACCTACCATTGTAGAGAAAGATGGAAAATTATTTATGGTTGTAGGAACACCTGGAGGGTCTACGATTATGACTTCCGTATTTCAAACCATTTTGAACGTGGTTGATTTTGGAATGGGAATGCAGGAAGCGGTTAATGCCCCGCGTTTTCATCACCAATGGTTTCCCGATGTTGTAGATGTTGAAAGGACGGCTATTTCGACAGAAAGTCGCCAGCGATTGACCTCCAAAGGTTACGTATTTAAAGATCGTACAGCAATAGGACGAGTGGATGCTATTTTAGTCACTGAAAGAGGTTTGGAGGGAGGGGCCGACCCCCGTGGGGACGATGTTGTCTCGACCTACTAGTATTTGTTACCACTCATCCTGGTCCAGCGTAGGATCTAAATCAAGTTGGTCATCGTTAAACATGTCGTCTTGTGTAAATTCATCTGATACTTCATCTTCCTCCTCTTGGATAACAACCTCTAGGGGGTCTACCATGTCATCTTCAGAATTCTCAGTTGAATTCGCCTGTTCCTTTTCTTTTGATTCTTCCGATTGGTTTTCGAAAGGAGGTTTATTTTTATTTATGTTTTTCATTGGAGTAATTATTAATGAGTGTTGATGTTCATTGGCATTAATGAGCTCGTTACACTCTGTTTGTTTTTAGTGACGCATTATGGTTTCATCAGAATAGTATAGTAATAACCTTTCTCTTTTTCGGAATAACTTTTTGAGAATGGATTTTGTTTTTGTTTAGTTGAATTATCTACAAATGAAAATGTGCAATCCCAATTCCCTAAACTGTGGAATTGAGTTCCCATTAAAAAAAAGAAATGTTTATAATATGCTTCTAAAACCTTTTTAAAGAGGTTTTGTTAATTTTGGCATGATAGTTTCATTTGATAGAATAGTTAACAGAACAATTCAAAAATAAATTTGTAAAAAATGAAAAAGATCATGTTATCAGCACTTTTTGTGGCTTTCGCAGCAACAGCAACAATAGCGCAACCAGTAAAATTGGTTTCTACGGAAATAATAGCTCAGCAAGAAAAAACTCCAATTAAACTTGAAGAACTTCCTGATGCTGTAAAAACAACGCTAACTGGAGAGCAGTTCACAGGCTGGGCTCCCGCTGAAGCCTTTGTTGTAACTCCTGAAGAAGGAGCTAAATATTTTGAAGTTACTCTTAAAAAAGGAGAAGAAGTAAAGGTTGTTAACCTTGGTGAAGACGGGAAAGTAATTGAAATTCCCGAAGTAGAGTAAATCTTCATAACGACTAAAGCGGGGCTGGTTAAAAGCTTTTTATTAATTATAAAAATCTCAAATGATCTAGAGAATAATAATAAAGACGCTTTACTTAACTAGCATTGGTAAAGCATTGTATGTATGCTTTTAATACAGCCTCGTTTTTCTAATAATGTTGACATTATGTCTCTTAAACTGTTGAGTTTCAATATTGAAACTCAACAGTTTACTTTATAAAGCTAGTATATAAACTGTTGATGGCAGCGTGCAACAAGGGATTTAATCCATCAGTTTCAGATAAATCACAACCATTAGTTATTACAACCATACCAAATTTCTCATCGGGGTTGAAAAACATTGCGCTGTATAAACCATAAGCGGAGCCGGTATGTCCTATCATAGTTTTACCGGGAATTAAATTGTTGCTTGTATGCAGAGCCAAACCATATCCTCCCGACACAGCAGTTTGCATCATTTCTGCGCTTTCTTTCGATATAACTTCAATTCCCTCGTATTTGCCTTTGTTCATGTGCATAGCCATGTATTTTGCAAGGTCGACGGCAGAAATTTTCATTCCCCCGGTAGGAGAAAATAGTGGAGTGCTATAGCCCATTGTGTAATTTTTGAATTCTTCACTTCGAGGGGCATAGGCCCCCGGAGAAGCAACAAATTTTTTTACCTCAGGATTGTAGTTATATAAAGTAACAAATCGTGAATTGTCTAAGGAATCGACACAATATCCTCCGTATATGCCTAATGGTTCCAATATTTTATACTTTATATAGTTATCAAATCTAGTTCCAGATAATTTCTCGATTACTGCGCCTACCATATTATAGTTTAAATTGCAATATTCATAACCTTTTCCCGGCTCGTAATTATTGTAGCAATTCTGCCAGTTGGAATTTTTAAAAGGATTTATAGAATCGAAATCGAAATAACCTTCTTTATCATTGATACTAGAGGTATGTGATAATACCATCTTTAGGGTAATAACCGTGTTCGGATATTTAGGATTTCTGATCTTAAACCCGATGAGGTTACTAAAGTCATCATTTAGTGAAACTTTTCCTGCTTCTACGAGTTGCATAATAGAAGTTGCAGAAAAAGATTTGGATATTGATGCAATCCGAAACAGTTCGTGATCTTTAAGGGGCACATTTTTTTCAATATTTTTCAGACCAAAGGAGTTGGTATAAATGATGCTGCCATTTTTCACTACCGCCACTGATAAGCCGACGGCATGGAATTTATCCATTATTTCTGATAATTCTGTTTCGGGAGTTTGGACATTCTGAGGATTTGCGTCGTTAATGCCAAATACAGAAAACGATATCGACAAAAGACCGAAAAATAAAAGCTGTCGAGAGAAAAATTTAATCATAATTAGAGTTGAAAGATTTTGATAAATAAAGATAAACTTTCTATGAGAAAAGATGACGAAAAGTTGTGTTAATTTCGTTCTCGAAATATGGTTTATGAAATCACACAATTTTTACTTAGCACGATGTAGTGAGCTAGCTATCCTTGCTGAAAAAGAAGGGAATCCTGCAGTGGGTTCCTTAATCGTTTTTAATGATGAGATTATTCATGAAGCTCAAGAAGCCGGCAGAAGCAAAAATGACGTCACTTGTCATGCAGAGATAGAGGCAATAAGAGGAGCGTTAAAGAAAATGGGCGGCAATACATTTGTTGGTGCCGTTTTGTATAGTAGCCATGAGCCTTGTGTGATGTGCTCGTATGCAATACGCTATTATAAAATAGGTAAAGTTGTCTTTCAGAATCTTGTACCTTGTTTAGGAGGTGTGTCTTCGTCGATGCCTTTGCTTATTTCTAAAGACGTGCCGGTAAGTTGGGGAGAAGCACCTGAAGTTATACAATATCCAACTTAAAAAAGAAAGGTTGCTATTTCTAGCAACCTTAAGTATTCTATATTATGCTGTTGAGCATAGAATGTTGTTTACCAACGTTTTTTTGCTTCGTCGCGACTTCTGCCTGAGAAATCACGGAATCCTGATCCTGATGAGCGTTCCCGACTACCAGATGTCGAGCTTGAGCGCTCCCTTCTTCCGCCACTACCACCACCATAAGAATTTCCTCCGGACGAGCGTTCGCCTCTAAAGCCACCG
Organism: uncultured Sphingobacteriaceae bacterium; assembly: GCA_963696875.1. Classification (GTDB taxonomy): domain Bacteria; phylum Bacteroidota; class Bacteroidia; order Sphingobacteriales; family Sphingobacteriaceae; genus Albibacterium. Next base: position 16,975 of record CAVOLQ010000003.1, read on the forward strand.
CGATCACGATCTCCACCGCCGCTTCTCGGTCTAGAAGATCTGCGATCCCCACCACTGCGTCCACCACGATCACCGCCGCCTGTACGTGCGCCAGCGTTCTCTATGCGAACTTCACGGTTGTTGTATTGCGCAGTTTTGAATCCTTCGTGAACTTGGTCTAATACGGAATTTTCAACTTCAAAGAAAGAGAAAACTCCTTTTAAATCAATTTTACCTACTGATTTTCCTGAGATCTGGGTTGTTTCGCAAATGTAACCCAATAGGTCTCCACGAGTGAAGTCATCTACAGAACCAACGTTTACAAACAGACGAGTGTAACCAGGTTCGGCGCCATTTTCGTTGCGGCCGGACCTTTCCCCACGTCCTCCTCTATCTTCCCTGCTGTCTCCTCTTACTGAAGAAGCATCAACGTTTAAGTCTTTTGCACCCTTGTAAGAATCTAAGAATCGATCAAATTCTAACGAAACGAAGCGTTTGATAACGTCTTCTTTACTTAGCGAATCGAGTTCTTCCATAATGCGAGGTAAATAAGGAGCAATATGCTCTTCTTTCACGCTTACATTTTGGACATTGTGAACCATACCGAATAATTGTTTTTCACAAACGTCAAAGCCGCTTGGTATTTCACATTTCACGAATGATTTTCCGATTATTTTTTCCATCTGCGGATTTTACCAATTTCTTTCACGTTAATGATCGAGATGGAAACACCTGTTTTACCTGCACGAGCCGTACGGCCGCTGCGGTGGGTGTAGTTTTCAATTTCATCAGGTAAAGAGTAGTTGATAACGTGGGTAACATCGTTTACGTCAATACCACGAGCAGCAACGTCGGTTGCAATTAGTAATTGAAGCGTACGATCACGGAACGATTTCATTACTTTATCACGTTGTTGTTGTGATAAATCGCCATGGAGGGCATCGGCGTTATAACCGTCTTTAATTAAAGCTTCAGCAATATCCTGTGTTTCGATTTTGGTACGGCAAAATACGATACCGAAAATATCCGGATTGAAATCAACAATACGTTTAAATGCAGCATATTTATCGCGGCACGAACGATATAGTATTCGTGTTCAATGTTTACGTTACCTGTATTTTTTGTGCCCATGGTCAGTTCGAATGGATCGGTCATGTATTTTTTCGCGATCCTGCGAACTTCTGAAGGCATGGTGGCAGAAAACAGCCATGTTTTTTTCTCTTCAGGTGTGGTTGACAGAATATTGTCAATGTCTTCCTGGAAGCCCATGTTGAGCATTTCATCGGCTTCATCCAATACTACAAATTTCACCTTCGAGAAATCAATCGCTTTGCGGTTAATGATATCTAGCATACGGCCCGGAGTGGCAACAACAATCTGTACACCACGTCTGATTTGGCGCAATTGATCGGAAATGTTTGCACCACCATAAACGGCAACAACGTTTACGTTTCGCATGTTTTTGGCGTACTTCTTAATGTCGTTTGTGATCTGTAAACAAAGTTCACGTGTTGGGCATAAAATAAGTGCCTGCGGATGATTTTCTGAAAAGTCTAGAAGTTCTAATAATGGCAGGCCAAAAGCAGCGGTTTTACCGGTCCCGGTTTGGGCTAATCCGACAAAATCGTTGCTGCCTTCTAATAATACCGGAATTGACTGTTCCTGGATTGGTGTAGGATTTTCGAATCCTAACTCAGTGATGGCATTAACAATATCATGACGGATTCCCAATTCAATAAATGGGTTCATGATTTAATAAATACGATAGGCTTAATTGCCTAAGGCGGCGCAAAGATACGGTATTTATTTAAAAAACAATAATATATTTTGTTGTTTTTACGTTAATCAAAATTAACGTAGTCTTTCTGCGGATTTAATCAGCTTCTCATCATGCCGGATGCCTTTTAAAGCTAAAAAAAGGAATAGTAAACAAACAGGAAGTAATAAAGAACCAATATCTAAATTTCCAAGCCCTAACTGTTGATTAACTGCTTCAATCGCTTTTTGGGAAGATATATATAGCCATGTACTAAATAAAAGGGTAAGGACAATCATTAAATAAATGAACTGACTTTGTTTTTTACGGTTTTTATAATTGAATATAATAATAAGGGGAAATATGGCAAGGAGAACCAAGACAATGGTCTGTAATATAAAGGAGCTAACAATAATGTCCTGACCTCCAGCGTTTTTATACAACCCTGTGATTTTCAAGATATGAGCAATACCCAGTTGGTCTGCGAAGTGCGAGTAAGGAAACACAAAAAGGAGCAATAAGGTCAGACTTGCAAAGATTAACCATAGTGTTTGGATGCGCTGTATCATGGTTTATGTTAATATGTTTTTATTTGTGAGCAAATATACAGCTTGAAACTTATATATCAAGGCTAACAAATTCTTGTAAGCGTTTTGCATTGGCAATCGCATGGCCATTAATATCATTGTTAAAGAATGCCCAAATGGTGTATTTCTCATTTTTCCATGCGATAATCTTTTCCGAATATTCTTTTAATATCTCATCGGAATAAGAAGAACTATACAAACTTTCAGGCCCGTGAAAGCGAATGTAGATATTTTTAGCGGTAAGCGCTTCTAGATAAGGGAATTTATTAGATTGTGCCATAACTAATGAAATGCCAAACTCTTGCATCAACAATAGGCTTCGATCTGAGAACCAAGATTCGTTCCTAACTTCCATTGCGAAATTATAATCTGAATAGTCTTGCTTTAAATTTTCATAAAAATCCAATATTACTTCTTCCTTAAATTTTACACTTGCTGGAAGCTGAACTAAGACAGGCCCCATTTGCTTATTCATCCGTTCATAAACATCGAAAAATATTCTTAAAGGTTCGGTTGCGTTGTGAAGTTGTTTTGAGTGGCTAAGGTAGCGACTCATTTTTGGACAAAATTTAAATCTTTTGGGTACTTTATCTAACCAGCTTTCTATAGTGCTTGCTCTGGTGAGGTGATAAAAGCTGCTGTTAATTTCGGTGCAAGAAAAATGCTCGGAATAAAAGTTTAAATAATCTGCTGGTTTCAACTTCGGAGGATAGAATGTTTCTTTCCAGTGCTTATAGCTCCAGCCTGAAGTACCAATATAAATTTTTCCCATTTTTCATTATACTATCGATTTAATCAACAATGCCAAAGGCTTTTTGTTCTAAATAGCTATCTTTGTCATGGTGGAAACAAAGAAAGAAAGATACTTCATTGAAATAGCCTTTAAGGGCACTAATTACCATGGTTGGCAGGTTCAGAAAAATGCTGTCAGTGTACAGGAATTATTAAATAAAGCGTTAAGTGTCGTTTTTCGCGAAGAGATTTCTACCATAGGATGTGGGCGAACGGATGCAGGTGTACATGCAAAACAGCTTTTCGCTCACTTTGATGTTTCAAATAAGGCAATAAGGGAAAAAATAGGGGAGGCGCAAGACGATCTGCAGGAAGTGCCTATTCTTCAAAAAGATCAAACGCTTAAGCGTTTCCTGAGGGGAATAAATGCATTGCTTCCGTCCGATATCGCCGCCAAAACTTTGTTAAAGGTAAAGCCAGATGCACATGCACGTTTTGATGCGGTTTCTCGGAGCTATGAATATCATATTCATTGCGGCAAAGATCCTTTTTTGACCGAATACTCTTGGCAGGTTCGAGATGGGTTGGAAATAGAAAAAATGAACGAAGCGGCTCTTATAATGATGGAATATGAAGATTACAGCTGCTTTAGCAAATCAAACACACAGGTTTTTACCAATAATTGCACAATTACTTTTGCACAATGGAAAAGATTGGAAGACGGTCGATTAATTTTTGAGATTCGCGCAAATAGATTTTTAAGAAATATGGTGAGGGCAATTGTGGGAACTCTGATAGAGATAGGGAAAGGAAGTCAGAAAATAGACTATATAAAACAGGTTTTGGAGAGCAAAGATCGTTCTGTAGCCGGAGTGTCTGTTCCCGCCTGTGGATTATATTTAACAAAAGTGGTTTATCCAGACGGAATAATTTATTTAGATTAAACAAATGCTGTTCTACTAAAAAGTAAGACTTTGAATAACGACAAAAAAGATATAGCAGGAAAGACCTACGACGTGCAATTGCTGCAAAGAATATTGGTTTATATGAAACCTTACCGTTCTACCTTTATTTGGTCAGTCATTCTTACCTTGGCAATGGCTGCAGCAGCTCCATTAATGCCTGTATTAATTGAATATACAATTGATAATTACGTTTTAAAAGAAAATTCCAATGGTTTGATCATGATGGGGGTTTTGATGACTGCTCTCTTGCTTTTTCAAAACGGAATACGTTATTTTCATACACTTTTAACAAATACCTTAGGTCAGTCAGTCATCCGCGACTTGAGAGTGGATGTTTTCGACCATATTGTGGACCTGCGTTTGAAATATTTCGATCGAACTCCAATCGGTAGATTAATTACACGAACAGTTTCAGATTTAGAAACAATTTCTGACATCTTTTCACAAGGGTTAATACAAATTATAGGAGATTTATTGCAATTAGCGGTTGTTATTGGCGTCATGTTTTATACAGACTGGCGATTGACTTTGATCGTGCTGACCCCTATGCCGATCATGATATTGGCAACTTATTATTTTAAAGAAGCAATGAAATCCGCGTTTCAAGACGTCAGAAAATGGATTTCACACTTAAATACTTTTCTACAAGAGCATATCTCCGGCATCAGTATCATTCAATACTTTGCTAGAGAGAAACAGGAATTCGAAAAGTTTGAGCCCATTAATGCAGAACACCGAAATGCCCATATTCGCGCCAACTGGTATTTTTCTATTTTTTTTCCCGTCATCGAAATCATTATGGCAATCGCCTTAGGATTATTGGTATGGTACGGAAGCAAGTCCGCTTTGGAAGGTCGCATCACACTTGGCGTAGTGGTTGCCTTCATCATGTACATTAACATGATATTTAGGCCTGTTCGGGAGTTGGTGGATAAGTTTAATACCCTTCAGATGGGAATGGTAGGTGCAGAACGTATTTTTTCAGTTTTAGATACTAATGAGCTAACTAACCAGGAAGGTACTCATATTCCCGAGACACTTGAAGGGAAAATTGAATTTGAAAACGTTTGGTTTGCCTATGAAGAAGAAAAATGGGTTTTAAAAGATGTCTCCTTTACTGTAAAGCCAGGTGAAACCCTCGCATTGGTGGGAGCTACAGGCGCGGGAAAGTCCTCAGTCATTAATATTCTGAGTCGGTTTTATGAAATAAATAAAGGTTCAATAAAATTAGATGGTATCGATATTCGAGCCTATGATTTGAATTTTCTTCGTCGGAGCATCGCAGTGGTTTTACAAGATGTTTTTCTTTTCTCAGATACGGTAGCCAACAATATTTCTTTATTAGATCCAGATATTACAGAAGAGGAAATTTTAGACGCAGCTGTTTCTGTGGGCGCAGATCCCTTTATCAAACGTTTGCCTGGATCTTATGATTATCAAGTGCAAGAACGGGGGGCTACCTTATCATCAGGACAAGCGCAACTGATTTCTTTTCTTAGAGCGCTGGTTCATCATCCCAAGATCCTGGTTTTAGACGAGGCCACATCTTCGGTAGATACCGAGTCGGAAGAGCTGATTCAAACTGCAATTGAACGACTAATGAATGGTAGAACGTCAATTATTATTGCTCATAGATTGTCCACGATTCAAAAAGCTACTAAAATTATCGTTCTCGATAAAGGAGAAATTAAGGAAATGGGAAGCCATCAAGAATTATTGAAAATCGACGGCTATTATAAACGATTATATGACTTGCAATTTCATTCCGAAGGGATTTAATTAAAGGTACTACTATAAAGAAATACCCACTTTAATATAAGCTATGTATATTAAAATTTTTATTCTCGTTTCAAATTGTTACTTTTGCGAACAAAAATTAGACTCATGAGTGTACTCGTAAATAAAGATTCAAAAGTTATCGTTCAAGGTTTTACTGGAAATGAAGGTACTTACCATGCTACTCAAATGATTGAGTATGGAACCAATGTTGTAGGTGGGGTAACCCCTGGTAAAGGTGGTCAGACACACTTAGATAAGCCCGTTTTTAATACTGTTCAAGATGCAGTTACTTCCACGGGCGCAAATGTGTCCATTATTTTTGTACCACCTGCTTTTGCGGCTGATGCCATCATGGAAGCCGCTGCCGCAGGTATTGGAGTGATTGTGTGTATTACAGAAGGAATTCCTACCAAAGATATGATTCAGGTTAAATCTTATTTGAGTGATAAGAAATCGCGTTTAATAGGACCTAACTGTCCGGGAATTATTTCTGCTGACGAGACTAAAATTGGTATCATGCCAGGCTTTATCTTTCGCAAAGGTAATGTAGGTATTGTTTCCAAATCAGGAACATTAACCTACGAAGCCGTAGACCAAACAGTGAAAGCAGGTTTGGGTATCAGTACTGCAATTGGAATCGGTGGTGACCCGATCATCGGAACAACCACGAAAGAAGCTGTTGAATTATTAATGAACGATCCTGAAACCAAAGGAATCATCATGATCGGTGAAATTGGTGGTGGAATGGAGGCGGAAGCAGCACGTTGGGTTAAAGAAAACGGTACAAAACCTGTTGTAGGTTTTATTGCTGGACAAACAGCACCTGCAGGTCGTAAAATGGGACATGCTGGAGCAATTGTGGGTGGCTTAGATGATACAGCAGCAGCAAAAATGAAAATTATGGCTGAATGCGGAATCCGTGTAGTAGAGTCTCCTGCAGAGATTGGAGTGGCAATGGCTGAAGAACTAGAGAAAATAAATGCATAAAGAAGCAATGCTTGTTGAATGTAATATTTTGATAAAATGATATGGAAAAAGTCCGGAGAATAAAATCTCCGGACTTTTTTCGTTAACTTTATATGATAAGTGTTCAGTTGTCGGTGATGAGTGGTCAGCTGACGAAAGTTTGCCCTTGTTACTTGAAAACAAAGTGAAATGACAACTGATACCGACGACTGAAAGCTAATAGCTAACACCCAATACCTAATACCAAAATGAAACAATTAACAGAGATGGGAGGTTACTTTTTGATGCTTCTGACCATCGCTTGCGGACAAACAAATGGTCAAGACTCAAAGAGTGTGGCCCAAGCTAAATTAAATACGGCAAGTGAAATCATAGGTAATAAAAATATAAAAGACACAACGATGGATAAGCCAAAATATAATAAATTAACAGAAGAAGAAAAATACGTCATATTAAATAAGGGTACAGAATACCCACATACCGGAAAACTATTAAATGTGACCGATAAGGGAACTTATACCTGCAAGCAATGCGATGCGCCATTATACCGTTCTGAGGATAAATTTGATGGACATTGTGGTTGGCCAAGTTTTGACGATGAAATAGAGGGAGCGGTGCAGAGAATTCCCGACGCTGATGGGATGCGTACAGAAATTGTTTGCTCAAATTGTGGCGGGCACTTGGGACATGTGTTTAAAGGGGAAGGATTTACTCCTAAAAATACACGACATTGTGTAAATTCAATTTCCATGAACTTTGTCCCTGCTGAAAAGAGTTAGCGACTTTGATTTTAACTCATAGAATTTAGCTTAACGGACAAGTTCTTCATAAATAGGAATCTCCTCTAAAAAGGTATAACTCGATTTATCGAAATTGACTTTGCAATAATAATGCTCAAGTCCATTGCTTACCAAGAGAAATGGTACGCGGTGTACCATATTGTAACGTGCAATCTGGTCGAAAACCGCCTGTGAAATTTTAATGGAAGGTGCTTTAAATTCGGCAATTAATAGTCGTTCACCAGCTTGGTTAAATACTACTAAATCGGTTCTTTTTTTTAATGAATTAAGCGTTAACCCCCCCTCGGATTGTATTAAGGCTTTTGGGTAACCCTTTTTATTCATCAAATGTTGAACCCAATGCTGCCGTACCCATTCTTCAGGAGTTACTAGTAAAAATCTTTTTCTTAATTCATCAAAAATGTAAACTCTATCATTTTCTACTTGTAACCGAAAAGGGTGTGGAGGTAAATTGAGGGGGATAGGTTTGAACATCTGCCAAAATAACTATTAATCTTACTGAAAAACAAATTCCTGCTAAATAAAGATGTCAACTAATCTACATAAGCTTCACAATCAATTTGTATCAAGATACCGTCCCTACCCATTTGATCTATACCTGCTCCGCTATACGATCTTACGGGTTCTTGGTATAAAATATACTTGCAAAAGAAATCCGTATATTTGATTTTCCTTTTTTATTATATGCCAGCCCAGAAGTTACTTACCAATTTAAAAAGCCGCAAATTTGCTCCTGTCTACCTTTTACACGGAGATGAGTCCTATTACATCGATCTAATTAGCGATTATATAGAGCAAAAAGTCCTTACTGACGCAGAGAAAGGGTTTAACCAAACCATTCTATATGCCACCAAAGAGACAGATCCATCGATGATTATCAGTAATGCAAAGCGTTATCCCATGATGTCAGAATATCAGGTAGTTATCGTAAAAGAAGCTCAGAATTTGGAGTGGGATAAAGCGGATGACCTAATGACGGCCTATTTCGGCCAGCCGCTTAAAAGCACTATTTTAGTGTTTTGTTATAAATATAAGAAATTTGATAAGCGTAAAAAGATTTTTAAGGCAATTGAAAAAGTAGGGGTAAGCTTTGAGTCAAATAAAATTTACGATAATAAGATTGCTCCTTGGATTAATGAGTATGTGAAATCGGCTGGGCAGAGAATACATCCAGAAGCCTCTGCATTAATGAGCGAGTATTTGGGAAATGATCTCTCCAAGGTGGTAAATGAACTTGAGAAGCTACTCATCAATGTTCCCAAAGAAAGAGAGATCACAGTCGTTGACATCCAGAATAATATTGGTATTAGCAAAGATTTTAACGTTTTTGAACTTAACAAGGCCTTGTCTTTCAGAGATGTTGTAAAAGCCAATCAGATTATCGATTATTTTGCCGCCAATCCTAAGTCGAACCCAATGCCGGTAATACTTGGTAGCCTGGGCAGCTATTTTATCAAGGTGCTCAAATGCCATTATGCACCAGATAAAAGTCAGGAAACCATTGCGAAAATAGCGGGTGTACATCCTTTTTTTGCTGGAGAGTACATTTCAGCAATGAAACACTACCATCAGTGGAAAACCTTTCAAATTATTGGATACCTCCGAGAATATGATATGAAATCTAAAGGTGTCGATTCAGTGAGTACAGACTCTGGTTCACTCATGAAAGAGCTGATTTATAAGATTATGCATTAAATTCAAAAATGAGGTTGGTTGAACATAGTAAAAGGCAATCTCACGAGAAGGATAAAAATTTCCGAAAAGATAAGCGATAAAAGGGTAAGCAAATGACAAGGAAACAAACTTATGCTTTTGCAACAATATCTAATCCTTCCAGGACAATTTTACAGACTTTTCTTATTTCGGCATCCTCCATGATTAGGGGTGGTGCCAAGCGTAGGGCTGTTTCACAATGCAAAAACCAATCGATCATTACTCCGTTTTGAGCGCAGTAGCGACTGACACTTTCTACCTGCTTGAAAGACTCAAGCTGAATGGACATCATAAAGCCAAGGCCTCTAATTTCGCTAATTAGGGGATGTTTTAACAAGTCTTTGAACATTTGAGCCTTAGATTCGATATTTTCAGTAAGTTTTTCTTCAAGTATAACTTCTAGGGAAGCTAATGCAGCGGCGCAGCTTAGCGGGTGGCCGCCAAAAGTAGTAATATGGCCTAACATCGGATTATCTTTTATGACATCCATTATTTCTTTTCGAGCAATAAAAGCACCTATGGGCATTCCTCCACCCATTCCTTTTGCAAGCAATATTATATCAGGAGTTACATTAAAATGTTCAAAGCCAAATAATTTCCCTGTACGGCCAAATCCGGTTTGGATTTCATCTAAAATTAAGAGCGTTCCTGTATCATCACAGCGTTTTCTTACAGCTTGGAGCCACTCTTTTTTCGGTATGCGGATTCCTGCTTCCCCTTGTACAGTTTCTAAAATTACAGCTGCGGTTTTTGAATCAATTTTGGAAACATCCCCAAATTCATTGTATTCAATAAACTCAATATTTGGTAGTAAAGGGCCATAGGCGTTACGATGTTCTTCACTACCTATAAGACTTAGTGCACCTTGTGTACTGCCGTGATAGGCTTTGTTTGCGGCGATTATTTTTGAGCGACCTGTAAATCGCTTTGCAATTTTCATTGCTCCTTCTGTAGCTTCCGTGCCAGAATTTACAAAATAAACTGAACTTAATGAATTTGGTAAAACAGAAACCAGTTTTTCAGCTAATCTTACTTGTGGACTTTGGACAAATTCTCCAAAGACCGTAACATGCAAATGTTTGTCTAGTTGATCTTTTATAGCGGCGATGACCTTCGGGTGCCGATGCCCTATATTATTGACGGCAAAGCCAGAGACTAAGTCGGTATATTTTTCTCCATTCGGACCGTATAGAAATATGCCTTCCGCATGATCAATTTCAGTTAGTCGTGGAGAGTTAGAGGTTTGCGCGGTATTTAATAAAAATAATTGTCTGTTCGTAAGCATTTGATGTAAGTCGGCTACTCTTATTTGTGAAATCCGAATATTGGAATTTCCGATAGTAGATAATTAATCGTTATCGTCCCCTTTTGTTTAGATTTCTGTTTTCTAGCTCTTTAAATAATGTTTCTCGGAATTCCCTTTCTACTTCAAAGAAGCGTGAAGCTTTGGCTGCCGGGATTACCGTTGCAAAACGTTCGCGGTATTTTTTTTTGCAGGCTAAAATTTGGCTATCAAATTCCAACTCATTGGCTTGTCCTCGTTTAAAATTGGTTTTTTTTCCTCGTTTTTCATGAGAAATTTGTCGAATTTCATTTCGATATTCATTGTAGATGGGGAAAAATTTTTGTGCTTCTGCCGGACTTAACTGAAGTTGTTTGGTGATATAGGCGACTTTCGCAGCTTCTATTTGTTGAAACCTTGATTCTTGAGTTTGAGCAATAGAAGAACTTGCAAAAAAAAGTAAAATAAACAAGGATAGGATATAGCGTTTCATTTCTTTTGATTGTTTATAAACTATACTCTAAGAAAGCTTCAATTTCTTGTGAAGGGATATTATCTGTAATAGCTTTTGATCGATCATTTAGCTGTTCGCTTAAATGTAGTAAATCGCTGGCTTCGGTATAATATGCCAAATAGTTGATGATCTCTTCGGTTGGAATTTCTTCAACTTGAGCGGAATAATCAATATTCTTTTCACTTGGAATTCTTACATTGTCTAATATAGCAAATAAAGCAATGGCGATTGAGGCAGCCGCGGCATAAGGTATCAATTTGCGGATTCCCAAGCGTCTGCTTGTTGTTTCTTGAACTGCTGTTTCAGTTTCTTTAAGGCTTTCATTCGCGTCATCGTTATCGACTCTTGTAGTTTTGCTGAGTATCCTTTTTTGTAAATCCTCGAAATAACCAGCGGGAACAGCAGGGTTTTTCGTAGGAAAGACGGTTTTTAATTCAATCTCGCTTATTTTAGATAAGATGTCTTGTTTTAAAGATTTATGATACTTGGCAGGCAGAATAAGAGAAGAATTACCCAATTCTGAAATTCTTTTTTTAAGAATAGTTTCATCTTTGAGTATGGAAAAGTAGTCTTCAGGTACCAAAAAAGGATTCCTCTCAAGACTTTTCTTTAACAGAGGGTTATTGATTTGGATTTCGTCGGATTCTTTTTTCTTCATCACTTTTATTAGAGGGAAATAAACCGAAAAGGTTTAATTTGTTTCTAAGAAATATTTTTCGATCTTCTTTACGGCAAAATGATACGAAGTTTTTAATGCCCCTACACTGGTTCCCAGAATTTCGGAAATTTCGTCGTATTTCATGTCTTCAAAATATTTCATATTGAAGACCAATCGCTGCTTGTCCGGCAATGTAAGTAATGCTTTTTGAAGCATCAGTTCAACTTTGTTCGCATCAAAATAACTTGCTTGCGTTAAGGTATCGGCTAAATAGGCGGAAGATTCTTCATCTAATGAAATATTTAGCATTTGCTTCTTTTTGTTCAAAAACGTGATGCTTTCGTTGCTTGCTATCCTATAAATCCAAGTATAGAGCTTTGCATCGGCCCGGAACTTATCTAAGTTATTCCAAATTTTGATGAATATGTCTTGAACCAAGTCATCCGCATCGTCATGATTCAAGACATACCTACGCACATGCCAATAGATTCGCTCTTGATACTTGTTCAGTAACATGGTAAACGCTTCATCTCTGGTGCGTTTATTAGCGAATTTTTCTAGTATTTCAGCGTCTTCCATTTGGGTATTAGGTATCAGCTCTCAGCTCTCAGCAATCAGCTTTTTGATATTACCAAATCAATCACTTAAAACTGGCGGCTGATTGCTGAAAAACCGATCACTATTTGCGATCAATCACTTTCTGTACAGCCTTAACGATATGCTCTGCGTCTAACCCGTATTTTTGCATTAAAAGTTCAGGTACTCCACTTTCCCCAAAGCTATCGTCTACTGCGATGTATTCTTGAGGTGCGGGGTTGTATTTTGCTAATACCTGTGCTACGCTATCTCCTAAACCCCCTAGGCGGTTATGTTCCTCCGCTGTAACTACGCAGCCTGTTTTTTTAACCGATTTTAAAATTGCTTCTTCGTCAAGTGGTTTGATGGTATGGATATTGATAATTTCTGCACTGATTCCCATTTTGGCTAGTTCTTCGCCCGCTAAAATGGCTTCCCAAACCAAATGCCCCGTTGCAATAATAGTTACATCAGTACCTTCATTGACCATCCACGCTTTTCCGATTTCAAATTTTTGATCAGGATCGGTGAAGATAGGCATTACCGGACGTCCAAAACGCAAGTAAACCGGTCCTTCATAATCTGCTATTGCGATAGTGGCAGCTTTAGTTTGATTATAATCACATGGATTGATCACCGTCATCCCTGGCAACATTTTCATCAATCCAATGTCCTCTAGGATTTGATGGGTAGCGCCATCTTCTCCTAATGTTAATCCGGCATGAGAAGCACAGATTTTGACATTTTTTCCAGAATAAGCAACTGATTGTCTAATTTGATCGTAAACGCGGCCGGTTGTAAAATTGGCAAAGGTTCCGGTATATGGGATTTTTCCTCCAATAGTCATTCCCGCTGCTAATCCGATCATGTTTGCTTCCGCGATTCCTACCTGATAAAAACGCTCTGGAAATTCCTCAATAAAGGCATCCATTTTTAACGATCCAATTAGATCCGCACAAAGGGCGACAACATTTTTATTTTTCTTACCTACTTCTAAAAGACCTGCACCAAAACCCGAGCGGGTATCTTTCTTTTCGGTATATGTATATTTCTTCATTATTTGTATGTTTAATGGCAATGAAAACTGTTATTCGCACTAATTTCATCACAGGTTGTGAATGTTATAAAGCTGATGACGATTTTCATTATAGTTCCGTTTAGTAATCTCCTAATGTTTCTTTTAGCTGTCCAAGTGCATTTTCTAGTTGCTCATCGTTTGGTGCAACGCCATGCCATTTATGGGTTCCCATCATAAAATCTACGCCATAACCCATATCTGTTTGCATCAAGATCATGATTGGTTTGCTTTTCATGGTTTTTGCTTTGGCCAATTCCAAACCTCTGATTACATCGGTCATATCGTTGCCATTCATTTCCATTACATCCCAACCGAAAGCTTCCCACTTGGCTCTTAAATTTCCTAAAGACATTACTTTCTCTGTCGGGCCATCGATTTGTTGTCCGTTTACATCAATTGCGGCTATTAAATTGTCTACTTTATGATGTGCACCGTACATTGCTGCTTCCCAAACCTGACCTTCTTGAAGTTCTCCATCGCCCATTAATACAAAAACCAAATGCTTATCGTCATTGAGTTTTTTTGTTTGAGCGGCACCAAGAGCAACCGATAGGCCTTGACCTAATGAGCCCGATGCAATCCGAATCCCAGGAAGTCCATCATGTGGTGTGGGATGGCCTTGCAGTCGGGAATTGATTTTTCTGAACGTGTTCAATTCTGATACTTCAAAATAACCAGATCGTGCAAGCGCGCTATAAAAGATCGGAGAAATATGGCCTTGTGAAAGGAAAAATAAATCTTCTCCTTCGCCGTTCATTGAGAAGTTTGTATTGTGCTTTAATACATGGAAGTATAAAGCCGTGAAATAGTCTGCGCATCCTAGTGATCCACCAGGGTGTCCTGATTTACATCCATGAACCATTCGTAACGCATCTCTGCGTAATTGCGAAGCTATTTCTTCTAATTTTGTGATATCTGCACTCATCTTTTTATGTTATTCGTGAATTGGCCGCTAAGTTAAGGAATGAGAACGGATTAGCCAATTTTTTGAGTATTTGCTATTTAAAGAATAATTTGTTTTTTTTTAAACATTTTGGTAAATAATTGCGTTCTTTGAATTTTAAAGTATGTTTAGAAGCCTATTCTGTTTAATTGCATTTCTTTTTCTTAACAATTTATTTTCGCCAGTACATGGTCAAAATAAAAACCGTTATGAGGTTGCTCTTCAGAACGATAACGATGTTTTTTTATTGTTCGGTCAAGATCGTTATTATACCAATGGGATTGATATTTCCTTTAGAAAAGCGATGATTCTTCCTGAGAATTCGAATAAGGTAGAAAATAGGATCTGGTCGCTTCATTTGGGTCAAAAGTTATTTAATGCGCACAGCGGTTCGATAGATACGATCAGCCGTGTTGATCGCCCTTTTACCGGCTATTTATATGCGAGCGGCGAAATTGCATGGTTTTATAAAAATGAGGATGTACTTTCTATTGGAAGTGAAGTTGCGTTGATTGGTCCCCAAGCTCTTGGGGAGGAAGTGCAAGAGGGCTACCATAAATTAATGAATTTCTATCCTGTAAAAGGCTGGAAATATCAGCTAAATAATGCTACAGGGATTGATGTTCACGCTAGCTATAGTCGTTTTCTTTTCAGGAGCTCGTCAGAGAAATGGGATGGGTTTTTGAATACTAATTTGTCTTTAGGATTAAACAATACTCGAGTCGCTGTAGGCCCGAGCTTTCGATACGGAAAGTTCAATCGGATGTTCGAATCAGCGGAGATGGGGGGGCGGATAAATTCTAAAAATAATAAACCCAAAAATGAAGCCTACATTTATTACCGTCCGCAAATCAATTGGGTGGGTTATAATTCCACTATTCAAGGAGGAATGTTGATTGATGATAAAGGACCTGTTACCTATGACGTTATGCCTTTCGTTTTATCTCAGGTGATTGGTGTACAATGGAATTCGGGCCGAATCGGGATCAATTTTAATTATACATTTAATACAAAAGAAGTCAAAAGTGAGGCCGTAGCTCATCAATACGGTTCCTTACGCTTTTCTTATTACTTTTAACCTACCAGTTCCCTGACTTGCTGGCTTGCTTCTTTTGTTTTTACCTTATCTATTATGTGTTGGATAGATCCATTTTCATTAATAATAAAGGTTTTACGAGCGGTTCCCATATATTTTCGGCCAAACATGCTTTTCTCTATCCATACCTCATATGCTTCCACTATTTTTTTATCCTGGTCCACCAGTAGTGTAAATGGCAGGTTGTGTTTTAAAGCAAACCGCTGGTGAGAACTTTCTCCATCTACGCTAACCCCTACAACCTCAAAGCCATCGGCTATTAAGCTTTCATAATTGTCTCTGAAGTTACAGGCTTCAGCTGTACATCCAGGAGTATTGTCTTTTGGATAAAAGAACAAAATTAGTTTCTTTCCTAAAAAATCAGATAAATTTACTTCTTTTCCATTCTGATCTTTTGCACTGAAGGTAGGTGCTTTATCTCCTTCTTTTAAATTATTCATTTCTTAATATTTAATGCAAGATTTGTAACACAAGGAACATGGTTTTAAGACACCCGATTCTCTTTTTGATTTATACATTGCATAAAAGCTTGTGCTGCTAAAATTTTAGCTATGTATTTGTGTTTTACGATTTGGTCATACAATTAGTCAATATAGTAAATTTAATTGGTAAACTACCTGACGAAATTTACCTGGTATACTTTTTCATTATTTTTTGCATCTTTCACAATTAGTTTAAAATGATGTTTCCCTTTTGGGAGATCGTTATCAAAAACATGCCATAGAGAAGCTGATTTGGAATCGTACTCCATTAATACCCATTTCTCATTGAGGTAAGCATTAAAAGATTGGATTCCAGATAAATTATCTGATATTTTGAAATCAATTCGTTTAATGCCGGTAATTACTTTATTCTCTGAAATATTTATGGGCCGGATGACTGGAGCAACAGTATCTACTCCAATGTGGAAGCTTCCTAGTTCGCTCATTCTAGCATTTACATAGCCATCAGCATAGGTTCCCCCTTGGGATCGGCCTCGGCTATCGATAAGCAAAGCTTTGCTTTGTAAGTGCGCAGGAAGCGCATCTGCCAGGATACTAAGAGAATAGCCACTATGTAATGGAATCATCCGATTATGAATGACATGGACCGGAGAATAGCCATTTAAAGGCATTGGTAATAAGGAATAAGTGAAATTTAGGTCACTGTATAATGAGTTAGCAGGAATAGTCAATTTAAGATCCAGAGTTCTGAATTCATTTTCTTTGTTATAGGGGAATAATATCGTTGCTTGTTTTAAGTTTTGGTCGACAGCTAAGGTTGGGTCAAAGCGAATTGAAAAATAGAGGCTGCTGGTATTGCCTTTTACATCTTTGACTCGATAAAGCATTTCATGAACTTGTTCATCTTTTATATTTACTAGTCCATTCTTGATTAGATTTTGATAAATTGTAAGCGGGTTACCAGGTTCGACAAAACTTTTTTGAAAGCGTTGATTTTTTAAAATGTAGGTGGGGTAATCGATATAGGAGTTTATTGCCCGACTGTGATGGAAGTAAAAGCTACTCAACCTGGCTTCAAAAATGGGTTTGCCATCCAATAATAATTCGATTGAATAAATACCATTTTTATTAGCGGATGCGGAATTTGGATCGATTGCTACTATGCCAAAACCCGTATTTCTGTTCACTAGGATTGGTTTAGAAGGATTGAGATTATACGCTCCATTGGCACCAGTAATTGCAATATTCTCTCTGGGTGTATTTTCTGAAAATGGAGAATCTCCTAATCTGTAAATCATAAATCCGCTGATTATAGGAGGAAGGTTGTCAGGAATTAGTAGGCCAAACAGCTGTGGATTTATCGTCTCTTCTGTTTTGCTATCTCGAAGTTCGAAATGTAAATGTGGACCAGACGATCCCCCTGTATTTCCGGCATAGGCAATTATTTCACCCTTTTTAACGGGTATCAGGTGCTTTTCTGGTGAAAAGTCAACAGCGAATTGTTGAATTGAATATTGTTTATTTTTAACAAGGTTTGCAATTTCGTCATTATACTTTAAAAGATGCATGTAAACGCTCGTATATCCATTTGGGTGTTCTACGTAGATGGAATTGCCTCCGCCTCCTATTTGAACACGTACCCTAGAAATAAATCCATCGGCTACAGCATATACAGGATAGCCCTCTCGTTGATTGGTGCGGTAATCTGTACCAGAATGGAAATGGTTAGAGCGAAGTTCACCAAAAGATCCGGAGGCTTGTGGAGCGAGATTTAAGGGAGATCGAAAATAATCTTGTGGGTAACTATGGGTTTGAGAAAAAGCCAAAAGATTTGACAACCCTAATAAAAATGAGAAAGCGAGGGTTAATTTGTTCATTAAAATTCACTGTTTTAATAGGCGGTTAAGCCATTATTTAATATGAAAGTCCAATACAGGCTCGTCCTCTAGGTAGCCCACTAAATGATCCCCTATTGTAATTGGTCCTACTCCCGCTGGAGTGCCAGTAAAAAGCAAATCTCCTTTTCGCAAAGTAATGTATTGGGAAACGAAGCTTATTAACTTTTCGATACTGAATATCATATCGGCGGAATTACCTTCTTGAACTACAACTTTATTTATTTCGAGGGAGAAATGAATGTTTTTTACAACTTTATATTTTTCTTTTGGGAAGAGCTGAGATATAGGGGCGGAGTGATCAAATGCTTTTGCTAGTTCCCAAGGCAATCCTTTTTCTTTATGTTCTTTTTGGATGTCACGTGCTGTAAAATCAATTCCCAAGCCTATTTTATCATAGTAGTTTGAAGCGAATTTTTCATCGACATGTT
This sequence comes from uncultured Sphingobacteriaceae bacterium, assembly GCA_963696875.1. Taxonomy (GTDB): domain Bacteria; phylum Bacteroidota; class Bacteroidia; order Sphingobacteriales; family Sphingobacteriaceae; genus Albibacterium. The sequence goes on from CAVOLQ010000003.1 coordinate 35,168, forward strand.
TCCCTTCTTTGCAGATTTGTACTACTAATTCCACTTCATAATGGATGTCTTTTGAGAATTCGGGGTAATAGAAATTTCGATTGTTCTTTACAACTGCCGTATCTGGTTTTAAAAATATAATAGGTTTTTTAGGTACTGGATTATTTAACTCCTTAGCATGCTCAATATAATTTCTTCCTACTGCAATGACCTTCATATGTTAATTTAAAAATATATAAATAAAAAAGCATTTTCGAACCGGTTCGAAAATGCTTTTTATAAAATAGTAATTCAACAATTTATAAAACTTGAATTCGTTTTACAATGGTTTCAGTACCAGCCATTACTCGAATAAAATAATAGCCACTGTTTAATTTGCCATTAATCATAAACCCTTGACTTTGCTCTCCGGCTAACAAATTTTGGGAAAGTAAAGTCGTAACTTCATTCCCTAAAGCGTCCATTATCTTAATGGTCACTTTTACATCCTTGTTTAATTTAAAAATCAAATTAATCTGATCGGTTACCGGATTTGGAAAAACTTTTACATCGCTTAGTGTTTTGCTGTTATCTTGTTTATAATTAAAAGAGAACGGAGTAAAAGGTTTATACGAAAGCTTTATATCTTGTGGTCGGTTATTTCGAGTATCCACAATGGCAGACTTAGGCTTTCTTTGATCTGGTTGATTGGTTGAATCTGCTAATTTAACAGGTAACGATGCGAAAGCCTCACTCGAAGTGCTCAGCGTCGTGCCTATAAATAAAGCAACTAGAAATATAAAAAAGTATTTGTGTTGCATAGTTTGTCAGTTCTAAAAAGTAAAAATAGCATTGATACAAAAGTATAACAATATTTTTGGAAATAACAGTAGAACAGAAGAAATAGTTTTCTTTTAACAAAATTTAACAGGCAGTTTTTTCTAACGACATTTTCAGAAGTATAATTCTCAGATAATACTTACATTTGATGAGTTAAAAATACTGAGAAATTTGAAAACAAGCAGTAATTTACATCGACTAAGCTCCGTTGGCTTACTTGTTAGTTTAGGGATTATTTACGGAGACATTGGTACCTCTCCTCTATATGTTTTTAAGGCCATAGTCGGAGAAAATACAATTAGTTCAAATTTGATTTTAGGGGGCTTATCTTGTATTTTTTGGATACTCACTCTTCAAACAACAGTAAAATATGTTATTATTACCCTTCGGGCAGACAATAAGGGTGAAGGTGGAATTCTCTCTCTATATAGTCTGGTAAAGCGTCGCGCTAAATGGCTGATTTTTCCAGCTATGGTTGGAGCAGCGGCTTTGTTGGCCGATGGGATGATCACGCCACCTATTACCGTGTCTTCGGCCATTGAAGGTTTGCGTATTTATTTTCCAGATATTCCAACGGTACCCATAGTTATTGCTATTATTTCTTTTTTATTTTTAATCCAGCGCTTCGGAACTTCCATAGTGGGTAAGGTTTTTGGACCATTGATGTTTATCTGGTTTTCAATGATAGGTGCAATTGGAATGCTCTATGTTGTAGAGATGCCTGAGGTATTTAAAGCAATCAACCCTTATTATGCCTACCACGTTTTGGTTACTTACCCTAATTCTTGGTTTATTTTAGGTGCAGTATTCCTTTGTACGACAGGGGCGGAAGCTTTATATTCTGATCTGGGTCACTGTGGCCGATCTAATATTCGTATTTCTTGGATTTTTGTGAAATCTTGCCTGTTACTTAATTATTTTGGCCAGGGAGTTTGGTTATTGCAACATCAGGGAATGTTACTTAATAACGAAAATCCGTTCTTTCTGATTATGCCAGCGCAATTTTTAATATTCGGTATTGCTATTGCCACGATTGCGGCAATCATTGCTAGTCAGGCTATGATTTCAGGGTCTTTTACGTTAATATCTGAGGCAGTACGGCTAAATATATGGCCTAAGGTTAAAATCAACTACCCAAGTATTCAGAAAGGTCAATTATATGTTCCTTCCGTAAATTTCATATTATGGCTGGGTTGTATGATTGTAGTTTTGCTTTTTAAAGAGTCTAAAAACATGGAAGCGGCTTATGGTTTAGCTATCAATATTACCTTTTTGATGACAACTATTTTAATGACTTATTATTTAAGGAAGATAAAGTTGCCACGTTATCTGGTCGGTAGTTTCCTGGTAATTTATTTAATCATTGAGCTTGCTTTGTTAGTAAGTAATGGAGTGAAGATTATTCATGGTGGCTGGTTAACCATCATTTTAGCTTCCATGCTTTTTACCGTTATGTTAAGTTGGTGGTGGGCAAGACGTATAAAAAATCGTTACGTACGCTTTGTTGACATCGAGCCTTACTTTAAAATTTTGAGTGAACTGAGTGAAGATACCAGTGTGCCACGATACGCTTCTCAATTAGTTTATTTGACCAGTGCAAATTTCAAATCCGAAATTGAGTCTAAAATTATATATTCAATTTTGCAAAAGAAACCTAAGCGTGCGGATGTATATTGGTTTGTTCATGTGGATGTCACGGATGCTCCTTATACCAGTGAATATCAAGTGGAACAATTGGTAAAAGGAAAAGTGATTCGTATAGATTTCAAACTTGGCTTTAGGGTAGAGCAAAGGATAAGCTTGCTATTTCGGAAAGTTGTGGAAGAGATGGTAAGGAATAAAGAGGTAGATATTGGAACGCGTTATGAAAGTCTTAAAAAGTATAATATTGTAGGGGACTTTAAATTTGTCGTTTTACAAAAAATACTTTCTGAGACTAGGGAATTAGGCTTTTTTAAGCGTATTATTATTGATATTTATAATCTTTTGAGGCGAGTCAGTCTTTCGGAAGAAAAAGGGTTTGGCTTGGATTCAAGCTTTGTAACTGTTGAGCGAGTTCCATTAGTTGTTGCAAAAACGAAAGAAATTAAATTGAAAAGGAAGTAACCTCTTCTTAGGAGTTTCCCTTTAGGCTTAATGTGAGCGTTGCTTCTTCATAATCTATTACAGCTTGATGCTTTTTCAGCAGGTCGCCTCCTATCACACCTAAAATTGGATCAAGATCGAGCATTTCGTAGGCTTTATTTATGGAGGATAAATCTAAAATAGCCACTTTATAATCATTGAGTGTTAAATCTCCTAATTTAAGCTCTGAAAGCAATAAAGTATAGCTCTCCATTGTGTTTGTCCCTAGGCCTGTTGAAAGGTGCTCGGAGAGTAGAATATGCTCATGGTCTGCATACTGCTCAATGATTGTTTTGTCAAATACTGTTTTAGAAGCACCTGTATCTAGCACTGCGCTAAAACGTTGATTAAAGATGACTACTTCCACTAATAAATGGAAGCCGTCATCTTCAAGGTTCAGTATTGTCAAAGGAATTAAGGTCATTTATATTGTACCTGATTCAGTTAGCACTTTATTCATTGTTCTTACAGCTTCCGCACTTTTTTCGAAGGCCGCTTTTTCATCTTCATCTAAACTTAATGGCACTATTTTTTCAATTCCATTTTTTCCTACAATGACAGGTACACCCATCATAATGTCTTGCTGACCGTATTCACCTTCTAAGTAGGTGCAAGCTGTAAATAACTTCTTTTGGTCGCGCACGATAGATTCTACGACTGCTGCAGATGCTGCTCCTGGAGCGAACCAAGCTGATGTGCCAATCAATTTAGTTAACGTGGCACCACCAACCATTGTGGCTTGCACCACTTCAGTTTGCTGGTTTGCGGATAAAAAGTCGGTTACTGGAATACTATTCCATGTTGCATGTTTAATTAATGGAATCATTGTTGTATCTCCGTGCCCACCAATTACAATTGCATTTAAATCTGCTGGAGAAGCGCCTAATTGTTGGCTCAGTTGATAACGAAAGCGAGCTGAATCTAAAGTTCCCCCCATTCCTATTACTCTGTTCTTAGGTATTCCTGTTGATTTCAAAGTTAAGTAAGCCATAGTGTCCATTGGGTTAGAAACAACGACTAAAATAATGTCTGGAGAATATTTTAATAATTGTTCAGCCACTGACTTTACAATGCTGGCATTGGTTCCGATAAGTTCTTCACGTGTCATGCCTGGTTTGCGGGGGATGCCGGAAGTTATGACGGCTACTACTGAACCTGCGGTTTGGCTATAATCGTTCGTTACTCCTTTAAGTTTTGTATCAAAACCTAAAAGAGCGGCAGTTTGCATCATATCTTGTGCCTTTCCCTCTGCAACTCCTTCTTTAATATCTAATAAAATCACTTCTTCAGCGAGTTCTCTTCTGACGATATTATCAGCTGTGGCCGCGCCTACCGCTCCAGCGCCTATTACAGTTATTTTCATTGTGTTTATATATTAAGATAAAATTATTTTTTGAGTAATAAAATAAGGCGACAATATACTCATTATCCCACAGTTTATTTAGGTAATAATGTGTCAATTTTTTGCCCTTCTTTTTATCAATCCTAAAAAGGATAACCAATTGCGAGATTAAAAATTAAATTGTTTCGTCTCCATTCCGGACTTCCAAAGTCTATCTGGTTAAAGACCCATTTTTCTCCGGCTGGAAGGTAGGGGACACGTAATGGCATGGCTAAATCAGTTCTTAAAATAAGAAAAGAAAGATCGAATCGAAGACCAATTCCAGCTCCCACTGCCATGTCTTTTAAAAAGTCTTTGCTGAACTTTCCTCCCGGTTTGTCAGGATCCTCATTAAGCAACCAGATATTTCCTGCATCTACAAATAAAGCGCCTTTAACGATGCTAAATAAGTGGGGTCGATATTCTGCGTTAACTTCTATTTTAATGTCTCCAGTCATGTCGGGAATAAAAAGACCAGCATCTGATAACGGATTATGAGAGCCTGGTCCAATTTCTCTTGCTCGAAACGCACGTAGACTATTGGGTCCGCCTGTATAAAATTGTTTTACATAAGGTAATGCTTTTGAATTGCCATAAGCATAGCCATAGCCCATCATTGCTCTTGCTGCAAACTGAGACTTAAGACCAATTTTAGTATAATTTCTAAAATCTGCCTCTACTTTTACGTATTGTGAGAAATCTGTATTTAATAATTTATAAACCTTGCCTTCATTATAATTAGAACCTTTGATTAGTCCATAAATATTTCCAGATAGATCAACGCCCCCTCTGAAATACTGGGTATTTTTTCGTTGCGTCTCCATTGTATTGGTGAACGTGAAATAATAATTTGGACCAAAAGTAAATTGCCTTTCTATGGCATGGCGAAGACTAGGATTATTTTCTATTTGTTGTTCATATGCAGGATTAATTGCCCCAGGACGAACCAATCCTATATCTATCAAGTTTAATGTATGTTCTTTTCGTGTATTTTCTTTCCAATCGTAACCAAAAGAAGTACTTAAGGAATTTAAACGATAGGCATTTCTGCGGTTCATGAATTCATAACCCAAAGTAATGTTCGTATGGGGAACAAATTGACGGGTTGAAGCCCATTCAAATGGAGCGATTAAACGAGGGAAGGAGAGTCGAGCGTTAGCGCCGTAGCGATAAAAGGAAGAATTTAAATCAACATTTCCACCAGTTTGGAATTCATAGCCGCCAAAGACAGAAATTCTTAATTGTTCTGCGCCCTTAAAAGCGTTTCGATGGGACCAACTTAAATTTACTTCCGACCCATTATAGACAGAGGCCGTTTTTCCAATGATTTCAAGACGGACCGCTTTCTTTGGTAAAGGTGTAAGATAATAATATACATCGAGTAGATTTTTGCCTGTATCTACTGGGGTGAAGTTGTTTTTTACAAACTTGAAAGTCCCAAGTCCTACAAGTTGGCTAATAGCAAGATTATGATTTCTTCGATTATATAAGTCACCTTTTTGGAAAAACATCGTCCTGGTAAGAGCAAATTTACGATACGTATGATCAGGGTCTACGATATAATAACCTTTATAATAATCCGAAGAGTCCCTACGGCCTAAGGGATAATCTCCTTGACTTAAATTATAATCTGGATAAATAAAAATGTTATTAATGTGGAATTGCTCTTGAGCAAGTGTCGGTGTTTCTTCCTTTAACTTAACATACATGTTTACTTTATGATCCCCAATAGTACTATCAACTTGTATTAGGAAATTGTCCGGATCAGAATAGTAAAATCCTTTTTCTTTTAATACATTATCAATACGTTCGCGTTCGCTTTTGATAACATCAAGGTTGTAAGGCCTTGTTTCCTGCAACAGCGAGTTCTCACTTGTTTGCATTATGATTTTTCCTATAGTTTTTGTACTATCAAACTCAAAATCTACCCCATTGATTTTATAGTTACTATGAGGTGTTGCAAAATAAGTCACGATAGCTCTACGACGTTTTATGGTTGTGTCAGATACCACGTCGGCTTGAAAGAAGCCCAAGTTTTCAAGTCGATTTTCTAAAAGACCCTCGTTGTATGGTCGATTGACATCTGATAATAAAACAGGAGGTTCTCCCACTTTATATTTAAGCCACCCTTTTATTCCTCTTTTACTTTTTGCATTTCTGGCTATATTGTAAAACCATAATTTGGGACGTAGGCCAAGTATAGAACTGTTTGGACGAGGTCTTAAGTTTCCTTCCAGATGTTCTTCCAAAGGCTTGATGTATTTTTTTGGAAAAGTTGAATCGGACTTTAATTCTACTTTGCCTTCTACATATAAGCTTTCTCCTTTCGGTAGATATTTAGTATTGCTGCATGAGCTTAACAATAACAGCGTCCCGATGAAAAGAAGAAAAGAAAATTGATTGTTATTCTTCATTATTCGTCTCCTTATTTCTTAAACCCTGTCTTTCATTTCTTCGGATTCTCCGCTCGTTTTCTAACGATTGCCTATCCAAATATTTTCTTCTTTCTCTTCTTTCCTTCCTTCTCTTATATCTTTCTAAGGACTTAGCACCTAAGAATAATTCTCTAAAATCATCGTAGTCCATGTTAATAATAAATCCGACACCTGTTTCAACTACTTGTCCTTGCAAAGTAACCTCATATTGATTTTTGCGGTAAGCTCTTAAAAGATAGCGGCCGTCTCTTGAAAGTTGATAGTCAATTGCAATATCCCCCGCGATATTTGTTGGCTGGCGTCCAGGTTGGTTGGTACCTTCTAATTCAAAATTTGAACCTATGGTCACTTTTAAACGATCATCAAGCAAGCGTTTAGAAATTCCTACATTTAAATCCGTCCGACTCCTTAGATTCCCTGTACTATAATCGTCTACTGACTCTAAGTCAAAATCAAGTTCGACGCCTGCAATTAAATCACCTGCAAGTCTGTTTAACTGGGCACTTAGCAATTTGCTTACACTCTCTCGAGCCATTGATTCTACGCTTCCGCCTGCGGAGCTGGAGAAAGGGTTCTCCGCCACAAACCTTCCCAAAACAATCAAAGCAAAGACTTGTTTATTTAATTCTGACTCATTATCGGAAATTTGCGCCAAACGGGTATTAACCAAGCTAATTACATCTTGAGATACACTTGCTCTTTCTTTGTCTACGTCAATTCCAAAGCTTAACTGCGGTTTCATCATTTCCCCTTTAATAAATAGATTTACTTGGAATGGAAGTTTCTCTTTATAAAGATTTTTATTTTGATTGCTCAATTGGTTTTCAACCAAGTCAATGGAAGGGGCGTTTATTAAATAATCTGCGGTTATATTAAGATCTGCGTCTAATGGATTCCCGGTCCAGGTAATGGTACTTCCTTTTCGGAAATCAAATCTACGTTTTAAAAAATTAAAGGATAAGTTGTAACTTCCTTCAGAAACCTCATAGGTTCCTGCCAAAGTCATTTTTCCACTAGGATCAATACCTGCGGTCAGTTGGGCCTTTCCTTTGGCTGAAACCGCATCACCACTACCCGGGTCAATAATAATGTTAAATGTAGCCTTAGGGTCGACTTCTATATTAAATGAAATATCCATCCCAGTTACCCTTGGAGTAATGACGGTATCCTTTTGTGTGAAAACTTGCATTCTGTTTTCATTTCTCTTATCAATAAACTCTACGATTCCTTGTCGATCTACCAAGCCTGGATTTTCGTCAGGAATGACAATGGTAAAGTTGGTATTTTCATTTGCTTTTAGTGTACCGTCTACTTTTGGACTGGTAGCCGTTCCTCTTATTCTTAAATTACTGGTAACGAATAATTTTCCATAGAAGAGGTCATTATCCTTTGCAGTGGAGTTAACCACGTGGAAATTAGTTGCATTCAAACTTAAATCTAATAAGAAATCTGTATAAGTCTTTGTCTGGACAGTTCCATTTAGAATAGCTTTATTTCCAGTGCTGTCAGAAACCTCAAATTTATTGAATCTTATTCCTTCGTTGTTGAAGTTAATTCTTTGTTGATCAAAACGGAAAAGAGCATTTAACATGGATATATTGGTCTGCGCTTTGTCAAATAAAAGATCTCCATTAATAAGTGGAGATTTAGTTTCTCCTTTGATGGTTAATTGGCCATGGACGAATCCATCAGAGTGTTGCAGGTACCCCAAAGAAAAGGCTTCTAAAGTGGACATATTAAGGGTATTTAAATTTAGTATAAAATCTAAGCTCGAATTCCCACTTGATGGATTCATGAAATCTCCTTTTAAGTTAACGTCATTTCCTTCACCTTCAATGCTTACATTTACTGCATAAACATTCTCCCGTTTATTATCAACCTGCATATTGATATCCCCGATAGTATCGTTTCCAAAATAGAATTGGTTAACGGTCAGGTCCGTCACAAAAGTAGGATTGCTTTCTAAGCGATCGACGAGCACTGTTCCTGTAATTCCACCCCGGACTTTTAAGGTGTTTGTTTCTAAAAACCTCGTGAACGTCTCAATTCTAAAGTCAGTGAATTTTACATCTAAAGGTGAATTTAAGGTTGAATCTTGGGAGTTTAAACTTAAAAATTGCCCTTCGTTTGATAAAACAAAATTATTGGCAATAATACCTGTTTTGCCAAAATGAATTTGATTGCCTGGCTCAATTTGCCACTTATCGTAGTTTAATATTAAGCCATTAGGCTGTAAATTAAGGATAAAGTCTTTTTTCTCGGACAGTATATTGACTCCTAGATGGTATTGCTCTCTATCAATAGAGTCCTTAATCCACAATCCAAAATCTAGCAAATTGTCCTTTACAGTTCCGCTAATTAACGTGTTGATCACTTGAACTGCAGCTACTTTTATTTCGCCGATCCGTCCGGCATAGTAAATGGTTGTATCCGCAGTATTGAGGTCAAAAACTACGGTATCTATCAACATATCGTTATACAAAATATGAGGAGCAGCCAAACGAGCGTTAATTGCCTTATTTTCGCTAGAAAAGTTTCCATCTAACATGATATTGTCCATCTCCGTTAATTTCGGCAGCAGATTTCGTATCAGAGGCGACCGGATAAGCTCTGCACTAAATTCGAACGATTGCGGACTATATTCATTTGTAAAAACAGTTTGCTCGGGGTTATAATAGCTGCCTAGTACGGCTTGGACAGCCGCTGAAAGCTCCGTCAGTTTGTACTGGCCAACGATGTGAGCATTCAAGAACTCCGACTCTAAATTAATTAAACTTAGAGAATCACTAGCTTCTGCAGTAAGGGAAATGCTGTCAATAGGATATACGTCTCCATTGTAAGATAGTAGTGAATTGACAACATAAAGATGTCCATTTAGAAAGTCTGGATCTGCAGTTAAGAAATTGCCTTTAATTTCACCGTGGTATTTAATTTCGTCTTTTGTAATATGTAAGTTTTTTAAATTTAGGCTATCCGCGAACATTGAAAAGTTGACACTTGGATATTGCCCAAGCATATCTGCTTTAAAGTTTCCAAAAAGCTTTAAATTGGGGTCGTTACTTATTAAATGGGCCACTATATCTCCATTTGTTGCTTGCCCATTGATATTGATATCCGAATAGGTATAGCCCATGAACTCCGCGCTAATTAGTTTTGCCTGAACGTTGGCCACCGCTTTTTTAGGGTCCAAGCTTTTTCCTTTTATTTCGGCCACGAAAGTGATTTTGCCATAGGTGGTATCTCGCATGAATTTTCCTAAATCTAAATTTGAAACATTGATACGTGCATCATATAATGTGTCAGCTCCTAATAAGAATTTTCCATCTACATCTGCATTTCCCGAAGAAGATGTAAAATGTAGATCAGTATTGAAATTCCTGGTTCCTCCAACAAAGGTTCCATATAGGTGAATATCCTTCGGTAATTCTATGCTATCTGGAAGAAGGCTTTTATCTATTAAATGGGCTAAGTCGCCATCTGTACTCGTTAATTCTTTTATATTTAGGTTTACCTGTAGCCTATCTAGATCAGGTAAGCCTGTTAAAGTTCCGGATACATTTAGTCGAGTATGTCCCAATGTGCTTACTCGGAGATTTGGGACTGTTAAATTTTCAACACGTCCTTTTATTGTTCCATCAATCAGGAATGTGTTTGTAAGTAATGGCTGCATTATCTGCATCGTATCAAGATTAGGAACTAGTAATAACACATCTTTCATTCCTAATTTACTATTTTTTATAGAGGCGTCTAGAATGATGTTTTCGGGATGATCTAATGCGTTACCGATACTTGGATAATGTGCGCTGATATTATCTCGGATGATGGTATTTGGTGTCTCCAGATAAAGGTCTTCGAGGGAAGCTCCTTTATTGGTATAGGAAAATAGAGTTTGTAGTTTTTTAATTTCGAAACTGCTTTTATCTTTAAAATTTAAAGTATTGACGTCCCCGCTAACAGAGTCGGTCGAAAAATAAAAGCTCTTTAATAGTAAATTTAAGTTGCTAATGTTGAGGTGGCTGTAGTCCATTCCTTTTTTTAGCACTGGAAAATTGTCATCATTATAAGCAATATGGCTCCCTTTTAAATCTACAGAACTAGCCTTTATAATCCAGTTTAAAGATTCTGTACTAGTTGCGGGTTCAGTTTTTGTTTTTTCGGTCTTTGCGAAAGTAACGGATGCATCAGCACCATCTAGAACAAGTTTATTGATGTCAATATTTTCTTTGGGTAAATTAAGTTCGTTGAAATCCAGTTGTAAGGCGTTGAAAATCACCTTTGCCTTCATTTCTGCGATTGCATCATCATACTGTACATCGAAGTTTTTTAAGTCGAGTTTGCCAATTCTCATGTCTGTCGGCTGGTTCTCATCTACCACTTTTTCAACACCTAAAGCAGCAGTTGAGGGAAGGTCTTTCGCTCCTGCCACTTCCCATTGTTTAACAACTGCGGTAAACCCATTGATGTTTATCTGTGGAAGCTCAAAGAACATTTTACTGAGGTCGAAGGTTTTAATTTTAGTATTTAGATGACCTAGATTCAGGTGAGCACTTGTTCCGATTACATCATCATTATATACAATTTTTATACGATCTAGATTGATTTTGTCAATGGAAAAAGCCATCGATGCACTGGTATCTTTAGAATCACTTTGGATTTGTTCGGTTACAAATGCCCGAATGATATAATCAAAATTATAAGCGCTATCAGGTAAAGTCCGGTTTACATGGGCCGTAATTCCCCGAAAGTCCAGTTCATTTATTTCAACTTTATTTTTAAGAAGTTTCAGTAAACTAATATCTACTTTTAAGGTGTCAGCTGCGAATAAAGTGTCCCGCTTCTGATCTTCAAAATATACCCCTTCTAGCACCAAGAGTTTGGGCAGGTCTAAGCTAACTTTAGCAAGCTCTACCTTTGTCCCTATTTTGCTTTCTAAATAATTGACGACTTTTTGTACGGCGTAGTTTTGTACCGCAGGGATACGAATTAAAATGAAAGCAAGTAGAATAAGGCCGATAATCCCGCCTATAACCCATAAAAGAACTTTTAAACTAACTTTAGTAAATTTATTCAAGATCCTGCAATTTCGTTATGCAATCAATATTTTAACGCAAATTTCAATTATTTGTTTGAAATCACTTTTGATATGCCAAAGGTATCGATTCTTATAAAGTGATCTATAGAAAAATGAATAAAGAATTAAGGATATTATATAGAAAAATATCTTTGGAAAAATATCGGAAATGGAACGGATTGCAAAGCAATACAGGTTAGATCATTTTGAAACAGGCTGTATTCTTGCTTTATAATTCTTTATTATCGAATGATCGTCATAAGTTCATTGCGCCTGCAATATTGTTTTTTGAAAATGAGTGTGTAAACTATTGCTCCTAAGAATGGTACTAACATTACTATCAAAGCCCAAGCAATCTTATGTTTCGCAGAATAATCTTTGTCCTTAACAATAGAATACAACAAATAAATGCAAAACAGGTAATAACCGATAATTAAAAAAAGAACCAACTTCATAATACCCTCCAATCTTTTTTAGCTGTCCAAGTAAGATACTGAAAGTTAGGCGGTAATCCAAATGTATATCTATTTCCCTATTCCACAGCTCAATTCCGTATCTTTGAATTCTTTAAAAATTCATACTATGCCCCAGTTTAACCACCTACATGTTCACTCCCAATTTTCACTTTTAGACGGAGCTGCGGATATTACTAAGATGTTCCAAAAAGCCTTTAAAGATGATATGAAAGCCATGGCTATCACAGATCATGGCAATATGTTTGGTGTCTTTAAATTCGTAGCTGAAGCAGCTAAACATAATATAAAACCCATCGTAGGTTGCGAATTCTACATGGTTGAAGATCGTCATATTAAGCAATTCACAAAAGAGAAGAAAGACAAGCGCTATCATCAGCTGATGCTTGCAAAAAATGCTGAGGGCTATCAAAATTTAATAAAACTATGTTCCTTAGGTTATATTGAAGGAATGTATAGCAAATGGCCAAGAATAGATAAAGAGCTTATCTTGAAATATCATAAAGGATTGATAGCTACCACTTGTTGCTTAGGAGCTATTGTTCCTCAATACATTTTAAATGATGAATTGGAAAAGGCAGAGACCGAGTTTAAATGGTGGTTAGATCTTTTTGGTGAAGATTATTATATTGAATTACAAAGGCATGGTCTGCCTGAGCAAGGGAAGGTAAATGCTGTATTGCTCAAATTTGCAGTAAAGTATAATGTTAAAATAATTTGTTCAAACGATACACATTATGTAGACGAGGATAATGCGAATGCACATGATATATTACTTTGTGTAAATACCAACGACCTTCAGAAAACACCAATTGCCACAGATGAGGAGGGGGGGAAAGGCTATCGATTTGGTTTCCCAAATAATGAGTTCTATTTCAAGACTCAGAAGGAAATGCGTAAACTTTTCCACGATGTTCCTCAGGCGTTAGATAATACAAATGAGATTGTGGATAAGGTAGATACCTTAAAGTTAAAGCGCGATATCATGCTTCCCAATTTCCCAATTCCAGAAGAGTTCAAAATTCACCAGGGACCTACAGCCGATAAAGAGAATCAGTGGGAATATTTAAAACACATTACGTATGAAGGTGCGAGAAATAGGTATAGTGAAATTGGCTTAGAAACCCAGGAACGTATTGATTTTGAGCTTTTCACGATTAAGACAATGGGTTTTGCAGGTTATTTTCTTATTGTAGCTGATTTTATAAAAGCTGGCCGTGATATGGGAGTGTTTGTAGGTCCTGGAAGAGGTTCTGCAGCAGGATCAGTAGTAGCCTATTGTATAGGAATAACAAATATTGATCCTTTAAAATACAATCTTCTTTTTGAGCGTTTTTTAAATCCAGATCGAAACTCCATGCCCGATATTGATACGGATTTTGACGACGAAGGCCGCCAAAAGGTAATCGATTATGTCGTAGATAAGTATGGTCAAAATCAAGTGGCCCAGATCATAACCTATGGATCTATGGCTGCCAAAAGTAGTATTAAGGATGTTGCCCGGGTTCTAGACTTGCCTTTAAGCGAATCTAATGCACTTGCCAAATTAGTTCCGGATCGACCGGGGACCAACCTGAATAAAGTGATGACCGCTCCTTTAGAAGATTTAAAAAAGCAGTTAAGTCCAGAGGATATTGAAAATATAGTAAAGTTGCGTGAACACCTGTCGAAAACTAATGAAATCCAATCAAAAGTTTTAAAAGAAGCCTTAGTCCTTGAAGGATCAGTTAGGAACGTCGGAATTCATGCTGCTGGAATTATCATTGCACCGGAAGATTTAACCAATATTGTTCCGGTTTCAACTTCCAAGGAATCTACCTTACTTGTTACCCAGTATGATGGCCGGGTGATTGAAGATGCGGGAGTTATAAAAATGGACTTTTTGGGATTGAAGACGTTGACCATTCTAAAGGATGCTTTAAGAATGATTAAAGAGAATCATGGTGTTGATATTGCCATTGATGAAATTCCATTAGACGATGCTCCAACTTTTGAGCTTTACCAAAGGGGGGACACTAGAGGAACTTTTCAGTTTGAAAGCGATGGCATGGTAAAATACCTACGGGAGTTAAAACCCGATAAATTCGAAGATTTAATCGCGATGAATGCTCTTTATCGCCCTGGTCCGATGGATTATATTCCATTATATGTAAACAGGAAACATGGTCGTGAGGAAATCAAATATGATTTAGACGCCATGGAGGAGTACCTTTCGGATACATATGGGATTACCGTCTATCAAGAGCAAGTGATGCTTTTGTCTCAAAAGCTAGGAAACTTCAGTAAGGGAGATGCCGATGTTTTGCGAAAAGCAATGGGGAAGAAGGATAGGAAAATGTTGGATATGCTAAAGCCTCAATTTATTGAGAACGGCAAGAAAAATGGACACAATGAGAAGATTTTAAATAAAGTTTGGACAGACTGGGAAGCTTTTGCAGCTTACGCTTTTAATAAATCGCATTCTACTTGTTACGCTTTTGTTGCGTATCAAACTGCCTATTTAAAGACGCATTATCCGTCCGAATACATGGCGGCAGTATTAAATAACCAAAACAACATTGAAAAGATTGCTTTCTTTATGGAAGAGTGTAAGAAGATGGGTTTAAATGTGTTGGGGCCAGATGTAAATGAATCAGGGCAAAGTTTCGGTGTCAATAAAAAAGGCGATGTGCGTTTTGGGATGGCAGCTGTAAAAGGTATTGGGGATAAGGCGGTCGAGAGCATCATCGAAGAACGCGATGCCAACGGACCTTATCTAAGTATTTACGATTTCGTACAAAGAAGTAATTTGCGATCGGTAAATCGTAGGGTAATGGAAAATCTTGTTTATAGTGGTGCCTTTGATTGTTTTGAGAAGCCACGTGCACAATATTTTCAAATCCCTGATGGAAGTAATCAAATTGCAATCGAACGCTTAATTAAATATGGGAACGATTATCAAAATAATAAAAACAGTTCGGCCATGTCATTATTTGGAGGAACTAGTGATGCGGATATTCCAGAGCCTGCTTTGCCAGACTGCGAAGAGTGGGAATTGATAGAACGTTTGAAACATGAAAAGGAGCTTATTGGTATTTATTTAACAGGTCATCCTTTAGATAATTACCGCATTGAAATGGAGCATTTTTGTTCAACAAAAGTGGAAGAATTACAACTACTTGATAAAATAAAATCTCCTGAGGTTGACGAAGAGGTAAAAAAGGCATTTGATAGATTGAAGCATAAAGAGCTGGTAATTGGCGGTTTAGTTTCAGCCGCGGCTCATCGAATAACAAGAAGAGGTATGCCTTTCGGTATCGTCACTTTTGAAGACTACACAAGTTCGTTTGAAATTGCGGTATTCGGTGAGGAGTATGTGAAGTTCAAAGCGTTTTTTGAAGCAGGTTACTTTCTCCAGATCCATGGAAATATTAGAGAGCGTTATAGGAATTCGGGCGATTATGAATTTAAAATAAAGAATATTCAGCTATTGGATGAGGTGCGAGACAAGATGGCTAAATGCATTACCATTCAGCTCCCTTTACATGAAATATCGTCAGGCTTCTTAAAAGGGCTTGAAGAAATTGTAGAGCGTAACCAAAACCAAAATGGAGAACGCAAATGCGAGTTGAAATTCACAGTTTTAGACTATGAGGACGAAATTTCTATAGATATGTTTTCTAAAAGTGTGAAAGTAAATCCTGATAATCATTTCATGGCAGAAATCTCCAAGCTCAGAGGCATTCAATATAAGTTGAATTAATGTCAGTTTTAACTGATTAACCTAACAAATTCTCAAATGGCAGAGATTTTGCCCAATAAAATTGTATATTAGTATATCCAAGAAAATAAATAGAATACATAAAATTAAATTATAACTATGGCAATTGAAATTACAGACAGCAACTTTGATGAAGTTGTTATGAAGTCAGATAAACCCGTTTTAGTGGATTTTTGGGCAGAATGGTGTGGTCCTTGTCGCATGGTGGGTCCAGTTGTAGAAGAATTAGCAAAGGAGTATGACGGCAAAGCTGTTATAGGGAAGGTAAATGTGGATGAAAATCCGGATATTTCCGTAAAGTTTGGTATCAGAAACATTCCGGCATTATTATATTTCAAAAATGGGGAAATTGTTGACAAGCAAATTGGTGCTGTTCCAAAATCCGTTTTAGCAGAGAAATTAGACAAACAGCTTTAATCGTTTCAAAAAAGAACCTTTCTAAACAAAAAGGGCGCTTTCTATTATAGGAAGCGCCCTTTTTAGGTATTTGATATTGACAGCTAATATTACTGACAATTGATTATTTATCCATACATCAATTCCTGCTGTTCCTTTACTTGGGGACTTGTTATGTACTCATCATAAGTCATTAACTTATCGATAATCCCTTTAGGTGTTAGTTCGATAATTCGATTAGCTACGGTGCTTGTTAATTCATGATCTCGAGAGGTAAATAGGGTCGTTCCCTTAAAGTCGATCAGGCCGTTATTTAATGCCGTGATAGATTCTAAATCTAAATGGTTGGTCGGCTCGTCGAAAAGTAAAAGATTCGCTTGTTGCAACATCATTCTTGAAAACATACAACGCATTTTCTCTCCTCCAGATAAAACCGAACATTTTTTCAAAACCTCTTCTCCAGAGAAAAGCATTTTTCCTAAGAAGCCACGGATAAACTGATCATCTTTATTAGCTACTGAATATTCGCGAAGCCAATCAATTAAGTTTTCATCTTTTCCCTCAAAATAACTACTATTATCTAAAGGTATATCTGCAATACCAATTGTTACCCCCCACTTGAATTCACCTTTATGTTCCGGGTTTCTACCTGTTAATATATCATAAAAGGCAGTAGTGGCTAAGCTGTTTCTTGATAAAACGGCAATCTTATCGCCTTTATTAACCATTAGGTTTATTTTATCAAATAATACTTCACCGTTTAAGCTTGTTCCTAAATTTTCGATCTGAAGGATCTGATCACCAGCTTCGCGTGCCATTTCATTAAACATAATGGCGGGATATTTCCGGCTAGAGGGTTTAATCTCATCTAGGTTAATTTTGTCCAATGCTTTTTTACGGCTAGTCGCTTGCTTTGACTTTGAGGCGTTTGCACTAAAACGTCTAATAAATTCCTGAAGCTCTTTTACGCGATCTTCCGTTTTCTTATTTTGATCGGCACGTTGTTTAAGTGCAAGCTGACTTGACTCATACCAGAACGTATAATTTCCCGTATAGATGTTCATCTTACTGAAATCGATATCCACCACATGCGTACATACCGAATCTAAAAAGTGCCTATCGTGAGAAACTACCAATACAGTAGCTTCATAGCCCGCTAGAAAATCCTCTAACCAGGCCACCGTTTTAATATCTAAGTCGTTCGTTGGCTCATCCAGCAGTAATATATCAGGTTTGCCAAATAAAGCCTGAGCAAGTAATACACGTACTTTTTGATTACCATCCAGTTCTTTTACTAACTTAAAATGATGTTCTTCGAGTATTCCTAAGTTACTTAAAAGTGTTGCCGCGTCGCTCTCTGCATTCCAACCATCCATTTCAGCGAATCGATTTTCCAGCTCTCCAGCACGTTCTCCATCTGCATCAGTGAAATCTTCTTTCGCATATAGAGCATCTTTCTCTCGCATAATGCTAAAAAGTTCATCATGGCCCATCATCACCGTTTCAATCACAGGAAACTCATCAAATTCATAGTGATTTTGTTTCAAGGCAGCCATCCTTTCGCCCGGAGTGAAACTAACGGAACCCGTAGTAGGATCAATATCGCCTGATAATATCTTTAAAAAGGTAGATTTACCAGCACCATTAGCACCAATAATACCATAACAATTGCCTTGAGTAAACTTAAGATTCACATCTTCAAAGAGCACTCTTTTCCCAAATCGAAGGGATAAATTCGATACTGTAATCATATTTGCAAAGGTAGGAATTTAGATATGATTTTTTAGGATAAACTAAATGCTAATCGCTTTATTGTGGCTTATTTTTTGTATTTTTATAGTATAGAGTCATACTTTTGTGAAATCTATCTATATGGATGAAAAGGCATTGTTTATTATATATCCTTATCCTTATTGGATTGATTGGTCCATCAGAAGCTCTGTTTTCTCAAAGGATCAGCTTAGAAAAAGGACGTACAAGCAGTACTTTACCCTTTAAATTAATACACAATTTAGTTATTATACAAATAGGTATAAATGGTGGCGACCCCTTAAATTTTATCTTGGATTCCGGAGTTGGTCCACTTATCATCACAGATCCTGCACTCGTTGACACTTTGCATGCTGATGATTCTGTCTTATATCGAATCAGAGGACGTGGCATAGGTCCAGAATTGAAGGCGTATTTAATCAACGACATAAAAGTGAATGTCGGGGAACACGCATCTGGAAATTTAACAGCAATTTTGTTAAAGGATGATCCTTTCCAATTAAATTTTTTCTTAGGAGTACCGATACATGGGATCATAGGGTCCGACTTCTTTAATAGCTTTATGGTTAACGTAAATTACGCCAGAAAAAAAATTAGATTTTATGAACGAGATAGAACAGTAAAAAAGCGCGGAGATCACTTACCAATACAAGTTGTTAGTGGAAAGCCATATCTAAAGGTCGAAATAGAGATGGAAAACGGAGGTACAGATTCTCTATTATTATTGATAGATACGGGTGCTGGCCATGCTGTTTCGTTAGATTTGGCTGATGCCAACAAAAAATTTCGACCAAAAAAATCCATCCCCGCTAACTTGGGGATAGGTCTTTCTGGTCCTATCAGTGGGTATATTGGTCGACTTCAAAAAATAGACCTAGGCAACCTTTCATTTAATAATATAATTACTGCATTTCCGCAATATGATGATAGTGAATTGCGAACAATCATGACGAAGCAAAGTGGTTCAATAGGAGGAGAGTTATTAAAGCGGTTTAATTTATTTATTGATTATTCTCGCGGAGAGCTCTACCTAAAGAAAAATCGATTTTATAAGAACCCCTTTGAATACGACATGTCAGGTTTAGAGATTTACATCTTGAATGATAATGGTAAGAATCGGTATTTCATCAGTCGGATCGAAAAAGGTTCACCAGCTGAGCTCGTAGGATTAAAAGTAGATGATGAGATTCTTTATATTGATTTAAAAGACATCAGGCAATATTCCTTAAATGATATCTACGAGATGCTAAAGAGTGAAACAAAAAATGACCTTATTATTCAGGTATTGAGGGGTGACGAATTGTTTTTCAAGTTTCTGCAATTAAGAAGAAGGATTTGACATTTATAAATCCCCATCATAGGCTTTTTTAAGAGTGGCGATGTCTAATTTCTTCATATTAAAAATTTCTCTCATTACCCTTTCTGATTTCTCGCTAACTGGTTCGACAAGCATGTCAGAAAGAACAGTAGGGACAACTTGCCATGAAAGCCCGAATTTGTCTTTTAACCAGCCACAAATTTGTGCTTTCTCATCGCCTCCCTCGGTGAGTTTTCCCCAATAGTAATCTATTTCTTCTTGGGTGTCGCAATTGATAATTAAAGACAATGCCTCATTGAATTGAAATTCCGGCCCACCGTTGAGTGCTAGAAAGGATTGCTCTTCTAATTGAAATTCAATTGTCAATATAGAGCCTTCTGGTTTTTTATGTATTTCTATTCCCTCTTTTCCATAGCGACTGATCCGCCCAAGTTTAGAGTTTTTAAATATAGACGTATAAAATTTAACAGCTTCTTCAGCTTGGCTATTAAACCAAAGACAGGGAGATATTTTTTGAAATGTTGCCATAATGATTTTGATTAAATTATTCGATTTAGTCAATAACTGTTTTAATCTTATTGAAGAAAGGAGTATTTTTATTTTCTACACATTTAGCAGCGTATAAATACATTGAAGCAGACCAGGTCTGCCAATTTTGACCACATGGTTTTCCTGTTTGAGCTTTATGCCATTCATTAAAGCCATAGTTCAAATCTTGGTTATTTGCTTGCTTAATTAATGAAGTTAATGCTAGAAGCTTTTCTTTAGCTAATTCATATCTCTTTGCTGAAACCAGGGCTGCAATATAAAATCCACATATAAAAGGCCAAATTCCGCCATTATGATAATCGCCTGGTTTATTATACTGTTCTTGGCGAGGCTTCCAGTCCGGATCCTCACGCTGGGTAAACGGAAAGAAATTTGGTGGCAAGTCAACGGCTAAAAGACCATTTTCTTTCATCGTTTTGCATTCCGTTTCCACCCAATCAATTATTTTTATTGCCCGTTCTTGCGATGCAATCCCTGTTAAAATAGCAAGGCTATTCCCTAAAAGGTCAAATCGTTCACTATTTAGCACTTTATAAGACCATAGTGCATAATAAGGTTTATCTTTCAAAATCAATCCTTCATGTACATGGGCGTGCTGTACTCCACTTGTAATCGTGAAATGATCCATTTCATAAAGTAACCGGCGTGCTTTTTTCGGTTTTCCAAAATAGCGGAGATAAGTAAACACCAAAGTATTTACAAAGAGACCATATCCTAGCACCCATTGTTCATCACGCCAATCGCTTGTAGGTTGCTGAGCGACCAAGACTTCATCTGATGGGCTTTGATAGTCCATCCATTTTAGAGCCTTCTTAGACGCCTCTTCTAAGAAGTCGGGCTGTTGCATTAGATCTCTCATTATTCCCACACCAATTAGAAACAATGGGGTAGAGTCACTGGATCCTCTGTCTTCTTTTTCATGTACAAGGGAGGGTATATGTCCCAATTTGGATTGGTTTTTAGCAAGTGTTTCTAAAACCACTTTAATGCTATTTATCAAATCCTTATTTTCTGACACTCCTATCCCAAAAAGGGAAATGATTAGATCCCTAGTATAGGGTTCTGGATACCCCCAGCCTGCGGTTCGAGGAAGTTCGTAAAATGGCCCCCGCATATTATGAAGAAGCACTTCTAAAGCCGCTTCTTTTGCTTTTCCTATTTCTTCTTTCGCTGACATCATTGTATGGATTAATCTATTTGAAGCTTTTCATTAATTATTTTAGCAAACCGTCTGGCAACTTGTCTATAATCAAATTTCTCTACTACATGTTCTCTGGCTGCTTTTCCTATAGCCTCTCTCTGCTTAGGATGAGTCATAAGATCAGTCAAAAAAGTAGCAATTTCATGAACATTAGCTCTGTAGTCAACAGTACGGGGTGGATCGAAAAAGACAGTATGTTTCTTCTCATATCCTGATTCTGGTCCCAACACCATTTCATTTTTTACAATTCTTTGGTCTACTGATGCTAGTAAGCCAGTTTCGCCTTGGATAATAGTATCCAACATTCCCATCGCATTGATTCCAATAACGGGTTTTTCACAAGCCCCAGCCTCCACTTGAGGCATTCCAAAGCCTTCTAGTCGGGAGGGCGCAGCATAGATATCACAAGCATTAATCAGATTGTTCGTATATTCACGAGAAGTAATGCTTGTAGCATAAATAACCTTTTTCGCAATGCCCAGTTGTTTTGCTAGCTTTAAATCTGCAACATTCTGAATGTCGGTTCTTCGCTGAGGCCATACTTTACAAACGTATTTCCAATCGGGGACGTTTTCATTAATCATTGCAAGGGCTTCCATCACCTCTCGAGCACCTTTAGAGGCAGCATCTCCACCAATAGTAAGCAGCATTAATTCTTGAGGACTTATTTCAAATTCTTCACGAATTGCTTTTATCTTTTCATTGTTTCTATCACGAGGTGAAAATAAATCTGTATCGCAACCAACGGGAAGAACCTCAATGTTTTTTCCATCGATGCCATCGCGTACATACATTTCTTTTACCCAATTAGACGTAACAAGAATTAGGGGCAATGCGTTTAATACCTCTTGGTAATTTGCAATAAAGCCATCAGCCACCAACCAAGGAACTGCAGGAATACCATAATGTTGAGGGTGAAGAATTAAATCTGGGGTGTGGCCCCAGTAGCCAATCCCAACGGCAATATCAGGTTTAAACCAACGATAGTACCATTCTTTTTCTTTGGCTGATTCAGAATGGACCGGGTATACATCAACACCGATTTCCTGCAATCCCCTATAAAGATAATCTCCTTGAGTAGAAAGCCCACCCGGGGAAGGAGGATATTCGTATAAAACTAATACTTTCATAAGTTTATACCCCCTTTATCAAGCCATCTTTCAGCTTCAATAGAATTGTTAAATTCCCAAAAAGCTTCTTCCTTTGGAGTGGCTCTTGCTTCCCAGCTGTTTTCGTTAAATTTATAGCCTTCAGTGACGATTTTATATTTACTTTGCCAAGTAGTTGGGGGTAGGCGAGTATACTGAGATGCGCTTTCTATTGCTTTAGGAAGATATTTTTTATTTCCGTCTTCATAAGCAAATGTCCAAAGTGCTTTGGTTGTAATTTTACCTTTATCCCATAAGTCAATGACAGCCTTGCTAGTTTCTTCATGTCGGATATGTCTGGTGTATTCTCCGTTTGGATTATGAGTAATGATAAGATCATAATCAATAGGTGGCAATAGCGATAAGATCGTATCTTCGATTTCGGATTCCGATAATGGCTTTTGTTCTATGCCATCGTCCAAATCTCCAATTTTCCCTTTCGCATCCAATAGGGTGAGAGCTTTTTGAAATTTGGGCGCTCGATCTGGGTCACTAGCTCTGCAAAGGCTAATGATAAAGCAATCCCATAAAGGATGGAGCAAAAGAGTACCCCCTGCCCATAGGGTTTCATCATCGGGATGCGCGACGATTACGGCGACAGTTTTTGGGTGCTCGTCCTTCTTGTTTTCTTTCATTTTAGACCTGGGATTCAATTATATTGTAAAAACTTATCATTCTTGCTTTTGTTTTTTATTAACGAAAGTTTCTTTGATTATCAAAAGCGGGAAAGATTTGCGTTGTTTCCACTATCATATTTAAGGTCATTACAGTAAAGAAACGCATAAAAACCAAAAAGAAAATCCAATGTTAATAGGGCGTCACCTTTTTATCCAATGGTCCAATATGGAATTTCAAAAAGCAGCTTTACCTGAAATTTTATTCATTTCCTCTTATCCACCGAGACAGTGCGGGATCGCAACATTTTCTCAAGATCTGATTGAAGCATTAAAAATAAAATTCAATCAATCTTTTAACGTTAAGGTTTGTGCATTAGAAGTAAACGAGGAGAAGTACTCTTATGGAGAAGAGGTAATTTATACTTTAAATACATCACAGGCGGAAGACTATCTTCATTTAGCAAAAACAATTAATAATAATTCTGCTATTCAACTGGTAGTTGTTCAGCATGAATTTGGTTTTTATCATCAACACGAAGCCGATTTTGAAAGGCTATTGTCTAACATTACCAAGCCGATTATTCTTATCTTTCATACCGTACTATCCCATCCTGATGAGTGGTTGAAGTCTGAAGTTCGAAAGTTAGCCTCTCTTAGCAATGCTGTAGTGGTTATGACCTATCATTCGGCAGGTTTACTAAATGAAGAATACGGAATTCCCGATCAATTAATAACTGTGATTCCTCATGGTACCCATTTGGTATATCATCATGACAAGAAAATATTAATGGAGAAATATGGCTTTGTAGGGAGAAAGATATTGTCTACATTCGGCTTACTTAGTGAGGGTAAAAACATCGAAACTACTTTAGAAGCTTTGCCAGGTATTATTAAAGAGAATCCGGAAGTACTCTTCCTGATAATGGGTAAAACGCATCCTGAGGTAGTTAAAAGAGAAGGAGAGAGGTATCGTCTATTATTAGAAGGAAAAGTGCATGCTTTAAATTTAGAAGATCATGTATTATTTATCAACCGTTATTTGCCACTTGAAGAATTGTTAGATTATTTACAACTGACAGATATTTATCTGTTTACATCTAAAGATCCCAATCAAGCAGTAAGCGGAACATTTGCTTATGCAATGAGTTGTGCCTGCCCGATTATCTCTACTCCAATACCCCACGCCGTGGAAATGTTAACTAAGGAGACAGGAATCGTCATTGACTTCGAAAATCCACGCCAGC
The DNA here is from genome assembly GCA_963696875.1 of uncultured Sphingobacteriaceae bacterium. Lineage (GTDB taxonomy): Bacteria > Bacteroidota > Bacteroidia > Sphingobacteriales > Sphingobacteriaceae > Albibacterium. Next base: position 59,453 of record CAVOLQ010000003.1, read on the forward strand.
TTTCCGAGAGTGTGAATTTTCTACTTTCTGAAAGCAAGTTAGAGAAAATCAGTTTAAATGTCTTACAGCGAATTGTCTCGACAGCCTGGGAAAACGTCGTGATAGCACACTCTCGTCTATTTGAGGAAATTAGCGATAGATTAATTTCGTTAAAGTGGAATTTACCTGAGATCAAGCTGGACCATATCAAAAGACTTACTACAGACTTTGGGATACTTCAGTTTGCCAAGATTGATCAACCGGACAGGAACTCTGGTTATACTTTGGACGATAACTCAAGGGCCTTAATTGCAATGTGTGAATATTATGATTTAAAAAAGAATCCGATAGATTTATCGATTATCAAAATATATTTGAATTTTATAGAATTTTGCCAGCAGCCAAAGGGTGATTTTCTTAATTATGTGGATTATTCACACCACTTTACAAAGCAAAATCAGGAAACTAGCCTTGAAGATTCAAATGGCAGAGCCATTTGGGCATTGGGATTTCTGATCTCTAAAGAAAGTTTGCCAAAAGAAATCAAGCAGAAGGCAGATGAAATTTTTAAAAAGGCAGTCCAATCTATAAAATCATTCGATTCTCCTCGTGCTATGGCTTTCGCCATAAAAGGGCTATATTTTGAGAATACCATAAAGAAGTCAAGCCATATTTCACTATTAATAAAGAAACTTGCCAATAAATTAGTTCGTCTTTATAAGAAAGAATCAGAGAGAGGTTGGGAATGGTTCGAAAGCTACCTTACTTACGCTAATAGTGTTCTTTCTGAGGCTTTATTGTTTGCTTATCAAGATATCGGAGATGATAATTATAGCGAAATCGCTAAAAAGTCCTTTGATTTTCTTCTATTAAAAACTTTTAATGAACAAGGGATAAAAGTTATTCCAAACAAAAGTTGGCTAATTAAAAATGGAGAAAGAGAAGAGTATGGTGAGCAGCCCGTTGATGTGGCCTATACGATATTAGCGTTAAGAAGATTCTATAAGGCCTTTAAAGACGAAGTTTACCGCAATAAAATGGAAGTTGCTTTTGAATGGTTTCTGGGGAGAAATCATTTACATCAAATTATATATAACCCCCGAACTGGGGGTTGCTATGATGGACTTGAAAAGGAAAATATTAATTTAAATCAAGGGGCAGAGTCATCGGTTAGTTATTTAATAGCAAGGTTGGTTATGGAGTCCATTGATTAATCAAATTTTGGTGAGGTTGTTTTCAGATGAACAAGTGAATGCTTTTTCTCCTTTATAGTCAATTTAGATTTCGTAACTATAAATTGGCTAGCTTTGGAACAAAAAGTAATGAAGAAACCATCATGAGTATACAAAACTCACAAACTGAGATAAATAATCCTCTCATGATAGCTTCGTCACCTTTAAAAAGCAAATTATTACGATGAAAACAAGTATTCTCCTTTCCCTGATCCTAATATTGACATTTAGTAGTTGTGATGTACAAAATCAAGCGCTTATCGGCAATATATTAAAAGATATTCCTACGGGCAATCCAACTAAGTTTGAAATCGGTCAAGGGTTAAAACAAGGTCTTGAAATCGGTACATCTCAAGGTGCAGATCGCCTATCCCTTAAAGATGGATTTCTAGGGAATATGGCTGTTAAAATACTTTTCCCACCCGAAGCAGCGAAAGTTGAAAATACATTAAGAAGTTTAGGGTTAAATTCTCTTTGCGATAATGTAATTACCAGTCTCAATAGAGCCGCTGAAGATGCTGTAAAGGAAGCAAAACCGATTTTTATCTCGGCTATTAAACAAATGACTATCACCGATGCAACCAATATATTATTGGGAAATCAGGATGCAGCCACGCAATACTTTAAACGGGTAACTACTGCCCAATTAATGGAAACGTTTAGCCCTGTAATCACCAATAGCTTAAGCAAAGTGGGTGCAACGAAATATTGGGGCGATGTAACCAGTCGTTATAATACGATTCCTTTAGTAAAGCCGATTAATACTGATCTTTCTGAATATGTTGCACAGAAAGCAATCGATGGCTTATTTTTAGAAATCGCTCAAGAGGAATTGAAAATAAGAAGAAACCTAAATGCGAGAAGTACCCCACTCTTACAAAAGGTTTTTGCCTATGCTGATCGAAATAGATAAGGTGGTGTCATGCCTTGCGTCATAAAAAAGTGATGCTGCTTTAAGATTGAGAAAGGGGACTTTATCATAATGATAAAGTCCCCTTTAAGTTAGGTAGATTTTTCTTAAAAGTGGAATTGGATTCCAATTTTCGGAGCGAAGAAGTCGGTTCCGATAGAGAAGCTTTCGCGTCCTGCACCTTTGATTTCGTTACCGTTAGCATCTTCAAAAGATTGATCATTATAAGATATGCCGTTAAACGCAAATTCGATTCCTATTTTGCTGCTTGGGTAGAAAGCAAATCCAGGGGAAAGTGCTACACCAATTGAAGTAGAATTACCATTTTTATCGCCTACTTTTAAATCACTATCAGTTGCTTTTGTTGTTCCAAAGGCCATAGGTACAGAAAGATGACCAAAGAATTTAAATTTATCAGCTACTGGAGTATAATAGCGGCCGAATGGTGCAATAACAAATGCTTCTTGTTTTCCTACCGGACTCGCGACTGATGCTTTCGAAGATTGATAGCCTATGCCTGTTCCCACAGCAATGTTATCGCTTATAAAATACCCAACATTAGGAACTATAGAAAAATTGTGTGAAGCTTTAGCATTATCTGCATCTGACTTTGATGTATTATAAGATGCATTTCCACCAATGATAAATTTTCCTTTTTCAGTTTGGGCTTGGGTCGTAAAAGCAACCCCACTTAATAATGCAATAGATAAAATTAATTTTTTCATTTTTTCTTTTTTAAAATTAACTAAATGTCGACACTCTATCTCGACTGATTATGGGTACAAAGAACGGTAGATCACTCGAGTATTTAAAGGCCATAATATCGTCTCGTTTGGTCAAAAGGTCGTTTTTTGCAGAACTGATAATTCACTGACAATAGATCCCTTCAAGGAACTGTAATTTCTTTTGCTGTTGAAGATTAGCTCTTTAAGATAATTAGGTTATGTCGGCTCACAAGCCTTAATATGCTTTTTTTTGTATTAGCATGAAGAGGTATGTCGAATTTAAGTAGCCTTTAACATGCTGAATACGTTGATGATATCATTGATTAAATTCTTGTCTAATGAATTGTATATTGGTCTTTTTGGTTTATTTATTGGTTCAGCGTATAGGAAGAATTGTAAATAAAAAAGCTCGAGAAACAGAGTTACCCGAGCATAATTACATTAGTCATAAATAATACTAAATAAACCAATAATGAGTAATACCTTTCAGCAATCGAAAAACTGATTGCTGAAAGGTATTATGTCTTAATTTAAAAATCTAATTTAAACCTTGCTCTGACTCCCCATTCGGCCACGTTGGGATTGTCGAGATAACTGAAACGCTTCACCAGATCAACACGCAATAGTTTGAATATATTGGCGATACCCACACTTCCCTCCAAATAAGGGCCGTTGTTAAGAGTGTATGATATTGGTCTTCCAGAAGCATCGAGTGGGAACTGGAAGACATCATCGGTATACGCTGGATTGTTCTCATTACGTAATCCTCCCCATAACGCCTTAACACTAAAAACTTCTCTTAATTTTAGTTTTTTGATTAAGGGGATTTTATTGAAAAGAAAGCCGTTCATGTAATATTGAACATTTACTGCCGCATAATGGTCACTAATAAATTCCATGAAATTCATTAGGTTATAGGAGTTGAGTTGGTAAGCGTATGTTTGATTCGCCCTGTGGATGGAAAGCAAGGGAAATGGAATATTGCTTCCCAAGATGGCTCCCCCCTCGGCCGTAACATCGGCATAGCCAAATTGGGACAGGTATACACGTTTAAAAATATTTGCATTTATATTATGGTAGTCGTATTCGGCGTCCAATAAGCCCTTTATTCCCATGTTGTAGTTCAGGGTGAAGATCGGGTATTTGTTAAAGATCGGCGTTCGGTACAGCTTCCCTTGGAAAAACTGTTCGTTAGGTGCAAAGCGCAATTGGAAGTTTAGTTCCGTGGTGTTCAGCTCGGTGATATTCTTCAAGCCGTTAGTTTGCACCTGTTCGTATTTCAGGATCCCCGCCGGACTTTGTTTCCATTTGGTCAATCCTGCTTTATAGGAAAAATGGTTTTCAAATTCGCGTACATATTCTAAGCGATAAATGTCGTTATATAACCAGCGTTCGTTGTTCCCTCGTTTGAAGGAAAGAAGGAAATTGTCTTCTTGGACAAATTGCAGATCCTGTCCTGGTATCTTGGTATCGCGCTGAAAGCTTGCACGCAGATAGTTTCCGGGGAATTTATAGATCGATTTGTTGTTAAAAGAATAAGTACCACTGAGAAAGTATTTCCATTTCTCATCTTTAAAGCCATAGGCAGCATAGGTTTCCGCGTAAAAGCGCTTGCTAAACTCGGGGGTTGTCCGTCCGCCCAGCCGTAACCGGAATCCTTCCACGGGATTGAAGCTGTAAAAGGTATTGGCAGGTCCCATTTCTACCTTGCCGAAATTTTTGTAGCCCGCTATCAAGAGTGTGCTGATATCCATGAATCTCCTAAATGAAGGGATTGTCTGTAGTGTATCGACGTTTTTGTAAATGGCGACTTCGTGAACATCCAAGGGTGAAGGCCTCAATTCATCCCAGTATGCTTCCGATTCCTTTATTTCTGGATTATACACAATGACCTCCGCAGGTCCGGAATAAACGCTGTCGGGTTTCGGTTGATCAAATACATATTTGCTGTAGTCCACCATACGCTGACCGAACATTCCGCCTCCGTTCTTAGTGATGGCAAACTCCATCCCCAAGGTGCTCTTACTTAAAAAATATCGGCCATCCGCATTCTGGTTGAATTCCAGCTTAGCCTCTAAGTTGCGCATGAAATTCAGATTGATGTCGTTGTTTACAGTCAGATATGCATTTTCCACCGCATAGTTTCCATCCAAAGTGATATAAATCTTACCTTCAAACAGCAGATCGGCTTTGTTGCGGGGAATAAAGCTCAACTCAACCAGCCATGGGGTATTTGTTTTGATAGTATCGGTAATAAAAAACTTATAAAAAGCCGGAGCACTGTTCGCTATTGGGCTCAATAGAAGGTTAGTGGCAATCGAGATGTTGTTGTCGTAAATGTCAATGTCTTCATACAGACGGTTGAAGTAGGTGGAGAGTCCGTTGTTATCGATGAAACGCGAGTCAAACTCGGCTTTCTTATTGGCAAGTACATACTGTTTCTTTTTCTCCGGATCGCCGCGGTAATAGACTTCAGAAAGTTTCTCTTCCATATAGGCAGGCAGAGAGATGCTTCCGGCGTTTGCCATGGAATCCTGTTCATTGAAAAGGAATTGGTAATTTTTGAATATTTTCCGATTCTTAAATTTCTCGCTGAGATTGCTCAAAGCAAAAGAGACTTTTTCGTATTGCTCATACTGCACATATTCATGGGAGCCCATCCTGTTGCTTTCTTTATGCTCGATCACTTTCCGGATAAGCTGCACGGCTGGGTTTTCCCGGTTCCGATAACGGCCCCTTTTAACATTGATCACGACCTCGTCAAGCATGGCTGCGTCTACATCCATTTTTACGTTGATGATTTGGCTTTTGCCAGGATCAATTTCCTTTTCAACTGACAGGTAGCCTACATAATTGAACCTAATCTTTGTTTGTCCCGCAGGAACGTTTATGGAGTAGTGGCCGTCGTCGGCGGCGGACACTGCCTGAGTGGTACCGGGTATGGTAACAGTAACATAGGGTAAAGTTTCGCCGGTTACTAGATCAGTTATTATCCCGCGAACATTCGTTGTTTGAGCAAAAGAAAAGCTACTTTGAATAAGAAGAGTAAGGAGAATTATAAGTTGAAGTTTCGCTGATTTTATCATTAAAGGTTTGGAATTTTAAATTTTCGACAAAAGTAGGCTTTCTATTTCTAATTTTAATATTAGATACGAATAGAAAGTAGAGGAATCTTACTTTGAGAAGCCATTATTCTAGTCTTACTTGTATGAACAAGAGATTTCCAAAATCCATAACGTTGTGGAGCCATAATTAAAAGGTCCGCATTAATATTATTTGATTTGGGCGTCTTAAACAAAAGGTGCACATTGTATAGGCACCTTTTGTTGTGTATTGTTTTAGTGTAACAAGTCTTTATGGTCTTCAGTCTTATAATTGGCCTGAAGCTCCGCAAGTTTCTTTTTTCCATAGGCTATCTTTGTAATCAGAACAAAAAGTACTGGAACGACGAAAATGGCCAGAATGGTAGCTACTGTCATGCCTGCAGCAACTGTCCAGCCTATAGTTTGACGGGAAACCGCACTTGCTCCTGATGAGAAAATCAAAGGAATAACTCCTAAAATAAATGCTAAAGAAGTCATGATAATAGGTCTTAACCTTAACTTAACAGCTTCTAAAGTTGCTGCGTATAGCTCCATTCCCATATCCACCCGTTCTTTGGCAAATTCGACAATCAAAATCGCGTTCTTGGCAGCAAGGCCAATCAAGGTGATTAACCCAACCTGCGCATAGATATTATTGTCTAAATGCGGTAAGAAGGTTAAGGCTAAAATAGCACCAAACAAACCTAGAGGCACACTCAATAGAATTGAAAAAGGAACTGACCAACTTTCATAAAGAGCCACAAGTAACAAGAAAACGACTATGATAATCAAAGCAAAAATACTTGCTGTCGCATCTCCTGATTCTTTTTCTTGAATACTTAGTCCAGAGAAGCTATAGGAATATCCCGCAGGCAAAGTTTGTGCTGCAACTTCTTCCAATGCTGTTAAAGCATCACCACTACTATAGCCTTGCATCGCTCTTCCACCCACTTCAATTGAACGGAAAAGGTTGAAGTGATTGATAATGGACGGGTTTTCTTCTTTCTGGTAAGAAACAATAGAGCTTAAAGGTACTGAAGCGCCTGCTGAGTTTGTTACATAAAGGTTGTTCAAACTCTCAATATTACTTCTGTAATTGGTATCTGCTTGTGCAACAACTCTAAAGTTTCGTCCATATCTGGTGAAGTCGTTGATGTAGCTACTGCCAAAGTTAGCAGCAATGGTACTATATACAGATCCTATGGAGACTCCCATTTTCCTGACCTGATCTCGATCCACACTGACTTTATAGTTCGGCGTGTTAGAGTTGAATAGGGTATAGGCCATTCCTATCTCTTGACGTTGATTTGCAGCTGCTAGAAACTGTCCGGTAACTGCTTCAAAGTTTTTAATATCTCCCGTTTGTTGCTCTTGGATTTGCACTGTAAAGCCACCACTGATTCCTAATCCGGGGATAGGAGGGGGTTGAACAGCCAAAAGAAACCCTTCTTTATCAGCTGCAAATTCTTGTGATATTTGTGCAATTATTTCACTAATGCCTCTTTCACGCTCTCCCCATGGTTTTAATTGAACGAAGAATGTCGCAGCATTGGATTTGAATGCACTATTAAGAATATTGATACCAGTAATAGCAGAAACTCCAGAGATTTCAGGATTTTGTGCGCGTATAGTTTCTGATACTCTGTCTACAAACTGTTGTGTACGGAATGTTGACGAGCCTTCAGGAAGGGATGCGCCCATTATAAATACCCCAGCATCTTCATTGGGGATAAAGCCTGATGGCTTAATAGAAAATAAACCAATTGTTCCTGCAAAAATACACGCTAAGAAGACCATTACTAAAGGTGCTTTTTTCAGACACCATTTCACATTATTGGAATACTTATAGGTCACTCTAGCAAACCATGCGTTGAATTTAAAGAAAAATTTGTTCAATCCTTTTGCATCTTCACGTATTACGGAAGGTTTCAGTAAAAGAACACATAGAGCCGGAGTTAAAGTAAGGGCAACAAAGGCTGAAATTAATACGGAGATGGCTATAGTAATGGCAAATTGCTGATAAAGCTGACCTACCATTCCAGGGATAAAGCCAACTGGGACAAATACTGCCGCAAGAATTAAAGCGATGGCGATAACTGGCGCAGAAATATCTTTCATAGCTTTTTGAGTAGCCTTTAATGGTGTGAAACCCTGATCTATATAATGTTGAACAGCTTCTACGACTACAATAGCATCATCGACAACAATACCAATGGCCAATACGAAACCAAACATGGTTAATACGTTGATCGAGAAGCCTAATAAAGTAAAGAAGATAAACGTACCTATAATGGATACTGGAATGGCCAATACAGGAATTAATGTCGCTCTCCAACTTTGGAGAAAGATAAATACAACAAGGGTAACTAATAGTATGGCTTCAATTAAGGTTAATAAAACCGAATTAATGGAAGCCTTTACAATGGAAACCGTTTCATAACTAACTATATATTCTAAATCATCAGGAAATGAACGTTCTAAGCGATCCAAGGCTTCATAAATACCCTCAGCTGTTTGTACCGCGTTTCCCCCAGGAGTTTGCATAACTCCTAGCATTACAGAAGCGTCATCATTTACTTTCGCTGTGATGTTATAAGCAAATGAACCCAATTCTACCCGAGCTACATCTCCTAGATAAACTGAAGATCCGTCAGCATTGGTTTTTACAATGATATTCCTAAATTCTTCCTCGGTAGAAAGATCCCCGTCTAAAATTACGGAGTATTCAAACATTTGATTATCCTGTTGAGGGGGACCGCCGACACTACCACCTGGCATACGTGCGTTTTGCTCTTGAATGGCAGCAGAAATTTGTGATGGAGTAATATTCAGGCTAGCCATTTTTGAAGCATCCATCCAAATACGCATACTGAAAGGCTGTCCAAATGCCATTACGTCCCCAACGCCGGGAACGCGCATCAGTTCGTCTTTCACATAAATGTTTACATAATTAGACATGAAGTCTCTATCGTAAGTACCATTTGGAGAAATTAACCCTAGTACCATTAACATATCAGAGTTGGCCTTTTTGGTAACCACTCCTAATCGCCTTACTGGTTCAGGGAGGGATGGTTCAGCAATTGCAACCCTGTTTTGCACGTCAAGAGCTGCTATATCAATATCGGTTCCTACTTCAAAAGTAACCGTAATGCTTGAGCGGCCGTCTGAAGTACTAGATGAAGTAATGTACTTCATCCCCGGTGTACCGTTAATTTGACTTTCGATAGGTGTAGTAACTGTTTGTTCCACAGTCTGAGCATCGGCACCGGTATAGTTTGCCGTTACTGTAACTGTTGGTGGAGCAATACTTGGGTATTGGCTAATCGGTAATCCTGATAATACAATAGTACCGACTAGAACAATTAATATGGAGATAACGATGGCCATAGCCGGTCGTTTTATAAATATTTCTGAAAACATATTTTTATAAATTAAATAGGAATTTAATTAGCTTCTGTTCCTTCAGCTATAGTTGCTCCCGGGGTTGAAGAATTAGCTGGGCTGCCATCAACGATAGCTCCCACACGAAGCTTCATAATTCCTTCAGAAACGATTACTTCACCTTCTTTAAGTCCGTCTTTAATGACGATATTTCCTTGAACTTCGCTACCAAGGGTAACGATTCTTTGTTCTACTTTACTACTATCACCAACCACGTATACAGAATATTTACCTAATTGCTCTGAAACCGCTTTATGAGGAATTACAAGTTGTGGTTCTTTAGCTATATTTGAAACATTCACATTGCATGTCATTCCTGAAACCAGAAGACCTGAAGGGTTAGGGTAGCTAATTCTTACTTTTATGGTTCCGGTTCCCGAATCTACTGCTCTATCAATGGCAACAATTTTTCCGTTTAAAGCATATTGATTTCCGTTTTGCTCGATGCTGAAAATTGAATCACTTATCGTCTGGTTAGGATTGTTTTGTAGTTCTATAAATCTCTGAATATCAGATTGGTTTATAGAGATATCAACCGCCATAGGGTCATTCGTTGAAACCGTATTTAGTAAAGTAGAACCCGGACTAACCAAGGCACCTAGTTTCACTTGCGAAATACCAATTGTTCCTGTTAAAGGCGAAACGATTACTGAGCGATTAAGATTTGCCTGTGCAGTATTTAAAAGAGCTTCAGCTGCTGCTATTTGCGATGCAGCATTTGCCAAGTCTGTTAATGCATAATCTACACGCTGTCTGGCTATGGCTTCTTTTTCTGCTAAAGTTGTGTATCGTTGAGCGTCTTTTTCTGCTCTTGCATGATTGGCTTTTGCAACTTCTAAATTAGCTTTAGCCGAATTGAATGCAGATTGGTAATTCGTACGATCAATCTCATAAAGTTTTTGACCTTTTGTTACTTTCTGCCCATCTTGAACATAAATAGCAGTGATGTAACCACCAACTTCTGCGCGCAATTCTACTTCATTTAAAGCCACAACAACACCAGGGTACCTGTCTGTAGTAGTCACATTCTCTTTTGCAACTGTATAAGTAGTTACTGGCATTGGTGGAGGTGCTGCTTGTTGAGTAGCGGAATTCGTATTCCCACAAGATGCAAGTATTGCAGAACTAATGAATATAAGAGCTGATTTTATCGTGTTAACGTTCATGTGCTATTTATTATTGATTTAAAGAGATTGTGCCTAAAGCTTTTTTAACGTCTAGTTTCGAAGAAAGCAAGCTGTATAATGTGTTTAAGTAATTAAGTTGAGCCGTTCTAAGGTCGGTTTCAGAAGTCATTAGGTCTAAATAAGCCTTTATGCCTTCATCATATTGTAATTTGATGGTATTGTAAACGTCCTCAGAAATTTCAACGTTTTCTTTAGCGACTTTCCAGTCGTTCAGGTTAGCTTTATAAGAAGCCATAGCCAATTCATATTGACTGTTTATTTGATTTTTTGCATTTACAAGATCAAGGTCTATCCTTTCTTCTAAAAGTTGGGATTTTCTGATTTCTTGCTTACGCTTGGTTCCTTGAAATATTGGAATGTTCAACCTTAATCCCACTACAGATCCTGGGTAAGACTGGTTATATAGACTTCCAAAGCTATCGTGGTTATACGCCAAACCATAATTTATAAAACCTGATAGGTTAGGCATAAATTGTAATTTATTGTAACTGGTATTGATCTGTTGAAGTTGCTTTTGCGTTTGTAATTGGCGAAACTCTACGCGATTTTGGTAATTCAGCATGTCAGTAGTATCAAGTAAGACTTGCTGCTCCATTTCTTGTCCATTAAATGACAAGCTTAGATCGCTATCTCCGTCATATCCAATTAGTGCTTTTAAATAGGCATACTTGTACTTCAATAATTCTTCTGTCCTTTTCAAATCTGCTTTAGAATTACTTAAACTAATTTGCGCCCTTTGAAAGTCTGTTTTGTCAACTAGGCCAACTTCGTATTGTGCTTTAGCATCTCGAAATTGTTTTTCTAGACGGTTGATGTTTTCCGATATGATTTCAAGCTGTTCTTGGCTAGTTAAAATGTCATAATACCCTTTACTCACCTCTACAATGGTATTGATGCTTAGATTTTCAGTATTTTCATCAAATTGCTTTCTGTAGTATTTAGCTGACTTGGATGCTTGAATTAATCCGGCATTTAATATTTGCTGATCGGCCTGAATGGTGATTCCTGAATTGTTTATAGGAATATTTGCTTGTTGCTGTTTAATGCTATGACTTAAATCTGCATTCGCGCTGATCTGTGGTAGCCATCCTGAAAGAGCTGATTTTATGTCTCGTTCTCCAATTTCTTCATCAAGTAAGGCCTGCTTAATTCCTGGCTTGTTCTCCAAAGCATATTCTACCAATTGTGGGAGAGTTGCATTTTGAAGTATAGGAGTGTTCTGATTTGTTTGCGCAAAAGCTTGACTTGCTGAAAAGAAAGCAAAGAGACTAGAGATGGCAAAACATGTATTTCTAATATTCATTAATTTTGTTTAGTTTGTTGGATGGAAGAAAACCTTCGTATCCATGTTTTCAAAATCGATGTGCAAAGGACGCCTTATAATTAGCCTTATAAAAGTCTTGATTATCGTCTTTTTTGGTCAAAAGATCGTTTATTTGTTTAAATTAGATTGAGCTGACAATTGAGAGACCCTGAGTTGAACAGGAATATCACTTTTTGACTTGAATATGCGATTAGCCAACCATTTTCTTATAATATTAAATATCTTTGTGGCAGTTTTTTAATCAATAATAGGTTTATTTTATGGCCAATCATTATGAAAATAGCTAATGATAATGGTCTATTAGAGGTTTTGTGGAATGAGAATAACCAATATAGATACAGTTAAAAAAGAGGTATTTGAAATAGCCGATCTTGATCATAGCAAGGCTAAGTTTAAATATAGTGTTCTCAATGGTTTGTCAGTGTGGGAAAACCTCGATACTTCCCAAAGACAGAATTTAGAACCTAGAATCCGATCGGAATTCATGACCATAATGATTATTACAAAAGGCAAGGGCATGATTAATATAAACATGGAAGATATGTGTGTTCAAGAAAATAGCCTCCTTCATTTCTCGCCGAGTACGCTCGTTAGTTTACCCGAGAAAGAACAGGTATTTACAATATCCGGCGTAAGCTTTACAACTGATTTTCTTACCGATATTGGGATGCCGGAACGTAATGCAGAAATATTTAAATATTTCTCTTCACGTTTTTCACCCTTATGGAATATAGAACCAGAAGACACGGCTTTGATCAAACATCAAATCCATTTATTGGCCGAACGGGTAAAAAAATATGCAACTCATCCCTATGGTAAAGAAATCTTAATCAATGGCTTTCATATTTTCCTCTTTGAGATCGGGGCTTTGGGACACAAATATTCTGAAATGACGCGATTAAACTTTTCAAGACAGGAAAGTTTAGTCATAAAATTTAGTAATCTTGTAGAACAGCAATTTCGAGAGCTTCGTACAGTAAAAAAATATGCGGATCAACTAAACGTTACGCCAAAGTACCTTACAGAAATAGTAAAAGAATATTCTGGCAAGAATGCTAGTGAAATTATAAATGATCTGGTTATATTAGAGGCGAAATTTTTGTTGCGAAAATCTGAACTAAGTATCGGAGAGATTACAGACATTCTCCATTTTAGTGATCAATCATTTTTTGGCAAGTATTTTAAAAGGCAAACAGGAGTTTCCCCAAAAGCCTTTAGAGAAACCGAGTTTTTATCTTTATAAATGAAGTATTTAAAATTATTAGTTGTTTTTTTCTTTTTGATAAGTATAAAGTTATTCGCTTATTCCCAGCAAGATAGCATTCCTATTACCTCTATATTGGAAGAAAATTCTAGATTGAACATGGAATTTCCATTAGAAAAAGTATATGTTCATTTTGATAAACCCTATTATGCGGTTGGCGATACAGTTTGGTTTAAAGCTTATTTGACAAGCATTCAAAACATTCCTTCCCCTCTAAGTAAGATTGTATACTTAGATGTAGTAACCAGTAGGGATTCACTTGTGGAAACCATTAAATTGCCGGTAGTGAATAGCGTGGCTACAGGAAGTATTACACTCTCACATCTCAATTTCGAACAAGGCAATTACCATATTCGTGCCTATACCAGATGGATGCTAAATTTTAGTCCCGCTTATTTTTTTAGTCATAACTTATACGTTGGCAACGCAATCAATAAAGAACTCAGTACGCATATTACTTTAAGCAATTCGATAATGGACAAAAATGTGCGGGTAAATGCAGGGATTAGCTTTAGAAATGAGGCCAATAGGCCTTTACAGAACAGGAAAGTAAGTTGGGAAGTGATTGCTGATTACGATCGCATTAGTAGGGGCAAAGGGGTTACAGATGGCAACGGCTTTTTGGAACTTGATTTTAGCAGTTCCCGGAATGTGCCGATTAGAGAAGGTAAATTATTCACGACTTTAGAAGTTGGAAGAAATGAATTCCTTAAAGCGAGTTTCCCTTTAACCGCTGTCAACTCACAAAATGACGTTCAATTTTTCCCTGAAGGGGGAGAGTTAGTCGCAGATTTACCAACCCACGTTGCTTTTAAGGCTATTCGTTCCGATGGTCTAGGTATTGAAATAAGTGGAAATGTGGTAGATTCGGAAGGTAATGCAATTGCAAGTCTTACCTCCGAGCATTTAGGCATGGGAAAATTCTCTTTTATACCAGAAAATAATGTAGTTTATTTTGCAAACATTAATTTTTCCGATGGTACAACAGGCACCTTTAAATTACCGGCTGTAAAAACGGAAGGGATCAGCTTAGTAGTAGACAATAGTGATCCCTTGAATCTGAAGTTTAAAATAAATGCGAACCCCGCTTATTTAAAGCGAAATTTTAATAAAGGATTTTACATTGTTGGCCGTAGTGGGGGTGTAGTTTATTATGCTGCACAAAGTGTCTTGAGGAATCAAGTGCATACAGGTTCTGTGCCGAAAAGCAACTTCCCTTCAGGAATAGCCCAATTGTCGATATTGTCTACCACAGGGAAAGTATTGAGCGAACGTGTAGCATTTATATTGCAGAATGATACGCTAAACATGAAGCTTAAAACGGATTTACCTAGCTACAAAGCGCGGCAGAAGGTAAATATGAAGCTCAATGCATCTATTGAAGACCAACCTATTTTGGGCAACTTCTCTGTTTCAGTAATTGATGAAAGCAAAGTACCGCTCAATGAAGACAATGAAACAACGATTATAAGTAACTTACTATTAAGTTCTGATATTGAAGGGTATATTGAGAAACCGAATTATTATTTTTCAAAGACCGATGCCGAAAGGCTGGGCAAATTAGACTTATTAATGTTGACTCAGGGGTACAGACGATACCTTTACAATGACATCATTAAGGAACAAACACCGCCTGTCGGCTTTTTACCAGAACATTCTTTATCCATATCCGGAATCATTAGAAGAAGTGATGGAATGCCTTTGGCCCATAACCAAATTCTCTTGCAGATTCCAGAAAGAGCTTTCTATAAAGACGGAATTACAGACGATAAAGGCCGCTTTATTTTTACGGATTTGATTTTCCAAGATTCTGTTGAAGCGGTAATTAATGCCCGGGGAAGTTCTAGTGCTAGAAACTTAATGATAAACGTGGATGGAGAACCCTATCCAGCACTTTCAAAAAACATAAACACACCTGATGAACTGTTGAATATTGATAGTGCTTTAGGTACTTATCTTGAAAATAGTAAATTACGTAATAGTACAGGTTTCTTATTAAAAGAAGTCCAAATTGAAGGACGTGTTAGAAAGCCAAGCCATACTGATCATTCGGCTTTAAGCGGATTAGCCATGCTGGCTGATTTTACGACAGAAGGCGATCAACTTTCAGGTTGTACAAATTTGATAAACTGTTTATCTACCGTCATGGGTTTAACTTATATAGATAATCAATTATACCTTACTAGGTCGTATAATTCGGGTAATAGACTACCAGCAGAAATTTATGTCGGCGGCATGCCAGTGGATATTAACTACCTCCACAGTCTGCAAAGTTCAGGTGTTGAGTCGATTGAAGTGTTTTTAAATGATGGCCTAACTGGGATCAACCAACGCAGTAATACCAGTGGGGTGGTAGTAATTAATTTGAAAGAGACTCCGAAGGGACAACAGTTAAGTAGGCAAGACTTTACTGAGCTATTCCCTCCCAGCAATATAATGAAGTTTATGCCTAAAGGCTATAGTGTTGAACGGTTTTTTTACATACCAAAATATACCGGTCCGAGAACCACTTTGCAATCCAAAGATAATCGTTCAACAATCCATTGGAATCCAATACTGTTAACCAATGAGAATGGAGATGCGGAATTTGAGTATTTTACTGCGGATGACAAAGGAACTTATCGGGTAGTAATTGAAGGGATCGATGCAGACGGTCGAATTGGAAGAACGGTCTACCGATTTAATGTAGAGTAAATGTGTGGGCATATCTTAGTAATTCACGATTAGAAACATTGAAAACGCCTTTCGAGTGGAAGGGTACACCTGTTAACAAAAGAGGGAGGTTCGTTAATCTTGAGGTTCCATTTGTAAATTCATTTCGAAAATTACTGAAATGGCAGTTCATGAGAAATCCTCAAAAGTTTGAAAAAAAACATGATCGTTGGCTCTTACCCATTGATTACAACAGCGGGTTTTTAACAAGTAAGGAAGATTGTGTTGTTTGGTTGGGCCACTCAAGTTTTTTTATAAGAATTGAAAGAATAACCATTCTAATCGATCCGGTATTTTATAATGTTTCTTTTTTGAAGCGGAAATCACCGCTTCCTATTCAACCCGACCTCTTTAAGGGAATTGACTATATTCTTATTTCCCATGATCATCGCGATCATTGTGATGCCACTAGCCTTAAATTACTCGCAAAAAATAATCCTAATGTAATATACCTTACTGGATTAGGTATGGAGGGGTTAATAAAGAAAATAACCCAAAGCAATACTATACAAACCGCCGGTTGGTATCAAAAATATGATACTAAAAACCATATAAAGATCTATTTTACTCCTTCACAACACTGGGGAAGGCGCTCACTCAATGACATGAACCGTCGTTTATGGGGTGCATTTGTTATCCAAAATGCAGAGACAACGATTTATTTTGGTGGTGATTCGGGATATGGTGGGCATTTTTCAGATCTCGTGAAGATTTTCCCAAAGATTGATTATGCTATTTTAGGAATTGGAGCCTATAAACCATTGTTTTTTATGTCGCCCATCCATCTTTCACCATCCGATGCAATCCAAGCATTTAAGGATCTAAAAGCTCAAAAGATGATCCCAATGCATTACGGAACTTTCAATCTTGCTGATGAACCCCTAAGCGATCCAATTAAAACATTACAGAGATCTGAAATTGATCAAGACGTTCAAGGACAAATTGACTATCTGAATCCCGGGGAAATATTAATTTTATGAGAGGGCAATAGGAATTTAGAGAATCAAACTTTTTAAGAAACAGACTACACTTTCGTAATAATTACTGGCAAATAATAGAATGATAATTTATTATTTATTAATATTGTTATAAATACATAATAATATGCTAAACCTTTCAAGCCTTAAAATAGCTCTCACAAAGAAAATGCCGGTCATTTTGTTGTTTTCTTTCTTTTCAATCTTTGCGACCTCTTGCGCTCAAAGCCAAGCCAATGAATGGACCGATCTATTCAATGGTAAAGATTTGACGGGATGGAAGCAACTAAACGGAAAAGCCACTTATGAAGTGATTGACGGAGAAATTGTTGGTACAACAGTCAGCAATGAACCTAATTCTTTTCTCAGCACCGAACAGGACTATGGCGATTTCATCCTTGAGCTGGAATTGTTTTTGGACAACGATTTGAACTCGGGAATCCAATTTAGAAGCTTAAGTTCAAAAGACTATCAAGATGGGAGGGTGCATGGGTATCAAATGGAAGTAGACCCTTCAGAACGAGCTTGGAGTGGAGGAATTTATGATGAATCTCGTCGAGGATGGCTCTATCCATTAGAACTCAATATAGCTGCTAAGAACGCTTTTAAAATTAATGACTGGAATAAATATCGAATAGAATGTATCGGCAATACGGTTAGAACATGGGTTAACGGTGTTCCAACTGCTCATATCATAGATGATCTGACAACCACTGGCTTCATCGCATTACAAGTGCATTCCATTTCAAAAGATAAAGAACCTGGCCAACAAATACGTTGGCGAAATATCCGGATAAAGACTGATAATCTACAGCCTAGTCCGTACGACTCTATTGAAGTAGTTAATCTGATAGCCAATAATTTATCTGATCAAGAAATAAATAATGGTTATGTTCTATTATGGGATGGCGCAAATCCGCAAGGATGGAGAGGAGCCTATTCATCGAGTTTTCCAGCGACTGGATGGACGATTAAGGAGGGTATACTAAGTGTTGAAGCTTCTGACGGTGGAGAATCCACCAATGGTGGAGACATTGTAACAGATAAGATGTTTAAAGCCTTTGAATTGAAGTTCGATTTTAAGCTTAATGAAGGTGGAAACAGTGGTGTCAAATATTTTGTCACAGAGTCAGAAGGAAATAAAGGTTCAGCGATAGGCTTAGAATATCAACTCTTAGATGACTCCACGCATCCAGATGCGCTCTTGGGAAGAGATGGAAATCGAACACTAGCCTCTTTATATGACCTCATAGCTTCTAACAAAGGTCGCGCTACAAAGAAGATTGGAGAGTGGAACCAAGGAATGATAAAAGTATTTCCAAATAATCATGTAGAGCATTGGCTTAATGGATTCAAAGTGCTCGAGTATGAGCGTGGCTCAGATGCTTTCTTAGACTTGGTTAAAATTAGCAAATATAAAGATTGGGATAATTTTGGCCTTGCCCAGGAAGGAAGAATACTTCTGCAAGATCACGGAGATTTGGTTTCTTTTAGAAGTATAAAAATAAAAGAATTATAAGCACAAATAGGAAGTAATCAAAATACTTAGCTATAAAAAAGGATTTGTAAAAATGACACTTAACCGGGCTTTTAGTAGAGACTCTTTTGTAAAAGAGCTTGGGGAAGTTTCCGAGTGGGATATCATTATAATAGGTGGCGGTGCGACTGGATTAGGATCAGGGGTGGATTCCGCATCGAGGGGGTATAAGACTGTAGTTTTAGAACAATATGACTTTGCAAAAGGAACTTCTAGTAGGAGTACAAAGTTGGTTCACGGAGGTGTACGATATCTTGCTCAAGGAGATATTGGTTTGGTAAAAGAGGCATTAAAAGAGAGAGGCCTGCTCTTTAAAAATGCGCCACATTTAGTTAATAAACAAGCATTTATCATTCCCTGTTATTCTTTTTTTTCCAAAATAAAGTATTGGATAGGCTTGAAGATATATGATTGGCTTTCTGGGAAATATAGTTTTGGAAGTTCAACCTTATTGTCTAAAAAGAAAGTATCTCAAGCTATACCACAACTTCAAGTCAATGGCCTTAAAGGGGGAATTGAATATTTCGATGGACAATTTGACGATGCCAGACTTGCTATCAATTTAGCACAAACTTGCGTTGAACAAGGGGGTACGGTGATAAACTATGTTAAAGTTATCGGTTTGCTTAAAAATAAACACGGTTTTATCAATGGAGTGAAAGTACTTGAATTAGAATCTGGAATAGAATATGATCTTTATTCTAAAGTTGTAATCAATGCCACTGGTGTATTCGTAGATGACATCCTAAAAATGGACAGTCCGCATAAAAACCCTTTGGTCAGACCTAGTCAGGGTGTCCATATTGTTCTTGACAAATCTTTTTTAAAGGGAGGCAAGGCGATCATGATACCTAAAACTCCTGATGGCAGGGTCTTGTTTGCGGTCCCTTGGCATGAGCATATCATAGTTGGGACCACTGATACGCCATTGGATAGCCATAGTATAGAACCTATACCCTTAGAGGAGGAGATAGAATTTATTCTAAATACCGTAGATCAATATTTGAGCAATGTTCCTAAAAGATCGGATGTTC
Source organism: uncultured Sphingobacteriaceae bacterium (assembly GCA_963696875.1). GTDB lineage: Bacteria > Bacteroidota > Bacteroidia > Sphingobacteriales > Sphingobacteriaceae > Albibacterium. The sequence goes on from CAVOLQ010000003.1 coordinate 78,858, forward strand.
TTTCAGTATTTGCAGGCTTGAGGCCCCTCGCGGCCCCTAAAAATAATACGCACAGTACGAAGGAGATTTCTAGGAGCCATAAATTGATTGTAGAGAAATCAAAATTGATTACCATTACGGGCGGCAAATGGACGACTTATAGAAAGATGGCTGAAGATACCATCAATAAAGCTATTGGAGTTGGAAGCTTACTTAAAAAAGAATGCCTGACTGGAAGTTTAAAAATACATGGCTATGCTAATGATTTAAAGAAAGAGTATAGAGCGATTTATGGATCGGATTCATTGAAAATAAGTCAATTAGAAAGTGATAATCCAGATTTCACCTTGTCTATAATTGATAATGAGCCGTATACAGTTTCTGAAGTGATCTGGGCAGTTCGACATGAGATGGCTCGATCCATCGAAGATGTTTTAGCTCGGCGTATGCGTGTACTCTTTCTAGATGCTAAAGAAGCCGGAAGGATGGCGGTGAAAGTCGCAGAAATACTGGCTAAGGAATTAGGGAAATCCAAGGAATGGGAAGAACAGCAGGTCCTAGAATTTACAGAATTAACCAAGCAATATTTTTGAAATGATGAAGAAATATATATTGACCCTGGACCAGGGAACAACTAGTTCTAGAGCCATATTATTTGACCATTCTGGCGCTATCGCGTCGATTGCGCAAAAAGAATTTCAACAATATTACCCACAGCCGGGATGGGTTGAGCATGACGCAATGGAAATTTGGTCTAGTCAAGCTTCCGTAATTACAGAAGCACTTTCAAAAGGACATTTCGATCCCTTGCACATTGCGGCCCTCGGCATTACCAACCAACGAGAAACCACAGTCGTCTGGAACAGGAAAACAGGAAAGCCTATTTACAACGCAATTGTGTGGCAGGACCGACGAACCTCCGCTTATTGCGATGAGTTGAAGAAAAGCGGTTTGGCTGAAAGGATTCAAGAGAAAACCGGGTTGATCATTGATTCTTATTTTTCGGCAACTAAAATTCGCTGGATATTAGAGAATGTAAATGGGGCTAGGGTACTGGCAGAAGAGGGTGAGCTTGCTTTTGGAACCATAGACTCTTGGCTTGTTTGGAATTTGACGGGTGGCAAGGTACACATAACCGATGTCAGTAATGCTTCACGAACCCTTATTTATAATATCAATGAGATGAAATGGGACCGGGAGCTGCTCGACTTATTTGATATACCATCAAGCATGTTGCCGGATGTAAAGAGCTCGAGTGAAGTTTATGCCAGTACGTCTGGGAAGTTATTGGGAACCCAAGTACCTATTGCCGGTATTGCAGGTGACCAGCAGGCCGCTCTTTTCGGACAGCTTTGCACAGAGAAGGGAATGGTAAAAAATACCTATGGTACAGGTTGTTTTATGCTCATGAATATTGGTAATAAGCCTCTTTTATCCAAAAATAATTTGGTGACCACCGTGGCATGGAAAATCGGCGATGAGGTAGTGTATGCTTTGGAGGGCAGTATATTTATAGCGGGTGCGGTTGTGCAATGGCTTCGGGATGAACTCAAGATAATTAAGAACTCTTTAGAAGTAGAAGCCTTGGCTTCAAAGGTGCCCGATAATGGTGGGGTCTATATTGTACCCGCCTTTACGGGATTGGGCGCTCCACATTGGAATCAATATGCAAGAGGGACTATTTTTGGAATTACCAGAGGTACCAATGACAGCCACTTTGCGCGCGCAGCACTTGAAAGCATTGCTTTTCAAACGATGGATGTATTGGCTGCGATGCGTACCGATGCTGCATTGGAAATCAAGGATTTAAGAGTGGATGGTGGTGCAACAACAAATGATTTGCTTTTGCAATTTCAAGCTAATGTATTGAATGCGAAGGTCATTCGTCCAAAAACGACCGAGACTACAGCGATAGGAGCCGCCTATCTAGCAGGTTTGGCTGTAGGCTTTTGGGAAAACATGGAGGATATTAAGAATCAATGGAAGGTAGATAAGACCTTTATCCCAAAAGGTGACCATGTAGACGAACTTATTGAAAACTGGCATCGTGCCGTCAATGCGGTGTTGGCCTGGACGGAAACTGATCCTGAACGAGTAAAAATTAGAAGCTAGAATTTTCTTAAAATAAAAAAATATAGGTATGACTCCTTTTGTAGCAGAGGTAATTGGAACCATGATATTGATATTACTGGGAAATGGTGTAGTAGCGAATGTTGTTTTAAATAAAACAAAAGGAAATGGAGGCGGGTGGATTGTCATTACAACAGGTTGGGCATTGGCGGTATTTACGGGCGTAGTCATTGCCGGCCCTTTTAGTGGCGCTCATCTGAACCCTGCTGTAAGTATAGGATTGGCCGTAATGGGCGAATTTGCATGGAACCTGGTTCCCACTTATGTCTTGGCACAATTCATTGGAGCGATGTTCGGGGCGACGCTTGTTTGGTTAATGTATCTGGATCATTATAAGGCGACATCAAATGCAGATTTAAAGGCCGCTACTTTTTGTACTGCTCCCGCCATTAGGAATAATTATGTGAATTTATTAAGCGAGGCGCTTAGTACTTTTGTATTGTTGTTTGTTATTTTTCATTTTGCACAAGCGGAGATTAGCTCGCCTAAAACGCCTATTGGTTTGGGTTCGTTAGGTGCAATCCCCGTCGCTTTTCTAGTTTGGGTAATTGGATTATCTTTAGGGGGAACAACAGGTTATGCAATTAATCCGGCAAGAGACTTAGGTCCTCGTATCATGCATTCCATTCTTCCGATCGAAAATAAAGGAAATACAGATTGGACTTATGCCTGGATTCCCGTTGTCGGGCCGGTTTTAGGTTCTATATTAGCGGGAGTTCTATACCTCTGTCTCTATTAGCTAATTAGGCTGTTTTTAAAATAAGGGCAGACAGTAAGTTCAATTTATTTCAAAAGATTCACGTCATATAAATCCTTGCGGCGATCTTTCATGGTTCTTACCGTTCCATATTCATGAATGTCTTTTAATAGGTATAAGTCTACGTCTGCTAATACAACCATTTCAGTATTGGGTGTTGCTTCTGCTTTAACAGCATTGGTAGGAAATGCAAAATCAGATGGGGTAAAAACTGCCGACTGAGCGTATTGGATATCCATGTTATTTACTTTAGGCAGGTTTCCTACTGCACCAGAAATAGCTACGTAGCATTCATTTTCAATGGCTCGCGCTTGAGCGCAATTTCTGACGCGCGTATATCCGTTTTGGGTATCGGTTAAAAAAGGTACAAAAAGGATCTGCATTCCTTGATCTGCCATTATTCTACTAAGTTCGGGAAACTCCACGTCGTAGCAAATTTGGATTCCAACTTTTCCACAATCGGTATCGAACACTTTTACAGAGTCACCACCATACATACCGTAGTATTTCATTTCATTTGGTGTGATATGAACTTTCCTATATTCATCGAAACTGCCGTTTCTATGGCACAAATAAGAGGTGTTGTATAGTTTATTATCTTCGTCAACAATTGGCATTGAGCCTGAAATGATGTTCACATTATAGGTAACGGCCAGTTTTTGAATTCTAGCTCTAATCTCTTCTGTAAGCTGAGCAAGAGTACGCATCGCCTCTGTTTCAGGTAAATGATTATAAGGGCCCATTAGTGGGGTATTGAAAAACTCTGGGAATACGCAGAAGTCTGCGTTATAACCACTCACAACATCCACGAAGAACTCCACTTGGTCATAGAAAGCTTCGATATCACTAAAGGCACGCATTTGCCATTGTACCAGTCCTAAACGAATGGTTTGTTTGGTAGGAGAGGAGGATCGTGTTTCCGAGTCGTAATAAATATTACTCCATTCCAATAGGGTTGCATATTCTTTCGATTCCTTGTCTCCAGCGAGGTAATTCTTTAAGATCTTTTTTACATAAAAGTCGTTAGATAACTGGAAAGTAAGGGTTGGATCAAAAATCTCTTTCTGCTTAACTTTCTCAATGTATTGGCGGGGCGATAGTTCGTGTGCATGCTCATGGTATTTGGGAATTCTTCCACCAGCTATAATGCCTTTTAAATTCATTTGCTCGCAGAGTTCTTTTCTCGCATCGTAAAGTCTACGCCCTAAACGTAGTTCTCTAAATTCGGGATGCACAAATACCTCGATTCCATAGAGCATATTTCCTTTAGGATCATGCGAACTAAATTTCCCGTCGTCAATGATTTCTTTATAGGTATGTTGAAGGTAGCTTTGTTTGGAATTGGTAAGTAACGCCAGGGCACATGCTACAACTTTTCCATTCACTTCTACACAGAGTTGTCCTTCTGGAAAGAGCTTGATAAGATCACTAATATTAGCTTTGGACCACAAGCTTCCACCAGATCCGTGGTAAGCTTCCATCATTGAGTTAATGAGATCCTTATAATCTTTTATGGTGAGTTGCCTAACTTCAATATTCATGACGAATTGTATTATTCAAATTTAAAATAATGTATCAGGTTTTGGTCGAAAGACTCTTCCTAAATGCCTATAAGCATTTTCTGTACATTCCCGACCTCTTGCCGTTCGCATAATATAACCTTCTTGTATTAAAAAAGGTTCATATACTTCCTCTATTGTTCCTTCATCTTCTCCAACGGCGGTTGCTATCGTTTTTAAACCTACAGGTCCACCTTTAAATTTATCAATGATTGTGCTTAAAATCCGGTTATCCATTTCATCTAAGCCATGTTCATCTACATTTAAGGCATTAAGCGCGTACTTGGCGATGGGAGTATCTATGTTACCTGTTCCTTTTATCTGAGCAAAATCTCGGGTTCTTCTTAATAATGAATTGGCAATACGGGGAGTTCCCCGGCTTCTTCTTGCAATTTCATAAGCCCCTTCTTCTGATATCTCAGTCTGTAATATTCCTGACGAACGTAATACGATATCCGTAAGTAATTTGGCATCATAATACTGTAGTCGTGAGTTTATTCCGAAACGAGCCCTTAAAGGTGCGGTTAATAAGCCAGAACGGGTTGTAGCACCAATAAGAGTAAAGGGATTTAATGAGATTTGAACGGAACGTGCATTAGGACCCGTCTCGAGCATGATGTCAATTTTGAAATCTTCCATTGCCGAGTATAGATACTCTTCTACGAGTGGACTTAGTCGGTGAATTTCATCTATAAATAAAATATCACCTTCGTTCAAGTTGGTCAATAATCCAGCGAGATCACCAGCTTTATCCAAAACCGGACCCGATGTAATTTTGATCCCTACGCCCATTTCATTAGCAATTATATGGGAAAGGGTTGTTTTCCCTAATCCAGGAGGGCCATGCAATAAAACATGATCTAAGGCTTCCCCTCTAAGTTTAGCGGCTTCAACGAATATCTTGAGGTTCTCGAGGATTTTATGTTGACCAGTAAAGTCGTCAAATAATTGCGGACGAAGTACTTTTTCGATTTCTCTTTCAGGGAAACTGAGGTTTTCAGCGTTTGGGTCTAAGTAGTCGTTCATTTTTAATAAATAAAAAATCGTCTTTATGAGTCGCCTTCATTATACGGAGAGCAAGGTTTCGAGACAGATCTCTCATTCCGTTTTGCTTCATTGTTGACGCTTGGTCGTTTCTACAAAGATAAGCTATTCCTGTTAGGAATGTGTTTCGGTTTTTTCACTTTTATATTTTTTAAAGAGACTCTCCACTTTCATCTGGATTACCCCTACGAAAGCTTCTCTAAAAATATGCGTGCTCATTTTTGAAATTCCTTTTGTCCGATCTGTAAATATAATTGGAATTTCGACAACATTGAATCCATATTGTATCGCTGTGAATTTCATTTCTATCTGAAAGGCATAGCCTACAAATTTTATCTTGTCTAAAGGTATGGTTTCCAATACTATTCTGCGGTAGCAAATGAATCCTGCTGTGGCATCCTGTATGTTAATTCGAGTAATCAAGCGTACATAGGCTGATGCGAAGTATGACATCAGAACTCGGTTCATCGGCCAGTTTACCACATTTACTCCTTTGATGTAACGTGATCCGATAACCATATCTCCACCTTTTTTACAGGCATTTAACAAATTAATCAGGTCGTCGGGATTATGGGAAAAGTCGGCATCCATTTCGAAAATATACTCGTACGTTCTTTTTAACGCCCATTTAAAACCATGAATATAGGCAGTCCCCAGTCCTAATTTCCCTGTACGTTCTTCGATGAATAAAGCTTGTGGATACTCTTGCTGTAGGGTTTTTACAATTTGTGCGGTTCCATCTGGCGACCCATCATCTACGACCAAAATATGAAAAGGTTGAGGTAATGAAAAAACCTTTCTAAGAATTTTTTCGATGTTCTCCTTTTCGTTGTATGTAGGAATAATAACTAGGCTGTCTGACACGCTTATTTCTATTTTATTACCAAAGGTAATAATTTATTCTTCTATGTATAGGGAATCATCGGCACCATGGGTAAGCCTTTTTAAAGGTTTCAAAATGGCAATGATTAAAAGACCAAATAATGTACAAAAAATGGCGATGCTGGTAAACATTTCAAACTCTCCCAAATGCTGTGAATATTGACCCAGAGTTCCTGCTAGTTTATTTCCCAAACCAGATGCTGCAAAGAAGGCTCCCATCATGAATGATGCATATTTTACTGGCGCCAGTTTTGTAATAAAAGATAGGGCGACGGGAGAGGCACAAAGTTCTCCAATGGTGTGAAATAAGTAAGCCAAGATTAACCACATCATGGCTGCTTTTTGTGTGTAATCACCGTCAGAACCAATTACTTCAGTAGAGGCTTTGGTCATGAATAAGAATCCCAATCCCATGATTATGGTTCCGATAGCCATTTTGAATAATGAAGAAGACTCCTTTCCTTTTTTCTTCCACCAAAACCAGAAAGCACCTACAGATGTCCCTAGTGTGATAATAAAAAATGAATTGACGGATTGAAACCACGCTGCCGGAATTTCGTGACCTACCAGCGGTAGGGAAAAGCTGATGCTTCGATCAACTTTTTGTTCTGCATATAAATTCATCAAACCCCCTGCTTGTTCAAATGCACCCCAAAAAACAATGATAATTAAGAAGGAAAGGAATAAAACAATCATCCTGTCTTTCTCAACTTTTGTAAGCGGCTTTTTCAACAGTTCCTTATTTGCCGGACTAGTATTTCCAATAAAATCACCGACTCCTTTTAAGAATCTTAATCCCCAAAAATATACGAGTTGTCCTATCGCCATCCCTATCCCAGCTAAACCGAAACCATAGTGCCAGCCCCATTTTACTGCCACGGTTCCTACTATGAACGCACCTAATAGTGCGCCTATGTTAATGCCGATATAGAAAAGATAAAACCCTTTGTCACGTCTATCATCGCCTTTCTGATAAAGCCCACCCACCATTGTTGAGATATTCGGTTTTAAGCAGCCTACACCTAGAACGATAAATAGTAGTCCGGTAAAAAATGCCCATTGTGCTGATATCGCCAATACACTATGTCCAATTACTAATAACATCCCACCAAGCATAACGGTATGTTTTTGTCCTAGCCATCGATCGGCAATAATTCCGCCCGGAATGGAGGTAAGATAGGCGAGCATGGTATAGGTCCCGTAGAAAGAAAGGGTTTCTGCGTTCGACCAACCAAAGCCAGACATGGGTGAATCAACTAGGATAGGTGCTACAAGAAAGAGGGTCAAAATCGCCCGCATTCCATAATAGGAAAATCGCTCCCAAAGCTCTACAAAGAATAAAACATAGAGTCCTTTTGGGTGACCAAAAAGATCTTTATTATTGGATTGAGCGTTAAGACTGGACATTTTCTACGGTTTTTAAGGTGAAGGTAATTATCAAAAAAGTCTACCCATCAATGAAGGATAGACTTTTTAATATTAAATTGAGCAATGATAATTCATTGTTAACCAGCTAGTGAATTCCGTGCATCATTCTTTTTAGCCACGGTGATAATAGAAGGAGTATTAATCCCGCACCGATCGAAGTTGCGAAGAATATTAGGAAGAAAGAAGATATGGAATATTGTTCACTAATATGGTCGATGAAGCCGCCCATTACACCCCCTAATTTATTAGCAATAGCGCTGGAAAAAAACCAAAGTCCGAAAATTAAGCCTACCAAGTGTTTTGGAGACAGCTTACTTACATAAGACAAGCCTACTGGAGATAAGCAAAGTTCACCCATTGTATGGAAGAAATACGCCAAAATTAGCCAAAGCATACTTACCTGAGCGGTTAATTGTCCCTGCGGGATATCTCTACTTCCATACGCCAAGGCTCCAAATCCAATACCTAACAGTACTAATCCTAGCGCAAATTTCACCGGGCCCGAAGGGTTGAATTTAGTTTCCCACAATTTAGCAAATGCGGTTGCAAAGGTGATGATAAAGAATGAGTTTAGAATTTGGAACCATGAGGCTGTAACCTCGGTCTCAACAGCAGTGAACTCTTCACGTATCTTCCATATGGCAATTATCCAGATAATTAGGAAACTTAGCCCAGTAAAGAAGATGGTTGCCGGATATTTTTTTGATATCTGTTTTGCCAGCATCATTAATACCCATGTCACCAATGCAAGAGGGAAGACGGTTAATGCGGCATCGACCCATTTAAAAGTGATGGCTGCATTTCCAGATAAGATTCTTTGGGTATAGTCTTTTGCGAAAATCGTCATCGAGCCACCGGCCTGTTCAAAAGCAAGCCAGAAGAATATACTAAAGAATGTCAATACCCCAATTACAATTAGGCGATCCCGTGCAATATTTGGTGGAACTATGTCGTTTTCATCGACCACAATGTGCTTTTGATGCTCCAGTTCTTTACGTTCTCTTTCCTCTTTTGGAGATTCGCCAAGTTGGCCAAAGATCTTTTGTCCGAAATAGAATTGAAGCATTCCGAAAAACATAAAGATACCTGCTAATCCGAATCCGTAATGCCAACCTACTTTTTCACCAATATACCCACATAACATGATGCCCAAAAACGCTCCAGCATTTATTCCCATATAGAAAATTGTAAATGCCGAGTCTTTTTTATCGCTGTTATCAGGATATAATTGTCCAACCATTGATGAGATATTAGGTTTGAACATTCCATTTCCTAAGATCAATAGACCTAAGCCAAGATAAAAGAAGTTAGCGGTAAAGCCTTCGAGAGCCATTGAAGCATGACCTAATGTCATTAATAGAGCACCCCATAATACAGCTTTTCTGTAACCCACTAATTTGTCGGCAATCAATCCACCTAATAACGGGGTAAGGTAAACCAAGCCCGTATACCAGCCGTAGAGCTCCAAGGCTTCAGCGTTCGTCCAGCCCCATCCTTGTTTTGTAAGTTCACTTACTAAAAACAGGGTTAGTAGGGCCCGCATTCCGTAGTAGCTAAAACGCTCCCACATTTCAGTAAAGAACAATACGAATAATCCGACAGGGTGGCGTAGAACAGTTTTGGTTTCTACTTTATTCTTTATAAGATGACTTGATAAGATCTCATCTTGTTCTGAAGCTTTCATATAAAATGATTATTGTTTATAAATAGTATCTTTTGGAAGAATTTATATTTTGGTTCCAAAAATGCAATTTTTTTATCAAAAATCTGGCTTTTAATATAGATTTTTAAAGTCAGATGTATTTATAGCTTGTTTAATACAAAATTCGTAAGTTTAGTATAGAGCTGAATACTTGTGTTTCCGCCAGAAATCCCATGGTTTTTATTTGGATAATAGGCTTGATCAAAATCTTTATTTGCTTGGATCAAAACTTCCGAAAACATCACGCTATTTTGAAAATGAACATTATCGTCTGCCGTTCCATGCACTAACAGAAAATTCCCTTTTAACTGGTCTGCAAAATTAATTGGCGAATTATCGTCATATCCTTCAGGGTTTTCTTGAGGAGTACGTAAATAACGCTCAGTATAAATTGTGTCGTAGTATCTCCAGGTAGTCACTGGGGCTACTGCTATCGTCGATTTAAAAATATCTGCCCCCTTAGTAATTGCTAAGGAAGCCATATAACCACCATAACTCCATCCCCAGAGCCCAATGCGGTTCTTGTCGACGTAGGATTGCTCGCCTAACCATTTGGCGGCTTCAATTTGGTCAATCGTTTCGTATTTCCCTAAATTCATATAGGTCATTTTTTTGAATTCAGCCCCTCTGTACCCTGTGCCTCGATTATCTACACAAACTATTAAATATCCTTTTTGAGCGAGGAAATCGAACCATACATTATGGGCCCAGCTGTTAGCAACGTTTTGGCTACCCGGACCACCATAAACATACATTAAAACCGGATACTGAACACTTTCATTAAAGTTTTTTGGTTTTATCATGTACCCATTCAAAGTGACGCCTTCTGATGTGTTGAACTGAAAAAACTCTCTTGGAATAATGCCGTATTCTAACGCAGTCTGTTTTGCTTGCTTATTTTCTTCTAATACCCTTTCCACTTTGCCGTCTTTATTGTTATTTAACGTTATATACGGAGGTGTGTTTACACTTGAGTGATTTAAAATATAATAGCTGAAGTCTGCACTAAAGGTTGCATTGTTAGTACCGGCTTTATTATGGATTTTACGTTTCTTTTTTCCAGAAATATGAATAGCATAAATGTCTCTTTCCAACGGAGAGGTTTCTGTAGATTGGTAATAAAGTGTTCCACTTTTTTCATCTATCCCATAAAGTTGAGTTACTTCCCAATTGCCATGGGTGATAGGCCTAATTAATTTCCCGGACATGTCATAAAGATAAACATGGTTGTATCCGTCCCTTTCACTGGTTAAAATGAAATGCTTTCCGTCTTTCAAAAAGGTCAGATCATCGTTAATGTCAATGTAATATTTATCTTTTTCTTCTACTATTGTTTTGCTTTCGCCTGTATTGGAATTGGTCAAAAGGTATTCAAGGTGATTTTGATGTCGGTTCATTCTTAATATCAGTAAGGTCGATGGGTCTTGGGTCCATCTCACTCTTGGGATGTATTGGTCTTTTTCAGTACCTATATCCATTAATGTGGTACTGTTATCTGCCAAATCATACACATGAATACTGACATCTGAATTTTTTTCACCAGCTTTTGGGTATTTGAACTTATAGACGGTGGGGTAGAGGCTATCATAAAGCATCATTGAAAACTCTTTAACCTGGCTCTCGTCAAATTTATAGTAAGCTATTTTTTTTCCGTCGGGACTCCAAAAAAATGCTTTTGCGAAGGAAAGCTCTTCCTCATAAACCCAATCGGAACCCCCATTAATAATGTGGTTGTATTTTCCATCGTTGGTGATCCTTATTTCGTTACCAGAAGTGAGGTCTGTAATGAATAGGTCATTGTTTCTCATAAATGCTACTTTTGAAGCATCCGGTGAAAAAGTAGCGTATTGTTGCTTGCCTTCTTGCGTTGAAACAGGGCTAACTTTTCTCGTATCCAAATCAAAAACGTAGTAATACGCTTTGCTTGATCGTCTATAGATAGGTTCATTTTGATAAGCGATCAATACCTTACGTTCATTATCGCTGAAGTTAGTGCCGATTTGAAGTTTTATATCGTTAAAAACTAACTCCTTTTCGGAAAATAATCTTTCTGCAATTTCGCCATCGCTATAGTTGTTTTTAGCAACAAATCTTTCTTTTGTAATCGGGTCGGTTTCTATGGAAACATAGGTTTTCCCATCTTTCATTGAACGCAAACCGGAGACGCTTTTTGTAGAGAAAGTTCCTTTACTATAAATATCCTCTAATGTGATTTCCTTTGACGTTTGCGCCATTACTGTACTTCCTATCAATAGGAGTACAAGAAGCAGTTTGTTCATTTTTATTGTTTTTTTTTGAAATTGAGCGAAGATATAAATTATTTGGAGTGATTGAAAAAAGGCTAAACCTCTTCAATCTTCAAACTCATAGTTTCTCGATAACTACAGAACTTGCTCCCCCGCCACCGTTACAGATTCCCGCTACGCCTATTTTTCCATTATTTTGATCGAGGACAGAAAGTAAGGTGACAATAATTCTTGCGCCAGAGGCCCCCAGTGGATGTCCCATTGAAACTGCTCCACCATTTACATTTACTTTTTGAGGGTCAAGATGTAATAATTGGTTATTGGCAATTGAAACTACTGAGAAAGCCTCGTTTATTTCATAGAAGTCAACTTCGTCGGGAGAAATTTCCGCTGAAGCAAGCGCTCGTGGAATTGCTTTTGAGGGTGCTGTAGTAAACCATTCCGGCGCTTGTTGTGCATCCGCGAAGCCTCTTATTTTGGCTAAAGGTTTAATTCCTAATTCATCAACTTTCTTTTTACTCATGAGAATTAAAGCTGCTGCACCATCGTTTATGGTAGAAGCATTCGCCGCTGTTACCGTTCCCCCTTTTTTAAATACTGGATTTAAAAAAGGGATTTTCTCAAACTTTACAGAATTGATTTCTTCATCTTCCGAAACTACTGTAACGGCTCCTTTTCTATCCTTGATTTCTATCGGGACTATCTCATTTTTAAATTTTCCTTCACTGTTTGCTTTCTGTGCACGTTTATAGGATTCAATTGCATAAGCATCTTGCTCTTCTCGAGATATATTGCACTCGCTGGCGCACAGTTCCGCTGCAGCCCCCATATGGTAGTCATTATAAACATCCCAAAGTCCATCCTTCACTAAACCGTCGATAATTTCGCCATTTCCTAATCGATAGCCTGTACGTGCCTTATCTAAATAATAGGGAACATTGCTCATGCTTTCTGCACCCGCTACTACCACGACATCATTTATTCCTAATTGAATACTTTGAGCACCCAGCATAATGGCCTTCATCCCCGATGCGCATACTTTGTTTATCGTTGTTGCAGGGATATAAGGTAAGCCAGCCAACTTTGTTGCTTGTGTAGCCGGAGCTTGTCCGATATTGGCTGATAATACATTCCCCAAAAAGACTTCTTCTATCAAGCTTGGATCTATCTTCGCAATGCTAATTGCTGCTTCTATTGCTTTTGCGGCTAATTGTGTTGCGGACAAGGAGGAAAGCTTTCCGCCGAAACTGCCAATTGGCGTTCTAATTGCGGATACAATATATACTTCCTGCATGATTTTATTTTTAAATTTATAATTTTGGTTAGTGCAAGGTATAGAAAAGCATCAATTTTATCAAGTTATCCTTTGTTAAAGAAGTATTTCGAGTTTTAAATGGTATTTTCTATCGATAAGTCTTAAGTTTGAATAAAAAATCTCGTGGCCACATCATATAAAAAAAGACAAGCTTTATTTCTGAATAAAAATTCCCTATTATTTAAATATGGGATGATGCTATTTAGTGTGGTATTAATCACCATCTTTTTACCTAAACATCCGCGTTTTCGTTTTGAGTTTGAAAAAGGGAAAATCTGGATGCATGAAGATTTAATTTCTCCATATAATTTTGCAATCTTAAAAACCAATGAAGAGATTGCTCAAGATCGAGCGGATATCTTAAAGACGATAAATCCTATTTATGATAAGAGGGCCGAGGTTTTATCCAATCAGCTTTCTCGTTTTGATCGTGAGTTTGAAACGAAATCAGAAACTATCGATCTAGATCAAAAAGAATTTAAGATCTATTACGATTTTTCGACACAGCTCATAGAGGATATTTATGATCGCGGCATTATTGCCCGTACCAAGAAGTTTCAAAATGATAATGAAGATTACAACATTTCTGTACTAACCGATCATGTAGCGACCAAAAGCAATACCGCTAACTTTTTTACACAAGAAAGTGCATTGGCCTATATCGAAGATCTTATTGGAAAGCGAAGGAACATCACCGAGAAAGAGTGGTTAAAAAATGTTTTGGCCGATTATATTCAGCCTAATATAGTGTATAACGAGCCTTTGACTAATAGATTGGAATTGGATGCGCTTTCCAACTTGTCCGGTACCCGTGGCATGGTACAAAAGGGAGAGCTTATTGTTGCGAATGGAAATACAATCAGCAATGATATATATCAAAAGATTGAATCGCTTAAAAAAGCTTATGAAGAGGAGGAGCGAATATCCGGCAGTAGAGGAATAGTTGTGCTGGGTCAGTTCTTATTAGTAAGTGCTATTATTACACTTTTAATTGTATTTATTTACCTGTTTCGGAAAGACGTTTATCAAAACAATCGAATGCTATCGTTAATTCTTTTGATTGCCACTGTTATGCTGATCCTTCTCTCCTGGGCAATAAAAATGAATTTGCCGAGTGTATACATGATTCCGTTTTGTATTGTTCCCATTATTTTCCGGATTCTCTTTGACACTCGTATGGCTTTAAATATCCATATGTTGGTGGTATTGTTGGCAGCTTTTTTTGTTCCCAATAGTTTTGAATTTGTGTTTCTACAATTGTCAGCAGGTATGGTTGCTATTTATAGCATTAAAACATTGGTAAAAAGAGAGCAGTTTTTGGTTTCCGCCGCACTGATATTATTAACTTATATCGTCACCTATCTAGGGATGACACTATTGCGAAACGGCTCATTTAGTGACTTAAATTGGTCTTCTTTTGTGCCATTCGCTATCAGTGTTCTTCTCACTTTGTTAGCTTATCCATTAATTTACGCTTTTGAGCGTCTTTTCAAAATCACTTCGGACGTTACGATGATTGAGTTAACGAATACTAATTCTAAATTGTTGCGCGAACTTTCCTACAAGGCACCTGGAACTTTCCAGCATTCCTTGCAAGTAGCTAATCTTGCTGAAGCGGCAATTTATGAAATAGGAGGGAACGCTTTGTTGATCCGTGCGGGCGCTCTCTATCATGATATTGGTAAAATGTCTAATCCCCAATATTTTATAGAGAACCAAACTAAGGGCTACAATCCACACGATGGATTAACATTTGAGCAAAGTGCACAGATTATTATTTCACATGTTTCTAAAGGCTTGGAAATGGCCAAACGTGCTCATCTTCCAGAAGATATCATTGATTTTATTCGTACGCATCACGGGACTACTCGGGTAGATTATTTCTATAATTCTTATATTAAAACCTTTCCAGAAAAGTTTGTAGACGAGGATTTGTTCCGTTATCCTGGACCAATTCCGTTTTCAAAAGAAACTGCTGTTCTCATGTTGGCGGATTCGGTTGAGGCGGCATCTCGGAGCTTGAAAGAGCCAGACGGCAAGAGTATAAGTAATTTAGTAGATAAGATTATAAGTAATAAATTAGATCATCAACAATTGAAAAATAGTAATATCACTTTGAAAGATATTGAGACCATCCGACAGATTTTCAAAACGATGTTGATGAGTATTTATCACGTGCGAGTAGATTACGATATTGAAACTAAGGGGTGATAGAGAGAATTTATGATTGTTATTGAGGCGGCAGTTCTTGAAGATATTGATCGGGTTTTTGAGCTATATGATTTAGCTACTTCTTACCAGAAAACCAAAACTGATAGAACATGGAGTGGTTTTGAAAAAGAATTAATTGAAACAGAGATTTTACAAAATCGACTTTGGAAGATTATTGAGAACAACGAAATTGCCTGTATTTTTTCAATTGCTTTTTCTGATGAAGCAATATGGGGTGAGAGGGATAAGGACAAATCTGTTTATTTACACCGGATAGCGACCAATCCCGAGTTTAGAGGAAAAGGATATGTAAAAAGGATTATTCAATGGGCTAGGGAATATGCTTTGGCAAACGAAATAAAATACATTCGTTTGGACACCTTTGGAGATAATGACGCTTTGATAGACTATTATGTCAAATGTGGTTTCAAATTTTTAGGTTTAACTTCACCTAAAGACACCAATGAATTACCCAAGCATTACGAAGGTATCTCTTTGAGCCTATTTGAGATAGAAGTTTTGCAAAGTTGATCTGTAATTTTCTTATTGAATCCTTCTAATTTAATTCGTAAATAATTTTTGGAAAGTACAATGAATTGCTATATTTGCAATCCGAAACGAAAGATTAGTCTTTTTGTTTCTGGAAAAAGTTCTTTAAAAGATCAATAAAATACAAGGAGAGGTGCCTGAGTGGCCGAAAGGAACAGTTTGCTAAACTGTCGTACTGGCAACGGTACCGAGGGTTCGAATCCCTCTCTCTCCGTCAAAGAATTTAATTCTTTAAAATAAGGATAAATAAATTTGCAACTTAAGAAAGTTTCTTTATCTTTGCATTCCCTTCGAAAAGGGAAACCGGTTGAGTTTAGTAAAGCTACAGAATTCACACCAGTTCGGGGTGTAGCGTAGCCCGGTATCGCGCCTGCTTTGGGAGCAGGAGGTCGTAGGTTCGAATCCTGCCACCCCGACGAAAAAGCTCGACGAAAGTCGGGCTTTTTTTGTTAGTGGCAGGATGAGAACCGGTTCGATCCGAAGGAGCTTTAGGGAAGTGTTTGGGCCAGTGGGGCTAAAGCAATCCTGCCACCCCGACGAAAAAGCTCGACGAAAGTCGGGCTTTTTTTGTTCGTGGCAGGATGAGAACCGGTTCGATCCGAAGGAGCTTTAGGTAAGTGTTTGGGCCAATGGGGCTAAAGCAATCCTGCTACCCCGACTTGGCGGGACAAAGAAGAAAAACTCTTTTTTGTCCCGTTTTTATTTGAGTCTAAGTTGCTGTTTATCATAGATAAATTGTATAATTTCATTAACTCGAGTGGTTCGAACTGAATTTTCAGAGAAATTAAAATTTTCGGGGTACATCGAACCAATTATACTTCTAAATTTATCCAAGTTCCATTTTTATAGTTGTAGTGCAATTTAAGTAGCTCTTCTATGCCTTGTGACAATAATCCTCCGATATCTTCTACTTCATTATTAATTGTTTCTAGTTTGGCTTCCATCTTGGATACAATGGCTCCATAATCCGATTTGATATCTCTATAATCAGATGCTTCTATCTGACGAGTAGCTAATAAATCCCTTGAATGTGATAATACCTTCATAATCTTTAATCGCTTCCAATAGTTTTTGTTTCTCTAGACTTATGTGTTGAGTTTGTTCTTATATGATTCAATGATTAAAGCGGTATAAAGCTCTCTCATTTCAGGGCAGGGATATTAAGCTTTTAGTTCTCTTCGAAAGCTTTGTTGACATGTCGGCACTAATACGGTGCGTACATCCGCCAAAACAATGATAGTAAGCATAATACTTATTCCTTCCTTTCGATTTACTTCCCGTAAGAATTTTTTCACATTCAGGGCATATCAGAAAGCCTCTTAAAGGCAGTTCGCTGTCTGTTATAGTTTTAGGACGAAAATTGTGTAATTTTATAGATACATATTAAAGTAATATGGAAGTGGTTTAATGAATCCCGCTTCGTTAATTGCATTGTTATCGGCAAGATTTAGTCTGAAATATATATGGACAGTTTCCCACTTTTGATGCAACTTAGAAAGGTATATAAAGTTTCTGATAAAGATTGCGCAAGGCTTATTCAATTATTTGAACCATTGGAGGTAAAAAAAAACGAACATCTTTTTCGCTCGGGAGAGATAGCTAGACATGTTTACTTTATAGAACAAGGTTGTTTGAGACAGTATTATATTAATAATAACGGAGAGGAGCGTACCATTTATTTTAAAGTGGAAGACGGATGGTGCAGTGAACTGGTAAGTTTCCTGGATAATAAGCCAACTGAACTATGCCTGCAGGCGCTTGAAAATAGTAAACTCCAAATCATAAATCAAAAGAACTGGATATATGCAGTAACCCAGATTCAATCATTTACAATGGGTTTTATAAGAGCCCAGCAGGACACGAATTACATGTTGAAAAAAAGACTTTCCGAAGCTACAGTTGAAACCCCCGAAGAAAAATATCTGCGTTTTATAAAAGAGGAACCACTTTTGTTGAAACGGATACCGCTCTATCATATAGCTGCTTATTTAGCTATGACACCGGAAACCTTAAGCCGTGTCAGAAAAAAAACGGCAAAAAAATAATTTCTTGTTTCAAATCAAGGTCTTTGCTATTTCGGCATGGTAACTTAGTACTATAAAAAAGTATAATTAATATTATGAAAAAAGAAACAATTAAGGTAGGCCAAGTTACTATTGACTTTCTTTTAGAAGCAGCGGATACCAATGGTTCTGCAGCCATGTTTGAATTTACAGTGCCTGTAGGTGCAAAAGTACCTATACCTCATTATCATGAACACTTCGATGAAACTATTTATGGATTAATAGGCGTTATTACTTTTACTATTGAAGGTAAAGCGATAGACATCGCTCCGGGTGAAACTTGTTTTATTCCACGCGGCACTGTTCATGGTTTTGACAATTTAAAACAAGTGGATGCCAAAGCACTGGCAGTAATTACCCCGGCATTGCTCGGTCCCATCTTCTTTAAAGAGGTTGCGGAAATATTAAATGGAGGTGGCCCTCCTGACCTCAAAAAATTAAAGTTTGTGATGGCAAAGCATGGACTTATTCCCGCTATTCCTAATATGTAAAATGCATATAATCATGCTGATCACAGACTGTGGTCAGCAATTTATTGTTAAAAAGGAGCTTGTAACGGCTGAGCTGTTAAAAATAGATTTCTAGGAATAGTAGAACAGGAAAATACGTTGATCTCGAACAAAAAGTTGAACAGTTATTTAAAGGAGGTGGCTGATCTGTGCGGCATCAAAAAGCATTTGACATTCCATTTAGCAAGGCATACCTGCGCCGCCTCGGCGACCCTCTCCAATGGAGTTCCAATTGAAACTGTCAGTAAGATGCTTGGACATACCACCATCCGTACAACTCAAATTTATGCCAAGGTCATTGAACAAAAGGTGAGTCAGGACATGGCGAACCTTAAGAATAGGTTGGAACGAAATGAGAAGTCTAAATTAAAAGTTTTGAAAGAAGCAAGATTATGAGCCAGATTGATAATAATTTGTACAAATCAATTACGGATTTAATAGAGGAAGCGAGAATCTTTGCTGCAAAGCAAGTCAATACGGTTTTGGTGTTTACCCATTATATTGTACAATATCTCTTTCTTTTCAGGACGGTCAATACCGATGTCCTTTGCCGTTCGGTAATCTGTAATTTCTTAATAGAACTGTGCCAGTTCCGGTACTTTGATAAAGTAGAGGAAGCGTTCTTTTTGTACAATATTGTTAGTTACTGAAAATTCATCGTCAGTCGTTTTTCTTGCAGTCGTAACCTGAAATACGACAGGTCTTTTTGTTGTGTATCCATACAATAAAATATTTATGATTTTGCTTGATGGATAAATTTAATGCTGGAAGTAATAGTTTTGAAGAAGTGGTAGCGTTTGGCGTTGAGATTTGGCAGAATTATAAATTCGGGTGATTAATTTGTATTTCTTATTCAATACATAAGTGTAGGTATGTATCGTAACAATATGCATTTCGTACATTTCTTTTACAACCATTATGCAATCATAATGAACGAAAAATTAAGACAGTACGGCAGGGTTTAGTTCAAAAACAGAAGTTGAGGATAAAGAATTTGTATTTTTGTAATTGATCTTAATATCAATTGACGAATGAATGACAACGATATCAAACGACTTTCACGGCTGACAGCAATCCTAACACAGTTGCAAACCATACGACTTTTGACAGCACCCCAGCTTGCAGAAAAATTTTCTGTAAGTGTCCGAACCATTTACAGGGACATAAGAGCATTGGAACAGGCAGGCGTTCCTATCTTGACAGAGGATGGGAAAGGCTATACGCTAATGGAGGGTTACAGAGTGCCACCGATAATGTTTACCGAAGCACAAGCCAATGCTCTGATTCTGGCAGAACAATTAGTACTCAAAAATAAAGATGCTTCGTTTGTCAAAGACTATTCGGAAGCTATTGAAAAAATCAAAGCGGTTTTGAAATACAGCGTAAAAGACAAGGCCAACCTACTTGCCGAAAGAACTCGATTTGACCAAAACATAAACCGGAAAAGGAACAGTAACAATTTATCCGACTTGCAGTTTGCCTTAACAAACTTCTGCCTCACAAAAATTGATTACACTAACGAGCAAAACAAAACAACAACACGACTGATTGAACCATTTGCATTACTTAGTACAGAAAATTGGCTATTGGTGGCGTATTGTCGTTTGCGAAAAGAATTTCGATTTTTCAGATTAGACAGAATAAAAAAGTTGGAAATCCTTACCGAAAAGTTTGAACCACACGAAATGACTTTACAAGAGTACTTTGAGAAGTATCACTAATTTTTTATACCCCTGACATAAGGCTGTCATTATCCTATTTTAATTTTGCAATACAGTTAACAAGTAAAACAATTTTAAAATGGAAAAAAGAACAATTGACCCTTGGAAATGGGGCGAACAAACAAACTCTACACAAGCTGTAGAGGTAAAAAATATCACAGGAACGCTTTACTGTTCTGGACAAGTAGCTGTTGATAGTAACGGTGTACCAAGCAATGCTGATATGCGCACACAACTTATCCAAACCATTCAGAACCTTGAACAATTGATAAGTGAAGCAGGTTACGAATGTAAAAACATTGTAAGATTAAATGTTTACACCACATCATCAAAAGATTTTTTCACAACTTGTATGGACGTTTATGTGCCGTTCATTCAAAAGTATGGGATTAAACAAGCTACTACATTGCTTGAAGTGAAAGGACTTTTTGCTACATTAACCGTAGAATTGGAAGCAACTGTTGTAAAGTAATAATGCAGGAAACAGAGATATTTTATCCGACAAGCCTTACAGAGTGGAGAAAGTGGTTAGAAAATAATCATCTTTCAAAACAATCTGTATGGCTTGTTTTCTATGCCAAAGACTCAAAAAAGAGATCAATCAGTTGGAGCGATGCGGTTGATGTTGCCCTTTGCTTCGCTTGGATAGACAGCAAGAAAATCAAAATAGACGAAGAAACATCACATCAATATTTCAGCAAACGAAAAGCCCAAAGCACTTGGTCAAAAATCAACAAAGAAAAAGTTCAACGATTGATTGACAATAGATTGATGACAAAAGCAGGTTACGAAAGCATCGAGGTAGCCAAACAAAACGGTTCGTGGACAATCTTAGATAAAGTTGAAGAATTGATAATCCCCAACGACTTAGAAAAAGCGTTCAGAAAACATAAAGGTGCAAATGACTATTTTTTAAGTTTAAGCAAAACAGTTAGAAAAATGATGTTGCAATGGATTGTCCTTGCCAAACGACCTGACACCCGACAAAAACGTATAGACGAAATTGCCGAATTAGCAGGACAAAAAAAGAAACCCAAACAATTCTAATTAGAAAAACGACTAAATTGAATAACCCTGCTTTGTTTTTTCATATTTGGAAACATTTAGTATGACACAATAAACCCTCCGAATTTGGAGGGTTTATTGTTTATTTAATATTTTGAGCATCCTACCAGCTTCAATATCCATTCTCGAAAAGGCAAACCATTTTTTTTCTAGGTCTTTTAGTGAGGCTACTTTATAGTAGAGTTCAGTATTGGATATATTTCTAATAGCCACTACTTGATCTTAAAGTCGGTGGTTATTTAAAACTGTCAGATTGCTCTTCCTAATATACGCCTTTTTCTTCATAATCGATAGAACTATTTTGGGCCTCGACCCTCTCTCTCTCTTAGTGGAGGAGGGCTTAGGCACAAAATAGTCTTAGGCAAGTGCTTTCAATAGCTTTTTGCATGCTAATTCCTGCTCTTTCGCACATTCCAGTACCGCCAATTGGGATTCTGTCAATACGATGCCCTCTGTTGCGAATTTTGTATCCAGCGCTTTCAGACGAAGTTTTAAGCAATAAAAGAGTTTTACATTTTAAGGAAAATAATTTATTTTTCGATAAGCTTGAAAGTGAATTCCATTTGTGTGTCTTTTTGTAGCAGAAAGTCATTTAATGAAGGCCACACTTCAAAATCTGGAATTATACCTCTAGCTTTGGGTTGGTCTTCCTTTTTAGGAGCGTCTTGCTCCAAGTTCACAATTGAAAATTGTGTTTTAATTCCTGAATTAGGAAGCTTGTAAACTAAGGGTGAGTGTCCATTGTGGGCATAATAACCTCCAGACGTTTCTACTCCTATTATTGTGACATTTTTTACGTACCCTTTTACTAATGAAGCAAAATGGGAAGCCGCAGAGGCTACATTTTCATTTATTAAGAGATAAAGATTGCCATCAAATTGCGGTGACTTAGGATAATAGGTCGGATTATATTTAGAGTTTTGAAGACTTATTCCATTTCTGTATAAAGGAAATCGATTTTTAAGAAATTCTTTTCCAATTTTTATTGAAATACTATCCATGGGCTGTGCGGTTGAAACTCCCCAAAAATATTTTTCAAAGGGAATACAGTATGGATCAAAGACTATTTCAGCTTTTAAGTTTTCTTTAAAATTCTGATCTGTAAGATACATTACTGGTTGCTCAAACGTTGGATCACTACCACCTGGATTATTTCTTATGTCTATTATTAGATTTGAGACATTATTCTCCTTTAACTTTACAAAAACATTATCCAGAAACTGAACATAGCTCGGAAAGGCTGGGTCATCCTCTCCAGTTACCATTCCAAACCACCTAAGATTGAGCAAGCCTACAGACGACTTTACCATCCGAAAACTATAAGGTGGTTGTGTTTTAAAGTCTATCAAGCTAGTAATCGGGGCACTATATCTATTTTTAATATTCTTTTCCCTTTGATCCAATATTACAGCGGAAAGTATTACCTTTTTTATTGATGTGGTTTTCGGCAATCTATATTCTACCAGGTATTCATCTGAAAGGCCATACTCAAGCAAATAATTTATCCCAAAAGATTTATCGACACTAGCCGATATTTTTCTTGTAATACTATATCCGTCAGATGGATAATACTTATAAAAAGATTGCATGAGCTGGGTATCTTTTATTCCATTAATACTAATTATTCTTGAACCTGGAGGAATAGGTGCGGATCTGCCGTCAAAAATAATTTGTCCTTCAATGTACATCAAAGGAAATGGGAAAAATGATTTTTGCCGATTTAAAAAATTCATTAATTCAAGGTCAGGCTCAGTATAGTTGTGTACACTACCCTCAAAATCGGCCAGATGTAGCATTATTTTGAAAAAATCGGTAATACGCATGGGATCTTTTATACTTTCAAATGCCCAACTATAGATGCTGTCTATCTGCTGTTTAGTGCGATATGCATATAAGCCGGAATTTGCACTTTCATGTATATTAAGAAGTACTTCTAAATCCTCGTGCATTTCTTTTATCGAAAGCACTCTATTGTATAATAACAAACTATCCTTCACATTTACCATAAAATCCTGTGAGTGGACTTTAAATGAAAAGCAAAATATCAATAGGGTTATAAGAATGGGTATCAGATTTTTATTCATATTTACGTATGTTTTTAGATTTTAAAAGTGGATCTGCGGATTAACATTTTTTGTATGGCTTAATCAAGTTGTTAAAATTAGTTATATTTCCTTGGTTACATTTTCTTTTTTGCCATAGTAAATATGAAGCAAATACAAATCCAAATGCAACTGCTGGAATAATGGTGTCAGCAACGGAATGACGAACTATTGAAAATTTATCATCCAGTTAATTCCGTATTTATCGGAAAACTCGCCGAAGTATGCACCGAAAAACATATTTGCCATAGGCATTGTAATATTTCCACCTGACGAAAGTTCACTTTCTACAAAACCAGAGACTATCGATAAGTTTTGAATAGGCGTTAGATTATTATTAACTTAACTCACACTTACAGTAGAGTGTGGTTTATTGATCTGAAGTAGTTTTTCAGCTGGCCGAATATCAGTACTCCTTAAATTTAGTAATTCGCTTAATTTTTATCCACTATTGATGGTCATGAGTATCGCCTTATGTTTGAGATTATCTGTAGGGTCGAATACAAACCTGAGCATATTGCTTCCAGACGCTCAGTCATCACCAATATCAATGTTTCGCTATCCAAGAACCATATAATTTTATCTTTCTGACTCACAAAATATTATTAGTTTTATAGAGACAAATTGCGCAACATCAATATAGTGGCGATTTGGCGAAATTCGTTTCGCTAATGGTGTTGTTAGCTTACAGGTTATGACAAAAAAGTCGCATAAAAATGATAGACGGTTTAGAGGAAATATTAAACGACTTTGGAGTTACTTCTACATTTTCCAAACAATTATTTATAGACAAATCCACTTTTAGAGAATACGCTAAATTTAAAGACATTTTTGTTGAGGGAGAGAAAACTGAACTTGAATATATATTAATTTCAGGAGTTTTACAACGGTTTAACATTTCTGGCAAAGGTGATATTGTTACAACAGGTTTTTATATGTCACAATCTATAATTACACCTCATTTTGCAAGAACAAATAAAGGCAAAAGTATTTTTAATGGGATTGCTTGATGTTGTTTTATTGGCTTTGGAATGTGATGTTTGTCTCTAAACAAAATCCTCAACAGCCTTTATTTTGTAAGTTTGTAGTGATAATATAAAGACTATTAATAGTTGCAAATGAACGATAACGACACAAAACGACTTTCCAGATTAACAGCAATATTGACCCAATTACAGACAAAGCGACTCTTGACGGCCAATGAATTGGCTGAAAAATTTTCGATAAGTAAACGTACCATTTATAGGGATATTAAAGCATTAGAACAAGCTGGGGTTCCGATTTTGACGGAAGAAGGAAAAGGTTATAGGTTGATGGAAGGATATAGAATTCCACCGGTCATGTTTTCTGAGAACGAAGCCAACGCGTTGATTACCGCTGAACAAATGGTCTTGAAAAATAAAGATGAATCTTTTGTAAGAGATTACAGCAGTGCGATTAACAAAATAAAATCCGTTTTACAGAACAACACAAAAGAAAAGGCGAATCTGCTTTCTGAAAGAACGTTATCGGGATACAATTGGGAAAGCAGTCGAACCAGTAACAATTTGTCCGTTCTGCAATTGGCTTTGACGAATTTTAATCTGGTTAGCATCTCCTATTATTCACCGGATAACGATCAGACAACAGAACGAACAATAGAACCCTTTGCAATATACACTACACAAGAAAAATGGTTACTGATTGCCTTTTGCCGATTACGAAAAGACTACAGGGCTTTTCGATTGGATCGTATTCAAAGTTTCTTAGTTCGTAATGAAGTGTTTGAACCTCATAAAATCACCTTTGAAGAATATATCCAGATGATTAATAAAAAATGTTGAACACCCTTGCCATAGGGCTGTCACAGCACCATTCTAACTTTGCATCAATATTAATTTAATATGATGAAAATGATTAAAATAAGTAGTAAGACAGCGAAAGCAATGGAGTTCACTCGTTTTAGAAAAAAAGAAAGTGTTACCGATGACGAACTTTTGTCTGCTGTATTAGAATTTGAAAAAGCCATCGGATCTCAAAATGGATTGATTTCCCACTGCTTGGTTCGGAATTACGATAATGAATATGCTAATGTACTGTTCAGCGAATCAATACAAAGCTTAAAAGAATTAGGAGATAATTTCGGACACCTTTCCTCTGTAAAAAATTTCTTCCAATTGATAGAAATGTCTTCTGTGAAAATTGAATACCATGATATCAAAAAAGAAAACTTTGTATTCCCAAGCGACTTTTCGTGTATTGAAAAGGGAACATTCTCACTTAATGATAGCAAGGACGCAGAAAAATTACCATGTATTTCTGAAGATATTGAAAACGAGTATCTAAGTAAATTTGACAATACAAAAGCTCATTTTATCGGGCAAGTGGAACCTCATCTATTTTCGGAAATAACCATCGGCAAAACACTGGCACTGACCAAGCAAGTCTGCACAGGATATTTTGACGACCCTTTTTGCATAAAATTATTGGATATTTTAAATAAGGAGACGATGAACCTTGATTTTTGGTATGTAATCGCTTAAAAATGGAAAAGCAAATACCTTTGGTGGATAAATGCTATGTCATTGAAAGATTTCAGGGCAAAGGCGGTTGGAATTTTGTTCGTATTCCCGAAATTAAACAAAGTAAACACTCATTTCGGTTGGGTTCGTGTTCGGGGAACTATTGACGGATACGAAATTAAAAACTACAATTTGCAATCCATGGGAAATGAAAATCTCTTTCTTCCCTTAAAATCAGAAATACGAAAGAAAATAATAAAAGATGTAGGCGATTCCGTTTACATTACATTGTATGAAGACAATAATCCAACTGAAATACCCGAAGAGCTAATGATTTGTTTATTTGTTTATTAGACCAACCCAATATGTGCGAAAAATTTTTAGCATATCCTGATGGAGAAAAAAAGACCATTATTGATTGGATTTATGCTGCTAAATCAGACAAAACAACAGAGCGAATCGTAAAATCTATTCAACAAATTAGTAAAAACAGTAAATAAAAAATCATGGAAAATATAATCATCCCAAAAACATACATCATCGGAATTTCAATAAGAACTATCAATGCAAACGGACAATCCGCAATAGATATTGAATTGTTATGGCAGAAATTTTGGCGCGAAGAAATTCAGAATCAAATTCCCAATAAAATCAGTGATGATATTTATGCGGTTTACACCGATTATGAAACAGATTTCACTGGAGCATATATTACGATAATTGGGTTGCCTGTAAATTCATTAGATGAGATTCCAAAAGATATGGTAGGTCTCACCATTGAAACAACGTCCTATCATAAAATAGTGTCTAAAGGAAAAATGCCGGAAGCCATTGGAAATACATGGTTTGAAATATGGTCCAATAAGGAATTGGACTCAAAACGTGCCTACAAAGCTGATTTTACCATCCACGGCAAAAAGTACTTTGACGGCGATAATGCCGAGGTAGAAACCTATCTTTCTGTAAAATAATAAGATATAGTCATATTTATAAGGCACAAAACCGACCTTTAAGAGTCGGTTTTTGTATATTCAAGTTAATCTTCTTCTAATCCCTACTATTACACTGAAAACCTCTTGCTCCTTTCATCCCGAAGTTGTCCGAAATCCAAATCTTAAAGGACTGTGATACAGCAGATGTACAAGTATAATACGACCTAAACTGCTCTGTTGGCAGTTGGTACTGATCATTAGATAAATAAGGTCGTTATAATATTGCAAAAACACCTTGTCCTCCGTTTACTATAAGTCAGTTTCTGCAAATCTCGAAAGAAATGGTTCGGGGATTGTTTCACTAACCAAGAAATATATAATTTTATCTTTCTGATTCACAAAAATATTACTAGTTTTATAGAGGCAAATTGCGCAACATCAATGTTAGAGGTGGTTTGGCGAAATTCGTTTCGCTAATGCTGTTGTTAGCCGACAGGCTACATAGTCTCTACTGACATAAAATAGTCTCAAATGGACGACAAGATACTATATAAGATTCATTTGTATTTTACAGGAATTGTAACTCTATTCGTTTGGGCTTTTTTGTTATGGGATTATTATCATGGCGGTGTACCAAAGCACCATCTTTTAGCTGACAAAGATCTACCGGCTATTTCTAATTGGTGGGGAGGATTTTTACTTCCAGCTCTAACATGGTTTCTGTTGTATCGTATCCAAATCAGAATTACTAAGCAAAACACGAAAGCCTCTAACAAATCCAAGTACTTAAAACATATACTCTATAGGTTTACAGCTTCCTTATTATTCGGTATTTTATTGTCTGTCTTTTTTACTTTAGGTTACTCTGACTTTTCAGGCTACTTGGTCATGACACTTTTCCTGTTCGCCATATTAATTCCAATTTATCGCTCAGAATGTCTACTAGGTTTTGTTATTGGGATGACGTATACATTTGGAACAATTCTTCCAACGATGATCGGGTCCCTATTTTGTTTACTAGCGGCGTTTATTTATCTAGTACTTCGACAAGGAATATTAAATGTTTCATCAAGGATTAAGGTTACCACATCATCGAGTACATAAGACATAATTGCTAAGCCCAATACCACCAAACACCTTATCAAGGAAACCCCGAATTCCCCATAACCAATCGGCCTAATACCATCCGGTTGATCCTCCAAAAGACCAAATGTTTTTCAATACTTTTTTGATCAGTCGCATATGATTCGAGAATTTAAAGAATTTTCAGGCCAAACGCCTTCCGAATACTTCTCCAAAGATATTCCTTATTGCTTTGATGCTCAGAAGGTCGAAATAATAGAATCTTGGGAATGATGTATCGCCGGCTTAAAAAGGCATTTAATCATTTAGCAACATAATTCCACAAAAATTTATGACAAACAAAATAAAAATATTGGCTATTTGTGGAAGCACAAGAAAAACTTCGTCAAATCTAAATCTTATAAAAGCAATTGCTGACTTGACGGCAACAGCTTTCACTACAACTATTTATAATAGGCTATCAGAACTTCCACATTTCAACCCTGATTTAGACAATGAAAATGTTCCTCAACAAGTAACCAATTTTCGTCAACAGCTAATTGAAGCTGATGGAGTCTTAATTTGTAGCCCGGAATATGCAATAGGAGTTCCTGGAACATTAAAAAACGCAATTGATTGGACAGTTTCCACAATGGAATTTTCTAAAAAACCTGTTGCGCTAATTACAGCTTCGTTATCGGGCGAAAAAGCACATCAATCACTTTTAGGAACACTGTTAATCATTGAAGCTCGAATGACAAAAGACACACAGCTATTAATTTCTCATATTAAAACTAAAGTTAGCAGCGTCGACTGTAAAATAATTAATAATGAAACCTTGAACAACATAAATAAGTTGACAAAATCTTTGATGGAAATAATCAAAAATGAAAATGATGAAATGCTTACTGCGCCTATTCTGATGAACGCAGGAATAAATAGCGGGAAGATTTGACAGTAACAATATTGCCTGCTGCGAACAAGGTATTGCTAAAAGCGGGGTTGAAATCAAATACTCAACTCTTATACTTCTAAGTTGCCAACGTGAATTTTATTCGTTTAAGAACATTTAATTAGCAAACAAAATTCGCTTTGGCTTGCAGTAGTGCTGAAATCACTGGGCTGGTATTGCTGAAACTAGTAGCCAGTTTAATTGCCATTTCAGGCGAAATACCTTGTTTGCCGTTTATAATGGCGGACAAGGTTTTTCGTGTAGTGCCTAGGCCCTTCTGAAGGTCTAACTATTCTCCAATAACCGTATTGCTTTTTTTGCTCTGCAAAGAGCAGATGCGAAAATTTTACCGAGATTGATTTGGGATAAGAACGACTCTTGACATAGATCAAATTCTATTCTCAAATAGCAGTAATCCTCCAAATATTATTTAAATTTATAAAGAAACTTATTTAGTCTTTATGGATTACACAGTATTAATAAAAGAAGCTGCTGAATATGTGGACACCTATATGGATAAGCATGACCTTTCAAAACTCAGTTTTCATAACGGAATTCATGTAAAGGAGGTTGTAGCGGCAGTAGAGAAAATGGCTCGATATTATAATTTAGATGAGCAGGATACGGCTATTGTTACCCTATCGGCGTATTTTCATGATATTGGGTATTGTGGGTATGGTAAAGAAGGTCACGAAGAAAGAAGTGCGGATATAGCAGAAGCGTTTTTAAAAGAAAAAATGGTGGATGCCAAGGTCATTGCAGCGATACGTGAATGTATTTTGGCTACGAAAATGCCACAAACCCCGAAAAATCTATTGGAGGAGATAGTATGCGATGCCGATTTATTTCATTTTGGAAGTGAGTACTTTGATATTCGTAATAAGTTAATGCGCCAAGAAGCGGAAGCTTATGGACACACCGAGAATAAAGAGGAATGGCGTAAGAATACCATTAAGCTAATGGAAGGACACCATTACCATACGGAATATGCTAGGAATGCATTGGAACAAAAAAAGCAAGAAAATATCGAATCCTTAAAGGAAAAAGAGTCTGAGAAGAAAAGACCAGACCGAGGTATCGAGACCATGTTTCGAATTACATCTACCAACAACCAGCGCTTAAGTGATATGGCGGATAATAAATCGAATATCTTGATTACCGTAAACTCCATAATTTTATCGGTAGTCATTGCTCTACTGCTACGGAAGTTGGATAATAATACACATTTGGTTTTTCCAACAGCTATTTTGCTGTTGACAAGTTTAGCCACCATGGTCATTGCTATCTTGGCAACAAGGCCTTCTGTACCAGACGGAAGATATACAGATGAAGAGCTGAAAAGTAAGAAAGTGAATTTACTGTTTTTTGGCAATTTCCATAAAATGGATCTGGATAGTTATTCAAGTGGGATGAAGTTAATGATGGAGGAAAGAGAATATCTTTATAATACCTTAATTAAAGATGTTTACTCTCAGGGAGTTGTGTTGGGAAGGAAGTTTAAACTTCTTCGCTTAGCTTATAACATCTTTATGTACGGCTTAGTGATTTCCGTGTTCGCATTCGTTATCGTCGTGATTATTAATCCATAGTTTATGGAAGAAGCAGAATTTAGAAACAAGAAACAATGGCTGTATAGCCGAGATTTAAGCTGGCTGTCTTTTAATGAGCGTATTCTTAAAGAAGGCGGCAAAAAGGAAATTCCTTTGTTGGAAAGAATTAATTTCTTAGCTATTTTTTCTTCTAATTTAGATGAGTTTTATAGGGTAAGAATCCCGGTGCTTAATGCGATAAGTAAGATAAAAAAAGAGCTAGGTACGGTTGATCATGCATTAAAGGAAAGTAATGCTTATGAGGTAGCCAAGTCAAGTATAAAAAAACACTTGTCGCTTTTTGGAGATATTTTAGTTAGGGATATTATTCCTGAACTGAAGGAGGGAGGTATTCACTTGGTTTATAATGAACCTATACCAGAAAGTATAATTGAGAAGACTACAGATTATTTTTATGAAAGGCTAGCGTCGTTTTTAGAGATTACGATTCTCGATAAAGAACCTTATTTCCCAAAAAACAATCAGTTATATTTTATTTTTACTTCCAAAGTTGAAAGGGCGGAGCAGATAGGCATCATAAATATTCCGTCTGATCAGGTTTCTCGGTTTTTCACCGTTGCCAGTAAAGATAAAACGTATGTATTGTTTATTGATGATATCATTAGACACAATATAGCTTCTATCTTTCCGGATCGATTAATTACCGGCATTTACGAGGTAAAGGTGACACGAGATGCGGAATTGGAACTGGATAATGAGTTTGAAGGTTCACTCGCGGTGAAAATTGAAAAGCAACTCAGAAAGAGAGATTTTGGATTGGCAACCCGTTTTCTTTATCCCCCTGACCTTCCTGATAATCTTTTACAAAAACTCAACAAATATTTTAACCTGAGGAAATCGAATGGAATGGAAGGGGGTAATTACCATAACCTAAAAGATTTCTTTACTTTCCCAATTGATAAGAAAGAATGGAAATATAAGCCACAACCTCCAATTCCCTATCGCTTTAAAACGGATTCTATTTCATTGTTTGATGAAATTGATGATGAAGATATTTTGATAAACACGCCCTATCAGTCTTATAATACGATTCTACGTTTTTTTAACGAGGCAGCATTAAGTCAGGATGTCGAAGAAATCTATATCTCGATGTATCGGGTAGCGAGCGATTCGAAAATTCTACATGCCTTAATAAGTGCCGTTAAAAATGGGAAAAAAGTAACCGTATTTGTTGAATTAAAAGCAAGATTTGACGAGGAAAATAATATTTATTGGGCAAAGAAGTTGAAAGCGGCTGGAGTTAAAGTGCTGTATAGTATTCCTAATTTAAAGGTGCATGCTAAAGTGGCTTTGATAAGGGCAAAAAAGAATGGCGTGAAAAGGTATTTTGGTTTGTTGTCCACAGGTAACCTGAATGAAAAAACAGCTAAGGTGTATGCGGATCATATTCTGTTGACTTCCAATCAAGAAATACTTACCGAGCTAAAGGAAGTGTTTAACGTTCTGGCGAAGCGTCGTGGCAAAGTGCCTAACTATACGGCTCAGTTTAATCACCTCCTTGTTGCCCAGTTTAATTTGGCAGATCGCTTTATGAAGTTGATTGACCAAGAAATAGCGCATGCAAAAAACGGGGATCCTGCTTCAATGATTATTAAAATAAATAATTTAGAAGAAAAGGGAATGATCCAAAAGCTATATGAAGCTAGCCAAGCAGGAGTGAAAATTGAGTTAATTGTTCGCAGCATTTGTCGCCTAATTCCAGGAGTTGCTGGCTTAAGCGAAAATATTAGCATAAGGCGTATTGTCGATCGATACTTAGAGCATAGCCGAGTTTTTATTTTTCATAATAATGGGAATGAACAGGTTTATTTAGGTTCTGCGGATTTGATGACCCGGAATCTTTATAACCGAATTGAGGTTTGTTTTCCAGTGGTTAATGAACGCTTAAAAAGAGAAATACAAGATATTATTAGAAAACAATTGGAAGACGATACTTCTGCTGAACTCTTGAATAAAAATATGGAAGCTATCGAAATACCAAAAGGAAAGGGAATTCGCGCTCAGGAAAGTATTTATACGTATTGTAAGCAAAAAGAAAAATCATTTAAATAGCAATAAATGAAAAGTAGGAAACTGTTTTTGAGGTTACTGCCATTCGTAAGCTTGTTTTTCTTCTTCGCTTGCGCCCAGACTCCGAAAAACTATAATAGTCCGATGGGCTATGATTTTACAAATGGCCAGCTGGTGTTTTTACCAGATGCCCTTCATGAGTTATCAGGAATAGCGTTTCCTACAGAAAGTGACGAGTATATTTTTGCAAATGAAGATGAAAATGGGAAGGTTTACTTTTTCGATCCAGATAATCCGCAATTGCAAGAGACTAAATTTGGCAAGAAAGGAGATTATGAAGGGATTGCGATTAGCAATGGTTATGTTGTTGTCTTGGAAAGTAAAGGCACAGTTTTTACTTTCCCCTATGCGGATATTGGACAAAAGGAGGTTACAGCCGTAAGAGAAGAGAAAAACCTTATACCAAAAGAAGAATATGAGTCCTTAGCGGCATCCTCAACAGACAGCCTGCTTTATATATTATGTAAGCAATGCGATGTAGATAAAGGTGCAAAGACAGTAACAGGTTATATATTGGGGCTTTCTAAAGATGGCAATGTTTTTAAAAAGGGTGAATTTAAAATCGACGAAGAACAAATAGACCGTTTCAGCAGTTTAAAAGGAAAGAGCTTTCGCCCGTCTGCCTTAACCCTGAATACACAAACAAACCAATGGTATATCCTCTCTGCCATCAATAAAATGTTAATGGTAGCTGATGAGAATTGGAAGGTTGTAGGCGCTTACTCATTAGATCCATCTCTTTTCAATCAGCCTGAGGCTATCGCTTTTGACCATAGCGGGAATTTATTCATTGGCAATGAAGGTGGGGATAAAACTAGAAAAGGAACCTTGTTAAAATTTAATCTCTTACACTAATCCTATGAAAGCCCTATCATTTGTTTTTCTTTTCTTTTTAATGACTCCTCTACTCTTTGCTCAGGACAGTGTAGTGAATAGAGTTATTTTTATCGGTGATGCTGGTGAAATAAATTTCAAACAAGAAACGATTATTCCCCGAGCTGCTGATCTGATTTTAAAAGGAAAAACTTCTGTTTTATTTCTAGGAGATAATATTTATCCAAGAGGAATGGGCTTGCCGGGTAGTGAAGAGGAAGCAGAAACTGCGGCGATTTTGCGGTCCCAATATGAGCCCATGAGGGCAAAAGGTGCCCCGGTATACTTTATCCCCGGTAATCATGACTGGGATAGAATGGGCAAAGAAGGGCTTGCAAAAATAAGAGCGGAAGGAGATTTTTTAGCCGCTCAAAACGATTCCCTTTTAAAGTTAATTCCTGCAAATGGATGTCCTGATCCGATCGAAATCCCAATATCAGATGATATGGTCATTATTGCTTATGACAGCGAGTGGTGGCTTTTCCCTTATTCAAAAGGGAATCCAAATGCAGATTGCGATTGCAATTCAGAGGCCGAGGTTTTAGAGAAAATGGAAGAACTGTTCTACAAAAACCAAGATAAGACCATTCTCGTAGCCTCGCATCATCCGTTTCAGACCTATGGTGTACATGGGGGATATTATTCACTCAAGGACCATCTTTTCCCATTTACGGTTTTAAATAAAAACTTCTATATCCCTATGCCGGTCATTGGCTCATTATATCCTTTATTGCGAACCACTGTATTCTTAAATCCGGAAGACATGCCTCATCCTGATTATAAGTATTTAAAACGGAAGGTCACAGAGGTATTTGAAGGCTTCCCTAATCTTATTTATGTCGCCGGTCATGAACATGGGTTGCAGTTTATTAAGAATCAGGATCAGTATCAAATTGTTAGTGGCTCAGGTGCAAAAAGTTCCTATATAAAGAAGAGCAAAAACCTGTTGTATAAAAATTCAATTCAAGGCTTCGTAACGGTGGACAAGATGAATGATCGGAGTACAAAGGTTACCTACTATACCTATGCAGATCACGGGATAAAAGAGGATTTTGTATATCGGATACCGTTTAACAATGAGGTTATTACGGCGAGTGCGCAAATTCCGATTGATTTGGATAGTGTAGTTGTGCAAGCCAATCCTAAATACAATGAGGTAGGGAAATTGCATCGAAAATTATTTGGCGAGAACTATAGAAAAGAATGGGCCGCACCAACAAAAGTTCCCGTTATTCGCGTTTCAGAAGTGAGCGGTGGTTTAAAACCGATAAAGCGAGGTGGTGGGATGCAAACCATTTCATTGCGTTTAGAGGATAGTACTGGAAAACAATGGGTATTGCGTAGTGTGAACAAAACTGCGGAATCTCTATTGCCAAGTACGCTTCATTATACTTTTGCTGAAGATTTTGTAGATGATGCCGTTAGTGCTCAGCATCCTTATTCTGCATTGATCGTTCCGCCGATTGCAAATGCAGTAAAAGTGCCTCATACCAATCCCATTGTCGGGGTGGTTGCTTCAGATACCGCTCTTGGCGTTCATAATTTAGCGATGGCCAATACGCTTAGTTTGCTAGAAGAAAGAGAGCCTCTAGGCGATTCTGATAATACGCCTAAAATGTTATCCAAGATTTACAATGACAACGATGATACATTTGATGCCAAAACGTTCTTTCGATCAAGACTATTAGATCTTCTGATCGGAGATTGGGATAGGCATGGAGATCAATATCGTTGGGTGGATGAGCTTCCTGGTAAGAACAAAGATTATCTAGTCGTTCCCCGGGATCGGGATCAGGTGCTAAGGGTGATGGATGGATTATTTCCTCGCATGGTTTCTCGCCCTTGGGTTGTTCCTACTATTCAGGGTTTTGGGCCAAAAATAAAAAGTACAAAATATTCTTTATTCAAGTCCGATTTTCTAAATGCTAAACCAGAAATGCAATTTAGTTTAATAGAGTGGAATGACCTTTCTAATGAATTTGTAGCCAATGTAACGGACAGTGTTTTGGAGGAAAGTATCAAAAGACTTCCGCAATCTTCTTATGAAATTAGACACTCGGAACTTTTGAACGACCTGAAAGAAAGACGTGATTCTATTCCTTCTGAAATGGAAAAATATTATGGATTTATCAACTCCATCGTGGATATCAGGCTGAGTAACAAGAACGAATGGGTAACTATTGAAGACGCTCCTGGTAAAGCAATGAGAGTTTTAGTTCGGAAAATAAATAAAGAGGGTGAACATACAAAAGTGCTGATGGATAAAAGTTATGATCCCGAATTAACTAAAGAAATACGCTTATACTTGTCAGGAGGGAATGATAGTGTTGAGATTAATACACTCGAATCGGAGATTAAATTAAGGATTATAGGAGGTAGTGGACAAAAGGACTATCATGTAAAAGCGTCTGCCAACAAAATTAAATTGTACGATATAGGAAATTCAACGGTATCGGGGAGGGATGATATGTTGAAAAAGCATGTATCAGCTGATAGTTTGAACGTAGCCTTTGTTCCTGTCAACCTATATAATGTAACCATGCCTTTATTTGCGTTGGGTTTTGATGCCGATGATGGTTTATTAATAGGGGCGGGTTTTAAATATACTCATCAAAGTGGTTTTCGTAAAATGCCTTATACACATATACAGCAATTGATGGTATCTGGTTCTCTATCAACAGGATCATTTAAAGCTTTTTATAAAGGGCGCTGGAGAGAGGCGGTAGGAAAAGCGGATTTCATCATTGATGCTGACGCTTATGCTCCTAATAATACTCAAAACTTTTTTGGACTGGGGAATAATTCTTCCTACGACAAAGAAGCGCATGGAATCCGATTTTATAGAACTCGGTTTAATATCTATGAATTGAAGCCCGCTTTGCAATGGACTCAGCAACTCAGTTCTTTTAAAATAGGCCCTGCTCTACAATATTATAGTTTTAATCCCGCAAAGAATGTAGGAAGATTTATAGAAAATACTAATCAATTGAATACTTATGATAGTCTAAGTATTGATAAAAATAAACTGTTTGCAGGTGTCATCACCGAAATTGCCAGAGATAACCGGAATAGCACTATACTGCCTACCAGTGGAGGTTATTTTAATGTTCAATTGAAAGCCTATGCAGGATTGAATGATTATTCCAAATCTTTTGCGCAGTTGACTTCGGAGGTTTCAATTTTTAAAAGCATTGCAAAGGAAGCTATTGTATTGGCAAACCGGACAGGTGGTGGTTTAACCCTTGGTAAAACAACCTTTTACCAGTCTCTGTTTTTGGGGGGGCATGGCAATTTATTAGGATTAAGGAAGTATCGTTATGCTGGGGAACATATGCTCTACAATAACCTGGAGGCGCGTATCCGATTGGCGCAAATCGGAAGCTATATTTTACCTGGGCAATTGGGGTTAATTGGCTTTTATGACCTTGGTAAAACCTGGGCCAAAGGTTATAATAGCAAAGATATCCATCAAGGTGCAGGGGGTGGTCTTTACTATGCACCGGCTCAAATGTTGATTGTTCAGGCAGTGGCGGGTTATTCTGAGAGGAGTTGGTATCCTTACTTTTCACTTGGTTTTCGTTTTTAGATTTGTCTGAATTTAATTTTAATTAATAAAAATGAGAAAGGCTTTATTTAATATTATTGATGCAGATGGAGAAGAATTTCCAGAAATCGAATCCCATTTGTCCTTTGAGCCCTATTTGAGGTACCTGAGAAAAAGATTGAATAAGGAACATTCTTTAAAGAAGAGTTTTTTTGAAGATATACTTAGTAAGTTTAACCAAGCTATTGAAAGGCATGGACCCTTAACTGATGAGAACTTTCTTGACTTTGAGCAGGAATTAAGATTAATTCATGCTAGCCTAAATCCTCCATTGGAAGAGGAAGAAGAAACCTTTTGGGCCTTAGGATTTCCGATGGGGCAAAAGATATGTTTTGGTACCGATAGTTTTTATGATTTATTACAACATAATAAATGCCAAACTCATCTTTCTGTAAAGCCTCTTACACCCTATAGCCATGTCGATTTTTCTGCGAAGACAAGTATGCTATATTCCTTTATTATGGAAAGGTTATATGGGGTAAGCTCCTCTCGCAATTTTGAGCTGATTCACTCTTTTACAGATGCCTCTGGATTGCAAAAATATTATCGAATAAATATTGATCACTCTTTTGTAGATGTAAATGTAATCGGTGAATTACCAGCTATTGATCATATAAAAATAAGAGATGATTTTTCGAAATCCTTAAATCTAGGTTTGATAAAATCAGTGTTGCCGCTTGAGCAAATTAGATTAGAAGGATTTTCAGTTTTAACAGTTCATGATATCACTACGGAGCAAGCTCTTGAAAATATAAAGAATATTATTATCAATAGTAAGGAGGTTCAAGATTCGTATTCTCAAGTATTTATGGCTTTAAAAAACCTAGCCGGAAATTCTGCTATTGAATTCACATTAACACCTCTACTAAAGCTGAATGGTAAAGTCGTTTTTGATTCTACAAGAGGGCATACTTCTATATGGTTAAATTTACTGACAAATAATCAGACAAGTGAGAAACCTATAGATGAGGCGTTAGATCAATTTATAAAGAAACCAGAAATACTGATCTTCAATAAGGAGGAGGGAAGTCAGAATGAAGTTACCTCCTTTCAGAATGGATTAATGGGTCTTGATATTGAAAACTATGCCTTAATTCCTATATTTCATTATATCGAAATGGTGGGTGTTATTGAAGTTTTCTCGAAAAAGAAAGGGATTTTAGATGAGCAAGTTTTATCAAGAGTTTTTAGTGCCAATACTTTACTTGCACAATTGCTGAAAGATGAAACCATTGGGTTTGAAGGAAAAATAAATGAAGTGATTAAAGATAAATTTACTTCACTTCAATCTGCTGTTCAGTGGAAGTTTAATGAAGTTGCCTGGGAGTATTTGCAAAAAATAGAAGAGGATAAACCTAAGCCTAACATAGGGGATATTAAATTTGAAAAAGTTTATCCTTTATACGGCGCAATAGACATCAGGAGTTCAACTATTGAAAGAAACAATGCTGCTTTTCAAGACGTCGTCTTACATCTTGAACTACTGGAAAATGTTCTCCTTAAGTTAAAAGGGTTGATGAACGTTGTCATTCTTGATGAAATGATTTTCAACTGTAACCGATGGCAACAAGAAATAAACGAAGAGCTGATGGATAGTTTTCAAATTCAGCTAAATGAATTTTTCAATCATGATGTGACCGATATTCTAGCCTATTTTAAAGAGAATTTAGAAGAATCCCATTCCATTATCAGGGATTATGAAAAGGCTATTCATCAAGTAAATGGAGTGGTATATAAAAATCGTAACGCTTTGGAAAATTCTATCCAACTCATTAATAGTGGTATTAATGGCTATCTGGAACTATTTGACAAAGAATTGCAAAGCTCCTATCCTTGTTATTTTGAGAAATTTAGATCCGATGGGGTGGAGTATGATATTTACATAGGACAATCCATCTCTCCCAATAAAAACTTCAGTGAAATATACCTTAAGAATATTCGTTTATGGCAATTAACATCCATGGCTGCGGTGGCGAGAATTACTCATAGTCTGTTGGATCAGATGGAGAAACGATTGTTTACCACTCAACTTATTTTTGTGAATGCTTCGCCAATTGATATTGGCTTTAGAACAGATGAGCGTCGTTTTGATGTAGAGGGAGCATATAATATTCGCTATCAGATCATCAAGAAGAGAATTGATAAAGTGAATATAAAGGATACAGATGAGCGTCTTACCCAGCCGGGTAAAATTGCACTGGTTTATTTTACAGAGAGGGAAGCGAAAGAATATTCTGGATACATTCAATATTTACAAGAGAATGGAACTTTGCTTGATGATTTAGAGGAATTAGAGTTAGAGGAGTTGCAAGGTGTTAAAGGGCTGAAAGCCTTCAGGGTAGGGGTTAATTTAGCTTAAGCATATTAGCCAGATGCAAGAGTCTGCTACTTCCGAAATTCATTTCTTATTGAGAAAGAGCCATGACAAGAAAGGCAAAGCTGCTCTCTTAGGGGAGTCTTTGAGCTATGCTCAGTTTGAGTCAACTGCAACCCACAATCAAATCAATAGAATGATGATCGGGATTCGTCTTGAAGAGTTAAAATTGACTGCTATCGGTTTTTGCCAAAAGATCCTAAAATAGTTCCTTGATTTTCTTAACATTACTCAGCACACCTAATAAGTGTGCTTATACTTTCTTTGGTGGAAGATCGAACGCATTGGCTTCATGCTCAAAATGTCCATTGTGTGAACCATCGCAAAATGGTTTGTTTTTTGAAAGTCCACAATGACAAATCGATAGTATGGTCCTTCCTTGCAATTCGTAAGCATTCCCATTTCTATCTACGATTTCAAAATCGCCTTCTATTTTTACCGTTCCGTTATTGTTTATTGTAAGTTTTGTTTTCGACATGTTCTTTGGCGCGATCTCATTTCTTTTAGAAACGTTCCTTTTAGCAACATCACGAAGAGATGAATGATTAACCCCATCAGCTTTTAAAAACTTGCATCAACGACTCCACCATCGACTCTTAGTGCGGCTCCTGTAGTTGCCGATGAAAGCGGACTGGCTACATACACCACGAGGTTGGCAACTTCTTCTGTAGTAGCGAATCGTTGTATGATTGATGACGGTCTCTTTTCCTGAATGAATGCTAAGGGTGCTTCTTCAATCGAAATATTTTTTTCGCGAGCAATTTTCTCAAACATTTCCTGGGTTCCTTCAGCCAAAGTCGGTCCGGGTAGCACAGCGTTTACGGTCACATTGGTTCCTTTTAAATGCTTGGCCAATCCTCTGCTTAAGGCGAGATAAGCTGTTTTCGTAACTCCATATAAGATCATATCATCTGGTATATTGATGGCCGACTCACTCGATATGAAGATAATCCGTCCCCAGTTTTTAGCCCTCATCAAGGGTGCATAATGTCGCGAGAGCCTGACCCCGCTAAGTACATTAATCTCGTAATCTCGAAACCATTGTTCGTCATCTGTGGTTTCGAAGGGCTGTTCACCATACACCCCAACGTTGTTGACTAGGATATCGACCTGGGGCAAAGTTGCGATTAACGCTTTTACGTCTTCCACATTGGAGAAATCTGCAACGATACCCTCTACTTCAGCTTCCGGGACCTCTGATTTGATTGCCTCAACAGCTTTGTCAAACTTTTCTTCCGAACGACCATTTATGTAGACTTTTACACCTTCCCTCGCCAGTCCCAGTGCAATTGCATAACCAATGCCGGATGCAGAGCCTGTAACTAAGGCAGTCTTGTCTTTTAGTTTTAAATCCATTTATTTATTTTATTTACATTAACACCAAAAATTAAATTTAGTTGAACTGCGGTAGGATCATTTCTTTTAGTGCGGCATCTCATCCTTTTATCAATCCTCCCAGGGTAGGTTTGTAGTATAATAAAACGATGAAATTAATTTAAAAATGAAAGCTATGAAATTAAGAAAGACCATAGCGATGATATTATCTCTTTTCGCAAAATTAAAAAGCATATTGGTTAAGGGATGTGCTTTATAAAACCAACGACCCTGAATTCGAAGGAAAATATAGTGACCTATTTTACAATGAATCGTTGGGGAAAGAAAATTGGCAGCATAAATATTAATAGAGGAGCTAAAAGAAGAAATTCGCAGTAATCAAATTTCAAATCAAAAAAAATTACAATGAGTCCGATAAATTATCGAACCTATTGTAATTTTTAAATTTGACTAAACTTTGAACAGAGTCTTTAAAACTTTAGCTTTTGTGGTTTGTCAGCTTATCTTTTAAATGCCTTGTTACGCACCCGGCTTAGAGTGTCTTTTGTAATGCCTAGATAGGAAGCAATGATGTGTTGAGGAAATCGTTGGATAAAACTTGGGTGACGATCCACGAAATCTTCATATCTTTTTTCCGCAGTAAGACTAATAGAAGATGTTATTCTTTTTTGTGTAGCAATAGTATTTCGTTCATCAAGTCTCAATGCCAATTCATTAAAAGCAGGACATTCATCAGTCAATTTTAAGTTACTATCCCTTGAAAGGAGAAATAATTCACAATCTTCCCACGCATCGATAGTATACACACTAGGTTTAGCGGTAACAAAACTTTCGCGGTCTCCTGCCCACCAATTTTCAATATATAAATTAATGACATGTTCAACTCCTTTTTCATCTATATAATATTGACGCATGGCACCTTTTACAATAAAGGCCATATATTTACATATTTCCCCTTCTTCCAGTAGATATCGCTTTTTTCTTATCTTTTTATGAATAAAATGACTTTTTATAGTATCAAAATCTTTTTCGGAAATTGTAGTATACTTATTAAAATAAGGAAATAGTGGATGTATGTCAGAGTTGCTCATTTTCATAGTCATCTATAAAATACTAGGTGTAAACATACCACATTCTTTCACAAATCAAAATAGTTACAAATATTAGGTATATATGTCATTCATAATCAATAGCTTGTAAAGGTAATTGGATACGACCTTGTTTTCAAGCATCTCGAAATTTGAACACGTCTGAGATCTTTTGTGATTTCCCAGCAGATCTTTTACACTAAAAGGCCTTCCATTCCATAAGCTGTTAACGTTTTTGCGTATTCAACTTGAACCGCATCATTTGCAGCTTTGACAAATTGCCCTGTCGTGGGGTCAACGACCGTTCTCAATGGCCTTTTTCCTTTGGGTAGACTAATGAGGTGGACCACCGCATCGGCAACGTCCTGTGGATTAGGATTTGCATCTTTAAACAGTTGAACAACGGCTTTAATCATTTTTTCCGGAAAAGCAGCTATTGCCTCGTAGTCGGCATTTACAGATGTGTCCGAAGCAGCTCTTGCTTTTTGGGACATCTCCGTAGGAAAAGCTCCTGGTTGCAAAATGGCTACGTCAACTCCTAAAGGTCTTACCTCATAATGCAAACCTTCACTCAGTCCTTCTAAACCAAATTTTGAAGCGCCGTAAACTGCGGAGAAAGGAAAAGAGAACGTGCCAAAACCACTGGTGACGTTTATTATCAATCCCTCTGCTTGTTTTCGCATCGCAGGCAATGCCAATTTCATCAATCTCCAAGGGGCGATAACGTTTACATCAAGCATTTCCTGAACATCTGTGGTTGTATAATTTTCAGCCACTCCCGTCATTCCGGTTCCTGCATTGTTTACCAAAACGTCTATCGTCCCTTCTTTCGACAAGATCGTGTCAAAAGCATTTTTTACGCTGACCTCATCAGTCAGGCTAACGTCTAGAACTGTTACATTTTCTATCTGTGACAGGTCTTTCGCTTTCTCAGCGTTCTTTCCATTGGTATCCCGCATGGTAGCATAAACTTTGTGCCCCAAAGAAGCAACGCTATGGGCTGTTAGCCATCCAAATCCACTGTTTGTTCCTGTAATTAATACAACTTTCTTGCTCATTACTTTATTGTTTTAAATTAATAATGATACAAAGGTCTGAGTTTATAAAGCCAATCCATTTACCATATGGTAAAAAGCGATGTTAACGGATATTTTTCCGTATTCTGCTCAACGATTGCTGTGTAATTCCTAGATAAGATGCGACGTATGAAAGCGGAACACGATTGACAAGATTTGGAAATTCTTCCATGAAAGATAAGTAACGTGTGGTGGCATCTCCGGATACCAAAGGACTTCTTTTTTCTATTGAATTGATCAAACACTTTTTTTCTATCTTGGCTGATATTACATCCCAATCAAGTATCGAATTCGAAATTTCATCCCAGTCCTTTTTGGAAAAAATGAGTAGCTTACAATCGGTAACCGCCTGCACATATTCGGAAGCCACCACCTGTGCTTCAAACTTTGGATAGTCTGCGACAAAACTATTTTCGTAAATGAAGTAATGGGTGATTTCTTCGCCTTTATTGTCGTAATAGCAAAAACGGAATATTCCCTCAAGAACAAAACCAACGTATTTTGGTATTTTTCCAGCTTCGGAAAGATACTCGTTTTTTTGAAGTTCAAGCGTTTTCGCTTTGCTAATAATGAGATCGGTTTGCTGTTTGTTCAAATCACCGAACTGTAGAATGTAGTCAACAAGCTCTTTCATTGGCAAAAGGTACTATTTATTGTGAACAGTTTATTTATCATCTGATTAAAAGTTTAATCACTTTTAAAATGTTGTTGTTAATTACTCACAAAAATACAATCTTTCCAAAGAAGTTTTTTTTAAGCCATTTTATTCCATTTCTTACTTAGGCATAACAAATCCACGTTAAGCAGAGTGCATAAAAAAATGATTAAAAGTAAGCTGTATATCTAGCTTGTTTTTATTTCGTAGACATTTGTCTGTATTTTTTTCGTCATTTATCTACTTTTTTATCCTTTCACTTGATATAGATTTGTTTTATATGAAAAACGGAACGTCTCTAAAAATTGGTCTATAAATTTATACTAAATCGCCTACATGCATCCACTATTCTATTACATTAATAAATATGCTTCAACTTTAATTTCTGAAGAAAATTTTAACATTATAATAAGCCATTTCATTCAAAAGAAAATCCGTAAAAGGCAATATTTATTACAGGAAGGTGAAATATGTGAATACTTAGCATTTATACTGAAAGGTGCCATACGCCAATACTATATAGATGAAAAAAGTGCCGAACGTATTGTTAATTTATATGTTGAAAATTGGTGGGCAGGCGATCATGAGAGTTTTGTTTATTGCACACCTAGTGTATATAATATCGATGCATGGGAAGATTGTGAAGTGCTGCTTATTTCAAAAGAAAAAATATCAGAATTGTGTATTGAGTTTCCTGTACTTAATGAATTGTTATTAATACTTGTTGAACGTAGTAATATTGACACACAAAAAAGATTATTATCGATCAGCTTCAGTGCGAAAAAACGTTACATGTACTTAGTTGAGAATTATCCTATTTTTATTAATCGTTTTCCCCAACACATCATTGCTTCCTACCTAGGCATTACAAAAGACACACTTAGTCGAGTGCTTAAAAAATAAGTTTCCGGTATATTTTTTATTATTTGTAGACATTTGTCGACGTTCTTTTTCGTCATATGTCTACTTATTTAATTTCCATTTGATGCAATTTTGAAGTATTAATTAAATGGAAAAAAAATGAAACATTCTCCTAAAGCAGGTCTTCAAGGTCTACTTCGTCCTAAAGACAGTATCGTAATATTAATTGATCACCAACCGTATCAGTTTACTAATTTGAACAGCCATGACTCAACCATGGTGATTAACAATGTAGTTGGTCTCGCCAAAGCAGCAAAGATTTTTGATGTACCTACTATTCTTACTACTGTAATTGAAGAACGAGGCGGATATATTATTAAA
Source organism: uncultured Sphingobacteriaceae bacterium (assembly GCA_963696875.1). Classification (GTDB taxonomy): domain Bacteria; phylum Bacteroidota; class Bacteroidia; order Sphingobacteriales; family Sphingobacteriaceae; genus Albibacterium. The sequence goes on from CAVOLQ010000003.1 coordinate 123,494, forward strand.
GGCCTACAGGATGTTTTTCCTGATCAAAAACCAATTAACAGAACATTTATTAATACTTGGGAAGATCCAAAAGTTACCGACAAGGTAAAGGAAAGTGGTCGTAAGCAAGTGATAATAGCAGGTCTATGGACAGATATCTGTGTTGCAATGCCTGCTATTCAGGCAGTTGGAGAAGGTTATGATGTATTTGTAGTTACAGACGCTAGTGGTTCCATTTCATTAGAAGCACATGAAATGGCTGTTCGTCGTATGGTTCAGGTAGGTATTGTGCCAATCAATTGGATAGCCGTAGTTTCTGAATGGCAACGTGACTGGGCCCGTACTGAAACAATAGCTGATCTATCTAGCCTTATTATTGATCATGGCGGGGCAAGTGGTGTCGCTTTAGCTTGGGAATTACAACTATTAGCGACACCAACCACTTAATAAAATCATTAAAAAAAGCGAACTATGAGTAGTTTACCAATTCGTGATAGACAATCAGATCACTTGCTGGAATAAGTAAACATGCTGCCCGTTCCTACTAAGAATTCAAGCCTAAATATCAAGCCAGCTCTCAATAGAAATAACGGATAAATTGAAAAAATGGGAAATAAGGAAATATTATTAAAAGCGAATAACGCTCTTGCTGAGAGCGATAATGAAGGTTTTTTGGCGTTTTGTACCGAAGACACAAGATGGATATTATTGGGTGATACCATTTTGGACGGAAAAGAGGCTGTTAGAGAGTGGATGGCCAAAAATTATATAGAGCCTCCAAAATTCGATGTAAAAAATTTAATTGCGGAAAACGATTATGTTATAGCAACTGGTGAAATCAAGATAGTAGACGTAGATAGGAAAACGAGGAATTACAGTTACTGCGATTTATGGCGCTTCCGTGACGGAAAAATGTCAGAGCTAGAGGCTTTTGTAATCGAAACTGTGTATTAAGAACCAACTTCAAATGAAATATTATGGAAAAGCAGGAATATCAAAACGGAGAAATTGCAATTGTTTGGCAACCTAAATTATGCATTCATGCAGGAGTATGCGTAAGGACTTTATCAAAGGTGTATGATCCCAAAGGCCGGCCTTGGATAAAAGCTGAGAATGCGACTACACGGGAACTCAGGGATCAGATTGCCAAATGCCCATCAGGAGCACTAAGTATAAAAGAATAATTGAATCAACAAATAATGATCATGGAAAATACAAGGGTAGTTTTTAAAGACGGTAGTATTAATGGTGAAGTACAACTGTTTTCAGAGGGGAAAATAGCAGGAAAGATGGAGATTTCGGTTGAAGAAAGAAAGCTTAGGGTCTTTCATACAGAAATATATTCTGAGTACGAAGGAAGAGGTTTTGCAAAACAACTGCTGAATGAGTTGGTGAGTTATGCTAAGGAGAATAATTTAAGAATCATACCGCGATGCCCTTATGTTCTGGCTCAATTCAAAAGTCATCCGGAGGAATACGCAGATGTCTGGTTAAACAAGAGCTTAACTAATATTCTGAAATGAAGTATATGTTAGAAAAGCCTGTAAAAGGTACAATTGGACTCCAGAAATTCAGGTCGGCTATTCATTGGAGAAATGGTGTATTAATTATCGATGAACCTGAAAAAATAGGAGGAAAAGATTTGGGGCCAGACCCTTTCACTCTTTTGCTGTCTTCTTTGGTTGGATGTACATTGGCCACTCTTAGGATGTACATTGATCATAAAGACTTGGCCATTTCAGATATACAAGTGGAGGCTAATATTTTCTATAAAATAGAAAATAAAGCAACAGTCGCATACATTGAGCGAACAATCGAATTTCCAGACCAACAGGATCCGGGATTACAAGAGCGATTATTAAAAGTTGCGGAAAGTTGTCCAATATCGAAATTACTTAAAGGCAACATCAACATCTCAACAGCATTAATATAGAGTTTTAATAATCTTAAAAAAACAAGAATATGCTTGATATTATTATAGAGGCAAGACGTGCTGAAATTTCCGCAGGTTTTGCAGTGAAACGAATCCTTCCTTATCAGCTCCGCAGAATGGTGGGACCGTTTATTTTCATGGATCACGGCGGTCCGTTAAATATACCTAAAGGATCTGCGAGTGCTCTTGATGTATTACCACATCCACATATCGGCTTATCCACAGTAAGCTATTTATTCAGCGGCAAAGTGACTCATAGAGATAGTTTGGGAGTGGAGCTGGAGATAAAACCGGGTGAGGTAAATTGGATGACGGCCGGGAAAGGTATTACACATAGTGAACGCTTTGAAGATCCAGCGATGTTGGCGGGAGGCGAACTGGAAATGATACAAACTTGGGTAGCACTTCCTGAAAAGGATGAAGAAAGTGAACCGTCTTTTATGAATTATAAGCCAGAGCAGTTACCTGTTTTTACGGATACCGGGGTATGGATGCGTTTAATTGCTGGAGATGCTTATGGCTTGAAAAGTAAGGTCAAGACACATTCTCCCTTGTTCTATGTGCATGTCATATTGGAGCTGGGGGCACGTTTCGGTTTACCTCATGGGCACAGCGAAAGAGGTGCGTATATTGTTAGGGGTAGTGTTGAAGTAAATGGGAATACATATAAGGCTGGACAGTTAATGGTATTTACAAAAGGAGTTGATCCATTGATTGTAGCAAAAGAACCAAGTACCTTGATGATGCTGGGTGGGGAACATCTCGGAGATCGGCACATATGGTGGAATTTCGTCTCTAGTAGAAAAGATAGAATTGAACAAGCTAAAGAGGATTGGAAGCAAGGTCGTATTATTTTGCCACCAATGGATAATGAAGAATTTGTGCCCTTGCCGAATAATAAAAGCAAACCCACAGGTGGTCCTCCTGCTCCAAATGCTCTTTCTTAAACAATTTAAAGTCTAGAAAAATAATATTGAACTCAGTAAAAAATAAGAAATGGAAATAGGAATTGATAGCTTCGCATCCGCTATGTACGGGAGTAAGACCCTGGGAAGTGTTGATGCCATGGAACAGTTGCTTGACAGGATTGTTCACGCTGATCAAGCAGGGCTTGCTATTTATGGTATAGGTGAGCACCATAAGAAGGAGTTTTTGGACTCGGCTTCTGCGGTAATCCTTGCTGCGGCCGCGGCAAGGACGAAAAACATACGCTTAACCAGTGCTGTTACGGTATTAAGTACATCGGATCCAGTAAGGGTTTATCAAAACTTTGCAACCTTGGATCTTATCTCCAAGGGGAGAGCAGAGCTCGTTGTTGGAAGAGGATCTGCCATAGAAGCTTATCCGCTCTTTGGATATAACTTAAATAATTATGATGAGTTATTCCAAGAAAAATTGGAACTCTTTTTAAAGATCCGTGAACATGAATTCGTTACCTGGGCCGGAAAGTTTAGACCAGTATTGGAAGATCAGCCCGTCTACCCCAGAGCCATTCAAGAGAAACTTCCTGTCTGGCTGGGTGTTGGAGGTACTCCAGCATCATTTGCAAGAGCCGGCGCTTTGGGCTTACCACTAATGGTTGCAGTTATAGGTGGAGAGACAGTACACTTTCGTCCGCTGATCGATCTATACAGAGAGGTTGGGAAAAAGGCTGGCTTCGCACCCGAACAACTGAAGGTTGGCTTGCATTCGCCTGGTTATGTTGCTGCGACCAATAAAGAAGCCATAGAGGATTATTACCCCGGTTATGCCGAACTCTGGACTAAGGCTGGCAAAGAACGTGGATGGCCTCCGGTAACCAAAGCCAAGTTCGATGCTTTAGCCGCCCCCAAGGGTGTGCTGGTCATTGGTGATCCTGAACAGGTGGCAGCAAAATTATTGAGACATAGTGAGGCCTTAGGTGGTATTGACCGCTTCACTTTTCAAATGGATAATGCAGGACTTAGTCATGAACAACTTTTACGTTCCATAGAATTAATTGGAAAAGAGGTTATTCCAAGAGTGAATAAATAGCAGAGCTAATTCCCTGTTCAATTTAATCTTCTCAAAACATCAGCTTTAATTCACCTACCTGTATCCTTCGGTTCCAATGAGCATGTCCTAATATTAAATAGTGTCCTATTTGGGATTTAAATTCCTCAGTAAAAATAAGTTAGAAGCCCAGATTCAAATAAACAGTATGGACTGCAAATAGAATCTAAAAGCAACATACAGCTGGGATTTTAAAGGTGGAAATGCCTGGGAACGGGAAGGTTGCAGCGACAGCTAAATCAGAAAATGTTCTAAAAATAATATAGAAGAGTTCATGAAAGTGGATTTATTAGATAATTATATACTCAATACAAAGAAAAAAAAATGGAAAATAGCGTTTTTCACAAAGCAGAATCAAGAGGTAAAGCGGATTATGGATGGTTGGAAAGTTACCACACCTTTAGCTTTGCCAATTATCATAACCCCAAAAGAATGAATTTTGGTGTTCTTCGTGTTTTAAACGATGATACGGTGGAAGCAGGAAGAGGTTTTGGAGACCATCCTCACGACAACATGGAAATCATCAGTATCCCCTTGGAAGGTGATCTTGAACATAAGGACAGCATGGGAAATGAAACCGTTATCAAGAACGGCGACATTCAGGCGATGAGTGCTGGAACCGGGATTACGCATCGTGAATATAATAAGAACACGGATCGGTTAGTAAAATTCCTTCAGATATGGGTATATCCCAATCAACGGAACGTTAGCCCAAAATACGACCAGATTAGTTTAGATGTAAAACAGAGACATAACAAATTTCAGCAGGTTTTATCCCCTGATCCTGACGATGAAGGTGTATGGATTCATCAAAACGCCTGGTTCCATTTGGGGAATTTCGAAAACGGTATTGAAACCGACTATCATGTAAAGAGTGACAAAAATGGTGTTTATGCTTTCATACTGAAAGGCAGTGCCGAAATAGAAGAACAAGCACTTGAAGCACGTGATGGCTTTGGTATTTGGGATATTAAGAGTCTGAAAATTAAATCAAAATCCGCTGATACCGAAATCCTTTTGATGGAGGTTCCCATGACATTATAGTTGATAATAATAATAATAATAATTAATTAAAATTTAAAAATGGCAAAATCAATTTGGGCGATAGACCCTTCACATTCCGAAATAGGATTTAAGGTAAAACATATGATGTTTACCAATGTCTCCGGAAAGTTTAACGAATTTCAGGCCATCATCGAAAATGATGATGATCAGTTTGAAACTTCAGTTGTTTCATTTTCGGCTAATGTTAGTTCCCTTGACACGAATAACAAGGATCGTGATAACCATCTGAGGAGTGCAGACTTTTTTGATGTTGATAGCTTCCCTAAGATTTCTTTTAAATCAACCGGTATCTTGAAAATTAATGAAGGTCAGTTCGAAGTCTCAGGTGATCTTACATTAAAAGATGTAACCCAAAACGTAACCTTAGAAGTAGAATACAGCGGATTGATGAAAGATCCCTGGGGTAACACAAAAGCTGGAATTTCTTTAACGGGAAAAATCAACCGGAAAGATTTTGGATTAACATGGAATACTTCTCTAGAAACTGGTGGCGTTTTGGTAGGAGAAGACATCAAATTAGCAGCAGAAGTACAATTAATCAAAGAATAATTACTAATAATTTAAATATAAAAAAATGAAAAATTTATCTTATCATTCGCATTAGGTTTGGCATCGATTACCTCATACGCTCAAAAACCAAGCCCTGGATTATTAAACCCAACTAATCATTCGTTACTATTGATCGATCACGAAGGTCAAATGGCATTTGCAACACACAGTATTTCTACAACGGAACTAAGAAATAACGTCGGACTTGTAACCGGTGCCTCTAAAATATTCAAAGTTCCTACAGTTGTTACCACAGTTGCTGAAAAATCATTTAGCGGGCCAGTATTTCCAGAAATTCAAGAATTTTATCCTGAATCAACTTCTGGTTACATTGATAGAACTACCATGAATACCTGGGAGGATGTAAATGCACACAAAGCTATCACAGGAAAAGGCAAAAAGAAAATCGTAATGGCGGGTTTATGGACAAGTGTCTGTATCGTAGGTCCTGTATTATCAGCATTGGATGAAGGATATGAGGTTTATGTAATTACCGATGCTTCAGGAGATGTTTCTAAAGAAGCTCATGACCAATCTGTAACACGTATGGTTCAGGCAGGAGCTAAACCAATCACTTCTCTACAATATTTACTGGAATTACAAAGAGACTGGGCTCGTCAGGAAACATACAAGCCGGTTAATGATTTGGTTGTTAAATATGGCGGAGCATACGGAATCGGCGTTCAATATGCTCGTGAAATGTTAAAACACTAAGAAATTGTAATAACATAAAGGCAGATTAATAATGTTCTGCCTTTTTAAATTATTTGTCAAGGATGAAAATAATGAACAGTATACTATTTAGTGTCCTCCTTCTGGGAGCATCATTGGTACATGCGCAAAACGCAGATATTATCATTACAAATGGTAAGATTTCCACTTTGGATAATAAAAACACTGAAGTGCAAGCAGTAGCCATTTCTGGAAACAAAATTCTGCGAACTGGTACCAATGCACAAATCCTAAAGCTGAAAGGAAGTAAGACAAGTGTTATCGATGCCAAAGGAAACCGTGTGATTCCAGGATTGTTCGACAGCCATATGCATGTGATTCGAGGAGGTCGTTTCTATAATACCGAGTTGCGTTGGGATGGAGTAACATCACTAAAAAGAGCGCTAGAAATGCTAAAAGATCAAGCACAACGTACACCGGAAGGACAATGGGTACGTGTCGTAGGAGGATGGAACGAATACCAGTTTGAAGAGAAAAGGCTTCCTACAATCGAGGAAATCAATGATGCTACTGGAAATGTACCTGCATTCATTCTTTATCTTTATGGAAAAGCTTGGTTGAACAAAGCCGGTCTGAAGAAATTGAACATTACAGGTGATACACCCAATCCTCCGGAAGGATTAATCCATAAGGACAGTAATGGAAACCCGACTGGTTTATTAGTTGCTGAACCTAATGCATTCATACTATATTCTACGTTAGCTAAATTACCCAATCTGACTAGAGAAGAAGAAATAAATTCCACCATTCAGTTTATGAGTGAAATGAATCGACTGGGGGTAACGGGTGTAATGGATGCAGGCGGTGGTTTTCAAAATTTTCCTGACGATTATAGCATAACAGACGAATTGGACGATCAAGGAAAGATTACTGTTCGTTTGCCTTACTTTTTATTCGCACAAAAAAAGGGTTCTGAACCTGAAGATTATGAACGATGGACTGGTATGGTTGAGCTGCATGCTGACAAACCCGCTGATAGAGTAGATTATAATGTAGAGGGTGGCGGGGAAAATCTTGTCGGAGATGCTGCTGATTTCGAGAATTTTTTGTTTTCCAGACCAGAACTCTCTCCCGCGATGGAGTCTCAGTTGAAAAGCGTAATCAAAATACTGGTAAACAATCGTTGGCCTTTTCGGCTACACGCCACGTACAATGAAAGCATTGGACGATTTTTGAATGTAATTGAAGATGTAAACGAAGAAACTCCGCTTAATGAATTGGTTTGGTTCTTTGACCATGCGGAAACGGTAAGTGAGGAAAATCTGCAACGTATAAAAGCTCTTGGTGGTGGTGTAGCTATTCAGCATAGACTGGCATATCAGGGAGAAAGTTTTGTACAGCGCTACGGTAAAAATCCGGCATTAGCTTCTCCTCCCGTGAAAAGAATGTTGGAGTTGGGAATCCCTGTGGGATTGGGAACAGACGGAACACGTGTAGCTTCTTACAACCTTTGGGTGGCTCTTTATTGGATTACCACAGGTAAAACTATTGGAGGTAGCCAAATAATGGCACGGGAGAATGCATTGGACAGAACAACTGCATTGAGATTGGCGACTCACGCGGGATATGAACTAATCAAGGAAGAGAAGAAAGGTAAAATAGAGCAAGGTTATTATGCCGATTTGGCGATTCTTGACAAAGATTTTTTTACAGTTTCGGAAGAAGAAATCAAAAGCATTACAAGTAAACTAACCCTTGTAGATGGCAAAGTAGTATTTGGCGATAATGAGTACAGCAATGTGGCTCCAGCCGTACTTCCAGTACTTCCTGATTGGAGTCCTGTGAAATATTTCGGTGGTTATCAAAAAAAATAAGCAATGAAAAGAATTATTCAAATGGTTACTATTCCCCGTCAATCTGACTCGCTTTATCACACAGATTTGTTAGGTTTTTGGGTGTTGTTGTCGTTAGAAATGATCTATGCACACGGTTTGAAAAAAATAGGCATTGGTATAACAGAAGTATTAGTCTTCATACTTGCGCTAACGCTTACCGGATATTTTGTACTACATTTTCGCGATGCACTTCTGGTAAAAGATGCGTCTTTTATGTATAGTTTATCTTATCTGGTGATTTTATTTCTAGCTGCTGGAAAAACTTCGTTAGACAGTTATTTCTTTAAGAAGTTCAGCAGATGAAACTAAGAAGTATCGTACTTGGGGGGGCGCTGATAGTAGCGCAGTTTTCTTACGCTCAAAACTTTAATCTCATGCGTTATGACGAAGATTGCTCAGAGTTGAAAGACAATGTAGGTACTTTTTACAATAGCATAAAATATATTCCTTTTACCCCAAATGGTGATTTTTATCTTTCATTAGGCGGCGAAGTGTGGGAAGAATTGAATTATGCGGTTAATGAAGATTGGGGAAAAACAATATGAAGTCTCGATCCCGATCGTCCAATGCTTTAAACGAATTAAAAGATAAAAAATGATGGAAATACTATTAAATGAAGACGGCGCCAAAGGCTTTGCAATGGCGCGACAGAATGACGAACATGCAGGGAAGATGACCTATTCCATTGCAGGTGCAGAGTTGATTATCATCGACCATACAGAAGTTGAGCCAGCATATAATGGTAAAGGTGTAGGCAAGCAAATGCTTTACAAAATTGTAGAAATGGCTAGAGTGAAAAATATCAAGATTATCCCCTTGTGTCCGTTTGCAGCAACTATGTTCAAAAAATCAGCGGATATTAAGGACGTATTAACATAATAAACACTAGGCAGCTAGGGAATCCTTAGCGCTAATAGGGAATCTTAAAACTTCCCCAAAACCTTAACAAACAAATTAGTAAATATAAAATATCAACTTAAAATATGAAAAGAAATTTCGACACATTGAGTCAAGCAATGAGCATATTAAGAGAGGAAGGTTATGTAGAAGACTTCAATTTGAAACAAAATTGTATTGAATGCAGAAATGGAGAATATAAAATATTTCATGATGAATTTAAAATAGACGAATATTTCAGGTTTGAAGAAATGAGCGACCCGGCTGATTCAAGTATATTATATGCTATCTCTTCAGCTAGATATAAGCTAAAAGGCCAATTGATTAATGGTTATGGTATATACTCAGTAGATATAACAGATAAGATGTTAGAAAGTTTAAAAGTTTAAACAATAGAATATTTTTAAGGAAAGATGAAGGTTTTTTAGAGGAAAATAATCTCGATGCCAAGGTTATTGCTTCAATATGAATCCCTCACAACTTCTATAAGAAATTTCTCCAGCCTATTTGGCATCCAAGATTGGGTTGAAGAGATCGGAAATGCAGAATGACCTCCCCGTTTAGGCATATCAAGAAATATATTATTAGATGTTTTTGCCAAATCGATAGGATAACAGCTGTCGGACAAAAATGGATCATTTTGGGCATTTACAACTAAAGTCGGTATACAGATCCTCTTTAGGGAATTTAGGCAACTGCTCGCTGCATAGAAATCATCTAGCGAATTAAAGCCCGAAAATGGGGCTGTAAAATTTTCAGAGAATGCTTGTATAGATGTTATTCCATCTAATGCATTTACATCGAATATACCAGGGTGGCAAATTTCTAGTTTGCGCACTTTATTTTTTAGTTTATGCAAAAATTTTTGAGCGTAGACGCGGTTAATCAATCGGTCAATTTTCTGCTCAGATCTGTACAAGTCGCAGGGCACAGAAAAGGCAACAATGGCTCGTAGATTTGCTGGTATGCTGTGTCTCCCTACAAAATTTAAAGCCATGTTGGCACCTAATGAAAATCCCACAAGTACAAGTGAACTATAGTTCTTAGCGTATTTCATCACTACTGCTTCTACGTCTTTTGTAGATCCGCCATGATAAAGCACTGGTAAACGGTTCATTTCTCGTCCACAGCTCCGTGCATGCATTGCCAGAATGTCCCATCCAAGTACACTAAAATGTACAGCCATTTGCTGCACATAATGACTTCTGGAATTGCCCTCTAGCCCATGGCAAAGGATCATTAGTTTATCATTACCACCCCGAATCCAATCGAGCTCTAAGAAATCCCCATCTGGCAATTCTAGTTTTTCAGTTTGATAAAGTGTATTGTCTCGTTTCACGCCAAAAACTAGGGCTATAGTTTGCAGATGCCCATTGAAAAGATACGATGGAGGACGATAATATGATTGTATGATCGGCATACTTAAGTGTATAATTTAAGGTAGTTTTAAAAGAGAGCAGCTCGTATATCAAATACGCAATAAAAAACGGATGTGAATAAATATCGGGATAAGGGTAAAGTTACAGCTCATCTGGTCTGAACTAATGAGAGCAAATCTTGATTTTCCAAACATATGGTTTTAAGTAGCTAAGAAAGCAAAAATAATTTTTCAAAACAACAATAAAAAGAATTTTATATTGAAACCCTATTTTTGTTTGGAAGCCACAATGAGTCGTTTTTGACTTCGATTGCTGATAATTTTTCTAGGCGACTTAAAAAAACTAACTTTACCAATATGGATATTGGCCATAAATTAGTGAAGAATTAGCTTAAAGATTTGCTTATACGACAGATAATCCTGATGATTAAAGATACACCCAATAAAATAATAAAATGGTTTGCCGCAACAATTGCAGAGCGATGGATTTTGCGTCATTTTGCTTCTATAAAATTTATTGGTAAACTTAAGGTAGAACAGGATCGTTCTTGCTTGATGTTAATGAATCATTATAGCTTTAATGATGGCGCAATTCTGCATCGTATTTGCCGAACGATTTTAAAAAAGGAATTGAAAGCGATGGCGATCGAGGAGCAGCTAAAAGTATTTCCTATCTTGAAATACGTCGGTTGTTTTTCAATAAGCAAAAAGTCAAGAAAAATGATTGAATCGTTAAATTATGCTACTGAGTTGCTTCAAGATCCAACAATAATGTTAGGTATTTATCCCCAGGCAGGATTATTTTCTATGCATTTAAACAAGATACATTTTGAAAGTGGACTAGAATATATTTTTAAACGCACTCATGCAATACCTTTCCAAATTTTTTTCGGTGTAACATTGCTTGACTACCTAGAGAACTTTAAACCGGTAGCTCGGGTATACTTAAAAGAATATCGGGGTGAACGGCAGGTAGATCAACTCGAAGAAGCCTACAACCAATTTTACATCGAGTGTAAACAGAAGCAACAAAGGTTATATAATCCACCTGAAAGAGTTATTGATAAGACAGAATAATTATATTGATTTTGCTATGGAGCAAGATAAGGTGTAATCGGGAAATAACTTTTTTGGTAACAAGTTAACTAGTATTGTATTTCAATTTGTTTTAATTAAACAATATTAATCGTTTTCTGTTGAATTGATTAGGCTCTTTAATGGTTGTAAGGAAATCTGTTGACTGTGCCAAGCTTCTCTTTGAGTTGCTCTATTTCACATAGGCGAATAGAACGATTAAAAATCCATAATAAGAATCTGCATTATCATCTTATGAAGCCAATAAAAGGAATACACCATGTCACCGCTATTACCAGTAGTGCAGAAAAAAACTATGATTTTTTCACTACTACTTTGGGAATGCGTTTAGTAAAAAAAACGGTCAATCAAGATGATGTTCAGACGTATCATCTGTTTTTTGCCGATGATATTGGCAGCGCCGGAACCGACATGACGTTTTTTGATTTTAGTGGCATTCAGAAAGGAGTACACGGTACCAACGAGATTTCAAAGACATCCTTTCGGGTTCCAGATGACAATGCATTAGCGTATTGGGTTAAGCGGTTCGACCGATTAGGAGTCAGCCATTTGGGAATTAAAGAACAATTTGGCAAGCAAACACTGACTTTCGTTGATTTTGATGATCAGCAATATCAATTAATTTCGGATGAATTAAATATAGGGCTAAAGTCAGGCACACCTTGGCAAAATGGTCCAGTTTCACTTGAATATGCCATTACTGGTTTAGGGCCACTTTTCATCCGTATTACTGACTTTAATTACTTTAAGGAAATATTTGAAGAAGTTCTTTTATTCAAAGAGATCAATCAGGAAGATTCATTTTACTTATTTGAGGTAGGCGAAGGAGGGAATGGAGCTTCTGTCATTATAGAAGAAAATAATACGCTGCCTTCAGCTCGACAAGGTTTCGGGACAATACACCATGCGGCATTTCGCTTAGAGAATCGCGAGGAATTAGATAAATGGGATGTGAGAATGAGAAGTTTTGGATTCTCAACATCTGGCTATATAGACCGTCACTTTTTTGAATCCCTATACGTAAGGGTAAGCCCTCATATTTTGTTTGAGTTTGCTACGGACGGCCCAGGATTTATGGGAGATGAACCTTACGAAACCTTAGGGGAAAAGCTATCGTTACCTCCATTCTTAGAACCCCGGCGTGAGGCAATAGAACAATTAGTCCGCCCGATAGATACCGTAAGAAGTACTAAGAAGTTTAAAAAAGAATAAGGGATATGCTTGAAAGTGAACGGACTATTCCTTATTGTCGATAAAAGCTTGCTTCCAATAAAGGTTAACCTACCGGCATTTGTTTTATTCGCTAAGCTTGAATTTTATTCAACATTGTGTCTAACGATAATTCCATCTCAATATCAACTGAATTATTTATGTGAAACCTTGGTTATATTCAGCATCATTCCTTTAAAAATAAAAGCATGGAAAGGTAATACCAAATACCAATAAAGCCTTCCAGAAAGCCCCAAGGGGCGAAAAGTTGCGGTCTGCGTAAATACATTATGCTTATCAATTTTAAATTCAAGCCAAGCTTCTCCTGGCAATTTCATCTCCGCATATAGCAATAATCTTTTACCTTTTTTATCAGCAAGAATCACCCGCCAGAAATCAACGACACTTCCCGTCGACAAGGTTTCTGAATTTGTCCGACCTCTTTTCAATCCAATACCACCAAATACCTTATCAAGGAAACCGCGAATTCCCCATAACCAATCGGCGTAATACCATCCGGTTGATCCTCCAATAGACCAGATGTTTTTCAATACTTTTTCTGGGTCATCAATTTTAATTGATCGAATATCTTGAAAACAACCTTCTTGCGGAACCTCAATAAGTTTTATGAATCTCTCAGGATAAAAATCAGTATTTATCGCATCCTTCCAGCTCGAAATGACTTGGTTTTCTTCTATTTTTCCAAAAGCCAATTCAATAGCTTGTTCATACTTCATCGGCCGAATATTGATTCTTTTTTGAAGATCGTTGGGTCTAGCGATAACATCAACCTTCATACTTTCTACCAAACTCCTAGCTAGGGGATAAGAAGTTGATGTGACAAAGTAAAGCCAATAAGAGGAAAGCTTTGGTGTCATTACAGGCACTGTAAAAATCCATCGCTTCAAACCTCTTACTTTAGCGAAACGCATAAGCATGTCTTTATAAGTAAGCACCTCGGGTCCTCCAATATCATAAGTCCTATTTAAAGCATATTCCTTCATTAGTACACCTTCAAGAAAACCGAGCACATCTCGGATACCTATTGGCTGACATTTAGTATTCAGCCATTTCGGTGCAATCATCACCGGCAACTTCTCCACTAAATCGCGGATTATTTCAAAACTAGCACTACCAGAGCCCACGATAATACCTGCCCGTAAGGTTGTTACAGCATAATTATCTGATTTTAATATCTCTTCCACGTTTAAACGAGATCGTAAATGTTTAGACAGATTTTCACTATTAACTATCCCACTTAAAAAAATAACCTGTTTCGTATTTGTTCGTCCTACAATATTTTTAAAATTATTGGCAGTTACCTTTTCAGCTTCCGAAAAATCTCCTCTTGCTGAAGACATAGAATGCATAAGGTAATAGGCTACATCTACATCCATTGGTATTTTTGTAAGACTTTCCTCTTTCAAAAAGTCGACCTCAATAACTTCTAAATCAAAGCCTTTATATTTGTCTTGGTCAAAGCGGCTTTTATCCCGAACGCAGCAAATAACCTGATGTTTTTTTTCCAGTAACACAGGAAGAAGGCGTTGAGCGATATAACCTGTTGAGCCTGTTAGCAATATTCTCATTTATTCAATCTTAAATAATAAAATCATTTTTTGCAATCACGTTTAATAAAAATGCTGGTACATCTAGTACATAAGACATAATTATAAAAGCCGATCCGCTATCCATGTATAAGCAAAAGATGGGCTAAACTTCGCAAGTTGCACTGAAGGCTTTCCTTTTTAGGAAGTGTTGGGTTCCGGATTTCCTACTTTTTTCCATAAAATAATAGCACCCATAACACCTGCTGTTATTGATGCAATAAAAATAGCGATCTTCGCAGCAGCAAAATCCGCGGCCAGAGGAAATGCTTCCGTTGCAATAAAAAGCGACATGGTAAACCCGATACCCGCCAATGCACCAGCACCGAATAGTTGTCTCCAATTATAGGATGCAGGTTTCTCTGCAATATTAAGGCGGACAGCCACCCGGCTAAACAGATAAATCCCGACAGGCTTTCCTATGAAAAGGCCAAAGAAGATCGCCATCATCAATTGAAGATCTGTCTTGAATACGTCCAAAGAGACCAAAACACCCGCATTTGCCAACGCAAAAAGTGGAAGTACAAAATAAGTGGACCAAGGTTCTATAGCATGCAAAAACTTTGCAGCGGGCGATTCTATCCGATCATGAATGGTATTTAGGATTTGCACGGCTCGCTGCGACGGGCCATGTCGCATCAGTTTATCGGCTGCGAAGCGCGCCTCTGCATTTATTATTCTTTGCGCCTGGGCATTCAGCGCAAGAAAGTTTGCGGGCGGCCTTGTTGGAATGCACAGCGCCAATATTACTCCAGCGAGTGTGGCATGGATGCCAGCGTTATGGAGACAGAACCATAATAATGAGCCCATTAATAGATAAGGGAGTAAATTATAGATCCGCCATTTATTTAATCCGGCTAATACGCCTGTAATAGAAACTGATGCAATCAAAAAAGCGATATTGATCTCTTCAGTGTAAAATATAGCGACCACAAGAATTGAACAGAGGTCATCCACTATGGCACAGGCTGTAAGGAATATACGTAATTCCACAGGTACACGGTTTCCCATGAAAGAAATAATGGCTATTGCAAAGGCTGTGTCCGTAGAAATGGTGGTTCCCCATCCTAAACTAAGTGGACCTGCGGGTGCTATTGCCAGATAAATAACGGTAGGCATTAGCATGCCGCCTATGGATGCAACTATTGGTAATGCAGCAGCTCGACGGGTGGATAATCTACCAACAGTAAATTCGCGCTTTATTTCCAAACCCACCACTAGAAAGAAAATAGACAGAAAACCGTCGTTTATCCAGTTGATCAATGGAAGATCAAAAGATACTTCTCCCGCATGAAATCCCAATGGTATTTTCCACAATGCCGCAAACTGTGGGCCTAATGAAGAATTGCCCAGAACCAGAGCCAATATCACCATCACAAATAATGCAACACCTGCTGAGGGCCCCCATCGCACAAAATCCAGAGCTGCAGTATGCATTCGATAGCCGAGAGAGCCTTCCATCGCATCTTCCAGAGAGCTTTCATCCCAAGCCCCTTCGTATTTATGATCATTGATGTAAAATGCCGGTGCTAACAATGCACCACTTTCGTTCGCACTTCGAATGTCATTTTCGACTTTTTGTTTTGCTTTGTCTAATTCACCGTTAAACGGCGTATCAGGTTTCAGCAAATTAAATTCCTCGGCGACTTCCTTCAAATCCTGTTTGCTTGAACCTCGCCGCTTCATGAGGGCATCATGAACTTCCCAAAAATTATCGGAAATTTCTGCCGCATATTCTGATAATATCGCTGCTTTTTTTGCAAGCTCATTCCGGGGAAGAGGCAAATGTCTGTATACATACCGCATTTGATCACCAAATCGGTCACGCAGGTTCGCGATCACCTCATGGACTACGTGGCAGGAATCTGAAAAGTAACTTCCATATTCCACCAGGGTGATCGGAGCCTTCGGATTTCCAAGCACATGATCGTTTAAATCAACAGTTTGGACTAACCTGTTGGATTTTGATAGTTCTTTGCTGTTTGATGGCTTGTTTTTTGGGGACATAATACATCTTAAGAAACCCATAATTGACCACCATTTGCTACCAGTGAAGAGATATTAACAATGGCAATAAATGCTGCTACCAAAAATACCGGCCAGATCAAGAAAATAGTAAAGCGTATTTAGTCGATCCATTTAAGGCCCATTAATCCAACCATGCAACAGCCGCTGTCATCATCGCCTGCAAGCCGGTCTTGAGAGTGGGATGGATCACGGGTGCAAATTTTGGTGAGTGATTGCTCGGAATAGAATTTAGTTTATTGTTTTTTATGGCTTCTAAATATAGTTTAGGGTCAGTGCCGCCAACAAACCAAAACACATAAGGCACTTTCCAGTTCCTACCAAATACACTGAAATCTTCACTGGCAGAAGCGGGTTGTGTTTCATACGACCTATTGCCAAACTGAGCTTTGAAAGCATCCACCACTTTTGCAGTCGCAACGGCATCATTTTCGGTTAATGGATAACTGTCCAACGTCGTGAATTCGGGATCCCTTGGTGCATTGGAAGCAGCACATTCGGCGCAACATATCCGTTTCACCGCTGAAAGAATATCGTCTCGAACGCCATCATTAAAGGTTCGGATATTCAATTTCAGGGTAGCATCTTCAGGAATAATATTCTCTTTTGTACCGGCCTGTAAAGCGCCTATGGTCAGTACTGCATTTTCTATTGGCGCTACCTCACGTGAAATTATGGTTTGTAAGCGCATGGTGGTTGCAGCCGCCATAATCACGGGATCTATGGACGTTTGCGGTGATGAACCATGTGCGCCACGTCCAAACAGTTTAACTTTTAGGCTATTGCCGGCAGACAAAATAGCTCCGCTGCGATAACCGACCGTACCCGATTCACCGACCATGACGTGCTGACCCAAAATGATATCCGGCTTGTCAAAACGATCCATCAAACCATCGTCTATCATACTTTGGGCTCCACGGCCCACTTCTTCTCCAGGTTGAAAAACGGCCATTAATGTTCCTTTCCATTGATCTCTATGTTCTGAGAATAATCTTGCAACACCCATTAGCCAGGTAACATGCAGATCATGCCCACATACATGCGATACACCGACCTCATTCCCTTCTTCATCCTTGCCTACTTTTGTGCTTGAATAGGGTAATCCTGTTGCTTCAGTAACGGGGAGCGCATCCATATCCGCACGGAGCATTACAATAGGGCCTTCTCCATTCTTCATGATGCCTACTACCCCAGTTACACCTATACCGGTTGTAACCTCAAATTGATATTTGGTTAAATAATCCGACGCGATTTTAGCTGTGCGGAATTCCTGCATAGACAATTCGGGGTTTAGATGGATATCTTTGTAGATTTCTTCCAATTCGGGAAGCAGTTCATCAATGGCGCTGTCCATAGCATTGTTGAAGGTTTTAATTTGAGTCGTTTCCATTAGCACTTCGAAGTTAATTGTAAAAAATCTGCTTCCGAGGCAATTGTCATCTTAACAAGTTCATTTATTATATTTCCCATTTTGTGAATTGCTTAGGCTACAGAACGTAGACCTGCGGAAATGATTCCTGTATCTACGCGCTGTTCTATTAATGAAATATAACTTTGTTTTTGAAAAATAGTTTTAGATTAGTTGCCATTAAATGAGAAAATTACCGTCTCCAATACGATCTGATAAAACAAAACACGTCTTCTAATTGTAGTTTATTTAAAAATAATTCTCTATCACGGATTGAGATTTTTTAAATCTATTGAATAATGAAATTTTTATTTACAGTTTTTTTAGCGCTATTCTTACTAACCGCTTGCACGAAAGAAAATAAAAGGGAACAGGCTTTGCAAAGTCAAATTGACAGCCTTCAAATTCAACTGGACAATGCTTACAAACCCGGTTTTGGTGACTTTATGGGAAGCATACAAAACCACCATAACAAACTCTGGTTTGCTGGCTCTAGCGAAAATTGGAGGTTGGCGGCATTTGAAATACACGAGCTTCAAGAGTTTTTTGACGATATAAAAGCGATATATCCCGATCGTGAAGAAACACAATCTATATCTGTGATTGGACCGGGATTGATTGCAGTAAACAATGCCATTAACCAGCAAAATATAGAAGAATTTAAGCAAGGATATATTACACTTACTAATGCCTGTAACACGTGTCATCAAGCCACCGAGCACGATTTTATTCAGATTATTATACCAACATCCCCGTCATTCAGCAATCAGGATTTTACGCCAAACATCAAGGAATAATAGACTCTCCTTACTCGCTTAGCTTAACTGAGCAATGTTGTGCTACACTATAACCATTTCTTTCATCTTTTTCACCCCTTTCTAAGGATTACTATAGATTTTTTGTTTCAGATTCT
Organism: uncultured Sphingobacteriaceae bacterium; assembly: GCA_963696875.1. Taxonomy (GTDB): domain Bacteria; phylum Bacteroidota; class Bacteroidia; order Sphingobacteriales; family Sphingobacteriaceae; genus Albibacterium. The sequence continues at coordinate 142,150 of CAVOLQ010000003.1, forward strand.
CAACATTTTATGCCTTTTAATGTTGTCAGTGTGTCAAAGATATTTTCTTTTTTTTATAAAAATTTTATGAAAACGCCCATCCATTCACTTACTGATCTTATGGCGGCATTAAACAAAACTGCTCCCACAACTTTAGAACTACATACTTCTATTCTTTGTCCGTATACAATCATTTTACCAGTTGGTTTTAATTTGATAGGAGTTGACCAAGAAAGATGTATAATCAGTTTTAGCAATGGTGACGGAATAGGTTTGACAGCAAATAATGAGGTGTCCAACGTAACTGTTCAAGTTAATCCTAATAATCGAGCTATTTATATCCTAAGTAATTTTCCTGATTTAGGGGTGTTCACCTTAAGAAATCTTAGCGTTACGGGGCAGATCCAAATACTAACCAGGGAAGGTACGAATAAAACAAAATTGGTTGCTGACAAAATTGATATTATAGCTTGTGATGCACGTCGATACGCTGAGCAGCCACAGAAATATGGAGTTAATGTTTATCAAGGGGCATTTACCGTCTATAATTTTAATAGTGATCCAGAAAGCACAATCAACGCAACCTTGACTGATATACGTTTAGGTAGAAAAGGAGCGCCTGTTATAGGCTCCGGATTGTTTATTTGCGGCTTTGGAGACAAAGGGGGCTGGGTTGTCGTAGATAAAATTACAACAGGAGATATATACTCAAATGGAATGTTGCCTTACGGCCAGCCTGATATGATTACTGCAGGTGTTTTTATTGTGAATGGAACTAAGGTAGAAAGTATTATTCATAAAGGGACAGTAACAACTTATGGTGTAAACGATATGGTATTGGATACTTGGGGATATGTTGGGAAATGGGTCGCTGAAAAACCTATTGTATCTTATGGCCCCAGTGGGATTGGTTTTGTGAATTTTGGAGTGGTTGATCAATTTGAATCGAAAGATAAAATTGAAACTTTCGGATTAGGTGCCCGAGGGTTTAATCAATATGACGGTACAGTTACTAAGGCTGTTTTCCATTCTATCCTCACCCATGGTGACGGATCTATTGGAATGCAGTTCAGTAAAGTAGTAGATAGCATTGAAGTGAGAAATGGAATTGTTACCCATGGGGCAGAGGGGCAAACTCTTGTCAAGGGAGTGATTATGACTTTACCTGCAGATGGAATAAGCGTTAAATCCGGTGGAGAAATTAAGCGATTGAAAATTTCCGGTGGCATCACTACCTATGGAAATAAAGTTCATTCTTTTAGTGTAGACGGTGGGATCGTTCATGAATTAGAAATTAATGGAGATGTGATTGCTAATGGCAAGGATGCAATTGCAATAGCCATTACCAATAAAGGACAAATGCCTTTAACCAATATTTCAGCAATTTCGAAACAAGGGATAGCTGTTCAGATCGAAGGTAAAGAATTGCGTTAAGAGGATGCTTATGTGAAAAGTGGCCAGCCTGGCTTCACGAAGCGGGTTGGAATATACCGCTAGGTACCCAAAGTTTGGTGAAGCATGGAAAGAATTAAAACACGATGTCATAATTGATGGGAAGTAGTAGTGTTCAATAAAGAAGGGAAACCTGATTTCGATGAAATCAAAATCTTTTAAGATACGTCAAAAGATGGATGAAAGTACTGATCTGTGCATGTTTTTTATCCAAAACATGCACAGATCTTCACTAATTAGCCCTGTTCTTTTCATCAATATTGCTTTGCTCTATTTTTTTATTTTCAAATTTCTTGCCTTTTGAAATGGTATAACTAAACGACAAACCAAAAGTCTGCGTAGGGCGTTTTTGATAGAAATTAGCTACCGTACCTTGGTGTGATGTGATTTCACGCTCACGAGACGCATTGAATACGTCATTCCACATGAAAGTGATTTTTGCCTTTTTTTGGAGTAAGTCCTTAGATAAGCGAACAATTGAATGAAACTGATCCGCATATTTAGTATTGACTACGTAAGTAGAACTCGTATAACCCAAATAGATATTAGCGTCCAATAGATCTTTGAATTTAAAAGTTTGAGAGAGTGAAGCCCGGCCTACATGTTGTGAAAGATTAATGTTATCAAATTCAAAACGAGTTCGGTACCACGCCACATTTGCCTGTGCAGACCACCATCTTTTAATATTCCAAGGAGCAAATATGGAAGCCCCGTAGTTAACGCTCGAATCAAAATTCCGCGACTGGTATGCTAATGTTTTATTGTCAATGGACTCCATAAATAGTGCAATTTTATCCTGCGTGTATGCGAAGTACAGTTCAGCGGTTAGCCCATTTTTTAAACTGTAGCCCGTTTCTATTTTATGGATATACTCTGGAGTCAGCGCTGCATTTCCGCGCATTACAACGAAATCATCAAATTGCAAGGTATAGGGGTTAAGATCCTTAAAAGAAGGTCTATTGAGCCTTTTCGCATAGTTCAAATACAAATAGTTTTCTTTTGGGCCAATTTCCTGAAGAAAATAAAGAGAAGGAAACCAGCTTAGATAAGCCTGTTTTATTCGTTCGCTGTTCGTGATGGAGAGTGCATTAATATTCGTTTCTTCAGCCCGTAATCCTGCCTTGATGCTTGTTTTGTTGATTTTGTAATTTAGAGCTGCATAGCCCATAAACAAGTTTTCACGATACTGGAACTCATTGCTCAAAAGAGGGTCCTTTATCCATTGATCAATGACGAAATTATTTCGTAATACCTCATTATAACGGTCCGTACCAACAAATTTGATTCCAGCCGCCCAGTTAAGATTGGTAGAGGAATAATAGCGGGCAAAGTCAGTTTGCAGACTATATATTTCAGTGAGATTTGGAGAAAGGTTTTTGTAGCGTTCTGTTTCCTTAGTATCTAAGCCTAGCATCGTGTAATCATTGGATTCATTATGGTCATTCGCCAAATAATCAGCAATTACTTTTAACGAAGAACCTATACTGTCCAATTTTAGGTTATAGTTAACTGTTGTATTGAGCATATTTTGGTGCGTATCCCAGCTATTAGATGTATTTTTTCTTAGCGATTCACTTTCAAGTATATGCGCGTTAGTCGTATTGAAGATTTGATCAACCGCTCCGCCAATCCATACGGTCTGCATACTAATGCTTTGATTCTCTCGAATATCATAGGAAGCCGCGATTCTAGTATTATAAGAGTCAGCAGATCTAAATCTATCTGTATTGCTTAGGTATTTACTGTTGTCGGGATAAGAAACATCATAGTTTGCAAAAATAGTCTGGTCATCTCTTAAATAGGCGCCTACAGCGGTCACATACAATCTGTCCCTTTTAAAATCCAAAATTGCACCCGAATTTAAGTACGGATCTTTATTCTGTTGTAGATATCTTGTCAAGAGATTAGCTTTAAAACCATCATTAATGTTTCTCCTCAACTGAATCCGCACAATGCCACCCGATCCTTCCGCTTCATATTCTGCACCCGGATTAGGAATAATCTCTATTTTCTTAATACTTTCAGAAGGCAAATTTCTTAAATATTCTGCCAGTTGATCCGCAGACATTCGCTGAGGAATATCGTTTATCATCACCCTTACGCTTTGATTGCCCCGGATCTTGATTTCTCCATTCGCATTTACCCATAAGCCAGGTGACTGTTGTAAGATATCTAAAGTTGATAAGCCATTTTCGAGCATGGTGCCTTCTACATTGACAATAAGGCGGTCTGCAACCCGAGAAAACGGAGAAGTTTTTCCTTGAATCTCAACAGCTTCTAAAACATTCGCTTCCTGTTGAAGAATTATTCTGTTTACACGGTTCGTATCAGGATATTGGAAGGTTTTCGATAGTCCCTTGTAGTTTAGTGCGCTCACTTGTATTAGATAAGATTTCCCAAGCTCAAGACTTGCGCGAAGTGCATACGTACCATCATCAATTGTATTGGAAACTTCCAATAAGTGATTCCCTGAAAAGAGCCGTATTGTTGCAAAAGGGACTACATTTCCTTCACTATCCAATACCACTCCCTTTAAAGTATTGTTTACTTTTTTATTTGAATTAGGCTGCGCATGTATGATGATCATTTTGTTATCTATCTTCTGATAATCAAGATGAAAGGATGTCAATGCATCTTTGAGCAGCACATCTATCGAAATCCTGTCCTTGGTGATGTTATAGAGCATTTCATCGTGAACGATTTCATCACTGTAGAATATTGTTATTTTTTGCTGCTGTTGAATGGTTTCAAGAATTACTTTTAGTGGAAATGTACCCTTTTCTAATCTAATGGATTTTTCCTGTCCAAGAGCAGTGAAAGTAAAAAATATTAATATCGCTAGAAGCGTTAGTTGTCTCATGCTGGTTTTTTAACGAATAATTACAGTGGTATCTTGAATTTGATAATCAAAAGGGTAAGAGGTCTTTAAGGCATCCATTACCTCTTTAAGAGATAATTTAAGGATCATTCCACTAAAACGCTTTTTTTTCATTTGTTCATTTGCAAAAATGAATTTCACTTCATAAATGTCCGACAATTTAATGGCCAGATCCTCTAATGTTTGTTTTTTGAAAACAATGGAGTCCTGCATTTTTACTTGTTCTTGTAATAAGGTTTTTTTGTCCAGATCACTTATTTTGAATTCACTTATATCATTCATCTCACTGTTCCATTGCACCTTTTGGTTAGGGAGTACCTTGATTACCTTAGAAGGGTTATTTCGAGTGGCTAATTCTACCTTCCCATTGAATAAGGTAAGTTCATAGCCATTGTGTACTCTATCCTCTTGGATATAAAAGGAAGTCCCTTTTACCGTAACCAAACTGTTTTCTACTTCTATTTGGAGAGGTATTTTAGCATTGCCAACCACATCAAATAGGGCAGAACCGCTTAGTTTCGCTAGGCGTTTCTCTTCGCCAAAAGCAGTGTTAAAATGAATCTCTGATTTTTTACCTAGGGTAATCATACTTCCGTCCTTCATTGGAACTAATAGCTTTTCATTCATTGAAGCTACCGATTCAAGAAGTTCGTTTTCAACCTGCGGTACAGTCCCCGAATTCTTGGAACTATAATATCCAATACTCAATACGATTAAACCGGCCGCAGCTACACTTGTAATGGTTACCCATAGCTTTCTTTGGAACTTTATTAGACCATTTTTTTTCGCAGGTGATTCCCCTTCTATCCTTTTCCAGATAGAATCTAAGCTTTTTTGCTGCTCGTTTAATTCATCATCTACAATTGGACTTTTGTAATATTGGGTAATCATTTGCTCTATATTATTATATTCTTTATTTTGTTGTAAATAAATGTCATAATCGATCTGTTCATCTTTAGATAGACCGTTAGTCAGTTTCTTTGTCAGAAACTTTAAAAAATCATATTTGTCCATTGTTTGTCCGTTTATCGTATTCCGATATCTTATATTAATAGCTTTATAAAAAAAGGGAAAAGAGGTATTCTCTTTTGTTTGTCACCGTTGGATGGGGGCTTTTTTCTAGATAGACCTCTACTTTTTCGGCGAGGTATTTAATTGCCTTGTACATATGGCTTTCAACTGTCCTTACAGAAATATCTAATAACGAAGCGACATCTTTTTGTTTCATGCCATCCTCTTTCACCAATCGAAATATTAGTCTTCGTTGTTCTGGTAAAGTAGAGATAATCGCGTCCATAAACTGTATCAACTCTTTGTTTTCCAGTCGTTGCAAAGGATTCGCAACCGTTGCCTGTATCACTTCATTTTGTTCTGTTATCTGTACAATTTTCCATTTGCTATCCTTTTTCATAGCATTCAAACACTTGTTTTTTAAGGCTCTATAGAGATAGTTGTTGGGATCCTCTACATTGGTAAGCAAGTTTCTTTTTAGCCAAATGGTTACAAAAAGATCCGACGCAATTTCCTCAGCCCATTCCTCTTGCTTTAATAAAGAAAAAGCAAATCTCTTAAAACGAGTAAAATAGATTTTGTGAAAGCGGTTGAACGCAGCCTTATCATCCTTGGCAATTGCCCTAAGCAGTGCTGTGAGCATATTGGATTGATCATTCATGGCGAGTAAAGTAACTATTTAATTCTTAATTATAGGTTTAAATCCTAGAACCTTAAAAGCTGCGTCTTGTATTGTAAATTCAATCATAGTGTTCCTTTTGCCTTTATAGACAACAAAAGCTGGTCGACTACTTACTCCTTTCGATAATTTTTTTAATAATCCAAACCTCTGTCTAGAAACCCACTTTTAATAAGTGAACCAAGAGTAAAAGCCAATAGCGAAACCATCCTTGACTATTTCAATACATTTAATCGGAGCTACAGACCGACTTGAGTTTATCCGTCCGGCTCCAAGGCAAAAGGATTTAGTAGAAAAATCATTTTAATGCTAAATGATTTAATTTTCTTGTAGCAGATAATTTTGCCAATTTTTGATTTTCTGACCTGATTGTTTATTCAGGCTTAGGGATGACTATCCTAACATTCTTGGGTAGAATTTGTATGTCAAGCTCTGTAACCTGCTCGCAATATTCGCCATCAATCTGAAAGTTGACCGGAAACGATGTCGTTATCCTAGCCTTATCAGTAGAAAGGATTTCAATGTCAGTACCTTCGATTGGCAAGTTTCCAAGTAGAATTTTTCCAATCATCAGCCAATCTAGATTCTTAAGGACTATAATTTCAAATTTCCCGTCGTCGATTTTTCCTTTTGGATTGATTACTACGCCGGTTCCATATTTTTGGGAATTTGCTATGATGATTACATTAGCATCTGTTTCAAGTCGATGTTGGCCGTATTCAATAACTGCATGAAGATGTTCAACGTTTTGAGAAAGGGTTTTGATGGTTTGGAGAGCGTATCCCAATTTTCCCCGGATGCTGCCTTCTTCGTAATTTTTTATCAAGCTGGCGTTTAATCCAATGTCGCTGAGGTGTAAACATTTCATTCCGTTGATCGAAATAATATCGATCGCAGTCGGGTTTTCATAAAAGGCGATTTGTAGGTTTTCTTCCAATACATCGGACAAGTTTAAATCTTTGGCAAGCCCGTTTGCTGAGCCCAAGGGCAAAATGCCATAGATAATATCCTGATCTTCTAAGGCATCGGTTACCAATTTAATAGTTCCGTCGCCGCCAGCAATAACAGCGCGCTCAAAATGATGAAGTTCAAATAGGTTTTTGATCGTCGAATCATCATCTTTACCTGTAGTTTCGTAAACGGTGAGATTGATTGATCCGGTGTGTGCGAACTCTTTGACCGTCTTAATAATGTTGTCTTTATCAATTCCTCCAGAGATTGGGTTCACGACCAAAATATAATTCTTATTTGAGTTCATATGTTTCCTTGCACGAATTTTGTACACTTTTACTCAATCCAAAAGTACGGAATATTTAAATCTTTTTTTTATTAATGAAACCCATACTTAAATTATATCGAGGCTATACCAACGGTGAGGAACTTATTGTAATGGGCCACGTGTTTAAGCCTACGAATAGGAAAGACTATGATTTTCAGAAGAAAAATTTAAAAAATGCGACCTCCGTTATCAAAATGTTTACCGCTAAAACGCAGGCAAATGCAGATGTATACCTAGACTATAATGGACAGCGCATTCGTACCAAGACCTTAGACGATGGATATTTCAAGTTTACTATTCCTCTGAAGGAAACCTTACCATTTGGCTGGAATTCCTATAAGGTAATTATTTATTATAACGATGAGGAATTGGTTTTTAATGGATCGTATGTTCACCCTTCGGAAGGAGAATGGGGGATTATATCTGATATTGACGATACTTTTCTGGTTTCTCATTCGTCTAGTTTCTTTAGAAAGCTGTATGTTCTACTTTTTAAAAATTTGAATAATCGGAAGGTCTTTGAGGATGTAGTTCATCATTATGAAGCGCTCAGTCGAGCTGGTAAAACTGGTGACGAACGCAATGCTTTTTTTTATGTGTCAAGTAGCGAGTGGAACTTATATCGTTTTATTACAGATTTTGCAGTCTTACATAAATTACCAAAAGCTGTGCTTCTCCTGAAGGATATTAAAACAGGAATTGCTGATTTCTTTTTTTCTGGAAGAGGTGAACATAATCATAAGTTTGTGAAGATAAAGCACATTCTTGAGTTGTACCCAAAATTAAAATTCGTACTGCTCGGAGATGATACTCAACAGGATCCGTATTTATATCAAAACCTTTGTAAGATCTTTCCAATAACGATCAAGGCTGTTTACATTCGCCAAAGCGGATCTCAGCCGAAAAAGAAAACGATACAAATAATGGAAAATTTACAAAGCTTGGGAGTTGAAACCTGTTACTTTAGACACAGTAGTGAGGCAATAGCTCATTCTAAGAAGATAAGCCTCATTTAATACAATCCAAAGTTTACTACTATACATGGAGATTTGTTTACGCCAGAACATGTAGTCTATTTAGAGTTTTTTATTGTAGTTCGCTGCACTAGTAGAGTGTATCCGCGCAGATTTTAAACAAATCAGAAGGCTAGCTGTTTCCTTAATACCAGTTGAGGGGTGATCATGGAACAGATGAAGATACCGAAAGAAATGGTGGTTTCTTATGAAGCCAGTTTTCTGCCGAAAAGAGCAAGAATCTTGCACCCAATTATTTTTCACGATGGAAACGCTTTCTGCTGCCTCTTAGGGCCAGATCCCGAGTCGGGTATCTTCGGATGCGGTGGGACAAAAGAAGATGCCGTAAAAGACTGGGACCATCAGCTGCGTTTGCGGATAGACAATTTCGATGGCAGCGATGAAACCACTCTATTTGCTATAAATTCATTAAAAGCCACAGGCGATCCGGAATGGCAAAAAAACAAATAGGCACTAAAAGCACTATGCCAAATGAAATTGCCCCAATGCTCGCCACCTTGGTGAAAGACCCTGTAAACAGTCCAGAATATTTATACGAAATCAAATGGGATGGGTACAGGATCATTGCTTATGTGAAAGGTGGCCAGGTGCGCCTCGCTTCCCGAAGCGGGTTGGATTATACCGCGAGGTACCCAAGAATTGCGGAGGCATTAAAAAAATTAAAACACGATGTCGTAATCGATGGTGAAGTAGTGGTGTTCAATGAAGAAGGGAAACCTGATTTCGATGCCCTCCAAAAATACAATGGCCACAGCACATCCATCCATTATTGTGTTTTCGATTTACTTTGGATGGACGGGAATAATTTAATGAGTTTGCCCCTGACCCAGCGGAAGGAGCTTTTGCTATTGCTCGTTGAAGGAAATGAAACTTTGGAATTCAGTGAAAGTTTTGACGATGGCCCTGCACTGTATCAGCAAATGCTGGAAATGGACTTGGAGGGCATCCTTGCAAAGCAAAAGGACAGCGCTTATCGTCCCGGCGATCGAGGACGCGCCTGGCTGAAAACGCCGACGAGAAAACGGCAAGAATTTGTAATTGGCGGCTGGGCAGAATCGGACAAAGAACGTTCCTTCCGTTCCCTTCTTTTTGGTGCCTACGAAAACGGAAAGCTACGCTGGATCGGCCGCTCGGGTGGCGGGTTTAAAGAAAAGGAGATGCCCAGCATTTTAAAAAAATTAAAAGCACTTGAAGTAGAACAATCGCCCTTTGAAAACAAGGTATTGGATACAAAAGGGGCAGTGATGCATTGGGTAAAGCCAAGCCTTGTTGCAAATTTTGAATTTGCGGCCTGGACAAAATCTGGTAGGATCCGTAAGCCGGCCACCTTTTTAGGCTTGCGTCTTGATAAGAAACCAGAGCAGGTGGTTCGGGAAGTTCCGCAGGATCTCGAAAAAGAACAAGATGACGAAACTTCGGATGCAGATCCGGATCGATCCAAGGGTCGAGTGCAATCGAGCCCGTTATATCTTAATGACGACAGTAATTGGAGAAGGGTTGATGAATCATTTGAAGGGGTGGAGGAAACGGAGATTGAAATGGAAAACTGCTCGGTTAAGTTCCACGGTATAGAGAGGGAATTGTGGCAGGGTGTTCCAAAGGCTAAATTAATCCTTTATTACAAGGAAATTTCTAGTTTTATTCTCCCACATCTAAAGGATCGTCCCCAATCCTTAAATCTTAAGTTAACTGGAGCTGGTGGGCCAACAACCTTCATAAAAGACATGGAAAACCGTCAACCATCGTGCGCCAGTGTTTTTTCAGATGAACGCAGGGTGAAAAAGAGAGGTAAGCGCAATCAAATCGACTATTTAATCTGCAATAACGTAGAAACCTTGTTGTATATGGTGGATTGGGGCTGTGTGGATATCAACCCATGGGCATCACAAATTGAATCTCCCGATAACCCAAACTATATTTGGCTAGATCTGGACCCGACGGTCCCTAGCATCGAAGAGGAAGATCAGGGCTTTAACATGGCTGTAGAGATTGCACTAGCAGCAAAAGAGACGTTGGATAAATACAAGCTTGTTGCCTTTATTAAAACATCCGGTAAAACCGGCTTCCATATTTATATCCCATGCAGCGGCATAACTTTCAAAGAAAGCAGAACAATTGCCAATAACTTGGCCGATGAAATACACGAATTGACACCAAGCATCAGCACCCGTTCTGAAAATATCGGCAGAAGGGGAACGAAGGTTTATATCGACGCCAACCAAAACGATTATGCCGATACCCTTGCTGCGCCATACTCAGTACGTCCATATCATCAGCCAGTCGTCAGTACTCCTTTAGAATGGAAAGAAGTAAAAATTGGTTTAAACAGGTATCAGTTTATGATGGAATCTATACAACAAAGGCTCCAAAAGAAAGGCGATATTTTTGCTAAAGTATTGGATAGGAAAATTGCAAATTCCAATACTAAAAAACTATTTATTTAAAAGCGTAATGAAATTATCATCTTCAAAGCTATTGTAATGTGATCTATATATATTAATTCGTATCTTAGTGGTAGTTAGTAATTTATAAGTGAATTGTGATTTTATCATACATCCTATAATCTGTAAATAGACACAATGAAATTAGCAAATAACAAAATTTTGATTACAGGCGGTGGAAGTGGCATTGGCTTGGGATTGACTGAAAGATTTGTTCAGGAAGGCAACACAGTCATTATTTGTGGAAGACGTGAAGCAGTTCTAAAAGAAGTCGCTGACAAGTTCCCTACTGTGATTACCAAAGTATGTGATTTATCTTTGGAAAATGACCGAATTGAACTATATAATTGGGTTGCAGAAAATCATAGCGACTTGAATGTGTTGGTTAACAACGCAGGCATTCAAAATTGGATGGACATTTCAGACAATGACTTTTACCAAAAAGCAAATGACGAACTTACTACGAACGTTATTTCTCCCCTTCATTTGACAACCTTGTTCACCAATTTAAAATCAATACATACGATAATAAATGTTACATCTGCATTAGCATTTATTCCACTCTCAAAAGTACCTGTTTATTGTGCTACAAAAGCCTTTATGCGTTCCTTCACTCTTTCATTACGACACAGTTTGAAATCAAAAGGTATTGAGGTTATTGAAATAATACCGCCCGCTTTGAACACAGACCTTGGCGGTAAAGGTCTTCACGATAAATTTCCACCTGTGAGCGATTTTATAGAAGCAGTTTTTCAGCAATTGAAAGAAGGAAGAACAGAACTCACTTTTGGCACCAGTGAATCAACAGTAAAAGCTAATAACGAAACCATCCTTGAGTATTTCAATGCAATGAATCCCTGAAAAGCTGCTATAGCTATTTCCGTGTAATACCACCCAAACAGTTTGTATCGTTCCTGAAATAACTATACACCAAACCCAGTGTATGAAATCAGGAAAAGAGACCTCCGCAGTTGAGGTCAAGAGAAAAAAGAACGTCTATTATGACAAGCGTTTGATCAAGAAAGCCGTTGAAGCGGTTGAAGCGGATGTGCCGCGCTCGGAACTGTGTTCCCTTTACGGCATGAGCATAAAGACGCTTTCATATTGGATGCAGAAATACGGCTCTCCGGCCTACCATGCCTCAAAAAAGAAGATCTGGAAAGACTCCGAGAGACGCAGTGTCCTGCGTGCGATCGATTCGGGCATGAGCCTGAAAGAAGCCCAGGTTGCCTTCGGCGTGCATCCGGTCACAATAAAGGGCTGGATTCGCAAATCCCTCAATAATGACGATCTTGCAGGCAGCAATCCCATTGTTATGCCGAAAAAACCAACCGATGCAGTGACAAGCGATGAGGTAAGGGCCCTCCAAAAGGCCCTTGCCGAAGCAGAGCTCAAGATCGCCGGACTGAACACGCTGATCGACATTGCCGAAGATCAACTGAAAATCGACATCAGAAAAAAGTCTGGTGCCAAGCGGTCATCAAAATGAAACAGGACTTTCCCTTTCAGGGGATAGGGAACCTGTGCAGACTGTTTGGCAGGACACGGCATGCCTATTACGACCGGCAATGGCGGGTATCGGACCATGGACTGAAGGACGAGATCGTGCTACAGAACGTACTGAACATCAGAAAGGAGCTCCCAAGACTGGGCACGCTCAAGCTGCACATGAAGTTGAAGGCCCCGCTGGAAAGCCATGGCATCAAGATCGGCAGGGATTATCTTTTTGATCTGATGCGAGGCCACAACCTGCAGATCAGGGCGCGAAGACGGAATACGGTCACTACTGACTCGCGTCATTGGATGCACAAATATGCGAACCTGGTCAAAGATCTTGTTGTTTACCGCCCCGAGCAGATATGGGTGAGCGATATCACGTATATCCGTTTGCGGGACAGGTGGGGCTACCTGAGCCTGGTCACAGATGCTTATTCCAGGCAGATCATGGGCTTTTCTTTCCGGACCGACCTTTCTGCAAAAGGGTGTGTAGATGCGTTGGAAATGGCACTGAAAAGCCGCCTGTATCCCAACTCCGAACTGATCCACCACTCCGACAGGGGATCGCAGTATTGCAGCAGGACCTATGTGGATATCCTGTTGGGCAACAAAATAGGTATCAGCATGACGGAGAACGGCGACCCCTACGAAAACGCCTTGGCCGAGAGGGTCAACAGGACCATCAAGTCGGAGTTCGAACTGTATTCCTCAAGGAAAGGCCAGAAGGAAACAGCAAACAAAATAAGGGCAAGCATCGATGCGTACAATGAATCAAGGCCACACAGCAGTATTGACTTCCTTACACCAGAACAGGCTCACCAGTCTTCGGGGCCACTAAAAAAGCATTGGAAAAGCAAAACTGAAAGAAGAAAAAATAAAGTGTGTATAACCGGATTAGAATTACCAGATTTGTATGTATAGTAAATCCAGGATTAATAAAACAACCTGTATAATGAAAACAGGATTAATAAATAACAGTGTATAATCAAATCAGTATTTATTCATAAATCTGTATAGCTATAGACGGACGATACAGTTTAACCATATTCGTTTGCTCCTGCTTAGAGCGGCTTGAGAAACGCTTGAGAGATCCTTTTAGGCTGCGTATCCCTTTGTTATCCCTTTGTTCGAGGTTCTTTAGGCCTTTGTCGAAGAATGGGATACCAAGGGGTTAACAATCCTTAAGCAGTTCCTCAAGCGCCCATAAGGCGGCCCTCAAGCGCCCTTAAAGAATCTTCGAAAACAACAATTTCGTCTCAAATTGTGTCATAGCGTCCCAATTTGTGTCATGGCGTGTCAAAATTCTTCGTGAGTATCTTTCAAAGCTATGTTTGCTGGCAAGATGTAGGAAATACCAGTTAGAATACGTCTTGTTAACAAAATGGTTTAATTTTTTTATTATAAAAAATGGCAAGGTACTCAAAAGTGGCTCTTAGAGCGTTTTCAGGGAAATTGTGGAATGAGCAGTTGACGAAGTATACATTGCGCTGCCCATACTACGACATCATCCTAAACGTTTTAGGTGTGAATAATTTTATCTCAAGGAGCAACGATACTTTAAATTATCGTTTATTTAGACGATATTTTGTATTATCGTATATTTAGACGATATTTATTTATATGATAGCAGTTATTACAGGAGATATTGTCGCATCGAGGAAGTTGGTAAACCAAGACAAATGGTTGATACCTCTTAAAAATCTATTGGTTACTTGGGGCAAAAGATCAAAAGAATGGGAACTGGATCGGGGTGATTTCTTTCAAGTAGAGATTGCTAACCCGGAAGAAGCAATCAGAAAAGCTTTTGAAATAAAAGCCTTGATAAAAAAAGTAGAACCCTATGATGAACGCAAAAAAATAAGTACCATTGATGTTCGGATATCTATCGGTATAGGTGATAAAACCTATTCAGGGGAAACGATAAAAGAGAACAACGGCCCGGCTTATATTTATGCAGGCGAAAAGTTTGATGTGTTAAAAAAAGAGAATGTAACTATTGGTATAAAAACGGCTTGGCAAGACTTTGATGAAGAAATGAATTTATACTTAAAATTAGCAGGAGTTTTTATGGATAAATGGTCGGTTTCCTCAGCTGAGCTAGTAGAGATTGTTCTCGAAAACTCTAATACAACGCAAGAAGAAATTGGAAAACAATTAGGCATCAAGCAAAACTCAGTAAGCGGGAGATGGAACAGAGCCTATGTAGATGAGTTATTGGCGGTTGAAAAGATATTTCGGAAGAAAATTAAACCTTTGCTCAAATGATAGTCCTCATCAAACTTATAATTGCTCATTTTATTGGAGATTTCCTGGTTCAACCTAAATCATGGATAGAAGAAAAAGAAAATAAAAAAGCTGCATCAACTAAATTTTATCTACATGTTTTAATACATGGGCTTTTGATAGTATTCTTGTTGTGGAGCTTTGATTATTGGCTATTAGCGTTGTTACTAATGATATCACATGGCATTATTGATATAGTAAAAATATATGCTCAAAGAGAAAACAACAAAACCGCTTGGTTTCTGATAGATCAAGGACTGCATATCGTAAGTATTTTGGTGCTGTGGATTTTGTTCTTCAAGCCCGAATATGATTGGACAGCATGGTATAATATTCCAATTGTTTGGATTTATTCGGCAGCGTTACTTTTTATAACCATCGTGTCAGGCATAATGATGCAAGTGCTGATGTCGAGTTGGTCAAAATCATTACGAGAAAGCCACGAGGAATCTTTAAATAATGCGGGGAAATATATAGGGATATTAGAACGCTTATTTATTTTCACTTTTGTAGTTACCGGACATTGGGAAGGAATAGGTTTTTTATTAGCCGCTAAATCAGTATTCCGCTTTGGAGATTTAAAAGAATCAAAAGATAGAAAATTAACAGAATATATTTTGATAGGAACATTATTAAGTTTTGGAATTGCTATGGCAACCGGAATAGTGGTTCTGATGCTAATGGGGGGCTTTTCTTTTTAACCCAATGTGGAGTAAGCGTAAATAGCTAACGTAGCTGATGCTGAAGTGTCCTTAGTTTCTTTTTAGGCTTATTATATTCACTTTTTTACTATTCTTCTGGCAGAAAATCAGAGTTATAAACTATTTCCATGTAATAAATCACGTCTATTCCTCTATTTATTTGTCTTTTACCTTCTTGACGAACTATCCGGAAATTCCGGATAGTTGATTTTGATGCTTATTCTTCAGAAGCATATCGAAGGTCCGAATTTCATCGTGTAGAGGAAAGATTCCAGGACTCAGATCGTTATTTTGCCTGTAAACGATAGCAAATTATTCTACGTCAGCCATAGTCTTAGCCATTCTCATCAATATCTCATAATTATTCTTTGTACGCAGCAACTTGTTTAAAGTTGTTAACACCTTTGGCTCATCTAGCAGTGGCAAAATTTGTTTGGTAATTTTCGCCTGTGCTAATTTAAGATCTTTTTCTGGTTCAATGAATTCTATGATCGCTTCATATTTGGAGAGTTTCAATAATTCAGCATGCGTTTGCTTAAGTTTACTGATCTCAGCTTTTAATGTAGAAATATATTGATTGATCTTTTCGTGATCCCGACTTTCTAAATAATCACTGTTCGTAACTAAGCAGCGAAGTTCTAATCGTATCAGAGCGTCTAGGTCATTATATTCATATGCGCGGTCTGCCAGCCTTATCCAGTCATCCCTTTCAAGTCGACCATCCTCCGTAAGATTTATTCCTGCATGCAATTGCTCTATCAAATGTTCATAAAGTACAACTATTTCGGTTGGTTTTTGGACAGGGCTATCGTCGAAATGCGATGAGTGTTTAAAGCCAAATTGCTCCATTATCTTTTCTGCAAACAAGGCGTGCCCATCTGGGCTATCATTTACATTGCTTAAATCCATCTTGATTCCAAATTTATCCGAAACCAATGCAGATACAAAACCTTGTGCATCACTAAAATCCAATGGGATTATTTGAGGGCCTATCTTTCCGTGCCATTTGTCAAAAAACTCAATTTCCTCTAGAGTGAGTATTCCTAATGCAGATAAATGTCTGTAGATATAACCGATCGCTTTTCTCAATATATCCTGCTTTCCTTTTTCCAATGTGCCTTTTTCTATGAGAGCAGCATAGCCTCTTGCTAATTTCATATATACATTGGTTCGGATTTTATAAATGGGCGAGATTTGGTCAGTATAAAATTCGAGTACATCATCTAAGTAGGCTCTATCCAAGTCGATTTCTTCTTGTTTCAGTGCAGCTTCTTTAATAAGCGAATTGTACTTTTTTTGATTTGCGGTTAATGTGGTACCTTTTTTTTCTAAAAATAATGCAGTTTTAAGATAAAGATTGGTTTTCATATTGAAATAGATTAAGTAAATATTCGCATACCTAGGAGCTATTTAAGCACAAAAAAGACTAATAATCTCATTATTAGCTTAATATACGGTTAATAATATGATAAGCCAAAAAAAAAACAAGAATGGCCCAAACAACCTCAACAATACGTTCAAAAAACATTCTAGAGGAATATTTGTCGACGATTAAGTAAATACTGACATTTTTAAACGATGTCGATGCTTCCTGAGGAGGAACCCAAAATATATATTCGTTCTTTGATAGGTAATAGATAGAGCACAAATATTCGGATCGGTTTATACTTCGGATCAGGTAAATTTCATACTGCAGGAAAATTTAGATCCTATAAGTGCAACCACCGCTTATGTTCTTAAAAGCACCCTTCGAGTTGAAGAAAATGGAACTATCTATCCCTTGGCTCTTCCGTTCGACAATCAAATCACAAACCTTCATATCGATTCAACTTGTAGCGTTAATCATAGAGACGGAATTTGTACCATCACCTTGATAAGAGTAAAAGCCAGAATTTACATTAGCACGGATTTCTAATGGTTGGGCTTTGGATGTAAAAGGAATTAGTGATACAAACATGAAAAAGGTAAAAAAGTATTTCATACAAGAGGTTAAATTTAAATCTTCAATGAATAAATATGAGCTTTTTATCTTCGAATGAAAAATATCCTTTCCTAATGCGGTATTCTTAAATCCAGCCTCGATATTCATTCTTTCAACGACTGCTTGGCCACCAAATAAATAGGCGGTAATCTCAATTTCTATTTCTTGCTTGACGAACTATCCGGAAATTCTGGACAGTTGAATTTGATGCTAATTCTTCAGAAGCATATATTTTTTGAATATGCTCGTTTACGGTTTATGGCTGACCCGAAACACACTATCTTCCTCATGCGGATATTGCCCAACTTATACGGAGACCAGAGACTTTCGATTCCGAATTCGCGAATTGCAATTCGCGAATTCGGAATCCATTATCATTGCTCGAGCATTTTCCAAGGCAATACCTGTACTTCGCTTCTAACTAAAGTTTGATCACCGCCATAAACGAGATATGGACGAACAGATTGTGGCTCCACTAACTCAATAAAATGTTTCAGGTTTTTAAATAGGGCACCGCTCAATGTTTGAGTAGATTTGACCTCGTATACATCAAACGTATTTGCAGTTTTTAGCAACAGGTCAATTTCTAACCCATTGTGATCTTGCCAAAAATAATAATTGAGATGCTGGTATCGATTTTCATTAAGCTTTTGGAAATTGGCAACTACAAAATTCTCAAATATATTTCCCTTGAGCCTATTAATAGCCAAATCTTCAGGTTCGCGAATTTGCAATAAATGGGTCAATAAACCAACATCATAAAAATAAAGCTTTGGAGTTTTCACCAAACGCTTATTAAAGTTATCATAATAAGGGTAGAGTAAGAATACAAGATAGCTGCTTTCCAACACAGACAGCCATGCCTTTGCTGTAGGTTGAGAAATATTACAATCATTAGCCAGCGCAGTTAAATTTAAAAGTTGGCCGGCTCTTGCAGCACACAGGCCTAAAAACGTTCGGAAGCTATTTATATCACGAATATGGATTAATTCTGTCACGTCCTTTTCAATATATGTACGGATGTAATTGGCATAAAAATCCGTTGGATCTAAGCCTCTATGATAAATAGCAGGGTATCCTCCCTTAATACAGGCATCTAAATAATTAGGAGGCAACTTTTTGGCTTGTTCTAATTCTTGTGTGTCCAAAGGTAAGAGTCGAAAAAGCGCAACGCGCCCTGCCAATGACTGAGTAATGTGCTTAAGTAAATGGAAATTTTGTGATCCTGAAAGGATATATTGTCCCATTTTTCCAGACCGATCCACGGCGGTTTGTAAATAGGAAAACAGTTCAGGTACTCGTTGAACTTCATCCAATATGGTATTTTTATCGTATTGTTGAAGAAAACCATTCGGATCCTCTTTGGCAAAAGACCGATTATCGGGATTTTCAAGAGAAACATACACGTAATCGGGAAACAGCGTCTTAAGTAATGTGGTTTTACCAGATTGACGTGGACCCGTTACTGCCAATATGGGATATTGTTTAATCCGTTTCCTTATCTCCTTAGCCATTGTTCTCTTAATCCATTCAGACATAATCAATCTATTCTATTTTATTACTATCAAATATATACAAACTTTGGAATATTTACTCAATTATTTTGGATTATCTTAACCTTAACTTTGGAATATCTTAATCTTAACTTTGAAATATCTGTAGTTCAGTTTTGAAATATCAAAGAATTCCACTTTTTCGAAGTTAATTCTAGCATAAAGCTTTAGAAAGTACCAAAGCTACCCCCCAAGCTACCCCCCAAGCTGGTGAGCCTATAAGGGAGACAGTTTTAGTGTTAAATACAGAATTAGGCATCATTGAGATGATGTCTAAACTTAAGCTAAATGACAGGAAACACTTCAGAAAAACCTACTTAAATCCGTCTATTGAAGAAGGTTACGTAGAAATGACGATGCCTAATAAGCCTAGCAGTCCAAATCAGAAATATCGGTTAACCCCAAAAGGAGAATTATTAAAGGGTAACTTGAAGAAGGAAGTTTAGAAAGGATTGCTCTTTTTTTTAACTTCATCACCTTTGAGCAGAGTGTAATGATGAACTCGCGGGATAAGTTATAGCTGACTAACTCTCGCCCCGGGGACGCTGTTCTAATGAGTAGCGTGGCGTGTACCTGTTAGTGGTTATAAAAAGTTTACTTGTAATAGCGGCCAAGCCACTTCTCCAGTGTATTGGCAAAAGTTTTTAACAAAAGGGGTTTCGTTAAAAAATCTGACATTCCAACAGATAAGCATCTTTCTTTTTCTCCAGTGAAGCTTCCAGCGGTAAGTGCAATAATAGGAATTTCTAAATTTCCTTCCAACACTCTTATCCTTCTTGTCGCTTCAAATCCATTAATTTTCGGCATTTGTATATCCATTAAAATGATATCTGGCAATTCTGCTTGATAAAGCGCTATGGCTTCTTCGCCATCTTTAGCTTCTATAATGATGGCATGTGGAAGTAATTTTTTTACAAATATTCTAGTAAGTGCCATATTCACAGGGTTGTCCTCAGCGATCATTAATTTGACTCTATTCCCTGAATTTTCCGATTCTTGACGACTAATGTCAACATTTATCTTAGGAATATCTTTTAAGCTGGCCAAGGCCTGATACATCTGATTTATCCGAATAGGTTTTAAGAGCCTATTTTGGATACCAAGTTCGTTGCAAGCATTTTGTAATTGGTCGTCATCATCACAAGAATTGCACATCACTATAAAGGGTTGTTTAACCTCGCTTGTGGCCTGGATTTCTTTTATTTTCTTGATGGTTTCAATCCCGTTCATTATGGGCATATGATAATCCATAATAATAAGGTCGAATTCGGGATTTTCCGAAAGGATCAAAAGAGCTTTCAAACCACTATTTACTTCCTCCACTTTGATGTTTTTTATCTCCAGCATTCGTTTTAAAATCGTTCTGCTATTGTCGTTGTCATCAACTAAGAGAACTTTTTTAATGCATGAGAGTTTGTTTTCCAGCTCTTCTTTTTCCGTCATTACTGTTAAATCAAAGAAAAAATTACTTCCTTCTCCTTCTTCGCTTTCCAATTGAAGTTGACTATTGGTCAAAGCTAATAAGCTATTGGAAATGGTCAGACCAAGCCCTGCCCCTTCATACTTTTTGGTGAACTTCCCGTCCTCTTGTGTAAATGGTTTAAATATTTCTGTTTGCTTATTCTTTTTAATTCCTATTCCAGTATCCTGTACGCCAAATCTTAATATCAATTGGTCATTGCCTAAATCTTCTAATAGATTGACATAAATTTTAATTTCCCCCTTCTCTGTGAATTTAAGCGCATTGTTCATAAGATTAATTAAAACTTGCTTTAAACGCATGGGGTCCGCCCAAATATATTTTGGAATTCTATGATCGATGTCAAGCAATACCTCTATACCTTTTTTTTCTATTCCACACAAAACAATATTTAGAACCTCGGAAATAATTTTCTCAACCTCAGCCTTATCTGCAATTAGTTTCATGTTATTAGTAACTATCTTTGAAAAGTCAAGAATATCATTGATTGTAGAGCTCAACGACGTCCCAGAATGATTGATGATTTCCAAATACTGACGCTGGGTATCATCCAAGTCGGTCTTTAAAGCCAAATCGGTAAAGCCAAGGATGCCATTAAGAGGGGTTCTTATCTCATGGCTGATATTTGCAACAAAATCAGACTTTGCTTTACTTACTTCTTCGGCTGCTTCCTTTGCTCTTTTAAGTTCGAGGTCTATTCTTCTCTGTTTTGTAACATCCACCACATTAGCCAAAACTTGTTGGTTTCCATTCGGATCTTCGCTCAATGCACCAGAAATATACCAAATTGCATTTTCGCCTGATTTTTTTATAATGGATATTTCACAGGCAGCTTTGCCTGTTTTTTGAAAAGCTGTGATATAGTTTTTTATTTCTGCATGTTTTTCAGGAGCTACCAAATTGTAAAGGCTTAATTTTTTCATTTCTTCTTTCGAAAAGCCTAAAGCCATCAATCCGGCAGGATTTACTTCAAGAAAATTGCCTTCTAAATCGTGGATGCTTAAAATCCCCGATATAGTATTGAATAGATTGTGGAATTTCGCTTCACTTTTTTTAATCAAAGATCTGCTTCTCGCCAAATCAGTAACATCTCGACCAATAACATAAATTAAATCGTTTTCTAAATCTGGTGTGCATGTCCAGGATATCCACTTGAAGCCATCGTTTTTAGTACTGAATCTACTATGAAAATTGCGCAATGATTTACCTTTGCTGAGCGTATACATTGCATCTTCACTTCTTGCAATATCCTCCTTATGAACAAAGTGGGTGAATTTTCTGTTCATAAACTCCTCGTTGCTCCACCCTAAGGTTTTAGAAAATCCTAGGTTCACCTTAATGTAATGCCCATTAAAAGTGGTGATTCCAATCAGATCATCGCAAATTTGAAATAAATTATTGTGATTTTCTAAATGCTTTTTCTTTGCTTTGATCGAAATCCATTTTTTTATTTGATGTAAGGACCTATCTATGATTTCATTGTCAGAATCGCTTAAAATCCTCTCCTTGTCATCAAAGATATTTAGACTTCCTATAATAATTCCATTGAAATCCAAAATAGGGAAAGATTTATAAAACTTTACTGCAATTTTTCCCATCACATGCGGTGCCAGCTTTAAAAAATTACCTTTCTTTTTGGAATAAATTTTTACCGTATGATCGAGAGACCATATTTTGTGGATGGTATCGTCATTGCTCGCAACAATAAAGGCTTCATTATCGTCAAAAAGGGTAATAGTGCAAATGGCGATATCGGTCATTTGCACAATCGAAAAAATCAGAAAATCAAAAACATCAGTATAGCGCTGACGTAGTGTGTTGTATCTGGAGAGCAATCGATTTTTTATTGAGCTATCTTCCGTATTTTCCATGATCTAAATTCAATAACACGTTAGAACTAGCACTTAAAGTGCCGTAAAACTATAAATAAGGTTGATAGAATAAGTTGTTTTTTCTTTCCCTATCAAACTTTGGGCAGCATTGGCAGGGATGGTGTATTTGATATCCAATTCTTGATCCAAAACCGGAGCTCCATTCGAGATAATTTTTTGCGGAATAGAATGCAAAGGCATGGAGGAGTTGCCCTCAATTCCTACTTCCAAAATATTAGAATTTATATCAGACTGAACTCCATCGATTTGGAAGTAATCAGAATCGGAATTTACATATAACTCAAAAGTATCATTGTTTGACAAAGTAATCTGATTTGGGATTACCTTTGATTGGACGTGTTGATAATGCGAAGCCGTACTGAACTCGAAGTTTACTGTTTGTCCAGATGGAGGAATGCTTATTTCAGAAAGAGGAGGTACCGTTATAGTAATATCTGTGTTTTGCGGGGCGGAAATTGTGTTGTCTATGCTTTTGGCATCCAGATTTAATTGAAATTTATAGGTTCCAGCTTGAAAAAATTGCGCTTTAAAATTGCTGGCCGAAACAGATAGCTGTGGTGTAAAGTTGTTCCTGTTTCCTATTTCAACCTCAAAACTTGAGGATGTGTAATTTTGCCAGCTGGAAGTTAAAGAGATGCTACTCAGCTTTGGCGAAGTACTGCCCAATTCTATCAATGAAATGGGTCTGGTTCCAGTTACTCCTTTGGATGAAATAAATTGAATAGGTGAGGAAGCTTTGGCTTGCAAATTAAAATCTACGGTATTTCCTATTTCGGCAGCGCCCAGGTCGCCAAATATATGCGGGGATGTAGTTCTGTATTGATCTAGAGAGGTTATCTCAATATGTTTTGTAGGAGTGTTTGTCAACCATGTCATGGCGCTGGGAACGGAAATAACTACATCGAAAATTTCAGGGGTAAAATGTCCGTTGAATTGTCCGGTGTAATTGTGGGTGATTCCCATAGCATAATTGCCAGCATGAAACGCACTATTTGCAATTTGGGATGCAGGGATCTTGAAGCTAAAGTCAAGATATCCCATATGATGGTTGCCGTGACCAGGTTCATACCACGTCTGTGGCGAAGTAGTGAAAATTTTAAAGTCCGGCCAGATATCCTGGATATGGAAGGGTGGCTCTATTCCGCCTATGCTTTTCAGTCTATATTGTAAAATAGCTGAGGGCAGCGTTAATCCATTAATGACGCGATGTTTAAAGGCCGCGCTGGAAGTTGCATTGAAAGCGGGATTGATTATCGTATGGCCAGACTTTTCCCACTGTGGTTTGTCGGTATGCAAAACGTTTTTCACTGCAAGAAATTCCATCCTATTAAAAATGTTAGTTATTGGAACTAAAATAGTAACATCCTGAGCCTTCATGGAAGTGGGCCACCACACCAAAGCAAGTAAACCGATAAAAAACCCAATAAATGTTTTCATATTCATATACCTAAAACCTTTTCACCTTAATCGTAGTGTTTTTCTTTTTATATTCAAACAACAAGCTTTCTGAATAATCCGTATTTTCCACCTCAATGGTTTGCTTAGAATTGATATAATTATATTTATCATTCTCTATATAAATATCGTAAATCCCATCTTTTAAGAAAAATTCGAACTCGTTATTCTGGTTTACTACCGCCGTTTGTACGATCCCTTCTTCGTTCTTGGCATATACTGTTATCCCTGTAGCACTCGTTTCCAATACGTCATAAGCTTGCTTAACCTCCATCAACTTCCCAGCTACTCGTAGGTTTTTTATCAATCCAACTTTAATATTTATATTTCTATCCACTACAATGGTAGGATCCATCATCAATCTTGAACCAGCACTTTCCCTCACTATTACCTTATAGCTGCCTTGAGGTACATTCTGGAAAATGACCCTCCCTTTTTTATCGGTCATCGCTACAAAATTGTCCAGCTTTACGACTTCATTTGCCCGCACCGGTTCACCAGAATCCAAAACGCCATTAAAGTTCTTATCCTCAAATAGCTGAAACCTCACTTTGTGTTTCCCGTTAGAAGTCGCTACAGTGAAGTATTTTTTTATACCTAACCTGACTTGATAATTATTTCCACGGTACCCTTTGGTTTGAGTGGATCGATAATCGGAATAATTGAAATATCCCGTAGTTGCCCAACCGGTTGAAATTTTATATTCTATGTTTCCCGATATATTGTTATTTATATTTTTATAAAGCTCTGAATAGTTGACGCCTGCAGAAATTGAACCTGTGAAAGCCTGGGGCAAGGCATCAAAGTTATAGGATGTATAAAGGTTGTAATTGACGAAATTTCCATCCGTATTGTAGTGGGAATACATGTCGATCACATTGATGGGGTTCCATTGTGCTGTTGCATTTAACGAGAATCCTTTAAATCGATACGACATGGTGGATCGGAGGCTATGAAACCAATCGAGGCTCTTGTCGGCTTTTGAATAGGTATATTCCGAAGTAAGATGGAGTGCATGGCTCCCAAAAGAGGTTCCCACATTTGTTTGTAGCCTGTAGGACAAAAGCTCTCGTACGATAGAATTATTCTCACTCTTTTGATGTTCAACCTGAGGAGAAAATAAAAAACTCCAATTCGTAATTGAAAATTGATATCCCATTTTGACGGCCTGTGTACTGTAAAAATAGTGAAAATCGTTTCTGAAATCGCTAGTTTGATTGTCTGTATCTTGAAAACTTATATATTCAGGTTGCAATTGAGCATTCTTATAGAGTAAAAACGCACGCTTATTGTCTGAAAATTTGTGCCCGATTCTTTGGTTTAAAGAAAACGACCCCCGACTCAATCCAGCGTAGCTTTTGGAAGCATAGGAATTTAGGGATTGAAAATCCCAGACTCCGATGCGGATATCGTAATTTAAACCTGCAGTAGCTCCGGTGTTTTGATCCTTGTTCAATAATCCTTTTTCGTTGCTCAATCCAGTTTCCATTCTGAAATTATGTTGCGAGCGGAGCGTAAAAGAGGAAACAAAGTCAGCTACTTGTGAGTTTATGGACCGCCTGGGATCATGGTCAAAAAGATACGAGACTTTACCGTTAAAGGATTTGGCCTTGCCAAAGCTATACTTTGCACCAGCCATTTTGGAACCTTGGAATTGCGAGAAATAGGTGCTGTAAAGACTGTAGTTGTTTTCTAGCGCAAATACTTCTAACTCATTGTTGGCACCAATCATGGTTGCAAATTTCCCACCTCTTCCAGAAACGGAATAATCATAATCGCCTCCTTGTACATTTCCTATCCTCAAAACAGATTTTTTATGTTCAAGTTCAAGCCAAGTGTCATATAAATTATAAAGACCCCCATGTTGGTAATAGTCTGTATTAAAGTTAAACCGACCATATACGTTTTCGGTTGCCAAGAATTCTGTATTACCCTTTAGCTGTAGATAGTTAAAGCCAGAGCTGTTTTCGTTGTAGGCAATTTCCGCAAAGTTACTACTGCTTCTGGAGTCTATTCCTTTGACAACTTGCCGATTAGATGATAAAAACACAAGCTTAATATTGCTGCTTCCAACATCTTCATTATCGATTAAATCGGTCGCTTTTGCCTGAATATTATAGTCAGGAAAAAGAATATTCTCCCTTCGGGTAGAAACTATTATTTCAACCATTTGTTTTTCTAAGCCTTCTAAAGATAATATTTGTTGTTTTGGTGTGATTTCCAAACCTTGGGGAAGCGATTGAAAATCTAATTTTATGCTGCGCTTTGAATAACCCCTATTTTCGACAAATATCAAAATCGCTGATTGGGGGGAAGTAGTATGTAAGTAATTCTCACGCGAAAACGGATATATGGCAATCGATCTGTCTTCTTCTTTTTGAATATTGAAAGAAGCATCCAAGTTTTTAACAATCGAGGAAGACTGATAAGAAAGAGTAAATGTAATCTTATCAGATTGCATTTTCAAAACGTCCAAATTGGCTATAAATTTTAAAGGAAGGCGCTTTTGCTCACCCGCGGTCAAGGTAAAATCAGTCTTTGGATAGAATAGCAAGCCGGGGTATTTTTCTTGTGGTGCTAAATCCTGAATGGTGATTTCTACAGTACTGGTATTTTTCACCACCAAGAAATTTGTGAAGGTTGTGCCTTTTACAATGGCTACACTATCAGTTTCAAAATGGACGTCAATTTCCTTCAAGTTCTGGCCATAGACAAACGAGAAGTGTAGAAAAACAATAGAAAGAAATAAGATTGTCTTTCTAAAATAAAGTAGAGCTATTTGTGTTTGATACTCCAATTTAAGGATTAAAAGGCAAAGTTTTTTTCTCCCACCCTCAAATCTTTGGATCCTGCCATTTTAATGATAGATACTCCCATATAATTACCCGAAATATCGTCTGGCAATATAAATTCAACTACTTGATTAGTTTGGGGAGTCATTGAGATGGACTTTGATTTTAATTTTATTTCTTCTCCAGAATCGGTGTTTATAAGTTCAAATTCCACAGTGGCATCATTTACGGTATTACCATCGTTTGTGATGCTTACAGCCACCTTACCCATCGTCGTGTCGTCATTTACAATTTCTTCAATATTGGTGATATCCAAGCTCTTTATAGTATTGCTCGTTGGAGTGTAATAGATATGAAGGCCAAACTCAAATAAAGCAATAATGCCAATTCCGAGTTGTGTGGGAGCCTTGTCCTCTTGCTTCGGCAGTTGTGTAAAAAACAGCATGCTATTTGTTACGGCAGACGTTGATGCATTTTTCGGAATCTGCATCGTGACCAAAATTTCTTTACTCGTTCCAGCCGGGATATTTACAGAGTTCTCCATTGTGGAAAGCCAAGAGGCATTTGAAGTCTCTAAAGTATTCGATTTAAAATAGATTTTATTTCCATCAGTTTCTCTTTTCCAATCCTTGTAATTAATATCAAAGATGTAATCGCTTTTAGAGCTATTGTGCAGAATCACCGTTTCTGTTACCGTTTCTCCCGGATTTCCAGTGAAAAACAAACGTGTGGGTGACATCGAGATTCCTTGTGCAGAAACCGAAATGGCGGTTGAAACTATTGAAACGAAAAGCAGAAAGAGGAAACGCATAATTTCTTGGAATTTTAAATAAAAAGATCCCCAAAATTACAGTGAATAAGCAACGATGGGAATCTTTAGGAGATTAATTCAATATTATATCGCCGTCGCTGTATAAGTTACAGTTTGGGTATAAGCACCAGCTGGTTTTCCTAAGATATCAGTAGAAGAAGACTTTTCAGCAGGAATTTCATATTCCAATTCCAAAACGACAGCGCTTCCTAAATCTGCACCAGAAATTAATTTTTGATCTGCGATAGATAAAATTACGTTTTCAGAAGCTCCTGTCATTGTTGTAGTACCACCAATAACCGGTTTAATAGTCAATACATCTACTGGAATAGTCTCAGCTCCGAATGCGAAGGTAGGTCCGTCAGCTTTTACATCGATGTCAAAACTAGTAGTTGAAGTAACGATTAAACTGTTAGGAACATTAACAATTTGAGATTGGTTATATTCTTCAGCAGTAAGGTAATTGAAGTCAACTGCGCCGTTGATAGCAGCACTTCCAGCATCGATTGAGAGTACATCAGCAAGAGTGATGTTCACAGTAGTTGTGGCATCCTGTGCCTGTGCATTGATAGTTCCAAATACGATCGCTCCAAGAATTAATGTTGCGGTAAAAATTTGTTTTTTCATAAAATTGTTTTTATATTTGTTAAATGAAATAAGCGAACAGTTCGCTCCTCTAATAAAGCGCAAAGGTAAAAATCTTTGCGATAAATATTTCTTTAAGTATTTTTATTACTTATGCATGACAATGCAGATGCTAGTTGTCCAAATTAGACCTTTCATTTAAATAATTCAAAGTTTCATAGAGTACGAATACAGAAAGAAGTTTAGAAAGGATTCTCTATACTCTTTTTTTTAACTTCATCACCTTTGAGCAGAGTGTAATGATGAACTCGCGTGATAAGTTATAGCTGACTAACTCTAAGACCAGACCACTCATTACTTAAAATAGCCATTTTATAACAAGACCAAAACTTGCCTTGAAACTTATAATTCTCTCTTTGCAATCCTTCTATTTTAAATCCTATGCTTTTATAACAGTTAATAGCGTCTTTATTAAAATCAAAAACGTTAAGTTCTACTCTGTGTAGCTTCATGTCGTTGAATGCAATATTCAAGAGGCAGTTAATTATTAACTTGCCATAGCCTTTTCCACGGTATTCGCGATCACCTATCAGTACCCGACTCACCAGTGCACTCTCATTTTTTATGTCTATACTATTGAGTTCACAATGGCCTATTATTTCATTATTTTCAGATAAGGCCACTGTAAATATTCTTCTTGTGGAATCTTGAAGATAATTACTTAACTGATCCGTATTTAAAGGATAACTAAAAAGGGATCCGGCAAATTGAATTAAGAACTCTTCTGAGTGGGCCCAAGATATAAGCCGTTCAAAATCATTTGGAGTAAACCTTTCTAAATTTATCATACTTTGGTTTTAAATGAATTTATACCATATAAATTTTTACAATCTCCTTATTCTTTTTTTTGTTGATACTTTATTTGCTACTTCCAAATGCTTCCCATATTTATTTTGGGCATAAGTTACAGAAGACAACAATAGTATTATAAAAAGCAGTAAAGTTTTTTTTATCTATTTTCCTTTAATTTTATATCCAATACTTTTTCTTTCTTGTGCAGTTGATTCATCCGTTTCCTGAAGTCTATCTATACATTCAAATAGCAGCTCTATGCTTTTATCTTGACCATCTTGTTTTCTGGCTATCTTTTCCACGGTTTGCTTTATTTCTGCTATTTCTAATCTAACATCAGTTGTGTCGGCGAGCAATTGACGCATTTTAGTGAATACTCGCATGATCTGTATATTAATTTGAATTGCTAGCTTACTGCTTAGTACACTTGACAACATGGCTACTCCTTGCTCTGTAAAGGCGAATGGGAGTGCTCCCCCAAATTTCTGTTTGTCAGGTATCACAAATTGTGATACCATAAGATTGACCTCATCTTTAGTTAGTTCATACATAAAATCCTCTGTTATGTAAACAAAATGATTATGTAAAGTTTAAGCTATTAATGCCTACTATTTACTTCTAGACAGGATTTGAAAGATTTCACTTTACATAATCATACTCGATATTTTTGTTAGTGGGCGATGTTGCCCCAAACAAAATATTGTATCAATGAAACACAAACCCAAGAAATTAGAAGACCTCATAGGCGAGATCAGGGCTTATTTTAAAAATGATCGAAGAGTGGCTGACAATACGATTTTAAGCTACCGCACGTATTGGCGAAAGTTCGAGAATTATCTTTTAACACATGAGATCGTTTTGGTAGATACGACTGTTTGTAAAGATTATTTGTCTCATCTATTTGCAGATAAGGACCTCAAAACGCTAACAGGCTATGAAAAGATGAACTTAATGGTTATCAATGACCTCATTGAATTCCAAGAAACTGGGATCGTGCTAAGGATAAAAAATACCCTAATTGCTTTTGAAGGCTCGGTGGGTAAACTGATGACTGAATACATCGTTGACCGATGTGCTCAAAGGTATTCCCAACAGACACTCTATATATACAGATTATACCTGTCTGATTTCTTGAATTATTTAATACAGAACAATATCCAGTCGATAAAGGATCTAAATGAACTGCACCTCTTAATGTATTTCAAACGCTTTAAGCCACAAAAGCAGGCAACGGCAAGTAGAACCATAGTTGTTATCAGGGGCTTTTTTAGCTTCTTATATAAACAGCAAATCCTTGATGTCGATTATTCCAAGATCATTCCTAAAAACGGTTATAGGCTACAGGCGAAGCTACCTTCCACCTATGCAACAGCTGAAGTTGTAAAACTGATTGATTCCATCGATAGAGCTTGCGCTACTGGTAAACGCAATTATGCGATTATATTATTGGCCGCAAAATTAGGCTTGAGGGCTTCTGATATAGCTAATATCCAATTCAGTAATATTGATTGGACGCAAAGCGCAATTAAGATGGCACAGTATAAAACAGGCAGGGCACTGGAATTACCCCTGCTACCGGAGGTGGGTAATGCCATCATTGACTACTTAAGATATGGCAGGCCAAAATCAAATAGCCCATATGTTTTTCTTTTGGCTGTTTCGCCGTATAAAGAACTGATGCCCACTTCAATTTATACGATAGTAAAACAAGCCTTTTCAAATACAGATATAAACACATTACATAAAAAACGGGGGCCTCATGCGCTTAGACATAGTTTGGCCGGGCGTCTGCTTGAAAATAAAACTACCCTGCCAGTTATTTCAGAAATTTTGGGTCATGAAAACACTGAAACAACCCGGTATTATTTACGTGTTGATCTGCAATCACTCCGTCATTGCGTATTAGATGTTCCTACGGTGCCCATATCGTTTTATACGCAGAAAGGAGGATACTTTTATGCCTAAAATAAACTACTGGGGCATTTATGCCAATCATATCGAACAGTTTGTATCCTTTAAAAGAAGTCTTGGTTATAAGTACTTAGAGCAAGAAAAGTTGTTCGCCAAATTCGACCGGTTTACCATTGAAGCAGGAGAAACTACTGTTGGTATTTCTAAAGAACTATCGGATAAATGGTTTGCAAAAATGGGCAACGAATCTGACAATTATCGATATGCGCGTTGTGTTTGCATCAATCAGTTTTCCTCTTATCTGTGCAATATCAATATCCGTTCATTTGTTGGCAAACTGCCCAAACAAAGAGATTCCTTTGTTCCGTATGTTTTCTCAAAAACAGAGATGGCAAATATCTTTAATGCTTGCGATGAATTAGCTACAAAATGCCTGAAGATGAATTCTTCGGTGTTCTCGATGCCGCTTTTGATCAGGTTCCTATATGGTACAGGGTTACGTATCAATGAAGCGTTAGGGCTAAGAAATAAAGACTTCAACCTGATCGATAACTATATTGTAGTGAAAGACAGTAAAAATGGTTTGGAACGAACTGTGCCACTTTCAGGTTCGTTAGCAATCGAATGCCAAACATACTTAGAATATAGAGATCAACTCCCTATCGATACTTCTGATGATAGCCCTTTCTTCGTAACACTAAATGGTTCATCCTGTAAATGGTCATCCGTTTACCGTTGGTTCAGAAAGATATTAATAAAGTCGGAAATTGCTTTTGTTGGTGGTACACATTGTCATTCAGGTCCGAGAATCCATGATATAAGGCATACCACAGCCTGTCATTCTTTGGCAAGAATGGTTGATGATGGACTCGATTTATATTGCTCGCTACCTATCATCTCCACATTCTTAGGCCATCAATCCCTTAAAGCTACAGACCTGTATGTTAGGCTGACTGCCGAGATGTATCCTGGTCTTCTTAAAAATGCCGACTTATTATGTTTAAACGTTTTCCCAAGCCTTGAATATGAAGCCTACTGATTTCTCAAAATACCTGACGGATTTTTTTACAAAATATCTGACCCATGAAAGGGGCTTAAGTGCAAATACCGTCGTATCATATCGCGATACATTTATTCTGCTGATAACATTTATGGAACGCAAAAAAGGCATTAAGCCAGAAAAGCTTGAGCTAATATCAATAACTAAAAAGCTGATCGTAGAGTTCCTGGACTGGCTGGAATCGGAAAGGAGATCAGGTACAGCAACCAGAAATCAAAGGCTTGCTGCAATACATTCGTTTTTTAGATATGTGCAATACCAACGACCGGATTACTTACATGAATATCAACAGATCATGTCTATACGGATTAAAAAGGTGAGCAAGCCCGTAATGAGTTACCTGACAATTGATGGCATTAGATTGTTGTTGCAACAGCCTGATGTTAGCATCAGGAAAGGCAGGCGGGATCTAGCATTATTATCTTTGTTGTACGATACAGGCGCCCGGGTACAGGAAATCATTGATCTTACACCTGCATCAGTCCGCTTTAATAAACCACATACCATCCTTTTGAAAGGTAAGGGAAATAAAAGCCGGGTTATTCCGCTATTAGATGATCAAGTTGATATATTGAAAAAGTATATGACCGAATGGAAATTGATGGAGCCGTTCGCAAACCAGTATCCACTTTTTGCTAATAGCTATCATCAAAAACTAACCAGGGCCGGCATTACCAATATACTGTTTAAATATGTGAAAATGGCACGGGAGAAAGATCAGGGTCTAATTCCTGAAAGGATAAGCTGTCATTCTTTGCGGCATTCTAAAGCGATGCATCTTCTGCAAGCTGGAATAAACCTGGTCTACATCAGGGACATTCTCGGCCATGTATCTGTCCAAACCACTGAGATATATGCCAAAGCGGATGCTAATCTAAAAAGGCAAGCTCTTGAAAAGGCATATATAAATGTTAAACCTGCCGAAGTTGTTGATGCAATGTGGATAGGAAATACGGGTCTCAAAGCCTGGTTAAATAGCTTTTAACTGCAAGGATTATGTAAAGCAAACTCCATTAAAATCCATTCAGGAATAGATGGAAAGGCAACAATCGCTTTATACTTTACATAATCCTTTTGTTTACATAACAAACGTTATGCAAAGCTTTACATAACTTCTGGAAAGCGGTCTATATTTCTGCGAACCGCCTGTTGTAAGTAGCAACTTTGTACCATCAGATTTTAGCAACAGTAAATCACCAGTTTATTAGCAAAAAACAGAAAAAGGGGCGATCTTTTTGGTGTGAAACAAATAAGACGCGGCCCCCTTAATAAAAACAAGGTTTTTATGTGGTACAAAGTTAAAGAATTATTTGAATCAGGGCTCAACACCAGCCAGATTCATGAGGAAACCGGTTTGGACCGCGGCACTGTGCGCAAATACCGCTCGATGTCCGAAAAAGGATTCCATGACTGGATTTCCCGCCCGAGAAACCTTCCCAAGAAGTTGGCGGGTTATCATCAGTTTGTGAAACTAACCTTAAAGCCTACTTGGCCGAGCATATCGATGTAGTTGAGCACAGTTCTGAGCCAAATCCTGTAATTGATTCACCATCAGCTAATTCCATTCCATATTATAATCTGGAGATCGCGGCAGAAAGCTTTCAGATCGTTATTTTGCTTGTAAAGTAGTAGGGGAGTCCATGAATAAGATTATCCCCAATGGTTCCATCTGTCTTTTCGAGCGGTACGAGGGCGGCTCCCGTAATGGATTGATCACCTTAGTCGAGTCCGATTCTTTTGTAGACCGGGATTTTGGAGCCAACTACACCGTTAAGGAATATTCCAGTAAAAAGACTATCACCGAAGAAGGCTGGCAGCATCAGGAAATAATTTTATTGCCAAAATCTACATTGGCATCTTATGAACCTATTCATTTATTAGATGAGGAGCTTTTGGACTTAAAAGTTATAGGCATCTTCAAAAAGGTTTTGTTTAGCGGCGGATAATATTTTGATTGCTACGGCTCTTTCGCTGTTTAGTACACTGGATAGCATAGCTATACTTGTTTTCCATATTTTTGATATAATTTAGCTGTCTGTCATTTTATTTATTCCTATTTAATACGCTAATCACTAATCGTTTTACTGTTTCCATTTCTTCAGGTTTGCTAGAAGCAATAAAGAGGGTTAAGCTTGCTAGTGTGTCGTTGCTAATTATTAGTTGTTGTTGGCTGTTATAAAGCATATTGTTCTGCTGTAAAAACTTCAGAAAACAAGCTGCTGCTATTCGTTTATTTCCATCAACAAACGAATGGTTTTTCACTATTAAATATAAAAGCATGGTGGCTTTTTCTTCCAATGTTGGATAAAAATCATCTTCTCCAAATCCTTTTTCTATTTGTACTACAGAACTTTGAAAGCTTTTGTCCTTTTCTTTTCCGAATACATCTGAATCAAATTCGGTTAACATTTGATTGATGAGTTTTTGGTAGTCATCTAAGCTTGGGTAATCTGCTTCTTTTTCAGTTAAACCTTTCGCATCTAATAGTTCGTGGTCGTAATCATCTAATAAGCTTAATCCTTTGGCAAAAATAGCCAACCATTCGTTGTCTGCGGCTTTTTCTTCAATGGCTCTATTTAGAATTTGAATACTATTTTTCAAGATCTGTACTTCTTGTTCTTTTTGAGCTAAACGTTTTTCATTAATGGCATAACCTTTTACTAAATATTCTTTTAGAACACTATTTGCCCAAATACGAAACTGAGTGCCTTGTTTTGAATTAACTCTATAGCCCACTGCTATTATTACGTCTAGATTATAGTGGTCTAACGCTCTATTTATTTGTCTTTTACCTTCTTGACGAACTATCCGGAAATTCCGGACAGTTGAATTTGATGCTAATTCTTCAGAAGCATATATGTTTTGAATATGCTCGTTTACGGTTCTCACATCTTTACCAAATAAAGTTGCCATTTGTGCTTGGGTAAGCCAAACGGTGTCTTGCTCAAATTGTACAATAATTTGAGTAGAACCATCATTGGCCTGGTAAATTTCTATTTGGTTTTGTTCTTTCATCTTTTTCAACTGTCGCATACTTTGCGATAGTTGCTTTATTTTTTCTTCATTGCTGTTTTAATTCTCTCCAGCATTACACTTGCCGGATAATTTTTACATTGCTTGAATTTTTATTTCCGCAGCACTTGATAGAGTACACATACTGTTTCTAAGGCCGCCCTCCCCATTTCAGAAGCTTTTTTAGCTTCAATGTCTACGCATTCATCAGTTTGATTAAGTCTTTCAAAAAGCTCTTGCAGTGTTTCCATTTTTCTTGTTCTAACCCATTCAAGTTTATTTAATTTTGCAAATCTGTAGTCTTGTATGCATTTCTTATAGTCCTTCAATAAACATATCAAAATATTGATTGATAGACAAATATTGATGAATATATTTGGAATAGCCAAATGATTTGGGATACTATATTTGATAGTGATAAAAAGCGAATTGATGTGCACCAAACTGTTTTTACTTCTTGGTTGCATGCTTTAACTTATGTTCGGAATTTGTGTCACATTTAATTGTTTTTTGAGATCAGCTCCAAAGCCTTTTCCAATACTTCATCTCTTCCTTCTCTAATACCCTTTATTGTTGGTTTAATTTCAATATCGGGGACGATACCAATTCGCTGTGTTTCTCCGCCGTCAGGGTAGTATACACCTAAGCCGGTAAAACGGGTCGATAATCCTCCAGGTAAGTTGAACATAGGAATAACATTGCCGTCGGCACCTGCCGTTTGGCTGCCGATAACAATGGCATTGTTGGCAAGTCTGAAGCCCATCGCCGTAAATTCGGCATTGCTCTGTGTTTTTTCGTTCACCAAGATGATAACTCTACCTTTATAATAGGCAGGATTTATTTTACCGATCTTGGTTGGTTCGACGAAAGTAAAAAGACCAGGGCGATCCGCATTAATCATAGTGAACTTTGCAAAGTCAATTGGGGCTTCAAATAAATATTCTCCCATTTTTTTGACGATGGATTCTTTTGGATAGGCTCTCAAATCGATGATCAGTCCATCGGTTTTCATAACTCTATCCATAATATTCGGTAGGTTCGTAACTTTAGTGTTTTCTACTTGTAAAAAGGCCACATTATTTTCCAGTATTTTTAAACCAGTGTCGACAGAGGAAGATTTATTAAAGGCGTTTATTTCATTTTGGTAAAAGGTTTTCAACTGATTATGCCTTGCGGTCGTATCACTTCTTAAGTAGCCAATATTAATGATGGAGTCATTGCTTCTTAACAATTCCATACTTAGGTTCCTCAATTTAGTAGGATAATTAGAAGCTGAAATGTAAGGAAGTCTGTTTTTTAAAAGTGAATCGATTGGTATATTATTGACCGAAGTGATCACATCACCTTTTCGCAATCCACTTTGCATTTCCGCTTCGTCATCCAGTAACTTGGTAACCACAGCCTTGTTTTCTATAAAATCGATTTCAATCGCCGGATGCTTTAAACCCACAGCTCTATTTAGCGTGAAATTAGCATCGTACAAAAAAGCGTGGGAATCGTGAATTCTAGTAATCAAAGAGAGCACTGTTTTTTTATAATCAAGTTCTGAGGAAGCCTCAATAAATTCAGGAATATACTCCTCCAATATACTGTCCCAATTCTCTTCAATAAGGTATTTGTATGGGAAATAATAGTTGACGATATTCCAATAGCGGAAAAGACTGAGCAACCGGAAACCTGTATCTGGTAATGAAAATTGGGAATAAGCGGACTCATTTCTAAACTCTGGTACGGGCACATCATCTCGTATACCTACATAGTAGTTTTGATGTTTCTTAGCTCTTTCTGCATTCTTGACCAACAAGAGCAGATTTGCCAAGTCATCACCTAAAAAATTGGTATTTATCCATTCGAGATCAGGCACTTGTTTTATTTTTTCTACCTCCGGTAAGGTATTTTTGCCAGTTTTAAAAGTTCCAATATTTTTTACCCATTCCAGAAGCACTAGATTTCTTTCCGTATCATTTTTGGCTGTCAATATCTTTGGCATGATACGAAACAGTTCATAATCCCAGTTATAGTTTCCTGTTGCTGCTTCAGGATGATAGTACTTTAAATATCCCCAAATTTTCCCTAGAACCGCAAGGTCATTAACTAAGTTAGGAGTAAGCTCATTTATGCTAATCGCCGATCCTTTGTTAAAAGTAGTGTCTTGTTCGGCAGGGCGCTTTTCTTTCTTTTTTGCTTTGTCAAGGTCTTTACCATCTATTGACACCTTCAGGTCGTCAAGCCATATTTGTCCTGATCCCCACAAGCCAGCGCCCACATAAATCGTTTTTGCATTTTCCGGCAGTGGCAGTTGTACAGAATATAAAGCCCAGTCTTTGGTTCCTTTTAAACCATCTCTTTGCATTATGTTAAAACCTAATACTGTTCTTTCGCCATCAATTCTTAAAAACAGCCCCGCATGCCCGTCAGCTACTTCTAAGGTTTTTATATACCCACTGAGCTTGACTGTTTTTCCAGCATATTCAGCTGGAAATTGGAGTGCGGCGACCCCAGCCTGATTTTCATCCTCTTTATTTGATTTTATAGAAATAGAATATTTACCGCTATGTCTGTCAATGCTGTCCTTTGTTATGAGATAGGTGCTGGTCATCTTCTTCCAACCTAAGGAGAGTTCCGAAATTTCCGGTGTTTTTTTCTACATCAAGATCAAGACTGGTATCACTTATCTGAGCAAATAGCGTGTGAAATCCAAAAATTAGTAGCAATAGAGTAAGTATTTCTTTTTTCATATGCGGGATATTATATTATCTGGATATTTCAAAAAAACTAATTTGACGAACGTTTATAAACTTTGTAATTATAAACATACCGATAATAAATTGTTATTCATTATGTTTGGTTAATTACCTAAATCGACGTTATGATGTTAAATATTGTAAAATACATATCTTTAGGCTTTTTATTGATTTCGCAGTTAAATGCGTTTAGCCAGGTTGCATCGACAAGCATACATTTTCCCGAAGAAGTCAATATAAAAGACATTCATGTGCAATTCAAAAATGGTTTAGGTACGATCGATACTATTCCCGTTAAAGCAAGTAGTCTTCTGATAACTAAACCGTTTTATAGTCGATATGCTGAGATTCAGGTTGCTGTTAATTCGGGAACTGATATCGAGCATGAGTTCCAGTTTTATGTAGACGATAAGGCTACAAAACTTGTATTTGTTGAGAAAGATAAAAAATTGGTACTCGAAAAATCAGCCTCCAATAACTTTTTAACTCCTGACGATCTTGGAAGACTGACCTTGGAAGTCATCACCGAGCCAGTTTATAAAAGAATGCAAGACTTCATCGAAAAAGATGGCGATAAACTCAGTGATCCTTTGGTGGCTAGTCGGGGCGTTCAGTTGGCTCATGAACTATCAAATACAACCGTTGATTTTATAAAAAGCCATTCCACATCTTATTTCGCCTTTCAGTCATTAATGGATGTTGCTCCGACCGACAAATACCCGTCAGACAGCTTAGTTTATGTTTTCGAACAGTTTCCTGTAGATTTTACAAGCAGTATAGAAGGTATTGAAATTCTCGAAACGCTAAAAGGGTATTCCTTAAAAGCAGGGATGGATGCTCCGCATTTTGTGATGAGGGATATTGAAGGGAATCCAGTGGATCTCAATATGTATAAAGGGAAACATGTATTGCTTAATTTTTGGGCTAGTTGGTGTGTTCCTTGTATAGCTGAAATGCCGGCTATCGTTACAATTGAAAAAAATACTCCAAAAGATAAAATTGAATTGATTTTCATGTCTAGTGATAAAAGTCTAGAAGCAATGAACCGAGCTATTGAAAAGCATGGGATGAGAGGCGTACACATTGTTTCTGATAATCGGATTATACAAAAATATGGTGCCCAAGCAATCCCTCGATTGTATTTAATCGACCCTGATGGTAAAATTCTTTATAATCGTGAATATGATGAAAAAAATCCCGAAAAGTTAGAGAGCCTTATTAACTTGGTCGATAAAGTGAAAAAATAGAGATTGTAAATATCAAGATCCCTTTCTTCTTGTCTTGAGAGGCTTAGTTGCAATTAAAAAGGAGTAGCATCATATTACTATCTTCGATCTGTGGGAAACGGACTCCTTTTACCAAAGTAAGCAGAGAAGATGAATATGCTAAAACCCGTCGTGCACAGCTTCCTCGAGATAAGCAACGTATGATTTCTGTAAAAATAGTTCGTCATAAGCAGAATGATCCAAGTAGTCTTTTGTCTGAAGCGTGAGTTTGTAAAGAGCTCAATTGTCTTTCTGAGCGTTTAGTATTAAACCGAATTCATCTTCGCCTGTATCTTCTTTAAGAAAGTTAACAGCAGAATACATTAGGTTCTTATTATGTATTTTCAAGCTATTTAAAGTTAATCCGCTTAACCGTAGGTGTTCTGTTCCATCACCAGCTATAAAGAGAACGAGACTATCAGTGTTCAGGGTAAGTTTGTTGATAATGACATTAATAGTGTCCAAAGAATGGGGAAGTAACATAGTCCAATAATTATTGAATTTTGAATTTGAGTATTCTATCACTCCTAAAGTAGGCGTATCATAAAGATTATTTCCCAGTTTAGCACTATATTGACTATTAAGCGAAATGGTTAGATTCGGGTTTTGGAAAAAAACAGAATCGGTTGTTTTAGATACCTTGGTTACGATATTGAAAGCATTGTTTGCCATAAAAGGTAATGGATGGGACTCTCTTATCCAAAAAAGGGCGTCAAACGCTTCAGATGTATTTCTCATCTCAGGATAAGTTGGCCTATCGGTATCTAGAACACCATAGGTAATAAATTTATCGCGATTGAACTCTTTTTTAATTTTTGGCGACCGATTTAAAAACAGTAGGCCACTCTCAGAAGAAACACTTTTGGCTATTATCGAACCTATCTTATTAAAACTTTGTGATATCTTGAATGAACTTCCATTAAATGATGATGTATATCTCCCTTTCTCTACTTCAGTTCCTATGACGTAATATTGCTTTGGGAAGTGTTTTTTTAACATCCAACCTAATCTACCACGGTTTTTTGAAAGTGTATTCCCAGCAGTTTTTTCAATATGGGCGTTATGGGCTAAAATAAAGACTTTCGGATCATTTCTTTGTTTCATAATCCATGAAATATTATCAAATATAATAGAATCTCTCAGTCCGCTATTAAAATCTTTGTTATTTATAAGATGGTTTATTGAGTTCTCAATAGACCTTATACTTTGAATTTTCCATTTATTTTTCCAGGACGGTTCTTGGATTGTAAATTTTTCTTCTTGTATAGCCTTATGTACTGGTTCTAATAAAGTGGAAATAGAGTCTGGGGTGTATTTCTCTAAAAAAATATTGAAGAGTGTGGGAGAAAAACCAACATCTTTTAATAGCTGAATGCTTGTATTAGGAATAGAAATCCCAACCTCGTTAAAATAGGAGAGGGCGTTCAATGAAGCTGTCCTAGGACTATACATATCAGCACTTACTACCCAGATCTTTTGATCTTCTGGTTTGGATATATTTATCTCCTTAATCCAATTTATCAAATCTTGCTGTACTTTGGGAAGGGTTATGTTGGCCGGAAATTCTGAAATGGCGTCGCTTGTTACATACTCATTCAGTAACCAAGAATCGCCGAAGTCTTGTTCTGCAAAAATACATAGTATTACACTTATTATTAATAATCAGCTCCCTCGCCAATTCACAAAAGGATTCTCTAAACTCCACAGTTCCATGAGTAGCTTCCCCGAACCCTATGATATTCTTCCCTTTAATTTCCTGATTAAATTCGGCGGACAGGATCAGTTGTTTAAACGGACTCTTTTCTGTTAAATTAATTACGCGAAATTCTTCTTTTATATAAGGTGTTATTTTGCTGATTTTAAATTGTAGGAAGAGGTAAAATCCGAGAAAACCAGATGCTACAACAACGAGTAATAATTTGAGAACTAAAAACTTTGATTTCATAGTGCAATAACGTAAATCATTATGATAGACGAATTAGGAGTCTGTAAAAAGACAAATCGACGATTTCCTTCAGCAAATCATTTGCTTTTGTGGTACGTACCGAAAAAGTGCTGATGATCTCTCCAGTTTCCTTGTTTATCCAAGGGGCGATGGCGATACTGACGTGGTGTATTTTTTGAAACAAAGTTCTTAGTCAGAATTGAAGCCCGGATATTCGGTTATATTTCAGTAGGTTCATTGTTTTAAAAACAGAATTAAAAAGTTGAGACCAAAAGGTATATAATAACGCCTATTATAATTAGGCCTAAGATATAAGCATTGTATTTGGGGCTGGACTTGTCGGTTAGAAGTAAGAAGAGACCTAAAGGGATCGATACTGTAGCAATTGAGCGAATCATCTTTGCTTTACCTACCTTATCCATTTTGTTTTTTGAATACTCCATAATATAAACCGTTTTAAATTAGATTAATTATTCTTTTATATTAATAAGAAACTTTCTGCCGGATATTCCTAAATATATAAAAATACGATATTTATAGTAACATGCAAGTGGCTGTTACATTAAAAATGATAAACGACTTGGTATGAAGATTAGGGAATGGCTTAGAGATGCTCTATAAAGAGTTATTGTACTGTTTTTTGCATGATTTGTGCAAAAAGTATCTTAATATCTTTTGTTTAATATATTATTCTTATCTTTGTATATAGAATAATTCAAATATATGTTATTAAGCTTTATAGTAGAAAATTTTAGATCCTTTAAAGATCGAGTCCAGTTAGATATGTTCAAAACATCTCTACGTGGATTATCTACCAATTATATTAAAAATGACAAGAAAAATATTCTAAATGCGACAGTATTGTATGGTGCTAATGCATCAGGTAAAAGTGGATTTTTAAGAGCTGTACATGCATTGGAGTATTTAGTGCTTCATTCCTCCGAATTTAAACCTGATGCTAAAATATTGCCTTATGAACCCTTTGCGCTAGATAAAGGAAAACGAAATTTACCAGTCCATTTTGAAATCAATTTTATTTCAGAAGGGGTTCATTATGAGTACAAAGTTTCTTATTCAAAGTTTCATATCGAGTTTGAAGAGCTCAGTATTTTCAGAGGCAACTACAAGTCATTTCTTTATACTCGAGAAGAAGGTAAAAACATCAAATTTGGTGATAGTTATAAGGGCGCTAAGAAAATTATTGAGCAACTGGTTTTGCCTAATCAATTGTTTCTTACTAAGGCAGCAGAAAATAACGTGGAAGTGGTGATGGGGGCATATCGATTTTTCGATAGTATACTTCATGTGTTTCCAATGCTAGAGGGCACGACAGAGGAAGATGTCAAGCGATTGTATGCTAGAAGGCTGGCTGAAGATAAAGATTCTAGCTTTTCAAAAAAGTTTAATGCTTTAATCTGTGCCCTAGATACCGGCATTACCCACGTTTCTGCACAAGAAAGCGATTGGAAGTCATTAAAGTTTCCTAGTAACACACCTCAGGAAGTGGTTAAGAAAATTCAAGATCAGTATAAATACAATATTAAAGCTTTTCATCCATTATATGAAAATGGTAAGGTTGTCGGGCAGCAGCCTTTTGAAATAGATGAGGAATCCGCTGGAACGAAAAATCTATTTGCACTGGGTGGTATTATATTAGAAGCATTAGAAGAAGGTCATGTGCTAATTGTAGATGAACTAGAAAAAAACTTACACCCAAGCGTTACAAGCTTTTTAATTCAGCTGTTTCATAATCCTGATATTAATCGAAATCAGGCGCAGCTATTATTTGCTACCCATGATGTAACGCAATTATCCAATGATATATTTCGGCGAGATCAGGTATGGTTTGCGGAAAAGGATGAAACAGGTGCATCTACGTTATTTAGGTGTTCAGATATTGAAGGTGTACGATTAAATACACCATTAGATAAATGGTACGGAGCAGGAAGGTTAGGCGCTACCCCTATAATCAATGATGTAGATTTTTTAATTGCAATGCAGGAATAAATGAGTAGACGGAGACCATTTAAACGTATTTTAATTCTTTGCGAAGGTTTTACTGAAGATGTATATGCCAAGGCTCTTCGTGCTCAGCTTCCTCGAGATAAACAACGTATGATCACCGTCGAAATTGTACGTCATAAGCAGAATGATCCTAATAGTCTTTTAGCTGAAGCGAGAAAAAGAAGCCTTACAGCCAAAAGAGAGAAAAATGCATATGATGCCATTTGGTTGTTTTTTGACCATGATAACTCGCCACACTTGCAGATGGTATTTGATGGTATCGAAAAAGAGCGGTTTCAGGTCGCCTATAGTTCTATTTGCCTAGAGCATTGGTTTATCCTTCATTTTGAATATTGCGGTCGAAATTTTGGTGATGCAGAGTCAACCGTTAGGCATTTAAGAAGTTTATGGCCTGCATATCACAAAACAAAGGTCAATCACTTTAACGAGCTGAGGCCCAATTTAGACGTAGCCATAAGTAGAGCCGAACAGCTCTGTAAAGAAAAGGAAAAGGATTATCCAATTTTAAATCGGCAGCCTTATACAACTGTGCATAGGTTTATTGCTTTTTTTAACGATTTAGGAAATGAATAATAAAAATAAGATGTAGTAGTTAATTAAGATTTAAATTAAATAAAACAAGGAGGTTAGTTTTTATTGGTAGGCGATATATTCCAAAGTCATAGTTAGGATATT
Organism: uncultured Sphingobacteriaceae bacterium; assembly: GCA_963696875.1. Classification (GTDB taxonomy): domain Bacteria; phylum Bacteroidota; class Bacteroidia; order Sphingobacteriales; family Sphingobacteriaceae; genus Albibacterium. Next base: position 185,422 of record CAVOLQ010000003.1, read on the forward strand.
CCAAATCTATAGCTCAGGCAGTTTTCCCAAGTTTGGATTTCTGAATAGTATTCAATATCTTCAAGGTTAACTGTCTATTATTAAGTTATTTAATTGAAGATTATGGATTTGTTAGATGATAAAAGATTACCTGAAAATTTACACCGCGATTTAATCAAAAGGCTATTAAAAACAGTTCCTGTCTTAGTCGAAAAGATCGCTCCCCCATGGTTTTGAAAACAGCATCTATTTTCATTTATACCGTAGTCCAATAAAACGTTTAACTGAACCTCAGTTAAAGGATAATTAGACAGGGATCCAGCAAATTGAATTAAGAACTCTTCTGCGTGCGCCCAAGATATAAGCCGCTCAAAATCATTTGTATTGAATCTTATGGATGTTCAAATATTAATTATTAAGTTTATCCTACCATAGGATAAAAATATGCTTGCTGTTTAATTGTAATAAGTATTACTCGCTTAATAATTTTTAGTTATCACTTATCCCCTCATCAATTATAATCCAGAAAATACAGTTCGTCAATTCAAACAAAATACTTAACTTTTAATTTTCAATATTATGGCATTGAACTATAAAACCCCAGGAGTTTATCTCGGAGAAACTGGAAAACTGCCGCCTTCCGTAGCTTCGGTACAAACAGCAATTCCTTGCTTTTTTGGTAAGACAGAGAAGGCGACAGAAGTCGTTGCCAGTGACCTGAAAGGTGTGTCCAAGAAAATAAATTCATTGGATGAATACGAAGCATTTTTTGGAATACAAGATAGAGCGGAGGCAGAAGTAACTATAAAATTGAATATGCCATCAGTGGCAAATCTCTCTACGGATTACTTCAAAAGAAATAACAATATGTTTTATGGCATCAAGCATTATTTTGATAATGGCGGAGGGCCTTGTTATGTTCATTCTGTTGGTGATTATTCCGATGAAATAGATGCGGAGCTTTATAAAAGTGAGATTTTAAAACTAGATTTAGTGAGCGAAATAACGCTCGTTGTCTTTCCCGACTTAGCAGGAATTACAGACAAAACAAAAGCTTACGATGTGTACAACAGTGCAATGGAAAAATCCGCCGCGCTAAAAGATAAGTTTGTTATCATTGATGTATTTCAGGAGATGACAGGATCTAAAATTGATCCAACAAAATCTAAAATTGAATTTAGAAATAATATTTCTAATAATACCGAGCAGATAAAGTATGGAGCAGCTTATTTTCCGTTTGTTCAAACTACTTATCAATACAACTTCGACACGGCCAGCATTAAAATGACTTTTTCTGCTGAAGTTACCGCTATAAGTGAATCCTGCAAACTTCTAAACGGTTTAGATTACAGGATTGCCAAGAATTTATTCAAACTAAGCAATGTACTTTCCTTATTCAACGACGATTACTTTAAAAATATTCGTGTAGATGCCTTTACAAAGAAAGTTAGGGAAATTAATGGTAAAGTAGAATTTATTAAGGAATATTTTACTTCAGCTGAGCAGCAAAGCTTAAATAAAAAAACAAATGCATTTACTGCCTCCTTAATTGCACAAGGAGCTGCCGCTAAAAAAGCTGTTCCAGCGAAAACTAAATTTAACTATGACGATGCTTCACAACAAAAGCACCATTTTCTTACTGTATTGCAAGACAAAGCAATTGCTCTTTATAATTCTTTCGGCATAGCTGTTTCAGGAGTTGATGTAAGTAGATTTAAAAATTTGGATACTAGCTTTTTAATTAAAATTGAGCCTTTTTTTAATTCAGCTTTTGAGACAAAACTTAAGGAAGCATTTATAAACATACCCTTATTTCTACCGGCATCTCCTTCCATCGCTGGAGTATATGCGAGCGTTGATAGAGACAGAGGTGTTTGGAAGGCACCGGCAAATGTTTCTCTAAATTCTGTTAGTAAACCGGATGTACTATTAAGTAATTTCGAGCAAGAAGATTTTAATATAGATGCTGAAAACGGCAAATCCATCAATTGCATCCGCCAGTTCCCAGGCAAAGGCAATCTAGTGTGGGGAGCACGAACGCTTGCCGGCAATAATAACGAGTGGAGATATGTGAACGTTCGTCGTTTTTTCAATATGGTTGAAAAAAGTTGTGAGAATGCGACTCGTCAATTCATATTTGAACCCAATGACGCCAATACATGGCTTAGGGTGAGAGTAATGATTGAAAACTACCTATTCAATTTATGGCAAGTGGGTGCCTTACAAGGTGCAAAACCAGAACATGCGTTTTATGTAAGAGTTGGTCTAAATCAAACAATGACACAAAATGATATTCTCAATGGACTATTAATAGTAGTAATAGGACTGGCAGCCGTGCGTCCGGCAGAATTTATCATCCTTCGCTTTTCACATAAATTAGCATTGCCATGATTTTTTTTAACTGTTTGATTATTTGCTGTTTCAACTGTATGGTTATTAATTAGAGGCTAATTCAAGGTTATGTTCTATAATATTTATGATTTAATGTATTATACCCTTTTAAACTATTATAGTAAAGGGTATAGGTTTGATGGCCAATCATTACCACCTGGCAAAATTTTTTTCTTAGTTATGGTTTCATTTGATGGCCAAATAATGTTTTTAAGCGCGTTATTGGATTTTGTCAATGACCCGTATTTTAGACAGCCGAAAATTCCACCAACTAGTATAGCCTTATTAATCAGTCTTGTATTAACGGTCTTGGTGTTTTATCGCAGACAGCGCTACCGTAAAATTTTTGATCGCCTTAAAGACGATGCCTTTGCAAATGGAAAACTCGGCAAGTTTCTAGGATGGTTGTTTGTATTTTTGACAATATTAATGCCCTTTATTTTTATATTAATTAGAAACAAAGTCTATTTCGGCCATTGGGTATGATTATTTTATATGGCGGAAAGGTTATCTACAATATTTTAGATGATACCTTATTGGCTACTTCCCAGTGCCTAATACTCTTTTTTGAAGCCATAGTTCTGTGCCATAAAAAAAATTTATTTTTTTTCATTTTTTCAACGACTGCATTGGCCACCAATAAATTGCGGTGATTTAATTTCTATTATGAGGGTTTAGTATAACAACGGTAAATTATTTTTTATATTTGGTAAACAAAATGTCGCATATTGTATTTTGTATGATACGCAGCTTAATACCAAGTTTTGCTTTTTGATCTCCAATAATATCTTCTGCCATGACAAGAGCAATTTTCCTTTTATTCAATTTATTGCTATTGGAAACAGTGCAAGCGCAAAGCAAATTAAGCGATGAAATTTTCTTGGAGAAATTGGCCCTCTATCAAAATAGTAATCCTGTAGGACTGTTGTTCGTGCACACGGATAAGACCCTTTATACAAACAATGAAGATCTTTGGTTCAGCGCCTATTTGGTTCAGGCAGGAGCAGCCACCAGTGAAAACCACCAAATACTTTCCCTTGCCCTTGTCAGAGAAAGCGACCGATCGGTTTATCTGCAGGACAAGTACATGATGGTGACAGGGCTTGCTTTCGGCAGTCTCGCCTTGCCCGACACCATCCCCCCTGGGAATTATCAATTGATTGCCTCTACCAATGTTCTCGGCCCAGACGATATACCCTTGGCAGTGTTCACGCAAGCGATCACCATCAAAAGTGTCACCCAGCAGGACTTCATAGCCAGTTTGAGTCTGATAGATACAGTGGTAACCGACGGGGCGGTAAGGGCCAAGGTGATGGTGACGGTCAATAACCCCGATCCAAAACTAAAATCCTCCCTTGCCTACAGCGTAGGCCGTTACCAACAGAAAAGCACTCCTTTAAAAAGTATCCTCCATACCATCACAATCCCAGAAGAGCATATCAACCAAGACCAACCCGTCTTGCTTACGGAGATTACGTATAACAAACAGACCCGATACTTGAGTGTAAAGCTTCCAGAGACCAAGCCAAAAGGAATCGATATCCGCTTCTTTCCTGAAGGAGGCTATTTGGTGGGAGGACAGGAAAGCCTTATTGGCTGGGAAGCTAAAACCGCAGACGGCCGACCACTTTCGGTAAGCGGCATTCTTTATGAAGACGGAACTCCGATCGATACCCTTTCCAGCAACAGTTATGGAGTCGGTAGTTTTAGTTTGCGTCCTAGTAAAAACAAAGCCTATACTTTTAACATTGCACAGAACGAATTTCTAAAACGAGATAGCCTTTATAAACTTCCTGCCACAATCGAAAAAGGAGTTGTTCTCCGTTTAAAAAACGCAGTCGTACAGGACACCCTAAAGATGGAACTATACAGCAATTCACCGCGAAAAGTACAGGTTCTGCTGCATAATTATCGAGAAGCTTATGCTTCCTTTTCCGTACAGGCCACTCCCCAAGGTGGATCGGCTATTGTTGCATTACCGAGCTTGCCCAAGGGTATTGCCACCATCACCGTACTCGATGAAGAAGGAAGACCCCTTGCAGAGCGGATCTTCTTCGCCCAATATGAACGGGGAAATAAAGCCACGTTCGACCTTGATAAAACCAGCTACGGCAAGAAGGAGAAGGCCACCGTAAAACTGAAACTAACCGACCAAGACGGCAATCCCTCACAAGGGATTGTTTCCATTGCAGCGGTGCAACACAATCGCCTTGAAATCGAGAAACGAAAGGACATCGAAAATTACGTTTACCTGGAACATGAGCTTGGCGACCTGCCGACGGATCCGCAGGGAAGGGGATACAGCAATCAGGAATACCTAGAATACATGCTACTGATCAAAGGCTGGCGAAGATATACCTGGCAGGGCTTGATGGACGCTTCAAGTGAATATGCTCAAAAGCAATACCATTCGCCTGAAATCAAAGGGCAGGTGTTCAAAAACGGCAAGCCTTTAAAAAAGCCGATTGAAGTGAACGTGATGCGAGACACCCAATTCAGCTTGGTGGCAACCGACCGCATGGGCAGGTTCACTCTTGAATGGGAAGATTTGTTGAGCGAAACTGGAAAGAAGGTGCTCCTGTCGGTAAACGTTAAGAACAGGGCCGGTTACACCATTGAGATTGAAGATCAATATCATCTAGTTAGCCAAAAGCTGGCCAATGAGACATCCTTCCAGTTAAAAGGTAGTTATAATGTACAAGACAGTGGAGATGGGCAGTTAAAAGGGTTGGAGAATGCACTAACGCTTAACGCTGTTACAATCACAGGCAAAATGGATGATTTTCTATTTGGAAGAAGACCAGGTCCTAATGAATGCGGTGATTATGTTTGTAGATACGGCTTTCTAAACTGTAGTGCTCATCCCGGTGATCCTGATAATCACTCTCCCGTTAAAGGAAAAGCATACAAGGATGGGAGAAATATACTTCCGGGTTCCGATGAAAAAGTTCCCATTGTTATCTATAATGGATGTATCGAAGCGCCACCTTTTGTTTTTGGCGCTTCTGGAATCTATTTAGACCGTGAGTTTTACGGAGTGAATGCTGAGGCTGAAGACCTGTCAGAACCCCAATACTTTTCCACTTTATTTTGGCAACCCGGCACCTTGCTCGATCAAAACGGGGAAACGGAATTCACTTTTCTGACCGGGGATATTACCGGTGATTTCAGTATCGTGGTTCAAGGAGTTGGTGAACAAGATCTAATTTATGGAGAAGGGAAATTAATTGTCCAATAGAATACATTTTAAATCTATCATGAGAACATTACTTTTTATTTTATTTGTAACGGCTGCAAACGTAGCCTACTGCCAAAATGCTGTTATAATAGGAGAACTGATTAACAGTAAGCAAAATGATAAACAGTTGAGGATTAACTATCAGGAAGAATTTTTAGTGCAACACACATCCCATTTGGACCTTGACAAAGGAGGTAGATTTAAATATAACGTTGAGCTACAAGAGTCCAAGTTAGTTAACCTTGCCATTGATTCATTCTTTTTTCAATTATATGTAAGTCCTGGAGCTACTCAGTTTGTTTCCGGAGATATTTCGTCAAGACGATCCTTTGCTCAAACATTGGCTTTCAAAGGAGAACTTTCAACGGTAAATCAACTCCTTTTTGATGTGCAAAATAGTTCGAAGATGTTAAATAATCAATTGTCAATTGGGGAGAACGTTGACAAGAAAGTTATCATAAATAAAATAGATAATTATTATCGCCTAAAGCAGAAGTTAATACATGATTCCCCGGACTATCAGTTATTGTCGGAAGAGGAGTTAGCTATTCTTAAAACAGATAGCATCGGAGATGAATACAGAAGGGCGTCGGCCTTACTGAATCTTATAAAAAAAGAAGAATTAATAAAAAAGGATGCCAGCCAGTTTGTTGAAATACATATTGGGGCTTCTATGTTGAATGACCAGGAAATTGAAAAGATAATACCTTCAGTACAGGGATTCTGGACCTATAGTTATTTGCCGTATTTAATAAACAGGGATCAAGATGTTGATACTGAACTCTATGTAAGAGAGGGATATTTTTTAAATGCATTTAAAAAGATTGACACGTTGTTTACGAATCCCTTAAAAGATTATGCGAAAGCTTCAATTATTTATGACCTACTTAATGAACCTAGAGATTTCCGGCCTGGGGTAGATAGCTTAGTTAGATTAACGGAATTGTTCCTGACGGAAGCAAAGATACCTGAGAAATCGAAGGCTGCAATGTCTTATGAACTTCTGCGAATATCTAACCGAGCACCCTTAAAGGAAAATAGTGTGGCGCCTTCTTTCACCGCGGTGGATATGGGTGGAAATCATATTTCTACCGAGGACTTTAAGAATAAATATGTGTTTATAGATGTATGGGCAAGCTGGTGCGTACCGTGCATCGCTCAAGTTCCAAACGTCAACAAATTAATTGATGAACTTAAGGAAGATAATATTGTTTTTATAATGCTTTCGCTAGACGAAGATGTTGATAAGTGGAAGGGTGCCGTCAAGAAATTTCCATCAAAGGCAATCCACCTTAATCTAGCGGAAGGGTTTAACGGGAAGTTCGCCAAAGATTATCGCATTTATTCAATCCCAAGATATATGCTAATTAAGGATTCTATAATTTTAGATAGTGATCTGCCTTTACCTAGCGACGCCAATCTATTGGTAAAGCTTGGTGAATTTCTCTATAAATAGTTTAGTAAGAATGACTAGTACTAGGTTTTTTGTATGTTTAGATAGGTTTGTAGTAAGCTGAAATAAATATGCCAAGATGAAAAAGATATTCATTACTGAAAATGATGGATTACGAGAGCAAGTTTTAGATATATCACCAGAAGCAAACTCTGAAATATGCTTTTGAAGTTGCTGGATTAAATGAAATATAATTTGTTGCGCACTGCTTTAATTCATTGTGGAACGATTATAGTCAGTAGTATAGAAAGGAATCATCGCGTCTTGATTAATTTGACCATCGATATCGATCAAGGAGATAGGATAATTATTGTAGATAGTTCCTTCGGTTTCAACATGTAGAATACCTCTTGCGGTATTCAAAACAAATTCAGATAATTTCTTAGCGATTTTTTTAGGTATAATAAATGCTTTCATTTTACTATTTTGTAATGCTTTCCATTCATTATGGTCAAGATAAAAAGTACAAACCAATTGTATTATGATGACCGGCATATTTTCCGAATAAAATGTAACTCTGTTTGCACATGTTATCGTCTGGGGTTTTCCCAATGAAATACCATATCCAACATTAACAAGGATTTGCGAAGTATCATCGATTTTTTTATTTTTGTATACATTGAGTTCTTGTATCTCTAAACCTACTGGTCTTAGTTTAAAATTTTTCATTTGCACTTTATTTATAACAACACTTAATTCATTATTGGGCGTAAAGGAAGCCCTATGTCTTCAGTGATATGCTCCGAAGCATCCAAAATTGGAATAGAGTATTTAGATAAAGGAGTTTCTTTTGTTTTCGCAAATAAGACACCCCGGGTTGTACCAGCTACAATTTTCGCTAGCCTTATAGCTAATTTTTGGGGGATTATGATGATCCGTCCTTCATTTCTTTGCACTATTTTCATTGCATTCGGGGCAATTTCGAATCCACAAAGTATTTCTAAGGTGATAAATGAACTACCTTCTGAAAGTAGCTCATATCTAAACATACACTCCACTGCTTTGGTATCTTTATCTGAGGCGCCGAAGCCAAAGGCAAGTTTACTTTTAAGAGTATCATCCCTGATAGGCATAAGATGGTCATTTGCGGTGAATTCCTTCGTTTGTATAACCGCGAGTGTTATAAGCGCTTTTTTCTTTCCCATATATCTTCATTATTAGTGAATTGAAAGTTGAATAGTTCGAAACAACAAAACCGCAAAATTATTGCAAAAAGGTAATATACTATTAATTAGTGGATTAAGAAAATATCAATGAGAATACTAATGGTTTCGCAAATTTGGTTTTTTTTCGTTTCTACGATGTATCGATAATATTGGTAACTAGGATTGTCGTTATAGAAACGTATGTTTGTTTATCTGTAATAATAAAAATAAACGATATGTCGAAGTATCCAAACATCATGAAATACTTTTCCCTATTCCTTTTTTGCTTATTGATTTTATCAAGCTGTAGCAAAGAGCAAGGCGTTTTAGATAACAAAAATAAATTTTCTGATTCCAATTGGTTCAGGATAGAAATCCCTGAAGAAAGGGAAGCCCATGCCATCCATGGGAGTATTGATGATATACTTATAGTATCCACTCATATGTACATTTTTAGAACAGAAGATCGAGGAAAAACATGGCAGAAAATACGGTCTCCTCAACAACGCATGCACGGCTTTTTAGCCAAACAAGATACCATTTTTTCTTTATGGACTAGTCATACCAAAGATGAAGAAGGTAGAAAGCTTGCTTCTTACGCAGCAGAATTCTCTACAGATAGGGGAGAAAGCTGGGAGTTTTCTGATAGACAAAACGTATCGACGAAAAGAGCACAAATATTCGGATCGGTTTATACTTCGGATCAGGTAAATTTCATACTGCAGGAAAATTTAGATCCTATAGGTGCAACCACCGCTTATGTTCTTAAAAGCACTCTTCGAGTTGAAGAAAATGGAACTATCTATCCCTTGGCTCTTCCGTTCGACAATCAAATCACAAACCTTCATATCGATTCACAAGATCGATTATACATTACCGCTACAAGTGCTATTCATGATCCAATAACTGGTATGTTTTCAAAATCAGAGGAAGGCTCTCCTGCGATTGTATACATATCTAAAGGCGCAGCGAGTGAATTACTTAAATAAATAACACGGCACCGCTCAATGTTTGAGTAGATTTGACCTGGTATACATCAAACGTATTTGCAGCTTTTAGCAACAGGTCAACTTTGGTTTTTGGAAAAATACATTCAATGAATAGAGGTCGCATTTTGCGACCTCAAGATTTAATCTCATTAAACGTAAATAAAAGTATGGTTCATTAATTTGCTCAATCCTTCCTGCCAGTTGTAATCATTAAAGACTAGAGTTTCTCCTTTATCCTTCACCACAATATATCCACCTGAAGGAGTTAGCGTACCGTCATATACGTTTGTATTATTCATACCCATTAAGACAGAAGCCAATACTCGTTTTAGGCGGTTTGAATATAGAATAGGTAAAAGGGAACTATTATAACCACATGGATTCATCTCTTTTAGGATATCCGCTAATTGATTAAGCGTTCGGTTCGGATGTAGCACGTTGATTTTAAGTGTCTCTCCCCAAATCATAGGGAGATCACCATCAAGTAAACGTAGATTGCTTTTTAGTATTTCTGTCATCTCACCCAAATTTAAATAATGAGGGGTACTTAAGGTTTTTATGGGATCTTGCTTGCTAAAAGCATTCATAATAAGTTACGATTTAGTAATCAAACATAACCGGAATATTTCATATCAACAATTAATAAACTAGCGTTTCGAAAATTTAAACTAATACTACCTGGTCACAATCTGTGAAAAATTTATCTTTATTTTAATGGTAATATAGCTTTTTTGCTTTATTTAAAATAAAGAGGGTATATTCGTTTATTTAGAACAAGTTGAAGTAAAAGCACCAAACTAGTCTTAAACCACAAAATATACATGAAAAAAATAGAGGTTGTAGCAGCAATCTGTAAAATACGATGGAGAAGATTCTTTGTGTTCAAAGAGCGGAAAGTAAATTAGCCTTACATCTCTAAAAAGTATGAATTTCCCGGAGGGAAGGTTGAACCCGAGGAAACTAAAAAGGAGGCTTTAAACGGGAATTATATGAGGAGTTAAATATTGTAGCCAATATTCAATGATTTATATTTTAACAGTTGTTCACAATTATCCGGATTTTGAATTAACTATGCATAGTTTTATCTGCGAAGTTGATATAAAGAAATAACTTTTAATGAACATTTAATCTAAATGGTTGAAAAGTAGATGAACTTTATAGTCTTGATTGGGCAGCTGCCGATATTCCAATAGTGAATAAGCTGATGCTAATGGATGATGTAAAATCTATTTTTAAGAACAGTTTATATACTGGTTTTGTTGATAAAGAATATTGAATCGGATGTAGAGTATCAACCACAATTACTGAGCCAATCAAAAAACTCCACCAAAGAAAGAGTTTTATCCACTCTTTTAGAGAGTTAAGTACATGTAGTGAGTTTTATATTTCAGTTGCATTTGTAACTACAAGTGGGATTGCAACAATTATTAATCAGTTTAAGGCATTAGAAAAGACGAGGTATAAAAGGACAAATATTAGTTTCTCAATATCTAAATTTTACTCAACCTGAAGCACTCAAAAAGATTAATAGCATTTTAATAATGTTGAGATTGAGTATCCTGACTACAGGACAACGCCCATGCAAAAGGGTACATATTCAAAAATAATGAGTCATTATAATCTTATTGTTGGTAGTAGTAATTTAACTGCCAATGCTTTATCTACCAATAAAGAATGGAATCTAAAGGTGTCGGATTTAGATTATAGTGGCATCAGTTAGAGAAGATACTAAAAGAGTTTAAACTGATTTTGCAAAAGCTACTGTTGTCACTGCCGAAGTTTATAGAAGACCTACGAATCACATATATGACAAGGAGCAATTATTTAAACTAAGATCGAAGCTAGGATTTACAAGTCTTGATGAAACAACTGAAGATAATGACCAAATATCAATGCAAAAGGAAGCCATTGATGAATCTAAATCAATTAAGATTAGAAAATAAAATCAAGGCGCTTAATTATCTCTGCGACTGGAACGGGTAAGACCTATTTATCAGCATTTGATGTTAAGAATTTTAACCCCAAAAAGCTTTTATTCGTAGTCCATCGATTGAACATTGCTGGAGAAGCCCTAGAAACTTTTCAAAAGCTATTTAAAGAAGAGAAAACATATGGTATGTATTCTGGGGATAAACGACAATTGGATGTGGACTTTATTTTTTCTACTATTCAGACAATTTCAAGAGAAAATCATTTGTTGAATTTTGATAAAGAGGAATTTGATTATATTATAATTGACGAATCTCATCGTTCTGGAGCAAACTCTTATCTCAGATTTATTGAGTATTTTAATCCGAAGTTCTTGTTAGGGATGACAGCGACTCCTGAACGCACCGATGGAAATGATATCTTCAGTCTCTTTGATCATAATATTGCCTATGAAATTAGGTTGAACAGAGCCATGGAAGAAGGAATGTTAAGTGAATTTCACTATTACGGTATAACAGACCTAAAGGTTAATAACGAAACAATTGAAAATACTAAAGATTTTAAATTATTGAGTAGTGATGAAAGAGTTGAAAAGATTATTGAGAAAGCCAAGCTGTACGGTAGTGATAATGGAATCACACGTGGATTAGTTTTTTGTTCTAGAAATGAAGAGGCTAAAGACCTATCATCAAAGTTTAATGAAAGAGGGTTTAAAACGGTCTCATTATCAGGAAATAATTCAGAAATTGAACGTGCAGAAGCCATTTCAAAGTTAGAATCTACTGATAATAACGAAAGGATAGATTATATATTTACAGTTGATATTTTAAATGAAGGAATTGATATTCCTAAAATCAATCAAATATTAATGATAAGACCAACTGATTCTGCAATTGTATTTGTGCAGCAATTGGGAAGGGGGTTAAGAAAAGCAAATGGTAAGGATTATTTAACCATAGTGGATTTTATAGGGAATTATAAAAATAGCTATTTAATTCCAATAGCCTTGTATGGCGACACATCATTTAACAAAGACACTTTACGAAAACTAATTTCTGAAGGTAGTAAGATGCTTCCTGGCTCATCAACAATAAACTTTGATGAAATCACCAAGGAAAAGATATTTCAATCGATAGATTCCGCTAACATGAGACTTTTATCCGATTTGAAAAACGATTATCTGCTTCTTAAGTATAGGTTAGGACGCATTCCGATGATGATGGATTTTGTAAATAGTGAAGCAAGAGACCCATATTCTTTTGTCCAATATAATAAGACTTCTTATTATCATTTTGCCTGCAGACAGGAAAAGGAGTTAGAATTAGAATTAACAAGTGAACAAAAAGAACTATTGATTCTTTTTGCAAATGAAATTAATAATTCTAAGAGAATTGAGGAAACATTAATGCTCAAAGAATTAATAATCAATGGTTATTTGAGCATTCATGAATTTAAAGAAATTGTTTTTAAAAAATATGGGTACAATGTTTCACCAGAAACAATTAACTCTTGTATTAATAATCTAAATTTTAAATTCGTAAATAAAGAGAGAAAAATAATAGCGTTAAAAAATACATTTATCTTTCATGATGATTTCTTAGTTCATCTAAAGAACGAAAAATTCAAAATGTACCTTTTAGATAACATTCACTTTGCTTTAAGTAAGTATGATAAAATTTATTCTTTTGATAGATATGTCAATGGCTTTCTTTTATATGAAAAATATGGAAGAAAAGATGTTTGTCGGATTTTAAATTGGGACAAAAATTATGAAAGTACTGTTTATGGTTATAAGATAAAAGACGGCAGTTCTCCATTATTTGTTACATATAAAAAATCAGATGAAATTTCATCAACTACAAAATACAATGACCATTTTATTAACAGAAATGAATTTGGATGGGAGTCTAAATCCAATAGAACTCTTAAAAGTGATGAGATACAAACTCTTTTAAATTCAAAATCAACAAATTTAAAAATATATTTATTCATTCAAAAAAGCAATAATGAAGCCAGTGATTTTTATTTTTTTGGAGATTTAAATGTTATAGAAGATTCTGTAGAACAAGGAACTAAAAATGATGACAAAAATAATAAGAAAGTACCTGTAGTTCATTTTAACTTCACTCTTAAACATACAGTTCAAGATTCAATTTATCAGTACATAACTGATGGCGTAAATAATATTGAAAGTAATAACAGAAAAAACGATAAGAATATACAACTCAAAATTGAGTTGCCAATTGAGGTCATTAATGAAGTTAAACATACTATTCCTTTATATGACTTCTACGCTGCAGCAGGAAGTTTTAGTGAGCTACAAACTGAAAAGGCTTATACTGAGTTGGAAGTTGAAGAAAAATACGCTTTAAACGATAATTACTTTGCCTGTAAAGTAGTAGGCGAATCTATGAACAAGAGAATTCCAAATGGTTCAATTTGTATTTTCAAAAAATATGATGGAGGTTCAAGGAATGGTAAAATAGTGTTAGTAGAAAATCGAGATGTGCAAGATCCAGATTTTAATTCCGGATTTACAGTTAAAACATATTCGAGTCAAAAGGTAGTATCTGAAGAAGGTTGGGAGCACACCGAAATTGTATTAAAGCCTAATTCATACAATGAAAGTTTCTCCGACATTATTATTGATGAAGTAAACGGAAATGGAATAACAGTAATTGGAGAATTTATAGCTGTTTTTAATTAGCCATAATAATCTACGTGGGTGGAAAGTAAATGAATTGAAGTTCAGATATTCAGTTATAATTCAGCAGGTTCATTGTTTTGAAAGGCTACAGAATTTAAAAAGTTGAGACCAAAAGGTATATAGTAACGCCTTATTATTAGACCAAGTATATAAGCATTGTATTTGGGGTTCGACTTGTCGGTTAGAAGTAAGAAAAGCCCTAAAGGGGTCGATAATGTCGCAATTAAGGAAACTAAAAATTATGAAATAAAAATATATTTTTTTTATCGTTAATTGCAATTAGTACTTTGGGCAAGGCGTCCTTGTACTCTAAGATAGTAATTGCTAGGCATTTTTATCTATTGCTCTCATAAGAAATCAAAATATTTTCTTTGATATACAATCCACAATACATCAGCCATATCTCTATTCGTTTGTTCGATTCTTTTGATGGGGTACAACTATTTATTATGCCATGTTGCGTTTGTTTCCCAATCATCAGGGAAACCCATTAGACGTGGATTTATTGGATGGTGGTGAATTAATTCTGAGATATTAGAAATGAATGAATTTGTTGGATTTATTGCAGTAAGAAGCCTATCTGTAATTGAAATCACTCCGTACATAGTTGTATTAAAGTTGGGATGTATAGTGCCTTTGAACTGGTATTTTTTTCTTGTTGGTATTACAGGTCTGTCCACAGAAAGAGTTCTGTTCCAGAGTCTAGAGTGATGAGCACAGATATTCCTGATATTTGTAAGGTAAATTAGCCAAGAAGAAAGAATGGTACTCGGGAGATTAAAATCCTCAGCAATGGCCATTTTCTCTTTGTTATTGCTCAACCCTTTATAAAGGCGAGAAAGCTTACCTAAAGTCAAAATTTCCATTGCCATATTTGAGGGAGGAAGACTTTCTCCACTGTATTTATTTTTAAAAGCTTTTAGAAATCGTTCTTGAGGATCCTTGAATTTTTCATGGATTTCCCCATTTATAGAGTCGTAAATATGATTGTCATCATATAACTTATACATTGAATACCAATAAAATCCATGGTTAAGGCTGTATTTGTCGGTTAGCTTTGCCCTTAATGCAACCTCGATTCTTTCCATATAGTCAAAAATTAATATTCTTAGCTTTTTATCAAACTGGTAATGGCCGATTATGTCATCGAATGAAATCCCCTCAATGAATTGATGTGAACCATTGCTTCTCTCCTGTAGGTGATACATATAGCCGGTAAATCGGAAATATCCAATATTAGAAATATGTTGTAGAGCCTTGGTTTCATCGGGAATATCTAGTCCTCTTGATTTTAAGAGCTCGATATGTTGAGCAGTAGAAAAAGGGGGTTTAATATATTTCATTAGGATTGAAAAAAGAAGGCAAAAAAAAGCCCCGCAAATTGCGCTTAAATCAGAGGCGTGCGGGGGATTGATGAAACAAATATATAATGTTTACTTGTAATAGCCAAATATATTGATGAATAACTTAAATCTTGAAGTCACTAATTGTGGTGCGCCTTGAAACGACGGGATGTCGTATGCTATTGAAATGATGATGGATTAGGCCCATCGTAGGGGTTGACAGACAAACCCTACAAACCACCCAGTGGTGCTTTCTTCCGAAAGGGGTTGGTACTGAGCGACTGAGGAAAAGGCAGCGTAATAGCTGTCAGGTAAGATATGGAGAGCTGAACGAAAGTGAATTACCTTCTTAAAACATCGATATGTGAAGAAAATTCTGTCAAAATGAAGGAGTGCGCAATCTCGTTCAGATAAAGTCCAGCGGTCATAAACTGTTTCTGGCTGGTGTTGAGCCCTGATTCAAATAATTCTTTAACTTTGTACCACATAAAAACCTTGTTTTTATTAAGGGGGCTGCGTCTTATTTGTTTCACACCAAAAAGATCGCCCCTTTTTCTGTTTTTAGCTAATAAACTGGTGATTTACTGTTGCTAAAATCTGATGGTACAAAGGTGCTACTTACAACAAGGGAACTTGTATAGTAGAATGAAATGGAAAAGCACAAGCAAACAAATTGTAAGGCGAATACCATGACTATACAGGGACGGATTCAGCCGTAGTAGTGACAACGGTTTGTGAAAACAGACAATAGCGAAGGGCTGAACCAGATTAAGTTTTAAGATTAACAACAACTGTAAAAGGGATGATTGATTATTACGAAACAAAAACACATCCTATCACCAAACGAATGGTGCTAGATGCTTACAAGCATGTACGCGACAATCGCGGGAGTGCTGGGGTGGACGGACAAAGCATAGGTAACTATGCCGAAAATCTATCCAAGAATATGTACAAACTATGGAACCGGATGACATCAGGAAGTTATATGCCTTCCCTAGTAAAGGAGGTTTTAATTCCCAAGAAGTCAGGAGGCTACAGAGGTTTGGGTATTCCTACGGTAGAAGATCGAATAGCCCAGCAAGTGGTCAAAAGCTATTTAGAGCCTAAAATAGATGCAACCTTTCATCCAAGTAGTTTCGGCTATCGGAGAGGAAGGAGCGCACATGACGCTTTGGCGCAAGCCCATCGTTGGTGCAAGCATCTCAGCTGGGTAATAGATATGGATATTAAAGGATTCTTTGATATCATAGACCATGATTTAATGATGAAAGCAGTTAGGCATTACACAACTGAAAAATAGATCTTATTGTACATCGAACGATGGTTAAAAGCTGGAGTGTTGAAAGAAGCAGGAATAGTAAGTCGGGAAAAAGGAACACCTCAAGGAGGGGTTATTAGTCCATTGCTATCAAACATCTTTCTTCACTTTGCATTTGACAAATGGATGGAAATACACTATCCCTATATCAAGTTCGAACGGTACTGTGATGATATCGTTGTTCATTGTGCTAGTCAAAAACAAGCTGAATTCCTTAAAAGTAAGATCTCCCAAAGACTACAGCAATGCAAGCTAGAATTAAGTTTGGAGAAAACACAAATAGTGTATTGTCCAAACAAGAAACATCCATCAGGATGCAAGAATAGAAGCTTCAATTTCCTAGGATATACTTTTAGACCACGTTGGATCAATAATCCCAATGGCGGAGAACTAGCATTCACCCCATGTATGTCTAATGTATCCAAGAGAAGCGTAAAGGACAGTGTCAGGGATATGAAGTTTAAGCGAAGGCAGATTCCTATACAACGAATGGCAGTTTTACTAAACCCCAAAATACGGGGCTGGATGAGCTACTATTGTAGATGGAACAAGTGGACAACAACAGGTTTATGGTGGTGGTTGAATAATCGATTAGTAAGATGGGTTATGAAAACCAGACGCTTTAGTCTAAAGCGGGCAGTCCGCTGGCTAAAAGGAGTCTGCAAAACACAACCAGAACTATTTGCTGACTGGCAATTACTTAAGCCGTAGGTGGTAGGAGGGAGTTTGATCTGGAAGAGCCGTGTAAGGCGAGAGTTTTACGCACGGTTCTGTGAGGGCTTTGGGGTGCAATTCCCCTTAGCTACTCGACACTTCAAGATTTAAGAGCTCACCCCCAAACCCCATTTATCTGTTCTTCTGTATATTTCCCAGATTGTTTCATAGCCTCTATTATCTTTGTTTTTTCGCCGTGTTGCTTTTTGGGCATAACCAAAAAGCGATAATGCTTATTATGCATATCAGGGTTATTCTTTTCGTTTAAGCCGATTCTTGGAGCAGCAATGGGTTCCTCTTTTTCTTTTATTAAGTTGCTCTCATCTTTTACTAGGCCAAAAGGAAATGAATGGAGGAGTACGCTATCAAGGTTTTTAAAAAGTTCTGCAACGATTTTTATTGGACCATAGACATATCTGTCTTTTTCATAAATAGAATTATCTAGATTATATATTGCCCGTATCAAGATACCACCATAGAAATCATCACCGCCACAGGTAATATCCATTCCCGAACCGTGCATATACCATCTCCCAGTTGTTTTTTGTAATGGATGACCATGTGTGTAGTCATCACCATGATCAGGGCTATCAATATAAAATTCAATTTCGGTGATTCTGTAAGGAACATGATTGCTCATGATTACGTAATTATTAAGTAGTTCTTTGGCAATTCTTTGAAAGGATGCCTCTTCATTCTTTTTGTCTATAGAAAATAAATCCATGTTGTTTGGTTTTAGGTTTCTGCAATATAAGTAAAGGTCAAAGTTTTCCGATGTTATTTCCGGTTTAATCCTTTCAAATGATTCACTCAACTTTCATATAACTATCCAGAAATCCTATATTAGCCATCTATATGCAAAACCCTACACTTCAAAAATACCTCAAAGCCATCACTCGCATTAAGCGAGGGGGTACAAAATTTGGAATAGCACCCCATAAGCCAATATTGCTTATTACTTTGGTGGAATTGGTAAAAAAGAAGATAATATTGAATAATCGTTTTGAGGTCAATGCTGATTTGGTGGGGATCTTTCAGGAGAATTGGCGATTGTTAGTTCAGGCTGCAAATCGACCTGATTTTACACAACCCTTTTATTATTTACAGAGTGATAAGGTAGAAGGACAGCCACTGTGGTCTTTACAAGCAAAACCCGGCTGCCAAATCAGTGCGCATATTAAAAGTGTAAACACATTAGCCGAAGTATTAGATTATGGCGCCTTGGCTGATGATTTATTTGTTCTATTATCAGATCCTATAAATAACCAACTGGTTTTGTCTACCCTTTTAGATACCTACTTTTCTTCAAGTAAAACTTATTATTTCAAAGCTAAACAAGAGGGCAGGGGTTACTATCACGAATTGGAAGAGTATGTACTAAATGAACCAGAGGTTCGGCTGAATAAAATAAAAGTAGAAACAGAAGAAGAGGTTTTCGTTCGAAGTGCATTATTCAAACGCTATATTCCTCAGCTTTATCAATCAACCTGTTCATTTACAGGAATGAGATTAACTTCAACATTTGGTTATAACTTTATTGATGCCTGCCATATCATTCCTTTTAGTGTTGGTCAAGATGATAAAGTAACGAATGGTATTGCACTTTGCCCTAATATGCATAGGGTTTTTGATAGAGGATTGATCAGCATATCTACTGATTATAAAATATTAGTATCGCAACAAATTTATGAAGATGAAGGGCATGGGTATAGTTTGGGTAGATTAAAGAATAAGATCATTGCATTGCCTCAAACCAAACAATATTGGCCAAGTAAAGAAAGTTTGGAGTGGCATAGGGAAAAGGTTTTTAAAATTTAATTATTTGCCACTTAACCCTTTAATTATTAATAAAATAAACAACCAAAAGCAGAATAATAATTGCGGCTAAGATATAAAAAAGCTTATAATCTTTTTTCTTTTTAGGATGCCCTACAGGGGGCTGGGCATCGATAATAACTTTAGGATCATCGATTATTAAGGGCACATTTTTTGAAACCTCATCTTCTAAAAAAGATTCCAAAGGTTTAGGAACTTCGGTTGATCTACTTTCTTTATTAAAGACGTTCCTTTTATTCTCAGACGGTTCATCCTTATTTAATGTTTTCAGAAATTGCTCCAAAGAATACTCATCAGGATACAATACCTCCCTCGCTTTACCTCCTTCAAAAGGACCGACAATACCATAAGACTCCAATTGATCAATAATTCTACCAGTTCGATTGTAACCAAGCTTCATTCGTCGCTGAATTAAAGAAGTTGAACCTTGTTGGTGAGTTACAATCAAACGAGCGGCTTCTTCAAACAAAGGATCTCGTTCGTTAAAATCGAAAGCAGGTTGTTTAAATGTAGAATGATCAATGATTTCAGGTAATAAGAAAGCACTCGAGTACCCTTTTTGGTCGCCTATAAAGCTGCTGATCGACTCAATCGTGGCATAATCAATATAAGGTTGCTTGCTTTTCTTTATGTTGCCTTTGTCTATATATAACATTTCGCCAGGGAAAATTAACTTCTCAGCACCACTTTTATCCAAGATTTTCCTAGATTCACTTTGCGACATCAATTTCATGGAAATGCGCATACTAAAATTCGCTCTGAGCTGTGAAGAAATGGAACGGGCGTTTATCTGGTTGGTAGCCGCTAAGATATATATACCTGTATATAGATTTTGCTGTGAAAGCTGAATTAAAGCTGAAACTGATTCGCTATTAATAAAGTTAGACAGATCGTCAATTATTAACACAATATCCGGTATAAAACGATGCCCATCCTCAGGGTTTAACTTACGCCTTACAAAAAGATTATTGTAGTCCTTAATGTTTTTAACGCCGGCATTTGCAAAGAGATAAAGACGGGCATCACATTCCAATTTCAATCCTTCTATTGTTATGCCAAAATTTTGAGGCTCCACTAATACATTCGTTAAATTTGCGGGCTTAGAACCAAAGTGCCTTTCTAATTTATTAGCGAAATTATAATCGACAACCTTGTTTCTACAGATTACCATTTTTAGCTCTGAAGGATGCTTAGTGAATATCCACGAGACAATTTGATTGTAAATAAATTGTGTTTTACCAAAGCCTGTAGTACCAGCAATCAGGACGTTCGGATACTGGTAAATGTCGATAAACTTTGGACTGTCACCACCACTTAGCAAAATAGGCATTTGTAAAGAAGACCCAACCGTTCGGATTTGACTAAAAAATAGTTTTAACTCGTTTGGGATCATATCCAAATTGGGATATGAATAACTTGATAAATCCAAACGGTGATCATAAGGGCCGTAGGTATTTAGTAAAATATCTTCGTCACTATTAAAGTCTTCGTTTTTCATAATGAGATTTGTTAACTCCTGAATAGTTTCTCCTAAATATAGCAATAATTCCAGTGCATTATTATTTGCTTGGTTGCTCGAAATGATAAAGTAGGAGCACCACAGGATAGACAAACACCACTGCCATCAGGAAACGCCTCTTTTTTCTCACTGTCTATATATGAAAATTTCATAATTTTATCGGTTATAGGGTATCAACCATTTATTCTATATAAGTAACAAATAATAATCCTTGGTAGAGAATTTGAGCATCTTGGGCAACTTAACACACTCAAAGCTGTTTGGGTCATGCAGTATTTCTTTTATAAGACTTGCAAGCGTGCTGTGCCTGGAACAAAAGTGTTGGTCGTATTCTTCTTATACAGTGATAGGAGCATTGCTATCAACAGCTGTATTAAGGGATAATGGCTATTAAGCTTATAGTTGTCGTCCATTGGGATTGGCTTTAATTAATTGTAATGCATTTTCAATTCCGTAAGCGATAATTATTCCCGTATTTGTTTTTGCTTGAATCGGGGTAGGTTGTCCGTCTATGATTGTTTCCACTAACTCAAAACGATAACCCGAAATTATTCCACAAATACTATAATTATTTGTGTTGTTTTCTTTGAAGATAACAGGACCGCCTGAAAAACCAGGATTATTAAGACCGTCTAATAGTAGACAATTTCCTGCTTCAGGTATTATTGCTGATAACGTTGCCTTTTTTATTAATGGGAGAGGAAAATCCCTGTTCAGTTCCCCAACCTCTGACTTGAGGCCGTATGGAAATCCTAAAAAGTAGAGATCTTGTCCAAAAATTAACCCGTCACTTTTGTTCTGCATATAGTTGCCCTGAATAAATGTTTTTAAAGAGAATACCGTCACATCAGAATTTTCTGAATGGCCTGTTAGTTCCACTTTGCCATTTTTCCAACTGCCATTTTGAAAAATACTTATTGTATCCCCATCGTTGATATCTTCAACAACATGTTTCGCTGTTACAAAGTACTGTTTATTATTTATGTCGACTGTAAAGCATGTTCCTGTACTTTCGCCATATCTGATATGAAAAGTTCTGGATAGAATATCGGTAGATACCATATTGTTAATATATATGTTTCATTAGTAAAGTCATACCATTAAATTTTCACCTTCATAAATATTGCCTTGTTTATTTTTCACACCGATAAGCAGTTTATAAACGGCATTTGGATTTCTCATTTTACAATAAATTATTCTGTACAAGCTAACTTTCTTAAGCAATCCAAGTAATAGATTTTTTATTCAGTCTGTCAAGGTCTTCCAGATAGTATTCAAATTGTCCAAATATTGAATCGCCATAATTTAACGTTCTATTTGCAACAGAATATAGAGGGAGTTTTCGATTTATATGATCAAATTCGTTTCTACTGAACAGTTGATTATGACCACCTGAGTTGGCAAGTTGAATTGTATTATAAGAAATTGGGTCTGAAACATTGAAATAGTCAAGCAGCTTCATACAATAGCCTTCCGACAGATTTGATTTTACAGGCAAAACTATATTCGAAATCTCACCATAGTTTTTATTATGAGTGTCTTTTAAATGCGTAGAGTTGTATTTGATGCCGTCGATTTGATGTTTTTCATCATCAAAATCATTTCTTTCATTAACCCATTGTAAAAGAAATTGAGGAATGATGTATTCGGCTTTAAAACTAGCATTATTGTGCTTTACTTTATAAGAACAAGAAGCTATTAGAGGCCAAATCATAAGCTGTTTATAATAATCAAAGTCTAATTTATTCTCATTCTCAGTTACATTAAATGTTAGATCAATAAGTCTCAAATTTTTTATTAACTCATATTTGCTTACCTGAAGCTTATTTAAATCTGGTCTTTTTAGCTCTTCCCAGCATATATAGGCGGTTTCTCCTAAGTAAAGAGACGGAAACCCCGGTATACTGAATCTTTGTGTACTAATGATGTGTCGCATATGAAATGGTATATGAAACATTTCATCTTTTGAAAAAATATAGTTGTCCTCTTTTACACGCATTCTATAGAAGAAGTCATTTTGTTTATAAGTTTTGATTTTAATCATAGATTTTTCATTCGCAAATCTATTATTCAAAGTTCTGGAAAATATCGAATAGCTTTTTCCTGTATTTCCCTTATAATATTCTTCTATGGTTTTTATAATGCCTTGAATAAAATTCTCTTGATTGTTAGTAATACTTTTATTAGTGGATTTGTGATGTAGGCCGTTTATTGATTTAAAATCGTTAATTTCTTTTATAACAACTAAATAATCTCTTAGCAAGAGTGTTAATTCGTTTTCGTAATTTTCTTTAGTTTCTTTTGGGAGTGAAAGAATTGGACTTTTAAATGCTTCTGAAAATTTCATATTTGTGAATAATTGATTTAAAATGGTTGCTTTAAAACCCTATTTGCTCGATATTAAGGTGGATTTCTGTGTTGATATAAGGAGTCGTCTCAGTTTGATGAATATTCGCATAATCCGAACATAGACTTGGAGCCATCTCAAAGTACTTGATGATAATTTGTTCGGTAAACAAATTGATTAATACAAATTGGTTAATAATACACGCTATAAGTTCCTCTTTTCTATTAGATCCCAGCTTGTGTCCTTAGAAAACCATACTCCTGTTATGGCATCTCATCCTAGTTCTTGTCTATATCTTGTTGTACTAACATCGTCTTTATTATTCTAAATGATAATTTTCTTTAGTTTTTCCTTTTATTCTAAATCCAATTCAATGGAATTAATTTTGAATTATTGATATCTCCATTATTGTCCCTCCATCTCTCCACCATATGAATGTTATCGAAGGTATTCCAGTTTTTCTCTCCTGCATGCTCTAAAACGATGATTTGTACTTTTCCTTTTGTGTTTTTATTGAATTCAGAGAGGGTATAGAATAGATTTTTTAGTTTAGAAGTGTCTTCATCGTTCTCATCGTCTCCCTCAGGAAAATATGCTTGAGAAGGTTGATCAAAAATCAAGAACGGAGCGATTTTTGATTCATTGTTTTCAAATAGATATTCATGAATTCCCAACATAGTTGAAATATGATATCCCATATAGTTTTCCCCACTTCCCATTTGATTGAGAGTATAAGGATTATCTGTATTTACGTTGAAAACTATTGTCAGCTCGGTCTTAATATCTAAGGATATTTCTAAATTATATCCCTGTAATTCAAGTAATTCTGCATATTTCTTTATATTTTGGTTTATTGCACGCATAGTATCGTCATACCTTTTCTTTAAAACTTCCTTATCTACTATTTTCTTTACTCTATCAATCTCTTCCTTCAACTCAGATGCATCATATGTTGAAATGTCTTCCGAAAGGTCTCTAAATTCATTTAATGTTATGTCTACAGTCCCAATGAATTTATTAATTGAAGCATTGGTTTGTATATAATTATATTTGCTGTCATTATCGTTTTCAACGGATAAGACTGTTCTTATTTCATTGAGGGCTGACTCTGTTTTAGTGACTTGTTCCTTTACTTTCCTTATTTCCTTCTTTAGCACCGCGTTTGAATCCTTCACTTTATCAATTAATCCATTTAGTCTGTTTCTTAGTTTACCAAGGTTTTCAAAGGTTTGATCTACAGGAGCTTCGGATTGACAGAAAGGGCAAGTGTTATCATTAATACTATGTTTTATAATCCATGATAGAGGAGCTAATCTAGCTTCTTTTTGAATATTGTTGTTGCCTGCTTCAATGTTATTAGAGGTTACGCTATTTAATAAAACTAATTTTCTGGATAAGTCTTCCAATTGTTCGGCATACTTTCGCTCATCATTTAATAGTTGGAAGATCCTTTCTGACGATTTAAGTGTTTGATTTTCGGGGATTAAAATTTTACTTACGTCTATTTCTTTTAACTTTTCTAGCTCTGAAATTACAAACTGATCGTCTAAAATTGCCTTTTTATTTTCTACAATTACACCAAAATCTACAGCTTTATGATAAAGTTTCAGAAGTTCAGCGTTTACTGAATAATATTTTTCAATACTTTCGGTGTAGGTTATCTCTTCAATTCTATGCCGTCGCTCTAATTTCTTTAAGTATGACTTATATTCTAAAATCTCGTTATCTTCAATATTAAGATAATAGGGGAAGAATAATTTCAATTTTTCCCTGTTTACAGAATTGTCTGCCTTGTAGAATAATATATTTTGGTTAGCTACGATGTTCTGGGGTTGAAAATTTAGTGAGAGAGAAGTTCGAAAGCTAGGCTTTTGAGAATCAAATGAATTGATGATTCTTTTTTCAGCAAACCCCTCCTCAGCAAAGGAAAATAAATTATTTAAATACTCTTTAATTTGTGTCCTATGGTAGGGGAATTCCTCGATACTATTGGGAATTGATATTGTTATGTCTTCAATTTTGTGGAATGCATGCGATGTCGCATCCTTTGTGTTTTCTCTTATTAAAAGCAATTCGGTTTTCTCCAATTCGATAAGAATCCCAAATGCTGAAGCTTTTTCTCGAATAAGGCCAACAGATATCCCATTTCTAGAACTGCCAAGACAGTATTCTATTACATGTATGATCGATGATTTTCCTCTTCCGCTTCCTCCTGTTAGAACATTTATTTTTGCAGTGTCAAATGTCAGTACCCTTGGTTCAAGATTTTTGTCCTTAGGCCAAATTATTAGTTTTGAGATTAAAAATTTCATTATTTTAAGTTAAAGAATGAGACATACTCTACATCTGTAAGTTTTGAAACCCATTTGGCAAGTTTTCGAGAAGCTTTTATCAGCTCGTAGACTTCTTTATTCGTACTGGTGAATTTTTTTTGAGTCTTTAAGTATTCTATAGTTAGATTTTGAGTGTCGAAATGTAAAAGAGATAAGTTAGATCCAATATGGACAGCCTTTGTTAGATCTGCAAACAATTCTGCAGCTTGTAGTGGTAATGATTGAAATAGTACTTTGTGCTCTTCTATCAAATTTATCAAACCTTTAATTTTATTAGACTTTCCATTAGAGTGAGAAGCCAATACTTCTGTATAGCAAAATGGAAGTACGATTAAGAGCCTTTCAAACGCTACTTCCTTGTTAATTTCTTCTTGATATGTTTTTATATATTCCACTAGGAGGAGAGTGGAAAGAGCAATATTTTGATATATTCCGTATGAGCTTTGTGTGGCATTATTCATTGTTAAATTCCTCCTTCCAATTCGGATGCCATCCTATTTTTAATTGATTGGATAGAATTTGAAAGCCTCCCTGAACAGTATATTTCTGTTCAGTTTTATAGTTGGCGATTTTGAAATCCGAATTACTTTGACACTTTAAATAAACGATTTTACCCCTTTGCTTATCTTCTAAATGTTGGTTTTGAATGTTTTCTAGTTCACTAACTGTTTCCCAATGATCTCTTAAATCTTCGTCAAAGCCATCTATGTGATTTCGAAACGGTATGGTTCCAGATTTTGCCCAACGATCTCTTTCTAAGTTTGCCCTTTGAAAATTTAAAATCGCATTAATTTTTTGTTCTTCAGTAGCCTCTATTAAGTTTAGTTGTTTGACAAAATTTCCTTCATAGTCATCGGAAGTCATCTCTCTAAGGGGAAGTAAATTTGCGGCCTGCTCTATAAATGGTTTGCTGTTAAAATTGGCAATATATTGATCTTTTACTACGAGTATATCCGAACTGTAGATAATTCCGTCAAGTTTTTGTCTCCATTTTGCACATGTTTCATCAACCAACCATCCTAAAAGGTGTTGGTATAGCTCATTTTTTATAAAGCTTTCACTCACTCGAAAATTAGTTAACACGTGCTCTCTAAAATCTTGATGATCATCGTACAGACTATCAGAATTAATCATGACTAGAGAGAGCATACGTTTGACGGACTTTTCATCGAAATCACGGATAATTCTATCATAGTGTTCTTTAGCTTCTCCTGTTAGAGAATTCCCGATTTTATTAAACTCTTTGAATAATTTGTCTATATCTTCTATCGAATAATTTTTGTCTACATTACGTTTAGCGAGTTTGTGAATGAAATTCTTAGGGTTATATTCCTTATTGCTTGAATACATTAATCTGAACTCGGTATGGCGGTTGTTCTTTTCAATGTTACACCAAATTTCGAATGTTTTCCAGAGATTTATGTTCTTATCACTAAATGGGTTTGAATTTCCAATAGAATGCTTATCCTGTTCGAATATTTGAGATATAGAGCTATTTTCCAATGCAACTACTACATCGTCCTCTGTTTCGATAGATACAAAGTCAATTTCCTTAATAGATAACCAAAAAAGAGCCCTTTCAAATTGATACAAATATCCAAGTACTGTACCCGGTGCTGGTTTACCTACTGCCATATTTTAAATATTAAAAAATTATAGTCTTACTTTCCATTTCATATCTTCTATCATTATACTTACCAATCCTCATTCTCAATTTCTTTCGACGTATTGCCGTCTTTAATAGCCTTCTCTGCAGCATCTAGCGAGTCAAATGCTTTGTGAAATGCCTTGTAAAAGGCTTTAGTCATAACCGTTTTTTGACCTCCTTTAGGATTAATCGGATAAGAGTGAGCAACTTTGACAGTCGAGTATGAAGGTGGTGTATTACCTCCATATATTCTTTTATCATAATCAGTCAATGTTACAATTATCCGGGCTCGTCCATCTTTTGCATCCACTCGTAATATGTGCCAAGCATCCACCTCAGTCGTTAAAATAGAGATACCCGTATGGATATTGTCATAAAGGCCTTTTCCTACTATTAACCCATTATCGCGATCTTGAGTCTGAATCACAGATTCCCCGCGTACGTAGTTATATGTGAAATAGTTTAATGCGCGATTGAAGATTTCGTCTTTTTCGATTTCGGGCGCTTCAACTATTCTAACGATAGTGACATTATTATTGTCATCCAACTCCCAATGACCATCGATTTCAGCGAGCATTTGTTTGGCTGATTGTGAATAGCCGAACGTCGAGATTAGAATGATTAGAGATAGTAAAAGTATTTTCTTCATATCTTTTGTTTTTCTTTTGTTTTTGACCTTTTACCTTTATGAGGATACTTCTTTTAAAGATTTGCCTAAAGCGTCACAAACTTCTAATAGAGAAGAAAGCAAGTAATTTACTTGCCCATTTTCCATTTTACTTATCTTAGTCCGGTTCACGCCGTGGCAACGATCTGCAAGATCACTTTGTGTCCATTTTTTTTCCTCACGAAACTTTTTTATGTTATTTCCTATTGTATCATACACTTCTTTGTATCGCTCTACCATTGTTTTTCATCATTTTAAAAATATAATTGTATCAATATTGGCACAATTGAAAAAGTTTACTTATATTTGTTGAAGTTTAAATGCGACAAAAGTTGAACAGGAGTATAAAGCCTGTTCTTAAACGATGTCTCTCGCTCAAAAAACCGCAAAAATGTCCGCGAGACGACCGTGAGTTCGCCATTGTCTACTGGAAATCTTATCTTTGATAATATTTATCCAGTAGGGCGGGCTTCATGTTAGTCTTTTTGAGGACAAAATTCCGATCTCGAGCAGGTCGGATGACTGGTTTACTTTGCGGTTTTCCGGGTCAAAAAGCTTTGAAGCTCGCCCTATTGGTTTTGCGCCAATTCAGTCTCCTTCATTGCTCTATCGAGTTTCATCGTTCACATAAACTTTAAAAGTTATGAGAACAATATTATTATTTACCGCCGCAGAGATCCTCGATCACTTCAAAAAAGTGCATCGCCATTTCTCGTATTCCTTACTTATCAAGAACGTATTCTGCCATCCAGAATAAAGGGCGCTATCGTTATTCATGTTTGCTAAATCCCCCAATGAAAATAGGGGAGGTCTAGGCACTAAAAAGGTGCACAGATTTACTGTCTATTCTAATATAAATAGGGTCAGTATTTAAGTAAATATGATACCGACCTTCTTATCTATCTATAAAAATTCCAAAGGAATGATATAGGCTAAGTAATTGTCAGTATTGATAGCACAATAAACATATACAATTATTACCTCACTTCCAATTTTATGTCTCGATTCGTAATTGAGATGTTATAGAAATAGGCCGGTCGGTTTTTAAAGTAATTTATTAATTAACTATAAACCAATAGTCTATGAAAGCATATTTACGCTTAATGCGAGAGGTGCGTCCAAGAATAAAGTTATCAACTTTCGACCACGAGCAATCAGCAGAGACCTATAGGAGGCTACCGGTATTAAACCGTCATTTACCGACAAAATACCAGCTCTCACCTAAAACCTATAAACGGATACCATTATTACTTTTTATACTTGTTTTTGTTTCATGTGGTGCTGCCATGGCGCAGGAGTCTGTTGTGCAAACAACTCCTGCCGCTAAGGCGGAAACCGAAATCACACCCCTGAAAATAGGGGACAAGATCCCGGATGAATTGTGGGAAATGTTCTTCCCAGTTGTTTCAGCAAATTCTGATGAGGTTCAATATTTAAGCCTTGGTGATTTTAAAGACAAACTGATAATCCTTGATTTCTGGGCGACATGGTGCGCGCCATGTATTTCATCCCTTCATAAGCTTGATATACTACAAGAACAGTTCAAAGATGATTTACTGGTAATTCCTACAACCTATGAACCTGAAAGCAAGATTAAACCTTTTCTTATAGATCGGGCGATCAACCTTCCCACATTAATAGATGAAAAAGATTTAAAAGTATATTTTCCTCATAAAGCAATACCTTTTCAAGTTTGGATTAAATCAAATGAGCTACTTGCAACAACCAGCGAAAATCAAGCAACACACGAAAATATTGCAGAATTTATTGAGCAAGGAAATTCAGAAAACTTATTGATACGAACGGATAATCTTAATTATAATTCAAGGGAACCCCTACTTTTTAATAATAATGGAGGTGACTCTCGTAATTTAAAATATAGTAGCGTAATTACCGGATACCTTGAAGGTATTTTCGGAGGTGGGGGAGTCATGGTTGACAGTCTTGGCAGAACGAAATTAAGAATAATGAATGCAGATGTAGGAAGATTATATAGAACGGCTGCTTCCCGTCATAATCCTAAGCTTCTCTTTCCAAATAGAATGTTTTTGGATAATTCTATTGAACAATTGATACCAAATGGTAAACCTTATTATCAACCTGAACTCCAACCTTATTTCTATTCTTATGAAATACTAGTTCCACCAATTAATGATTCTTTACTCACTAATTATATGTTAGATGACCTTAATAGATTTTTTTCGCTAACCAAAGGAATAGAAGGATATCTAGCAAAAAAAGACATCCCATGTTGGGTTTTTTCTGTTGAAAGGAACGATAAAGAAAACAGCATTCAATCAACGGATAGTGATTCGAAAACATTGTATGCTCAGCATACAATTGAGTTTGTAAATCAGCCATCTAAAGTTGTATTTTCTGAAATAGAAAAACTGTTTTTTACAATTGATACTCCGCTTGTAAATGAAATGACTACTGCTAATCTATCCATAAAAATCCCATACAACGAAGAGAATTTAAGCTTTCAAGAAGTAAAAAATGCATTAATACTACAAGGCATTAATGTGAAAAAAGAGATAAGACAAATCGAGGGACTAATACTTAAAAAAATCAATTAGAAATGAAAATAAAACATTACATAAGAACTTTTCTGCTTTTGCTTATCCCATTTATTTCTTTCTCTCAAACGTTGACTATCAGGGGAAATGTATATTCATGGGAGGATAATACGCCAATTATTGGCGCAACAATTAAAGTAAAGGAAGGTGGAAATACAACAACCACAGATAGCCTAGGAGGCTTCATGATTGACGTTTCGCAGATGGGAGTAAAAATTAAGACATTAATCATATCCCATACTGGTTATAAAACTCAATCATTCGATTTAAATAATGATGAAATGAAAAATTATTTTTTGGAACAAAGAATGAATGAACTTCAAGAAGTAATCGTTTCAACAGGGTACCAAAATTTTCCTAAAGAGCGGTCAACAGGTTCCTTTGTTTCGGTTGATAACAGCCTTTTGAATAGAAGGGTAAGTAGCGATGTGTTGAGTAGGCTCGAAGATGTTGCAAGTGGTTTGCTATTTGACCGACGGGTCGATGGGCAACCTTCCATAGTTGTCAGAGGACAGAGTACCATTTTATCAAATGCTTCCCCTTTGATCGTTGTTGATAATTTTCCTTATGAAGGTGATATAAATAACATTAACCCTGATGATGTTCAGCAAATAACTGTTTTAAAAGATGCTGCGTCAGCAAGTATTTGGGGATCGAGGGCTAGTAATGGAGTAATAGTGATAACTACCAAGAAAGGTAAACCTAATACAACCACTCAGATTTCTTTCAACAGTAATACCACAGTTGAATCGAAACCTGATCTTTTTTATAAACCTGACTTCCTCAATTCCGCAGAATTTATTGATGTTGAAAAGCGATTGTTTAATATCGGGTATTATGATTGGAAGGAAAATGATATTACCTATCCGCTGATGACTCCAGTGGTGGAATTGCTTATGGAACATCGAAATGGTGATTTATCTAATTCTGAATTGGAGAATAAATTAACAACGTTTAAAGATAATGACGTTAGAACCGATTTCAATAAATACTTGTCTCGACAAGGTATCAATCAGCAGTATGCTTTAAATGCGAGTGGCGGCTCAGATAAAACTGATTATTATATTTCAGCGGGTTTTAATCGTCATCAATTATCTCAAGTTGAATTTAATAATCAAAGAGCCACGTTCAACGGTTCATTGAACGTTAGTGCGGCTGAAAAAGTAAAACTTGGGGCGAACTTTGGTTATACTCATAGATTCAACACTCATCCAAACATGAGTTATGAAAGTTTTTCTAATGGCATTTATCCCTACGCCAAATTATTGAATGAAAACGGTACATCTGCAATTACCGCAAAAGACTTTAACAACCAGTTGAAAGATAATGCCGAAGCTGATGGGCTTTTGGATTGGTACTACAGACCTATGGATGAATTGAACAACATAGAGTTTAAATCGAGTATCAGCGACATTCGGATAAATAACTACATCAGGTACGATATTGTCAAAGGGTTAAGTTTGGCAGCTAGATACCAATTTCAGAATCAAAATATCAACAACAATAATATTTATAAACAAGAATCATATTATGTACGAAATTTGATCAACCAATATGCCCTTAAAAAGACAGATGGTATGTATGAATTTCC
Source organism: uncultured Sphingobacteriaceae bacterium (assembly GCA_963696875.1). GTDB lineage: Bacteria > Bacteroidota > Bacteroidia > Sphingobacteriales > Sphingobacteriaceae > Albibacterium. Next base: position 217,145 of record CAVOLQ010000003.1, read on the forward strand.
AATTCCGATCGGAGGAATATTGGATTATGGAGCTTCTTCGATCACTTCGCATTCTGGGCGTTTACAAGGAGATTATAATCGGAATTGGGGTAACAGTAATCTAAGCGCAATTGCTGGCTTTGAAATAAGGCAGATGAAGAACTTGGGCAATAACTCAAGGTCATACGGTTACGATGAGGATTTGATTACCAGTCAATATGTTGATTATACACGTCTATTTGTTACTATGCCTAGGTGGTCTTCTTTAACAATCCCTTCCGGCGTTAATTTTACTGATTTGCTTGATCGAAATATATCGTATTATGCCAATGCTGCTTATACCTTTAATTCACTTTATACACTTTCAGGAAGTATAAGAAAGGACCAATCAAACCTTTTTGGCGTAAACTCCAATCAAAAAGGCGTTCCACTATGGTCTTTAGGGGCGAGTTGGTCGATAAGCTCTGAATCGTGGTATTCATTCAAAGAGTGGTTACCAGTGTTGAAATTGCGATCTACATATGGTTATAATGGAAACATTAATAAATCATTGACTGCATACGCTACCGCAAGATATACAACCAACACGGTGACGAGATTCCAACAGGCTCAAATATTAACACCGGCAAATGCAGATTTAAGATGGGAAAAGATAGGGATATGGAATATTGGGTTGGATTTTGGATTATCGAACGGTTTCCTTTCTGGAAGTATAGAATATTATAGAAAAAAAGGTACAGACCTTATTGGAAATACACCGTTGGATCCAACTATTGGGTTTATTGTGGCAAATAGAAGCAGTTATACAGGAAATAACTCCGATATGCGAGCAAATGGAGTTGACGTGCAACTTAATTTTCGAAAACAATTAGGTAGAAATTTTGGATGGAATGCAAATATGCTACATACCTATAATAAGGACGAAATCACAAAATACGATTACATAAGCCCAATTTCCTCGTATTTAATGTCATATCCCAATCCAGCTATTGGATATCCGAGGTTAAGTATATTTAGTTATGATTGGGCCGGTCTAGATCAACTAGGAAACCCGCAGGTTTATTTACCCGACGCGGAAATTTCAAGTGATTACTCAACGATATTAAACACGAGTGATATGGCAATACTAAAATATAACGGGCCAGCATTGCCAACGCAATTCGGGTCATTTAGAAATACGTTGTCATATAAAGATTTATCCTTGGGATTTAATATCACTTATAAACTAGGGCATTATTTTAGGAGATCATCCATTAGTTATGCAGGACTTTATGATAGCCATTTAGGACATGTCGATTTTTTAAAACGATGGACAAAAGTTGGCGACGAGTTATTAACTGATATACCTTCAGAACCTCAAGTTCCATCAGATGCTGTGTTAAGGGATGCTGTATACTTAAGTTCAAGTCATTTGGTAGAAAAAGGCGATCATATTAGATTTCAGGATATAAACATAGGATACAACTTTACGATCGGTAATAAGACCAGCTATTTCAGAACCCTGAGTATGTATGGATATATAAATAACCTCGGTATTGTTTGGAGGGCTAATAAGGCCAGTTTAGATCCAGACTTTGCTTTGCAGAGCTATCCTAATCCTATTACATATTCTATTGGAATAACATTAAAATAAACGTGCTATGAGATTAATACATATAATTTTACTATTTATTATTATTACGACTGTAAGTTGTGAAAAAGATTTTTTAGAGCCTAAATCCGATAAAAGACTGGTTGTCCCAACTACATTGAAAGATATGCAAGCTCTCTTGAACAACACGGGTATAATGAACACTAGTATGTCTAGAATGGGCGAAGTTAGCTCTGACGATTATTACGTGTCTGAAGTGAATTGGAGCAATATCCAAGGTTCAGTGATATCCGAAAAAAATGGCTATATCTGGAAAGATGATCTTTTTAAAGGTGAGGTAAACGTCAGGGACTGGAACGATCGTTATCTTCAGATATTTTATGCCAACACGGTCCTAGAGGGGTTAAATAAATTACAGAGTGAAACTAGCTCAAAATTGTATAACGAAATAAAAGGAAGCGCTCTGTTTTTTAGGGCAAAATCTCATTTCGAACTAAGTCAATTGTTTTGTGGTCCATATGTTTATGGAACAGAAAATAATGGACTAGGCATCCCTTTAATCCTATATGCCGATGTCAATAGAAAGTATATTCGATCTACAATAAACGAAACATATAAAAATATCATTGATGACCTGGAGCAGTCTTTAATATTATTGCCCACAAAGTCACAACATTTAACTCTGCCCAACAAATCGGCAGCATTAGCCATGTTGGCAAAGACGTATCTGTCAATGCAAGATTATGAAAAAGCACTTAGCTTCTCTGATCAAGCAATTCAAGAAAGCGATGCTATTATGCTAGATTTTAATGAAATCTCAAATGCAACTTACCCAATGCAAAGGTATAATGCTGAAGTTATACACCATAGTACAATACTTAGAGGGGTTATACTTTCGAACAGCATGCTTCTTGTAGACACTTCTCTTTATGCGTCTTACGAAAATACAGATTTAAGGAAAAATCTATGGTTTAGTTATGTTCGGGAAAATTTAACATTTAAAGGAAGTTATGATGGTTCAATTACAATGTTCGGAGGTATTACGCTTGCCGAGATGTACTTAATAAAGTCAGAGTGTCTAGCTCGAACAAGGAGTAATGAAGAGGCGCTTGCTACATTAAATTTTCTATTAGTTAGGAGATACAACAAAAAGGCATTTACACCCGTGAGTCTATCAGCTTCTGCAGATATTCTTAACCGAATTTTATTGGAAAGAAGGAAAGAGTTAATTTATAGAGGTATACGATGGAGTGACCTCCGTAGGCTTAACCTTGATACGATAACGGCTATAACTTTGCAACGGAAATTAAGTGGTAATATTTATGAGCTTAAACCAAATTCATTAAAATTTACCTTACCAATACCTGATGACGCAATTTTATTAGGTGGATACGAACAAAATCCAAGAGAATAAAAAAAGTATTTAATGAGAAAGAAGGATAAGAATCTGATTCCATCCTTCTTTCATCTCATGAAATAGGAAAATGTTTTTAATTTTTTCCTCTTGAATCGCTATAATTTTCAACTTCTGTACTTTTCACTCGAATACCACCTCCTGGTTTTGGTTCAGTTTGTGATATATCGTATGCTCTCGCACAGTTAGCACTTGATGCATGTTGACATACAGCGTCAGGATCGTCAATTTGAGTCTCGGTTAAAGCAGTCCCTGCTGGATTCATTAAAAACCAAAGTTCATCATTTTGAATGTTACGTTTTTCAGCAAGTTCAAACGACATCAAAGTGTAACTACCTGATGCAATGCCCAAGGCTACCAAGGTCATTGCATACCTTTTGAAGAATTTCTTCATTTTTTTAATTTAAATGATTAATAATTTTATCAATGTGCCTTTTGGCTGACACGCCCTCCGCTTTGGCTAACCCAGAGCCATCGCTTCGTTGTAAATTTCTTTGTAATAGTATTCCTTTAATACTGAGTAGGAGAAAAAATAGGTTGAACCAGAAATGCTGATTCCATTGCAGGCCGGAGATTACAGATCCACATCCGCAGGGCAGTTGTTCCCATGCGCCCAACAAGGCAATTCCGATGTATGCGGTAAAGCCGGCCATCAGTAAGGTGGAGAGCCATAGGCCCAGTGTTCTCCAACTTTGATTGATCAATAACAATACGACCGCTATTTCTAATACAGGCAAAGTATAGACAAGCAGCTTACCCAATTCATCGCTAAATGGCTGCCTGAGGATGCCTGCCTTGAAAGTGGCAAAGTTCAGCAGCTTGTCCATGCTTACAGGAATCCACAGCAGGAGCAAGGTGATAATAATTAGGGTCGATATGGTTTTGTTTTTCTTCATATATTGTTTAGTTCTATAAGGCGTAAAAGCCTACGATGCTAAACTATGAAGATAAGTGTCTGTATACAAGGGAAATAGTTCCGTATCTGCTGGAAATAGTTCTGTATTTGAAGGAAATAGTTCCACATCTACCGGAAATAGTTCCAGTTTACAAAGAAATAGTTCCGCTTTTATAAAATATCCCTAATCCGTTTTTCGGTTACACCCAAGAAAGAGCCTTTTTCCGGGTTGGTAAGATCTAGATAGATTTTGCCAAATCTTTTAATAGAATCCGCATGATGCTTTTCGGAAGTAAAAGATTTGAGCCAACGAATGTGTTCGTTATAAGCCCGCAATTCCATACCAAGGAAGTAGTCGATGTAAAACATCGCTTCATCAAAGGTTGTTCTGAGCTGGTTGATAGTATCGATAGAAAATTGGTTAATATGGCTCTCTCCTCTAAATTCGATGGTGTGTTCGCTATTGGTATGAGTGAAGACGCTGGCGCTGAGGATGAATTCGTTGGGTAACCAAAGCTTGTTGACCAGCTTTTGATTGTCTTTTTTAATGTATGACATGGCGCCGCCTTCAACCAAAAGGGCAATTTTCTTGCCTATGTTGCCTTGGTTGAGCCAGATTTCGTTATGAGAGTAATTTCTTTCGTAAAGTTTTTCTTTAAAGCATTCCCAGAACTCTTTGGAGGGTTCTCGGACTTCCTGTAGTTTTTGTTTCAATGCGGAATAAGGCATAACATAAGGTTTTAAAAGGTTTATAAAAATCACTTGTTTTTACTAAGCTCCGCATTTTTCTTTGAAATGCGCATGGCAGATTCGCACTATTTGACATGGCAGATGCTGGTTATCATGGTTTTATGAGAAAAGAATAGTATGTTAGACTGACCAAATGAAACAATTATTATGAAAAACTCGTACAAAAAATACATGATTTACATGAGTCCGGGAGAAAAGGATAAATGTGCTTACATTGTTCAATGCATCATAAATGCAATTGAACAAGGGGTATTATTGCCAGGTAAGGTCGTTTTGTCTCATAGAGAATTGGCCGATAGGCTGCAAATTGGAAGGGGCGTTATTGAAAGGGCATACTCGATTTTAAAAGACATGGGATACTTTGAATCCGTGTCTAAAAGTCATACCAGGGTGAGTGTGAATTTCCCTAGACTTAGTGGTAAAATAAGATTTCCTTTTAAAAAAGAATTGTCAAGGCCTATTTGCGGCTCATCCTATGCTGACTTGGGAGTCAATGGTAATTTAAAGTATCTGAAAATAGGCAGTAAGGATCTAAACCCAGCCACCGTGTTTTTTGCCAAGCCGAATAAGATTATGGAAACCATAATAGAAAATACAAATATCAACGTTGCGGATTGGAAAAGTGCTAGAGACATTAACGAACGCTTTATTAAAGTGGCCCAACGAAGCAGGGCCAAAACGAGAAACTTGAAAGTAAGTGAGGAGCAAATAGGCATAGGCTTTTATAGGCCCACGGTACTTTATAATTTGATACAGATATTATTGAGTAAGAATGAAGGCATGGCCTTAAGCTCGCACGCGGATTTTGTATTAGTCAACTACCTATGGGAACATGGTGTGCGCTTGTTTTTCCTTGAATGTGATGGGCAAGGTTTGCCTTTGGATAAAATGGAATTGCTGATAAAGAAACTAAGGAATACGGATACACCCATCACTGCAGTATACAGCAATCCAATAAGGGATGCTTTTGGCTCGAGTAAAGACATCCATGATAGACGTACTGATTTGGTAAGAATGACGGAAAAGTGGGGGATATTACTTTTAGAAGAATATGCGGATGATGAATTTGTAGAGCCGTCAAGATTATCGCTTGTAGATCGATTAGGCCGCCAGATGGGGACGATGGTTACTTTTGGGCCGATCTCGTCTTTTACCGCCGAGATGCGAAGGGTCATGGTGGTTATGGGGCCAGATAATGTAATAAGAGAATTCAAACGTAGAGAAGCGCAAATTCCTTATGAAGAGGGCTTGACATTAAAAGTATTGGAACAGCTGCACGCTAATGGCATCTATTCGTTAATGACCGCCGATTCTGTGCAGCTAATAACTAGTTGGCGCCACGAGATAATGAAGTATGCTAAAAGCTATTTAGACCCATGGTTTGAATTGAAAGATTCCAACTGTGGTACGGCTTTCTGGCTTTTTGCAAGGGAGAAAAAAGCAGTACAAACTCCCGTGCTAGATATAATTGCCAATCAGTTTCCAATTATTAATCCCAATATGGAAACGAAGGATACCATGCCAGTCAATGCCTTGAAAATTGGTTTCGGCAATGGGCAAACCAAGATGTTTAAGGATACCTTTATTTACTTAAGTGATTGGTGGAATGGGGTTGCGGCTACGATACACTAGACTTTCGAAGTCTACACCAATTCCACAGCTTGAAGTTCATTAGCAAGTTATGAAGTCCCTCCTCTATTTTTCTTAGTTGAGGTTTTCGTGGCTAATTATTGGAGCTTATTACAATAAAAATGGAAAAGTGATTTTTAATGTATTATTAATGAAACCATAGAGGCTCAAACTTCTAACAAAAATGGGGCTAATTAGCTGTTCAGGGACATATTAGCGGTGGTTGCTAAACATTAGAGTAAGATAATACGTTGTAGTTTATCATAAGTATATTGTTATTGATCAAATTGATCCATCATATTTGGTTATAAGATAAAGCGTATGTTCAAAACTTCACTAAAAAGAGGAATATTTTTGCCCAGCCTTATTTTTATTTCGGCAGTATCCTCGATATCTATTTTTTTTCCTGAAGTGACCGAGATTCTCTTGAAGAGAATTCAAAAGTTCGTCTTTGTCAATCTAAACTGGATATATGTTTGGTCTGTAACCATATTTGTAGTTTTCCATATTTACCTCATGTTCAGTAAATATGGAAAAATTAAATTAGGAAGTAATGATAGCAAACCCGAGTATTCTTATTTCTCTTGGATTACGATGCTATTTGCTGCAGGAATGGGTATCGGTTTAATGTATTTCGGTGTAGCTGAACCTATGCAGCATTATTCATCAGAAGTTTTCTCGGCAAGTGATTATCTCAATCGCGAAAAGAATGCACAGCTTTATACTTTTTTCCATTGGGGCATCCACGCATGGGCGATTTATGGAGTAATTGGACTTTCGCTTTCCTATTTCGCTTATCGTTATAAGTTGCCACTTTCTCTTCGAAGCGGTTTTTACCCGCTTTTGAAAGAAAAAATTCAAGGAAAATGGGGCAATGCAATAGACGTTTTTGCATTGTGCAGTACTTTTTTCGGTATTACCACCACCTTGGGTTTTGGTGTGGTTCAAATCAATTCAGGACTTCAAATATTGGGTGTTATACCCGATAGCAGTTTTATTTATCAGGTTTTAATTGTGGGAATCCTTATATCTCTTTCTATTACCTCCTCAGTTTCTGGGATCGATAAGGGAATAAGGATACTTAGTAATATCAATGTTATCAGTGTAATTTGTCTTCTATTGTTTGTTTTATTCGCTGGACCGACCGTCTATTTAATAGGTAGTTTTACTGAAGGATTGGGCAATTACATCGCCAATATTTTTAGTCTTACTTTTAATACACATGTTTTTGAGGCAGAGACACTGCCGTGGTTCTACGATTGGACAATCCTCTATTGGGCGTGGTGGATTTCATGGTCGCCCTATGTTGGTTTGTTCATCGCAAGGATATCAAAAGGAAGAACAATTCGTGAGTTTATCGCAGCAGTATTGCTCATACCAACCGCATTCAATTTTATTTGGATGACTGTTTTTGGGAATAGCGCTATCTGGTTTGATCGCAATGTAGCAAACGGAACGTTAAGCAAGTTGGCTTCTAACCCCGATGCGCTAATGTTTAGGTTTCTTGATTATCTTCCTCTTACCAGCATTGTGAGTTTCGTGGTCATCGCAATTATCATTATTTTCTTCGTGACCTCAGCGGATTCAGGTATTCTTGTTATGAACAATATAGCTACCAAGAATGCCATGAAATCTCCGAAATGGCAGACTGCATTTTGGGGGGTACTGCTTGGTGTTTTGGCTTTATTTCTTTTGAAGGCAGGAGGGTTGAATGCACTACAGAGTATGACGCTTATAACTGCACTGCCATTCTGTATCATCATGATCTTGTTTATCATTAGTTTGGTAAAAGCTTTAATAATAGATACTGAATATTACGAGCGTAGCTTTTCTGCATCATCCGTGCCCTGGTCTGGTGAGTTTTGGAGGGAACGTTTGAAGCGGATCGTTTCTGTAAAAGATCGCCCCGCTGTAGAGCAATTTATACAAACAACTGTGAAGACAGCCTTTTCAGAATTGAGTAAAGAGTTTGCCGAAAATGGAATAAATGCAAAAATCAATTCTTATGATAATCCGATGAGGGTTGAAATTGAAATAGAATATGATGTGGTTAATAATTTTATTTATGGTGTGAAAAGCCAGCCTAAAGTGGTTTCAGAATACTTACGCTCCGAAGATAACCTGCCTGACATCGATGTGAATAGAATTTATTTTCCTGAAGCTTATTTTGGAGACGCTCGTGAAGGTTATGATATTCAGTATTTTACTAAGAACGAGTTGATTTCTGATATCTTGAAACATTATGAACGATTTATAGAAATTATCTCGGAAGAACGGAATGAAATCTTTATCACCAGCAATGCTAACCGAAAAATGAAGTAAAGCTGTTATGTCAACAGAATTTGAATAGGATTCTATTTTGACCAATCTTCGTCATTTTAACCTTATATTGCTGATATGCAAAGGAAAAGGAAAGTCCTTATGCCTTATTACTTTGAAACAAAAAATTAAATTATGTTAAATTTCAATGGAAGAGTTGCTATCGTAACTGGTGCAGGCCAGGGAATGGGAGCATCACACGCTATTATGCTTGCTTCGAAAGGTGCAAAAGTTGTAGTCAACGATATAAATGAAGAAAATGCAAATAAAGTTGTTCAGGAAATCAAGAATAAGGGCGGCATTGCCGTAGTTGATAAAAATGATGTGAGCAATGATGCAGAAAAAATTGTGAAAACCGCAATAGATACCTACGGTCAGCTTGATATCGTAATTGCTAATGCCGGTATATTGAAAGTTGGTTTATTTGGAGAACAATCACTAGACGAATTTTGGAACGTTTTCGATGTATCCTTTAAAGGAACCGTTAATTTATTACATACTGGCTGGAAATACCTGAAAGAATCGGATTCAGCAAGAGTTATTCTAGTGTCTTCATCTGGAATGTTAGCCAATCCTGGTGCCTCTGCATATGGTGCGGCGAAGGCGGCTATTTTCGGGTTAGGAAATACCCTTGCCATGGAAGGAGATCGTTTGGGAATTCAGGTATCAACTGTCATGCCTACAGCCTGGACGCCGATGACTGAAAGTGCTTACAGCAATCCGGTAATCGTCTCTACACTGCGAGATCAGATGGGACCGGAGTATGTTTCCAGTTTTATCACCTTCCTGTCTCATCAAGATACAAAACTACATGGAAGTCTTTATCAAATAGGAGGGAATCATGCCAGTGCAATGGTTTTGGGTGGTATGCCTAAAGTTTTTACAGAAGATAATACGCCCGAGAGTTGGGTTAAGCATGAAGCAGAACTTGCTGAGATCTCGGAAAATCTAGACCAATTCAGAGTAACTGGAGATCAATTTGCTGCTGAAATGATCGCTTCAAACCCAGCGGTGGCTGATGCTTTAAAAGATATTAATGCAGCCGACTTGGGTGCCTAAAAGACAATAAAAATACGATATCGCATTTTGCGATATCGTATTTTTTACATTTGGTGCGTCTAGAAATTTGGCTTTGATGACGAACAAGCTGCTATTGCGGCTGAGGTTTCTTTAGATTTTGTACAAACAGTACGTGCCTCACTCAATAAGAAGAAATAGAGGAGGAACTACCCTTATCTTCAGTATAAGCGAGATAGCCAAATTGGAGCTTTGCTTTTTGAGAATTCTACGCTGGAACCGTCGGATTAACCTCTCGATCCCAGAATCGATGCTGTTTAATATCTTTCACGAAATCTTCTAATTCTTCAGTGGTACAAACTCCCTTTGCAGGTAAATTGATTTGAGGAATGGCTTTTTTTAGCAACTCTAAGGAGTCTTTATCTGCCCCTAATGGTTTGCAGTGTTTGAAAGCCTCTGCCACAAAATGAAGTGCGGCTGGGTGATTAGAAAGAGTTTGTACGCTGTCACCACCAGCTACATATACAGCGTCAAAAACGACGGAAGTAGCGGTGAGTAAACTTTCATCAATTGGATATTGATCACCTGATTTAGTTTTCACAAAACCATGATTAGGAGCAATAACCATAACAATTGCATCCAAATCACATAATCCTTTTTTGATTTTTGCGAAGGCTTCATCCTTAACTCCATCTGCAGTTAAAAGTGCGATACGTCGTGATTTAATATCAGTAGGCAATTTAGTTGACATGCTTAAAGAAGGTGCAGTATCAATGGGAAGTTTATTCTTGAAGGAGTGATAATGTTCTAAATCTCCGCCTGCAGGAATACTTCCTGTAATAGGTTGAGGAAGCCGTTCGGCTTTCAGTCCTAATTTATCGCCAACTATATGCGCCAATTCTTCGTTCACCTCTAAAAGCATATTGACCATTCTCTGCCGAATAGGTACAATTTTCACTTTTCCCAATTCAAATGCAAATGCATTTTGAATGTGTCTCTTCTCATGTTCGGTCATACTTTTATAAAAAAGATCGGGTTGACTAAAGTGATCAAAAAAACTTTTGCTTCTATGTCTGATTTTTGATGCCTCGATTCTTTCTTCATAAGAATTAAATCCACCTTCAGAAATCATCGCTTGAAAAGGACAACCTCCACCAATCGAGTTAGGATTGTAAGCTGCTTTGCCTTTATTAATCTGCATCCTATGCATTCCATCGCGCTGGTTATTTGTGACTTCTGGAATGGATTTATTAATAGGAATTTCATGGAAATTAGGACCGCCCAATCTAGAAAGCTGTGTATCAGTATAAGAAAATAATCTTCCCTGTAATAAGGGGTCATTTGTGAAATCTATTCCTGGAACTATATGGCCTGGATGAAAAGCAACTTGTTCTGTTTCTGCAAAGAAATTATCGGGGTTTCTATTTAAAGTCATTTTCCCAATGATTTCTACTGGAACCATTTCTTCAGGGATAATTTTCGTCGGATCTAAAAGGTCAAATGCAAATTTATGCTCATCCTCTTCCGGAACAATTTGAACGCCTAATTCCCATTCCGGAAAGTGACCTTCTTCAATGGCTTCCCATAAATCTCGACGATGAAAATCAGTGATCTTTTCCTGCAATTCTTTGAGCTTCATCCCAAGCTAATCCTAGTACTCCTTGTTTTGGCTTCCAATGAAATTTAACAAAATGAGACTTCCCTTCCTCATTAATAAAACGGAAGGTATGAATTCCAAAACCTTCCATCATTCTTAAACTTCGGGGAATCGCCCGATCACTCATCAGCCACATAATCTTGTGCATTGCTTCGGGCATCAAGGAAATAAAATCCCAAAAAGTATCGTGCGCGGAAGCGGCTTGGGGAATTTCATTGTCTGGTTCTGGTTTTACCGCATGTATCAAGTCTGGGAACTTGGTTGCATCTTGAATGAAAAAAACAGGTATATTATTTCCTACAAGATCATAATTTCCTTCCTGAGTATAAAATTTTACTGCAAAGCCACGTACATCTCGTGCTACATCTGTCGATCCTCTAGAACCCGCAACGGTAGAAAAACGTACAAATAATGGTGTTTTGATGGAGGTGTCATTCAGAAATTTAGCTTTTGTATATTTCGACATCGACTTATATAGCTCGAAAAACCCATGTGCACCTGAGCCTCTTGCATGTACAATTCTTTCCGGAATTCTTTCATGGTCAAAATGGGTGATTTTTTCTCTTAGAATAAAATCTTCGAGCAAGGTTGGACCTCGTTCGCCCGCTTTTAAAGAATTTTGGTCATCATTTATTTTTAAGCCTTGATCGGTCGTCAAAAATTCACCTTGATTGTCAGTTGTAAATTTTCCAAGCTGTTCCTGCTTCGGATTGGCACCATTTTCAAAGTGTTCTTTTTCATTCATATTCATAATGTTCCGCGTTTTCGTAATTAATTTTAAACAGCATTTAAATCCTTAGATTGTATTTTTCCATCAACTGCTTGGGAATTTAAATTTGTATCTGCAATATAGCTGAGCAATGTGTCGGACTTTTTCTCTTCTCCCAATGTTTTTAACAATAAATCTAATGCTATACGATCATTCAGGGTTTTGGCAAATGCAGCTAAGGTTCCGTAGGTAGCAATTTCGTAATGCTCCACTTTCTGCGCACTTGCAATAATCCCAGCATCTCGAACTGGGCCTTGAGCAGTTTCTTCAATTATTTCTTCACCTTCTTTGATAATTCCTTCTATCGCCAGACATTTCTTTCCTTCTGGTTTTAATCCCATGGATTTAAAGATCTGTTCCAGTCTTTTAACTTGTTCTTTGGTTTGAGCTAAATGATCTTTGATAGCAGTTTTTAATTTCTGATCTGTTGCCTGTTCGAACATCTTTGGTAATGTGGTTACCAATGCATTTTCAGCCCAATAGATGTCTTTTAATCCGTCAATAAAAAACTCTTTTAAGGTTGTGGCAACATTTTTCTTTGTCGATTTTGTTTTTTCTGAATCCATTTTAGCTGTATTTTTTATTTTCTCATCATGATTTAATAAGGACAATGAATGAATAGTGGAGGGAGAACTAATCCAAGATTATAACAATAAAAAATACAGAAGGTTTTGAGAGACGCGATTCCTACAAATACAACCTATTGATTGTAAAACACCTGGAGCCTGCAGTGACATACTGTTGTCTCAACACCTTTTTATTTTTGCGAAAGATTACGTTGATGAGTCGACTATTTATGTACTAAAGCATATCAGCCAGATGAACCAGATACCCATTTTTTGGATAAACGGATGTTTAGCCTTATCTTTAATATAAGCGAGATAGCCAAAAGAAGGAGGATTTTTATGGCTTACGAAGCAAGTTTAAAACATAAAAGAGACGTAGAGAGCGTTAATAATTAAGAATGCATAATCCCCCTATCATCCAGTTGTTTAATCAGTTCATCAATGTTTTTTGGTCCCTATTTGCATTCGCACCGATTATTTGGTTTTGGAAAATGGTAGGTATTAATCATTGGTTTATTTTTTTTTTAGCAATTGCTATTGCGTGTTCGTTGATACCAAGAAAATTGCTTGAAAAGGTTCGGATCAGTGATGATCTGGTTGTATATGAAAGGTTTGGAGTTAAGTTTATTCGAAAATTTGTCCAAAATGGAGACTGGATAAAATCCCTCCCGTCTAGCGCGTCTAAACCACAAATCCGTAATACGTTGCAAGCATACAATTACCTGAAGACAGTGGCCATGTATGAACGCTTCCATTGGATGTGTTTCGCATTTTTTTTAAACTCTGCCTTTTATGCTTTTTTATGCGGATATGTACTGTTGGGTATATGGATCACGGTTGCCAATATCATCTACAATGTCACATCAATTTTGCTACAACAGTACAATAGACTTCGACTGAATGGCCTAATTAAAAAGCCAGTGATGTCTTCTCAACGTTGATCAGTTCAAAGTGATCGAAAAAAGTATCGACCGCCGAAGAGCAGGGGATGAATCTTTTTTATTAATAATTTATCTTACCTAAGCACTTGGAACTGAGCGAGAAGTTGTGAGAAGAAAAATGACATCGCTTAAGTTATAAACATTTTCTTCCATTTCTTGTTTATTTATCTAGATGGGGGTCCTGTCAAAATGATGGCCATCTCTTCCGTTTGACCACTATATCACCAAGTTTTTAGTTTTTATCGGAACTGCAGATCTGTCACTCTCCTTATTAAAAAAATACGGATTTAGCGAATTGAAATATGATCAAGTTGAAAAAAGAAATTAGTATCTGTCTGCCTATGATTTGTAAAATTTTACTGCTTTCCAAAATGGCCCTGTCACCGCTTTCGCTCAGAGGTCAAGAGAATGCCTTGGAGCGTAAAGGATATGATGAGGTGTTGGAAGAAATGAGGTTCGGATTAAGCCAGTTGTTTCATTCCTACCAGACTTGTTGGGATAGTGTCCAATTGATTTCTGTATCAAGTTCGGCTAACACAGTATGGGCAGACTTTTTAGCCGATCCGGGCGTGAGTTCCAACTTAAATGCATCCTCTACCACTTCGCAAAGCTTTTTTCAAAAATCTGGATTAGATGTAGGTATAAAGTGGACTACTGACCTTACACACAACTTCAAACCAGGTATTTCAGAAAGCGAAGATCTCTTTTTTGGATCACGTGTGTCCACTGGGTTAGACTGGGTAATTTTAGGTGAAGGAAGTTGGAGAAAGCGGGCAAATGATCGAACTTACCTTGGAAAGAAGGTACTACGCGATTCTCTTCTTAGAATTGACACTAAAACTCAATACAAGAGGCAACAGCAATTTGCCACTCTAGCTTATCTATTTGATCGGTATCGGTTATCGGTGTTACAGCTATGGACACCCTTACGTAAAGAGCAGGTACAATTTCAGGCCCAAATGTACAAAAGAGGACTCTCGGATTATCCCACCCTGCTAAAGAGTGAACAGCAATATAAACAACTGGAAGCGAAGCTAAAATTATTGCACGAATATACCGGGCGATTAAAAAATGAAGCTGTAGAAGCATACGTGAAGATTCCTTTACTGGAGATCCAGCTTCCTGCCTATGCATTAGTTGTGGAGAATAGCCAGCAGGATCGCGCTCAAGAGCTGCTGGAGGTGGAAAAGGAGCTACTAGAACTTCAGCGTCGACGCGATAATCGGGATAATGTCAGCTTAAGGAGCCGCTTACGGTACAATTATTATAATAGTTCAGAACATCAGCCTAGAGGTTTTGGCAGCGTGGCGGTAACACTATCGGTGCCATTGCGTACCGGCAAAAGCCTACACGATCAGATTTATACTTACGAGTCTCAACGCCAAGAAGAACAACAGCTGATTGAGGCCGAACATCGTCGCAACCAGCTGCAAGACCTGTACCAAAGAATGTCAGAAGAAAAGGAAGTTATCCGAAGCCTAAAGGATGAATTGACCTATACACAGGCGCTTATGGACCGGGAATTAGAGTCCCTACAGCAAGAGCCAAACCAAACAAGTCCCAACAAATTCATTGAATTAGCAGATACCTATTTTATCAAACTATTAGAACTGACGGATCGCCGACAGATGTCTTGTGAGGACTATATTGATTTTATGTACCTTACTGGGAGCGATAAAGCAATTACCTGATAGAAATAATAAAGTGTTTTTAGCAGATACCATAAATAGTAGTACGTGAAAATTTCATATTCCCATTCTATAAACCCAAACACCCCGATTAAGGAAGATCCCCCTAAGCGAAGAGTTTGGGATAGAAGAATTTATTTGACAATCCTGGCCGTTTTAGCCGTGACCTTTGTACGATGGCTTATCTGGCCGTTAATTTTCAATACAGCCGATGGAATCCTTCGGCAGGATCAGTATGACACTCAATTTACGAACGATATCCGTATTTTATCCTACAAGGTGCAGGAGAAGGAACGGGTCAATATTGGCGATACACTTTTCTTTTATGAGGAACGTCGAGAAGGTCGGCCTAATCCTGAGCAAGATTCCTTACAATGGGAGATACAGCAGCAAAATAAATTAGGAGAACTAATTGCCCTGGATGCTCAAATCGAAAAAAGAGCACTTTTACGAACCGAACTCAAAAATAGATTAGCGTATTGGAGGGCGGAAAAATTGCGGAAAGAGAAATTAGTCTATCTAGGATCAATCACGCCCAATGAATTGGCCAATGTGGATCGATCTATTGATGATGTATCATATCAACTGACGACGATAGATGCGGAATTTAAGGTATTGCGTAGCGAGCGCATCCAGCGGCAAGCAGCACTGGATCAGTCACGTCAGTTGGGATTTATGCATTTACAACAGGCAGAGCGCCTTGTCAAACCCTATGTGTCGCCGGTAGCTGGAATAGTGGATCGCCTCCGCGTGCCTAAAGATGGCATCTGCTATAAACAAGAAGTTGTCGCTTCAATTGTAAATTCCAGTTATATGGTAAGGGCTTATATTAATGTGAAAGATCTCGAAAAATTTCGTCTAGACGACGATGTGGTGGTGGTGTTGCCTTACGGTAACAAAATGCTACAGGGAAGTATAACCCAGCTGTACGATGTTATGGAGGATAAGGATAAGATATTGTTCAACTCCATCGATAACAATAAATATGGTGTGGTTGTCGAAGTGAAGCCTAAAGAATTAAAAGGGTGGGATACCCTTAAGGGTAGTAATATACCGGTAAAAATCAGAAAAGGAAGGTTAATAATATGAGCGAAATCAAACCCCACATAGTGGAGCTATATGGGAAGCGCATTCTCCTGCTAAACAATTTTATTGCCCAAGGTATATTACCGGACCCCTTTATTGCAGACGTCTGGCTTGTGAACTTCGAAAACATAGGGAAAGTAAAAAAATTTTTGCGCCGAATAGCTCGCTCACCGGACAGGCGAGTATACTTAAAACCAATTTACTTGGAAGATAATCTCCGATCATTTTTTGGCGATAATTCGCGTTTTATTAGATGTTTGTCTGATGGTTTTCTCGGCGATACAGATTCCCTGCAGATCGCAACCTTATTGGATCAAGTTGCGTATTTTATGGAAAAACATGGACATCTGGCCAGTGAACAAAAGAATCGCGAGGATCAAATTATGCAGCATATAGTCGCCTATTCGTATACTAGGCGCAGCAAAATTGTGCCACTACGCCTGACGCAGTCGCTTACAGGCTACGCCTTCCCAAGAATAGATGCTTTCTTCTTCAATAAAAGTGATGCTTACTTGAACGGTCATCTCCTCTTACAACAAGCAGTGGTCCAGGGCTTTCTTAAAGAAACGTATTTCGATACGCAGCACCTCTGTAGAAATTGCAACAGCGGTTTTTTACATTACCGCGAATTATGCCCGAAATGTGGAGGACACGATTTGAATGCTGTTGAATTGATCCATCATTTTCGCTGTGCCTATGTAGGCCCTGAGACAGATTATGCGTTCCAGCATAAACTGGTCTGCCCGAAGTGTTCAGTACAACTGGAAAATAGAGGAGTAGACTATGATAAGCCGGGCCACATATTCTTTTGCACTAATAATTTATGCAACCATAAATTTCAGGAGGCCCCTATACAGGTTAGTTGCGTAAATTGTGGAACGGTACAGAAGTCTTCCGAGCTGTTGGTCAAAAAAATGTATCAATATGAATTGACACGAGAAGGTATTCAACACTTTCTTTTTAATAAAGAGAAAATAACATCGCAATATGGTTAGTCTATCGATTATCGATAATTTTTGGGATGGTTATTTTCACGCACTTCTGCAATTGGATTGGGAAACCATGATGCGTTGGGGTTGGTTTATTCTGCTGCTGGATATTCCACGCTATTTGGTAGTGGAGCTACTTGTATTGATCTGGAGCAGATCCCGAAGGATTGTTACCAGAAAAAATTGGAAGCAGGCTCGCAGGTTACTCTGGGAAGAATATCCGTTAGTAACTGTATTGGCCCCCGGACATAATGAAGGTCGACATTTATCGAAGCTTCTGGCTTCAATGGAAAAACAAACGTATAGAAACATCGAATTGATCGTCGTCGATGATTGTTCTACAGATGATACTGCAATTATTGGCCAATCGTTTGAAAAAGCAGGGAGAATTGATCTCTTTTTACGTTGCAATACACGGGGTGGAAAGGCCTCAGCCGCGAACCTCGGACTGCGGTATGCAAAAGGGAAATTTGTAGTGCATCTCGATGCAGATTCGTCCTTAAAATCCGATGCGATAGAAAACATATTGGTTCCCTTTTTTCGATACAAGCTAGTAGGTGCGGTTGGAGGTAATCTGGTAGTACGCAATGAAAATGACTCCCTCACGGCAACGATGCAGTATTTGGAATATATACAGTCCATTAGTATAGGGCGTATCGTATTGTCCAAATTAGGCATATATAAAATTGTATCAGGTGCTTTTGGAGCTTTTCCCCGCAAATTGTTAGACCGGATGGGCGGTTGGGATATCGGCCCCGGCTTGGATGGGGATATCACCGTAAAAATACGAAAACTTGGCTATAAAGTATTATTTGAGGAAAATGCGCTCTGTGAGACGCATGTGCCTACTACCTGGAAGGCACTTACCAAACAACGGAGGCGTTGGTCCCGCTCCTTGGTGCGCTTTAGACTTCGTAAACATCGCGATGTCTGGGCTCCCGATCGGAATTTTTCATTGCTCAACTTTATATCATTCTTTGAAAATATATTCTTCGGACTAATACTCGATTTCTTATGGATTCTCTATACCCTTATTATTATCCTTACGGCACCCGGATTTTTATTGATTTGGTTTCCCATCAAGTACACGATATATCTTGCTATTGCTCTTATTCAGTATACATACTCTCTTTTTGTGATTGACGATAAAGAAACAATGTTGAGGAAGATCTTATACATTCCCTTAATGCCATTGTACATGGGCTATTATATGCGTTTTGTCAGAACATGGTCTTATTTGGGCGAACTGTTTTTTTACGAATCGTATAAGGATGTATGGAACCCGGCCAATGTCTCTAAAAAAGCAAAAGAATTTGGACTATAAATCAATTGGATAATAAAAAATTTAGCTATTAGTATAAACTGAAACCAATAAACTAATACCTTATGTCGATTTCATTGATATCATAGATGCCCAGTTTGTAAACACCATTTTGGTTGAGTATATCGATTTCGGATTGAAGGTGTTCAAGATCATTAAAATCTTTGGCTCTTACCACCCAGACATATAAGCCCTGCAGGGTGTCACGCAATGATGCGGTCCGAGTAAGCAATCTCTGCATATCGGCATTTTCGTAGGCCATGATATACGATTTGATCTGAAGTTGTGCCAACAGTGCGGCTGTTGAGGGCTGGGTATGCATTGGAATACTGATACTCAATTCCATGTTTTGTTGATCGCACCACTGACTGCTTAATAAAATTAACGTGTTAAATCGTTCGGTGTATAGTTCAATGTTTTGTTTGTAGTCGGTCAGTGCATGTGGTTCAATATCAAGATGTATTGCCGTAAAACCGGCGTTTTTGAAGTTTTGCATTTTAGATTCCAACTTCTGAAAGCCATTCTCGACTTCCACATAGCTATTCTCGCCGAGCAAACGGGCCACGGAAATGTTGGCCGCTTCGGCCATTTGCAGAAAATCCTGAACTTTGGGCGACTGATCGTCTCCGGGAGAAACAAATACTTCGTTGCATTGGAGGCGTGTTAGCGTATTCACAACATAAGCATTGCTGTTGTCCTGAAAAAATGCTTTCCAGGCGTAAGTACTAATCTGGTTGCCCCATAAACAGTCTGTTATGGAATCCGTATCCGACGCGTAATTATATTCCCAGTCTCCCGCCGAGCTGACAACGAACATACTATTCGTGGGAAGTCCAACGTAGGTCGTGTCAGGCAAGATATCCGCATACTTGTTGCAGGATGCCAGCCATGGTAAACCGCATAGCAATATCAGATATAAAGATGAGGTTCTCGTTATTGAATTATTGAACATAATTTAACTAAGGTAGGATGGATGTTATTGTCCAAAAAGCACAATTGTTTTGGCGCTGCAAAAGTAGAAAATAGAATGTTTTGTTATTGTAATTTTCTGTTCGACAGATGATATCGTTCTGTCTTTTAAAACACTTTCCGCTTGTGCGGTGGGGCTTTCGACAGTCTGACCGCGAAACAAAATGCTCTTTTGCCTGTTACGGTCAGATCAAGTGCATATTTGATACACTGATAATTTCAAACTCCAACGAACAAACCATCAAAGGGCCAGCCGAAAACCTCACCGATCAGGCAGCTTTAAAATCAACGAAAATGAAAAATGTAATCCTTTTAATCGTAACAGCAATAGGTATTATTGTGGTAATTCCTTCCTGCCAGAATTCAACTGAAAACAAGAGCCATGCATACTCTGAAAATTCTAATGCTGCATTAGCTGTACAGAAACCATTAATAGAAAATGTGTTGACCGCCGAAGAGCAACAAGCTTTAACACCTGATATGGTAATACAAAATCTAAAAGAAGGCAACAAACGTTATGTGAACAATGACCTCACTGCAAGAGACCTGCCAGCGATGGTAAGGAATGCTTCTCAAGGGCAATATCCTGAAGCAGTCATTCTTTCCTGCTTGGATAGCCGTGTGCCAGTTGAAGAAGTGTTTGATAAAGGAATAGGGGACCTTTTTGTAGGAAGAGTTGCAGGTAACATTGTAAACGAAGACTTATTGGGGAGTATGGAATATGGATGCAAAGTGTCTGGAGCAAAGATAATTTTAGTATTGGGTCACGAAGCTTGTGGTGCTGTAAAAGCATCTATTGACAAGGTGAAATTAGGGCACATATCAGCGATAATTTCAAAAATAAATCCTGCTATTGCTAAATCACAGGATTTCGCAGGTGAAAAGAGCTCAAAAAATGATGCTTTTGTAGATTATGTAGCCAAAAACAATGTTATAAATACCATGGAAACCATTAGAGCAAAAAGTCCGATTTTAAAAGAGATGGAAGATAAAGGTGAAATAAAAATTATCGGGGCTTATTACAATCTTAAAAATGGAGAAGTAATTTTTTAACGGATACTAAGTAAACCATAGAAGCACAAACTTCTAACCCAAGCAGCACTAACAAATGCCTGCACAGATACTGCTTGGAAGAAATGATGAAATGGTACCTTCACAAGGTTAGTAAGCAAAACAATGGCAACAATTACATATCCAAAATTTCGGAACCATTTAACAAACAGTGTACACTTACGCTCTTCCATGTTTATTTTGGTTTTAGATGGGAGTGCTCACATTGAAATAAATTTTAAGAAATACGAAGCATCATCTCAAAATATTATTCTGCTTTCTTTTGGACATTTCTTCAAAATTGAACAGCTAAGTAATAATTTTCGATGTGTGGTTTTATACATTAGTAAAGACTATATCGACGAAATGTATTCCACAGATATGGTTTATAAACGTGTGAAGTATGGAGTAAAGATGCATAAACTCCCTTTGTTGGAATTGCAAGCAGAAGAAAGTACTTTATTAAATCAGCGGCTAAATTTTATCGATGATATATTAGGAAACCAAAATCACAGGTATTTATAAAGAAATGATACTTCATTCTTTGTTAATCTTCCTCTTGGATTTGAGCAATATTATTGAAAAAGAAGATGGACATGTAACCCAAAGTAAACAGAATCGTGATGAAATTTATTTCCAGCAATTTCTTGACTTTTTGGTAACGGATTATAAAACACAACATAAAGTAAACTTCTATGCCGATAAACTGAATATAACGACTCATTACCTAACTCTAATTGTAAAGCGACTTAGCGGCCAGTCCGTATCAGATCTAATTTTTGAATTGCTTTATAGCGAAGCCAAATTGTTGTTGAAACAACCGGACCTATCTATACAACAAATCGCTGAGCAGCTGTATTTTTCTGATCAGTCATCATTCGGAAAATTCTTTAAACGTAAAAGTGGTTTTTCTCCTAAAGAGTTCAGGCACTTGATGATTAAATAACCTAATTGACGTATTTGGCTAATATTTTTGCTTTATCTTTATAGTATGGCAAAGCGTATTTTCAACCAAAAAACGATTATGAACGAAAAAGAAACTACTGCAATAGACAAAAATTACTTCCCTTGGGCGATTATGATATTGATGTCATCGGTTACATTTGTAGGCATACTTTCAGAACTGATGCCTTCTGGGGTACTTCCCCAAATGATGCAAGAATTAGATTTGAGCGAAGTGCAAGGGGGTAATCTTGTAGGTTATTATGCATTGGCTTCTGCCATTTTTTCGATTCCGCTCATTTCTGTAACTATGCAGTACAACCGAAAGGTTTTATTACTCTTGCTACTTGCCGGTTTTGCAATTTCTAATACTATTGTGGCCTTTGTCAGTGATTTTGGAGTGATAATATCAATGCGGATAATTGGTGGAATATGTGCGGGGATCATGTGGCCGATGATTGCTGCCTACGGTATGCGGTTGGTTGCTCCAGAACATTACGGAAGAGCAGTAGCTGTAATTATGGCGGGTACTACGTTGGGGATCAGTTTAGGCATGCCCTTGATGACTTGGATTGGCGAAAATTACGGTTGGCGAACAGAATTTATAGCTATTGGAATAATAATCGTCGTAATCGGAATTTTGAGTATGATGATGTTACCCTCTCTTAATGGAGAGAAGCTAACTCAAGAAACATCTCCTTTTGCGATGCTAAAAAATAAAGCGGTGCTAATGGTTTTACTTTTCACCCTCTTAGGAGTTTCTGCTCATTACGGAGTCTATGTATATATTGCAAGTTTAGTAGATGCTATACAAATAGCAGGGGGAATTGAAATGGCTTTAATTATGTTCGGAATTGGTTCCTTATTGTCTGTTGTCCTTGCAATAAAATACACGGACGGACATCTGCAACTCCTCACCATATTAATGTTTGCTTTTTTAATTTTAGCCATGGCTATTTTCCTTTTTTTTGAAGGAGTTGTTGGAATATTACATTTAGGATTTTTCCTTTGGGGAATTTCATTCGGACCTTTGGTTACACTGTTTCAAACTGCTGTAGCGCGGCAGGTAGAGAAAGCGAAAGATATTGCAACCTCTATTCAATCATGTACTTTTAACTTTTCTATTATGATCGCAACATCTATTTGCGGCATTTTACTTAACCAGTACCTAGCGATGAGCCTACCTGTTTTCTCAATCGCCTTAGCTGTTCCGGGACTTATATTAGCAATTGTTGCTAAAAAAACATTAGGTTAAGTTAGTATATTTAATAAACGATCGGTTTTTTGAAGAACCAACTAGAAATTTTGATCTAATATTGCAACGAGATAATTAAATGTTGCTTGCCAAGTTTGTTGTTTAAGCTTGAATTGATTGCTTAGCTCGGTATTCAGTTCCGTTATCAATATCTTTCCTTCCAAATATTTGGCGCGAACGATTTCTATATTTCTGGAAGCGATTTTTTCGATCGTTTCTGCATTCTCAAGAGCCTTTTTTGAATAAATCACATTTGCATTAGCTTTCTTAACGGCAATAGAATCTGCTATAACCTGCTCCCGATATTGCGATCCAAGCGTTTGCTGCTCCAGTGAAAACCGTCTTTTTCTAATGTTCCGATCGAAAGCTTCCGTAATCGGAATTCGGAGCCCTATATTTACATACGCATTACCATTCCAATTGTTGTTGTCCCATATTGAAAAGCTGTTGCTATAAAATTGACTCCCATAAAATGAATTAAGGGTCAGGGTAGGGAGGGCCTCTTTTTTGAGCTCACTAATCTGCATGGTTAACTTTTGCAGTGCTAATGCAAGTTGCGCCAATTGAATACTTTGCTTTTGGGGACTTATTTTCTCAATAATGCTGGCTATCGAGGAAGATAGGAAACTGAATTTTGTCATGTCGATATAAGCAGATAATTCAGTATTGGAGACTAACAACACCCTATAAGCTTCGGCTACTTGAGTTTTCTTGTTTAGTAATTCTTGTTTTGCTCTGTTGTAATCTAGTTCTGTTGTTCTACCTGATTTGAACCTTGCTGCTGTAATCATTAAGATTTCAGAATAATACACGCTATCCTGTATAGCCTGTTCATATTGTTTAGTTGATAATACCACTTTTGCGTAAGCTTCAGTTGCATTTCTTCTCCAGTCTTTCACTGTCTTTTCAATATCTAATTCTTTTGACTTTCTATCCAGCTCTGCTATTCGAATAGCACCGGCAGTTTGAGGATTGAAGAGATTTATAGAAAAATTTAGCCCCGCCTTCGACGACCAGTCTGTAGCAAATTTGAGGGGTAGTATTTCACCAGGAGCGGCATTTGGGTCAAACGCGTTTGCTGGTACTGGAGTAACCGGTGTAATTAGGTTCCGCTGTAAATTGCCTTCGGCATAGATAAGAGGTAAGCGTTTTCCTTTTTCGGCAATGATTTCCAGTTGCGCCATTTCCAATGAAGATTTTGCCTGTATCAATTTTTCATAGCTACCGGCACTACTCCATAGGGTGTCGATGGACAGCTCTTGCGCCAAGAGGAGCTGGTTAATGAAGATTAGACAAACGATCAGGATTGTTCTTTTCATAATCTAAAAAACAGATGCGGGTTCCAAACGTGATACTTTTCTCAAGGCAAACAAAGAGCCACCAACGGAAATCAACAAGGTTAAACCAAATAAAAACGACATAAAAGGAAGGCTTAGATCGATATCAAGCCCACTATTTCGAACCCCTTGCTTAAAACTGATTAATAAAAGCAAAGCGACAATAAATCCAAATACCGCATATAAAAATGCCTGAGCGATTATTAATCGATTAACGTAGTGTTTTTTTGCGCCGATGGCTTTCAGCGTTCCATAATCTTTAATGCGATCTAACGCTGATGAATATAAGGTTAGGCCAATGATAAAAAAGCCGCTGACCATCGCAAATACTACCAGTATTCCAAAACTCATACCCATGTTAGAGGAGATCAGAATTTCTTTGACCGTAGAATCTCGGAGCTTCGTCACATCCCAAGCTCTAAGAGTGGGGTATAGGCTGTTAATTTGATGGATAACATGATCTTTGTTGACACCTTTTTTTAATCTTATCGAGATAATACTCACTTCGTTGGGGTCTGTATTCCCGTAAAATCTTGCATTTTCGATCGTGGTATACATATGATTTCCTCCAAATGCCTGAGCGTTTTTAGTAATTAATTTTATACGGGCACTTTTCCCATTAAGCTCGATCGGCTTATTAAGATACAAATTTGTCTTCCAGCTAGAGGCATTAAAAAATTCGGCGGAAACGGCTTCTGGACTCGACAGGTTACTGATTTCTCCTTCAAAGATCCGTCCGTCGTTAGGACCGGTGATAAACATAGGGGCTTCACTTCCTACTAAGCTTACACTACCTGTTTTTCCATCTAAAAAAGAAACGGTTGCGCTAACAATGAGTATGGGAAAAGTATGCTCAACACCTTCTATGCTCCTTAATTGTTGAACGTATCGTTGGTCGATATTATTTAAGGAGTTTACATTTATGGTTTGGTTTTCTATCACCCAAATATCTCTGTCTGTAGCCTTCGAATTGTCTACAAGGTTTCCCATTAGACCCATGAGGTAAAAGAGCAAGCTCAGTTGCTGTCCGATCAAAAAAATGCTGATAACAATAGCCGTTATTACACCAATACTTTTCGATCGGTCAAATTTTATGAATTTCCAGGCTAGGTTCAGCATAGTATTACAATAGGATTTTGCATTCTACCTTATCATTAATAAGAAGTTCTTTATCTGTTTTCGAAATGCTGATGATTAATTTTCTCACTCTTCTATCTACACCTTCTCCAGCACTCTCGTACAAAATAGATTTGTTTTGTAGTGCGACACCTATCGTGAGTACAACTCCTGAAGCAATGCTTTTATTGCTACCAACGGGGTATATCAATACACTATCTCCTTGCTTAATTTTATCAGCATACAGCTCGTCAACTTCACATTCAATTATCTTTTCGCCTAAAGCTGCGAATTCGCCAAAAACTTGGTTCGGTTGTACAACTTGGCCATTCTTAAGATCCAAACTCAATACAATTCCATCTCGTGGGGCGCGGATTTCACGATCAGTTACGGAAAGCTTGGCCATTTTTATTTTCTGGTTTAGTTCTACTTCCAGTTTTTTATCGATTCGTAATTGTTGTTCAGCTTTGGCTACTTCTTGTTCTTGCTGCCTTAATGCTGTGTAGTCTGCATTCACTACCTCCTGAGTTTCGGCGCCAGCGGCGTTCAGCTTTTTCGAAGTTTGATAAATGCCATTTAGTTCATTTAACTTGATTTCAGCAGATATTAGATTAAGTCTATTCATCTCAATTTTCGCTTGCTGTGTGGCCAATTGAGCATAACTTTCTGCGCTAGCAATTTGTTCCTCTTCTGCATTTAGTTGCACCATTAAAGCTCCTTTTAATACTGTATCACCCTCGTTAATAGTGATTTTTTCAACTACTCCGCTATTCAGTCCAGATAATGCTATGATCCCTTCTTTGGGTAATACTTTGCCTATTCCGATTACTTCTGTAGCAGCATCAATAACTGTTTGAGGGTCGATGGGTATTTCTTCTTGCTGGCTGTTGCCACCGCAAGAAAGTAGCAATAAAGCAAGCATACATCTTAGGTTATTTATAATCTTCTTCATTTATAATCGTATTTGAAACTGTCCCTTCTTCTACATAAATTACTCTATCCGCAAATTTGCGTAATCTTAGGTCGTGAGTTACAATAATAACCGCTTTCCCTTCATTTGCGAGATTTTTTAGTTCTTCCATAATCACGGCTGCGCTTTTTGCGTCTAAAGAGGCAGTGGGTTCATCACATAAAATTATTGAAGGGTTCGTGACCAATGCCCGAGCTATCGCTACCCTTTGCTTTTGGCCTCCACTTAATTTTTTTGGTAAATTATTCAGTCTTTCTCCCATGCCAACTTTCACTAATGCATCCATTGCGCGTTTTTTTGCCTCAACAACACCTACTTTTTGCAGCAATAATGGCTGTATAACATTTTCAAGGGCGGTTAGCGGTTCTATTAAATTGAATTGTTGGAATACAAATCCGATTTTTTCCAAACGGATTGTGGCTAGGTCATTTTCCTTAAGGCCAGTTACTTTTTGGTCTAAAAAATTAACTTCTCCTGTAGTTGGATAGATGACGCATCCGATAATAGAAAGTAAAGTGGTTTTACCGGAACCGGACGGTCCCATTATTAGTGTTAATACGCCATTATAAAAGTTTAGGTCTGTAGTTGCCAATGCCGTAATCGTGTTATCTCCGGATTGGTAAACTTTGCTAACTCCCCTTAGACTAATCACCGATTTGGATTCGTTTTCCTGGACTAATGGCATCATGCTGTTCCGACTTTATATAAGCGATTTTGAAAGTAGGGAAAAAAAAGGATTTTGTTAACTATTCGGTCAATTTATTTAGTAAAGTAGACCTACAATGCCTTTATAACTTAATTGTACGTTCGATGTTTATTTGATCCAAAAAATATTCATCATGAGAAACAACAATTAACGTTCCTTGGTATGCATTAATTGCAGATGTTAAAATTTCTATATTCTGAATATCTAGGTTATTCGTCGGTTCGTCTAAAATAATAATATCAGGGGATTGATTGTTTATAGTTAAGCAACAAAGCATTAAACGCATTCTCTCTCCACCGCTTAAAGTGCCACATGCTTTGTTCCAGTCTTCTTTCGTAAACAGAAAACGATTAAGCCTGATTTTAATTTCATGCTCTAATAGAGTTGAGAAATTAAATGACTGAGCTTGTTCGTAAACATTTAGTTGATTATTGATCAAAGAATAATCCTGGTCAATATAAACCGATTTATTCTCTGCTCGAAAAATCGTTCCACTTCGTGGTTTCAAATCACCTAAGATCACTTTTATGAGCGTTGTTTTTCCTGATCCATTTTTTCCTGTTAAAGCAATCCTTTCTCCACTTGTAAGTTGTAAGCTTAATTCCTCTCTCCAAAGAGGTTGTTTATCATAAGCGACAGTGATATTATCAGCTTTAAACAGGACTTTGCCTTTATGCAATGAAGAGCTATCAAAACCAAACTTCATCTTATCGATATCAGTGAACGTGGATTTTAGATCATGCAATTCCTGCGAAATCCCAGCGATTTTTTCATTGTGAATACTTTTGATTCTTGATGTGCTATTTTCAGCATTATTACGCATAGTATTCATCATTAATCGCGCGACACCAGCTTTTTCTTGTTTTCCTTTTCCACGACTGTTTAATTTTTGTTGTTGCTCCAACGTTTCCCGTTCCTTTTCTTTGGCTCTTCGGAAGGCTTTTTCTTTGCTTCGTATATCCTGGCTCAAGGCGTTACTTTCTATTTGCTTTTGCGC
This sequence comes from uncultured Sphingobacteriaceae bacterium, assembly GCA_963696875.1. Lineage (GTDB taxonomy): Bacteria > Bacteroidota > Bacteroidia > Sphingobacteriales > Sphingobacteriaceae > Albibacterium. Next base: position 245,098 of record CAVOLQ010000003.1, read on the forward strand.
TGCATAAAACTCATAATTACCACCATAAATTTTAATTCCTTGCTTACTCAATTCGTAAACAGTGTTCAGAATATTCAATAGTTTTCTGTCATGACTCACTACAATTAATGCACTTTTTGTTGCTTTAATAAAGCTATACAGTAGTTCTCTGCCTGAAACATCTAAATGATTACTAGGCTCATCCAATAAGATCAATTCAGGCTGGTGAAGGGAAATACCTGCAAGAAAAACTTTTGTTTTTTGTCCTCCACTTAAAGTTCCAATCCTTTGGGTCAGCTTTAAATCATGTAATTGCCAATGTTGCAAACTTTCATGACAACGCTCTTCGATTGTCCAATCATCGTTTAGTAAAGTATAATTATCTTCTGTAGCATTTCCATTTAAGATCTCACTTAATGCAGCGAGTTTATCGTCGACACCAAGTGCTTGGGCAATGGTCATATGATTGTATTGTCCAAAAACTTGGGGAATATAGTAGGGTGTAGTACCTACATTTATTTGTCCATCAGAAATTGGTATTTTCTTGGCAATAATTTTCAATAGGATGGATTTACCTATTCCATTTTGTCCGATTAAAGCTGCTTTTTCGTGATTATTAAGAATGAGATTTAAATTGTCAAACAATAAATCTTTGTTGGAGTGTGTATATGAAATGTTTTGTAAAATAAGCATGTTTTTTAATATACATTTACCACCACATTTCCCTTTTTATGGAATGTCTCAACGTATTCATGCGCTTCTCTAATTTGTTCAAGCGTATATCTTCGGTCTATTACGGCCTTTATTTTTCCTTTTTCCAAAAGATCTGCCAAGAACGATAAACCATTTGAAGTTTCTTTTGCAGAACCGGACACAGAAACATAAGATCCTTTGGGCTTTAATAGTTTTTTACAGGCTGATCGGGAAGCTTTTCCAACTGCATCGAAAACGACATCAAATTTCGTTTCTAATTTTGTGAAATCTTCTCTGCTATAATCCACTGTTTTATCGGCTCCTAGTGATTGTACCAGATCGATGTTTTTCGTACTGCATACAGCTATAACATTGGCTCCGAAATACTTGCTAAGCTGAACGGCGAAAGTGCCTACACTCCCTGAAGCCCCATATATCAGAATCTTCTGCCCGCTTCTTATACCAGCTTTTTTTAAAAAATTTAAGGCTGTAAGTCCGCCAGTGGGTACCGATGCCGCTTCCTCAAAAGAGATGTTTGAAGGCTTTATAGCAATCAAATTATTTACCGGTAGACATTTATATTCAGCATATGCTCCAAATTTAAGTCCGCAGGATGCAAAAACGCTGTCTCCTTTCTTTAAAGACATTACTTCGCTGCCAACCTCTTCAACTACACCAGCTAATTCAAATCCCAATATTTTCACTCTTAATGGTTTAAATAAACCATTAAAAATCTTGCTAGAAAAGGATCCGCTTTCCGCAAGCGCCAATCTCCTGCTGTTACAGTGGTTGAGTATATTTTCACTAATACTTCATTACTTTTTGGTACGGGCTTTTCAATGTTTTTTATCTCAAGAACATCAGGTGTTCCATATCTTTCATAAACAACTGCCTTCATTTTTTTATTTTTAATCCTATAGGAGTCCAACTATTCGATTTTTGCTTTAAATGCCACCATCCTTCGTAGTGAATTGGTTATAAATACCACTTCCTACGAAGGGTGATGGCAATCATGTACATTTATTCTGATCTACTTGCTTAATCAAGCTAAAAATACAGACGGTACATCAGGTTTGGAACCAATCCTCGTTGACTTGTATGGCCAACTAAACCCTGTTTGCCTGAGTCGTAATATTCGGTAAGCTTACCTTTGGTATTGGTGAGGTTATCGAGATTCAGAAATAGTTCATGCGTGGTCTGGACTTTATTCCATTTGTAACTTACTGAAAAGTCAATTTTAGAAAGTGCACCAAGAGACACTTCATACGCCTTTTCATGATCCCAAAACTGATTTTTTGCCGGATCTACCGCTAATTTTCCATTCTCGTTTCGCAAAAGCGGGATGATATTTTTACCTCCGCTGAAAAAGACTTTTCCATTTAGGCCAAGTGTTTGATTTTGTTTTCGGCCAAGCTTTACAAATTCTTTTCCAAAGAGTACATTAACCAGATAACGGCCATTGTAAGGGGTGTTCCGCTCTTTTCCCTCTAAGGTTTTGTAGGTAGAACTGTAGAGCGACCCGTTTATCAAATAATAGAAATTGTTTTTTAAGAATCTTTCCAGTGTTAATTCTATCCCATAGTTTTTCCCGGTTCCTTTGTTCACCAATTCGACATAATGAAAGTTCGGGCCTTCATTAATCGTGGCAAAAGTGCTGTTCATACTGTTTTCGACAGGCAAATTGTAGAGATCCTGGTAATACACTTCTGCTTTGGCCATTAGATGTTTGGAAAATCGTTTCTCATAACCCAGTACAAAATGGTGGGCTTTTAGTAAGTCCAGATTGCGGTTTGGTTCTCTGATCTCATTGTCTGATTCTACTTTTGCAAAATAATTGTGGGCGCTTTCCACCGTACTGTGTTTTCCATAACCAGCCTGTACGGAATTGAGGGAATTTAATTGCCATTTCATGGAAATTCTTGGCTCAATTGTGCTTTTGTTATTGAACAGTACATTCATATTCTGCAAACCGGTTACCACGGTAATGGCGTCATTGAGACGGTGTTTCCAAGTGATGTAATTACGTAGAGTACCTATCGTTTCCTGGAAATCGACTAGATTCAGGCGGTTGACAGTGTTTTCGTGTAACTGGCTTTGATGGTAGTCATAATCGAAAAGAGTATACTGGCTTCCAGCCTGGATTTTGTTCCGTGCATTCAGTTTATGATGGTAGGCAAGGGTTCCGCGGTAGGCTGATTTGAATAAGCGACTTTGGTAATTGAGGGATGTATTTAATCCAGTGCCTGAATCGTCCTGATTTTCTTCGGCGCTGGATTCAAAAACCTGATCTTTTATTCCCTCCCGGGAATATCCCAGGGTGGTGTGGATATAGTTATTTGTGCCCAGAGGAAGCGTGTGATTCAAGCCTAAATTTAACAGGTAAGAATTCATGTCCAAAGTCTTCGCTAATACCGGCGAGCATAGAACGGTCGCCTGGCGTTTCCGCAATCTCGGGTTTTACCTCTTCCAAAAAGGCCTTGCTGGCACCCCCTAATCCGAAAAAAGAAAAGGTGCCAGCTTTCTTGCTGGGCAACATAATTTTAAAAGCAGCATCCTGGAAATTTGGGCTTCCGTTTACATCGGTTAAACCGGCGTTAGTTAATAGGGAAATGGTAGAGTAGCGATAGTTCAGCAGATAAGATCCTCCATAGCCTTTTTTGAATGGTCCTTCGACGGTTAATTCGGTACCCAAAACGCCCACTCCCAATACAGATTCAAATTTTTCATTGTTACCAGATCTCAATTTTACGTCGTATACTCCGGATAAAACATCGCCGTATTCGGCAGAGAAAGCTCCCGTGTAAAAATCGGAGGTAGCCAGGAGATTGTTGTTGAGGGTACTTAACCCACCGCCAATTGCACCCTGATCTGCAAAATGATTGGGATTGGTGATTTGCATTCCTTCGAGTCTCCATTGAACATATTTGGGCGAATTTCCCCTTACAATAATGTCGTTGTTCCCATTTGGGTTGTTGGTTACGCCAGCAAAATTGGCAATAATCAGGGAGGGATCATTGAATCCAGCTGTATAGAGGTTCGTTTCTTCAGGAGAGATGGAGCGGGCACTAATAAGCGCCATTTCGTTCAGAGCCTGACCTCTTGCCCGGTTGGATGTGATGACTAGCTCTGCCATTTTTACCGCCGACTCCTGCATGCTCATAGTTAGAATCACTTCTTTGCCTGAATTTACCACAATTTCTGGTATGGCTTTAGGCTCGTAACCTATATAAGATAGCTGGACTGTAACCCGGCCCGCCGGAACGTGATCCAGTCGGAAAGAACCATTTTGATCTGTCGTGGTTCCATTTTGATAATTAGTGCCTGAAGCAAATACGGTTACTCCCAATGAGTGGAGTTTGACTGTCTGCATCAGTTATTGTACCTCTTACTGTTTGTGACAATCCTTGACTGAAGATCGGTCCTGAATGAAGAGTGGAAAGAAGTAGTAATAGAAGAAAGAGTGTTTCATTATGTTTGATTGTTTTGGTTTGGGAATTCTTTTTAAGTTGCTGGAAGTGAAAGCTCTTTAGTCTGATTTCAATTTATTTACCGATATCAACTTCAGATTTAAGTCGCGGATGAAATTGAGAATGCCGTGTAAATGAGACTGGTCTTTAAGCTTTATCTGAATAATGGTCAGATTCTCTGCATAAGAGATAGTCATGCCTTCAAAGCTGTTTTCCCATTTTTGATCAAGATATCCTTCGATTTTTATTTCAGTTCTGTCGTTCATTTTCCTTTAATTGAATGGGTCAAAAGTAGGGCTGGACTCAAAACGTAAAAAACACCCGGGCGGGTGGTTTTTTAGGGTGAATTTTGCATAAATCCTTATACCCTTAATTGGAGGGCATAAGGTAAATGAAGAGAGTGATTTGGTGGATTATAAAATTAAAGCAGACGCAATTCTTTCGCTTTTTCTACAGCTTTGGTACGGCTGTTTACCTCCAGTTTTATATATAGACTCTTCAATCGGGTTTTTACCGTATTCAGGGATATAAACAGCTTGTCGGCTATTTCCTGGTTCGAAAGGTTTTCTGCCATCAATTGTAAGGTCTCCAGCTCGCGAGTCGTAACTCTTAGATTTCCGGGAGAAACCTTTCTCCTTTTATCTATCGCGAGCTTTAATTTATTAATAAACTTATTCGGAAGTTTACCGTTTCCTGTTGCGTGATTTTTAAATATTTCAGTCAGTAGAACTTGTATCTGATCCAGGTAGTTGAGATGATACATTAAGATTTCATCAGGTGCTGCATAGCTTAAAGATTCATTTAAGCTGTCCAGTGCTTTATCTTTTTCGCCTTTTGCCTGGTGAACAATGGCAAAAAAGACTTTTATTTCAATCATTCGCTCAATCCGGTTTTGAGCACTTGCCATGTCATATAACTTGGAAAGTAATTGAGAAGCCTCTTCAAGTTTATATTCCGACATCAGCAATAAGGCATAAGGAATATAACGGTATTCTTCGGCGTACGTATATTGTTTTACCGCTGCCGACTCCATGCTCAGCTAAAAAAGCATGTGCTTTTTCCAGATCAGTTTTGCATTATCAGAAAAGTTGCTTTCCAGCCGATGTACATAGATTGCAGAAAAGGGGCAATCTTGTTTTTTTGTATGATGGCCTCCAGCTCTCTCAGTTTCATTTCTGCTCCCGCTGGATCTCCCTGACCATGTAATAGCACTGAATAGATTACCAATACCAGTACTTTGGAAGTAATATTTGCCTCTTTTATGCATAGGTCATAGGCTATTTTTATGTTTTCAGAGGCTCCATCTTAGTCTCCCCAGAAATACTTGATGGCAGCCATGTTGGCAAATAAAACCGCAAAGGTCCAGTCTGATTTAACCAGGTCAGCGTAGCCCTTTTCTTTCAGGAATTCTAAAAGGTCGGCACTTCTTTGATAGGAAATTTTATAGAGTCCCAACCGGCCTTCAGTGTAACCCAAGAGTAATCCCGATGGTGCAAATGAGGTAAATGTTTCCTGATATTTTTCCAAATTCTAAAGCTTTTTTTAAGGACTTCGGTGCTCTCAAAGATATCTTCATTGGCTAGCTGAGCCATTCCTACGGAATACCATCCCCAGCTAAACCATAAAGGATCCTCATCCGAAAGATTTTCAAGAGCAACCCGGCAATAATCCAGGATGATTTCCGGTTTGCCCAGAAAGGAATGCTGATAAGCAATGGCAACTGCTATTTTACCTAATAATTTCTTCTGATCTGTTCCTGCATTTTCCGCAGTCATTTCCTGCCGGGTAATGTTTTCGGCACTGGTCAAAAATGAGGCGGCTTTTTCAATTTGTCCCGCAGTAATTAATACCCAGCCATAGTATAAACAAAACCCAGGGATGCTTTTTATTGTATCCTCCGGCAGCAGGTCGCCATATTTCAAAATAGAAGTATGATGTCCATTTTCCCACAAATGCTCTGCTTTTTCGGCCAGTAACTGAATTGCTTTTTCATAATTTTGTATTTGAAGCAATGCCGGATCGCCGAAGGGAACATCTGGTTCTTTTCAAACCAGTCAGCTGGCCCTGGAATGCAACTCCCTAACAGTTGATTTATCCTCTAACAGAAGACGTTGCTTTAGTAGATCGGCAAAAAGATGATGGTACCGATACCATTTTCGATCTCCATCCAGGGATACAATAAACAAGTTGTTTTTCTCCAGCATTTCGAGTACCGCCTGACTGTCCTGACGATCCAGGACAGCATCGCAAAGCGGACCGGATAGTTGTTCCAACACGGAGGTGTGCAATAAAAACTCCTTGGTTTCCGGCGTCTGTATTTTCAGGACTTCTTCAATAAGATAGTCCATAATATACCGGTTATCGCCTTTAAAATCTTGAATAAAAGCGGCACAGTCATTTCTGCCCCTGTAAAGAAAGGCAATGAGTTGTAAACCGGCAATCCAACCTTCCGTTTTAATAGCCAGAGATTGTAGATCCGCAGAACTTAGTTTCAACTTGAGCTTCCGGTTAAGCAGAAGTGAATCTCTTCAATCGAGAAACTCAGGTCTGCTGACCTTAATTCTACCAGACGGTGTTGACTTCTAAGCCTGGCAATAGGTAAAAGAGGATCGGCCCGGGTAAGAACATTGCCAAGTGAATGTTTTGCGGAAAATGTTCGATGAAATAGGTAAACAGCTTCAAAACCTCCCGGTTATGAATTAAATGAAAGTCGTCCAGAACGAATAAAAGATGCTTGGGAAAAGAAAGTATTTCGTTTATAAGAAGCTGAACAATAGATTCCTAACTTACCTGATTAGGTGAATGAAGCAGCTTTAGAGTGTTTTCGCCATAGCCAGGGAAAAGCACCTTGAATGGCTGTGATCATATAACTCAAAAATCCTACCGCGTCATTATCGCTGTTATCTATGGAATACCAGGCCGCAGGAATATCTTGCTGAATGATCCAGTCGCTAACCAGCGTAGTTTTTCCAAAACCGGCCGGTGCGGAAATGAGTGTTAATTTTGTTTTCAGCACCTGCCGAAGTTTTTGAAATAGCTCCGAGCGATGAACAGTATGGACACCAGGAGGCGAAATATGTATTTTCGTTAACAACATTAGATGAATTCAGGAAAAACTAATAAGAGTACATAAAAGCTAGATCGCTGTTCTTTGTTATATTGTAGAAAATAATTTGCGTCAAATGTATTAATTGTTCATAGAATATTACAATATTACGAGAAATAAATTTTTAACATGGACTAAGAGAGAACTTAATCAAACCATTCTTCTTAACACCGATTAGTTTTTTCCTAGGCTGACGGTTGTAAAGTCTCTTTCTATGAACTCTCCTGTTTTAGTTTTTACAGTTTCTGTTTGAGTGTCTGAATTGACAATCTTAAAGGAAGTCTTATCTATTAACCGTATTATTTTTTCATCGTCGTAAAGCTCAAAGTCGAATTGAGTAAAAGGCAAACCTTGCATGAAGCTTTTCTGCGCAAATGTTATATTCAGTATTCCGTTTCGTTTTATTACTCGATACAGTTCTGCTAATAGAAGTTCTGGCTTGGTCCAAAAATATATTGTGTTTACGGTAAATATCTTCTCAAATAAATTATCGGGGAACGGAATGGTTACACCATCATACAAATAAAATGAGACTTTTTTGCTGCTAAGAAATGCCTTGTTCTTTCCTTGTGCTTCATTGTTCATCAGTTCAGAAAGCTCAAGTCCGGAGTAGGATAGATTTTCTTGTTGTTTGAGCAGGTAGGACAGGTGGTCGCAGTTGCCATGACCGAGCTCCAAAATATGGTCTCGGTCCAGGATATTTAATCGATCAATGGAATGACGTGTCATTCCGATGTTTGATTCATTCATCATATTCGCCACTGCAATGCCTTCCGTCCCGTGGGGCTGTCTTAATTGTGCAGCCAATTCTTTCAGTTCCTCTTTATTCGTCATATATAGGATTGTTTTTACAAATATTTCTTACTATCACAATCTCCACCATCTGTACATTGTATTGCAATAAATATAAGGATTAAATAGATCAACCAAGGAGGAAAAAAATCCTATATTTACAGAACAAGAAGTAGCGACAACACTGAGAAATAATTTCTTTCAGACAATTAAAGAGAACGACAATACCTTAAAATGTTAGCTGTATTATATAAAAATAAAAAATGAGCAAAATAATCTTTGACAGTGGAATATCTCTTGACGGTTTTTTCGCAGGTGATAACAGAAGCCCTAAAAATCCTATGGGTGGTGTTTCAGGACAAATTCATTCGTGGATGTTTAATCAAAAAGCTTTTTGGGAATATTTAGGATTCGAAGGAGGCAAAGAAGATGGGCCTGATGGAAAATTTATTAGAGAAACAATTGAACGAACAGGTGCATTCATTATGGGAAAACGGATGTTTGAGGAAGGCGAAGTCAGTTGGCCAAATGACTTATATAAAGCTGACGTTTATGTTTTAACACACGAAAAGCGAGAGCCGTGGGTTCAAGAAGGAACAACAACTTTTTACTTCATAAATGATGGAATAGAAAGTGCCTTGGTAAAAGCAAAGAAATCAGCAAAAGGAAAGGACATAAGAATACAAGGTGGTGCAAACACTATTCAACAATTTCTAAATGCCGGACTTATAGACGAGTTTTTTATACATATTGCACCTGTTTTTTTAGGAAGCGGTATCCGACTATTTGATGGTATTGACAAAGACAAATATGACCTACAAATTAAAGAAGTAATACCTTCAGACTTGACAACCCATTTGAGATATAAATTGAGGAAAAAGTAACTCTACATACTATTATTTAGTATGAATATAAATATGCATTAAACGCAAAAAAATAACACCATTTCATCACTTTAATATAGTAACTTTATTGATGAAAATTTAACCCATATCAAGCTATGAATGAAGCACATTTTCACTTAATGGTAAACCACTTTCCTATTATTGCACCTATTATAGGGATTCTGGTCATGTTGAGCGGTTTTTATTTCCACTCGGAAACAATAAAGAGAATAGCATATGGGATTTTCATTGTAGGTGCTATTCTTGCGATTCCTGCATTTCTATCTGGTGAAGGTGCCGAAGAAACTGTTGAACGTATCCAAGGAATAGATAAGAGTTTTATCAAAACTCACGAAGAAATTGCAGATACATTTGCCTTACTTTCATATATTTTGGGAGGGATTTCAATTTTGGGGATATGGGCGAGTATCAAACAAAAAAGCTTTTCGCATACACTCTCAATTATAGCGATACTTTTTAGTTTGATTGTTGTGTTCTTTGCAGCAAGGACAGGAACTTCGGGGGGAGAAATTATGCATACAGAAATTAGACCCTGAGAAACATCCTAAGCTGATGGTAGTAAAGTCTATTTCGATTTAGTGCCATTTATAGTTTATAGACTAGGTCGTTTTTACCCCAAATAGATATCCAACTAAGGCGGTCATCAACATGGCGGCAGTTCCCCAAAAACATATTCTTAGTACTGCCTTTCGCTGATTTGAGCCACCTGCTTTTGCTGCTATCACGGCTGAAAGTGCTAAAAATATGATAGCAAATCCATACTGGTAAATCACCATTAATTTGATTGGAGCAAAGATGGAAACTAGTAGCGGGAGCAGACCTCCCATTATGAAAGAAGCTGCAGAAGCTAATGCAGCTTGCATGGGTTTAGCCTGAGTAATTTCATTAATACCCAATTCATCCCTAGCATGCGCTTGTAGGATATTGTGGGCGCTGAGCTGGGTAGCAACTTGCAGGGCCAAATTTTCGTCAAGTCCTCTCTGCCGATAGATATTGGCCAATTCTTGCAATTCCAAATCGGGCATATTTTCCAGTTCCGCTTTTTCTCTAGTTAAATCAGCAACCTCGATATCTGATTGCGAACTCACAGATACATATTCTCCAGCGGCCATGGATAGTGCTCCTGCAACCAGACCAGCAAGTGCTGCAAGGATAATTGGCTCTCGGGTGGTGCTGGCTGCTGCAATGCCTATAGCTAAACTTGTGGTTGAAAGGATGCCATCATTAGCGCCCAATACTGCCGCTCTAAGCCAGCCACTCCTGTTGGTATAGTGTTCTTCAGATTTCATTTTATACGTTTACCTCCTTGATCATCTCCGATACAATCCCCTTGCTTTTTCTTGTCTTGCAATAAATAATATGGCTATTCAATAAATTTTGGGATTACATAGTTATGAACTTAATTATAAGCCTTTCTAATAATCTCAATTAGATAAAATAGAAGTGACAATGGCAAAAAGATCAGTTAATCAATTTATTATTACATTTACGTAAGGATAAAACGAAATATTGATAATAGAGTTTGATAAGCGAAATAAAATTTTAATTATTGTCTGTTGGTCCGCAAACCGTTATTGTCAACGTTAACAGACGGCAGTGCAGAAAATGAACTGAAATCAAATAAGACAGAATTTTGAAATATATCACTAGGACAGTTTGGGTTTTATCAGTGGTGAGTTTACTCACCGACACAGCAAGCGAAATGCTGTATCCAATAATGCCTATTTACTTAAAGACAATTGGGTTTTCAGTTGTCCTAATTGGTATACTTGAAGGAGTTGCCGAAGCGACAACAGGATTTAGTAAAGGTTATTTTGGAAAACTTTCTGATACTTCGGGCAGACGAGTTCCATTTGTGCAGATTGGTTATGCATTTAGTGCTATTTCAAAACCAATGATGGCTGTTTTCGTTTATCCACTTTGGATATTTTTTGCAAGGACAATAGACCGCTTTGGAAAAGGCATTCGGACAGGTGCAAGAGACGCTATCCTTTCTGACGAAGCCACATCACAAACCAAAGGTAAGGTTTTTGGCTTTCATCGTTCTATGGACACATTAGGTGCAGTAATTGGACCTTTGTTCGCTTTGATTTATCTGTATTACTATCCAAGCGACTATAAAACCCTTTTTTATATTGCCTTTGTGCCGGGCCTTTTTTCCGTTCTTGCTACCTTTTTCCTGAAAGAAAAAAAGAAAGCGACAGTCAAACCTAAAACATCTGTTTCATTTTTTTCATTTCTGCATTATTGGAAAGAAAGTCCAACGGCATACAGAAAATTAGTAGGAGGACTTTTGGTGTTTACGCTGTTCAACAGTTCAGATGTTTTTCTATTACTCAAAGCAAAAGAAGCAGGTCTTGACGATACGGCAGTAATTGGTGTGTATCGTTCCTGAAATAACTATACACCAAACCCAGTGTATGAAATCAGGAAAAGAGACCTCCGCAGTTGAGGTCAAGAGAAAAAAGAACGTCTATTATGACAAGCGTTTGATCAAGAAAGCCGTTGAAGCGGTTGAAGCGGATGTGCCGCGCTCGGAACTGTGTTCCCTTTACGGCATGAGCATAAAGACGCTTTCATATTGGATGCAGAAATACGGCTCTCCGGCCTACCATGCCTCAAAAAAGAAGATCTGGAAAGACTCCGAGAGACGCAGTGTCCTGCGTGCGATCGATTCGGGCATGAGCCTGAAAGAAGCCCAGGTTGCCTTCGGCGTGCATCCGGTCACAATAAAGGGCTGGATTCGCAAATCCCTCAATAATGACGATCTTGCAGGCAGCAATCCCATTGTTATGCCGAAAAAACCAACCGATGCAGTGACAAGCGATGAGGTAAGGGCCCTCCAAAAGGCCCTTGCCGAAGCAGAGCTCAAGATCGCCGGACTGAACACGCTGATCGACATTGCCGAAGATCAACTGAAAATCGACATCAGAAAAAAGTCTGGTGCCAAGCGGTCATCAAAATGAAACAGGACTTTCCCTTTCAGGGGATAGGGAACCTGTGCAGACTGTTTGGCAGGACACGGCATGCCTATTACGACCGGCAATGGCGGGTATCGGACCATGGACTGAAGGACGAGATCGTGCTACAGAACGTACTGAACATCAGAAAGGAGCTCCCAAGACTGGGCACGCTCAAGCTGCACATGAAGTTGAAGGCCCCGCTGGAAAGCCATGGCATCAAGATCGGCAGGGATTATCTTTTTGATCTGATGCGAGGCCACAACCTGCAGATCAGGGCGCGAAGACGGAATACGGTCACTACTGACTCGCGTCATTGGATGCACAAATATGCGAACCTGGTCAAAGATCTTGTTGTTTACCGCCCCGAGCAGATATGGGTGAGCGATATCACGTATATCCGTTTGCGGGACAGGTGGGGCTACCTGAGCCTGGTCACAGATGCTTATTCCAGGCAGATCATGGGCTTTTCTTTCCGGACCGACCTTTCTGCAAAAGGGTGTGTAGATGCGTTGGAAATGGCACTGAAAAGCCGCCTGTATCCCAACTCCGAACTGATCCACCACTCCGACAGGGGATCGCAGTATTGCAGCAGGACCTATGTGGATATCCTGTTGGGCAACAAAATAGGTATCAGCATGACGGAGAACGGCGACCCCTACGAAAACGCCTTGGCCGAGAGGGTCAACAGGACCATCAAGTCGGAGTTCGAACTGTATTCCTCAAGGAAAGGCCAGAAGGAAACAGCAAACAAAATAAGGGCAAGCATCGATGCGTACAATGAATCAAGGCCACACAGCAGTATTGACTTCCTTACACCAGAACAGGCTCACCAGTCTTCGGGGCCACTAAAAAAGCATTGGAAAAGCAAAACTGAAAGAAGAAAAAATAAAGTGTGTATAACCGGATTAGAATTACCAGATTTGTATGTATAGTAAATCCAGGATTAATAAAACAACCTGTATAATGAAAACAGGATTAATAAATAACAGTGTATAATCAAATCAGTATTTATTCATAAATCTGTATAGCTATAGACGGACGATACAGTGTTTATATTTTTTATAATCTAATTTACGCATTGTTTGCATTTCCTATTGGTATTGTTGCTGACTACATTGGACTTAAATTTGTTTTTGTAACAGGACTGGCTTTGTTTTCGACAGTTTATTTTGGAATGGCAATCAACACAAATATTTATATCTTCTTTGGTTTGTTTTTTCTCTATGGCATTTATGCAGCAGCGACAGAGGGAATTTCAAAAGCGTGGATTTCAAACATTACAGACAAAAAAGATACAGCTACAGCAATTGGGACTTTTTCGGGTCTACAAAGCATTTGTACAATGTTGGCAAGTTCATTGACAGGACTTATTTGGTTTCAGTTTGGTGCAACAACTGCATTTGCATTAACTGCGATAGTAACATTAATTGTTTTCGCCTACTTTTTAACGATCCCAAAACCAACAGATGGAGCAACAGAAAACTAACGACAGAAGAAGGATGCCTATAATAAGCTATTGCCAGATGGGGGGCTGAATGACTTCAATTAATATGCCCTTGAAGACTTGGGTAGGCGATATAGCTATATTGATCTTTGGACTTTGAAAAAAGCGTATAAAACTTTTTAACAGGTACAAATACGATCAATCTATTTTACAAATACCCTTTTGTACCGATATGGAAACTAAAGCTCTTCTAGATGGGTTTATGTCTTTAGAAAATGTTATCGGTAAATTTTAAAAAATCGCCAAGGGATGAGAAAAATAGCTTTTATAAGTGAACATGCTTCGCCACTGGCCACGATAGGAGGAACAGATAGTGGCGGACAAAATGTATATGTTGCACAATTATCAATAGAATTAGCGAAGAAGGGCTATGAAATTGATATTTATACACGCTGGGAGGACCCATACCTCCCTGAGATCGTAGAATGGGTACCTGACATCCGCGTCATTCATATTGAAGCAGGGCCTAAAACAGTAATTCCAAAAGAAGAAATCTGGCAATTTATAGATGACTTTTTCGAAAATATGCATTTTTTTGTATCCACACATCACTTGAATTACGCGCTGATACATGCTAATTTTTGGATGTCGGGAATGGTGGCAATGAGAATGAAAGAAAGGAATAATGTCCCCTTTGTTATCACATTTCATGCTTTAGGACACATACGAAAGATTTTCCAACAGGAAATGGACAAATCTCCTATTGAGCGATGTGATATTGAAAAAGAGGTGGCGAAGAATGCTGAACGAGTTATTGCAGAATGTCCTCAAGATAAATGCGATTTAATAGATTATTACGGCATTGACCCGAAGAAGATTTTTATAGCGCCTTGTGGATTTAGTGAACATGAATTTTACCCTATTGAAAGAAATAAAGCGAGGAGGACATTGGGGTTTAAAGAAAAGGAACGAATTGTTTTGCAAATTGGTAGGATGGTTCCACGCAAAGGGGTTGATAATGTTATTCAGGCATTATCGCTTTTATCAACATTTAAAGATATCCGATTGGTTATCGTTGGCGGGGAAAATGAAGTTCCCATCGTTGATGATGGTTCTGAGCTTGCTAGATTACATGCTTTGGCGCAGCATCTTGGTGTCTCAGATCGTGTCAACTTTGTTGGTAGAAAAACGAGGGAGCAGTTAAAATATTATTATTCTTCCGCCGATGTATTTGTAACTACACCATGGTATGAACCTTTTGGGATTACGCCTTTGGAAGCGATGGCCTGTGGTACCCCGGTAATTGGCGCCAATGTTGGGGGCATAAAGTTTTCTGTTGCCGATGGCAAAACCGGTTTTCTAGTTGAACCAAAAGAACCAGAGCAATTGGCGGCTCGAATTAAGCAGCTGTTAGAAGATTCTGAATTACGTTTGCAAATGAGTGAACAGGCTTTAAAGCATGTTAATGCCTTGTTTACCTGGGAGAGAGTAGCAAGTAAAATAAATAAAACTTATGAGGCCGTATTTAAAGATTTTGATTTGCCTATCTCGCATGTTGCCAACATACAATCTTATTTTAAAGAAGCAATTTCCACTTTTAAATTAGCTGCGGAGGAAATGAGCAGTGTTATTCTAGAGGCGGCGAATGTGATTGCCCATGCCATTGCTAAAGGTAACAAAATATTAATCTGCGGGAATGGTGGAAGTGCTGCAGAAAGCCAACATTTCGCAGCAGAACTTGTAGGCAGATTTGAAATTCCTTACCGGTCCGCTCTTCCGGTTATGGCATTAACTGCAGATTCAGCATTCCTTACCGCTTGGTCAAATGATATTGGTTTTGACAATGTATTTGCACGACAAGTACAGGCGTTCGGAAAAAAAGGAGATGTTCTTATCTGCCTCAGCACTAGTGGAGAATCTCCCAATTTATTGAAAGCAATTAAGATGGCAAAGAAAATGGGACTTCTTTGTATCAATATCCTTGGCAAACATGGTGGTAAAGCAGCAAACGAAGGTGGCTTGAACTTAGTTGTTCCCTCAGAAAGTTCTCAACGTATTCAAGAGGTGCATTTGTTTATCATCCATTCTCTTTGTAAGTTAATTGAAAAAAGGTTATTTGAAGCAAAAACGGTAGTCAGAAAAGAAGAAAATCTTATTGCAATTGATACTATGGTCTAAATAAAGTCCTGATAATTACTAGTAAAAATTACCTAGCGACAGGCTTTGCGTTTACATACTCTTTCATTTCTATTTTTTTATAAGTAGCCAATGCTTGGGCAACAACTTGGTCCATGTTGTAATATTTATAAGTCGCCAGGCGTCCTACAAAATAAGTGTTCTCCAATTGTTGACCCAAATGATGGTATTTACTATAGAGTGCAGCATTGTCAGTAGTAGGTATAGGATAATAGGGATCACCTTGTGCACAAGGGAACTCGTAAACGATTGAAGTTTTATGATGTTTCTGACCACTCAGGTGCTTGAATTCAGTTATCCGGGTGAAAGCATACTCATTCGGATAATTTATTGTACCAGTTTTTTGAAAAATCTCCTGGTCGAACGTTTTAAATTCAAAATTAATAGACCGATAGGGTAATATTCCGTATTGATAATCAAAATATTCGTCGATCGGACCCGTAAAGATCAGTTTGCGATGGTTTATTTCTCCAAGAATGTCCTTATAAGCTGTGTTTAACATTAGATGAATGTTTGGATGATCAATTATCTTTTCGAACATTTTGGTATAACCATATAATGGCATCACTTGATAGGTATCGGTAAAGTAGCGGTCGTCTTTATTGGTGCGAGTAGGTATTCTTGAGGTAACTGAAGCGTTTAGTTCTGAGGCGTCAAGGTTCCATTGCTTTTTTGTGTATCCCTTGAAAAATTTTTCATAGAGCTCTCGACCAATGCTGGCGACGATTACGTCTTCCGAAGTCCGGATTTCTTGCTTTTTTTCGGACTTTGATTGAAAGAATGCTGCGACTTCATCGGTGGAAAGATCATACCCATACAGGCGATTGATGGTGGTTAAATTAATAGGGATGGGAACCAATTGCCCATCAACGGAAGCTAAAACACGATGTTGGTAATTCCTCCATTCAGTAAAACGTGATAGATATTGATATACTTCTTGAGAGTTTGTATGAAAAATATGGGGACCATACTTATGGACCAAAATACCAGATTCATCATAATGGTCATAAGCATTACCACCAATATGGTTTCTCTTATCAATTAGAAGTACTTTCTTATTAAGACCATTTACTAGACGTTCCGCTAATACGCTTCCCGCAAATCCTGCTCCAACAATTAAATAGTCGTACATAATTAACTTGCTACTGAAACTTCTTTGAGGTTTTTTAATGTGATCTTCATTTGTCGCTTCATTGATGCTTGTGTTTTATCCCAAGAAATATTTTTTAAGAATAAATTGATCTTATCTTCCCTTCCTTGATCTTTTTCGCCGTTTAGTTCCTTTTCTATCGACATTATAAAATCTTTTGAATTTGAACCTATATGAACGAGACCTTTTAATCCGTATGGGTTTACAACATCTTTAATGGCTGTTGATACTACCGGGATCCCCGCTGCCAGATATTCTGGCGTTTTTGTTGGACTGATGAATTGAGTTGATTTATTGAGGTAGAACGGTATTAAGGCAACTTTCCATTGCGACAAATATGCTGGTAATAATACATAGTCTTTTTGTCCCAAATAATGTATATTCCCGTTTTTAGGTAAGATGTCTGGCGAAATTTTCACGATTGGGCCAATCAAAATAAGTTGCCAGTTAGGGCGTTTTTCGGCAATGGTTCTGATCAATTCTATATCAAAGCGTTCATCGATTACACCAAAAAAACCAATTTTTGGCCCTTCTATTTTTGCTTGATCGGTAGGGGGTTCTTTGCAAACTTTAGCCTGTTCAAAGTGTTTCTGGTCGATACTACTGGGAAAACAGAATATATTATTATGATATTTCTTTTTAGACTCATAAAGGGACCGACCACCAGTGAATACTAAATCAGCTTTGCTTAGTAGTTTCTTTTCTAAGCCAATTAACTCTTCGGGAGCAAAATCAAAAGCAGAAAGTTCATCCATACAATCGTATACAATAAGCTTAGGTTTGTATTTTGCCGTGAACGAATAGGCCATTGGAGTATAATACCAAAATGTCCAGTTCGCTAGGTTCATGCCGGAGAAAAAGTTATCTAATTGATTCTGTAATTCTGTAATAATTTGTGTTGAAGATAATCCACATGGAAGGTGAGGTACAGCAACGGATATATTGTTTGCTCTTTTCGTGATGGAGAGATAACTTTCTGATAGGGTATCGAACACTGGTTCTTCAAAATAATAAACAGCGGTTTCCTTTGCGAATCGGGTTATTAGGTGTTGAGGTCGTTGAAAAACAAAGTCCCACCGTAAATGGGAGAAACAGACAAGGTGCGTTGGTAAGTTTTCATTTGTATTTTTCATGTTGAATAAATTGAAGAGTGTTTTTCTCTATTTGTTAATAACAGAACACTCGGTTTTTGAATCCAGTTATGAGGATACGTTGAATGAATAACCTTAACAAGGGCATAATGTTTGATGATATTTATACGTGAAAGCGTAGGCTTGATGCCGTATTTTTTCTGATAACGCGCTTAAAGTATAAAGGATTTTAGAAGGTATCGTTATACTCTAAATATATCTCATTTGGACCTTGCAGTTTTTCTAGTAATGTGGGCGGTAAGGAGAAACCTCCAGGATCGTCTTTGATTAGTTGGCCGAATTGAGATTTATGTTCCCGGATAGCATTCGCTTTTTTTTGTAAAGTAGGGGTAATGTCTATGCTCCATATCTTTGCAGTTTGGGAAGATGCAATTTCATTTGGATTTGTTCTTTCCCAAAACCACAATAGGTATTCTAACAAGACCGGTCGACGAATCGCCACTAAAGAATATTTCTTTATTGCATCTCGTAGCAAAGCCCAGCTAGCTATATGATCTGGGTGAGGATCTTGTCTCCATGGTACAAATATAGTGTCCGGCTGAAACTGCGTAATAAGCTCAGTAATTTTTTCACTTGTTCGTTGATAGACAGAGCGGGATATCTCGTTTAATCTTGAATCGGGTAATCTTAAAAAGGATATCGAAGTAGTAGGGACTCCTAATATACTCAAAGCATTAATGGCTTCTGCTTCTCGAAGGCTTCTGAGTTTCAAAGATGGGAAAAGTTTAGAATTTGGATGTGACATGGTGCCGTCGGTGACGAAAATAACGTGGACAGGATAGTGATTCTTTCGTAATAAAGCGATCGTCCCTCCGCAAGCCAGTGATTCATCGTCGGGATGGGGCGCAACGATTAACGAGCGGCTTATTTTTGAAAGGCAACTTTCAGTAATGTTAGGGCCTCTTGGAAAAAGTGAGTTTAGGGTTTTGTTCAACTCTTTCATGCATCATAAACAACGTTTTCTTGATAAAGTTTATTGCGTATAATACGGTTATTTTATACTAACGTACAGTTAAGTACTTGTTTAAGGGAATAATAGAAACAAGTCTTGCTAATTTTAGTTCATTAAAAGGTTCATGAATTTATACTAAATCGATGTTCCACCTAAAATGATCAAAGAAAGTCTAAACAAAGAATAGTATTGATCTGTTAGAAAAAAAAGCAATATATGAATATTTTTAAATCGTTTTGGATGGGCGGCTTTGAATGTAGTGATCATTTAAACTGCTTTGGTAAACGGGTTAATCTGTTAAAGGAGACCAAACATATCGATCAGTTGGTATCTGACTATGAACTTCTTTTAGGTATGAATATTTTGACGGTTCGGGAAGGAGTTCAATGGAGTGTTACCGAATTTATACCTTATCACTATAATTTTGATAAGGTTAAAATGATGATGGAGACGGGTCGAAGTATGGGGATGCAGCAAGTTTGGGATCTATGTCATTTTGGATTTCCAAGCGATCTCACGCCTCTGCATCCTGAATTTACTAACCGTTTCGTCAGTTTTTGCACGGCTTTTGGAGATTTTTTTGTTAAAAATTTCGGAAAAACTGAGCTGATAGTTACGCCGATTAACGAAGTTAGTTTCCTTTCTTGGCTAGGAGGGGACGCGGCTGGGACAAGTCCATTTTGTCAGAACGAAGGTTGGAACGTAAAATATAAATTGATGCAGGCTTATATTGAAGGTATACGGACCTTGAAAACAATTAATAAAAATTTTAAAATCCTTACGACTGAGCCCCTGGTAAATATAGTACCACATTTGGACGCTGATGAGCAAGGGATTCTTGTTGCTAAAGAAGTGCATAAGAGTCAATATCAGGTACTTGATATACTAACAGGTAGAGTATGTCCAGAGTTGGGGGGAAGTAGGGATTGCATCGATTTTGTTGGGCTGAATTTTTATTATAATAATCAATGGATCAATAATAGTGTGGAAGGGCAATTTTTGCCCTGGGCAAATGAAGGATCCGATCCGAGATGGCGGCCGTTGAACTCCTTAATCGAGGAAGTTTATCTGCGATACAAGTATCCTATGATCTTATCAGAGACCAGCCATTCAGATGAGGACCGAGCCAAATGGATAAATCATGTAACCGAGCAATGTATTGAAGTGCTAGCGAAAAATATTCCATTCTACGGAGTATGTATTTATCCAATTGTAGATCGTCCAGACTGGGATGATCTCGGTACATGGTTTCATTCTGGCATATGGGAATGCCATTTGGCGTCTGCAGAATATAGATTACGAAATCACGAATATGCAAATGCTGTATTAAAGTGTCAACAAAAGCTGATTCAATCCCAGTCTTCCATGTTCTTAAATTTATCATCGTCACTGTCTCTATCATCAAATTCATCAATTAAGTGATCATCCTCGATATCATCTATAGCAATCTCATGAGAAACGTCATCGGCAATTTGGGCATTGTCATTATTTTAGTCTTTTTTCCGAATTGAAATAAGTACTTATTTCAATTAAAGCTTAAACACTTGATCACTATACCGGTTATGCAATCATGTTTTTCAATGTAAAGCCAAATCCCAATTTAAAAGTCAGTGTAATTATACCTGTGAAAGATGAGGCTGAAAGCATTTGTTATTGCTTGGATGCGTTACGGAAACAAAGGCAAGAGGACGGAACTCCATTCCCTACTGAATATTATGAAATATTGGTATTGACCAATAACTGTCAAGACAATAGCTATTTGGCAATTAAAAATTATCAGGATAGATATCCGAAACTACCTTTACTGGTTGAAGATATTGTGTTTGCTGAAGAGAGAGCAAATATTGGTACAGCCAGGCGTTTTTTGATGGATAAGGCTTTTGATCGTTTCACATTTTTAAAGAAACCTCAGGGGATTATAGCTTCTACAGACGGCGACACAAAAGTGGACAAATTTTGGATTTATGAGATCGTGAAAGAAATGGAGAAAGGCTGCGACGTTGTAGGAGGGGAAATTATTACAGAAATTGCTAATGGTTCTCTTCAACATTACCACCTGCAGGATATCCGTTATCATAACCTCATCGCTCGTTTGGAAGATCTTATTGATCCGCTCCCATATAATCCATGGCCTTCTCATTTTCAGTGTTTTGGAGCTAGTTTAGCAGTTACTTGTGATATGTATGAGAAAGCTGGACGTATCCCTTCAATTCCGTTTCTAGAAGATGTGGCTTTTTATAAAGCTTTGGAATTAAAGGATGCTAAGATTCGGAAGAGTCGAGCGGTAAAAGTGTATACATCTTCCCGTACATTAGGACGTGTGGAGAGAGGATTGTCACAACAACTTGCCTGGTTTGAATCCTTAAATAATGAACATCGGGTGCAGGAGGTTGAGTGTGCAGCCGCCGTGATTTCTAAATTAAAAATCAGAAGAAACATTCGTGCTTGTTGGCATAATAGGCAAGTTTGTTCATTACCATCTCCTTTTTTGAAACAAGATTTGCAACAATGGCTTAACGAGTCAAAATATTTTGGCGAGTTATGGGCAAAAGCGGAGGGGTACTTGCAAAATGCTCAGTGGTTTGGGCAGTGGAATGATGAGCCAGTGGAAAAAGTTATTTACGATTTACATCGATGCGTAGTAGAACTTAGGGAGACCGGAGATACCCAAAGCGCAATAATGATTTGACTTTTATTTTCTTTACCTTATGATCCCATTTAGAACCGAATGACGGATTAATGCGGCCGTGTTTTTAGAGCCGGTTTTTTCAATTAAGCTTTGCCTATGTCCTTCAACCGTGCGTTTGCTAAGAAATAGCTTTTCTGATATTTCTTGATTGGTATGCCCTGAAGCTATTAAATTTAATACTTCAATCTCCCGAGATGAGAGATCGACTAAAATATCTTTGTTTGAATTTGTTGTTTTCGATGAATGGATCCAGCTATTTAGAAAGTTAATAGCTAATTCTGAACATAGATATTTTCTCCCTTTGCTGACGTGCTTTAAAGCGAAAATTAATTCTTCGGCATTTGCATTCTTCAACAAGTATCCATCTGCACCGTTTGTAAAAGCTTGTATAATGTAATCTTCGTGATCGAGTTTAGATAAAATGGTTATGTATACAAAGGGATGGCCCTGTTTCAATTTTTTAACAAGAGTAATCCCATCCATTACCGGCATGTTTATATCGCTTAGTATGATATCTACCTTTTTAGTTGTTTTTAGAAGTTCAAGAACTTCAGCACCATTGGAGGCCTCTCCAACAACTTTAAATTCGCCCGTTGATTCTAAAAGCATTTTTAAACCATCACGAACGACAATGTGGTCTTCTGCTATAATTATTTGCAACATAAAAAATAATAAAAAAAATACCCGGTAATCACACCATTGAATTGTTCCTTAACGCTTTTGTCTGTGATTTGTTATGTAATAATTTATTTATGTATCATTTACGGATCAAGTAGTTTCAAGAATAAAGCATTTCAATTTTTATTGGTGATGCTATAATTTTATTAAAACAACCAACCTTTTTCGAGTGAAGGGAATATGAGAAATCTTATAAAACAAAATATATTTTCCTCGGTTAATCAATTAAATGATGTAATTAGGTAAATCTAAAACCAGTGTCATGGAAACTATTAATGAAAACAAGAAAACTCGGCGTCCGCAACAATCTGGAAGTAAAATTCCCTCTTCGAATTTAATGAGTGAGACGTATAGCGAACAGATAGCACTACAAGACGAATCAGGATGGTCTTCAAGAGATCGAAATGATCCGGAAGAATCTCAAAGTGACGATGAAGACCTAGATTCAACTCCTTTGGAAGAAACCGATCCTTCTGAAGAAGACGAAGATGGGGAAGGCTATTACAATGACAGTCTTGATCATGAGGGAAATAAGGATTACTCAAATACAAATAGCGAATTCCTGAAGTAAAAAAAGGAACTGAATTTTAACAATCATTATAATATATAAAAATAGAGATCATGGAAACTTCAAATAATCAAACATATAAAGAGGGTGGGAAAACAAAGGAAATTGAGCGTAAAACCGCGAGAATCCCCTCAACGGTTTTTCTTTTTGCCGCACTTGGTTCAATGGCGATGTCATTGACTTTAAAATGTATTGGACGGCCGCATGACGCCCTTTTCGTTGGGCAATGGGCCGCACCCTTTTTGCTGTTAGGAACATATAATAAAATCGTAAAGACCCACGGACATGATCAAGCGGATAAATGTAAACAACATTGAGTTAATAATTTATGTTGTAAACAAGGATCTGTGACTTAATGATTATTAAGTCCGTTTATTAAAGCACATCTCTTGGACATTTGCAGGTAAGATGACATCAATAATCTTTAGAACCAAGTCTTAGTTGAAGGGGAAATATGAACTTTTTAAAGCTAAGACAAAAGGATTAATAACAGTTTTTGTACTCTGTCTTTTGCGTTAAATACTTGTTAATTTTATCAAATAAGAAAAACACCTGTTCGCTGTTCGCTACAAACAATAGAACCAGGTTCTCGTTTCATATCTTACAATAGTATAGTAGCAAATGAATGAAATGTCTTAATAATGAATGGTAGACTGCGCATTTTTACCTGGCATGTACATGGGAGCTATCTTTTTTATTTAGCTCAAGGAAATTATGATCTTTATATCCCTGTAAACGATAAAAAATCTAATGGATACTCGGGCAGGGGAAAAACTTTTCCTTTTGGACCAAATGTGATCGAAATACCTGTAGAAGAAGTAAAGGAAAAGGAATTTGACTTAATACTTTTTCAAGAAGACGATAATTACCTGAGCCAGCAGTTTGAGATTTTAAGCGATAAGCAACGTGTTCTACCCAAGATATATTTAGAACATGATCCTCCTTGGCAGGATTCCACGAATGAATTACACATAGTGGATGATAATGAAGTGCTTCTAGTTCATGTAACCCACTTTAATCGTTTGATGTGGAACAATAGAAATCTAAAAGTTCAAGTTATTGAGCATGGTGTGATGCCAACTACCTCTCAGTATTCTGGAAGTTTAGAACGGGGTATAGTCGTTATCAATAATTTACCTCAAAGGGGGCGGTTATTGGGTTTTGATATTTTTGAAGAAATTAGAAGTGAGATTCCCCTCGACTTAATTGGAATGGGAACGGAAGAATACGGAATAGGGGAAGTCTTGCATCCTGACCTGCCAGAATTTATTTCCCGCTATCGTTTCTTTTTTAATCCTATCCGCTATACTAGCATGGGTTTGGCTGTTTGTGAAGCAATGATGATCGGTATGCCGGTGGTTGGTTTAGCTACAACAGAAATGCCTACTGTATTTGAAAACGGTGTTTCTGCATTCATTCATACTGATTTAAAATATTTAAAACAAAAAATGCAACTGTTGCTAGCAGACCACCATCTTTCTAGGAGAATTGGGGAGCAGGGGAAGGCGGTAGCGGAAGCCAAATTTAATATAAAGCGTTTTACCGAGCAATGGGAACAGACCTTTCAATCCTGTATCGCAGAAGGCAAAAGTTTGGACCGCTCTAAAAAAATAACTGCATAAAAGCATTGGTTAGCAAATTTGATGGACTAAAAAATGAAACGCTCTTTAGTTGTTTAGTATCGAAGTGAGATGAAAAAAGCAATTTTTTTTGATAAGGACGGCACCTTAATTCCAAACATTCCTTATAATATCAACTCAGAAAAAATAGAGTTGTTTGCGAATGCATGCGCCGGAATTTCAGCCTTGTATAAGGCAAATTTTCTGCTTTTTGTTATTTCGAACCAATCGGGCGTCGCAAAGGGTTTTTTTAAAGAGTCGGCTTTAGCGGGGGTAAGAACAAAAATTGAAACATTATTATTTACATTGAGAGTTAAGTTGTCTGGATTTTATTTTTGTCCACATCATCCGGATGGATGTGTTCTTAAATATGCGAAACCGTGTAACTGCCGGAAGCCTGCACCCGGAATGCTTTTGCAAGCCTCTAAGGAGCATGACATTGATTTGTGTTCTTCCTGGATGATCGGTGATATCTTACACGATATAGAGGCTGGAAATCGTGCCGGCTGTAGGTCCATATTGATTGATAATGGCGGAGAAACGATATGGCAACAAGGTGAATTCCGCAAGCCGTATTTTATAGCCAAAAGTATCGACGAGGCCGCCCGATTAATATTAAATAATAGTCAATAGGATTATGAAAGCTTTTTCTTCTATTATTGAGCGATTTAATGGGAAAACTGTATTGGTTATTGGGGATATAATGGTAGACGTTTATCTGCAGGGAAGCTGTTCGAGAATCGCACCAGAAGCTAGCATTCCCATAGTAGATTTACAAACAAAAAAGGTTTGTTTAGGAGGTGCAGCTAACGTAGCTGCCAATTTAAAAGCCATGGGAGCAAAAGTTCTGATTTGCAGCGTTGCTGGTTGTGATGATGGCCTAGCTATGGCAAAAGACCTTTTAGAGAAGATGGGAATAGAATCTCATTGTATTGTTAAAGATGAAAATCGTCATACACTAATTAAGACAAGGGTCAGTTCAAACTCTCAAACCATTGTGCGCTATGACGAAGGAACGACCGAATGGATAGGAGCAAACTCTGAAGCAAATCTTATCCTTCAAATAGAGGCTGTACATGGTTTCTGTGACGCTATTTTGATTGCGGATTATAATAAAGGAGTTTTAAGTGATGGTATTCTAAAAACAATTTATGAATTGCAAAAGAAAAGCAAGAAATTTCTAGCGATTGATACCAAAAACTTTGAGCGTTTTGCTTTGTTGAAACCTGATCTTATTAAGCCCAACTATGTAGAGGCCCTAGATCTTATAGAAGAAGAGAAAGATTTTAAAAATAGACCTCTGCAAATTCAGCGAGGAAATAAAATTTTATGGAAGAAAGCGCAAGCCAAATTTTGTGCAGTGACCCTTGATCAAGAAGGTGTATGTTTTTTTAAAAAAGACTCTTTTCTTTTCCATCTGCCTGCCCAAATCAGTTCGATGCCCTATGTCTCTGGCGCCGGAGATACGTTTATCAGCGCTTGTTTATTAGGATTGATTTCGAATTCTGCTGTTAAGATAGCTGCCACGATCGCTATGGAAGCCGCATTTATTGCAATTCAAAAGGAAAATACGGCAATATGTTATGTTGAAGAACTGTTAACAAAGTTTAAGCTTACGCATAAAGTGTTAGAGAAAAATTTAAGTGCTCTTTGTGACGCATTTCGGGCTCAAGGAAAGCGGATCGTTTTTACCAATGGATGTTTTGATGTTCTGCATAGCGGACATGTGAGTTATTTGAAAGGAGCGAAAAAAATAGGTGATGTTTTGATTGTTGGACTAAATAAGGACGAAAGTGTAACTCGTTTAAAAGGAACGGGTAGGCCGATTAATAGTTTAGAACATAGAATGGCAGTTCTTTCAGAATTGAACTGTGTTGATTACGTTATTCCTTTTGGGGATGAAAATAACGATACTCCAATTGATTTAATCAAAAAAATCAGGCCTGATGTGTTTGTCAAAGGTGCTGATTATGAAAAAAAAATCATTCCTGAATTGAAAGTACTGAAAGAGGTAGGTGCTGAAATAGTATTGATGCCATTGGTGGAAAACCAATCGACTACTCAAATTATTGCAAGGATAAGGCGGTCAATTAACACTGAAAAATTACCCTTGAGCTCATGATGGAATGGTATGCATGTCAGAAAATTTTGTGCATTAGGGCTGATAATATGGGCGATGTATTAATGTCTTCGCCGGCGTTCAGAGCTATAAAAGAATCGTTTAAATGTGAAATTACGCTACTTACTTCGTCAAAAGGAGCGGAAATTGGTCGTTTAATTCCTGAAATTGACCATTTAATGTGTTTTGACTTTCCTTGGGTACAAGTTTCAAAGGCTAGTAAAAGTGTGGAGGTGCTAGCAATTATAGCTGAAATTAAACAAAGGGGTTTCGACGGATGTATTGTGCTGTCGGTATATAGCCAAAATTCCCTTCCTGCGGCATTGGTAGCTTATCTAGCTGAAATACCTTTACGGCTAGCGTATTGTAGAGAAAATCCTTATGCTTTGTTGACGCATTGGGTTCCAGATAAAGAACCTTACTCCTATATTTTACACCAAGTGAAAAGAGATTTAAAGTTAGTAAATAGTATAGGTGCAAAGACAGAAAACCAAAGGCTTTCTCTTCAAGCTAATGAAGTTGATGTTGTAGATAAACTTCAGACTTGTATGGGCTGTGTTCCCAACTGTTTTTTCGTTTTTCATGCCGGCGTTTCCGAGCAGAAAAGAAGATATCCTGTTGATAATTGGATAAAGCTTGGAAAAGCGGTTTATAAAGAATTTCAAATTCCGATTCTCCTCACCGGTTCTGAAGATGAAATAGATATGAATCAAGAAATTACTTCAAAAATTGGAAAGGGTGCCATCTCTGTAGCGGGACTGTTAACACTTGAGGAAGTAGCTTGGTTGATCGGAAGAGCCCAGGCGCTCATTTCTGTAAATACTGGAACGGTTCATATTGCAGCAGCAATGCAAACGCCAGTTTTAGTCTTATACGCTCAAACTAATCCACAACATTCTCCCTGGATGGTTATTCACAAGTGTCTGGAATACAGTATTCCCGATTCTCTTAAAAGTCAAAATGAGATCATTCGGTTTGTGAATGGCGCCTGTTATAGGACATCGGTACCTGTTCCTTCTTCGGAAATTGTTTTAGCTGCTTTAAAAGAGCTTCTATGTCAAGTGAAAAATCAGATTATTGACACCCTGGAACAGAAGTAAGCATTTTTTTTACTGCTGTTACTAGGCTTTCAAAATTAGTGTTTTCAAGCCAATCATGAGTATAATGGAGCGTTTTGTTTGTTGGACCCCAGCGTTTAGGTTCGCCGTCCATACTGATAATTACGCTAGGTACCTTCAATGCAGCACTAACATGAGAAACGCCGGTACAATTTGCAATTAAACCGGCCGAGTTTTTCAATAATAGGGCAAGACTGCCAAGCGTGGTCTTTCCGGCTAAATTATAAACCTGGAATTGCATCTTAGCTGCTACCTTTGTTGTGATTCCGATTTCTGCTGTTGTGCCTGTAAGAATGACATTAAAGCCTCGACTGCTTACATAATCACCTATTTTTGAAAAGTAAGAAATAGGCCATTGCCGGGCAGCATTTCGCGACCCGGGATGTATGCAGACATAGGGCGTAGGCAAAACGTCAGGCAGGAGCTTATGAAATTCATCGGAATCCTTATCTGTAAGCGGGAACTTCATTTCGGCGTGTGTCGTAGTGAGGCCTAAATGATTTAAAAGTAAAAGATGGCGGTTCGATTCATGTCCAAAATCAGGATAAGGCATGAAAAGCGGGTTGTCCATTTCTTGTTTATTAGGATGAAATCCTGCCAAATAGACTGGACGAAATTGCTTGCAAAGGTTATTTACTATAGTCCCGTTTCCTTGCATTTGAAGGAGTAAATCAAAGTGTCTGTTTTGCATTTCCTTTATGAAAATGCTTATGGAATGTGAATCAAAACCTTGTTCGGGTAATCCGGGGTACCCCGGAAATATAATCAGTTCATCAATGTATTCATGAAAACGATCAACAATTGGTTTTGAATTTGCCAAGCCAATCAAGCTAATTTTAGACTTGGGGTAAGCTTCTTTTAGCACAATAAAAGCAGGAATAGAACACAGTAGATCACCTAATTGCAAAGCCCTAAATACTGCAATCTTTTTGGCTTTCGAAACCGGAATTTTCATAATCCTTGATTATAAAGCAATTTAACATTTTCTTGGTTCAGTAATTTTAAAGAAACAGTGTCCTGAACTTGATAGCTCCGTATAATCGGTAATAGACAGATAAAAATGGAATGACAATCGATGTGCTCAACATTTCGACAAGATGATTCGAAAAGCTGATATTCTCTAGTCTTTTGAAAGTAAAAAGTAGAAGTGATATTAGGTAAAGTATGAAAAATAATAGAATTCCAATTTCGAATTTAATGATTATCGAAATAAACATCCCGCAAAAAACGCCGATAATCAAGTAGTACCGCCACAAAGGAGTGTCTTGAATTTTCTTTCGATAGAGTTTAGGATGCTTTTTAAATAATAACGCATCATAGATTCCCTTTTTTTGTTCAAATGCACTTACTCCCCACTTTGCTGGATATACAGGATGTACAACGATAGCCGTATTGATTTTAAGAATAGGAATATTCTTTGCAATAAGTTTAAATTCAAGATCAGAATCTTCTCTCCAAGCCATTCTAAAGCGTTCATCGAAACCATTGACTTGAACTAATGCTTCTTTCGTGCAAGCGCAATTGGCGGTAATAAATTCTGCATTACTAAGTTTAGACAAGTTGATGGCAAAATCGTTTGGTTTATCAGGTAAAGGTACCTGTGTTGTTCCAGTGAAGGCGATTAGCCTTTCTTTGTGATAATGTAGTAAAAGTGAATTTAACCAATTTTTATCGGGTAAGCAATCATCATCAGTAAACGCAACGAAGGGTGCCCGAGCCTTTAACCAGCCTCGGTTTCGTGCAGAGGCGGGTCCATTGTTTTCCTTGCCTGGTAAGTATTCTGCATTTAAATCGGTTAACATCAACCAAGATTTCATGGCTTCTTTGGTATCCAGGTCGGGACCATCACTGACTATTATGATTTCGTAGTCGTCCTTTTGGAGGGTTTGTTTTTCTAAACTTTCCAAACATTTAAGCAAGTGATTCGGCCGATTGTAAGTAGGTATCACTACTGATATTTTCATGTCCATATTGCTTTGATAGTATATAAGATCCGATAATTAATGCATCGAAGGGAGAGGTCCAAAAGCAATGTATCGCATCTCTGAGGCTGCAAACAATGGGTTTTCCCAAGGTATTGAATGATGTGTTAATGAGGATAGGCACTCCCGTTATTTCCTTGAATGCTTTTAGTAAGCGATAATATTTAGGATGTTGTTTTTTGTTAATAGTTTGAATTCTTGCAGTTCCATCGATATGCCTAACAGCTGGTATCTTTGTCGCTTTTTCAGGTGAAACTTGATCTACAAATAACATGAACGGAGATACCTGGGCTCCCGAGAACCACTCTGCTGCATCTTCTTCTAATACAACAGGTGCGACGGGTCGAAAGTCCTCCCGATCTTTTACTTCATTCAAACGGGCTTGCATGTTGGCATGAATAGGAGATGCGAGAATCGAGCGGCTTCCCAGTGCCCTTGGTCCAAATTCCATCCTTCCCTGAAACCAACCAATGATTTGATTTTTTGCTAAAAGAGATGCTGTTTCTTCGATAATCTTGTTTGATTTTTTGAAAGGAATTTTAGCCCAAGTAAGGAACTGTTCTATTTCGTTGTCGCTGAACTCCGGACCTAGATATACATGATCCATTTTATAAGAATGTCTTTTTTTTCTCAATTCCTTGGGCTCTTGCTCGGCGTGTATTACCATCGCAGCACCCAAAGCGGTTCCAGAATCACCTGCCGCCGGTTGAACCCATATATTTTTAAAGGGTCCGTAATCTCGTATCTTCGAATTGAGAACGCAGTTTAATGCAACGCCGCCCGCTAAGCAAAGATTTTCTTCTTTCGTAGTTTCATATAACCAATCGCATAAACATAAAACTCTTTCTTCTAAGACAAATTGCAGGGAATGTGCTAAATCGAAGTGAAATGCAGTGAGGGGTTCGTCTTTACTCCTGGCTGGTCCAAACCGTTCTGTAAAGTCATCTTGTAAAATTTGGTATTGCCCATTAGCATTTAATTGAATAATTTCCCTGAAATCACGTAAAAAGGTAGGCTTTCCATAGGAGGCTGCTGCCATCACTTTATATTCATCCGAAGAGTGCAGAAAGCCCAGGTGTGTTGCAAGTTTTTCATACAAAAGCCCTAAGGAATGGGGTAAATTTACTTGTCCAATTCTGTGTATCTCTAAGCCCTGCCCGAGACTATAGGTACTGGAAGCAATTTCTCCTCGACCATCAAGGGTCAAAATGGCCGAATGCTCAAAGGGAGAAGGATAATATGCACTTGCCGCATGAGACAAGTGATGATCTACATAATGCCAGTTCCAATCTATTTCTTTGCTTCCTTTGAAGCGCTTTTGTAAATGATGTGGATAGCCATCGACAAGTTGGGAAGGAGCATGGAAAACAGAAGAAAGAAACAGGTTATTCCATGGGTTTTCGCCTTTATTTGACTTGTCGCACGAATTCGAAATGAATGGAATGGTGCAGTCTTTCTGGTGGACACTTTCATTTGATGTTAATAAAAAAGGATTGAATGAGTAGGCAATATCATCCACCTCACTTAAGGTGATCTTCGCTTGCTCTAAACAGTAGTTTATGGCATGAAATGGCATCTCATAGGTTGTGAACGGAGTAGGCCTTTTTCCATGTTTTACGCCGGTAAAGCGTTCCTCTTCTGCAGCCGCCAATAATTTACCATTTTTGAAGATGCAAGCTGATGAGTCGTGAAATACTGCGTTGATTCCTAATGTTATCATATTTGTTTGGGCATTAAAAAATTGTAAATCCTCCTGTTTAACAGAGTTTATATTCTTAGGTTTTATTTAAAAATAAAACACGGATTAACCCCCAGGGTCCGGTAGAAATACTCTTTAGACAGTATTGATTTATACGACTTCCTTAGCACCGCTGTCTTAGCTATTAAAAAGCGTTAAAAATTCCATTTTATGCGCATAATAGCATAATGGGTGAAATCTTAGATTCAAGATGAACAGGTAGTGGGACAGAAGTTTAGAAAGATTCTCCTATCAAAATATCTGATTGATTTGTCGAAATAATTTAAAAACACTTTTTCGAGGCAAAAGTGTTTAATTTTTTTGCCTGGTTCAATTGAAACCCGGGCTTATAATACGATAAATTTTCTGAATGAATAATTAGACAATAAATGAGATTATTGAAAATTATTGTTTTAAAGATAATGTTATTTATAGGTTTCAGCTCTTATGGACAAGAGCTGAATATACTCAGTATCAAAAAAGCTTACCAGCTGGCCAAAGATAATTATCCTCTAACCAAACAGTATGATCTGATTGCAAAAACCAAGGATTTTTCCCTCAAAAATGCGGCTAAAGGATACTTTCCGATGTTGTCTGTCAATGGTCAAGCTACTCGGCAATCGATTGTAACCAACTTTCCATTCACTATACCAGGGCTGACCCTGCCACAATATAGTAAAGATCAATATAAGATTTATGGACAGATAGATCAAGTAATTTACGATGGGGGAATGATTGGTAATGAGAAAGAAAAGGCGAAAACAACCGCTACGATTCAGGAGAAAAGCCTAGAAGTTGATTTATATGCACTCTTTGATCGGGTAAATGAGTTGTTTTTTGGAATTATCCTCCTCGATGAGCAATTAAAACAAAATGAACTACTTGAAAAAGACGTTCAAAATGGGGTCGATAAAGCTAGAGCGCTAGTATCAAATGGGGTTGCTTATAGGAGTAGTGTGGACGAATTACTCGCTCAGCTGTTGCAGACGGAACAGGCGAAGGTAGAGCTCAAAGCAACGAGGAAGGCATATTTAGATATGCTTTCCCAATTTATTAATTTCCCATTGAAGGAGGAGAGTATTCTTGAGAAACCCACTGCTCCAGTATTGGTAAATGAATTTAACCGACCGGAATTGTTATTGTATACTAGTCAGAAAAAAAGTTATGATAATCAAGAAAATCTCTTAAACCTCCAACTTAGACCTAAATTAGGCTTTTTTGCTCAAGGGGGATATGCCCGGCCAGGCTTAAACCCACTTAGTAATGCCTTCGCTTGGTATTATATAGGGGGGCTGAAATTGACATGGAACCTAGGCGGGTTCTACACTTATACAAATCAAAAGAAAATTCTAGAGATAAGTCGACAAACAATTGATCTACAAATGGAAACTTTCTTGTTTAATACCAGCCTTGTTCAAAAACAACAACAGGCCGCTATTTCTAAATTCATTATGCTTCTTGAGAATGATATCGCCATTATCGAACTGAGGGAATCTGTAAAAAAGGCATCTGTTGCACAGCTGGAGAATGGAGTTTTGAGTGTACATGATTATATATCTGTAGTGAATGCCGAGGATCTGGCCAGGCAGAATTTTATTTTTCACCAGATACAAATGCTTCAAGCACAATACAACTATCTGAATACATTAGGTAACGCTATAAATTAGGAATTTATGAAGATGTTCAAATATATATTCATCGGTATTGCTGTTTTACTTTCAGCTTGCTATTCAAAAGATAAACTGTCGGATGCTTCCGGCACTTTTGAGGCGGATGAGGTGATTATCTCTGCAGAGGTTCCTGGTAAAATTCTTTCTTTAAATTTGGAAGAAGGGTCAATTTTAAGAAAGGATAGTGTGGTCGGTATGATTGATCCTGTTCCCTTTGAGCTTCAAAAAGCACAAATAGAGGCCACGATAGAATCCCTTTCTCAGAAAACAATGGACGTAAAACCGCAGGTAAAACTGCTGGAAGATCAAGGTGAGGTTTTAAACGCCCAGCTCGCAAACGCTTTTTATGAACGAAAACGTTTGCAAAATTTGATAAAAGCGGACGCGGCAACCACTAAACAATTGGATGATATGAATCTTCAGATCGAAGTTTTGGAAAAGCAAATTGAGGCCAATAAACAGCAGATAAAGGTACAACAAACAGTAACAGGAACTCAAAATAAAACGGTGTTAAGTGAATATCAGCCCTTAAAGAAATCAATTGCCCAAATCGATGACCAGCTTCTTAGGACACGTATCGTTAATTCGGTGAACGGTACCGTCTTGACCAAATATGCCATGGCTGGAGAGGTGACAGCTGCGGGTAAAGCCCTATATAAAATTGCGGATCTTTCAATGATCACTTTGCGGGCCTATATTACGGAAACGCAGCTATCTCAGATCAAACTTAATCAGAAAGTAAGAGTGCTCGTAGATGCCGGACCAAAAAATTACAGAGAATATCCGGGGCTTATCACCATGATCTCGGACAAAGCCGAATTTACCCCTAAAACCATTCAAACCAAAGACGAGCGAGCCAACTTAGTCTATGCAATCAAAATTCACGTAAAGAACGATGGCCTATTGAAGATTGGCATGTATGGTGAGATTATGTTTGATTCGAAATAATGAAAGCAATAATCGTTGAACAGCTCATCAAGACCTATCGGAATGGTAAAGTGGTTTTAGAGGCCTTAAAAGGAATATCGTTTTCTGTAGATCAAGGTGAAATATTTGGCGTTATTGGACCTGACGGTGCAGGTAAAACTTCCTTATTTAGGATATTGACGACTCTACTTCTAGCAGATAGTGGAACAGCCTCTGTAGATGGTTTCGATGTAGTGAAGGATTATAAAAAGATTCGGAGCGGGGTAGGGTATATGCCTGGACGGTTTTCATTATATCCAGATCTTACCGTACAGGAAAATCTGGAGTTTTTTGCTTCTATCTTTAATACCTCAATAGAAGAAAATTATGACTTGATTAAAGAAATTTACCAACAGATTGAGCCTTTTAAAAATCGGAGGGCAGGCCAACTTTCTGGAGGTATGAAGCAGAAACTGGCATTAAGTTGTGCACTGATCCATAAACCTACTGTACTCTTTCTGGATGAACCAACAACCGGTGTAGATGCGGTCTCCAGAAAAGAATTTTGGGAGATGTTACATCGGCTTAAGATCCAAGGTATTACAGTATTGGTATCCACGGCTTATATGGACGAGGCTAATTTATGTGACCGCGTGGCATTGATCCAGAACGGACACTTGCTATCTGTAAATACGCCTAAAAGCATTGTTTCGGAGTATGCCAATTCTTTATGGGCTATTCGTGCCAATGAAATGTATGCACTGCTTAAGGCAATTAAAGCCGATCCTAACATTGAAAGCTGTTATCCTTTTGGTCAGTACCACCATGTCGCATTTAAAACATCCTATTTAAATCGGGAAAAACTAGAGCAAATAGTTCGAAATGGGAAGTACACGGGCGTAGAAATGAAGTCTATTGCCCCCAGTATTGAAGATTGTTTTATGAAGCTAATGACCTGAACAATGGAAAAAGAAAAAGTAATAACGGCTAACGAACTGACCAAGAAATTCGGTGATTTTATTGCTGTTGATCAAATTAGCTTTGAGGTTGAAAAAGGAGAGATATTTGGATTTCTTGGAGCTAATGGAGCAGGAAAAACAACCGCTATGAGGATGCTATGTGGATTGTCCTTACCTACATCAGGGATGGCTAGTGTAGCAGGTTTTGATATCTATAAGCAAACAGAAATGATCAAGAAGCGCATTGGTTATATGAGTCAAAAGTTTTCGCTTTATGAAGATCTCACCGTATCTGAAAATATCCGTTTTTATGGTGGAATATATGGTTTGAGAGGTGAAAAGATACGAGAAAAGACTGCGTTATTAATGAAACAATTAAAACTGGAAGGTGAAGAGAAGACCATGGTGAAGTCTTTGCCGCTTGGCTGGAAGCAGAAACTTGCGTTTTCTATAGCTATTGTACATGATCCTGCTATTGTTTTTTTGGATGAACCCACTGGAGGAGTGGATCCTGTAGCTAGGCGGGAGTTTTGGAGTATGATTTATGATGCCTCCGAGCGCGGAATTACCATTTTCGTAACTACTCATTATATGGAAGAGGCAGAGTACTGTGACCGCGTTACTATTATGGTCGACGGTAGAATCGATGCGCTGGATTCTCCGGGTAACTTGATGAGGAATTATGGGGTGGAAACTATGGACGAAGTATTTCTGCGATTGGCAAGAAAAGCAGTAAGAACTGGAGAGTAAGGAAAAATGTAGTGATGAAACCATCATGAGTTCGCAACGCTCACATGATAGCTTCATCGCGACTTAAAAACAAATTGTTCTGATGAAACAGTTTCTCATTTTTATAAAAAAGGAATGGCTTCACATTTGGAGAGACAGAAGAACATTGTTTATTCTGATTTGGATGCCTATAGTTCAGATTTTATTATACGGATTTGCATTGACGAACGAGGTGAAGAACTCGAATATCATGATTTTTGATCAAGCAAAAGACGTGGCCTCCAGAGCGATTTCAGCGAGGATAGCTGCAAGTAAATACTTTAGTTTAATGGAAAATGCAACTGCTTATAAGGAGATTGAGGGTACTTTTAGACAAGGCAAGATCAGGATGGCAATTGTTTTTCCCCTTGGTTTTCGTAGTGATCTTTTGCATACAAACCATGCACAAATACAGTTAATTACAGATGCATCGGATCCCAATACGGCGAACATGCTCGCCAACTATGCTAGTGCAATTATTAATGACTACCAAAAAGAACTTAATCTGAACCGGGATTTGCCTTATACGATACACTTTCAAGTTAAAATGTTGTATAATCCCGAATTAAAAGGGGCTTATAATTTTGTTCCTGGAGTAATGGCTTTGGTGCTGATGTTGGTATGTGCGATGATGACTTCTATTTCCATTGTCAAAGAAAAAGAAATAGGGACAATGGAAGTGATTTTGATTTCACCTTTGAGGCC
This sequence comes from uncultured Sphingobacteriaceae bacterium, assembly GCA_963696875.1. Lineage (GTDB taxonomy): Bacteria > Bacteroidota > Bacteroidia > Sphingobacteriales > Sphingobacteriaceae > Albibacterium. Next base: position 281,415 of record CAVOLQ010000003.1, read on the forward strand.
TTTTAGAATTATCATCGCTAAAACTATTCCTTATTTGCTAGTTTCAATGCTAAACATATGTAGCATTTTGTTGTTGAGTGTTTATGTTCTGGATGTGCCTATTGTAGGGAGTTTAACATTGCTTCTTGCTGAAAGTATGTTATTTACCATTACTTCTCTTTCTGTAGGGATTTTAATTTCAAATACAGCTAAAACACAGCAAACCGCCATGTTTACCTCTATGATGAGCCTTTTTTTGCCGACACTTTTATTTAGTGGTTTTTTGTTTCCGGTAGAAAATATGCCGGTACCGCTACAGGTTATTTCAAATATTGTACCGGCAAGATGGTATTTTATTATTGTAAAAGCAGTGATGATTAAAGGGCTGGGTTTTGCTGCGATATGGAAAGAAACGATGATCCTAGCGGCTATGACAACTGTCTTATTAAGTGTTAGTATTCATCAATTTAAGACAAGGCTATGAGACTACTGAAATTTTTGCTGCAGAAAGAGCTATTGCAAATCTTTCGAGATCCTTCAATTATTAGGATATTATTTATCATGCCAATGATTCAATTATTGATACTACCGCTTGCTGCCGATTATGAAATTAAAAATATTAATCTGGGTATAGTCGATCAAAATCATTCTACATATTCTCAGAAAATGATTAATAAGATCGTCTCGTCTGGCTATTTTAAACTAAGGGACTATAGTGCCAGTTATGCTGATGGTTTGCTTGCTATTGAGCAGGATAAAACCGATCTTCTGCTGGAAATCCCTGCTCACTTTGAGCGAAATCTGGTGAAAGACAATCAAGCTGACTTATTGGTTGCCGTGAACGCTATTAATGGTGTGAAAGGTGGTCTTGGAGCGGCATATATTCAAAGTATTCTTCAAGACTATAATCAAGATATCCGTATGCAATGGATACAATTTCCTAGGTTTGATCCCCAGCCTGTTATTGAAGTTATTGCATCAAACTGGTATAATCCAAATATGAACTACAGGGTGTTTATGGTTCCCGGTATTTTAGTTATGTTGGTGACCTTGATCGGTTCTTCTTTTGCCGCCAATAACATTGTAAGAGAGAAGGAAATGGGTACTATCGAACAGATTAATGTGAGCCCAATTCTGAAAATACAATTCATTTCGGGTAAACTTATCCCTTTTTGGTTACTGGCCAACATCGTATTAACCTTGGGTTTATTAATTGCAAGGTTTGTATATGGCATCGTTCCTTTAGGATCTTATACTACCATTTATATTTTTTCTTCAGTCTATTTGGTGGGCATTTTAGGTTTGGGTCTTCTTTTGTCAACCTATGCGCAAACTCAACAGCAATCGATGTTGGTTTCTTTTTTTGTGACAATGATATTTAATCTTCTTAGTGGTTTATATACGCCGATAGAAAGTATGCCTGAATGGGCACAGGTTATTACCCGTTTTAATCCAGTTTCTTATTTTATTGAAGTAATTAGAATGGTGATGTTAAAGGGTAGCGGCTTATCGGATATTCGCTTTCAAATTTATGCAATGATTGGTTTTGCCGTTTTTTTTAATAGTTGGGCAATTTTTAATTATAGGAAAAGGTCTTCATAATTATTTAAAGTGTCTTTCTTGACAGAAACAAATTGCTGAAACAGCTGTTCAGATTCAAGGCAGAGTTCTATAGATATTGTAAATTTTAGGCAAAATAAATTCCGTCAGTATCTTATAAAATAAATACGTTATGGAAAATACCAGCATTAACACATTACATAATTTACTAGATTATAATGTCAGCAAATTTATAAGTGCAGAAGTCGAACTGAAAAACAGTTTGCCCGTATGGATTAGGGAAGCCAATTCATTACAGTTGAAAAATATTTTAGAGAAGTACCTTGAGTTTGTAAGTCAGCATCTGAAGCGTATTGACGAGTTCATACAAGAGGAACAAATCGGGATGCTCAGTGTAAGTAATTCAAACATGCTGGCGTTTATAAAAGAAACAAATGAATCCCTTGCCTCTTGTACAAATGCAGCAATTAAAGATGCTTGTTTATTAGCATGCATCCAAGAAATTAATCACTATAAGATTTGTTTTTATGGTACAGGTGCCGCATACTCAACATTACTTGAATTGGAAAAAAGCGCGACTATGTTTCGTGAAGCGGAAGTAAATGAGAAGCACATAGATGACCATTTATCTCAATTGGCTATGTTTGAAATAAACAAGAAAGCTAAGTCGTCTTTATCCTTGCCAAAGTAAAAGCAAATGGAGTAAAAGAGCTGATGATGCGCGCTGAAATATTACCTGCTCAATATCTATTAAAGATGATTATTCATCACTAATACAGCAGAATTCCCTTTTAGCATTCCGCTTTTGAAAATTAGGATGGCTTCATTCGCTTTTTCGAGTGGAAATAATTCTACATTAGCATAGATAGGAACGTCTTTTGCTAATGTCAGAAACTCTTCCCCATCTAAACGAGTAAGATTGGCAACAGATTTAATAGAACGTTCCTTCCACAAGATTGTATACGGGAAACTGGGAATATCACTCATATGAATCCCTCCACAAATTACCATTCCTCCCTTGTCGGTATTTTTTAAGGCCTGAGGAACCAGTTCGCCAACGGAAGCAAAAATGATGGAGGCATCCAGCTTTACAGGTGAAGGCTGAGTAGAATCGCTCGACCATTTAGCACCAAGTAGTAAGGCGTTTTTCTGTTTCTCAACATCTCCCTTATTAGTAAAGGCGTAAACTTTTTTTCCTTCAAAAACAGCTAGTTGTATTAATAGATTGGCAGCAGCACCGAACCCATAAAATCCGATATTTTCAGCACTTTTAGGAATCATATGATAAGCCCGATACCCAATTAATCCAGCACACAAAAGTGGAGCATATATAGGGTTATCAAATAGCTCATCTAATAAAAAGCAAAATCGTTCATTCGCCAAAGTATATTCAGCATATCCTCCATCAATAGTATATCCTGTAAATTGAGCGAAATCACATAAATTCTCTTGTCCTCTTTTACAATATTTACATTTGCCGCACGTATATCCCAACCATGGAATGCCAACTAAATCCCCAATTTTCAATGTGGTGACTCCACCGCCAAGTTTGGCTACCCTACCTATGATCTCGTGGCCTAAGATCAGTGGAAGTTTAGGTTCAATCAATTCTCCATCGACAATGTGTAAATCTGTTCTGCAGATACCGCAATATAAGACTTTCACTAATACTTTTAATGGATCAATAGATGGAACAGGAACCTCCTTTAAAATCAATGGATTGCCAACAGATTCAAAGACCATTGCCTTCATCTTTTTTGGGTTTTTTATTTTATATGAAAAACTTTACACCTCAATATTTACATTTTTAATAAAAAAAAGTTTTTATTAAAATAACAGAACAGCGGATATTGAATGAAAACATTGTAAAAAATTAAGGTTGACCTGTTTTCGGAGATCTTGGTACAGTTGAAACTCTAAATAGGTTGGTTTTAGATTTTAGAAAAGAGGGATTGTAAAAATTATTCCATTGGGATTAGTATCTCAGAAATAAATAAATTAGAGCATATTTTTCATGAGTAAACGCAATTTGCTTGAGCTTATTTATTATGTGCAATAAATAGCAACGTTCCTAATTCTCTTAATAATATGTCCGCCATGCTTGTTTTAAATTTTCTGGAAAAATCACTTCGTCGATAAGCTCCTAATACAACCAGCGCAGTTTCACCGAAATTTTGAAAATGTTCAATGATCTCTTCAGTAACATTACCATTCTTAACGGTATAAGTTACCGAAGAGAAATGCCTTTTAATAAATTCTCTCATCAATTTATTATCTGGTAACCGTTCTTTCGCCATAAATTGATCTCTTACCGTAAAAACTTCAATAGGGACATTTAGCACATTATCAAAAATATAACTGAAAGACTTTATTGCATATACAGAAGATGGACTTCCATCGTAAAGTAAAACTACTTTATCAATGGGCCTAACGATATTGGGCACTACAAGAACGGAACATTGAACATCACGAAGCAATTCTTTCATGAACTGGGTAGGTGATTCATCCGATTTTCTCTTAAAGTCATCATTTTCATTGATGATGATAAGATCTGCGAAAATACTCTCGTGTAGCAGCTCCTGCAAAGCAAAGCCTTTATCTCTATGAATTGAGAAATTCAATTTTGCTTTTTCACAAGCTTTTTGGAATTTCATAGCTGCCTCACCTCTCATTTTTTTATCTACTTCATTCAAGTCGTTGATTAACTCCTTTGCTTTTTCAGAAGTTTCCAAAACATGGTAAATATTATAATTATGATAAAGGAAATCTTCAATAAAAATCCCTACCAAATGAGCATTGGCCAGTTTCGATAATTGAATCGAATACTCCAAGGTGCTGTCAGACATTTTGAACCCATCGAAAACCGCTATAAATTTTTTCATGGAATGTTAGTCTTTAGAATAGTAACCGTTTTTTTTTATTATGGTTTTGCTATTTTGCATTAATAATGAAGGGTTATCCGCAGAGATGACGGGGATCTATGAAAAACCACTTTCTCGATTCCCACTGCGAAAAACACTAATGAGGAAGCAAGCCCGATTCCTATAAACTCAAACCATGATAATCTCTGGGTATGAAAAATAGGTTGTAATATAGGAGTAAAGGTTACTGCAAATTGTAGAATGAAGGTTATGAGTACGGATAGAATAAGAGGCTTATTAGCAAAAAAATCACTTGTAAAGATTTCTCGTTTTTGAGAACGAATAGCGAGTAGATGGCCCAGCTGGCTAAAACAAAGCACATTAAAAACAATTGTTTGCCAATGTAGACCATACTTTATTGCTATAGTCTGAGCAGATAAGGTAATGGCTGCCATAAGGATACCTACCCAGATAATGTGAAACCCTCTTCCTTCCGCAAAAACACTTTGTGATGGCGGTCTCGGTGGCCGGTTCATTATATTTTCTTCTGCTTTTTCGTAAGATAAAGATATTGCGGGCAGACCATCTGTAACTAGGTTTATCCATAATATTTGTATGGGTAAAAGCGCTATTGGAAGGCCTAAGAGTGGTCCTATCAATAGCGTCCATAATTCACCGGAGTTGGATGACATTAGGTATTTGATAAATTTGAGGATATTATCATAGATTCTTCTTCCTTCTTTTATTGCCTTTATAATCGTAGCGAAATTATCATCTAGCAAAATCATATCCGATGCTTCTTTGGAAACATCCGTCCCCGTAATTCCCATGGCAATGCCAATATCGGCTCTTTTTAATGAGGGTGCATCATTAACTCCGTCACCTGTCATTGCCACAAAATCGCCTTTTTTTTGAAGATTTTTTACTATCCTTAACTTTTGTTCGGGTGAAACTCTAGCGTATACCTTAGCCTTTTCTACGATCTCTAAAAATTGATCATCATTTAATGCAGCCAATTCCTGCCCCGTTATTACAATATCATTTTCGTCGCTTAATATCCCGATTTTCTGTGCAATAGTTTTTGCAGTTAATGGATGGTCGCCAGTTATCATTACAGGAACTACACCGGCGATTTTACATTCTTCAATGGCCGCGTAAACTTCGTCGCGAGGCGGATCGATCAGACCCGCTAAACCTAAAAATTGCAGATCTGACTCCTGAATTGTAGGGTCAGGATTTTTAGGCAGCTCTTCCCAATAGCGATAGGCAAACCCTAGTAATCGCAGCCCGTTCAATGCCATTTCATCCAATTGATTTTCTAAAGGCTGAACGTCAATACCTATGCATTTTTGCAGTAAGATATCGGGTGCACCTTTTGTGAAAGAGATTATTCTATCCTTATAACAGTGGAAAGTGGTCATCAATTTACGTTCTGCATCAAAAGCTATTTCGGCTAATCTTGGTAATATATTGGAGTGTATTTCTTGCTCCTTAGCTGTTTTAAGCAATGCGATTTCGGTACTGTCGCCTCTTACATTCTCATTGTCTATGGCATCGTTGTTCAGTGCAAATGCATATAATAACATCACAATATCTTCTTGATCTTTTGCGGAAGACAAGGCTTCCTTGTTGTAGAGCTGGCCGTTGACAAATACTTGCTCTACATGCATTTTATTTTGGGTTATAGTTCCTGTTTTATCGGTACAGATATAACTGACCGACCCTAGGGTTTCCACTGCGGTTAGCTTTCTGATGAGACAATTGATCCGGATCATTCTTTTTGCTGCCAATGCAAGAGATATGGTAATAACAGCCGGTAAAGCTTCAGGGATCGCTGCAACAGCTAACGAAATACTGGTGAGGGCTAATGTTAATAAATCATCATTTCGAAACCAACCGAAAATAAAAAATAGGACACAAAGGAATAGCACTATTAAAGTAAGCTTTTTCCCGAACGAAACCATGCGTTGCTGCAAGGGGGTAAGGGTCTCTTCTTCTTGCAGCATTTTTGCAATATTGCCTAATTCTGTTTCCATTCCGGTAGCAACCACCAAACCGCTACCTCTACCATAAGTAACAAAAGTGCCTTTGAAAGCCATGTTTATTCTATCACCTATGGGCAAATCGTCTAAATCTAGTTTATCAGAAACTTTATCTATCGCATGAGATTCACCAGTAAGAGAGGCTTCCTCAATTTTTAAATTGTGAGATTCTATAATTCGAATATCAGCTGGCACTGCATTTCCAGCCTCAAACAATATTAAATCTCCCGGTACCAATTCTATTGAGGATAGCTGCGTAATGTGCCCATCTCTAAAAACCTTTGCCTGAGTGGTGGCCATTTTCTTTAAAGCCTGCATTTCTTTTTCGGCGCGATATTCTTGAACGAACCCGATTAGCGCATTGACTACCAGTATGAAAATGATTGCGATAGCATCAACAAGATCTCCGACAATTCCAGATATAAGGGCGGCAATGAGTAAAATAAGAATCATTACATCTTTAAACTGAGACAATAGAATATTGGTTATACTTTTCCTCTTAGCTTCTACTAATTCATTAGGGCCTATTTCCTCTAATTTATTCTTCGCATTTAAAGTACTTAAGCCTTGCTGGTTGGGGGTTTTCAGCAGGTCGAAACTTTCTTGTATGCTCAATGTATGCCAATGCACTATAGTTTATATTAATTGAGAATGCTGTTCCAGGTCAATTTAATTTACCAGATTAAAGATTAACATGTGGTCGGAAATAAAGTTTGTAGCTATGAATTCCACAATGTCGGACTAATTGCATATAATAGATTAGTAAGCATTGATCTCATTGATTTATGAGATTTTTCGATATATTTATAATTAAATTTAATGATAATGAAACCATCATGAGCTTTGCAAAGTACACAGACTAAGATGGTCTTAGCAAAACGATCTCTTGAACGCAGCAAAAAAATAACTCCCTAAGATTTTAAACAGGGATGGAAGGTCTGAAGCCAATAAATAGCCATTAAAAACAACCTATGGAATTTTTGATTATTGCAGCACTCATAATTCTTAATGGGATTTTCTCGATGAGTGAGATCGCTTTGGTGTCTTCGAGAAAATTTAAATTGGAGGCAGATGTTAAAAAAGGAAATAAGAATGCCCAGAAGGCACTTGATTTGGCAAATAAACCCAATACTTTCCTTTCTACAGTGCAGATAGGCATTACCCTCATCGGCATCCTTACCGGTATATTCAGTGGCCAATCCTTAACCAGGGATTTAACCATTTTCATTTCTAAAGTTTCAATTTTATCCTCTTATGCAGACTCCTTAGCTGTAGTTACCGTAGTGGTTGTCATTACCTATCTTTCTATCGTCTTTGGAGAACTTATTCCAAAAAGATTAGGGCTTAGCGCACCCGAAAAAGTGTCTTCAATGGTAGCTGGCCCTATGATGGTGCTCTCTGCCGTAGCGAAACCAATAATTTGGCTGCTGGCCAAAACAAATGACTTCTTTCTAGGTCTATTTGGCATAGAAGAAAAAGAAGATGGTATTATTACGGAAGAAGAAATAAAAGCTATCATACAACAAAGCACAGAGGAAGGAGAAATTCAGGAAATAGAACAGGAAATAGTTTCAAAGGTTTTTTCTTTAGGAGACCGTAAAGCGGGAGAGCTCATGACCCATCGTAATCATCTGGTTTGGTTTGACCAAAAAGATACTTTTTCTGAAATCAAAGCCAAAGTAGATGCGGAACCACACTCGGTATATCCAGTATGTGATGAAAACGTAGATAACCTAATTGGGTTGATCTCATTAAAACAGCTTTTCCGAGAAGGCATTGGAGATCGGGAATTTGTGATAGGCGAACATTTGTTTGAACCGATATATGTTCCAGAAAATATGGCAGCGTATAGGGTATTAGAGCATTTTAAAGCTGGTAAATTACACAACGCCATCGTCGTAGATGAATATGGCTCCTTGCAAGGAATCATCACTATTGATGATGTTATGGATGAGTTGATCGGTGACAGCATAGAAGGAGAGGCCCTTGAATATCGAATTATACAACGTAATGAGAACTCATGGCTAGTGGATGGCCAATTTCCGTATTTCGAATTGCTTGAATATTTTCAAATTCCTAAGGCGAATACAGTGCCCTTTGCAACTGTAGGCGGATTGGTTATTTCCATTATTAATCGAATACCTGTTACGGGAGAGAAGATTGCTTGGGAAGGGTATGAGTTTGAAATTGTGGATATGGATGACCACCGAATCGATAAAATCCTTATATCGAAGCTTTGAGCTAATCTAAAAAAATAAAATAATTGTCAAATATTTCACTTATTTCTGCTATACAAATGGAATTCATAAGCTTTCTTCTTTGAACAATAACAACGGTAAATGGATGTGATAGGTGAGTTTTTTGGTAAGACTATCGTGAAAGAGCTTCTCAAAGAAGCCATAACGTTTAGGTACAGCAATTACCAATTGAATATGATTATCGTTAGCAAAATTCATTATTCCCATTGCAATATCTTCGTTATCAATATAGTGATATTCGGGTTTCTCGTTAGGCCATAACTGAAGTAGCTTTTGAAGCTTTTCTATTGTTTCTGAGTTAAAACGTTCTTCATTATGACTTACATTTAAGATCGATAGTTTTGCCCCTAGTTTATCTACTATGCGTTTTATTGCGACTATAGGTGTGTTCTTTGAAACGTTTTTGAGATCACATGCAAATACAATTTTTTTAATAGTCTTAAAAGACGTGCTTTCTGGAATAACCAGTAAAGGAACAGTAATTATTTTGGTAAGACGAACAGTATTGCTTCCTAGAAGTGTCTGTTCTACTGCACTTTTCCCAGCAAAACCCATCACTATAAGTCCAACGGACTGGTCTTGGTGAAAGCTTTTTACAATAACATCTAAAGGTCGGTGATCAATATAAGTCTTTATTGCTATCAATCTATCTACCCAGCCTCTGAGCTCAATTTTTAAAGTTTCTAGCTTTGCAAGGTATCGTTGATGCACCTGTTCTTCATGCATAATATTTTGTAGGTGAACTTCCATTGTGGATGGAACATGTTCAGAATAACAGATTAATAGATGAGTAGCATGCAATTGCATGGCTAAGGCTGCAGCATAATTTGTAGCATTTACAGCTGCATCAGAGAAGTCAGTGAAAATGAGTATTGTTGAAATACTGGTTTCTGCTGAATTTGTCATAATAGGATGCGCTATTTATTTAATTTGTTTCTGAATAAAAACAGACAATACAAGGAAAGGTTTTATATACAATCGAACCTGTTTAACACCGAAAGCAACTTCAATTTTTCTTTTTTTTATTCGTTTTGCAAGCGGAACCAAAGTACTATCTTGCTAAATGAGGACGTCAGAAAAAAATATTTTTCCAAAAGTGTGATTTTTTTTGACTGTCGTACACTAATAAAGTATTAGAATAAAAAATTGTAAGGTATAGTGGATAAAAAAGAACAATTCATTACGGCATTAAAAGAAAATGAAGGATTTATTTACAGGCTTGCATCGGCTTATACCAATAGTATAGATGATAAGCACGACTTAGTTCAGGAGATAATCTACCAGCTTTGGAAGTCGTTTCAAACTTTTCGGCAACATTCAAAACTAAGCACTTGGGTATATAGAGTCGCTTTAAATGTTGCAATTTATCAATACAAAAAGTCTAAGAAAAGTGTAGAAACAGTTCCGATTACTGAGCAAGTTTTGAATTACCGCGAAAATACAGGTAATGAAAATGATGAGAAATGGAAAGTGCTTAAACAGCAGATTGAAAATTTGAACTTCCTTGACAAAGGGATAATAGTGCTTTATTTGGATAATAAAAGCTATGATGAAATTGCAGAGATCATTGGGATTTCTAAAAGTAATGTGGGAACAAAATTGTCAAGAATAAAAGAAAAATTAAAACAACAAACAATAAAAAATTATAGTTATGGAATTAAATGATTTAAAAAATACTTGGGACGCCCAAAACAATAACACAGAACAACAAAATTTAACATCTAAGTTATTTGACCAAATGACAGAAAAAAAATATAAGTCAAAGATTGACAAAATAGCCTATCCTGAAATAATTGGAAGCTTGATTTGTTTAATTACAGCTGTAATTATTGGCATCAACTTTAATAAGTTGGATACAACTTTTTTGCAAGGGGTTGGAGTTTTATCGATACTTTTATTATTGACATTATCAATAATTAGTTTCATAAGTCTACGACAACTAACTATGGTTGCGGATTTAAGCAAACCTTATGCAGAAGTACTAGAAGCATTTGCAATTCAAAAATTAAAATTTTATAAATTGCAAAAAATAAACATCACATTGTGTTACCTATTATTAGTAACCATAACTATTTTATTGTTAAAGCTTTTTTATGGCAGAGACATTACGGATAGTAAATACTTTTGGATACTCTCCTTTACCATTGGATATATATTTTTATTATTTTTCTCTACCTATGTTTTCAAGTTTTATAAAAAGACATTAACGCAAACAAAAGAACTGCTGCAAGAGTTACGACCCTAACATAACATAACACAACACATCAGATTCGGTTTTGAGTCACCGCCTGACGATCGTATTGATGTCAACAGGCAAACAAATGGACAATAAAACGTGTTAACAAAATAACCTTACTGAAAAACAATTCAGCTAATGGTAAATATTTACTTAAGGCTGTTGAATTGCTGACAGAAAACGAGTAAAAACCAAAACATGCGCAATATGTCCACCACTACAGGAAATGAAAATTTCAAAGGAACTGATAAAATACTCTATGGAATGATTTTCGGGGTATTGGCCTTCTGGCTCTTTGCCCAGACCACATTGAACATAGCGCCGGTTATGGCGAATGATTTAGGGGTTGATACCAGTATTATGAATATTGCCGTATCCATTACAGCATTATTCTCTGGTATTTTTATTGTCGTCTTTGGTGGCTTGGCCGATCGCATTGGGCGGGTAAAGACCCTTATGATAGGTTTCGTTTTTAGTATAGCTGGCTCGCTGCTAATTGGTTTTACTCCAACTGGCGCTTTGGCGGAAACATTTTTAATGTTCGGCCGGATTTTGCAGGGCTTTTCGGGTGCGTTTATCATGCCTGCCAGTCTTGCCCTAATAAAAGCCTACTGGGACGGCCCTTCACGTCAACGAGCAGTTAGTTTATGGTCTATTGGTTCTTGGGGTGGTTCCGGTTTTGCTGCCCTTTTTGGCGGTTTGATGGCTCAGAATGTCGGGTGGCGGTGGATCTTTTTTGCTTCGGCTGCCATTTCCGTGATAGGAATGCTCATGGTAAAGGGTACACCTGAAAGTAAAGCTGCCGCACGGGCGGATTATAAATTTGATACCGTAGGTATTTTGATCTTTATGGTAATGATGGTTGGTTACCAAGTGGTTGCTACGCAGGGTGGCAACTTTGGGTGGACAAGTTTGTTAACTTTGGGTCTCCTAGCTGGAAGTATCCTCTTTACAATCCTTTTCATTCGGATCGAGCGCGGCAATCCGAATAGCTTTGTTGATTTCAACCTTTTCAAGAATATGACCTATACCGGGGCAACAATTTCTAATTTCCTCCTGAACGGGACCGCTGGAATCTTAATTGTAGCAATGACACTTGTACAACTCGGTGGAGATTTAACGGCCCAGGATGCGGGATTACTGACTTTGGGCTACGCCATCACTATTGTAGCATTTATCCGTGTGGGTGAGAAGCTACTGCAACGATTTGGACCCCGACGACCAATGATTTGGGGGGCAATTATCGTCTGTGTTTCAATCGCTTTATTGATGGCAACACATACGATGTTGCCAACTTATAAAATTTTTGTAGTCGTGGCGTTTGCGCTGTTCGGACTGGGGCTGGCTTTCTATGCAACCCCTTCCACAGACGCAGCCTTGTCAGCCTTGCCCGACGACCAAGCCGGCAGTGGGTCGGGTATTTATAAAATGGCCTCAGCGCTAGGTGCATCTTTCGGCGTTGCCATCTCGGCAACTGTATTCTGGGCACTGGCCGAAGATAATACATCTGTACAGTGGATCGATGGAGTGATAAGCTACATAGGCCGCCAAGACAATGTTGCCATACGTGAGGCTGCATTCTTCGCATTTGGTGTCAATTTGCTTATGGCTATAGCAGCGATCATCTCCGTAATGCTTACGGTTCCGAAATCTCCTGTTGCAAAGCGGGGTACTTAATTTACATTACTCAACGAGATAAATACCATTATGAATACCATAGAAAAAGCATTAGAAGCGAATCGTAGTCAAATCGAGGAATGGTTTGAACATATGCATCAAAATCCTGAGCTCTCCATGAAAGAGGATAATACTGCTAAATACCTAGCCGACACCGTCAGCCAATGGGGTTATGAGGTTGAGACGGGTATTGGAAAACATGGCATAGTCGCTTCTATGAAAGTAGGGGACGGTGACAAGGCGATTGGCTTACGAGCGGATTTTGATGCTTTACCCATTCAGGAGGTCAACGATCTTCCGTACAAGAGCCAGGTGGCCGGAGTTTCGCACCTTTGCGGACACGATGGCCATTCAACCATGCTTCTAGCTGCTGGCAAGTACTTGGCCGAAACAAAGAACTTCAACGGAACTGTACGCCTAATTTTCCAACCCGCCGAAGAGACCATGCAGGGCGGACCGGCTATGATTGCCGACGGGCTGTTCGATCGCTTTCCGGTCGATGCGGTATTCGCCATGCATAATATGCCCGGATTGGAATTAGGCAAATTCTATTTTGCTGAAGGTGAAGTAATGGCTGCAGTTGATAATTGGGAGATCGAGCTCACAGGAAAAGGTAGTCACGGAGCCATGCCTGAATTTGGTATCGATGCGGTTGTAGTTGGATCGTCACTGGTGATGGCTTTGCAAACTATTGTGGCGCGGAACGTTGCACCCGAAAACAGTGCCGTAGTGAGCGTGGGTGCGTTCCTTTCAGGTTCTGCCGGAAACATGGTTTCACAATCTGCCATCCTGCGTTTGTCAATCCGCACCAAAACCCCGTCAGATAGGGAGCTGGTGCTAAACAGAGTCCGCGCGCTAACCAAAGCTCAGGCTGAAGGCTACGGATGCAAGTATGAAATTCGCGAGGGCGTACCAGGAGCGGTGTTGGTCAACAGCGCCGAAGAAACTCGAAAGGCCTATGAAATAGCACGTGCCGCTTTCGGCGACGAAAATGCTGTCTTTCCTGGCCCCACCTTTTTGGCTTCCGAAGACTTTGCCTTCATGCTTCAGAAGAAACCAGGAACATACAGCTTCATTGGCAATGGCGATACGCCAATGGTACATCATCCCGAGTACACCTTTAACCGCGATAACCTAACTAGAGGGGCGGCCTACTGGGTCGCACTAACAGAGGGGTTTCTAACTCGTTAGAATTTGCGTTTCTTTAGGGATAATGGACGAAATTGAATTAACCGTAATCGGATGCGGGGATGCTTTTGCAGATGGGGGTAGGTTTCACACCTGCTTCTATGTTAAAAGTTCGAGATGCAATTTTTTGATTGACTGTGGTGCCAGCGCCTTTACTTCATTAAAGCAGAATGGAATAAGGAATAAGGATATTGATGTGATTTTTATCACACATTTTCATGGAGATCATTATGGCGGGATACCCTTCTTACTGCTTGATGCTGATGCATCTACCAGGGAGAAACCTTTAACTATTGTAAGCCCTCCAGGGGGCAAAGAAAAAATCGAGAAGCTTTTCCAGTTGCTTTATCCCGATAGCAAACTAGCAGAGAAATTTAAAATTTACTTCTACGAATATCATGAGAATGAAGTATTAACTGTGGATCAGTTAAAGGTCTCGGCAGTTCCAGTGAAGCACAAGCAAGCTACCATGCCACATGGCCTTCGAATTACTATTGGCTTAACCGTCATCAGTTATTCTGGGGATACTGAATGGACACCAGCTTTAGTGGAGCTTGCGAAAGACGCGGATTTATTTATTTGTGAATGCAATTTTTACGAAAGTAAAGTAGAAGGACATATGAACTATAAAACGCTTGCTGAAAAGTTACCTGATCTTGCTTTTAAACGTATTCTCCTTACTCATTTTGGCGAGGAGATGCTTAACAATCTTACCAATATAAAATTAAATTACGCTGTTGATGGCTTAAAGATAATAATTTAGTATTTAATCAATTTAAGTTCCCATTTTTGTAGCAAAATATAAGATCTACGCATATTGAGTCGACAAATACTTTAAATATTGAAACATACTACTGGAAAGCCTGAGGATCAAAAACTCAAAAGAGGCTTGCAAAACCGCCATATTCAGTTAATTGCTCTTGGTGGCGCCATCGGAACAGGATTATTTCTAGGCATTGGACCGGCTGCGGTATTGGCAGGCCCATCTGTAATTTTAGGCTACGCACTAGCTGGGATTATTGCTTTCTTTATTATGCGTCAATTAGGCGAGATGGTCGTTGAAGAACCTGTTTCTGGTAGCTTCAGCCACTTTGCCAATAAGTACTGGGGATCTTTTGCCGGCTTTGCTTCTGGCTGGAATTATTGGGTGTTGTACATCTTGGTAAGTATGTCCGAGCTGACCGCCATCGGTATCTATGTGCATTTTTGGTGGCCTGAAATCCCGTTGTGGACATCAAGCCTGTTCTTTTTTATAGTGATAAATGCCTTAAATCTCACATCGGTTAAGGTGTATGGCGAGGTAGAATTTTGGTTCTCTATAATAAAGGTTGCAGCCATCATTGCCATGATTATTTTCGGCGTTTATTTGCTTTTAAGTGGTACGGGTGGCGAGCAGGCAAGCATTCAAAACCTATGGAATGACGGTGGTTTTTTCCCAAAGGGCTGGTTAAGCGCTGATGGGAGCGGAAGCTATCAAGGATTGTTTGCCGCAATCGCATTAATCATGTTTTCATTTGGCGGTTTGGAATTAATAGGAATTACCGCTGCAGAAGCTGAAAATCCTGAGAAAACGATCCCCAAGGCAACCAATCAAGTGATTTACCGAATTCTCATTTTTTATGTCGGTGCGCTTCTGATCCTTTTCTCATTATCTCCATGGAAAAACATTACTACGGATAGTAGTCCTTTTGTAATGGTTTTTGAAAGTTTAAAGGGTTTTCAGTTTAACCTTTTCGGCAAAACCATCTACTTCACAAGTCTGATTGCGAATGCGCTTAATATTATTGTGTTGACAGCGGCCTTATCTGTTTATAACAGTTGTGTTTATAGTAATAGTAGAATGTTGTTTGGTTTGGCGGAACAAGGAAACGCACCTTCATTTTTATCAAAGTTAACCAAGAATTCTGTACCTCTAAACGCAATTTTGATATCCAGCTTGTTTGTGGCCGTATGTATCATTGTCAATAAGCTAATGCCTGAAAAAGCATTGGAAATTTTGATGTCGTTGGTAGTGGCTACCCTAATTATCAATTGGCTGATGATAAGTATTACGCATTTGAAATTTAGAAGGAGTAAAGAGGCAGATCAGGTTAAAACCAAGTTCCCTTCTTATATCTACCCCATATCAAATTATATTTGCTTGATATTTTTGTTGGGGATCCTAGTGAGTATGTGGATAGCAGGATTGAAAATATCGGTGGAATTGATTCCAGTCTGGATTTTTATATTATACGTTTGTTTCCTGTTCGTGAGAAAACGTAAAAATAAAGAGAAGTAATAAATTAGTAAATTTGATACCGGCATTGCATGTATTTAAACTGTCAAATAGATGAATATATTTCAACAATTATTCAAATTTAATAAAACTGATAGAGCTTGGCATCTTCCAGTTGTAGCTGGACTATGTGTCGGTATTCCATTATTATTAGGCCTTCTTAATGATAATATTGAAGCAGGGAAATTGGCATCAATCGGTGCACTTGTTATTTTGTATATCCAATCGAACAAACTTGTTAATCGAATGATGATTCTCATGGTTTGTGGTTTTGGTTTTATTTTTTCGTTTGCTTTTGGGGTGGTTTTTTCCTTTAACACGTGGTTGACCCCATTAATGTTAGGTCTCTATACTTTTGGCGTACATTATTCATTGATTCGCCTTGAATTGACCCGTCCGCCAGGTAATTTCTTTTTTATCATGGTAGCATCAATCGCTATTGCACTTCCCCATAACTCCGCGGACATTGCCACCACCATTGGAAATTTCTCTATTGGAGTTATGATTGCCTGTACAATTGGATTATTATATAGTATCCTTGTATTGCGTGGGGTCACCAACAAAACTGATGTGGTGGTAATACAAAAAAATATGTATGTCAACATAACCGAATCGATAATTTTTGGTGCCATAATCGGACTAGCGCTGCTAGTGGCTTTTTTACTGGAACTCGAAAATCCCTATTGGGTGCCCACATCATGTATGGCAGTAATGCAAGGGATAACAACTAAACACGTTTGGACAAGAGCAGCCCAAAGGGTATTGGGTACATTTATCGGACTCGGTTTAACCTGGTTTATTTTGCAAATTAATATAACTGCACTTGGTATATGTGTAAGTATACTGCTCCTTCAAATTATTGTTGAATTTCTTGTGGTTAGGAATTACGCGATAGCAGCTATTTTTATTACTATGTTGACCATTTTTCTTGCGGAACCAAATGTGAGTTTGATAGGAGAACCTAATCAACTAATAGCAACAAGATTTTTTGATATATTGATCGGAAGCTCAATAGGAGGTATTGGTGGTTGGATGCTGTATCACGAACAAATCCATTTTTTTACAAAAAGGCAATTAAAAAAGGTAGGAATTTTTTTGAAAAAAAATAAATCTTAATTCATCAATACCTTATTGTCTTAAAATTTTCTCCATTTTCTTTCCTTTTGCCAATTCGTCTATCAACTTATCTAAATAGCGAATTTGTTGCATGACTTTGTCTTCAATTTCTTCGACTCGATAACCGCAAATTACACCCGTGATTTTTGAAACATTAGGATTTATTTGTGGTGCTTTTGCAAAAAAGGTTTCAAAATCAGTTTTATTGTCAATGAGTTCTTGCAATGCTTCATTATCATATCCTGTTAGCCAAAATATAATTTCATTTACTTCCTCTTTTGTGCGTCCCTTTTTCTCCGCTTTATGGATATAGTGTGGATACACACTTGCAAAGGACATCCTGTAAACCCTTGAATTATTCATTTTGGCTGTCGTAATATATTAATCCTATTGGGTTTGTTCTGCGATTTTCAAAAGCTCCATCGTGGTCTTGAAATTCCTGGTTGTTGACGTTACTTTTAGCGTTTTCTCTAAAAAATTATTGGTCAATTTGGTGTTTCCATAACCGTTTGGGCAATACAAATAGATAACTCGGTCTTTTGAAATTTCAATCTTTTCGTTTTCTGCTTTTTTATTGTCAATGTTCTCTTTTTTGTAATCACTAGGTCGTTCAGCTAAGAAAGTAAAATGCAAGAATTTTTCGTCGTTGCTTTTTAATGGATTGTTCTCGACACATTCCTTAAGTTCTTCCGTCGTCAATACGATTACAGGAACGTTAAACCCAAAATGTTTATCAATTTCTGAGCTTATCAGTTCTTCAAGTTCTTTAATGCTTGTTGGTCTAAATGTGAAAACAACATTTCCGCTTTGAACATAGCTTGTCACTTTCTGAAAATTTAAACTTTCAAAAAGTCTTCTTAAAGCGTCCATTTTTATACTGTTTTTTCCGCTTACATTTATTCCTCTCAATATTGAAATATATGTTCTCATTTATTCCCTTTAATAGGTTAATGGTAAACAAACTTAAGCATAAAATGTTGCTATATTCACATGCCAGTGCTGGATGAACTAATTTATATCAACAATTCACGAATATGGAAAGTAAAATAGAAAAAGAAATACAATTTCCGATTTTTGAAATTAAATTAACTGGAGACCTATCTATTCCGCAGAATGCTAAGGGGCTCATTGTGTTTGCTCATGGAAGTGGAAGTAGTCGGCACAGTACAAGGAATAAAGAGGTTGCCGCTAAGCTTCAAGAAGCTGGGTTTGGAACCTTGTTATTTGACCTATTAACCGTCAAAGAAGATGAAGATTATTCTAAACGCTTTGATATTGATCTTTTGACAGATCGCTTAATAAGAGTAACAGATTGGCTAAAGTCTTACCCGGATACTGCTGATTTGACTATCGGCTATTTTGGGGCAAGTACTGGAGCTGCGGCCACTTTAAATGCGGCTGCTAAGCTGGGAAATACAATTGCGGCGGTGGTTTCTCGTGGCGGTAGACCTGACATGGCTGCGCTATTGCTTCCGGAAGTAAATACACCAACCCTTCTAATCGTTGGAAGTCTGGATACCGAAGTGATAGCCTTGAATGAAAAAGCCTATTCATTGTTAAGAAATGCAACCAAAGAGATAAGGATAGTAGCCGGGGCTACACATCTATTTGAAGAGCCTGGCAAATTGCAGGAAGTTGCGACGTTAGCCATCGAGTGGTTTAATAAGTACGTCGTTAAGTAGGGATTACAAGATTTCCTTGATTCCGATATAACCTAGTTTAGGTTTACTTTGACAGGGAATTAACTGTTTTTTTTTTACCGGTAAACAATTTGACTGCTACCGGTGCGGTTGCCAGCACAACAATTGCCAAGATAACATACTCAAGATTTCGTTGCACCCAAGGGTTTTCACCCACTAAATAGCCCAGCGTTACTAGGCTTCCCACCCAAATAATAGCACCAACAACATTATAAATCGCAAACTTCTTGAAATCCATTCCTACTATACCGGCAACTATTGGAGCAAACGTACGCACGACGGGAAGAAATCGAGCTAAAATAATCGCCCCACCGCCTCGTTTTTGATAAAACTCTTCAGCCCTATAAATATATTCTTTCTTAAAAAGCCAGTTGTCTTTCATCTTTAGTAATCGGTGGCCAAAATATTTTCCACACCAATAGCCTACAAAGTTTCCCAGAATAGCAGCTAATGAAATCAATATTAGCCAATAGATAAGCGTCAACACAGGGTTGGCGGCGCCAATTGACATGTTGGCTATAATTACCCCTGAGATGAAGAGGATTGGATCGCCTGGTAAGAAAAATCCTATTAGAATCCCGGTTTCAGCAAAGACAATAAATAATAGCAAATATAGACCGCCATGAGCTACAATCCAATCCGGATCGGTAAGGTTATTAAAAAACTCTAAAAAAACTTCCACAAATTCATTCCTAAAATATTCACTTCCAAAGGAACGAACATATACTGGAAACATAATGTAAAAATTATACTATATTTAAATATTGTTGTATATACAATGAAATGTCTTACAATATTATATTAAGTTTAACGCAGTAAAAATAGAACGGGGGCGTCATAGTCTTTAGCTGAACTCATGGTCCTTGGCTGAGACAATAAGTAAAATCGTGGATAGAATTATTTTTTGAATTTGAGAATTGACATTACGGGTAGGTGATCGGAATGTAACACGGGATAGACTTCTTGCTCAATTATCTCTTCTAGATTTTCTTTACTTACCATGATGTAATCGATCTTATTTAACGGATTAGTGGCAGGGAAGGTGATTGCAGAGTCATTAGTCGCATCTGTAAATATCGTCTGCAGCTTCATTACTTCCTTTGTTCCGGGGCGGGCATTAAAATCGCCAGTTAAGATAACGGGCTGTTCCATTTCCCCAAAAAGTTTTACAAGCTCTTCAGCCTGAGTATACCGTGAGTTTGAATCTCGATAATCCATGTGTACAGTTGCAAAAGTGAGTTTTTTTTTCTCCAAAAATACTTGGGCAGTAAGTAGAGCTCTAGTGGCCGCATCTTCTGTTCCAGTGCTTGTGAGAATGATCCGGTGGTCTTTAACGTTTGAAAGGGGATGTTTTGAAAGAATACCAATTCCATAAGAGCCGCCATCGAATGCGAAGTGACGCGCATACGCATAATACATGCCTGTTTTTTCTGCAAGAAACTTGATTTGGTCAATATTTCCGGAACGATTACAAACGCTATCGACTTCTTGAAGACCGATAAGATCGGCTTGGGTGGATTTGATAAATTCTGCTAAATTTTCCAGTTGATCTACGTTTTTTGAGTCTTGACCGATATGGATATTGTAAGACATGACTTTTAATGTCTGGGCATTTGTCTGGAAAGTGTATATCAGGCTAATTAATACAATAAGGAAAATCTTCATATGTTTTTAGGAGTGTTTAAGATGATAATGACAATTCATCGCTGGTAAACATATGAATTTAATCGCGGTTTCATAAAAAATTTATATCAAAAAAAGGGAGCCTGGGCTCCCTTTTTTTGATATAATAAATGTTATAATGCCGGATCTGCAGGTGTGTTTGTATTATGATCTCTTTCTCGGAAAGGATAATTTAAAAAATTACGTTTTCTTTCTGATTGTGGACGTCCAAGTCGGCGAGAATCTTCCAAACGTTGTCCAGAAATATACATCTCAATTGAACGTTGTCTATAAATTTCATTGAGTGTCTGTTCTAATGAAAGTGGACCCACTAAAGGCGGTAGACCAGCACCGACGCCAAATGGATCTTGAGCCGGTTGTTTCGTAATGATGATGTTCAACTGTGTCAGTGCCGCATCAAGATCTCCAAGACGGGCATTAGCTTCAGCCTTAATCAAAGTCATTTCTCCAGGAAGGTAAACAGGCCATTCCGAATCAATCTTTGCGGCAAAACCATTCATTCGCCACAATGGCGCGATAGTAGTGTTTTGTGAAAGATAGAAGGGAATGCGTTTATCTGCAGGATTAGGTGCTAAATTTGCCGGGAGTCCAAATGTGTTATCAATAGGTTGCCATAAATTATTACTACCAGTTACCGCATTGTATATTCCATTTTGGTTGACGGTAGCGTTGTGCAAAAAGGATGACTTCTTTGTTAAGTCTACAAGGTTTGCTGTACTTAATGCCAAAGGATAATTCCCTCCATATAGGGCATATCTCGCTTTTAAAGCATTCAGCGTATTTACAATATCAATTCCAGCTGGTATGGTTCCTAAAAATGCCGTACTGATAGGATTTGCATTAATTCCAGCTAGAGCAGCATCAATATCTGCTACGATTCTTGTATAAGCCTCGGCGCGCGGAATGAAAGTTACATTTTCTCCCGTTCCAGCAGGTACTTGTTCCCAGAAAGCAGCCAAATCACCCAATGCGAGTGACTTCCAAATTGTGGTATAGCCTACTAATCCGCTCGCTAATGATCTATCAGCGATTGTTGCAGAATTGGTAATGACTAAGTTAGCATCAAATAATATTTTATTGCTGTTAGACCAAAGGTTCGTAATCAAGGTGTTCCCTCCGTCGAGAGAATTCCCACCTAAACTCAACTGTAGTTCAGCGGTATTTCCTTGATTCAATAATGTTAGCTCATTAGTAAGGAAGCCGCTTGCTGTTATGGTATTATAAATATTTCCTCTTCCCGCAGCATAGCGCGACTGTAAAGACACAGCCACTCCGGTTAATCCTTTGGTACTGGTGTCAACATCGTCCTGCGTTGCTCTTTGAGGATCCATATAGTCTTTCACACATCCTGCAAAGCTCATTGCAAAGAGTATCAGGATAGAATATATAATTAATGATTTATTTTTCATCTTCGTAGTATTAAAAATTAGCCTGTACTGCAAAACTGAATGATCGTGGAACAGGGACTGCTCCGAAATCTATTCCTCTCACTATTGAACTCTGACCTCCCGAGTTTACTTCTGGGTCATATCCGCCTTTAAAATTATCCCATGAGTATAAATTCCTTCCTGAGACACTTAAAGTAAGATTCTTTAGGTATGGTACGGAACCGACTTTGTACGTGAACGATACGTCTCTAAGTTTTACATAATGGCCAGGGTGAGAGCGCCATTCTTCGATATTGTAATTCGCATTTACATATCCACGGGGAACTAAACCTAACTGCTCTTGCTCAGCAACTTTTCCCGCCCCTACACCTTGTGCTGTTCTCCAGTCGGCCGCCCATCTTTGCCCACCTTGTTCTGTATCAATTTGGACTCTGAATCCAAACTTCTTATAGTTTAATTCATTAACCAATGAACCATTCCAATCGGGATTTGGATTTCCAATAATTTTACGTAATACAGTACCGGTAGGTTGGCCATTTGCGTCTCGTTGTGGAGTGGGGTGGAGTGGATCATCCTGTACGCCACGTTCTGTCTGTGGTAAACCAGCAGGGGTCAACAAAAGTTGTCCCTGTGGATCACGGGCAAAATAAGTACCATAATACACACCGATAGGCTCCCCATTTATTAACGCTACCGGGCCTGAGGATGTATTTGAAAAGAACACTACACCCGAACCTACATTGGTGGCCGTGTTTTTATTCTTGTTGAATATTACCGTAGCATCCCATTGGAAATCAGTTTTGCGAACAGGAGCTAATTGAAGTAAAAGTTCTACCCCTGAGTTCTTCAGTGAACCAAAATTATCTAGTCTGCTAGTGAAACCTGTGGTAGGCGCGATCTGTCTAGATAAGAGAAGATCAGTAACCTTTTTATTATAAACGTTTAGCGTTATACCCAACCTGTTGGAAAAGAAGAAAAGATCCGTTCCAAATTCAAACTCGTTTTGACGCTCTGGTTTTATATTCTCATTTGCCTGAGTTGTACTAGAAGTAAAGGATGTTTTTCCGAGATAGGAACTTGTAGAATATGTATTTAATCGTTCATATGCTCCGATGCCGGTCATGTTTCCTGACTCGCCAAAGGCAGCACGGATTTTAAATACATCCCACCAATCAGATACTCCAAGACCGTCCCAATACTTGGTTGATGATAGCACATAACTTCCACTGGCCTTAAGGTATACTTGATTTCGCTGGTTTTTACCAAATGCACTGGAACCATCGACCCGGACAGCTCCAGTTAAGAAAAAGTTGTTATTGAATTTAAAGTTTTGCTGTACATAAGCTCCCGCAACAGAAAACTGAGAACGAGAATCGCCAAATATTCCTGGTGTGCTTGCACCGCCAACCGTTTCCACAAAAGGAGCGAGGCCTCTTCCGTCAATGTTTGTGTTAGAAGCGCTTTGATATTGGTAAGAATACCCAATTTGTGTTGTAGACCCGACCGTGTTTGTTAT
This sequence comes from uncultured Sphingobacteriaceae bacterium, assembly GCA_963696875.1. Lineage (GTDB taxonomy): Bacteria > Bacteroidota > Bacteroidia > Sphingobacteriales > Sphingobacteriaceae > Albibacterium. The sequence continues at coordinate 304,894 of CAVOLQ010000003.1, forward strand.
AGGAAAGTCATAGGTTATATTTAGGTCAGTATTGAATAAGTACTGATTCGCAGTACGTTTTGAAGAATAACCATTCAACGCAGGATTGAGAGTTGGGCCCCCGCCGTAAGAACCGTCTGCAGTACTCACATTATAGGTATAAGGAGGTACGAATAAAGTTCCTTCTTGAGAAGAATTATCGAGACCCAAATTATAATCAACGGTTAGGTTATTAATGGGGAAAAATCTAAAACCTGCATTGGCAAGTACCCGATTTGTGGCCTGTTTTTGTTTGATATCTTCAATAATAGATACAGGGTTTACACGCCCCCTTTCACCCACGGCCTGGAGGTTACCGAGTTCATCGCGTTTCCAAATATCATGAAAGTTAGCTATGATCCACTGTATGCCAACTGGCACGATAAGCCCGTTTCCGTAGGGTTTTTCATCTGCATCGCTTTTTACATAATTTAAGCCTGCCCTAAATGTAACCCATTTGGCTAAGTTCTGATCGACATTTGCTCTAAATCCGTATCGGCTATAATCGGTATTCTGAACAATGCCTTGGTTGGTGAAGTAAGAAGCTGAAGAATAAAATTTTGTGCTTTCTCCACCTCCACTTATTGAAAGAGTATTATCTGTTCCGTAAGCTTTTCGGAAAATAAAATCTTGATAATCATATCTGGTAACAGGAGTAGTATTTGTTAGCAGCGCGCCATTAACTAAAGTGATAATGTCTTGTGTAAAAGCACCGGGGCCATCTGGCGGTCCTCCGAATTTAACGGGAGACATATTAACAGGCAACTTTTTTCGAAGTTCACTTGCGGTAAAGCTGGTAGAAAGACTAACTTGCGGCTCGCCAGCAACTCCTCTTTTCGTAAATATCTGAACAACTCCAGCATTTGCACGTGACCCGTAAATTGCTGCAGCTGCTGCGCCGTTCAATACTTCGATACGATCAATATCTGCGGGGTTAATATCTACCAACCTGTTTTGCTGATTATCTGTAACTGTTGACGTTCCGTTATTGGCAATTACACCATCAATAATATAAAGTGGATCTGATGAGGAGTTTACCGAGCTGATACCACGTAATCGTACCGACATGCCACCTGCCGGATCGCCTTGGTTCTGGCTGATCTGAGCACCCGCAACTTTGCCTTGGAGACCCGTTAATACGTTTCCAGCTGCACCTTTGTTCAACTCTTCGCCGCTGACTGATCCTACATAACTTCCTAATTGGCGACGGGTAGTACCTTCTGATGTACCGGTAATAATTACTTCATCTAAGCCGACAGCAGACTGATTGACCTCTGCATTCAATACGATCGATTGATTATCGCCCAGTTGAACGTTCCTTGAAATAGTTTCATAGCCAATGTAAGTAAACGATACACTGTGTTGCCCAGGTATAACGGAGGCAGTAAAAGAATAGCTTCCATCCGCAGCCGTGGAAATTCCAAAGGTAGTTGAAGTAAGCCGGACTGCGACGCCAGCTAGCGGTTCTTGTGTTTTTGCGTCCGTTACCTTTCCACTAATTATATAGCTACGTGTCTGCGCATAAAGCTGCGTTGATACCATCGCTAAAAAAAGAATAACGCCGAATGCCATTGTATTTTTAAGCCATCCGGAAGAGTAAATTTTTTTCATGTACTGAGTTTTTGTTAATAATACTTGTGATTATGATTTGTTAAAAATAAATTATAATTTTAATGTCATAACTGTATTGGCGTAAAAATGTTGTGTAATTTGTGTATAATAATATTTATAATATATTTTCTTTCAAAGACAACATCGAGGGATAATGGAAGAGCAAATTTCATCCTGTTTAAATGTTAATTAATCAGGGCAATAAATTCAAAATTATGAGGAGAAATCTATATAGGCTTTTGCTGTTTTAAAAATGAAAGAAAAATCAAATGTATTCAAGAGGATTTCAGAAAGCCTATATTCTAAGATGTAATAAAACATTTTTACCAAAAGCGACGCTAAATAAAATATTTTTTTAGTTTTTTAAAACATCTTTAAATGCTAATTGTTAATCAAGTACAAAATGCGAGGGGTGCTTAATTTGATTAGGCTGAGATTATACCTGAAAAAATAGTTTAGGTAATGCTAGATTAGAATATGCATTGTATGATACGAAAGTATTGTACACACTCCATTCTTGATCAAAAACCGGGAATGGAGTTTTTTGGGAATCTTCTAACGCTAAACTTTTTGCTTTCTCCACAAAAACACAAAGCATGTTGTAAGCATGGATAAACTTCATACGTTTTACTATATTCTTGATTTAGTAGGTACTTTTGCATTTGCTCTCAGTGGCGCAACAGCGGGAAGACAACGGGGTCTGGATCTGTTTGGGATTTGTGCTATAGCATTTACTGTAGCCTGTGGTGGCGGAATCATTCGTGATGTTTGTATCGGAGACATCCCGCCAGTCGGACTAAGAACCTGGTATTATGTCGCCACAGCAATTCTCGCTTCGGCACTTGTTATTTGGTTCTATCCTGTTGTAGAACGGCTTAATCGACCTGTAATCTTGTTCGATGCGGTCGGATTATCGATGTTTGCAGTGACCGGCGCGGAAAAAGCACTTTCTTACGGCCACAATGCAGAGGCAGCTGTTCTATTAGGAGTAATCACTGCCGTTGGTGGTGGGGTAATGCGAGATGTTTTGCTTAATCGGGTTCCTGTAATTTTAGAAAGAGAGATTTATGCATCTGCAGCTCTTATTGGAGCGTTGATTGTGGTATTAGGCAGTTACGTTACCTGGATATCACAGGATTTGGTTTACATTATTTCTTTAACCATATGTTTTGCATTGCGTTTACTCGCTTTACGCTATCACTGGAACTTAGATTTTTTCCAATTTAAAAAGTTGGAATAATAAATCAATATATTTAATGCTTTAGCATGATTTAGATAGTATATTTTACATTGGTTATAAACATTTATTGGTAATTATCGAAATAGGGAATTAATACCTGTATTATGATTTTAGAACATGACATTCCTTTTTTAGAGCGTTGTTTGGAACTGGCAAAAGAAGCCGTTGACGCTGGGGATGAGGCTTTTGGTTCTATTTTAGTTTCAGAAAACGGTGAAATACTTGTAGAGGATCGTAACCGTGCAATGGAATTGACTAGATTGGCACATCCAGAATATGCATTGGCAAAATGGGCAGGTGAAAATCTCTCGGCAGAGGAGCGTGCAAAAACAACGATGTACACTACCGGCGAGCATTGTCCCATGTGTGCAGCTGCTCATGGCTGGATTGGGCTTGGACCTATCGTTTATTTAAGCTCAAGTGCGCAATTAGCGGCATGGTTCGAAAAGTTTAATCTTCCTAAAGGACCTGTTGCTAATATACCTGTACAAGAGATTGTACCAAATATCAAGGTTAGAGGACCAGTAGAAGGTACCTTGCACAAAAAGCTTTATGCTTTACACTACCAACATTTCTTTGAGAGAAATAATGATTTGTAAATTACCCATTTCAAATTAATTATAGAATAGTGTTTCTTAAGCAATATGAAACTAACTGTTTTTAAAAATATTTACAGAAGTGGTGAGTTTTTTAATGTGTTGGGCATTCATTGTGTACAAAGTTTTAAACTTATTTGGAGCGATTTTTTGCGAAACATTTTTATGTTGGAGAAGTTTATTTAAGAATGAGAAAAATAATTGTCTTATCAATGATTACATTAGATGGAGTAATGCAGGCACCCGGTGGACCTAAGGAAGATACATCAGGCGGTTTCAAATATGGCGGTTGGACTGCACCGTATGGTGACGAAGTTTATGGTAAGGTGGTGCAAAAAGAGCTGAAACCTGCAGATTATCTTTTGGGCAGAAAAACATTTGAGATTTGGGCCGACTACTGGCCTGAACATGGAGACTTTTGGCCGGGTATTAATGAAGGCACAAAATACGTGTTTTCCAAAACCATGAAAAAGTCGGATCCGATAGTTACCGGGTGGAAAAACTCAGTAGTAATAAAAAGCCTGGCAGATATCAAAAAGCTCAAAAATTCAAAAGGTGCTGACATTCAGGTTTGGGGTAGCAGTGAGCTCATTCAGCTGCTACTTAAGAATGATCTTGTAGACGAACTCAGGCTCAAAATTCACCCCTTGACTTTTGGTAAGGGAAAAAAGCTTTTTGACAATGGAACGATTCCGGCAGCATTTACATTAACAGAGAGTATTGTTACATCAACCGGAGTTATTATTGCCAATTACAAGCGAGCCGGAAAAGTTAAGACAGGTACAATTGATGTCTAAAAGAAATAAAATGAGAAAAAACATTGATTTCAAGGTAGATTTAGACTTATATATAATTATATACACCGGCAACAGATGAAAATAACAATGATTTATATAGCATCAAAAGATAAAAATTATGAATCCAAAAATGATATGGTCAAATTTAGCTGTAGCCGATTTAGAGCGAACAACTAAATTTTATACTGAATTAGGGTTTAGATCGAATGGCAGGTCGAAAGAGTTGACAAGCTTTTTTTTTGGTCAGGATGATTTTGTTATGCACTTTTTTTTAAGAGACATACTCAAAGCCAATTTAAAGGGGAACATAATTGATGCAAAAGAAGCAAACGAAGTTTGGTTTAGCCTTTCGGCTGAAAGCAAAGACGAAGTGAACGATTGGGCAAAAGAGGTTGAAAAAGCAGGTGGAGAAATTATTTCCCAACCAGAAGAATTAGGAAAAGGATATTATGGATTTGTTTTTGCTGACCCTGATGGTCATAAATTTAATGTATTTTATATGTAATGTTGTTTCTTTGTTTTTCTATATTTGATAAACATAAAACTTCTCGTATTCGTTAAGCTAATCCTTGTTTAATAAGGTTTTGTCACTAGCGCAAGGCAAACTTATAGCTTAACATAACAATTTCAACTTTATTGTAAGCGGATACTTTTCAGCCAAGAACGTAAAAGCATCTAATTTTTTCACTAAATATATTAGTATTTCATAGTTTTGTAAAAGGCGCTATAAAAGGCATAATGATATGGCGCATAAAAATTAATGAAAGATGAAAATGGAATACGCAGTTGTCGATATTGAAACCACAGGGGGATATGCATTAAGAAGTGGAATAACCGAAATTGCCATTTTTATCCACAATGGAACTGAAGTGATCGACCATTATGAGACTCTGATTAATCCATTTGTTCCGATACCGCTTTATATTCAGGCATTAACAGGCATTTCCGATGAAATGGTATGTCACAGTCCCTCGTTCAACGAAATTGCGAGCAGGGTTTATAAGATGCTTGTCGGTAGAGTTTTTGTGGCACATAACGTTAATTTTGACGTATCTTTTGTTAAACATCATCTTGAAATAGCAGGTTTTTCTTTCAGAGCTCAAAAGTTGTGCACGGTTCGGCTGAGTCGTAAGTTAAAGCCCGGGCTTAAATCGTATAGCCTTGGTCGCTTATGTGATACTTTAGGAATACCTATGTCCAATCGACATCGTGCAGGTGGGGATGCTGCAGCTACTAGCATTTTGTTTACAAACTTGCTGAAATGGGATACTGAAGGGCATATCAAAATGATGCTGAAAAATAAGTCAAAAGAACAGCAACTGCCTCCAAATCTACCCCGAGAAGAATTCGAGAAATTACCTAGCTGTCCTGGTGTATATTATTTTAATGATCAGAAGGGAAATGTAGTCTATGTGGGTAAGGCAAAAGATATCCGAAACAGAGTTTCCTCACATTTTACAGGACATAGTGCCAAGCCTCAACGACAATATTTTTTGCGTAGTATTTATTCAATACATTTTGAACGATGCGGTACGGAGCTTCTATCGCTTCTGTTAGAAGCGATAGAAATAAAGCGTTTATGGCCATTATACAATAGAGCTATGAAACGACAGGAACCCAAGTTCGCCCTCTATTGTTATGAGGATCAACAAGGCTATCGCCGTCTTTTAATTGGTAAACACAAGAAGGGGATGGACAGCGTTTATCTTTTCAATCTGGAAATTGATGCTGTGCTCCGCTTGAGAAAGCTGATTCATGAATTTGCACTTTCACCAGAACTTTGCGGCTTTAAGACGAAGGGTCAATTAGCATTACTTTCACTGGAAGACGAGGAAGCAAAGGCAGAAAGACTGGGTCCAGAAGAATACAACCGCCGAGTGGAAAAGGCGTTAGAACATTTCACAAACAGCTTTTCTTCTTTTGCAATATTAGATAAAGGTAGAGATGAAGAAGAGCAGAGCTGCATTTGGATCGAGAACGGAAGTTTTTATGGATTTGGTTACATCAGCCACTATTCAGATTTTAAAAGTGCTTCGCAAGTGAAAGAACTTGTCACCCGATATATCGGTAATGAGTATATGATGCAATTAATCAATAGTCATGCTGAAAAGTATCCGCACAAGGTATTGCGGTTTTAGGTCTAAAGTTAAAACTATTCTATAACCAAGACAATTGTCTTTAAGACCTTGCTTTTTGAATGTAACACTTTCGTGTTCTTCTTAATGAATTTCTTAAATTTATTTGCAATACTTATGTCTTCTGGTTATACTTGAACTATGCAAGGGGCGCACTGGATAAATGAAGTATAGGAAGCAATTGTCATTAATGTAAATTGATAAATGACTAGGCGGCATATTTACACCCAATCTTTGACTTTAAATTTATGGCAAATAAGCAAATCAAAATTACATCTAAGGAAGAAAATTCATTTACAATCTCTAAAAAACTAGGGAGTCTAAGCTACTCTGTACCCGACGTGAAATGCTGGGAATAACCGGTATGGCCGGTTTGACGGCTTTGACCGGCATCGCAGCCGGTGCTGTTCCGCAGGCTGCAGCAAAGACGGCCTCGTATCGCCTGTGTCGTCAGCTATTGGGGTGCTCCGGGATCACATGCGGACTGGATCATCACCAAGCTGATGGACGGTTATTGGTGGCAGGGCGCCCACACTCCTTCGCGGGTGGACGTTGTGTCCGTTTACATCCATCAGCTTGAAAAAAGCGGACTGGGTCAGAAAGTATGCAAAGCGAAAAACATTCCGATCTTTAAGACAGTAGGAGAAGCCGTCACGCTTGGGGGGAAGGAACTTGCGGTGGATGGTGTTGTCATCGTCGGAGAACACGGGAATTATCCAACCGATCTCAAGGGGCACTGGCTCTTGCCGCGCTGGTGGATTTATCAGCAGGTTATCCGGGTTTTCGAGCAGAGCAAGCGCTCGGTGCCGGTCTTTAACGACAAGCACCTCTCCTACAGTTGGGACGAAGCCAAGTGGATGTTTGACAAATCCCGTGAGCTGAACTTTCCCTTGACCGGCGGTTCCTCCATACCGGTCTACTTCCGCAAGCCCGAGATAGAACTCGATATCGATACGCCCATAAAGAACTCGGTCGTGGTTGGAGGCGCTGCAGATGAGGGAGCCATTTTCCATTGTGTCGACGTGCTCCAGGCCTTTGTGGAACGCCGCAAGGGCGGTGAGACAGGCGTCAAGGCGGTGCAGTGCATTCGAGGACCTGAAACATGGAAGTGGACCGAACGCAATCCCTGGGCCGGCAAGCTGCTTGATGCAGTGCGGACAAACTTTAACCTGAAGCCGGGAAACTTTCAGGAGAACGCCCAGCCAAACGTCTGTATCGTGGACTATCGTGACGGGACGAAAGCGGCGGTAATTCGGGCCGGGGTGTGGGGTGGACCTACGCCGGCGACATCGAAGGGCATAAAGACCCGACGATCATCTCGATGCTTGGCTGGCCCGGTCCCTACTCCCAGTACCACGCCTCGAACGCCCAACCGCACTGGATTACCGAGATGATGGTGACCAAAAAGGAACCATTCAATGCGGAGCGACTGCTTCTGTCAACAGGGATTGTGAACCACAACATGGAATCAAACTGGGAGAACGGCCGTTACTCTGCCGTCGGACGCCGCATCGAGACGCCGTTCATGAACATGACCTACCGCTCGACACGGGGACCGCTATTTAGCACGGGGCCGCGGCCGCCGGACGTTCCATACATACGGGGTTTTGACTCCTGATAAACGGGGCAGCATATTTATTCCCAATCACTGATACTTTAACCATATATGGCAAAGAAACAACAAATCGAAATTCCAACCGGGGCGACAAATTCACTTCCAATCACTGAGAATATGGAGTCGAACCCACTTTTCACGCGACGTGAAATGCTAGGAATAGTGGGCATAGTCGGCTTGGCGGCTTTAACAGGCATCTCTACAGATGCCGTTGGACATACTCAGCAGCAAAGGCCTCGCATTGCAGTTCTTGCTACCTATTGGGCTGCTCCGGGATCACATGCGGACTGGATCATAACCAAGCTGTTGGACGGTTATTGGTGGAAGGGCGCCCATACTCCTTCGCGGGTGGACGTTGTGTCCGTTTACATCCATCAGCTTCAAGAAAGCGGATTGGGTCGGAAAGTATGCAAATCGAAAGGCATTCCGATCTTTAACACAGTAAGTGAAGCCCTCACGCTCGGAGGGAAGGAACTTGCGGTGGATGGTGTTGTCCTAGTCGGAGAACACGGGATTATCCATAGCAATCTCAAAGGGCATGAAATACTATCCGCGCTGGTGGCTCTACCAGCAGATTATCCGGGTTTTCGAGCAGAGCAAGCGCTCGGTGCCAGTCTTTAACGACAAGCACCTCTCCACCAGTTGGGACGAAGCCAAGTGGATGTTTGACAAATCCCGTGAGCTGGACTTTCCCTTGTCCGGCGGTTCCTCCATACCGTTCTACTACCGCAAGCCCGAGATAGAACTCGATATCGATACGCCCATAAAGCATCGGTCGTGGTTGGAGGCGCTGGAGATGAGGGAGCCTTTTCCATTGTGTCGACGTGCTCCAGTCCTTTGTGGAACGCCGCAAGGGCGGTGAGACAGGCGTCGAGGCGGTGCAGTGCATTCGAGGGCCTGAAACATGGAAGTGGACCGACCGCAATCCTTGGGCGGGCAAACTGCTTGATGCAGTGCGGACAAGCTTTGACCTGAAGCCGGGACACTTTCAGGAGACCGTCCGCGACCAAACGTCTGTATCGTGGACTATCATGACGGGACGAAAGCGGCGGTATATTCGGTCCGGGGTGTGGGATGGACCTACGCCGGCGACATCGAAGGGCGTAAAGACCCGACGATCATCTCGATGCTTGGCTGGCCCGGCTCCATTCCCAGTACCACGCCGCGAACGCCCACCCGCACTGGATTACGAGATGATGCTGACCAGAAAGGAACCATTCAATGCGGAGCGACTGCTTCTGTCCACTGGGATTACGAACCAACATGGAATCAAACTGGGAGAACGGCCGTTACTCTGCCATCGGACGCCGTATCGAGACGCCGTTCATGAATATGACTTATCGCTCAACACGCGGAGCACAATTTAACAAAGGAGAGCGACCACCAAGCCGGCCCTATATTCGGGGCTTTGATCAATAGAAGCAGCTTCGAGGAAAGTAAGCTAATGAGAAATTATACAATGAACTAATCAATACGATGAAACGAAGAGACCTAATAAAGAGCTTAACACTTCTTCCTATGGCCGGGAAGTTTTCCAATAAATCCCTATTTGCAGCTCCTGTAGCCGAGATAATATACCTTCTTCAATTGGCAGAATAAGCCGATGCCGGATCTGCATCGCGAAGCATTTGTGATGGACGGACATACGCATGTAATGACCCGCGAGCTATTGATGGGAACCGATATCGGCCAGCGATATCCGGATGGCAACGTCGATCTCCCAAGAGCTAAAGAAGGCGGCGTGGACGCGATGTTCTTCTCGGTCTATACGCCTGAACACTATTATCCGGGAAGGTTCGAGACAAAAAACACATTCCGGGTGGTGAACCTGGCGTTGGACCAGATCAAAAAGAATAATTCCGTGATCGAGCTGGCGCTCACAGCTTCTGATATACAACGTATCAATAAGAAAGGAAAAATGGCGGCTTTCCTGGATCTGGAAGGCGGCTATGATCTTGATGGCGATCTAAACCTGCTCCGCGCCCTGCATCGCTTAGGCCTTCGGTCCATGCAGCTTACCGCACACAATACTACCAATGCTTTTATTGATGCCTGCAATGACATCAGTCGCTGGGGTGGCATTAATGATCTGGGAAGAATGGTGATCAAAGAAATGAACGATCTTGGCATGGTGATCAATGTCGCCCATGCCTCTAATGACGCCATCCTGCAAAGTGTGGCAGGCCAGTCGACATCCCGTGATCTACAGTCACGGAGGCTTTTACAACATCGTACCATCATCCGCGCTGCATTACCGACGAAGCGGCAAAAGCTATTGCAGCAAAAGGTGGAGTGATCGGTATCCATTTCGGTAGCCTCTTCAACAATCCAAAATACTGGGAATGGCAACAAGGACAAAACAGAATCCAACTGAAACAAAGCCGGGCACTGTGCAGGCTTCTCCTTTGAAGACAATTGAAGACGTCGATAAGGAACTGGCCAAAGAGGTTCCACTAAATTTCACAGGAACTATCCCTGACGAGTATTGGATGCATGTAGATCAGCTGGCTAAAGTGATCGACTATGGCGTAAACTTAGTTGGCGAAGATCATATTGCGCTGGGTTCTGATTTAGATGGCGGCCCTGAACTGCCGCGCGAAATTAAAGACATCAGCGATTATCCGCAGATGACTATGGCGATGCAAAGGCTGGGTTATAGCGATCAGCGAATCAAGAAGATACTTGGTTTAAACTGGCTCCGTGTGATTCGGCAGGTAACAGAGGGGAAATGAGTGGATAGGATGAATCAGTACTAATATACGCGTTCAGTATTTCTGAACCAGCTTTCTTGATAAATATCAGTGAAGGTTTACAAAAAATAATACTCATCCGACAAACTCTTTGAATTTCACTTAACCTTTTGCAAATGCCATGGTAAAAGGTTAAGTGAAAAAGATAACCGAACTTTAAGTTGCTATTGGCAGCTGTTTCACACTTTTGCATTTAAGATTCGAATCGCAACATTACCTTTTTTGCGAAATTTTTCTACGTACCTGTGTATCTAAAAGACGATAAAAAAAATAATCTTGCTTTATTAAATGAAAAACGCGATAATTATATAGGATAAAATATTTCCTGTTGCATGGGCAATCCAACCCGGTATTATACTTCCATTAGCATATTTTTCTTTGATATAGCCTATTGTCCAGCCAGCAAAAAATGAAAAGAAGAAAATAAATAAAAGAAAAGAAATTGTAGTTTTTGTCAGCGTCCAAAACATAAGCAAATGGATGCTACCAAATATCATTGCTTGAATTAGATTTCCGATCTTAAAGCCAGTTTTGATTGTTAATTGTCTAGCTATAAATCCTCTGAACAAAATTTCTTCTGCAAGTGCTGTTTTAAATATCGCGACTATAAGGAGAATAATTATTGATGTTCCGCTTAATCCTAGTGTCCTTAACATCCCTATTGTACTTGGGGGAGATATTACTACCTGTTTAATATTTTCGTCGAGGAAAATTATTCCTAATCCACCAATTAAGAATAGGATTGACGCTAGAAATGCATAGGACACCGATTTTCTTGGTGGTCTAAACAGTCCGATGTAATTGAAAAATGTAATACTTTTGTCCTTTCTGAAAAAGAAGAAAATGAAAGGTATTAAAGTAAATAGTACAACCTGTAGAGTTGTTGAAATAATTTCATTTACTGATTCATTCATAGCATTTTTATTTTGGAGAGTTTGTATATACTGTTCAACTGGAATTACCGGTAACATCAATATTAACGAAACGTTGTTTTACTGTTTAGAGCTCGTCACCCCTTTGGTGACGTCGGTTGAACACAACGCTCTATCTATGTCTCTCGCTTCGTTATGTTAAAATATAAAGATGCTAACTTTTAAAGAATATTTACTGAATCGAAGCAAATTGTGTAATATTTTTGTTGAATTTTTGAATGAGACATAGGTGAGTAATGAAGCAGAGAAGCGGATCTATCAGAGTAGAGGGAATACTTTTCTCCATACATTTTCAGCGATGATACGTTGACCCTCCGCAGTTGGGTGTATGCCATCATTTTGGTTTAATTCCACTTCTCCTGCTACATTTTCGAGCAAGAAAGCAACAAGGGTCAGTTCATTTTCTTTTGCAAGTTTTGGAAATATTTGTTTAAAACTCTCTGCATAGTTTTGTCCAATGCTGGGAGGGACAAGCATGCCGGTTAAAACAATTTTACAATCAGGCCAGGCAGATTTAACTTTGTTAATTATAGATTGCAAATTTCTATAGGTTTCCTCAATTGGGAGTCCCCTTAATCCGTCATTGGCTCCCAATTCTAAGACAAAAATATCGATCTTTTGCTTTAATAACCAGTCGATACGCTCGTTTCCACCAGCAGTAGTCTCGCCACTCAGACCTGCATTAACGACTTGATAGGGCAAGTTTAATGAATCTATTTTCTTTTGAATTAATCCAGGAAAAGCTTCATCGGTATTTTCCAGACCATAGCCGGCCGTTAAGCTGTTCCCAAAAAACAAGATTCTCTTAAGGTGCGTTTCTTGATCTTCATTTTTAACCTTACTTTCGGTCTGTTGAGATTGATGTTTATCCCTTGGGTTTGAACAGGAAACTAAACATATAAGAGCAACTACTAAAAAAATTGAGTTATGAGTCATGACTTTTTTTAAACAAGGTATCCACCTGACAAATTAGTAAATTTGTTCGTATATTTTCAAACTCATAATTAATAAAAATAATATTATTTTGACGAATATTCTAAGCGTACGTGATTTAACCAAAACCTATACAAGCGGACAAAGCACTTTAACGGTTTTACAAAATATAAATTTTGATATTGACGAAGGTTCTACGACAGCCATTGTTGGTCCTTCCGGAAGCGGTAAGACTACTCTTTTAGGATTATGTGCCGGCTTGGACCAAGCTACGCAAGGCAGAGTTATTCTCAATCAAAGTGATCTCAATGAACTGGACGAAGATCAACGTGCATTATTGCGAAATAAGTATGTTGGTTTTATTTTTCAGAATTTTCAACTGTTGCCTACGCTTACCGCTTTGGAGAATGTGATGGTACCGCTGGAGCTTAGAAGAGCGAGTAATATAAAGAAGAGAGCAATGGAGTTGCTGGATAAGGTTGGTCTGCAAAATCGAGCGTCCCACTATCCCGCTCAGCTATCAGGAGGCGAACAACAGCGTATATCCTTAGCTCGAGCGTTCTCTAATTCACCTAAAATTCTGTTCGCGGACGAGCCTACAGGTAATTTGGATGCTGAAACAGGTGAGAATGTTGAGAAACTGCTTTTTGATTTGAACCGAGAAGCGGGTACCACCTTAATTTTGGTTACACACGACCTAGTATTGGCATCCAAAACACAACGGATTATCCATATGAAAGGCGGTAAATTACTTGAAGATGAAGAATAGGTCGGCAACAGATGAAGGTTTGAATTTTTCCTGGTTAATGAAGATGGCTGTAAGGGACAGCCGAAAAAATAAATCAAGATTACTCCTTTTCATTTCTTCAATAGTTCTGGGAATAGCAGCAATAGTTGCGATTTCTTCTTTCCGCGATAATATGACAAAGGATATCGACAGACAAGCAGCCGCTCTAATTGGTGCTGATTTGGTCATTGACAGTCGGAAAGCCTTGACAGATAGCTCCCAGCAATTGATTGACTCCCTTAAAAGTTTGAGCATTCACTACGCCGAAGAGAAAAATTTTGTTTCGATGGTTCTTTTTGTAAAAAGCGGGGGTAACAGACTGGTTCAAGTTCGTGGTTTAACTGGCGAATATCCGTTTTATGGCGAAATAAAAACAGTTCCACAAAATGCGGCCAACATCTTTCAGAGAAAAAATAGTGTACTTGTAGACAAAACTCTTATGCTTCAATTTAAAGCCCAGGTGGGAGATTCTGTCCAAATCGGGAACTCTATGTTTAGAATTGAAGGTGAACTTATGCAAGCGCCTGGACAAACGGGTTTGTCTTCTGCTGTAGCGCCAGCTATATTTCTGCCTTTGGGTAGCTTAGAGTCGACTGGTTTACTGCAAAAGGGAAGTAGGATTAATTATTTGTTTTATTTTCAATTTCCTGGCTATGTGAAGAGTAATCTGTTGGCTGAAAGATTAGATGATCGTTTTGAAAATGAGGGTTTGGATGCTGAGAGCGTTCAGATGCGTAAGGAGCGTACCGGTCGAAGTTTCGGTGATTTGGCAAAGTTTCTTTCACTAGTAGGATTTGTGGCTCTTTTATTGGGTTGTATTGGGGTGTCAAGTGCTGTGCAAATTTATATACGCGAAAAAATTAGCAGTATTGCTATCCTTAGATGTTTAGGTGTCAGCGGCATGCAAGCCTTCCTAATCTTTATGATCCAAATTATTGGTATTGGGCTTTTAGGCTCTATTATAGGTGCAATTGTAGGTGTACTGGTTCAGCAACTTATACCTATGATTCTACAGGAATTTCTTCCGGTAGAGGTGAATGTCGCCATTTCCTGGTTCTCCATTTTTATGGGCATTGTTTTAGGTGTCCTTGTTTCTATATTGTTCGCTTTAATACCGTTAGTATCCATCAGGGATGTTTCCCCCTTAAACACACTCCGTGCATCTTTTCAGTCGGAAAGAAAGTCGAATGTAAAACAATCGGGATACGTCTTTTTTCTGATTATTGTTTTTGTCAGTGCATTTGGTAGGACACAATTAGATACCTGGTTACAAACTTTAGTGTTTACAATTGCAGTGGTAATAGGTTACTTAATTTTATATGGATTGTCTTTAGCATTGATCAAGCTAGTTAGGCGGTATTTTCCGCATTCTTGGAGTTATGTGTGGCGACAGGGGCTATCAAATTTATACAGACCGAATAATCAAACCGTTGTTTTGGTTATGGCTATTGGTTTGGGGACTGCTTTCATTGGTACCCTTTTTTTTGTGAAGTCTTTGTTAATCGAGCAGGTAACTTTTTCTACTCGAGGTGATCAACCCAATATGGTGCTTTTTGATATTCAAAGTAGACAGAAGGAAGAAGTGGCTGGGCTGGTTAGGGCGGCTGGCATGCCCGTAATCCAAGAGGTGCCTATTGTGACCATGCAACTTGAGTCGATAAACGGATATCGGCAAAGCGATGTAGAGAAAGATAGTACCTTGAATATTTCAACAAGGGCGTTTTCCAGAGAATTGCGAGTTACGTTTCGGGATAGTTTGATTTCTTCTGAAAGAATAACAGATGGGGTATGGACAGGAAAGGTCAGAGAAGGAGACCTTGCTAACATTTCTCTAGAAAAAGGATATGCTGATCGTATCGGTGTGAAAATTGGTGATAAAATAATCTGGAATGTGCAGGGATTGTTAATATCAACACGGGTTGGGAGCTTTAGAGAGGTAGACTGGGACCGGGTGCAAACTAACTTCCGCGTTGTGTTTCCAAAAGGCATTATCGATGATGCTCCGCAATTCCATGTAATTATGACGAGAACTCCCGATGAAAAGGCATCTGCCGATTTTCAGTTGAAAGTTGTTCAAAATTTTCCGAACGTCTCGGTGATAGATTTAAAATTAATACTCACTGTGCTAGATCAGATTATATCGAAAGTGAGCTTTGTTATTCAATTTATGGCTGCCCTGAGCATTTTTACAGGGTTGATCGTACTTTTGTCCTCAGTACTTATTAGTAAATACCAGCGAATAGAGGAAAGCGTACTATTGAGAACATTGGGGGCTAGCAAAAGGCAGGTTCTGATGATAACGGCGTTGGAGTATTTTTTCCTGGGAGCATTGTCTTCTATTGCAGGGATCGTAATAGCGCTTGTTTCGGCATGGGGACTGGCAGTTTTCAATTTTAAAATTCCCTTTAATCCTAATATTTTGGTAATATTAGGTCTTTTTATTTGCGTTACTCTTTTAACAGTAGTAATTGGAATGGTTAATATCAATAGTATCTTACGAAAACCGCCTTTAGAGGTTTTGAGAAGATGATAGCTTAGCTGGACGGATATCTAGTAAATGCTTAATATGTTTCGGTGGCAACCTTTGCAAACTTATTACGGTACTCAGTTGGCGTAAGGCCAGTTATTTTCCTAAAAACATCTCTAAATGCTTTGGTATTGGTATAGCCCACATCAAACATTACTTGTGACACATTCTTCCGTGAAGCTTCGAAAAACTTTTTTGCAGCTTCGATCCGCACACGTTGTATGTACTCGGTCGGTGTATTTCTTGTTGCCTCTTTAAATCTTCTCTCAAAAGTTCGCCGACCAATATTAACGAAGTTTGCCAAGTCTTCAACAGTGATTCTTCCTGCGTAATTGTCTTCGATATAATCCTGTATCTTTTCAATGGCCAAATCTTTATGGTTTCGCTGCCCTCTAAAGATCGCGAATTGGGATTGGCTATCCCTACTAATATCCAATGCAAAATATTTGGCTATCATAATGGCTATATCCCTATCTGTAAATTTCTCGACCAAGTACAATACTAAATTCCACAAGCTGCTTGCACCGCCACTGCTATAAATATTGTCATGTTCGGTGATTACAGCGCCATCTTCGATTTCTACTTGGGGGTATTTTTCTTTAAACTCATTGATGTAAGCCCAATGGGTGGAACATTTCTTACCGTCTAACAATCCCGTTTCTGCTAATAGAAAGGCTCCCACACATAAACTTGCAAGACTACTACCATTTTGATGGAGCTTTTTAAAGTAAGGAATGGCATCCGCATTGGCTTTAATTCCGGCATCTATATTTCCAAAAATGGGCGGTATAACAAGTAGGTCTGTTTCGATAACATGGCAGAGCAGTCTATTCGTTTTTATAGTATACTCGCCATTGTTTGCCGGGACAAATTTATTCAACCCCACATACTCAACATTGAATATAGGCTTTTTGCCAAAGGTGGTAAGGAGTTCATTGGCCGTGTGGAAGGTTCTAAATGCTGGGGTAATGCCTTCTATTGTACCATATTGAGGAACGAAAACGGAGATTTGCATATTTTTCTTGCTTATAAAATAAAGGTACGAATTGTTTTTGTCGCAATCCACCCCTAAGGTTGTCGTTTCTACTATATCCTGGATATTATAATCCTTAGCATCTTTGTGATATCATTTATTTAACAAAATAGAAACCATGGCAATACAGACAAAAATCATAATAAAAGCAATGGTAAATGCATCCGTAGAAAAAGTATGGCAACTTTGGAATTCTCCTGCAGACATTATGTTATGGAACTTCGCTGATCCCAGTTGGCATTGCCCGAATAGCCAAAATGATCTTCGCATAAATGGTCAATTTAAAAATAGGATGGAAGCAAAAGATGGCAGTTTCGGTTTCGATTTTGAAGGTACTTATAACAAGGTCGAATTGCATACCGAAATCGCATATACTATGTCTGATGGCAGAATGGTAAGTTCTTTGTTTACAGATATTGAAGGCAAAACCACAATTACCACAACCTTTGATGCAGAAAATGAAAGCGATGCAGAATTACAAAAGCAAGGATGGCAGGCTATCTTAAATAATTTTGTAAAACATGTAGAATCAGCTAATTAGTAACAATTAAATTATTGACAAAATGAAGAAGAATAAAGTAATCTTTTGGACAGCTACAGTACTTCTTATTCTTTGGGAGGGCATTATGCCGTTAAGTACGCTACTATTCAAACCTGAATATATTAATGCAGGAACAAAACCTTTAGGCTATCCTGATTACTTCGCTGTTCTGCTTGTTATTTGCAAGATACTTGGTGTAATAGCGATTTCATTTCCGAAATTACCAAGCAAAGTAAGGGAGTGGGCTTATGCTGGATTGACCTTTAATTTAGTATTTGCATTTATCAGTCATGCATATGTAGATAAAAAGATAGAGTTTATGTTAATGCCTATTGTGGTATTGGCAATACTTGCTGTATCCTATATCTATTATAATAAAGCTTTTACGATTACAAAAACAAATAATCAAATAGTTGATAACCTTCAGCGTGCATCAGTGTTATAGATCTGAACAAAATATAGAGACCTCATTATTTATCATAAATTCGCAATAAATATGAAAACAAATAGCGTTTCCTTACATAGGGTGATCAAAGCAAGTCCTGAGAAATTATTCCGTGCATTTTCAGATCCAGTTGCGCATGCATCCTGGATACCACCTTACGGTTTTGTATGCACGGTACAGCAGATGGATTTTAAAGTAAGTGGCAAGTTTAAGATGACTTTTATAAATTTCAGTACCGGTAATGGGCATTCATTTGGGGGAGAATACATTGAAATAAAACCCAATGAGTTTATCAAGTATGTTGATCGGTTTGATGATCCTAATTTACCTGGAGAGATGATCACCACTGTTTCCTTGAATTCTGTATCTCACTTCACTGAGCTTAATATAGAACAAACAGGTATTCCCGATATTATTCCGGTCGAAATGTGTTATTTGGGTTGGCAGGATTCCCTAGACAAGTTGAAAAAGCTCGTTGAACCTGAGATACCGGATGCTTAATTCAATTCTGTAGTTTCGACGGTTCTTCCTTCTTGTTGTATGCCATTTTATTGAAGATATTTGAAATTATGATAGCACCCAAGATAATAAATACACCCAGCCATTGTAGTCCGTTAACATTTTCCATCAAGAAAAAATAGGACATTGCTACAGCCACTGGCAATTCGATCGCAGATATAATAGAGCTCAAGGTGACGCCGATCTTGGGAGTTCCTATCGCGAAAAACAAGGGTGGCACCACTGTACCAAGCGAAGCTAATATCAATCCCCATTTCCAAAGTCCAGCAGTAAGCACGCCATTCACCAAGAATGTGGGAGGAAAAACAATAAAAATCAAAAAACATGCGCCAGTCAACATTAAAGCGCTTTTTTGTACAGCAGGATAACTGTTACCGAAGCGAGACATTACCATCAAGAATATTGCATAAAAAGCTGCAGCTAATAGTCCGAAAAATATACCGCTCAGTGATAACTCCGTTTGTCGCTCGTTAAATAATCCGGCTGCTAAAATTGTTCCACCCAGAACCAAAATCATACTGACGATCTGAATTCGGCTTGGTTTTTTTTTAAAGAGCACATACTCCAATAAAATACCGATCCACACAAATTGCATCAACATAATAATCGCGATTGATGCTGGCACAAGAGAAATACATTTGTAATAAGTAATACTGACCAATCCGGTTGAAAATCCCGAAACAATCACTTTCCAAGGAGCCTCCTTGCCCTCTTTAGGACGATCGCTGACCAGACCGACCGCCCTTCCCCCGAGGAATAAAGACCAGAGTAGGATCATTCCAAAGAAAACCTGTACGCCAGTAATCTCACCTAAACTATAACCCTCTCTAAACGACAGTTTGACAAATGTGGATAAAATTCCAAAACTACAAGCTCCTATTAAGACGAGCCATACATATCTAGACATAAAATCAATAATAATTGTGATCAATCTTGATTGTGAAGATTACGAAAATTTTCGTTCAAATCCTGTCATTGCAATGGCATGTTTGCCGAATGATCAA
The DNA here is from genome assembly GCA_963696875.1 of uncultured Sphingobacteriaceae bacterium. Classification (GTDB taxonomy): domain Bacteria; phylum Bacteroidota; class Bacteroidia; order Sphingobacteriales; family Sphingobacteriaceae; genus Albibacterium. The sequence goes on from CAVOLQ010000003.1 coordinate 324,377, forward strand.
TTTTATCTAAATTTGGAAATGAAAGCAATTATTATAAGAGAGTTTGGAGACGTAGATAAACTTCAGCTGGCCGAAGTCAACAGACCCGATTTTAACAAGGATCAGATATTGATCAAAGTAATGGCCGCAGGCATTAATCCGGTAGACACAAAAATCAGATCTGGCAATCATATATCCAGTCACAGACTACAATTACCAGCGATCCTAGGTAAGGATATGAGTGGTGTTATAGAATCTGTTGGCGAAAATGTAAAAGAATTTAAGATAGGTGACATGGTCTTTGGATGCATTAATAACACGTATGCTGAGTATGTGGTGGCGAGTCCTGAATTCATTGTAAAAAAACCAGAAAACATCTCTTTTGAAGTCGCCGCGGCAGTTTCCTTAGCGGGACTGACAGCCTACCAAGCTATTAATGATCATTTAAAAGTATCATCAGGGCAAAGAGTTCTTATCCAGTCTGCTGCAGGTGGTGTGGGTCACATGGCTGTACAGTTTGCCAAATTACAAGGTGCATTTGTAAGTGGAACTGCTTCTGGAAAAAATATTGAATTTCTAAAAGATCTTGGTGTTGATCAGTCCATTAATTACAAAGAGGAAAAGTTTGAAGAAATTGCAACTAATATAGATGCTGTAATGGATACAATGGGCGGCGAAATACTGTACCGTTCCATTGCGCTTGTCAAACCGGGTGGGAAAGTGGTGTGCTTACCATCATCTACTAAAGATGATCCCAAGGCAATAGCGCTTGCTCGGGAACGAGGGGTAGAATTAATCTGGTTTATGATGCACCCAGAAAAGGCAGTGTTACAGATTATCTCAAAATTATTAAAGGAGGAGAAGTTGAGGGTGAAAGTACAAAAGGTTTTTCCAATGAAAGAGATTGCACAGGCTCATCAACTTATCGAATCCCATGGAGTAAGTGGTAAAGTCGTTATTCGATTAAACAATGAAGGCTGAAAATACTCCTTACTACAATATAATTCTTGCTCGTGGATATAGGTTTATCTTCAAATCAAACAAATATTTTTTAGGCTTGTTATATACTTACTGCTTTATAAGTAAACTTCTTTTTAAAAAATATATTTTATGAGCACAGAAAACTTAGATAATCAAGATGCCATTGACAAACTAAAAGATATGGTCGATAAAATAGATATTGGGATGATGTGTACCAATACTACTGAAGTCGCTAATCTTCACGCTGTGCCAATGAGTAGACAAGAAGTTGATGATGAAGGGAATTTGTGGTTCTTGTTTTCTTCCCACAGTGAAACTTTTCAAAATCTTCAAAAAAACAATCATGTAAGTGTTTTGTACTCAGATATTAGTAAATATAACTTTCTTAGTATAAATGGAATTGCTGAAGTTTCTACTGATAAGGCTAGGATAGAGAAATACTGGAGTAAGATGGTAGAAGCCTGGTTTGAAAAAGGAAAGGAAGACCCGACCATTAGAGTTTTAAAAGTCGTACCTTCAGAAGCGCATTACTGGGACAATAAATCTAATAAGTTGGTCACCTTTTTTAAAGTGGCTGTAAGCGCGGTTTCTGGCCAGAATTTAGATATTGGTCGCGAGGGGAACTTAAATATATAAATAGATTCAAGTTTTCCAATAACTCCTTTTTAGCTCTTGAAAGCACTTTTGCCAAAGTCCAATGCATGTAATCGGACCAAAACTTCCTCATATTCATATTTAATTCATCTTGTTTTTCAAGGCTAGGTTGAACGATATCCTATTTCTGGCAAGTTGAAAATGTAACCATTATTGATGTTATTAAAAACGATAAAAATTGTCTTCTTATGCTTTTTGAAAAAAAAATGTACTTTAAACATGTTTTTTCAATTTAATAGTGAATTATTGGTTAATAGGAATTAGTTAAAAGATAGTTGGACAAACATTTGTGAGGATTAAAGTATTTTACATTTCTAAATTGCTTATATCCTATTAGGGTAAATGAAAATCGAAAAGGTTACAAGAATTGTATTTTATTCTAAGGGCGATGGCGAACAAGACCATGGAGAAAATTAATAGTTTAATAAAAAATGATGTTTAACTCAAGTCGTAACGACTTCCAAGAACATTCTTAACATAGGTCAACAAAAATTGTCATACCAATGGTTAAATTTGTTTAACATAGAAAGAAAATATGAAGAAGATAGGATTTTTATCGTTTGGACATTGGGGCAAGCATCCCTCATATCAAACCCGATCGGCAGGTGATACCTTGCTTCAGTCAATTGACTTGGCCGTTGCTGCCGAAGAAATCGGTTTGGATGGTGCATATTTCCGGGTACATCACTTTGCGGCTCAATTGGGGTCACCTTTTCCGTTGCTAGCGGCAATCGGGGCCAAAACAAGCAAGATAGAGATTGGAACCGGAGTCATTGATATGCGTTATGAAAACCCATTGTACATGGTGGAAGATGCCGGAGCTGCAGATTTAATTTCGGAGGGTCGATTGCAATTGGGTATCAGCAGAGGTTCGCCAGAACAAGTAATGGATGGTTGGCGTTACTTCGGTTATGAACCGGCAGAAGGAGAAAACGATGCCGCCATGGGACGCCGCAAAGGCTTAGAGTTTCTGGAAAATCTAAAAGGTGTTGGATTTGCTCAGCCTAATCCAAACCCAATGTTTCCAAATCCACCGGGCCTGTTGCGTTTGGAACCATACTCCGAAGGACTGCGGGAGCGTATTTGGTGGGGCGCCGGTTCTAATGCCACAGCCATTTGGGCTGCTGAAAACGGAATGAACCTGCAAAGTTCTACCCTGAAAGAGGACGAGAGTGATAAGCCTTTTCACGTGCAGCAAGCTGAGCAAATCCGATTATATAAAGACGCTTGGAAAAACGCCGGACACCAACGCGAACCGCGGGTATCGGTTAGCCGATCCATTTTTGCATTGGTAAATGAACAAGACCATTATTATTTTGGCCATGAATCCAATCGCAGCGATAAAATCGGTTTCATCGAAAATAACAAGCGAGCTATCTTTGGAAGAAGTTATGCTGCGGAACCTGACCAACTTATGGAGGAACTAGCAAAAGACGAAGCCATCCAAGAAGCTGATACGCTACTTTTAACTGTGCCTAATACCCTGGGCGTTGATTATAATGTCCATGTTTTATCTGCCATTCTAGAGCATGTTGCTCCTGGATTAGGCTGGCGTTGAGATATTTAAGTTTGGAAGTTTTGAAAGGCTAGGATAGTGCAATTATTTTAAATGAGGCAATTATTGTATTGTAGATTGTTTATTATCAGTCGTCTTAATGGAAGTGACGAGGTTTAGAATTTGTTATTGTAAAACTGTATTGAATACAAAAGGTTTTTTCTACAACACAAACGTTTTATAATAGCAAAGTAGGTGGATAACAGGTCTAACAATACCTACGAAGATAATAAGTTAGAGGATAGTTATATTTTTAGTGAACCGGATATATTTTTATCCTAAAGAGGATATTTCATCCTTGGTGAAACGAGTTCTTAAGCCTTCTAGAAGACTGCTTTTAAATTGGGACTCTTTGTATATATTGATTACCCAGCACCTTATTATAAGCTCCAGATCGGTTGCTGAAACTGATTTGTAAAGAATTTCTACAGAGCTACTCTTTATAACGTACTCGCTTTTCGCCACCTCTTCCTTAATAATTCGCTTCACCTCTTCCAGATTTGATGTGGCATTGAACTTCAAGTTAAGTTCTACCCGATATTGAGACTGGCTATGGGTCCAGTTAACCAGCCGACCGGATAGAAGATCGCCATTGGGGATTATAACTTCAGAGCCTTCTTCAGTTAACAACGTGCTTGAACGGATCCCTATTTTTTGAACCCGCCCTTTTTTGTCAGCTAGTTCTATGAAATCGCCGATTTTAAAAGGTTTCTCAAAAATCAAAATCACTCCAGATACAAAATTATTAAATATAGTTTGCATCCCTAAGCCGATGCCTACACTTAAAGCGCCTAAGATTACGGTAAGCTTATTCATGGAAATACCTAAGGCGGTAACTCCGAGCAGGAAACCTAGAATAATCACGGCCAGTCTGAGCAATGTAACCTTGGTTCCTTTTTCGTCAATCTGGGAATCCAGTCTATTGCGTTGACTAGTAGAAAGAAGAACGTCCAAGTTTTTTTGAAACCAATTGGCAATGCTTATAATAATAACACTGATTATGACGTTTCCTAAAGTAAAGCTTATGCTTCCAAACGAATGCGGTTTGTTTAAAATAGTACTTAAAAAACCGATGGTTGATTCAACAATGTTCAGGTTTATTAAGAAAACAGTTAACCACAAAATTGAACCAATTATGAACAAGACTTTATGAATAAATGATAATGTGTTGGCTTTATTTAGGTTTGCCAGAAATCGTTTAGACTTTTTGAATGCTTCAAATTGTTTGTTGAAATCTTCAATAACAATCCTTCCAAGGATTATAAGACCAACCAATTGAACAATTCCGCCAAATGCAGTAATACTTAGATTTTTTGATATATTGATTTGGCCAACAACGTTTAATAATATTGAAAAGACATTTAATATTATATATAATGCAAATAGGGAGCGATAAATACGAGGGTAATTATTATTATGTTTTAACAGGTCTACCGTTCTATAACCAAAAATAAGAGCAACTAAATTTAAGCCGATAGCGATAATCCTTATGATTAGACTATTGCTTACTAGCAGGTAATTGAATAAGAGAATCAATACAAAAATGACAAGCAGACTGCCCCACCATCGTTTAGATTGAATATTGACAAGCTTCCTGAATTTCAAAAATGAGAGCAATAGAATTAAAGATAAAATAAACGCAATATAATTGGCGGTTATTCCGCGATCGAAAAGGGGGAAGAGAGTAAAGAAAAACAAAATGCTTTGCCATACCGGTAGCTTAATCCTGGTAGGATTAAAAACTTGTCTATTTTTTAATACCCAATAAAAATAGCCTATAGAAAGGAGTATCAACAAAAATAGCCCTCCACGTTCAGCGCTATGGGTTTGAAATAAGGTCTGTATGGGATTGATAATTTCAGACTTCAACGAACTAAATAAATCCTGAGGATTAGCGATTATGGGCGCCGTCCAAATATAGCCTGCCTTTTGCTTAATTGCTAGGTTATCCTGCTTACGAATTCGCTCATCAACCCTTGCTTTAAGGTTTCCTATTTTAAAGTAGATATCATTGATTCCATTGATTATTCCTAAACTTTCTGTTTCTGTTTGATTGTTCACTATCTTGGCCAAGTAGCTGGCCGTTTCCTGTGCATTGACTAGCTGATTTCTGAAGCTAAGCAAGGTGTCCTGACGGAGGTTGGGAAAGCTATCTAAACGGTGTTTTATGGTGATAGAAAGATCGTTTAAGGAATCTATAGAGCGTTTAATTTTATCAATGGTTGAGTCTTTAAATAAAACTTCAGCTTTAGTGCTGTCTTTCTGTAGCACGCCGCTTACAGATAAAGAGTCAATATTCTTTATATTCAATAAATCGATGGACTGCTCTAGCGAAAAAACTGTTTTTGAAATAAATGAAAAACAAAGTAGAATAAGAAACAGACGATGAGTAGTGGTTAATTTCATTTTTGCTCTGGAAACCTGGATGTATATTTGGTACCTCTCAAAGATAAGACCAATTTCTCACTTTCAATATGCTTATTGCTTACTTGTGTAGTTTGTTAGTATAATGAATATTAGTTAGCTTTATATACTTCTATATTTAGATTATCAAGCTATGGCACTTATTTACAAAAACAGAAATCAAAAGGTAGCCAAACTTATTGGAGCAATCTATTTCTTAATATTGGGTGTGTTAAATTTTGGTGCAACATTGATATTTGCTGAAATTCGTATCTTAGATATAGTTATTCTAGCATTAGCTTGTTTGCCCTTGTTGATTAATAGAAATTATTTTTACTTTTCTTTCGGAATTTTGGCAGCTATTATAGCACTGTTCCTTGGATACGCCTGTTTAACCTTTAATCTTGACCCAGCTATTGGGACTTCTGGATTTTCTTATTTTATGGGTTACTTGTTAAGCGCCAGTTTGCTTGTTGCCTCCTTTCTACTTGTTTATGGCGGGTCACAATCGCATATGGTGAATGTTACTTCTCAACAATGAAAAATATTTTTTGGATTGTTTGGTTTTGATCTTTCTGCAATAAGCTGATAATTTATTACCTTTAAAGATAAATTATTCAAATGAAAGCAAGCCGTCCATTCTTATTCTCTTTTATTTTTCTTATTTTATTTACAAACATTGGTTGTAAAACAGCAGTTCTAGATGAAGAATGGATTACAGCTGCAGGTACAAATAGCGGCAACCGATATTCTAATGGGGAGGAAATTAATCTTAGAAATGTTGGAATGTTAAAGCAGGTTTGGGAGTACGATACCGGTGATCCTATAAAGAAAGGGGCAACCATTCCTACAACGCCTCTCATTATTAAAGGGATACTTTATGGTGTTTCTTCTAACCAACATTTGTTTGCGTTGGATGCAAGCGATGGAACCGAGCTGTGGGTGTTTAAAGCGCCCGATTCAATAGCTAGAGGCTCTATAAGAGGGATTTCTTATTGGGAAAATGAAAAAGGAAAGGAAGGTCGTATTTTTTATTCTACAGGTCCAAAGTTATATGCCGTTGATGTTTCAAATGGTACAGGCATTGAAGGCTTTGGAAAGCAAGGATTTATTGATCTCCGTGAAAACCTAGATGGTCCGTTTGAGAACACATCCGTAGCGGGGAATGCTGCACCCATCATCTATAAGGATTTATTGATCACCGGAATGAGGGTTTCAGAGGGCGAGGATGCTGCAGCCGGTCATATCAGGGCTTTTGATGTGTTGACAGGAGAACGCAAATGGATATTTCATACCATTCCACAGCCTGGCGAATTTGGTTATGATTCTTGGGAAGATAAAGATGCCTGGAAGAGGGTAGGTGCTATTAATAATTGGGCAGGAATGGCATTGGATGAAGAAAGAGGAATTGTTTATGTTCCTCTAGGTTCCGCAACCCCCGATTTTTATGGTGCCAGACGAAAAGGTTCTAACTTGTTTGCAAATAGTTTGCTGGCATTAGACGCTTTGACCGGTAAATATATTTGGCACTATCAAACTGTGCATCATGATTTATGGGATAGAGATTTACCCGCTAATCCAAATCTTATAAGGCTGCAAAAAGATGGCAAAATGATCGATGCTGTAGCACAAATAAGCAAGCAAGGGCATATTTTTGTATTTGATAGAGTGACTGGTGCACCTGTGTTTCCAATTCATCAAGTGGCTTTTCCTCCTTCGGATTTAGCTGAAGAAGAAGCTTGGCCAACTCAACCGATACCAAGCTTACCAGAGCCTTTTGCGAGACAGTCTTTTGGCCCAGATGACATCAGTACCAGAACTCCGGAAATTCAAAAAGAGCTTTTAGAAGAATTCTATAAACATAGAAGCGGTAGCTTATTCATTCCACCAAGTCTGCAAGGTTCATGGCTGTTTCCAGGTTTTGATGGGGGAGGCCAATGGGGCGGTGCTGCTGTTGATCCTGAAACAAAAATCATGTACATAAGCAACTCAGAGCTTCCTTGGCGATTGCAAATGATTCCCAACCCCGCACTTATTAACGCAAGCGGAAGTACTATCAAAGAACGAGGAATGATCGTTTATTCAAAAAGCTGCTCTTCCTGCCATGGTGCAAAGATGGAAGGAATTGGTGCTGCTTATCCAGCATTAACCCATATAAAACAAGATTATAATGCACAGCAGCTTCGGCAGATTATTGATAATGGAAGGAACATGATGCCGGCTTTTAAGAACCTTTTATCCGATGCAGATAAAACTTCCCTTATTACTTATCTACTAGATTTGGAAGATAAGGAAGCAATGGCAGAAGCAAAACCAAATAGAAAGAAAATAGAAAGAGATACTGTGCCTGAGTTTGTGCTGAATGGGTATAAACGCTTTATGGATAAGGATGGGTATCCTGGAATAAAACCGCCTTGGGGAACATTGAATGCTGTAAACTTAAATACAGGGAAGCTTTTATGGAAAGTGCCGTTGGGGAATTTCGATGAGTTGAGCGAATTTGGTATGGAAGATACCGGTACCGAAGTATATGGTGGACCAGTGGTAACCAAGGGAGGAATTGTCTTTGTTGCCGGGACGCAAGATGAGAAAATAAGGGCTTTTGATAAAAAGACGGGGAAAATAGTATGGGAACATAAATTGCCTGCTGCAGGTTTTGCCAGTCCCGCGGTATATGTAATTGATGGTAAACAATACGTAGTTATCGCAGCGGGAGGTGGAAAGTTGGGAATGAAGTCCAGTAATAAATACGTAGCTTTTGCATTACCTAATTGAAACCTCATTCATCATTAATTATTATTAATTATCTTCTCTTGTTGATAAACGTAATGCTGTTGATAAATACTTCAAATGAAATCCGTCAATTTCCAATTTTAAAACGATAGTTTTGTCCTGATGTAAAATCAGCAAAAAGGTATTATTGTAATATAAAAGGGGAATCGTGTGTAAGTCACGAGCTGTTGCGCAACTGTAAATAGAATATATCTATAAGCCAGGCTACCTTCCTTTATGCTCGACTTTGCTTTCGCAAGAGAAGTAAATGTCCAAAATGAATACCGGGTGATTCTAAACCCATATCTGCACGTATTCTGTTTGTACATATTTCTTTTTTAGAATTTGAATTAAACTAAAAAATTAAATATTATGAGCATTTTCGATAAAAGAGTAAATTATAAACCTTTTGAGTACCCTGAAATTTTAAGTTTTACAGACGCACTTAATAAGTCCTTTTGGGTGCATTCTGAAGTAGACTTTACTGCCGATGTGCAGGACTTTCATTCGCACTTAGATTTTAATGAGAAGGAAGTAATTAAAAGAAGTTTACTAGCGATTGCACAAATTGAAGTTGCCGTAAAATCATTTTGGGGCAACTTATATACTCACATTCCTAAGCCGGAATTTAATGGTTTAGGAAGCACGTTTGCTGAATGTGAATTTCGTCATTCGGAGGCCTATTCTAGACTTTTGGATGTACTGGGCTATAATAATGAATTTGAACAACTGATTCATGTACCTGTCATTGCAAAGCGAGTGGCCTATCTTTCTGAAGCTTTAGCGCATACAAAGTCTGAAGATAAAAGAGAGTATCTATTTTCGTTGATTTTATTTTCGATACTTATTGAAAATGTCTCCTTGTTCAGTCAGTTTGCCATTATCCTTTTCCTTTACTCGCTTTAAAGGGGTGATGAAAAACGTTAGTAATATTATTGCATGGACATCCGTTGATGAGCAGGTGCATGCAAATGCAGGCATCTATATCGTAAATAAAATTAAAGAGGAATTTCCTGAGTTTTTTGATGAAGAAACGAAGAGCAAAATCTCGGATATTATTTCGAACTCGATTCAAGTGGAAGCAGAAATTTTAGATTGGATTTTTGAAAACGGGGAGTTTGAACACATCACTAAAGATAACCTTCTCAATTTTATGAAATATCGGGTGGATGATAGTTTGCAGAAAATTGGCTTGCAAAAGCAATTTAATGTTTCGGAATCTGATTATCAGCCAATGGTATGGTTTGAGGAGGAAGTGTTTGCAAATAGTTTGGACGACTTCTTTGCGAAAAGACCTGTTGAATATACAAAGCACGATAAAAGTATTACAGCTAATGATTTGTTTTAGGAACTCTTTAAATTGATTATAAAAATGGAAAGACTTTGGTGGTTGAATGATGAAAGTCAGCAGATATTAAATAGAGGATATTTGCTAAAGGGCGAAACAACGAAAACGGCAATTGAACGTATTGCTATGGCCGCTGCAAAAAGGTTGTATAAGCCAGAGCTGTGCGAAGCATTTATCGAGATGATAGAAAAAGGTTGGATGAGTTTGAGTTCTCCAATTTGGGCAAACATGGGTACGGAGAGAGGTTTGCCAATTTCTTGCTTTAACGTGTATGTGCCGGATCAGATTGAAGGCATTACGCATAAGCTAGGGGAGGTGATTATGCAAACTAAAATTGGTGGCGGTACTTCGGGGTATTTTGGCGAATTGCGGGAAAGAGGAAGTGCGGTTACTGATAATGGAAAAGAGTAGTGGGGCGGTAAGCTTCATGAAGCTTTTCGATACGGCAATGGATACTATATCACAAGGCGGCGTTCGGCGAGGTGCTTTTGCAGCTTATTTAGACATTGACCACCCAGATATTAAGGAGTTTTTGGAAATAAAAAACATTGGAAATCCTATTCAAAATCTTTTTAATGGGGTATGTGTCCCGGATTATTGGATGCAGGATATGATCGACGGAGATATTGAAAAGCGAACCGTTTGGGCAAAGGTTTTAGAAAGTCGGCAACAAAAAGGATTGCCTTATATTTTCTTCTCCGATAATATTAATCAGAATAAACCGCAGGTATATAAGGACAAAAACATGCGTATCTATTCTAGTAATTTATGTTCGGAAATTGCACTACCCTCCAATATCGATGAGTCTTTTATTTGTTGCTTATCGTCTATGAATTTGGAGCTTTATGATGAATGGAAGGATACAGGAGCGGTAAAGTTGGCGATTTACTTTTTGGATGCAGTGTTGCAAGAATTTATCGCAAAAACGGAAGATAACTATTATTTAGCTTCTGCTAACCGTTTTGCAAAACGTCATAGGGCGCTGGGTTTGGGCGTGATGGGTTGGCACTCGTATCTTCAAAAAAATAATATCCCTTTTGAGGGAATGGAATCTAAGCGATTGACTACTGTAATTTTTAAGGATATTAGCGAAAAGGCCGAAAAGGCGAGTGTAGAATTGGCGAACATTTATGGGGAGCCTGATGTTTTGATAAACTATGGTAGACGAAATACCACGTTAATGGCAATTGCACCTACGACTTCTTCTTCTGCTATCTTGGGGCAAGCCTCACCAGGGATTGAGCCCTTTAGTAGTAATTATTACAAAGCTGGCTTATCCAAGGGTAACTTTATGAGAAAAAATAAATACTTGCGGAAGCTCTTAATTGAAAAGGAGATGGACAATGAGGATGTTTGGCGCAGCATTATGTTGAACCATGGCAGTGTGCAACATCTTACTATATTGACTGACAAAGAGAAGGCTGTATTTAAAACCTTTAAAGAGATTAGCCAATTGGAAATTATTCAACAGGCATCAATCAGGCAAAAATATATTGATCAAGCTCAAAGCTTAAATTTGAATATACCGGCTAATCTACCTGTAAAAGATGTAAATACCTTAATGATTGAGGCATGGAAATTAGGTGTGAAAACGCTGTATTACCAAAGAAGTCAAAGTGTCTCTAAAGAGTTTATTGCAAATATGGTAACTTGCTTAAGTTGTGAGGCTTAGTTAGTATGAAACAAAAACTCCATTTCCGGTTTTGTGCCGAAAATGGAGTTTGTACGATCATAAAATCGTACTGTGCATTTTTCTAATCGGTTTCAATCGATTAGGATTTCGGGTATAATCTCAGCTTAATTTAGTTAAGCACCCCTTTGCATTTGTACTTATATAACACTTGAAGCTTACAATGGTTTTAAGAAAATGAAAAACATCTTGCTTGAAAAAAAATCATAGTCTGTCTTTTAAATCCTTAGCAGCTTCTAGATGTTTTTTAAGTATTGGCAATGTATTCGTCGCAAATTTTTGAATCTCTACATCCGTTGCGTTTTTTGAAGCATCCTCAAATAACCTAATCGTACTTCTATGATTAGAAATCATGAAATTAATATAGTGCTTATCAAAATCGTTGCCCGTTATATCAGTAAGATCTTTGATGTGTTTTATATTTTTTTCGCTAGGAGATAGGGGCAATACAATATCCTTTTCTTTGGCTAAGGCGATAAGTTCGTCATTTTCTTTTGTATAGTCATTGATCATCATTTGACCAAAATCCTTGATGGCTTGATTTGAAGAATTGGTTAGTGTAATTTTTCCGAGTTCCATTTCTAACATATTCCGGTCTGCGGCATTTACAGCAAAATCAGAATCATTGTATGGCAGACTTGCTATCGCAGGAAACTCGGCTCCCGGACCTCTTATATCGATATAGTCCGTAGTGTCTTTGCTTTCATTCGCCTTTTTTGCCATGGATACGGCATCTCTATTGCGAGGATTATTACAGGCTTGCATTCCCCATATGGTAAACGTACAGAGAATTAAATACCTTAACGTTTTCATGGTTATATGTTTTATTACTATTAACAATAGTATATAACAATGAGTAGTATTGTTCTGTTTCAAAAATAAATTTAAACTTTGTCAATGAAACTTACGAAGTTTTGCCTTTACGCAGGCCATTTAAACTTCATAAGTTGCTGAATTTGAATTACGAAGCCTCTAGCCGTTTTGAAAGTGACTTCGTAAGTCTTAACTCCGTCAGTATTAGATGTTAACTTAACCTTTTCCCTTGTATTAACTTGTCCAAAGCTTCATTGAACGAGCCCGCCAGCGTAACTTCTCCTGAATTGATGAAATAGATTTCGTCGGCATTTTCAATGGTATTTAAACGGTGGGCTATAATTACAAGGGTTGTTTCTTTGGGTAATTTCTTTAATATCTTATCAAGCAATTTCTCGGTTATGGTGTCGATATTAGCTGTTGCTTCATCTAGGATCAGTATTTCCGGATTTCTTAATACTGCACGAATAAAAGCAATGACTTGCTTTTGTCCTAAACTGATACTGTTTCCACTTGAAAGTACTTCGGTTTCTAATCCACTTTCAAAAATAGCCAGTAAATCCTCTAAACCAGATGTTTTTATTAAATCAGCTAATTGCTCATTATCATAATGCCGGTAGCTTTCATTTCCATAGAGAATATTGTCTTTTATCGTTCCTGTAAATAAAAATGGCTCCTGTAAAATGAAACCAATCTTTTGTGAACGCTCTAAAGCATCATAGGACCTTAAATCCCTGCCATCCAATAAAACTGTACCTGTCGTAGGATCATATAAGCGGGCCATCAAGGATGCCGTTGTGGTTTTCCCACCCCCAGTTGGCCCTACTAACGCATAGGTTTTCCCCCTTTCAAGTTTTAAGTTGATAGCACGTAATATCTCTTTTCCATTTGGATAAGAAAAATTCACATCCCTAAATTCTAATAGCGAGGTAGATGGTACTTTAGTTTTGCTTTCGCTAATCATCAGGTTGGTGTCCAAAGACAATAGGAGCGAAACCCGGTCCCAACTAGCCATAGCCAGCTGAAAGCTGGACCAAAGTGACGCAAGTTGTCGTAAAGGATTGTACAAATTTGTTGAATAAGAGAGGTAACTAACTAACAACCCAATGGTAAACTGACCAACAGAAATTAAATAAATTCCGAAAGACAATACAATTAGTTGAGCGATATTAGAGAATAAGCCATAGGTTGGTAAAAAGATGTTATTGGCTAAGCCAGCACCTATTGCTGTATAATAATTAGCTTGATTCGAATCATTGAAGCGTTTTCTATAATAATCGCGGCGATTAAAAGCAATAATCACCTTGAAATTACTCAGGCTTTCTTGAATCTCAGCGCTCATTGCTCCAGTACTTTTAAGGGTGGCAGCATTTTTCCTTTTAACCCAAGGGGATATTAATTGGGTGAATGCCAATATAAGTATTGCCGGTATTAGAGTTGCAGCCCCAAGTTTAATATTGATGGAAAGCAAAAATATGGCGGCACCAATCATCGTAAAAATGCTGCCGATAAATTGCATTAATGATTGAGAGAAAAACTGATTTAGCTTGTCTGTATCATTATTAACTCTTGAAATTAAATCTCCTGCCTTATTTTGATTGAAAAAATCAACAGGAAGCTGTTGGAGTTTGCTAAATATAGCGTTTCTTAGGGTAAACAACATGCGTTGTCCGATGCCGCCCATCAACTGTGTTTGCAAATAACTGGTCAGTAAGGCTAATAAATACATGGCCAATAATATACCTGAAAAAACGAGTACTCCATGGTATTGCTTAGTTACTACATAGGTATCGATGGTATGCCCGATAATAAAAGGACCAAATAAATTGAGAGCAGAATTAAGAAATATCGCCAAAAAAGCTAAATTGAGATTTTTCTTTTCATGAGCGATAAGCTGTACCAATTTTTTTAACCCAATGTAGGTTGATCTTTTAGGTTCCTTTTCATATAGCTTGTTAAGATTATAATTCATAGTTGCTAGTGCTTTGTTGTGAATTATAAATCTGAACATATTCAGGACTGCTGTTAATTAGTTCTTTGTGAGTTCCTGTAGCAATTATTTCACCCTCCATGAGCACAATTATCTGACTATACTTCTCAATGGATGAGATTTTTTGGGTGACCGAAATTAATGTTAAATCAGGATAGTTTTTCTGAATATTTGCCAGGATCTTACTTTCTGTTTGACTATCTACTCGAGCAGTAAAATCATCTAATAATAACACTTTTGGATTAATTGCCAAAGCACGGGCCAGCATGATTCTTTGTTTTTGTCCTCCCGAAAGGCTTGATCCACGCTCGGAAACAATGGTGTTTAGGCTATTAGGAAGTCCATTAATAAAATCTCGAAGCTCTGCTGTATCAATTGCTCTCTGTAATGATTCATCAGTGACCGAATCACTGAATGCAATATTTTCACGGATACTCATGTTGAAAATGATGCTATCTTGAAAGACGAAGCCCACCTGGCTATGAAAAGCATCTGCATTGTAGTCATCAATCGGATGTCCATCAAATTCTATAGTTCCAGCATCTGGTTTAACTAATCGCGTGAGTAGGTAAAGAAGCTGCGTTTTTCCCGCAGCGGTTGGGCCGATAACAGCGGTTCTTGAACCCGCTTTAACCGATATGGATATGTTTTTTAACGCAGGTTTTTGACCATAGCTAATGGTTACGGATTTTATTGTGATGTCTCCCTTCAATTCACTTGTAATAATGCCTAATTCTTCTTCTTGCTCGGTATTGATCACATTGCTTATGCGTTCATAGGATGCAGAAGCTTGAGCGATCACGTTACTCATAAAGCCAATGACTAATATCGGGAAAATTAAAAGAGCCAAATAACTATTGAAAGCAGCGAAATCTCCAAGGCTCATTGAACCAGTAATTACAAAATGACCTCCTAATAATAAAATTGATAATCCAGCCATGTTAGAGGTGAAAACAATCAATGGGATGAGTCCCGCAAAAAGGCGTAGAATAGCTAATCCGAATTCTTTGGCTTTGGTATTGGCTTCTAAAAATTTATCGTATTCCAATTGCTGAGAGTTAATCACCCGCACTAACGCAGAGCCCAAAATACTTTCATTAATTACTTTATTTAGCCAATCAATGACCGCTCTACTTTGGATGAATAAGGCTCTTACTTTACCAAGTACTAAATAAAAGGTGATTCCTAAAACGGGGATGATCGCGATCACTACTAGTGCTAATTTCCAATTAATGGTCAGCAGTAAAATGCTTGCGCCAATGATGATAAATAAAGAAGAAACGATGGAGGCAATTGCTTGTGAAACAAAGGACTTAATAGAGTCTACATCAGCTGTTAGATTAGTTAAAAGTTTAGATGGGTTAGCGCTTTCTATAAAGGATAAGTTTTGATTTGATATCTTATCAGATAGAGTTACGCGTAGGTCTCGTGCAACCCGCTCGGAAGTGTAAGTTTGTAAAATGCTCTGTAAGTAAAGGAAAATAAATATAATAAAGACAACAAGGCTGAACTTGATGATAAGTGGTTTATATACGAGGTTTCCACCAATATAAGCATCTATACCATTGCCAATAATTTTAGGAATCCATAAGTTCAGCGCATTACTAATAAGTGCGAATAAAATCAGTAAGAAAACCATCCCTGAATAGGGTTTAAGTAGAATGAAAATGCTGGATGGTTTTTTTTTGCTGCTTGTAGGTTGATTCATACAGGTGCTATATGTCTATACAGTTTAAGTACTTTGATTTTTACCTCGTCGGAATAGTTTTCACAAAGGAGTCTTTTCTCTTTTTGATCTTTCGCATATAACTTAGAAGAACGCTTCTAGTCTTTGGTTTAGGTTGTTGTCATCATTGTGATTCGATTTATATTAATTAGAGGAACGTATGATTTGACTTATGAAAGCATCAACGGCCTCTTCTTTCGTCGCCCAAGAGGTTACTAACCTTATTGCTGAATGCTGTTCATTAATCTTTTTCCAGATATAAAATTCAAATGACCTATTGAGCTCTTGAATAAGACTGTTGGGTAATATAGGAAATATTTGATTTGATACAGGATCTGTTAAAAAAGTATAGCTGTGGGCACTTATTGCTGCTGTCAATTTCATAGCCATTTGATTAGCATGATGAGCAAGTTCAAAGAATAGATCGTTTTTAAATAATTCATGAAATTGAATTCCTAATGCTCGCCCTTTTGCCAATAATGCTCCCCTCTGTTTTAGATGGAATCGGAAGTGACTTTTTAATTCTAAATTTTTTATCACAATGGCTTCTCCAAATAAAGCCCCGTTTTTTGTGCCTCCAATATAAAATACATCAGTCAAGGCGGCAATATCGGCTAGACTAAGATCATTCGAGGTGGAAGTTAATGCAGACCCTAACCTGGCACCATCAAGAAAAAGTAGTAAACTATTACTTTTACAGAAATTGTATAAGTCACTAATTTCCTTTTTATTATATACGCTTCCAATTTCAGTTGAATTTGAGATATAAACCAATCTCGGTTTTACCGTATGCTCATCTTCAAATTTATCCAATATGGATTGTATGTTAGCTGGGCGCAGCTTGCCGTCCTCAGTTGTTACTGTCTGAATCTTATGACCGGTGGCTTCAACCGCGCCTGTTTCATGCACATGAATATGTCCGCTTGTGGCAGAAATAACAGATTCGTAAGGCATAAGAGCAGCTGCTATAATGATGAGGTTTGCCTGTGTGCCGCCCGATACGAAATGAACAGCTAAATCTTCATTGCCACACTTTTCCCTAATTACCTTGGCGGCTTCTAGGCTATAATAATCCTCGCCATATCCTACTTGTTGGGTGTCATTGTTTTGACTTAGAGCTTTTAGTAGGTCGGGATGACAACCTTCGCTATAGTCATTTTTGAAACTATATAAATTCATATAAAAAATTGTCTAGCTACAAAAGTATCAAAATATCAGTTTAAATAAATTGAATTAAAACTAAATACTTATATTTGCCAACAATGAAGAGAATGCTACTCACATTTCTGGCTATTTTATACTTGGGGACTTCCTCAGGTTTTGCCATGCATTTTCATTATTGCATGGATGAGCTTATTGGCACAAGCCTATCAAAAGCAGATGTCGAAAATTGTGATAGCTGTGGGATGGAGGTAGATCCAGCAGCAGACAATGGATGCTGTAAGGAAGAATTTAAGCAATTAAAGGCAGATAAGAATGAAAATGTAGAAGATTTTGCTTTGCAAATCATGAAGACATTAGGTACGTCTTTGCCGCCAGCTATCCTTGATATTCCTTCATTTTTACAGTTAGCGACAAGTGCTGGGGATTATCCTATAGTCAATTCTCCTCCCGAGAGTTCAACAGTCCCAGTCTATTTACTCAATTGCGTTTTTCGTATATAATACCCGTCTATTCTTAGACCAGACTATTCTATCGTCCGGTTGTTGGCTTTTCCGCCACTCAATTTTTATCGGCTATTTTATTTTTTATTGGTAAGGATAGTTCCTTAAGCCGACATGAATTTTTAAGACAATCATAATTTATTAAAGAACATTTTAATGGTACATAAACTCATTGAATGGTCATTGCGCAATCGTTTCATCGTTTTAGCTTTATCTCTAGGTTTGTTTATTTGGGGCGCATTTGCTGTTCAAAAGAATCCGATTGATGCCATTCCTGATCTTTCAGAGAATCAAGTAATCGTATTTACAGAATGGGCGGGAAGATCACCGCAGCTTATTGAAGATCAGATTACCTATCCCTTAGTTACAAATTTACAGGGACTTCCACGAATTAAGTATGTAAGAGGTTCATCTATGTTTGGCATGAGTTTTATCTACATTATTTTTGAAGATGATGTAGATGTTTATTGGGCTAGGTCTCGTGTATTGGAGCGTTTGAGCACGATATCTAGTTCATTGCCTATTGGCGCTACTCCACAACTTGGCCCTGATGGTACGGGTGTAGGTCATATTTTATGGTATACTCTTGATGCACCTAATATGGATTTGGGTGAACAGAGGGCTCTTCAGGATTGGTATGTCAAGTTTGCTTTGCAAAACGTGCCTGGAGTAAGTGAGATTGCCTCTTTTGGGGGTTTCCAAAAACAATACGAAGTCAATGTTGACCCCAATAAACTACTGTATCATAAATTATCCATTTCAGAAGTCATTAATGCGATTCGTACTAATAATAATGAATCAGGCGGCAGAAAGTTTGAAATGAGCGATATAGGCTATATTGTTAAAACCACTGGCTATCTTAAATCCTTAGAAGAAATTGAGAATATTCCTGTCAAAAACCAAAATGGAACTCCCATTTTGATTTCGGATGTAGCCAATGTTCAAATGAGCGGTGAAACACGTTTGGGCATTTTCGACCAAGATGGAGAAGGAGAACGAGCTGGAGGGATTGTGGTGATGCGTTATGGTGAAAATGCGAACGAAGTCATCAATAATGTGAAGGAGAAAATGCAGGAAGTGGCTAAAGGGTTGCCTGAAGGCGTTAAGTTTGATATTGTATACGATCGTGGCGAATTGATCAAAGAGTCCATCAGTTCTATTAAAACCACTTTAATCGAACAAATGATTGTGGTATCCTTGGTAGTCATCATTTTCCTATTTCACTGGAGAAGTGCACTTAGTATTATTATTCAAATTCCAATCACGGTAGCCGCAAGTTTTATACTTCTTAATGCTTTTGGTATTTCTTCCAACATCATGTCCTTAACGGGTATTGCATTAGCTATCGGGGTGATTGTTGACAATGGAATTATTATGAGTGAGAACGCCTATCAGCATATGGCCGATCGTTATGCAAAATGGGAGTTGAATGAAAAAAATAGAACGAATTAGATGAAAAGGCTAAAAAGCATATTTAAGAAAAAAGAGTCTTGGATCTCTGAAGAAGAACGCTTGCAAATCATCGAGAAGAGTAGTAAGCAAGTTTCTCGTGGTGTTTTCTTTGCAACCGTAATTATTATTACTTCCTTTTTACCAGTTTTTATGCTTACTGGACAGGAAGGTAAAATGTTTCATCCAGTAGCCTATACTAAAACTTTTATCATGATGGTGGATGCTTTATTGGTGCTAACGCTTGCGCCGGTATTGATATCCTTCTTTATGAAAGGGAAGTTTAGGCCTACGAATGCCAATCCAGTTAATCGCTTTTTAGAAAGGGTATATGAGCCTATCATCCGTACGGTTTTGAAATGGCGCAAAACCACTTTGGCCATTAATATACTTGCGCTTTTACTTACTATTCCTTTATTAAAAAATATGGGAACGGAGTTTATGCCTCCTTTGGATGAGCAAAGTATTCTATTTATGCCCGTTACGCTTCCGGATGTTTCAAATGGAGAGATTAAGCGGATATTGCAGGTTCAGGATAAGATTATCAAGTCTTTACCCGAGGTAGATAAAGTATTAGGTAAGGCCGGGAGAGCCAATACAGCCACCGATAACTCACCTTTAAGCATGATCGAAACGATTATTATGCTTAAGCCTAAAAGTGAGTGGAGAGATGGAATTACGAAAAAAGATATTATTTATGAGTTAGATGCTAAGTTGCAGATTCCCGGCGTTGTGAATGGATGGACACAACCGATTATTAATAGGATTAATATGTTGGCCACGGGTATTCGTACCGATGTAGGTATTAAAATCTATGGACAAAATCTGGATACCATTGCTGCAATATCAGAACGCGTAAAGCATGAGTTGGAAGGTACTGCGGGTCTTAGCGATTTATTCATGGAACCTATAGTTGGTGGAAGGTACTTGACGATCGATTTAAACCGCCCTGCACTGGCTCGTTACGGCATTAGTATATCAGAGGTCAATGAAACAATTGAAACAGCCTTAGGAGGTGCTGCTGTAGGAAATACATTAGAAGGGAGGCAACGGTTCCCTATCGCAGTAAGGTTAGGGCAGGATTATCGCAATAGTTTAGAAGGGATAAAAAGGATTCCCTTGCTTTCGCCAAATTTTGGGGAGGTTCCTTTATCTTCCTTGGCTGAGATTGGGTTTGAAGAAGGACCGCCAATGATAAGCTCTGAAAACGCGCTATTGCATGGAGCGATATTATTTAATGTGCGAGATCGGGATTTAGGGAGTACCGTACAAGAAGCAATGGAGAAGTTAAACGCTGCAGATGGCTTGTTACCAGAAGGGTATTTCTTTGAATGGAGCGGGCAATATGAAAATTTGATTAGGGGACAGAAAACACTCATGTGGATCGCACCTATTGTCATCGTCATCATTTTCTTTTCTCTATACTTTGCATTTAAATCCATTCGTGAAGCTTTCTTGAGTTTAATAACCGTTCCTTTTGCTTTAATAGGAGGCGCATATATGATTTACTTCTGGGGAGTGAACCTTTCAGTTGGAGTAGCTGTAGGTTTTATCGCCTTATTTGGTATCGCTGTCGAAACTGGAATTGTAATGGTCATTTACCTCAATGATGCGATGGAGCAGTTGATCAAATTAAAAGGCAATTCTAGGGAAACCATCACGAAGAAAGATCTACATGAATATGTAGTTCGTGGTGCTGCTAAGCGATTGCGTCCTAAGTTAATGACTGTCTGTGTATCACTTTTTGGTTTAATACCTGTGTTGTGGTCTACTGGAGTGGGAATGGACATGATGCAGCCCATTGTATTGCCCATGATTGGAGGAGTATTTACTTCAGCCGTTCACATCCTATTGGTGACGCCACTTATCTTTTTAATGTCTAAAGAATATGAATTACGTAAATATGGAAAGTTGGAGGTGCAAGATGCTTCCCACTAAGCAATTGGTATTGACCTTTCTTTCAGTTTTTATTTTGATGGTCAGTGCGTATGCACAAGATACAGTTGTTGGATCTAAATTGAAAGAGGTAAGGAAAGAGTCAATCGTACTAGGCCTCGATACTGTTTTAAATCGTATCGATAGGAATAATATACTCTTACAATCGTATGGACTAAAAGCGGAAAGCTATCTTCATAAAGGCGAAGCGGCAACTTCTTGGATGGCTCCAATGGTAGGTGTGGGAACTTATATGACCCCTTATCCGGGCGCGACGGCGATGGGTCCTGAAGAAAAAGGATCGTTAATGTTTCAGATTGAACAAGCTATACCCGGAAAAGCGAAATTGAATGCTAAAAAGAAAGCCATACAATCTTTAGGAGAGGTTGAAAATGCAAATCGTGAAATTACCTTAAACGAATTAAAGGCTCAAGCCAAACGCTTATACATTAATGGTTTGATCGCTGAAAAGCGGATCCGTTTATTAGAAGAAAATGAGCGAACGATGGAAATGATGAAAAAGGTAGAAGAATTGCGCTATACCTACAATCAGGCCATGTTGGGCAGCATTTATAAAGTTGAAGGTCAATTAGCAGAAAGTAGAAACCAGATTGAGCAACAAAAAGGAAATATAAAGCGAATAAAAGCGGTATTGATTAGTTTAATGAACTTGCCAGGAGATTTTGATTTTGAACTGGATAGCACCTATGTTCCTGAAATAAGACTTCATGAATCTTACGATACAGCTTATCTAGCAGATCGACGGGCCGATATCCTTAAAATGGATAAAAGTATCCAGTCGAAGCATTTGGATATCGAGGCTTTGAATCTACAAAAAAGACCGGATCTATCCATTCGTTTTGATCATATGTCGCCTCTAGCAAAAGGAGGAATGCCCAATAGTTATAGTGTTATGGGCATGATTTCTATACCTATAGCGCCTTGGTCGTCAAAGATGTATAAGTCTGAATCTAAAGCTATGGAATATGATATCTTAGCTATGGAAAAAGAAAAGTCGGCAATGCTTCAACAAGCGCAAGGCTTGCTTAAGGGCATGCATTACGAAATTCAATCTATGGAGAAACAGGTTCTGGGAATGGAAGAAAAGGTAATTCCAGCTTTACAAAAAGCTTTTGACGCCTATTTTGTTAATTACCAAGAAAATAAGCTTGAACTGCCAGTAGTGATCGATGCTTGGGATGCCTTGCTATTAATGAAAGTGAGGGTATTGGAGGAGAAATTAAATATGTATGATCTTATCGTTGATTATGAAAAAGAAATCTATCGTTAGGTCCTTATGGATCATTACATTAGTGCTTTTTGCTGTTAGCAGCTGTAAGCAGAAAGTGGATCTTAGCGACTCCCATGAGGATCCTTATGTTCTCGAAATAGACAGCAGTTTAGCTGTTTTATTAAAGCCAACGAACCGGGAGGTGATTTCTTCAGTTCCAACTGTTACAGCAGAAAGTGGTGCAAAGTTGTTTTCAGTGGAAGTCCCAGGTCAAATCACTTACGATTCTAGAAATCAAACTGATCTCGCAGCTAGGGTAAGTGGGAGGATTGAACGTTTGTATGTTAAATATAACTATCAGCCCATAAAAAAAGGGCAGCTCATTATGGAAATTTACTCTCCAGATCTCGCCGCTGCACAACGTGAGCTTTTGCTGATTTCTGGCTCGGATGGCAAAAGTAATTTATTGCAAAGTGCAAAGCAGAGGTTACTTTTATTGGGAATGTCAGCTGCACAGATTGATACAGTGCTAAGGACAGGAAAGGTAAATTACAGCATCCCTGTATTTAGTAATGCATCTGGATTTATTATAGAAAAATCTATTTCGTCAAATAGTAATAAGTTGATCTTTAACAATAATGGTGATGAAATGTCAATGAATGCTTCAGATATATTACTGAAAGAAGGGCAATATGTAAATGCCGGACAAGCCTTATTTTCTATTTATAAAATGGGAAGCTTATTGGCCGAATTTTCTATTCAACCTCAATTTTCGCAGTATGTAAAGGCGGGAACGAGTTTATTAATTCAGTTGAACGATTCTCAAAATATGATTAAAGAAAAAATAGGATTGATAGAACCAACTCTTAAAAATGGCGAGAGCTTTTCTTTAGCTAGGGTTTATTTAAAGGATACAAGTCTGCATCCCGGACAATTGGTAAAGGCCTATGTTCCGATTATGATTGATGAAGGATGGTGGCTACCAAAAGAATCAGTGTGGCAATCTGGAATCAATTCTATTGTGTTTAAAAAGGAGAACGGTGTTTTTGTTCCGAAAAACATTAAAACCGCAATTACAATGAATGGAAGTGTGCAAATCATGGAAGATATCAGCAGTTGGGAGATCGCTTCTAACGCTTATTATTTAGTAGATAGCGAAAGTTTTATACGACCTCAACCTATAAAAGAAACTGAATGAAACAGAAACAATTTTTAAGAATAGTTAGCTTGCTGGTATTAGTACCCATATTATTGTTTTCAGCCTGTACAAGCGTTGAAAAGCATGGACATGAAGGAGAAGAAATTACTCAGACCTATACTTGCCCAATGCACCCTCAAATCGTGCAGAACAAACCCGGCGTTTGTCCAATTTGCTCAATGGACTTGGTTCCTTTTGATAAATCAAGTGAGGGCGACGCTTTAGTGATTACTGTAACCCGACAAGCCTTATCCAATATATCCGTCATAAGCATTGGCACAGATTCCTTAACGAATAATAAGATATTAAATGGCCGTTTAACAATAAATCCTGAACAAACGAAGCATATCTCAAGTCGAGTAACAGGCAGAATTGATCAGCTGTATGTTCGTGAGCTAGGCATTCCGGTTCATAAAGGCCAACCTCTCTATAAAATTTATTCGGAACAACTGGCGGTTTTACAACAAGAATATTTATTGACACTTGCACAGGTTCAACAGTTTCCAAATGATACAAAATTTAAACAGATTGAGGAGGCTGCTAAGCAAAAGCTGATTCTTTACAACCAATCGCCAGCACAAATACAAGACTTGGCAAACCATAAAAAGGTAAATGCCAACGTAACCTTTTTTGCACCTGAAAGTGGAATAATAGCAGAATTGTTTATTACCGAGGGACAATATGTAGAGGAAGGAAGCCCGATTTTACGCTTGGAGAATTATGGAAGCTTATGGGTCGAAGCCGATTTGTATCCCGACGAAGCTGCAAATGTGAAAATTGGTCAAAAGGTAAAAGTTGTCATCCCCGGATGGGAAAATGAGCCGCAAATGTTGAAGATTCAATTTGTAAATCCTTCTTTTCAGTCAGGCAGTCAGCTTGTTCAAATCCGCGGAAGTATTCTTAATCCAAATGGACAATGGCAATCCGGACAACAGGCAACTATTTTTCTTCCTATAAAGAGTGAAGGAAATGTACTTAATTTACCTGTAGATGCCGTAATCCGGACAGGAGGAGGCACACATGTTTGGGTAGAAACTGAAAAGAATACTTTTGAGCCGCGAAAAGTGACTACAGGTATCGAAAACTTCAACGAAGTAGAGATTATTGAAGGCTTAACCCTGGGTGATAGGGTAGTAGTAACAGGAGTATATTTACTTAACAGTGAGTATGTTTTGAAAAAAGGAAGTGACCCAGTGGTTGGTCATTCCCATTAATTTAACCTTAATATCTTTTATATATCAACACATTAAAATACAACAAATAAATATATACTCTTAAATAAATACAATGAAAACGTCAATTTTAGTATCATTAACTATTGCAAGCTCTCTATTCATCGCTGCTTGTGGAAATAATAGTAAGTCTGTAAATGAAATAGATAAAACTAATGAAGTGAAAACAGAATCGATTTCTCAAGAAGCTGTTGAATTGAATGACCCAGTTTTAAATGCTGTTTATCAAGAATACCTTAATTTGAACCTAGCTTTAGTCAACGGGAATGAAGAAGAGGCAATGATTGCCGCCAATACTTTAGAGCTGGGCGCAAAAGAATTAGCAAACGGTGCAACTATCGCTTCTAGTGCTTCCAAAATTACTGAGGCGCCAACTCTAAACGAAAAAGGGAACTCTTTTCTGACTTAAGCAATTCCTTAATCCCTCTAGTAAAAGCTTCTGGTCTTAAAAGTGGAGAGTTGTATATCGATTATTGCCCAATGGCTTTAAATAACGAAGGAGCTTACTGGTTGAGCAGTGAAAAAGGGATTAAAAATCCTTATTTCGGAGATAGCATGCTTACCTGTGGCGAAACAAAAGAGACAATAATTTAAAAAATAGTCTTTGCTTTCATAGCCCCATAATATATTCAATATATGGGGCTATGTTTTATATTTGAGATGATTCTACATATTTTTTAAAGTTGTCTAATATCGCTTGCCAGCCGTCTTTCTGCATTTCAAGTGAATTGGTATTTTCAGCCTCAAAGGTTTCAGATATTTTTGTAGTACCACTTCCATCTAAGAAAGATATTTCCACCTTTCGGCCGTCCCCCATTGTATATGAAATAAGTTCATTTTTTTTCACTTCATCATATACTCCTCCAAAATCAAATCCATATTTGCCGTCTTTAGATTCCATTCTAGAAAGAAATTTCCCGCCCTTTTTTAGATCGTTTTCTGCAAAAGGCGTATGCCAATCATCAGATGCATTATTCCATTTTTTGATATGTGTAGGATCAGTCCAATACCTCCATACTTTGTCTACCGGTACTTGGATTGTATTTTCTACCGTAATCGTTTTTTTGTCTATTCCCATTGTTTAAACTTTAACTATAAATATATTGAATAATTGGAAATCACCAGTATTTCTTGGTTATAATCAGTAAACTAATTATTAGGGATAATAGTTTTATTCTTTTATTGATCAATTAAAAACATGAATGAATGCAAGACCCCGAGGACTGATATTTTTTGTAAATTTGTATATTATTGCTTAAATTAAGAAATGACAGAACTACACATAAAAAATATGGTATGCGATCGTTGCATTTTTGTTGTGCGGAATGAATTTAATAAGCTAGGATTTGAGCCAACTGAGGTTGGGTTTGGAACGGTCAAACTTAAAGAGAAATTAGATAATAAGGATAGGTCAAAGATATCAGAAATCTTAATAGCACATGGTTTTGAGCTACTCGACAGTGATAACTCCCGTTTAATCGAACGTATAAAAAACATTATTATAAGTAAAATTCACCATTCGGAAAGTGTAGATATAAAAGTAAATTGGTCCATACTATTGGCTGAGGAATTAAACCAAGACTATCATTTCTTAAGTTCATTATTCTCCTCAGTAGAAGGAATTACGCTTGAGCAATATATTATTCGCCAAAAAATAGAACGTGTAAAAGAACTATTGTTTTACGGTGAATTGACCCTTAGTGAAATCTCTTATAGATTAGGTTATAGCAGTGTACAGCACCTTTCAACTCAATTTAAAAAAATTACTGGACAGACCCCCACACAATTTAAGGTTTCAAAAGATCTTGAAAATAAAAGAAGACCACTTGATTCTATCATTTAGGAATTTATAAAAACGATTTTACACCAGTAAATATATAAAAGTCTTCCAGATTTGTATAAAGGTTCCCTTTGTATATTGACGATATTTGTATAAATGTTAGATATACAAATGAAAGACAACAATCAAAAGCCAGTTTCTAAACGATATGAGTTGGTGCCTATTGGAAAAGCGCTATGGAATGCAAAATGTGTCCGTTGTCGGAAAGGAAACATGTTCATCCCGGGTATGATGAGCCAAAAGATGTATGTGCGTTGCCCGCATTGCGATTTGTTTTTTGAAAGGCATCCAGGTTACTTTTGGGTATCCATGTTTGTGAGTTACGCAATGGGAGTTGCAGAGATAGTCGCCATAGGTGTCGCAACATTTGTACTCTCTGGTGGATCAGAAAACGTCTACCTATATTTAGGAATAATAATAGCTGCTATTGTATTATTGGCCCCTTTTAATTTTAGGTATTCGAGAGTTTTGCACATGTATTTCTTTGATCCTGGACTGAAGTATCAACCTGAATTCTCAAGAAAAGTAGCTGAAGAACCCGCCGTTTTTATTAATTCAAAATAATTATGGAAACACAGATATTAAATCAACCAACGCGAAAATCCTTTCCAATTACCGGAATGAGCTGTGCTTCTTGTGCTACCAGCGTAGAATCAAGTTTAAAGTCAGCTCCAGGCGTAATAGATGCGGGGGTTAATTACGCAAATGAAAGCGCATGGGCGGAGTTTGATGATGAACTTACAAATCTTGATCAGCTCCAAAAAGTCGTTCAGTCCATTGGTTATGATTTGATACTTGATGCTGAAGATCCTATGCAGCAGCAAGAGGAAATGCAATTGAAGCATTATAATGAGGTTAAACAAAGAACCCTTTGGGCTTCGATTTTTGCATTACCAGTATTTTTAATAGGAATGTTTTTTATGAACCTTCCTTATGGGAATTTAATATCCATGGTGCTTACTGCGCCGGTTCTGTTCTCGTTTGGACGAAGCTTTTTTTCAATGCATGGAAGCAGGCCAAGCACGGAAAAGCTAATATGGACACTCTAGTGGCATTAAGTACAGGAATTGCGTTCACTTTTAGCGTTTTTAATACATTTTACCCCGAATTTTGGGAAAGAAGAGGCTTAGAAGCACATGTATATTATGAAGCCGCGGCGGTAATAATCGCTTTCATATCCTTAGGTAAATTGCTTGAGGAAAGAGCGAAATCGAATACTTCGACAGCAATTAAAAAGCTAATGGGGCTTCAGCCAAAAACGGTTCGCATTGTAGTCAACGAGCGTGAAAAGGAGGTCCCTATAGCACAGGTATTACCAGGGCACATAGTTATCGTTAGACCTGGAGAAAAGATTCCAGTTGACGGAACTGTGGTAGAAGGATCGTCATATATTGATGAAAGTATGATCAGTGGTGAACCCATCCCCGTATTAAAGGAAAGTAATGATGCAGTGTTTGCAGGTACTGTCAATCAAAAAGGAAGCTTTCGTTTCAATGCTGAAAAAGTTGGGCGCGATACCTTGCTTTCCCATATCATAAAAATGGTACAAGAAGCACAGGGAAGCAAGGCCCCTGTACAAAAACTAGTCGATAAAATCTCGGGAATTTTTGTGCCAATTGTTATTGGAATCGCCATACTTACTTTCTTTACCTGGATAATTATAGGAGGTGATAACGCATTTACCTATGCGTTACTCACGACAGTAACAGTATTAGTTATTGCATGTCCATGTGCATTGGGACTAGCTACTCCCACCGCCATTATGGTCGGAATTGGAAAGGGAGCCGATAACAATATTTTGATAAAAGACGTGGAAAGCTTAGAATTAGGCTATAAGGTGAATGCCTTAATCTTGGACAAAACAGGTACTATTACTGTAGGAAAACCAAAGGTAACAGCTATCGAATGGGATACTGAGGTATCCATGCAGGAGTTTCTCAAACAAATTCTTTATAGTTTAGAGATACAATCTGAACATCCTTTAGCAGAAGCCGTCGTGAAGGCACTATGTGAGGAGCAGGTTAATGGGGTAGGATCAATCTCTTTTGAAAGTCTTACAGCACAAGGGATAAAAGGCGAATACCGAGATCGGTTTTACTATGTCGGCAATAAAAAGCTTATGATTGAGAATAAAATCCAATTGGGCGAATCCCTCCGCGAAAAGGCGAAATCATTTCAGAAGAAAGCCAATACTGTCGTTTATTTTTCTGATTCGGAAAGGGTACTAGCGGTAGTTGCCATTGCAGATCAAGTAAAAAATACTTCCAAGAAAGCAGTGAGTCAATTGCAAAACATGGGTATTGACGTGTATATGCTTACGGGCGATAACCCCCAGACAGCTGCTACTGTAGCGCAGGAAGTAGGCATAGCTCATTATCAAGCAGAAGTACTTCCTACTGAGAAAGCGGAATTTGTAAAAGAGCTTCAAAGCCAAGGAAAAGTAGTTGCGATGGTAGGGGATGGAATTAATGACTCACAGGCACTAGCGCAGGCAGATGTAAGTATCGCAATGGGCCGAGGTTCAGATATTGCCATGGATGTTGCTAAAATGACCCTTATTACTTCCGATCTTCAATCCATACCAAAGGCTCTTAACTTATCAAAGAAAACCGTACGAACCGTTCGCCAAAATCTCTTTTGGGCATTTATATATAACATTATCGGAATCCCTCTAGCTGCAGGTGTATTGTATGCCTATAATGGATTCTTACTAGACCCAATGATAGCGGGTGCAGCAATGGCATTGAGTTCTGTTTCGGTGGTTGGCAACAGCTTAAGACTGAAATCAGCAAAGCTTTAAGCATTAAAACAAACCAATTTTTTTCAAATTAATAATTAAAAATCGAAATGGATACATTAAAATTTAAAACAACTCTTAAATGTGATGGCTGTCTAACCAAAGTAACCCCTAGTTTAAATAAAATAGCAGGGGAAGGAAATTGGAAGGTGGATCTTCAGAATACACCTAAAATCTTGACCGTAACCACAGCAGTTTCTGATAACGAAATAGAAAATGCATTCCAAGAGAGCGGTTTCCAAGCGGAAAGAATATAAATTAATTTACAATGTCTGCTCCGCCAAACTATTTCTTCAAATGAAATAGTATTTGGCGGAGCAGACTTCTATCTTTGCACATTCTATTTAAAATAACAACCAAAAGCACCTCAATAATGCCCAGGCACGCTTATGAGAATTTAGCGTTCTCCGTTTTATAAAAATTAACATAAGCTAAAGAATTATTTATGAAAGTAGTTATTGCGGAAAAACCATCAGTGGCAAGGGATTTAGCACGGGTAATGGGTGCTAAAGAAGTAAATGATGGATATATTTCGGGAAATGGATATGTTTTTACCTATGCTTTCGGGCATTTGGTTCAACTAAGTACCCCGCAGGCTTATGGCTTTCATTCATGGTCTATTGCTAATCTACCCATCATTCCCTCTACCTTTAAGCTAGAATCAAAAAAGATTAAACGGGAAGGAAAGCAAATCGATGATGTAGGGGCATTAAAGCAGCTGAATATCATCAAATCCTTGATCGAAAAGGCAGATGAAATCATTGTAGCTACGGATGCCGGGCGTGAAGGAGAATTGATCTTTCGCAATATCTATTACTTTCTAGGATCAAAAAAATCATTTAAAAGACTCTGGATTTCTAGCCAGACAGATAAAGCTATTAAGAAAGGCTTTGCAAGCTTGAAAGACGGCACTGAATATGACAGCTTGTATATGTCGGCACGGTCACGGTCCGAATCGGACTGGTTAATCGGTATAAACTCCACACAAGCCATCACGCTTGCCGCAGGAAATAGAGGTCTTCTTTCGCTCGGCCGTGTCCAAACACCAACACTAGCGATGATATGCTCGCGTTACATCGAAAATAAGTGTTTCAAGCCTCAGGCATTTTATAGAATACAAGCCACATTTGAAAAAGACAATATTAAATTCAAGGCAATTTCTAACCGCATTGATGAAAAGGAAATCGCTGAAGATACACTAGCAAAAATTAATGTCGGAGTAGAGGCTCTAGTCCTCAAGGTAGAAGGTAAAGAAGTGAAAGAACCGCCACCTTTGTTATATGACCTAACTAATCTGCAACAAGATGGTAATAAAAAATATGGCTACTCAGCGGATCAGACATTGGGGCTGGCGCAGAGTTTGTACGAAAGTAAAGTCATTACCTATCCTCGTACAGGAAGTAGATACATTGGAGAAGATGTCTTTGAGCAAGTTGGAGAGCTTTTTCAGCACTTGGCTGATACGGCAGAAGAAGGGATCGCCAGGATCAGTCGCAATCTTATTGGAGCCAAGCTCAATACCCGCTCGGTCGATGACAAAAAAGTAACGGATCACCACGCTTTGCTCGTAACGGATGAGAAGCCACCGACTCTATCAACAGATCAGAGAAATATCTACAATATGATTGCCAAGCGTATGGTAGAAAGTTTCTCAGAACAATGTCTAAAAGACATTACCACGGTCACCATTAATGCGCAAGGAGTAGAGTTAATCACAAAAGGTACCATCATTAAGCAATATGGATGGCGCCTCGCACCTGATCAACTTGAACAACCCGACGAGGATAAGAAAGACGATGACGATGCGGATAGTGAAAACGCACAATTACCCCAACTCATCGAAAATGAGCTGTTGGAGATCTTGGCGTTGGAGATGACGGAGAGATTTACTAAAGCGAAGCCTATTCACACGGAGGCGTCTTTGCTGAAAGCAATGGAAACCTCGGGAAAGGAAATTGATGACGATGAAATGCGTCAGGCTATGCGAGACTGTGGATTAGGCACTCCAGCCACAAGGGCTGCTACTATAGAAACACTTTTTCTGCGCGATTATATCCAACGGCAGAAAAAGCGGCTAGTTCCTACAGATAAAGGCTTGATGGTTTATAATTTAGTAAAGGATCGAGCAATCGCCAAGGTGGAACTAACGGGTAAATGGGAACAGAAGCTGGAAGAGATGCGCGATAAAAAGGTGTCGTATGATGTGTTTATGAAGCACATCAAAGATTTTACTGTACGCATTACCAAGGAGCTGTTGCAATTGCAGATCAGCTTGCCGAAGGAGCCAGCTGTACCGCTACAGACGATAGTCATTAAATGTCCTAAATGTGCAAACGGTAAGATCATGTTATATGAGAAATTGGCACAGTGTGATCTATATGCGCGGGGCTGCGATTTTAGAATATGGCGTACTCAGTCTGGTGTATTACTGGAAGAGAAAGAATTGAAAAGGCTACTCGAGATAACAAAGTAAAATATTTTGTATGTTTGATATCTTTTGAATTAACAATTAGTGTATTGGTTAATCAAAATATTCTGAAGCTCGTGGGGTAGCATAATACACATCTCTAATGAATAGCAAACCTATGGATCACACTTCCCATCATTCATCAAGTCATCATTCCCATGAAGATTCTATGCATCATGATCAGCATGTTACTCATGATAAGCACGCTGGTCACCACACTCACGACTTTTTAAAGAGATTTTGGATTTCTTTGGTCTTGACGATACCCACCTTGTTATTGTCTAATATGATACAGCAATGGTTTGGCTTCAAGATTGAGTTTCCAGGAAGCAATTATATATTGTTGGCGTTTGGAACAGCTATTTATTTTTATGGGGGCATACCATTTCTTAAAGGAATGGTATCCGAAATCCGTGGGAATGCCATCGGAATGATGACATTAGTGGCACTGGCGATCTCCATATCCTATATTTATAGTGTTGCAGTAGTGTTTGGTTTGGCGGGGATGGATTTCTTCTGGGAGTTGGCCACTTTAATTGACATTATGCTTTTAGGGCATTGGCTCGAAATGAAATCAGAAATGGCGGCTTCTAAAGCCTTAGAATCCTTGGTGGCCTTATTGCCCTCTCGTGTACATATTGAGAAAGATGGAGAAATGATCGATATTGACCTGAGCGAACTGAAAAATAACGATATCTTGATCATTAAGCCAGGTGAAAAAATAGCGGCAGACGGGCACGTGATTTTTGGTTCTTCCTATATCAACGAAAGGATGCTTACCGGAGAGAGCATTCCGATTAAAAAAGGAGAGAATGATAAGGTGATTGCAGGTTCCATTAATGGAGATGGCATGATCAAAGTTAAAGCCACAGGAATAGGAAAAGATAGCTATTTAAATAAAGTGATCACGCTTGTACAAAGCGCTCAAGCTTCCAAATCTAATACACAAAACCTGGCCGATAAAGTTGCTAAATGGCTTACTTATGTTGCCATCTTGATAGGATTGGCCACTTTTTCATATTGGTTTGCGATTGAAGGAAACCTAGCTTTGGCCTTAGAAAGATTCGTTACAGTAATGGTTACTTCCTGCCCGCACGCACTAGGTGTGGCTATTCCTTTAGTAATCGCCATTTCTACCACTAGTGCAGCAACCAATGGTTTATTGATCAGAAATCGTACCGCCTTTGAAACTTCAAGGAAACTGACCACTGTAATATTTGACAAAACGGGGACCTTGACCCACGGGTCACACGACGTACAAAAAGTCATCTCCTTAAACAAAAGTTATTCAAATGAAGAGATCTTGCAATATGCAGCTGCGGTACAACAGAATTCAGAACATTTCATTGCAAAAGGGGTATTAAGGAAACTAAAAGAATTGAATTTGCCTTTGTGGGAATCAAGTGATTTCAACTATGAACAAGGGGTAGGGGTGACGGGTGTAGTAAATAATAGAAAGGTAATCGCCGCAGGTCCTAATTACTTCAAAATAAGAAACCTTGATATGCCACCGATTTCTAAGGAAATAGATCAAACGCTGGAAACAGTTAATTTTCTATTGATCGATAATGAAGTTGTAGGAATCATCACTTTTCAAGATGCATTAAGGGATACTGCTCAAGAAGCCATTTCTCGACTTAAAGAAATGAATATTAAATCGTTCTTATTAACCGGAGATAATGAACAAATTGCTCAATCTATAGCCTCTAAATTAGGAATGGATGGTTATCTAGCCAATGTGCTTCCACACGAAAAGCAAGAGAAGGTAAAAGAATTGCAAAGCAGAGGGGAGATTGTAGCCATGACAGGTGATGGGGTAAACGACGCACCAGCCTTAGCACAAGCCGATGTCGGAATTGCTGTAGGCTCGGGAACGGATGTCGCTGCCGAAACAGCTGATATCATTTTGGTTAACAGCGACCCCAAAGATATTGTAAATATGATTTCTTTTGGAAGAGCTACTTATCGAAAGATGATTCAAAATCTATATTGGGCTATCGGCTATAACGTCATCGCAATCCCTTTAGCTGCGGGTATCCTATATCCTTATTTCATGCTAAGTCCAGCAATGGGCGCAGTGTTGATGAGCTTAAGTACTATCATTGTTGCGCTGAATGCACAATTGCTGAAAAGAAGCATGATTTAGCTTTTTTCATAGAAATGTTTAGGTGTTACTTTCGAGATACCTTATTTTATTTTGTATTTTCACCCCATCAATCTTGAATTGGGTTGATCATATAAAAAAGAATGAATGAAAGAAAAACCTAAGTTAAGACCCGAAAGCTTGATGATGTCATTTGGGTATAAACCCGAATTGTCAGAAGGGGCTATTAAATTACCTATATTTCAAACTTCCACCTTTGTATTTAAAAACGCAGAAGAAGGGAAAGCCTTTTTTGAAATTGCTTATGGAATTAGGAAACGAGATCAAGATGAAGAATTAGGATTAATTTATAGTCGGATCAATAACCCAGAGCTGGAGGTTCTTGAAAATCGCCTTTCTTTATGGGATGAATCTGATGATTGTGCTGTTTTTGAAAGTGGGATGTCGGCCATCAGTACTGTCTTACTTGAATTCTTAAAACCTGGAGACCTATTGTTTTTCAGTACGCCACTTTATGGTGGATCAGACCATTTTATTCACGATTTTCTGCCCAAAATTGGAGTTTCCATCTTAGCTTTTAAGCCTGGAATGAGCGAAGAAGAAATGGAACAGCTTCTAAAAGATAGCGGAAAAGCAGATCAACTAGCCATGATCTATGCAGAAACTCCCGCCAACCCGACCAATGCCCTTATTGATTTAGAGCTATGTAGTAGGATTTGTAAAAAATACGAAGTCGGTGAAAAGAAGGTGATTTTAGCAGTTGACAATACCTATATGGGGCCATTATGGCAGCAACCTTTAAAGCATGGGGCCGATCTTTCCATCTATTCAGCGACAAAATACATCGGCGGCCACAGTGATTTAATTGCCGGAGCTTGTTGCGGCTCTTTCGAAGTGATTAAACGCGTAAAAACGCTGCGCACTTTTTTAGGGAATATGTGCTCACCTTACACGGGTTGGCTTTTATTAAGAAGCTTGGAAACTTTGAAAATTAGAATGGAGCAACAGGCTCGAAATGCGAAGGTTGTTGCTGAGTTTTTGGTAAAGCACCCGAAAATTGAGCATGTTTATTATCTTGGTTTCATAAAGGAAGGAACTGAAGAACATGAAATTTATAAAAGACAATATACTTCAGCGGGAGCGATGCTGTCCTTTGATGTTAAAGGCGGGGAAGCAGAAGCCTTTCGGTTCTTAAATGCGCTTAAGCTGATTAAGTTAGCCGTAAGTTTAGGGAGTACGGAGTCTTTGGCACAACATCCGGCTACGATGACCCATATCGGAGTTGATCCGCAAGAAAAAGAAGAAATGAAGATCACAAGCAAATTGATTAGGCTGTCGGTAGGAGTTGAATATGACCAAGATATTATTTGGGACATTGAGCAAGCTTTAGAAAACGTTTAAAAAACTTTGCTTAATGAGAGCAATTAACTCATTTAGCGCTTTTATCCGTAGATTAAGCTAACTTCGCAAAGTTTATTGTTTGGTGAAAATGATAGGAGACTACAAGTAACAATGAATCAATGTTGTCTTCTCATCAAAAAAATATATTGAAATAAATGAAAACAGAAACTCGACCAGAAGAAGCTCTACGACTGGAAGCTTTAAAAAAATATAACATATTAAGTGAGCACGCTGAATATAATTTTGAATACATAGCCGATTCCATTGCCCAAATTTGTGAAGTGCCATTATGTAATATCGTTTTGGTAAATGAAGAAAAGGTTTGGGTCATTGCCTCATCAGGAATAGCTACAGAAAGCAGTTGGACACGAAAAGAATCCCTTTCTCAATATACTATTTTGAATCAAGGGTTATTTGAAATAAAGGATATAAACGTTGATGAGCGTATACAAGGTCCGTTGAGCTTTGGAGATTGGGAAATTACCTATTATGCAGGATACTCCTTAATAGATCCAATGGGCAATGCTTTGGGGACCATAAATATTTATGATGACAAGCAGAGGACATTAACTGACTTACAAAAATCATTTTTGCAAAAGGCCGCTTGTCGAATAAAAGATTTGATCATTCTACGAAGAGAGAACGAGAGCTTCCAACAATACGAACATCTTTTTAAATTGTCTACTGATTTAATATTGATTTCTCACTTTGACGGACAGTTGCTGAAGGTAAATCCCGCATTTCCTAAATTGTTGGGTTGTGAAGAGTGTGAAGTTTTGCAGAGAAATATCATGGATTTTGTTCACCCTGATGATTTAGATGATGCTAAAAAAGTGGCTAAGGGTATTCGAAGAGGGCGTCCAATTGTAAACGTCACCCACCGCTTTTTAACCAAAGACAAAAAGGTTAAATGGATTGAATATACGGCCACTCCAGAAATGGAAGCTGATCTCATTTACTATATTGGTAGGGATATAACGGAGATTGAAGAGAAAAATCTGGCCTTAAAAGTGAGCGAAAAGCAATTTAGAAGTTTTTTTAAAAATTCTCAGAGCTTGATGTGCATGCATGATTTACAGGGTAATTTTATCACTGTAAATAAATGGGGTGCCGATTTGATTGGGTATTCTGTCGAAGAAATTGAACAAAAAAGTCTCTTTGATATTATCCCCCTTGAAAACCATGCATCAACGGTAAAGTATTTGGAAGATATTAAAGCCCAGAAAAACATTAGCGGTAAAATGCAGGTGATTCGAAAAGATGGTGAGAAAAGAGTCTGGCTGTTTAACAATGTTTTGGAAAAAGATGTAAATGGCGAAACATATGTAATCGGAAATGGCATTGACTTAACCGATCGTTATCTGATCGAAAAAGAGATTAATGAAGCTAAGAAGCATGCGGAAGAGGCTAATAAAGCCAAATCTGAATTTATTGCTAATATGAGTCACGAAATCCGTACTCCTCTCAATGGGATCATCGGTTTTACTGATTTGATGTTAAAAACGCCACTTGATGAAACTCAATATCAATATTTGAATATCATTAACCAATCGGGAACGACCCTCCTTTCAATAGTTAATGAAATACTTGATTTCTCAAAAATAGAATCGGGAAAGTTGACTCTAAATATTGAGAAGACAGATCTATTTGAGCTCGCTCATGATGCTTGCAATATGATTTCGTACTCTTTAGAAAAGAAAAGATTAGAAATGCTATTGGATTTCGCGGAAGATCTACCTCGTTATATTTGGACCGATAGTATTAGATTAAAACAAGTCCTGGTTAATCTATTGGGTAATGCTGTTAAGTTTACTGAGAAAGGTGAAATTAGATTGTCGATTAGTCCGGTCAAAAGTTTCTCAAATGGCGAGTTAGTTTTGCGATTTGAAGTTAACGATACGGGGATGGGCATTCAAAAAGAAAAACAAAAGGAAATATTTGAGGCTTTCGCTCAGGAAGATAGTTCAATTACCAAAAAATATGGCGGAACAGGATTAGGACTGACTATCTCCAATCGGTTACTTAAATTAGGCGAAAGTTCATTGCAGCTTGAAAGTGAGCCAGGAAAAGGGAGTCGGTTTTATTTTGATCTCAAACTCAAGGTTGAAAGGAATGGCTTTGATAATGAACCGTTGGAGGGAATCAAAAAAGTATTAGTTGTAGACGATAACGACAATAACCGTCGTATTCTGAAACGCATGCTTGAATTAAAGAAGATCCATGTTGACGAGGCAGAAAGTGGCTTATCGGCCTTATTGATGCTGCAAAAGGATGCTTCATACGATGTGATCATAATGGACTACCATATGCCAATTATGGATGGAATTGAGACAATCCGTAAAATAAAGGAAATTGTAAACAAGGATGTTGGTGATCAGCCAATTGTTATGTTATATAGTTCATCCGACGATGAAAAGTTACAAGCCGCATGCGATGAATTGAAAGTACAATCTCGTTTAGTAAAGCCAATAAAAATGCAGGAAATGTACCATGTTTTGGCCCAACTAAAAAAGAAAAATGTAGAACTCAAGGCTTTAACACAGCAGAAAATTTCCGACGAAGACGGGAAAAACTTAAATCGTGACAATTCCAATTCTCTTAAAGTTTTAATTGCTGAGGATAATGAAATTAATTTATTCTTAGCAAAAACCTTAGTTAACAAAATATCGCCAAAGGCCCAAGTTATTGAGACAAGAAATGGAAAGGAAGCAGTAGATCAATACCTTAAAGAGCGACCAGATATTATTTTAATGGATATCCAAATGCCGATTATGAATGGTTTTGAAGCCACCCAGCAGATTAGAAAAATTGAAACAAAAATACATATCCCTATTTTAGCGTTAACCGCTGGAAATATGGTTGGTGAAAAGGAAAAATGTATCGATGCGGGAATGGATGATTTTATGACCAAACCCATTGTGAAAAAAGACCTTGCCCTTATGTTTTCAAAATGGCTAGGCATTACAGAGGCGACGGCGCTGAAACCGAATGAAGTACAACACCTAGATAAAGAATGGTTTAACGAGTATACTTCTGGAGATAGTGAATTTAAATTAGACTTTCTGGAATTAATAAAGGTCGGATTAAATGAAAGTATTACGTCATTGAAAGAGGAAGTAGGTCGAAAAGATTTATCCGCAATAAAAGCCAGCGGTCATAAATTAAAAGGAACAAGCTTAACCGCAGGATTTACCGAGCTCAGCAAGCTGGCAATGGCCTTCGAATTATTGGAAGATTTTGATGAAGAATATATTAACGATTTAATGGAAAATACAAAAGCTGAAATTGAGGTTGTTTTAGAATTATTGGGTAATGAATGATACGGATATTGTGAAACAGCATGACCAATTAATCAATGAGTTAAAAGCTGAATTAGAGCGCAAAAATAAATATTTATCTTTAATCGCTCATGACTTTAAAGGCCTTTTTTCAAATATTCTTTGGGTGTTAGACGCTTTGGAAAGCGGAATTATTACGGAACAAGAATTTAAATCTATGCTCCCGGAAATCAAACAACATGCTCAAATCAATTTGAATACCATTAACGACACCTTTACGTGGGTAAATGCTCAAATGTTTGAAGAAAAGCTTTTATTGACAGATGTTAATATTTACAACTTGGTCTCTCAGCTAAAAACCTCATTGCAACAGTCGATAATTGGCAAGGATATCTCGATTTCGTACCTAGGCGATCCAAGCTTTGTTTTCCAGAGCAACGCAGTTCTTTTGCGCTTTGTCCTTAAAAAGCTAATTGAAAATGCCATTAAATATTCGTTTATTAATGGAGTAGTTGAAATTGGAACAGAAATAAGAGAAACCCATCTCTATCTTTTTATAAAAGACAGAGGTACAGGTATTAGCAAGGAAAAACTGACCACTATTTTTACTATGAATGACGTAAAGTATTTGGGTACTGAGGGTGAAAAGGGCGGAGGTATAAGCCTCGTTATAGTGAACGATTTTGTTAAGATGATGAATGGGAAAATTAAGATGTATCCAAATGACGGTAATAAAGGAACGGTTGTTGAATTAATATTCGCTTTTGATTAGAAATTAAGCGTAAATTTATTATTTAGCAATAAACTAAGGTTCATAAAAAATGATTTTGATTGAATAATTTATGATAGAAAATATACTTATTGCCGATGATCACGGAATCGTGAGGTTAGGACTGTCTTTGATGATAAAGAAATTTAGACCACAAACGTTGATCGAAGAAGTCGATAATTATCAAAAAGTACTAGAGGCCATCAAGAAAAATGCTTACGATTTAATCATTTTAGATATCAATATGCCTAATGGTAATTTCCAAGAAACATTGGAAATTATCAAAATTAAAAGCCCTAAAACAAAAGTGATGGTTTTCTCCGCTCAAGACGAGAGCTTATACGCCATCCGTTATTTAAAAATGGGTGCCGATGGCTTTTTGCACAAACTTGCACCAGAGGAAGACATTAAAAAAGCTTTGGAGAAAATGTTGAACAAGGGAAGCTATGTAAGTGAGGAGGTTAGGGATGCGATGGTATTTAATACACTTAATAAAAATGTACCCGTTGATAGTCCTCTTCAACTACTTTCAGATCGGGAAATAGAAATTGCCGAACAATTGATAAAAGGAATCCCTCTAAAAGATATCTCCAATGAATTAAACATTCACGTGTCCACCGTTAGTACCTACAAAACAAGAATATTTAAAAAGTTGGACATTCAATCCATCCCCGAATTAATTGATGTTTTCAAGTTTTATGAAAGTGTGAGAGACTAAGCACAATTCTCAGTTCTCTGTGTGCAACTTAAGGAGTGCCTATTCTCATTTCATGTATCTATGAGCCGTACAGACTGTATATATTGATTTATTTCTATGGAGGCATAACGCACTCACTTTGCAATCAAAACGAATGCAATAATCATGAGTCATGCACCGCATGAGCATATTGTAATCAAACCACTGCATCTATCCGCTTTCTCATTTTTATCAAGGTCACATTATTAGCCGTTTTATTCGCGGGCGTTTCACTTTGAAATCTATCCCGAATTATTATTCAAAAATGATTAATTAAATTATTTTTTATGAGAAATAATTAACACAAATTGATTATATTTAACAACACCGAAATCGCAGATGATTTTATTATGAATGAAGAACGGACGAATTAAGAAGTAGGTAGTTAATTTTAAAAATGGATTTTGATCATTTTTGAGGATGATGTCATTCATACTCATTGGTTTGAAAAAGTTTAAATTTTACGAAATATAAGATGTAGGCATTATTTATAGGAGGCACCATGAAAAGATTTATTCATACTGTTTTGTTTTATTTCTTTAGTTTAGGAATAGCCTTCGCGCAATCTGATAATGTCACACTTAGTATCCGTTTATTCCCTATTCAAATTATCGAAGTCAACCCCTTACAAGAAGTAATCTATTTAGACTATGAGACCACTGAAGACTATGCGAAAGGTGTGGGGCTCGAGCAACCTGATCATTTAAATATGTACAGTACCGGAGGCTTCATCGTTAAAGTTAGTTCCAGTGAAGTGAACATGACAGCCCAGAACGGCGATGTGATTCCTGTCTCGGATATAATAATCACACCCATGGAAGGCACTTTAAACCCTTTGGTAGGTGCTGCGTTTAGCTCAGCAATTCTGAGTAATGAAGCGGCCACCATTATCACAAATAATACTGGGGGGATTAATAAGACTTTCGGTATCCATTATAAGGCAAAGGGCAATAATGAATACTTGGATAAATACGTTGATACGGGGAATCCAATGGTATTCTCTACCAATATTGTCTATAGCATTGAGGCTATATAAATCTCATTCTGCATTTATTATGTAAGGGGTAGAAGTTTAAAAAAAAACTTGTAGTAATTTAACTACCTGCCTGTCATTTTTTTACTACAAATAATAAGTTTTTAATCGTTTATTTTCGCCAAATAAACCGACAGGATTGTTTGGCTTATGACTTTAATGGTCATATAAAAATTAGAACGCAGAAATGTACATAAAAAAGGTTGTATTTTTAATGGGCTTACTTCTCTCAGCATCCG
This sequence comes from uncultured Sphingobacteriaceae bacterium, assembly GCA_963696875.1. Lineage (GTDB taxonomy): Bacteria > Bacteroidota > Bacteroidia > Sphingobacteriales > Sphingobacteriaceae > Albibacterium. Next base: position 365,661 of record CAVOLQ010000003.1, read on the forward strand.
GGATATCGTTTGCGCAAATGTTACCGATGGCTACTACCGGAACAGCACCTGTAACGGATAATCTCTCTTTAAACATTAGACTTAGGCCTATTCAAACCATTGAAGTGGCTACTTCACAAAAGCTTGTGAATATAGATTACATTACCAGAGCAGATTATGAAAATGGGGTTGCCAGTACGCAGCCTAATCATCTCACCATTTACAGTACTGGCGGATTTGTTGTTTCAGTTTCTTCATCTGAAGATTATATTGAAAACAATTATTCGGTTGAGTCAAAAGCAAACGAAACGATTAATGCCACTGGCATTACTGTTAAGGCTTCTGACGGTACTAATCCGTTAACTGGTGTTCTTTATTCTGCCAGTGGCGCTCCTCTCTCCAAAGAAGGGGCTGTCCTGTTTTCTAAAGGGTCGGGTGGTGTTGACAAAAACTTTAATATCACCTACACTGCTGCAAACTTGGATGCTTATATTGATAAACAGGTGAATGGAGAAATTGAAACGGTATACACTACAACCGTGACCTATACGATAGCCGCGTTTTAGTTATCAGTAATCAGCCGTAAGCTTCCTTTTTCCTCTTCGTACTTTCGATATCGTTTCTGATCATTCATCGTGGTCACTCACCACCGATCACTCGTCACTAATTATGATGAAAATTTGAGAATACTTTACAAACACCATTCAACATTTATAAAAAGTCCTTCTTGAATCTAAACAATCTGTTTCAGTAAATTAGCCCATATTGCGCAAATCAAGGAATAAGTCACAAATCAGATGAAATTTATATAAATGTACACTTTCATCTTCTTACTATTTTGTGTTATATCACGTAGGAATAACCCCAAAAAAAGAAATAGAGAATTCCGAAACTATAATCAGAGTTCAAACTCCATCAACCCTATTTTATTGTATCGTCGAAGTTCTGCCACATGACACTACAGCCTTTACACAAGGGCTTGTCAATCAAAAGAAGGAACAGAAGTATGGTACCCAGGCATTTCTAAAAAGAACGATAAATCCTCTAACAGGTGAACCTGAAGCAACCTATTATATTTGGCCAATTAAAATTGTGAAATCTGTAAATAAAAGAAGAAAAAAAGCGGGTTTTTCTAACATTGTCGAAGAAAATGCCAAACTTATGGATATCAATTACACCATTGTTACCCTTAAGGAAATTGAAAGTGATTCTTTTTGATCAGGTTCTGTTGAAGTTAGCTGGAACATAAAGTCTTCTGTTATGTAAACAAAATGATTATGTAAAGTTTAAGCTATTAATGCCTACTATTTACTTCTAGACAGGATTTGAAAGATTTCACTTTACATAATCATACTCGATATTTTTGTTAGTGGGCGATGTTGCCCCAAACAAAATATTGTATCAATGAAACACAAACCCAAGAAATTAGAAGACCTCATAGGCGAGATCAGGGCTTATTTTAAAAATGATCAAAGAGTGGCTGACAATACGATTTTAAGCTACCGCACGTATTGGCGAAAGTTCGAGAATTATCTTTTAACACATGAGATCGTTTTGGTAGATACGACTGTTTGTAAAGATTATTTGTCTCATCTATTTGCAGATAAGGACCTCAAAACTCTAACAGGCTATGAAAAGATGAACTTAATGGTTATCAATGACCTCATTGAATTCCAAGAAACAGGGATCGTGCTAAGGATAAAAAATACCCTAATTGCTTTTGAAGGCTCGGTGGGTAAACTGATGACTGAATACATCGTTGACCGATGTGCTCAAAGGTATTCCCAACAGACACTCTATATATACAGATTATACCTGTCTGATTTCTTGAGTTATTTAATACAGAACAATATCCAGTCGATAAAGGATCTAAATGAACTGCACCTCTTAATGTATTTCAAACGCTTTAAGCCACAAAATCAGGCAACGGCAAGCAGAACCATAGTTGTTATCAGGGGCTTTTTTAGCTTCTTATATAAACAGCAAATCCTTGATGTCGATTATTCCAAGATCATTCCTAAAAACGGTTATAGGCTACAGGCGAAGCTACCTTCCACCTATGCAACAGCTGAAGTTGTAAAACTGATTGATTCCATCGATAGAGCTTGCGCTACTGGTAAACGCAATTATGCGATTATATTATTGGCCGCAAAATTAGGCTTGAGGGCTTCTGATATAGCTAATATCCAATTCAGTAATATTGATTGGACGCAAAGCGCAATTAAGATGGCACAGTATAAAACAGGCAGGGCACTGGAATTACCCCTGCTACCGGAGGTGGGTAATGCCATCATTGACTACTTAAGATATGGCAGGCCAAAATCAAATAGCCCATATGTTTTTCTTTTGGCTGTTTCGCCGTATAAAGAACTGATGCCCACTTCAATTTATACGATAGTAAAACAAGCCTTTTCAAATACAGATATAAACACATTACATAAAAAACGGGGGCCTCATGCGCTTAGACATAGTTTGGCCGGGCGTCTGCTTGAAAATAAAACTACCCTGCCAGTTATTTCAGAAATTTTGGGTCATGAAAACACTGAAACAACCCGGTATTATTTACGTGTTGATCTGCAATCACTCCGTCATTGCGTATTAGATGTTCCTACGGTGCCCATATCGTTTTATACGCAGAAAGGAGGATACTTTTATGCCTAAAATAAACTACTGGGGCATTTATGCCAATCATATCGAACAGTTTGTATCCTTTAAAAGAAGTCTTGGTTATAAGTACTTAGAGCAAGAAAAGTTGTTCGCCAAATTCGACCGGTTTACCATTGAAGCAGGAGAAACTACTGTTGGTATTTCTAAAGAACTATCGGATAAATGGTTTGCAAAAATGGGCAACGAATCTGACAATTATCGATATGCGCGTTGTGTTTGCATCAATCAGTTTTCCTCTTATCTGTGCAATATCAATATCCGTTCATTTGTTGGCAAACTGCCCAAACAAAGAGATTCCTTTGTTCCGTATGTTTTCTCAAAAACAGAGATGGCAAATATCTTTAATGCTTGCGATGAATTAGCTACAAAATGCCTGAAGATGAATTCTTCGGTGTTCTCGATGCCGCTTTTGATCAGGTTCCTATATGGTACAGGGTTACGTATCAATGAAGCGTTAGGGCTAAGAAATAAAGACTTCAACCTGATCGATAACTATATTGTAGTGAAAGACAGTAAAAATGGTTTGGAACGAACTGTGCCACTTTCAGGTTCGTTAGCAATCGAATGCCAAACATACTTAGAATATAGAGATCAACTCCCTATCGATACTTCTGATGATAGCCCTTTCTTCGTAACACTAAATGGTTCATCCTGTAAATGGTCATCCGTTTACCGTTGGTTCAGAAAGATATTAATAAAGTCGGAAATTGCTTTTGTTGGTGGTACACATTGTCATTCAGGTCCGAGAATCCATGATATAAGGCATACCACAGCCTGTCATTCTTTGGCAAGAATGGTTGATGATGGACTCGATTTATATTGCTCGCTACCTATCATCTCCACATTCTTGGGCCATCAATCCCTTAAAGCTACAGACCTGTATGTTAGGCTGACTGCCGAGATGTATCCTGGTCTTCTTAAAAATGCCGACTTATTATGTTTAAACGTTTTCCCAAGCCTTGAATATGAAGCCTACTGATTTCTCAAAATACCTGACGTATTTTTTTACAAAATATCTGACCCATGAAAGGGGCTTAAGTGCAAATACCGTCGTATCATATCGCGATACATTTATTCTGCTGATAACATTTATGGAACGCAAAAAAGGCATTAAGCCAGAAAAGCTTGAGCTAATATCAATAACTAAAAAGCTGATCGTAGAGTTCCTGGACTGGCTGGAATCGGAAAGGAGATCAGGTACAGCAACCAGAAATCAAAGGCTTGCTGCAATACATTCGTTTTTTAGATATGTGCAATACCAACGACCGGATTACTTACATGAATATCAACAGATCATGTCTATACGGATTAAAAAGGTGAGCAAGCCCGTAATGAGTTACCTGACAATTGATGGCATTAGATTGTTGTTGCAACAGCCTGATGTTAGCATCAGGAAAGGCAGGCGCGATCTAGCATTATTATCTTTGTTGTACGATACAGGCGCCCGGGTACAGGAAATCATTGATCTTACACCTGCATCTGTCCGCTTTAATAAACCACATACCATCCTTTTGAAAGGTAAGGGAAATAAAAGCCGGGTTATTCCGCTATTAGATGATCAAGTTGATATATTGAAAAAGTATATGACCGAATGGAAATTGATGGAGCCGTTCGCAAACCAGTATCCACTTTTTGCTAATAGCTATCATCAAAAACTAACCAGGGCCGGCATTACCAATATACTGTTTAAATATGTGAAAATGGCACGGGAGAAAGATCAGGGTCTAATTCCTGAAAGGATAAGCTGTCATTCTTTGCGGCATTCTAAAGCGATGCATCTTCTGCAAGCTGGAATAAACCTGGTCTACATCAGGGACATTCTCGGCCATGTATCTGTCCAAACCACTGAGATATATGCCAAAGCGGATGCTAATCTAAAAAGGCAAGCTCTTGAAAAGGCATATATAAATGTTAAACCTGCCGAAGCTGTTGATGCAATGTGGATAGGAAATACGGGTCTCAAAGCCTGGTTAAATAGCTTTTAACTGCAAGGATTATGTAAAGCAAACTCCATTAAAATCCATTCAGGAATAGATGGAAAGGCAACAATCGCTTTATACTTTACATAATCCTTTTGTTTACATAACAAACGTTATGCAAAGCTTTACATAACATCTGGAAATAAATATAAAAGTTTTATTGCCATCTTTTCTGAACCGGGAGAAGGCTAAAGAAAATGGTGAAAACTAGGGAGGAAATAATGAAGATCATTAAAGAAAGCTCGGTTTTTTTGACTCTTCAATCCTTAATTAATAGGTTAATTACCTTAGAGTATTGATGTGTATTTTCATTGTAACCCATTCCCATATCAATGATTTAATATAAGGTTTATGCCTTATGTCAGCAACATAAAAATAGTATAATATCGCAAGGGTTCTCAAGCGTGTTACCTGTTTTAGATGTTGAGTTAAGATCGATAAACCGCTTTAATCTTGCAGTTTTTTTAATGAGATTTAGACAATGAGCAATGACGCTAAAAAGAGCTTTCCATTGGCGAATCTTCTCTTCGAAGGGGTATGCAGATGATAAAGAAAATGTAGAGTTTAGTAGTGATAAGCAACTAAATTTATTGTTCGTTTGTTTAATAAGCGTATTGCCCTGTTGGCTATCTGCTCTAAGCCTGGTTATCCCTTTCTGCGACAATCTGCGACGGTTCTGCGACTAAACAGCCATTTAGTCGCAGACTTGTCGCAGAACTATCGCATATGCCCAGCAAAAAGCTCAAGCCAAGTATGAAGGAGTTCAAATGCATCGCTAGTTAATTATTAGAGAAACTGTTTAAAAAGGGATCACTTGCCTCTTTTTTTGCAATACGATAAAAATATAGTCGCCCATGTCATTGTTATATAGTTGCGCATATATTCATATATTTATGTTTAGCAGCACAAAAGGAGATATTGAAATATTGAAACATATGACTAAGATAATCCTACCGCTTATTCTCCTTCTCTTACTGATTAGTTGTAAATCGGCTACTGAATCGACTGATTATTTTATGCAAGCCTATCCTGATTCTATTCCAGTAATTTTTGCGCCAGGTACTGTTTCAGTGAAGGGCCGGTTAGAGCAAGGTATTTCATTTACACCCGACAAACGGGAATTAGCATTTGGGATACTAAACAAGGAGAACTTCAGTGGAGAAATATTTTATTCTAAGAAGAATGATGGAAAATGGACAGAACCGATAGTCTTTGAGCCATTAAAAAATGAATCCGTCTATTTACCATATTTTTCGCCAAATGGTAAATCTTTGATTTATTCTCAAAGTAAAGTAGATACGGATAACGTCTACACCGATATTTGGATGCTTGAGAAGGTTAATGACGAGTGGGTTTCTCCAAAAATGATACCGGCTCCAGTAAGTTCGACAAGCAGAGAAGCTAATGCCTGCATAACATACGATGGCACCATCTATTTTTCTTCTAATAGAAATTGTGAAGGAAAGAAAGACTGCCATACCGCTAATTTATTCTATTCAAAACTAATCGACAATGAATATCAAAGTGCTGATGTTATTTCTGAATTTGTTTCATCGAATGATGAGGAAAGTGTGTTTATTTCCCCGAAAGAAGATTACGTAATCTTTTGTAGATATACAGACGATGAAACAGGGATGGATTTATATATAAGTTATCGTGACATTAATAACAACTGGATTGAACCTCAACTCATTGATTCAACAATAAATTCAAAGGATTGGGATAGAAGACCATTTGTAAGTATTGACAATAAATTTTTGTTTTTTACCCGAATTCAAATCGGAGAAAATGGAATAACCGAATCAGATATATTTTGGGTCAATACTTCAAAACTGTTTAAACCATTTATTTATCATCCACTTTCCGACACAAGGGTTCGAGTTGGAGAGAAATTCGAGATATCCGTCCCTAAAGATTATTTTAAAGATATAGATGATAAGAGATTGACTTACAGAGTTAACCTAAACCAGATTGACTGGTTGAATTTTGATAGTGAGCAAATGAAATTATCGGGGTTACCATCTGTAGAGGGAGATTATGAGCTTACTTTTACAGCATTTGACAAATCTTCAAACATTGCAGATGATAAGATTATAATAACGGTAGAAAAATAATACCTCGCCGAATAATATTTATGATCTATTGGCTATACAACTATCCTTTGCACCTAGCTCCAACCTTAGGTTATGATAAAATACCTCCAACACAATTTTATACTCATCCAATTCCGCTATTCTCGCTTCTATAGTTTCAGTTTCACTTGGTTTGTGTGGTATAGTGATTTTAGGAACGATATGAGACATCCAATAATTTCATCCCAATTTTTGTCATAGCGTGTCAAAATTCTTCGCGAATCTTTTTCTAGTTTATATTTGCCGATTGTTGAATAACGTTATGCATAATTGTGATGAAAGAAAAGGGCGGATGGCCTATAGCTGATAACTGACTGCTGATAGCTACACTTCCGCTTGTCGTTATTATACTACACGATTCCCCTTTAATTACTACAAATCTCGAGTGAAACCTTCCTCATCTTTGACGACGACAAAAAGGATTAGAATTATCTCGAATAGTCATAAACAAAGAAAGAAAACAAACTGAAAATTTAAACAATGAAAAAATTTATCCAAATCACAGCAATTATGCTTTCTGCAGTAGTTGTATCCAATTTTGCACAAGCACAAACGAAAGAAGGCGTTGAACTTAGTGTCATTATGAAGCCAATCCAAATCTTGACTATTAACAATACAGGAGGAGTGAATTTGACTTATATTACTAAGACTGATTACGACGAAGGTGTAACATCAGATCAAAAAGATCATTTAACAGTTTATAGCACTGGTGGATTTAACGTAACTGTTGAATCCAAAGATATAACTTTGAAAAATAGAAACGTAAATAATGATGAAACTTTAGCTTCATCAGGAATTCTTATTACTGCTGCATTAGGAACAACTAATGGTTTTGCAAATGTTACTAAGTTAGGTAGCGGAATTCCACTGAATACGACTGCAAAAGAGATTATAAGTAATAATAAAGGTGGAGTAGATAGAAACTTTGACATTATTTATAAAGGAAGAGGTGGGGATGCTTACGTGAATAAATTTTTTGCCGCAGATGGTGGTGAAGAGTCAGTGTATAACACTACAGTTACCTATACTATCGCAGCTCAATAATATTTTCTAAAAAAAAACGCTATCCTTCTAGAGGTTAGCAAAACGAAGTACTTTCTTTGCCCATGGGCAAATCTTTGTTTATCCGCGATCATTGTGTAATGCAATGATCGCTTTTTTTTGAAGTCAGCTGTGAGCTATTATCCATCAGCTATCAGTTTTCAACGCTCAGATTTGAGCTATCAGCTCCGCGCCATTTCGAAGCGGAGAGATCTGTCTATTCCCTGCACCAAACCAAGAGATTTCTGACTGCACTTTGTTTCGCTCGGAATGAACGGCTAGGGGTCCCCGCAACCCGTATCCCGTACTCCGCACCTCGTAACCCGTTCACCGTTCACCGTTCACCCATCACAGTTCACTGACCACAGATCACTCATCACTTTTTAATAGAAACATACAAAGTTTTTCCTTTGCGCTCGTGGGTAACCGAAACCTTCCTAAGTTTAATCACCAATCAATTCTCTTTCATTTGTTTAAATCGACATCGATGTAGTAATACGACTACATTTCAATAGGCATTTAACTACGAAAGCTTGCTTTTTTTACTACAGGTCCAGGGCTGGGACCGAGCTACCTTTGTCGTGGCAATGGGAAGAAATACAAAGTCCAATGCCGCAAAGAAAGAAAACAAAAACAAAGAAAGAAAACAACATTAAAACAAAGACCATGAAAAAGATCATTTTAACCTTCGCCATCATTATTACCGCTGTTGCAGCTACTTTTGCACAAACAGCTTCTGTGAATTTAAATGTAAAGTTAAACGCCATCCAGTCTATCGTGGCTAGCGCAGCAAGTGTAGATTTAGTGTATAATACAGTTGAAGATTATACCACAGGGGTTAAGTCTGATCAAAATAATCATTTAACGGTTTATAGTACTGGTGGATTTGTTGTCAAAGTCGCTTCAAGTGTAACAGATTTAACTGCAAGTAGTGGAAGTCAAACCATTGGGTCATCTGGTATTACGGTTACACCTTCAAAAGGAACCACTACATTGACACCAACTTATACACCGGTTAGTTTAGGAACTACTTCGACACAGTTAATTAGTAGCGCTATAGGCGGAACATCTGAAAAATTTAATATCGAATATAAAGCGGCGGGAGGCAATGCTTATGTGAACAAGTTTTTCAAAGGAACAGGAGCATCAACCGATGCAACCGTTTATACTACGGTAGTTACCTATAGCATCGAAGCAAAATAATAGCGGTGGATAACAAATAAGATCATAATTAGAGCAATTACTGTAAAATGCAGTAATTGCTTTTAGTTTAATATTTCTTGAAAACATAAAAATGGATACAATTGCAGCTTTATCTAAGGTGTGGTTCATAAAAAGCAATATTATCTAAATGATACAGGCGGAATACCATCTTAGCCCAATAAAACGTTCAATAAAAAAGCTATCACTCTCTAGAGGTTAGCTAAAACGAAGAACTTTCTTTGCCCATGGCAAATCTTTGTTTATCCGCGATCATTGTGTAATGCAATGATCGCTTTATTTTTTTTGAAGTCAGCTGTGAGCTATCAGCGATTAGCCCCGCGCCATTTTGAAGCGGAGAGATCTGTTTATTCCCTGCACCAAACCAAGAGATTTCTTTCGCTCGGAATGAACGGCAAGGGTCCTCGCAATCCGTACCTCGTACCTCGTAACCCGTACCTCGCACCTCGTAACCCGTCCACCCATCACAGTTCACCGACCACAGATCACACATCACTTTCTAATTGAAACAGGCGATTTTCGCAATACGCTGATGGGCATCGAAACTTCCTAAGTTTAATCACCAATCAATTCTCTTTCACCTTTTTAAATCGATGTTTGTGTAGTAATCCGACTACATTTCAATAGGTGTTTAACTACAAAAGCTTGCTTTTTTTACTACAGGTCCAGGGCTGGGACCGAGCTACCTTTGTCGTGGCAAATGGGAAGAAAAACAAAGACCCAAATGCCGCAAAGAAAGAAAACAACTACAAACAAAGAAAACAAAATTAAACAAAGCCATGAAAAAGATCAATTTAACATTCGCCATCATTTTTACAACCATTGCAGCTACTCTTGCACAAAATCCTGTTACTCCGACGGCAACTGTGAATTTAAACATAAAATTAAACGCTATCCAATCTATCGTAGCTAGTACAGCAAGTGTAGATTTAGTGTATACAACTATAGAAGATTATAATGTAGGAGTTAAGTCTAAGCAAGCTAACCACTTAACGGTATATAGTACGGGCGGATTTGTCGTCAAGGTTGCTTCAAGTGTAGAAGATCTAACCGCTAGTAGTGGAACTCAAAAGATTGAATCTTCGGGAATTTCTGTTACCGCGAGTGGTGGTGCAGCTACATTAAACCCAAGCTATACACCGGTTAATCTAGGAACTACTTCGAAAGAATTAATTAGTAGCGCAATAGGTGGTACATCGGAGAAATTTGATATCGAATATAAAGCTGCTGGTGGCAATGCTTACGTGAACAAGTTCTTCAAAGGAACAGGAGCTTCAACCGATGCAACCGTTTATACTACGGTAGTTACCTATAGCATCGAAGCAAAATAATAGCGGTGGATAACAAATAAGATCATAATTAGAGCAATTACTGTAAAATGCAGTAATTGCTTTTAGTTTAATATTTGTTGAAAACATAAAAATGGATACAATTGCAGCTTTATATAGCACTTAACTCATATCTGCGCTGACTATTGTATACCAATCGCAGCTCAATAATACTTTTTAAAAATAGCTGTCACTCTCTAGAGGTTAGCAAAATGAAGAACTTTCTTTGCACATGGCAAATCTTTGTTTATCCGCGATCATTGTGTAATGCAATGATCGCTTTTTTTTTTGAAGTCAGCTGTGAGCTATCAGCTATCAGCGAACAGCTTGGAGCGATTAGCCCCGCGCCATTTCGAAGCGGAGAGATCTGTTTATTCCGTGTCCCAAACCAAGAGACTTCTCGACTGCACTTCGTTACGCAGGACAAGGGGTCCTCGCAACCCGTACTTCGCAACCCGTCCACCCATCACAGTTCACCGACCACAGATCACACATCACTTTCTAATTGAAATAGACGATTTTTGCAATACGCTGATGGGCATCGAAACTTCCTAAGTTTAATGACCAATCAATTCTCTTTCATTTGTTTAAATCGACATCGATGTAGTAATACGACTACATTTCTATAAGTGTTTAACTACAAAAGCTTGCTTTTTTTACTACAGGTCCAGGGCTGGGACCGAGCTACCTTTGTCGTGGCAAATGGGAAGAAATACAAAGTCCAATGCCGCAAAGAAAGAAAACAAAAACAAAGAAAGAAAACAACATTAAAACAAAGACCATGAAAAAGATCATTTTAACCTTCGCCATCATTATTACCGCTGTTGCAGCTACTTTTGCACAAACAGCTTCTGTGAATTTAAATGTAAAGTTAAACGCCATCCAGTCTATCGTGGCTAGCGCAGCAAGTGTAGATTTAGTGTATAATACAGTTGAAGATTATACCACAGGGGTTAAGTCTGATCAAAATAATCATTTAACGGTTTATAGTACTGGTGGATTTGTTGTCAAAGTCGCTTCAAGTGTAACAGATTTAACTGCAAGTAGTGGAAGTCAAACCATTGGGTCATCTGGTATTACGGTTACACCTTCAAAAGGAACCACTACATTGACACCAACTTATACACCGGTTAGTTTAGGAACTACTTCGACACAGTTAATTAGTAGCGCTATAGGCGGAACATCTGAAAAATTTAATATCGAATATAAAGCGGCGGGAGGCAATGCTTATGTGAACAAGTTTTTCAAAGGAACAGGAGCATCAACCGATGCAACCGTTTATACTACGGTAGTTACCTATAGCATCGAAGCAAAATAATAGCGGTGGATAACAAATAAGATCATAATTAGAGCAATTACTGTAAAATGCAGTAATTGCTTTTAGTTTAATATTTCTTGAAAACATAAAAATGGATACAATTGCAGCTTTATCTAAGGTGTGGTTCATAAAAAGCAATATTATCTAAATGATACAGGCGGAATACCATCTTAGCCCAATAAAACGTTCAATAAAAAAGCTATCACTCTCTAGAGGTTAGCTAAAACGAAGAACTTTCTTTGCCCATGGCAAATCTTTGTTTATCCGCGATCATTGTGTAATGCAATGATCGCTTTATTTTTTTTGAAGTCAGCTGTGAGCTATCAGCGATTAGCCCCGCGCCATTTTGAAGCGGAGAGATCTGTTTATTCCCTGCACCAAACCAAGAGATTTCTTTCGCTCGGAATGAACGGCAAGGGTCCTCGCAATCCGTACCTCGTACCTCGTAACCCGTACCTCGCACCTCGTAACCCGTCCACCCATCACAGTTCACCGACCACAGATCACACATCACTTTCTAATTGAAACAGGCGATTTTCGCAATACGCTGATGGGCATCGAAACTTCCTAAGTTTAATCACCAATCAATTCTCTTTCACCTTTTTAAATCGATGTTTGTGTAGTAATACGACTACATTTCAATAAGTGTTTAACTACAAAAGCTTGCTTTTTTTACTACAAATGGGGGAGAGGAACCGCCCTACCTTTGTCGTGGCAAATGGGAAGAAAAACAAAGTCCAATGCCGCAAAGAAAGAAAACAAAAACAAAGAAAAACAAGATTAAAACAAAGACCATGAAAAAGATCATTTTAACATTCGCCATCATTTTTACAACCGTTGCAGCTACTCTTGCACAAAATCCTGCAACTGTGAATTTAAATGTAAAATTAAACGCAATCCAATCTATCGTAGCTAGCGCATCAAATGTAGATTTAGTGTATACAACCGTAGAAGATTATAATACTGGAGTTAAGTCCACTCAAGCCGATCATTTAACTGTTTATAGTACTGGCGGTTTTATCGTAAAGGTTGCTTCAAGTATAAAAGATCTAACTGCTAGTAGCGGAAGTCAAACCATTGAATCTTCAGGAATTACGGTTACACCTTCAAAAGGAACCACTACATTGACTCCAACTTATACACCGGTTAGTTTAGGAACTACTTCGACACAGTTAATTAGTAGCGATAAAGGGGGTACAACTGAGAAATTTAATATCGAGTATAAAGCCCTTGGTGGAAATGCTTATGTAAATAGCTACTTTAAAGGAACTGGGGCGTCTACCGCAGCAACCGTTTATACTACAGTGGTAACTTATAGCATAGAAGCGAAATAATAGCGCTAGATTGCAAATATGACTAAGAATTAGAGCAATTACTGTAAAATGCAGTAATTGCTTTTTAAGTTTTATATTTGTTGCAAAACCAAAAAAATGGAATTATTCAAATTTAAAATCATTAGTGTTGTTTTATTCGGTATTTCTTCACTATTTCCCTTTATAGCGTTCTCTCAGACCGGGATATCCGTTAGTCCTCCACGTACCTATTTTACCGTAAACCCAGGAGGAAGTGAAACCAAGAAAATCTTGATCAACAATCCAAGCTCAACGAATACCCTGGAGCTCTCGGTCTCCTTAAATGATTGGGAATACGACCAATCAGGAACGAACGTGGTACTCGATGCCGGCGAAAGTAAAACATCGAGCGCCTCCTGGATTAATATTTTGCCACAATCGTTCTTTTCCTTAGCACCTAATGCCAGTTATGAATTGGAAGTTCAGCTTAATGTGCCTGAGGATGCCGATAGTTCTGTACCTGTACACACCTCGATGTTGTATATAACCCAGATTAATCCTACAGACGGTATTAATGAACAGGGTGCTAATATTAAGATTGCAGTACGGTCGGGAGTGAAAATTTATCACCGCTACGATGTTATCAAGGATGCAAATATTGAGATAAAAAACTTTGCTTATAAAAAGGATCAACCTAACCATTTAAGGCTAAGTTTTAGCAATGAGGGTAATATTTGGACGGATGGCACTGTGAATTGTGAATTATTAAATCAAGCTACCGGAGCAAAAGTAAAGCTTGCAGATGTAGTTTTTTATACCATGCCTGGTAACAGTAGGGACTTATTTCTTCAGTTACCTGAAGGTTTAGCCCCAGCAAAGTATATTGCTACGGCTATTATCGATTATGAAGGTGCGGCTTCCGTAAAACTGGCAGAATTGTCTTTTAGTTACGATGCCGTTGTGGGCACCGCAGTTGCTCAAAAGTAATGAATTTCTTCAATCGTTTTTACCCGTTTAAAATAAATCACGAGGATGAAACATAAAGTATTTTCTTTAATATTTTCTTTTGCCGTGATTATTTTATCAGGCCAACAATCTTACGCGCAAAAGATTGAAACTAGTACATCGACGGACTATACACAAGTTAAATCTTATCTTGGAATAACATCCCCAGCCTTTAGGTTACAAGTTGCCATTTCTCCAAATAATGTTAATTTCCCCAATTGGGCGTTAATGGTTCGTGTTAATGGACCTATAAAAAATGGAGAAGGAAAAGAGATTGAACCGCGGAAGATCAGTATTCGGATTAAAAGCATTACTGGAGATGGACCAACAATTCAGCAGTTGGGAATTCAGAATAATCCGATTCCATTAAGTCAGGTAAACCAGCCAATTGTCCAGAGTTCTTTATGGGCACTATCTACAGGACCGAATAATTATTACAGGCAGTTTTTAATTACTTTCGATATCATTATCGCCGGTGGATCTTATTTAGAGAACCTTAAAACATATAATGCGTATACTATTGGCCTGACATTTTCAATTTTGGATAGAAATAGTTCTAGTCTGTCTCAGTCAAGCGGAAGTGCTGGAATACAAATTGTTCCTGAGGGAACACCACCTGTAGACCCCGTTTACAGCATCCAAGTAAATAGCAATGCCAATAACGGCTTATTGGAATTTAAATCTATCAGCGACTATGTAAACGGTGTATCGCAGATCTATACCAATGGTCTGTCTGTGATATCGAGCACTCCTTATGCCTTGCAAGTTAAAGCGCAAAGTTCGGCATTTGAGTCGCTGGAAAGCAGCATCCCGCTCAATACGGTCAGTTTAAATTTAAAGGCAGTGAATAATAGTAGCGTTGCTGGAACTGTTCAGCTTTCTAATGCTGCTCAAACGATTATTAATAGTGTGATTAATAGCGGTACGCAAGCGAGAGCATTTGATATTCGGTATTTTACGAGTCCGAGTGATACCCGTTTGCAAAATGCGAAGCCAGATATGTATAGAGCAACTCTCATATATACCTTGATCCCTCAATAACATAAAGAAAGTTTAGAATGTTTAAATGCTTTACGAAATATAGTTTTCTATTGTTCAGCATAGCTTTTTTCTGTTTCTATTTTTCAAAGCCTACTTATGCTCAAGAAAATAGTCGACACGTATTGACCATTCAAAGCGATAGCAACCTAATTGCGGCGAATGGATCACTCCTTGCTTTAACCTTGGTGATTGAAAATTCAGGCCCATCTCTTTTTACTGGCCAAATTTCACTGTCTGCAATTCCTGGAATCAATTTATTAGGAAGGGGTAATGCGGAAGTTAGTATCGATGCTGATTCGAAAATATTTTATCCCGTCCGTTTATTCGTTAACAATGAAGTTTCTTCCGGTGAATCGCTTGTCCATATCAATTTATTGGATAGCCTTGGTGAGGTACAAGGGCAATTTACAAGCAGATTAAGGGTTGAGCCTAAAAGAGAGGTAAGGTTAATTAACTATCGCTCTACGGAGTTGATGCAGCATGTTGGAGACTCCCTGTCTGTCTCTGTATTGTTGAATAACCAGGGAAATAGCCGAGAAACCATTACACTGACTGCATCTTTTCCCGATTTGAGGGGTGGTAAAAGTCTGGTTCAAAAAAGTATTCAATTGGCACCCTTTAGAGACACTATTGTTGTATTCAAAAGAATCATCAGTAAGGAGTTATTAAAAATAGAGCAATATGCGGTGAATGTTGCCGCGCTTTATGCCAATGGCGATTTTATCAATAATGTTATTATATCGGTTCAGAACGTCGCTGGAAATCGGAATTATGTGGATCCTTCACATCAAGGCTATTATGATTATTATGGAAGTAATAAAATCAGTATAAGTGGAAGTAATATCTCTTCGAGCAATGAAGCCCTCCAAATCTCCGGCCGTGGGGCCTTTCAAATGTCTGGAGGTGTTCTGGATTTTAGTATTAACACCAGTCAATATACACAATACGATAACCGCCCACTTGTGACCAATACCTATATTGATTATGAGTTAAAAAATATTGGGATCATGGCTGGAAGTATCTCGGAAAGCTTGGAAACATTTATTAATGGCCGTGGTGTTAAAGTATATGCCAAAAATGAGGAAGAGACTAAACGTGTAGAATTGGGCATTGTAGATAAAAAGCACAATCTATTGGGTGATCAATATTCGATCGCTATAGATAATGGTTATACAGCCTTTGGTAAGTCTTTTTTCAGGAACCCCAAAGGAGGTTTATATATTTCAAGTTTGCTTTATGACCGCTCGCCTTATGAAGGGTCAGAAAGTATGATCCTTATGAATCATGTCCAATATCAGTTGAAGAATAAGGCTCAACTGGGCTTTGATTTGGGCGGAGGAATGACCAGACTAGTTGATGATCCAAGCTCTTCCTATAAGCCCTCCATGGCTTTTGGTAATACATTTAGCGGTACTTTCGGAAAGTATTCTATTAACAGCAATAACTTTTACAGTAGCAGTTATTATCCTGGGATTAGGCGTGGTGTCCTTCAGTTGAACGAACGCCTGAGCCGGAATTTTAAGAAAGCCAATACTTGGGCTGCTTTTAGCTTTTATAATTATGATCCCCAGAACCTTTCCCTTAGGTTTAATAGCAATAGTAATTTTTCAAATTCCAGAATAGAAGGTGGGGCTTCTTTTTCATTGACTAAGTTCCTGAATTTAAGTTTATCTGCCAATAAAATATTCGAGAAAGGGCAGTGGGTAGTCCCGTCAATGGCAGAGGAACAAAAGTTGAAGATGAGTTCTTTTCGATTCACAGAAGCATTGAGCTGGCGTAGTAAAAATAACTTGCATTCTATTTACCTTTCTTCGGAGAATGGATTTTCAAAATCACCAATTACAGGTAGAAATGAACTGGATTTGCGCACAAGTGCTTCTTGGACTTTTGGGGCTTTTAGCTTAAATTCTTACTTTCAGCAAGGAAGTTTTTCCGTGTTTGAAGCGATGAGCAATGCCTTTCAAGGAAACAATAAGGTTTATCGTTTCAGCGTATCGCCAGGATTAAGAAAGAATTTTTTAGAAAATAAACTGAAGACTCAACTGAACATGAATTACAATCGGGATTCTTATAGCGGTGAAAACTGGATGTATTCTGGAATGTCAGAGTACGCGTTCACCCGTTCGATGTCCGCTTTTATAAATGCCTATTTTTATAGTTTTAAAACTTCCTATTATAATTCTTCCTCTTCGGCAGTTCAAGCCGGGATTTCTTATAGTTTACCTGACGGCAGAAATGTAAGTCCGCAGAAAAAAGGGAAGATTGAAATTTTTATGTTTTATGATAATAATACCAATGGAGTTTTTGACGAAGGGGACCTTCCTGCAGAAGGGCAAATAGCGCTCATAGGCGGGGTTAGCTTTATTAGTCAAAGGAATGGGGCCGTTGAATATAAAAAAGTCCCTTATGGCACCTATTCGCTTCGGGTGCTGTCTCAGAACTGGCATGCAAAGATTTCTCCTGAAGTTGTTCTTAACAGTCGTGACCTTAAAGTAAACGTCCCTCTTCAAAGAACCGGAAAAATAACAGGAAAGTTTTATTATTACTATGATGAGCGCACGAGCATGGAAGTGTCCGAGAAGCATGGAGGCCTTCGTTTATTGATTAGTGGTCAAAACAATTTTACAAGTCAGGCATTAACAAATGCTAATGGAGAGTTTACACTTTTTCTTCCCATTGGGGAATATGAGCTTTCGGTGGATGAGAATTCCTTGCCGAAAAATGTTTATACAGAGTTCAAACCAATGTCTATTCGAGTGCTTGAAGGAAAACCTATTGAAATTCCTAAAATAGAGTTAAAAGTGAAACAAAGAGTGATCGAGGTAAAGCGATTTACTTCGGATTAATTTCCAAAAACAACTGATGCTTTGTTAAGTCAAACGCTTCACGTCAAATTTATTCCCTTCGCGAATAAACTAATTGTATAATTGGTGGGTTTTAGCAAAAGGATGACTCGGTGAGAGTTTATAGTTAAAATAAAAGTAATTTAATTTTCAATTCAAAAAGCTCATTATCAGCAGAGAGCAATAAAATCGTTAAATTAATGTTATTTTTTCTTCGAAAAAGTTTTCAAATTTGAAAAAAGAAGCTACATTTGCATTCCCAAACGAAACAAAAACGTTTGTTTTTAACGGAAGGGTGCCATAGCTCAGTCGGTAGAGCAAAGGACTGAAAATCCTTGTGTCGCTGGTTCGATTCCAGCTGGCACCACCCAGAAAGCCTTCTACATAATGTAGGAGGCTTTTTTTTGTTTGTCAATCTACATCGAAGAATTAAGCCTAACAGCTTTCATTTTTACTTTTTGACTACCCTCCGTCATTTCTAATGTTGAATTGTTCCCAGACAACTCTATAATTCGATAAATTACCGTTGCACCTCCGACTTTGCACGTCACGATATTTCCTGATCTGCTATAATTTCCAGAAAAACTAACTTTGGTACAACTGTCGTAACTTTTGTAGATTAATTCTTCAGAGAATTCTGCAAACGTGCCATCAAAGCATGAGTTTTTAACGAGCTGCCATTTTTTGTTGACCTCCATTTCCGTTGCATACCAGCGCCCTAAAATATCAGGTGTTTCTGACGGTTTTTTATCATCTTTACTGCAGGTTGCGAAACCAATAGAAAGTATTGTTAGTAGTAATAACAGTTCCCTTTTCATTAGAATGATTATTAATAAATGATTGATTTCAATGGTATTAATGAGCTGGTTACACTCAGGCTGTTTGTTTGGCGATTAAGCTGTTATGAGCATAATATTATGTCTTAAAAGCAGGTATTTAACGTCTGAGGAAAGGGATATGTTTTAGCTTCTGAACTATTTTTAGATTAATTTGGGATTTAATTTTATTCATTATGAAAAATGGTTACCTGTAATAAAAAAAGCCGCCTCAATTTGAGGCAGCTTAACTTATTATTCGTTGGTTTTGTTAATGCTTTGCAGCTTCACAATTGCATCAAGGTGCGACCATTTGCATAAGGATTCCAGTTAAATAGCCCGCATATGTACCTATGGCGTAACTGAATACTGAAATAATAACTGCAACTGATATTAACGCGGGATGAAAAGCTGCTGCGGTAGCGGACGCGGAGGCAACTCCCCCTATATTGCCCATACTACCCATAGCAAAGAAGAAAAACGGGGCTTTTATTAGTTTTGCGACAAAAAACAAGAGGGTCGCATGGATCAAGATCCAAATCATCCCGACGACAAATAATCCCGGATTTTCGAGAATAGCAAAAATGTCCATATGCATGCCGATAGATGCGATCAAAATATATAGAAAAACAGTCGCTATTTTTGATGCGCCCGCCCCTTCGTAATTTCGCGCTCGGGTAAAGGACAGCCCGATACCCAAGATAGTTGTAATTACGATGAGCCAGAAGAATTTTGATGTTAAGCTAAATTGTGCAAGTTGAGGTGCGTGCAAGGCGATGCTATCTGCGATCAATCCGGCAAATAAATGACCTAAAGCCACCGCTCCAAATGCCAAACCGACCATGATAAAAAGATCCTTCGGCTCCGGATTTCTTGCATTTTTCTTCGAAATAGCCGCCATTCGCTCCGTTAATGCATCTACTGAAGAATTATCTGCTTTGAAATATTTATTTAGGCGATGTGCTTGACTTGCTCCATAAATCAGCAGCGCCATCCACCCGTAGGCTACAAAAACATCCACGGCGATAGTGGCAGAAAAATCAGCCGGTGCTGGTTCAAAAATAGCATACAAGGCTGCTTGGTTCGCTCCTCCGCCTATCCAGGAGCCTGCCAAGGTGGCCAGTGCTTTCCATGTTTCTCCCGATACTACATCCGGAGCAATTAAAGACACGATCCACACTGCAATCGGCCCGCCGATAATAATTCCCAACATGCCTGCGAAAAACATGATCCCCGCGTTTTTTCTCATTTTCCACAATTCGCCAAGATTGAGATTCAAAGTGAATAAAACCAAACAAGCTGGCAAGAGATAATTTGAACTGATGTGATAAATTCCCGAAAGTTCACCTGAAATAATATTAAAAGAATTTAAAAGCCCCGGAATGAAATAACACAATAATAAAGGAGGGATAATCGCGTAAAATTTCTTCGAAATGGAATTTGTTAGGCTTGCCGTGTAAAAAACAACAGCGAGAGTAGCCATTAATATTCCGAAAACAACTGCATCATTGGTAATTAAGGTATTATTTATTAAATCTGTATCCATGTTTTTTGAAATTAAAGGCCTAAGGTAAAAGCATTTTTAATAAAGAACGATTTAAACTATGGTTTTTTCGATATTCTCTTCATTTCAAGATGATTTTTGTAGTTTAGGGGCTTTCAAATTTAGAATCCAATGAACAAAAAAATTACTTCGTTTTATCTGGCTCTTACGATCATTTTTTTAATGATCAGTGCGCCCTCATTTTCTCAAAATCAAAAGTCATCAGCAACACTCGAACGACCTAAACTTGTTGTAGGTATTGTAGTCGATCAAATGCGTTGGGATTATCTTTACCGATATTATGATCGGTACAATAATGAGGGGTTTAAAAGAATTTTAAATGAAGGGTTCAGTGCAGAGAACGCATACATTAATTATGTGCCAACTGTTACAGCGATAGGCCATTCTACGTTGTATACTGGCTCTGTACCCTCTATTCATGGTATAGCAGGCAATGATTTTATTATTCAGAAAACTGGTCAAATCGTATATTGTGCCGAGGATAGTGATGTACAAACGGTGGGCAGCGATAGCAAAGCCGGGTTGATGTCTCCAAAAAATTTATTAGCGAGCACAATTACAGATGAGTTAAAGCTAGCCACAAATTTTAGATCTAAAGTGATAGGGGTGTCTATAAAAGATAGGGGTAGTATCCTTCCGGCAGGACACCTTGCCGATGCTTCTTATTGGTATGATGGGGGTGCGGGAAAATGGATAACATCGACCTGGTACATGAATGAGTTGCCAACTTGGGTGAAAGAGTTTAACAACCAAAACTTAATTGAAAAATACTTGAAGCAAGGTTGGAATACATTATATCCCATTGACACTTATGTCCAAAGTACAAGTGATAATAATGAATTTGAAGGAAAGTTTAGAGGAACCGACGGTCCTGTTTTTCCAGTAAATACAGCAAAGCTTTTAAAAGATAATGGCCCGGGGATTATTACGAGTACGCCTTATGGAAATACTTTTACCATAGAAATGGCAAAAGCAGCTATTAAAAATGAAGCATTAGGCCAACGTGGTATTACCGACTTTTTAGCGATGAGCTTATCCAGCCCAGATTATATAGGGCATCAGTTTGGAACGAATTCCATTGAAGTGGAAGATAATTATTTACGATTGGATAAAGATTTAGGAGAATTTTTAAGTTACCTAGACGAAACGATAGGAAAAGGGGAATATACGATCTTTTTGTCAGCAGATCACGGTGCTGCTCATAATGTAACCTTCATGAAAGACAATAATATGCCCGCTGGAGCATTTGAGACTGGCAGGATTCTAAAAGAATTAAATGAGTATTTGGGGACGGCATTTAATCAAGAAAAGCTTGTATTAAGCTTCGCAAATTACCAAGTGCATTTTAATAACGTTTTAATTAATGAAAAAGGACTGGACTTGGAGAAATTAAAATCAGCGACTATTGGATTTTTAAACGACCTAGAAGGGGTAGCTTATGTAGTGGATACAGAAAAAGCTGAAACAGCGTCAATTCCCAAGATAATTCGCGAACGAATTATTAACGGATACAACCATAAACGTAGTGGGGCTATTCAGATTATTTTAGAACCTGCTTGGTACAGTAGCAGTTCTGCACGTCCAACAGGAACTACTCACGGAACATGGAATCCTCACGACTCTCATATCCCTTTGCTATTCATGGGATGGGGAATTAATCAAGGGAAAACAAGCCGTACGGTACACATGACAGATGTGGCTTCAACCATTGCCGCTTTGCTGAAAATTCAGGAGCCTAATGGAAATATTGGCACACCGGTCTTGGAAGCTTTAAAATCTGAAAGTGTTATCACTTCGGGTTACGAAAAATAATAAGGATCCGTGAAAATTTGTTTGTCTTTTTAATAAACTTGATTGAATTTTAGTTTGTTAAGGAGGCAAGCAAAGTTTTCGCGCGAAATACAAGAATCTATCTCAATCGAAAAAGAAAAATCGAGCAATATTAAAAAGTTATTTAAACGAATATCAAATGGGAAAAAATGGCTTCTATTGAAAACTTAGCAGCGCAAATATAACTGTCTGCAGCTCCATAATAAACAGTTAGTTCGTCTCCATTAACTAGCATGCCATTGGTGAATACTACGTTTCCAAAAAAACCGTCCGTCTCATATTCATGTTGAGGAATCATAATCGGAATTTTGGTCCTTCCTATTACCTTGCTTGGATTTTCAATATCCATTAAAAAAGCTCCAAGACAATACCGATGATTTTCATTCGCACCATGGTAGATCTCAAGCCAGCCTCCATCCGTTTTTATAGGAGCAGCACCGGCACCAATCCTCGAGCTATCCCAAAGCCCTTTTCTGGTTTTTAAGATACATTTATGGTTCCCCCAATGGATACCATCGGGTGACTGCGCTAGCCAGATGTAATTTCCACCAATTTCGACACTGCTTGGTCTGTGTAAAGCATAAAATAAGCCATTGATCTTTTCATTGAAAATAGCACAATCCTTATTGTGTGGAGGGAGAATCATTCCATGTAACTCAAAATTTTTCCAGTCTTCCGTAGTTCTTAATCCTACTCCGACACCGTTTTCTGAAACTGCGGTATAACTCAGATAATAAGTGTTTTTTATTAAAGCTACTCTACAGTCTTCTATTCCGAAAGCTTCTAAAATATTTTCTCCACGTAAATAAGGAAATCCTTTTGCTTCTTTAAAATGAATACCATCGTCACTACAAAATAAACGTAAATGAGAAAGAGTAGTGAGATAATCTACCCCTTTATAATTGATTACCCGCGAATCTATCGCAACCAAGTCCGGATCATCATAACCAATTTCAGCAATTTCAATTCTACTCGTAAAAGCCCGATCTGCATCTGTTTCTCCAAGAGGTTTCCCTTTGATTGATCTTTTTTTGGGAAAATACAATATTGGAAAAGATATCTTACCTTCATTTTGGACAGGTCGTTCCGCTACCCGAACAATTAACCATGTTTTTTGCTGAAAAGTAAATACTCCTGGATTTAGCAAGCAGGTAATACTGAGTCCTTTACGACTGGGCAATAAGTCCACTGGTGATAGTAAAGGGTTTTCTGCAAAACGATGAGCGAGATCCAATGTCATGAGTATATTTTCTATTAATTCCAATAACCAAGATAAATGGGAATAGTTTGAATCTTTCTGACAGCATGAATTTCAAAATCGGTTCAAGAAATCTAATTTTAATTGGACAGGATTTTCTTTTTTGTGAGCCTTGCTTTCTCTTTTTGCAAGTCCCATGACGGTTCTTCCGCCATATTTCCAAGAATCTTTCCGCTCTTTGTTGATGAGATCTTCAAAGCGATCATTAGGAATGAACTCCGTCTCTATATGCTCCGCTACCTTTGAAAGATTGCGTAGGGCATTGCTTTTTTCTCTGTCATTTAATCTGGCTTTTTGAATAGCATTTTCCATAATGTGAATGGATTCGTCAAAGACTTTTAAAGGCACAGGGAAGGGGTGACCATCTTTACCGCCATGCGCAAAGGAAAAACGCGCGGGATCAGTGAAACGAGAGGGGGTGCCATGGATAATTTCGCTAACTAAAGCTAAGGATTGAATGGTTCTTGGACCGGCCCCATCTAATAAAAGCAGCGTTTCTATGTCTTTTACTTCTATAGTTTGTGCTAAAGCCAATATGGATCCTAATCGTTTTAAGTTAATGTCTTCCTTTCTTACCTCGTGACGTACGGGCATACTTAACACTTTAACTTCTTGTAATATGCGTTCTGGCTTTTCTTTTAACAAATTAAGCATTCCAGTTTTTGTTGTACTTGCGGCTTTATCCGTGAGGTTTAAAATTCTACCTTGATTTTGTCCATAAATGAATTGGTGAGGTTCTTCTGTAAACGAACGGACGTTAGGGGAGTGCCAATGATATCTTCTGGCCATGCGGTTGTGCGTGTTCATCCCTTGTTGAACAACGGCCCATTCGCCTTCATTGCTTACAATGAAAGAATGTTGGTACAGCTGAAAACCATCTTGTAGTGCATTATTGTCGACTCGTGCGGATAGTCGGCTAGCTTGTGTTAATTTATTTCCATCTAATCCGGTTTTAAAAGCAATGCGAAAAAGCTCATTTGGAGTGTTAATGGAATGTTTGCCTTTACCTCCGCAAATGTAAATGCCTAGTTCTGTTGAGCGTTGATTGATCGATTTCTTCAACGCCCCCATAACAGAAGTTGTTATTCCAGAAGAATGCCAATCCATTCCTAGAACACATCCTAAGGATTGAAACCAAAAAGGATCACTTAGTCGTTGTAAAAGAGCATTTTTACCGTATTCTATAACGATAGATTCTGCTATTGCGCCACCTAAACTACTCATCCTCTCTGCTAACCATTGCGGAACTTTTCCATAATGTAAAGGCAAATCTGCATGTCCACTTTTCATGTCTGCAATTTACTAAATTCTTTAGTTTGTTGAAGGGTGTTCATCGTATTTATTTTTATTTTTACCGCACCTTTAACTATTTGCAAATGTTTTTCGTATTAAGAAAGCCAAACAATGAATGCTTTATTCTGTTATTTTAATAAGCATTTAAGTTTAAAACATACCATTTGATAAAATACAGATGGTTCATAAGGAGATGCTGTAAATGGGCGATCTTCGACAGACTCCAGTCGTCTCTTAAAAATAGTTTTCAATATCCTAATGCAGGTCGCCTCCGGCTATGTTTGAATAAATTTTTCGGAATGAAAAAGAAACTAACATTTAAAGAAATATGGGTAGTATTAAAAAATGCAATTAATGGATTTATTGAACACAAGGTAACAAGAATGAGTGGTGCACTAGCATATTATACTGTTTTTTCGATGGCTCCGTTATTAATTCTAATAATTTCTCTCAGTGCAATGTTTTTTAGTCGAGATGCCGTAGAAGGACAGGTGTATACCCAATTGGTTGGTTTCATGGGAAGTGATACTGCAAAACAATTGCAAGAGATAATTAAAAATGCAGCAATTGGGGACAAAGATAAGATTGCACTTATTGTGAGTATTGTAACGCTGTTGATAGGAGCCACGACAGTTTTTGCAGAAATACAGGACTCAATTAATGATATTTGGGGTTTAAAAGCTAAGCCCAAAAGAGGATGGTTGAAGTTAATTCAGAATAGATTTTTGTCATTTTCAGTTATCATTAGCCTTGTTTTCATTTTACTGGTTTCTTTGGTGATAACCACTCTTTTAGATGAATTAAATAACCGATTGCGAGAGATTTTTCCCGATATTACGGTAGTTGTATTTTATGTTTTTAATCAACTCTTTACCTTGATTGTTGTTTCAATTATTTTCGCCGTAATATTTAAGGTTTTGCCAGATGCTGAGATTAGATGGAAGGATGTATTGTCGGGCGCGCTTGCCACTGCTATATTATTTATGCTTGGGAAATTTGCAATCTCATTTTATATAAGTAAAAGTGATGTCGGGAGTACTTATGGTGCTACCGGCTCGCTAGTTGTATTGTTATTGTGGACATATTATTCTTCGATAATCCTTTATTTTGGTGCCGAATTCACAAAAGCATTTGCCGTAAAATATGGCTCTGAGATTTATCCGAGTCATTATGCCGTCACTACTAAGCAAATAGAAATAGAAACAGGGGATCAATCCGTTCAAGAGAAAGAATGAATAATACAAAGATAATAATAGGTAAATTTAGAAACTTTGGATAAGAACGCATTTGAGGGTAGGGAGTGCAAAAGAAAAGTGGAGATCATTTTTTTTAAGTTGTAAATTCCAATAATTCCAATACTTGCTTTTCTGCTTTTTGCAGAACAGTGGCTTTACCGCTTTTTCGCATAGCTTTTTTGAAAAACGGAAATGCCATTTTATTTTCATACGCTTTTACTAAAGTATCTGCTATATAATACTTTTTACAGACCGAAGGTGTATTTCCTAATTTCGAGGCAACGAAACGGTACATTTCTTTACAATTTCGTTTACATTCTTTTTTGGTCTTATAAGGCTCCATTTCACTTAATTTCTTAAATGCCCATACTGTACCGTACCAAGTTCGGTAATCTTTAGAAGTAAAGTTTTGATTTGTGCATTCTTGAATATACTGATTTAAATCACCAGAATCAATTGAACAGCTTATTCCATTTTCATCAATATATTGAAAGAGCTGCTGCCCTGGTATCTCTTTCACGTCTTCTAATTGTCTAGCCAGTTTTTTATCATGAACATTTATTTCATGCATTACACCTTTTTTGCCTCTAAATTTGAAAAGAATATTCGCTCCTTTAATATTTACATGTTTATTGGTTAGCGTTGTTAAACCGTAACTATCGTTTTGATTTCGATAATAAGTATTGCCAGTACGTATTAATGTTTCTTCCATTACTTCCAGTGCAAGCGCAATTACTTTATCTTTAGTTAGTTTTCTTTTTCTGCTATCTTTTTGGATTTTCTTTCTAATCAAAGGTAGTGATTTTCCAAAGTCTAGAATTTTGGCAAATTTGCTTACCTGTTGAAGACGTGTCCACTCTGGATGGTATAAGTATTGTTTTCTTTCTTTGTCATCTAGCCCCGTAACTTGTAAATGGCCATTCTCTTCCAAGCAAATCCAAACCTTTTTCCATGCGGGGGGAATAACCAATCTTTTAAACCGATCGATTACTTTTTTATCCTGGATTAAAGAGTCATTGAAATAATACGCAAATCCTTTGCCCCGTCTAACTCTTGTATAGCCTGGCTCTGAGTCAGGAATGTATTGAAGGGTATCGATGTATTTTTTATCCATTTATTACACTTAGGAATCTTCATAGACTTAAACCAAATGGCGTATCAAATGTTTGTGATGAAGCATTTCTCCTTCTTTGAAGGAATTGAAATTTTGAGTGAATACAGTACTTTCTGATAGTTAATAGTTTGGTTCTTTTAATCCTTCACTGAAGATTGAGAAATCGAAAAGATTAAACTTATAAAAAACAAAATACTAAATGCTCGGTTAAATTAATAGGACTCGGTTCAGTAAATCTAAAAATTTTAACAATGGAAACGAATAATCAGAACAATAAAACTCCCCATCCTGAAGAAACCGGTAAGGTTCCTAAGTCAGGAGTAATGAGTGAAACATATAAAGAGGACGTAAACCCTCAAGACGAATTAGGAAACGCTAACGGGGATCCAGAAGATCCAGAAGAATCTAAAAAAGCAAAAGAAGATTTAGAATCTTATCCTCTAGAAGAAGCTGATACGTCTGAAGAAGACATGGAAAAAGAACGCTTTAGAAATGGTGAATTTAATCGTGATGACAAAGAAGATGAAAATCCGTCAACTAATGATTCGGAGTTTTTAAAATAGGTTTAAGAACAAAATAATTAATATTTAATAATAAACAATCATGGAAGCTCCAATTAATCCAACTTATAAAGAAGGAGAAGAAACTAAAAAAATTGAAGATAAAACAGCAAGAATTCCTTCAACGGTTTTTTTATGTGCCGCTCTTGGTTCTATGGCATTATCATTAACCTTAAAATGTTTTGGAAGACAGCATGATGCACTTTTCGTTGGGCAATGGGCAGCCCCGTTTTTGCTTTTAGGAACCTATAATAAAATCGTAAAAACGCATGGACACGATGAAACAGATGCACATAAAAGATGAATTCTCATTCATCTTGTTTTCAATCAGGGCATTTTTTATGCCCTGATTGAAAAGCGTATAAAGATTACGGTTTATAATAAAATTTATTAGTGCCGCAGTAATTACCTTAGAAAGACACAAAGCTTATTTCTTAGTTAATTTTGCGGACTATCATCATTTGAATTTGATAACTCATCAAGGAGTGAAGTATCCTTTTTCTGATCTTTACTCAAATTCTTCTGGCTTTGTTTTTACTCATCACGGGGATATTCATTTCCAAAAGTCCTATCGGCATTAGAACTGCGAATCGTTGCTGTGCTTGGGTCTTTATCAAAGAATTTCCTAAATGACGGATCATCTGGCATTTCTTTTTTTCTATTTCGCCAGACGCTTTCCCTTGATTTATAGTTTCCAGGTTTCTTCCTTCTATATTATCTGCCTCAGTCATTTCCGGATCACCCCAATTGATTTCTTAACCGTTTTCGTCGATGGTTCTTCTTTCATCCGTATTTTCTGCTTCTAGTTCTGGACGTGGCCGAATATTATTTTTCATGGTATTTTTTTCATTTTGTTGATTGATGTTCTCCATTACCCGTTTTATGAAAGTTTCTTAATCCCATCATCTAACTATTATATTTTTTTTTGTTGATTATCGAATCTTGTTATTTGGACGCTCCATCCCCACAGTATCTTGATTCATATTCATAGTGTCAAGTTTATGATTTGAGGTATCTATTGGAGCAGGTGTTACCATTGTATCGTGATCGAGGCTATCGCTCAGATGGTCGTTGTTGGCATTATTAGTTCTGTTTGTGCAAGCCTGAATGCTCCAAGTAAAGGCTGCAAGAATTAGTATAATCGCTGTTTTCATGATTTATTTTTTCTTTATTAACAGCGTTTTTAACAAAAGGTTGCAAAAAACAAATAAAACGTATAAAATTTGAAAATAAGTAGAAATACTAACGTTTCTTTTGCAACATTCAGCGGTTATTCGTTCTGCATTTTACGCGACCACTTTTCAACTTCAAAACGTAAGTTGCATACATGTGAATGATTTTAGCCATTTATCACTTTACTTCTTATGTTCTCCTTAAAATTTGACTATCAGGCAATGGATCAACTATAGAGCCTCTTAATTCCTTTATGTGACTATTTGCAGCCCGCAATTCGGTCTGTTGAGATTCTAAGATACTTTTGGTTGTCAAAGACAACCCTTCGCTATTTAATGCAGACTCATATGCTTTCATAACAGCTTCCTCTCCAATTTTACAACTTTCTAAGATGGACTGTCTGTTCTGTCCGCCGAATTTTACTTTGATGCTTACCCACGTATTATACACTGGGCCAGGAAGATTTTTTGATTCCCCACTTAGAGATTCTAGTTCTATTAATACCGAATTAAAATTCACACTTTGTTGAGCCATTCCTATAAATATTGTTTTTAAATCTTCGTCTTCAGAACGAAGTTCCTTTATCGCCCTATTATAACCATCGGAACGATCCTTATGAATTCGGATGATATCGTTTATGACTTCTGTTTCTTTGTTATCCATAATTTTAAAATTCGTTCAATTAGAAAACCCCCTATTCAATAAATTGTTTGGGACTGTGTCGGTGCACTGCCCGGTAAATGTTTATTTGATTCCAATTAATACGCAATTAATGCCCCTTCAGACGAATTACATCTAGTAGACAATGAGCGAATTCAACGAGGTCTTCATTAAAGATTTATAAATTATAAATAATAGAATGGATGTTCTAAGAAACATTAATCTTCTAAACTTGTTTTTTAATAATTGATTATTACTCATCATCTATGGGAAACAAAGTAAATAGCGAACCGATTTTAACTAAGAATATAGATTTATGTGGTAGCCTTTTGAAGGAGAAACAATTAAGTATTGCCTTTGCAGAAAGTGCAACTGCAGGAAGGGTGATGGCTGATTTCTCTCTTGTAGAGAAGGCTGGTGATTTTTTGAAAGGTGGTTTAGTCTGTTATGATGCCTGTGTTAAGGAAGATATATTAAAAGTTCCCCATTCGTTAATACAACAGTACACCGCAGAGTCAGCTGAAGTAACCAAGGCCGCTGCAAAAGGATTAAGGGATCTTCTAAAGGCAGATGTATATGTTGCTGTCACCGGCCTTACTTCTCCTGGTGGAAGTGAAAGTGAAAATAAACCAGTAGGAACTATTTTTATTCACTGTTTATGCAATGGTAGGGAAAAAGCAAGTAGAGTAGTATTCGAAGGGAGTAGTGAGTCAATATTAGCTCAGACTGTAGATTACATAGCCTCTACACTGTTAATATTTTTACACAATGAAGTGGTAAAATAGAAAAATATTTAAATGGTAATCCGTCCACCTGTTACCGGCAATGTCGCCCCTGAAATATAACTAGCTTCATCTGAAGCAAGAAATACGTAGGCTGGAGCAACTTCAACTGGTTGTCCAGGTCGACCCATTGGAGTATTCTTTCCAAAGTTTTCTGGATCGGGCATGGTGGAAGGGATTAACGGAGTCCAAATAGGCCCTGGGGCGACTGCATTTACACGTATGCCTTTACCCGCTTGTAAAAGAATTTGGCTTAGATTAGCAGTGAAGTTTTGAATGGCGCCCTTAGTTGCAGCATAGGGTAATAAAACCGGTGTAGGAGAATAGGCATTGACAGAAGTGGTATTAATTATACTGCTACCTGGCTTCATATGAGCTTCTGCGGCCTTGCACAAATAAAACATTGGATGAATATTCGTGTCAAAGGTCTTTACCCATTCCTCATTGGAAATTTCGGCTAAAGACTGCCTAGCCATTTGAAAAGCAGCATTGTTTACCAAAATATCGATCTGTCCGAATTCTTTCACCGCCTTTTCTATAATATCTTTACAGTGCTCGGGATTACGGATGTCGCCTTTCATGAGGATGGCTTTTTTGCCAGCATCTCTTACATAGTTAGCAGTTTCGTTTGCATCCCCGTCTTCCACATCTGCCAGGTAGCTGATCAAGACGTCTGCCCCTTCTCTAGCAAATGCAATAGATATAGCCCTTCCGATGCCAGAATCTCCGCCAGTAATTATTGCTTTCTTACCTTCTAATTTTCCACATCCTTTATAAGATACTTCGCCGTGATCAGCTTTTGGATTCATTTCTGCCTCGACTCCAGGTGGCTTTTGTTCTTGTCTTGGGAATGGTGGAACTGGATGTTTTTCGGCTGGGTCTATATTATCGTTTTTCATTATAGTAATCTATTTAAATATTAATAGTAAGTACTATTAGTAAAACAAAAGAGAATTCAATTGGTTTTGCAAGGATATATAGAAACTCTTCAATTCTTGTAAACAGCTATACTCCAAGGTGTTTATATGTATAAATAACCCTTAGGTCACTTAAAAAGTTCTTGTAGTTGAGTTATATTAAAGTTATTAAAGTTAATCATACCCGAAACGTAAGTTGAATCTGAGATTATCGATGAAAGAGCTACGGGTTTTTTCAAACATTTTGAAAAAGCAAATGTTTAAATATAAACAAAACAAAAAACATATATTATGGCAACTACAAAGCAAATGTCACAAGACATGCCTAACGCGCATTTACATGAATTATTCGTGGATGAAATGAAGGATATTCTCGGAGCGGAAAAGCAATTATTGAAAGGATTAAAAAAAATGGCCGCTAATGCAAAAGGAGAATCTCTAAAGCAAGCTTTTGAAGAGCATTTAAAACAAACAGAAGGCCATATCGAACGATTAAAACAGGCATTTCAGTCGATCGGCAAACCGGCACGCAGTAAGAAATGTAAGGCAATGGAAGGACTTTTGGAAGAGGCTGAAGAAATCATAGATAGCTATGAGGGAGATGAGGCATTGGATGCAGCCTTAATTTGTGCCGCTCAAAAAGTGGAACACTACGAAATTGCTACTTATGGTTGTCTGGTTACCTATGCAAAGTTAATGGAGCATACGGAAGCTGAAGAGCTTTTGGCAGCAACACTTAATGAAGAGAAAGAAACAGATAGTCTATTAACAGAAATAGCAATGCAGCAATCTAATGTTGAACAAGCTTAAGATTATTGGTTTATCTGTCGTTAGTTTAAAATAACAATTAGTTCTTGAAATGAACTCAAGATTCTTGAAAGCTTACTAAAGTCTAGCTCGTTTTAAAGACAATATCTTTTATCGAGCTAGTTTTTTTTATACCTGTTAATTAAGAATCAATGGAAATAGACTGGCATAGAATCTTTTTTAGTGATCATCCTTATTCTTTCTTCATTGAAATAGCAATAAGGACACCCATCATGTTTTTGGCGGTTGTGCTTATTTTGCGACTTACAGGTAAGCGAGGAATACAGCAACTGTCAATTTTTGAAATGGTGATGATCATCACATTAGGATCGGCAGCAGGTGATTCTATGTTTTATGATGATGTAGGGCTTTTTCATTGCATCGCAGTATTTATAATTATACTCTTGGTATATCGATTACTAGTTTGGTTAATTGCACATAACGAAAAAGCAGAAAAATTGTTCGAAGGAGAGCCCTTGTACCTTTTAAGAAATGGTAAAATGTGCTTGAATGAAATTGGGGGCGATGAAATGGGAGCAGATGAGTTTTTTGGAGAATTGAGAGGTAATAACATTGAGCATTTAGGACAGCTTCGCTATGTGATTTTAGAGGATACGGGAAAATTGAGTATATTTTATTATCCAGAGGAAGAGGTGCGTTCTGGTTTGCCAATTTTACCTGATGATTACTTTAAAAAAAGTATTGCCATTAAAAAGCCGGGTCTCTATGCATGCGCTCGCTGCGGAAACACCCAAACACATGAACCAACCGATTCGGCTATCTGTGAAATCTGCAATAATAAAGAATGGGTTATGGCGATAAATAGTAAGAGGGTTACTTAAACCTTTGAACTTGTGTTTGTTTGACCTAATAAATACATGTTTAAGTACGAATGGAAGTAATTAATATTCTGTTAGGACCTTCTCAAAAGCTTTTCTAGAACTTCCTCGAAATTCAACTTCTCCACAGTATTTATAGCCTGCTTTTTCAAATACTTTTAGCATAGCCATATTATCGTAATTCGTATCGGCTTTAATGCTTTGGATGTTGTTATCTCTTGCAAAGTTTTCAATAAACTTCATCATTTTCTGTGCAAAACCTTTTCCTAAATATTTTTCGGAAATAGCAACTCTATGGTACCCTACAAAATCTCCATTGGTTAACCAATGACCTTTAATATTTGCATAGGCTGGTTCATCGTTAATTAATATTGAACAATATCCAATAATATTATCACCGTCAGTCATTACATAAGCACTGCCAGTTTCTATATCTTTTCTTATTACCTCGGGATTAGGATATCCATCTTGCCACTGGTTACTTCCATCCTCTTTTCTTCTTCGAATTGCATCTTCCAAAATTTCCCATATTTGATTGAGCTCTTCTAAATTTGCCTTTCTAAAATTATATTCCATAATTAACGCTATTGTTTTCTACTGTTATTTGATTGTATCATCGAAAGAAATCATTCAAGTATACTTTTCTCAGTTAATAAACGAAGTTACAGAAAGATAGTGATACTTGATAGAATGCCTGATGTATGCTTTAGTTGCTGTATTAGACTTAGGTAGTTTTATTCTCCTGTTTCTAGATTAGGTGTATCAACCGATTTAGATTCTGGGGATCCTTTTTGTCTTAAAAAAAGTGTTAATACTACAGTTGACGTTACTGATAGAAATTCGCTTTGCCAATTTTGGAAGGTTTCAAGCCGGAAATCAGGTCTTTTTATTAAAAAAAAACTCCACTTTCGGTTTTGGGCCCGAAAGTGGAGTAACAATATCTTAATATTGTATCGTAGCATCTTCCTAATTCGGTATATAAATTAGGGTTTCGGGTAGAATTTGGCTTAACGATAGTCTCCCTCCGCTTTTGTATATATTAAACAATAGAGGATAAGAAAAGTTTTAAAAATCTTTATTGTTTTACAAATTCTTTAAGGTAATTCGTAAATGAAGCATTAGAATAATCGGCGGTTCCTTCATGCATAAATACAATCTTCTTATTTTTTAGCTTGACCCATAAGCTTAATTGAATGTGCGCTGAAAACATTTTGTATTTATTATTTTACTTTTTGTATTATTTAATATCTTGCGAACCTTATTTAAAATTGAAAGTTGGTAATATAAATTAAATGAAAAATACATTAATATTGATTCAATGTAAGGACAGCATCGGCTTGGTTACATCAATTTCTCGTGTTTTATCCGCGCATAATCTTAATATTATATCAATGAGAGAGTTTGTAGATGAGCTTTCTTCCTTGTTTTTTGCTCGAATTGAATGTCGAGGAATAGTAGGGGATAGTAACCAAATTTTGCTTGAACTTAAGGATGCCCTTCCAGAAAATGCAATGGTCAGAGTAAATCCTAGTAAACAAAAAAAGATTGCTATTCTGGTTACAAAAGAATACCATTGTTTAGGAGATATTTTACTGCGTCATTCCTTTCACACTTTAGACGGCGAAGTACAGTGTGTGATTGGGAACTATGAAAATTTAAGAGCAATTACAGAACGTTTTTCACTTCCTTATTATTATGTATGCCATGAAAATAAGGAAAAAGAAACGTTTGAAGATGAGCTTCAAGCAATTTTGTCTAAATATAAGCCCGATTATATTATTTTAGCAAAGTTTATGCGAATCTTATCACCCGAATTTATTAGTAATTATTCTGGGAAGATTATAAATATCCACCATTCTTTCTTACCGGCATTTATAGGCGCTAATCCTTATAAACAGGCTTTTAATAGAGGGGTTAAAATAATTGGTGCGACCGCTCATTTTGTAACTAATGATTTAGATGAAGGCCCTATCATTACACAACAAATAACCCATGTCAACCATAGTTACAACGCTTCTCAAATGAGAGTAGCAGGTAGGGAGGTAGAGAAAGCTGTGCTTTCTAGGGCACTACAACTTGTGCTTGAAGACAGGGTATTCATTACAGGGAACAAGACGGTTGTTTTTGAGTAATAGATGTAGACAATTTAAAACGTAGGCTACATTAAAGTTAATGAATGTTAAATTAAGTAAAATAAAAAAATAGTTTTATATTAATCGATATATTGCATTGTATTAAAGTTTATTAACTCAGTGTAATTGCTTCATTGGCTTTGTATGGTTAAATATTACGTTTTCCTTTTCTTGGTTTTGTTTGCATCAACAGCATCAGCTCAAGACTCATTTTCTCTTAAAGGGGTTATTGTTGACACGACCCTTCAACTGTCGTTATCAAATTCTGTAATTAGCATTTTAAATTCAAAAGATTCGACATTAGTGAATTTTGCACGAGCAAATAATGACGGTAGCTTTTTAATTGACAACCTTTCTGTAGGGGATTATATTTTTATAGCCTCCTATCCCAAATACACCGATTTTGTAGAAAGCTTTAGCTTAGATTCTGTAAATACTAGTTTTGATATGGGGAAGTTGAATATGCTACTTATTTCTCAACTTTTGCAGGATGTGGTGATTACAGCGAAGAATGCTATCGTAATTAAAGGGGATACCATTGAATACGATGCTAGTAAATATACGATTCAACCAAATTCAAAGGTAGAAGACCTGCTTATACAACTGCCTGGAATTCAGGTTGATAAGGATGGTAAGATTACTGCTCAAGGACAAGTGGTGAACAAAGTTCTTGTGGACGGGGAAGAGTTTTTTGGTGATGACCCTACCTTGGTTACTAAAAATATTAGAGGGGACATGGTTGATAAAGTGCAACTTTATGATAAAAAAAGTGACCAAGCCACATTTACAGGTATTGATGATGGGGAGAAGACGAAGACCATAAATATTCAATTAAAGGAGGGTAGTAAAAATGGGATGTTTGGAAAGGTAGATGCCGGAATCGCCACGGAGGATCTTTATCAGGGGCAGCTAATGTTTAATACCTTTAAGGATTTGCAGAAATTTTCTGCCTATGGAACTTTGGGAAATACCGGGAAAATAGGATTGAACTGGCAGGAAAATGAGAAATACGCATCTTCAGATAACATTCAAATCACTGGTGATGGCTTTATGATTACAGGGGGTAGTTCTGATGAGCTGGATTCTTTTAATGGTCGTTATAATGGGCAAGGGATTCCACTTGTACATTCTGGAGGCTTGCATTATGATGCAAAATGGAATGGTAAAAAGGAGAGTATTAATGCCAACTATAAAGCTGGAGCATTGTCCGTCGATGGGGTCCGAAATGTCATCACTCAAAACAATTTGCCAATAGGTATCATTGAAAGCAACTCAAATCAAGACTTTAATAACTATATGTTTAGACAAAAATTGGATACCCGATACGAAATTGCTTTTGATTCTACTTCTACTTTAAGAGTATCGGTAGAAGGAACGTTAAAGAACAGTAGAACCACTAATGAATTTCAAGCTTCTAGTGTAAATAATAATGATGAACTTTTAAATAGGAGTGTCAGGCAAACTCATAACTCAGGAGACAATAAAAATTTTCGTGCTAACGCACTTTGGAATAAAAAACTACGCAAAAAGGGGAGAACCATTTCAATCAATATCGATCAACGTGTAGATCAGGATGATAAAGAGGGATTTTTGAACTCTGAAAATGAGTATTATGATACTCAAGGGCAATTGGATAGTACTCAAATTATTGATCAGCGAAAAGTTAACCATGTTAACAATTCCTTTTTTGGTTCAAATATAGCCTATACTGAACCTTTGTCCGCCTATTTAACATTAGCTTTTAATTACCGCTTCAATTATAGCAATGGAAAGTCAGATCTGCGTTCTTATAATCGATCTATTAATGGAGAATACGGTTCTCTAGATAGCCTTTATAGCAACAATTTTGATTTAGATCAGGTGAGTAATCAGTTGGGTACCACTGTTAATTACAACAAAGAAAAGAATACGCTTAGCTTGGGTTTTGCGGCGTCGGATGTTAGTTTTAAACAAATCGATCGCTTTCATGATGACATCATGAAGAGAAACTTTATCAATTTAAATCCCAATGCCCGGTGGACATACAAGTTCTCCGCACAAAAGTCATTTAATATAAACTATAATGGGAATACAGTTCAGCCTACATTGAATCAAGTCCAGCCTGTACGTGAAAATCTAGATCCTCTGAACATATTTGTTGGTAATCCTGACTTAGATCCTTCTTTCAGAAATAGCCTCAGTGGCAGTTACTATAGTTATAAAGTATTAACGGGCAGATATCTTAGCATTTATGTGAATTCCTCTTTTACTTCAAACCCGATTGTTAGTAATGTAAATACCGATGCGGTAGGTAAAAGTATTTATAAATATGAAAACCTAAAGGATCATACCCCCTTAAATTATAATATTTATCTATCGTATGGAAGTAAGATAAAATCTCTTGATATGAACTTTGGTGCTAATGGAGATTATTCTAGCAATTCCTATTTTAACATGACGAATGATCAACTTAACAAAACACAGTATGATGCGATTTCATTTAGTTTATATGTAGGTAAGAATGTACAAAAGAAGTATTCATTTAACTTAAGTTTTGGTCCTACTTACAGTTCAAGTACTGCTTCATTGCAAAAGGAATTGTCGAATAAAGGTTGGGGATATCGAGGAAATGGTTCTGGAAGGGTTTTTCTTCCTGCTAAATTTGAAGTCTACTCTGATGCAAGTTATAGATATGAACAAGCTACTCAGGCCTTTGCTGATGATTATAGGCGCTTTTTATTGGATTTTGGTCTTCGAAAGAAATTTCTTAAAACCGACCAATTGATGCTAAGTGTTTTTATGAATGATATCTTGAAACAGAATGTCGGCTTTAACAGAAACTCATTTAATAATACGAATACAGAAACTAGATATACAACTATTCCAAGGCATCTTATGTTCTCTTTAACATGGGACTTTAACAAAATGGGAGGAAAATAATATTATGAAATTAAGAATCATTCATACCTTTCTGGCTTTCTCAATAATAAGCATGATTGTTGTCTTTCAACCAAGTTATGCACAACATGCCTATTTCGTTCAGAATGGAAAAATAGAATTTGAGAAAAGGATAAACATGTATGCTAAGTTAAAGAGCAGGATTAGCAAAGACAATATCTTTATGGAGAAAATTTATGAAGAGTATAGAAAAACCCAACCTCAATTTGCCGTTAGCAAAAGTATACTGAACTTTTCTTCCGAGAAAAGTATCTATCAGTTTTTTGAAGAGGAAAAGCAGGGTATGTCTGCTTTTGCCAATGAACCCTGGATGATGATTAAAAACTCCGTATATCGTGATTTTAAAACGGATAGCATTATGGCTATCAAGAAAGTATATGATGAAGATTTTGTTGTTACAGATAGGAAGCCAGATATTTTATGGAAAATAACCAATGAAGTCCGTGAAATTGCTGGTTATCAATGCAAACGAGCCAATGGCTTGATTCTAGATTCTATATATGTTGTGGCTTTTTATTCTGATGAGATTATTCCTTCGGGAGGACCGGAGTCATTTTCTGGTTTGCCGGGGATGATTCTTGGTGTGGCCCTTCCACACGAAAATGTAACCTGGTTTGCAACAAAGGTTGAAATTGATAAGCCTTTGCCTAATAGTCCAATGCAGCTTCCTAGAAGAGTAAAGCAAGTGACACAGAAAGAATATGAAGAAAGTCTTCGAAAGAGCATGAGAAACTGGGGACAGTGGGGTGAAGATGCTTTGAAGGCATTTATGCTTTAAAGGGGTAAAGACGGAGGCTTGTCTTTAGTATGTAAAATGAAACTACAGGTACCATTTTTTGGATAGATCTGGAAGTTTTATCTTAATTTTGCATCCTTCAAAAAAAGGTACATTGAAACCATCATGAGTCCGAAAAATCTACAAACCGAGATGAATAAACGCTCATGATAGCTTCATTCCCAATTAAAACAATTTATTCTAGTGAAAAACTTAAAAACGAGTTCTAGTTTAACCCTCCCGTCCTTTAATAAAGAATCTGAAGTATTAACTCAATCTGAACCCGAACTAAAAAGTCGGAAGAGAATGCGCTTGGCAGTTTCTTTGTTTTATTTCTGTCAAGGTTTGGCTTTTGCATCATGGGCAAGCCGAATCCCAGATATAAAGACCGCCTTACTACTATCTGATGCTCAATTGGGCACGCTACTTTTTATGCTGCCCTTGGGTCAGTTAATTACTATGGCTCTTTCAGGCCGATTGGTGACGGTTTACGGCAGTAATAAAGTATTACAGTTTGCTGCACCCTGTTATGTAATAGTACTTATGGGCATAGGCTTGGTAAGTCAATCATGGCATTTGGGTTTAGGATTATTTCTTTTTGGGGTGGTAGGAAATATGTGTAATATTTCGGTAAATACACAAGGTGTGCTTGCCGAGAATTTGTATTCCAAGCCGATTATGTCTTCCTTTCATGGAGCATGGAGTATTGCGGGTTTTGTCGGTGCGCTTATCGCATTATTGATGATAAATTTATCCGTCGGTCCTTTTGCGCATTTCTGTGTGATAGCCGGGTTAGTTTGGACGAGTATTCTGTTGAATTATAAACACTTGGTTCCAGGAAAAGCACCACATCAAGCCAAAAGGAAGATCTTCGTTAAGCCGCAAGGGGCTTTATTGAAATTAGGTATTATTGGATTTTGCTGCATGGCTACTGAAGGTGCTATGTTTGACTGGAGCGGGGTGTATTTTAAAGAAGTGGTGAAAGCACCTACCTCACTGATCGTGCTGGGTTACGCCTCTTTCATGGTTATGATGGCTATTGGTCGCTTTATTGGAGATTGGGCGATCCGAAGATTAGGTCGGAGAACTATCTTACAAATTAGTGGAATATTTATCTTCACAGGTATGGCAATAGCGGTACTACTTCCGAATATTATTACAGCTACTATTGGCTTTATGTTAGTGGGCTTGGGTGTGGCATGCGTAATACCAACTGTTTACAGTGTGTCAGGCCAAAATGAGAAAGTGCCACCAGGGATTGCACTTGCTATGGTATCAAGTGTAAGTTATTTAGGATTCCTTATGGGGCCACCATTGATTGGCTATATTGCTGAATTGGCCAATTTACAATATTCTTATGCTGTTGTCGGCATTATTGGACTGATGGTGTCCGTTTTGGTTTCTAAGACGAACATCATCAAAAATTAATTGACAACATCGAGAACCTAAGAATAAATCGTTTTCGTTTTTAAAGAGCTTCATTCCATTCTACGAACGAAGATTTGGTTTCATATAACAGAAGTTTTCTTAATTTAATTTCTTTTGGGAATTCATTGAACAGGGTGTTTTTTATGAATAACAAAATGTTTTCTGCACTTGGCTCAAAGTCCCAGATAATTAAGTTTTCTAGTCCGTTAAATTCGGGATGTTTATGTAAATAGGCCTGCGATAAAATAAGCTTATGATCTAAGTAATCAACTATTTTATTCGTTACTATTTTTTTAATTTCCTTAAAGTCAATAATGAAGCCTGGTGATGGCAGGAAATCATCGGACTGGTTGGAGGTAGTAACAGAAACACGAAGTTCATAAGAATGGCCATGGATATTTTTACAAGCACCTTCATATTCGTTTAGTGCATGGCCGGTTTCAAAATGAAAGACTTTAGTAAGTGAGAGCATTTTTAATTTTGTAGTTTCTTTTAGAAAATGCAAAGATAGATTGTTTTATGCAATAGAATGAAATTTCGCGCTCTATTTAGGCATAAGTTCTAATTACAAAGTCATATTAAAAATAGACCTTGGATTGGGTATCTCGTCGTCTAGGCAGATACGAGAAAATTGATTTAATAATCTTGGGATAAAATTAAGGAGCATCAAAAATATTTGATGCTCCTTAATTCATTAGTTTAAACCTCTAGCTTTTAACATAGGTTCAATCTTAGGATCGCTTCCTCTCCATTCTTTATACATAGCTTCATATTCTAAAGTGTTTCCTCTAGATAAGATCATATCTCGGAATCGCTGGCCATTTTCCCTGTTCAAACCTCCATTGTTCTCAAACCAGTTATATGCATCATGGTTTAACATTTCTGTCCACAAATACGAATAGTAGCCTGCAGCGTAACCACTACTGAAGATATGAGCGAAATAGGTAGAACGGTAACGTGGCGGGACAGCGTGAACCACGTCAAGTTTAGTTTTACTTAAGGCTTCTTTTTCAAATTTATTAGCATCTTCAATTTTTAGATCAGGAGAGATGGTATGCCATTGCATATCCAAATTGGATGCTGCTAGGTTTTCAGTGATACTATATCCCTGATTGAAGGTTCCTGCATTTTTGATTTTATTAATAAGTTCCTGAGGAATCTGCTCTCCTGTCTTATGGTGCCTTGCATAATTCTTTAATACGTCAGGGTATAGCGCCCAATTTTCATTAAATTGAGATGGAAATTCTACGAAGTCGCGTGCTACAGAAGTTCCTGATAAGCTTGGGAACATTTGATCCGCAAAAAAACCATGCAAAGCGTGTCCAAATTCATGGAATGTAGTTCCTACTTCATCAAAAGTCAATAAAGCGGGCTCTCCACTTGCAGGTTTAGGATAATTACACACGTTGTAGATAACCGGTTTCTTGTCATACAATTTGGATTGAGCTACAAAGTTACTCATCCATGCACCTCCACGCTTACTTTCGCGCGCAAAAAAGTCACCATAAAACAAGCCTAAGGGCTCTCCATTTTCTTCGAAAAGCTCATATACTACTACATCTTCATGATAAGTAGGAATATCAGTACGCTTTTTGAAAGTGATGCCATAAAGTTTCTCTGCAGCATAAAAAACTCCGTTTTCTAAAACTGATGTGAGTTCAAAATAAGGTTTAATTTGTTCTTCATCAAGATCAAACTTTGCCTTACGAACCATTTCTGCGTAATAGTCCCAATCCCAAGGCTCAACTTTAAAATCTTCACCTTTTTCTTCAACCATCTTTTGGATAATATCCGATTCTTCCTGTGCTTTGGCAGTACCTGCAGCTACTAAACCAGTAAATAGGTTCATTACAGTTGCAGGGTCTTTAGCCATTGTTTTCTGTAGACTCCATTCTGCATAGTTAGCAAAACCAAGAAGTTTTCCTTTTTGTGCCCGTAGTTCAGCCAATTCGGTGATGACTTCTTTTGTGTCGTGTGAAGAACCATCTGCACGATTCCAAGCAGCTTTAAATAATTTTTCTCGAGTTGCTCTGTTTTCTAATGATTGCAACAAAGGCTGTTGAGTAGTGTTTAATAAACTTATCTTCCAGCTTTCTTCATTCCCATTTTTCATAGAATTGATTTGGCTTTCTGAAAGTCCCGCTAATTCCGCTTTATCTGTTATTATTAATGC
The DNA here is from genome assembly GCA_963696875.1 of uncultured Sphingobacteriaceae bacterium. Classification (GTDB taxonomy): domain Bacteria; phylum Bacteroidota; class Bacteroidia; order Sphingobacteriales; family Sphingobacteriaceae; genus Albibacterium. Next base: position 407,799 of record CAVOLQ010000003.1, read on the forward strand.
TCCCGCATTATTCGCATCTAGTAAGGTTTTATTAAACTTGGTTGATAAAGAGGCTATGCGAGAATTAAGATCTTTGAGTTTTTCTTTGTCTTCCTCTGAGAGGTTAGCTCCTGCAATTTCAAAGTTCTCATAATAGTTTTCTAATAACTTAAGGGATTCGGAATCTAAATTTAACTCCGATTTCTTCTCATAGAGGGTTTTTAAACGCTTGAAGAGAGCATCGTTTAAATAGATTGCATCGTTATGGGCAGATAATTGAGGGGCAAGAAAGGTCTGTACTTCTTGTAGCTCTGCATTTGTATGAGCACCCGTTAAGGCTGAAAAAACTCTGCTGACGCGACTCAATAATTCATTGCTCTTTTCGATTGCAAGAACCGTATTATCAAACGTTGGTTCGTCAGTGTTTGATGTAATTTGATTAATAGATTCAGTTTGCTGCCTCATTCCTTCTATAAAGGCCGGCTTAAAGTGTTCGTTTTTGATCTTCGTAAAATCTGGGGCAAAATAAGGTAAGGTACTTTCCTCCATAAAAGGATTGTCCTTCAAGTCTGCAACTTTATCTGCATTGTCAGTACATGCAGACACTCCTAGCCCAATGGCTAGGATTAATAAAAGAGATTGTTTCTTCATGGAAAATTTAGGTTAAAAAGCATAAAGATAGCAAAAAAAGAGGGGAGTAACGATAAATTCGTATAATGCCTGTTTTAACCATATAATTAAAGAAAATAAAAGCCCTCATCTAATTAGAAAAAGGGCTTTTAATATTATGTTTCTAACTTAAAGCTCAAAAGAAGGTTGGTTCGACTATACCTCTCTTTTATAATTATCAACTTCTTGCATAGTCATTTTCAAAGCTTTCGCTACACCTTCACCATAGGCTGGATCGGCTTTATAGCAATTTTGTATATGCCGGACTTGAATAAATTTGTCTGCTTGACCTACTTCAGCAGCCGTATTGCTGAATAAAAGTTCTTTCTTTTCATCAGTCATTAATCTGAATAAGTTTCCAGGCTGTGAGAAGTAATCTTGATCATCATCACGGAATTCCCAAGCATAGGCGTCCCCATGCAAAGCCAATGGGGGTTCTTGATACTCAGGCTGTTCTTGCCATTCTCCAAAACTATTGGGTTCATAGTGCTTGGTCGCACCAAAGTTACCATCAACACGCATCGCTCCATCTCTATGAAAACTGTGATATGGACATCTTGAAGCATTTACTGGAATTGATAGTTATTTACTCCTAAACGATAGCGTTGTGCATCACCATATGAAAATAGGCGACCTTGTAGCATTTTATCCGGAGAGAAACCTATTCCAGGCACAATATTAGCCGGATTGAAAGCTGCTTGCTCGACATCAGCAAAGTAATTTTCTGGGTTACGATTTAATTCAAATTCACCGACAGGGATCAAAGGGAAATCGCCTTTGGGCCAAACTTTAGTTAAGTCAAAAGGATGGAAATGATAGGTGTTCGCTTCCTCTTGTGTCATGATTTGAACATACATCTTCCACTTCGGAAAATCACCAACTTTAATCGCCTCAAAAAGATCTCGTTGATGTGTTTCGCTATCAGTTCCAATAAGGTGAATAGCTTCTTCGTTGGTTAAATTTTCTATTCCTTGTTGTGATCTGAAATGAAATTTTACCCAATAACGAGTGTTTTCTTTGTTTAAGAAGCTAAATGTATGGCTCCCGAAACCATGCATATGGCGGTATGTTTTGGGAATACCACGGTCACTCATCACAATGGTTATTTGGTGTAAAGCCTCTGGCAACAAAGTCCAAAAATCCCAATTGTTATTTGCACTTCGTAGATTAGTCATTGGGTCTCTTTTAACTGCATGGTTTAAATCAGGAAATTTCATTGGGTCTCTAAAGAAGAAGACCGGGGTATTGTTTCCCACCAAATCCCAATTCCCTTCATCCGTATAAAATTTCATGGCAAAACCACGTATATCACGTTCAGCATCTGCCGCACCTCTTTCGCCAGCAACGGTAGAAAAACGAACAAACATATCGGTTTTTTTACCAATTTCAGCAAAAATACTAGCTTTTGTATACTGTGTTATGTCATGAGATACAGTGAAAGTTCCAAAAGCACCAGAACCTTTTGCGTGCATACGGCGTTCAGGAATCACTTCACGATCAAAGTGAGCCATTTTTTCCAAAAACCAAAAATCCTGCATCAACATTGGGCCTCTAGGACCAGCAGTTTGTACATTTTGATTATCAGGAACCGGTGCACCTGTAGTTCTTGTCAATTTCTTTTTGTTTTCATCATTTTCCATAAGCATACAATTTCTAGATTAGGTAAAACTTAAATTTAAGATTAAATTCGGTAAAAAAACAAAAATGAATAAATTTAAAAAGTTACTTTTACGGTAACCATATCAATCTTTAAAAATATGTCAACATGAAACTGAAAAGTATAATAAGCATTACCTTGTTTTTATTGGTCTTTTTATCAGCTAATAGTAAAAACAAACAACATTATTATCAATTAAAAGTTTTTCATTTAAATACGAAATCACAAGAAGAGCGTATAGACCGATTTTTAGAAGGCGCTTATTTACCGGCATTGCATCGATTAGGAATTAAAGAAGTAGGCGTATTTAAGTCTATTCCTGAAAATACAGAACATAAGCGGATTTATGTATTCATTTCAGCGCCTCAGCTTGGCCAATTTGCGAATCTTGATGCGCTTTTACAAAATGATAAAACTTATTTAAAAGCTGGTGAGGAATATTTAAATGCACCTTATAATGATCCTCCGTTTACTAGAATAGAATCTATTCTTATGAAAGCTTTTCAGGGAATGCCTGCGCCGAAAGTTCCAAATTTAACCTTTCCAAGAAGTGAGCGTATTTACGAATTAAGAAGCTACGAGAGTGCAACAGAGCGGTTGTCGGCGAACAAAATTGATATGTTCAATTCAGCCGAAATCGAAATCTTCGACAGATTGAATTTTAATCCTGTTTTTTATGGCGAAGTTATTTCGGGAAATACCATGCCTAACCTCATGTATATGACGACTTTTAACAATAAAAAGGAGCGAGACGAGCATTGGGTAGCTTTTGGTCCAGAATACAAGCCCATGACATTATTGCCAAAATACCAAAATAATGTATCAAAGAATGTTACTTTATTGTTGTACCCAACAGAGTATTCTGACTTTTAAGCATTCCCCAATATTCGTTCAATTATAGATATTTTTAACTTTATCAAACGTTTTTATTTTGAATTTCTTTGTAATTTTTGAATGCGTGGAGGCCTGAGCTAATTAATAGGATGATTGAAACAATAGTTGCCGTTCGTACTATACTATGATTGCCATCCCAATTGGCCACGGCTACCGCTATCAAGCCCCACGCGCCAACAAGCGCATATTCGCGCATATTTCTGGTCCAAGTCATGAAAAGATAAATAGCACCTGCCAAGCAAATCATTGCGATTGTCCAAGTGACTTCAGAAGTAAATCCTTCCCATCCCAATTTAGTTAAATAAGCAGCGGTATTTGCAATCAACGCAACTGTTATCCAGCCTGAGTAAATAGAGAACGGCCACCAAACCAAAGCAATCTTTCTAAAAGACACATCTTTGAGTTCCATTCCTGTGTTGATTATAATTCTGAATAAGAGAAGGAGAAGAAACAACATAATTAAAACGGAAATACCGGTATAATCATAAAGCCATGCTAAAATCCATAAACAATTCATCGCACATGAAGCAACAAATAACCATCCAATCTGATAGATGGTTTCCTCTTCCTCGTATACGACCTCATCTTCAATGGATCCATTTTTAAAGAACACCGTGCTTTGATAAACTGCGAATCCAAGTAAACCTAAATAAATTAGCCCCCAAATAGAAAATGCATAGCCTGCAGGAGTAAAAAGATTTTTATACTTCTCTGAAACGCTTGCAATTGTGCTTCCATTAAAAATCCCAGTATTAGAAAGATAATTTACCATTAGCATTATAATCAGAGCGATTATATTAGCAATGGCTAGCGTTTTTTTACTCATGGCTTTGGTTGTTGTAATTCAACCTAAAGTCTATTCCTTAACAGAAATAGATAATGTTAATAAAAAGGTTGACTCTTTTTTAGCAAATACACTATGTGGCACTCCTTTATGAAGCGTTACCATTTGGCCTTCAGTTAAATTTGCGGTTTTTTCTGCGGTTCCAAAAACTATTTCGCCTTCAAGCACCTGTACGCTGATTATGCCTGGGGCAGTGTGTGTTTTTAGTTCTGCACCACCGTGCATAGCGATTAATACAAGTCTCATTTCATCCGACTTAAAAATGGTAATCGCATTTCGATCGCTATCAACCCATGCTTGTTCTTCTTTAATTTGCTTCCTAAAGGAATTAAGATCTATTTCAACTAATTGTGCATCCAGCAAGCGGTCACCCTCAGGTCGTAATTCAGTGGCTTGATTATATTTTTCCTGGGTATCGGGTTCCTCACTCTTGTTTTCCTCTGCAGGAGATGTTGAACCGTAGGTTTCTTTAAGCGCTTTGATCATCTCATCGGAGACTTTATCACTATATATTCCGTAGCCATCGACCAAAACTCCTTTTATGTTATGTGTCGTTGAGGAAATAGCATATACGATAGCTTCGTCTCCTGGATCTGAAGGCCCTTCAAAACGATAATGTTTATCCACAACAAATTCCTCAGGAAAGACTTGTAATGAATTGCCTTGGCAAACCAAGCAGGTGTTTGATAAATTAAAATCTTCTGTATAGCCTCTTTCTCTAAGTACGGTCAATACCCTGGATAGGGTTGTCATTTCGTTCATGGTTAATAGTTTTAATTAAAACCCTATTTTTGATTAAATGTTTGGTAATGTTTAAAACAAGCTGTGTTTAAAACAATAGAAAGCTAACCTGCACATTTGCGCGGATTTCTATCTCACCAGAAGCAATAGGATCTTGTATTCTGCTTTCAGCCATATCTGCGGTTTTATAAGCCATATAAATTGGTCTAGGTGGATTGTTATTTGAAGATGTATTATCATGTATAGTAAATGCAGCCCCAACTTTTTGACCTACGGCTTTACCAAGTATGATTGCTTTAGCTCTTGCGTCTTGCATTGCCTTCGCACGTGCTTCATTTTGCAAATCATCCATTTTGGAAGAAGTAAATTGTACGTTTTGGATATTGTTTACTCCTAAAGCAACCAAACCACTTAAAATGTCGGTTAACTTATCTAAGTCTTTTAATTTAAAAGTAAGAGACTGCTGAGCACGAAACATAGGGATAGGTTTTTCATCTTTTACGTATTCATTATAAGGTTGCAAATCCACATTGGTTGTTCGTAAGTCTTTATCCCCAATATTTTGTTTTTTTAAAAAGACAATGGCTTTTGAAACAAGGGCATCATTTTCTTTTTTTGCAGCCTGTAAATTTTTATTAGTCGTGCTAATCATAAAGCTTACATCTGCGCCGTCAGGTTTTACTTTAATGACATGTTCACCGTTTACATTTACCAAGGGCACAGGCTTTTCTTGAGCGAAGGCGTTGGAAATTATAGCTATAAGTGCTAAAGTGATAAGTATTCTTTTCATTTTTTTTTTAATTAAATAGAAAATATATTTGGACAATTACTATTAAAGCAAGAATGATGCCTTAGATTTATATTACAGGTATAGTGGAGGATAATTTGACCAAAGCCCCGTATCTGTTTAATTCATGTTCACAGGACGGAAATTATTGATAGCTTTTTCCGTTTACTGGGGAAGCTGGTGAGCTTTTTTTTTCTAACCGTTCTAGTGAATTCATTCTATTTTATCAAAGGAATACTTCCCCTTGATAAATTGATTAAAGTAAACTCCTTTAGAGGGAGCTCCTCTCATAGCTTGATATGTTTCGAAGGGCACATCCCGATACTCATAAACACTTCCCGAAACAAAGATGATTTTCAATCTCGAAGAATGAGCATCGTATGAGATTTTATGTATTACGGAGGAAGGCATATTCGGGTTTTGTAGAATATACCTGAATACGCCTAAAATCGTCTCTATAATATTTAGCGAGCGTTTAGTAAGCTCAAAAGCTTTTCAGGTTCGTCTGTAGTGATAAATTCAACTTTTTGTTCAAGAAAACTCAACATGTCTTCTTCGGTATTTACAGTCCAAACGTTAACTGTTAAACCTACGGCATGTGCTTCTTTTATCCATGTAGGATTTTTCTTATAAACATTAAGATTATAGTCAATTCCAGTATATCCATCTTTTTTTGCTTGTTCTGGAGCAATGTCTCCATTAAGGTATGCAACGTCCGCTTTTGGGTCTAACTTATGAGCAAGCTTCCCAGCGTCATAATCAAAGAATATATAATCTACTAAATTTTGCATTTTTAAATTCTTCACCATTTCAACACACATTTTAACTGCTTGTAGGGTTCGCTCCTTGCTGACGATGGAAGTTTTTAATTCTAAAACCAATCGAGTCTTGTTTTGTTTCTTTCCCTCTTTTAAATATTCTTCCAAAGTGGGAATGCGCTCCCCATTAGGATGTTTTATAGACAATAAATCCTTATAGGTAGAGGTTTCAATATCAATTCCATGAAAATCCCTGTCATGATTCACCACCAACACATCATCTTTGGTAAGATGGACATCAAATTCAGCACCAAAGCATCCCAATTCGATTGCGTGATTTAGTGAAGCCAGAGAGTTTTGTGGAATGCCTTGCGTTTTCCAAGCGCCTCTGTGGGCAATTACCTTTGATTGTGCTTGTACAAAAGTTGTTGACATTATAGTAATAATGATTAAAGATAAGCTTTTAAAGAAATTCATTTTTTATCGGATTATTATTTATATTAAATATACTAACTGCATTCACAAGCGTGACAAAGGCATTAACCACATTGCCACATAGCCTCTAAAAAACATACTTTAAAATTCTTTAAAAGACTATGTTCCTATATGTTTTAAAGGTCACGTACTTAAAACTAAGGTACATCTATTTATAATAGCATAATCGATAAAAGTAGACTTAATCTCCCGTTTTCAAAAACAATTTTCTTAATTTAACAGTATCTTAATCCATGAATAAAAGGAGTGCAGGATTATTGTTGTATCGTTTGAAGGGTCAGGAATTGGAAGTTTTATTAGTCCATCCTGGAGGACCTTATTGGGTAAATAAAGACAAAGGGGCATGGTCAATACCAAAAGGTGAGTTTTCTGCTGAAGATCCTTTAGAAGCGGCTAAACGTGAGTTTGAGGAAGAAACAGGATTTCAGATTAGTGGAGACTTTAAAGGCTTGTCACCCATTAAGCAAAAGGGAGGGAAAACTATTTTTGCTTGGGCAGTTGAGGGAAACGTAGAGGCTTCGAAAGGGATAAGCAACATGTTTACAATAGAATGGCCTCAGAAGTCAGGTAAGCAACAAGCATTTCCCGAGGTAGATAAGATAAGATGGTTTTCTATCTCTGAAGCTAAAGTTAAAATTAATGATCAGCAAATAGCCTTATTAGATGAATTAAAATCAATTCTGATCTAATAAGGCTAATATGTAATAGTTTCTTATTTATTGTCCTCTAACCATTTTCTGGCATTTACAAAAGCTTCCATCCAAGGCGTCACTTCATCTTTCCTTCCTTGTGGGTAATTTGCCCAATGCCATTGAAATAAAGAGCGCTCAATATGAGGCATCATCACTAAATGGCGACCCGTTTCATCACAAAGCATTGCTGTATTGTAATCAGAACCGTTTGGATTGGCAGGATAGCTTGCATAAGCATATTTAGCGATAATATTGTATTTATCTTCAGCATATGGTAATTGGAATTTACCTTCCCCATGGGAAGCCCAAACCCCTAGGGTACTTCCTTCTAATGAAGAAAGCATCACGGAATTGCTTTTTTGGATTGTTAAAGAAATAAAACCACTCTCGTGTTTTTTACTGTCGTTATGCAACATCTTTGGCTTTTCAGAATGGTTTTTATTGATGAAACCCAGCTCTACAAAAAGTTGACAACCATTACAAACGCCTATGGAAAGGGTATCCGGGCGATTAAAGAAGTTTTCAAGAGATGTTCTTGCTTTTTCGTTATACAGAAAGCCACCGGCCCATCCCTTCGCCGAACCCAATACATCGGAGTTAGAAAAGCCACCCGCAGCACCAATAAATTGGATATCCTCTAATGTTTCCCTTCCAGATGTTAAATCCGTCATGTGTACGTCTTTCACATCGAACCCTGCTAGGTACAAGGCATAGGCTAATTCGCGCTCCGAATTTGTTCCTTTTTCACGGATTACAGCCGCTTTTGGTCTTGGTTTCGAAGGATCTATGACAGGTCTCTTTCCATCAAAATGAGTTGGGAAAGTATAATTTAAAACATGGTTTTTGTAGTTGTCAAAACGTTCTTTAGCCTTAACCGCACCGCTTTGTTTTTGATCTAATAAATAAGAAGTTTTAAACCAAACATCACGTAAGTGGTCAATATCGAATGCTAAGGAATCTGTTCCGTTTTTTACGGTTAAGTTAGACTTAGTAGTTACGTTACCAATTTTATGATAGCTTATTCCGTTTACATCAAGAATTGTTTCTACGCTTTCATCTGCTTGAAAAACGACGGCTATATTTTCGGAGAAAAGCGCCTTTATGCTGTCTGGTTCGTCAAGAGAAGATAGGTCAATGGAAGCACCAAGGTCACGATCTGCAAAACACATTTCAAGTAAGGTAGTAATTAATCCACCGCTTCCGACATCATGTCCTGCTTGTATTTTGTCTGCCTTAATAAGTTGTTGGAGGGTATTAAATGCATTTTTAAACTTCTCAGCATTTTTAATATCCGGTGTTTCATCTCCAATTTTATTTAAGATTTGAGCAAACGAGGAACCTCCAAGTTGGTAATTATCTCCTGAAAGGTTAATGTAATAGATCGCTCCACCATTCTTTTGTAAAACCGGTTCAACTACTTTGGTAACGTCATCGCAGTTGCCTGCCGCTGAAATAATTACCGTCCCAGGGGCAATGACTTCATCATTCTTGTATTTTTGCTTCATGGAAAGGGAGTCCTTTCCAGTAGGAATATTAATTCCCAAATCTATTGCGAAATCTGAACATGCTTTTACAGCTTCATATAAGCGGGCATCTTCCCCTTCGTTTTTACAAGCCCACATCCAGTTGGCTGATAGCGAAACGCTCTGAAGTCCATCTTTTAAAGGCGCCCATACGATATTGGATAGGGATTCGGCAATAGCATTTCTGCTTCCTGCTGCTGGGTCTATTAAAGCAGTTAGAGGAGAATGGCCTATAGAAGTCGCAATTCCTTCTTTCCCTTGATAATCCAGCGCCATTACGCCAACATTATTTAAAGGAAGTTGCAAAGGTCCGGTACATTGCTGTTTAGCAACGCGGCCACCTACGCAACGGTCTACTTTGTTCGTTATCCAATCTTTAGATGCAACAGCTTCCAATTGTAATACTTGTTCTAAGTATTCATGAAGTTTTGACGCTTCGTAGTTTAGAGATTGGTATTTTCTATCTACCGTTTGGTCTTCCATCACTACTTTTGGCGAACTACCAAACATATCACCAATCTCTAGATCCATTGGTTTAGAACCAGTGCTTTTAGACTGAATTGTAAAACGATGGTCTCCGGTAACTGTACCTACAGTATACATCGGGGCACGCTCACGTTCAGCAATTTTTTGTAGCTTGTCGATGTCTTTTTCGTGGATAACCAATCCCATACGTTCTTGCGATTCGTTGCCAATAATTTCCTTAGCAGATAGGGTAGGGTCTCCAACTGGTAGTTTATCTAAGTCGATGTTGCCGCCAGTTTCTTCTACTAACTCGGAAAGGCAGTTAAGATGCCCGCCCGCACCATGGTCATGTATAGAAACGATGTAATTATGTTCCCTTTCAACCATACCACGAATGGTATTGGCTACTCGTTTTTGCATTTCTGGGTTAGATCGTTGAATCGCATTCAGTTCAATTCCTGAGCCAAAAGCACCTGTATCAGCAGAGGATACGGCTGCGCCGCCCATACCGATCCGGTAATTTTCACCACCTAAAATAACGATCTTATCACCTGTTTCCGGTTTTTCTTTTTGTGCTTGACTGGCTTTGCCATAGCCGATACCACCGGCTAACATGATTACTTTATCAAATCCGAGCTTACGGTCATTTTCTTCATGTTCAAAAGTAAGCACAGATCCGGTAATTAATGGCTGTCCGAATTTATTTCCAAAATCAGTCGCTCCGTTTGATGCTTTGATTAGGATATCGATAGGTGTTTGGTATAACCATTCTCTTTCATCCATTCCTTTTTCCCAGGGGCGATCTTCTTCTAATCTAGATAAAGCGGTCATATAAACTGCCGTACCCGCCAGCGGTAAGGATCCTTGTCCGCCCGCCAGTCTATCTCTTATTTCTCCTCCTGCACCGGTTGCCGCTCCGTTAAAAGGTTCTACAGTAGTAGGGAAGTTATGAGTTTCTGCTTTAATGGAAATAACAGATTCGAAATCAGTAGTTTTATAATAGTCTGCAATATCTGCTCGTGCAGGTGCAAATTGCTGAACTATCGGACCTTTAACGAAAGCCACATTGTCTTTATAAGCGGAGACAATACCGTTTGGATTTTCTGAAGAAGTCTTGCGAATCAGTTTGAAAAGCGATAAAGGCTTTTCCTCTCCATCGATAACGAATGTTCCATTAAAGATTTTATGGCGACAGTGTTCTGAGTTGACTTGCGAAAAACCGAATACCTCTGAATCTGTTAGTGGTCGTTCTAGCCTATCCGATAAATCATTTAAGTACGCTATTTCTTCCTCACTTAGAGATAGGCCTTCTTGCGCATTATATTGAGCGATATCGCATATCTCCAAAATAGGTTCTGGTTCAAGTTCAATGCTGAATATCTCTTGATTAAGCTCTTTATATTTTTCTGATAACATGGGATCAAAGTCGTTGAAATCAGCTTCTACTTGCTGAAACTCTTCGATTCTGGTAATCCCTTGGATATCCATGTTCTGAGTGATCTCTACCGCATTTGTGCTCCATGGTGTGATCATGGCAGAGCGCGGCCCAATATAAACACCAGGCAATACGGTTTCATCGCTTAATTGCGTGGCACCAAACAGCCAGTTTAATTTAGAAATGTCAGTTGTATTCAAGCTTTGCTCTACTTGTAAAGCGAAAACCGATTTCGATGTACTTAAAAAGAAATAAATCATGCTATTTTTTAAAAATACAAATTTAGAGATTATTTGTATAGTTTCTCTTTTTAAATGGATAATATAAACACTAAAATTTGAGTGAAAGTTATTAGTCCATTTCCGAATTAAAAACAGCATTCAAAAAGCCTTTTATATTATCAGTTCTTCTCAGACGTTATTCTCCCAAACAGACAATCCTTATCTGTATGGATATATCAAAATCTGAGGCATCACCGACTGGGGAAGACAAAGTGAAAAGTATAAATCCTTTCGAGAAAAGCCCTTTTAAGCTTAGCTGAGAATTTAAAAACAGGCTCGCTTTTTTTTTTAATTTGCCCAAGTTTTATATACACTAAGACTTCAAATAAATAACATATATATCAGATTAGCAATCAACATTTATTTTGATTAATTTAGATGTATTCCCTATGTTACATAGTAGGTATGTAAGGAAAAGCTTAAAACTTAAGCTTTATAGCTTTTCTACTACCTCAAAAATTAATCTTGCGACTAATTTTGAAGTTCGATTATCTATGTCATATGCTGGATTCACTTCAGCAAAATCAACAGAAATTACTTTCTTGGTATCGAAAATTGTCGTTAAATAGTCATCGAATAAGTAATCGGGAGTTATTCCTCGAGGATTTGCGGCACTTACGCCGGGAGCAAATGCAGAAGAAAATACATCCATGTCGACGCTAAGGTATATTTCGTCTACTTCTTCACAAAAGCTTGTTATTGTTTCTTTAACCGATTCATTAGCAAATATATTAAGGTCTTTATCTAGCAAATAGGTTGAACCAGTTTTATTCGCTCTTTCAAATAATTCTTTGGTGTTTCCTGATCTTTGAATACCAATTGCCAAATAATGTAATCGTTGGTAATTCCGTTCCATTTCTTGGGTGATTTGCCATAAGCCAGTGCCAGAACTCACTCCTTCTTCGCCTGGAATACGATTATCAAAATGAGCATCAAAATTGATAACTCCAATGGTTTTCGAAGGAAACTGCCGCTTAATTCCCGTAAAATGGCCAAAGGTAATTTCATGACCACCACCTAGTAGTATTGGAAATGCGCCAGCTTCTAAGATGTGCTGAACAGCCATTGCTAATTGTTCTTGTGCATCCTCTAAGTTTCGATCCACACAAATAATATCACCGGCATCATAAAACTGAATATTTGAATGCAGAGGAAAATTTGAACATGCCTTGCGAATTTGTTCCGGAGCATTGGCCGCTCCAACCCGGCCTTTGTTTCTTCTCACGCCTTCATCACAGGCAAATCCTAGAAATACTACCGGTTTGGTTTTACCTTGTTCTTGAAAAATAAAGTTAATCTCTTTATTTAGATCAATAAACTTGATTGATTGATGCCAAAGGATTTGATTGGTATTAGTTCCATCAATTCGCCCCTCCCAATTTCGCGCATCTGCTCTTTTATAGTATTTTGGCTTGATCATATTTTCGACCCCCTTTTCCAAACGTTAACGGGCTTTAGCTGCCCCTGATTATAAAATATTTCACGATAATCAGTACAGGCATACGTTTGCATATCGGCTAATTTTCCGACTTCCAGTACTCCCCGATCTTTCAAACCCAAAGCTTTTGCACCCCGGTAAGTAAGGCCTGCGAGCGTCTCTGCGAGGCTAAGTTTTTCAAAAGCGCCAAGTATGCATGCTTGGGTAAGAAGATCGCCCATGGGGGCTGAACCGGGGTTCCAGTCGGTTGATATGGCAACACATACTCCTGCGTCCAAAAGTCTACGGGCAGGAGAGAAGTTCATCCCTAAGCCCAAAGAAGCCCCAGGTAGTAATACAGCAACAGTATCCGACTCTGAAAAGTGCTTGATCTCCTTTTCGCCAGAGGCTTCTAAGTGATCGGCCGATAATGCGCCATGTTTAATAGCCAATGCCGAACCGCCAGTACTGAATTGATCGGCATGAACAGTCAGGTCGAATCCGGCTGTCTTCGCTTTGCTTAAAAAATAATCAGCATGATGGACATCAAAAGCCGATTCTTCAACAAAAATATCCATACGTCGGCTAAGGTTTTCGGCCTGGATGATTGGGAATAGTTCTGTAACAATAGATTCTAGATACTCTTTTTGATTACCATCAAAGTCTTTAGGCTTCATATGCGCGGCCAGGCAAGTGCTAATGATGTCAATATTTGTGCGCCTTCGAAAGTACTCCTTCGCTTTTTTTATTGCCCTTAAGATTTTGACTTCTGATGCTACACTCAGACCGTAGCCACTTTTTACTTCTATTGTTGTAACACCATTTTTTGCTAGCTTTTGGGCCCGATGAAGCGTATTTTCGAACAGCTCATCTTCGGTAGCTAGTCTAGTTTGGGTAACAGAATCCCAAATCCCACCTCCCGAATTCGCTATCTCCAAATAAGATTTGCCAGCTACTCGTAGGGAATAGTCAACAGCGCGGCTGCCTCCAAAACAAATATGGGTATGGCAATCCACGAAGCCTGGGATTAAAACACGTTCTTCTTCTATTTCTTCTCGGAGTAGCGTTGGATTTTGTTTACGAAGAGTATGATAGTCGCCGACGTCAATAATATGCCCGTTAATGTTTACAATCACTCCGCCATTTGAAATAATTACTAATTGTTCATCAGTTATTTTCCCTTTAATGGGGAGGCCGCTTAATGTTACTACCTGTGAAAATGGACCAATTAATTTCATTTCATCTGTTTTTTATTTTAGTACTTTACTTTATTAACACGTAGGAGTATTTTTTTAACACAAAGGAGTATAGTATTTTAAAGAGTCCTTTCTCTGTAGCAAAGTTCCCATATAGTTTAGAAGCTATATTTCCAATCCCTCTTGTATCCTATTACCATATTTTCAAGTCAAACTTCTCTGCCCATTCTGTCGCTTTTTCATAGCCAGCATCCGTATGTCTAAAAATTCCCATTGCGGGATCGTTGTAAAGTACCCGTTTTAAGCATTCTTCTGCACGGTCTGTCCCATCAGCGATTACAACCATGCCTGCATGTTGCGAAAAACCAATGCCGACACCGCCACCATGATGAAAGGATACCCAAGTTGCGCCTCCAGCGGTATTGCTCATTAGATTAAGTAGAGGCCAGTCAGATACGGCATCTGAGCCATCAAGCATGGCTTCTGTTTCTCTGTTTGGCGAAGCTACAGAACCGCAATCAAGGTGGTCACGACCGATAACAATGGGCGCCTTTACCTTTCCCGTACGAACTAAGTCATTGAAAATCAGTCCTGCTTTTTCTCTTTCTCCCATCCCTAGCCAACAGATTCTAGAAGGTAGGCCTTGAAATTCAACTTTCTCTTGAGCCATTTTTAACCAATTGATAAGTTCAAGGTTTTCAGGAAATGCCTCCATGATGGCTTTGTCGGTAACATAAATATCTTCCGGGTCTCCTGATAAAGCGGCCCAGCGAAAGGGTCCTTTGCCTTCACAAAATAGCGTACGAATGTAAGCAGGAGTGAAGCCTGGAAAATTAAAAGCGTTGGCTTCGCCTCCCTGTATGGCATATTCGCGCAAATTGTTTCCATAATCAAAAGTTACAGACCCTCGCTTCTGTAATTCGAGCATCAGGCCAACATGGCGAGCCATACTTTTTATGGCTTTGTTTTTATAGCTTTCAGGATCTCTCTTTCTAAGTTCACTCGCTTCTTCCAAACTAAATCCATTGGGAATATACCCATTAATTGGGTCATGGGCAGAAGTTTGATCAGTCAATATATCTGGAGTGATGTTATACTTTAATAATTGCTCTAACATATCACCGGCATCGCTGACCAGACCAACGGATAGGGGTTCTTTCTTTTCCATCGCTTCTTTTGCCCAGTCGATAGCTTGCTCGTAGGAATCCGTCATTTTGTCTATGTAGCGGGTGTTTAGTCGTTTTTTGATGCTTTCAGGGTTGATATCCGCGCCTAAGAACACAGCTCCAGCCATTGTAGCAGCCAGAGGTTGTGCTCCGCCCATGCCTCCTATTCCCGCCGTAACAATTAGTTTCCCTGATAAGTTCCCTTCGAATTCTTTCTTTGCACAGGCCATAAAGGTTTCATAAGTACCTTGTAATATCCCTTGGGTTCCGATATAAATCCAACTTCCCGCTGTCATTTGCCCATACATCAACAAGTCTTTGCTTCTTAATTCATTAAAGTGATCCCAAGTTGCCCAATGAGGTACTAAATTGCTATTCGCAATCAAGACCCGTGGTGCTTGGGGATGGGAACGAACGATTCCAACGGGTTTACCGGACTGAACGAGAAGGGAATGGTCTTCATCCAATTCCAGAAGAAGCTGAATGATTTTCTGAAGGGATTCTTTATTCCTCGCTGCTTGACCAATTCCCCCATAAACCACCAATTCATCTGGATTTTCAGCAACTTCGGCATCTAAATTATTTAATAGCATCCTTAAAGGAGCCTCAGTTTGCCAACTTTTGGCGTTTAATTGAGTACCTGTAGGTGATTTATAATGAGGATGATTTGCGTATTTTTCAAGAAATTCTGAATGACTCATAAAGTTTTTCGTTTAATAAGTGATTGTTTTTCTTTGCACTTTCTTCTGCATGTTTAGCAAACCACCCTGATTTTATGAGGGATTGAAGCTTGTGTATGTCTTCAGAAAAAATGCGGTCTTCACTGGCGAATTCAACATGTTCACGTACCAATGCATGGCAATCTTCTACGATTAGAGAAGACTTTAAAGGCCGTCTAAAGTCTATGGCTTGGCTAGCATAGAGTAATTCTATCGCTAAAATATATTCCAAATTATCAATTATGCGGTTTAGTTTTCTTCCACTGATGGATCCCATGGAAACATGGTCTTCTTGGCCAAGTGAAGTAGGGATGCTATCGGCACTGGCGGGGAAGCAATTGCTTTTGTTTTCAGAAACTAAGGCTGCGGCTGTATACTGTGGAATCATGAAGCCGGAGTTGAGTCCAGCATCTTTAATCAAAAGTTTAGGTAAACCATATTTACCCTCTATAATTAAGTAGCTTCTACGATCAGATATGTTCCCTAGTTCCGCTGCGGCCACGGATACATAATCCAAAGCCATGGCAAGGGGTTGTCCATGAAAATTGCCTCCGCTTATGGTGTCGAAAGAGCCTAAAATTACGGGATTGTCGGTTACTGAATTGATTTCAATTTCTGTGAGTTCCTTTAGGTGCAACCAAGCGGTTCTTGAAGCTCCGTGAACTTGGGGCATGCAGCGTAGTGAATAAGGGTCTTGCACTCTTTCGCACGATTCATGAGAGTCTCTAATTTCTGAATTCTCTAAAATATTTTCTAGACGAGAAGCAACATATTGATTCCCTAGGAAAGGGCGGATTTTATGCAACCTAGAATCAAAGGGCTTGGAAGAGGCCATATAGCCTTCAAGTGTCATCGCTCCTATAATGTCGGCTGCATCTAAAGCATTATGAAGGCGGGACAAAGCTATTATAGAATGCGCGGCAATGAACTGCGTTCCATTGATCAATGCTAAACCTTCTTTAGGACCTAATTCTAAAGGGTTAATATAGTGTTCTTGAAGAACTTTAGCAGTTTCTATAGTTTCTTTATTATAAGTTGTTAAGTTTTTATCAGAATTATTGTTTTTTAATATTTTCCCTAGGCCGATTAAAGGTAAGAATAAATGGGCGAGAGGAGCGAGGTCTCCCGATGCACCCACTGAACCCTGCGAGGGGACCGCAGGACAAATGTCATTTTCGATCATCCAGTGGATTCTTTGGACAGTTTCTTCACGAATTCCCGAAAATCCTTGACAGAGTGCATGTAACTTAAGTATCAGCATGAGCTTTGACAGCTCTGCCGAGATGAGCTCGCCTACACCTACGGAGTGGCTCTTTAATAGGTTATGTTGTAGTTTGGTGGTATCTTCCGAAGAAATTAAAGTATCGCAAAGAGGACCGAAGCCTGTATTTATACCGTATACTATTTTTTTTTGATCCACAATTTCATCTACATAACTGCTTGACTGCTTTACTCTTTCAAGAGCTTCATCGCAGATTACCCCTTTTATTTCTCCTTTTAAAAGGGATAAGGATTTTCTTATGCATAGGTGATCAATCCCGTAATTAAATAATTCAGACATAGGTTTATTATTGTTGGTTTTAAAGGTTCAATAATTGTCCGAATGAGAGCCCTGTTATTTTCAGAGTTTGGTTTTGGTGCTACAGGATTTATTAAGGTTACAGACATTCAAAGAACCCCATTAAATGGGTGCTATTACAAATATATCGAAATTAGGTAGCCTTTCAAAAAAGAAAGGACCATGTATTTAAATAGTCTACTTGTTTCTTTTTCTTTGTGCCTCAATATTAGGCAAGAAAATAGCAATGATACCTGCTATAGGGAGATAAGAGCAAATGTGATAAACGTATTCGATGCTGGTTTTATCGGCTAACTGTCCTAAAAATGCAGATGCTACTCCTGCAATTCCGAAAGCGAAACCAAAAAACAACCCAGATATCATGCCGACCTTCCCTGGTATTAACTCTTGGGCATAGACTAAAATAGCCGAGAAAGCGGAAGATATAATCAGACCAATGATCACCGATAAGATTGCTGTCCAAAAGAGATTTGCATAAGGTAGGGCCAAAGCGAAAGGGGCCGACCCAAGTATCGATGCCCAAATTACGTATTTTCTTCCAATTCTATCGCCAATAGGCCCTCCAATCATAGTGCCCACTGCTACGGCGAATAAAAATGCGAAAAGGTATAATTGAGAGCTTTGGATTGAGATTCCGAATTTATCGATAAGGTAAAACGTGTAATAACTGGTTATTCCAGCGAAATAGAAATACTTTGAAATAATTAACAATAATAAAACAACGATAGCTATCACGATAGTTTTTTGTGAGAATTTGGACTTTTCTACGTTTATGTTATTTTTTTTCTCTATTAGTGCTCTTAAGGCTTTGGGTTTGTACCAACCACCAATACGATACAATACTACCATGGCAAGAAGGGCTGCTATGGAAAACCAGATAACATTAAACTGTCCAAAAGGAGCAATGACCACCGCCGCTAATAATGGACCTAAAGAACTTCCCGCATTTCCTCCCACTTGGAAAATGGATTGTGCCATTCCGCGGTTTGCGCCAGCAGCAGCATGCGCCATCCTCGAGGCTTCTGGATGAAAAACCGCCGATCCGATGCCAATTAGACTTACGGAAATGAGTATAAAGGTAAAACTGCTTGCTAAAGACAATACTACCAATCCAATTAAACTAATTCCCATGCCAGTTGGTAGCGCATAGGGGTAAGGTCTTTTATCTGTAATGGACCCTACAACTGGCTGTAATAGAGATGAAGAAAGTTGGAATACTAAAGTGACTAAACCAATCTGTGTGAAATTTAATCTAAATGAATTTTTAATTAACGGATAGATAGCGGGAATTAATGATTGGATGGTATCATTCAATAAGTGCGAAAAACTGATCGCAAATAATATAGGGTAAACAGTTTGTGTCGGGATTCTAATTGATGAACTTTCTTCTTCTTCTTTCATTTACAACGAACTGATTGCATTTTTTTTAGCAAAAATACGGTTAATTATTAGATAGAACAGAAGAATTTATAAACAAATAGTTACCCTTCTAAGTCTATAAACCAATTTTCTGCCTGCTTTATTCCTTCTTTCAGGGCATCTTCCTTATTTAGTTTCTTCTCTTTCATTAAACGAATCGCAAATTCAATCGCTTTTTCTTTTACTTTGGGATCATGTCCTTTGAGAGAATTGGTTAAATTATTAATGGGTAACTTCATTTTAGCTGCTGATTTTCAAATGTTATCTTATCAATATAATTTATTTAAACAAATGTCTATTCCAGTTGTTTGAATAGATAAACGTGCAGAATAGCTATAAAATGCAATTTTCTTGCCTTTGAGACAAATTTTGGTACGGAATATGCATGGGGTAGATCAAAGATATTTTTTATGAATGGTTTAGGTAATAAGATTAGAATTTTAAGATATAAAAAGGGGTGGAGTCAGGAAATTGTGGCACAGAAATTAGATATTTCTATCACATTCTTAGCTCAAATTGAAAATGATGAAGTTGATATTTATTATAAATTATTAACAAAAATAGCTTCTCTATACAATATTCCCGTTTTTATTCTTCTTTCTGTCGATAATACTGATTTTGTAATTCAGCCAACTGAGTTAGAAAAAGTCAATGCTCAGGTTCATGAATATGACCTATATATATCAGAGCTTAAAGAACAGTTAAACAAAATGAAGCAGTTATTTTAATAACTGCTTCATTTTGTTTATTGTTTTCAAAGGGTTTACTATTATCTATCCGCAGTTCTTGAGGTCCTTTGGCTTTGATTGCTATTTCTTGTAGCTGTTTTATTTCCTGCATCGCGATTATTTCCACTTCTTGTATTGCTTACCGCTGGTCTTGTTTCTCTCTGTGCAGATGTCTCTCTACGAGTGGGTGCACTTCTTTGTGAAGAAGGAGCAACCTGTCTCCGTGAAGGCGTGCTTGTTCTTTGTGGAGAAGGAGCAGTTTCTCTTTGCGCGGACGTTCTCGGCTGTCTCGTCTCCTGATTTGTCTGATTTGAGTTTGATACGACTTTGCTATTGTTGTTTCTTGACTGCCTTGTAGCCCGTTCAGTTGTCGCTGGACTCCCATTTGTAGTTGCTCGAGCTGCTGTTTCCCTAGCTGAGGTTGCTGCTCTATTCTGTCTGGTGTTTGTATTATTTCTTCCTGACGCTTGTTCGTGATTGCCTCTAGAAGCCCTATTATTAGATGAAGTTCCCGATTCTGTTTTGGGAGCTGTTGCTCTAGTAGGCCTGTCACTATTTAAGTTATCACTGTTGCCATTAACTCGGCTTGAGCGTGAAGTAACCTTGTCTGGGCTTATTATGCGTGCTGGCCTTACATTTTTATTGTTTTCTGGGTTTATATTGGGCCTGTAGATTGCTACTGAGTTAGAATTGATTGTGCTTCTACCTGGACGGGTATTGTTTCTTACCTCACGTACCGATACCCTATTTCTTGTGGCCTTTTCTAAAGAGCGACGATCCGGCCCACTGTAATAATTATGGTTGTTATATACGTAGACATTATTAATAATCGTTGTACGGTTATAAAAGTTTGAGTAATTCCTGTGAGGAGTATAATATCTGTAAATATTATTATTGAAAAAATAGCGTTGTGGTACAAATACCCAGTAGCGCAGCGGGATATTTATATTTATGCTAAAGCTCATTCCTGGTCCTAAAGGTGCCCATCCGTATTGTCCTCCACCTTGTCTCCAAGATACCCACGCTGGTCCCCATTCATAGCCAGGAATCCACGCCCAACCATAATAGTCGGTATATACCCAGCGGCCGTAATGAAAAGGCGCCCAGCCCCACTCGTAATTTGAGTACCATGTGTTTCCATACTGCGTATTTACCCAGTAGCCATTTGTAGCATAGGGTTGGAAATCCTGACTAACCTCTGGGAGCCATATATATCCATAGTCTGGATCATTAACCCATTCCCCGTAAGGAGCTAATTGGTCATAAAATATTTGGAAGGATACACTTGTTTGTTGTGCTTGCGCCGGTTTTGTTCCCATCGTTAGGAAAAGAGCCAAGATGGAAAAAGAAATGATTATGTTTTTCATTTTAGAGCTCATGGTTTTTATGTTATAAAGTGAATCCTTGGTTTCTTCTTAATACTATGACTATTAAATACGAATAAAGTTTAATGAGGGAATATTAAGATACGATCAAAATAAACTTGGATTAGCAATTTGGATGTTGATTTTTAATGGGAATTAGTGATTTATCTGAATTATAGTATGAAATTCTATTAATACTTTTACTTTTGCAGTTAGATTGTTTAAACCTTCGATTTGATTGTTCGATAAAGACAAAAGATGTATTTTAAAAAGACTCAGAGATACTTAATTGAATTAGCCAATATTCATCGTTTTGTAATTCGTTTTTTTAGGGAAGTTTTTGTTGGGCCTTATGAATTTAAAGAAGTAGTTAAGCAATGTTATGAGATCGGTTACAAATCTCTTCCATTAATGTCTGTGACCGGTTTTATTATTGGCTTCGTTTTCACAAACCAATCTCGGCCTTCCCTTGAAGATTTTGGCGCACAAGCGATGCTTCCTTCAGTAATCGGAATTGCAGTGATAAGGGCTTTGGCCCCCTTGGTTACCGCTTTGATTGCCGCAGGCAAGGTAGGTTCTCAAATAGGTGCAGAGCTTGGCTCTATGAAAGTGACTGAGCAGATTGATGCGATGGAGGTGTCTGGAATAAACCCTTTTAAGTTTTTAGTTGTTAGTAGGGTAGTAGCAACCTCTATTATGATTCCGATACTAACTTGTTATGTAGCCTGTGTTGCATTAATGGGAGGATATCTGAGTGTGCACCAACATGAGGCCACAAGTTTCAATATATTTATTACAGAAGTCTTTGGCTCTCTTTCTTATCTTGACGTGTTTAGTACTTTAGTGAAATCAGTTGTTTTTGGTTATACGATCGGTATAGTGGGTAGTTTTCAAGGGTATAATTCTAATAAAGGGACGGAAGGAGTAGGGCGAGCAGCCAACTGGGCTGTCGTTATGTCCATGTTCCTGATTTTTATTGAGGAATTACTCATTGCGCAAATTATACAAGCACTTCGCTAAGGTATGAAAAGAAGAAAAGAACATATACAATTCGATCATCCCGTGATCACTATCCGGGACTTGTATAAGTCCTTCGGGGATCTGCATATCCTTAAAGGTGTTAATTTAGATTTATATAAGGGCGAGAATTTGGTAGTTTTAGGTAGATCAGGGACCGGGAAATCTGTGCTAATAAAAATAATAATCGGCTTATTGCAAGCGGATATGGGTTTAGTTGAGGTTTTAGGACACAATTTAGAAGGCATAGGTGTTAAAGAATTGCAGCAACTTCGATTAAAAGTAGGTTTTTCATTTCAAAGCAGTGCACTTTATGATAGCATGACGGTTAGAGAGAATCTAGCTTTCCCTTTAATTAGAAATAAGAAGCACTTATCTAAATCAGACATACAGTATGCAATAGAAAATGTACTTGAAGCAGTCGGTTTATCTCAATCCATAAATCAAATGCCCTCTGAGTTATCGGGAGGACAGCGAAAACGCATTGGTATTGCAAGAACTGTAATTTTGGAACCTGAGATCATGCTTTATGATGAGCCTACTGCGGGACTGGATCCTATTACTTGTATTGAGATCAATAACTTAATTAATGATGTTCAAGATCAATTCAAATCGTCTTCTATTGTAATTACCCATGATCTTGCCTGTGCTAAAAGTGTTGGCGATCGGATTGTAATGTTACTTGATGGTACTTTTGAAAGGCAAGGTAGTTTTGACGAAGTTTTTGATACGGAAGATCCTAGGGTGAAGCCTTTTTACGATTATAATTTTATAAAATAATATGAATTCAGAAAATAGACGCTCGGTGATTGTTGGCTTATTCGTTTTTGTAGGCTTAGCTATTTTAGTCGCGGGAATATTGGTTTTGGGAGGTCAGCAGAATCGTTTTGCGAAAACTGTAAGGGTCACTGCTGATTTTACGAATATTGGTGGATTAAAGAAAGGTAGTAACGTTTGGTTTTCGGGCGTCAAGATTGGTACCATCAGAGAGGTAAATTTCACTAAGAATCGTAATGTAGAAATTGTAATGAATATCGAGGAGAAGTCTCGAGTTTATATTCGAAAAGATGCCGTGGCTGCGCTTAGCTCTGAAGGATTTATAGGGAATAAAATCATTGAGATTCAGGGTGGTAGTAGTAGTGTTCCTCCAATAGAAGAAGGAGATAAATTGCAATCAAAAGAAGCAATTAACACAGATAAGATGATTGCGACGTTACAGATCAACAATGAAAATTTAGTGGCAATAACCGAAAATATTAAAAATCTGAGCGATAGGGTAAGGGCAGGAGAGGGTACGGTGGGCTCATTTTTTACCGATTCTTTAATGGCCGTTAATATAAAAACGATGATTGCAAATTTAAATCAAGCGGCGGTAAATTCGAAGAAAGTTACAGAGGATTTTCAACTTTTCAGTTCGCAGTTGAATAATAAAGAGTCCCTAATGGGACAATTAGTTAGTGATACTGTTGTTTTTAGCAACCTTAAATCAGCAGTTGCACAACTGCAAGGGATTACCCAGACAGCTTCGGCTTTAACATCGAATCTTGCTGAGGCGTCGGAGAAGTTGAATGAAAATGATAATTCGATTGGTCTTTTATTAAACGATGCTGAAGTAGCGGATCAATTAAAACGCACACTTGATAATTTGGAAGGCAGCACTCAAAAATTGGATAAAAATATGGAGGCTTTACAGCATAACTTTCTTTTCAGAGGCTTTTTTAGGAAGGAAGCTAAAAAAGCCTCTGAAAAAGAGGCAAATACTCCTTAGGGAATATTCAAGTATTTATGCGTTTGTAAAGAGATTTCCCATTTAGGGTTACTTTTCACGTAGTCTACTATAAGTGGTGTCATTTCTGCAGCCTTTGACCATTCGGGCTGTAGATAAAGCTTACATTGTTCAGATACGGTTTCGGCGTATTTCTCCGCCCATTCAAAGTCACTTTTATTAAAAACAATTACTTTTAATTCACCCGCTAAGGGCGTAATCGCAATTTGTGGCGCTTTAAATTTCTTTGGGGACAAGCATATCCAATCCCATGTTCCCGATAAAGGATAGGCGCCTGATGTTTCGATAAAAGTTTTAATACCATTCTTTTGAAGACCTTGCGTTAAATAATCCATATTGTAAATGAGAGGTTCACCTCCTGTGATCACAACGGTTTTGGATGGGTATTTCAACGCATTTTCAATGATTTTATCAGCATGAGTCAATGGATGAGCAGATGCATCCCAACTCTCTTTGACATCACACCAATGACATCCCACGTCGCAACCGCCTAGACGGATAAAGTAAGCTGCCTTGCCACTGTGGTAACCTTCACCTTGAATAGTGTAAAATTCTTCCATTAGGGGAAGTAGGGTTCCGTCTTCCGGAATCAAGTTGTTCATTATTATTATTTTGGGACCACAAAGCTAGGCATTTCAACGAAATATCGTGATTGTATTTCCTTTTCTGACATTCTCGAGATTGTAAAAGGATCCCGATGAAAAGAATTAACTATATATTTCCTTTTTTGCAGACTTCAATGTGTTTTTTAGTAATCCGACAATAGTCATTAGGCCGACTCCACCTGGTACCGGACTGATCCATGAAGATTTGGGTGCTACATTGTCGAAATCCACATCTCCATACAGTTTATAGCCCGATTTGGTTGCAGCTGAAACCTCGCGATTGATGCCTACGTCGATAACTACTGCTCCTTCTTTGACCATATCAATGGTCACAAAATTCTTTTTCCCGATGGCTGCAACGATGATATCTGCCTGCAAGGAAAGTTCTTTAATGTTTTTTGTTTTACTGTGGGCCAAGGTTACAGTGCAATTTCCCGGACTACTATTTCTAGCTAGTAAAATACTCATTGGACTGCCGACGATATTACTCCGACCGATCACTATTGCATTTTTACCCGATGTCTCTATCTGGTAATGTTCTAACATTAGCATAATTCCATATGGAGTAGCGGGGATGAAGCAGGGAAGATTTCTCATCATTCTGCCCAAGTTTATGGGATGGAAACCATCTACATCCTTCCTATAATCAATTGCTTCAGTGATCTTCTCTGGGTCAATATGTTTAGGTAAAGGCAATTGAACAATTAAGCCGTCAACATTTTCATCTGCATTGATTTCTTGAATTTTTTCAAGTACTTCTGCTTCTGTTACTGATGCATCATATCTAACCAAAGAGGATTGAAATCCTACTTTTTCACAGTTTCTTATTTTACTTGCAACATAGGTTTCGCTACCGCCGTCGTTTCCGACTAATATTGCTACTAAATGTGGCTTACGATTGTTTTTTATTAAAAACTCTTCAGATTCTATTCGGATATCTTCTTTTATTTTTTCTGAAACAATTTTTCCGTCTAATAAATGCATGTTGAATTAATTTTTAATCTAATTTTAATACAGCCATAAATGCAGTTTGTGGAATTTCTACGTTTCCAACTTGTCGCATTCTTTTCTTTCCTTTTTTCTGCTTCTCTAGTAGCTTCCGTTTCCTGGAAATATCTCCACCATAGCATTTCGCTGTAACGTCTTTACGAAGCGCTCTAACAGTTTCACGGGCAATTATTTTTGCTCCGATTGATGCTTGGATTATTATTTCAAATTGTTGACGTGGAATTAGTTCTCTCAATTTTTCACAAATCTTCTTCCCAAACTCATAAGAGTTGCTTCTATGGATTAATGTAGACAACGCATCTACAGGTTCTCCGTTTAGGCGAATGTCTAAACGAACTAGATCTGATTGGCGATAACCGATTTGATGGTAATCGAAAGATGCATAACCTCTAGAGATAGTTTTTAACTTATCATAAAAATCAAAAACAATCTCTCCCATTGGCATTTCAAAAGTCATTTCTACCCTATCAGAAGTGAGATAAGTTTGATTGGTAATGATTCCGCGCTTTTGTATACATAGAGACATTATCGGTCCAACGAAATCTGATTTGGTGATAATACTCGCTTTTATGAATGGCTCTTCTACATAATCTATTTTACTTACGTCAGGTAAGTCAGATGGGTTATTAACTTTAATTTCTCCATCTTTAGTGGTATGAGCAAGGTAAGATACGTTCGGAACAGTTGTAATTACCGTCATGTCAAATTCCCGTTCTAGACGTTCTTGGATGATTTCCATATGAAGCATTCCAAGGAATCCACAACGAAATCCAAAGCCTAAAGCTGCGGAAGATTCCGCCTCGAATACCAAAGAAGCATCGTTTAATTGAAGGCGGTGCATGCTTTCACGAAGCTCTTCATAATCTTCAGTATCTACAGGATAGATTCCGGCAAAAACCATCGGTTTCACTTCTTCGAAACCCTGAATGGCTTCTAAGCTTGGACGTGCAACATTGGTAATCGTATCACCCACCTTTACTTCCCGAGCTTCTTTGATTCCTGAAACAATGTATCCAACATCTCCAGTTTTGATGACACTTTTTGGAAGTTGATTTACTTTTAACGTTCCAACTTCATCCGCAAAGTATTCTTTCCCTGTAGCAATGAATTTAACGCGGTCTCCTTTTTTAATTTCACCATTTTGCACTTTGAAATAAGCCATAATTCCTCTGAATGAATTATAAACAGAATCGAAAATAAGTGCTTGAAGGGGGGCATCGGGATCGCCTACGGGATGAGGTACCCTGTCAATAATAGCATCTAAAATGTTCATTACCCCTAATCCGGTTTTTCCAGACGCAGGGATGATGTCCTCTCTTTTTCCACCTATCAACTCAACGATTTGGTCTTTGACTTCCTCTGGCATGGCGCCCGGTAAATCCATCTTATTAAGGATTGGGATAATTTCTAAATCATGCTCTAAGGCTAGATAAAGGTTAGAAATGGTCTGGGCTTGAATTCCCTGCGAGGCATCTACAATTAAAAGCGCACCTTCACAGGCGGCGATGGACCGTGAGACTTCATAAGAAAAATCAACGTGACCAGGAGTGTCAATTAAATTAAGAACGTATTTTTGGCCGTCTCTCTCAAAATCCATCTGAATTGCATGGCTTTTGATAGTGATCCCGCGTTCGCGTTCAAGATCCATGCTATCAAGCATTTGAGATTGAGCCTCGCGCTTGGTCACGGTATTGGTATATTCTAATAAACGATCAGCAAGAGTACTCTTCCCGTGATCGATATGTGCGATAATACAAAAGTTACGAATATGCTTCATTAAAATTAGGCTCCATGTTAATTGGCAAAGATAAATTTTTGAAGTCACATTTTAACGTTTCCCAGCAATTATTGCACCATAAAGAAAATATAATTATTCTTCATCTTTATTGGGAACTATTAATACTGGACAAAGAGATCGTCGAGCGACACCTTCTGCTACACTTCCAGAAATGAAATGATCGAAGCCAGTGCGGCCATGTGTTCCTAAAATAATTAAATCTGCATTCCATTCTTCCGCAGTTGACAGAATCTCAATTCTTGGGTTTCCGATCTGACTAAATGTAGTTAACTCTTGTTCTCCCTCCCAAAGCTTTCCAAAACGCTCAAGAACTGCCCTAGATGCTTCTTCTTGCAATTGAGCAATTTCAGGAATAATCAGCGGTTGTTGGCCCAATAAGGGGTCGCCTGTGTAGCTAGTGGATGGCGGATCCATAACATTTAATAAAGCTACTTTTGAATTGAGTGTTTTCGCTAGGTTAAAGCCGATTCGGGTAGCTTTTTCTGAAAATGTACTATCGTCTATAGCGATTAAAATTCGTTTGAAATTAGATTTTACATCCATAATCAAAGTTTTTTATTTAAATATAAACAAAAAATATTGATACTCTGTTTTTCAAAAGGGATTTATATCTTTGTCGGTTATCAAATAAGATATGTCTTACGGTCTTTGTAATTTACCTGTTGTCCCTTTGAGAAACGAGCCCTCGCATCGTAGTGAGATGGTTTCTCAAGTATTATTCGGCGAATGTTTTGAAGTTTTGGATTCTAAAATTTCGTGGTTGTTTGTACGTTTGGAATATGACGGCTATGAAGGATGGATGGATGCTAAGCAGTACCTTCAGATTTCCAAACTAACTTTTGAAAGTATAAGTGGCAGCAATATGAAATCTGTAATTGGGCTGTCCTCTCACTCTGTCTGTATCAAATTAGGGTTAGAGGAAATGATTAATTTGCTCCCAGGTAGCACGCTTCCCTTTTTAAATGATACTAAGTTCAACCTTAATGATCAGGAGTATTTGTTTTTAGGCGAATCGTCTGTTCCGAATGCTGAAAGCTTTCATAAGTTTTTGGATGAAACTGCCAGGTTTTATTTAAATACACCTTATCTATGGGGTGGGCGTAGTCTTTTCGGTATTGATTGCTCCGGGTTTTCGCAGCTAGTTTATAAGCATTTGGGAATTAAGATTCTTAGAGACGCTAAACAGCAAGCGAATGAAGGTAGAGTTGTCGATCTTAAAGAGGCGAAAGCCGGTGATTTAGCATTCTTTGATGGGGATGAAGGTAAAATTACGCATGTGGGAATTGTTTTAGACGATTTGGAAATCATCCATGCATCGGGTCGTGTAAAAATCGATCTACTTAATAATCAGGGTATTTTTTCTAACGAGACTCAAACCTATACGCATAAGTTGAAAGTCGTCAAACGATTGGTAGATTAGGTTTATTTAAAAGTATTTAGCTTTTAATTCCGTCGTCCAAATATAGAAAAATGAACATACCTGCTTGGATTTTGCTTCATGTCTATAATTAAATTGTCTAAACTTTTTGATGCATCTTCTAAGTTTGTATAAAGTTCCTCATCATTTAACAGCTTTCCTAGCGATCCGTTTCCGTTATTAATTCCATCCATTAATAATTGAAAGTCAGCTACTGCTAAATTAGCTTTGTTAATGGTTTCTGTAAAGTTTGCTTTTGCAGCTTGATCACTTACACTTTCTAAATTATTGAAAATTGCGTTTATTTTTTCACCATTGTCTCTAAAGTTGCTAGCTATCAATTCAATATTAGTTAGTATGTTAGAAATTTTTGATTTCTCCAATCCGACTAACCCGTCCACTTGCCTAGAAGTATTCTCCAAAGTATTTAATGTATTTGCTATACTTGCGATACTTCGATTAACATTTTTCTGAAATTCTGGATTAATTGTATTGTTAATGGAAGTTAAAATGGAATCTATTACAAGGACGACAGCCTCAGCTTTTTTCTGAACTGGTTCAATTTGATCTAAAATATTTTGATTTATTCCGCCACCTAAAGTATCCCCACTTAACGCGATTTTCTGGGAATCACCCAAGTCGAAAATAATTGCCTTATTTCCCAGAAAGTCTGTACTTGCAATCCTCGCTATCGTGTTGCTTGGTATGGAATATTGTTTATGGACTTTAAATTCAGTTAATATTTGACCCGTAGGTAATAGTTTCATACTTGAAACCCGCCCAATCTGATAACCATTTACTAAGATCGGCTTCGAAACAGTTAATCCTTCTACTCTAGAATATTTCGCGTAATAGATTTTTTCCTTCGTAAAAACATCATTGCCCTTTAAGAAGCTATAGCCAATCACTAAGATGGCTATGGAGACGATGGCTAAGAGACCAACTTTGGTTTCGGCGGCTATTTTCATTGGGTTGCTTTTATTTTAACGGCGATAAAGTTACAATGAGCAGGATATTCTTCGCTGTTTATGTGAAATTTGTAAATTCTCATGATGGACATTTTACTTTTCAAGCTGTACTTTGTATTTTTTAATAGCGTTTAATAAGTTATTAACTATTTCAGTTTGACCAAAAGAAGAGCTCATATATTTTTCTTCTTCTGTATTGCTGATAAAACCTATTTCTGTTAATATCGCTGGCATTCCCGCCGTGGCTAAAACTGCTAACCCTTGTTCTTTTACTCCTCGATCTACTCGACCAGACGTAGCAAATTGTTCTTGTATAAAGCTCGCGAGGCGAATGCTTTGATCTCGATATTGATTCTTCATTAAAGAAAAGATGATATAGCTTTCAGGGTCCTTTGGGTCAAAGCCTTGGTAGTTGTCTTGATAGTTTTCTTCTAAAAGTAAGGACGCATTTTCACGTACAGCAACGTCTTGTTGGCCCAAACGGTGAAAGCCAGATACAAAAGTTTCTGTACCTCGTGCTGCCGAAATTTTGTCCTTTTCTTGTTATTGGCATAGAATTGCAATGGATTGAAATAAATAAATCGGCCTTGTTATCATTTGCCACTGCGGTTCTTTCATACAATTTAACAAATACATCAGATTCTCGAGTAAATATTACTTTAACATCTTTAAATTCTTTCTCAATAGCCTTGCCAAGTTTTAAGGAAACTTCTAAAGCTACATCTTTTTCTCTGGAAAATTTGCCTTTGGTTGCTCCATCGTGCCCCCCATGCCCGGGGTCGATAACAATTGTTTTTACCCGATAACCTGGTGGGGTAGTTGTACCGGGAGGAAAATTATGATTGGCGTGGGCGGAAGGGGTTAAGATAAGAGTAGAAATAAAAAATAATAATAGGTAATCTAATTTCTTCATTTTATAAGAGTTATCTTGGTTCGTTTCTTGTTTAAAAACAAAATAGAATGAATTATTGAATTTAATCGTTGCTTAAAATAAAAAGCGGTCAATAGCTAAGCTATTTTTCTTATTTTTGAATTTTTAAACCTTATGTAAAGCAAAAATACTATTCATAATCTGAAATTGAAATTGATTGACCGCATTTTTAAGTTAATATTACTATTTATGGCTTTTTTGTCCAGCATTTCTTTGTATGGACAAGAAGGAAGGGCGCGAGATACCAGTATTTTTGCTCCGAGGGCCCAGGATACTATTGTAAAGCTGAGTTCTCCTATATTGGATACTACTGGTCTGACAATTGATACCGTTGGTACACCAAATCAATCGGGAAATGGCCTAACTTCTCCAGTATTTAGTACCGCTGATGACTCCACACGGATGGATTATGAGAATAATATATTATATCTATATGGAAATGCAAAGGTAAAATTTGAGGACTTTGAGTTGACGGCTGATTTTATCAGGGTAGATCGTGCCCATAACATCGTTTTTGCCAGTGGGGCATACGATCATAATCGGCGATTTAAGGGAAGGCCAATATTTAAATCTGGATCTGAACCACCAACTACTACAGATTCTCTGTATTATAATATAGAAAATAAAAAGGGAAAAACCTTCGGAACTTTTTCAGAGGTAGACGGCGGATTTATCCAAGCAAGGCAATTAAAAAACAACCAGTACAATGAGGCTTTTATTAAAGATGCGATGTACAGTACGTGTAATCTACCTGAACCTCACACCCATTTTGGAATTCATATTACTAAAGGTATTGTATCTGAGAAAAATATCGTTTCTGGTCCCGCTTATTTAGTAATAGAGGATGTTCCAATTCCCTTTATCATGGTCCCTTTTGGTTTCTTTCCAAAACATAACCAACGTGCTTCAGGTTTTATGTTCCCTTCTTTTGGTGAAGATTATACCCGAGGTTTTTTTATGCGGGATTTGGGATGGTATTTTGGGTTTAACGATTATTGGGATATGGAATTAAGGGGAACACTTTATTCGAAGGGTTCTTATGAATTATCCTCTAGAGCAAGGTACCTCAAAAAATATAAATATGATGGTGGATTTAGTCTGCGCTACGCCCGTACAAAAAATGGGGTAGAAGGGACGCCTGGTTATAAACCTCAGCAGGATTTTAACATCACCTGGAATCATAGCCAAAGGCAAGAAGCCAATCCTGGGACAACCTTTAGTGCCTCTGTAAACGTTGGTACGGGTTCCTATTTTTCTAGAACGGCTGCCGGAGGGTCTTATGATTACGATCAAATCACAAGAAATAGCATGTCTTCAAGTATAAGTTTTGGAAAAGTATTTGGTGACGGCAGGTTTAACTTTACAAGTAGTTTAGCCCATCGGCAAGATATAAGTGCAAAAACTGTCTATCTAGAGTTACCTTCCTTTAACTTAAACATGACCTCTTTCAACCCTTTTGATAGCAAAGATCGAATTGGCGACCAAAAATGGTATCAGAGAATAAATGTAGGCTATAGTTTACAGGGAAGAAATTCCATAGATACCAAGGAGGAGTTACTGTTTAAAAAAGGCGCATTGAAAGATTTTAGAAACGGCTTGCAGCACAGCATTCCTATCAGTTTATCGCTAAATGTGCTTAAGTTTTTTCAGTTTAATTCTAGCGTTAACTATACTGAACGTTGGTATTCACAAAGTATCAGAAAAGGTTTGGATAATACTCCGGGAGGATTTACAACAATTATTGATACTATTTCGGGCTTTAACAGAGCATATAATTATAGTTTAAGCAGTGGTTTTTCGACCAAAGTGTATGGCCAAAAGAATTTTAAAGGAAAACTAGCGGCTTTAAGGCACGTTTTAACCCCATCTTTCAATTTTAATTACACTCCTGATTTTTCTGATGATCGCTTTGGTTTTTATCGTCGATTTGTAAATTTAAACGGACAGGAAGAGCTTTATTCAATTTATGAGGGGGCGGTTTTTGGGGGGCCAGGAAGGGGAGAAAGCATGGGAATAGGATTCTCTGTTGACAATAACTTAGAAGCTAAAGTTAGAACGAATGATAGTACTAGTACGGACGGCTTCAAAAAAGTACAATTAATACAAGGCTTATCAATTAACGGTAACTATAATTTTGTTGCGGATTCTTTTAAACTTTCTACTTTAAATTTTTCGGGCAGAACCGCATTGTTTGATCAGAAGCTTGGAATAAACTTTAATGGAACATTGGATCCCTATGTTTACGATAAAGATAACAATAGGCGTGTTGACCGCTTCACCATTCGAGATGGTAAACTTTTTCGCTTAGTGGGCTTTGGTCTTTCTACCGATTATAGCTTGAATTCTACAGCAGCAAAAAGCAGGAATAATAATTTAAATCGACTTAACGACGAAAGGCCTGGCATGTCTCCTGGCCAACAACAGCAATTGAATCGAATTTCTTCTGATCCAAATGCATTCGTCGATTTCAATGTTCCTTGGAATATTGCTGCTTCCTTTAGTTTTTATTACTCAAACCCCGGGAATTTCTCTTCCATTACTAGTACATTAAATTTGCATGGAAGCCTTGGGTTGACACCGAAATGGCAAATACAATACAATACAGGTTATGATTTACATGCTAAAAAAATCACTTTAACCCAATTTAACATCTATCGAGACTTACATTGTTGGGATATGTCTTTTGGCGTTATTCCATTTGGCACTTACCGTAGTTATACTTTTACATTAAGAGTGAAGGCGTCCATTTTGCAAGACTTAAAATTGAGTAAAAGAAACGACTACTACAATAGTTTTTAATCTTCATAAAATGTATGCAGAAATAATAACCATAGGGGATGAAATCCTGATCGGTCAAATTGTCGACAGCAATTCTGCGTGGATGGCGCAGCAATTAAATGAAATAGGTATTGAAATAAAACAAATATCGAGCGTTTCTGATAAAGTTGAAGACATTAAAAGTGCTTTAGAGCTTGCTTCAAAAAGGGCAGATATCATTTTGGTTACTGGAGGTTTAGGGCCAACTAACGATGATTTAACCCGCGAAGCATTGGCCAGTTTCTTCCAAAGCGGAACACATCTTAATCAAGAGGTCCTAGTCCATATTGAAGAATTATTTTCTTATCGCAACCAACCTTTATTAGAAGTCAACAGGAAGCAAGCGGAGGTATTGGACATTGCACAGGTTCTTTTTAATAAGGCGGGAACTGCACCTGGTATGTATATACAATTTAAAAGGAAGCATTTTTTTATTATGCCTGGCGTACCTTTTGAAATGATGTATCTAATGGAAAATGAAGTAATCCCTCTATTAACGAAACTTCCCTCTCGTGATGTATTAATTTATAAAAGCATATTAACTGCAGGAATAGGAGAGTCTTCTTTGGCTTTACAGATTGCCGACATCGAAAAAAGTCTTCCTTCATACATGCATTTAGCCTATCTTCCCTCTTTTAGTGAGGTTCGCTTGCGCCTAAGTGCAAAGGGAAAAAGCAAATCGGAATTGATTGAAAAAGTAGATCATTTTGTTGAATTAATAAAAAATGAGGTACCTGATAATTGGTTTGCGGAGGATAAAGTGACTCTAGAAGAAGCTTTGTTGAATTATCTTATTCATTTTAATCTTCGATTAAGCACTGCCGAAAGTTGCACAGGTGGTAAAATTGGTCATTTGCTTACCAGCATTCCTGGCAGTAGTAACGCTTATGAGGGCGGCGTAATAGCTTATTCAAATTCTATAAAAATACAATCGCTCGGTGTTCCGGAAGAAACCATAAATGTTTTTGGTGCGGTAAGCGAACCTACCGTTATTGCCATGGCGGAAGGTGCAAAGCAGAGATTTAAAACGGACTATGCAATAGCTACAACGGGAATAGCAGGCCCAGGGGGTGGCTCTGAAAACAAACCTGTAGGAACCGTATGGATAGGAGTGGCCGGGAAAACTAAAACCGTTACTCAGTGCTTCCACTTTGATAACATGCGCACTAAAACGATTGAGCGTGCATCTAAAAATAGCTTAATTTTGTTATTTAAACTTCTTTACGAAGAATGCGGCAGAGATTCGAAATTATCAAGCGGTATTACGGTCTAAAGAGCGAATATTATTTGGTCTAAATATTTTTTATCATTTTTTTGTGTAACTTCGCTTTATACTTATCTAGTCCCTAACATTATGGCAAAATACAACTTACTTCTACCTCGAATGGGTGAAAGCGTTTCTGAAGCAACTATCGTTAAATGGATAAAACAGGTAGGTGATTTGATTGAAATCGATGAAACCATACTTGAAATTGCAACAGATAAGGTAGATTCAGATGTACCCTCACCGGTCGTAGGAAAGTTGATCGAACAGCTTTTTAACGAGGATGAAGTAGCCCAAGTAGGCGATGTAATTGCCATAATAGAAATTGAAGGCGAGGAAGAGGAAGCCCGATCTAATGAAGATGTGATTCTTATTCAAGAGCCACCTTATGTGCCATCACATGATTTAACGCTAGAAAGCCAAAGTGCTAAAATAGAGGATCATGCTGCTGAAAGTATTGCTGATTCTCAACCCGTATCGGCAGAGCAGTCTATTCCACATGAACGGTTCTTTTCTCCATTAGTTAAGAGTATTGCTGCGGAGGAAGGGGTGTCTATGGCCGAATTAGAAAACTTAAAAGGTTCTGGTCTAGAGGGTAGAGTAACCAAAGATGATATAGTACAATATGTCCGGGCTAAAAAAGAAAATAAAGACAAATTAAATTCGGTAGCCAATTTAGATGATAAGGCTAATAATGAAGTTTCTTCTCTGGGATGCACGGTTTCTTCTGGATCTGGGGATGAGATTATCGAGATGGACCGCATGAGGAAAATAATTGCTGATCATATGCTGAGCAGTATTACAACCTCAGCTCATGTTACTTCTTTTGCTGAAGCGGACGTAACCAATATCGTAAATTGGAGAAATAAAAACAAAGATATATTTCATAAGCGCGAAGGTACAAAAATAACGTTTACCCCGATTTTCATCGAAGCTATTGCAAAAGCTATTCGAGATTATCCGATGATAAATGTTTCTGTAAATGGAACACAGATTATTAAACGAAAAAACATTAATATCGGCATGGCCGCCGCCTTACCTAGTGGAAACCTAATCGTCCCTGTTATTAAAAATGCCGATCAGTTAAATCTCGCGGGTATTTCGAAATCTGTAAACGATTTAGCTCACCGTGCGCGTGCTAATAATCTGAGGCCAGATGAAATTAAGGATGGTACTTTTACCCTTACCAACATCGGATCTTTCGGAAATATTATGGGTACTCCAATAATCAACCAACCGCAGGTAGCAATTTTAGCCGTAGGAAGCATTACTAAGAAACCTGCGGTAATAGAAACGGAGTTTGGAGATCTAATTGGCATTCGACATAAAATGTATTTATCTCTCTCCTACGATCATCGGGTAGTGGACGGTGCCTTAGGAGGGATGTTCCTTCGTCGAATTACCGAATATCTTGAAGCTTGGGACATGAGTCGTTTGATTTAATTCTAATAGATCTTAAGGATTTGATTCGTATTTCCTTAACATTTCCGAATGGGGGATATTATCTTCAAGATAGATATCTCCTTCTGATCTAAATCCAAATTTTTCGTAGAACGGAATTGCGTAGGACTGTGCTCCGATGCGTATATCTACATGTCCGAAAATTAAAAAGGCTTGGTCTATTGATTTCTTCAATAGAATATTTCCTAGCCCTATTCCATGCACTTTGGTTATAATACGGCCTATAGCCGCCTCCTCATATACAATAGCGGGAGGAAATAATCTCGAATATGCAACCAGCGTATTGGTATTATCAAAAATCATGAGGTGATAGGCTTTTTGATCCATTCCATCCATATCCTGATATAGGCATTGTTGTTCGAGAACGAAAATCTCTGACCTTAACTGTAGAATTCCATAAAGTTCAACCAATGAAAGTTCATGAAAGGGCTTACAAGAGCTTCTTAAAAGATCCTTGTCTAGTTTCACTGAAAATATTATTAGTTTATTAACAATTAACGCTATTGATAATCAATATGGTTTAGTTTTTATATTTAAACCATTTTAGTAATTCTTTATAAGAAGCTTTTTTACCATACATTAAGATACCAACTCTGTATATTCTTGCAGCTACCCAAGTGGTAAAGACAAAGCCTGCAACAAGCAAGACAATAGACAAAGCCAATTGCCAAGCCGGAACTCCAAATGGAATCCTTACTAACATGGCAATAGGAGATGTAAAAGGAATCATGCTCAACCAAAAAGCCAGTGGCCCACTCGGATCTTTCAGCAATACGCTAAAAGACATCATGTAAGTAAAAAGTAAGGGCATGGTAATGGGTAGCATAAATTGCTGAGTTTCAGTTTCATTATCCACAGCAGATCCAACCGCGGCAAAAAGAGCACTGTATAACAGGTAACCCCCAATAAAATAAAACAAAAATGTGCCAATTATGTATGGGAAATTGATTGTTGAAACGGCCTTTTGCACATCTAAGAGCATTCCACTTTGCATGGCAGCAGATTGCGGTGTACCAACTCCGATATTTTCCATTTGACTAGCCATGTTTCCACTGTTATCAAATAACAAGGTGGCTGCCGTAAAAAGTCCTCCTGAAAGGACAATCCATAGAATGAATTGGGTTAGTCCGACTAAGCCAATCCCAATTATCTTCCCTAACATTAGTTGAAAAGGGCGAACAGAAGAGATAATAATTTCGACTATCCGGTTATTCTTCTCTTCAATTACCCCTCTCATCACCTGAGCGCCATATATAAATAATGTGATATAAATAATGATGGAAGAAAACATGCTTATTCCCATTGAGGCACCGGCATTGCTATCTTTTTCGCCTTCCGTAGTCAATTCTTTGCTAGATATTTTAATATTAGGCTTAATCCTTTCCAATATCTTTGTATCTATTCCTGCTTCATTAAGTTGAATACCTCTCAAAATAGAATTAAGCTGAGCACTAATTTGCTCTTGTGTGAACAGGCCAACGCTACTTGAAGAATATAGTTCTACCCTTTGACTCTCTTGAATATTTTTGGGTATTATTAATAAATATTGATTTTTATTGTTTTCTTGGTTGACTTTTTCTTTTTCTATTTCGGGTGAGCTAGTGGCATTAGCGAATAGTAATGTATTGCTACTTTCTAATCTATTAATAAATTCGCCATTATCGTCGATGACATTAACTTTTGTGACTGTATCGGCATCTTTTATACTAAGAAAAATGACCCCAGCCCACATTCCTAGAAAAAGCAGAGGTACTATAAAAGTCATCAGTAAAAAGGATTTCTTTTTAACCCGACTGAAATACTCTCGTTTTATAATAAGGCTGATTTTATGCATACTGGACCGGTACTTTATTTTCTTGAACTTTTTGAATGAAAATTTCGTTGAGACTAGGAATGATTTCCTTTAATTCCAAAATTCGAACTTGTGGGATTAGAAAATTCAATACATCGTTCATGGAGAAATTTCCCAAGACACGAATCTTATCTATAGTTTCTCCATGAATCGTCTGACTTTCCAAAACTTCATACAGTGTTTGTGAAGGATAGATGGTTTTACCTTCTGTATCTAAGTATTTCACTTGAAAGGTATTGTTTCTGTATTGGTTTTTTACATCGACAACTTTTCCGTCAAGCACTTTTTTAGCTTTATTAAGAAGAACGATGCTATCACATAACTGTTCTACAGATTCCATACGATGTGTAGAAAATATTATTGTAGATCCTTTTTTATTTAAGTCTAGAATTTCATTCTTAATAATTTCGGCATTTACCGGGTCAAAGCCACTAAAAGGCTCATCTAAGATTAGGAGTTCGGGTTCGTGGATGACTGTTGCGACAAACTGCACTTTTTGTTGCATGCCCTTACTTAGATCTTCTACTTTCTTATTCCACCAGTTTTGCATATCCATTTTTT
The DNA here is from genome assembly GCA_963696875.1 of uncultured Sphingobacteriaceae bacterium. Taxonomy (GTDB): domain Bacteria; phylum Bacteroidota; class Bacteroidia; order Sphingobacteriales; family Sphingobacteriaceae; genus Albibacterium. The sequence continues at coordinate 446,092 of CAVOLQ010000003.1, forward strand.
CGAACCAATAGTTGATTTTCCTTATGGCATCATTTTTTGAAAGACCTTTTAACTGTGCTAGATACAGTAGTTGCTCACCGATCAGCATTTTTTTATAGAGCCCTCTTTCTTCTGGCAGGTAACCGATGTGAGCAATATGGTTTGCATTTAGTGGTTCACCCTTAAAAAAGATATTACCTGCATCGGGAGCCGTAATTTGGTTGATGATACGGATCAAGGAGGTTTTCCCGGCGCCGTTTGGCCCCAATAGTCCAAAGATGCTTCCTTTTTCTATTTTAAAAGATACATCATCTAACGCACGATGCTTGGCATAGTCTTTAGTAATATTTCTTATTTCTAACATCCAGGTAGATTTTTAACTAATTTACATTTATTAGGTATAAAAAAAGAGGATTTGTTACAAATCCTCTTTAATTTTTTTAGAAATAATGTCTTTGGTTTTTTATTTGATGGTTTTACTCAAAGTATTCTTTCATTTTCTCGAAGAAGCTTTTTTCACTTTTTCCTGGTTGAGGTTTAAAGTTTGCGGATGAACGTAATTCTTCCAATTTTTCCCGTTCTTCTTTGGAAACCGCCTTGGGTGTCCAGACGTTAATGTATACCAATTGATCTCCTTTGTGGTAGGAATTTACTTCTGGAATACCTTTTCCTTTTAACCTTAATATTTTACCGGCTTGGGTGCCTGGCTCTATCTTTATCTTTGCTTTACCGTCAATAGTAGGAACTTCGACAGACATTCCTAAAGTAGCATCTATAAAGCTTAGATGCAGGTCGTAAATTATGTTAATTCCATCTCGTTTTAATACTTCATGTGGAATTTCTTCAATTAAAATTATCAAATCTCCGGCAATCCCGCCTCTCGGAGCTGCGTTTCCTTTGCCAGACATTGAAAGCTGGATTCCTTCACTTACTCCGGCAGGGATATTAATTGAGATTGTTTCCTCTCCTCTTATTAAACCATTACCGCTGCATTTTACACATTTAGCCGTAATTTCTACACCTTCGCCATTACAAGTAGGACATGTGCTCGTAGTTTGCATTTGACCTAAGAAAGTGCTGGTTACTCGTCTTACCGAGCCTTGGCCGTTACAAGTTCTACAGGTATTGAATGATGATTTATCTTTTGCACCCGAGCCATCACAGGAATCACAGACAATTTGCTTGCTTACTTTAATCTTTTTTTCAACTCCATTGGCAATTTCTTCCAAGGTCAATTTTACTTTGATCCGCAAATTGCTGCCTCTAGCTACACGTCGACCGCCGCCACGCGTTCTGGCCGCCACCAAAAAAGCTATCAAAAGGACTGCCGCCCCCTCCACCGAAGATATCCCCAAATTGACTGAAGATATCCTCCATATTCATACTTGCACCGCCAAAGCCACCGGCAGCGTTGCCATTATGTCCATATTGATCGTACCTACTGCGCTTTTCTGGATTGCTTAAGATTTCATAAGCTTCAGCGGCTTCTTTAAATTTATCTTCTGCACTAGGGTCATCCGGGTTTTTATCCGGATGGTATTTTATCGCTAATTTGCGGTAAGCGCTTTTAATTTCAACATGTTCGGCACTTCGGGAAACCCCTAATACGTCATAATAATCTCTTTTTGACATCTTTGAATTTCTAACTTCCTACAACAACTTTTGCATAACGAAGTACTTTATCGTTTAATAAATAACCTTTTACTACTTCGTCGATAATTTTGCCCTTCATTTCTTCGCTAGGTGCAGGTATATTGGTAATCGCTTCGTGGAAATCAGCATCAAACGGCTGATTTATAGTTTCCATTTCCTTTAATCCTTTTTGCTGTAAGGTCTTTTTTAATTTATTTGCAACCAATTGAATACCTTCTTTCATAGCGGTATCATTTCCATGTTCTTCAATTGCTTTTAAAGCACGTTCTAAATCATCTAAAACCGGCAAAAGGTCAACTATTACATCTTTACCAGCTGATTGCAAAAGTTCGATTCGCTCTCTAGAGGTTCTTCGTTTATAGTTATCAAATTCAGCATATAAGCGGATATATTTATTATTGGCATCGTTTAGTTCGGTTTTTAATAAAGCTTCGGGTGATAAATCTTCCGAAGGCAGATTCTCATCATTATTCATGTGTTCTCCACTTACAGCTTCCTTGTCTTCGAAATCTTCATTCTTTTCAGAACCTGTGTTATCTGTATGATCTGTTTTCATTTTTCTTATTAATAAAAATTTAATCTGATTACAATCTTTTATGAGAAGACCGTTAAATCAATTTAATAATTATGCTTTGACATAATGCATTAACAAATCTTTTGCCATTCTAATTTACACGTCAGGCTGTCAGTCTTGCTGTTTATGGGAGAACAAATTGACGTAAATAGGAAATGCTGACAGGATTAATCGATGCTAACATTGTCTAATAAAGATCCTGATTGTGTTTTTATTATTCGAGCGGGTAGATTTTTTATCATTTGATAATCATGTGTTGCCATTACGACGGCGGTGCCTGAACGACTGATTTCTTTTAGTAACAATACAATTTCTTCGGAAGTGTCAGGGTCTAAGTTACCAGTTGGTTCATCGGCTAAGATAAGTTCCGGGTGATTAAGTAATGCTCGTGCTATCACAACTCGCTGTTGTTCACCACCTGAAAGTTCATGTGTCATTTTTTTGAGCTTTGAACGTAAGCCTACTTTTTCTAGAACGTCAAGCATTCTATCCATAATTAATTTTTTATCTTTCCAGCCTGTTGCACGTAATACAAATTCCAAGTTTTTTTGAACAGTTCGATCGGTTAGTAAGTGAAAATCCTGAAATACAATTCCTAATTTCCTGCGCAAATAAGGAATATCCCGCTCATGAGTTTTCTTTAAATCAAAGCCAGCAACCACTCCCTCCCCAGAGTTGGTATATAAATCGCCATAGATGACTTTTAGTAAGCTGCTTTTGCCGGATCCAGTTTGGCCAATTAAATAAATAAATTCACCTTCATTTACCTTCAAGTTTACATTAGAAAGTACAAGATGTTTTTGCTGATAAATATCTATATTTTTTAAATTTACTACTATATTTTCAATCATTACGAAAGGTCTAATTTTTTGATTTGGCCGAAAGGTATTTCTTCTACAACGCTCATGATGTAGGTCATTTTATCTTGTAAGCCGATTTTTTGAAGTGCTTTATCAGGACGATCTACTCTAAAATACGCAAGGAGAGTGAAATTATCATCACGTAATTGCACATAATCTGGAATTTTCGCTACCCCTTTTACTTTGATGACATACATAATTCAAAGTTAATTATTAATATGAGAATTTCAACCTTGACTCACTATAACTGTTTGCTCAAAAAATCAATTACATCTATACCGTCTGCATAGTCGGTTAATTTTGGTGACTGACTTTCTCCAAATGGAATAACAGGAATCGACGTATCAAGGGATATTGAACTAACGATGCATTGTATTTCTTGCTTTTTCTCTTTTATTACAGGTATCAATTCATTTAGGGTTTCATATTCTTCGTAATAAACTACGGCTAGGGGAGAGGCTAGTCTTTCATCCTTTTTTAACAATAAAAAGCCGTTATCTAAATGCTCATCACCGTTTACAAGGTAGATTGACTTGTTATAATCATAATTATTATGATATTTAAAATGGTTTGCGATGTCGTGGAAACATTCTATGCCTTCAAAAAAGTCAGCATAGCGGTATTCTTTTGGAAAATATATTTTAGAAACATTTCGACACCCCAACCCAAAATAATCAAATATGTCATGGCCTAGTGCTTTTATTTCTTCCTTATCTTCCTTTCCGGAAATGATTGCGACACCATTTCTATTTTTTCGTATAATATGTGGAACGTTTTTAAAGTAATATTCAAAATAACGAGAAGTATTATTACTACCTGTTGCAATAATACTATCGAAACCTTTTAATCGTTCAACTAAATTTATCTGCTGTTTAAATGAGGGCTCAATTTCTGAAAGCTTATCTAGGAGATGCGGAATTAATAGTTTATCGTCAGAAGATAGTTTTATTTGAACATTGAAACCTGTGATCAGACTGCAAAGAATATCGTGAAAGCCTACTAATGGAATATTTCCTGCTAAAATCAAACCTACGGTTTTGTTTCTGAAGCCATCAAAGTTTACGGAATAAGAAGATAGCCAACTTTCAAGAAGATTTTTATCTAGATTTTTTGCAAGTGCTTGTATCCCTGAGCTTATATTTTCTATTGTAAACCATGGATTAAGTGTTTGTGCTTTTCTCAAAACATCTTGTAAATGCTCATCATTGTTTTTAATGTATTGTCCGAGAGTTGAAAATGCTTCAATGCGTTGTTTGCTTGTCAAAATATGCTATTTAAAAGTCTTATTAATATTTATTAATTATATTTGCGATTACAAAAATAGAAAAACAAATCCTTTAATAGAGAATTTGAATTTTTAGATTGAGAATACAAGTTAACATTTTAATGATTTTTGAAAAGAAACAATGGCAATTATAATTACTGACGAATGCATTAATTGTGGGGCTTGCGAACCCGAATGTCCTAATAATGCTATTTATGATGCAGGTGCTTCCTGGCGTTTTTCTGATGGAACTTCCTTAAACGGGATGATTGATTTTGGTGAAACAAAGGTTTCAGCTGATGAACCACAGGCGGCGATTTCGGATGAGGTTTATTATATTGTTTCTGATAAATGCACAGAATGTGTAGGCTTTCATGATGAGCCGCAATGTGCAGCGGTATGTCCCGTGGATTGCTGTGTGGATGATGAAGATGTTCGTGAAACAGAGGAAGAGTTATTAGCTAAGAAAGCGTGGCTTCACAATGAGTAATTTAAGGCTCTCAAAAATCATAAAAATATTTCCATGGCTAGATTAAGATATAATAAAGGCTTCACTTTTTTAATCTTAGTCTTAATTTTCAACTTTTCCTCTTGTGCAAAAACAGTGCAAAAGGAAGAGGTGTTTTATTATAATGATTTTGAATCCGATGATTTTAGCGGCATTTCAAATGGGTACTTGTTCGAGTATAATGGGTCAACAGTATTAGGAAGATATAATCAAAGCGGTTTTGAACTGCTGTTAACCGATTTGCCAACGCACGATTTGATACAAATTTCCTTTGATCTTTTTATTCATGATAGTTGGGATGGCGACAAATTAGGTATCGATGAAGTTGATGGCCCCGACATATGGCAGATGCTTATTGATGAAGAGATGTATATTAGTGCTTCTTTTTCAAATAATGCCTGTGTAAATGCCAATGGAGTATTTTGTCCACCACAGTCTTATCCTGCCAATTATCCAAATACTAATAATTATCCTCGACAAGGGGCCTATCAGGTAAATCTCCCAGGTGCTTGCCATCCACATGGAACAACCACTTTATATAAGATTACTAAAACCATCTCTCATTCAAAAAGTACATTGCTTTTACAATGTGTGGATCAATTAGTTCAAAAAAATACTGATGATCCTAACTGTGATGAAAGTTGGTCTGTTGATAATATAAAAGTCAGTACAATTAAACTTGATTGATAATTTTAAAGAGGTTTTATGAAACATTCCAAACAAAGTGTTTTTTTTCTGTTATTCATATTCCTAAGCTTTCAATCTATTGGTCAATCTCTCCCGGTTGGTACTCCCGTTCTAGAAGAATATTATCGTAGGCATCAACTGATGGGTGGCTTTGATCCAGCGGTTTCGTTTACCATTCGTCCTCTTAACACTTTCAAAAATACACCTGTTTTTTATCCTGACTCGGCTGAAATAGTAGGTTATTTTAGTAAAAAAGGAAGTTTATGGAACGCAGATGGCAAAGGTGATATGCGAATTCTTCCCGCGACTATGCAGGTGCAATTAAATTCCCACCATCCCTATGGATGGAATGATGGAGCTATGATACCAGCAAAGGGTTTTCAAACTTTAATTAGTGCAGGGGTTTATGCAGAATATGGTCCTGTGAGCTTGCAGTTAATGCCTGAGTTGGTTTTTGCAACGAACATCGGATTTGAGACCTTTGACAAAGATCATTATGATGTGATTGCTGCTCGATACTATGATTTTTATAATAATATAGACCTACCTGCACGTTTTGGAACCTCAGCTTATGGCAATCTATTTTGGGGACAGAGTAGCCTTCGATTGAATTTAAAAGGATTTTCTGCCGGGTTTTCCTCAGAAAATTTATGGTGGGGGCCAGGGAGGAGAAACTCATTATTAATGAGTAATAATGCACCTGGATTTTTGCATGCTACAATTAATACATTAAAGCCTATTCAAAGTCCTATTGGCTCTTTTGAGGGTCAACTAATTGGAGGAAGGCTTTTGGGTTCAGGCCATGGAGTTCTTGAGCCAGAGCGTGAATATTTTGAAAATCCCTTATATGTTCCTAAACCTAAAGGGTCACGTTATATTTCCGGATATGTCCTTACTTGGCAGCCCAAATGGCTGGATGGCCTTTTCTTAGGTTTAACTAAAAGTTCGCAAATGTATCGATCGGATATGCATAAATTTGGAGATCTTTTACCGTTCCACTCTTCGTCAAAAGAGGTAACTGCTGATCGAGGTCTCAGTATACGAGATATACGCAATTCTTATTTTATGCGGTGGTTATGGGTAGAAGAACAGGCGGAATTTTATTTCGAATTTGGAAGAAACAACAACAATAGCGATTCTCGCGAACTATTATTAACTCCTGATCGTTCCCGTGCTTATATTTTAGGGCTTCGAAAGATATTTCCTTTTAACCAAAGTAAAGGGGAGAACTTTATTGTCAATGTGGAAGTGGCACAAATGCAAGAAACTTTTATTGAAGACGTTCGCAATACAAATCTTGGTATATCAATCATTATGTTCGTCAAGGGTATACAAATAGGGGGCAAGTATTAGGTGCAGGTATTGGCCCCGGGGGGAATATGCAGTCCTTGGACGTAAGTTGGTTCAATGGCTTAAAACGTCTTGGTTTTCAAATGGAACGCTATGTCCACAATAACGATTTTTACTATTATGCTTTTGAAGATTCTCGAGATTATCGCAGGCATTGGACGGATTTGAGCTTCGCTGCCTTAGGAGAATGGAATTACCGCAACCTTCTTTTTAACGCAAAAATACAAGGGATTAAGTCCTTGAATTACCAGTGGTTTTTACTTCAGGAACCTGGAGAGCCGTATATGACAAATGGGAGGGATGCATTTAATCTTCAGGTACAAGCTGGCTTAACTTATCGTTTTTAGTTTAAAACTAGATTATGAAAGATCAAAAAAGTCAATTTTTTTTAAATAACAACAGGTACAAACTGTAAATTAATCCTGCGAAAAACATTCCTAAAAGGATACCCTTAGGGTATTTTAGTTTATTTTTCTTTAATGGCATTTCAGGCTCGTCCACAATTTGAAAGGTAGGAGTCTCTTGTATTAACATGGATCTACTTACCTCTAGATTTTTTATTATCTCAGAATAAATTGTTTGTAATACCCGTTTATCTCTTTCTTGTACTTCATTGTTTACGCCAGCCTCGGTATATGCGGGGTTTATATCCAAAAGGATTTTATTAGATGCTGATGAAGAAAAGGTTTTGTCATTTAATAACTTTTCAATACTGTCTGCTCTATGCTGCAAACGATCCACGTTTGTACGCATTCTTTTTGTTTTCGTTTGGATATAAAAATCGCTAGCTTCATTCATTAATTTGGTTGAGAATAATGCACTTAAAGCCTCATCCCTCATCGTAGTACTTAGTGCAAAGAAGCTAAGTTTTTTATCAGGTTTGCTTACCGATATTTCTTTCTCGCCAATTCTTTTCATCATTACTTGCAGCAAACTATCTTGAAAACGGGTATAGTTTGCTGTTTGGGGTGGAAACATCATGGTCTCACCTTTACTTTCTTTAAGTTTCGCCCATTTACGTTTTAGATCATATGCATCTGCGTATCGATCAGCTAATGTGTATTGAGTGCTATCAAACGGACTTGTTAAAGTTTGTTTGATCATTTTTTTACTTACCAGAAGTTCGAGCACGTTATCTCCTGCTAATATTCCGGTACTTCCTCCTGTCAGTCCACCAATGTCAAAACCCAATTGACCTGCTAATGAAGACATTAATCCTCCACCACTACTTTTGGTATCTTCTACTACAAAGGATATACGGGAAGTATAGGTAGGAGGTAGATACCATGAAGCTAAAGCTCCTAAAAGTGCTCCTATCAGGCAAACTATGGCAATACGAATCCGATGTTGCCATAAGAATTGAATGTCTTTTTTTCGGTTCTCGAATAAAGTTTTGAATGAAAAGTCTTCTTCTTCGGTACGTTCTATTTTATGGAGAGGTTCGGTTTGCATAATTTATTTAACAAATAAAGCTACCATGGTAACTACTGCCGCCAGTGAAGAGGTGATCGCAGATATCTCGCCGAAACCCAAACGTATTTTGGCAGGTCCTTTTTGAGGGACGATGATTTTACTACCAGGAGTAATTTCAGGGTAATTTCTGAAAAATAGAAACTTTTTTACAGGTTGATTCGTGCCATTTGCATATTGTACATAGGCTCCTTTTAAGCGTGCGTTTTCTTTTGTGCCCCCCGCACCGTCAACGTAATACATGAAACTACGGCTTCTATAGTTTAATAATTGTGGATTATTAACCGCCCCCGCAACTTCCACAAATGGCATATCCTGTGGTATGTAAATACTATCGCCAGGCATCAGTATCATTGCTTTTTTATTTTGTTTAGACTTCATGTCAGTGAAATCGATATTTACTCGAATTCCTTTTCTGAAAATCTGCGCATTCTTTAAAGAACCCACCGGTGTGACGCCGCCGGCTCTTTGTATGTATTCAAGTCCAGTTTCATCTCTTCTTTGTTGTGCATAATCCCCAGGGAAGAGAACTTCTCCTCTAATTTTTACATTGCCTAAACTACGGTAATTGACCAAGCGTGGAACGTAAATATAATCTAGTGGCTGTATTAAGAAATCACTTGTTTGAGTGAACTGGTTGCTATCTAAATCCAAAGTGATGACGTCGACTAGCTGGTTCGAGACTTCATCAGATGTGTTTTTCAATATTCGAGAAACCTCTACTCGGTGACTTGCGGCATCATTGTTGAAGCCATGCGCCATAGCAATCACATCGCCCATTTTCATTCCCTCTCGATAAAGAAAAATACCTGGATTACGAACATGTCCTCCGATGGTTATTGCAGTTTTATCTTTTAAGTCTTGTTTAGAAAAGATCATTACTGAATCCTCTCGCATTAAGTAGATATCCTGTGCTGTTCCGGCCATTAGCTCTTGCAAATTAAATGACAGCATTTCTTTCTCTAAATCAGGAGAAGTGCGCTTGATGTATCCGTTTGTCAAAAAAGCATCTTCTCTTAATCCATCCGCTTTGGCTATTAATTCCTTTAAACTAAGACTCGATGTTAATTCGAATACACCCGGACGATATACAGCACCTTCGATCACTACTCGATTAGTATAGCGGTCCAAAATTGAACCAAAATATACGGAATCAGCGTTCTTTAAAACATATCGATCGAACAAATCGGAAGAGATATCCTTGACACTCCTTTCTTTATCATCAATTTTGGTTAATTTGGCTATCCCTTTATAAGCCTCATCACTAAAACCACCGGCATAATTAATAAGATTGGCTAAGGTTTCATTAGCTTTTAACTCATAGAGGCCAGGCCTTTTAATTTCTCCATCTACGGAAACACGGTTGGTGTAGACGGGAATTCGGATGACATCCTGATCTTCCAATCGTACATTTGCGTCTAAATATCCCTTTTGGAGGAAGGAATAAAAATCAACTGTTTCAATTACTTTATTTCCTCGGATTACTTCAATGTTTCGCAACGAGCCACTTGCGGTAGGTCCACCAGATAAATATAAAGCATTGAATAAAGAAGATAACGAAGACAGGGTATAGGTGCCTGGCTGCACAACTTCGCCAATAATAGTTACTCTAATACTACGTACGGTTCCTAAGTCACATTTAATTTAGTTTGGCCGCTTGCCAATGCAGGATATATCTGCTGCATTCTAGATTTAATTTGTGCAGTGGCTTGTTCAATGGTAAAACCATTGAGATAAATTAAGCCAACATAAGGAATACGCAAATTGCCATCTGGAGTGATTTTGCTTTTTACACTGGACTCGTTCATTCCTGTCAGGATAACATTTACTTCATCATCAGGACCAAGAACATAATTTTTTGGTGTTGCAATACGGATGTCCGGTTCAAATTTCAAATTTGGATTGCTGAAAAAGTCCGACCCATAAACAAGGAACTTCTTTTTAATATGTTCGTTAGTAGGAGCGTAAGTCGTATCCCTTGAATATGAAATATCAGGTTTTTCGGAAGTGCTAGGAGGAAGGCTGGTGCTTTTTCCACTCATTTTTAATTCCGCAATTTTCTGTTTAAGCAGTTCGGCTTCTACTGGATCCATACCCCGTTGTTGGAGCAGCTGTATAGCCTGTTCTTCTGAAACACCGGATGATTCAAATCTTTTAGAAATTTCAAGGATTTGACTATCTGACAACTGAGAAACCTTTATTTTGCTCAGATCCTCGGTTGAAATATTCTGAGCGGATAAATTCAATGCATAAAAGCCAATAAATAAGAAAGCGATAAGGAATTTTAAACGCATAGGTTTTTGCTTGTTAAATTGTCTTAAATAGATACAAAGATATGTATTTTATGTACATTAATTTCAATTACAACCCTAGCCTCATTTTTATCTCAAATTGTTGTGGATAACTTGTATTTTGAGTGATAACGTTTTGATCTTCGTTCCAAGTGTATTGCGCATCTAAATATAAATTATTTATCCATTCGTAAGAAACTCGAAAAAGTACTTGTGTATCCTTCCGCTCTAAATTCATTAGAAATACGGGTTGTGGTTCTGCATAATATTGATCAGTTAATTCATCCAGGTTACCTTTTCTGATTTTCTGTAATTGGAGATGCGTTTTTAAACGTGGAATGGGAGTATAGGAAGCATACGCGATTATTCTATCGGCATTATCACCCATCCAATCTCCTAACAGATAATTTTGATTTGTATAAGTCTGTGCAGGAATTAAATTTTTGTATGCAAATGGGTTTATTCTAGTGTATTCTGCGCCAAGTAATAAGTTTGGAATAACAACATCCGCAACAGAGGCACCTAAAGTATAGCCGAGTTGATTTCTGCTCTTTTGTTTGTCAAAAATGGTAGAAGTTCGTATTTCATCAATAAAAAGCGAAGTGTAGAGATGAGTATTTCGAAGATGGTTACGTGAGCTTGCTTGGAAAAAAAATTGGGCGTTAGCGCTGGCATTGATTCTATTACGCCCCGAATATTGATCATAAATTTTAAAAAACATTAAAGGGAATAAATAGCCAACATCAAGTCCATCACTATAAACCATTGATTCTCCTAAGCTTAGACTCAGGCCTTTTAAGGGGAAGAAGTTTAAGCTGTGGGTTGCCATGAATTTGGAAACAAATCGTTCCCGGTCAGAGCCATAAATGTCATTGCCTTTTGGATAGCTTTTAGCGGAATCGATAATTCCCGACTGCAACCAAAGGTGTGAGTAATTGAAGCTTAACCACTCTAAAGGTTTATAGTCGAGTCTTATAAAAGGATAGGCAGGGGCCTTATCAGATAAAACGATTCGCCCATTTTGTCCATAACCCCATAACAATTGATCCATACCTAAGGAAATCGAACCATTGTTCCAATTGTAAGTTACGTTCCCTCTAAAGTCGGTATAATTTAAGACCTTCTGGTTTATTGTATTGATTTTAACAATTCCAGGTTCTGGTGAGAAGCTTCGTAGGCTGTCAAAGCCATTTCCGTTTTCGGTAAAATCCTGATAATATGCTTGGAAACCAATGTTTTTTCCTATTTGACCCCAAAACTTCAAACCTGTTGCCGTAATAAAAGACGTTCCTAAATTATTATTTTTAATTCCAGCAACAAGGGCGGGATCACCCCGAAGTATAAAGTTATCTTTTTTTACCGTTAGCACCCGTAAACGATGCGCTTGATCCTTTTTTAGGAAATAGGTACTGTCTAGTAAGTTACTATCGAATTCGCTGTATTCTTGTTTGTAAAATGCTAATTCACTTCTCTCAATGGAATTCAAAAGTGAAATGGAATGTTGCAGCTCATTAAGCTTTTCTGAAATAGTTTTTCGACTTACAGGACGCATTACGTCATCAAACTCAATGATACCTTTTTGTGAAAGTTTCTCTAAATAACTATAAACTTCGCTTTTCGGATTCTCCCATACTATTTGGGCTTTTAATGGCAAACTTGAGGTTAAAAGGACGGCAAGAAATGAAATTAAAGTATGAAATAGAAAAGTAATTTTTTTATTCATCTTATATAGGTTACATCAACAGTTTAATTTAGTAGCATAATTTAAAAGGTAAAGAATAGAGTTTAAGATACCTCTATCTTTTTGTACTTAAAACAAGTTCTTTCATTGAAGATAAATAGGAGTCGGTTATATGGTCCCAGTTATATTTTTCGGTTAATCCCTGTCCAACTTTTTCCTGCATTAACTTTATTATATCACAATGCGATTCGAGGTATTCCATTCGTTCAGCAATTGATGCTTCGCTTTCATCAAAAAACAAGCCAAATTCGCCATTATTTAACATCTCTTGATTGAAGACAGTGTTTAAAGCAAGGATCGCACAGCGATTTGACATTGCTTTGAGCATGGCAGGATTTGTACCACCAAATTTATGACCATGTAAATAAACAAAAGCATTTTGATATAAAGCCATTAATTTGTCTTGATTTTTTACATAACCCAAGAAAATTAATCGTTCATTTTGAAGTTTCTTCAAATTACTAGCGTATGTATCCGTATAAGGAACATCGCCTACCACAATTAACTTTTTAGTCGATTTTGATTTTAAAAATCCTTTAATGATAAGTTCTGCATTATTATCTGGAATTAATCGACCCACTATGAGGTAATATTCCCCTCGCTTTAGGTTGAAGTTTTCAATCAACACGTTATCGGTCTCTTTAAATTCAGGTGCGCCATAAGCTATGACCTTAGATTCCGTGTGAAATTCCTCTAGGTATACTTGTCGCATTGCTTCTGCGTCAGTAATGATTAGATCATAAAAACTTGTAGCCAACCCTGCTGCCCACTTAAAATAAGCGGCACCCAAACCTTTCCATTTCGGACGCAGCCATTCCAAGCCGTCGACATTGATCATTGTTTTTTTACCAGTTAATTTCGGTATCCAGCCCATCGGACCGGCAGCAAGATTAACAATCAATAGAACATCAAAAGAGCTAAAGGTAGCATGCGTGATTGAAAGTAGGCAATGAATAATCTGATTCAGTGACTTACTTTGGATTGTTGGGATATAGTGGAGGGTGATGCCATTTATTTGTTTAGGTTTATCTTTAAAGAGGTTCCTCTGACAATAAACATGAACCTCTACGTCTTTTTTAATTAATCGTTCACTAAGCTCTTTAACAAAGGTTTCAAAACCTCCATCAGACATAGGGATAACCTCGTGAACCAATTATTGCTATTTTCAAATTGTTTTTGTTTGTAAGTCCTTCCATTTCATAATCGTTCTCTTGATCCAATTTGGAGCGGTTATTTTATAGACCAGGAATAAGCTTTTTCAATTCTTCAAAATGCTTTTGGGGGCTAAACAGGTCCTCTGCATGTGCTTTGGCATTATTCCCTAGTCGTGAAATTTCCTTTTTATCATTGTAAAGTGTACTTATTCTTTCTGAAAGCTCTTCTACATTTCCAGCTGCGAAAAGAACGCCAGAATAATTATGAATGACGGTTTCTGGGATTGCACCTAAATTCGCTCCAATTACCGGCTTACCCATTAACATAGCTTCAACAATAGTAGAGCCCAATACTTCATACCTTCGGAAGGAACAATTAGAAATTCAGAGTGGTAAATCAATTGCCAGACTTCTTCTTTGCTTTTTTTGCCCATGAATTCCACATTAGTGAGATTGTGTTTCCGTTTGATAAGCTAAAGATCTTTTTCCGATTCGCCATCCCCAATTACTTTTAGATGAATGTTTGAAATATATTTCATAGCTTTCAGCAAAGTAGACACTCCTTTTATTTTTTCAAGTCGGCCAACAAATACAATGTATTTTTCGTTCGCCTCATATGAAAAAGACTTTTTCTGATACTATCATTGATACCGATATTTTCTAAATGATAACCGTGATAGATCTCTAAGTTTTCCAGGAAAGAACTCATGCTTTTTGTATTTTTCATAAGAAAAAACTGAGGGACATACAAAGTGATCAACATAAGTATAATAATCTGAAAACCTATAAACGTAGTTTTCCAAAGCTGCTACGGAGCTAGCAAGATAGGATTGTTTCTTGCATTTATTTAGAGTGCAATGATAAAAACGACCGCCAATACATTTCTCGCAAATTTCATCATTGCTAATAAAAGTACTTTGTGGACATATTGCGGTATAATCGTGAAGCGTCCAGATTATTGGAATGTTTCTTTTTTTTAATACCTTTAAAATGCTTGGGGTTACGTAATGGTGGATTAGATTTAGATGGGCGAAATCAATCTTAACTGTATCTAATAAGCGTTCTAAATTCTTTTTGGCTTCAAGGGAGTAAATACTTTTAGTTAATACCTCAACTCCCTTTGTGATTTTTTTCTGTTGATTCAGTTTTTTATAATCTATGTTTTTTATAAAAAAGCTTGAATATTCACTTGGGATATTTCGCTCGTCTGCCATTGAAAATGGGATAACCTTATGGCCATTTTCTTGATAAATCTTACTTACATTTTCGATATAAGTCCAGTCGCCTCCACTCGGATACCAAGTCCAGTTTGCGATTAAAATGTTCATTTATACTGATCTTTTTACTGCGTAATACCTAATTACTCCACCTCTTTTGCAAGCTGAAGCCAATGTTTCCAATAGTACTGCGAATGGCAATACCAAGCCTATTTTTAGGTATAAAGCCAAGGATTTCTTTTGCTTTAAATCCCCAATTAAAAACCCCTTATATCCAAACCAAGAGAAGATAGTTTGAATCATTCCTACTATTCCTAGATGGAATGAAAAGTATTCTTCCTTAAGGACAGTACATCCACTTTGTTTAATAGCCAATGACAAACTTTGAGGGGTGAAATGTGTAATGTGTCTCGGTACATCCAAATGAAGCCATCGTTTTCCAGACCATTTAGATTGCCAGCTTTCCATATTTGGCACCTCAATTACTAATAAGCCTTCTTCATCTAAGTTATCTTTAACTAGATTCTCTAAGGTGCTTATAGGAAGCGTAATATGTTCTAATACGTGAAATAAAGTTATAAGTGAAAACTTGTTTTCAAAGGCTTTGCCTTTCGAATAGTAATCTGTATTCACCTCTAAGCCAAAATGCGTTTTTGCATAATTGGCTCTTGGTTTAGAACTTTCAATTCCCTTGCCCTCAAAGCCGAACTTTTTAGCAAATTGTAGAAATAATCCTTTTCCGCAACCAAAGTCTAATAAAGATAAGCGGCGTAGTATGAGAAGCTTTTTTATTTCCTTTAGAACAACACTGTACTGATATTCTTGTATTTTATAAAAGATTGTTCTTTGGGTGTCCCTAAGGGTATAGTCTTTCTCATCATAATAAATTTCAATGTTTACAGGATGGTTAAAGTATGTAAAAATGCTACGGCAATTGCTGCATTTTCGAATTTCATAGATTTCGTTATTATCTTCTTTTATTTCAAACAGAACAGAATGCCTATCAACCTCAGTATTGGCACAAACAGGACAGGTAATATTAATCATAAAAACGATCAGGAAAATACTCTTTTGAATGTTTACTAGGCGAAGGTAGCAAAAAAGGTTTGTTTTATCGATCCTTGTCTTTTTCTACAATTGAAATAAATTCTTTTAGTATTGTTTCCGCCGTGTTTTTCCACGTAAAACTTGTCAACCTAGCCCTTCCTTTTTCTATTAAATCAAGACGTATTTTTTCATCTCTCCATACCAGTTCTATCTTTTCAGCGATGTCCTTAGTATTTAGAGGGTCGAACGTAAGTACCGCATTCCCACCAACTTCCGGGAGACAGGTATTATCGGCTACCAAAACAGGCAAGCTATATGACCAGGCTTCAAGAATAGGTATTCCAAAACCTTCATTTAACGACGGGAAAACATACATTAATGCACCGCCATATACCTTACTAAGTTCTTCATCTGATAAGTAACCGGTAAGTATTATGTCATTTTCGAATTTACCTTCCTTTATTGCTTTCGAGATTTCCTCTGCGTCTGAACTATGCGTTTTTGTATCCATTTGCCCTGCTAAAACCAATTTTAAAAAAGAGGATTCCTTTTCTTTCATCATTTTAAATGCCCGAATAAGTGCAGGAATATTTTTTCTTTTATTCATAACACCAACGTGAAGGATATATTCTCCACTAATAAAATCTAAGGTTGGCGATATTTTCACGCCCCGTTTATTATTCCTCGAACTTTCATGGACTTCTAAAGACTTTGGACCTTCATAAATTACTGTTAATTTATTAGGATTGATTTTAGTGTAATGATGGATTTGCTTTTTTGCGTAATGGGTAGGAGTAATCACTATTGGCGAGCTTCTGGCTGCAGGGACAGCGAGTTTTCGATATAACCAAAGCCAATGCTTATTGAAATGTTCCGGATTTTCAAAGAAGAACGCATCATGAAAAACAGGAACAGTTTTAAACCCCAATTTCATAATAGGGACATAGTTATCTGTGCAAAAAAGAATATCACAGCTTTTCAACCATGCTTTTAGCGGTAAAGTAACTTGTTTCCAAACCTGATAACGGATATGTTCAATAACTTTAAAAAACCTATACTCCCCTTTATAAATTGGTATACTTGTATCAAAAAAATAAAAGCAATAATTTTTGTCCTCGATAGATTTAAACTCTCGACATAGTTCATTTAAGTACGTTTGAGTCCCTGTACGAGCAATTTTTAAATCTCTTATGTCTATTCCAATTCTAATACTTTTCGGCATTCTTTGCATTAATTAAATTATTTTTTTCTGAGATCACACTAATAAACAATCCAGATAAAAACCAGGTCATGTACGATATGTAGGATGAGGATTCAATCTCAGAGGTCAAAGAGGGAATAATAAATCCAATTTTTATTAGCAAAAGAGCAAGACAGATTTTCTTTTCTTTCCCTTTTAACTGGGGAAGCCATTTTATACATGTACTTATCAAAGCTATATAAATAATAAGGTAAATTAATAAAGCTATTGCCCCAGTTTGCACTCCGATAATTATAAACTGATTTTCTCCACCTATATTTTCACCTAATGAGCCCCCAATTCTACCCGAAGAACCTAAACCCAGTCCTAAGGGATTTTCGGCTATAGCCAATGCACCTTGAATCCATTCGACTAAGTGACCGACACTGGAAGGATTGCTAAAGTTAAGGGTATTAATAATTACTTGCTGTAATCCATCATCTCTGCCATCACTCGTCCAAAATAAATAGATGACATATAAAACAGCTAGAATAGCCGCAGAATGAACTAAGGTGAGAATGAATTTCTTCCTAGTAAAATAGGCAAAAAAGTAGACGACGACAATATAACTGATAAAGGAAGAGCGCGATAAGGCTAATAGAATACAAATAAATGTAGCAGTTAATGCCAGCATTCCAAAGCCATCTATTTTAAATCTATTTTCATTCGTGGTATACAATGCTCCAACGATAGATAAACCTATTATGGTTGCTGCTGCTAATTCTAATGGATTAGCAAAAAAGCTTGCAAATCGCTTAAATCCCCCTTCTGATTCAAAAGTCCAAGTAAGACCAAAATGTCCACTGGGTTCAAAGTTAAAAAGGTAAAAATTATAGTCAGCATATCCTGTTAAGGTTTGCAAGTGCTGATCAGTAATGTATTCATATAAAATGACTGCAGCAGCCATAATACTTACAAGTAAAATATAATGAAAATATTTACTGATATAGATATTTTCTGCTCTAAAAAGTCGGCCACAGGCGTATACTAAAATGAAAAAGGATGTGCTTTTAAATGCTAATGCTCTATCCATAAGTCCTTGTTCACCAATTGGTAAAATGGCATATATTAGAGTGTATAGAAAGAAAAACAGAATGGCATAGTCAACAAAATGGAGCTTTAACCTTGTTTTTAAGTTCCATACGCTTGTACCAAGCATGATGAGTATAAAAATCTCTTTAAAGGACTGAAGATAAATGATTAGATCCCTATACCCAAACATAAATGTGACTGAAAGAGCACTTGTATAGATAGAAAGTCCGAAGATTAAAAACAGAAGAAATCCTTCTTTCTTACCCCTAATAAAATCTGTTATGGCGAGGATAAAAGAAAGGATATAAATTATAGGGAAAATAAACACCATAGAATATACCTTTGTTTTTCAACTATTTTTTATATCCAAATTGATTTTTGAGAAGTAAACAAGCCTTCTTTTATTCCTTTTAATAATAAATTCGCTTTCTTCCTTCGTCTTCTAATTACGAAATAGGTTAATAAAGCACCATAATAGAAGAAATGAAAGAAAATGATAAACGGAATTAGGAACCTAGACCCATATTTTCGTAAAATCCATAATTTATTTCTACTAAGGTAGTAATGAATAATTGGACTTAATGTACCTTCGTTGTTTTTCGTGACATGTTTTCCTGAAACTCCTGCTTCATGATAAACTTTACTTTTGGGCAGATAGTGTAATTCATAACCGGCTTTACGAATTCGAAATGATAAATCTACATCTTCATAATAGAGAAAGAATTTCTCTGTGAAGAGCCCCGACTCCTTTAATACGTCATTTCGTATCATCATTGCGCAACCCGTCAGCCAATCGGGTTTCATTATTCTTGAACCTTGATTATTCTTGCTTTTATTTTCAGAATATGTAATTCCTAAATAAGGATTGAAATAAGAAGGACCATTCCAGAGCTTTTCTCTGTTGTGCATCCAATAAATTGCCGGTTGAACGGCACCTATGAGAGTGTTATTGTTAAGGTATTTTAATAAAGGTTCAATAAGCTCTTCATTAACCTCAGTATCAGAGTTTAATAAAAAAGAATACATATAGCCACTTTTTATACTATGTTCCAATGCTTTATTATTACCTCCTGCAAAACCTAGGTTTTTTCGATTATCAATAAAATGAAGATCTGGAAAATTCTCTTTTAAAAAATTAAAAGAATCATCGGTTGATCCGTTATCCGCTAGAATGATATCAAAGTTTCGCTTGTCACAATATTTTAAAATAGAGGTTATGCAGTTAAAAGTGTGTTGTGGAGTATTCCAATTTACAAGAATAATTGCTACTGGCTTAGACATATTCTTTGGCAGATTTCTTAATTACATATTCGTACATTAACAAAGCACTAAGTTCGATTAATATAGTATATGCACCAAACCATTTATATTGGCCACTTTGAACTAGAAAATAAGCTGACAATATAGATAAAACCATTAATATCATAGCTATTCTAAAAATTGAAACAATATTGTTTTTTAGCAAGAGGTCAAGCACGTTCAAGCAATTGAGCGCTGCTATTGTAGGAACGATGGCCATTATCCTTAAGAAAATTACAGCGGTTTCGTTTTGCTCTCCTGCTAAAATGAATATGATAAATTCAGGGAAGATGAACAATACCAACGATAAAAAAAGGAAGAGCATAGTAACCAACTTCTTCATCCTAATCCGGTAAACACTCCATAATTTCGTCTTCTCCTGATATAGTTGAGCAGCCTTCGGATAAATAGCATTAGATACTGAAATGATTAAAATTCGAGAAGACCATATCACCTTATCGCATAGCGTATAGGCTCCAAGCCAAGACGGATTACCCCATTTTGCAATGGCAAAAATCATTAAGGATTGTTGTAGATGTACTGATATATTATTAATAGTAAGATAAAAGTTCTCTTTCCCAATAATATAAAGTTCTCTTTTTTGTGGGAAGCGAAAGTAAAGTTTATGTTTTACTGCAGCAAAAATTATTAAAACAGCATATACAACAGTGCTCACCATTCCCATAATAAAATTTGTCCATTCGGAATCTTGAGGCCCTTTAATAAAAAGAAGAACCAAAAGTATAATAAGAATTTTAGCTACTAAATTGGCGATATTGTAAAGCCGAAGGTTTTCGGTGCCATTATAAAAAAATAGGGGGTTAATAACTTCTGCTACAACAATTGGAATCGCTAATAGGATGAACGAGTAATAGCGAATATTGAACCACTGAAGACTTAATAGGATAAGTAAAAAAATGATAAAAATAAGAAGCCGAATCCATACGGTGGTATAAAATACGGCACTCAGCTTTTTGTTGTCTGTAATTGATGTGGCCACATCTCTTATTCCGGATTGATTAGTACCATAATTGATAACAATCGCTGAAAGACCTGCAAATGTATTGGCAAGCATTACATAACCAAACTCTTCTATACCTATGATTCTAGTAATGATAGGGTAAATTAATATCAATAATAAGACATTAGAAAGTTGTATACTGCCCAAGTTTAAAAAATTTGACAGGATGTTCGTTTCTTTTAAACGCTTGAAAGAATTTAAAATCAGGTGCTTCAAACTATTGCTTGTTTTTTGGCAAATTTAGGATAATTTCGCTGATAGTGTGAATATATTAAATCAGAAGGTGTTTTTCCTGAAATTAAAACACATTGTCCTGCCCAACGATGAGTTGCCAACAAGTTAGAAAGACGATTTTTAAGTCTAAAAGTAACGACCAATTTTCTAAATACCAAATATCCGCTTTAACCCTTTCCTCCATCGCTCCGTCTTGCTTAGTCTCACCTCTTAGACCCCTAACTTGTGCCCATCCCGTAATGCCTGGCAATACAAAATGGCGAACCATATATTGATCAATAATTTCAGAATATTCTTGTGTATGTTGAAGCATGTGTGGTCTAGGCCCTACAACAGACATATCGCCCATTAGCACATTGAAAAACTGAGGCATTTCATCAATGCTGTTCCTGCGCATAAAAGCACCAATCTTAGTAATTCTATAATCGTTTTTTCTTGCTTGCATTGTATCCGATTCTCCATTCAGTTTCATACTTCTAAACTTTATACAATAAAAAGGTTGATTATCTTTTCCAGATCGGAGTTGCTTAAAGAACACTGGACCTTTTGTCTCCAGTTTAATAAGGATCGCCATAATGGGGATGAGCCAGCTCATGATAAATATAATTACCATTAGAGAGAAAATCACATCGAAAAGACGCTTTACTAATTGGTTGACTTTGTTTTCTAAGGGCTCTGAGCGTGGACTTAAAACCGGTAAATGTCCAAAAAGTTGCACGATAACGTTCTTTTTAAAATAGTCCTTTACATCTGGGACAAGTTTGAACCGTATTAACTCTCGATCAGCTTCTCGCATTAAGGCATTTATTTTATTAATAGCTTGGTCCGGTAATGCGCAATACACTTCTCGAATATTATTGCTTTTTACGAAGTTTATACAATCATCTACCTCACCTAGATAATTTGTTTGATCAATTTTTAGTAGCGGATTATCGTCAAAAAAACCCATTACACGATATCCAAGGTGCTTGTTTTGATTAATATGCTTTATAACGCTTTGACCAACGGGGCCTCCGCCTACTATAACCACATCTTTATAGTCAATCATCTTGTCTCTACGCGAACGACGTAAAAGTAAAAAGACAATCTTACCGCTTATAAAAAGAGGAGCAAAGATTGAAAAAGTTACTATTAACAAGATAGTGGGTGTTCCAAAGTCAGGAATAACAAAGGTTATTAGTGAGATAATAAAAACCAATAAAATTAAAGACCCTAAAGCAGCTCTAATCGTTGGGATAGCGTCCTTAGCGAATATTTTATGATATAAGCGGGTTATTTGGGTAACATTAAACCAAACAAAATTGATAAGAAGAATATTTATTAAGCTAATGTTTAAATTGGTGACAGCTCCTATCGAATCGAAAGTGAAAAGATAGCCTAAAAAACCTGCGAGGTTAATCAAAAATAAATCCAATAAAATACTTAGTATTTTGTAATAATTACTGTATTTATCGTTCATGAAAATAAAATAAACGTGTCTGTCTTAGCTAAAAGTGAAAAAGTAAGATTGAAATTTTAATAATGCTGATTTTTCATTATTTCAATGTACGAAAAGTTAGCAATTATTTAGTAGGGAAATAATGCGCAAAATCTATACCATAATTGTCATATTATTACTTATTTGGAAATCTTTTCAATTTTATTCTTTTTGCTTTTTCTTCGCAAATGTATGAAACCATCATGAGTTTATGAAACTTACCAAACGTAGATATACTTAAAGAAGCAACTACTTGAGCATATCTAAAACATAATTTCCGAAAAGTCAAGAATACGCCTACCATTCCTTATAACGCGGCCAAGAGGATAGGTGAACAACTGTGGCCATGTTAATCATTAGGCGAGTATATATTTGATCGAAAAAAGGCTTTTTTACTTAGAATTGGCGTTTTTTTTTCTTTTTATTTAATAGAGTTTAGCTCACATTTTTGTAGAGTTGGCCTTGATCGAATTTAAATATAAATTCTGAAGGCAGATCAGTAAAAAATCTTTAATTTGCCTGATTAAAACTTTTAATTATTTAGAAATGCAATATAGACGATTAGGAAAATCAGGTCTTCAGCTTAGTGAACTATCGCTAGGAAGTTGGCTGACTTTTGGGAACCAAATTTCAGATCATACGGCAAGTGAATTAATGAGCATTGCCTATGATGCGGGTGTAAACTTCTTTGATAATGCCGAGGGCTATGCTGAAGGTAAATCAGAGATAACGATGGGTCAAATCCTCAAAAACAAAAATTGGGATAGGGATACTTATATTATTTCAAGTAAAGTCTTTTTTGGGGCTCAAAATAAAGGGCCGAATCAAATGGGTTTATCTAGAAAACATATTATAGAAGCCTGTAATGCCGCGTTAAAACGTTTTCAAGCAGAATACCTCGATTTATATTTTTGTCACCGACCCGATAAAAATACGCCAATAGAAGAAACAGTAAGAGCAATGAACACTTTGTTACAGCAAGGCAAGATTCTATATTGGGGAACTTCTGAATGGAGTGCTTACGAAATATTAGAAGCCATCCGGATTGCCAAAGAAAACCATTTAATTGGACCAACAATGGAACAGCCACAATATAATCTTATTGAAAGAAAGAAAATGGAGTTGGACTTTCTGCAATTGTTTAAAGATTATGGCTTAGGTACAACTATTTGGTCACCGCTGGCTTCTGGCCTTTTCTCTGGAAAATATTTCAATAAAAACACAAAAGATACGCGACTGGATTTAAAGGGAATGGAGTGGCTAAAAGAAAGAGTTTTAGCAGAAGATAAATTAAATAAAGCACATTTATTACAGAATCTTGCTGATGAATTGGGTGTTTCTTTAGTAAAACTAGCGATTGCGTGGTGTTTGAAAAATTCAAATGTAAGCACCGTTATTCTCGGAGCTTCAAAACCCGAGCAGTTGAAAGAAAGTTTAGGAGCAATAGAAGTACAAGCACTTCTTACAGCAGAGGTGATGACTCAAATTGATGATCTTATGGGCACAAAGCCTATTTTACCTGAGTTTTAATTTTAATTAAAACAGTTCCGAGAGATACAAACCTAGCCATACTGCTCCAATGCCTACTATAATACTTAAAGTAGTGTAAAGGAAAGCTAATGCAGTATGGCTTTGGAGTAAGAGTAAATTTTCAAGTGCAAATGCAGAGAAAGTGGTAAATCCGCCACAAAATCCTGTAATCAATATGTATTGTAATTCTCGACTATTTAATTGATTTCTTTCAAAGATACCCACCAACAATCCGATTAATAAACAACCGATAATATTTATCAATAGTGTCGCCAAGGGAAATATATGCAGAAAATGCCTTGCAACCCACATATTTGAAAGGTAACGAAAAATACTCCCTACTGCGCCACCTAATCCAACTAATAGAACTGTCTTGATCATTTTACTGTTATTATTAATTTGCAATTGCCCTATTAAAATGGTTTAAAAATCCTTTAATTTATTAAAAGATATCGTTAAAAAAACCCTTTAAGCCATCGGCATCTTGTGGTCTCAGCTTCCCAGCCAATACGAGCCTTAATTCCCGACGATGGAGTGCTGAAGAGAACAGCTGTATTTCTTCTTCACTTTCAGGAATTAATTTGGGAACAGGGACAGTGTTTGAGTTTTCATCAATAGCCACAAAGGTATAAAAGGCTTCATTAGACATTAATTTCGTTCCAGAAGGAATATTTTGAGCCCACACAGCTATACGAACTTCCATAGAGGTGCGAAAGGCCCGTGTTACCTGTGATTCTATGTATACGACGTCTCCTAATTTGATAGGGTGACGAAATGAAACATTATCAACTGAAGCTGTGACTACGATGTTATTACAATGTTTTTGTGCGGAAATTGCTGCTGCTATATCCATTAAATGGAGTAAACGACCACCCATCATATTATTTAAGGTGTTCGTATCATTGGGCAATACCAATTCGTTGGTAACGGTAAAAGATTCTTTTGCTGTTTTACTGATCATAAAAATGAGTTTAATTCATAAAAACCAACGATTTCATCACGATTCAGGCGAGGGTTTTGATAGTAGACAATTATTTGGTAAGTGTTTTTGGTTTCATAGAAGCTGGGAATAGAATCAGTTGCATATAAGTAATCGTATACACCCTGTTTAAGTAGTTTTTTTATTTTCCAACTTTTACTTTCTGTATCGTATTGCAATTTATTCTCTTCGGTCCGATTAAAACTATTGAAAGCTCCCAAAAGGTAGATATTGCTTTCCGGCGAAAGGCTGGAGTTTAAAGTGAAAGTCGTTTCTGCATAATCAGAAATAATTTCATTTTGACCATTCTGGTCTAAATTTCTTATATAAAAGCGCCCATTATCATCAATGGTTTCATTATACGTTATCGGATCTAAATAGCTGTCAGCAACTAAGTCTACTCTTATTGAAGTATCAGATGCTAAACTCTTCATTATTGATGATTTTAATCGAAAACTTCTTATATCTGCGTATAAAAACTCCTGGCCACCCTGGAAGTTGAATTGATTTATATGATTAAAAAACAATTCATTACCGCGTATACTACTTGGGCTTTCTCCCCATAATTGAAGGTCTTGGCGATTGTTTTGAATTACCAACACCTTGATATCTCTATTGGGATTGTTGACGGTTAAATTATTTGGATTTACCATTAACTCTACTTTTTGATGGGTAGATCTATTTCTTACATCCATAGATCTAGTCACTTGAGCTTTTACCGTAGCCATTTCATTTATAACATAAAATCGTTTCGTCAAGATAAGACGACTCTGATCGGCATCTTCATAGACTTTAAGAAGATAATTTCCAGAAATTAGGGGTTTAGTGTTTTCGGTTGGAAATCTAACCTGATAATGGGTATACCTTTGTAAAGTATTCTGTGAATAAGAGATATTTCTAATCCTTTCTTCATTGTATCCATTGGAATACTCTAATGGAGATAGCCGGCTTTTGTCCCAGTTTACATCACAGTGCTCAATTGAAAAATAAAAAGCTCTTGTATCTGCTCTCAAATCATCAAAAGATAGCTCCAACAGTTCGTTAGTACCTAGATGGATTAAGGGAAAAGAGTGCTCCTTTTCTGAGTTATAGAATTCTATCGATTTAATTTCTGGTATATAGGCTTTATCCGTATAGGAAAGTTCTTGTTTTGGGCTCCGTACCTGTTTCGCTTTTTTATTTTTTTGTGCGTACGATGTATTGATTGAGATGAAAATTAAGATACCGATTCCCAATATTCGCTTTCCCATCATTATTATTCCTCCAAAAGCATTAATTCTTCTGCATAGCTATCCCATTCTTTTTGTTCTTGTTTTAAAGACTCTTTAAGTTTTGCATAAAGCTGATTTACTTCCTTCAATTTATTTTCGTCTTGATAAACTGAAGGATCAGAGAGCTTTTCTTCCAAAGTACCAATCTCATTTTCCAAATGAAAAATATTGCTCTCAATTTGAGAAATTAGCTTCCCAACCTTGTTGATTTTATTTCTTTTATCATTGTCTGCGTCATGGAAAATCTTTTTTTCCTTTTTGGGTTTTGCCTCTTTTTCTTGCTTTATTTCTTGTTGAGGAATGTTGGTGAGCAAACGCTTGCTTTGCCACTCTTCATATTCTTGATAAGTACCTGGGTATTCTTTTATCTTTTGGTCTTCGATATACCATATTTTATTAGCCACATTGTCCAGCAAATACCGATCATGGGAAACTAATATAAAAGTTCCTTCGTATTGCCTTAAGGCCTGAATTAAGATATTAATAGATTGTATATCCAAATGGTTCGTTGGCTCATCTAATAAGAGGAAGTTTGCATCCGCCGTTAAAGTTTTGGCAAGGGCAACACGTGATTTTTCGCCTCCTGACAGTACCTTAATTTTTTTAAAAGCATCGTCCCCAGTAAAAAGGAAACTTCCTAAAATAGATCGCAATTCAGTTTCTGTATGTTTAGGTGCAAATGCCTGCAGTTCCTGTAAAATTTCGTTTTCTAGATGTAGCGCTTCCAATTGATGCTGTGCAAAAAAGGTCTTTGTTACATTATGTCCGTACTCTAGGTTCCCTTCAAATTCGCTATCTGCTCCGGCGATAATTCTTAGGAGAGTAGATTTACCACGTCCATTTGCACCAATTAAAGCAATTTTATCTCCTTTTTCTATTAAGCCTTCGGTGTCATTAACGATAGGTACATTTGGGTACGATTTAATAATATTTTTCATTGTCACCACATGGCGACCGGACGGTTTAGAGAATTTAAAAGAGAAATTTACTGTAGGGTTATTATCATCCACGTCGTCCACACGATCCATTTTTTCTAAAGCTTTTATTCTAGATTGAACCATCTTTGCTTTTGATGCTTTCGCACGAAAGCGTTCAATAAGTTTCTCTTCTTGCTTTATTTTCGATTGCTGGTTTTTAAATTGGTTTCCTTGAATCTCCTCTCGCATCGACTTCTCTTCTAAATAGAAAGAATAATTACCAGCGTAAGGATTCAATTTCCCTTTTCTTGATTCGACTGTTTTTTTAGATACTTTGTCTAAGAAATATCGATCGTGGGAAACAACCAGAATTGCACCTTCAAACGCTTGTAAATAAGTTTCAAGCCATTTAATGGATGGTAAGTCCAAATGGTTTGTAGGCTCATCTAATAAAAGGATATCAGGAGCCTGCAGAAGGATTCTAGCTAACATAACACGCATTCGCCAACCACCAGAAAATTGGGATAATTGCCGCTCTTGCTCTTCTTCACTAAATCCTAGTCCTGCTAATATCTCATGAGATCTATATTCGATATTATAGCCGTCGAGTGCCTCAAATTCACTTTGTTTATCACTGAGTTTATGTAGCAAATCGTCAGAATAGTCACTTTCAAGCTTTTTTAATAGGATTTCAATTTCAGTATGTAATTGATTTTGTCGCTCAAAAGCCTCCATAGCAACGTGTAAAATACTTTTGTCACTTTGATAGGAGAGTAGGTCTTGGTTTAGGTATCCTATCTTTAAATCCTTTGCCATCGAGATGGTACCAGATGTGGGATTTAGGTCGCCAACAATTAATTTTAGTAGCGTTGTTTTTCCAGTACCATTTGCACCAATAAGGCCGATTTTATCACCCGGTTTTATATGGCAATTTGCTTCATCGTATAAAGCGCGTGCGCCTATTTCGAAAGTAAGATTATTTATTGAAATCATTTGGCGCAAAAATACGAAAATATCCAGGAATTTCTTTGTTATCTTTGCGCTTATGTACAAATTCGTAAAGCCCTTATTTTTCACAATGGATGCCGAAACGGCCCATCATACGGTGACTAGTGGTTTAAAAACTTTTCATAGGCTATGGGGAGCAAAAAAAATATTAAGGCAATCCTTCAGTATAAATGATCCGTCATTAGAACGGGAAGTTTTTGGTCTTAAATTTAAAAATCCTGTCGGTTTAGCTGCTGGATTTGATAAAAATGCGGAATTAGTCGAAGAGTTTTCCAACTTGGGCTTTGGATTTATTGAGATCGGAACCGTCACACCAAGACCTCAAATGGGTAATGACAAACCAAGGATGTTCAGGCTGCCGAAAGACGGCGCCTTAATCAACCGTATGGGATTTAATAACCAAGGCGTAGATGTTGCAGCATTACGATTGAAGTATTTTACGAAGCGCAATGGATTGATTATTGGAGGGAACATTGGAAAAAACAAAGATACGCCGAATGAAGAGGCGGTAAACGATTATTTGATTTGCTTTGAAAAACTCTTTGACGTTGTTGATTATTTTGTTGTGAATGTGAGTTCTCCCAATACCCCTGGTTTGCGGGATTTGCAAGAAAAAGGACCTCTTACACATATTCTCAATGCACTTCAAAGTCGAAACAATTTAAATGAAAATCCAAAACCAATACTCTTAAAGATAGCACCTGATTTGACCAATACTCAATTGGATGACATTGTGGAAATTGTTCAAGAGACTAAAATAGCAGGAGTTATAGCAACAAATACAACAATTTCTCGAGAAGATTTATATTCAGAAGAAGCCTTGATAAATGAAGCCGGTGGAGTGAGCGGTATGCCCTTGGCAAATCGATCTACAGAAGTTATCCGTTACCTTTCTGAAAAATCAAATCAATCTTTTCCAATAATTGGTGTAGGTGGGATTTATTCAGCAGGAGAAGCTCTTTCAAAAATGCAAGCAGGCGCTAGTCTTGTTCAGCTTTACACAGGCTTAATTTATGAAGGCCCAGGTTTAGTAAAGGATATTTGTAAGAAGTTGATTAAGTAGCTGTCAGCCGTCAGTTATGAGCTATCAGCTTTGCTATAGTTTCACCTATATCTGTGTTATCTCACACCTAGCATATAAAGGAAAGGGGTCCTAATACCTATTACTCATGCTTTACACCAAAAAAATGTTCTTTAATAAAAAAGGCTCTCCATATGGAAAGCCTTTTTTATTAGTAGGTAAAAAATAGAACTTAATTCTTTAGCCCAGCTGCTAATTTGTTCAAAATCTCATCGTTTTTAACGATTTGGCTTTTAGGCGACATTTTTGATCGGCTTCCTTTTTCAATGTTGCTACCTAAGCTCAAAAATTGCACTTCATTTTTTGCGACATTTTTATTTCTTCTGTCTTTTCTTTTTAATCGTGTAACTGACATTTTCTTTCTTTTTTAAATTTTCTAAATGAGGTCGGAAGCGGGTTCGAACCGCTGTAAAAGGTTTTGCAGACCTCTGCCTAACCACTCGGCCATCCGACCATTCCGTGATGGAGTGCAAAAATAGTAAAATTATCTTTGAAGCCTAAGCTTTTCTTAAAATTATCTGAAATATTAATAATAATGACCTGAGATTTATCGAAAAATCAGCTTTTGGGGTGGTGTCTTCTTATTTCCGAACAGATTAACGCAGTTGCTATGGCCACATTTAAAGACTCCGCCGAGCCAAAACGGGGGATAGTGACGGCTTGATCAATATAAGGAAGCAAAGCTTGTCCTATCCCTTGGCCTTCGTTACCTAGTAAAATCAATCCTTCTTGATGCTCACCCGGTGTTTTTTTAGATGACGTAGTAAAATCGCAACTATATAAAGACATCCCATCTAATAGTGCCCCATAAGTTTTTATTCCCGCTTGCGGAAGCCATTGAGCTAAATCTTTATAATGTAGGGCTACTCTCGCTAAAGAGCCCATGGTTGCTTGTACAACTTTGGGATTGTAACAGTCAGCTGAATCTAAAGAGCAAATGATGTTTTCTATTCCGAACCAATCGGCTGTACGAATAATTGTACCTAGATTTCCAGGATCTTGGACACAATCTAAAACTAAAGAAAATTTTTTACGGAAACTGACTGCATCAGCATCGGTGATATCTCCAATTTCGAATAGTGCCAACATTCCACTAGGGCTCTTTAATGTGCTTATTTTCTCCAATTCGGAAGAAGTTATTTCAAAACACTTCATTTTTTGAGGAAAATTAGCCACTTTTGATGCCATTTCAGGGGTATAAAATAGCTGGGATATTGAATATTTTGAAAGAATAAATTCCTTTATGGATTTATAACCTTCAACAATAAAAAGCCTATGTTGAATTCTGAATTTTTTGAGATGGATAGATTTAACAAAACTGAGTTGAGATTTTGAAAGCATTTTATTTTAGGTATAAGATATTATTTACAATAATAGGGTTTTTGTCCATTATATTTATGTCCTCATGTAGGTCTGTTCGATTATTAAGCGACGACCAAGCTCTGGTAACTAAGGTAAAGCTGGAAGGAATCGATAAAAAGTTTAAAGAACAGGCGGAAGAGTATGTGCAAAAAGAAATTAGACCTAATTCACCAATAAATTTATTTATATACAATTTTGCAAATGCCCAAAATGGTCATTATCGCAGCCAAAATGTTCGGAATGTAGGTGAAGCTCCTAGCATTTTAGACAGCTCGTTAGTAGATATCTCAAGAGTTCAAATTCAAAAGTACCTAAATAACAAAGGCTATTTAAATGCCAAAGTGAATAGTGAAATTTCCATTCATAATAAAAGAGCGAAGGTGGTTTTTGAAATAGACCAAGGTGCCCCTTTCATCATTAGAAAGATCGATTATGACATTGAAGACCCTGCTATTGAAGAAATCTATAAAAAATTTAAGCCTAAATTTACCAGAATCAACGTTGGCCAAGCTTATGATACTGATTCATTGGTGTCTGAGCGAGAAAATATTTATTCCTTAATGCAAAGGGAAGGTTATTTTGACTTTATTCGTCAATATGTCAGGTTTGAAGTAGATACAAATTCAAAGGGTAATAATGCGAATTTAAAACTGATTGTTGAAAACCCCGAAGGAAAGTCAAAACACAATGTTTTCTATATCGATAGCAGCTTTGTAACTATTATGGATAGCCATGATCGAATGACGAATAATCCTGATACAATTATCTTGCCTGAAAATATGAAGTTCATGGATCATTCTAAAAACTTCAAAGTGAATAGGTTAGACCGCTTTATTTTTATGAAAGAGGGCTCAAGGTTTAACATCGATAATGAAAATCTAACCTACGATCGTTTATATGAACTAAGCGCATTTAAAAGTATTAAGATAGGATATGAGAAGAAAGATTCAACTCATTTGAATGCATTCTATAGTTTAATACCAAATAAAAGAATGTCTAATAGGTTAGAAGGAGAGTTTACTTTCAATTCTGGAAGAAATGGATTTAATGTTGGAAATATATATACCAATCGAAATCTGTTAGGAGGCTCCGAGCAGTTAGAAGTAAAAATGAGTTACGGTGTATTGTTTGATTCTAGAGTTCAAGGCAACTTATTAGACAAAATTTTTAATGAGGACATCCAATTAGGGGCAACGCTTACTTTTCCCAGACTACTTGTACCTTTTGGCATTCCACAAGTAGTTAAAAATGGAATGCCAAGAACCACTTTTTCTACAAGCTGGCAAAAGTTTGATCAGCTAAATACTTATTCAAATCGTTATTTGATCAATTCATTATCCTACATCTGGAATGATACAAAATATAAGGTACATAACGTTACGCCGATTGTATTAGAGTATCGCTTGGGTAGGCTGTCTCCTAAATTTAAGGAAGAATTAGAGAAGCAAGGATTTGGTTTATATGTTGCGAGTAATGACCGGGCTTATATTGGTCTTGGCAGTCAATACTCTTATACCTATAATACCCTGAAGTTGCCTGAACTAGATAACTTCCTGTTTTTCAGAGGGGCATTGGATCTCAGTGGTAATTCATTAGACCTTATTGGTACTTTAATTAATTTACAACAAAATAGTGAAGGTCAAAAAACGATATTCAATGTTCCATTCCTTCAATACGTGAAGGCGGAGACTGATTTTCGTGTTTACCGCTATTTGGGTGGAGATCGTCAACTGGTATTTCGTTTAAACCCGGGCATAGCTGTCCCTTACGGAAATAATATGGAGTTTTTAATTTTCGAAAAAAGCTTTTACGGAGGGGGGATGAGTGGGGTTCGTGCTTGGCAAGCACGAACTTTAGGACCTGGCGGTTATAATAGGGAGGTACTACCTGATTCCTTGCGCTTGAATCTCCGAAATCTTGATCAACTGGGAGAAATAAAGCTTGAAGGGAACATTGAATATCGTTTTAAACTCCTAAATAATCTTTTTGGTGCTAAGCTTAAGGGTGCTACTTTTATAGACGTAGGAAATATTTGGCGATTGCGCGAACAGGATATTAATCCAGATGGTAAATTCAGTGGAAAAACTTTTCTGGGACAAATGGCGATCGGAACGGGATTGGGTTTGCGTTTTGATGTCGACTATTTTGTGTTCCGTCTTGATGCTGGCATAAAAGTAAGGGATCCACAATTTAAAGGGAAAGACAAATGGGTAATTTCCGAACTTTTTAATGGTAAGGATTTTCGAGATCGATATGATGCCAGCCATTATCCAGATCGCTACAATTTCATTCAATATAATTTCGGGATAGGGATGCCATTTTAGAGTTTATAATAGTATTTACTAAACACTTTAATTACTTAATTTAAAAGATTGTTTTAACTTTAGCTATTTAAAAAGAAGAAATTATGATTTCCAGTTTAGACATAACTATACAAAATAAAATAAATCAATGGTTAGGTGATTCTTACGATTCTAAAACTAACGCATCTGTAAAAAAACTGGTTGACGAAAACCGAAAAGATGATCTTTTAGATGCTTTTTATAAAGATCTTGAATTTGGTACAGGTGGTCTTCGTGGAATTATGGGAGTCGGTTCAAACAGAATAAATAAATATACCTTGGGAATGGCAACCCAAGGATTAAGTAATTATCTGAAGAAAGTTTACCCAGGTGAAGAGGTGAGAGTAGCCGTTTCTTATGATAGCCGGAATTATTCTAGAGAATTCGCAAAGATGGTCGCTGATGTTTTTTCCGCGAATGATATTACAGTTTATTTTTTTGAAGAAATGCGTCCAACACCGATTCTATCTTTCGCAATTCGAGAACTAGACTGCCATAGTGGTGTAATGCTTACCGCTTCGCATAATCCTAAAGAGTATAATGGTTATAAGGCGTATTGGAAAGACGGTGGACAATTAGTTGCTCCACATGACCATAATGTCATAAATGAGGTTAATGCTATTGAAGATAGTAGTCAGGTAGAATTTGAAGCAAAAGATCAAAATATCAAATTATTAGGCGCTGAAATTGATCAGTTATATATTCAAAAAATTAAAGCTCTCAGCATCAGACCGGATGTAGTTTCGAGGCAGAATGACCTTAAGGTTGTGTATTCTCCTATACATGGTACCGGGATTACGATGATACCGCAAGTATTCAAAGAATGGGGATTTAAAAATTTATTGCTTGTAGAGTCACAAGCCAAGCCAGACGGAAACTTCCCCACGGTTATCTATCCAAACCCAGAAGAAGAGGAAGCGATGTCTAAAGCCATCGTGGAAGGGATAAAACAAGAAGCTGATCTTATTCTAGCAACTGATCCCGATGCCGATCGAGTTGGAGTAGCGGTGAAGAATCTGAAGGGAGAATATCAATTGCTTAATGGAAATCAGATCGGTAGCTTATTGATTCATTATGTGCTCTCGTCTAAAAAGGAGCAGGGAGTATTGGAAGACAATGACTATATCGTAAAGACGATTGTTACCAGTTCTTTAATTGAAAAAATTGCCGAAAGCTTCCATGTAAAATGCTACGACGTTTTGACCGGCTTTAAATTTATAGGCGAATTAATGACCGAAAAGGAAGGGAAGGAGCGGTTTCTAGTCGGTGGAGAAGAGAGTTATGGGTATTTGATAGGTGATCTAGTTCGCGATAAAGATGCGATTATTTCAAGTGTGTTTATTGCCGAGATGACCGCCTATTACAAAGATCAAGGGAAAACGTTATTTGAAGCTATGATCGAACTTTACCTTCAATTCGGATATTATAAAGAAAAATTAATAGCCTTAACAAAAGAAGGAAAATCAGGAGCGGAAGAAATTTCAAATATGATGGTCGCCCTCCGACAAAATCCTCCTGCAAAATTGGGCGGAATAGAAGTGGCTGAAGTGAAAGATTATTTAAAGGGTGTTTCTGGCCTACCTAAATCGAATGTGCTGCAATTTATTACCGTCGAAGGAGATGTGATATCCGCTCGCCCTTCGGGAACTGAACCAAAAATAAAGTTCTATTGTAGTGTAAAAGGTATTTTAAATGCAGCCCAAGATTTCGATACATTGAGTCAAGAATTAGATGATAAACTAAAGCGTATCATGGCTGATTTAATGTAGAATTGACAAATTCGAAATTGTACTCATTCTCATAATATAGAAATATGAAACGTTTGTTATTTCTCGCACTTATTATAACACCCATATTCTTGTCCATGAAGCAGGAAAAATCTCGAACGATTGTGTTTTTCGGAGACTCTATTACAAGGCAAGGTTCTAATGAGAATGGATTTATCCGAATTCTTCAGGATGAGTTAATTGCTAAGGATGATAAGGCTACGCAACTAATAAATGCTGGCATTGGAGGAAATAAGGTTACTGATTTATTTCTTCGTTTCAATGAAGACGTACTTTCAAAAAATCCAGATGAAGTATTAATTTGGATTGGCATTAATGATGTTTGGCATCGGGATAATGGTACAGGAACTGATTTAAATAAATTCTCTGGCTTTTACCAAAAAATGATTGATCAGTTAAAGGAGAAAAATATAAAGGTGACTCTTTGTACGCCCGGCGTTATCGGTGAACTAAATGATAATTCGAACCCTCATGATGGCTTATTAAATGCTTTTTCAAAAGCAATCATAAAATTAGCTGAAGATAATGATTGTGAATTGATAAACTTCCGGAAAGATTTCCAAGAATACGAGCGCAAGAATAACCTGGAAAATAATGTAAAGGGAATTCTAACAACAGACGGAGTTCATCTTAATGCACAGGGCAACCGCTTGGTTGCCGAGATTTTTAAGACATCTCTAAGGCTTTGATTGTACAAATTTTCACAGTAAAAGCTACATATTATTTCTGAAAATGAAATAAAATGCAATCAACATAATGATTACTGCAATAATGATTGTCCAAGGCACGTTTCGACCTGCTTTATCGTCATTTTGTTCCTCCAAAGACTCTTTTGAAGGACCAGGGTTCGCTTTGTGTCTTGGATAGTCGTCCTCTGCTTTTTTTCCCATTTGATTATTCATTAAAAATTTCTATAAAACACCTTCTTCATCCACCTTTTCTACGACAATTTTATGGCTCGGCAGCCACTAAATCTATTTTGCAGAGACCCATTATCTAGCTGTAGAAAAAATAAGTACAAACCGGCATTTTTAATAATTAACAGGTAAACTAAATAAAAGTTCTATTGGGGTTTTATTTTTCATCAGATTAATTATTAATTAGTGTTAGTTTTATTTGCATTAATGAGCTCGTTGCACTCGGTTTGTTTTTTAAAGGTGATGAAGCTATCATGAGGGGTTTATTATCACAGTTTTATTTTAGCGGTGTTCAAGAGAGCGCTTCGCTAAGTTTATCTCGGTTTATTAATAAATTGTTTGCTTTTATTCGCATTAATGAGCTCGCTACGCTCGGTTGAGAGTTTACCGAACTCATGATGGTTTTTGAAAAAAGAAAGCCCTTTCCTCACAATCAAGCATTTGGCTCATTTGCAAAGAAAGGGCGTTAAATGTTTTTTTTACCTTACTGGTTGTTTAAGAATACAAACTTATTATCAAATGTATCCAAAGTTATTTTGCTGTCCTTTTCAATTTTTCCTGCTAACAGCTCCTTAGATAGCTCATTTAATACACGTTTTTGAATAACTCTTTTTAAAGGTCTTGCCCCGAATTGAGGGTCATAGCCTAGTTGAGCCAGCCAATCTAAAGCCTCTTCACTGGCATCCAATGTAATTCCCATTTCTTCCAACTGTTTTTGTAGGCCATGGAATTGAAGTCTCACAATTGCACTAATCTCATTTCTGCTTAAAGGAGTAAACATGATGATTTCATCGATGCGATTTAGGAATTCTGGACGAATGGTTGATTTTAATAATTCGAAGACTTCATTTTTCGTTTTGGCAATTACCTCCTCACGATTACCCTCGTTAAGCTGTTCAAAATTCTCTTGGATAAGGTGAGAGCCGATATTAGAAGTCATAATGATTATCGTATTTTTAAAATTGACTGTCCTTCCTTTATTATCCGTAAGGTGTCCGTCATCT
Organism: uncultured Sphingobacteriaceae bacterium; assembly: GCA_963696875.1. GTDB lineage: Bacteria > Bacteroidota > Bacteroidia > Sphingobacteriales > Sphingobacteriaceae > Albibacterium. The sequence continues at coordinate 482,388 of CAVOLQ010000003.1, forward strand.
AATACTTGAAGGAGGATATTAAAAACATCAGGGTGTGCTTTTTCAATTTCATCTAAAAGTATAACCGAATAGGGATGTCTTCTCACTGCTTCGGTCAGCTGGCCTCCTTCGTCATAACCAACATAGCCTGGAGGCGCACCAATTAGTCTAGAAACAGAATGTCTTTCCTGGTACTCACTCATATCAATACGTACCATAGCATGCTCATCGCTGAAAAGAAACTCAGCCAAGGCTTTTGCTAATTCTGTTTTACCGACACCAGTTGTGCCTAAAAAGATGAAAGAACCGATCGGTCTTCTCATATCACTAAGCCGGCACGAGAACGGCGAATCGCATCAGAGATAGCTTCAATGGCTTCTTCTTGCCCTGCAACTCGTTTATGTAGTTCCATCTTCTAAATTCAAGTAGTTTTTCCCTTTCACTTTGAATCATTTTGGAAACGGGGATACCTGTCCAGCGAGAAACTACATCTGCAATATCATCAGATGTGACTTCCTCTTTTAACATACGTTCCGAACTTTGCTTTTCTTCTAGTTCGGCCTTCAGTCTGTCCACTTCAGTTTGTGTTTCCTTAATATGACCATATCTTATTTCGGCAACTTTTCCATAATCTCCAGCACGTTCAGCTTGTTCAGCTTCCAATTTATAGTCTTCAATTTTCTCAATCAGTTGGTTGACTGTATCTACTAAGGTCTTTTTCTTGTTGCCATACGGCCTTTAGCGAATCGCGTTCGCCAGAAAGATTTGCAATTTCTCTGCTCAGCTCTTCTACTTTCTTATCATCATTTTCTCGTCTGATCGCTTCTCTTTCAATTTCGAGTTGCATGATCTTTCTGATCCAGTTCATCTACTGCTTCAGGAACGGAATCCATTTCCAAACGCAGCTTCGAGGCGGCTTCATCCATTAAATCGATGGCTTTATCGGGTAGAAATCGATCGGAAATATAGCGCTGAGATAATTCTACCGCAGCAATAATAGCGCTCATCCTTAATATGCGTACTTTATGATGGGTTTCATAACGTTCTTTTAATACCACGAAGAATGGAAATTGCGTCTTGCGGTATCCGGTTCATCCACTATGACATTCTGGAAACGACGTTCGAGGGCTTTGTCTTTTTCAAAATATTTTTGATATTCATTTAAGGTCGTTGCTCCAATAGCCCTTAGTTCGCCACGGGCCAGAGCAGGTTTTAATATATTCGCGGCATCCATTGCACCTTCGCCACCACCTGCACCTACTAAGGTGTGGATTTCATCGATAAACAGAATAATTTGCCCGTCGACTATCCGTAACTTCTTTAATCACGGATTTTAAACGTTCTTCAAATTCACCTTTGTATTTTGCACCAGCAATTAAAGCACCCATATCCAGTGAGAAAACGGTTTTACTTTTTAAGTTTTCAGGAACATCACCTTGAACAATGCGATGTGCTATACCTTCAGCAATTGCAGTTTTACCAACACCCGGTTCACCCACAAGAATAGGATTGTTTTTTGTTCTTCGAGAAAGAATCTGGATCACCCGTCGTAATTTCTTCATCACGACCAATAACGGGATCAAGCTTGCCCGATTCAGCATATTCATTTAGATTTCTGGCGTATTTATTTAAGGCATTATAGGTTGCTTCTGCATTCGGATTAGTTACCCGACTATTGCCTCTTAATTCGCCTATTGCTTTTTTTAAATCCTTTTCATTGACACCTTGATCTTTTAAGAGGGTAGAGGCTTTATCTCCAGCATTTAGAATTCCCAGAAGCAAGTGTTCTACAGATACAAATTCATCCTTAAATTCTTTAAGATAGGATTGCGCCTTTTGGATAGCGCTGTTTGACGAATTGGACAAATAAATACTGCTTCCGCTTACTTTAGGGAAGGATTCAATTTGTTTATCCAGCGACTCCGTTAGATGGTTGATGTTTACGTTTAGCTTTTTCAATAAAAAACTGACAACGTTCTCATCAACTAAAAGGAGCGCTTTTAAAATATGTGATGGCTCAATAGCCTGCTGTTGATTGCCGCTTGTTATCTCAGAAGCCTTTTGGATGGCTTCTTGCGCTTTTATTGTAAAATTATTAAAATTCATATTGTTTTTAATCTTTAATAACTTATTCACAAAACGGATACCAATGCGATAAGTTTCGCAAAACAATAGAAATAGTTCTTAAAGCGGAAATTTTGTCGCTTTAGTGTAAGTTTAACTGATATATTGTCATTGTTTCAGTTCGGTAGTTATTTATTATAATAAACCTATTATCCTCTCACTCCATATAATTTCTTACCTTTGTTCTGCATTTGAGATGAAGTAAACTTCATGAAAGGGGAATCTGGTTAAAATCCAGAACTGTCCCGCAGCTGTAAGTCGTCAGAGTTTTTATCAAAAAGCTCCAAGACAAGTCAGAATACCTTCCATTTGCAAAATACTATCGCGGCTTTCGGGGATTGAAGCCAAGAGGCGCATCTCATTTCTTTGAGGATGCTCGATTTATCAATCCCTTTAATTTATTAGTAATGTTTTTGAGGGGATTTTCTATATTGGTTTTGTTATTTACGTGGGACAGTTCTTTTGCGGAAAGTCCTTTAAAATCAATAAATAAAACTAGCGCTGATACGCTCAAAAACGATACATTAAAAACAGTTGAAATTACTAAACAAAGAGATCTTATTCCTCTTTCGACTACTGTATCTGCGCAGCAGCTTTCCACTAAAGATATTGAAAATAGCAATAGTCTAAATGTGGCGGATGCACTAAAAGGATTTAGTGGAGTGCAAATCCGAGATTATGGTGGAATAGGAGGGATGAAGACCATTGATGTGCGAAGTTTGGGAAGCAAGCATACAGCGGTTTTTTATGATGGAATAGCCATCAATGATGCTCAAAGTGGGGAGATTGATTTGAGTAAGTTTTCCCTGGACAATCTTCAGTCTATCGCTTTATATACTAATAACCATCACGATATTGCACAGCCTGCAAAAGCATTTGCATCTGCATCTGCGCTTTACCTACAATCTAGATCACCGCTTTTTGAAGAAGGCAGGAGTACCAATTTACGTGCGAATTTTCACACAGGTTCGTTTGGTCTAATTAACCCATCCCTATTAATCCAGCAAAAAATTTCGAAGAACACTAGCTTAAGTTTAAGTTCAGAATGGATGAAAGCGAATGGCGAATACGATTTTCATTACAAGAATCAGGCTCTTTTGGATACGACTATCAGAAGGAAAAACACGGATATTGAAACCTTTAGGGTTGAAATGATAGCTCAGGGACAATTAGCAGATAGTAGTCTTTGGCGGGTAAATGGCTATGCGTATTTTTCAGAAAGAGGCCTGCCAGGGCCAGCCCTGAATAACAAGTATTACGTTCAAGATCGGCAATGGGATAAGAATCTGTTTTTGCAAGGTTCTTGGAATAAGAAGTTCTCTGACTTTTATCAATTAAAATTGAATGGGAAATATAATTACAATTGGCTAAGGTATATAGACCCGCTTTATAATGAACGATTTGAACTAAATAACTATTACGAGCAGCATGAGTTTTATTTTTCTTCTGTCAACCTTTTCCAGTTTAGTGAACAATTTAAAGCCGCCTTATCAGCGGATTATTTTTATAATACCTTGGATGCAAATTTAGTTTCTTTTGTTTATCCCAAAAGGAATACAGGCTTGTTAAGCCTTGCGGCAGTATACAACGCAAAGCGACTTACAATTCAGGGGAATATTTTAGGAACACGGGTTAGTGAAGAGGTTGAAAGTGGTAATAATGCAGTTAGTAAAACAGCTTTTAGCCCTTCCTTATCTTTGTCTTACCAAGTATTAAATGAACCGTTACTTTATATTCGTAGTTCCTATAAGTCGGTATTTAGGATGCCTACTTTTAATGATTCTTATTATACTCTTATAGGCTCGACAAGCTTAAAGCCAGAATATGTAAAAGAATACAATCTTGGCTTGACCTTGCAAAAGGATTTTGAGGCTAGCTTTAAGTCGCTTACATTTAAGGTCGATGCCTATCGCAATGAAATAAAAGACAAGATTGCCGCTATTCCCAAAAGCTTTCGATGGACAATGCTGAACCTTGGTCAGGTAGACATTATGGGCATTGAGTTTGGAATTCGAGGCGAGGTTTCGCTTTCCAAAGAATTAAGTGCAGACTTTTCCATAAATAGTACATTTCAAAAAGCACTGGACAAAACTCCAGGAAGTAATCTGTATGGAATGGACATACCTTATTCGCCTAGGAATAGTGGTTCTTTACACGCTAATCTAAATTATCGTTCTTGGATTTTTTCTTCTGCTAGTCAGTATAGCGGAGGTCGATATAATTCCTTCCAGAATATACCTGCAAATAAAATGGATGAGTGGTTTTTGCAAGACTTTTCCCTGTCCTATTTGTTGCAATTGAAAGGGCATGAAATGAGAATAAAGGGGGAGGTAAATAATTCGACAAACGTTGATTACGTCATTTTGGAAAACTATCCTATGCCCGGGAGGAGTTATCGATTAAGTCTTCATATCAATCTTTAATTTTTAATAGTAATACACACACACACATAAATAAAAATGATAATAATATGAAAAACAAATTCCATCTTTACTTTTTCAGCTTCCTAGCTTTTTCCATACTGCTTACTTCCTGTAAGAAAGATAATAATACAATACCTGATGTTCCTGAAGACGCAATAAATGGTGTTTATATCCTTAATCAGGGTTTAGGCCAGGATGGTTCCGAACTCTCTTATTTCGATCTAAAGACCTCTAAAATGCAAAATGATTTTTTCATTTCCGCAAATCCAGGTGCCAAATTAGGTAGTTTAGCGAATGATATTGGGATCTACGGTAGTAAAATGTACATAACAGTGAATGGTTCAAATAAAGTAGAGGTTACCGATGCCACTACTGGTAAAATTATTACAACAATTGATAATATTATTTCTAAGCCCCGGTATGTTGCATTTTATGGTAAACATGCATTTGTGAGTTCTTATACTGATAAGGTTTTTGCCATTGATACTGCAACCTTTGCTATCCAAGAAATAAAAGTCGGCCGTACTCCTGAGCAATTGGTTACATCAGGCGATAAAATCTTTGTTGCTAATTCAGGTTGGGGCGATTATTATTATAATGATGGAGAGCACGACAATACGGTGTCTGTTATTGATGGCAATACTTTGAAGGTAATCAAAACCATTGAAGTAGCCCCAAATGTAGACCGTATTTATTCTGATGATAATGGACATGTGTATGTTAATTCAGAGACCATTTATGATGTTTGGCCTTCAGTTTCACATCCTTCCCGTTTATATGTAATCAATGTAAATTCTTTAAGTGTTGTAAAGGAGTTTGAATATGGGGCAGAATTTATGGCTTTTCATAAAAACCAAGCCTATTTGTTTACGAAGGATGATCCAAGCGGTGAAACCCGATTTTTAGAGATGAATACAACAGATTTTTCGACGAAAGATAAACCTCGTTTTGAAGAATCTCAAACTCTATATGGTTTAGGAGTAGACCCTGTATCTGGTGATATTTGGATTTCTGATGCTAAGGAATATATTGTAAATGGAAATGTGTATCGTTACAATGTTCAAACGAAGACTACAGAAACCTATGAGGTGAGAGGTTTGCCTAGCAAGTTTATCTTTAAAAAGTAAAGAAGCCCATCCTTTTTTAACGCAGGTCATTGCAGATCTCTCTGCCTACGGTCGAGATGACGGTTATTTCATTATCTTTGCAGTAAATTATGTACGATAAGAACATAGAACTAGAGATGACATCAATTGACGATAAATTAAAAAAGTTAACCGAAAAAAGCCAGGGCGATTACCTGGCTTTTTTATATGATTGCGACGGCACTCTTGCCGATAATATGCACCTGCATATAGCGGCATATATTAAAGTAGCGGCGAGTTACGGTGTAGAGTTGGACCCCAATATTATTGAAGAAACTGCGGGCTGGCCAACAGTTAAAGTAGTGGATGAAATTAACAAACGGTATGGGAAAGCTATCGATCCCTTAAACTTTGCAAAGGCGAAAACAAGCGTTTTTGTTAATGAACTTATTACGGAGACAGAACCTATTGACTTTGTTGTTCAGCATCTTAAAAACCATGCCGGCAAAGTCCGTATTGGAGTAGTAACTGGCGGAAGCAGAACAACTGTAAGTAAAACCCTGTCTATATTAGGTTTACCTCCTTTTATTGAAGTGATGGTTTGTGCTGGCGAAACAGAGAGAGGGAAACCATTTGGCGATCCTTTTTTAAAAGCGGCGGATTTGCTAAACGTAGATCCTGCTAAATGTTTGGTTTTCGAAGATGGCGACCCGGGAGTTAGGGCTGCTGAAGCTGCGGGGATGGACTGGATTCGGATTGATAAAATATAATCAGCTTGACCTCATCACATCACTCCAAGTCCACAGGCTTCAAATTTGTTGTCCTGGGCCTTTTATTTGCTTTGTTATGGGCATCGGCATCGACTGCTACCAAAATAGGTTTAGAGTCGGCTCAACCCTTTGTAATTGCTTTGGTTCGCTTTTTAATCGCTGGGTCAATCATGCTTTTATTAAGTCATGTTTTAATGAGAAAGCGAATGCCCAAAGGGAGGGAATGGAAGCAATTAATTATTTACGGTTTCTTAAATATTACCGCCTATCTAGGGTTTTACGTTGTAGCAATGCAGAACGTTTCTGCAGGTTTCGGTAGTTTAGCGGTTGCTACCAATCCGGTCTTTATGTCCCTCTTAGCAAGTATGTTTCTGGGTTACAGGCTTCGCCTAAGCGCTGTTGTAAGTATGGTCATCTGTTTTGTTGGTGTTGCGATTGTGGCTTATCCTCTAATGCAAAGTAGTCTTACTACCCTGGAAGGAATACTCTTTATGACCGCCAGTATGATTTCCTATTCGATAGGAAATCTGTATGTTTCTAAACAAAAATGGAATAACTTGCATATTTTAACCATCAATGGATGGCAGACTTTATTGGGTGGTGCATTCTTAATCCCTTTTCTGATAAATACTTATGAAGGAAGTCAAAATAATTACGATACTTCTTTTTGGATCTCCGTTTCTTGGTTAGCAATTCCTGTTTCCATTGCCGCCGTGTTATTATGGCTGTACCTTCTCAAAGAAAATCCTTTAAAGGCATCATATTGGCTATTCCTCTGCCCAATTTTCGGTTTCTTCATTGCGCGTTTATTCGTTAATGAACCCATCACTTTTTACACGGTTATTGGAGTAGTTTGTGTTATTGTAGGTCTGTATTTTTTAAATAAAAAGAAAGATTCGAATTGAGCTTAAACAGCTCTTCAAAATGTAAAAATGATAAATGATCGAAAACAAAGCGAAGCTTTGTACATTTACCCATGATAAGGAATCATGGCAAAACTATGTTTACCACAAATTAAAATTAATCAAATGAATTCATTAAAAGGAAAAAATGCTTTAATTACCGGTGGAGGTAAAGGGTTAGGACGTGCACTAGCCATTGCTTTAGCACAAGAAGGAGTTAATGTAGGTTTGGTTGCTAGGAGCGAAGCCGATTTATTAAAAGTTGCAGAGGAGCTTAAGCAATATGACGTTAACACGTCTATTGCCACTGGTGACGTTTCGGATATTGAATCTATAGATTCTGCTGTTCAGCAAATAAAGTCAGTATTAGGTCCAATAGATATCTTAATAAATAATGCAGGTATTGGTGCTTTTGGTTCATTTTTAGAACTGGAACCCTCAGACTGGGGAGACATTATAAAAATAAACTTAATGGGAGTATATAATACTACGAGAACGGTTTTTCAAGAAATGATCGATCGTAAAGTCGGTGACATCATCAATGTTTCTTCTACATCTGGATTAAAAGGCGGACCAGTTTCTAGTGCTTATAGTGCATCCAAGGCGGCGGTTATCGCGCTTTCAGAATCTTTAATGCAAGAAGGCAGAAAGCATAATATTCGTGTTACTACGATGATACCTAGTACCGTAGCTACGGATATGGCGAGAGATTTGAATTTAACAGATGGAAATCCAGAACGTGTCATGCAAGCAGAAGATTTTGCAGAATTAGTAGTTATGCAGCTTAAGCTTAATCGCAGGGTATTTGTTAAGGAATCACAAATTTGGTCGACCAACCCCTAATTTACACTAATAAGTCAGCTTCTTCTTTAAAGCGGTCTAACGTTAACTCGAAACTATCGAATAAGCTAGTTTCGAGTTCCTCACTGTCTTTTATATTAGAAATCACAAAATATTCCCCTCGTATTTTTAGGCCGTGTACACTACGTTTTATGCTCATTTTCATGAAACCATGCTTGTCCTCACAATAATTTTCAAGCTTAACGGAATCGAAATACCGATGGTTGCCGCTTACTCGCGGATCATCTGTTTGTGCAATAGAATGTAGAATGGCATAGCCACCTGCGCCCGCTACAATGTAAGGGACTGTTTTTTCTTCTCCATAGACCTTGTGGAAGCGTTGGTAATTATGAACGTGCCCGCTAAAAACCATATCCGGAATAACGCCTGCTTCACGATAAGCAGATTCCAAAAAGTCAATCATGTACAAACTGGAACCATGATTAGTATCAGCAGAAAAAGGCGATTGGTGTACGGCAATGAAAATTGCCTTTTCATGCTGTTGACAGCCTGCGTTTCTTAATTCTTCAATAAACCATTCTCGCTGTTTGTCATCGATTAAACCGAATTTCGCGACGTTGCCATATAGCCCTATTATGTTTGCTAAAGGGGTTTCTAGGGTCCAATAAACATAAGGTTGCTTTACACTCTTTCTTTTACTCCCTTTAGAAAAGGGAATAACCTTATTTTCCGAATTACAAAACACTTGCATAAAAGCGTCTAAACTAGTATAAGGGGTTTCAGAAAGCGGATTTACGTCTGCATCATGATTTCCTGCGATGGCAAAAATGGGTGCCGGATATTCCTCATAGGGTTCAAAGAATTGTTGGGCATATTCACTAGCCTCACCGTGATGATAAACTACATCTCCAAGGTGGTATAAGAAATCGGTTGGTTTGCCTTTATGAGCATTATTAACGATTTCATGTGCTATTCTTCGTTGGGCATCTAAATCTTTAAAACTTCCAGTATCTCCTACCAAATGAAAATTCAATTCATCCTCTTTTATGCTCCCTAAGGTGTCTTCTATCTTTAAACGATAAGTTGTATGGGTTGGTGGAGGGGGCAGAGGCAAGTAGTTATTTGGAAGAGTAAAATCCTTGGTATTAGTATAATCTCCTTTTAAAAAGATTGGGCTATTGTATATTTTCATTAAGATAAATGTTTTTAAAGGCGATGAAGCTATCAAGAGTGGCTTGTTTGTCACAAATTGTTTTAACAGTGTACATTGTTCGCTTCGCAAAGTTTATCTTGATTATGAGCTCACACCGGATCGTTTCATATTCTTATAAAGAACATCAAATATAGCACCATAATTTTAGACTTATGTTATATCTATGTTAAATAAATACCCATCTATTCATTCTGCAAAGAGCAAATATTGTTGTTGAAATATAAATTAACAATTTATTTATATTGTACTTTTTTTAAATGGATTAAAGAATTAACTTGTGACTTATATATGACGATTGTTCCGCACGGGAACTCTTTAACAATTGAAATAAATATTACGCTTTTTTAAAAAGGTCTATCGAGAATTATGAAGAACCTACACCTCTACGATTATATTGTTTTTCTAATTTATTTTCTAATCGTTTCCTTTTATGGAATCTGGATTTACTATAAAAAGAAATCTAAAATTGGCGACTCTAAAGACTATTTTTTGGCGGAAGGTTCCCTTACTTGGTGGGCGATTGGTGCGTCCCTAATTGCGTCAAATATTTCCGCCGAGCAATTTATCGGAATGAGCGGCTCAGGCTTTCAAATGGGATTAGCGATCGCTACCTATGAGTGGATGGCTGCTGCATCATTGATAATAGTAGCTGTCTTTTTTATTCCGGTATATTTAAAAAACAAAATTTTTACTATGCCCCAGTTTTTGGGTCAACGTTATAATGAAACGGTCGCTATGATTATGGCGGTATTTTGGTTGCTACTATATGTGGTCGTAAATTTAACCTCTATCTTATTTTTGGGCGCCTTGGCAGTGAGTAGTATATCCGGAATTAGTTTTACAGTTTGCATGCTTACTTTGGCAGTTTTTGCAATCTTGATCACTTTGGGAGGTATGAAGGTAATAGGGTATACCGACGTTATCCAAGTCTTCTTTTTAATTTTAGGAGGGCTCGCTACTACCTATTTGGCTTTAGAAATGGTGGCCACGCATTACGGAGAAAGTGGGGTGATCAGAGGGTTCACTTTGTTAACAGAAAAAGCAGATGAACACTTTCACATGATTTTAAAACCCGATAACCCAAGTTACATCGACCTGCCGGGATTAAGCGTATTGCTTGGGGGAATGTGGATCGCAAACCTTAACTATTGGGGATGTAATCAATACATCACACAAAGGGCATTAGGTGCAGACTTGAAAACTGCGAGAGCAGGTTTGCTGTTTGCGGCAACATTAAAATTGTTTATGCCGGTCATAGTTGTTTTACCAGGTATTGCCGCCTATTTATTGTATAAACAAGACGTGTTCAGTACAGAGATGTATGTCGACGGAAAGCTCCTTCCAGATCGAGCCTATCCCGTTCTCCTCAATTTGCTTCCGGTTGGACTAAAAGGTCTGTCTTTTGCGGCTCTTACTGCCGCAGTGGTGGCTTCTTTGGCCGGCAAAGCCAATAGCATTGCCACAATTTTCACTTATGATATCTATAAAAAGGTCTTCAATAAAAATGCAAGTGAAAAAAGACAAATTCGCACCGGTAAAATTACCATTGTAATTTCCATGGTATTGGCAGTCGTGATCTCTCCTTTTTTAGGAATAGAGAAAGGCGGTTTCCAATACATCCAAGAATATACAGGCTTTGTATCGCCCGGAATTTTTGCCATGTTTATTTTGGGGTTCTTTTGGAAAAAAACTACATCCAATGCTGCTTTATTTGCAACCCTTGGCGGTTTCGTTCTATCTGTCTTTTTCAAGATACTACCACTTTTTGCAGACCTGTCCTTTCTCAAAATAGTCAATTTAGCCGTTCCCGTAAATGGCATTTACGAAATACCATTCCTTGATCGAATGGCCATCGTATTTATTATTTGCATCATCGGGATGGTGTTCATTAGTATAAGAGATAACCGCCGCGGAATTGTTCCAAAAGGTTTAGAAATTGATACCAAACTATTTCGAACGGATCCTAAGTTTACGGCAGGAGCCCTGCTGTTGATTGGAATATTGGTAGCTCTCTACACTCTTTTTTGGTAATATTATTAGCTGATAAATATGATAAATTACAAAATGAAATCCACCTCATTAAAAGCTTTAATCTGCATTTTGATTCTAATACCTCTTTTGTTAGATTTTGCAAATGCTTCCCAAAAGCAAGCCCGCGTACTGGTTTTCAGCAAGACAACGGGTTACCGTCATGCTGCCATTGAGGTAGGTATTGAAGCCATTCGGAAATTAGCGATGGAGAACAATTTTATAATGGATACCGCCACAAATTCTTCCCTTTTTACCCCGGAAATTTTAAAAACATATTCTGCGGTCATTTTTTTAAACACAAGTGGTACGCTTTTAAATGAGGCTCAGAAAACTAATTTTGAACGTTATATTCAAGGGGGTGGGGGGTTCTTAGGCGTTCATGGCGCTTCTGCCTCTGAATATGATTGGAAATGGTACGGCCGCCTTCTAGGAAGCTTTTTTACCGGCCATCCTGAAATCCAGGAAGCAGAATTGAACGTGGTCGATAACGAACATCTTTCTACAGCTCATTTGCCCAGTAATTGGGTCCATACGGACGAATGGTATAATTTTACCAAAATCTCCCCTATAATACAGGTGCTCATAACTATTAATGAAGACAGCTACGAAGGTGGTGATTATGGCGTAGGACATCCCATTGCCTGGTACCATAATTTTGACGGAGGCCGTTCTTTTTATACTGCTTTAGGTCACAGAGAAGAGAATTATACAGACCCGCTTTTTTTAAAGCATCTTCTAGGAGGAATTAACTATGTAATAGGAAACGACATACCTAATTAATCTGTTGATGTATAAAAACCTAACTATTCTTGTTTCAAAGTTTAGGGAACTTTACAATGATGAGCCCTTGTTGTTTCGTTCACCCGGAAGGATAAACTTAATTGGAGAGCATGTCGATTATAATAATGGTATTGTGCTTCCTGGTGCTATTGATAAATACATTTACGTTGCTCTTCAAAATAGAGATGACGATCAAATTCATCTTTATTCCCTTAACTATCAAGAGTCCTTTCAATGCTTGTTAACAGAAATAGAGAAAAGTGAGACCCTGTGGGCCAATTATATTTTGGGAGTTGTCGATCAATTTCAACGATTGGGAAGCGCAATTAAGGGTTTGAATTTAGTTTTTTTTGGGGATATTCCACAAGGGGCGGGACTATCGTCTTCGGCAGCCTTAGAATGTGCGGTAGCTTTTGCATTACAAAAGACTAATGAGCTACAGTTTAGTCGAATGGAATTAGCCAAATTAGCGCAATCAGCAGAGCATGACTTTGCAGGTGTCAATTGCGGATTGATGGATCAATTTGCAAGTCTTTTCGGTAAGAAAGATTTTTTGGTACAATTTGATTGTCGGTCCTTAGACTATCAATACATCCCTTTCAAATCCATCGACTATAATTTTATACTTTTTGATACCCAAGTAAAACATTCACTAGCTTCATCGGCCTATAATGAACGAAGAAGTCAATGCGAGAAAGGAGTGAAATTGATAGCCAAACATCATCCTGAAATTGCAAGTCTTCGCGAAGTAACCATGGAGATGCTTGAGAAGTACGTCGAAAAGCAAGCGCCACTTGTTTTTCTGCGCTGTAGTTTTATTGTTCAGGAGATTCAGCGGGTGAAAGAAGCAGCAACAGCCATTATCAATGATGATTTTAAACGCTTAGGGCAATTAATGTATGCTGCCCATGAGGGTCTGAGTGGAGACTATGAAGTAAGTTGCCCAGAACTAGATTTTCTGGTTGACCAGGCAAGAAATAATGTGATTTTAGGTGCCAGAATGATGGGGGGTGGATTTGGAGGCTGTACCATAAATCTTATTCGAAAAGATACTGTCGATAGTGTAGTGGATATTATTTCTCATGCTTATAAGAAAGAATTTGGGATTAATTTAAAAATCTATAATTTGAAGCTCAGTGGGAGTACTGAACAAATTTCGTTCACTCATTTCAATGACCGTATTATTTAAATATATTTCGTTTGATAATAAAATAAAATTATCTTCACTAATTAAAATAGATTGTATGTTAAAATTTCTCCGATTTTCCCCTTTAATAGTTACCCTGCTCCTCATTGTTTTTTTAGGGTCATGCGTGAAGAAGCGTTCTGGTAAAGCTCGAGTATTAGTTTTTACGAAAACTTCAGGGTTTTATCATAACTCCATTGAAGCTGGTAAAACAGCGATTTTTAATTTGGGGAAAGAACACGGTTTTGACGTAGATACGACCAGCAATGCAAATTGGTTTACCGAAGATACACTGAAGAAGTATTCTGCTGTTGTATTTTTAAATTCTACGGGTGACTTATTAAATCACTATCAGGAGGCAGAATTCGAACGTTATATTCAGGCCGGCGGTGGCTATGTAGGAGTTCACGCAGCAGCTGACGCAGAATATGATTGGGGTTGGTATGGTCGTTTGGTAGGAGGGTATTTCAAAAGTCATCCAGAGGTTCAAGAAGCAAAATTGACCATTCTAGATAAAAATCATTCTTCTACTAAAGATTTGCCAGAAAATTGGAACCATACAGATGAGTGGTACGATTATAAGAATCTGTCAAAGGAGGTGAAGGTATTGATTAGTATAGACAAAGACAGTTACATGGGAGCTAGTGAAAAAGGGGAGCACCCAATCACTTGGTACCATGATTATGATGGAGGAAGAGCATTTTATACAGGTTTAGGGCATCAAGAAGACGATTATAGCGACTCTTTATTTTTAAAACATTTATTAGGGGGGATTGAATATGCCATTGGTAAGAATTACGAATTGAATTACAGTAAATCCATCACTCTTAGCGTGCCTGAAGAGGAGCGATTTACTAAAACTGTATTATCAGAAGGTGAGTTTATTGAGCCTACAGAAATGGCTGTTTTACCAAATCTGGATATTTTAATTGCTCAACGTCGCGGAGAATTGATGCTTTATAGCCAAGAGTCTGGTCGTTTATCACAAGTTGGATTTTTAGATGTCTATCATTCAACAGGAAACCCAAAGGTAAACGCTGAAGAAGGATTTATGGGTTTAACGGCCGATCCGAATTTTGAGAAGAACAACTATATTTATGCTTTCTATAGTCCGATAGATACTTCTGTTAACCGTCTTTCTCGGTTCGAGTTTAAAAACAATAAGCTTGATATTGAATCCGAAAAAGTCATTTTACAATTTTATTCTCAAAGAGGTATCTGTTGCCATACAGGGGGGTCACTTTCATTTGGTAAGGATAACCTTTTATATTTATCCACTGGCGATAATTCAACTCCTTTTGATGAACCCGATCAAGCATTTGTCAATCGAGGATATGCGCCTTTAGATGGTCGGCCAGGCCATGAGCAATATGATGCTGCTCGTAGCTCTGGAAATAGCAATGACCTGAGAGGGAAAATATTGCGTATAAAAATAAATGAAGACGGAAGTTATTCCATTCCTGAAGGAAATTTATTTTCCTCAGACCAGCCCAAAACCAAACCAGAGATTTATGTGATGGGCAATCGTAATCCTTATCGTATTTCTGTCGATAAGAAAAATGGTTTCCTGTATTGGGGTGAGGTAGGTCCTGATGCCAATGTGGATAGTTTGGATAGTCGAGGTCCACGTGGTTATGATGAAATTAACCAAGCGCGCCAAGCTGGATTTTTTGGTTGGCCGTTCTTCGTAGCGGATAATTACCCTTACCTTTCATATAACTACGATACGGGCGTAAGTGGCAAACTCTTTGATCCAAATAAACCAATAAATAATTCACCTAATAACACGGGAGTTAATGAGTTACCTTCCGCAGAAGCGGCTTTTATTTGGTATCCTTATGGCGAATCGATTGAATTTCCACAACTAGGTTCTGGCGGTCGAAATGCGCTTGCTGGCCCCGTTTACTATCCAGAATTTTTCCCTAAAGAGAGCCGTTATCCTGATTATTATAAAGGGAAACTATTTATTTATGATTGGATGAGAAATTGGATTAAGGTAGTTACTATGCAACCTAATGGCGATTTTGATAAAATGGAACCTTTCATGGAAAACACAGCTCTAGCCTCGCCCATTGACATGGAGGTTGGACCCGATGGAAAAATTTATATTTTGGAATACGGAAAAGGTTGGTTCAGTCAAAACCCAGATGCTGGAATCTCTAGAATCGATTATTTTGGAGGCGAGTTATCATCAACGAGTGAAAGAGGTATACAAAATAAGACAAGACCAGGTCAAATAGATAGTTTTGAAAACTTAGATAAAGCAGGTGCGGACTTAGGTCATAAAGAAGGTTCAGACGAGCAGGAATTGATAGCTTCTAAAGCCAAAAGTTTGATGCGGATTTCTGATTGTAGTTCTTGTCATAAAGAAGACAAGGCTTCGGTAGGGCCAACATATAAAGACATTTCCAAGCGTTACCGTGAAAATCCAGATGGCCTTAAGTTGCTCTCCGACAAAATTATTAAAGGAGGAAGCGGCGTATGGGGAGATGTTGCCATGCCCGCTCACCCGTCTATGAAAAATTCCGAAGCGAATGAGATAGTTAAATGGATATTGTCTTTGTAAAGAATTATTTTTTTAATTTCCAAAATGATCCTTGATATTTAAAAGTGATTAATTCGATATGATAAGGTTCTGAATCACAATAGAATTCATATACTTTCTCATAATTTCTTTTTAACTGGCTTTCAAGCTTTGACTGGCTAAAGAACAAACAAGGATAAGAAGCGTCTATGCCATAGAAAAAAGGAGGAACGTATTGGATTGTCATTCTGTCCTTGTCTCGATAGTTATAACCTACATAATCCAACATTAGATAGGGAATCTCCATATTTTGTAAATTACTTAAAAGTACATAGGGCTGTTTCACATATTGCAAACTATTACTAATTAATAATAAGTTTGGTTCTGGATAGTCTACCATACATTCTTCAATAGTGTAATAGAACTTTAATTGGTCATTTTGAAAGTTTAATAATCCTTCGTCTACATAATGTTTTTGTTCTATTATACACCAATTAAGTTCGCTTAGATGATTAAGAAAGGGAAGGTTTTGATAATAGGAAGTACCTAATGACCCACCAAAATCAATGACAGTTAGTTTATTGCCATTTTCTTTGGCAATTCTTAAAAGGTTGTTTAATACTGGGGAATTAATTTTTATATCGTCATAAAGCACACCATCTCTTTCATATGCAGCCTCCCCATTTTTAACTTTTGCGGTCGTCATGCTTATCCTTTTAAGAATGTGATCTTCATCATACCCTTTACAAAGCTTTTTTGCACTTTCAAAGCTTCTATAATTCCCTTTCCAACCGTATTTAAAGCTATAATTTTTAATACTTTTTAAAATTGGCGGTGCCAATTCCCTTAATAGATAATGCATTTGATTATCAATTTAATTGTTGAATTTATTCAATACTTCGACTGTTCGATAGATTTCCTCTTCAGTATTAGAGAAAGAGCAGGGTAAGCTTAATGTTGTGCTATGTATTTCTTCTGAAATTGGGAATTTTTTAGTTTTAAAAAAATCTTTCAATGCGTTTTGTCGATGTGGTGCAACCGGATAATGAATTTCTGTATATATATTATTGTCTTTTAAATAATCTTTCAATTTATCTCGTTCTACGTGCCGAATATTGAATATGTGATAAACGTGGTATTGATTATCAGAATGATGGGGCAATATAAAGTTATCATTTAGGTTGTTTATGTAGATATCTGCAAGTCTTCTTTTATGTTCATTCATCTTTTGTAGGTGTGGAAGTTTAATCCTTAAACAGGCGGCCTGCAGTTCATCCAGTCTCGAGTTATAGCCTATCATTTCATTATGATACTTTTTATCAGAACCATAATTACGTAATTGCTTTAAACTCTTGGCCAGTTGTTCGGATTCAGTGATAATTGCGCCGGCATCACCAAATGCTCCTAAGTTCTTGGTAGGGTAAAAACTAAATGCCGCTAGATCACCAAAAGTTCCTGCTAATTTTCCTTTATACTTTGCCCCATGCGCTTGAGCGCAGTCTTCAATTAAAACTAGCTTGTTTTCCTTGATGATATCCATTATTTTATCCATCTCACAACATTGTCCATATAGATGGACAAGTAACACAGCTACTGTATTCCGAGTAATTGCTTCTTCAATTATATTAGGATCAATATTATACGTATGAATGTCCGGTTCAACTAATACGGGTACCAAATCACAGTTAAGGATTGACAAAATAGTGGCGATATAGGTATTGGCTGGAACGATTACTTCGCTTCCAGGTTTGAAGTTCATACATCTTAAGGATAGGGTTAAAGCTTCTAGGCCATTCCCTACACCGATGCCATTTGCAACAGCATGGTAATCCGCAAATTCCTGTTCAAATAATTCTACTTCCTTTCCAAGGATATACCATCCTTCTTTTAAAAAGTCGTCAAATTTTTCTTTTAACTCATTTTCAAAAGGAAGATTAACCTTCCTCAAGTTCTCGTATGTTATCATTTACATAAGGTTTATAGATATAGTCTGAGGGGTCGTATGGCGTAGATGCCAGTACTAATAAAATTGCATCGTGTGAGAAGTTATGCATAATATGCCAATCAGCAGGTTCTAAAATTAAGCATTTAGAAGGCGAGTCTAGCTCAAATATTTCTAATTCTCTACCATTGTGATTTGATATGACACAGCGTCCTTGGATACAGATAGCAGCTTGATAGGTCTCCAAATGTCTATGGCCACCTCGTTCAGAACCATCTACTGAGTAGATGTAAAATAATCGTTCAATTTTAAAAGGGATAATCCTATCTAACACTGTAAGTATACCTTTTGATTCCGGAAAAGTCTGGATTGGTAGGATATGGGCCATATTACAAAATTTAATGGTGATTAATTAGAACTAAGTTAATTTTTTGAAACGTTTTAGTCAATTAGTTTCTTGTAAGAAGTATAAAACAGCCAGAAATTAGTATGAAAAACTGTATAAATGGTTATTATATATGTGCTTTTTTTATACAGTAGGTAAACAACGAAAAACTTATAAATAAGAAATCTGTTATACCGTTATTAACTACAGATGCATGATTCAAATTGATAAGCAGCTAAGTATATTTCTTATTGGATTTTTTTCGTCGTGTATTTTTCTACACGCTTCTGCGCAAATATCAAATGTTGAAGATAAACATAGTTTTAACCTTCACGAATGTATCGATTATGCTCTTCAACATCGAGACTCTATTAAAAATGCTGAATTAGACATTGAGAGTGCAGAATATAGAGTAAAACAGGCCATTGGAATTGGTTTTCCACAACTTAGCGGTACTGCAAACTTGCAAGATTTTTTAAAGATCCCTACTCAACTTTTACCAGGCGAGTTCTTCGGACAACCTGGAGTTTTTATCCCTGTTCGTTTTGGCGTCAAGTATCAAAGTACTATTGGAATAAATATTAATCAGATTTTGTTTGATGGAACCTATTTGGTGGGTTTAAATGCCTCTAAGACTTATAAAGAACTCTCACAGCGAAACCTGACAAGGACCAAGATTGCCACCACGGTAGCCGTATCTAAAGCCTATTATCAGGTATTGGTGAATGAAGAACAGCTCAAATTAATTGATGCCAACTTAAATCAGTTAGAGCAACAATTAAATGAAACAATTCAGCTAAATGAACAAGGCTTTGCTGAGAAAGTTGATGTTGATCGTTTAAGGGTACTTTATAATAACCTTAATACTGATCGAGGGAATAGTCTAAGAATGCTAGCTTTGAGTTATCAAATTCTTAAATTTCAAATGGGAATGCCCGCTCATGATGTGTTATTAATTGAGGATAAAATTGAACATATCGCTATTGAGCGCGGTTCTTTGTTAGTAGAAGACGATAGTTCAGCCTACAAAAACCGAATAGAATACAAGCTTCTTGAAACGGCTAAAGCGTTAAACGAACTTCAAGTAAAGCGATATAAAAATGAAAATTTACCTAAATTCTCTGCTTTTGGAAGTAAAAATTATTCTTATCAAAACGATAGCTTTAACAGACTTTTTAATACCCACTATCCCTCTACCATTCTAGGATTAACCCTAGAAATTCCAATCTTTAGTGGCTTTCAACAGGTAAACAAGATACGTCAGGCCAAGGTTGAGGTCCAAAAGTCTCAAAATAACTTAGAAGCGGCCGAAAAAGGCATTGGTCTACAAATCTATCAGGCCCAAACCCAATATAGCAATGGGTTAGAATCCTTAACGAATCAAAAGTCAAATATTGCATTAGCACAGGAAGTATTACGGGTTTCAAAAATAAAATACGATGAAGGAGTGGGTTCGAGTATAGAAGTAACACAGGCGCAAACTGCACTTCAAGAAGCGGAAAACAATTATATACAAGCGCTATTTAATGTATTAATAAGCAAGGTGGACTTGGAGGCTGCTTTAGGGAATATTAAATAGCATGCCAAGAGGATAAATAACGGTTTAAAAGTAAATAGAAATAGAATTTACCATTATGAGACAGCTTGTTTTTATTTTTATTTTTTTCGTCCTGTCCTTATCATTTTGTGGCAGAAAAGCAAAAGATCATCAGGCTCAACTTGCGGATCTAAAGAAGGAGCAATCGGCAATTAATCAACAAATAGCCGTACTTGAATCTCAAGTCGTTTCTAGTGATACTGGGCGGATTTCTGACGTTAGTGCTCCAAAGGTAACACTTAAGACCTTTACAAGTTATGTAGAGGTACAGGGAATAATAGATGCCGACGAGAATGTGATCGCCAATGCCGAAGTACCGGGAATTATTACAGCCCTATATGTTGTGGCCGGACAACAAGTGAGGAAAGGGCAAATTCTTGCTCAACTAGATAATAAAGTCTTGCAGCAACAAATATTGCAGGTCCAAAGTCAGGTTGATTTAGCTAATTCACTATTTCAGCGTCAAAAAAATCTTTGGGATCAAGGAATTGGTACTGAGGTTCAATTTATACAAGCGCAAAGTAATCGAGACGTAGCACTCAAGCAATTATCAGCATTAAAGGCACAATCTTCTATGTATATAATTAACTCTCCTATTAACGGTATTTTAGATCGGATGGACCTGAAAATTGGGCAGGCCGTTCAACCTGGTATGGACGGTATACGTGTGGTGAATCTTTCGAAATTGAAAGTAAAAGCCGATGTCGCAGAAAGTTATTCCGCACGTGTAAAACAAGGCGATCGGGTCATCGTCACAATTCCGGGAGCTGCAGATTCACTAATTTCAACCATAACCTATGCCTCAAGAGTGATTGAACCGACATCAAGAAGTTATACAGTGGAGGTTAAGCTTCCGACGAATCCCAACCTTAAACCAAATATGACAGCGGTTCTGCGTATTGTTGACTATGAGAAAAAGGATGCGATTGTATTGCCAATTAAAGCTATTCACCAATCGGAAGCTGGCGAATATGTTTTCGTTGCCGAGAATAATATTGCAAAGCGAGTACCGATAGAAATCGGAAATCGGTATCAAGGAATTGTTCAAATCGTTTCAGGGGTTAATGTTGGCGATCAGGTAGTTATTGAAGGAACAGAGAATATTGAAGAAGGAGATCGACTGAACATAATACCGGAAATTTAGATTCCTTGATTCGATCATCAAGGAGATATTATTTTACCCATTACAAAAACGAATTTCTACAAAAATACATGGAAGACATCGAGAAAGAATTCAAGCCCTCCAGTTGGGCAATTGATAATAGAACAGCAATTTATGTTATTACGGTTATTATAACCGTTTTGGGCTTGATCGTGTATTCTATACTTCCTAAAGAAAACTTTCCTGAAGTACAAATTCCCAAGATTTTTATACAAACCATATACCCAGGAACTTCTCCAGAAAACATGGAGACTCTCGTAACTAAGCAGATTGAAAAGCAGCTAAAATCGACTGAGGGATTAAAAAAGCTGACTTCTAATTCCTATCAAGATTATTCATTCATTACTGCAGAATTTGACATAACTATTGATATCGCAATTGCAAAGCAACGCGTTCAAGATGCGGTGGACAAAGCCGCTACGGACCTCCCACAAAATGATGTTCGTTTTAAAGAACCCCAGGTCATTGATATTAATTTATCAGACCTGCCCATTATGTATATTAATCTTTCGGGCGACCTAGAACTTAAAAAGATCAAAGAATATGCCGATGATATACAAGATCGTATTGAGAGTTTTCCGGAGATCTCGAAAGTTGACATCGTCGGAGCGCTAGATCGAGAAATTCAAATTAATGTAGATTTAAATCGTATGGCCGCTGCTCAACTAGGTTTCCAAGACATAATTATGGCGGTTGGGAATGAAAATATCACCTCTTCTGGAGGCACGGTCCCAATCAATGGAGTAAGAAGAACGGTAAATGTAAAAATGGACTTCAAATCTGCGGAACAGGTAGCCCAATTGATTATTATGAATCCACAGGGTAAAGCCATTGCATTAAGAGATATCGCTGAAGTGAAAGATTCTTTTAAAACACAAGAAAGTTATGCTCGTTTGTATGGTAAAAACGTAATTACTTTAAATGTCGTCAAAAGAAGCGGTCAAAATTTGATTAATGCTTCCGATAAAATAAGGGGATTATTAGAAGACATGCAGAAAACCGAATTACCGAAAGGATTGATTATTACCATTACTGGCGATCAATCTGATCAAACCCGAACAACTCTCCATGATTTAATCAATACGATTATTATAGGTTTTATTTTGGTTTCTGTCGTGCTGATGTTTTTTATGGGAGCCACGAATGCGGTATTTGTTGCCCTTTCGGTGCCCTTATCTTGTTTTCTAGCGTTCATTTCAATGCCAATTTTAGGAGGGATGTTCGGTTTTAACTTTTCGATGAACATGATCGTTTTGTTCTCTTTTCTCCTTGCCTTGGGAATTGTGGTGGATGATGCCATTGTCGTTATCGAAAACACTCACCGCATTTTTAATAATGGTGAGGTACCCGTTGTTAAAGCGGCTAAAGTGGCTACTGCAGAGGTTTTTATGCCCGTCTTGTCAGGTACCTTAACTACCTTGGCACCTTTTGTACCCTTATTATTTTGGAACAGTATCATTGGGGAGTTTATGTTTTTTCTACCAGCAACCTTGATTGTTACATTGCTTGCTTCCCTAATGATCGCCTATCTTATCAATCCGGTATTTGCTGTCACCTTTATGAAGCCCCATACTGAACATGTAGGTGGCAAGCCTCGTTTCGACAGAGCGGTAAAGCGTACATTAATTGCACTCATTCTTTTTGCTGCAATTGCTTATTTAATCGACTTTGGTACAGGCAATCTTGTCGGGCTATTAGCCATTCTTTATCTCTTTCATCATTTCGTTCTTGCTGGCATCATCAAGCGGTTTCAGCAAAAAACCTGGCCCTCGTTCCAGAAGTGGTATACTAGGCGTCTTCAATGGTTTTTACATCGCCCTTGGTCAACTCTAGGAGGCACTTTTCTTTTATTGATCCTAGCTATTGTATTCACAATAGTTAGGCAACCAAAGGTTGAATTCTTTCCTACTGCCGATCCTAATTTCATCTATACCTACATCAGTCTTCCAGTTGGAACCGATCAGGCTTATACTAATGAGGTTACAAAAGAAGTTGAGAAACGTGTGACGAAAGCTGTTGAAAAAAATGGGAAAGCAAATCCCACAGTAAGTTCAATAATCTCAAATGTTACCATAGGCGTTACTGATCCTCAAGATGAAGATCAAGGTAATTATCCTAATAGAGGGAAAGTGACAGTCGCTTTCGTCGAATATGGAAAACGTAATGGAGACGATACCAAGCAGTATTTAGGGAAGATCAGAGAGGCTGTACAGGGCATCCCCGGAGCACAAATTACCGTCAATCAGGAGCAGGGCGGACCGCCTACCTCTAAGCCCATTAGTATTGAAATTACTGCAGATAACTTAGACACCTTAGTGAAAACCTCAGAGCGCTTAGAAAGCTACTTGGTCAAACAAAACATTCCTGGGGTAGAAGAATTAAGGTCAGATTTTCAGAATAATAAGCCTGAAATAATATTTGACATCAATCGTGAATCAGCCAACCGTCAGGGAATATCTACAGCTACTATTGCGCAAAATTTAGGAGCAGCAATCTATGGAGCAGAAGCGTCCAAATTCCATGATCAGAAAGAAGATTATGAAATTAATGTTCGGGCACTGAAAGAACAGCGAAATAACATTGATGCCTTACGAAATATGAAGATCACCTATCGAGACATGGGCATGAATGGTATTATTCGACAAATACCTATTGCTGCAATTGCCGATGTTAAATTTGTTAATACTTATGGGGGCATCAAGCGCAAACAGCAGAAGAGGATTATTATTCTTTCTTCCAATGTGCTAAGTGGGTACAATGCCAATGATGTTGTGGCGAATATTCAAAATGAAATAAATCAATTCAAAGCTCCCGATGGCATTTCAATAACCATGGCAGGTGAACAAGAGGAGCAACAAGAAGCGGCTAATTTCTTAGGCGGCGCCTTATTAGCCGCAATCGGTATTATGATGATTATCCTAATCCTACTTTTTAATTCCATAGGAAAAACCTTCATTATTCTCAGCTTAATCATCTTCAGTATTATTGGTGTACTTCTTGGGTTGAGTATCTTTAACATGAGTTTTGTTATCGTTATGACCATGCTTGGTATAGTCGCTTTAGCAGGGGTAGTCGTTAGAAACGGGATTTTACTGGTGGAGTTTTCCGATTTGATGATGGAGCAGGGAATGCCTGCTTTTGATGCGGCCCTAGAAGCTGGGCGGATTCGTATGACACCGGTAATTCTAACAGCAATTGCTGCGATACTTGGTTTAATACCCCTAGCAGTAGGTTTTAATATAAATTTCTCCACCTTGTTTGCAAAATTTAATCCGCATATCTATTTCGGAGGAGATAATGTTGCCTTCTGGGGACCATTGTCATGGACGATGATTTTTGGTTTAGCATTCGGTACTTTTCTTACCCTAATTTTAGTGCCATGCATGTATTTAATCAGAATAAATGTGAAAAAGGCGATAAAAGAAAAATGGATGAAAGCATCTCAATCCAAAGCATTCTGATTTTATTTTATTTTCACTGTTTATCATTTGATTATATGGTTAATAATTTTCTGTCAATAACCCTATATTTTTCTTTCTTTATCATAGTTAATTTTACGTTTGCATAAAAATATTTAGTTTTTGCTTGTTTATTATTGTTATTATTATTTAAATTAGTACCATAAATGTTGATGATGGCTAATTTAATATCTATACTTAATGATAATTTGCCAATTTTTCTTTTACGACTATTAAATCGTACAGGATTACATCTAACATTTATACCCCCTCAAAACAAAATTAGTTGGGGAGATTTTAATTCTATTTTCCCCTTTAGCAAAGATTTTGGTTATGACCACAGTGTGCTAATCGATCGCTATTACATTGAAAATTTTCTCTTAACTGAATCTGGACACATTAAAGGCGATGTTCTAGAAATTGCAGACAATGCTTACAGCTTAAAATTTGACGGAAAGAATATTACTAAAAGTGATGTATTGCATTTGAATGCAGATACTCCCAGTGTAACCTATGTTGGTGATTTAAGTAAGGGACCATTTGCCGTCTGATCATTTTGTGGTAAGGTGATTGGCCGACGGGCGCCGTCCGACCAAATTTTAAAGTGAAATTACAATAAGAAGAAATATTTAATGTATGAAGAGCTTTAAACCTTTTGTTATCAATCATTTGCAGATTCATCAACTTGATGCGTTTGCGCCATCTGGAGAAAATCAGTATTTGGTTTTTTGGTGGAAAAATGTACCCTTAGGCAATTTGTGGGTATATGGAGATTCGATCATTGATCCAATCCTTTTTAAACTAAAAGTTGCAGAATCTATTCAACCGTCTATAGATTATTATGTTTCCACTTCTAAAAGTGCAAAGGGAGGTCATTGGAAAAGTCATTTTCTAGCGGGTGAGGAAAAAATTTTTGAGGATGAATTGATGGAAATCATTCCCTTGTCTTTAAGTGCTTATATCAACGGTGATTTGTCTGTTGTGATTTGTACTCGAAACAAGCCACAAGCCACATTAGAATGCGTTAAGGCGTTAATGGCGTCGACTGATTTGGATTTTGAATTAATTGTTGTGGATAATGCGCCTGATGATGACAGCACCGAGCAGGCCCTCAAGCAGTTTGATCAAGTTAGGTATATTAAAGAACCCTGTAAAGGCCTCGACATTGCTCGTAATACTGGCGCTCGGTTCGCATCCCATTCAATTATTGCTTATACGGATGATGATGTAATTGTCGATAAAAATTGGACAAAAAACCTTAAAAATGCATTTCAAGATCCGTTTACTATGGCAGTAACTGGTTTAGTTATCCCGGCAAGTTTACAAACGAAAGCACAATACATTTTCGAACACGACTGGGGTTTAAATAAGGGATACGTCCCACGTGTTTTCGACAAGGAATATTTTACAAAGCACCTCAATATAGGTGTCCCTGTATGGGATATCGGTGCTGGTGCTAATATGGCATTTAGAAGGCAAATTTTTAGTTTAGTGGGCTGGTTTGATCAGCGCCTGGATGTTGGAGCTTCAGGATGTAGTGGAGATTTTGAGTTTTGGTACCGGATATTGGCAAAAGGGTGGAATTGTAGTTATTTTCCGCAATTATTCGTTTATCATCAGCATCATGAATCTGAAAAAGCTTTAAAAAGCCAAATTTTCTATTATATGCGTGGCCAGGTTAGTTCATTATTAGTACAATATGATAAATATCGACATAAAAGAAATTTTCTTAGAGCGTATAAAATTTTACCTAAGTATTATCTAAAAAAAATATGCAAAAATATACTTCAATTGAATTTCCACTCTTTCAAGGATAATTTAAATCAAATGCAAGGCTGTATTTCTGGATGGAGACATTATAAAGGTCATCGCCATGAAAGTGACGGCAGTTTGTTGTATCTTAAAAAACTCGATAAAAAACCTATCATAAATGAACAAACCAAAGTTTCAGTAATTATTCCTTGCTATAATCATGGTCGTTATTTAAAGCAAGCGATTGAAAGCGTTTATAACCAAACTTTTAAAAATGTAGAAATTATTGTGGTCAATGACGGTTCAACTGATAATACCAAGGCTGTATGCAAGAATTTTCCACATGTTAGATGCATTAATACTAACCGATTGGGATTATCTGGCGCAAGGAATATGGGTATAAAATACAGTACTGGCGATTTTTTGATATTCTTAGATGCCGATGATTTTCTTTATCCGAATGCATTAGAGATAAATTTAAATTGTTTTTCGAAAAATGAAAAATCTGTTTTTGTTTCTGGAGCTCACGATAAAATCGATAATAATGGAAACTTGCTCCCAGTGGCAAAGGCAATAGAAAAAGTGGGCTATAACTACGAAAGTTTATTACAAGGTAATTATATAGCAATGGAGGGAGCAGTAATGTACCGCAAAGAACTCTTTTACTCTTTCTTTTTCGACCCGCAATTAAACGCTTGTGAAGATTACGATATTAACTTAAGGATAAAACGATATTTTCCATCCCTAACGCATACTGAAAAAATTGCGGCTTATCGAATTCATGATCATATGTCGGCCGACAAGAATTTAATGCTTAATAATGCAATGACGGTTCAAAGACGTCAAGAAAATGTTTTAAGAAATCCTGATGAGTTCGAAGCTTATAATAAAGGCCTCCTCAACTGGCAATACTATTATTCTAATAATTAAAAAAATCACTTTAATCAGTCCTTATGCTCGAACGTACACCCCAATTACCCCCTAGAATTGAACCACTGCCGGTAACTATAAAAAGGCCTTTATGGTCAGTTATGATTCCAAGTTATAACTGTATCCATTATTTGCGAGACACAATTGAAAGTGTATTAAAGCAAGCCCCATCTGCTGAAGAGATGCAAATAGAAGTTGTCGATGATTACAGTACCGATGCTGACGTTGAAGCTCTTGTTAATGAACTATCCAATGGGAGAGTAAGTTTTTATAGGCAGTCCAAAAATGTAGGCAGCTTACGTAATTTCGAAACTTGCATCAATAGGGCAAGGGGGGAGCGCATTCATATTTTGCATGGTGATGATGTCGTTAAACCTGGATTTTATGATGAAATACATGGCTTGTTTGAGGAATATTCAGACATTGGAGCAGCCTTCACACGTTCCAGAGATTTTGATGAAAACAACAACGTTTTATGGGAAAGTCCTGAAATTTTAAAGGAACCCGGAATAATTGATAACTGGTTATTTCAAATTGCTGAGGAGCAAAAATTGCAAACACCTAGTATAGTAGTAAAGCGAAGCGTATATGAGAATTTAGGAGCTTTTTTTGGAGTTCATTATGGTGAAGATTGGGAAATGTGGACACGGATAGCAGCTCATTACAAAGTTGCTTATTCACCCAAGCCTTTGGCATACTATAGAGTACATAACACCAATATAACTAGCAACTCCTTTGTTACTGGTCGCAATATCAAGGATATGGTTCATGTAATTAATACGATTCAGAATTATCTTCCCCCGGAACACAGGAGTGCCTTAAAAAGAAAGGCAAAGCGGAAATATGCATATTACATTACGGTAAAAGCTCATCAACTTCACTATATAAACGATTCAAGAAGCGCATTATTGCAGGTATGGAAAGCATTTCAACTTCATGGCGATCAACGCACATTCTATCATCTATTAAATTTATCATTTAAGGTACTATCCGGATGGAAAGTTAACAATCGATAATCAAATCGTTATTTTTTCTTGTTTAACAGACGCAATTGCTTGTGAGGGATAGAGAGCCGCAATGAAAAAGAATACGCTATTAGATATTAAGAAAACTGCTTTTGTTTGTAAAGAGTGGAAATTAAAGTGCTCCCGACGAGATTCGAACTCATATCGATGGTACCGGAAACCATAATTCTATCCATTGAACTACGGGAGCGTGGGGCAAACTTAGATAAATTTGTTTAATAAATTGGTTTTTTAGAAAAAAATTATTGCTCTCTAGTGTACCATAGGATAGTTATATATCTAAAGGCTACATATTATATTGTGCCATTTATTATCCTGCCCTAATTAATATTAAAAGCCATAACACTCATAATAGCATTCTTGATCAAACGAAATCTAATGATTTGAGTAACTTCGCCCTTTCTTTAATGTATACAAGATGATATATGATGCGGTAATTATCGGAGGTGGAGCTTGTGGTTTGATGTGTGGGGTTGAAGCCGGTAGGCTGGGCAAGAAAGTCCTTATTGTAGAAAGAAATGATAAACCTGGTGCCAAGATTCTAATTTCCGGAGGCGGCCGATGCAACTTTACGAACCTATACTCTAGTTCTGCAAATTTTGTTTCTCAAGATGTTCATTTCAGCGAGTCTGCCTTTTCACAATGGTCAGTAGGGGATACGATTGACTTTTTTCAGAAAAATGGAATCGTCGGACAAGAGAAAACTTTAGGGCAACTTTTTCCGGAAAGCAATAAAGCGAAGGATATGGTTGCTGTATTCACAAAACTATTGAACAAATACAAAGTAGATCTCCAATTAAATTCATTAGTTAAAGACTATAAAAAAAATTGAATCTGGCCATTTTGAAATCAGTTATGAATTAGATGGGCGTCCAACGAAATTAACATCAAGGTCGGTCGTTATGGCAAGTGGTGGACTTCCAGTACAAAAACTCGGCGCCAGTGATTTTGCACTTAGAATAGCAAGGCAATTCAATATTGAGGTTACGGAAACGACACCAGGCTTGGTTCCCTTAACCATTACAGGAAAAGAAGCAGATTGGTTTACCGCCCTTTCGGGGAACTCGGTATTTTCTCGAGTTTCAACAAAAACGATCAGTTTCCAGGAGAACATTCTTTTTACTCATTGGGGCCTAAGCGGTCCTGCCATTCTTCAGATTTCAAATTATGTTAAACCAGGGGAAGAAATAATAATCAACCTTCTGCCCACCCAATCTATTGCGGACCTTATTTCAAAAGAGCGCGCAGAAGGAGGGAAGCGTTTACTGATTCAAGTCCTCCATGATCATTTTACTAAGCGGTTTTCAGAGGCCTTAGGTAAGTTTTTGCCGATCGATACTAAAATAGCCTCCTTAAGTAAGAAAGATGCCCTATTAGTGAAGGATACCATTCATCGATTTAAAGTGAAAATAGCAGGAAACAAAGGCTATGATAAGGCCGAAGTGATGTTAGGTGGGGTCTCCACAAAGGAACTTGATCCTAAATCACTAGAATCCTTTAAAGTACCTAAACTCTATTTTGGTGGTGAATGTGTTGATGTTACCGGATGGCTTGGAGGCTATAACTTTCAATGGGCTTGGGCGAGCGGGGTAGTGATTGCAAGGAGTTTATGATTGGCTATAAAACAAGAATATCAAATTGGAAACACCAATTATGTAAAGGATATACTTCTTCAAGTATAGTTGTGATAATACTATCACCTTGTGAATCACGTAGGTTTCCTCTCGGTCCTTCTTTGTATCCGTTTTTACCTTGTATACCGTTAACGGCATACCTTACCTTACTCCCTGCAGGAGATTTTTCACAATATAATTTTATTAAATCTTTCTCTAAGATTACTTTTTTAAGGATATTCCTGTTTTGTGAATCAATAACGCTAAAACCATAGTTATGAGCTTTAAATATTGATAGAGTATCAAAAGTCAGGGGAGGATGAGGAACGTTAAATTTAACCAGAATCGTATCACCCGAAATGTTAAGATTTTGCGGGGTCAAACCTTTACTTTTTTGGTTTGATTCGAGTAGTCTAATAATCGATAGGCTAGCTAAATGCCCCAAACGTTTCTGCGAAATACCATCTATGTGTACACGTTCGTCTACAAAAGAGTAGGGGTAAATAGGTCCGCTTCCCATAAATAAAGAATCATCTCGGACTAGTTCCATTTGTCCTTGAGGAATAGAGGTCTCCCTTGAGTAGAAAGCATTGGGAATAAAGGTTTTTGAAAGAGATATGCTATTTGTTTGGTAGGTAATGCAAATCACATCAATTGTCTGATTGGTAATGGCTTTCACATCATTGTTGAAGTCAATTTGAAATTGCTTTAAATCCTCTTTGTAATTCGTCGACTTTCCCCAAGTAATATCGTCTTCACCCTGCATCCAACAAAAGGCTGGCACGATAAATTCCCAATTATTTCGTTTAGCCTTTTTGTAAGCATTCTCTATTTCTTTTAAAAATTTATTATAGGCAAAACTTCCTTTTCCTAAATGGATAATACTGGTCGCTCCCTGACCACCAGGAAAAACGGAAATTATTATGCTATCGCCATAGCCTTTTTGATCAAAATAATCTATAATATCTTCAGACATACCATATACCGAAAGCTCGAACGCACGACTTCTATCGCGTAATAGTGCCTTCATCCACTGTTTCCATCTAGTATTTGAAAGGTATCCGAATTCTTCATTTAAATTTTCTGTCACCACACGATGACGTGTTCTTTTACTGAGTGTATCAAAATTAGTAATTCTAATCGCTTCCTCGCCCATGGCAAGGCTTTGACCATAAACTGGTATCGCTAAAACAATTCTGGTTTCTGGGTTTTTATTTGTACACGCCCAAAAACAAAATAATAGTAAAATAAAAATAAAAATATGAGAATGCTTCAATCTCATTTGGTCACAGTTTCGGATAAATAAAGTAGGTTTATTTATCCTAAGGTAGTAAATTTTTTACAATAAACTCTGTTTTTAAGATTATAGAAATATTTAAGTCAATCAGATTGCTATTTGTTGCTTTTTGATTGACTTAAAACTGGCTTAGATTTTATGTTTAAATTAATAATGAACAGAAAAGATATTTGATCGGTTTGCTTAATTGATCTGAAATTATTATCAGCAAACAGTTAAGAGGTACGCAGTGCTTATCCAACTATGCTGTGCGTGCCCGCACCAAGATCATAGGGACTTACGCAGCCAAGGGCAAAAATAAAAGCACTAAACGTTAAACCTAAAATGCATAATATCCCCATCTTCTACGACATAGGTCTTTTCCTTCAACGCTCATTTTCCCAGCCTCTTTGCAGGCGTTTTCTGATCCCAATGCAATAAAGTTTTCATATTTGATGACTTCCGCTCGGATGAATCCTTTCTCAAAATCAGTATGGATTACTCCAGCGGCCTGAGGAGCAGTAAAACCTTGAGTAATAGTCCAAGCCCTCACTTCTTGTACGCCCGAAGTGAAATAAGTTGCCAGATTCAATAAGCGATAAGCAGCACGGATCAATTTATTAACGCCCGATTCCTCGAGTCCGAGATCGGCAAGGAACATTTGTCTTTCTTCGTAAGTTTCAAATTCGGCAATTTCAGACTCAATTTTCGCAGAAATTACCAATACTTCTGCGTCTTCATTTTTAACTGCTTCACGTACTTTATCTACATAGGCGTTTCCGTTCACAACGGAAGCTTCATCCACGTTGCAGACATACAAAACTGGTTTCTGTGTAAGTAGTCCCAAGTCTTGAATATATTCAAAATCTTCTTCAGAAATATCAGCTAGCCTTACGGACTTTCCGCTTTCCAAAGTTGTTTTTACAATAGATAGAATGTCGAAAGCTTTTTTGGCATCTTTATCACCACCGGTTTTAGCCATTTTTTCTACCTTTTGAATACGTTTAGTTACCGTATCCAAATCTTTGAGTTGCAGTTCGGTATCAATAATTTCTTTATCACGAATTGGGTCTACTGAACCATCTACGTGCACAACATTCCCATCGTCGAAGCAGCGTAAAACATGGATGATCGCATTCGTTGCGCGAATATTTCCTAAAAATTGATTTCCAAGACCTTCCCTTTACTTGCACCTTTTACTAATCCGGCGATATCCACGATTTCAATGGTATTGGGAACGATTCGTTGTGGATTAACGAGATTCTGCAAGCTTGGTTAAGCGCGCATCTGGAACGGTAATAATCCCTGTATTGGGTTCTATAGGTACGAAAGGGAAAGCTTGTAGCTGCTTGCTCTTTCGCATTTGATAAGCAGTTAAACAAGGTAGATTTGCCAACGTTGGGTAAACCAACAATTCTGCACTGTAAAGCCATGAAATTTGAGATTTTTAAATTTGGCGCAAAGGTAGAAAAAAAAGGCAATTAATTCTTGGCTCTATCGTATTGATTTGGCCATTGTTAAATCTACACCCAATTCTTTTGCAGCATGTAATGGGAATAAGGATCCCTAAGTACATTGCGTGGCAAGAATAATTAGGTCAGCTTTTTCCTGAGATAAAATCTCTTCAGCCTGGTTTTCGTTTCGGTAATTAAACCAACAGCACCTGTTAATATGCCAGTTCTTTTACGAATTTCCTCAGCATAGAGAACTTGATATCCTGGAGATAATGGTATCGGTTATGCCGGCTACGGATTTCCACCGGTAGAACAGTCTCTACATCCACATCCAGCTCTTTTAATACTTCAGTAGTCAGCTGATGGAATCTTCTGTGTCGCAGTCCCCATCCGTCCATTCGCGTCGCCGATATGCGAACAAATAATTGTAATTCGAGTGGCCAAACCTCCCGAACAGCTTTACCACTTCAACAAGCAGTCGAATTCTATTTCAACAACCCCCAAATTGATCTGTTCTAAAATTACTTAAAGGCGATAAAAACTCATGGATCAGATAACCGTGAAAGAGCGGCATGGATTTCAGACGACTTAAAACCGCCTTGGCAAAGAACGGCGAGAGTGCTGATCTTCAAAATCATCAATCACCTTTGTTATTCCGTTGCCATCAGTTCGGAAGGTGTTTTACTTCGTTCAAAAGGGTACGAACTGGAGCAACGTACCGGCCATCCACCTTCCTCAATGGCTACCGGACCTTTACCATTCCATGATTCTCCGTTCACTTGCTTTCTACCAGCATGAGCAAGCTGAATACCCGGAATAGAATCATGGTTCTGGATAAAGTCTGGTTATTTTTTTCAGAAAGGGGATATGCTCTTCTTTCCAGATCCCAAATCTGCAGGTGATATTCTGCCTTCAGGAGAAACAGCAGTTGCCTCTGAAAATATTAATGAAGAACCGCCTATTGCTCGAGTTCCTAGATGCACGAAATGCGAATCATTTCGCAAAGCCATCTTCGCTCAGAATATTGACACATTGGAGAAGTAACAATCCGATTTTTACAAGGTAATACTCCGTATTTTTAAAGGAGAAAAAGTTTAGAGTATAATGTAAAGTTGAGGTAATTAGGTTGTTTTCTGCATCTTTTTATTTCTTGATGTTTTCTAAAACTGATTTTTGATCCCATTAATATTAACCCTAAATTTGTTTTTTACAATCACGCTATTTAAACCATTGGCTTAGCTCGAACCAATTTAGACTATGAAAACTATACTTTTATTTTTAGCCCTTCTTACTTTTAGCCCTATTTTCGGTCAAAAACCTCAACCAGAAACTTTCAAGTAAAAGTTTAGCTCCAGATCAAGTAATGACACCTGAGTTGCTTTGGAGTTTAGGAAGAGTGTCGGGCACTTGGTACCAGTCAGATGGAGAGAATCCTTTCTGGTACCGTGTTGGTCGCACCGATATTAAGAGAAGAGAAATCAAATTCCAAATATGAATCATTTTTAACTTAAGTAGTAATCAGACTCAGAAAACTGATATACTTGAT
>CAVOLQ010000004.1:0-427971 GCA_963696875.1 uncultured Sphingobacteriaceae bacterium
TATGACTCACGACATTAGTGTGGTAGGGCTAGGTCAATCTGAGTTAGAAGACTATGCAGAGGAGTTTATAAAAGCACAAAACCGAAAAATAGCACCTGAGTCCAATCCTTCTGCCGGCTACTTTTTCCGCTCCGATCATTTCAATTTTGCCAAAGTGGGCGTTCCTGCCCTTTATGCTGGAAGTGGATCGGACTATGTAGACATTAGCGCGGAAGCGAAAGAAAGAAGGGCGTACTTTGATGGCACCTACCATACACAAGCAGACGAATTTAGTGCCGAGCATTGGGATGTTGGCGGAATCATAGAAGACCTAAAATTCTTTACTAATATCGGCTATAAACTTAGTATGGAAACCACTTTCCCTAAATGGAAGGAAGGTTCTGAATTTAAAGAAGCAGGTGAAAATAGAAAATAAGAATTCGTTCTTAAAAATACATAAAGCCTATTCTCTTAATGGAGAAAAGGCTTTATGTATTTTTAAGAGTTTATTTCCTGATATAAGACCTCCCAAAAGGCGTAAAAGCTAGCAGGACTATTAAGCTAAAACTGCTACGTCAGTATCCAACTCAACTCGTAAATTATCAACAATATGTCTTTGCCTGTCGGGAGTGTTTTTTCCCATGTAATAGTCCAGAGAGCTTGAACTTTATGATCTTTCGACATTATAACAGGATCTAAGCGTATATCTTTACCTATAAATAGGCCAAACTCATCTGGCGAGATTTCTCCCAAACCTTTAAATCGGGTAATCTCTGGTTTTGACGCCTAATTTGTCGATGGCATTTCGACGTTCTTCGTCGCTGTAGCAATAAATGGTTTCCTTTTTATTACGCACCCTGAACAGCGGCGTTTGCAGAATAAATACGTGCCCGGCTTTTACCAGATCAGGAAAAAACTGCAAAAAGAAGGTCATTAACAATAAACGAATGTGCATACCGTCGACATCGGCATCGGTAGCTATTACGATATTATTATAACGCAATTTATCCATACCATCTTCAATATTTAAAGCGTGCTGCAACAGGTTAAACTCTTCGTTTTCATACACCACTTTTTTGGTTAAGCCGAAATCATTTAAAGGCTTTACCTTTTAAGCTAAATACGGCTTGCGTTTTAACATCGCGCGATTTGGTAATGGATCCGCTTGCTGAATCACCCTCGGTAATAAAAAGTGTGGTATCTTGGTTACGCTCGTGGTTATCTCAAAATGAATCTTACAATCTCTTAAGCTTCGGTTATGTAAAGAGGCTTTCTTGGCACGCTCATTAGCCAGCTTTTTAATTCCTGCAATATCTTTTCTTTCTCGTTCAGACTGCAAAATCCTTTTTAGCAAGGAATCTGCTACCTCAGGATGTTTATGCAGATAATTATCTAGTGCCTTTTTAACAAAGTCATTGATAAATGTTCGTACTGTGGGTCCTTCAGGTCCAATACTTTGAGAACCTAACTTTGTTTTAGTTTGCGATTCAAAAACCGGTTCTTGAACCTTAATAGCAATAGCTGAAATAATTGACGATCGAATATCTGCCGCATCATAATCCTTTTTATAAAACTCGCGGATAGTCTTAACTATTGCCTCACGAAAAGCGGCTTGATGTGTACCGCCTTGTGTGGTATGCTGACCATTTACAAAAGAATAATACTCTTCTCCATAAGCCTGACCATGTGTTAAAGCAATTTCTATATCCTCGCCTTTTAGGTGAATAATAGGATAACGAATCGCCTCCACGTCCACATTTCTTTCCAATAAATCACGTAGCCCATTTTCTGAAAAGAATTTCCTACCATTAAAGTTAATAGTCAGCCCTGAGTTCAAGAAAACGTAATTCCAAATCATGTTCTCCACAAATTCAGAACGGTAAGAATAATTCCTAAAAATAGTTTCATCAGGAATAAATACCACCGAAGTACCATTACGCTGCGTCGTATCTTTCTCTTCATCCTTTAGCAAAACTCCTCTGCTAAATTCGGCAATTCGTGTTTTGCCAGATCGGTAAGCCTGCACAATAAAAGAACTCGATAAAGCATTAACCGCTTTTGTACCCACCCCATTCAGTCCTACTGACTTTTGAAAGGCCTTGCTGTCGTATTTTCCTCCAGTATTAATCTTTGAAACCACATCAACTACACTTCCTAATGGAATTCCACGGCCATAATCCCTGACTGAAACCTTAGAATCACTAACACTAATATCAATTGTACGCCCCGCTCCCATCACAAATTCATCAATGGAATTATCCATAACTTCTTTAAAAAGAACATAAATTCCATCATCGTAAGCAGTACCATCGCCAAGCTTCCCTATATACATCCCAGGTCGTAGGCGGATATGTTCTTTCCAATCCAGCGACCTTATACTGTCTTCATTATAATTTGTCATTACTTTTCTATATTTAAAGAGTGCTACCCTATTTTCTTACCTTCCGAAATCATCTTCAAGACGTACAATGTCATCTTCATCAGAAGGATTTTCAGGATCGGTATGCTGCCAGATCTCGGCAACCACCCCCCAGTCTTCTAGTCCAACCAATCGGTGTCTTTCACCACACTCCAACTTTATTTCATCACCGGGCTTAAGCGTTTGAATGGATCCCTCTACATCCGTAAAACTTCTTATTACACCTACCGTACCCTGAACAACTTGCCAAATTTCCGCACGTCGATGATGATACTGCCAAGAAAGTCTCTTCCCTGGCTCAACAATCAATATTTTCGGACTTAATTTCCCAGAGATCTGTAATTCCAACACACTAATACCATCAAAAAAGGTATTGGAAAATTGTTGAGCCTGATTCTCATCAATCACAAAAAAACCACCCCAAGGACGATTCTGATCCTTACTTTCAATCTCAAATCCTTGACGAATTAAGTCATTTTCTATTTCAGCAAAGATCTCCTTTTTTTCAATGTCCATCATTTTCTATTTTCAAACGAAGATAAAGTTTCAATTCTACATTTAGAACAGTTTAAGTCTAACACTTAATATATACTTTTAATTTCTAATTTCAACAAAAATAAGCAGAAATTAGCTTTTTACTATTTGTTTTTATATATTAAGTATAATGAATTATTGTGAGCAAAAGTTTCAGTTTTCATCAATACAATTCATAAACATATAAAATATAAAACCTGCATGAATCCAACTTTTGAACATAATTCAGCATTCTTACAAGCAGCCTCCTTTGTAAATCATACAGATAAATCAATCTTTTTAACCGGAAATGCAGGAACAGGAAAAACGACATTTTTAAAATACATCAATGAAAATTGCCCAAAGAAAAAAGCAATCGTTGCTCCAACTGGTGTCGCTGCCATAAATGCTGGTGGTACTACGATACATTCTCTATTTTGGTTACCTTTCGGCACCTATATCGCAGACTATGAAATGGCTTGGGATAACCAAGAAAGTTTGATCTATAATAAAAAACGGCTACTAGGAAACTTACGATTTAGAAAAGAAAGAAGAACATTAATTCAAGAACTTGAACTGTTAATAATTGATGAAGTGTCTATGCTTCGAGCCGATATGCTTGACGCAATGGATACGATATTAAAATCTGTAAGGAGAGACGCTAGGCCTTTCGGTGGACTTCAGGTGCTTTTTATTGGCGATTTATACCAACTACCACCTGTGGTGAAACCGCAAGAATGGACGGTTATGCAAAGCTATTACAAAAGCCCATTTTTCTTTGATGCACATGTAATCCAAGAAGCACAACCCGTTCAATTAGAGCTGACAAAAATCTATCGCCAAAATGATCCCATTTTTATTTCACTCCTAAACAATATTCGAAAAAATGCTTGCACTAGTGAGCAACTTGATCTATTAAATAGCTATTATCGTTCTAATTTCATCCCTACCAAAGAAGAGCCTTTTATAACTTTGTGCTCCCATAATGCACAAGCAGATAAGATCAATAAAGAAAGACTTAATGAATTAAACACAAAATCGATAATTCTAGATGCTGCTGTGAGTGGTAATTTTTCGGAAACAGCCTATCCTGCCGAAGCCAACCTAGAACTAAAAGAGGGCGCACAAGTCATGTTTATCAAAAATGATAAAGGGGAAGACCGACGCTATTATAATGGGAAAATAGGAGTTGTAAAACGGGTAAGTAAGAATGAAGTTACCGTTCGCCTACCAGAAGGTGGACCGGACATTGAGGTAGAAAGAGAAAAATGGGAAAACATTCAATATCAATTCGATTCTGAAAAAGACAAAATCAATGAAGAAACACTTGGAACCTTCAGTCAATTCCCTTTGCGTTTAGCTTGGGCAGTAACTATCCATAAGAGCCAGGGACTAACCTTTGAACGTGCTATCATAGATGCAGGCTCCTCTTTTGCCGCGGGACAAGTCTATGTGGCCTTGAGCAGAATTAGAAGTTTAAAAGGACTCATATTAAGATCGACAATCGGACCAAATAGTATTTATACAAGCCAGGATGTCAAAAATTTTTCGGACCTAACTATTCAGGAAAGTGAAGTCAATGCCATTTTAGAAAAAGCTCAAGAAGAATATTTAATGAATACCCTTCTAAATACCTTTTTGTGGGAAACCTTAAATCAGCGTGCAAATGCCTTGAGGGATGATGTCCTGACTAAAAATATCCCTGACAAGGACCAGGCTTATCTATTTCTCAGTAGTATATCTAACGCTACTGACATGCATCGTGAGGTAGCAAATAAATTCAGGAATCAATTAAATGCCCTTATCCAAGATCCTGCAAACGTCTCCTATCCCAAGATCAGTACCCGAACTTTAAAAGCCGAAGAATGGTTTGTTTCAAAAATGAAAAAGCAAGTCATCGACCCTTTAGAGTCTCATATTAAAGAATGGAAAATAAAGAAAAGGACGAAAAAGTACATACAAGAGATCAACACTTTATTATCAGATTTCAAACGGAAAAAAGCTCAAATTAAACATACAAGTGAGTTAGCTAGTGCATTAGCTAGCGGCGAGCGTATACAAGACTTATTAACAAAAGTGGAAAGCAAAAATGAAATAGAAATAAAAGAATTAAGAAGTGAGGCCGATACTAGTCAGGTAGAAAAAAAGACTTCCACAAAAGGACAGTCTCAAAAGAACAGTTTAGCCTTATTCAAAGAAGGAAAAAGTATAGCTGAAATTGCAGAAGCTAGGAGCTTAACAGAAGGTACTATTCAAAGCCATTTAATTTCCTTTATAGGAGCAGAATTAAAAGGAGCTGACCTTATGGAAAATGATAAATTAAAAAAAGTTGTGGAAACGATAAAACAAAACCCTGATAAAAACACTACAGAATTAAAACTACTATTGGGAAATGATTATAGTTATGCCGATGTCCGAATAGGACAAAAAGAAGCTTTGATAGAATGACCTGAAGTGCGTGTTTACGCGATACGGCCGCATATGTTCTAGGAGAAACACGATTAATATTGAATGATGGGTAAGTGAGACGGATTCTATCCGCGATATTCGGCCGGAATACCCATAACCGATGGCTGAAAGCCGACAACTGACGGCCGAATCCTATAACCTATCACCTGAAACCTAATAGCTATAAACAAAGAAACCCCTTCGGTTTTCACCAAAGGGGTTCTTATAAAATTGGGCGCCGACCTACTCTCCCACATGTTATTGCAGTACCATCGGCTCTGACGGGCTTAACTTCTCTGTTCGGAATGGGAAGAGGTGGTCACCGTCGATATAGGCACCTAAAGACTTGTTAGTTTTGTGCTTTGTTTGCACATAAACTAAGACAATATTAGAAGAAAAAGTTAAAAGAGGAAGACAACAGTGTTATCTGCTTGAGAAAGCTTCGGGCAATTAGTACTACTCGGCTATGGTATTTCTACCTTTACACCTGTAGCCTATCAACGTCGTAGTCTACAACGACCCTATATGGAAATCTCATCTCGTGGCTAGTTTCGCGCTTAGATGCTTTCAGCGCTTATCTATTCCCAGCGTAGCTACTCTGCGATGCTCCTGGCGGAACAACAGATGCACCAGCGGCTGGTCCAACCCGGTCCTCTCGTACTAAGGTCAGCCCCACTCAAATTTCCAACGCCCACAACAGATAGGGACCGAACTGTCTCGCGACGTTCTGAACCCAGCTCGCGTGCCACTTTAATGGGCGAACAGCCCAACCCTTGGGACCTTCTCCAGCCCCAGGATGTGACGAGCCGACATCGAGGTGCCAAACCTCCCCGTCGATATGAGCTCTTGGGGGAGATCAGCCTGTTATCCCCAGAGTACCTTTTATCCTTTGAGCGATGGCCCTTCCATGCAGAACCACCGGATCACTATATCCGTCTTTCGACCCTGATCGACTTGTTGGTCTCACAGTCAAGCAAGCTTATGCTATTGCACTCCACGTACGGTTACCAAGCGTACTGAGCTTACCTTTGAAAGCCTCCGTTACCTTTTTGGAGGCGACCACCCCAGTCAAACTACCCACCAAACAATGTCCTCTACTCTGTAAAGTTAGAAACCGGATACAGAAAGGGTGGTATTTCAAGGTTGATTCCATGACCCCTGGCGAGGCCACTTCACAATCTCCCACCTATCCTACACATCCTGCACCCAATTCCAATGTT
This sequence comes from uncultured Sphingobacteriaceae bacterium, assembly GCA_963696875.1. Lineage (GTDB taxonomy): Bacteria > Bacteroidota > Bacteroidia > Sphingobacteriales > Sphingobacteriaceae > Albibacterium. Next base: position 6,580 of record CAVOLQ010000004.1, read on the forward strand.
AAGCTATAGTGAAGGTTCATGGGGTCTTTCCGTCCCGTTGCGGGTAGCCGGCGTCTTCACCGGCACCACAATTTCACCGAGTCCATGGCTGAGACAGCGCCCAGATCGTTACACCATTCGTGCAGGTCGGAACTTACCCGACAAGGAATTTCGCTACCTTAGGACCGTTATAGTTACGGCCGCCGTTTACTGGGGCTTCAATTCAATGCTTCGCCTTGCGACTAACATCCCCTCTTAACCTTCCAGCACCGGGCAGGTGTCAGGCCTTATACATCATCTTTCGATTTGGCAAAGCCATGTGTTTTTGTTAAACAGTCGCCTGGGCCGTTTCACTGCGGCTTCTCCAGCATTGCTGCTGAAGGAAGCGTCCCTTATCCCGAAGTTACAGGACCATTTTGCCGAGTTCCTTAGCCATAGTTATCTCGAGCACCTTAGAATTCTCTTCTCGACTACCTGTGTCGGTTTGAGGTACGGGTTTTTATAACCTGAAGCTTAGCGGGTTTTCTCGGAAGTCTGCTTACCTGCGCTATCCGCGCACCCGAAGGTTTGCGGTACTATCGGGTTTCAGCAAGAACGGCGGATTTGCCTACCGTCCCTATACCTACACCCTTCAACGAACTATTCCGTCAGTTCGCGGCAGTGTCACTACTCCGTCACCACATCGCAGTTATAAAAAGTACGGGAATATTAACCCGTTGTCCATCGGATTCCCCATTCGGGTACACCTTAGGCCCCGACTAACCCTGATCCGATTAGCGTTGATCAGGAAACCTTAGTCTTTCGGTGGACAGGTTTCTCGCCTGTCTTATCGTTACTCATGCCTACATTTGCTTTTCCAGCCGGTCCAACACGCCTTACGGCACATCTTCAGCCCAACTGGAATGCTCCCCTACCACTTGTACAATCTAATGTACAAATCCATAGCTTCGGTGATACGCTTAATGCCCGTTTATTATCCATGCCCGATCGCTCGACTAGTGAGCTGTTACGCACTCTTTAAATGAATGGCTGCTTCCAAGCCAACATCCTAGCTGTCTGTGCAATCGGACCTCGTTAGTTCAACTTAGCGTATACTTGGGGACCTTAGCTGATGGTCTGGGTTCTTTCCCTCTCGGCCCTGGACCTTAGCACCCAGAGCCTCACTGCCGGCCATATTTCATAGTATTCGGAGTTCGTCTGGATTTGGTAGGATTTGACTCCCCCGCACCCAATCGGTAGCTCTACCTCTATGAAACTCTATGCCGACGCTGTTCCTAAAAACATTTCGGGGAGTACGAGCTATTTCCCAGTTTGATTAGCCTTTCACCCCTACCCTCAGGTCATCCGAAAACTTTTCAACGTTTATCGGTTCGGTCCTCCAGTGCGTGTTACCGCACCTTCAACCTGCCCAAGGGTAGATCACAAGGTTTCGCGTCTACCCCCACTGACTATACGCCCTATTCAGACTCGCTTTCGCTTCGGCTGCGTGTCTTAAACACTTAACCTTGCCAGTGAGGAGTAACTCGTAGGCTCATTATGCAAAAGGCACGCCGTCACGGAACAAGTCCGCTCCGACCGTTTGTAAGTACACGGTTTCAGGTTCTATTTCACTCCCCTGTTCGGGGTTCTTTTCACCTTTCCCTCACGGTACTAGTTCACTATCGGTCTCTCAGGAGTATTTAGCCTTACCAGATGGTGCTGGCAGATTCCCACAGGGCGTCTCCGACCCCGCGGTACTCAGGATACTGTTAGGCTATCATTGCTTACGCTTACGCGACTTTCACGCTCTTTGGTACTGACTTTCCAATCAGTTTCTGCTTCACGTTGATAATGCCATATCACAGTCCTACAACCCCTATTATGCCGTAACATAATAGGTTTGGGCTCTTTCCCTTTCGCTCGCCACTACTCAGGAAATCATTATTATTTTCTCTTCCTACGCCTACTTAGATGTTTCAGTTCAGCGCGTTCGCTCATTATGTGGCATGTCTTCAACATGCCGGGTTTCCCCATTCGGAAATCTTCGGATAAAATCGTATGTGCCGATACCCGAAGCTTATCGCAGCTTGTCACGTCCTTCTTCGCCTCTGAGAGCCTAGGCATCCGCCGTGTACCCTTATTTACTTTCTTCTCTCCATACCCTTTTGCTAGTATATGGAGATGCTTTTATTAATCAGTCCTTCCATTGGCCTAAACCGCCGAAAAAACGTCTCTACTGTTGTCTTCTCTATTAATTTTTTTCTTCCAATATGTCAAAGAACGATTGATCACGTATAAGTACTTGGTAAGGGGTTGTAACCCGTCCCGTTCATCACGTGTCTTAAGTGGAGAATAACGGATTCGAACCGTTGACCCCCTGCGTGCAAGGCAGGTGCTCTAGCCAGCTGAGCTAATCCCCCGTATTTGGTAGTCCCGAGCAGATTTGAACTGCTGACCCCTACATTATCAGTGTAGTGCTCTAACCAACTGAGCTACGGGACTAGCTAAAATCTTTCTGCTAAGGCACCAATCCCGGTTTTACTGTGGGATGGATACTTTATCTTCAATCTTCTGTTTCTATAAGAATAATCATGGCACAACGAGCATCGATCCAATGCTCTAGAAAGGAGGTATTCCAGCCGCACCTTCCGGTACGGCTACCTTGTTACGACTTAGCCCCAATTATCGGTCTTACCCTAGGACGCTCCTTGCGGTTACATACTTCAGGTACTCCCAACTTTCATGGCTTGACGGGCGGTGTGTACAAGGCCCGGGAACGTATTCACCGCAGCATTGCTGATCTGCGATTACTAGCGAATCCAACTTCACGGGGTCGAGTTGCAGACCCCGATCCGAACTGTGATCGGCTTTAAGAGATTAGCATCCTGTTGCCAGGTAGCCGCCCTCTGTACCGACCATTGTAGCACGTGTGTAGCCCCGGACGTAAGGGCCATGATGACTTGACGTCGTCCCCACCTTCCTCACCGCTTGCGCGGGCAGTCTGTTTAGAGTCCCCACCATTACGTGCTGGCAACTAAACATAGGGGTTGCGCTCGTTGCGGGACTTAACCCAACACCTCACGGCACGAGCTGACGACAGCCATGCAGCACCTAGTTTCGCGTCCCGAAGGACGATCCCATCTCTGGAATCTTCGCTAACTTTCAAGCCCGGGTAAGGTTCCTCGCGTATCATCGAATTAAACCACATGCTCCTCCGCTTGTGCGGGCCCCCGTCAATTCCTTTGAGTTTCATCCTTGCGGACGTACTCCCCAGGTGGAATACTTAATGCTTTCGCGTGGACGCTGACGGTGTATCGCCAACATCGAGTATTCATCGTTTAGGGCGTGGACTACCAGGGTATCTAATCCTGTTTGATCCCCACGCTTTCGTGCATCAGCGTCAATTATACCTTAGTGAGCTGCCTTCGCAATCGGGGTTCTGTGACATATCTATGCATTTCACCGCTACTTGTCACATTCCGCCCACCTCAAGTACATTCAAGCCCACCAGTTTCAAAGGCACTGCGATAGTTAAGCTACCGTCTTTCACCTCTGACTTGATAGGCCGCCTACGCACCCTTTAAACCCAATAAATCCGGATAACGCTTGGATCCTCCGTATTACCGCGGCTGCTGGCACGGAGTTAGCCGATCCTTATTCTTACAGTACATTCAGCCCACTACACGTAGTGGGGTTTATTCCCGTATAAAAGCAGTTTACAACCCATAGGGCAGTCGTCCTGCACGCGGCATGGCTGGTTCAAGCTTGCGCTCATTGACCAATATTCCTTACTGCTGCCTCCCGTAGGAGTCTGGTCCGTGTCTCAGTACCAGTGTGGGGGGTCATCCTCTCAGATCCCCTAGACATCGCGGTCTTGGTAAGCCGTTACCTTACCAACTAACTAATGTCACGCGAGCCCATCTATGTCCCATAAATGTTTGATTGAAAGACAATGCCGTCTCTCAATGTTATGCGGTATTAATCCGAATTTCTTCGGGCTATCCCCCAGACAAAGGTAGGTTGCTCACGCGTTACGCACCCATTCGCCGGTCTCTAAGAAAGCAAGCTCTCTTATACCCCTCGACTTGCATGTATTAGGCCTGCCGCTAGCGTTCATCCTGAGCCAGGATCAAACTCTCCATAGTAAAATGATTTGTTTGTCTTGACTCTAGTTACTCAATTGTAATAGAATCGATATTTGTTCTAAATTGAATTGATTAGGTTGAATTTTTCTCGCAGCCCTTGCGGACTGCTTTGTTTACAACTTAGGCAATAAATTGCCACTCGTTGTGCTTGTTCATGATTTCTTCTTTTAAAGAACTGTTGTGCCTCGCCTCGCGGTTCGGCTATACTGTCGGGCTTTCGCCTTCCTGTCAATCTTGTTTTTATGTCCTCAAGCGTCGCGCTTTTGGATCCCGTTTCTTTCGGGACTGCAAAGGTAGAAGAAGTTTTGATTAAAACAAAATAAAAAGTTTTTATTTTTTTCTTTCCTTTTTTCTCGGTCTAAAAGCGGAACCTCTGTTCCTTTCTCCGGGTTACCCCTTCTCCTTCTTTCCAAGCCAGCCTTTCAAAAAACTCCCGCTCCTTTCGTTGCGGAGTGCAAAGGTAGAAAACATTTTCTAATCTCCAAATTTTATTTTAAAATAGTTTTAAAATCTTTTCCGGAGAGCAAAACGGACCTAGATCCGCAGCCCAAGGTGTTTATCCCTTGGTGAAAAATGCCTCTCTATCTCAATGTACAACCCGCTTCCTTTCGTTTGCGGAGTGCAAAGATACGATCTAAAACTATTCCCGCAAACCTTTGGACGCTTTATTTTCCGATATAATCGCAAACGCCTGGATACAAGAAAGATATTTTTTTGCAGCCCCGCAAAGAAAACCGATCCGGCAAACAATAAACACAAAAACAAAGAAATGGTTTGCAGAACCAGGGCACCACTCCCATTCTCTGAATCATTACTTAACAATATATGATAATAGTTGTATCGTTCCTAAAATAACTATACACTAGGTCTTGTCCGTGTTTTACTTTACAGTCCATCTGTATAGCTATGCTAGGACGATACAGTTATTTTAGGAACGATACATGATACACGATACACAATACAAGAAATTAAAGAGGAAATTTACCCCGCCCTTTAGGGACATAATCCATATAGCTATCCAGCTATGAGGTAAGGGAGATAATAGCAATACGCTATTAAATTTTGAGAGGGCAAAACAATTTAGTTATTATACAATAAACACATAATGAACAAAAAGATATGTCAATCCTGCTAAAGCTGCAGAAACTGGAATGGTTAATACCCAAGCCCAAAGCAAGCTGATGGTCACTCCCCAACGTACAGCCGACGCTCTTTTGGTTAATCCCACCCCAATGATAGCTCCTGTAATGGTATGGGTAGTAGAAACCGGGATCCCAAAATGTTCCGTAATACCTAGCGTGATCGCTCCTGCCGTTTCGGCGCCTACCCCTTCTAATGCATTTACTTTAGTAATCTTTGTGCCCATCGTCTTTACGATCTTCCATCCTCCGCTCATCGTTCCTAAAGCAATTGCCGAGTAACAGGCTAAAGGTATCCATTCTGGCATTTGATCGCCAGATTCTAAATAGCCTCCCGCTACCATAGCAACAAATATGATTCCCATAACTTTTTGGGCATCATTTCCACCATGTGCAAAGCTTAAAGCTGCGGAAGAAACAAGTTGCAGTTTCTTAAACCACCATTCAGCCACAGATGGCTTGGCCTTTTTAGATATATTAATGATGATAAGTGTTATTATGATCGATATGATCATTCCCATAACTGGAGCTATAACTATAAATGACACTATTTTTAGTGTTGGCCCAATATTAACTGCTCCGATCGCACTTTCACCGATAACCAGGGCATGGGTCATTCCTGCGCCTGCAAATCCTCCTATCAAGGTATGAGAGGAGCTTGAAGGAATGCCGTAGAACCAAGTAAATAAATTCCAGCAAATAGCGGCGATAAGGCCGGCCAAAATCACTTCCAATGTAACATATTCCTCAAGAACTGTCTTAGCAACCGTATTGGCCACTTTGTGATCGGTGAAATAAAAATATGCTGCGAAGTTAAAAGATGCAGCCCAAAGTACGGCTTGAAAGGGCGACAGTACTTTTGTTGAAACGATGGTAGCAATTGAATTTGCAGCATCGTGGAAACCGTTAATATAATCGAAAGCAATTGCAAGAACAACGACAATAACCAGGAGGGTTAGCATATTTTAGGATTAAGCGTTTTTGACTAGTATGGTTTCTAAAACATCCGCCACATCTTCACACATATCAGTCGCTGTTTCTAAAGCGCTCAATACTTCTTTATACTTAATTAAGCGGATGGCATCTTTTTCGAATTCAAAAAGATCGCCTACAGCTTTATCAAAAACATAATCCGCTTTATTTTCAATGCTGTTTATCTTAATACATGCATCAGTTATCGTTCTTATATTTTTAAGATTTTTAAGCTCATTTATCGCTTTTGCCAACACAGTGACTGCCTCTAGGATCAAATCGGCTAATTCCTTTATTGAATCGGTCATTTCAACAACCTGGTACAAGTTCATTCTGTTTGCAGATCCATGAATGTAATCAGCCACATCGTCAATTGCACTTGCCAGTTCGTGGATGTCTTCACGATCAAATGGTGTAATAAAGTTCTTCCCTAATTCAAGGTAGATTTGATGCGTAATACTATCTCCTTTATGCTCGTATTCTTCGATTATCTTAAAAAGCTCCTTTCTGCGGGCTAGATCATCAGTGTTGACTGCTTCCTTTAATGAGTTTCCTAGATCGATTAGGTTATTGGCTGCCTTTTCAAAAAGAGGAAAGAACTTCTTATCTTTTGGAATGAAGTATTGAAAGAGATTGTTTAAAGACATAAGTTATATTTTGAAAAAGCAAAACTATGAACTCAATGTTAAATTAATGTTAAGTTTTTGTAAACAGGGGAACTTAAACCATAACCAATTGACCATCAACAATATCAAAACTATTTATTTTTTTTCTAATGTAAAAGCAAATGTAGAGCCGACATCTTCAGTGCTTCTTACCGTAATGGTTTGTTGGTGAGATTCAAGAATGTGTTTGACGATTGCTAGTCCTAAGCCTGAACCTCCTACGCTCCTTGATCTGCTTTTATCGGTTCTAAAAAAGCGTTCAAAAAGGCGCGGAATATATTTCTCTTCGATCCCTATACCGTTATCTGTTACTTCAATTAAAATTTGGTTGTGCAATTCATACAGCTTGATCAATGTTTGTCCATTTTCTTTACCGTATTTGAAAGAGTTACTTATAAGGTTGACAAATACCTGTCTGATTTTTTCCCGATCTGCAAAAACCATAAAATGTTGGTTGTACTTATCTTTGAAAACCATTTCTATTTTACTCATTTTTGCTTTGATTTCCATTGATTCAATCACCTCCAATATCAGAACTGACAAATCAAATCGCTGAAAATTCATTTCGATATCGCCACGTTCCAACTTTGATATCTCATCTAAATCTTTAACTAGATAGCTTAGTCGATCCAGATTTTTAACAGCTTTATTTAGGAAGTTTTTCGCTAATTCTGGATCCTCAATCATCATCCCATCCTGCAAGGCTTCTAGGTATCCACTTATTGCAAAGAGTGGTGTTTTGAATTCATGCGAAACGTTATTCAAGAACTCTCTTCTAAATTTCTCTTGATCTTTTAAGGCTTCAATTTCGAGCTTTTTGTCAATAGCCCATTGTCTTACTTCTTCTTGAACGTCATTAATGGGGTCGTTGCTTGTATGTCCATCAAGAGCGACTTTTAAATCCTCCCCTAATTTTAAACGGTGGATAAGTTTGTATATTATTTTGATCTTACTATAAACGTAGCGTTCTATTAAATAATAAAACAACAAGAAACTGAGTGCAAATGAAATGAACAGACTTAGTACGGCGGAAATCCAACTATTTTGGAAAAAATAAACTAAGAGGGCAATTGCAATGGAAACTATAAGAGCATTTAAAGAAATTAAGTATCTAAATTTCATCAGAATAAATTGTTTTTTAACTGCGATGAAGCTATCATGAGAACTTATTTCTCACTAATTGATTTATTTTAGCTGTGTTCAAAAGATCACTTCGTTAAGTTCATCTCGGTTTGTGAGTTCCTGCAGCTCATGATGGTTTCATGTTGACTCTCTCTTTTGATTATTATTAGATCAGGATTTCTTGAATTCCGCTATGGTGCTGATTCCTCCGTGCACCTTATCCCCTAAGTTAACATTTATTTTGGTCCCCAAAGGAAAGAAAATGTCAACTCGGGAGCCGAATTTTATAAATCCGAACTCTTCTCCTTGTTCGACTTGCTTTCCTTCTTCCACGTACCAAACAATACGTCGCGCAAGAGCACCTGCAATTTGCCGAAACAGAAGTTCAACACCATTTTTTCCCTCGACAACGACAGTTGTTCTTTCATTTTCTGTAGAAGATTTCGGATTCCAAGCCACTAAGTATTTTCCAGGATGGTATTTAAAATATTTTACAACCCCACCAATTGGATTGCGGTTAATATGCACATTTGTTGGTGACATGAAGATGGAAACCTGGATACGCTTATCTTTAAAATATTCCGTTTCCGTCGTTTCTTCAATTACGACAACCTTTCCATCGGCAGGGCTTAGAACCCGTGTAATATCTTTTGAAATTTTAATCGCAGGACTGCGGAAAAACTGTAAAATAATTATAAACAAGAAAAACGAAAAGAGATAAACCAACCAAGCCAGAATTTGATTGCCCGGGGCAAACCATTGAACTAGCACGTTAATAACTGCTATAAACAAAATACAAATGGCAAGGGATGTATACCCTTCTTTATGAAACGTCATTTTTTAAAAATTTTCGACAAAGATAATAATCTGTTCTAGTATTAAGGCTTCCTTTAGCAAGCTTTGTATACATCCTTTAAGTTTCTTCCTAATCCGTTATAATCTAAGCCGTAGCCTACCACAAAATCATCGGGGATTTCAAAACCAATATATGCAATCTCATCCAAAGCATAGCGCATTTTTCCAGGTTTAAACAAGAGAGTACTCACTGCTACAGATGCTGGTTCTTGTTTTCTGATTTCCTTTAATAAGTAATTCAATGTTTCTCCGGTATCCACAATATCTTCTACAAGGATAACATTTCTGTCTTTCAAATCCATATTCAAGCCAAAGATCTCCTTTATTTCACTCTTTTCCTCTCCATTATAGGACGCTATTTTAACAAAACATACTTCTGCTGCTATGTCAATCTCCTTCATTAAATCTGCCAAAAACATAAAGCTTCCATTTAATACACCTATAAACACAGGCACAGTTTTAGCGTATACTACGTTTAGCTGAATAGCAATTAAGCGAATTCTTTTTTTTAGCTGATCATGTTCGAGCATTAACTCAAACTCCTTATTATCAATTTGAATTTTACTCATCTTTCTAGTCTATTTTCTCTATAACCAAATCTTGCAGCATCCTTTTAACGTTTTCTATCTCTTCTTCAAGGGAATCGGTTTCGTCCACCGTTTGTGTAGAATCTATTACTGGTGCTTTTGGCCTTAAGGCTTCTCTTACCTCCACAGAATAGAAGCCGTAGGATCGGGTAGAATCTGCTTGAGCATATCCTTTTCGCGCCATTAAATTCCCTATCAAACTGAAGTAGCCAGCCATATAAGGTTTTAAATGTCCGGTATAGTCAATCCTGGACAGACTGATTTTTGGTCTTGGAATGATGCTGGCTAAAAAGATACTTTCTCCTAAAGTAAGCTCAGAGGGTTGCTTTAGGAAATAATAATGAGCTGCCTCCTTTGCACCGTATATATTTCTCCCCCATTCTATTATATTTAAATATACCTCAAACATTCTGTCTTTCGAAACAATGTTATTATGTTCAATAAGCCATACAATCAACATTTCCTCCACTTTTCTAGCCAGGGTCTTTTCCCTATCAAGGTAAACATTCTTCACCAGTTGCATAGAGATCGTGCTACCTCCTCTTTTAAATGCCTTTTCTTTGATATTAGTGACGATGGACGCTCGGATTGCGTCAATTGAAAACCCTTCGTGGTAAAAGAACAAGTTATCTTCTGATGTTAATATCGCATTTTTTAAATATGGAGAAACTTGGTTCAGAGGGACAAAATCGGGGTTGCTTGGGCCTATTATGATTGACCTTTGTGCTTTTCCATCTTCATGAGGAATGTAAACAAATGAGGAATTGATTTTAGACAGGTCTGTTTTTCCCCAAGCATTAATTTTGAATTGCGGAGCCGTCAACGAAGATTCCAGCATTACACTATCGGGAAGCATCATATCGAAAAAAAAGTCAAGCTTGTAGTTCATTTTTCCTGACACTTTAATCCCTTCAAGTGAGGTAAATAATCCTCTAGGGAACGAATCAAATGCATCTTGGGCTAGGATCTCATTCGTATGCAAGCCTAAAGCGTATGTTTTATAAGGTCCGAACGTAATTTTAGCATAAGGGGAAACTACAAGCTTTGCTATTCTCATCTCCGAGCTTGGATCTAAGGCTATAAAGTCTTTCCCTATACTAACTTCAGTATCTAAAAATCCATGAGGCAGGATTACATCATTTGAAGCAATACGCCAATGATTCAGCAATAAATTGCTGACTTTCCAGGTTCCACTCATTAAAAGTTCGTCCTTATTTTTCCATTGCACTTTTTCCAGGCTGGTTTCAATCGTGTCAAAAGTAAGCTTCAGCTTATATTTATCTTCAACTAATGGGATTTCAACTTTTGTACCTTCTGCAAAAAGCTTTAGGTGAAGTCTTTTTTGACCTGGATTGAGGGTACCTACTAGGTGCCAAGTTGCCTCATTATCATTTACTAGAATAGTAGATTGCAACTTTCCACTAATTATATCCGCTTGAGGCACACTAACCTTCTGAAATAAGCTATCCTCCCGATAACTCATCTCCAAATTCCTCAACTCCATATTATCAGGAATTTTATAGATAATGGAATTGATCATTCGATCTGCCAGTTGCGCTAGGTTCACGGGTTCTTTCTTCGCAAGACTGTCTACTACCTTTTCTTCCTTCTTCTTAAATATAAAGTCATAATTGCTAATGCTGTCTTTTTTAATCAACGTTAAAGACGCATCTATTATATTAATTCGGTGGATTTTCACAGTCCTTGATAATAGAGGAATAAGCTTCACACTAACTTCCAAATGCTTCACGCCAACCAGCTGATCTCCATTCCCCTCAGGTACTATTTGTATATCGTCAAGCACTACCGATCTAAGACCAGAGAAAGCAGCATTTCCAATCTTAAGATCGAGATTATATTCTTTTTTCGCTTTCATCTTAGCCTTTGCAATAGCTTCTGCTAAGATGGCTTCTCTTTTTTGGAAAACGTAAAGTCCAAAAATGAGAAATACCAAAATTAATGCCCCTAGAACTAATAATCCAATCTTTATATAAGCTTTAGGGATTTGGTTGTAATATGTTTTTAAATTAATCAAAGTTAATTTCGGTCAGTTTTGTTATTTAATTGTAGAATAGCTGGGTAAATATCGGTAAAGATACCCATTCCTCCTTATTGTGTTTGAGATTCCTTAAATTTGTCTCTACTATTCATAACGGAATTTTACGAAAAATGATTACTAAAGAAGAAGTATTAAAAGCATTAAGTTTTGTTGAAGATCCAGATTTCAAAAAAGACCTGGTTACGCTCAACATGATTAAAGATATAGAAATAACCGAAGATAGCCTAAGCTTTAGCGTTGAGCTCACCACACCTGCTTGTCCGATGAAAGACCATTTGGAAAATGCATGTCGCAACGCCATTACCCATTTCGTATCTAAGGATATCCAGGTAAATATCAATATGACATCTCGAGTTATTGCGCCGAAGAATGCACAGCTTCCAAATATTAAGCATATCATATTAGTATCGTCTGGTAAAGGTGGTGTAGGAAAATCTACGGTCGCCAGTAATTTGGCTTTAGCTTTAAGTATGCAGGGTGCAAAGACTGGTCTTTTAGATGCAGATATTTATGGCCCCTCGCTTCCAATTATGTTTGGTCTAGAGGGTGCGAAACCAAAGACCAAAACCATTGATGGAAAAGCGAAAATAGAACCCATAGAAAAATGGGGGTTGAAATTGCTGTCTATAGGCTTTTTTACAGATCCTAATCAGCCTGTGCCTTGGCGTGGTCCAATGGCAAGTACGGCGGTGAAGCAACTTTTCAACGACGCAGATTGGGGAGAGCTAGACTATTTAATTGTAGACCTTCCGCCTGGAACCGGAGATATCCATATCACAATTGCACAAGGCTATTCAATTTCTGGTGCTTTGGTTGTTACCACTCCACAGAATGTAGCGGTGGCTGATGCCAGCAAAGGTATGGCGATGTTCCTAATGGAATCTATCAATATTCCTATCTTAGGTATTGTTGAAAACATGGCTTATTTCACTCCAGCTGAGCTTCCTGAGAACAAATATTATATTTTTGGAAAAGGCGGTGGCGAATACCTTTCGCAACGCTTTGAAGTACCTTTTTTAGGAGAGATTCCCTTGGTGAAAAGCATCAGCGACGCAGGTGATAACGGCATGCCGGCAGTTTTGGACGAAGAATCTCCTATTGCGAAAGCATTCATGGAAATTTCAGGAAAAGTAGCACAGCAACTCTCTATTATTAATGAGCATTCGATTAAGGTCGAACAAACTAGTCTATAAATAATTTTTGTATCTTTACAATAAGAATTTAATGTTATGAATTTAAAGGAAAAGGTTGAAACAGCATTGGAATCCATGCGGCCATTTTTGGAGGCTGATGGAGGAAATGTTATAATTGAAGAAATTACGGAAGGCAACGTAGTACGTTTAAGATTATTAGGAGCTTGCGCTTCTTGTGCAATGAGCATTATGACTTTTAAAGCGGGTTTAGAACAAGCGATTTTAAAAGCAGTGCCTGAAGTATCTGCTGTCGAGGCCCTTAATCTGACGGATATGAATGATCTAAATGCTACAATGCCCAAGTCTGTATAATATATTTTTGAGATGAACGTTCGCATTAGTTTTTTGGTAGTTCTTTTTCTCTTGTCGCTTTTTGGTCAAGCTAAGGCGCAGGAGGGAAAGATAATACAGTTTACTGGAATCATAACCGACATTGATTCGCAGCATCCAGTACCTTATGTTTCTATTGTGAATCTTTCCTATAAAAATCAATTCTTCACTGCCAATCACCAAGGTTTTTTTTCATTTGTAGCTCATGAGGGTGATACTATTCAACTGAGCTCTGTTGGCTATCGAACTGCACAGGTAATTATCCCGAAAACAACCGAGGATAAATATACGGCACTCATAAAAATGACACCTGATGTAATTAGTTTACCCGCAGTTCATTTGTTACCTTGGGCCAGTGTAGAAGAATTTAATATTGCTTTTATGAATTTGAATGTCGCTTCTGATGACGTATTGTTAGCCAAACAAAACCTGTCTAGACAAAGTTTATTAGAAATGTCCAGAACAATCCCAATGAGTGCGGAAGAAATGCAATCCTTCAATAGCAATCAAGCCCATATCAGCCTCACGAATAGAAATATAAATCAACGTGCCAATAACCCTCTATTAAATCCCTTCGCTTGGGGGCAATTTATTAACCAAATTAGACAGGGGAACGAAAGTCGGAAGAAATACTAATGGCTTTTATTCCTCTATCCAAGTAATTTTTTCTTCAATTGGGGTTCGGTTTCCTAATTCTGTTTTTTCATGATGATAACCCATATAGAACAATCCAATACATTTCTCATTTTCTTTAAGCTCCAAAAAAGCATTCAAGTTATGAATTAGGGCTGGCGTACTCCAATAAGCACCGATACCCATTGCAGACGCTGCCAACCAGATATTTTGTACGGAGCAAGCTACTGAAGCGAGTTCTTCCCATTCTGGCACTTTACCACTTACCTGCATGCAAATTGCTAAAACTGCTCCAGATTGCATTACTTTTTCACGGATAGAGTCGCTTTTTTTCTGTAAGAAAGATTCCGTAGGCGTGATTTCTTTGTATTCACTTACCATTTCATCCGCCAAACGCTTCAAGCCTGCACCTTTAAAAATTTTAAAACGCCAAGGTTCTGTCAGCTTATGAGTAGGTGCTTGATTTGCACATTCTAAAAGGCGTAATAATACTTCATTTTCAATTGGCTCTTGAAGATAACTTTTAGGAAAAATGCTTCTTCTATTTTTGATTACATCTTGAATAATTTCCGATTTTGACATTGTAACAGGTATTAGGTTATAGATAATAGGTATTAGGTATTAGTACTGAGTGCGAGCTCATAGGCAGTAGATGTGAGGCAATAGTTATTAGGATGCTGGATGACATTAGCCATTAAAGGCGAAAAACCTAATAAGCCGGACACCTGTAACCCAATATCTGTTACCTAATAGCTATTAGCTAATAGCTGTCACTTCCGCTAAGCCTATTTTTATCCGTTCAATGCTTTCTTCTCTTCCTAACGCTGCGGCAATATCAAAAACATGGGGACCAAACTTTCCGCCAACCAACATTATCCGAAGAGGCAGCATCAATTCCCCTGCTTTCATTCCGCTAGCTTCAATTGCCAATTTGTAAAAGACTTCCAAATTCTCTGCGCTCCAAGGTTGATAGCCTTTAAGCTGCTCTATTACATTGATAAAAAAGTTGGTTTTATCTTCATTCCATTTCGATTTAATAGATGCAATATCATACTGTTCGGGTTTTTTAAAGAAGAAATAACTATGTTCCCAAAATTCTTCTATATAAGTTAAGCGCTCTTTCACTAAGTTGATTATTTTAATCAAATGGTGGTGGTCTGAATTATATATTCCATGATTTGCTAATATCGGACTAACATGAGAAATTAACTCTTCAGCAGACATCCTTTTAATCCATTCATGGTTAAACCATTTTGCCTTCTCAAAATCGAACTTTGCTCCTGCTTTACTCACTCTATCAAGTGAAAAGGCTTTTATTAATTCTTCCTTTGAAAATATCTCTTTCTCGGTACCATCATTCCAACCAAAAAGCGCTAACATATTAATGAAAGCCTCTGGCAAGAATCCCATTTCCCGAAAGCCTTTAATTAACTCGGCACTCGCTGTATCTTTCCAATTCATTGCAAAGACTGGGAAGCCCAATCGTTCACCATCTCTTTTACTTAGCTTCCCATTTCCGTCTGGTTTCAGAATCAAAGGCAAATGTACCCACTCAGGAACATCTGACGACCAACCTAAATATTCCCAAAGTAATACATGAATAGGTGCTGATGGTAACCATTCCTCGCCTCGGAAAACATGGCTGATCTTCATTTTATAATCGTCCACCACCACGGCTAAGTGATAAGTAGGCATCCCATCTGCTTTTAACAAAACCTTGTCATCCACTAGCGAAGTTTCAAAACTCACCGTCCCCCGGATCATATCATGCAAACTAATATGCTGATCAGGAATGACTTTCAGACGAATCACATGTGGAACATTTTCGGCAAGTAAAGCGCCTACTTCTTGTTCCGTTAAGGAAAGGGAGTTTTTCAATCCCAATCTATTCTCATGGTTATATTTAAAATTAGGTGTTAGGTCCCTTTGCATTTGAAGCTCTTCAGGCGTATCAAATGCGTAATAAGCGTATCCTTTCTCTACCAATTGCTCCGCATATTGCCTATAAGATTCTTTTCGTTCGCTTTGACGGTATGGTCCGTAGTCTCCTCCTTTAGAGGGACTTTCGTCAGGTTCAATTCCACACCAAGCCAAACAATTATTGATATAATCCTCAGCACCCTCTACAAAGCGATTTTGATCTGTGTCTTCAATTCTTAAAATAAAGGTTCCCTTATTTTTTTTCGCAAATAAATAATTGAAGAGCGCAGTACGAACTCCTCCTAAATGCAATCCTCCCGTTGGACTAGGTGCAAACCTTACGCGCACATTTTTTTCATTGGCCATGATGCAAAGATAAAAATTTGCAGGCAACAAGTTTAAGTAAAATAATGTATTAACATAATTATGTATTTTCGCTTCATGAACCCCTACCAATATAATCAACAATGGAAATTTATATTGCTCATTTTTGCGGCGATTATAGCTATTGCTTCTTTGGCCTATACCAATTACTTAATTAAAAATTTATCCATAGCCGAACGTACCAAAGCGGAAGTATGGGCCATGAGTACTCAAAACATCTTTAATATGCCAGATATTAATGATGAATTCACCACTTATATCTATGCCGTTCGAGACAAACTTTCTGTTCCAGCCATCATCACTGATTCGAGAGATAGTATCATTTACTGGAAAGGATTAGACGAAACAAAAACCAATATAAATATCAATACTGATTTGATAATGCAAGGACCAGAAGCAGTCAAGTACGACCCTTCTTATTTCAAAAAACAATTGAATATCATGAAATCGCAGCATGAGCCTATCTCTGTTGATTTGTATGCTGGCGACAAATGGCTTATTTATTATAAAGATTCTACGCTATTATCACAGTTAAGGATTTTTCCATATATCCAACTTTCTCTAATTGGGGTTTTCTTATTCATTGCATACACGGTTTTTAATTCTATTAAACGGTCTGAGCAAAATCAGGTCTGGGTGGGGATGGCTAAAGAGACAGCACATCAGCTAGGAACTCCAATTTCCTCGCTTATGGCCTGGTTAGAGCTTATTAGAAGTAAGTTTAATGCTGAAGATGACCCCTTGATTCAGGAAATGGAACAAGATGTGAAACGATTGGAAGTAGTGGCGGATCGCTTTTCCAAAATCGGCTCCAAACCTGTATTAGAGCCTCATAACATTTATAATGTTATTACAGATTTTATGAATTATTTCAAAATCAGAATCTCTGATAAGATAACATTTACAGTATCCGGTGATAAACACTCCGAAGCTTTAATTAATATCCCATTATTTGACTGGGTGCTTGAAAATATCTTAAAAAATGCTGCTAATGCAATAAGTTCAACAGGAAATATCGACATCTTAATTACCGAGAACCTTGTAAAGGAACAGATTTATATTGATATACGCGATACCGGAAAGGGCATTCCTAAATCAAAGTTTGAAGCAGTATTCCAGCCTGGCTATACTACAAGAAAAAGAGGCTGGGGCTTAGGATTGTCATTAACGAAAAGGATAGTAGAAAATTACCATCAAGGAGAAGTTTTCATAAAAGACTCTGAGATAGACAAAGGGACAACATTTCGTATTGTTTTGAAGAGTAGCCTTACTTATGAACCAACCTCAATCTAAAATTATGTGGTTTAAACAAACAACAACCCAAGAGTTGAATGATCGTCCTAAAAATCATCTTGGCGCATTAATTGGCATTAAATTTTTGGAGTTAACCGATAATAGCTTATCCGCTATTATGCCTGTAGATGAAAAAACCCGCCAACCAATGGGTATATTACATGGAGGAGCCTCGGTAGTACTAGCGGAAACATTGGGAAGTGTGGCTTCTTCCCTAATGATTGATTCCGACAAATGGATGGCAGTGGGACTTGAAATAAACGCAAATCACCTTCGACCTGTCTTTAGCGGACATGTAAAAGGAATTTGTACTCCTATACATATTGGCAATAAAACCCATGTTTGGGATATAAAAATCTTCAATGACCAAGGAAAAATTAATTGCATTAGTCGCTTAACGGTTGCGATAGTACCAAAACAACAGAAAAAATAATTATTTACTTTTTTTAAAACCTTTTCTAATATGCACTGTTGTAACTATATCTTTCCATTATTGGATAGATGATAAGGTTTAGGTTTTAGAAACGCTCTCGATATCAAGAATATCAGAGCGTTTCTCATTTTAAACAATCGATTGATTCAGTTTTATTGCTTTTATTATTGGAATTATTTCATTAGTCTTGTAAAGCATTTCCATAATTCAAAAAATTAGGAGGCAATAATTACAAATTTTAAATTAAGAAAAATCTATGAGTCAATCACACGCTACTAATCTAGCGCCGAATAAGGGTGTGAGCCCAATCGTAATTATCGGTGCCCTGTTTTTTATTTTTGGTTTTGTCACCTGGTTAAATTCCCTCTTAATCCCTTACTTAGAAATTGCTTGTGAATTGACCAAGTTCCAGTCGTACTTTGTTACTTTCGCTTTTTACATCGCTTATTTAGTAATGGCTCCTATTTCTACGAAGACATTAAACTGGTTTGGTTTTAAAAATGGAATGTCTGTAGCATTAATTGTAATGGCTGTAGGTGCTGTTTTGTTTATTCCTGCAGCATTAAGTCGTACATACGAATTATTCCTATTAGGATTGTTTATTATGGGTAGCGGATTAGCTATTCTTCAAACAGCATCAAACCCTTATATCACGATCGTTGGCCCGGCAGAAAGTGCAGCTAAAAGAATCAGTATAATGGGTATCTGTAACAAGTTGGCGGGTGCAGCTGCGCCTTTGATACTTGGATTATTTTTACACCTGGACAAAGCGGATGCGCTGAAAGCGGAAATATCGAATATGACCCTTGAAGCAAAAACTGCAGCATTGGATGCAATGGCTCATCGAGTAATCAATCCATACATTGGTATTGTTGTTGTTTTATTGCTCCTAGCCCTTTGGGTTTATAAATCTGGGCTACCGGAGGTTGATACAGATGAAGAGGATGAAGCAATCGCATCATCCAATGTAGGAAAAAATAGCGTCTTTGATTTCCCACATGTAATATTAGGAGTTGTAACTCTTTTCCTATACGTCGGAGTAGAAGTTTTAGCGGGCGATAGTATTATTAGTTATGGTTCTTCACAAGGAATACCCTTAACGATTGCAAAGTACTTCGCTACGGGCACTATGATTTCTATGGTTGTTGGTTACATTATTGGAATTATAGCGATACCTAAATACATTAAGCAGGAAAATGCCTTACGTTTATGTGCAATTTCCGGTATAGCATTCACCTTGCTTGCCATCTTCACCTCGGGTTATGCTTCATTAGCATTCATCGCTTTGTTAGGTCTTTCAAACTCTCTGATGTGGCCGGCTATATGGCCTTTAGCCCTCGCTGGAGTTGGTCGATTTACAAAAGCTGCTTCGTCCCTGTTGGTTATGGGTATTGCAGGAGGTGCAGTTATTCCATTAGTTTATGGAGCATTAGCAGATGCATGGAACCCACAGCAGGCTTATTGGATCGCGGTTCCTTGCTACCTATTCATTCTTTTTTACTCTACTAAAGGACATAATATAGGTCGCAAAAGCAAAACTATAGAGTTTTAGATCGAGGTGCGAGATACGAGATGCGGGTTGAAGCTAAAGCCTGTTACCTAAAACCTTGCGCCATACCTAAAAAAACAGGTCATTATTCCAATGCCCTGTTTTTTTGTATATTTGCATTCCGTTTAAAAACAAAATATCATGTTTGAGAATTTACAAGATAAGCTAGATAGAGCATTTAAGGTTCTAAAAGGGCAAGGAAATATTACCGAAATTAACGTTGCAGAAACCATGAAAGAGATCCGTAAGGCTCTCCTTGATGCGGACGTTAACTATAAAACTGCAAAAGCTTTTACTGATGAGGTTAGGCAAAAAGCATTAGGAGAAAATGTTTTAACAAGCATTTCTCCTGGACAGCTTCTTACCAAGATCATGAATGATGAGCTTGCTGCTCTTATGGGTGGGACGGTTACAGAACTTGATCTTAAATCAAACCCAACTGTAATTCTTATTGCCGGACTAAACGGAGCTGGTAAAACTACATTTTCAGGTAAACTAGCAAACTTTTTAAAAGAAAAAAAAGGGAAGAAACCCCTTTTAGTTGCTGGTGACGTATATCGTCCTGCTGCTATCGACCAATTACAAGTCTTAGGTTCACAGGTAAATGTACCGGTTTATGTCAATTTAGAATCTAAAGATCCCGTTGCTATAGCCCTTGAAGGGATTGCAGAAGCCAAAAGAAACGGTCAAAACGTTGTGATTATCGATACCGCCGGCCGATTAGCGATTGATGAGGCATTGATGACCGAGATCACAGCTGTAAAAGATGCTTCTAAGCCAAATGAAATACTTTTCGTTGTGGATTCCATGACAGGACAAGATGCAGTCAATACCGCAAAAGCGTTTAATGATCGTTTAGACTTCACGGGCGTTGTTTTGACCAAGCTAGACGGGGATACGCGAGGTGGAGCAGCTTTATCTATTAAATCTGTTGTTAACAAGCCCATTAAATTTATCGGTACAGGAGAAAAAATGGATGCTCTAGATGTATTCCATCCCGATCGTATGGCTTCCCGTATCTTAGGAATGGGGGACGTGATTTCCTTAGTTGAACGAGCGCAGCAACAATTCGATGAAAAAGAGGCTGCTGAACTTCAAAAGAAGATTCGTAAAAACAAATTTGACTTTAACGACTTCATAGGCCAAATTCAGCAAATCAAAAAGATGGGGAATATGAAGGATTTGATGGGCATGATTCCTGGAGTAGGCAAAGCGATGAAGGATGTTGAAATTGAAGATGATGCCTTCAAACCCATTGAGGCTATTATCCATTCTATGACGCCTTTTGAAAGAGAAAATCCGGATAGCATAAACCAATCCCGCAGAACGCGAATTGCCAAAGGCGCAGGGACTGATCTTCAAGAAGTCAATAAACTAATGAAGCAGTTCTCTGATATGCGCAAAGTAATGAAGCAGTTCTCCAACCCGGCCGCTGCAGCGAAAATGATGCGTAATATGCCGAAGATGAGGTAATTATTTGACAATAGTATAGATCTTCATTATCTTAGGAAAAATGAGGATCTATGCTAGTAAAAACCTATGCAAGTGCTGTTTCCGGAATTGAATCGACGACTATTACAGTTGAAGTCAACATTTCCTCTGGCACAAAATATTATTTAGTCGGTTTAGCTGATGCCGCCGTCAAAGAAAGCTTGCAACGAATAGAAAGTGCCATTGCCACAAGCGGCTTTCGAATGCCGCGCCAAAAAATCGTTGTCAATTTAGCTCCCGCAGATATCCGGAAAGAGGGTTCTTCTTATGATCTTGCTATTGCGATTGGCATCCTGGCTTCTTCAAACCAAATTAAAACTGATCTGCTTACTAAATACCTCATCTTAGGAGAACTCTCTCTCGATGGAGGAATCCAACCCATTAAAGGCGCACTCCCTATCGCGGTCCAGGCTAGAGAAGAAGGCTTTAAAGGATTAATCTTACCTCGTGAAAATGCGAGGGAAGCTGCGATTGTTAGTGATCTTGAAATTTATGGCGCTTCTACTATCAGTGAGGTTATTTCATTCTTAGATGGAGTAGAATCATTGGAAAGAACTATTATTGACACGAGGCAGGAATTTCTGAATAAGGTCAATAATTATGAAAATGATTTTTCGGACGTTCGCGGGCAAGAAAACATCAAACGAGCCTTAGAAATTGCAGCAGCAGGCGGCCACAATTTAATTTTAATAGGCCCTCCAGGAGCAGGAAAAACCATGCTGGCAAAACGCTTGCCCAGTATTTTACCACCTCTAAACCTTCATGAATCTTTAGAGACAACGAAAATACATTCCGTTGCAGGAAAATTAAGTGCCACAGATTCTTTAATGACTGCAAGACCCTTTAGGTCTCCACACCATACTGTTAGTGATGTAGCTTTAGTAGGCGGAGGAGCAAATCCGCAACCGGGTGAAATTTCTCTAGCCCATAATGGTGTGTTATTTTTGGATGAACTGCCCGAATTCAAACGGTCGGTACTGGAAGTAATGCGTCAGCCATTAGAAGAACGTAAAATTACAATCTCTAGAGCACGCCTATCCGTTGATTACCCGTCAAGTTTTATGTTGGTAGCCTCTATGAATCCATGCCCTTGTGGATATTATAATCACCCGGAAAAAGAATGCATTTGCCAAGCTGGAATAGTCCAGAAATACTTAAGTAAAGTTTCCGGACCACTGCTTGATCGAATCGATTTACATGTTGAGGTCACCCCGGTCGATTTCAATGAACTCACCTCGGCACAAAATTCGGAAAAAAGTGAGAAGGTAAGGGAAAGAGTGACTAAAGCAAGGGAATTTCAAGCACTTCGTTTTAAGGATAATCCTTCTATTCATAGCAATGCCCATATGGGTGCTAAAGCGGTTCGAGAAATTTGTCAAATAGATGTAGCTGGCAAATCTTTACTAAAAACGGCCATGGATAAATTAGGATTATCGGCGCGTGCTTATGATCGAATATTAAAGGTTTCAAGAACAATTGCCGATTTAGAAGGAAGTAGGGAAATTAGCATTGAACATTTAGCGGAAGCCATTCATTATAGGAACTTGGACCGCGAGAATTGGGCAAATGGTTGAAATTAGGGACAAATGAAAAAAGGGTCAATCAGACTTTTCCAATTGACCCTTTAAGTATATTGCGCTTTTTAACGTCAACCGACATCTCAAAGCAGATAACTGATAGCCCCGAAAGCTATCCGCTAATTTTATCCTCCTAACTGAACTCTTTTGAAAGAAGTAACTGTTAAATCCTTAGAAACACTATCTAAGAATTGTTTAACAGATTTAGAAGAGTCCTTTACAAACTCCTGGTTTAATAATGTATTATCCTTGTAGAATCTGTTCAATTTCCCTTCTGCAATTTTATCTAGCATAGCCTCTGGCTTACCTTCTGCACGAATTTGCTCTTTAGCAATTTCAATTTCACGTTCAATAACTGCAGAGTCAACTCCATCTTTATCAATGGCGATTGGGTTCATTGCAGCAATTTGCATAGCCACATCCTTACCAGCTTCTTCAGCACCTTCCGCATCTGCACTCAAACCTACCAAAACACCTAAACGGTAGTTTCCATGGATGTATGCAATTACTTTTTCAGCATTGATGGTCTCAAAGGTAGAAAGATCAATTCTTTCACCAATTTTACCAGTTTGATCAATGATTTGATCAGCAATTTTACTACCATTGAAAGAAAGTTCTTTCAATGCTTCAAGAGAAGCAGGTTTTTGCTCAATGGCAACCGTTGCGATCCCTTCAGCAAAAGCGATAAAATCTTCGTTTTTAGCAACAAAGTCAGTTTCGCAATTCACTTCTACGACGATACCGTATTTACCATCTGTTTTCGCTATAATTACGCCTTCATTAGACTCACGGTCTTGACGGTTAGCAGCAACTTTAGCTCCCTTCTTACGAAGGTAATCCACCGCAGCCTCAAAATCGCCGTTAGCTTCCACTAATGCTTTCTTACAATCCATCATACCTGCACCGGTTTGCTGACGTAATTTATTTACATCAGATGCAGAAATTTTCACTGTAGACATATTAAAATTTTTTCTTTCTGTTTTTAAAATAGCTGTGGGTTGCGCGTCAAGTGTTTTGGGTATACGCCAAACACAGGACTAGCAACCCACAGCCGTTAATTTAATTTTCTTCCTTTTGCTCGCTCGATGCGTCAGCCTCAGGTGTTGAAGTCGATTCAGCTGGAGTAGCCGCTCTACGGGTACGTTTAGCAGAAGCATCTTTAGGTTCAGCTTTCGCATCCTCTTTTGCTTCCTTCGCGTTATCAATCTGCGCTTTTGCTGCTGCTGCTTCCTTTTCTACCTCTTCTTCTTTATCTCTTTTACGCTCTTCCAAACCTTCTTTAATTGCATTAATGATAATGTCAGAAATCAAAGTAATGGATTTTGTGGCGTCATCATTCGCTGGAATTGGAAAATCGATAAAATCAGGATTAGAGTTTGTATCGACCATTCCAAATGTTGGAATGTTTAACTTCTGAGCTTCGCTAACTGCTATATGCTCTTTTTTCACATCAATAATGAATAAAGCAGCAGGTAAGCGGTTTAAATCAGCGATACCACCTAATAGAGATTCCAACTTGATACGCTCACGTTGAATCATCAATTTCTCTTTTTTCGATAAAACATCATACGTACCGTCTTTCGTCATTTTATCGATGTTCGACATCTTTTTAATTGACTTACGTACTGTAGCAAAGTTTGTTAACATCCCGCCTAACCAACGTTCGGTTACAAACGGCATGTTTACTTCTGCCGCTTGTGCAGCGATGATATCCTTCGCTTGTTTTTTAGTCGCTACGAATAATACTTTACGACCCGATTTAACGATTTGCTTAATTGCCGAAGAAGCTTCTTCCAATTTCGCTAAAGTTTTGTTTAAATCGATAATGTGGATTCCGTTGCGTTCCATGAAAATGTACTTCGCCATTTTCGGGTCCCACTTACGGGTAAGGTGACCAAAATGTACACCTGCATCCAATAATTCTTGATATGTTGTTCTTGCCATTGTGTGATCCTCCTTAAATTAACGTTTACTAAATTGAAATTTCTTACGGGCTTTAGCGCGTCCTGGTTTCTTACGTTCAACCATACGGTTATCACGGGTCACCAATCCTTTAGCACGCAAAGAAGCTTTCACTTCCGGGTCTAGTTCTACCAAGGCTTTAGAGATTGCTAAACGCACAGCCTCTGCTTGGCCTTTAATACCACCACCGGCAACGTTAACTTTCACATCGTGGTTTCCGATAACACCGGCAACCTCCATGCTTTGAGTAACAATGTACTGCAAGGGCAATGTTGGGAAATATTCTTTATAATCTTTACCGTTTACGGTAATCACGCCACTACCAGCATTCAAATAAATGCGAGCAACTGCGGTTTTTCTTCTTCCTGAAGTGTTTGTAATCGCCATTTCTTTTCTTCCTTAGAATTTAACTGTTTTTGGACTCTGAGCCGCATGTGGATGCTCGCTTCCGGCATACACAAATAGGTTCTTAAATAATGTACGACCTAATTTGTTTTTAGGCAACATTCCGCGTACAGCTTTTTCTACCATACGATTAGGGTGCTTGGCTAACATTTCTTTTGGAGAGACGAAACGCTGACCACCGGCAAATCCTGTATGACGAACATACACCTTTTGATCGATTTTATTTCCGGTCAACTTTACTTTGTCTGCATTAATAACGATCACGTTATCACCGCAGTCTACGTTTGGGGTAAACGTTGGCTTGTGTTTTCCTCTGATAATTTTTGCAATTTCAGAAGACAAGCGCCCCAAAATCTCACCTTCAGCATCAATAACAATCCATTCTTTATTAATGGTTTGCTTATTAGCGGAGACAGTTTTGTAACTTAACGTATTCACTTGCTTATATAAATTAATATTTTTCCCTGCTCAAATTGGAAACCTTTTCCATTTGATATCTTCGTTCCAAAAGGTTGATATGAGAATCAAGCCCTTATGAGTGAAAAATCAGGACTGCAAAGGTAGAGATAATTATTGAAAAGAAAAAGAAGGAAATGTTTATTTTGTCGGGAATCACAGAAACGGGACGCCAACCCTTTATGCTGGCTAGGCGGCCCCTTTTATCATGCACCTAATTTACATCCCAGAAAACCTTACTATCCGCTTTGTCGCCACCTGGAATCTTAGCCGCCGCTTCAGTAGCATTAGCTCTATTCAAATTATACTCCCCTGTTGTATAAGGATACCTGAGAGGGAAAGGATTTTTTTGACTTATTGCAGGTGTCAGTTTAGGAAAATCGAGCCTTCTCCATTCCACCCATGCGTCATAACCTCTATTATATAAAGCCAACCATTTCTGCTCGCCAATTACTTGTCTGTAGTTTGCTGCAGTTACAGGAATATTGACATCAGGCCTGGCTAGATAAATAGCAATATTCGCAGCAGGTACACCCCAATATGCCATCGAGGCAGTGATAGCACTTAAATATAATGCGGAAGCATCCCCTCCCCAGCCCCTTGCAGCGGCTTCAGCCTTAATAAATTGAACTTCAGAATAATCAATCAATAAAGCTTCAAAATCCGGTGCCGTTATCTTGTCGCTTACATGTGAAAATAAACCGTAGGGCGCAACAGAACCAGGTGTAGATCCTTTGTATTCTCCATCTATTTTATTTGAAAAGTAAAAATCTCTTCTTGGATCAGCTAAAGCATTCATTTTATCGGCAATGGTGCTCGATATAATAAAATCCTGTCTGGCCGTAAATGGAGGAACCAAGTTATTTGAAATCGGATTATTATTAGGGGTTGCAGCCAAATATTTAAACGCCGCATTATCCGCATTGCTCGTGAACGCATTGCCTGAAGCAGCAGCAAAAGCTGATCTAGCAGTCGCGTCATCCACGTCCGCAATGGTAATGGCCAATCTAAGCTTCAAGCTATTTGCAAATTTTATCCATTGCGCCATATTACCACCATAGATCAAATCTGAAGAGCCAAAACCCGTAGCACTAGGAGTTATTTGACCAATTGCGGTATCCAGCCGTTTAAACAAATCTGTATAAATGGTTCTTGCATCATCGTATTTAGGCTGATTCTCATCTCCCAAAGCCTCTGTATAAGGAATATCTCCCCATATATTAACCAAAACCGACCAGGCCAAAACCGAAAGAACTTCCGTAGCGGCTACTTGGTTTGCTTTAATAGCATCACTTACCAAGGATTGTTCTTCCGCAACTTTCTTGCTTTCTTTAAGATTAATCAATACAGTTCTATACATTGGATTCCAAATATTAAGCGGAATGTTTCGAGTTTCGAAATCATACCTTGGCTCATCCGTATAGGTAGTGGCCGACCACTGTTGCATGTAAAACCGAAATACGTTGGTATTTACATTGGGGGTGGTTAATAAATCTGACAAAACTTTCGTTCCATTTACAAACAACGACCCTGCAGTTACTGATACAGGTCTTTTTGTATCAACATTATAATCGTCTAAGCTCTTCACACACGATACCAAAAGAATCGCCGGGAGCATATATATAATTATCTTTTTCATTTGAATAATTTATTATAAGTGGTAATGAAGCTATCATGAGTGAATATTAATCTCTTTTGTAAATTCTGTGAACTCATGATGGTTTCATCTTATTCTTTTAATCATGATTAAAATCTGAACCTTACGTTAAAGCCAAGTGAACGAACCGTAGGATAGGCACCACTTTGATAACCTTGTATATTACCCGAGCTCAATCCCGCTTCTGGATCAGAGTATGGAAGGTTTTTATGGATAAGCCATAAATTTCTTCCAATTACTGACACATCGATACCTTTAAAAGCTTTTTGTCCTTGCAGCCAATCAGAAGGAATAGAATAAGTCAACGAAGCTTCCCTGAGCTTTACGTAACTCCCATCAAAGATTGCTACCGCCGTTGGGTTATTCGCATAACCGTACGGCGTAACGCTATTATCATAATTCTCTACTCGAGTAGTATTTGGCGAGCCATCTTCCTTTACGCCAGGCAAAATCACACCTCCTCCTTGTGAGATTGGCAAACGAGAAGGGTTCCCTAAATCGTTATTTCCTGCAGATTCTGGATAAAGGCCAGTTGCTTGGCCATAATATTGATCGAGAGAGAAAATATCTCCGCCCTGACGAATATCTATCAAGAAATTTAAGGCCAAATTTTTATAGCTAAATACATTAGATATCCCCCCAATCCAATCTGGACTAATATTACCAATTACTACACCAGGACCAGAACGCAAATAATAACCATTGGACCCAACTACTTTTTGTCCATCTTTGTATACAAAGTTTCTACCTCTAAAAGAGCCCATTTTTTCTCCTAAAGCAGCATTTAAAGTAACTCCGCCCTGCATTGTAGCCAATTGAAGATTGTCGTTCTCTTGATACAGCTTTGTTACCCTAGTCGTATATTTAGAAAAGTTTAAGTTCATTGTCCAAGAAAAGTCACCCGATTGAATAGGCGAACCAAACAACTGGACCTCAACACCTTTATTTTCAAGCGTACCTGCATTTACAAATTTTCTTGAGAAACCTGTCGTGCTTGACACATCCACTGCCATAATCTGGTCAAAGGTTTCAGTTTTATATATAGATACGTCAAAACTAACTCGATTATTGAAAAATCCCATTTCAATACCTCCTTCCCAGCTATTCGTTCTTTCCGGACGAAGTTCTGAGTTTTGTTTATCTGTAGGCAAAGCAGTCCTTTGCACATCCCCGAACAGGTCATTGATGATGTAGGTATCCCTTAAACTTAATGGACTTGCATCATTACCCACTTGGGCATAATTCAACCGCAATTTACCATAATTGATAATTGATTTATTTTCAATTAAGTTGCTAAATAAGAAACTTGCTGCCACTGAGGGATACCAATAGGTGTCGTTTTCAACCGGCAATGTAGTTGATTGGTCCCTACGTATGGTTCCGTCTAAGAAATAGATTTCTTTGAATCCTAAATTCGCCGAAGCAAAAATCCCATCTACTCCTATCCGTTCAAATATTTCTGTGGGGGCGCTAACTGGATTCTTTGAATTAGACAAAGAATATAAACCCGGAAATGCAAGCCCACCATTTGTAGAAGCAGATACTGCTGACAACCTGGACCTTCTAATATTAGAACCTAACAAACCTGCCAAATTTAGATCCTCAGTCAATTGTTTGTTGAAATTGGCCATCAAATCAATGTTTGTTTCTCCAAATGTCCTGTCTCTTCTCAAGTATTCCGGTACATCGGCACTGCCTTGCGCAATTCTTTCCTCTTGGAATTGGTTAAAACCATCATAAGAAATTCGTCCTAGAAAATCCAGCCATTCCAAGGGTGCCCATGACAAATTCATGTGACCGAAATACCGGTATCTTGTATCATTTTGATAATTTTCAAACCTGCGGAAATAAGGATTATCAGAATAGATTGGTCCTTGTGCCGTTTCATCGGCCCAGTTCCAAGTAATATTCTGACGGTTCCGCTTATAAGCGGCCTCCTGTTCTTTTATATCAACGTTTGTCTGCCACCACTGCCTAAATTGTTGGTTAGGATTTGCGCCATCATAACCAGTTCCAAAACGACCTAGTCCGCTAATGTTCGTAAAGTTTGCATCCCCACTAATTCTCAGTGTTGAAGTAATATCATGCGATGCGCCTAAATTAAAGATGTTTTTTATAATCTTACTATTAGGCAGCACTCCCGTTTCATCGTTGCGTGTATACCCCCCTTTAAAGGTAGTGTTCTCACCCCCTCCGGAAATTGTGAGACTATGGTTAGAGTTTACACCGGTTTTATAAAAATCTACAGGTGTATGTTGTGCTGCCACCCATGGGGTAGCTTTTCCATAGTTTGGCGAGGTAGGATCAAAAGCATCCCATTGGTAAATCATTAAATTAGGATTAAAGCGAGCACCATAAGAAGCATCCTCAGTAAAAGGGGTCATTAAAACCTCTTGCCCTCCGCTGAAAGCCGTTGATCGGTACCAAAAATTACCATCCGGCGAACCATATCCTTTGGATAGATCTCCATTATTTGCAAGAACGGTAAACTCGTTAACGTAGCCAGCTCCATATTCGTTTTGATATTTAGTAAACGTTTCCTTGTCAATTTTACCAAAAGTAACCCCGCTGTTCACCGTAATATTCATCGTATTTTTGCTACCCTTTTTTGTAGTAATCATAATCACACCGTTTGCAGCACGAGAACCATACAAAGCGGTAGCTGCTGCACCTTTAAGAACAGTAATCGATGCAATGTCATCAGGGTTTATATCTGCCGCGGCATTCCCATAGTCAAATCCACCTCTTCCTGTCGTCTGATCCGTGGTATTTGTATTGGCGTTACTGATCGGAGCTCCATCTACTACAAATAAGGCTTGATTATTACCTGTCATAGAACGAATACCCCGCATTACTACGTTAGTAGATCCCCCCATCGATCCAGTTTGCTTAATTTCCAAACCGGCCACTCGCCCTGAAAGTGCATTAACAAAGTTATTATCCCTTGTCTGTGTAATCTCTTCGGCTTTAACTTCCTGTGCAGCATAAGGCAGTTCATTCTTCTTACGCACAATACCCAATGCGGTTACGACCACTTCTCCTAGTTGTTGGGCATCAGTTGTCATAACAACATTAATCGTCGTCCTACCTCCGATTGTTATGGTTTGTGTTGAAAAGCCGATATAGCTGAATTCTAAGGCATTCGCACTAGCAGGTACAGAGATTGTATACTCGCCATTTAAATTGGTCTGAGTACCTTCAGAAGTTCCGACAATCAGTACCGTAACCCCTGGAAGAGGGCCTCCATCATCTAATGATGTTACTCTTCCGCTGATCATTCTTTCTTGAGCATAGGCAGAACCTATTAATAACATACTCATGAAGAAAGAAAGTAATTTTTGTTTCATTTGATTGTTTTTTTAGTTAAACATTGATAGTTAATAACAAAAAGACAACACCTGGGATCAGAATAGAGAAAACTGTATTCTAATAGAAACAATCAGCGGACCCCAAATTCAGCTGGTTAATTTTATGAAATCCTAAAGTTTAGTCTTAGTAATGTTTATGTCCATATTATTAATCGTAAGTCTGGTTGTAACAGATGAGTTCAAAATAAGTTTTAAGATTAATAAATCTTGCAAAAAAAATGAGTTGTTTGAAAAAAAGCATAGAGCATTACTATTCAATTATTACTCTAATTTAAATCATTAAAATCGTCATCAAGATGTTTCAACTGCTGGGCTGAAAATCCAGCTTCAGTTTCTCTCTGGAGCTAGCAAACTAAAAAGTTTGGAAAATTGGATAAGTTAAACCTCAAACAATACCTTAAAAAACGATAGTCGATAAGTAAATAAAATTTGCAATAGGGGGAATTGAAATAGAGATTCTGCTAAGTCTGTCAAAAGACGTCGTTATAAAGCCTGCAAACACAGGAACAATTGTTGTTGAATATAATCACAATTGTTTAATTACAAATAATAAAAGCCAGTGTTAACATAAAGTTGACACTGGCTTTTATTGTGCTAAATATATCTACTCAATAAAGTAGATGTACTATTTTTACAAAACAACTGGGTTTGTAATTCCGTTCAAATTGTACACGACCTTTCCATTACGGATGGTTAATTCACACTCAAGCTTTTTAGTCCCTTCCATTTTATAACCGGTGTAATCGAAAAAGCCGAACTTACCTTCCCGGACATTAAAGATTGCTACGTCGGCAATAGACCCTACAGACAAGCTTCCCAAATCTTCCCGCTTAATTTCTCTGGCTGGGTTCGAGGTCGTAGCTCTGATAACAGCGGGCAAATCCATTCCCAAGGCCATAAACTTGGACATAACAGTTAAAAGGTCTTTCATCGAACCGTTAATGGCCCCTTTGTTCATATCCGTACTGATTGAATTGGGAAAGAAGCCTTGTTGCAATGCAGGGATTGCCTGAGAGTACGCAAAACTGATACCTCCGTAACCAACATCGAAGATGATCCCACGCTCCTGCGCTTTAATAACAAAAGGTTTCACCTTCTTGGTTTCGATATCTACTATGGCTTCTCTCGATTTTAATTCTCCGAAGCAATGAGTAAAAATATCACCGGGGCGAAGATGATCGAAGAATAATTTTTCTATTGACAAGTTAGGATTATTGCCACCAAAGTCAATCATCACAGGAATATTTCCAGCGAGGTTCCCTGCATCCACTGCACGATCGACAGGTATCCACTCTGGTCCATTATAATGCGCAACCTTGATGCCGACAATATGGTCTCTGTATCTTCTAGCCACAAGTGACGTTAACTTGGCATCCATATCGTTTGTGTTTTGTTCATAGGCACCGCCACGGTAACCTTCTCCTACGATATTTAAAAAGGCAAGTACTCGGGTTTCCGCTTGGTCGATCACCTCTTCTTTAAAGGTTGGAAAAGATTTCCAGCCCGAACTACCCGCATCCACCGTTGTCGTTATCCCACTGCGAAAGGTAAATCCATCGGGAACAGGATCGCCGTTCCTCATGCTGTGGTAATTATGTGAATGGATATCCACCAAACCAGGTGTTACATATAGACCCTTGGCATCGACCACCTGTTTTGCCGTGCTTACATTTATATTTTTGGCTACCTTGACAATTTTATTGTCGGCAATGGCAATATCCATCACCTCGTTGATATTATTTTTCGGGTCAATTACATGGCCGTTTTTGATCACAATTGCATACTCTTGTGCCTTAGTAAAATCGCAAAGGAGCAGTACAAAAAAAAGTAGTAAAGATGTTTTTTTCATTTCTGTGTTGTTTAGTTTATTCAAAAATTAGTGTTCCAAATTTCTTGTACTGATGAAAACTTCCTCGAACCCTAGGGGTAGTCTTTTGCCAACTCCATGAGGTGTAACCCTGATCATAATCGATCCTATAAAAGTTTGCCTTCCATTTTTCTCCCGATTTTGGTGATCCTTGTACAATCGGATTCAATAAACCATAAGGGATGTATACTTCCGCCGTCCAGCCCTTAATCGGTGCGTTACTTTTCTTTTCTCCCCCTCGTATGGTAGTCAGATGTTGGGTTTTTATTTTACCCTCATAATTTAAAGGTCGCCATCCTTGAAATTTTCCATTGATATTTGGCACTAAAAGTGCCAATTCATAATTCAAAGGTGATATTTCGTATTCAAAATAAAGGGGCATTATAGAATCTGGCCATAAAAACAATTCAACTACGTCTTCAGTAAAAAGCGATCCGAAGTCTTTTTGAATTGTGGCCGTAAGCTTATGATCGACTGACTGAAATAGGAAATACATGCCGGTTTCAGAATAAAGCATTTTGACTTCCGTTTTTAAGTCAACAGGGACATCATTGGGTGATTCCTGAAGGGTTAATTCCACCCAGTCCGTATTTTCCCATTGAATCGCATTCCCTTCACCGTTTATTTTAAAATCAGCTGTTTTCTTAACAACCGTTTGAGTGGGATCCGTTGATTTCTTAAAAGGATTTTCCTGCTGATGATAAGGCTTGGCGATATCACGAAGATAAACGATTAACTGCCAGCGCTGCTCTTCCGTTAAAATCTCTTTATATGAATGCCAATTTTCATTCCCCTCGGATAGTTTCCAAAACAAAGCACCATCTGTTTGCTGATTCATCCGTTTCTCATAATCGATTTTAGAATTTAGGCCAAGTAATTTATCAGTCGCTCCCCTACCTGCACCATTTTCGCCATGGCAGGATTGGCAATAAAGTGTATAGAGCTCTTCGCCAAGTGGCAAGGTTAGCGGCTCAACAATATAAGGGCTTTTCAAAGAATCCGCCCAAGCGGGTGCTTTCCACGAATCTAGAGGCAGAATTAAGAATTTACTAAATGAAAGGGATGTAAAAATACCGAAACTGCATAGTACAATTACAACAAGTCTGCTGATTGCCATTCTTATTAAATTAGCCAATGATCCTATAAAGAGGGTCATTGGCTGATTAGTTAAATTTAAAGCTATGTTTCTTAGGGAAAACTAATTTTCCAGATGTTCCCACCTTTTGCCCCATATTCGATGATATACGCATCCTTGCCTATCATTACGGCATCGGTAGCTTCTTTGAATCCATCCACAATCCGTTTGGTTTTCACGCTATAATTATCAGTGGCTTGGTCATAAGAAAGATCCAGATGCAAAAGGTCTGCCCCCTGGTCTGTAAAGGGCTTCATCATGGCGGATTTAGCGCCCAAAGTATACCTGATGACAAACCCATCGCCTTTAAATTCATCCGAAAGAACATTTTTACGATCGAAGAACAAGCCTAGCGGGGAGCTGTGTGGTGTAAAAGTACTGACGGCCACTCCAGTTTGATCGCCATCTAATACCTTTCCGGAATGACCTCTATATTCATTGGCATCGGGCCCTAAGTTTTGTATTCCCGGAGAGAATTTTACTCCATCAGGGATCTTGGGAAAACCGGGGTCATTTCTAAAATATCTGACTGTCCAAGCATGAGCACCTCGGGGTATAAAGGCATCGGTATCTGGATTTGGTTGCCAGTCGGGAAATTGCTGTGGATTCTCAGTGCCGCCCATAATCCATGGAAATCCATAATGGTGACCTTGTCGGATCCAAAACATATCTTCGGCATGGTCATAATCAGAAGAGTTGGATACTCCGAACAAATTGCCTTGCGCATCGAAAGCTATATCGTAAGCATTCCGGATTCCTTCGGCATACAGATAACCATCAGCTTTTAGTTTGGTTTCATCATCGGGCAACAACAGGTCTTTCGTATCGAAAGGAAAACGGAATATCTTGGACGTCAAAGCACCATTCCTGGCATTCGCCCATGCTCCATTATTATCCTGCACTTCTCCGTGATCTGTACGGGCACCGCTGTTAACGAAAATATGTTTCCCATCGGGGCTAATCTCTAAAGCATTCCAACCATGGTCAAATATGGTTCGGTTAGTGCCATATTCCACTGTATTAAATACCTCCGACATAACAGGTTTTCCGGTTGGTTTAAGGTCGTACCTGACCATCCTTCCTTTATTTCCCAATCCATTGTTCACTTTGGTATTCCCCGTCAGGAACAATGTATTTTTATAGACCGCACCACCTTGCAATCGCGGAATTCCGTGGTCGTCTACCGAAAGTATTTTCGTTGCTGTCGGTTGCTTGCTCTGTATATTATTGATCTGATAGACCTCTCCGTCATAACAGGTAAAAAACGTATTACCGGTAGATTCATCGTATAATATACGCACTGCTTTTGGGGCTACCGTCATTATGTGCTCCACTTTTACACCTGGATGCAAGGACTTTGGCGGTACCAATGGACGCGTTTGCTGTGCATATAAATCAGAACTTGGCGAAAATAGTGCCAAGAGACAACACACTGCACCGAAAAATAAATAATTTCTTCTCATTGTTAAATATAAATTTAGTTGTTAATCTACGTTCCACCAAATCGGTGTGTAAAAGGACTATCTTTTCCATTCAAGTATTTACTAACGGCTACGTCTATTTCCGCTTTACTAGAATTTGTCATTGAGGTAGGATAAGTTAAGCGCTTGATATAATCATTTGCAGGAATTTCTCCGTTACTCTTCATTAATAACGAGTTGGTTCAATAGAATGTTGAATAGTTCCAAATGTTCCCCAGCTAATATTTCAAGAACAAATGAAGTTTTGATTAAAGTTAAAGCTTTCATCCCTTTATGAAAGAATTATCAATATAGTTTCAAGAAAACGGGATAAACTCGAGCTTTAATTTACATTTCTTCTTGGTCTGGGGAGATTGATAGGTTCCACCAAACCATTCAGGTTGTACACGATTTCACCTGCCCTAATGGTCATTTCCGTCTCCAAACGTTGAGTTCCTTCTATTTTTCCATCCCTTGCCCAATAGCCGAAGTCACCTTCCCTTAAACGGAAAATAGCAATATCGGCATCCCCCCCTACGGAAAGATGACCAAGATCTTCCCGTTTGATTTCCTGAGCGGGATTCCAAGTACTAGCGGTGATTACCTCTTTAAAAGGCATGCCCATCGCCATGAACAGGCCCATGATGTTGGGCATGTCCTTCATCGCATTATTCATGCTGTTGATGTGCTGATCAGTACTGATGGAGTTGGGGTAGAATCCGCTCTTGATCGCAGGTAAACCGCGGGCGAAATCAAAGCTGGCACCGCCGAATCCAACGTCGAAAATAACTCCTCTCTTTCTTGCCTCAAGAACGAAAGGCTTTATCTGGTCTGTAGAATCCAAGATTGCACGACCATATACATGAGTGTAGATATCGCCAGGCCTGAAACGCTGGAATATCTCGTCTTCCAATCTGCCATCTAACATAAAAGGAATGTTCGCCATCCGACCTGCTTTGATCGAGAGGTCGATAGGGATCAGATATTCTTTACCGGGCCCATAAAAGTGAGCGTTTTTGATCCCTACGATATGCTCGGGGTGCTTCAAGGCCATTTCACCAGTTTTTTGAGCATCCATATCCTGAAGGTCATTTTCAAAACTTCCTCCAGCCATGCCTTCGCCCACGATATTCAATAAGGATAGCACCCTTGTTTTCGAGCGGTCTATGGTTTGCTTTTTAAAGACTTCGAAATTTCTCCAACCCGCACTCCCCGCATCAACCGCAGTTGTCACTCCGGTACGTAGTGTAAATCCGTCAGGCTGCAAGCCATTAGGACCATCTCTGTAGGTCCCATCCAAATCTGTTCCCCAAAAGAAGTGGACATGGATATCAATGAGTCCAGGAGTTACATAAAGTCCATCTGCCCGGACTACCTGAACGGCCAAAGCTGGGTCAATATTCTTTTCCACCAACGCAATTTTTCCATCTGTTCCTCCAGGGCTTCCTTTAATGGCAATATCCATGGTTTCATCAATGTTGTTTTTTGGGTCGATAACGTGTCCCCCTTTAATGATGATACTATAAGGAGTATTAGGGTTTTGAGCCCAGCTGATTAAATAAATAAACAGAAGAAAAAAAATTAAATAATATTTACGCATGAATGATTCTTGTTTTTGGTGTTTGAAATACCTTTATTATTCCTTTTTTAATTTGCCAGTGTACTCTGCTAAATACAAGCTTAAATATTTGTTTTCAAAATACTGGAAAACAAGAATCTGGGCTATTTTAGAGATAAATTCTTTTTTTCGATTTATTGTAGTATTAAAGAATTCGAAATACCATTTAGATCATAAACAATATTCCCACCTCGGATAGTAATCTCTGCCTGTAATCTATTAGTTCCACTTATTTTCCCATCCCTTGCCCAAAAGCCATAGTCGCCTTTATTCAAATTCAATATGGCGATATCAGCAACTGAGCCAATAGAAAGGTTGCCCAAATCTTCCCGCTTTATTTCTTTAGCGGGATTCCAAGTACTGGCATTGATCACTTCTTCGAAAGGCATACCCATAGCCATGAACAGGGACATTACATTCAACATGTCCTTCATGGCATTGTTCATACTTTCGATATGGATATCTGTACTAATGGAGTTAGGGTAAAATCCATTTTTTACTGCTGGGAGGCCCTGTGAAAAAAGAAAACTGGCACCGCCAAAACCAACATCAAAGACAATCCCTTTCTTTTGAGCCTCGATCACATACGGCTTTACCTGATTCGTAGTGACATCAACGATCGACTCTCTTCCATTGGTGCTCGTACTACTGTTTCCTCCGAAACAATGTGTATAAATATCACCGGGACGAAATTTCTCTAAAAAAAGTTTTTCCAATGATAAAAAAGGTGTGGCTGAACCAAAGTCTACCATGATGGGTATGTTTGCCCGTCTACCTGCTTCCAATGCCAAATCTGTTGGCTTCCAATCATGTCCATTGAAATGTGCCAGCTTTACTCCTACAATATGCCCCTTATATTCATTAGCCACTTTAGCAGTCAATTCGGGGTCCATATCTCCAATATTCTGTTCATATCGGCTACCTCTCATCCCTTCACCAACGATGTTAAGCATTGCCAATACCCTCGTTTGAGATTTATCTATAGACTGTCGTTTAAAAAGAGGGAAAGTACGCCAACCCGAGCCACCGACATCGACAACAGTGGTCACACCCGTCCGAAAAGTAAAACCATCGGGGGATAGCCCTCTTGGGCCGTTCATTTGATATTCGCCATCGTGCCCCCAAAAATTATGAGAATGAATATCAATCAGTCCAGGAATAACATATAGACCTTCCGCATTTATGATCTGAACTCCTAGCTTAGGGTCGATGTCTTTCTCGATGAGCGCTATTTTCCCTTCCTGTGCGGGAGAAAGTGAAACTCCAGGACGTATAGCTCTGGCATCGGAAGCCGGGGAAATGGCTACATCCACAATACCATCTATATTATTTTTAGGATCGATGACATGCCCACCTTTAATAATGATACTGTAGGGTTTTGGAGTCGACGATTGGGCTTCAGAACGGATTACCCCGAAAATTAATATGGAGAAAAGTATAAAAAGTTTTTTATTCATAATTTATTAAGCAATCCGTTACCAAATCCCATGTTTTATTAAGGTTGTTTTAAAAGTAAGTATTTTATAAATTTAATACAACCTTAATAAACATTAATCTTTATTTAAGGAAGTAACATAAATGCTATGGCTTATCCCACATTATTCTTGTTAAATAAATATCGGGCCCTTGCACCGCAACTGCAGCTAGTAGTTTTCATTATTGGCACTTGCTTCAACAATATGATACCTTAAGCGGCACGGTATACCCTGTACGTCTCCAATTAGAGTACCTCTCTATATTATTAGGAAATATAGGGGCCAGAACTGAGTATGGATTTGGTCCATTAGTTACTCAAATGGTTTAGACGTATCATAGGGGGTTATAAATATAATAAAAAAATCGGTTTTCTTATCTCTTCAAAATAGAATTATAAGAAAAACCGATTTAAATCATTAAGACATTATAGCCATTTAGCTATATATCGATCATATTAGTGAATTTTTATGCCCTAAGGTGCAACTTGGAGGTTGTTTATTTTATCATACATGACTCTGAATGTTTGCCAAGGCGTTTCGTTGGCAGCCGCTGCATTTGTACTTGCTGTAGTGGCATTTTCTCTTCCATAGTAGCCATTAAAAAACGGACCTGGACCAGACCAAACGGTTTGTGCAACACCATAAAAGTTTTCTTTCATTTGTTTCGTAGCATGTTCTCTTGATCTTACCATATCATCCACCTGAATGACGCCAACATGGGGTTTATCCCATGGACAACTAACTACTTTAAAGCCTTTTGTGGCAAAATATACAGCGGTTTGATAAGGTTGGTTATATTGCCAATCGCAGATCACGACATCTTTAGGAATCAAATCTATGGCACGATGTGTATTGTTCATACTTGCTGCCCACATTCCTATGCCTGTAGTTTTACCGTCTATCAAACGATCTCCCCATATCCATAGCTCTTTCCCGGTTTTTGCAAGATGATCTCTAATCTTCCACACTTCTCCTGCAAATAACTCCGCCTTATCACGACCACCACAGCGTGGGCACTTATTTTCACCAATATAAAAAACCTCGTCCATTCCTGCATGAAATGCATTGGTTTCAAAAACTTCCGTAATTTCATCGACTAGATCGAAAACTACTGCATGGACATCTGGGTGAAGCGGGCAATAACTTTTGCAATATAAACCATCATCATTCGGCCATTTATACTCAGCAGGCATTTTCACCCATGGGGTTTCATCAAATTGGGGATAGGCTTTTAATAGATTTTCGGTTCTGCCCGCCCATGATTGATGACCCAGTAAATTCACCTGGGGAATAATTCGTATATTATATTTCTTACATGCATCCAACATTTTTTTTACATCTGCCTTGGATAGGGCTACGGAATCTCTCAATTCAGGCCGACTTTCATATTGATAATTGTAGTCCACTCTTAAAATTAGGGTATTTACATTTTTAGGACCCAATTCTTCGTCAATAAATTTAACAAATTCATTCAATCCAGCTGGGCGCGGCGCAGCAATGACGAACCCCCTTGTCGGCAATATTTCATCCAATTTGTGCTGACCAAACAAAGGATTGTAAGACAGGCCCATCAATAAAATAATAACTAAACGAACATAATGCTTTTTCATACTTCGAATTGTTTTAAGTGAATTTAAAGAATTGTTTTTTAGCAAATAGAATTATTCTTATAGGAGAAAATTCCAAGGCAATATCATTTAAACTTATATAAATTATTTTTTAAAAACAAATTTTATCGAAATAAACAACATCAATGATAACGTAATAAAAATTTTCTATGGTTTTAAAATATGATTCATCTCCGATATACTTTATTAAATAATTATAAAATACAGATTCTTTTTTCTTTCTTTTATCAATGGTTTTATTACCTTTAATTGTACATTAATTTAAAATCTAAACCCCAAAAACATGCCCCATATTACACTTAACAATAATCTCCCTGGTATTATTGGCTTGATGACTCATTACCCTACAACGGCCAAAGCACTTAATGCATTAGCAGAAACTCTTTTACGAGGTGAAAACACCCTAACTAGTGGAGAGAGAGAATTAATCGCAACCTATGTTTCAAACAGAAATGAATGTAATTTTTGTTATTCCTCACATGCCGCAGTGGCGGCATACCATTTACAGGACGAGTATAAAATTATTGACGCTGTAATAGAAGATAAAGAGAATGCGCCCATTTCAGAAAAAATGAAATCCTTATTAAGAATCGCTCATAAAGTTCAACAAGGTGGAAAAGCGGTGTCAAAAGAAGATATACTGAGTGCTAAGAATAACGATGCAACAGATGACGAAATACATACAACAGTATTAATTGCATCAGCCTTTTGTATGTTTAACAGATACGTAGATGGTTTATCGACATGGTCACCTGAAGGCAGAGAAAATTATGACGAGATGGGAAAAGTTTTAGCTGAAAGAGGATATGTTAACGCTATAGGTTAAGCGTAGAATTAAAAATTAGAATTGGGTTACCGCAACTAAATTCCAATCAATTTAATAATATTAATTTGCCTAATCATCCAAAGTTTCAACAAGAAGTCTCTTTGTGAGGGCTTTTTGCTGAAACTTTATGGTTTTTAAAATGTTTTTTTTAATAATAGACTTTAAAAAGTCTGTTCAAGGTAAATGAAATTAACGATTCCGCAATGTATATTCATTGCGGAATCGATGGTATTACTTATCCCACCACATTCGTGTAAGGAACAGATCAGGTCCTTGAGATTGAACTGCAGCATTATAGTTAGCTGTATTTAAACTTGCTTCCGAACCTGGATAACGCAAACGACGAGGGATAACCCCTCCAGTTTCATTCCCAGGATAATTAGTTGGAATAAGTTTTGGATATCCTGTACGTCTCCAATTCGCGTATACTTCCACGTTATTCATGAATAGCGATACCCAATATTGGGTATGAATTTGCTCCATTTGTTCATCAAAACTTCCTGTCGTAAAAGGATGTGCCGATAAATACGAATTTGCTGCTGCATTTGCTTGCGAAATACTCATTCCGTTAGGATAAAGGGATTGTACTTGCAAGGACGCTCTTAAGCCTTCTTCATAATGTGTCTTAACACTACCATTGTCCCATCCGCGCAAAGCTGCCTCAGCCAATAAGTATTTTACTTCTGAATAGCTTTGAAAAATAGTTGGCGCTTCTAAATGAGCAATGGTATGTATATTTATTTCTGAATATTCCGTTTGCATTTCATCCTTCCAATTGGGTATCAAATCTTTTATTGATGAATAATCGTAACCTCCCGGAAGCCCTTTTTGTTTATCTTTCATGGTCGTGTTTGGCAATTGTGCAGGGTCTGCATTACCTTGCCATAATGTAGAGTAGAACGGCAACCTAGGATCATTTTTAGCTATTAAGTAATCAATAAAGGTTTGGTTAAGCTTCGAAAAACCTTTCCCTTTTGCAGAAGGAGGAACACCTTCAGCAGTTTGTAACTGACGCGAATCCCAATTCCAATTGGTACCAGAAGCGGACGTATGCTTCAGCTTTGCAATGTCCTCATTGCTCTGCATCACTCCGCCTGCTATCGCTTTTTTTACCCAAGTTTCAGCCATCCGCGGATCAACTTTGGTTAATCTCATTCCCAAGCGCAACATCATCGAATAGGCATAGCGTTTCCATTGTGTAACATTACCACCATACAGAAAGTCTGCTGCAGCGTAAGAAGGCTTAGCAGGATCCAAGGCTTTAGCAGCCTCTTCCAGCTCTTTTAACATATCGGCGTATATATCTGCCTGTTTATCATATTTAGGCTTATATACTCCTTCGATGAATCCTTTTCCTGCTTCAAAATAAGGGATATCTCCATATAAATCAGTCACACGGTGAAGAATCTCTACTTTCCAAATACGTGCGATAT
Source organism: uncultured Sphingobacteriaceae bacterium (assembly GCA_963696875.1). Classification (GTDB taxonomy): domain Bacteria; phylum Bacteroidota; class Bacteroidia; order Sphingobacteriales; family Sphingobacteriaceae; genus Albibacterium. Next base: position 48,175 of record CAVOLQ010000004.1, read on the forward strand.
TATATTGATTGACCATCGATGGATTATCTTTGGTAAGAGAAATGATTTGCACAGCCTCTTTAAGCTCTGTACCATAGGCAGTTTGCCAAAGTCCGTCATTATAATCTGGTTTGTATAAATATTTATCTCCGGTCCATTGCCATGGATTCAAGGATGAGAAATATTGCACGAAGCATCCTGCTTGTTTTGAATTTGGATAAAGGGTATTTCCATCACCTGTACCTGCATGCCTTTGGATGGATGCCGAAAAAAGACTACCGATAACAGGCTGTGTAAAGGCATTTGGGTTCTTATTCATTCTCTCATAGCCTTTATCGCAAGAGGAAAGAAGAACAACCATTACGACACCTGCTTTTAGAAACTTTCCAAAGAATTTCGATTTTATAAATTTCATGATGTTAATTTTTATTTTAATAATAATCAGCCAATTACTAGAACCTTACCATCAGGTTCAATCCATAACTACGGGTTGGCGGTACACCAAAGTTTTCCAGTCCCTGCGAATTGCCGCTGATGCTGTAACTTGATTCGGGGTCCACATTCTTTACCTGGCTATAAACCAAAAATAAGTTTCTGGCTACAAAAGACAAGCTGGCCGATTGGAAAGGTGTTCGTGATAAGATTGTATTGGGTAAGGCATAGCCAAGTGTCAACTGACGAAGCTTGATAAAACTTGCATCAGACACAAATTGATCCGTAATGGAAAATGCGATCCCTTGATAATACTCCTGTGCTGGCACCACACTATTAAATGGAGCACCGTTTTGATCCACTCCTGTAACCTTTACCCCTGTTTCTCGAATGCCGTTTTCTACCGTTCTTTTGTCTAAACCATAATTCGTGGCATAAGCATTTGTTGAAGTGTACATCTTGGAACCAAATTTCCCATCTACCAAGAAATTGAAGGAAAAGCTTTTATATGAGAAATTGTTAGAAAGACCGAGTGTTAATGGAGGAACACCACGTCCTAATTCCACTAGATCACTCTTAAGGGGTAATCCATTGGCATTATTATAAACAACATTGCCGTTGCCGTCCTTTTTAGCACGATATCCAGCAATCATTCCATAAGGTTTTCCTTCGTAGTGATAAACAAAAGCATTTTGTGTCCGAGGCTGTCCGCCTTGCAAACTGGTTAACCCGTCGGCTATTTTTACTACTTTATTTTCATTATAAGCCATATTATAGCTCACATCCCAATTAAATCCATTTGAAAGTCTTACCGGGCTACCAGTTATTAAAAGTTCAATTCCTTTATTTCGCATTTCACCAACATTTAACCTCACATTGCTGTAGCTTGAAGATACAGGAACCGAAGCACTAACGATATCATTGGTTGTAACTCGGTCATAGACTGTAAAATCGAAACCTAAGCGATTATTTAACGCTCTCAATTCCAATCCCAACTCTTTCGTGGTGGATGTATAAGGCTTTAGAGGATTAGGAATTGTATTTCCGCTAATAGTCATTAATGGTTGTCCCAAATGGCTGATTGCGCCAGCAGAATAGACCAAATCCAACCCATAAGGATTAGGAGCACCACCCCCTACCTGAGCCCATGAAGCACGTATTTTACCAAAACTCATCCACGCTGGTTTGTTATTCCATGCATCAGAAAACACAAAGCTTAATCCAGCGGAAGGATAAAATAAACTATTGCTTGCTTTTGATAAGGTAGAAAACCAGTCCTGCCGTCCAGTCAAGGTCAAAAACAAATAATTATTATAACCTATATCAGCCGAGCCGAACAATGAGTTAATGGAAGATTCTGAAAAACTATCTGAAAAACTTTGACTGCTTCCGTTACTAATAAAATAGTTAAAAGGTACATTGAAGTTTCCACTAGTTAATCCACCTGCAGCCCTTTGGTTATACATTTGATTCCCACCGACGATGGCATTTACAGAAATATCACCAATATATTTATCAAATCCTAAAAGAAGTTCAGCATTGGTTTCGTAGGTGGTATTCCGACCTTTGCTCATGCTTCCTTGTGCGTTGGTTAGAATCCCCGTAGGGGTAATTGAATAATCGTTTATATTAAAATAATCGATTCCTGCCCGAGCACGCGCATAAAGATCGTCCGTCAAGTTTAAACGGGTACTGAAAGATCCGATAAACCTTCTCCGCTCATCCTCGTTCTTGATCTTATTGATGGCGAAATAAGGATTGACAACGAAAATGTAATCGTTCCAAGGCACTTCGTGTCCTCGGTCATCGAATCCGGGGGATAATGTTCGGACATCAATATTCGTTCCCATTAATCCTACCGAGGCATTGGGATTAGCTGTAAAATCGGCAATAGCGGTCCGGTTATTTGCTTTCTCAATATTATACTGAGCCCTTCCTTCAAAAAGTACTCTGTCCGACAAATTTGCGTTCGCACTCAGATTAAAAGTATTCCGCTTTACGGTGGAGTTAGGTACAATCCCTGCGTTATTCATATCCGAAACCGAAAAGCGGAAATTAGTTGCCGCATTCCCACCATTCAGGGCAATGGTATTAGAAAAGGTTGTGCCATTATTGTAAAAGTTTTTGATATTGTCTTTTTGTGCACTATAAGGGTATTCAATCCCATCTGGCTGAACCACAGGAGAACCATCTAATTTCGCACCCCAAGAAGTTCTACCATTGGCCACAGCCTCCCCTTGAGTAGTAGGCTTCTGACCTCTGCTTCCTGAACCATATTCATATTGCCAATCTGGGATAGAAAGTGGATTTTCTAAAGTATAGGTAGAATTATATTCTACGCCTAATCCTCTTTGAGCTACACCGGACTTTGTAGTAATCAAGATAACGCCATTGGCTGCACGAGAGCCATAGAGAGCAGCAGCAGTACCTCCCTTTAATACAGAGATGGTCTCGATATCATCTGGATTTATACTGTTCAAACCATCACCCATATCTCTCCCTCCGAAAGTTCCAGGAGTTCCCTGGTTTGAGTTATTAATCGGTACACCATTGACGACGTAAAGTGGCTGATTCTCTCCACTGAGTGATCCATTCCCTCTTATTAAAACACGACTCGATCCTCCAGGACCCGTTGCGCTACTGGAAGCATTGACGCCAGCTATACGCCCCGACAAAGCATTTCCAAGGTTATTCTCTCTTGCTTGTGTAAACTGATCTCCTTTCACTTCCGTTATTGCATAGGCAAGTGACTTCTTTCCCCTGGTAATCCCCAACGCTGTCACAACCACTTCATCAATATCCTGTATATCTGCTTTTAAAACAACGTTTATGTTTCCTTGACCAGAATAACGCTCTTCATGAGGAGCAAATCCAACATAACTAAACACAAGAATTTCACCTTCTTGTATAAGAATCGAAAACTGTCCGTTAATATTTGTGGTAGCACCCGTTGCCTTATCTTTAACACGAACACTCACCCCAACTAATGGTTCTCCGTTTTCATCAGTCACTTTTCCAGCGACTTCCCTTTGTTGAACAATTGTTAAATCCCTATCAACAATTGTCTTTACACTCAGTGACTGCCGCGCTCTTTTAATCACTATAGAATGGTCCTCGACCACATAAGACAATCCTATTGGAATCAACAACTGATTTAGCGCATCTTTTAAAGATGCATCCTTCATCTCAATGCTCACTAAGGGAGTCTCTTTAATAAGCATTGACGTGCTAATAACATTATAATTCGTTTGTTTCTTTATTTCTCTAAAAATCTCAACTATCGAGACATTTTGTTTAGATAAGCTTACAGTTTGAGCATAGCCCTCCCTTGCTTGAACTTGAAAAAGAGACACTAATATAAATAGTACGACTAATTTCATTATGATTAGGTATTTGATTAACAGGAGCTTTAATTCATCTCCAATATTAAAAACATAATTTTTCATTACCTTTGATTGGTTTAAGTTTTAAAATAAATAGTTTCTCGATTATTGTTTTAGAAATTAGAATCACAAGCTGGGGAAGCCGCCAATCTTTCTCAGCTTAATTTTTTGTTCTATTTTCATCAGAATAATTATTAATGAGTGATTGGCTTTCATTGGAATTAATGAGCTCGTTACACTCGGTTTGTTTTCAAATGATGATAAAGCTATCACGGGCCCTGTCTTCATCTCAGCTTGTGAGTCTATGGAAGCTCATGATGGTTTTCATTTTGATAGTAAATTTATTTCATAACGTATATCCTCCTTCCTTCAATATTAAAACGGGCCGAGCCTGTCATTTCAATAATCTTTAATACTTCTTTAATATTTTCATACTTTGACACAGATCCCCAAATAGAAATATTTTCCAATTCAGGTTTTAAAACCACTTCTACATCATACCATCTGGCTATTTTTTGCATCACGCTTTTCATACTCTCATTATTAAACATGAACTCACCATTTTTCCATGCTATGGCTTCAGACAAATCGACAGGAAATACCTGCACAGATCCTCCCTTCACAATCGTCTGTTCGCCAGGCTTTAAAACCTTAAACTCTGAAGACGATAATGACACTTTAACTTTACCTTCCAATAGGGCTACTGTTGAAGATTCTTCTTCACTATAAGAGTTCACATTAAAATGAGTACCAAGTACCTCAATCTGTTCTTTTGGAGTAATGACTCTAAATGGCAACCTTTTATTTTGAGCAACTTCGAAATAAGCTTCCCCAACCAAATCGACAATCCTACTTTCACCAGTAAACACTGTTGGAAAAGTCAACTTAGATGCTGCATTTAACCAAACTTGAGATCCATCGGGTAGAGAAATTCTATATTGACCGCCTTTTGGGGTAGAAATGGTATTCATTAATATTTCCACTTGCTCATCGGAGGAACTTAGGACCGAATAAATCAATTCTCCCTTTTCGTTCTTTTCAATTTTAATTCCCGATTGCTGAAAGATCTCACCCTTTCCCAAAGAATCCAAATCAAATACGACTCCGTTGTCAAGGCTCAATATCGCTCGATCTCTTCCAGGAGTAATGGCAGAATACAATAAAGCCTGGCTCTCCTTCTTCTGTTGTGATAGTATGCTGTAAAACTGGGAAGTAGCTATACTAAACAAACCTACGCTAGCAGCAACTAAGGCGATACGCTTTAATAGTCGTACCCTTTTAACTTTTGAATACCTGCCGAAATCTTCTCTTTGTTGTATAGACTGATAAATCCAACTTTGCATTTGAGCTAAATCAGATTCAGATAAATCATTAATATTATTATCTTGGATAGAACCATACCAAAGGTCATACTCCTCCTGTTCGACTTCGGTTATAGTACCGTTCAGCCACTTCTCGGAAAGCTCTTCAATGCGCTTTTTATCGGATATTCTTGACATATTTTCAATAGTTCTCTATATATAAGCCAATTGAAGATTGGAAATCCCTTAGTATGTATGAAACTATTTTTTAGAGCATGTGCAAAACGCACATAATATAGACGGGAAATGTAGAGCCAAGACTAGTACGAATATGCTTCCTAGCCTTGGAGAGATGTGCTTCAACTGTTTTTTCGGAAATGCCTAATTCATGAGCAATTTCTTTCTGAGAGAATTCCTTTTCAAACCTAAGTTTAAAAACCAATTGACAACGCTCCGGAAGAAGAATGATGGAATCATATAATCTTTCTTCCAAATCATTAAAACTTAAAGTTTGAAGTGTAGATAAATCTTCTTCTGTATTTTCTTTGGAAAGCTTCTCAATAAAGGAATTCTCTCTTTTTTTTTGTGCCAAGCGATTGATTACTTCATATTTTACCGCAACAGAGAAATAGGCTTTAAAGCTCTTCTCTAGGACGAACAAAGAACGCTTGCGCCATAGATTACAAAATATATCCTGTACAATTTCTTCGGCATCACTGTCATTCGACAAACGATTTCTTGCCACTAAGAAAATACCCGACCAATAACGATTATAAAGCTCGTTAAACGCCGATTCATCATCCGTCTTTAATAAGAACAACAACTCTTGATCAGATAGATTTTGATAGGTAAGCATTAAATCATAAGTATCTTTTAGAAATTCATTCACAAGTTAATGAACATTTAATATATACGCAAGAAAAAAACTTACCGCTCAACTTTTTGGTACTAAGTATGCTCTTAGAAAAGGTATATCAAAAAAGAACTAAATAAGGCACCAACGATTATGCACTTGGAGGATATTGCCAATCAGATAAAGACCTTTTTTCAAAAGATCTTTATCTGATTTAATTTATTTAGCTATAGGTCCGGTCGTGTGAGCGTCTTTGGTCCCATTCGGTTGTTGGGGCAAAAAAGCTTTTGTCCCTTGGGTGTAGATGCTCCTTGACCACCTCCTCGTTCAGCTCGATCCCCAGACCGGGGGCCATAAGCGGGACATTCGCATAACCTTTTGTGATTAGCTCCCTGCCGTCCGTTGTCTTAACCATACTTTCCCACCACGGCAAATCCACTGAATGGTGCTCTAAAGCTAAGAAGTTTTGGGTTGCTGCCGCACAATGCACGTTGGCCATAAATGATACCGGTGTGCCGGCTTGGTGCATCGCCATGGCAATCCCGAACTCTTCAGCATAGTCGCCAATCCGCTTTGTCTCCAAAAGACCGCCCGCGGAGGCCAGATCCGGATGAACGATGTCCACCGAACGCGCATGAATCAACGGCTTGAAGTTTTCCAATAAATAGATGTCCTCGCCTGTGATCGTCGGTGTCTCGATGGCATCTGTAATTATTTTCCATTGTTCAGTATATTGCCAGGGAATTACGTCTTCCATCCATGCCAAACGGTATTTTTCCAATGCTTTTCCTAAACGGATACCATTATTTAAATCAAAATGACCGAAATGATCCGTAGAAATCGGAATTTCATATCCTACCATATTACGAACATCCTCGACTATTTTTTGCAATTCTTCTAACCCTTTTTCAGTAATCTGAATTTGAGTGAATGGATGCATCGTATTATTATAGCTCATGTAATTATTAGTTTGCGCCGCACGAGCATCAGCATCTTTGCCCCTCCAAAAATCATTATTCACCAGTGCACTAGGTATATTATACAACTCTCTGATAGAAACGTCCATTTTTAACCATGTGTAACCTTGATCTTCAGTACGATATTTAATCAATTTCAATTGTTCCTCAGGTGAGCCTGCTTCTGGTGTATCTGCATATAACCTAACCTTGTCACGGTATCTTCCTCCCAATAATTGCCATGCGGGTACATTATATGCTTTACCACATAGGTCCCACAAAGCCATTTCTACGGCACAGACTCCTCCTGCCTGACGGGCAGGTCCGCCAAATTGCTTAATTGATTTAAAGATCATCTCGACGTTACAAGGGTTCATGCCCAGAATACGGCTTTTTAACATCAAGGCATAGCGTGCATCAGCACCATCCCTTACTTCTCCCAAGCCATATATTCCTTGATTGGTATCGATGCGTATAATAGCCGTACCTCCAAGAACATTGGTCAATGCATAGCGCATATCTGTTATTTTCAGTTCTGAAGGAGATGAAGAACGATTAACCTTTGAGGTGGTTTGTGCAAAGATATCCTCGATAGAAATAGCCCCTAGCCCCGTCAAGGCCATACCACCTAAAGCTGTCTTCTTTAGGAAATCGCGACGGTTATCACTGGTTCTCGGGCTGTCGATTTCGACTTGCCTAGCCTTTGCATAGGATTTTTCTTCTTTTCGGTGCTTAGAGATAAGATGTTGTAGTACGCTTTTCATATTTTTTTGTTTAAATTGATACTAATTAAGGTATTATCCAATCCAAAAAAGATTGTTTATTTATCCCAGAAAACCCGAACTCCCAAATTGTCTCCACCTATACGTGTTGTCGCTTCATTTACATTAGTTGTATTTACTGATTTCTCTCTAAGTGGGTACGTCAAGCGATGAATAAAACCTCCAGCATCCCCTTCATTAACTGCGGGATCTGCGCCCGGAAAATTAATTGGAGATAGTTTAGGATAACCACTTCGACGAAAATTGGCCCAAGCTTCTGCCCAAATTCTGAAAGACGCCACCCAATATTGAATATTAATTTGTTCTATCGCTTTTGTTGGATCAAAAGCGATATCGTGATTTAATAAATATGCTTGTTGTTGTGCAGGAGTAATATTCAATGTTTGTCCGTACAATGCTTTTTGTTCCATATGACCCTTTATACCTGCTTCATAATAATCTTTTACAGAGCCTGTCGCAACATATCCAACTTGATTGGCTTCAGCCAAAAGAAGTTGCACTTGGGCATAAGTAATCAAAAACTCTGGTGCATCAATTCTAATTACTGTAGATCTGTTAAATTGAGAATAATTAAAGGCTGAGCCATTTTTACCTGGAAATCCTGGAGCAGAAGCAATGGAGTTCTCGTCATAACCGTAAGGCATTCCTTGTTGGTCTGCTGGATTTGTATTTGCAACTCCTGCTGTTGCCAACGGATTAGTAGGATTTTGATACTTAACTGCGATGTACTCTATTCTTGGATCATTTGTTTTCTTAAGGAAATCGACGAAAGGTTTTCCTATATAATAATTATGACGTTCGCCACCCAATAGTGCATTAGAAGTTGCGTTAGTATATATTGCATCAAATTGAAGAAATGCGTTGTCATTATTAGAAGACATTATGCCCCCTCTACTCGGATCAACTGCAATTGACACAATCGCTTTTGCTTTAGCAGGATCAACCTTACTAAATCTCATACCAGCACGTAATAAAAGGGAGTTCCCTAACCTCTTCCACTTAACAATATCACCTTTATAAAATAGATCTCCGGCAACTACATCCTTATCCGATGACAACGCATCTGTAGCTTCCCGATATTCTTTCAATAGATCTTCATAAATAAGTTTTTGATCATCGTATTTGGGTAAATACTTACTATCAAGATAGGCTTTTGCTGCATCTGTATAAGGTACGTCTCCATAGGTGTCTACTAAATATTGGAAACAATAGGCTCGCCAAATACGTGCCATATTATAAAGATTAGTTCTATTAGAGTTATCCTTAAGTTTATTAATTACATCGGTAAGATCCCTAATTGGCCCGGCAAATAATGAATTAAAGGTAGCATTTGCATTGTTCTCGTTCACTGTATTACGATTCCCCCCTTCCAAAACACCACCATAAGGAGTGATGATTTGTTGAACGATCTCACCTTGATAATGATAATTGGAAATAGCTGAAGTTTGCTGTGATTTTGAGAACTGATAAATTGGATCCATTGTTGATGGTAAAATAGGATTCGTATTTATTTCTTCAAAATCTTTATCACAACTGATGACACTTAATAACAATACAAAAAGGATCAGTGGTTTATATATAATTTTCATGATCGTATCAGTTAATATTTTAAAATTTAACATTTAGATTTAATCCATATCCCCTGGTTGTAGGAAGAGCGTGTGATTCCATTCCACTTAAAAGATCAGAAGCTGAGAATTGAGATTCAGGATCTAGGTTATCGATCGACTTCTTAATCATAAAAAGATTACTGACGTATGCGTTAATATTAAGTCCTTTTATAAAGGTTTTATTTACAAAACGAGTCAAGTCATAGCCAATTGATAAATTACGCCACCTAATAAAACTAGCATCATATACAAATGGTGTAGCGATACTAGCACTTCGGTAATCAGAATAAAAGGCTTCTGCTTCTACAGCCTTAGCATTAGCTGTTCCATCGATATTTACACCTGAAAAAACTACTCCTCCTTCACGTCCTACCAGTGAAGCTTTATGTAGCCCTTCTCGCATAAAGTTGAAATTTGAATTAGACATCATTTTGTGACCTCCTTTAAAATCGATTTGTGCAAAAACTCGAATATCTTTATAAGATACTGTATTAAGCCATCCACCAATATGCTTGGGAATTGCACTGCCATAGGTAATGATATTACCCGCTAAAAACCTACCATTAGAAGTGATAACGCTTCCTTGTTCATCACGTTTATAATCTACTCCACGAAGAGATCCCATTGGCAAACCAACTTCGTGCGATACAAAACCAATATACTCCCCAGTTCCTACATCAATCTTTTGCTGACCATCTGCCAATTGTAACACCTCACTTTTATTATAAGTATAGTTAAGAGCTGTTTCCCATTTCAAATTTTGAGATTTTACTGCAACAACTGATAGTAGTCCTTCTAACCCTTCGTTTCTTAATTTACCAACGTTTACTTTCGTACTTCCAAATCCAGAGGCATTGGAGATATCAACATTTAAAATTTCATCCACTGTGTTTTTTCTATAAACAGCAAAATCAAGACTTACTCTTTGCTCAAGAAAACTTAACTCTAAGCCAACCTCTGCTTCTTTTACTTTTAATGGTCTAAGATTCGGATTTGGACTAACACTTCCTGAAATACCACCTAATGCGGTACCACCAAAAGGATTACTATTTAAAGAATAAAATAAGGCATTTGTATAAGGATCAGTATCGCCCCCAACTTCTGCATATGCAGCTCGAAGCTTCCCATAAGTTAACCAAGACGGCGATGACTCTCCCACAGACTCACTGAATACATAACTGCCGCTTACTGATGGATACAGATAATTGTTTGATTTTGGATTTAAGGTTGAAAACCAGTCGTTACGACCCGTTACATTTAAATACAAATAATTTCTATAAGAAAAATCTACAGTAGCGTAAAGTGAGTTCACTTTCTTTCTATGATAGGTATATCCCGGCTCCTTAATTTGACCGTTTCCAATAGTATACAGATCACGAATATAAAAATTCGTAACGGATGTACTTAATGTTTCTCCATATTGATCCATGGTATTACCGCCAACTGTCGCATTAATACCGAAATTGCCTATTTCTTTATTTGATCCAATCAAAAAATCTAAGTTTCTTTCACGAAAAGTTTCAGCATCTTGATAAAAATTCCCATTAAATCCAGTTGCCGCAACAGGAAGGAAAGCGGTACCAGTAGGACGGTTTGCATTATGAGTGATTGAAAAATAATCTTGGCCTACTCGAGCCTGAGCATATAGCCAGGGAGCAAACTCATAACGTAATGAAATATTGCCAAAAAGACGATCGCGCTTATGCACCTCTCGACGCTCATTGATTGTCCAATATGGATTAGTACGGTTCGTAAAACGTGCAGGATTAATTTCATTACCTGTTTCAGAATCTTTATAGGAATTCTTTAACCATCTCGGATCGATACTATTAGCTAATGTATAAAGCGTTTGATTTATGTTATAATCCTGTTGTGTAACAATTGGCGGATTAATATTTTTTTCATTAGAATAATTGGCATTAACATGTGTAGAAAGATTTTCACTCAATTGATAGTTTAACCCTAAATTAAGCACTTTCTTATCAAATTTCGAATTGGGAATAATACCCTCAGAATTGGTATTCGCAAATGATAGACGGAAACTACCTTGATCTGTTCCTCCTGATATGGCTAGCGAATTAGTAGCAACAGTGCCTATGTTATAAAATGCCTTCACGCGATCCTTGAAAGGTGCATATGGTTTTTCCGTGCCATCAACTTGCCACATTGGTTGGTTATCAAATTTTGGCCCAAAACTCCAAACCCCAGTTCTACGGGCATCTGCAACACTGGCATTTCGGATCCCATTTTCACCTTGTCCATATTCGTATTGAAAATCTGTATAATCAAGAGCGTGATCAGCTTGAAAATTCGAACTGTACTCTATCCCAATTCCAGTACTTTTATTTCCCGTTTTGGTTGTAATGATGATGGCACCATCCTTCGCACGGAAACCATACAGAGCCGCCGCTGCGGCACCTTTTAATACCGTCATAGATTCAATATCATCTGGATTAATACTTTGCAACCCATCACCTTGATCCGATTTAGCCTCTCCAGTAAAACCTTCAGCATTACTATTCGCAGCACCCTCAGCACTATTATTTATGGGAATTCCATTGACAATTATTAAGGGAGAATTACTGCCACCAAAAGAAGATTGACCTCTAATTCGAATTTTTGATGATCCACCTTGACCAGTTGGAGGTGCCGAAATATTTAATCCTGCAACTTTTCCTTGCAAACTATTACCTACATTCGTGGTTCTAGAGTCGGCCAATTGTTCTGTATTTACATTTGTGACTGCATAACCTAGACTTTTAGCCTCTCTCTTTATTCCCAAAGCAGTGACAATTACTTCACTTAATCCAGTCGATTCATTTAACATTACTATATTGATCGATGTGCGTCCGTTAACAGGAACAGTTTGAGAAACAAAACCGAGATAACTAAATAACAAAACGGCATTTCCACTAGGAACCCGTATAGAATATAATCCGTTGGCGTCTGTAGTAGCGCCGATATTTGAACCATTAAGCTTAATACTAACCCCTGATAATCCAACACCATCTTTATCACTTACTTTGCCACGAACATCCAAAAACTGATTATTAATCTGCTTATTACTATTTTGATTCCCTAAATGTTCGCCCAAAAGAACCGCATGATCCCAATTTGACTCACTATTTTTAAGAACCTGCCTTAAGGACATGTTTTGTCTATTCTGAGCAATTTGCCGAAATTCTTCAGCTCTAGTTTGTAAAAAACTAATACTCAACAATAAAATAACAAGCTCAATTATTATAGTCATCTTTTGACTTGAACGTAGCCAACTAGATGACAGAGATAGAACAAATGTGTGTGTTTTCATATCTTTAAATTTTCTTACTATTCAGTTTTACTTATTCCTAAAGACATACAATCAACAACAAAACAGCTTTTGACTCTAATTTAAAGGGCCAGGATATCAATCATAAATCTTGTGAATATTTGTAACCTCGATCATAAAAATGCCTTAAACGTTAATATATTCTGTAAAATATTATTGCAAATTCATTATCTAAACAAAGAGTACAAGCAGAGGCCGTGTCGTTAAGTTAGCCTCTACTTAAGACTCATTTAACTATAGGTCCGGTCGTGCGAGCGTCTTTGGTCCCACTCGGTTGTCGGGGCAAAAAAGCTCTTGTCTCTTGGATGCAGGTGCTCCTTAACCACATCCTCGTTAAGTTCAATTCCCAAACCCGGGGCCATTAGCGGAACATTCGCGTACCCCTTTGTAATCAACTGCCTGCCGTCCGTAGTCTTAACCAGGCTTTCCCACCACGGCAAATCCACCGAATGGTGCTCAAGCGACAAAAAGTTCTGGGTGGCGGCGGCACAATGCACGTTGGCCATAAATGATACCGGGGTGCCGGCTTGGTGCATGGCCATGGCTATGCCGAACTCCTCGGCGTAGTCTCCGATCCGCTTTGTCTCTAAAAGACCGCCCGAGGAGGCCAAATCCGGATGAATGATATCCACCGCACGGGCGTGGATCAATGGCTTGAAGTTTTCCAGTAAATAAATGTCCTCCCCTGTGATCGTCGGCATCTGGATGGCGTCAGTGATCGTTTTCCACTGCTCGGTGTATTGCCAGGGCATGGCGTCCTCGAACCAGGCAAGTCTGTACTTGTCCAACGCTCTGGCCAAACGGATATGATTGTTCACATCAAAATGACCATAATGGTCCGTAGAAATGGGAATGTCGTAACCCACCATGTTGCGAACCTCTTCCACAACCTGCTGCAGGTGCTCCAGTCCCTTGTCGGTAATCTGAATCTGCGTAAACGGGTGCATCGTATTAGCGTAGGACATCGGATTGGCCTGATCTCCCCACTGCGCTAGATTACCACGGGAGTCTTCCCAGAACTTCGAATTTACAACCGTATTTGACTTGCCCTTGAGCTCGGCAATGGACACATCCATTTTCAGCCATGTATAACCTTGGTCCTCTATTCGGTATTTGATCAGCTTAAGCTGCTCTTCAGGTGAGCTCGACTCGGGAGTGTCGGCATATAATCTAACTTTATCCCGGTATCTTCCCCCCAACAGTTGCCAGGCAGGAACACCATGTGCCTTGCCACACAAATCCCACAAGGCCATTTCTACTGCACAGACACCACCAGCCTGACGGGCAGGCCCCCCAAATTGTCTGATCGCTTTGAATATCATTTCCACGTTGCAAGGGTTCATCCCAAGGATGCGGCTCTTGAGCATCAAGGCATAACGCGGATCCGCGCCGTCCCTTACCTCTCCAAGTCCGTATATCCCTTGGTTGGTGTCGATACGAATAATCGCCGTGCCCCCCATCACATTGGTCAAGGCATAGCGCATATCGGTTATCTTAAGGTCCGAAGGGTTAGAAGAGCGGTTTACCTTGGAGGTGGTCTGGGCAAGCGTGTCCTCAATGGAAAGCCCCATAAGCCCTGTAAGGGCAATACCGCCCAAAGCAGTCTTCTTCAAAAAGGAACGGCGGCTGTCGCCAGTCTGAGGGCTGTCGGCTTCGGCTTGCCTAGATGCCGGAATAGGCCTCCTCGTCGGCCCGGCTCTTTGAAATGATCTTTTGTAATACGTTCTTTTCCATGTTATTTATTTAAAAAATTAATTATTTGCTAAGTTGCTTTTTCCAGTCTTTTCAGATAAGCTTCGGGTCACTTAATTGATGTTGTTTTCTGAAAGTTGATTTCATCCCCCAAAGAAAAAGCGATATAATTTCCACCTGCCTTTTGTCCTCTTGCTCCTCCCGCAGCAATTACTACAAACTGCTTACCATCAACCGCATATGTTATTGGAGTAGCAAAACCACCTGCCGGAAGCTGAAACTCCCACAAAACGTCACCAGTGTCTTTATTAAAAGCACGGATTCTTTCATCCCTTGTACCTGCAATAAATACGAGGCCTCCAGCTGTTGATATAGGTCCTCCATAGCTTTCTGTACCTGTAATAGGAATGCCTTTTGCAGTCAAGTCGGGAAATTCACCTAAGGGAACACGCCATAAATATTCACCAGTGCTGAGGTCTATAGCATTTAACGTTCCCCAAGGGGGTTTAACTCCTGGATAGCCGTCCTGATCGTTTAGCTTCCTCCATATCTTAGTTATATATGCCGGCTTAAACCCAAAAATCTGATCATTATTTTTGTTCTTTTCCGATTCTGCACCATGTTCAATAACATTTCTCGATACCCGGGGATTAAGAAGAAAATCAACAATCGCTGCACGATCCTCATCAGAAATTTGTTGAAATGCTGGCATTCTTCCATTTCCTGATTTAATAACTGAATTAATTTCGGCGGATGAAAGCCTTGTTCCAATATTAACCAAGCTGGGAAATTGAATACCGCTCCCTTTTCTATCTTGGCCATGGCAAACCGCACAATTCTGAATATAAATTGCGTTACCCTTTGAGACAGAAACAACTTCTTTATTTAAGGTCGCCGTATCAATCATCTGAAGAATCCAAGGATCATCATTTGAATTTTGGTATAAAACACCATTGGGATCAATTGAGTTCCCTCCCCATTCTGCTCCCCCGCTATATCCAAAAAGTATTGTTCCTTTTACACTTGGAGGAGTATATTTATTGTCCGCCCTAAATTTCAAATACTGCTCTTTTACAAAAGCATGAGACTCGGGAGAAATATTTGTAATTTCATCTTCTGTGAAAATCTGGCGAGAAAAGGGAAGTGGTTTCAGTGGATATTTCTGTGTTGGCCATACGTGCTCCCCAGTTAATCCATTCGTTTGGACAGGTCTTTCTTCAACTGGAAACAATGAGGTTCCATTATCACGATTTAACACATAAACTAAACCATCCTTAGTTGCCTGTACTACCACATCAACCATTTTCCCATTGTGTTTTATAGTTGTAAGGTTTGGAGGAGTAGGGATATCTCGGTCCCAAAGATCATGATGTATCGTTTGAAAATACCATTTCATCTTACCGGTTTCCGCATCAAGAGCTAAAATACAATTTGCGAATAAATTTTTACCTTTCCGATTCCCGCCATAGAAGTCAGAAGAAGGAGAGCCTGTGCCCAGATAAACTACACCGCGCTTATCATCGAGTACCATACCACTCCAACAATTAACCCCACCAATTTCTTGATAGGCATTCACTGGCCAAGTGTCATATCCAAATTCTCCAGGATGTGGAATAGTATGAAACACCCATTTCAATTTTCCACTAATGACATCAAATGCACGAATATACCCTGGAGCTGCATCCCCTGATTCCGACACACTGGAACCAATAACTAAAGTATTCTTATAAATCACTCCAGGAGTAGAAGCGCTGACAGACAACGTGCTTATGTCCTTATCTAAACCATTCTGGAGCCCTTCGTGAAGGCTCACTTTTCCATCACTCCCAAAACTCCTGATTATTTCGCCTGTACTTGCATTAACAGCAAAAAGAAACGATCCAACAGTATACAAAATACGTTTATCATTCCCACTTTCCCAGTACATTACACCTCTATTGGTACTAAAGCCCTGCTCCTTCCCTTTTTCTGGCTCGAATTTCCATAGTTGTTCACCTGTTCCGGCTTTTAAGGCAAATAATTTCAACTCGGGTGTTAATCCGTAGAGAACACCATGTACTACAATAGGTTGGGTTTGAATTTGTTTTACTCGTTGAGGTCTAGTCTCGCTTGAATCTACAGGCTCTGATGCATTGTACATCCAAGCCACCTTCAACTTTTTTACATTTTCTGTATTGATTTGATTTAATGGCGAATAACGGTTTCCCCCGTTGTTCCCTCCATACCTGGGCCAATCCTTACCAGTTGGCATTATGGTTACAAAATCCATACAACTTGTTATTAAAAACATGCCTAAAATCAAAAAAATGCGTATCCATTTCATTGTAAATTTATATTACGTAACATAAAATAAGGAACATCAAAAATTAATAAGCTTTATATTAACATTTTCAGATTAACTCAGAGCCTATACTATGATGATGAAGATTTAAGATATCAAAGTAAAAATCTGAAATTAGCCTAGCACTTCTGTCGTATTCACATTCCAACATAACATCTTACAAGGACTATTAACTTATCTGATAACAAACCAAGTTGAACTGAAAAAAAAATAATCTTTCCTGAGCTGGAACATAAAGCTGTAAGTTTAATCGCTAGCAACTTACTTCATGCGATTCAGATAGGTCCCGATCTGCTCTTCTGTTAGAGTAGTCTTATCTTTGGGATATTTTCCAAACCAAACTCTAAATTCTTCCTTAATATTATCTTTCCAATCCCCATGTATCTCCCCCGACGGGTATTTGCCCTGCTGAAGAAGCACGCGTTCAAATTCATCGCGAATGGCCGTCAGTTCCGAAGCGGTCACAAGGCCCTGCACAAGGTGAGCGGGGATAAAGGCAACGCCGTAGTCGTTCGCAAAAACGATGTCCCCGGGAAAAACGGTCGCCTCCCCTATGCGAATCGGCGCGTTTATGCTGGTAGGGGTCATATCACGGATGTAGGAGGGGTCGTGCCCCTTGATCCATGCGTTGAAGCCCTCGGTATCCTTGAGCTCCTGCATATCCCGTACTGAGCCATCAAAAACAACACCCTTGCCAGTTTTGCCGTAAATAGCATTCCCAAGGCTGGAACCGATCAACGTACCGTCTTTAACCTTGCCGTAACCGTCGGCAACATAAACATCACCTTTGTTCAATATATCAATGGGCCAAATGTTTATGCCGCCGCTCTGGGAACGGCCCTCAGCCTTGCCCTGGGCCTTTACCAAGCTGTCGAGGTCTGGCCGGGAAGGCATAAACTGCGCCGTAACAGCACGTCCCACCATCGTCGCGCCGGGGTTCAGTTGAATCCAGCCCATGGCCACTTGGGTACGGTAGCCACGTGAGGATAGGTAGCCCCAGACCTGCTCAAGAGTGGCATGTTCCAAGCGCTCCAATACTTTATCAGGAACATGCGGACGACCGTCGGAAAAACGCGCACCCTCCCATTTGGAGGTCAGAGACTTGACATATTCAGACGTAGATCCGATACGTTGAGCTTGAACAAAAAAAATGCACAAAAAAATTGCCGCAAAAAGTAGAACTATCTTTTTCATTTGAATAAAAATTTAACGGTGATGGAACTATTATTAGTACTTATGGTCCTAATAAATTGATAAAGTTAAAGGACTTATTTATAGCTAAAGTTTGTTACCCTCGGCCTTGGCTACTGCTTCTGCAAGACCACGCATATATCCCAAAGCAAATAAGGTCCCCAAAGACATATAACCTGGGCGTATGTTCTCCTCGCCCGCCATTGTCGGAACATGGTCTGGACGGATTGACCCTCTGAATCCTATATCATAATAAGCCTTCATGGAATCATACATATCGATCTGTCCTTCGTCATGAAACGTTTCTGTAAACTTTGTGCTTGGTAACACTCCACTGAGATCCTGAACATTTCTAAAATGGACAAAATGGATTTTACCGTCTTTACCCCATCTTCGCACGAGAGATGGTATATCGGCTCCCATCAATGAAAAGTTACCCTGACACATGGTCACTCCATTAAACTCGCTTGGCACAATCCTCAATAAGCGATCAAAATTTTCAACTGTGTTCATGATACGAGGAATACCTTGGATACTATTCACCTGGGGATCATCAGGATGCATTGCCAATTTCATACCTATTTGTTCAGCCTCTGGGACTACCGCCCTAAGAAAATATTCGAGATTTTTCCACATAGCCTCTCTAGAGATCTCCCCATATTGGGTTAAAGGTCGATTTTTAATTTCCTCATAATCGAAAGCTGTCATCAATGCCCCTCCGCGACCTGGGCGGTCTGTAGATGTACGAGCCCAACTAATAACCGGCATCCAATTATAACAGATCACATCAACTCCTGCACGTTTGAGGCTCTTCATAAAGGTAATGAAATTCTCGATTTCCTCATCCCTCCCATCAAGACCCAACTTGGTCAACGTGCCCAAAGAGGGGGGCCCCTCCACAACATTGAAGTTCAATCCGTGGCCCTTCCATGCGTTTTTCACAGCAGCTACCGCTTCGTATTCCCATGGCTTAGCGTTTTCCAGTCCAACCATCCGCGGATTGATACCCCCAACAGCGCCCAATACGTCAATTTGCTTTGCCAGCTCTATCAGGTACTTCTCTGCTACCATGCCCCCGAAATAAGCATTGCTAAATTCCATACCCGCATCTTTGGCCGTGCTCGCCAATTGTTTATTTGATTGTTTATTCTGTAAAAGTAAACTGGTAGCCGAAACTGAACTTCCACCCAAAGAAAGAGCAGCAGCTACAGAAGCAGTTTTTTTGATAAAATCTCTACGGTTATTTTTCATGTTCGTTTAATTTTTAAATTATATCTCTCTAAATAACTATCAATTATTCCATGTTATTCACCTTCCACTTTCCTGAAGTCAAAAACAAAACTTTTTAAATATTGACTATCAGTGTGGCGACCATTGCGTCATTGTAGGTATAATCTATAACCCAAAGTGAGTCCTAATAAAAAAGCTTGTTTTTACCAATTTATTTCAAAAAGCACTAATAACCATCATTTTGTTTCAACGTTAAGTTTGAACCAATTGCAGCTACTGGAATTGGCATCAATTCATGACCTGGAGGAATAGTAATCCCGTATTTATCTTTAACGAATTTACTTGCAGCCCCCTCTCCTTGTCTTCTTAAGTAAAAGAATGTACTATATTCTCCACCAAGCTCATGACGGTATTCATCGCTTATTGCAGTCATAAAATCTCCAGCAACTGGTCCTAAATTTGCTCTTTTTCTGATTTGATTGTTTAATATGTGCCAGCCAGCTGCTTCATTTCCGCTTTTGCTTAGAGCTTCTGCCTTGGATAACAATACTGCCCCATAACGCATTAGAATTTGATTAAATGCGCTATATTGATAAGCATTTGGTGCACTAGGATCTCCTGCTCTACCATTTACAAACGGGTCTCTCCAAGTTTTTACAGAGAAATATCCTGAACGAAGACCGTCACCCCCTTTCCAAGGCTTCTCTACCGTTCCAGCGGTATTGATACCTCCAAATTTCGCTTTCACATTTGGATAATTTGAAATGTTTATTTTAGGATCAGGATGAGTTTCACCTGGTCCAATCACAGTTGCTCTTCTTCTTAAGTCACCAGGTTCAAAAGAATCGTTAAATTTTTTGGTAACATAAGAATAGCCCATTGTAGTAATTTCTTCGGGCATACAGAACGCAGAAAGCCACTGTGTATCATTAGCTGGATTATTCATATTGGGCGAAGCGATATATTGAATAGAAAATATAGATTCCTTGCCATTTTGGTTATTATAATCATGAATATCCATGAAATTAGACTCAAGAGTATAATGTCCTTCCAATTGATTAAATGAAGTTACAGCATCTGCATACTGTTTCAACCACATCTGAGCATCGCCCAAATAAGCATATGCAGCTCCTTTTGTAGCTCTTCCTTTATCTGAAGCAGCAAGTTCCTCTCCCCATGGCAAAAGGTCCGCAGCAGTTTTCAAATCAGCCACCACTGCGGCAAATACTTCATCTTGCGTATTTCTAGGATGTCTACCGTCATCCTTTACTAGCTCTAGCTCCAATGGAACTCCACCAAATACCGTTGCTAGATAATAATAGAATACTCCCCTTAAAAACAAAGACTCGCCTTTAAGTCGACTCGACAAGGCATCAGTAACATAGCCATTCTTTTTCATTGTTTCGATGATCTCTAAAGCGGAGTTGGCTCTCGTTATCCCTTGATAAGCTCTAACCCAGAATACATTCAACGCGCCAAAGTCTGTAGGAATTTCATAGGTTGAGAAAAACGAATCAGAACCCCAGTTTTGATAATCTTGAGTTAAGAAGTTAGCTTGGTACCATATCGACTTAATCAAAAAGTCGTTGTTATGAAAGGTGTCATAAATCCCAGACACCAATTTTAATGCATCATCAGAGGTTTTAAATAAAGATCCTTCTGTAGGCTCTCTGGTGTTTTTTTGTTCCAGAAACTCTTTACTACAGCTCATTGGCAAAAGAAGTGTTAGTACCAAAACAGATATGTATATTTTCTTATTAATTTTCATATTTCTTTAAATTATATTTACCATAAACCGTTCTAATTATCACTTTACTAAAAACTCACGTTTAGACCGAATGTAAAAGATTTACTTGTTGGGTAGTTACCTTGATCAACCCCATTTCCAACCTCCGGATCCAAACCGGAATAACTTGTTATGGTAAATAGATTTTGGGCACTAACATATAATCTTAATCTGCTGGTATAGATCGATTTTGCCACAGATTCAGGCAATGTATATCCAATCTGCACATTCTTCAATCTAGCATAACTTCCATCTTCTATGTATGCGTCAGAAACACGGTTGTTTCCACTTTGGTCATAAGATACCAATCGAGTATAGGTTGTAGAACGGTTCTCTGGAGTCCAGTGATTATTGTAAAAATCTGTACCAAAATTCTGAAGACCTACACCAGCCGCGGCGTCAAAGTTCTCAAGGTTTCTTCGAGCATAATTTAAAACATCATTACCTATAGAAGCATATAGAAACACACTGAAATCAAATTGCTTATATTCACCATCAAAGTTAATTCCACCAAAAAACTTAGGAAGTGGATTACCAATAATAGTACGGTCATCATCAGTTATTCTGCCATCCTTATTCAAATCAACAAAATTTCTGTCTCCTGGAGATGTCGATGATACAATATAATAAGATCCTGGACCATACTTTGCAACCGCAGCTGCGTTTAAAGCATCTATTTCAGACTTATCTTGGAATATTCCATTCGATTTATAGCCATAGAATGCTCCAATAGTTCCCCCTACTTTAGATAAGGCATACTGGATCCATTGATTACTTCCATAATTCCTAAAACCAAGTTGATCAACGTTATACATCTGAGTAAGACCTTCTGCGTAACTATTTATTCTATTTTTTATAGTTGAACCATTAGCACCAACACTCCATTTAAATGGACGATCATAATTACGATATTGTACAGCTAATTCTAATCCTTCGTTTTGCATCTCGCCAACATTCCGTTGAGCCGTGGTAAAACCTGTCTGAGCAGGGACAGCAACATTTAGCAAGAAATCACTTGATACTCTTTTATAGTAATCTGCTGTAACACTGAATCGATTATTTAAAAAAGACGCATCTATACCAATATTACTCTGAGTATTTGTTTCCCAGGTCAAATTGGAATTAGGTAGTGCATTTAATACAAGACCGGGATTATATGTTTTGGTAGTCCCGAAAACATATCCTCTATTGTCATTTGCAGACGGGCCAGGAGTATAAGGTCCCTGATATGCAAACAGAGGCACATCCTGATTACCTGCTTTTCCCCAACTTGCCCTTACCTTCAAATCACTAATCGCATCTACTTCTTTCAAGAACCCTTCTTCTTTCACTATCCATGAAGCAGAAGCCGTTGGAAATACTCCCCATTTCTTTCCAGGACCAAATCGCGAAGAACCATCACGTCTTATTGATCCGGCTAAAATATACTTATTTGCATATTTATAATTTACACGACCAAATTGAGAAGCCAAAGACCAATATTCTGTATACCCAGTAGTGGAATTTATAGTAGTTAAATTACCATTACTAGCATTAAGTACGTCATTACTTACAGAACCATTTCCACTGACACCTGACGTACGGTATTTATTTTCTTGAGCGGAAAGACCACCAACAACATCAATAGCATGTTTACCAAATTGCTTTCTATAAGATAAAGTATTTTCCCATAACCATTCGGCAGAGGTTGCAACATTTTGACTGTAATTAGATAATGGTGCATTTAAACTACGGTCATTACCAGGGTTGAAAGTAATTGAAGAATTACTGCGTGTATTTACTCCAAGATTTGTTTTGGCTTTAAGGCCTGGCAAAATTGTCGCTTCAAAAGCAGCAGTAGTTAAAAGATTATCATTGGGATTGTCTGTTATTCGTTGTTGAAGATCTGCAAATAAATTCGTCTGATTCGATTGAGTAGCTTTTTGCCCTAAAGTGTAATATCCATAGATACCATTTTCTTCAATTTGATCCATGCCCGGTCTTCCAGTCATTGTTGGAATTAAGAATAGAAATGATTGCAGGCTTGTTGCACGACTATCGCGGTTACGATTATCGTATTTCACACTTGTCATAACCTTAAACCAGTTGTAGGGCGTATAATCTAAATTTAAACTTGCATTATAACGTTTAAAGCTCGAAAAGTGTACAACACCTTTTTGATCAAAATAGCCTAAAGAAAAAGAGGATTGTACTTTTTCTCCACCACCACGTAGCGCAATGTTATAGTTTTGTCTTAACCCCGTCCTATAAAATGCATCTTGCCAATCAATATTCCTAAAAGATGAAGGATCGTTGTCTAACCATTCTTTGAGAGATGGGTAATTATCGGTTTGAGTAACCTTTCTTGCCTCCGTAATAAATTGTTCAGCATTCATCATGCTATATCGTTCGGGTTGCAACTGTACAGAAGTATTCGCATCAAAAGATATCCGCACTCCACCTATATTACTACCACGTTTTGTTGTAATGATTACAACCCCATTTGATGCCCTATTACCATAAATAGCAGCAGCCGAAGCATCTTTTAAAATATCCATAGACTGAATATCTGCAGGATTGATACCTGAAAGACCTCCTGTAATAGGATATCCATCTACTACATACAAAGGAGAAGTATTACCGAAAGATCCAACACCTCTAATCTTAACAGAAATATCAGCGCCTGGGGATGCATTACTACTTGTCACTTGAACACCCGCGGATCTTCCCTGAAGCGACTGATCTATGGTAGTTACGGGGACATTTTCAATCTGACTTGCTGTCACAGAACTTACTGAACCGGTTAAATCACGCTTATTAGTTGTACCATAACCGATGACGACAACCTCGTCCAAAGAACCGACATCTTCTACCAAGCTTACTTGAAGTGTATTACGGCCACCTACGGCAACCTCCTGTGTTACAAATCCAATATAAGAAAATACAAGCGTCCCGTTATCGTCAGGTATATGTAAAGAGAATTGACCTTGTGCATCTGTAGTTACACCTGTTTTCGTACCTTTTGCAAAGACGCTAACGCCTATGAGTGGTTCTCCCTGACTATTTACAACTGTTCCTCGGATATTAGCAGGAGGAAGATTCTCTTTTGAAAAAAAAGCAACTTTAGGCTTCGCCTTTACAACAATTGTATTATTAAGTATCTCATAAGTAAAAGGCTGATGACTGAAAAATAAGTCAAGAGCATCAGTAAGCTCTACATTTTCCACATGAATATTAACGGGATTAGCATTTTTAACTATATGCCCATCATACAAAAAATTATAGCCTGTTTGCTTCTTAATTGCCGAAAAAACCTTTTGAATGCTTGCGTTATTCTCGGAAAGAGATACCTTTTGCGCAAGACTTTTGGCCTTCACTTGAAATATCGCTATAAAAACAAGGAAAACGATGATCTTCATGGCTAAAAGTGATGTTTTAGTAATAAAGGGAATTTTCCAAAATTGGAATAAAGTATAAAAATTCATACCTTTGATTTTTAAGGTTAATAAAAAATAGTTTCGTTTCGAACTCGAATTTATTTCACATCTAGTGATCTATTAGCCAAAAGAACATCGGGGGTGTTACCAGCACTCCCGTATTTTTTTGATCATCGTTTATAATAA
Source organism: uncultured Sphingobacteriaceae bacterium (assembly GCA_963696875.1). Taxonomy (GTDB): domain Bacteria; phylum Bacteroidota; class Bacteroidia; order Sphingobacteriales; family Sphingobacteriaceae; genus Albibacterium. The sequence continues at coordinate 72,641 of CAVOLQ010000004.1, forward strand.
CACCTTGAATTACATAACGATTACCCTCCTTCCTTCTCTTTTAAAGTGAACTCCACCAGTTGCTTCCAATACTTCTAACAATTGAGAAATATTCTCAAACTTGGAAATATCCCCTCCAATTGTCTTCTTAGGAATTCCGTTTTTATATTCTATTTCAACATCATACCATCGAGAGACAATGCGCATCACCGACTGGATATCTGCATTATTAAACACAAAACGTCCATTCTTCCATGCCATCACATCTTCTGCTTGTACATCAATTACAGCCAACTTATTATTGGTCCCCAAAATTGCTTGTTGGTTAGGTTTAAGAATCGTAGTTTCAGCATCGTTTGCGTAGACCTTCACACTGCCTTCCAGCAAAGTAGTTCTGGTGCTTTCTTCATCGCTATAGGCGTTAACATTAAAATGAGTTCCTAGAACTTCGATTTTCTGGTGCGCCGATATCACAACAAAAGGCCTTTGCTTATCCGGAGTCACTTCGAAATAAGCTTCACCGGTAATTTCTACATACCGATCCATTGTAGAAAACCTACTCGGATAACTGATCGAAGATTCTGAATTGAGCCATACCTTTGTACCATCGGGTAAGACAACCTGATATTGGCCGCCTCGAGGCGTAGAAATTGTATTCAGCGACGTGAAGCCTACATCTGCCATATCCCCATCCGTAAGCTCACAGGTTAACTGCCCATCTGTAGTTTTTATAACTTTTATTCCCGGAGCCTCTGCTATTTGGCCAATACCGGCATCATCAAGATTAATTTCCCTCCCATCTGCCATTTTTAATAACGCCCTATTACCTCCTGGAGCAATGTCCTGCTGTACAATTTCTTGAACTGGGCTATTCTTTGCAGATCTATTAGGGAGAAAAAAATAAAGCGAAACGATAGTGGCAAAAGTTAAAATAGCAGCGGACACTTTAAAAAACGCAGTATGCCATACATTCATAGTTCTCACACTGTGAGTACGATGAATGTCCATAAGCATATCTTGATAAATACTTTCCTTTAGTACAGTCTCTTTTTCAAAGGAAAAACTCGTAATGCTGTTATCTTCCCGGCTCATCCGATGGTAATATTCCTCCACAAGCATGCGTTCCGAAGTACTAGCGTCTCCTGCCAGGTATTTATCAATAAGCTTATGAAAGGTATATTTATCTTCGTCCATATACTATTAAGTAGCAGAGATTAGACTGTACCCTACGGTAAAAAGATATTATTAAAAAATAAAGAGGATAGCGAGGCAATAGCCGATATCTATATTTTGGCGAAGATATTTTAAAGATTTGGAAATACGTTTTTCAACGGTTTTAATAGAAATATTCAAGTGTACTGCTATTTGTTTATAGGTCATGTCGTCTTCACGACTTAAGAGGAAAGCTTCTCTGCAATCATCAGGTAAGGATTCTACCAACTCAAGAAGTATATTTTTTTGTTCTTTAAATAACAAAGGATTATCGGCAATGATCTCAGTAGTTACCTTTCTTAACCGAATATAAAATTCGCTATCAGTACGTTCTTCCCGAATGAAATGTAAGACCTTAAAACGGATGGCTTGCTGCAAATATGCCTTCAAGTAAATAACCTCTACAGTCTCTCTTCGGTTCCATAGACTGATGAATATCTCCTGCACAGCATCTTTAGAGGCTTCTTCATTACGCAAAATAAGGTAGGCTCGGTCAAAAAGCAACTTCCAATAACGGGAATAAATCTCAGAAAATGCCTCCTCTTTTCCCGTTTTCAAGATATCAAGCAATTCCTTATCAGTACAACTAGTATAGTGCTTCATATTAATCGAGTAAAAAATTTACTTCCTGTACAAGCTTCAGCTGTTACCTAAATGATATTGTTTCGTTATATCAATTGAAGACGGAGAATCATTTCAAAATCTGATCAAAGAGGCTTCAATTAGAAGAGTGTAGTCGTTTTATCAAATAGTAAAATTAGGCGTTGTGAATGCATTGTGTAACATTCCTTAAACATACAAAAAAAATATCAAAACAAAACAAATAGCAACAAAAAAAGGAGCCCTAAGATTGATCTTACAGACTCCTTTTTAACATACTTACTCCGATTATTAAAATAAACAGTTTAAATTACTGATATACTAACTAAAAATGTTTAAGCCGAAGCCTTAATCAGCTCCTCTCTGATTCTCTTGGCCACAATTTTGTCCTGCCATGGCAACATCATCCAGGGGGAACGAATATTGTATGTCGAGATAGTTAATAACACCTAAAAAAAGTAATGTGACGATGATCCATCGGTAATTCTTGATCTTTCCCTTGACCATAGCTATAAGTTCTCTGCTATTTTGTCTACGTATTCTTAAAAGTGCCTGCCTAGACCCTTCCAATCCTCATCCTCAATAAGCTATTTATCGAACAGCTGACCACCAATCCCTAAACCATCTGAACCCATTTTTTAAAAATTTACCTCTTTATCCCAATTAGATACTTATTGCAAAAGGGGCCGATCATTTGTCAATGACTCGGCTCCTTAAATTCACTCTAATTCCACTAAGGGGTTATAATTGTTCCGTCACTTTTTCTAACCTGCCAATTGCCCGGATTGAAATGAGCAGGATATCTGGCCGCAGCCTTTTCATCGATGTCTACACCCAGACCGGGGGCTTCATTGACATACATATAACCGTTTTTAATCGTCGGACTTCCGGGAAAAACCTCCAACATCTTGTCATTAAAATTTACCGATTCTTGAGTACCAAAGTTTCTCACAACAAGATCCATATGTGCATGAGCTGAATGCCCTACAGGCGAAACATCTGGTGGTCCATGCCAAGCGGTTTTTATGTTGAACCATTCACCAAGCTTGGCAATTTTCATTGCCGGAGTTATTCCTCCTATTTGGGAGACGTGCACACGTATATAATCAAACATTTGTTCAACCATGGGTTGAACAAATTCTTCAGGATTATTAAAAAGTTCGCCCATGGCAATAGGAACAGTTGTGCTCGCCCTTAGTTGTTTGAACCAAGAATTATTTCGTGGCGAGAATGGGTCTTCAATAAAGAAAGGACGATATTCCTCCAGTTTCTTTATCATATTTATTGCATCCATCGGCTCGACTCTCTCATGAATATCATGCAACAATTCCACATCATCACCACATTGTTTGCGAACGGCTTCAAATAATTTGGGAACGGAATTTAAATAAACCCGTTGATCCATATAAGCATCGCGCTCTTGACCAAAACCCTGCTCTCTAAAAGCTGGTTTTTGTGCTAGATTCAGAGCCCCATATCCCCCCTGCTGAATACGAATATGTCTGAATCCTGTACCCATAATTCTTTGCACATCATCTGCCACTTCTTCTGGTGTACGCCCATTTGCATGCGCATAACATTCAACTGCAAATCTTGATTTCCCACCGAGTAGCTGGTAAACTGGCATATTAGCCCTTTTCCCTTTGATATCCCAAAGTGCTTGGTCCAAACCGCTTAAAGCATTGTTTAAAACTGGCCCATTACGCCAATAGGAACTAACATAGGCAGCGTGCCAAATGTCCTCAATCTGATCAACGTCTCTACCTATGCAGAACTCATTTAGGTATTCATTAACTGCTGTCACAACAGTAGCTGCTCTTTGTGTGAAAGTTGCACAACCTAAACCGTATAGTCCAGGTTCTGTTGTTTCAACCTTAACCACAACCAAGTTTGGCCCTTGGGGGGCGGTAGCAATGGCTCTTACACTTTTAATTTTTACAGGTGCCATTCCCTTAGCATAAGCGGAAGTGGTTCGATCTTGGGCTAATCCTTTGGAACTGTTCGCAAATATCCCCAGCAAACCTGCTGTAGTTCCCAAACCTAAAACCTTCATCGTCTCACGCCGACTCATGCCGTTATTAATTTCTGGTTTTTTCATAAAATTTAGATTATTATTATATAATTCATTCATAAAATAAACTCACTTGACACCTTTTTAATATTCACAATGCTGTAAACCAAGTGAATTTCTTAATCAGGAAGAGCAAAAGCGCAACAAAAAAGATTAAGAAAAAAGATAAGCAATACAGTACTGTTTGACGCTTTTTTTTCTTAATTTTATTAATCTTTACTATCATTATACTATTTAAGGTTTGGATTAACCGAAGTTTCAGAAAATGGTAATGGGAAAGTGTACGATTTCTCTGTAATTGCACCAATTGGTTGCAAATCATTTGGATCTTTATTGGCATTTGCTTGTTGTACCAATTCAAGACGCACCAAATCGAACCATCTAGTTCTTTCAGCCGCAAATTCCCATGCTCTTTCTTGAACTACAGCTGCTGCAAAAGCAGGTCCTGATAAACCAGACAAAGGACTTAAGCCAGCTCTTGTTCTAATAGCATTGATGGCATCGTAAGCCGCTTGATTCGGAGTTCCAGTTGCACGAGCTTGAGCTTCTGCATAAATAGTCAATACATGAGCATATCTCAACATTGATTCTGGAACTTGAGAGGAATTAGCGCGAACATCTCCTTTGATATAATATTTTTTATAATATGGATGTGCTGTCTGACTAACTTGCCAAGGAGTCTTAGTTCCATTAGTTGCTATAAATTCAGTACGGAATGTTGCATCTTTACGAGGCCCTTCTGGAAAGTCTCTAAAGAATTTCAACTCTGAGAAAAAGTCATCCCATCCGTTTTCTTCTCCCGGCATTGCTGAAAACCCGTAGTTTTGATTTGCGGATGAACCCACACCTAAGAAAGTAGAAATTTGGTGAACGGCTTCTTTGGTACCATTTTTTGCTGGGTCATTCTCCCATAGTTCAGTATAAGTAGGAACTAAATCAAAGCCATAAACGCTTTTACCATCGATAACCTCTTTTGCTTTGGTTGCAGCCAGAGCATAATTATCAGTTAACTTTAAAGGCCAACCCGCCATTGTCATATAAACATCAGCCAAATATGCTTTAATCGTTCCTTTATTAGGTCTACCTGGATTACGTTTGGTATTTGGAACCAGTTTCTCAGCCTCTAATAAATCTGATACTATTAAAGAATACACATCTTTTACCGGACTTTTCGTCATACTAAGCATTTCTTCTTTAAAGTCAGCATCAAGAATTAAAGGAACACTTCCATATAATCTTGTTAACCAATAATAAGAAAGAGCTCTAACAAAGTGGGCTTCTCCTACTATTATATCGATAACAGCAGCATCTCCCTTGGTATTTTGAAAGTTGTTAAGAACGTTATTTGCTCCCTGAATGGCTTTATAACATCCACTATATAAGGCTTGGGTCCTCTGATTTGTTGCGGGCACGTTGAATTGATCGAATTCACGAAAATCTGCTTTATTACTTGCTTTATGAGTGGTTACATCATCCCCCCCCATGGTAGCGGCTATTGCAGTTGCATGTATAAAACCAGTTCCCCAGGCTGTAGCCCATCCTTTATAAGCACCCGAAAGTGCTGCCTCTAAACCTACTTGTGTCTCTAAGGTCTTTACTCCTAATAAGGCTCCCTGAGTTTCTTCATCAAGGTATTTTTTACATCCTGTAAATGTAGTGAAGGCAGTAAGAAGCACTAAAATAAATATCTTTTTCATAATTCTAATCTAAATTAAAATGTCAAATTAAGTCCACCAGTAATCGTACGAGAGTTTGGATATCCTCCATAATCGATACCAATAGCTGTATCTGTACCTGAGCTAATGTTCGTAGATTCAGGATCGATACCTTTGTATTTTGTGATGGTTAACAGATTCGTTCCGCTTACAAAAAGCTGGATTCCAACTTTTTTAACTGTATTTTCTGGTAATCTATAAGAAAGACTTACGTTTTTCAATCTAATGTAATTACCATTTTCAATGAATCTACTTGATTGTGTATATACCACGTTTGTGCTGCTAAATGCAGGAATATTTGAAGTTTCATTTACACCTGGAATGTATCTATCTTTAATTTCAGACAATATATATTGACGAGCATCTCCACTTCCTGACATTGCTGCAGCTCTGGTGTAGTTCAATTTATCAACACCAAATACTCCTTGAAAAAACACGTTTAAGGTTAAAGCTTTGTAAGCAAATGTGTTGTTCCATCCACCAGTAGTCGTTGGCATTCCCTTTCCGATAATCTGGAAATCATTTGTTGATATTTTACCATCTTTATCGACATCTTCATACCTAGAGTCTCCAGGTTTTGCATTGTATTTACTAGCTTCGGCTTCTTCACCCGGTTTCCAAGTACCCAAGTATTTTACACCCCAGTATGATCCAAGTGAGTATCCAGGAATAAGCATAAATTCATTGGTAATTGACATACCTGCCCCAACACCTGTTCCTTGGCCAATTCTTGGTGCAATTCCACCTAAACTGGTCACCCGGTTTTTAACAGTTGAGAAGTTTAAATTACTTGTCCAATTAAAATCATCTGAATTTAAGATAACGCCTTTAAGAGAGACTTCGACACCTTTATTTTGAACCTCTCCAACGTTTAACGTTTGAGAACCACCACCCACGTATGCAGGCAATGCACGATTTAATAAAAGATCTTTCGTGTTTTTAACAAAGTAATCTGCCTCTATAGATAACCTTTCTTGGAAGAAGCTGGTTTCAATCCCGATATCTTTCTGTTCTGTTGTTTCCCATCTCAACCTTAAGTTTCCTGGATTTCCTAACATAACCCCACTAGCTGTACCGGCATTATCAAATGCCATTGGAGCATTGGTATTATAAGTTGACAGGGTGGCGTAAGGGTTAATTGCCTGACTACCGGTTTTTCCCCAGCTACCTCTGATTTTAAGCGCACTAAACACTCCTAAATCTTTGATGACCTGCTCTTCAGATAAATTATATCCAAGCCCTACTGAAGGGAATACACTCCATTTATTTTCTTCAGCAAATTTTGAGGAACCATCTCTTCTTACAGAAGCCGATACAAGGTATTTGTTTTTATAAGAATAGTTCGCTCTTGCTAAATAAGACAATAAAGTCCATTTGGTATAACCTGTACCTACTCCATAAGTATTTGCAAGTTGCAAGTTGTAATATCCCAACGATGGGAATTTTAATCCTGTAGCATTTGCAGAGAAACTATTGCTGGTAAATTGCTGAGATTCAACAACAGCTACCACGTCTAAATTATGGTCTTCATTAAATACACGTCTATAGTTTAAAGCATTTGTACTTTGCAAAGTAATGTTCTCTGTTGATGCTCTGCTTGCTGTTGGATTATTCCTTGAAACTAAATTTCCATTAAATGTCTGGGTTAGCCTATCGGTATAATTCACACCGAATTGAAGATCTAAAGTCAACCCTTCTACTGGTAATTTATAATTCACTCCTCCAAGTAAATTAACAAAATTTCCTTGAGTATCATTCGCTCTATCATACATAAGTGCCACCGGGTTGAATCCTACCGAACCAATAGCATCTGCTGGAGTAATATTTCCTGCAGCATCATACGCTGGTAGAGTCGGTGCCCATGATAAAGCTTGTACGACAGGGTTACCAGTTCCTCCTAGTAAGTTGGTATTATGATTTTCTGTTCTTGAACCAGTAGTATTAAATCTTATTGAAAAATTATCATTCAACTTTGAATTAATGTTTGATCTAAAAACATATCTTTTATAACCTGAGTTATGGATGATACCTTTTTCATTAATATAGTTTGCAGAAATCAAATAAGATGTTTTTTCGCCTCCACCGGCAACTCCTAATTGATGTTGCTGTCCGCCTGCGCGTCTGAAAACTAAGTCTTGCCAATTGGTACCACCTGAAGCTCTCAATTGCGAAATTTGGTCAGTGGAAAAAATAGGGTTAACTCCAAGTACTTTGGATCTTTCATTAGCGATTTCCGCAAAATCAGCTCCATTCAAAACGTCCCATTTTTTGAGAACGTCTGAAGTTGATCCTTGTCCTGAATAAGTAACTTGAAATCCGCTTTTTCCAGTTTTCGTTGTTACAATTACCACTCCATTCGCACCTCTACTACCATAAATTGCAGTAGATGCTGCATCTTTCAGTACCTGAATAGATTCAATATCATTGGTATTGATGGTATTGAAATCTGCTCCAACGAAACCATCAATTATAAACAATGGATCATTATTACCCAGTACAGAGTTAGCTCCTCTAATTCTAATTCTTGCTTCACCACCTGGTGCTCCACTTGAATTAGTTACTTGAACACCCGTTGCACGACCTTGTAAAACTTGGTCAATACGTGTAACAGGCTGTTCCTTAAATTCAGAAGTTGAAATAGAAGATAACGCTCCAGTCAAATCTTTCTTACGAAGTGTACCATAACCAACCACAATAACTTCGTCTAGAGCTTGCTGATCTTCCGCTAATTGAACATTAACAGTGTTTCTATCATCTACTGCAACTTCTTGACTCAAATATCCAATATATGAAAACACTAAGACATTTCCATTTCCCGTAAGTAGTATAGAATAATTTCCAGAAGCATCTGTACTAGTACCTACAGAAGTTCCTTTTACAGAAACATTCACTCCTGAGAGAGTTCCATTTAAAGAACTAACCTGCCCTCCAACAACTTTTTGAGCATATGAACTCGTAAAGGGAATAAGGAAAAACATCAAGAAACATGAATAAAGAAGTCCTTTATTGACATTTGGTTTAAACGGAATTTTACAAAAGCAAAATCCTTTTTGTAGTCTTTTTTTCATACCAACTAGTTTAGGTTATTAATATATTTTATATTCGAATAATGATTCCCACATCCAATATTGAAAAATGATTTCTAGATTACCAATTATGTATTGCTCCATCCGGACTCTTAAGTATAGGATGCGGATATTTTGTGTTAGCCGTTATTTCCATAACAAAATCTGCTTTTTTAGGCTCAAATTTAACACCTAAACCAGGGCTTGGATTCAGATATAATTTGCCGTTCCGGAAATCGACAAAATCCTCATTAAAGTAAGCAGGTCTTTCAGGTTCTCCTCCCCCTAACTCTATCATGGATCGTGTAGGACTACTCGAGCCTAACACATGAACAAGGGCAGCTGTTGATAATGGACCAGTAAAATGTGGAATCAATCCAACATAATGAGTTTCACATATAGCAGCTATCTTTTTATATTCTGAGAGACCTCCAGTATTTGGAACTGTCATACGACTATAATCAATCAGTTTGTTCTCTACTAATGTATTCGTATCCCACCTATCACCAAATTGCTCACCAACAGCTATAGGAACCTTAGTCATTTGGCGAACCATTTTATACGCTTCTTGATTCTCAGATCTAACGATATCTTCAACAAAATAAGGTTCTAATTCTTCAAGTGCCGAGCAAATCTTAATTGCCTCAGGCATATCAAAGCGAGTATGTAAATCAATTGCCCAATTTCCATTACCTCCAACGGCTTCATCTATTCTTTTACAATATTCCATTGTTTGTGTCGCATTTTTATAAAAATCAAAAGGTGTATCCCCATTTCCGCCGGTTGGCCCGATTCTATAAACACGTAAACCAGCTTCTATGCAGTCTCTAGCTCTTTCTTCTTCTGTCTTAGCTTTTGAGGCCCTAAACCCAGTCGCATAACACTCTACATAATCGCGTGTAGCTCCACCCATTAGTTCGTAAACAGGTACTCCTAAAGCCTTACCCTTGATATCCCACAGTGCCATTTCCAATGCACCCAACGCATGTAGCTTTTCTCTTCCTGGAGGATAAAACATTCCCCGATATATATATTGCCAGATATGCTCAATTTTAAAAGGATCTTCACCAATCATCATCTGCGCACATTGCTCTATCATGTCTTTGGAACCACCCTCACCAATACCAATTATACCTCCATCGGTTTCGATTTCGACAATACCACGTGCCTGATTAAATAATGGCTTATTATATCCTGGAGCGCTGTAATACCTAATTTTAGTGATCTTAAGATTTGAAGCAGCGGAGGAGTTAATAAATGGATAGCCAGTCAATAAAGCAGCAGAGCCAATAAAAGCACATTTAAGAAAATTTCTTCTTTCCATAAATAATTGTTATATAATTAATCGATCCTTATTAAAAAAAATTCATTTATATAGAATTAAATATTGCAAAATAATACCTCATTTCGTTATTAAATGATTGCTCTACCAGTCTACTACTGAGCCATCTAGGACATTATAAACTTCTGGATTTTTCCAGTCGTGGCCTATCTTATCTTCTAATTGCTCTTCATCTAATTCAATTCCAAACCCTGGTCCTTGTGGAATCATTACCGTTCCATCTTTTTGTAATTTAAACGGATTTTTCAAATAACCTTCACCTAAAGAAACTTGTTCCTGCACCAAAAAATTGGGAATGCTTGCGGCCAGGTGTAGTCCAGACGCTAGGGATATAGGCCCCATCGGATTATGTGGTGCAATCGGTATGTAATAGGCTTCGGCCATACCTGCGATTAACCTTCCTTCAGTAATACCGCCTGCATGACATAGATCCGGTTGAAGAATGCTAGCAGCTCCCTTTTCAAGCAGTTCGCGAAAACCCCATTTGGTAAATATTCTTTCCCCTGCTGCTATGGGTATATGCGTTCCACGAGCAATGTCGACCATGGTATCCACATTTTGCGCCTGGCAGGGCTCTTCAATAAACATTGGTTGATAAGGTTCTAGTTCTTTAATAAGAATTTTTGCCGTTTGAGGCGATATACTACCATGAAAATCTATCGCAATATCCATGTCTCGCCACCCGCATCTCGTAGAGAAGCGAAATTATCTATTGCATGTTTAACAAATCTTGGATTTTCAACAATGTTTGCAGGAGATTTTTTCGCCAGACCTGTTTTAATTACGGTATAGCCCAATGCTTTTTGCTGTTTTATATGATCTGCACTAGTTGCACGGCCATACACTCTTACACGGTCACGTGTAGGACCTCCTAATAGTTCATACACAGGAACATTCAAAAGTTTTCCTTTTATATCCCATAATGCGTGGTCAATTCCGCTTAAGGCACTTGTTAGAATTGGCCCTCCACGATAAAAGGCGTGACTATAGATTGCTTGCCAATGGTGAACTATATGTCTGGGATCTTTACCAACTAGATAGGGCTCTATTTCTTCAATAGCCGTTTTAACGGTCAGTGCACGTCCTTCTAACAATGGTTCGCCTAACCCAACTACACCTGCATCGGTATGTATTTTTAAAAAAAGCCAACGGGGTTTCACCAGAAATGTTTCAAGCTTGGTGATTTTTACTTCTCCATTTCCTTTAATTTGCCCCATTGTAAACGCTGAGAATTTGTTCCCAACTCCTTTTGCGTAGGAAGATTCTGGTAAAGCCATTATTCCCATTCCTGCAACTCCTAAAACCGACTGAATTGCGCTACGGCGGGAAATCTCATATTTCTTTGTTGTTGATTTCATCATTGAATTTATTTTATAATAATTCTAGTTATATTTTGACTCCATGCCTCGCTACTAAACGCCACCCACCCTTATTTTTATGCCATATTTATAAAAGTCTCAACTTTAGTGTTCCTGGATCTTTGTCTGCTTCATGTGTATTTGCAAAAACTAACATATTCGACTACAGCGTTTTTTTTGTCAAGCATGTTAATCGTTTGTTCTGACACATCAGCATTACCAAAATTATATTTACCACACACCAACGATACGATAAACGTCTTCTTATCCTCAATCAATGTCGAAGAATGACCGTTTCGTAACCTTTCATTAGCATATTTTTCAAGTATAGGCTGATCAGAATCTACAAGTGCATTATTCACAGCTTTTACTGCACTAGCAACCCCTGCTTTTGATTCATTTAAATCTTGAACTTCGGTCGATTCTACTTCAATTGCTTCATACTTCCCTTACAGCTTGTACTTAATATTAATAGGATTAATAATTTTTTCATTTTATATATTAATAAGTATATTTAGTTGCATTTGAGATCAAATTTTATTCTTTATCCCACCAAACCCGAGTTTTTAAATCATTTGGTCCTTGTTTACTGATAGCCGCATTGACATTTGCCTGATTAACAATAGTTTCACTATCAGGATAGGCCATTCTACGAATAAAACCACCTGGAATTTCAGAACCTGCGTAAGGATTAGGTTTTAATGCAGGAAAGCCACTTCTACGGAAGTTGGCAAACAACTCTGTTCCATTCAAGAAAGACGATACCCAGTATTGAGTATTTATTTGATCGAAAGCGTTTGCAACATTAAGTGGATGAGCTGCAAGATATACTTGTATTTGAGCTTCGCTTATAGCTGCAGCAGGACCGTATTCTACCATTTGCTCCATATGTGCTCTAATGCCATTAGCAAATAATGCCGCAGCATCCCCCGTTGCCCATCCTCTTATTACAGCTTCTGCCAATAGTAATTGGGTTTGTGAATACGTTACATGATAATCAGGTGCCTGCACATTAAGAACAGTATTTAAATTCATCTGAGAATAATCCCAAAGACTCACCACCCCATTTTGTTGAAAAGTTCCTTTTATGGAAACATCGTCATATCCAACAGGCATTCCTACTTGTACACTTGGATCAGAAGATGCTCTGGATGCTTCTTGATCTGGACCACCTTTAGCACCTACATATCTTACTGCTATAGATTTAAGCCGGGGATCATTGTTAGTTTTCAAGTAATCGACAAAAGGAGCCGCTAAATAAAAATTGGTCTTTTCGCGAGCGGATAAATGATACGCAATCCAATTATTAAATAGTGCCGTGTGTCTTACAATAGCATTATCGCTATTAGATTGCATCAATCCGCCGGCTATTGATTTTTTTACATATTCTTGTGAAATAGTAGGTGCAACTTTACTTAATCGCATCGCTGCACGAAGCATCAAAGAATAACCAAAACGTTTCCATTTCACTACATCGCCACCATATAACACCTCCGTGTTTGCAACAGGATTAGATGCATTTAACGCTGCAGAAGCTTCTTCCAACTCCTTTAAAATATCCTTGTAAATTACTTCTTGAGCATCATATTTAGGTTCAATGATTCCACCAATATATCCTTCACCAGCCTCGAAATAAGGAATGTCTCCATATGTATCTGTTAAAATCATAAATGCATAAGCTTTCCATATTCTAGCGGATTGATGTATATTTAATTGATTTTCGTCATCTTTCGTTTTATTAACAACGTCTACTATTTGCTTCACAACATTTCGATAAAAATTAACCCATACCCTATTAGTATTAGAGGTGTTATTTTGGTTGTAATTAGCTCCTGCTAAAGAGCTACCATAGGGAGTGATTATCTGCTGTACAATTCCAAAATCATAAGTCAACATTCCTAAAGCAGCGTCTCCACTTCTATAATTTGCATCTATTATCGCTTGATTAATCAGCAATGGAGCATCGAGGGTGGTAGGATCCACCCTATTTGTATTCACCTCATCAAAGCCTTTTTCACATCCCGAGAATATGAAAATAGATGTAACCATACTTATTATATATACTCTTATATCTTTCATAATTAATATTTTTAATAAATAATGAAATCGTGAATTAAAATTTAACATTAAGATTAAATCCTAAATTCCTAGTAAGAGGTAAACTTGGCCAATAATCTAAACCAGTTTGATTGTCTGAAGCATTACTTACCATCTCAGGGTGCATATTTTCTGTCCATTTCTTTAAAACCGCAACATTATTAGCAATTAAACTCAATGTCAAACTGCGCATAAAGAAATCTTTGGGCAAGAACCTACCGAAATCATAACCCAATGTTACCTGACGTAAGTCCCAATGGCCTGCATTATATACAAAATCTTCATATATTCCGAGAACGTTAGGTGTTTCGTAGAAAGGTTGAATCTGTGATTTCGTGGCATTAACACCTCCATCTGAATTCACACCTTTTCCGATAACAAACCCTTCGGCACGGCCATCCAGAGTGCTTTTATGCAATCCGTGACGCAAATAGTTCATATTGGAACCACCAATCATTTTGTGCCCAAGTTTAAAATCAATTAAAGCAGATAACATTACTCCTTTAATATTGAACGTATTGGTCATCCCTCCAAAATACTTAGGTAATGCACTACCAACATTAATAGGATTAGGCTCTCGCATTGGTCGTCCACTATTTTTATCAAACACTTTTTCACCCGCTGCATTTCTCAGATATCCAAAAACATATAATTGACCGATCGGCTTTCCAACTACTTGTCTCAGTGTGCTTCCACCGCTACCTCCAACTGTAATCATATCGTCAGATGCATCTAAACCCAATTTTAAAACTTCAGAAGTATTATAGGATCCATTCAAGCTAATGTCCCATTTAAAAGAATTCGTTTTAATTGGAGTCCCCGAAAGAAGCATTTCAACACCCTGATTCAGGCTCTTACCGACATTTACTAACTGACTGGTATAACCAGAAACATCTGATATTTGAGCGGCCAAAATCTGGTCTTTTGTTATTTTACGATAATACGTAAAATCAAATCCAAGATTATTAAACAACCTCAATTCTATCCCTGCCTCAGCCTCGGATACCCTTAAGGGGCGTAAATCACCATTCGGAATAGTAGAAGCATTAATTGTACCTATCGGAACAGGTTGTCCTGATGGTGTAGGATATAAGTTGTTATTTACTGAATAATACAACGCATTAGAATAAGGAGCAACGTTATCATCTCCTACCTCAGCATACGCCGCACGAAGTTTACCAAATGTTAACCATGATGGTAAATTATCCATAACTTCTGAAAACAAAAAGCTACCTGTTACTGAAGGATACAATATACTTCTATTTTGTGGAGCCAAAGTAGAGAACCAGTCATTACGGGCTGTTGCATTAATAAATAAAAAGTCTCTATAAGAGAACGTTGCAGCAGCGTATAAAGAGTTTACTTTCTTTTCATATAATGAATACAGTGGGTTTTTTACCCGTCCATTCATAATGGTATATAAACCTGGTTGAATAAAATCTGTAACAGTCACACTATTATAATCCATCTTCTCATATCGTTGGTTACCACCAATTGTCATATCAATTCCGAAATCTCCAAAATTACGGTTACCACCAATTAAGAAGTCATAATTTCTCTCTCTAAAGCGCCTTACATCCTGTGTAAATGCTCCATTTACAAAACCGGCTGGTGCTTTAGGAATAGGAGCATATCCATTTGGTATGTTATAATCTTGGCTTCTAGAATAAAGGTCTTGTGCAATTCTACCTTGCAAATAAAGCCAATCTGTAAATTGATATTTCAACGATAAATTACCAAATACACGATCTCTCTTAATATCTTCAAAATGATGATTTACGGAGTAGTATGGGTTATTTCTAACTAAAAACCTAGAGAAAACAAATTCATCTCCATTTGGCATTGTTTGGTTCTTTCTAAGAGCATCAAAGGGCATAGAGTTTGCTAATGTATTCACGACTGTTGCTGTGGCGAAGTCTTGAGCATTCGTTTGCGGAGGATTACGATTATACTCATGTGAGTAGTTTATATTTCCTTGAGCTGTTAGTTTTTTGTTTTTTGAAATTGTTTGCAAAAATCCCAAATTGACTGTTTTTCTATTAAAATCAGAGTTTGGAACCATGCTCTTATTATCAGTATTCGAGAATGAGAGACTAAAACCTCCGTTTTCCCCTCTATTAGCTAAGGTAACTGTATTTGCGAGGTTTGTTCCTACATTGTAAAATTGTCTGATTCGATTTCTTAATGGTTGATAGGGGTAAACTTCTCCGGCAAATAAAACCTGTGTCAATCCCGGCTCAAATTTTTCACCAAAACTCCAAACTCCAGAAGTAGGATACGGAGTTGTAGGTCTTACTCCACCTTCTCCTTGCCCATACTCGTACTGAAAGTCTGTAAAATCAAGTGCTGTAGAAGTAGTAAAGTTCATATTATACTCGACCCCAAATCCATCACTAGAGCCCTGCGATTTTGTTGTTATCATAACCACACCATCCTTAGCTCTTGATCCATATAAAGCCGCAGCCGCAGCACCTTTCAATACCGTCATGCTTTCTATATCATCTGGATTGATACTTGAAAGACCATCTCCTCCATCCGAATTATTTGCAGATCTGCTACCAAAATTTCCCCCAAGTGCGTAATTCTGATTATTTATAGGAACTCCATCAACAACGATTAATGGGCTATTTTGGCCACTAAATGAAGATTGCCCGCGGATACGAATTTTACTTGAACCCGCTGGTCCGGTTGACATTGTTGAAATATCAACTCCTGCCATTTTCCCTTGAAGGGAACTCATCATATTAGATGTTCTATTAACACTAAGGTCTTCTCCTTTTACAGAAGCTGTTGCGAATCCTAAGGTCTTTGACTCTCTCGTAATTCCTAGGGCGGTTACTATTACATCACTTAATGATTGAGGATTTTCTAGTAATACAATATTAACAGTTTGCGCGCCAGACAATGACACTTCTTGAGAAACAAAACCTACATAACTTATCACCAAAACAGCATTATTAGGTACCAACATTGAAAAATCACCATTAATATCTGTCGATGAACCTTGGTAAGTTCCTTTTAAATAAACAGAAGCACCTTGAATTGGATTCCCATCCTTGTCAATAACTTTTCCAGCTACTTGTTGCCTTTGGACTTTTAAGTTAGTTTCCACAATTTCCCCAAAAAATGTTGAGATTTTAGGCTTCGCCTTTACAACAATTGTATTATTAAGTATCTCATAAGTAAAAGGCTGATGCCTGAAAAATAAGTCAAGAGCATCAGTAAGTTCTACATTTTCCACATGAATATTAACGGGATTAGCATTTTTAACGATATGCCCATCATACAAAAAATTATAGCCTGTTTGCTTCTTAATTGCCGAAAAAACCTTTTGAATGCTTGCGTTATTCTCGGAAAGAGATACCTTTTGCGCATGACTTTTGGCGTTCACTTGAAATATCACTATAAAAACAAGGAAAACGATGATCTTCATGGCTAAAAGTGATGTTTTAGTAATAAAGGGAATTTTCCAAAATTGGAATAAAGTATAAAAATTCATACCTTTGATTTTTAAGGTTAATAAAAAATAGTTTCGTTTCGAACTCGAATTTATTTCACATCTAGTGATCTATTAGCCAAAAGAACATCGGGGGTGTTACCAGCACTCCCGTATTTTTTTGATCATCGTTTATAATAATACCTTGAATTACATAACGATTACCCTCCTTCCTTCTCTTTTAAAGTGAACTCCACCAGTTGCTTCCAATACTTCTAACAATTGAGAAATATTCTCGAACTTTGAAATGTCTCCACCTATTGTTTTCTTAGAAATTCCGTTTTTATATTCTATTTCAACATCATACCATCTGGAAACAATGCGCATCACCGACTGGATATCTGCATTATTAAACACAAAACGTCCATTCTTCCATGCCATCACATCTTCTGCTTGTACATCAATTACAGCCAACTTATTATTGGTCCCCAAAATTGCTTGTTGGTTAGGTTTAAGAATCGTAGTTTCAGCATCGTTTGCGTAGACCTTCACACTGCCTTCCAGCAAAGTAGTTCTGGTGCTTTCTTCATCGCTATAGGCGTTAACATTAAAATGAGTTCCTAGAACTTCGATTTTCTGGTGCGCCGATATCACAACAAAAGGCCTTTGCTTATCCGGAGTCACTTCGAAATAAGCTTCACCGGTAATTTCTACATACCGATCCATTGTAGAAAACCTACTCGGATAACTGATCGAAGATTCTGAATTGAGCCATACCTTTGTACCATCGGGTAAGACAACCTGATATTGGCCGCCTCGAGGCGTAGAAATTGTATTCAGCGACGTGAAGCCTACATCTGCCATATCCCCATCCGTAAGCTCACAGGTTAACTGCCCATCTGTAGTTTTTATAACTTTTATTCCCGGAGCCTCTGCTATTTGGCCAATACCGGCATCATCAAGATTAATTTCCCTCCCATCTGCCATTTTTAATAACGCCCTATTACCTCCTGGAGCAATGTCCTGCTGTACAATTTCTTGAACTGGGCTATTCTTTGCAGATCTATTAGGGAGAAAAAAATAAAGCGAAACGATAGTGGCAAAAGTTAAAATAGCAGCGGACACTTTAAAAAACGCAGTATGCCATACATTCATAGTTCTCACACTGTGAGTACGATGAATGTCCATAAGCATATCTTGATAAATACTTTCCTTTAGTACAGTCTCTTTTTCAAAGGAAAAACTCGTAATGCTGTTATCTTCCCGGCTCATCCGATGGTAATATTCCTCCACAAGCATGCGTTCCGAAGTACTAGCGTCTCCTGCCAGGTATTTATCAATAAGCTTATGAAAGGTATATTTATCTTCGTCCATATACTATTAAGTAGCAGAGATTAGACTGTACCCTACGGTAAAAAGATATTATTAAAAAATAAAGAGGATAGCGAGGCAATAGCCGATATCTATATTTTGGCGAAGATATTTTAAAGATTTGGAAATACGTTTTTCAACGGTTTTAATAGAAATATTCAAGTGTACTGCTATTTGTTTATAGGTCATGTCGTCTTCACGACTTAAGAGGAAAGCTTCTCTGCAATCATCAGGTAAGGATTCTACCAACTCAAGAAGTATATTTTTTTGTTCTTTAAATAACAAAGGATTATCGGCAATGATCTCAGTAGTTACCTTTCTTAACCGAATATAAAATTCGCTATCAGTACGTTCTTCCCGAATGAAATGTAAGACCTTAAAACGGATGGCTTGCTGCAAATATGCCTTCAAGTAAATAACCTCTACAGTCTCTCTTCGGTTCCATAGACTGATGAATATCTCCTGCACAGCATCTTTAGAGGCTTCTTCATTACGCAAAATAAGGTAGGCTCGGTCAAAAAGCAACTTCCAATAACGGGAATAAATCTCAGAAAATGCCTCCTCTTTTCCCGTTTTCAAGATATCAAGCAATTCCTTATCAGTACAACTAGTATAGTGCTTCATATTAATCGAGTAAAAAATTTACTTCCTGTACAAGCTTCAGCTGTTACCTAAATGATATTGTTTCGTTATATCAATTGAAGACGGAGAATCATTTCAAAATCTGATCAAAGAGGCTTCAATTAGAAGAGTGTAGTCGTTTTATCAAATAGTAAAATTAGGCGTTGTGAATGCATTGTGTAACATTCCTTAAACATACAAAAAAAATATCAAAACAAAACAAATAGCAACAAAAAAAGGAGCCCTAAGATTGATCTTACAGACTCCTTTTTATCATACTTACTCCGATTATTAAAATAAACAGTTTAAATTACTGATATACTAACTAAAAATGTTTAAGCCGAAGCCTTAATCAGCTCCTCTCTGATTCTCTTGGCCACAATTTTGTCCTGCCCGGGCAACATCATCCAGGGGGAAACCGTAATTGAATTTTTACCCCCGCCATAAGCTTCAATAGAGGGTGTCCCATTTCTCAAAGCGGCTAATAAATCATCACCAGAAAACTTAACCTTGTTGGTATCCCAAGAAATATTAACGGTTGGGGTATGATCGGCAATAGGAGGCACATAGGTTCTTGTATTTACCCCATCGACCGATTCAGCCGCTTTTGCAATTCGCGCTGTTCGTTCTTCCCAGTCTTTCCATTCTTTTTCATGATCCTGTTTTAGGTATTGCTCTAATGCCACGTACATGCCAAAAATTTCTTCCTTATTTACCTTCATCCCTCGTCCAATAGTAGTTGATCTAGGAGCGGCGCTAAGCCTAGCAGCAGCAATAATATCCTTTTTACCCATTAAGATCCCTGCACTTTGTGGACCTCGGATGGCCTTTCCACCTGATAAGGCTACAAAATCAAAGCCCATATCATTAAACTTCCATACATTGGAAACCGGAGGAATATTTGCAGCAATATCAATTGTAGCTGGAAGATTGTGTTTTCTTGCCAATGCCAACCACCCTTCATAATCAATCTTACCATTATTCAATGCAGACCCCAAAAAATGCATCGATGCCGTTTTTTCATTTACTGCCCTATCTACATCTTCTGGAGTTTCCACATATACCAACTTGATCCCGCAATTAGTTAATGCCTGGTTATAACCGATTCTATGTGTGTTCTGAATGATGACCTCCGATTTCATTCCCGAACCTTCCAGATGCGGTAAAAGCGCTGCTTTTTTCGGATCCAGGCCTGTTAGAATTCCTGCCATACCCAATGTCAATGCCGAAAAGGCACCCGACGTAACAGTAGCCGCTTCGGCATGGGTCATTTCTGCTATTTTTGCGCCTACTTTATCTTGCAACTCATCCAGCATACAAAATTCCTTTGAAGTGCCTTGAATGGTATCCAATACATAGTCGTGCATCAACGATCCCGTCATAAACGTGATCGTTCCCCGGGCATTAATAAATGTGCGTACTCCCAATTCTTTAAATAAATCTCGTTTTGCAACTGCTTTTAAAGGCGCAGCCGATGCTGAACCAAAGGGAAAAACACTACCGAAAACCCCTCCTACTAACGGAAGTGCTGTTAAACTTTTAATAAGATCTCTACGTTTCATTAAATTAATAGGTTGTAAAATTACTCTTGAATAATATTGTTATTTAAATTAATTGATACAGCTTTATAGGTATGCTTTATTTGAACTCCTAATCAACCGCCACCTTAGCTTTTTTTCTTGTCAGCAGGTGGATAATCACCCATGCAAACAAATAGGTCACTCCGCAGATGGTGAACAACAGGTTGTATCCGCCCGTCAGGTTGCCGCCCGCTTTATAAAGGTCCAATAAATAGCCCACTAGAATAGGAAAAAGAATTCCGCCGATTGCCCCCGTCATCCCTCCTATCCCCACCACCGAACTGACCACCTCCTTGGGAAACATATCGGATGCCATGGTAAAAATATTGGTCGCCCAAGCCTGGTGAACGGCAACCGCTATACTGATCAATCCAACGGCCACCCATTTGTCGGTCACCAAAGTTGCTATCGCTATCATTATAACCAGCTCAACGATCGCGAACAAAAGCAAAGAGCCTTTTCTGGCTTTCAAAGTAGCCCATCCTCTCTTTATCAATAGTGATGACATATAACCCCCACCGATACTGCCTATCGTAGTGGCACCATAAATGAGCATCAGTTCGGGACTGATCTTGGTCAGGTCCAAATCGAAGGTTGCCGAGAAGTAGGAAGGCAACCAAAACAAAAAGAACCAAAAGATAGGATCGATAAAGAATTTGCCCGTTACGAAAGCCCAGGTCTGGGGAAAGGTGAACAGTTTGTTCCAGGAAATGGCTTTCGTACTTTCAACCTGTCCGGAAACATCCGCTTGGTCGCTTTCAATATAACTGAGCTCTTCCGAGCTAAGCCTCTTTTGTTTCCGAGGAACATCGTACAAAAACCACCAGAAAACCAACCAAATAAAACCTAGCCCACCTGTTATCCAAAAGACTTCGTGCCAACCAAAACTTTGCATGATAATCGGAACAAGGATCAGGGCTACTACAACCCCAACCGCGGTACCCGAATTAAAGATGCCTGTAGCAAGCGCGCGCTCTTTTTTTGGAAACCATTCCGCAACGGCTTTCATGGCAGCAGGAAAATTCCCTGCCTCACCCAATCCCAACGAAAGTCTTGCAATTCCAAAACCCAGTACGCTTCGAGCCAATGCATGGAACATACCGGCCAAACTCCAAACAACAACGGAAACACTGTATCCGACTTTGGTGCCAACCTTATCGATAAAACGCCCTGAAAGCAATAAGCCAATTGCGTAAGCAAACGAAAACGCCGCCATAATTTTTCCGAAATCCGTCTCCGTCCAATTGAACTCTAACTCCAGTGTAGGTTTTAGCAAACCAATAATTTGCCTGTCGAGATAGTTGATAACCGTACCTAAAAAAAGTAATGTGACGATGATCCATCGGTAATTCTTGATCTTTCCCTTGGCCATAGCTATAAATTCTCTGTTATTTTGTCTACGTATTCTTCAAAGTGCCTGCCTAGACCCTTCCAATCCTCATCCGCAATAAGCTGTTTATCGAACAGCTGACCACCAATCCCTAAACCATCGGAACCCATTTTCATGAAATCAGATATATTTTCTAAAGTAATGCCACCTGTGGGCATAAGCTTGATTTTGTTCAAAGGTGCCTTTACGTCTTTGATAAATTGGGGCTTCAAAGAAGTTGCCGGATAAACCTTTACTATCGATGCACCCCAATTCCACGCTTTATAAATCTCTGTAGGAGTGTAAGCGCCAGGAAAAATGGGAATACCTTCTTTAACACACCGCTTAATCACCTTCTTATCAGTTATTGGAGTTACAATAAATTTCGAACCAGCAGAAAGTGCGTTTTTTAAATCCTTTATATTACAAACTGTTCCCGCACCAATATTTAATTGATCCGAAAAATGATCAACGCAATATTTTATGATGTCAACCGCAGAGGGCGTATTCATCGTTATCTCAATGGTCGTTAAACCAGATTCTATATATATTGGTAAAATTGCCTTGATTTGATCAAGGCTCAGATTTCTCACGATCCCAACAATGGGAACCTTGGAGAACTCCTCCCAAGAAAAACTTTGCTTTTTCATTGATCAATGTATTTTCATAAAAAAATAATTTATTTAACTTTATAGAGGACTTGCTTCACTGAGTTTTACTTTTTTGAACCAATGAAAGATCATAAGTGCTACCCATTTCGGTTTGCGAATTTAGATTGTTCATGTGGTCTTTAGTAAATTCCGATATACCTGAACTTGGCCAATTACCGTCGCTTTTTCTATTAAACTGGGAGACGTAAAGGAAACTTCATTAAAGGAGAGTTCTTCGGCCGCCAACTTATAGGAATCGAATAAATTTTCTCCACTACAAATTACAACTGGCAAGTTGAGATCTTTCAAAGCCCTAAGTTCTGAACCAATAAGCAAACCACTTAAATAGAAGAAGTTTTCCTTTTTATTATATTTGCCAAAAAGCTGATTCGTTCTAACTGTAAATAAAGAATGAAGAATTGGGGTAATTGACATTTTAATGCCTTCCCTAAAAGCTGTTTGAGTGTTTAAACTTGATGACAAAGACAGTTTATTAACCGAAATAGAATCTTTTAAAATACTATGTTCGGAAATAATGTTAAAAATCTCACCCGTCATGAATGTCTCAAAATCTACCATAACCCCATCTTTCACATGGATATGCTTAGAATGTGTGCCTGGTAATACAAGAACATATTGATCCGTATTTGGCAAGATAACTTCATCAGAGTTAACGATTCCTAAAAACTGAATTTCTTCACCACGCATAACATCTTTACTCGATTGAACCCCGGATATCGAAATCAGTTGATGTGGAAAAAAAGGTGTTTCATCATAAACCTTAAAAGAAACTTCATCCCCTTTAGCCGAAAACGGAACGGTGGCATAGGGTATATTATCAATTCCAATAGAAGAAGAAGCCATTCCAGAAAGAATTACTGGAATGGCGTTTAAATTCATTGAAACACGATCTGCTAAAACCTGTATCTGTTCTTTTACTACCTTTAAATAAAAATCATATCGAGACTGTCCTTCATTTCCAGATTGCTTTCCCCAATCGTTAAAAACTTGGGCAATTCCTTTGGGACTTTTAATTTCATCAATTATTGATAGGTCTACGCTATTGACCAATCTCAACCGAAACGAACTGGTTCCCCAGTCACAACAAAGTATAGATTGTTTCATTTAGGGACGGTTTACTCTTGTCTTAAAAATATTATCAGGTAAATTTTCAATCACGTCTTTTTCATTAAATCGGACGTACAAAATATCTTTCGCCCCAGTTCGATCTCTATCAAAAACGACATGGATCTCACCATCTTCCGTTTGATCAAGATCAGGATAAGAAACATTGTCTCTGGTATCTAACAACAATTTGTGTGGCCATGTTTCACCGCCATCTTTCGAAATAAAGGCAGCCATATTATTCCGCGTAGTACTGGCATTCATCACCAATATAAGGTTCCCTGATCTTAGTTTTCCAATATAAAACCGGCTTGAGGTAGTTGGACCAGCAAAGTTAAACGGACTTACATCCGTCCAAGTTTTTCCATAATCTTTGCTTTTGGAAAAATAAATCCCTTCTGTAGTTCTTACAAGAGCTAAAAAATTCTCATCCTCTACCTGAACAAGTTGAGGCTCATCATGGATTCTCAATTCTTCGGGAATAGAAATCGACGAATAAGGCTCAAGATTCTGTAATGCAGCATTTTCCTTGTTAGAAGGGTATGATAAAATAAATGCACCGTTGGAAGGGTAGGATTCATACTTCTCGTTTTCGTTGGGTTTATCAATATAAATTGGGAAAAGTATTTCTTCGCTTTTATCAACTACAATTGGCTTATTACTCATTACTCCATCAGACAATCGGTAAGATTCCCCGTAAGCAATCATTCCATTCTCCCATCCAATTTCAACAGAATTCACCCCTCCATATCCATCCCAAAGCAGGCTGTCTTTAGTGCTACCATAAAACAAATGGAGCTTTCCTCTCCTATCTCGCCACAAGGCGGGGTCAAAGATTCGAATAGATGGCTCTTTTGGAAATACAACAAGTTGATCATTCAACCAACTCTTTCCTTTATCAAGACTGACAGAAACGGTAACAAAATTACCAGGACCAGGAGCATGTCCTCCTGAGTACCAAGCAACATAAATTGCGCTCCCATCGGCCGTTGCAGCAATTGCAGGCACTTGTTCGAAATTTCTATCATTAATTCTTGGATCGACCCCTTCTCCCTGCAAGAAAATAGCGGGTAAGCTAGACTCTTCTTCAATGGAATGAACGTGATCTAGATCTTTTTTTTCACCCGAGCCGCATGCAGAAAAAAGCAAAGCGAAACTTAGGGCAAACAAAAGGTACAGATTTGTAAATACAGTCTTTTCCAAATCTATCCGCCCTTTTTTGGAGTTGAAGCAATCGCGTTCAAATCATATACAATCCTACCACCTTTGATCGTCATTTCGCATTCCATTTTTTGGGTGCCGTCCTGACGGTTGCCAGCAATGTCACGGAAACCGAATTTGCCTTCGCGTATACTTATTATAGCCACATCCGCTATCGCCCCTTCACTCAAATTACCCAATTCCTCTCGCTTGATCGTCTTGGCAGGGATCCATGTGCTGCGCTCGATCACACTGGGAATATCCATTCCCATGGCTAAGAAAATCGACAAAACATTCAACTGGTCTTTCATCGCCGCGTTCATACTTCCCGTATGCAGATCTGTGCCCATTAAATCTGGCAATAGGCCAGCCTTGACAGCGGGAACCGCTTGTTTGAAGCTAAAACTCGCTCCACCGAATCCAACATCAAATAAAATCCCTCTTTTCTGAGCAGGTATTACAAAAGGTCTTAGCTGTCTTGTTTCCAAATCTACGATCGGATCTCTTCTTTCAAGCTCAGTGTACGCATGTGTATAAATATCGCCGGGACGGAGGTAGTTGAAAAACAGTTCCTCAATCGGCAAGTTCCCCCCACCGAAGTCGATCATCACCGGCATATTCGCGAGCGTACCTGCCTTGACAACCTTTTCTACCGGAATCCAGTCAGGATCTGAAAAATGGGCAAGCTTGAAACCAACAACGTGCTCCTTGTTCTCAAGAGCCACTTTCGCGCTCATCTCGGGGTCCATGTCACTGATGTCCTGCTCCCATTCACCGCCGCGCATCCCCTCACCAATGATGTTCATTATCGACAGCACACGCGTCCTAGAACGGTCTATTACGTTCTTTTTAAACAAATCAAAATTCTTCCAGCCCGCTCCACCCGCATCCACAATTGTAGTTACTCCCGAACGGAAAGTAAATCCGTCGGGGGTAACCCCTACGGTTCCGTTGCTCAGGTAACGGTT
Organism: uncultured Sphingobacteriaceae bacterium; assembly: GCA_963696875.1. GTDB lineage: Bacteria > Bacteroidota > Bacteroidia > Sphingobacteriales > Sphingobacteriaceae > Albibacterium. Next base: position 98,400 of record CAVOLQ010000004.1, read on the forward strand.
GGGTTCGGTGCCATAAAACACATGGCCATGTAGGTCGATCAGCCCGGGGGTTACATACATGCCCTTAGCATCCACAACCTGGGTGCCAAGAGAGGCATCTATGTTTTTTGCTACCTTGGCGATCTTGCCGTCATGGATCGCAACGTCCATCAGCCCGTTGATGCGGTTCTTCGCATCGATTACATGCCCGCCTTTTATTACAATTTGGTACGTAGATCCCTGCCCTTGCACGTTTAAGGCAAAAAGGAATAAAACGGACATTAATAGTAGTGATATTTTACGCATCTTCAATTTCTTATTTATTTGTCTTTGTATAATATTATAAGGATACTTTCTGTACAATGGCATTAAGGTCGTAAACAACCCTACCTCCGCGCACGGTCAGTTCGCATTCCAGCTTTTGCTTTCCATCCAACCTATTTCCATCGATGTCCCTAAAGCCGAATTTGCCATTGCGAACACCGATCACCGCGATATCGGCAACAGAGCCAACAGAAAGGTTCCCAAGCTCCTCACGCTTGATCGCTTGGGCAGGTGCCCAAGTGCTCCTTAAGATCACGCTCTGAAGGTCCATGCCCATGGCCATGAAAATTGATAATACGTTTAATTGGTCCTTCATTGCCCCATTCATACTGCCCGTATGCAGGTCGGTGCCCATGGTATTGGGCAAAAGCCCCCCTTTTATTGCAGGGATTGCCTGGTTGAAGTTAAAGCTCCCTCCGCCAAAACCGACGTCAAAGATCACACCTTTCTTCTGCGCCGCCAACATAAAAGGTCTCAATTTTCTGGTCTTTAGGTCCACGACCGGGTCACGCCTCGGAAGTTCGGTATACACGTGCGTGTAGATATCGCCCGGACGGAAGTATTTGGTGAAAAGCGTCTCGATAGACAGAGGCGGATGGTCGCTACTACCCCCAAAATCCACGATAATGGGCATGTTCGCCAGCTTTCCGGCCTCGATCGTGCGTTCAACGGGAACCCAGCTCTCGTCCTCGAAATGCGCAAGTTTGAAGCCTACGATGTGCTCTTTATTTGCCAAGGCCATTTCTGCAGCTTTCTTCGGGTCCATGTCATCGATATCCTGTTCGTGCGGGTTACCGCGCATACCCTCCCCAACGATGTTCAAAAACGACAGCACACGTGTCCTTGATCGATCAATGATATTACGTTTAAATGTCGGAAAAGACTTCCATCCTGCGCCACCTGCATCCACAATGGTGGTTACTCCAGCACGTAAAGTATAAGGATCGGGGTCAAGAGCGCTGGGTCCGTTACTGTACTGCCTACCTGCATCCGTCCCCGCAAAAACGTGGCCATGAAGGTCGATCAATCCGGGCGTTACGTACAGCCCCTTCGCGTCAACAACCTGTGCAGCGGTCCGGGCATCGATATTCTTGGCCACGGCTGCAATTTTGCCATCTTGGATGGCAACATCCATTACTTCGTTGATCTTGTTCTTGGCATCGATCACATGACCGCCCTTGATAACCAAGCTATAATTTTGGGCCTGGGCAAAGCCGCCGACAAAAAACAGACCCGCCAAAACCAATAAAGGTACCTTTCTCATAGTATATTAAGTGATTGTTCTAAAATATTTAAAAGTCTTTCCTCAAACTAAACCGCCGCCTTGGCCAGTTCTTCCTGGATACGCCGCGCGACGATTTTCTCCTCGCCCGGCTTCAACATGAAAACCGTCAGGTTGATCGCATTCTCACGGCTGCTCATTACCTCGATGGAAGGGTTCCCTTTGCGCAGATTTGCCTGCAGCTCTCGGCGCGTGGTTTTTACTTTATCTGCATCCCAGGAAATCTCCAGTGAAGGCGTATGGTTGGCAATCGGAGGAACGGTTACCAAAGTACTAACTCCGGCCACCTTTTTTGCTGAATTCTCAATCAAAGCAACCTGGGATTCCCACTGCTTCCACTCTTTATCGTGGTCCGCCTTGATGTATTTGTCCAACGCGACATACATACCGAAGATTTCTTCTTTGTTCACCTTCATCCCCCGACCAATGTTTCCGCCACGAGGAGGCGCACTCAAGCGCGCTGCGGCGATAAGGTCCTTTCTACCCATCAGAATACCTGCACTCTGCGGCCCCCGGATGGCTTTGCCACCAGAAACACAAACCAAGTCAAAGCCCATGTCGTTGAATTTCCACAGGTTCGTCACCGGCGGAACATCCGCCGCCATGTCAATCATCGTGGGGATGTTGTGCTTCTTGCCGAGTGCAACCCATTCCTTGTCCTGAATCTGACCTGATGGCGCAGCATAATTCAAAAACCACATCATGGCCGTCTTCTCGTTGATCGCATTCTCCAAGTCCCTTACACTTTCAATCTCGACAATCCTCACCCCTGTATTCGTGAGTGCATGTACATAGCCTGAATTATGAGCCTTTTGAACGATCACCTCCGATTTCATGCCTGTTAAATTAGGCAATTGGGCCACTTTTTTCATGTCCGTACCCGTAAGCACGCCAGCTGTACCCAATACCAAAGCCGACCAGCAACCCGCAGTCACCATAGCCGCCTCGGAATGGCACATCTCCGCAATTTTTTCTCCAACCCTATCCTGTACCTCGTCAATCATCACAAACTCCTTAGAGGTCGAATTGATGGCGGCGATCACCTCGTCATGCATCAAGGAAGCCGTCATAGCGGTATACGTACCCGCAGCATTTATAAACGAGCGCAAGCCCAACTCCTTGATCAGGTTTCTGGCAGCTACAGGAGCGGCGGCAGAAGATTTAAAAGGAACAGTCGTCAGAACACTGCCGGCAACGGGTGCGATAGAAAGGTATTTGATTAGTTCTCTACGTTTCATTGAATTATTATTGTTTTATGAAAATAAAATTTACTATTATTTGATTGATTGGAGATTTCCAATGCCTTATTTTTTACTGCTTTCATTGATACCTAACCAATTACAAAAACGTTAATTTTAGTTCTTGAAAGGAATTATGCTTAAGAGATAAACAAGCAACCCCGATTATGAATTACCTAGCGAAACACCTCATTCTATTCCATAAACTTATAGATTTTAATATTGAAATGCAAAATTATTTATGAATTATATGAATCGCTAGAGATATTTTATATCTTGGTTTTAAAAAACGAAATATGAAAACCTGGTTCCCCTTATTCTTTGCAACACTTACGTTAATGATGTTTTCCGCTAAGGCACAGGAAACCACTCCAAAAATAACGCAATTATTACAAGAACCTAAGTCTTATATCATTCATAAAACTAAGACCCCTATTGTAATCGATGGATTAGGAAAAGAAAGCGACTGGGAAAAAGCAGAATGGACGAGTTATTTCCAAGATATTGAAGGAGACGTCAAACCTAAACCTACCTATGCTACTCGCACCAAAATGCTATGGAATAATGAATACCTTTATATTTATGCTGAATTAGAAGAACCTCATATTTGGGGAAGCCTAAAGAATCATGATGATATCATATACCATGACAATGATTTTGAAGTATTTATCAGCAACGAAGAGTTTGCGCAAGAATATTTCGAATTGGAAATAAATGCTCTGGGTACTATATTTGATCTTCTTCTCGGCCGACCGTATAGAAATGGAGGGAAGGCCGTCATTGAATGGGATATCAAAGGACTAAAATCGGCGATTCATATCGATGGAACCCTCAACAACCCAACAGATACAGACAAATACTGGGCAGTAGAATTGGCTATCCCTTTCAAAAGCATTAGCCTGAGCAACAATACTAGGGTTCCCAAACAAGGAGATCTATGGAGAATCAATTTCTCTCGTGTACAATGGCAGCATATAATTAAAAACGGAAAATATGAGAAGAAGAGAGATATAAATGGACGTTTCATTTCCGAAAACAACTGGGTGTGGTCACCTCAAGGAGTAATTAACATGCACTTTCCCGAACGATGGGGATACCTTTCTTTCGACGAAACTTCTCCTTCTTCGGGCAAAAAGCCAAACTTCAAATTACCCGAAAAAGAAAAAGTAAAGCAAATTGCCTGGCTGGTGTATTACCTACAAAAAGAATATTATAGCAAAAACAAAAAATACTCCTCCAGTACCCAAGAACTCATTGAGCGCTACCCAGAAGTTAGCGCCCTAATGAAAAATATTTCAATCGAAAGTGATATTGGAGACGAATGGTTTATCATAAAAGTCCAAAAGCCGCGAACCGACTTAAAATATATGATAGACAATCATGGAATCCTATCTCCTTTAAAATAAGAAAATTTAGATCGTTACTTTTATCACCATTTTCTTAATAGGACCTTCCCCAATCATAGGAGCATGAACATCATCAGGAAAGAAAATTGCAAATTGACCATCTGTTAATTGGAAAAACATATCAGGAGCATCATTATAAAAGGCAACGTCTTTTTCATCATTATACTCCCCTTTTTGGCTTTGGCAATCTTTTCGAGGTTTCCAGCCCATCTGCTCTTTCCCTTTAATACATAGCTGAATGTCGATATTTCTATTATGGCACTCGAACTTCCCTATGGATTCCTCCACAGACATTCCATCTTTATTGGAAACAATCGCTTTTAAGCCATCAGCAATTTCATACTTCCCTACCTCGATGGTATCCAAGTTTTGAGACTGGATATATTCAAAAGCTTTTTCAAACAGTGGATGAATTGCAAAGTATGTACTAGCGTTTTTTAAGGAATCTATTATCATAATTTTTCAATTTTAGAGTTTCGTATTGTTTTTTAATCATTAAGGAACATATTTATTAAACGTCCTATTGTTAAGCTACTTGTCATAGACAAAAGCTTATTATTTTAAAGAAAAAAAATCCGTCTTAAATCATATAAGACGGATTTTTTATATAGACTAAATTACTTTATCAAATGGCGATTTATCATGGAGTCAATATTTATCAATTACGAACTCACTATCATGACACCCCACATTTGACTTAGAAGTCTAGCGTTGAACCCTACCAGAGCCGTCTCCCTTCATCAAGTTCTCTACGTCAGATAAAGTAGCATGGTTAATATCTCCAGGAATAGTATGCTTTAATGCAGAAGCCGCTACACCAAATTCTGCCGCGTCTTGCATTGTTTTTCCAGTAACTAAGCCGTAAATAAATCCACTTGCGAATGAATCACCACTACCTACACGATCTATAATACGTACATCATACTCTTTAGTATGGTAAAACTCATTCCCGTCATAAACCAAAGCTGACCATCCATTATCGGAAGCACTATAACTCTCTCTTAAAGTGGAAGCGATATATTTGAATCCAAATTTCTCTTTCATTTGCTTACATACATCTTTAAAGCCATCGAGATTTAACTCTCCTTTGGTAACATCTGTACCTTGGCTTACAAAGCCCAACATATCATTTGCGTCCTCCTCATTTCCAACACATACATCTACATATTGGCATAATTTACTCATCACTTCTCTAGCCTTCTCTTTAGACCATAGTTTTTTACGGTAATTCAAGTCAATACTTGTCGTAATTCCTCTTTCACGTGCAGCCTTTAAAGCAGCTTCAGTTAATGCAGCAGCCTTGTCACTCAATGCTGGTGTAATTCCAGTCGTATGAAACCAGTCTGCACCCTCAAAAATTTTATCAAAGTCAAATTCAGATACGTCAGCATCTGCAATGGAAGCATGTGCTCTATCGTAAATTACTTGTGAAGCACGCATTGAAGCACCGATTTCTAAAAAATAAATGCCTAGTCTTTCTCCGCCTCTCGCCATGAACTGAGTGTCCACTCCATAACGACGCAAATGATTAATAGCAGCCTGCCCAATAGCAGTATCAGGAACTTTTGAGACAAAAACACCATTTAGACCATAATTACAAAGTGCTGTAGCAACGTTGGCTTCTCCGCCACCATAAGTTACCTCAAAGCTTTCAGCTTGAACAAATCTTTTAAAATCAGGAGTGGTTAATCGCATCATGATTTCTCCTAACGTAACGACTTTCTTAGACATTATTTGTAGTTTTTTAAGTTGAAAAATATAGTAAAGATTTTATTAATATGAATCACTCTCAAAACTACACATTAAACAAGATAAATTAAAGTATTTGGAAACATAATATTCGTAACAATAATATAAAATAAGTAATAGAGTTGTATTGTAACTTCTTCTTTCATAAAAGATTTGTTATTTTCGTCTTATTATCTATATAATCTTAATCTAAAAAAATGAGTAAAAAAAACGCAGTTCTAGACGCGATTCTGGAACAAGGAATGCTTCCTTTATTTTTTCACCCAAGCGAAGAAGCTACTATTGAAATCACTAAAGTTGTATACGACGCTGGAGTGCGGGTAATCGAATACACAAACAGAGGCAAAGAAGCATTAAATAATTTTACTGCTTTAAAGAAGGAAGCTCTTAAAAGCATGCCCGATTTATATTTAGGCATTGGGACAATTAAAACCGCAGATGAAGCTGAAAAATTCATTGCGGCTGGAGCCGACTTTATTGTATGCCCAACCGTAAACCCAGAAGTAGGAGCGAAAGCAAAAGAGGCAGGTTTATTATGGGCCCCAGGCTGCATGACCCCTACAGAAATTTCTTTGGGCCAGCAACACGGTGCTGATCTAATTAAAATATTTCCAGCTAATATTCTTGGTACTGCATTTATCGCTTCTATTAAAAGCCTGTTCTCTGGTCAATTATTTATGCCCACTGGCGGTGTCGACTTAAGTAAGGAAAACATTAGTGGCTGGTTTAAAGTAGGTGTATGTGCAGTTGGAATGGGAAGCCAATTGATCAGTAACGACGTAATGGAAAACAAAAAATATGACCTCTTGAAAAAAAACACGGAAGAAGTTTTGGCTTTAATCAAAACTTGCAAATAAAACAAAGTGGGATATGTTCACATATCTCTTAAAACCAACCAAATGTATTATCCTATTCGTATACTTTTAACTATCCTTTTTTTTACTTTATGTGTATCAATAATTAACGCACAAGTCCTACCAGTGGACAGCAGCAAGGTTCTTAAAGAAGTGGTCATTAAAGCCCATTTTTCCGAACAGCCATTAGCCAGATTAACCACTTCGGTTGGTCTGGTTGATAGCACCTTATTAAGTCAAAATATCGGAACAACCTTGTTGCCAGCGCTTAATTCAATCCCAGGGCTACGCATGGAAGAGCGATCGCCAGGAAGCTATCGATTATCCATTCGCGGGAGTTTGCTCAGATCCCCTTTCGGAGTAAGAAATGTCAAAATATACTTCGATGAAATGCCCCTAACCGATGCCGGCGGGAATACCTACCTAAATTCGATTGATGCGGGTAGCATGAGCAGTATCAATATCTTAAAAGGGCCCGATGGCAGTATATTTGGGGCCAATTCAGGAGGTGTTGTACTCATTAATCCAAACGGAACAGGTATTCAAAACGATGCCCTTTCTTTTGGAGTCAGCAGAGGCTCATTCGCTTCGACCCATCAACAATTTAGCGCTAATTATCAACCTTCTGAAAAATATGGTTTTGCTTTTAATCAAGCCATTCAAGATGCTGATGGCTATAGGGAAAACAGTGCGATGAAACGCCATTTTTTTCAAACAGTACAACGATGGAATTATACTCCCAACAATGAATTACGCTTAATAGGATTTTACTCAGATTTACGGTATAGAACGCCTGGCGGCCTGTCACAAGTACAATTTGATCAGAATCCCAAAGCTGCCCGTCCTGCCGCAGGACCAAATCCCGGCGCAGTAGAACAGCAAGCCGGTATTATCAATAAAACTGTATTTGGGGGCCTAGTGCATAATATGCAAATCAACAATAGACTAAAGCACGTCTTTACGCTATTTGGATCGCATACAGATTTCACCAATCCTTTTATCACGAACTATGAAATAAGAAACGAAAAAAACCTGGGCTTCAGAACGTATTTCAACTATAGTTCAATACCAAGCACCGAGCTATCATGGCAAGTAAATATGGGAATGGAATTACAGAATGGCACTTCCACTATCCATAATTATGATAATAACAAAGGGGTAAAAGCCGCAGAACAAGCAGCAGATGCATTAAAAAATGGCCAGCATTTTTATTTTGCACGCTTTAGTTTAGATGTTCAAGAAAGGCTGTTTATAGAGGCGGCTACAAGTTTAAACCATAACCACTTTAGCTTTCGCGAACTTTATCCAAGCAAAGAAAATTCGTACTCCAGTATTAAATTTAACCCCGAGTGGATGCCTCGTTTAGCCCTATCCTACCTCCTGAATCAAAAAGTTAGCTGGCGAGCGTCTGCTGGAAGAGGCTATTCCCCTCCTACTACTGCAGAAGTTCGATCTTCAGACAATATTATCAACACGGCTTTACAAGCCGAAACTGGATGGAATTACGAAACCGGATTACGTCTTAATACACATGTTATCCAAGCAGACGCATCCGTATTCCATTACAAAATGAAAGATGCTATCGTAAGGCAATTAAGGGATAATGGGGCCGAGTTTTTTAACAATGCCGGCGGGGTAAACCAATTAGGGCTTGAAGCTGCCCTTAGTGCAAACTTGATGCATAACCGGGACTATGGATTTATTAGACAAGCACAAATTAGTAGTAATCTAACCTTAAGCAAATTTAAATTTGATGAATACAAAAGCAGCGGGAACGATTTTTCGGGAAATAAACTAACAGGAGTTCCATCAACAGTGCTTGTTAGTTACCTATACACCTCTTTACCTGGCGGATTAGGGTTGTTCATCGAGCACAACTACACTTCTTCAATACCTTTAAACGACGCGAATACGGTCAATGCCAGTGCTTATCATTTAGTTCAAACGAAATTTTCATGGAACCAATCGATTTCTAGCAAAACAAAATTTCAACTCTTTGTAGGTGTCGATAATATATTAAATGAAAAATATAGCCTCGGAAATGATATTAACGCATTTGGTGGACGGTATTTTAATGCGGCGCCCACTAGAAACTATTTAGCAGGCATAAGCGTTAACCTCTTATAGAATACTTTTAGTTTTATAAAAAAGGAAGCCTGTATCAAAATGATCAGGCTTTTTTTATCTCACACCCTATACATTTCTATTAATTGCGTGGTGAGTGCATAGTGAGTGCGTATATTTCAAAAGAAACACGCTGTCAGTACGGACTCACTACGGACTCAGTGCGGACTCACCCATAGGAGCACATCAAAATGGCCTGAGGGAAATAAGGTAACTTGTCTAAAGATTCAAGAATCGTCAAAGGATTTTCACGCTGTAAGTAAAATCGGGGTACAAAAAAAAGGCTGATCATCCTTCTATTGACAATCAGCCTTTAATAATTGACATTGAGTATTTAAATCTTATAAGCTTGTCTGGCTAATAATTTCCATTTTCCTTCTTCTTTTACCCAAACCTGAAGATTGCCGATTCTCAATTCGCCGGGAACACCTTTATTAGTAATTTCAGAAGTGAAGATATGCCTTACAATGGCATTATTGCCCACTATTCTTATCGTTTGATCTTCATTAGCCGGAGTTAAAAACTTGAAAGTTCCATTTACTATATCATCAAGGAACTCTGCTTTATTTTGGATTACTCCACCTGAGTGACCATAAGTCAAGCCATCGGATACTAGATTTGAAAATGTTTCGGTATCTGGATTGATCATTGCTTGATTAAAAGCTTCTACTGCTTCTGCAACCTTAGCTTCTTCAACGGCCGGATCAATTGTTTCCATGGATTGTTCATTTGCTGTTTCCGTGGATTGTTGATTTGTACAACCAACGATCGAAAATAAGAAAACAGATAAAAATGCGATATACTTCATAATTTTATTTTTATATTAATTTTCTAAACAGACTTCCCTGATAATTCTTCCTTCTCGACGGGAGTAATTTCACTCTTTTCTTCACCTTCTATAACAGGCGGTCTACTTCTCCACCAGCTAGCAAGTGCAGATCCTGTAACGTTCATTAAAGGACCAAATATAGCAGGTGCAAGTCCGACAGTAGCTATCTTTCCCATTTGGAGCGCTAAGCCTGAAGCTAAGCCTCCATTTTGCATTCCAACTTCGAATGCAACAGTTCTACGGTCTTGTTCAGGCATTCCTGCCGCCCATGATACTCCATAACCCAATGTATACCCAGCAATATTGTGCAAAAGGCTAGTTATCATTAATAACAATCCGACTTGAAGTAAGCTGTCGCGTCCAGCAGCGGTAATGATGGTGATAATTGCCGCAATCCCAACCATTGAAACCATTGAAAGCACTTTCTTCATCCACTGATCGTCATCTTTACCCAAACGCTTAAGTAATATCGCACCAATCATCGGTAAGAAATAGAACCAGAACAATGATTTAGCTAAAGCAACTAAAGATGCGGACAAATCGGCACCGCTAGATTTTACGTAAACTAAATCAGTAAGTAGTATAATAACGAAATACCCAATTAGCTGAATTCTTTTCGATTTCTGGCTTGGAGCGCCTTTTGAAAACAAATTGAAAATGAAACCGGCTACAATAGGAAGAATAATCATGTTAAGAATATCCAACATCATGTGCCAGAAATCTACCTGAATATATTGCCCACCTAGTAGCTGCATCAAAAATGGGGTAACGAAAGGTGAAATCAACGTGGAGATGGCACCAATAGTCACCGCAAGAGGCAAGTTGGCATGGGCAAGGTATGACATCACATTTGAAGCTAATCCGCTAGGAACAGTTCCGATCAAAATTATCCCCGCAGCAATTTCAGGGGGAAAGTCGAATATATGTGCAATACCGAATGCAACCAAAGGCATAATGATATAATGGGCACCTACACCTATGAATACTCCTTTAGGCATTTTTATTACGCCTGTAAAGTCTTCGAAACTCATTTGTGATCCCATTCCAAACATGATCACCTGAAGAAGGGGTACGATCAATAGTTGAAGCCTAAAATCTCCAATTGAGGTGAAATATTGAGGATAAAACATTGACGCCGTTACAGCTGTAAATATCCAAATAGTATAGGAGAAAGATTTGAATTTTTTAGTCCCTCTGACACCTATGGCTAATCCAATAAAGAAAACCATAAGTATGGGGCCTAATTCTGCCGCATTTCCAGTAAGAAATAAGGCAAGGGCTGCTATCAAACTCAAAGCGGATATGCCCAAAGCAATTTTGTAGGTATTTAGTTGTTTCAAAATGATTAAGATTTATGGTGATTTAACGTTTTATTTAATTTACCAAGTTCTCTTCGACATAAACCCATCAAGCTGGGCTCTTGTCATTTTAAGTTCACCGGGATTTCGCTCGAGCCATTTCAAGAAGTCTTCTTTAAGTTTATTAGGCCATTCGTTGTCAATTTCACCCGCACTATATTTTCCAGCTTTGATCATCTCGAAACCGAATTTATCTCTTATCATAACAAACTCGGCGGTTAGGATTACCTTCTCTACTAAGTGAGCAGGAACAAAAAGAACACCTTCACGCTCAGCAATTACCAAGTCTCCAGGTAATACGATCGCTTGTCCAATCCGAATAGGGGTATTTAAACCCATCAGGAAAGACTCTTCTAGAAAAGAAGGATCAAAATCACGAACGTATGCGTTAAATCCGTCTATCTCCAATAAACCTTCTAAATCTCTTGCACCACCATCAAATACAACTCCATTACCAGTTTTATTATAAATTGAAGTACCGAGAGTTGACCCAATTAATGTTCCACCAGAAACCTTACCGAAACCATCAGCTACATAAACATCTCCCTTACTAAGTGCAGCTATTGGCCAAGAATTGGTAGCACCAACTTGACCTTGGCTATGCCCTCTCTCTAGAATATTTTTCTCGACATCCGGACGGCTAGGCATAAACCGGGCTGTAAGAGCTCGACCTACCACCTTAACGTTATTATGTACCATTTTCCAGTTTCGTTCGAACTGGTTTTTATAGCCCTCATTCTTCAAAACGGTCCAGGCGTCATCCATACCTATGGCTTTTGCCCTTTCGACTAAGTCATCAGAGATTTTAGGACGACCATCTGCAAAGCGTTCTCCTTTCCATTCAGAAGTTAAAAATATCAATTCTTCTTTCGGAATTGTTTGAGCGGAAAGTGAAAATGAAGCACTCATGAAAAGAGAAGCGACAAACAATATAACAAAATTATATTTCATATTTAAAATGCTTATAATTAGATGCTTTAAGTAAATACTAATCTACTTAAAGCATCGATTTTTTTAATAATTTTTATTTAAATATTTTGTAAATTTATTTCAATTCGACGATCATTTCAATTTCTACAGGAATATTTCCTGGAAGAGATCCTACACCAACGGATGAGCGAGCATGTTTTCCACTTTCCCCAAACACTTCCACCATTAGGTCAGAAAAGCCATTCATTACTTGTGGGTGCTCTGTATACCAAGGTTCAGAATTGACTAATCCTAGGACTTTAACTACTCTTTTCACTTTATTTAAATCGCCAATTTCTGCTTTTAAGGTAGATAATAATGAAATTCCCACCAATCTTGCGCCGCTTTTCCTTCCTCGGAAGTTAAATTGCTACCCACCTTACCTATCATTTGACCTCCTGTAGGTTTATCAGGTCCGTGGCCAGAAAGGTAAACGAGGTTTCCAACTTGAACCGCCTTTAAATAGTTTGCAATAGAAGGGGTCGGTTCAATCATCTGGATACCAAGTGATTTTATACGGCTTTCAGCGTTTCCACTTTGCGCAAAAACAGATGTCGAAAAGACAAAAGAGAGAAATAAAATTCCAATAAGAGATAAAGCTTTAAAACTGAAAGATTTTTTTGATAAATTCATTTTAAATCGTGTTTAATTAAATAATTACATGTTACTAACATCAAATATAATTTTTTTTTGAGCAAAACCACATTTTCAGTATAAAACATTCAATTTGTAACATCTAAGTTTCAATCTCATTATTTCAATTGAAGAACCTCTATACTTACTGGAGCAGGAATACTAAGCTCCTCACCAGTTGGTGTTAATTTACCGGAAAGCTTATCTCTCTTATAAAAAACCACGTTATCTGTATTCATATTTGCAACGATTGCAAAGTCTCCTTTATTATCAACGTAAAAATTTCTAGGGTGCTTACCTTTCGTGCTTTCATGGCCAACGAACGATAATTTTCCTGTGTTTTGATCAATTGAGAAGATAACTAGGCTTTCATGCCCACGGTTAGACGCATATAGGTACTTGCCATCAGGTGAAACATGGATATCAGCTGCCGAGTTAGTTTCACTAAAGTCAGATGGCAACATATTTACGCGCTCTAATGCGCTCAGTGCGCCTGTAGAGGTGTTAATAGCATAAGATGCAATCGTTGAAGAAAGCTCTTCTGCTGAGAATCCAAACTTTCCATTTGGATGAACAGCAAAATGCCTTGGTCCTGATGAAGGTGTACTGGAAGCAGATCCAGCAGACTTCAACTTACCATCTTTGGTAACTTCATAGATCATCACTTTGTCGATGCCCAAATCCGACACATAAACAAACTTTCCATCAATTGAAGGTGTTGCGGAATGAACATGCGGTCCCTTTTGACGACTTGGATGCGTGCTGCTACCCTCATGTTGTATAAAGTCACTTGCTTTGCCCAAGCTACCATCTTTCTGTATTGGATAAATTGCAATGTTACCGCCACCATAATTAGAAACGAATGCAAATTTACCTTTCGGGTCAATGCTTAAATGTGCTGGGCCTCTCCCTTCAGAAGATTGTTCATTTAACTTAGTTAAAAAGCCTGTTTTAGGATCTATTTTAAAAGACACAACGCTTCCACCCGCGGGATTATCTGCCAATGTTCCCTCGCTATAAATTGCATATAACAGCTTCCCATTGGGATGTAAGGCCAAAAAGTTAGGACTCTTCCCCTCGGTGACCGTTTGCAAAGCTTGGAATTTACCCGCGGCGCGATCGAATTCAAAAACATAAATTCCCTTACTATCTCTAGTCGAAAACGTACCTACATAGGTTATCTCTCTTGGACTACTTTTTTGGGCAAAGAGATCCTCATTAAATGAAATTAGCGAAACCAATAACGCTAGAATAAAAATCTTTACAACTTTCATATTTTTTTATTTTTAAATGTTTTATAAAGCTGAATTTAAATACATCTCCACTTTCAACCACACGGAAACATAGCAATCGTCAAGACTCTTTTTGTCTAGAAAGTATGTATCCATGTGGTTACTGATTTACAGTATAATGAGTACTAAAATAACAAAATGTTTATGGTAAAGCAAACGCCATCACCGACCCTGCTGGATTTTCGCTATCTCCTCCTACTGAGATGGCAACATATTGTTTTCCATTCACGCTATAAGTAGATGGGGTAGCATTTGCTACTGCAGGAAGCGTTACCTCCCATAATGTTTTGCCGGTGGCCTTATTGACCGCCCTGAACTTCTTATCCCTTGTTCCACCTATAAACACTACCCCACCAGCGGTTACAATTGGACCGCCTGATCCCCCTTCACCTGTATGAGGTGCTCCAGCTTTTTGCAAAGTAGAGTCATTCCCGATCGGAACCACCCATTCATACTCCCCTGTATTCAAATTTATTGCGTTTAAAGCGCCCCAAGGTGGCTTTATTCCTGGCCTACCTTCTATATCCCTGAAATGCCCATAGGCCGTTAAATTCAAATATTGATCAAGAGTATCCGTACCGAAAGACTCAGCAATTGCTTTTCTATTCGCCTCAATCTCAGACAAGAAACTATCTTCTCGTCTAGATCTATTACTTTCTTTCTCATACAAGAAGGAAATAATTGCTTGTTCTTTCCCTGCTACCACGCTTGCAAAAGCAGGCATCTCTCCGGCGCCACGCTTAATCTTATTTAATGCATCTTTCTCTGCCAATCTATTTTTGATCCCGACCAATGATGGCACTCCAAACTCATTTCCATTTTTATCTCTACCATGGCAGCTTACACAAAAGGTATTGTACAACACTTCCCCCTGCTTATAAATATTAACGTCTGCCGCATTCTCTTCTTTCTCTACTTTCTTCAGTTTGGCTATTTCAGGAGAGTCATTTGATTTAACATAGATAATTCCAGTAGTAGGGTCAAATGCACCACCCCCCCAACTAGATCCTCCTCTACTACCTGGAAACTGCAAACTTCCTTGTAAAGATGGAGGTGTAAAAATTCCCTCATACCTAAATGAGTTAAATACTTTTACTAGAGAATCCCTAGACTCAGGAGAATAATCGGCTAAATCATCCACGGTCAACATATGTCGTGAGTAAGGCGCTGGCTTTAAAGGGAAAGGCTGAGTTGGCCATGCTTCCTCTCCAGGAATATCGGAAGCGGGCACCGGCCTTTCTTCTATTGGGAAGATGGGTTCCCCCCTTTCTCTATCCAATACATATAAAAAGCCTACTTTCGATGTTTGAGCAACCGCATCAATTTTTTTACCGTTTCTCTTAATTGTAACCAAATTTGGCGGCGCAGGAAGATCGTAATCCCAAAGATCGTGATGTACCGTTTGAAAATGCCAGATCCTTTCGCCAGTTTTTGCGTTTAAAGCAACAATTGAATTGCCGAACAGATTTTCACCAATTCTATCAGCCGCATAGTAATCATAAGAAGGAGACCCAAGAGGTGCGTATACGATTCCACGTTTTTCATCTAAGCTCATTCCTGCCCATGCATTTACCCCCCCTATGTATTGCCAAGCATCCTTAGGCCAGGTTTCGTATCCAAATTCACCAGGATGAGGAATAGTATGAAATGTCCATACCAAATTTCCTGTTTTAATGTCATAAGCACGGATATAACCAGGTTCTGCTCCATAAAGTTCAGACACTTCCGATCCCATGATCAACAGATTTTTATAAACAATCCCTGGTGATGTTGGAATTACCGAAATCTTTTCCGGATCACCTCTAAGACCAATATTCATGCTTACTTTACCTTCTTTTCCAAAGGAAGGGATGGGTAATCCTGTCTTTACATCAATTGCGTATAAAAAGTCCGCCGCTGTAAATAGAATTCGTTTGTCTTGACCATCTTCCCAATAGGTAACTCCACGATTCACACCGCCTCCTGCTTCTCCATCAAATGGGTCAAACGACCAAATCTGTTCTCCATTACTAGCATTAACGGCATACAATCGATGTCGGGCGGAAGTCAGGTACATCACACCATCTATAGTAATAGGGTTACACTCGCTGTTTGCTCCCCGGGAGCTTGCAGCATCATTGGGATTAAACGTCCAAGCCAATTTTAGCTGGCTTACGTTCTCAGTATTAATTTGGGTCAATTTGGAATAGCTTGTACTCTCTGAGTCTGCTTTATAGACCCCCCAATTGCTGTACACATTATCGCCAGACTTACAACCTGCTAGAATAGAGATAAGAATCGCTAGTATGATTCTATTTGTTTTAAACATAATTATTGATAAATTTTCGAATATATTAATTATTAGGAATCCACCAATTCCCAGAGATAAAGAGCATGCTAAGTAGATTTAAGGAATCTCCATAATAACTACTTTTATTATTTTTAATCGTTTTCCAGCCAGCATTTAGAAAGTCCTGATTTTTGGCATTGACAATCGATGCCGCAATGAATGGACCTGTAAAAGCAGTACTGGAAGAATTTCTTGTTGGACTCCCATCTAAATTATAACCACTTTTAATTTTATTTGGGTCTCCCTCACTTTCAATGTTAAGCCAGTTTATAATTTTATCAGAAACATTGTAAGCCTTTTGAGACCCATAAAAAGCATAGTCCATCGCAATCCTCAAAGGAACACGGCAAGCATTGAATGAATAGGTATTGGTGCCTGGGTATTCGTTTAAAAAGTTTGGCGGACAGGGCTCAGGAGGATCATTTACTATAAAATCTGTCACCAAACCAGTATTTGGAGAATATTTCTCGCTAAAGTCGTCATATACACGATAAAGGTTATCAATAACTTCTTCCCAAATCTTGTCTTCTGTATAAATCCCAAAGGCACGCATATGGCTCATCATCCAATCCGAAGGTCGGGTATGTAATGAGTTTTTCCGATCCCAATCGCCAACATTAAGCTGCTTATTCGTGGTAATATAACTTGCCTTCAGCCCATCGACGATCATTTTTTTTGCTTCATTCAAATAATTAACTTGCCCTTCAGACCCCCATTGATTATGGGCGAGTAAAAGAGAATAGGCTATATCCATGTCTCCATCTGTTGCCGAAGAGAAGTGTCCTTGGGCGGCCTTATCATCAGCTACTACCCAACCCATTAAGCTGGGGTTCGTTTTGCTTTTAAATGCTCTAGCCGTTTTAAAAAGACCGTCAAAAAGAATTTGCGCATCCTGGTCATGCCCTGCCATCAAGGCTGTTATTAGCATACCATATCCTACACCTTCAGATGAACCTAATGGTTTAAAACCACCTGAATTTCCTGTGTTATGACCCGCAACATAATAACCTCCTGTCAGAGTACTAAGATCCCCTTTCAGGTGCATAGATTTCCAATAATCATAATAGGAAGATACATCCTTATTTAATTCTGATTGTGCATTATCTGGCTTGATACAATCCTTATAATCTATGGATTGAGGAAATGGTTTAGAAGGTGCAGTCCGTAACGGTTGCTGCGGGCCTACGTTCTTAAAGCTAAATAATAGCATTGAAAACATGAAAATCAAACACGGAAATGCGATTGTTTTTTTCATAATAATTTTATTTCTAATACCTCCTTAATCAATCCAATTTTTGAAGGATCGGCCTCTATCAACGGCCAAGACCAAAATACAACACCTAAAGAGGGAAACGTCAAAGACGCGACGATGCTGTTCTTAAAACTCTCTTCAGTAAAATGCTCATCATAATTATATACTTGTATGCTCGGCAAAACTTGGCCTTTAGCCTTGTCATCCATGTCATTCACTACTGACGATATCCATTTAGGATCCCGTTTTAACATCTGCGAATAACACATAGGGGATATATTATCAACAATAGGGGCTATTTTTCTTAAATCCTGCGCCGCTACAGCAATATTTGCCCCATCAAAGTCTATATCTCTCCAAGGAACGGCATGCACGATCGTCTTCAAAGAAGGCTTTACTCTTTTCACCTCAGCTACTATTTCTTCAATCATAGATGCAATCAAATCAGTACGATAGTCATTCCACTGGTCCGAATGGTTTTGAAGAATGTAATCAGCCTTTTGGCCTACATCGTAAAATTTCTTAGGTAATTTAATCTCGGACGCTTCAAAAAAACCGTCCAAACAATTATCACAAAAGCAAGCCTTATTTATAGTTTTAGAATCCCGATCCGGAAAAACGGTTTCCCAATAAATAAACTGTCGAATAAAATCAATGCTGATTCCTTCGGGATCCAATTCATTCACCAGATCGGTGATTTTTTTTACTTGATCCTTCCGATAATCTTTTCTCGAGGGACATACAAAATTCACCCATCCGTCTTTAGCAATTTTCCCATCATTGGTTATTGCATACAGGCTACTATCTAACGTGAGTGCCCCCGGATTATAAAATACTGGACAAATTACATAAGCGGGGATTCCATTTTCTTTTAAAACTTGTCTAAATTCTTTAT
This sequence comes from uncultured Sphingobacteriaceae bacterium, assembly GCA_963696875.1. Lineage (GTDB taxonomy): Bacteria > Bacteroidota > Bacteroidia > Sphingobacteriales > Sphingobacteriaceae > Albibacterium. The sequence goes on from CAVOLQ010000004.1 coordinate 116,913, forward strand.
TTGCGGCTAATTCCGCACTTAGAAAAGCCGTATTGATCCCTATATTATTCCAAGTTGCAACAAGTCTTTTGAAATCCTTATTATATTGATAAATTTTAACTCCAATAATTTTTTTGTTCCCATTCGCAGAGCTATGAAGGATAATAACACATAAAAGTATTGAAATTAAGAACCCTTTCATTTTTGAAGCTTTCGAGGAAAAAACAATCCTTATTATTAATTAAATATTAGATTCTAAACTAGTGAAAATCATCTAAAAACAAAATTTTCACCAAATAATATCTTATCGTTAGTTATTTGCGCTTTTAAAACTGATTAACTTTCGAACATAATCAACCAAGCCTGGGTTGCCAGGTTCCGCCTTAATAGTTGATGGCAATTTTCTTAAATACCAAGTCACCTCCCATGTTAATGACTCCCCTGGTCGGAGTTGTTCGTAAGGTCCCTGATGTTCGATTTCTACATAGCTCTTACCCGACACTACAGGACTAGCATATAACTCTATTTCACCTTCTTTTGGTGCATTTTTTTCAAAAGGAACATCTGGAAACTTTTTTACCAAAAGGAAGCCGTCGTTGATCTGTGCCATCCATCCTTCAGTCCCATCTGAATAAATTTGTCTGTCTCCCTTAATTGGCAGCTTTTCCTCTTCATATTGAAACCATGATATACCATCCTTTTCCATCAAAAACGGCAAAAGCCCACCTCTTCGTTGTCCTTCTCCAAAAGGGAAAAAAGCAAGTCCATGCGTTCTCACGCGGGTAACTTCCCATGGCGCTACACTCTGGACAGAATCTGCCTGATTGCTAATCGTATATTTCAGGGTAAATGAACGTGCTTTCCTATTTCCAGAAAACTCTTTGGTAAATACGAGACCCATTTTAGGATCTTTCTGACTGACCATCTTTAAAACATGGCCTTCAATGGCAACTGAATAAGGTTGGCTATCCAAAACAGGAGGCGGAGGCCAACTCCAAACGGATTGGGGGCTTGGCCATAAGGTTGACCCCCAATTCACATCGTTTACCTCTTTGCCCGTTAGAAATTCTTGGCCATCCAATTTCAGAGATGTAATTCTTCCTCCAATAGAAGGGTTAACTTGCATTTCTACATTCCCAACAATAAGGCTATAAATACCGCTTACCTCTTTAGGGCTAACCTTATCCAGTTTTTTTTGTGCCTTTGATTCCAAAACTGAAAACCAAAGAAATATTACAATCACTAATTTAAAATTCATCTTAAGTCTTCAGTTTTGGATATTCTACTTTAATTCCATTCGTTAGCTACATCACTATTAAGAGCGTCATTAGAGCTTCTCTCACGTAATGGGATTGGGAATAAAACATGTTTGTCCAAAAATGGGTTCTGCCCAGATCTTCCAGAGAATTCAGAATTTAAAGTCTCTTTGGCAATCCCCCATCTATTTAAATCAAACCAACGTGATTGTTCGCCTGCCAATTCTATTCTTCTTTCTCTTTGAAGTGCTTGTATCGCTTCCGGTTGTGAAAGTGATGTTGGGTAATTTACAGCATTCACACCAGGCCGGTTTCTCACTTGATTAATGTAACCTATTCCGGTAGGTATATTTGAAGTGTAGATATTGGCTTCTGCTAGCATCAACAATACATCTGCATAACGAATTACGTGTGTATTAATTTGGCTCATAGGAGCTGAAGAAGCTTTCTTCCATTCATACTCTTGATATTTTCTCCAGGTATTGCCAGAAACAGCGTAAGGATAAGGAATTGAACCTGTTGGACAAGTGTCGCAATAATTTGTATCGCCACCATTTTCCGCATTTCCATAGAAGTTTAATGCGGTACGCGGATCAATATACGGAGCACCCGTTTGTGGATTTGGATATTGATGAGCTGCCATAAACGCGTCAGGAATCGTTACGTTTTCCCAGTCATTAAATCCATACTCCTGTGCACGACCCGTATGGAACGTTTTTCCGTTACTGCCTTCCCAGCCACCAAACATATAATATTGTGTATTTGAAGTGGTATAAACATGGTTAACAGAGAAAATAACCTCTGGGCTATTTATATTATCTTCTCCAAACAAATGATCGTAGCTATTATCAAGTGAATAAGGGAATGAGCCATCAGTAAGTTTTGCTAATTCTATTTTTGCTTTATCGTATTTCTTTTGGAATAAATACGTACGACCCAAAAATGCAATTGCTGCACCTTTGGTAGCACGACCTTTCTGACTTGCAGGATACACTACCGGCAAGTCTGCACTAGCCAAAGTAAATTCACTTTCCACCAGTTTCCAAACATCTTCTACAGATGATCTTGGTGTCGAATTGACCTGTGAATCTTCATAAGTAAGTTTCAACGGAACTCTTCCCCAATTGGTTACTAAATTAAAATAAGCGAAACCACGCAGCCAATGTGCTTCAGCAAGGTACTGCTTTTTTAAAGCCTGCTCATTTGCAGTCGTCGGCTCCCATTCGCCAACAACTTTTAACGATAAGTTCGCTCTAAAAATCATTCGATACAAAGAAGCCCATAGGCCTTCCAAAAGCGAATTATTGCTATTGTAGCTATAGTCTGCAAGCTCCAATTCATTTCCTTCCAATGCACTGCCTCGTTCAGCTTCATTCGCCAATAAGTCAAATATGAAGTACCATTCTCTCGACATCATACCCATATGGCTAAAAACAGTATAAGTAGCCAGTACAGATTCATTAAATTGTGCTTGTGTTTTAAAGTATGAAGCATCGGTATACGTATTTTCATTTTTTACGTCTAATAAATCATCTTTACATCCATATGCTAGCGTCATGGCCAGCATAAGCAATATTCCTATTTTCTTTTTCATCAAATTAATTTTTTAAGTGGTGATGAAGCTATCATGAGTAAACTATTCAGCGCTCTTGGCGAAAAATACTCATGATGTTTTCATCTTAATTCTTCTTATTTTCTTAATAATTTCAAAGTGCTAGAATCCTACTTGCAATCCCACCATAAAAGTTCTAGGTTGCGGAATTGCACCCGTATCGATTCCTCGGGCAAAAATGAACCCATTACCACTCACCTCTGGATCATATCCCGTGTATTTTGTGAATGTAAATAAGTTCTGGGCCGTTAAATAAAGTCGAACATTTGAAATGGTGTTTGATGTCAAAGGTTTCATGGTTGTCTCTGGAATGGTGTACCCTAGTGTCACATTTCTTATACGGGCGAAAGCTCCGTTTTCTACATACCATGAAGAGTTCCTTAAATTGGCAGAAGTACCTGGATTTTGTCCCAAACGAGCAATATCAGTGATATCACCAGGTTTTTGCCAACGATTAAGAACAGCTGTCTTCATATTGAAGGGTTTGTTCATCCCTTCCATATGGAACTTCATACCGTTAATGATATCCACTCCTGCTACACCTTGAATAGCAGCCATGAAGTCAAAGTGTTTATAAGAAAGGTTCAAGTTTAAGCCATAATTCCATTTTGGAATAGGGCTTCCTAAAAAGGTTTGGTCATTTTCGGTCACCTGTCCATCTCCGTCAACATCTGCGAATATTCTATCACCAGGAAGCAATCCTGCTTGGTATACCGCAGTAGGATTACCAGTTTTAGCTCTAGCAATTGCATTATATTTTTCAACATCATTCGCGTCGATCGCTACATGGTCATAGACGTAGCCATAAAAAGATCCAATGGGATGACCCACTTCTGTCCTTGTCATGCTTGGAACGTTAAAAAATGAACCGCTAACGATAGGTACTGCGCCTTGTGTCCCTAAAGATGTCACTTCGTTTTTATTATAAGCCCCGTTTACACTGACGCTGTACGTTAAGTCCTGGAACTTACTATTATAGCCTAATGACAGCTCGACTCCTTTATTGAAAGCCGATGCAGCGTTAATCAATTGGCTACTTCCGGCTCCACTAACACCACCATAACCCGTCGATAAGGCAACTGGTACGTTAACCAATAAATCATCATTTATACGGCTATAATAACCCGCACTAACACTAAGTTTATGATCGAAAAATGTAGCATCAATACCGGCATCTGTGGTAGTCGTACTTTCCCATTTCAAGTTAGGAGTAGCTGCAACTGCAACTGTAGCGCCATTAGTTAGAACTTTGTCTGGTCCCAATGGATATAATACACTATTTCCTGATCCAGTCCATACATTCGATTGGAACGAGAATCCTGAAATATTAGAGTTTCCAGCTTTACCCCAGCTTCCACGAAGTTTCAACTCTGAGATAAAAGAAACGTTTTGCATAAAAGCTTCATCAGATAATCTCCAAGCAAGACCTGCTGAAGGGAAATAACCTACGCGGTTCTCTTTGCTGAATAAAGAAGTGGCATCTCTTCGCCCAGTTAAAGTCAAGATGTACTTATCATTGAAGATATAATTTACCCTTCCAAAATAGGAAATGAATCTCGCATCAGAATTGGCGGATCCAGATCCGAAAGTTACGGTTTTCGCTACCCCAATTTGGTGAACTTCATCGTTTGAAAAATTACTACCTACTAGGTTCACACTTCTAGATACCCCTCCATCTCTGTAAGAATTTCCTAAGGTGAAATTGAAGTTATGCTTATTAAACAGCTTGTCATAGGTGAAATAATTTTCCAGGATATAACTCATTCCATAGCCATAACCTTCAGAAATCTGGTTCTGAGTAACCAACTGATTTCCTGCATAGATAGGATTATAATTATAGTTTTGATCAAAACCGAATCTTCCTCCAAACTGTGAGCGGAATTTCAGACCTTCCAAAATATCAATTTCACCAAATAATTGTAAATAATTATTAATGCTTCGGCTTTTTGCATCTCTAAGTCTAGGTTGGATTAAAGGATTTTGGGTATCATTACCATCTAACGCACTTGTAGCGATACCAAAACCGCCTAAAAGGTTGGTCGGGTCATATACAGAAATATATGGAGGCATTCTTAGACCGTTTAAAACGTTGGCAGTCACCCCTCTTGTCAATCTGTTATTGATATTGATTTGCTGACCTAGGCGAATTCTTTTCCCAATTTTCTCTGTAATGTTAAATCGAACGGTAGCTCTTTGGAAGTCTAAATCAACAACTTGGCTTTCTTGATTGTTATAGCCTACAGAGAGTGTATAGTTTACATTGTCTGATCCACCACCTAGATTAACATAGTGCTCCGTAACCTTGCCTGTTTTAAACATTTCTTTCTGCCAATCGGTTTGAGTGATTAAAGCTGCCGGTGTGGCTACTCTTACCGGGATAGCTTGTCCAAAATTGGTAGACCATTCTTTTACCAGTTCTGTATATTGAGCCGCATTTAACATATCGAATTGTTTCCATGGATTAGAAACACCCACATATCCGTTATAGCTCACTCTCGGTGCTCCGTTTCTTGCTCTACGTGTTGTAACAATGACAACCCCATTCGCACCCTGTGCACCATAAATTGCCACAGAAGAAGCATCTTTCAAAACACTTATGTCTTGGATGTCATAAGAGCTTAAAGCATTAAACGTAGAAGCATCACTCTGTATACCATCAATCACAAATAAAGGGGACGCATTTGTGAATGAACCAGTTCCACGCACTACGATTTGAGTGCCAGCCCCTGGTACACCACTTGTGTTTACTACCTGAACACCTGCGATTTTACCTTGGATCAATTGAGAGGAGCTACTTGTAGCAACATCCCCAAAGTCTTTACGAGAGGCTGAACCAACAGACCCAACAAGGTCCCTTTTCTTCTGCTCTCCGTAACCCATTACTACCACCTCATCCAAAGACTGTATATCTTCTCTCAAAGAGACGTTAATCAAAGTTTGCGAATTAACGGAAACTTCTTGGGTAAGAAAACCCACAAACGAAAACACCAATACAGCATTCGGATTGTTTAAAGAAATGACGTAATTGCCATTTTCGTCGGTTCCTGCACTTGCAGAACCCCCTTTTTCTCTGACGCTTACACCAGGAAGCGCTTCTCCAAGATTATCGGCAACCCTTCCTCTAACCTGTATTTGATTGGCTACTTGACTAACAACCTCATTAGGTTTCTTCCCTAAAACAATAAGATCATTCACTACATTGTAATCAATCCCATTAGGAACAAATAATTTATTGAGGACAGTTTTGAGCATTTCTTTATTTGCATCGATCGAGACCACTCGGTCCGTCCGAACAACATCTTTGCTGTAAACAAATTTCACATTGGCTCTTTTTTCAATAATGCCCAATGCTTCACCCATTTTTTCATTATTAAAGGAAACACTGACTGATCGAGTTAAGATTTCAGGGCTATCTACGGTTGTTGCATGAGCAATACATGGTATGCCCAATAAGACTATCAATTGGCATAAGTGTACAGCTGCTCTAATAAAATGTTTTTTAGCGTGTAATTTTAATTTCATATTATAATTATTTTTAAAAGTAAAAGATTAATAACAGAGAATCTAAGTAAAAAAGACCTCCTATTTTATTCCATTTTTCATTTCATACGATATTATTTTAAGGGTTAACAATAATCAACACTTTCCTGCCGAAAAAAGTGCCATTTTTGCAACCATGTAGAGAACAGATCGATGGATTGCATATAGTATAGTCAGTTGAAACCTGTCCATCCCCTACTCGAATTGAATTTAAGAAGTTCTTTTTTTAAACAATCGTTTAAAAAAACTTAACAGGATACCCCTAACTGTCGAAAGAGCCCTTTAAAGGACTCCTAACAACAATAAGCATATCCTGTAATTAATGCGCGCTTTTCAGCTACTTTATTTTTGTAATTGAAAAGCGTTCATAAGCTTTTCAAATATAGTATGGTTATGGTATATGCCCATAAACTCTTCTGCGCCTGGTCCAAAAGCAAATACTGGAACCATTACGCTGGTATGTCCTTTTGTTGAGAATTGCCCTTCTACTCTTCCAGTATTCAAATCACCACTAGTTAAAGTCAGACCACCCGTTTCATGATCTGCAGTTATGACGACTAAAGTTTCGCCGTCCTTTTCTGCAAATTCAAGTACCTTTCCAATTGCACGATCAAAATCCAACATCTCGTCAATTACGACATCAAGGTCATTGCCATGTCCACCGTCATCAATTTTTGAACCCTCGATCATCAGGAAAAATCCTTTTGGGTTTTGGTTCAAGTTATGAATAGCAGAAAATGCCGACCGCGTCAATTGATCCCCTCTTTCTGCGGCTCGTCGTTCAGATAACAAACCAGCAATTTTTCCATCTTTGATATTCACTATTTCATCAATATCATAAGAAACTTTATAACCCTTTTGTATAAGCTCTTCCACTAAATTTCGCCCATCCTCACGGTTAACAAAGTGGCTCCTACCGGCGCCAATAAAAACATCGACACCCGATTTAAGATAGTCTGCAGCAATTTCTTGTTGCATCTTTCTAGTTGGAACGTGAGCCACAAACGCCGCAGGGGTTGCATCCGTTATATCTGTTGTAGCTACCAAACCGGTAGACAAACCATTTTGATGAGCGATCTCTAAGATGGTTGGCACGGGCCTATCCAGAGAATCTACTCCTACCGCTCCATTTTTTGTTTTTTTTCCGGTAGAATATGCTGTAGCACCCGCAGCCGAATCAGTTATATAGCGATTTGATGAATTGGTTTTAGCAAATCCGATATGTTTTATCTTCTCCAAATGGAGCCAGTCTTTATTTGCTGTTAGTGCAGCATAGATCTGAGTGGTCCCCATCCCATCACCAATCATAAAAATTATATTTTTAACTTTTTTCGGAGGGCTTGAAACAGCCGGTTGCTCCGCAAAGACACCGAGGATTATAAAAAAGGAAGCTACTATTAGTTTAATTTCTTTGATATCTTTCATATTTTTTTCAATTGTTTGATTTTATTTGTTGGTTATTTCTGTGATCACCTGCCCAACATTTCCGCTAGGCATTTGTATATTTAATAGTGCGGCAATCGTAGGAGCGATATCCGTCATATTAACCGTTCTATGAGTTTTACCAGCATCAATCCCCCAACCCATCCATACTAATGGAATATGAGCATCATAGGGATACCAGGATCCATGAGAAGCACCCGTTGTTGACCCTTCTATCCAGCCCGAATTCAGGATATAAAAAATATCACCTCCTCTTTTTGCATGATAGCCATTAGTAAACATTGTTTTTATCGTCTCTGGTAAGGTGGATGAGCTTAATTGATTGACTGGAATAGCATTCATAATGCCTTCTTCCTTCTTCATCAAATCCACTATTAAGTTCTCAATCGCTTTTTGATCGGCACCAATTCCAGCGATCGCATCTCGGTTCAAATAAAGTTGGTAATTCGCTTCAGCCCGAATAGCACTATCAATTCCAAATTTTTTCTTTACCTCCTCATTAATGGAGCGAAGGATGCCCGTCTTATTTAATGTTCCACTAGGTAGCTTATTTTCGGCAAGGAAACCGGGCGAATGCGAGACTCCATGATCAGCCGTAATAAAGAAAAGGTAACCGTCTTTTCCAAAACTATCATCTAGATATTTAAAAAATGCAGCGAGTTCTTGATCAAGCCTCAAATAGGTATCCTCTATTTCAATTGAATTCGGCCCAAAACGATGCCCAACATCATCGGGAGTCGACAAGCTAATGGCAAGAAGATCTGTGTCTTCTCCCTGTCCCATACGATAACCTTCCAATGCCGCTTTGGCAAATTCAAGTACTAAAGTATTTCCAAAGGGAGTGCTGGGTGCACTTACTGTTCTTTTGCTTTCTGGATCCGTTAGGATATGAGGGAAAATAGGGCTTTTCTCAAAATTAGAAAGCTTACCCTCATAAACTTTGTCATCTTCTGTACTTTGCTTATAGGTATGAACGGGAAACAAAGTATTCCAATTGCTCTGTATCAGCGACTTAGGCAACTCGCGCTTATTAAATTCATTTACCCATGCTGGAAGCTCCTTCATATACCAAGTACTGGTAATAAAATGACCGGTACTATAATCAAACCAAAAAGCCCCATCGCCAGAGCGCCCAGCAGGCAATATCGCTCCTCTATCTTTTATAGAAACACCCACTACTTTACTTCTAAAGTTTGTTGCAATTTTTAGCTCGTCACCTATTGTCGTTGTCAGCAAATTCTTAGGCGATGCTTTACCACTCGAAGACTTCGAACCCACCGCATCAACATGTATGTCCCCAACACAATTCATATTTTTTCCTTCAGAAAGTATAGGCCATGAATTACCGGCAATACCATGAATAGCGGGTACAGAACCTGTATACACAGACGCATGTCCGCAACCTGTAATAGTTGGCGCATAATTAATCATCGTATTTTCACAACTAAAACCCTCTTTGAGCAAACGCTTAAAACCGTCTTCTCCATAGCGGTTCTGATAACGATAAAGAAAATCCCAGCGCATTTGATCCACCATTAAACCAATGATGATTTTTGGTTTTTCTTGCGTGCTTTGACCAATGGAGAATTGGAAAGGGTAAATAATTAGAAACAATGTAATAGGCAGTATTAACCTTAATAAATTTTTCATACGTCTATTTATCTGTAAAAGTTTTTATATATTATTAGTAACCTGGATTCTGTTTTAATGTCGCCTGTCCGTTTATTGCGCTATTATCAATGGCTCGTTGGGGTATAGGGAGTATTCCATCTTCTTTTTTATAAACAACACCTACCAGGTGTCCACGTAATTTAGACTCAAATGCCAAAAAGGCATTAAGATACTCGACATCAGTGGCATTATCTGCTTTGCCAAACCGAACTATATCATATGCACTATGACCTTCTAAACCCAATTCCAATAAACGCTCAAACAAAATAGTTCTTAATGCCTGGCTAGAAGAAGCGAAAGCAGTGGAACCACTAGGATAAGTACTTATTTTATAATTTGCTGCATTAGAAATTCCGTCTGGTGATTTAACCCAATTCTGCGAACTATTGGTATTGGTTGCCATTCTATTTCTAACCTGATTAACAAGTTCTCTCGCTCGATTAAGGTCTCCAATTCTTACTTCCATCTCAGCTGCCATTAATATTACGTCTGCATATCGTATTAATGCTATGTTAAGCGCATTATTAGTTCTTCCAGAAGTATATTTTCCGACATCCTTTTTTAATGTAAAGAATTTTTTGCTCATATACGGGCCAGCTGATGCTTGATCACGAAGCCAATCCGTTCCAGGCATAATCCCAAAATCATGAAAAGGAATCCCTCGGCGGCCAACAGTCCAATCAAGGCGAGGGTCTAAAAAAGATGTTTCTGGAATAAAATTATCAACCGATGTTAAGCCTTCATCATTTTTTACACTTTTTGGATTAGTTACATAATAATCTAAAAACGGAAGGCCGTTTTCATCAACTCTGAAATGATCAACGAACCATTGAGTAGGTGCAAAAAAGCTATAGCCACGGCCACTTATTACCCCGTTCTGTGGGCTGATGTATACCATATCATGACTCGCATTTCCAGAATTAACTCCTGGCAATCCATCGTTTGTAGAATGCTGTACTCCCCAAACCCATTCGGATCCATTTTCTTTATCGGCGTCAAAATTTGTATGAAAATCCTTATAAAGCGCATATTTTTCTAATTTATTAGTTTTCCCGTTAGTCATTACGTCATTTAGAGTGGATAATGCGTCAGCATAGCCAGTTGCATCTCCTTCATTACCCATATAAATTCGAACTTTAGCATAATAGGCTTGTGCCGCCCATTTATTAGCTCTTCCTAAATCCTTTTTTGATTCATGTAAATTCTTTCTAGCGAAATTAAAATCAGCTTCAATATTGGGCCAAATATTGATATAATTTCCAGATTCATCAAAATTGGGTACACGTGCATCAGGGGAGTTTTCATCAATCCAAGGTATGTTTTGATAGACTCGTTTTAACATAAAGTAATAATGTCCTCTTAGAAAACGTGCTTCCGCAGCAATTTGTGTTCTTTCATCCTCTGTTAATCCCGAAGTTATAGTATTTAAAAGAGATAGAACCATATTACATCTCGAAACAGCATTATAATAGAATCTAAAAAATGCTTGGTTATTTGAGTTCCCCGATGAAACATCATATCTCTGAAATTCAAACATCTGAGGCTGATCACCAGGATCGGATCCTTTATGAGCTTCCCCTCCCCTAATACTTCCAAATAATAATTGTCCTGGAGCTGTTGTCATCCCATCATTGCTTCCATTCAGTAAAGAATAGGCGCCTATTAAAGTCTTTTGTATTCCTTCAGACGAGTTCAACGAACTTTCGGAATAAGAACCAATAGGTTGCTGCTCTAAGAAAGTCTCTTTACATGAGATAATCGATGTGCATACAGTTAATATAAGCGCAATAAAAAAGTACTTTTTCATATCAGTATTAATTTTTTTTTAAAATTTAGATTTATTAAAATCCAAGATTTATTCCAAACAATATTTGTTTCGGAGTTGGTGCTAAATTTGTAACCACACCCATTGATAAATCTCCACCAGACAAATTCGCATCAGGATCTAACCCTGAATAGTTAGTTATTGTGAATAAATTTTGAGCCTGCAAATAAATTCTCAATCGATCTAATTTAATTTTATTAGTTATTATATTCGGGAAAGTATATCCTAGTTGGAGTGTCTTAAAACGAAGATAAGATGCATCTTCAACAAAATAACTAGTGACATTTACATTTGAATAAGAATCGAAAAGATCTAATTTGGGTAACTTTGCATTATCTCCCAACTCTGGAGTCCAAGACTCGTATAGCATTCTTCCACTTCGATTTTGGCTAAAGGTATTAAAGTCTGTAACATAACGTTGTTGATTGTATATATCTCCACCTTGGTTCCAAAAAAGAAAGGCACTTAAATCAAAGTTCTTGTACCCTAGAGATAGATTCAAACTGGTTTGAAAGTCAGGGTGTGGATTACCAATATAGGTTCGATCTAATGCATTTACAACATTATCTCCATTTACATCCTTGATCTTCCAACGCCCAATAGCTGGAGCAAGCCATGAAGTATGAGTAGCAGAATAAGCATCAACCTCAGCCTGAGAATTGAAAAAACCTTCAATTTGATATCCATAAAACATTGAGATTGGATGCCCTACCGAAGTAAGCGTCGCGTCACCTTCGCGCGTTGATCCTCCAATAAGTGTCGCCAAAGGATTATCAAGAACTTTTGTTACTTTATTCTTATATGCCGAGAACAACATTCCTACTTCATAAGTTACATTATTTATGCGCCCACGTTTAGTAAGCCCTAAGTCTATTCCATTATTCTCCATTTCACCAGCATTAATAAAAGGTTGGGTATAGGTACCACCCGTTAGAGCAGCTTGATTTTGAACTAACAATCCGCTTACCTTTTTATTGTAAACATCAACCGTAAAATTTACTTTATTATTAAAAAGCGAAGCATCCAATCCTATATTGGTAATAATATTCTCTTCCCATCTCGCATATGGATTCCCAAGTTTAGATAAAACATAACTATCAGATTTGCTTGAATTACTTCCTGAAATAGGATAGGATTGTTCAATATCTGATACATAAACGTCGTACTGATTCTCGTTACTTAGCCCCGTTTGATTCCCAATAATTCCCCAACTCGTACGTAATTTTAAGTCAGTTAACCATTCCATATTCTGCATAAACTTTTCTGAGGAAATACGCCAACCTATAGCGGCAGCTGGGAAATAACCTACTCTATTGTTTTTTGCAAACTTAGAAGACTCATCTCTACGAAGTGTAGCATTAAATAAGTACTTATCCTGAAATGCATAGTCCAATCTAGAAAACAGTGAATATAGAGCACTACGACTATAACCTCCTGAATTTGTTCGACTTCCAAGTCCTGCGTCAATTACATGAAAATCTGGATTTTCTTGTTGTGCGACCGGATAGTCCAATCTAGTAGCTGAAAGAGCCCTTGAAAAATTCTTTATTGCTTCAGAACCTATAAGTATTTTGAAATCATGTTTTTCTGCTAAAATATAATTATACATTAAAGTGTTCGACCAAGTCCACGAGTTTGAACTGGCTTCACTAGATAGAAACGAGTTATTACCGAAGTTCTCTGAATGTTCGTAAGTTATTGCAGAGAAATCCTGAATGCTCCTTGTGAACCTATCAAAACCTAGTGAAGTTCTTGCTGTAAGTCCCTTTATTATATCAACTTCGCCATATACATTTCCAAAAACTCCATAATTCTCATCTTTATCGAACCGGTTACGCCAAGATTCCGTTATTGGATTATAACTTTCTGCCCCTGAGGTACCCGGCGCAGCTGTACTAGCAGGATTTCCCATAATATCATAAACCGGAATGATGGCAAGCATCGTCCATGCTGCCTCTGGATATGGATTACTTCTATTACTATTTATATAAGAAGCTCGTAAGTTTTCACCGATACGTATACTTTTTCCAATGTTATAGGATGAATTCGCGGTAAAAGTATAGCGTTCTAGAAAATTTGTTTTAGAAGAAGTGCTTCGTTGATCAAAATAATCTAAGCCCAGCATATAGGTTCCACTTTCCGACCCTCCCGAAGCTGAAATGTTATAATTTTGTTGAGGCGCAGAATTATACATTTCATTAAACCAATCTGTATTTCCAGATTTAACAATTTGATGGGTCGCAAAATTGTAATTTGCTGGATCAACCAAACTAGCAAACCTCGCGGGATCAGTAATTCGAATACTTTCAAGCTCCGCTCCCCCTATATTTGCGCCATTACTTCTTACAAGAACATATTCGGGAATTACAGGAACTGCACCTTTCCCATATTGAGGGTGCGTCCAGCCAGGATCGCCGACTTTTAATCCAGCTCCTTCCAATTGCTTCCAATACATTTCACCATATTCTTGAGCATTCAATAAAGTGGGAAAATTATTTTTGCTAACACCGTTCACACCATAATATGTATTAACATTTATTTTCGTAGGTCCGCTTCTACCTTTTTTCGTGGTAATGATGATAACGCCATTCGCGGCTCTCGCTCCATAGATTGAGGCTGAAGATGCATCTTTTAAAACCTGAAGTGATTCTATGTCATTAGGATTTAGATTATCTATTCCGGAGGAAACAGGAACACCGTCAATTACATATAGTGGGCCAGATCCAGTAAATGAACCAAATCCACGAATACGTACTTTTGCCGATCCACCCAATTCTCCACTTGTACTCACGGTTACACCTGAGGCCCGGCCCTGCAATTGACTAGTAACATTCCCGGAAGGATTTGATAATAATTGATCTGTGTTTACTACAGAGACCGAACCTACTATATCCTTTTTAAGCTCAGTAATATAACCGGTCACAACCACCTCACTCAAAGACGACTCTTCCTCTATTAGAGTCACACTAATAAGGTTATTGGAACCGACCATAATTTCCTGCTGAGCATAGCCAACATAAGTAAAAACCAAAATACTTTGTTCACTAGCAACAGAAATAGAATAGTTTCCCGAATTATCAGTAGATGTTCCAATAGAAGTTCCTTTTAGACGAACACTTACCCCATATAAAGGATCCCCGTCTTGATCCATAACCTTACCCCTAATCTCCTTTTGCTGTATTTCAGCTGTCAGGGTATTCGCAACCTTCGTTTCATCCTTCTTAATCAAAATATTATTCTCAACAATTTTGAAGGTGAACGGAAGATTTCGCAAAGACGCTTCTAAAGCTTTCTCAATAGTAGCATTATTTACCTCGATATTAATGTTAGAATTTTTAAACTCGTTACTATTGTACACAAACACATAACCGGTCTGCTCTTTAATAGATTCGAACACACTTGTTAAGGAAACATTTCTCTCCTTTAATGTAACCATTTGTGCAAAGCTCTCTGCATTGACTTGCATAATAGTAAAGAAAAGGATGAATACGGAAAGATGAAGTCGCATAAGGATTTTTCTTTTATTTGCAATCAAAATTCGACAACACGAATTTATAATCGTTAAGGATTTAACGCTCAGCCATGAGCTCATCATGGCCGACGAAAATGAATTTAATTTCATACTTTTGTAGGGTTTGGGTTAATACTCAATTTGCAATGATTTTTTTCGATCTTATCGAAAGGGTTAACTCAGATGTTTGCCTCCCGATTGCCGTCGGGGGGCTTTTTTTTCAACCCGGAATTTGGTTCTCTATTGTATCCTTTTTTTCATATTAATAATAGATTAAATTGTTCGTTTTTGTTAATAGCAATGAACCCTATTCCCGGTTTGTTAGCCGATCAAGATTCCATCCGGTCTTATGACCGCTTCCTCCTAATTTTTAAATTGGAAGGCGTTCATAAACTTTTCGAAGATAGTATTGTTGTGATATATTCCCATGAACTCTTCTGCCCCTGGTCCAAAAGCAAATACAGGAACCATTACACTAGTATGCCCTTTACTCGAAAACTCCCCCCTCACCTTTCCTGTTTCTATATCTCCGCCAGTAAGGGTTAAACCACCAGTCTCATGATCTGCAGTAATAACGACCAAGGTTTCGCCATCTTTCTCAGCAAATTCTAGAACTTTACCGATGGTGCGGTCAAAATCCAACATCTCTTCAATAACATAATCAAGATCATTGGCATGCCCTCCATGATCAATTCTTGAAGCCTCTATCATAAGAAAAAATCCTTTTGGGTTTTGGTTCAAGATATGTATGGCAGAAAACGCAGATTTAATCAACTGATCTCCTCTTTCTGCAACTCGTAATTCAGGCAATAGCCCAGCTAACTTTCCTTCTTTTACTTCTACGATTTCGTTAATATCAAATGAAACCTTATACCCTTTTTCTTTAAGCTCTTGTATTAAATCGCGTCCATCTTCACGTTCAACAAACTGGCTTCTACCAGCTCCTATAAACACATCAACGCCCGATTTAAGGTAATCTGCAGCAATTTCTTGCTGCATACTTCTCTGTGGAACATGAGCCGTAAATGCAGCTGGGGTGGCGTCAGTAAGATCCGCAGTTGCCACGAGACCTGTCGATAACCCGTTTTTGTGGGCTATCTCTAAGATCGTCGGCATGGGCCTGTCAAGAGAGTCAACACCGATCGCTCCATTTTTTGTTTTCTGCCCAATAGCAAAAGCCGTTGCTCCTGCAGCCGACTCAGTAATATAACGGTTTGCAGAATTAGTTTTAGAAAACCCAATATGTTTTATCTTCTCCAAGTGTAGCCAACCCTTATTGGCGGTTAACCCTGCATAGATTTGTGTGGCACCCATTCCATCACCCACCATAAAAATAATATTTTTAACCTTTTTGGGTGTGTTCGAAGGAGCTTGCTGCTGAGCGTAAGCACCATAAACAATTAAAAAGGAAGCAATAATCAGTTTAATTTTTTTCATAAGTATTCTGCTAATTCTTTTAATAATATCTCATTATCGGACTATCTAGTAATCTCCTAATTTATTGGCTGGGGCTAATACTCAATTTGCAATGATTTTATTCGATCTTGTCGAACGGGTCAGATGTTTGCCACCCAATTGCCGTTGGGGCGCATTTTATAACCCAGAATTTGGTGTTCTATAGTATCCGTTTTTTCATATTTTATTATTTAAATGATTTAATAACTTCTTAGGAAATAATCACTTTCCTTCCTCTTTCGGTTTGTACAATTTTATATCTTAAATTAAAATACTCCAATATCTCTAAGGCTTGCGAAGCGTTGACATTTTTGTAAACCTCGCCCCATAATTTAATGTCTGGTATTTTGCCTTTAAACTCCACCTCTACATCATACCACCTTGAAAATTGCCGCATCACATTCTCGATGTCTGACCCTTGAAATTGAAACAGGCCATTTTTCCAAGCCATTGCATTCGATGGGTCCACAGTTGATACATTAATACCATTATTTAAAGTAACTACAGATTGTTGGCCTGGTAAAAGTAACTTCGACTGAGACGTCGAAAGCTGTGTAACCTGAATGCTTCCTTCCAGTAAGGTGGTTACCGTTGAAGCTTCATCAATATAAGAGTTAATATTAAAATGAGTTCCCAATACTTTGACTTCCTGATCAGAAGTTTTAATAATAAATGGCATTTTCTTATTAGCCAAGTTTTGGACAGTATTTACTTCAAAATAAGCCTCCCCGGATAGTTCCACAGACCTTTCATTACCTGTAAAAGCCGTAGGAAAGGTTAAAGAAGAAGCTGCATTCAGCCATACTTTTGTTCCGTCGGCAAGAACAATTTGATATTGCCCTCCTTTTGGTGTTGAGATCGTATTGTATTGAGGTGCGGCCGCCAAGCCACTTTCATTCTGAATAAAAGTATAGGTCAACAAACCGTCTGCAGCTTTTGTTACTTTCATTCCTTCTTGTTCTGCAATCTTGCCTTTCAATGCGTCGTCCAACGAAATAACTGAACCGTCTGCCAGCGTCAAAGTGGCTCTATTCCCTCCAGGAGAGATATCGGTTTCTACTGGAAGACTTTCATTAGTTAAGCTCAATGAAGTGAACTCATTATTACTCATGTAAAAATAAAACCCAATCGATAAAGTGATTAAGACCACAGCTGCTGCAGTAATACGAACAATAAGTGGGGTGACTTTTCTTTCCTTATTTTTAGGCAGCGAATTGGAGATATTTTGCAAGTCCTCTTCAAGCTCTTCTTCAGACAAATCGACTGCGTCATCATTTATTTGTCGGTTATACCAAGTTTCAATTAACGCTCTTTCTTCATCTGTGCATTTCCCGGCATTATATTTAAAAAGTAATTGTTGTATTTCTTTTTTGTCCATAGTGTCAATGGCATTAATATCTGCTTATTAAAGTATAGACACTTAGCGCAGGGCTTGGGCGTAAGAAAAAGAAAAAATTTTGTAAATAACTTAAAGAAAAGGAAATATGGTTAAGAAATGACTAAATTTTATTCGGAGGACTTTCAAAGCATTGTTGACATGTTTTTTAACGGTAGTTTCAGAAAGATCAAGCTGCTCTGCAATTTCCCGGTGGCTTAAATGCAAAGTTCTACTCAACTTAAATACATGTTGCATTTTGATAGGCAGAGCGTCAATCTCTTTTTCAATAAGCATTGCCAATTCTTTTTCGCGAATCAAATGATCTGTAACAGAATTCCCGTCCAAAATAGATCGTTGAAGCGAAGTGAAGTAGGTCGATTCGATTTCCTTATGAGAGATTACCCGAAGTGCACGATTACGAATTGCATTATATAAATATCCTGCGAGATGGGTTCTCAAATCAAAATCAGATCGCTTCATCCAAATGACCGTAAAAAGTTCTTGAACAATGTCTCTCGCTTCTTCTCGATCATTCAATAACTTGTAAGCATGGATATACAATATACCAGAATACCGATTATAAATCTCAGTATACGCATTATAATCATCCTCTTTTAAAAAGGATAATAGCTCGTGGTCGGTGTTATTTTGATAGGGCAACATGTTATATTCATAACGAACTTATAAAAAATTATATAAAAAAGAAAGTATTTCCAATAGAAATCCAAATCTAATCAACAATTCCATTACAATTCCCTCGTTATTGTCCGTTTTTTTTATATTTTTGATAATAGCTCATCTTTCGAGCTTACACCTTTGAAAATGAATTCTCTTTAAAACTATCATGAATATGCAGACTCCAAAATCTGAAATAAACAATGGTCGTGATAGCTTCATTCCGATGAAACTCATAGCTGGATTATTTTTTTTATATTTTATTCATTTTTCGATTCCTATGCTTGCCGAAGATAAATTACCAAAGGTTTATGATAATGAACATAGCGACAAGATCGCCAAATCCCTGCGCTCATTAGCAAAAGATAAAGCCGCTCATTCCATATTGCCGGTAGAAAGCAAGGAATTCATAGAATTCACCAAAACTATTCGTAACAACGTTATCCAGCAGTCGGGTGCTCTTATAAACCAAAAACTTCCTTTAAATTATACAGAAACGGGAAGCGTTAAAAAGGAGGGCTACACCATTAAAAACATTAGCTTTCAAACACGCCCAGGTGTATATGCTACAGCTAACCTCTATGTTCCAGACGGCGAAGGTGTATTTCCCGCTGCAATCATTACTCACGGACACTGGGATCATGGCCGCCGGTCCGAACTATTCCAGTCCGTTGCCCATATGCTTGCTAGCAACGGCTATGTCTGTTTAAATATGGATGCTTGGGGTGCGGGCGAGCGCACCACGATCCATGAAGAGCATGAATACCACGGCTCAAACCTTGGTGCCTCCTTAATGAATGTCGGAGAAACCTTATTAGGCATGCAGGTTACCGATAATTCCAGAGGAGTAGACCTATTAGCAAGCTTTTCCTACGTTGATAAAAATAATATAGGAGCAACGGGAGCAAGTGGTGGTGGAAACCAAGCGATGTGGCTTGCCGCATTGGACAGTCGTATCAAAGCCGTAGTACCCGTCGTAAGCATCGGCACATTTCAGTCTTACATCATGAACAGCAATTGTATTTGCGAGCTACTGCCCAATGGAATGACTTTTACAGAAGAAGCAGGTATCCTAAGCTTAATAGCACCAAGAGCGCTTACCATCATGAATGCCAAGAAGGATTTAAATAAAGCTTTTGCTGTTGACCAAATGCTCCAAACCTATCAGCAGGTAAAACCTGTCTATCAACATTTAGCCTCGGAAGAAAAACTCAGTTATGAGCTTTTTGATACAGGCCACGGCTACTGGCCAGAAATGCAGGAAGCAATGGTACGCTCCTTCAACAAGTTTTTAACCAAAAGAAATCCAGAAGAGAGCATAAAAATTACGCCATTTCATTTCGTTGACCCTAAACTGTTAGCAACCTATGCAGTGGGAGAAAGACCTAAAACAATTACAACGACAGCTGAATTTTGCCAAGTAAAAGGTGAAGAATTTCGCCAAGTATTACTTAACCAAACTAGAATAGATAAAACCCGAAAACTGGAAGAATTAAAAAAGATTTTGCACCTAGATGCTACTTCAAAAATCAGTCAAATTGAGGAGTTCCCTTCTAAGGATGGATGGCTTCGCATGGCAATTAAAGGAAGTGATAACCAAGAAATCCCTATCCTCTATTATGGTCCCAATAGAACAAAAAAGCAGTATACGATTCTCCTACATGCCAATGGCAAGGAAGGTGTTTCCACAGCTTTAATCGAGCAATTGAAAAAACAAGGACAAGGAATAATTCTTCCAGACCTGTGGGGAACCGGTGAAAACTCATCTCCTGAAGCCATAAAAATCACTGGAGCACTTCCTCCTTTTCATACCCTTTCACGATCGGCATTATGGCTGGGTAATACGATCATGGGTAAATGGGTAAAAGATATCATTCTTGTCACTCAATTCTTGAAAGAGAAGCGCCAGGCGGAACACATCACAATTGATGCAAATAAAGAAACTGGATTGAGCGCATTAATCTCGTCAACATTAACCGATGCAGCTTCATCTGTCACGTTGCGCGAAAGTCCTATTAGCTATCAATTTGATACAAGAACCGGAATCGATTATTATAATATGGCGGTTCATATACCAGGAATTTTAAAGTGGGGAGATGTGTCCCTTATGGCAGCGCTTTCCAATTCTGATCTTCACTTTATAAGCCCCCTTACTCTTTCCGGAAGAAGTTTAGAAACTACAGAACAAGTACAGACAGAACATGATTTCAAGAAATTAAGAGTCCTTCTTTCCACAAACGAAAACACAAAAATAACTTGGATAAATTAACCCTAATGAAATGAGTACCAATCGCAGAAACTTCTTAAAACTTACCGGACTAGCAAGCTTAGGCCTAGCCGGATCGTCTTTATTAAAACCATCTTCGCTAATGGCGGAGCCACTTGGTGGCACAGCTACCTCCCAACAACATTTTAACATGTCAGGCTACCGGGCCCCCAAATTGGACACTGTCAGAATTGGCTTTGTTGGTACTGGGAACAGAGGTGCCGCAGCGGTAGAAAGACAGAGTTACATCCAGGGCGTGTCCATCAAAGCCATTTGTGATGTTCGTCCAGAACAGGCGGCATTGGCAAAGGCAAGAATAAAAACTACTGGGCATGAAGCAAGATTATATACTAAAAATGCAGAATCGTGGAAAGAAGTATGCGACCGCGACGATATTGACCTTATTTACATTGCTACCCACTGGGAATTGCATGCTCCCATCGCTTTGTATGCCATGGAACAGGGAAAACACGTCGCAGTAGAAATACCAGCTGCAACGACAATAGAAGACTGCTGGAAATTGGTAGAGACCTCAGAAAGAACCCGAAAACACTGTGTTATCTTAGAAAATTGTTGCTATGACTTCTTTGAACTAATGACCCTAAATATGGCCAGACAGGGATTCTTTGGAGACATTGTTCATTGTGAAGGGGCGTATATCCATGATATTTTAGAGAGCATGTTCTCGCAAGAAAGAAGATGGGACCTTTGGAGATTACAAGAAAATTCTACCAAAAATGGAAATTTATACCCTACTCATGGCCTTGGCCCAATTGCCCAAGTGTTAGATATCAACCGCGGAGACCGAATGGAATATATGACATCCATGCAATCAAACGATTTCATGATGAGCAAAATGGCAAAAGAGTTCGCTGCCAAAGACGATTTCTACAAACCTTATTCTGGGAGAAATTTTAGAGGAAATATGAACACCAGCTCGATCCGTACAAGCAAAGGCAAAACGATCATGTTGCAACACGACGTAACTTCCCCAAGACCCTATTCAAGAATTCATTTGGTAAGTGGGACTAAAGCTACGGCTCAGAAATATCCATTACCCGCAAGAATTTCAACCAATCATGAAGGTTGGGTTTCTGACGAGGAGTTTCAAGCCTTAGAAAAGCAATATACACCTGCGATCGTTAATAAACTTGGGGAGATGGCTAAAAAGATTGGTGGTCATGGTGGAATGGATTTCTTGATGGACTGGCGCTTAATTGATTGCCTAAGAAATGGCTTACCCGTTGATATGGATGTCTATGACGCAGCAGCTTGGAGTTCTATAAGTCCGCTAAGTGTATGGTCGGCCGCTAATCGTTCCGCACCAATCGATATCCCTGACTTTACTAGAGGCTCGTGGAAAAACAATACTCCAGTAGATATTTCTTTAAAAGAAGGAGCTAATACCGACGTGCGCTTAGCCTAAGTAAATACGAATATTTGCTCCTTAGCTTCAGAAGTTACAGAATCTGAGGAGCAACTTGATCTGTTGAGCTTACACCCGGCGGCATCTCAATTAAGGAAAAATTGCGGAAATGGATCTCTGAACCTTCCGCTTCCAAACAAAGGTATCCTTTCTTAATAGTAGATTGACTGATACCGTTTACAAATTTACCATTCACAGAAAGTTTGATTACCCCGTCGATACAGACAACATCGTATGTATTCCAGGTTCCCTTTCCCGTTGCCCTATTTTCAACAGATTTACTCCGTTCGCCTCTTGGATTATCAGGAATAATTTTCACCCCTCCTACTCCAAAAAGCTCTCCATGAACATAGGCGACCGGAGGCTTAACTCCGTCCCGCATGTTCCGGTTCACCCAATCCAATTCCAGCATTTGTACCTCTACACCACCGGGGAGTCTGCTCTTTTCATCTGGCTTGGCATCGCTCCAAACAAAAATACCTGAATTTCCTCCCGGTTCCATATGCATCCATTCCACATGCAAGATAAAGTTCTCATATTGCTTTTCGGAGCGCATTACTCCAATGGGAAGGCCTGTAGTTTTTAAAATATCTTGGTCTAAAGTCCAGGTATCAGGATCAGTATTGACATTGATCCATTTAATCGTTTCGGCTTTGACTGTTTTACCGGTTGTTATGGCATCTATGTTCTGTACCGTTCCAAATTCAATAAGCGAATTTTGGGCAAGCGACGAAAACACATTCCCAAACAAAGCAAATCCGAGCACTAAAACTTTTATAACACCTTTCATAAAAACCGTTTAAAATCTTAATTTAAACCACTTTGGTAATCCCTGGAATGGCTACCGGGGGATTATCAAATTTTAAATCCCAGCTATATTCTTCTATTTTTGGACCAATAGATATATCTGAATTAAACGCTTGATCCCAAGTAATTGCTTGTCCGCTATAGCCTACCATTCTGGTCCAAATAGCCAGCATCGTACTATTTGCCATCCATTCGCCATCATTTATCGCTTTGCCATTTCGTATTGCCGCAAACAATTCGTCATGCTGAGTTTGGTACATATTGTTTTTCTCTCCGTCGTAACTCCAGTTGTTTTTGCCGTTAATTTCATATTTTCTACCGATGGCAACATTGGCATTTCCTTCGGTTCCTAAAACGTCTACCGAATTCCGATTAGCAACACCAGCTTGTTGCCGTGCAAAGTGTATTCCTTTAGCACCGTTGGCGTATTCGAACTCTACAGCAAAGTGGTCATATACATTCCCATACACCTCATTCACTCGAACTTGTCGTCCTCCCGTCCCTATGGCGCTGATAGGCATTACATCACCCATCACCCAAGACATCATGTCTAAGCTATGCACCGCCTGCTCAACAATAAAATCTCCTGAGAGCCAATTGTAATAAAGCCAATTTCGCATTTGATAGGTCATGTCAGTCCATCCCGGTTGGCGTGGAATGGACCAAAGCTCGCCGCCATAGCGAAAGGTAGAGACCGTTTTTATCTCCCCTATATCCCCATTAAGCACTCTTCCAAAAGTCGCCCTATTAGGCAAGTCATAACGGAAGCAAAATCCCGAAACCAATGATAAATTCTTTTCTTTTGCTTTTTGCGCCGCTGCCAATACCTTTCTTACACCTGGTGCATCCACTGCAACCGGTTTCTCGCAAAACACATGCTTTCCTGCATTTATTGCCATCGTTAAGTGGTCGGGCCGGAAAGCAGGTGGAGTCGTTAATAAAACGACATCCACATCTGAATTAATCACTTTCTGATAAGCGTCAAAGCCAATAAACTTATTTTTCTTATCTACTTTCATTTTAGTAGGCTCAACGGTCATCAGTGCCGAATAAGCTTCCTCTAACTTATCTTCAAAAACATCCCCCATTACGGTGATCACCACGTTAGGGTCAGCTCTCAAAGCCTGCAGCGCCGCACCTGTACCACGGCCACCACAACCAATCAATCCTACTCTCAATGTTGGTTTTTTAGACGCAAACAAGGGACTTGAGATCCCTGTGTTTAAGGCAATTGCCCCTCCAATTACGGCTGCGCCTTTTATAAAGGCGCGCCTATTTGTAATCAAATTTTCCTTCTGTTTCATCGTTTACCTGCTCTTACTCTTGCTACTTCATGCGGCGATACCGCATCTGCACTATTTCCAAAACTTTTTCTAATATACGTTAATACTTTCGCAACGTCATCATCACTTAAAAAGCTATGTTGCGGCATAATGCTATTATAAGGTTTTCCTTTAACTTCGATCGGGCCTTCCAAACCATTCAAAATAACATCGATTAGCTTTCTCTTATCCCTGCCAATTACCCATTCTGATTGGTCAAGAGGCGGGAACCTTGCTCCGTCACCTTTACCATCACCTTGATGACAAGTGCCACAATAGATTTTATAAACCTTCTCTCCTCCAAATACCATTCCTTTATCCAAATTATCTTTCTCTTCATCAGGGGTAGCAATATGGGATAAAGATTTTCTCTTTTCCATACCGGCCAATTGTTCGGTACCGAATTTCTTCTTATTGCCTTTGTACATAGTACGCCAGATCTTACCTTTTTCGGTATCAGAAATATAAACCGAACCATCCTTGCCCATTGAAAGCCCCATTGGTCTGTACACAGCATCACGAACGTTCATGATGGTATCCAATCCTGAAAATCCGTCAGCAAATATCTCCCAATTATCGTAAGCTCCATTATTGAAAGGAACAAAGGCGATAAAGTATCCCGATTGTGGATAGGGTGCCCGATTAGTTGATCCATGAAAAGCAATGAATGCACCTTTTTTATAACGCTCAGGAAATTGATCTCCTGTATAAAAGAAAATATCATTAGGTGCCCAATGGCCAGGAAAACCGATCAATGGTTTTACGAATTGAGAACCATCGCCCAACTCTGCAGCATAGCCCAAGTATTCTGGGTTTATGACCCTTTTTCCTTGCATTTGGTCATAGTAAAAATAAGGCCATCCCGCATTATCTCCCTCTTTCATTCTCAAGAATTGCTCTGAAGGAAACATAGCACTTTGCCATGGCGAATATAAATCTGGCCAAAGGCGCAATAAGTCGTCTCTACCATGTTGAAGAACATACAATGAACTGTCTATAGGGTTCCATTCCATGCCGACCACACTACGTAAGCCAGTAGCGAATAAACTACCATCTTTTTGGGTTTGATCCAGTTTATTAGCATCAAATTTCCAGATTCCACCATGGTCTTCCAATAAAGGGCATGGGTAAATGCCTGGCGATTGAGGTGTCCTGTTCTGAATTTGGCAGCCGTTTGAGTTGGCACCAAATGCAACATACATATTCCCTTCGGTGTCAAAAGTGACTGGCTTAGCAATATGTTCGTGACGTCCGTGCTCATGGTCATCCCTAAGGATCAATTCGAACTCGCCATCCGGTACCAGGGTTTCTGGGTTAAGCTTTTGCCTGAAAACATTTAGTTCAGAGCTGAAATAAATATAGCCATTATAAATTCGCATGGCCGTCCCATAACTGCCCTTGTCGTCGTAATTATTAAATTTCACCATGCTATCGGCTTTTCCAAATTCATTCACTCGAATAGCCAAGTTTCCCCCTATTGAATCCGGGAATCTTAATTTCACATAAATATCATCATTATCATTAACGGCAATATGCCTAGCACGCCCTTCCAAACTATCAACCACCACTAATGCCTCAAATCCATCCGGCAAAAAGAGGCCACCATTATCTGGATCCCCTTTAGGCAAATTATTTTTATTCCCACACTGGGAAAAAGCAAACAGCAAACCCAAGAAAAGGATAAAGATTTGCGCGGAAGCTAACCTAAACACAGTATTATTTTTAAAACTCATTTTTTTGTAAAGTAATTTCATAGTTCTTAATTTGATAGGATAAATCTAGTGATTTTTCTAATATTTGCAAGATAGAGCCAAGACTTTGATTATTAAAGTCAGCTTTTAATGTGTAATTTGCTAATTCAGGATTTTTTAACTTTATGTCTACTTCAAACTTGATATTCAAAGCTTGAATAATTTCATTAAGTGATGCATTTTCAAACTTCATTTCAACGAGAGGTTTTTGAATTTGTTCATCTTTCCTTAAAATGCCTCGATTTGGTAAATAGGTAGCTTTTTGATTGGGTAAAAGAATGACTCGCTGATTTTCATTCTCTGATAGTTTTACCGACACGCGTCCGCTGGAAACCGACACTTCTGTAGTTCCATCCTTATATGTACTTATTCGAAAGCTCGTTCCCAAAACCTGGGTTACAATTGGGCCACTATAAATAATAAAAGGGCGCTTGACATCCTTTACAACATCGAAAAAAACCTCTCCAGTTATATTCACCTCCCTACTTTCTGGGTCAAACTCGGGCACAAAGTCGACTTTAGCATTCGGATTAAGCCAAATTTCACTTCCATCAGGAAGAATTTCTTTACGAATAGAAGCGCTATTATTTTCTATGAATATGCGATTTTCGAGAATCGATAAACTTCTATTAGAATAATAGAAAAAAGAAAGGCCAATAAATAAAAGTGCCGCAACACCAGTTAGCAGGTAATTTATGTTCTTAGTTTTCGAAGTCCTGATAGCCTTAATATTCACCTTGATTTTAGCAAACATCCTATCCTGCAACTTTAATTGATCTGCTGCGCTAAGTTGATCTAAAGGATTTTCATCTCCATCAAATGATCCATACCAATCTTCGGTCATGACATCATGTTCTTCATTATTAGCAGCATTATCTAACTTTGGTACCGAATCTGAAAAATCCTTCCTCATACGAAATTAATTGACTAATCTCTTTTTTATATAGTCAGCTAACAAGTCCATAACCCCTATTTCTCGTCAAAATTAGATTTAATAAAACGTAATAAAAGCGATTGCCATTCCAATGATAACCCTTAAAATTTTTAATGCCTTCGTTAAATGATTTTCAACTGTCTTTTCTGATATCATCAATTCTTGTGCTATCTCTTTATTAGTTTTATACCATTTTCGGCTCAACTCAAACACTCTTCTACATTTAGGCGGCATAAGAGTACATCCTTCTTCAATCCGCATATTTAAATCATTAAAAAAAACTGTATATTCGGTAGGATTGTCAAACAACTTCCCTTCCAACCTATCAAACAATTTGTTTTTATAATTCTTTCTAACCGCCTCTCTTTGAACGTGGTTAATAACTAGGTAACGAATAGAGGTAGAGAGGTAAGCTCCTAAAGAGGCGTGAATTCGAGCTTTATTCCTATTGGCCCACAAAGATGTGAAGAGATTCTGAACCAATTCTTCGGCATCTTCTGTATTTCTTAGCCTCTTGTAGGCCTCAACATACAATCGAGACCAATATCGATTATAAATCTCCTCGAAAGCATGCATATCATCTTTTTGAAACCTAATTAAAAGTTGGTTATCTGATAAACTACTTAACTTCTGCATTACAATAATTGAAAATAAAGCGAAGAGCCAAGTTAATCAAGTTTTTGACTTTGTGCAAAAATACTGTCACATCGTTAAAAATATTACAATTTTATTCGCACAAAAGTGTTGCAAATGAAATTTCTGCCTTTATTATGAAAATTTATTATATTCCACTAGGCTGTTACTTCATTCATTATTAGGGCTGGAGGCAATATTTAATTTAGAAAAGTATACAAGGGTCATGTGTATATGAATTAGAAATATTTTCCAGTTCATATCGAATTGTTATAAATTGCTTTTTTAAAAAGCAAGCGCTTTATTTTATACCTTGCCTCAAAAAGATCAATTTGTCATTTAAATGTTTGCGACTCTCCTTGCCATCCATTCTTTACTTCGGTGGTTCATACTAGCCTCCATTGTCTATTCTATTTTCTTAGCTTTTCGAGGCTGGTTTAGGAATAGACCATTTACAAGCTATGATCATTGGGTTCGTATTATTACCGTATCCTTTGTTCACATCCAATTAATAATTGGTGTTTGGCTCTATTTTATTAGTCCTATAGTAGCTTATTTTTTAAAGAACTTTTCTGAATCCTTGCATCAAACGCAGCTGCGCTTTTTTGGTATGGAACACATCACCATGATGCTCATAGGCATCAGTCTAGTTACAATTGGATCTTCAAAAGCGAGGCGAAAAAAGACAGACAAGGAAAAATTCAAAGTAATTGCCATCTGGTATTCCATCGCATTGGTTATTATATTCACTTCTATTCCTTGGGCATTTTCTCCCTTTACCAGTCGTCCTTATTTCAGGATGTTTTAAAACATGTTCAAAAAAAATATCGCTTTCCCTTAATATAAAAGGAAAAGCGATATTGTTATAATTATGTTGAGGAGAAATTAGTTTGTTTTAATCTCCTTCGGCATTTCAAGTTTATAAGAACTTTGTTGTGTGAAGGTCCTACCGAACATATCCTTAGCTCTAATTTCAATTTGATGATCACCTAATTCTAGGTTGGTCGGAATTCTACCTCTCCAAAGGTGAGTACTATTAACTGCGTTAGATGGGCGACGACCGGGAACTAGCTCTTCAATTGTATCCCAACGGTATAAAGATTCGACAAAAGATGGATCGGGTGCTTCCACATAGACCATGGGTTCCCATTTGCCTCTATCAATCCGGTATTCAACCGTATTTCCTTTTGTGCCCATAAAGAAGTTTGCATAAATGGCTGCCTGGGTGCCTCGTCCTTTAGCAACTACCTTAGGATTAAAAACCTTAATTTGGTAGTCTTTGTCTTCGCCGGCCACTTGATAATCGATTGTATATTGATTTCCCGAAATGTTCAGATACGCGTATCCACGAGGCGTTCCATCGCGCATGGTGGATGCTGGCACTCCATTTTTATCAAGTTCACCAGAATACCAGTCTCCTGAAGTTGTACCCGCATTATACTCATGGTGCGGTTTCTCTTGGTGCCACCCGTCTGCTTTACTATAAAAGTTCTGACGTTGCAGGTGGGTATGTGCCGACATGGACAAGGTATTTGGAAATTCTTTTAGTAAATCGAATAATCTCTGACGATCTGCATTTCTAAAGCTATTTTCATTCTCATGGAAAAGAGGAATGTGAAAGGCCAAAACAATTAATTTATCCTTGTCAACGTATTTCAAGTTATTTTCAACAAAGTCCAATTGATCTTTACGGAACCCGCCCCAATAACCATTGTCATCTCTAGGATCTGGATAAAGGATATTATCCAACACAATAAAATGAGCATTTCCATAATTGAAGGAATAATTTGCCGGACCAAAATTAGCTTCAAATGTTTCGTCAGATAATGAGTCTGCTACTGCATCATAGTTCATGTCGTGGTTCCCCATCAAATTATACCATGGCACACCTACTTCACTGACTGCTTTAATATAGGGACTATGCAAAACCAAGTCATCTCCTACTAAATCGCCAAGGCTTAATCCAAACGCAATGTTTTCTATTCCCTTCAATTCATTGACAATCCCTCTCGAGAAAAACTCAACTTCCTCTAAAGTATATGCCTGCGGATCCCCGAATATTAAAGAGGTAAAACTGGTAGGCTCTTCATGCTTCACCAAGGCAAAGTCTACTGATTTCGGTAGCTTCCCTGTAGGCTTTACCCCTTCATAGTTTAAAGCAGGCGAACCATTAGGTTTATGAATGTAGTAATACTGAGGCTGGTTCAATTCATTTAGGCCAACTTTATAGCCTGCAGGTTTGATAACAAAAAGAATATTATCGTCTCCTACCGGTAGTTCATATTCCCCTTTTTCATTGGTTAACACCACCTCTACACCGTTACTTACAGGCACCCCTTGGAGGCCTTTTTCTTTTCTTTCTTTCTTCCCATTCCCGTTCAAGTCATGGTAAACATATCCTCTAGCTACGGATTGAGCTTGAGTAGAAAAGCTTAAAAATAAGCCTACTAAGGCAACTAAAATTGTCTTCATCTTCGAATATAATTATTTTCTTATTTCTCCCACCAAACCTTTGTGTGAATATTATCACCACCAATTCTTTCTGCTGCTTCCTTATAATTTTGAGGGTTGAAGCGTCTCACATCATTGTGGTACATAAAGCGCGTTGGCATCTTGCCATCATGCAGCATAAATTCTGTTTTTGGCAATACAGGATATCCAGTACGGCGGTATTCAAACCACTGTTGATAATCATTAAAGAACAGCGCGATGTATTTTTGATTCATGATTTGCTCAAAAGTACCGTCAAACTTTACTTCTGGGCTTTCTAGGTACTGAGCAGGAACCACCCCATTTTTCCATTGGGTAATAGCGGCAGCCACTCCTTTATCATAGGCTTGTTTCGCAGCTGTAAGGTCACCTGTTTTCAAGGCCACTTCGGCTTTAATAAACTCAACTTCTGCATAGGTCATGATTACTTCTAGGATTTCTGTACCCAACTCTGTAAAAACCATCAAGTCACCATTTGGAGTGCTCGGATTGAATTCAAATTGAGATTCATTTCCCGAATGGGCGCTTGGAATTCCTTTATAGCCTAAATCGATATATTGGTCGCCTTCTAATTTTCTCGCTTTAGTCATGAACAAGGCTCTTCTAGGATCTTCTAAACGATTCAGCATGTTTACAAAAAACTCGCTCATCACTTCGAAGTTTACATAATCTTGCCTTCTTCCCCAAGCATAATCATAAGGAGCCATGCCCGATATTTTTACTAGAGCTGCATCGCTGTTGCTTGTAAAAACCGGGTATTCTTGAGGATTTGCAATCATTGTCTTCAATCGCTCATAACTATTCATCTCTGCGTGGTTAGAAGTTCTAAGGATAAGACGCATGAGTATTGAGTTATTGAACTTACGCCATTTTTTGCTGTCGCCATTGTAGAGCAGGTCATTCCCATTCATGATTCCTCCTTCAGCGTAAATCTTGTTTGCTTCTTCTAACTGCTGAATAAGCTTAACATAGATTTCTTCTTGCCTATCAAATCTAGGTTGAGTAATTCCGTCTTCCGCGCCTAAAGCTTCTGAAAAAGGGATGTCGCCAAAACTATCCGTTAATATACCCACGATGTAAGCTTGCAGTGTTGCGGATACAGCTTTATAAATGGGCTGGTTATAAACATCTGCAGCTTCTTCCATTTCTCTTAGGTTACGAAGCCATTTGTAACCGGTATTCCAGGTTCCATTACCAGAACTTTCAGTCACGTCATAACGGTGTATTCCATTTGCGACACTCGGGTTAGGTAAGCCTACTTGCATAATTTGCCAAGTAAAATCATAACTTCTAACCGTGAAGTAGGTGCTCATGCCGTAAACGACGGGGGTCAACATACTTCCTGGTGTTACTTTATCGATCCTATTTGGATCAGTATTCAATTCTTCAAAACCTTTGGTACAAGAGCTTAGGCTTGCCAATGAGCTTATTATCGTAAAAAATATTATTATTTTCTTCATTTCTATTGTTCTTAAAATCAATGGATCTTAATATTCTATCTATTACAACTGCAGTCTTAAATTCAATCCCCAAGTTCTAGGAGTTGGCATCTGCCCCATTTCTACACCAGGAACCACTGTTGATCCATTTAACGATGCTGTTTCCGGATCAAAAATCGGGAAGTCGGATATAACCGCAAGGTCTCGTCCATAAACTGCCAGACTAGCATTTGAAACTTTCAATTTGGAGGTGAAAGATTTCGGTAAATTAAATTCTATCCTGACTTCTCTTAATTTTAGATAGGAAGCATCAAAACTATTGGTTTCAATATTGGCTCTACGGTAGTAATCGCCGTACCAAGTATTTATAGCGACAGGCGTTGTATTAGGAGAATAACTTCCATCAGCATTTAAAACTACTCCTTCTCCGATCACCTCGCCAGTTTCTCTTCCCAATAGAGTGTGGCCCAACTTCCCTTGTTCACTCATTTTGTGGTGAGTTTGAGAATAAACGATACCTCCGTATTGCCCGTCCAGGGTTGCACTTAATCTCCAGTTTTTGTATTTGAATTCGTTAATCCAGCCGGCTCTCCAGTCTGCATAGGCATTTCCAATCTTAGTTATATCAGAAGGTTTTACCGCTAAGCCTGTTTTGCCATCAAAAACAACTTGTCCTAGATCATTACGAACTAAACCGAAACCCCAGATATCGCCTGTACTTCCACCTTCTTTCGCTAAGAGAGTTGCGGTTCCGCTGGTGGCGATAATTTGTTCATCACTCCCTAAATTTTCGCTTAAGCTTATTATTTTATTATCATTTTTTGCCCATGTAGCCGTTGAAGTCCACGTGAAGTTTTCATTTTTCACGGGCGAGCCGCTTAAAAACACTTCGATTCCACGGTTACGGATCTCTCCCCCATTAATAAATGCTTTACTATAACCAGTGGTAATATCCAAAGGGACATCCAAAACTTGGTTAATGGTAGTATTAGAATATACGTTGAAATCGGCATTAATTCTATTGTTGAATAAAGCCACATTTATTCCACCTTCCCAAGAAGTAGAAACTTCTGGTTTCAAATCAGCATTATGAAGCGTAGTAGGTGCATTCGCTGATCCAGGGATATCGGTTGTTGCATAGTATTTTGCGGTACGGTACGGATTTGTATCGTTACCCACTTTTGCCCACGATAATCTTGCCTTAGCAAAGCTGATGGTAGATGGCAAATTGAAGATATCACTTAAAATGTAGCTACTGCTGATAGACGGGTAGAAATAAGAATTATTTCCAGCAGGTAGTGTTGATGACCAATCGTTACGTCCGGTGATGTCTAAAAATACTTTATCATCCAATGATAAAGATGCCAAACTGTATACACTATTGGTTTGTCTTTGCAAAAGAACGTTATTGGCAACCGCTTGATCTAAAGCATTGGATAATTTGTATATACCCGGCAACAATAAACCTCTAGCTACCGCTTCGTCAGTTTTCACCTCGCTTTTCATTGTATTCGCTCCAAAGGATGCACTTAGATTTACTCTGCTGCTTAGATTTTCTTTATAGGTAAGCAAAAGGTCACTATTCGTTTCTAAGAATAGTACATCCTGTTGTTTGTAATAACCTTGCGGAAATTGTGAGGTATTATAAGGACGTCTGTTTTCACGTCTATCTTGCCTCATGTTCAATCCCGAGCGCATCATTAGTTCCCACTTGTCAGAAAAAGTATAAAGCCCTTGAAGGTTTCCTTCTATATTGGTACTTTTCAGAGGGTTTGTCATTTCATGTGCGATGAGAAAAGGGTTTTCTATATAGGAACTAAAAGGGTGAATTTGCGCTATTTGCTCTTGTCCTTTTTTCCACATAGGTCTGTACCAGTCTAGGTCCACGTTAGGGTTTTGAAAGATCATGAAATAAGAAGGAGATTGGTTATTGTATCCAGTCCCTGGTAGGTTATCACTCTTATTGGAGGTAAAGCTCATTTTACCATTAACCCTTAACTTTTCAGAAAACTGCATGCTGGTATTCATGGACGCAACCATTCGTTCGAATCCTGTATTCGGCATGATCCAGTCTTTCTTGGTATGGGTTAGAGAAGCTCTCGCGGAAAATTTATCCGTTGCACCATCTAATGCGATGCTATTGGTAAAGGTTCTTCCAGTTTGGAAAAAGCCTTTGATATTATCTTTATAAGGTCTCCATAATGTTCTTTCAGCAGATTGTCCTTCTGTTTCTGGGTCATACTGGAAGTAATATTGTCCATCAAATTTTGGCCCAAACGCACTGGATGTTGATCCTGTGTTTGCTCCGTCTTCTGATAATTGGTATGAATAATATAGTTCTCCATTTTTGTTTCTATTGTTATTTCCTTGGCCGTATTCGTATTGAAAATCTGGCCAACGCATTACGTCCTCAATGCTCGTATTTGAGTTTACTGTAATCCCGATTCCTCCTTGACGTTTTTCACCCGTTTTTGTGGTGATGATCAAAGCACCATTGGCAGCACGGCTTCCATAAAGTGCGGAGGCGGCTGCTCCTTTTAATACGGTTACGCTGGCAATGTCATCTGGGTTAATATCGGATAAACCATTTCCAAAATCTATAGGAATATCTTTATCTGGTCCACTAGATCCAGCTCCATATGCTTGGTCAACTCCAGAACTAACTTTTCCGTTAATCATGGGAATACCATCCACGACAATTAGAGCTTCGTTCCCGTTTACATCTAAGGAACGGTCTCCACGAAGGTTAATTCTTGTGGAATTGAGAGGTCCTGATCCAGCTTGAACTAAGTTTAATCCGGCTACTTTTCCTTTTAATGCATCCGACCAGTTACTAGAAATTGCATCCGTCAGGTCTTTTCCCTGTACTACAGAAACGCCATAACCTAATGCTTTTTCCTCGCGCTTAATTCCTAATGCGGTGACGACTACATCGGAAAGCGTTTCGTTATCATCTAATAAGGTAATATTAATGGTGGTTCTTCCTTCTACCGATACTTGTTGTTTTAAAAAGCCTAACATGGAAAATTCTAATAGTGCATCAGACGGGACAGATATTGTAAAGTTCCCATTTGCATTAGTAGCTGTTCTTGATGCAGTTCCCGGCACACTAACGGTAACACCCTGTAAGACTAACCCTTCCGAGTCTTTAACAGTTCCGTTAACGGCAAGTTGCTCATTTTTTATTAAAGTAGAATTTACTGTTTCATGTTTTTTTGTGATTAAATCCAAAGTTTTGGCGTCGGCAAATAATGACGAGCTTGCTAGCAAAACGCTGGCTAAAACCGCTCCCTTCATCGCAATTCTTAATTTCTGTGTCATTCTTTTCTTTAAATTTTTCGTTTGTTTGACAATCGAATTCTTCCTTTAAACAGGCTAAAATTTCGATATGCAAGTATCGGGGTATAAGATTAAGGGAATGTTAAGAGAAGGTTATCTAACCTTTAATTCGGAGGGGCTTCCTACAATAAAAATAAAGAGCAAGTGGGAGTATTGAAGTAGTGTTGGTAGAAAAGTAAAAACCACAAGGATTAGGTTATTAGGCATTGACCTACATAAAAAGAGATTCTTCGTAAACTCAGAATGACATAGATTTTTGTCATCCTAGAGCGCAGCGAAGGATATCCTCAGGTAACATAGATTTTTGTCATCCTAGAGCGCAGCGAAGGATCTCCTCAAGTAACACAAGTCGCACCGTAAAAGGAGCTTGAGGAACGATAAAATCCGATATATTATATATCGTTATTGGGCTTCCGCAACTTCTACCTTCGGGATACATTATATTATTAATATGTATCTTCAATAAAAATGAGGTAGGTAATGGTCCATAACTATTTTGTATATATAACGACGAATTTAAAAAAGAATGTGCTTTATGTCGGCGTGACAAATGATCTAAGAACTCGTATGTCACAACACATGGAGGATGCGCTTACATCGAAAAAGCATTTTGCTGGTAAATATAATGCCTACCATTTAATTTACTGGGAACGTTTTCAATACATTGAACATGCTATCGACAGAGAAAAAGAAATTAAAGGATGGTTACGAATAAAAAAAGAGAAACTCATTAACGAGTTTAATCCAGAATGGAGGTTTCTAAATGACGATCTGGATTAAGTTAAAAAAGATGGTCGTAACTACTGTTATACTACAGCGCAGCGAAGGATCTACTCTGGTAACATAGATTTTTGTCATCCTGGAGCGCAGCGAAGGATCTACCCTGGTAACATAGATTTTTGTCATCCTGGAGCGCAGCGAAGGATCTACCCTGGTAACAAGGATTAGGTTATTATGCATTGACGTATATAAACGAAGATTCTTCGTAAACTCAGAATGACATAGATTTTAAGAGCTAATCTTTTACAGAAAGATAGATGTCAACTTCAGCATTTTCCCAATCCCGACTTCTTTCGTCGTAAATTTCAAAATCAAATCCGAATTCTCTGTTGATATCAGCTTTCCAAATGTTTTGCCAAGCTTCGCCAATGCAGTCTGGCATCTTACCTTTTGCGGTTATTTTCTGATAAGTTTGGTTTGGGATAAGTAGCTCGTCTAGGTTTTCCGGAGTTTTAAAATCGGCATCTACTTGACAACCGATAAAATAGGAAAAGGTTCCTGTTTCGTCGCTGTCGTAGTCAAAATACACCGCATAAATTGCATCGGAAGTTTTATTCGGAATTTCTTTAGCAATGGCATTTATTTCAAATTTTTGCCATAATTCTCCGCAATCCTTTGCTGACTGTCCGTTTTCATTTGTTGACCTTCTGTTTAGTTTTAGTCCAATAAGTTTAAATTCAGGCATATAAAGGGTTTTTAGCTGGTAAGAATAACAGTTTATATCAACTTTCTAATTCCAAAATGGTTCTTGTCGATTGTCTACTATATATAATAAGATAATGTGAGTATTTGTAACTTGATAATACAGGGAGCTTAATTTACTAATTGGTGCTTTACGGATGCTGCTGTCGAACTGGATTGCCTTATACATTTGAGGAAATTTAGCAATTTTCTCTATGACACCTTCTGCTTTCTTAATAAATTTATTAGTTGTTGTTTCTCCCCATTTTTCATCAATAAATATTACAACTGCTTTGAAAGTATCTTCAAAAGTTTTCGAATACTGTACAGCTAATACCATTTAACGATTAAGTATGGCTTTTAATCCTTTATACTCTTTGACTCTACCATTAGTAACATCGTCTTTTGCTTTTAAAAGACCGGCCATTACATGTGGCGGTATTTCAGTATCCTCCTCAAGCTGATATTGTAAATTTAAAGCATCTAGAACTGCCAGGATTGCCTTCTCAGATTTTTCGTTATCTATATGTACAGTTAAGGTTGTCATTTAGTAAAGATAGTAAGAATTATTTTCAAATAGAAATTCACGTTTTCCTGCCACCTTAAGACCTCCATTTGTGAACTGATTCCATAGCGGAGCGAAGGATCTCCTTAGAATTTATTCACCTAACCATTGTATAAAATCTTTAGCCAAGCCTTTTGATACGTATAGCCGTTCGTCATAAGGATAGTTCAAGTCCAATAAAATATTTCCATCCGCCTGTGCTCTATACCCGTTTACCACCTCCTTATTAATAATGTAATCTCGCCCAGCTTTTTTGTACTGACGCTGATCAAGGAAATTATGTAAGAACCTAAGCGAACGGTTATCTTCCAATACCTCATCTTCAGGATCTAAAGGGTAGATTTTATTAATTCCATCATTATAAACAATCAAGGCTATTTGCATATCTAATAGAAAAATAGATTTACCATCTCTGATTGCAATTACCGGATTTTTTGATTGTGATTCATTTTCCTCTACCTCATTTTCATTGCCTCTTTCCTTCATATTTAGTGCATGCAAAGATCTAATACAAACATACAATGGATAGGTGGCTGCCAAAGTGATTGAAAATGGAATTTGAAAAAGATTATTTGGTATGCGTAGTAAAGATCGTCCCGTCATTTGATGGTAGAACATACTATAATACTCCATAAAAAACATCGGCCCCAATATGGTTACTAACGCTTGCAGACTCATTCTAAGTTTCCATCCCTTTTTCCAGGGCGTAGCCTTATCTAAAATTCCACTTATAAAATGGATATATTCCATTGCTAAATAGATCATCAGCCAAATGAACAAAACATCGATGTAATAAGCATCTGTTTTATAGATGTATTCATAAATCTTCCAGCCTTTTCCAATAGGGTATCCCGCAGATGCGGCGAACAATGCGACAAAAAAAGACAGTATTAATCGAAAGCGACTACTCTCTTGATAACTCTCCATATCATCAAGCTCATTGTCCTTTCTCAGAGGAAATTCGTCCATAATAAGATGATAAAATAAATGATGCAAGCCCTTAAAAAGGCTAATAAAAGCCTTATCGTTTATTCAAAAAACACCAACTTACTAATTAAACCTCTTATTTGCAATTATTTACCTTAAATCTCGAGTTTTTTCATCGCTATTTGCATTCACTCACCAGCTTCGATCAATGAATATGGATATCAACGAACGGATAGTTTAATTTGAAAACAAGAGCACAGTACTCTTTAAAGAAATGGGATGCGTATCGGAGCCGCGATCACTTTCCCGGTGATGGAGTCCTTGACAAAGTAGCCATAGGGTACAGACCAGCTACTCATATCCGCCGATACGCTAAGGTTCAGTCGGATGTCGGGACATAGGGACGCGGGTACAGCGACAAAGTGCAAACAAAACCTATGGGCAGGCCGCGCCTAGGATGCGCCGCTGAGAAAAAGGTAATAGTAAGGAAATGGAATAACGCCTACTATGCTAAGTCCAAAAAAGAAACAAGACATGAAAACAAACATGACAGCAATACAAACGATAACCGCACTCCTCGCTAAACTAAGGAGGCTGTACCTGCCTATTCGGACAAGGCTGCATGAATTGTTTATGGATTTTTCTTTGGACTGTACAAATTTCATTGATGAGATATGTATAGCTCCACCTCAACTTATCACCTTAGCTCAAAAGAGAGTCGAAAATAGAATGAGGTATCCGCGAAAGTTTGCTTTGTTCAGGCGTAGTTGGGTCTTTCAGCTTCAAGGCTAAGCTGACTGATCAACATAGCGGATCCCTCTAATGCATCAAGGAGGCAAAACTACATGCAACAAAAGCAAAGAAAATAAATATGATAAGAAAATATATTATGGTTGTCACAGTAGCTGTGATCGCCATAGGAACGGCCGCGTTTAAGGCGCTGGATAATAATGTTATTGAAAAGGAATACCGTTATTTAAAGAATGACGACACAGATATCAATCAAGTAGCATCATGGGAAGAAGTTACCAGTTCGGAACCTATTGATTGCGATAATTTGAATCAGCTACCATGCGTCATCAGCATTTCGGGCAGCTTAGTTGACTTTCTACAAGAAAACAACACATTAGGTAAAATAATGGCTTCTGACGAGTTGAAATCAACAAAATCAGCAGGAAGCAATTAACGGGCTTCGATGCAAAAACGATGGGCAAATAATATTTGCCCATCGTTTTTTAATAAGTATTTTGAATCAATCCTGAAAGTCCGATCAAGTCATCCGGCAATGGTAATGCGAAACCTTTTTCATTCGGTTTCAACACATAATCATTCCCTTTTAACGTTCTCCTTAATTCAATATTAGCGTTAAGTCGATTCAAGCGCTTGACGTCCACCCACCTTAAACCCCGCATTAACAACTCTTTTCTTCTTTCCTTCAAAATGTAACTTATTAATTCGGACTGTTCCAGTATAACTATAGGAAGGAACTTCCCCCTTTTATAACGATTTATCAAGAGGTTGTTCATATCATTCAAAGCATCATTCAAATTCCCATTCCTTGCGGAAGATTCCGCTCTAATCAAATAAATTTCATTCACTGCTACTCCAGAAAACAGGACACTTGAGCCTTCATAACTCCCCTTAAAGCCATAGGTGCCGTCTCCATTGTTTTTAAGGAAAATAATACGCCTCAAATCATCCTCATCAAACAAGTTTACTAAGTGAGGATCTATTTTGGCAACACTATTAACGAGCATTGGCGCAGGTGTAAAACTATCATGCAATATCTCAATATTAAATTGAGGTACTGGGAAGTTAGCAGATGCGTTAAGATTATTAAAGTCCAAGAGATTTGATGAAAGCATAAGGCAAGAGTCTGCATAAGAAAATGCTTGGTCATACAGATTCATTGACCAATAAGTTCTTGCTAATAAACCATAGGCAGCAGCTTTGGATGGTCTCATTACATGCTTCTGCGTTGTTGGCAAAAAAGAAATCGCATGCTTTAAATCAGCAATCACTTGGTTATATCCATCCGACACACTCGCTCTCACAGATGGCTTGTTAAAATCTACACCGAATCGTAGCGGTACTCCAAGGTCAATTTTTGAATTCTCAGGGTGGTAAGCTTCCGCCCATACATATAGGCTATTAAGGTAATTTTTAGCCCTGTAAAAATAAGCCTGGCCTTTAATATTTCGAAGCATTTCCACCTCAGAAGAAAGGTGTTTAATGTTATCAGAGAATTCCAATACACTATTCGCTCTATATATCGCTCGGTAATTATAATACCATTCATTTATTTCGGGTTGAAAAATATTGGATTTTTCCCAGATATACATTCTACGCTCAATCTCTGATCTGCTATTGTAACTGGCTTCAGTTAAATAATAGTCTGTACTACTTAGCTCCGCGGCTCTTCCGTCTACATAGTTCAATACTTGATAATGATCGAGAAGACTTTGCAGATCCCTTACAGTAGAAGGGATAGCTAATGATTGATCTGGCTTTACATCTAAAAAACTATTGCAAGACGTTAAAGAAGACCACGACAAAAATAGCGCTAAGCCTAGATAAAAAATTTTCATAATATGTTTTATTTAAAAATTACTTTAAAGCCCAAAGTGATGACCCTTTGTTCAGGCAACTCGGCATAATCAGGGTCTAATCCATGGTTATTTGCACTCCATAGCAACCCGAGTTTATTTGCATTTAAGAACATTTCTGCATAAGAAAACCTGTTGTTCTTTAATTTCTCTAAGTTGATATTTCGTGTAATATTTACATAATGTAGTCGTAAATGGTCCCCCTTTACTATGTTTGCTTCCGAACCTGCATAAAAAGCATCTCTATTTGATGAAGAGGGATAAACCATGCTAGGAACCGATGTTTTTGTTTCATCGCCTGGATTTTGCCATCTCAATGCAAAATCACCATGACCATTTCTTAAGGAAAATAAATTCCCATAATGTATGGTAGATTTTTTGAAATAATGACCACCCTTAAAACTAACTCTAAAATCAAGTGACCAGTTTCTAAGAATAAATCTATTACCTAAAGCTGCTACTACTACAGGAAACGCAGGTCCATGATAAAACAAATCTTCCACCATCGTTTGGGAGCCTGTCAATGCACTATGATCGTTACTTTTTTCACCGTCAATTATGCCCAGAGGATCACCCGTTTTACCATCCAGCCCGGCCCACTTGTATGACATTACTGAATGTACTGGCCTGCCCTCCAAACCGGTGATACTTACATTGCCATTCAAGTAGTTTCTTCCTTGTAAGTTGCTATTATAATTTTCTATTACTTCATCCTTATAGGCATTTACGAATAGACTTGAAATCCAACGTAGCCGCCCGAATTCATTGGTGACGTTCAGGTCAAAATCCAAACCGTTTGCTTTTATATTTGCTACATTTTTATTCATGGTAAGGCTTATTCCCGAAGTGTAATCAAGAGGTGTTTCACCGTATAAGTCTACTCCTCTTTTATGATAATACTCAAGACTTCCCGATACCCTATTGCTTTTGGATGCAAAATCTATCCCCATATTTAACATATAAACACGCTCCCATCTTAATTGCGGATTTTCATAATTATTGTATACAGCATAAGGTTCTTGCGTAAAAGGTGAATCCGAAGAGTATCTAATTGTTGTCAAAGCTACTCTGTCCGCATCAGTATTTCCACTTACACCATAAGTTGCGCGCAACTTCATCAACGGAAACAACTTTAGTTTATAAAATTTTTCATTCGAAAGATTCCAAGCAAAACCGGTTGAATATAAGGGACTCCATTTATTTTTTGCTTCTACGCCATATAGGTTAGATGCATCCCTTCTAGCACTCAACGAAATGGTATATTTTTCATCAAACGTATATGCCATGTTTGAGTATAGGGATATAAACCTTTTATTCCTTTCAAAAACGTTATCCAAGTTTGGAATAAATGTGGCTCGTTCTGTAATATAGTTTTTATATGTATTTGCATAATCCACCTGCGCATAGGTCAGGGTGTTTTTATCAAAC
Source organism: uncultured Sphingobacteriaceae bacterium (assembly GCA_963696875.1). GTDB lineage: Bacteria > Bacteroidota > Bacteroidia > Sphingobacteriales > Sphingobacteriaceae > Albibacterium. The sequence continues at coordinate 158,652 of CAVOLQ010000004.1, forward strand.
CCATAGAGCCTACTTCCAATTCCTTTCGTATTTATGTCACGCAGTTCCGCACCTGCAATCATATTCATTTTAATCAGCCTTATATTCCTTTCAAATCCAAGTTGCGCCCGAAGGTTTTGAACAAGCATTCTGCTATTAACCTGATCCGAAATACCGCCATATGGTATCGGATATTTATGTTGGCCGTTGTTCTCGAACTGTGTGAATGAATTCACCAAATTCCGTACTAAATAAGACCGATTAGAATGAATCGATTTATTTTCAGTTTGTTGTGTTTGATATTGATAGTTTAAGGAAGACGTCAGGCCATCAGCAATCCTATAAGAGGCTTGTATGTTACCCAATAGATCTTTAACATGGGTAGATTTGTCAATATTTTCATGATCCTCCAGCGGATAATAATACCAATCCAAAAGCTGACCACGGCCTACTGTATCCAAATAGGTCATTCTATAACTTTCAAGTACTGGAATGGAAGAGCCGGTACCATCTGTGAGCCTGGTATAAGGAGGCAGTTCACCGTTCCCAGTCCGAAATGAACCATATGCTGGTTTTCCAGCACCGCTTATGCTACTAACCAACGAGATTTTTGCATTCACTTGAAATTTATCCGTGAACCGATACCGATGTTCAAAATTTAGATTGGTACGTTTATACGTTGCATCTAATTGGTTAGTGTTATTATCATATCCACCAGAAAACCGCCATCCCATATGGTTTGATCCGCTACTCATTTCAAGTCCATATTGTTGATTTAATTGATTTCGATACACATTATCAAGAAAATCTTTCCTTAAGTCGTTCTCTCTCAATTTAGCAATTGCTGTTTCGGCTTCAGGTGCATTTATTTTACCATCTCGCTGGGCGATCCGAATTTCCACCAATTCGCTTAAAGGTGTTTTTGCCACCGCATTTTCCTGCTGTGTGTAATAACCTTTATCGAAAAGCATTTGTTCAACATCTACAAAATCACTACTGCTTATCTGTTTGTGATAATATAAATCCGGTTTCTCGGCAATAGATATATTTGATCTAAAGCCAACTATTAACTCTTGGTTTAACTTGGACTTTTTAGTTGTAATAACGATAACTCCGTTCCCAGCTCTGGCACCCCAAATAGATGCAGCAGCTGCATCTTTTAACACGGTAATACTTTCGACATCATTAGGATTTATGTTGTCGAAATCGCCTTCATAAGGAAAATTATCTAGCACAATCAAAGGTGATCGTGGGCCTTTGATCGTGCTCAATCCTCGAATCATCATACCATAGCCACGCCCGCCGTTACTTTTTCTATCAATACTATAACCACTGATCATGCCTTCTAATCGACTTATGACATCAGTACCTAGTTGTTTATTGAAATCATTCTCCGATAAAAATGAAAATGATCCGGTCTGCCTTTCTTTAGGCAAGGTTTGGTAACCCGTATTGATCTCAACAGCTGATAACTGATAGATCTCATTTTGCATTTTTATGATCAAAGATGAGTTTAGTGGAAAAGTCAAAATGGTGTCCACTGAAATATAATTAAGGCTATTGAATCTCAAGTTGTAACTACCTTTTGGAAGGTTGAACTCAAAATTACCACCAATATCTGTAGATGTCGTTAAAACACCGTTCACTGATATTGATACATTTGATATAGCATTCTCTTGGAAATCTATTACTCTTCCTCTTTCCATTTGAGGATATGTTTTTAGAGCAAGAACAAATAAAAAAATAAAAATAATTACTTTTTTCATCTTACCTCTCCCTTCCGTAAGTCCATATTTTTGCTCATATACAATTTATTGCTTCGTTCAAGCATATGCTTAATATTATCTTCACTTAGCATTTCTGAAGTTGTAATTGCACGAACTTGATTATTGATAATCCATACATAATGCGGGATAACCCGATTGGGAAAATACTTGAACAACATTTCATCGTTGATGATCGAAGCAAGATCAAAGGTTCTGTAAGGCGTTTTTTTGCCTGTCATCAACAAATCTATCCTTTCAAAAGTATCTTTCGTTTGGGCTGAATTAACTAATAATACTGATAAGTCGTCTTTAAAGCGCGTTTGGAGTTCTTCCAACTTGGAGAAATTCACGATGCAACTTCCGCACCATGTTGCCCAAAAGTCAAGTATTAAAAGGTTTCCTTTAGACGATTGAAGGTTTCCTGTAATTGTGTCTCCTTTATGATAAAAAGTATGTTCCCGATCCCAAAAGTCATCTGGTAACATACCTCCAACATAAATAGGATCAATTGTTTTAGTTTCCGCCTTAGCGGCAGGAGCTGTATGCACTACAGGCTCCTGCGCCAGTGCGGCACCACATGAAACAAAAACAAGTATTAGAAAAGGTATGAGGTGATAGGCATTAGGTATTAGCTTACCAACAACAGCCCGTACAAGGCAACTCATATCTGATCGCTGATTGCCGACAGCTGATAGCTTTTTTTTAGGTATTAGCGATTTAGCTGGTAACCAACTATCCAAAACTGATGGCTGATTGCACAAATCTGACAGCTGTTTTGTAGATAGGATGTAATATGTTTTAGGTATTAACCAGAGTTTGGCCTGATGGCTTATAAGCGATCGCTGACAGCTCCATTCTGATGGCTGATGGCTGATGGCTGACAGCTGGTAACTGCCAACTGATATCTCTCGGTCGGGGCACAGCCCGGGCCTTAAGCGTAAAAGTGCTTTCATGTGTTCGTAATTTTTTAATACTTCTTAGCGGAACGAAACAGATCGCGATCGCTATTTGTATAGGTTTAGGATTCAGAAAGGTAATTTATTCCTTTTCTGAATATTTAAATTAATTTGATTTGAAATTTGCTCGACAAGATTCTGAAGAGCAAGAAATTGCGCAGACGCGCGCGCGAGTAGAGCTATTCAGGCGCCTTGAATATGGAAATCAACAAGCATTGTAAAGACTTGGGTTCTGGTGGTAGAACCAAGACATAAGCAATTACTACCGACATAATGCGGAGTATACTAAAATGATAAAACAGGTAAAAAGGGTTCATAATTAAGTCCTTTTATGTACTTAACACAAACCTTTATAGAAGTATCCCAAACAAAAAGAGATGGGACTTACCTCATTCCCTATAGAAGGCCCTAGGAGGCCCGAGAAGTGAACAAGAGCAAGCCCATCTCTTCCTTGCAAAGGTAAAGATTGGGCATTGAACTCCTGAACTTGCTTCTCTTGAAAATTTCCTAGGTTTTCTATAGCAAGATTCAATGTCAAATACCATTAATACACAGATAAGCAACTCATTACTCATCCAATAACAAGACTAAGATATAAACAATAATTCATAAATGCAAATTTCATCTATGCCTTATTTGTCTTTAAATAAATCAATTTGAATTAATATGCTTTATGATAAAGATGATGCCCCTATCCCTATACATTATTAATGTAGTTCGTCTGCGAAGATTCACTCTTGGAATATCAGCTCAAAAATTATCTTTAATGCTAGGACACAGCCTAAACTATGTTATAACGATAGAAAGTACGACTAGAGATACTTCATATCCTCCTCACGAATGGCCTAAACTTGCCCTCGCTTTAGGTTGCGATATCAACGACTTACTTCCTGCAGAACAAAGCACCAGCACCGGCGAATTGATCGAAAAGAAAGTATTGAGCTTAAGCGATGAAGCGGATGTCCGCAAAGTAATTTCAGCACTAAAAGAACATGGCTTTTTTAATGAAGATAAATCACTAGAAGAAGTCGTAAAGCATTTGAATATTCAGGATGAAGAGCAAATTGACGTGTTAAAGAAGGTATTGGGTAAGTGAAATGTAATATTTCAAATAAAATAAGCTTATAAGTTGATTTTATGAAAATAGAAGGTATCTTTGAAATTGTAAATGAAGCATTACTTTCCATCCAGTATCAGGATGATCGGTACGAGGACAAGAAAGTGAATGCTTTTGAATTATGTTTCAAACAGTGGCAGGATGTTTCCTATTTGGAAGATTTCTTTGAATCTCATAAGCAAGACTTACAAAGCGATTTTTGGAGTAAAATCGACGTTGTGGATGCGGTTATGCAAACTTTGAATGAAGCTCAAAAATTTATAGATGATATTCTATATTGTGCGAAAGAAGGAAAAACAGAATCAGATAATAGTTTAGACAACATTATATTTAAACCACTTCATAAAGAGGACACAACCTATATTCGTCAAAAAAGTAAAGCTTATGGCTCTGATGGAGGACACTCGTGGTTGAGAATATATGCAATACGATTGGACTCAAATTTGTACCTAGTAACTGGAGGGGCAATTAAATTAGTAAAGTCAATGCAAGAGCGAGAACATCTTGCATTAGAATTAAAAAAGCTTGATTTCGTGGCAGGATACTTAAAATCTTTAGGTCTTGAGGACGCCACAGATTATGGATATATCGAATTTATTTAACTATAAATAAATGGAAAAGAAAAGCAAATACGAACAATTGCGACAAGCAAGTGGTGGTTTTCAAAAAAGCATATGGCTTGAAGAGGCTGAACAACGCAAAGCAAACAAAGGCTGGCTTAAACACTCACAAAAAATAGCTTTATTGGTATTAAGAACCTTACGAGCAAATAAAACCAGTCAGAAAGAATTGGCCGAGCGTTTAGGAGTGACCCCTCAGCAAGTAAACAAATGGCTTAAAGGAAGTGAAAATTTCACTTTGGATACCATTTCCAAACTGGAAGATGCTTTGGGCATACAACTACTAACAATTGTTGAGGCACGCAAACCAACTGGAACATTACATCCTATTTATAAAAAGAAGGAAGAATACAAACTTCCTCGGCTCGAATCAACGGCCCCAAATGAAGAACCTAAGGTGATTCATTTAAAGGCTTTTCATCAACCTGCTAAATATGGTGGCTAATGAAAACAAATCAAGAAATCACTTTTAAGCTCGTTAATATTAAAACGGTCGAATTCGCAGTAATTGAAAACGAATCGATCAACGAAGATACACTTGAAAGTTTTGTTGAAATAGGTTTTGGATTTTCAGATAAAACAGGCCGAATTCAATGCGGCATAAAGTTTAAATTATCTACAGATGATAAGCCCTTCATTATTATTCATATTAATTGCACATTTGAGATTGAACCAACCACATGGGAAGCAATGTACAATGATAAAAAAGAGGCTTATATTCTCCCTGTAGGGCTTGCTAAGCACCTAGCTGTATTGGTTATGGGTACTACGAGAGGCGCTCTGCATGCTAAAACTGAGGGTACTGCTTTTAATAAATACTTTATTCCGCCGATGAACATTGATGAACAAATTGAAAGAGACGTGTTACTCCCTGTAAATTAACCAATCAGATTCTCCATCTCTTTCATGTCCAAATCAAAAAGCTATAAGAAAATCAAACACGTCGACAACCAATTGGTCGTCATGTCAAGGATTGATTTTGAAATAGCCAAAGGGGTGTACGAACGCGCACTTGAACTGGGAATGGACGATGAAGAGGTGTCTTTCTTACTCGGCAAGAGGAATAAGTATGCTTTTGATATCCTCGACCCTACTGAAAAGAACAAATTCAAAACCGAACAGCTGGACTATTTACCTACCATCTTAAGGACCTCCATCCGAGAGCTGATTCCAAATGATAAAGGCTTACATGAGGAAATCAAAATAATGGCCTCCAAAACAGTTTACGACCATAAGATCGTTTATCAATTTACCGAGCTCGATGTAAAAAACCCTCAACCTGTCGTCTGGACCAAGAAATTAGAAACAGGAATCATCAGGAAAGTTCACGATGCTTTGCATCAATGCATTATGGAGTTCTATGAAAGCAGCGGTTTTAAAAACCCGGTTTCTTCTTTGGAGCTATTCCTGAACATGGAGAAAATCCTTGGCCATGGCTCCTTCTCCCCAACTGATTTACAGAAAAGCTTATCTGTTTTAATGACGGCAAAAGCGAAACTGCAGCTCATAAAAAGGATAACTGTTAATTCAAGGTATTACTATATTGAAAAGTGAGTGAACTTCACCTATTTCTTAGTTTTTCCTAACCATAACAAAGCATCAATGATGAGCTGGCTTTGGGTTTTATTGTCAAAAGTGAATGACAATTCCTTATTTGTACCCTGCTCGTAATCGATATCATTATGGCCCATATTCACATACAACATCTTGTATTTTGTATTTGTCCACACCACGGGGTAGTACCCACTATGCCATATTTCGTGGGGTTTCGGGCCGGTTCCCAATGGAAAGCTTGTAGGATCGATCGATAGTAGGATTTCAATATCCGGGTTGGTTTTCAAGTCCTTTTCCCATCGGTACCATTCATTCGGCGAAGATTTGAAGGTTTGAGGTAAATTCTTGGTTGAAGGATGTGATCGATCTTCTACGCGTAAAACAGCTGAGGTGGGCCTCCAGGTATTACTTGCATAACTCCCCGATCCTAAGAACTGATTATGGTACCAGTCCCAGTTTTGTGGGTAAGATGAAGGCGTGAGCGCGAAACCGGCGAAATGAAATCCAATAAATCCACCACCATTTTCCATGAATTGTTGAAAGGCCTGCCTTTGCGCCGGATCCTCAGGTCGTGTATCTAGAAAGAGCACCACCTGATAATGGGAAAGAAACTCCGCGTTTAGATAACTCCAGTTGGTTGTGGTATCATAGGTAAAATTATATTTATCCGCGATCTTCGGAAACCATTTATTGGCTTCATGTACATAACTAATATGCGCCCGATCATTTTGGGCGGTGTAAAAGGCGATAACCTTAAAATCTGGTTTTCTTGCTTGGCTATATAAAGTAGAAAAAGTAATGCAAAATAAACCAATGAGTGCACTCAGACGAACTCGCTTTAGGATGTTAATAACCATATAAGATGAATATATACAAAGATGATTTGATTTTCTAATTTATAAAAAAATCAGAGCATGACCATTGGCGTATAATTTTATCTTGAAATATTTTGTCATCCTAAAAAGAGATAAGATTACACAAAATTGAAATCGTAATTCACTAAACAACAAGGCAATGATTGCAATACCCACTTATTATTAGTATATTTGTATTGTATTAAGGAATTTATAATTCTATTATTATGAGAGTTACATTAGAAATAGAAGGATCTCAAACTGCATCCATTTTAGAAGTTTTAAAAAACATTAAGGGAGTAACCATCAAATCCGTTGATCAGAATTCAGCTTATCTAAACGAACTAAAAAATGCATACAATGAAACTCAATTGGATAACGAAGGGAAAATATCTCTTAAAAGTTTCAATGAGCTTCTAGATGAAGTATAGTATAAAAGTAACAGGTCTTTTTGAAAAAGAATTCAAAAAGTTAACAAAACGATACAAGTCGGCTAAAGAAGATATTCAAACAGCTGTACAAAGTATAACCGAAAAGCCTAACCAAGGAATATACATTGGCAATAATTGCTACAAAATTAAAGTTGCTATAAAAAGCAAAAATAAAGGCAAATCAGGCGGTGTTAGATTAATAGTACGCGTTTTAATTTCTGAATCTTCCATATACCTTCTCTCAATTTACGACAAATCTGATAAAGAAAACATTTCAGACAAAGAAATTGACGATCTATTGAAAAGTCTATAAAGACTTCTCCTTATTGGAGTGCTTATGAGCTACCTTGGCTTTTGTAATCTTTAAGTTTCTGGATCTTGTGGATTAGAAAGACTAGCGAAGTGAAATTCAAGATGGCTAGAGATACGCAAGTCTATAAAAAAAGGGGATGCTCCATTATGGAGCATCCCCTTTAGATATTACTCATGTAATGAGTATAATAAAATTGATTTCACATTATTTTATCCAGTAGAACTTAGCTGTCTCATCGTCTTTTCCACCAAGGTGAGCACTAACAGCAGCTTTATACTGGGCCTCGCTAGCCGTGGTAACTACAACTGGGTAAGTTAATCGCTTGATAAACGTTCCTAATGGAAGAAGAGGATTCTGCGGATCTAATATATGATATAATTTTGGATAACCCGTTCTTCTAAACTCAGACCAACCTTCTTGCCCTTCTGGGAACATAGTGATCCATTTTTGGGTAATAATCTTTTCTAACTTCTTCTCGAAGCCTAGACTTTCGTCCCATTTAACTGTAACATCTGAAAGAGCAGGGCTGTTATTAGAAGGTGTAGTAGGATCAACATAAGGAAGTTGGGTACTTGTACTTTGTAGATAATCGTCAACACCTCCAGCACCGTTCAATGCGAAAGAAGCTCTGATACCCGCTTCATAAAGCGATTGGGCTGTTCCACCCATGTTCCAACCTCTTAACGCACCTTCGGCTCTTAAGAAGTAACTTTCAGCTCCATCAATAATTTTCAAAGGAGTTGCGGGCACGACATTGAATAAAGAAAAGTTAATATACTTCTCTTTGTCTTTTGGGACTCCAGGGCGTATACCCCTATAGGTTCCCCCAAGCTCTGGACGAGTTGCTGGTAATGCATAAACAGGAAGGCGTTTATCACCAAAACCATCCATATAGGTAATGATTGCAGCAGACATGCGTAAATCAGACCAAGCGCCCTGCATAGTAACATAAGGATTTCCATTAGCAGGTGATACATTAAAGCCACCACCTTTTCCACTTATACCGGTTTTTTCATCTAACAAACCACCGTTAGCAGGATCAACTGCTTTTTCTGCTTGAGCTCGTCCTAAAACAGGATCTACTTCAGAAATACGCATACCTAACCTCAACCTTAACGAGTTCGCCAATTTAATCCAATTCGTATACTTGCCCTCTAAATTGGTACGGTCCCATTTTTTGAAACGTAAAACATCAGCATTTTTATCAATGGCCATCATTGCATTAAGAGCATCAACCGAGGTATCCAAGTCTTTAAAAAACGCAGCATAAGCCTCAGCTGGAGAGTCCCATTTAGGCTCGGCTGTTTGTCCGTATTGAGTATATGGGTAAGGACCGTAGGAGTCCACGATTCTATGAGCTCCAGCCACTTTCAAAATAGTAGCAATGGCGAACAAATCTGGATATTTTGTATCATAACCGTTTTTCCTCATCTGTACCCAGTTATTCAAAATCCCATTCGTACTTACGTTCCACATTCCAGTCCATGTACTTCCTTTAGTAAGATAGGTAATAGTGTTTTTGTTACCTATAAATATACCGGGCGATTCAAAATAATTTGCATAAGAGTCTGATAGCAAATTCTGTTGGGTTTGCAAAGCTCCTGTTGCAACACTTACAACATTATTCATCATAGCCGGAAGCAAGAAGCCCCCTTCGTTCGCATCCTGAGTCAAATCAGCATCCGAAATGTACTTCTTATTCTGGTTTAAGCCTTCGAAGTCTTTCGTACAAGAGGAAGCCAAAAAGAGTGCCAAACTCATCCCCACGAGCTTGAATCTATTTTTTCTAATTAGATATTTCATCTTTATGTTTTTTAATATTATAAATCAATCTGTTATAATCCTACTCTAACTGTCAAACCAATGGATCTCGCCGATGGAATTTGGAAAGACTCGAAGCCTTGGGCTGCATTGCCTGTGCCAAGAGCCAATTCAGGATCGAAAGGCGCTTTTTTGTGCAAGAATGCTAAGTTTCTCGCTACCAAAGATATGTTGATCGTTTTGAAAGTATTTCCAAAAGTAGGGAGAGTATAACCCAAAGCCACTTCTCTTAATCTAATATTAGTAGAGCTGTAGGTATATTCCGTCGCTACAGCCCTATGGTCACCACCAGCTGTAATGTGGCTGTAATAATTAAACGGATCTACAGTTTTTCCATTGCTTAAAACCACTCCGCCAGCATCACGTGCTGCAGCAGTACTTGGAGACAATCCTTTCCAATCTAACCATTGTTGTGTGGAAGAAGACACCAAGCCTCCAAAACGTCCATCCAATAAGAAAGACAAACTGAAGTTTTTGTATTTGAAGTTGTTATTGAAGTTTAACAAGAAATCTGGATTTGCATTACCAATGTACTGATCATGCGATAATTTTGGCAATCCGGTTGCTTCATCAAACAATTGGTTACCGTTGGCATCATACTGGAAAGTGGTTCCAAACAGGTCATGGTAAGCACCATATTTTCTGTCGTTCAGTAATGTACTTCCTGGACGTAGTAAATAAAGATTAATCAACCTGTTTCCACTTTGAAGCACAAAACGGTCAGTTGTTAATAAGTCACTTAACATCAAAATTTTATTCGTGTTGCGAGTGAAGTTAATACTTGGCGTCCAAGTAAGATCTCCAAAACGAGCGTTATAGCTTGCATTTGCCTCAATACCTTGATTTTGAATAGTACCTCCATTTATCCAGAAGTTGTTTGCACCCGCACCAGAAGGAGCTGCAATGGTGAATACCTGATCTCTGGTTGTCCCTTTATAATACGTGACATTTAAACTTAACTTATCGTTAAAGAACCTCATCTCGGTACCGAACTCAACAGAACGCGTGCGCTCCGGGTTCAGACTAATGGTATCCGTTCCACTAAAGAAAGGCAAATTACCTCTTCCATTCACATTTCCATCAGTAGATAAGGTGTAATTGGGCGATCTCTCAGCTGCTCCGAAAGGCAAACTATTACCCACCTCCGCATAAGATCCTCTCAATTTAACAAAGCTTAAGAAATCAGTAGCACCTATCGTTTCGGTCAAGATATAAGACAAACCTACCGATGGATAGAAGAATGATTTATCTACGGTTGATGACCATTCGTTAGTCGCCGAACCTTCTAAGAATACGGTTTGATTCCAACCCATGTTAGCTGTAGCAAACACTGCACGAGAAATCTCTTTAGTTTGAGTCTCGTTTTTTACAAATCTGCCGTCTAAGTTGTAAACAGAGTAAAAGTTTGGATAAATCAAAGTAGTCTGTGATCCATCGGTTCCATTATAAAATTCACGATTTTGGGAAGTTGTATTTCTTGCTCCTGCAATAACGTTTAAAGATACATCATCACTAATTGGCTTATTAGATGCAATCATCAAGTCTGTATACAATTCCTCGCCGGAAGTAATGTTTTTATTATAACCACCATTTACACCAATCGACGTTGGGTCTGTACCCGCTGCATAACGGTTTTCAACATCACCACCGTATTTATTCAAGGTAACACGTCCGGAAACGTTTAACCAATCGGTAACGTCCACTTTCGCCGATCCAAAGAAGTTGGTCCTATCTCTAATATTATCACCTTGAATACGGTTAACAATCCAGTATGGGTTTTGATTAGAACTTCGTTCGTTTCTAACATATGGCCAGTTTTGTAAATACATTCCTCTTGCCTCACTCCATGCACCTCCCCCATTTGCTTTATATTTATTTATATCATCACTTACCGGGAATAAGTATAAACCGAACATTGGGCTATTGTACCAAGAAGAAGCATTCGCATTTTGGGTATTCGATCTAATGAAATTTAAGCCAGCATCCAAAGTTACTTTGTCCTCCAAGACTTTGACGCTCCCACGAGCGGTAAAGTTATTTCTCTGGAAATCGTAATTAGGAATCATCGCTTTCGCATCTGTATTCGCATACGATAAATAAACCCTTGATTTTTCGGTACCGCTACTTACCGATACACTATTGATGTAGTTTTGACCGGTACGGAAGAAATCCCTAATATGAGCATCACTACCGTTGGTAATCTTAGGCCCCCAGCTATCATTGACAGTGTTGTTTGCAACTCCATTATTTCCAGCCCCATAAGTGGTTTGAATTGTAGGTAAGAGAAATGGTGTATCAAATGTGGCAGTAGACGAAAAATCTACTGAGGAAGTTCCATACTTACCTTTTTTCGTAGTAATCAAGATTACACCGTTAGCCGCTTGACTACCGTAAAGTGCAGCAGCAGAAGCTCCTTGTAATACTTGTAAACTCTCAATATCTTCAGCGTTATAATCTGAAAATCCACCTACCGGGATACCGTCTACTACGTATAAGGGCTGGTTCGTTTCCTGTAATAGACTTATTACCTCGAAGTACAATCCTTGGATTTGAACCTGGACCGCCTGAACCTTGAGTAACAAAAACCCCAGCCGCTTTACCCGCCAACGAGTTCAAAACGCTCGGTCCTTTTACTTCGTTCAAGTCATTTGCAGAGATATTGGTTGTAGCATAGGATAAACTTTTCTCAGAACGCTCAATACCTAAGGCCGTTACAACTACATCACTAAGCGATTGTGAGTCGTCTACCAACTTAACATTAAGGCTTGTTCTGTTGTTGACTTGAACAGATTGGCTTTCATAACCAATAAAAGAGAACGTTAATGTTGCGTTAGGTGCTGCGGTAATGGCATAATTACCATTCGCATCGGTACTAGTTCCCTCGGAAGTACCGCTAACCCGAACACTTACTGAAGGTAGACCCTCGTTTGATGAGTCGGTTACCTTTCCTGTGATTCTGATATTTTGCGCAAAAGCAAAGCTTGAGCACAAAAACAAAAACAGAATGATTTGTAATCGTTTTTTCATGTTTGTTAGATTAATGTTTAAGATTAATTACTTAATTAAATAAAGTTAGACATTTCTGTGATAATTGCAAATAAATTGTAAAAGAAAAGATAGGGAGAAGTTATTCTTTTTTTTCCGCAAAAAAAGAACCGACCGAAGGGAGCTCATGAAATGCCTTTAAAAATAAACACTAATGAATAAACAAAAAAAACTCGTTGCTGCGTAAGATCCTTAACTTTTTTTTCCGCAAAAAAAGTTACAAAAAAACTCGTGGCTGCGTAAGTCCCTATGGTTCTTAGTGCGGGCACGCAGGGTATCACTGCCGGGACTTCCAAGGCCACAACTTTAGTTATGGTCTGAGGTGCTTTTAAGTATAGCGTGTTACCATTTTTGTTTAGATATTGTTTGTTAGAATAGCTTACAAGTATAGTTTGCTAGAATGTTAATCAAAGGCCATATCTTATTTGTTAGCATCATAGTTTGCTAGAGTATTAATCTAAGGCCACATTTGAGAAAATGTGTAAGGGTGCTTAAAGGGATAGTTTGTTAGGAACAGTTTGCTAATAGATTTTGTAATAGAAAGCTTGATATTAAAATATTTTCTTTTTCCCGATGCCGAGATTTCCAAAAGCTTAAGACATCGCAAGTCTAAAAGCTGTAAAGTTAAACCTCATACGTACCGTCTAACTCAAAGCTCTCATGCAGACGAGGGATTTCTACTTCTCGATAACCTACTTCCAATAGCTTTTCTTTAAAAATAAGCTGAGTAGGGTAATCGCCATGAACCAAGAATATCTTTTTAACTAAGGAAGGCTTTTGATTTCCAATGAATTCCAATAAATCATTTTGATCGCCATGTGCACTCATTGACTGAAGGCTTTCTACTTTGGCGATAACAGGAAATTTCTCACCAAAAATAGATACCGTTTCCGCTCCAGCCTTTAACCTGCCGGCCAAGGAGCCAGGCTCGCTATGGCCTACTAGCAAAATAGTGTTTTGAGGGCTTGATATGTTATTTTTTATATGGTGTTTAATTCTCCCTGCCTCAGCCATTCCAGACGCTGAAATGATAATACATGGATCCTTCCTGAAATTTAATGACTTGGATTCTTCCGCATCTTCCACAAATCTTAAACCGGGAAAATCAAAAGGATCATCGTCCTGCTTCATAACTTCTTGAACTTTCTCATTAAAATTCCAAGGATGGGCCTTGACCACTAAAGTAGCTTTTTCAGATAATGGGCTATCTACGAAAACGGGAATCTGCGGCAGCTCTCCGCTTAGACTTAGGCTATTTAAATGATAAAGCAACTCCTGGGTGCGTCCTACACTAAAGGCAGGAATGATCAACTTGCCTTTCCGGTTAATACAGGTATCAAGGATTATTTCCAAAAGTGCTTCTTCTGTTGGCACCATGGATTCGTGCAATGAAGAGCCATAGGTTGATTCTAATATAATATAATCCGCTTGCCTAAATTCTTCAGGAGATTTTAATATTAAATCTCCGTAACGGCCTACATCGCCTGAAAAACTAATTTTTGTTAATTTGCCGTTCTCCATTATATCTAAATGCACCGCAGCGCTTCCGATAATATGTCCGGCATCAGTATAATATAAGGTAACTCCTTTGCATACTTCAAATTCCGATCTGTATTTGACAGTTCGAAACATGGATAAGGCAAAATATGCATCCTCTACATTGTATAGGGGCTCAATGATTCTGTTATCGTTTTTCTTCTTCCTATTCTTATTCAAATACTTGGCATCAGATTCTTGGATCTGTGCAGAATCAACCAAAAGGATTTTGCAAAGATCGCGAGTTGCAGGAGTAGAAATAATAGTGCCTCGAAAGCCTTGTTTAACAAGTAGAGGCAATAATCCCGAATGATCGATATGAGCATGGGAAAGAATCACATAATCTACCTGCGAAGGGTTGAAACCGAAGCTCCTATTTAAAACATCGGCATCTGTACCATGACCTTGAAATAAACCGCAGTCCAATAAAATCGTTTTCCCGTTTTCTAAAGTCAGCAGATGTTTACTGCCGGTCACCATTTGAGCCGCACCGTGAAATGTAATTTGCATTTTTTAAGATTTGAGATCTAAAGTTAATGAGTTATTTTCTTTTTTTTGCCGTAAAAAAAAGAAACAAAAAAACTCGTGGCTGCGTAAGTCCCTATGGTTCTTAGTGCGGGCACGCAGGGTTTCTCTGCCGGGACTTCCAAGGCCACAATTATGGTTATGGTCTTTAGTGCTGTTAGGCATAGCGTGTTAGCATAGTGTTTAGACATTGTTTGTTAGCATAGTTTACAAGTATAGTTTACCAAAGTGTTAGTTCAGAAGCCACCTTTGAGGGTATGATCTTTAGTGCTTAAAGGTATAGCGTGCTAGCATTGTCTACAAGTATAGCTTGCTAGAATGCTAATCAAAGGCCACAATTAGCTTATGATCTAAGGTGTTTAAAGATATTGCGTGCTAACTATAGTTGAACAGTTGCATATTTAAAAACACGGAAGAAAGGAGCTGATTGCTGATTGCTGACGGCTGATAACTGATAACTGATAAAAAGACTAACGAAGTCACATTCAAGACGGATAGAGACTTCGCAAGTCATTTTGGGCCAAGAATAACACAAGAAAGGAGCTGATAACTGATGGCTGATGGCTGACAGCCGATACCTGCTTAAAATGCCGGTCCTCTATAAACGCCGTTATAATCAAAAAAATCTGTTGCTGACAGAATGATCTTTGCAACGAAATTTCCTTGGGGAATAGGAACTGTTACTCCAGCATCGGCTAGGGGATCTTCTGCGTAAATGGATATTCCACCAATTGCATAATTTACCGAAAAGGCAATGCCACTAAAGTTAGTTGGGAGTATATCGTAAGTTGCTTCATTATCCATACTCAAGGCTACAGCTACACCACCTTGTAACATATAGTATTCGGTAAGATCTTTTAAGGGAATATCAAACCTTATTAATGAAGGAGATATCCTTTTCCATCCAGCAGAAGTGACCTGAACAATATAGGATCGATTCGGGTTGGTTTGATCTGAAGGATTAGGATCGTGTTCTGTTTTTTTACAGGCTCCAAATCCTATTATTAGCATAAAGCTAAATAGATATATTATCGTCGTTTTCATGATGATTGATTTATAATTAAATAGTTATATTAATAGAACAATTCTCTAGCTAAAAGTTTAAATTATTTTAAATAAAAAAGGCGACAAATAATGCCGCCTTTTTTATTTAAATTTTAGGTATGAAATTCTAGGTATTAGCTATGAGAGATTTTAATCCTCTTTATTATCTCCGTTTTCTATGGAATTGGAGACATCTTTCGGTTTACCCTCATCCGCTGCTGCCTTTTGAGATTTACTTTTAGTACCCTTCACTACGATTTCGTCTTTCCCCTTATCATAGTCAACCTTTAGTATGGACCCTTCAGAAAGCTCACCTTTCAGAATTTCTTCTGCAATAGGGTCTTCCAAGAATTTCTGTATAGCTCGTTTCAATGGCCTAGCACCAAAGTTGCTATCAAATCCTTTTTCAGCGATATGCTTCTTGGCAGCATCTGTAAGTTGTACAGTATAACCAAGGCCTTCAATTCTTGTGAACAAGCTTTTCAACTCGATATCGATGATCGTAAAGATATCTTCTTGCGTCAAAGAGTTAAACACAATCACATCATCTACCCGGTTTAAAAACTCAGGGGCAAATGTACGTTTTAATGCATTTTCAATGACACTCCTAGAATGTGCCTCTGCTTGACCGGCTTTTGCGCTGGTGGTAAAGCCAACTCCTTGTCCGAAGTCCTTAAGTTGCCTTGCACCAATATTAGAGGTCATGATAACGATGGTGTTCCTAAAGTCAACTTTGCGACCTAAGCTATCGGTTAATTGCCCTTCGTCTAATACTTGCAATAATATATTGAACACATCGGGATGGGCCTTCTCAATCTCATCTAATAGCACTACAGAATAAGGCTTACGACGAATCTTTTCAGTTAACTGGCCACCTTCCTCATAGCCTACATATCCTGGAGGCGCGCCCACCAATCTGGAAATAGCAAATTTCTCCATGTATTCGCTCATGTCAATCTGCACAAGTGCATCTTCACTATCAAACATAAAGCGGGCAAGCTCTTTGGCCAATTCAGTTTTCCCAACTCCTGTTGGACCTAAAAAGATAAAGGAACCTATAGGTTTCTTGGGATCTTTTAATCCAGCCCTGGTGCGATGGATGGCTTTGACCAATTTGTGAAGAGCATCATCTTGACCAATGATACGGCCTTTCATGGCTTCTGCCATTCCTAACAGCTTTTGACTATCGGTTTGACCCACTCTTTGTACCGGTATTCCAGTCATCATGGAAACTACTTCGGCTACATTATCTTCTGATACAGTATAGCGTTTTGATTTCGTTTCATTTTCCCAGATTGTTTTCTCTTTTTCTAAGTCTTCAAGCAAGCGCTTTTCAGTATCTCTTAATTGGGCTGCTTCTTCATACTTTTGACTTCGAACTACCTTATTCTTTTGCTCCTTTATTTCCTCTATCTTTTGTTCGATATCAATAATAACATCGGGAACATGGATATTTTTAAGGTGAACACGTGAGCCTGATTCATCAAGGGCATCAATCGCCTTATCAGGAAGGAAACGATCGGTAATATACCTTGTGGTTAAAGAAACACAAGCTTCAATGGCTTCAGGAGTATAAGTTACTCCATGGTGTTCTTCATATTTGTCCTTGATACGATTGAGGATTTCAATGGTTTCCTCATAGGAAGTTGGCTCGACAAGTACTTTTTGAAAACGACGGTCTAAAGCACCATCTTTTTCGATATACTGACGATACTCATCAAGGGTTGTTGCCCCTACACATTGAATCTCCCCACGTGCCAAAGCGGGCTTAAACATATTGGAGGCATCTAAAGAGCCCGAAGCACCACCAGCACCAACAATGGTATGAATTTCGTCTATAAACAAAATCACATCTGGAGATTTTTCCAATTCATTCATTACCGCTTTCATTCGTTCTTCAAACTGTCCACGGTATTTTGTACCGGCAACCAATGAAGCGAGATCGAGCGTTACTACTCTTTTATCAAACAAAACCCTAGATACCTTGCGTTGAACAATGCGAAGTGCTAATCCTTCTGCGATTGCTGATTTACCAACACCCGGTTCTCCGATCAAAATGGGGTTGTTCTTTTTTCGTCTTGATAAGATTTGAGAAACACGTTCTATTTCTTTTTCACGGCCTACAATAGGATCTAATCTACCTTCTTCGGCAGCCCTTGTTAAATCTCTACCGAAATTATCAAGAACAGGGGTTTTCGATTTAATATCGGAAACCTTTTTAGGTTGGCCATAACTTTCTTCGCCTCTATACTCATCATCTCCAGGAGACCTTGTCTGGTCTGTGATTTGAGGGTCCTTCTGCTCAACCTCCGCCCTGAAGACCTCATAATTTATCTTGTATTGTTGCAAGATTTGCGAAGCAATATTATCTTCATCTCTCAAGATGGATAAAAGCAAATGTTCAGTACCGATGACATCACTTTTAAATATTTTAGCTTCTAAGTACGTTATTTTTAAAACCTTTTCGGCCTGTTTTGTTAGTGGAATATTGCCAAGATTAGCGCTTGTTATTGCAGTTGCTTTTACTGCATCTTCGATTGATCTCCGTAACAACAAGGTATCAACTCCATTGTTATTCAGTATCTTTATCGCCATTCCATCTCCCTCTCTTATCAGTCCTAACAATAAATGTTCGGTACCGATATAATCATGACCTAGTCGAAGTGCTTCTTCCCTACTATAGGAAATCACATCTTTTACTCGTGGCGAGAATTTCGCATCCATAAATTTTTTACCTTTCTATTTTTAATACCCTAATGTATAAATAATATATTTAAACCATCAAGGCTTTCTAAAGTTTAATCAACAATTGCGCCAATTACACTTCTGTGCCATTATGAGGAGATATCTAGGAGCTAGGTGCAATAATTACCTATATTAAGGAAAATTCACGATATTTGTTTCCATTTATCAGAAATTATGTCAGAAGAGAAAATTATTTTTTCTATGGCGGGAGTCAATAAAGTCTATCCCCCTCAGAAGCAAGTACTAAAAAATATTTACCTATCCTTTTTTTATGGAGCTAAGATAGGAGTCATCGGCTTGAACGGCTCTGGAAAATCATCCCTACTTAGAATTATTGGAGGTTTAGATAAGGCGTATCAGGGAGAAGTAGTTTTCTCTCCAGGATATACTGTCGGCTATTTAGCTCAAGAGCCTGTATTGGACCCCGAGAAAACGGTTCTAGAGGTGGTGCAAGAAGGTTGCGCAGAAATTATTTCGATCTTAAAAGAGTACGAAGAAATTAATGAATCTTTTGGATTGCCTGAGGTTTATGAAGATGCCGATAAAATGGATAAACTCATGGCCCGCCAAGGTGAGCTACAAGATCAGATTGATGCGATGGGCGGCTGGGAGCTTGACAATAAACTTGAAAGAGCCATGGACGCACTCCGTTGCCCGGATTCGGATTCAAAAATAGCAACTTTGTCAGGTGGCGAACGCAGACGTGTAGCGATGTGTAGACTTTTATTGCAAGAGCCAGATGTTTTATTGCTGGATGAGCCTACTAACCACTTGGATGCAGAATCTATCGACTGGTTAGAACAACATTTAAAAAACTATAAGGGAACGGTTATTTCCGTAACACACGACCGTTATTTCTTAGATAACGTAGCGGGCTGGATTCTTGAATTGGATCGTGGGGAAGGAATTCCATGGAAAGGAAATTATTCATCATGGTTAGAACAAAAGGCAAAACGCTTAGCCCAAGAAGAGAAAACTGAAAGCAAGCGTCAAAAAACATTGGAGCGGGAATTGGAATGGGCGAGGATGTCTCCAAAAGCTAGACATGCGAAATCCAAAGCTCGTTTATCGAATTATGAAAAATTAGCTTCGGAGGAAACGAAAGACAGGGAAGAAAAATTGGAGCTATTTATTCCTCCTGGTCCACGCTTGGGAAATATCGTTATCGAGGCCCAGAATGTAAGCAAGGCCTATGGGGATAAATTCTTT
This sequence comes from uncultured Sphingobacteriaceae bacterium, assembly GCA_963696875.1. GTDB lineage: Bacteria > Bacteroidota > Bacteroidia > Sphingobacteriales > Sphingobacteriaceae > Albibacterium. Next base: position 178,167 of record CAVOLQ010000004.1, read on the forward strand.
TTGACAATTTGAACTTCTCTTTACCTCCGGCAGGGATTGTCGGGATAATAGGGCCGAATGGAGCAGGTAAAACCACTCTATTCCGATTAATTACGGGTCAAGAGCAGCCTGACAGCGGTAGTTTCAGGGTTGGTGAAACCGTAGCCTTGGGCTATGTTGATCAGATGCATGATGATTTGAACCCGGAACAATCGGTTTGGGAAAACGTTACCGGTGGCCATGACAACATCGTATTAGGCAACCGAACTATGAATTCCAGAGCCTATGTTTCCAAATTCAACTTTAATGGTGCGGATCAACAAAAAAAGGTTGGGGTATTGTCTGGCGGAGAAAGAAACCGGGTGCACCTAGCCATTACTTTGAAAAAGAGCTCAAACGTACTGTTATTAGATGAGCCGACAAACGACATCGACGTTAACACCTTACGGGCACTTGAAGAAGGTCTTGAAAACTTTGGTGGCTGTGCAGTGATTATCTCTCACGACCGTTGGTTTTTAGACCGCGTTTGTACACATATTTTAGCTTTTGAAGGAGATTCTCAAGTCTACTACTTTGAAGGAAACTATTCAGATTATGAGGAGAACCGCAAAAAACGCCTAGGGGATGTTGCACCGAAAAGAATTAAGTATAAGGCGTTGAGTTAGGTGTGAGGTACGGGGTGCGAGGTGCGAGGTGCGAGGTGCGAGGTGCGGGGTGATGGGTGATGAATTGGATCCTTCGCTTCGCTCGAGGATGACAAAGTGGGTAACGAGATAACGAGAGAAAGTTTGCTCTCAACTGAAAGACTTGCTAAATAAGACTTGCGAAGCCTTTAGCCGACAAAGCTAGGACTTCGCAAGTCTATATTAACCAAACGAAATTAACAGCTGATCCCAATAAGATCCTTCGCTCCGCTCCAGGATGACAATTGAGAAAGGCTGACGGCTGATAGCTGATAGCTGAAAACTACTCCAACTCCTTCACTATTTTTCTAAAGTTCGCTGCGCTAATTGCTATATCCGTGCTATTAGAATTCCAATTGGTTTCGTATTCTGCGGATAGCATCCCTTTAAAATTTTGGTTCTTCAATTCTTGAATCACTCCTTTGATATTACTTACTCCAGTTCCCCAGTGCACATCATGCGCCTTTGGGGACTTTTCATTTAAATCCTTTACGTGTAAATGATTAATATGACCAGCATATTGCTTTAAGCCGTCAACCGGTTCAATTCCTGAACGAACCCAATGCCCGATATCTGCACATGCACCTACATATGTACTATTTGCTAGCTTTATGGCTTTCAATACAATGTCTGGACTCCAATATTGCGTAGGATTCGGATGGTTATGAATAGATACGGTAATCTTATACTCATCTGCAAGTTTGCCGATCAACGGCAAATCACTCTCTTTCGGCTCGCAATTTATATTTTGAATCCCCATCGCTTTTGCAAATTCAAAAAGTTGCCGCCAAGATTCAGGAGAATCCGCATTAACAACACCATAGGCATGTAGAGTAATGCCTTTATCTTTCAATAGTTTCAGAACTTGGTTTCTCTTCTCTGGAGACATATTAAAATCCATCTTCCCTTCAATACCGCCACCAATAGCTTGTCCCGGAAAAGCCTCAATGTACTTTAAATTACAGCTATCGGTTTTATGTATAGCTTCATTAAAAGTGAATAAACGAAAACTATAAGCCTGAGCACCCAACTTCCAACCTAGCTTTTCTTCCGGTCGATCTTGTGCAGAAACGAATGAAAAAATGGCGACTAAAAACATAGCGGAGACTATTTTTAATGTCTTGTGTAACGAATTATTCATACTATTGAGTTTAAAATTGTGCGATTTGCCCTTTTTCTTATAAGGAAAACTCTTCGGCGCTATCCAAAGATAACTCATTTACCCATTGATTACTAGACAAATCGAATAATAACATTTTTATTTTACGCTGCCAATAAAGATGCGCCTAGCAAACCAAGCAATCCCGTAAATAAAAGATAATATAAAGTTGGGATAATTGTTTTCCGCAATATCACTCCTTCTTTACCTATCATCCCCACCGTGGCAGAGGCCGCTACAATATTATGGATGGCAATCATATTTCCAGCGGCGGCGCCTACAGCCTGCAAGGAAACTATCAAAGGATTGGATTGATCCAGTTGTGTAGCAATGTTATATTGAAACTCCGCAAACATAAGGTTGCTAACGGTATTGCTACCTGCGATAAATGCACCTGTCGCCCCGATCACTGGCGCAAACAGTGGCCAAATTGTTCCCAATTTTGAAGAAGTCCATTCTGCTAAAGCCATCGGCATACTAGAAACCCCTTGGGCATTCATTCCCGAGTTGATGTAGATCTGTACTAAAGGGATTGTGAATCCTAAAACCAGGCCCGCAAGTAAAGACACTTTAAAAGACTCCTTTACCGCCAGCTTTACATCAGACAGCTGCATCTTTTGAACGAAAAACGTTAATAAGACCGCAACGATAAGAATGGTTCCCGGAAGATAGAAGGGAGTAGTATTTGCCGTAATTCCGGTCCCCATGATATCTGGCCATTCGATTTTAAAACTTTTCAAAAAGTCGCCAACTCCTAAATCTTGTTGTCTTGAAATAACAAGAAGAATAACAACAAATACATAAGGCATCCATGCTCTTACAATATTCATCGAAGACTCCGTTATTTTCTGAGGCTTAACTTCCAACTCTCCAGACCACGACTTTTTCCAGGCAGCTCTTTCTGGGAAATCCCAAGTATCTTTGGGAAGCAAAAATTTGTATTTAATTGCAATATTAACAATGGCCAGACCAATAAATGGACCAATAATTGACGGCAACTCAGGTCCGATAATGAGCGCTGTAAGCAAATAAGGCATTGTAAAAGCCAATCCGGAAAAGATAGCAAATGGAAGAATAGTAAATGCTTTTCTCATATCTTTTCTTTCCCCAAATACCCATACGATAATAGCTATCATAAAACTTGGTATTAAGGTTCCGACGATGGCATGGAGAATTGCTGATATCCTGGTCACTTCTTGTAAAAAAACCAGCTTTTCCGGTCCATTGATAATACTTTCTGAGATTCCGCCGCTTACCCCTACAAGGATGGGTGTACCAATGGCTCCAAAAGTAACCGCGGTACTTTGGACCATCAGTCCCACAATAATCGCGGATAAGGCAGGAAAACCTAAGGCCAAAAGAAGCGGTGCGACAATGGCCGCAGGTGTGCCAAAACCAGCAGCCCCTTCTAAAAGGGACCCAAACAACCATGCAATAACGATGATCTGAACTCTTTTATCTGAACTTATGGTTGTAAAGTTATATCTAATACTGGAAAGTGCCCCTGAGTAATTCAATACATTCAACAACAGGATAGCGCCAAAGATGATGTAAAGTATATCAAAAGTGATAAATAGCCCTTTTATTGAAGAGGCAATGATTTGGACCATGCCTAAATCCCAATAAAATAAACCAATGAATGCAGTTAAAAAAAATACAATGGGCATGGTTATTCGTGCCGAAATTTTAAATCCTACCAATAAAAGCATGGCTAAAAAGATTGGCGAAATGGCTAAGAATGCTTGAAAGGGTAGGCTCATGACTTATATTTATGACGTTTTGCTTTCCATGATGCCTTGCCGTATTCTGATAAACTAACCTCTCCTTCCATAGCATCTTGGCTGATTGTTCCAGTAAATTCATAGTTGATTCGCATTCCTTGCAAAGTATACGAACTGCGCATCAGAACTTCGTTCCCATGAACGGTACCACTTATTTCTCTAGATCCGATACTGGCAAAGTGCGTTCCTCTTAGTAGGTTGTCGGTTTGCTCAAATACCAATCTTTGATTGACTTTACTTGCTGCAAAATGCATTTCCAAATCCCACTCTCCTGTTATGTCTACCGCAGCTGCACCACTAGGCCTGTTTATGACCGGCGGCTGAGATAATATGGCATGAACACGCTCTGCAATTATTTTTTCTTCGCCTGCATCAAGCTGTGAGGTATTGATACTAATATTTGGTTGCATATTGGGTGGAAAGGGCAAAAAGCTGCCTGCACCGCTTACTGCGATACGTGGATTGCCATTCCATAACAGTTGTTCAACCTCGTCTCCAGTTAAAGGGATTAGCTTTAAATCCCAACTTACTTGCAGGGAAGGGCTGGGATTAGAACGGCCTCGAGGTTGTCGAATTTCAGTGGTAACACCGCCAATTTTTTGCAAACGGCTGGAAATATACTGCAACGTTTTGTTCCATTCGTCCATTTCCTTTTTGTGATCGCGTTTTATCCACATCTCCGCTGCGGCAAGCATTCCCATCACCTCTTCACGACCCACCTTGAATCCTCTACCAAAGCCATGGTGAGGCGCACTGACGATCCATGATGCGCGGATCAGATCATTACGCCCAATTAATAATCCTGCACATTGAGGGCCTCCTAAATATTTTCCACCGCTATAAGCCACCAAGTCGGCACCCTGTGTAATATGGGGATTGGGAACTTCCAAACCCTCTGCAGCAGCATCAACCAAAATAGGAATCCCTAAAGGCTTTACTACCGATGATATTTCTTTTAATGAAAGAGGACCGTCTTCTGAACGGGAGCCGGCAAGGACAAGAATCATAGCTGTTCGTGGATTGACAGCTGACTTTAATTCGTCAACACTGGCTACTTCCACCATCCGTACTCCCGACATCTTAGCAGAAGCATCATAGGCCGTGCGCGAATATGCTGGGATGATCACTTCATCTTTCATCCCCGTGAGGTCTGGCAATTGCCATAGCTTATCGGGATCACCGCCGGTTACGCATCCCGCTGTAGCGATGGCTATCGCAGCGGATGCACCTGAAGTTACAATCCCATTTTCTGCGCCTGTGAGCTCGGCTAACCGCTTTCCAACACCTTCCATCAACTCATCTATTTGTACGTAATCTTTTACGGCCTCATCCATCGCTTGTTGAACTTCAGGAAGGATTTTGCTAGCTCCGATAATCGTAACTGTCCCGCGGGCATTTATTAAAGGACGTACTCCAATGGATTCATAGATACTTTTTTTCGCTTTATTATTAGTTTGGGAACTAGCCAAAACAGTTTGGAAGCTTGAGCCACCCACCGCAGCCAATGGCAATATACTTAAGCCTTTTATAAGCTCTCTTCTTTTCATAATGTAATTTTTGGGTAAACCAATCAGTTATTGTTCGTCCCACATTGGAGCAGACAGACCATTCAAATCCCAAACAATCCTTCCATTCCGCAGTGTCATTTCGACTTCTACCTTCTTGGTACCCGCCATTTTAGCAAATCCGGTACGCTCCGTGAATCCAAAATTTCCTTCACGAACGTTGAAGATGGTTAAATCTGCCTCTGCACCCTCGCTTAAATGCCCAAGCTCTGGCCTTCTAATCACATTAGCGGGAGTCCAAGTAGAGGCTGTAATTACTTCTGGTAATGACATGCCCATATTCAAAAACTTGGACATTACATTCGTCATATCTTTCATTCCACTTTGCACGCTTCTGCCGTGGCTATCCGTACTAATGGTATTTGGAAGTATTCCGGCTTTAATAGCAGGAACGGCAATTTTATAAGAAAAGCTTGCCCCTCCATGACCTACATCGTACACAATTCCACGCTTTTGAGCGGCAGCGATAAAGGGCCTTACTTTATAATTTTCATCCACAATGGCTTCTCTGCTACTTCCTGGCATGCCTCCAAATACATGGGTGTAAATATCACCAGGTCTTAGCTTTTGCATGAAAAGGGTTTCCAATGACAATGTAGGGGTTGCGCTTCCAAAATCGACCATCACTGGCAAATTGGCCATTGTTCCTGCTTCAATTAATCTATTAATCGGCTCCCAATCATGTCCATTATAATGGGCAAGTTTTACACCAACAATATGGTTTCTATATTGACGGGCAACAAGCGCGGTAAGTTTTGGATCCATATCGTTTAGATTTTGTTCATGAGGAATTCCTGCCATCCCTTCACCGGCGATATTAAGCATAGCCAAAACGCGGGTTTGAACGCGATCGATAACCTGCTCTTTAAAATGCGCAAAGTTTCTCCACCCTGATCCTCCGGTTTCAACAACAGTCGTTACTCCCGTTCTAAATGTAAAAGGATCTGGATTGAGCGCATTAAAGCCATTGCTATACTCTCTCTCTGGATCCACCCCATGATAATTATGAGAATGAATATCGACAAAGCCGGGAGATACGTACAATCCTCTGGCATCAACGACTACTTTCCCTTCTGAACTCGGTATATTTTGTGCAACACGTGCAACTTTGCCATCTTTTATTCCGAAATCGATGACTTTATCAATTTTATTTTTCGGATCGATGGCGTGCCCACCTTTAATAATGATGTCGTATTGTTGGGCCTTAGCGACGGGGCTGGCAAAAAAGAACAAAATTGAAAATAAAATAAACAATGTCCCTTTATTCAAAGGATTCTTTTTTGATTCTGAACTATACTTAGAAGTAAATTTAGTATACATAAGAGTGGTTAATGATTTAATAATTTCAAGGAATCTAAATTATAAATTTTTTACCTAAAACCAATTACTCAGCTAAAATTGTCAATAATTATAAGTTATTTTGATTTCAAATTAATATGTTTATACAATTTGAAATTCCTTTAAATGACCATTATGAAATATATAGCTACTCTGTGCGGCTTGCTTGCCGCTTTTTTTTCCTTTGCGCAGACTGAAAGTTTAAGCCATAAAGTTTCCAAATCTGCAAGTGCTATTGAACAAAAAGTAATCGATTGGCGTCGCGATTTCCATGAACACCCTGAACTTGGAAACAATGAAATTCGAACAGCTGGAATTATTGCAAAGCACCTTCAGTCTTTAGGAATGGAAGTGCAAACAGGTGTTGCGAAAACGGGTGTTGTAGGTATTTTAAAAGGGGGTAAACCGGGTCCTGTAGTAGCCCTACGAGCAGATATGGATGGGTTACCAATTATCGAGCGTAGTCCTGTACCCTTTGCATCACGTGTTAAAAGTGAATTTAACGGACAAGAAGTTGGCGTGATGCATGCCTGTGGCCATGATGCCCATGTTGCCATTTTAATGGGTGTTGCAGAAGTTTTGGCTTCTTTAAAAAATGAATTAAAAGGGACGGTTAAATTTATTTTTCAACCGGCTGAGGAGGGCGCTCCTTTTGGTGAAGAAGGCGGTGCAGAATTGATGGTAAAAGAGAATATTTTAGAGAATCCAAAGGTAGATGTTATTTTCGGATTGCATATTCAATCGCAAATAGAAGTAGGAAAGATAGCCTATCGACCGAAAGGCACCATGGCAAGTGTCAATGATTTGAAAATTACCGTAAAAGGGAAACAGGCACATGGTGCAGACCCCTGGTCTTCGGTTGATCCGATTGTAGTGTCCGCCCAAATTATTAATAATTTACAAACGATCGTCAGTCGGAATCTCAATGTAACCCAAAATCCCGGTGTCGTTACTATCGGTTCTATTCATGGAGGAAACCGCTTTAATATCATTCCGGAATCAGTAGAAATGATGGGAACCATCCGTGCATTAAGTGTTGAAGATGAAAAGATGATTTCAGAGCGGGTTAAACAAATAGCCACCAAAACGGCTGAGAGCGCAGGTGCTACTGCTGAGGTGCTCATTCCCTATAGCGTTCGTTATCCTGTTACCTATAATGATCCTATTTTAACGGAAAAAATGCTTCCTTCTCTTTACAAAACGGCAGGCGAAGGAAACATTATTTTAAGAGAAGCAGTAACTGGTGCAGAGGATTTTTCTTTCTTCCAGGAAAAGGTGCCTGGTTTATTTATTTTTCTTGGAGCAATGCCTAAGGGTCAAGACCCCCTTGATGCAACATCTCATCATACTCCAGACTTCTTTATTGACGAAAGCGCCTTCACACTAGGTGTAAAGGCGCTTTCTAATCTTACGCTGGATTATTTCGAGGACTGAAATTCACGCCCTGGAGTATCGACTCTAAAGCTTTCAATATTTCCTTGATCAGCAACGGTTACATAAACTGTACGTCCGTCTTTGCCTCCAAAAGCCAAATTGGTTGGGTTTTTCCCAGCTAATTTTACCTCTTGCAGGATTTTTCCTGCAGGGGAAACTTTTACTACAGTCCCTTTTCCATGACGTGTAATGTATAAGTTTCCGTCTTTATCGGTACGCATGCCATCCATACCAAAATCTTCAAACTTAATCAGGATCCTTTTATTACTAATCTTTCCATCTGCTGATAAATCATAGGCCCAAACATTGCGCTGAACAGATTCATTTACATAAAGGGTTTTGTTATCCGGACTAACTTCAATACCATTAGTGGTTCCCATATCACCTTCTAACAACGTTACTTTACCATTTGCATCAACGCGCCAGATGGCACCCTTGCTTTCTTTCCAGTTTGGATCGCTGGCATATAAACGATCTTTATTGTCAATCGCGATATCGTTAGGCTGGCTCATTTTAGGCTCATTCGCATGAACACTTAATTTTTTTGTCGCCATATTCACTTTCAAGATGTTATGGTTGGTATAATCTGCAATCAACATCTCTCCTTTGGTGTTAAAACGAATTCCGTTTCCAATGCTACCGTTCGGTAATTCGATAAAAATATTGTGTTCTCCAGTGGGGGTAACTTGTCCGATCGTACCTTGACGAGTATGGTTTACCGCATAAAGTACTCCATTTTTATCTACCCCAGGACCTTCAACTCCAGAAGTAAAGCTTTTAGCAGGGGTCAATACAGTAGATTTGAACAATTCACCCGATGAAGGCAACTCCTGGATTTTAATATCTTTCCATCTTACTTTAATACCCCCACCATCATGAATCTGAAGAGCAATAAAACCTTTTCCCTGACCAATTTTCTCGTCATTGATATTCACCATTTGCTTTCCATTCAACCAGCTGGTAACTTCACCGTTGACTGCACGGATGCGCATGTGATTCCATTGTTCTGGAAGAAGGGCCTTCTCATCTTCCGGATTTGGTTTTATCAACCAACCGCGACCGTAAGACTCGTAAATTCCCCCAGTATGTTTATTCAAGGGAGCCACCTCCACCTGCCATCCATCAATACGTGTTCCTTCAATACCTGAACGAATGAAAACCCCACTATTTCCATCAGCTTCTTGCTTAAAGTTTACATCCAATATAAAATTATCATAGCTCTTATCAGTGGATAAGTAACCATATCCTTTATCCGGACCGCTCTCACAAACTAACTCTCCATTTGCTACGTACCATTTTTCGGTACCATGGATAGTCCAACCTGTTAGGTCTTTTCCATTGAATAAGGACTTTGATTCTTGAGAATAAGCTGTTCCACAAAAAAGGAAGAAGGCCAAGCATAAAAAAACGTGTTTCATTTTGTTTTGTTTGTGTGTATGTATTTCTGTTTCTATTTGAATTTGGTATTAATTTCCCTGGCAAGATAACTCTTTTTATACTTTTAGGAAAATCTTCTTTTCATAAAGAATATACAGAAAAAGCCACTTAACTAAAATTACACATATCGACATAATGACGATGTTAAAGGGGTCGCCAACCAGTTCACCGAGCCATTGAAAAAGCGAATTTGTAGTATATTGCCAATTGATAAACCTTCCCGAAATGTAAATAAGGATTGAATTCATTCCGATTACCTTAAAGAAAAATGCCCATTTCGTATATCCTTTTACATCGATTATATAATAAAAAAGAGATAGCAACATCAGACTGATTCCTCCAGTTAATAATACAAAAGAGCTTGTCCATAGATTTTTGTTAATTGGGAAGTCTAGGTTCCAGACTAAACTTAACACAATTGCAATCGCCCCTGCGATAGCAAGATTTAAGGCTTTTTGCTGCGGAAGTTTAGGACTGTTTTTAAGGAGGTTTCCAGCAAATATACCCATTAAACCCGTTGCAATTGCAGGTATAGTGGAAATCAGACCTTCAGGATCGTGTATTTTTAAGTAGAGCCTGCCAGGGACGATTAATCGGTCGAGGTATGATGCGAAATTACCTTCCATACTAAGATCTCCACGGGGGAAGCCAGGCGCTGAAGTGAATTTTAACAACAGCCAATACCCTATCAAGATGCAAAAAAACCAAACGATCTGGGTAACGCGTTGAGAATACAAATAAATAATATTGGCAAACACATAAGCTAGACCAATTCTTCCTAATACACTTGCAAAACGAATTTCATCCAATTCACGGATTCGAAGGCCATTGTTAACAATAACTCCTAAAATGACAAGGATTAATCCCCTTTTGATAACAGTTAGTAACAATTTTTGACGACTTTCCCCTTTCTCCAATTTGCGACCTACAGAATATGGAGTCGCTACACCGGCTAAAAATAGAAATAAAGGGAATATCAAATCATAAAAATAGAATCCATTCCATTCAGGATGGTCCATCTGAGTAGCCATAACTTGCCAAAAAGGACTTTCTGTGGCTTTGGCGAGGTTATGGAAAAGAGCATCAGCCCCCATAATCCAAAACATATCGAAACCTCTAAGTGCATCTAATGAATAAAGGCGCTGCCCTGTTACTTTCATTTTACTTAAATGCTTTTCTTTATAATCTAACTGCTCTGTGTACACTGTTGTGAAAATTTGTTTATATGGATTTTGATAGTTTTACCGGTGTAGAATTGGCATTTACTTGATAAAGAATATACGTGCCCTTCTCATCACTTTGCGGGGTAAGCACTTGCTCTTTGTCGTCTTGAGACACCTTAACTTGCTTCCAATCTGAGGCTACGTAACTCTTCAAAGTCAATGGGACATTATACATCGAGTTGTCAAGAGAATGGCTTACTTCAACGAAAAAATCTCCATTTTTTTCCGAGGTTTGCACTTTCGCACTCATTCTTTGTCGCATATATTTCGTCACATCTCCAAAAGTAGCCACCCATAAATTATCGTCCTTTGCTTTGATATACTCAAAATACTCCTTAAGGTCATCGCTAGTCAAGGATTCCCAACCGATACCATCTACTCCATGAAATACCAATACTAACCAGTTATTACTATTTGTAGCCACGGTATCAATCCATGTTTTCATTAACGGTAATGGTGTTCTGGTCGTTGCCCCACGCTGCCATTGCACATATTCTTTCTCCGGTGCAGTTGGACTTACACGGCTCGAGCGATTCAGCTCCAGTAAATAAGATTCTGGCATTCTGTTTCTTGATGCAGGATAGATCTTGTGAATGTAATCCATCGCTCTTTCATTTTCTGTACCATATGGACCCTCAACAGAAAATGTATGGTCCGGTCCTAATTGATTCAAAATATCCTCCTTACTCTTTTCAAGCTCGTATAGCATATTAGTTTCATCTAAAGCGGCTAATCGTGCGTGAGTAACGGTATGGCTAGCAAATTCATGCCCTTGAGCAGCGTAAGAACGTATATTATCCCAAGTCACGCCTTCCGCTTCGATAGACTCATTACTGGCTCTATGACCACGCTGAAATTCTCCTGCACGTACTTTTTTATATAGATCATCAATAATTTTAAAAGCCTCTTCCTTTCTACCTGCATCTATGGCTGCGCCAGCAGAGGTATGATATTCTAAGGTTCTACGATATCCTAAAAAACCAGCTGCCGAAGCACGCTCAAAAAAATTCTCGTCGTTAGTCGGGCTTGTAGCCGTTTCGGCAATAATCTCTTCTACTGGTCGCCCTATAAATTTTCCTTGATACTGTGAACCGGGGATTTGCCCTGTAATAATGAAAAATGTAGCTTTCAAATCTAAATCATTCATTATAGGAAGTGCATTTCTAAACTGATTTATAGAACCGTCATCATAGGTAAGGGAAACCGCCGCGTTCTTTCCGTAAGCCCATTTTGTAATTTCCGTTTCGGGCAAAGTATTTTTCTTTGTGTTACAAGCACTTATCATAAAGATAAATGATAAGGCAGATAAAGCTATTTTAAGTGAGATTTTACGTTTCATCTTTATTGAATTTGACTGTTACTGGATATCCTGTTTACTATCATTGCCAAATTTTTATTTGGCATAACCTACCTCGTTTATGACTTTAAGTAACGACTTATCGCCGTTTGCATCCCCGAGGATCTGCCAGATCATAATTCCCGAACCTTTCTCCTTGGCTAATTTGGTTTTCTTTTTCATAGTTTCTGAACCATTATAATACATGGTTACATTATCTGCCCAAGCAATTTCATCAGCTAATTCTGCTTTAGGAAATTCTGTCAAAATCTGTCTGTAATTTCTACTAACGGCAGGGGCATTAGTGGTCGAAAATCCATAACCATAAAAAGGCACGCCAAGGACCATTTTATTCTTCGGAATTTTCCTTACCGTACTAAAGTAATCCAAATCTGCCACCGCATGCTCATAGCTAGAATGTGGTCCAGGTCGCGAAATATTCCAAGGTCCGGTTTTGTCGTAGCTCATAATATTAACAAAGTCATATTGGGCTAAAGCTTTATCACTAAGTGCATCTCTATACGCATAAGCAATTGCTGAGGTCAATAATTTTCCATGCGGCTTTAATACATTGGCCAAGCCAACAACAAACTTTTCATAATTCTCGTCAATATCTCTGCCTTCAATGTCAACGTCTATCCCGTCAAATCCATATTGTAAGGTAATTAATAGAAGATCATTTATCAATTTAGCGCGATAATCGTCTGTTAACAGCTTGTGATAATAAGAATGATCGCCTCCGCCAGCAATGGAAGGAAGAACTTTTACATTTTTGGCATGAGCGGCTTTTATAAAAGGAATAAGGGGCGAGAGATCTTGTTTAAAATTCCCTAATGTATCTGGATTTAAAAAAGCAAGATTAATATGTGTTAATTTATCAAAGGGAACCGTTTTGATATCAACGGTCATGGCCGGCTGGAGTAAATAATAGCCCACCACTCTAAATTCTTTATCCTTTCGAATTTGTCCATGAACGGAGATGGCAAACAAAAACAAGAAACCAATAATACATAGTTTTCTTTTCATATACTTTATAGCTTTATATACTTTATATTAATAATCGTCTTTGTTGATATTCTTTAATAATCTGAGATTATACCTTATATGTGAGCTTTGAGGTCTTTCTATTAAAAAGACAATATGCAACTAAGATAATAAAATTACATTAAGAACATAAACAACTGTCTATCATTTTGATTACAGCTTCAGCCTGATTCCAATAGCGTTCAGGCCGCGGGTGATCGCCACGCAGAGCAATGCCAAGAACATTGATTTGCCCAACCCGATAATCCCGACCAGCACCTCGGGCGGAAATTTGAACCCCACCAACCGAAAAAATCCGTACAACAGGTAGGGAACCAGGTAGCAAAGCAGCGTGTCTGTTCCGGCCGGCTTGATAAAATTAAACCAGTTTGCCTTGCCCTTCACGTCCGCTATCCAATAAACTATAAGAAACGAAAACAAGGTGATGCCGCTGCAAACGAAAAGCCAGGGTGGGGTTGCACCTAATTTGGCGATCCCCCAATACGGCCGGGTTATCAGCGTAAGGATGCCCAGAACGACAACGGAAGCCAAGAACACCGCGGTCATCTTCAGGTTGTCCTTCCGCTCGCGGAAATACAGGAAAACAAGAGAGGCCAGTACGCCTCCCATAGTCAACCCAACTGTCGTGCCCCCAAGTATAGGACCGGGGATATAGGTCAATAGGCTGCCTCGCGGGATCAGGCCGCTTTTCGAAACCATGCTCAACGCGCAGAAGAACAACCAGGCAGCGAAAATCCAATACATGTTCCTCTTTGAGAACACCACAACCAGCGCACAGGCAAGGTAGGACCAGCCGATGATGCCCAGGATGCCCCACCATTGGGGGGCAAAGGTGGTCAGCTTCTCGGCGCTGCCGCCGCGGTACAGGACGGCAAGGGCGATCAGGGTAATTATCCCCAAGCCCTTGAGCCCGTATACCAATGCCTGGTTCATGCCCTTGGGATAGCTGTTCCAGATCAAAATAAAGGAAATGCAGCAAAGCGGGTTCCAAAGCCCTCGAGGGATTCCCATAGCCTGGACATTGATCGTCTCCCCGTTTACCAGGAACACCCCCATCACCAAAAGCGCAAGTGTACGGACGGCGATGTGCAAGATCAGCTCTCGCGTACCGTCCCCTTGTTTGATCCGGTTGTTCACGGCAAAGGGCAGGGACATGCCCACAATGAAAAGAAAGGCCGGCAAGATAACGTCCGCAAGGCCCATGCCGTCCACTCCCCGATCAACGTGTTTAAGCCAATCCGGAATGTCCTTAAGCGACCACAGGTCGTTAACGAAGATCATCAGCACCATCGTGATGGCCCGCAAGATGTCGATAGAGGCTATTCTTTTCATAGCAAGCTGTTTAGTTTATGGAAGTTTCGCGTGAATTGTGTTCAGCAAATACTGTTGTGGGTCGCTGAAGTACTCCCAGAAGAAGATACCCGCCAGGTCGTTCTTCCTGACGTACTTGATCTTTTCCTGTATCGACCTCTCGTCATCGTAGGTTACGAACACCTTGCTCTCCTTGTTGAAAAGGTATGGCGCCTTGGCACGTTTGTCCCAATAACGCTTGTACCCGTTCTGCCCGATCATGGTATCTTTTATCTTGGTATATCCGCCACCCTGTCCTTGCGCCACACCCTGGTTCTGGGCCGGGTGTACGCGAGGCTGCCCCATGCCGTTGTTGGCTGCATTTTCGGCAACCCATGCCTTGCCGTAAAAACCGGCGCCCACCACCAATTTGCTGGCCGGAACGCCCGCGGCCAGAAAATCCCGCATAGACTGGTCGACCGAAGAGCCGCTGCCGTCCTTCTGCGAGGAATAAAGGTTGGTATGGTGACCGACCGTGCCGTTCCGGCCGCTATAATCGTAGGTCATCACGAAGACATAGTCAAGTATCTTGCCCACTTCAGCCATTTCCGTATTGTCGATAAAGCCCTTGGACCCGCCAACTGCAGCCGTAAGCTGGTAGTATTTACCGGTTTCCTTCCCAAGCTTGTCAAGCTCAGCACGGAGCTCCTTGAACATGAGCGTGAAATTCTGCTTGTCCACCGGACGGTACACGTTACCCTCCAGCCCTCGCATCGCCGGGTATTCCCAGTCGATGTCTACCCCGTCCAGCTTGTACTGGCGGACGATGTCCACGCTGGTCTTGGCGAACAGCTTGCGTGAGGTGGGCGTCAAAACAGCATCCGAAAAATTGCCGCTCCATGACCAGCCCCCAATGGAGATAAGGATCTTCAGGTCCGGGTTGAACTTCGCTTTCAGCTCGTTCAGCTTACGGAAGTTCGTCGAATCCGTGCGCAGGTTCGTCAAGACAGCCATGCTGTCCTTAACGTTGACGAACGCGTAGTTGATGTGCGTCAACTTCTCAACGCTGATCGCATCCGTGTCCACAAGGCCCCGGTAACCGCCCACATACCCGTTCACAACATACTTTTTCTGGGCTAAAGAAACGCCGAAAGATAATAAAGCTAAAGCCAAAACGGATAATACCGATCTAATTAATTTTGACAACATATGATATTTGTTTTTTGTAAATAATTATTTGAAATCCCTACAGCTTATCCCACCAGATTCTACTGGTTATAAAATCACCACCCGATATCGAATTCCGAGCTGCATTTAAATTTTCTTCATTAGCACTACTCTCTCCTAGTGGATAAGTAAGCCTTCTAGGGATTGTACCTCCAGTAATATTCCCCGGATAGTCTACCGGTACTAAAATCGGATATCCAGTTCTTCTCCAATTGCTCCATGCCTCATAAAAATTTAAAGTGATGCCGGTTGTTGCCCAATATTGTGTATTAATCATTTCAATCCCTTTTGAAGCTACATAAGGATTTTGACTTAAATAAGCCGTTACTTCTGCATCCGAAATAGTTAGATTGCCACTATATTGAGTAAGAAAAGTCATTGACGCCTTAACACCGTTCTCATAACGTGTTTTCGGATCGCCATATGCAGATCCCCAACGTGCTGCAGCTTCAGCCAACAGGAGTTCCGATTCGGCATAAGTCAAAAAGTAAGTCGGTGAAGTTCTTTGCACCATTTCCAGATTAACGGAAGAGTAACTGTTTAAGCCGGCAGGGTCATTTACTACACCCACATAAGAAGGATCATAATAAATACTAAATCCATCATTGTTCTGGCTTGTGTTTTTTCCGTTAGGCAAACCTTTTTGAAGAGCAGCATCACCTTTTGGACTACTATTTTGAACCACACTGTTCGGATTGCTACCTGTCCAAACATTTACTCTGGCGACCCTGGTTAAGCGGGGATCATTATGACCTTTTAAGAAGTCAATAAATGTTTTTGACCATTTTGTGTAAAAATGTTCGCCACCACCGCTATCTCCCAACAATACTTGCGCATGGCGGTTATTTACTGTTCTATCAACTCCGGCACCGCCACCTTTGACAAAAGCGTTATCATCAATACTGTTCATTGTCTTGCCCAATACTTTCAAGACAACGGATTTTGCCTTTGCTTCATCTACTTTTACCAATCGCATTGCAGCGCGCAATAAAAGGGTATTCCCAAAACGTTGCCACTTTGATATATCTCCTGCGTACATTGCATCTCCTGTAAGTTTATCACCAGTTGTACTTAATGCATTAACTGCTTCCTCTATTTCTTTAAGAAGATCAGCGTATATAAGGTCTTGCTTATCATATTTTGGATAGAATAACCTTTTATGATAGGCTAGACCGGCCTCAAAATAAGGTACATCACCGTACAAGTCAGTAATTCTCTGAAAGACCATAGCTTTCATAAGTCTTCCTACCTGATGAAGATTAGCATACTGAGGCTTGTCTCTTGTGAATTCAACCAACTCAACTACTGGTTTAACTTGTTCCGTATATGCTCTATTCCAGTAAGCATGCTTGTACTCATGATTGAGTGTATACTTATCTCCAGCCCAAGCGCTAAACGTTGTCGCAAACAGTTGAGTCATGGTAGAAGCCATAGCCAAATTTGTTCTCCAAGCTTCAAAAGCGAAATCTGTACTTCCAGTATAGGTTAACTGAACCGAAGTAAGTAAGGTATTAGGATTAAAATTACCTTCTGTAAGTGCAGTAGGATTTGTATTAATCTCTGCAAACTCTTTGGTACAGCTTGTTGTAATCAAAGTAGCCAACAAAAGAAACGAGAAAATTTTTCTATATATATTTTTCATCGGAAATTGAGTTTAAATGTGATGATGCCATCATGAGTGAAAAATTCATTTGAATGGGTGAATTTTAAAATCATGATGGGTTCATTTTTGTTAGTTTAGAATAATGATTCTGAATTAAAACCTTGCACCTATGTTAATTCCATAAGTTCTTTGCGGAGGTAATACTCCCATCTCTAGACCAATAGCCTGACCTGAATAAGCAGCCTCTGGATCTATATTGTCTGTCTTTTTCATCAAAGTGAATAGATTCCTGCCTACAAAACTTACATTTAAGCTTTTAACTTTACCATTAATTAAATTGGATGGGAAAGTATATCCTACAGAGACTTGTCGGAATTTAATAAAACTAGCATCTTTCACGAATAAAGCGGATATATTGGTTAGGTTAGAATAATATTGCTGCGCTGTTCGATTAATTCCCCAAATATCGTCACGACCAACTAGGGTTGCTTTGTGTTTACCGTTAGAGGTAGAAGTGCTTTCGGTATTAGAATAGATTTTACCACCAAATTTACCATCAATTAAAAATCCAAAATTTAATCGCTTATAGGAGAACTCATTTATCCATCCCGCAAGCCATTTATGATAGGCTGAACCTTGCGATGTCAACACATTTGAAGGAAGTGGCAGACCAGTAGTGGGGTGCAACTCAATTTTACCATTCGCATCCCGCGCATAATCATAAGCAACTACCTGGGCGGCAGGCTCACCAATTCTGTGCTGAACATAAGCAGTGCCAGAACGAGCGGTTGCCCACGTTAATGGGGCGTCACCAGTAGCTAATGCAAGGATTTCGTTCTTGTTGATAGTACCGTTAAGTGAGGTTGTCCAGGTAAAACCATTAGGATTTCTAAATGGCGTTAGGCCTACCAATCCTTCGAAACCTGTATTTCTAATTTGTCCGATATTTAATGCGGCGGCAACATAACCTGAAGTCGAAGAAGCTGGAGCGTTCACGATTTCATTCGTTGACGTTTTTCTATACCAGGTAAAATCGATGCTCAATCTATTTTTAAACATCCTCATTTCAGTCCCGATTTCTAATTCAGAAGCCAAAGAAGGCATTAAGGCTTTGTTTGGTACAGTGGAACCAGAAATATTTCCTACTGGAAGTCCATTAAGAGTTACAGAACCTAAACTGTAAGTCAAAGCGGTTTGATATGGGCTTGTAGCTTGACCAACTTCTGCATAACCAGCGCGTAGTTTACCAAAATCTAACCAATTAACCTTATTTAAATATTCAGAAAAGACAAACGATCCACTTATCGATGGGTAAAACTTGTCAACAGGGTTCGAATTGTTAGGAGTGGCTAAAGTAGAAAACCAGTCAGTACGGCCTGTACCTGTTAAATAAAGAGTATTTTTATAATTTAGCTCCAACGTTCCATACACAGCTTGCATTTCTTCTTGTCTTTTTCCATAGCTGACCGTTCTATTGGGAACGTTACCTAGATAGTAGACGAAAGGCACTGAAAAACCTGTACCCCCAGCGTTAATATTCTCTCCTTTTAGGTTTCTATAGCTGGCGCCAATATTGGGGGACAAACTAATGTCTGAAGTTAATTCAAATACTTTTCCAGCTAAAATGTCTGCATTTAATTCAACATTACTAGCGGTCTGTTCATCCATTTGACCAACGACTCTATAAGCAGTTCCGCTTGGCACGATCATAGTGTATCTATCATTATAATAATCGCGTGCCGCACGTCCTTGTATAAAATAACCATTGTCGAAACTATAGCGAAGTGTTGCTGAGCCTATCAATCGATCCCGATGGGTATCATGCTTGAAATATTGAGAAGCAAACCAAGGATTGGTTGTAAAAGCACTACCTGAAATATTTATTTCATTTCCATTTTCATCAACGGAATTTCTAAAATCATTGATATTAACCGTATTCGCTAAAGAGAAAAGACCATAGGTTGCATTTCCGGAGTTATCCCCAAGTCTGGTTCTATTATTTCCATTCTCAAGGATATAGTTTGCTCTAACATCCAAGTTTAAACGTTTTGTTAAAATAAAATTTGACGAAAGATTAAACGTTTGTCGGTCAAGACCTGAATTAGGCATTATATTCGTATTTGCTAGATTACTTGCCGAAAACCTTACAGATCCTTGTTCAAAGCCTTTGGAGAAAGAAAGAGTATTCGTCCAAGTTCCGCCAAGTCGATAAAAGCTTTTAATATTATTCGGCGCTGCACTATATGCCCTCATTGCACCATCTGCTTGAATATAAGGCTGACCATCCATTTTGGGACCCCAAGAGCTTGATCCTGTGCTATATGCTTGGGCCGCAGAAATTGGCTTGTTTTTAACAATCTGACCATCAACAAGTGCAGTTGAACCCTGACCGTATTCGTATTGAAAATTGGTAGGATCTACTACTTGATTAACTACATAATTGCTATTAAACTCAATACTGGCCGGTGCTCCTGTTACTCCACTTTTGGTTGTAATTAAGATTACACCCGCCTTTGCACGTGAACCATAAAGTGCAGAAGCGGCGGCTCCTTTCAATACTGAAATACTTTCAATATCGTCTGGATTTATATTACCGATATTATCACCTCGATCTGGAGCGTTTTGAAATTGTCCGGTCCCAGAGGAGGTTTCATTAGTCATAGGAACTCCATTTACCACATATAGGGGCTGGTTGCTTTGTGAGATACTTGACATACCGCGAATTTGTATGTTTACAGATGAACCAGGGCCGCCGGATACTGAGTTGACATTTAGGCCTGCAACTTTCCCTACTAAAGAATTGGCAACGTTGATTTCCCTTGCTTGGGTAAGTGTTTCTCCTTTAAGTTCTGTTACTGAATACCCCAACGCCTTTCTGTCCTTTGCGATACCTAGTGCCGTAATAACTACATCCTCTAATGAGCTCAAATCTGGCGCTAAACTGATATTGACTACATTTCTATTGGCGGTAGCCATCTCTTGAGATATAAATCCTAAATATGAAAATTCTAGAATTCCATCAGTTGGTATGCTAATAGAAAAATTACCGTTCTCATTAGTAGATGTGCCGATGCTTGTTCCTTTCAAGCTAATGCTTACTCCAACTAAAGCCTCACCATTTACATCGGTAACTCTTCCGGTGACCTTTTTTTGGACTTTCCCATTATTGGTTTCGAAGCCAATAGCGTTTTGAAATGAAATGGGTTGCATTACAACATCTCGTAACTCCATGCTGCTATTTTGCAATGAATTAACAACTTGCCGCTTTTCTTTTCTTTTAAGAATTATGGTATTTTCAAGAATTGAATAATCTAGCGGCTGATCTTTGAATACGGCAGATAATGTCTCACTCAAAGGCATACCCTCGATATTTAAAGTAACTTTGGATGTGTTTTTCAATAAACGGTTATTATATAAAAAGTCGAAGCCCGTCTGCTTTCTAATTTCAATAAAAACACTCTCCAAGTTAGAGTCAACCGCTTTGAGGGTCACATTCTGGGAAAAGCTATTTGCACTGACCTGAAGAAATGTTATCAAAAGCAAAATACCTGTTAACTTCATGGTTCTTTTGATTAATGTTGAGAGGGTATTATAATGCTTGATTTCATTATAATCACTATTGTTACGATCGTTACCTCTACTGATACTTTTCGTTAAATAAAAAATAATCATACTTTTGTAAAGTTTGGGTTAATACATTCATACTGTTAATACCTTTATTGGTAATCTAAACTCTGCCGCTCCGGCTGCAATCCGGAGCGGTTAATAGATTAACTATACTGTTTTTTTGAATCAACTTGTGTCCATCGTCATATATTTAATCTTTAAATTGATTTAACTATAATTTTTTTTTCCATTACTGTAAATTGAAATCCACCGCCTTCCTCCAGTATGTTTAATATTTTGGATATTTCTATGTCTCTTGATATGAATCCTGTAAATTCATCTGAGGGTGTTCTTCCTTCATATTGAACTTCAACATCATACCATCTTTCAATTTCATTCATAACATCCTGAATTCTCGTATTTTTAAACTTAAAATAACCATTCTTCCAGGCCACCTCTTTTTCTACATCTACTTCCTCTATTTTTATTTCGGGCTTTAGCCAGCTAATTATAGACTGTTGCCCCGGCTTTAACAATTGTGTTTTATAAGGCTTTCCATTTGAGTAGTTTTGGGTTACCCGAACGCTACCTTCTACTAAGGTCGTTTTTACAAATCCACTATTTCCGTAGGTGTTAATATTAAAATGCGTACCTAATACCTCAACCATCTGATTATCACTTTTTACCTGAAATGGTCTTAATTTATCCGCAACTATTTCAAAATAGGCTTCTCCATGTAACTCCACTTTTCTTTGGTTACCTGTAAAAGCTATCGGATAACTTAGGGAAGATGCCGAGTTTAACCATACTTCACTTCCATCGGGCAAAGTAATTTTATAGGTCCCTCCTTTTGGTGTTATTATCTTATTAATTGCCTTTTCATTTTGATATATTTCTGTCAAGATTGAACTATTTTCATAGGATACCGACCCATCCGAGGTTTTCACAATTTTCATATTACCCTCAGTAGCTAATAACCCATTTGCAGCATCTTTTAAGTCAATGCGAGATCCGTCAGCTAAAATTAAAATAGCCTTATTTCCTCCTGGAAGAATTTCAACCTTTTGTTCAACTATTACTTCATGCTTATTTTCAGCAATTTGGTAAAATCCAAAAGCGCATATAATTAAGACGATAGCAGCTGCAACAATCCTTCTTACCACTATTGGTTGCAGAACCCAAGGAGTGTAATTTGGAGGGATCTTTAACTCTACTTCATTTAATATTTGTTCAACCCGATCAGCAGAAAATGTATTCTCGCTGTTTTTTGCATAATGCAAATACCAGCTTTCCAAAAAAGCCTTTTCTTCTGGACTACAGGTTCCGGATCTGTATTTATAAAGTAACTCTATGACTTGCTTAGTATCCATATATTAGAAGTAATGTATTCTTCTTTATTATATGACGGCTAAGTATCGCTTAAGTGGTAGGCTGTATAAAAAAATTATAGGAATAGTAATAAAATAATTGAAGTAATTTTTACTCGAATGATTTTCAACGCATTATATATTTGCTTCTTTACCGTATTTTCTGAAATATTGAGCCTTTGAGCAATTTCCTTATAGGTAAGATCCTCATTTCTACTCAATTCATAAACTTCTTTCATTTTTACAGGAAGATCTTCAATACCTTTTTCGATAATGAATCTTAACTCTTTTTCACGTAAAGTTTCATCTGTAATGCATTGCCCTTCGTTAAAATAGTCCTTAATGGATTCAGTATATTTATTCTCAACTCGGGTATGGGCAATTCGATCTAATACTCTATTTTTAATCGACGTATATAGATAGCAAGATAGACCTCTTTTTAAGGAAATTTCTTTCCGTTTAATCCATAATACTACAAAAAGTTCTTGCAATATATCCTTAGCTTCTTCCTCATTGTCAATGAACCTGTAAGCGTGAATAAACAACCGCTCTTTGTAACGACTATAGATTTCAGCATAAGCTCTTTCACAATCCTGCTGTAGTAACAGAAATAAATCACTATCGGAAATAAGTGTGTAATTGTTTCCCATATCTTCGCAACATTTAAAAATAAAATATACAATAAACCATATGAGCTAAGGTCTTTAGCTCAAATGGCGATTCAATGTCAGATACAATACTCTACTTATAGTATGCTTTTTTTATACAGATTTCTTCGGATACAAAATTGAAACAACATATATCGTTAACACGGCTAACGGAAAAGAGATTAACGCTGGATTCTCTAATTTATGGATTGCATTAGCAGGGTCTAAACCATAGCGATCCCACATTGTGGGCGAAGTAAGTATGATTGCTAATGACGAAACAATACCAACAACAATAGAAGAAGCGATTCCTTTTGCAGACGTTTTTTTCCAGAAAAGAAGAAACAATATCGCCGGAAGGTTTGCCGAAGCAGCAATGGCAAATGCCCATCCAACCAAAAACGAAACGTTCATTCCTTTAAAAGCCATACCTAAAGCGATTGCAAACACCCCAACCACTAAAGCAGAGATCTTTCCAGCTTTTACTTTGTTGTCATCATTAAGATTCTTGTTCAGATAGACATCCATAAAATCATGAGCGATAGCACCCGAGGAAGCGACGATTAATCCGGCAACAGTGCCCAAGACCGTGGCAAAAGCAACAGCAGAAATTACAGAAAACAAAACAACACCAAAGGCCCGAGCTAAAAGCGGTGCAGCCATATTACTAGACTCCACATCCATTACCCCATTTACGGCTGCTCCAAGCCCCATATATAAAGTAAGGACATAAAAAGCGCCTATTGATGCCACAGCAAGTATTGTTGATTTCCTGGCATCCCGAGGTGACTTAACGGTATAATAACGGATCAAAATATGTGGTAAGGCCGCTGTCCCTAAAAACAATGCAAGCATTAAAGAAATAAAATCAAGCTTGCTCCAAATACTAGAACCCTTACCAATTTTATATTTTAAACCAGGCAGCATAAAGTCTTTTCCAGAAGTTATATTCTGATAATACACAGAGACATTTTCGCCATTATCGGAAAATTTAGATTCCGCAAAACGAACTAAATCACTTTTTTCAATAATCGATAAATACTCAAGGAGCCCAACAGGACCAGTTTTTTCCACTTCCTTCCCGTCAACAACGATCTTACTTAAATGACCTACTTGAAAGAAATTGGCGTTTTCTTTTGGCTCACCATTATATAGTTGCACGCCATTTTTATTTGAAATAGAAAGGGTTTCTTTTAATGTATAGGCTTGATTATCCTCCACCAAATCAAACCATCTGGCAATCCCATCTTTCTCTAGTTTAACAAATTCTTTCCCTTTAACTTCTACTTGAGAAACCACATTCCAACCCGCAACGCCAATGACTTTCTTATCTGCCATTTCTGGAGAAAATTCCATAAACTTATGATAAACTTGATTTTTATGTTCAGGATTAAGTGTAAACCCATTTTTCAAAATATAGAAAGTCAGAATTGATGACAGTATAATCAAAAGGCCTCCTTTTAGAAACTGGACATAGGTAGTTGATGTCATGCCGGCACTAGCGACTATTACAATTACGATAACTCCAACTAATAACACCCCAACCCAATGTGGTAATCCTAACAGAGGTGTAACCAAATCTCCGGCTCCCACCATTTGTGGAATTAAATAGAAAATGGAAATGATCAAAGTGCTGAAAGAGGCAGCCAATGTAATCGCCCTAGAATTAAATTTTGAATTTAAAGCATCGGTAAAAGTAAATTTCCCCAATTTTTTAAAGGGTTCAGCAATTAGAAAAAGAGCCACTACCCATCCGGCTAAAAAGCCTATCGCATATAAAAACCCGTCAAATCCAGAAATGGCTATCATTCCACAGATTCCTAAAAACGAGGCAGCAGACAAATAATCACCTGCAAAGGCAATCCCATTTACTGTCCAGTGTATTTTTCCACCAGCGGCGTAGTAAGAAGATGCTGATTTAGTTTTTCTCGCGAAATAAAAAGACAGGCCCAAAACTAAGCCAACAAAAAAGATAAAGAAAAGCAGTGCGGTATAAGAAACTTCATATATCATAATAGCTCCTCCTTTTTATCCGCTTCTTTACCATTCATATCATCCTCATAACGGGAGCATAAGAAGTTATAAAGTATGCCTAAAAGCACAGCAAATAGAATAAGTCCAATGCCATAGAAAATAGCCAAATTTATTCCTCCAATAACTTCATAGGCTAATAATTCATAATTCAGAACACCGATGGCAACAAAACCGGCGTAAAAGAAAAGATATAGAAAAAAGAACTTAATGCCTAGCTTGGCTTTTTTTTCTGAGGCAAAATCCGTCTCAGGTTCAGGGGGTAGATTTTTGTGCATATGCGTTTTTAAGTGAATAGACTAATTGATTATTTTTAAATTATCTTCGCTTTAAGTTCACAGAAATGAATTTATTATTAAAATCACTGCTAATATTTTCATTTATTCCCTTGTTTATTTACAATAATACTTTAAAAAAAACTAATCCCAAACTTTTTTAACCCTTTTTTTACAAGCATATTTCATCGAATTAGTATAAAAAAGACAAAGTAATAGGTTTGAGCAACCACGTAAGTAATATATGTTAAAATTGAAGGTGAACTTTATAAAAATTATCAAAAAGTATTAGATTAGCCGCAAAATGATTCTTAGCTTTATCGATCATAAAAAATACA
The DNA here is from genome assembly GCA_963696875.1 of uncultured Sphingobacteriaceae bacterium. GTDB lineage: Bacteria > Bacteroidota > Bacteroidia > Sphingobacteriales > Sphingobacteriaceae > Albibacterium. Next base: position 203,530 of record CAVOLQ010000004.1, read on the forward strand.
ATGAACTTAGATTATCTTAAGCATTTAAAAGATTTTTACCAACACCAATTAATAGAGGATACCGTTCCATTTTGGTTTCCAAAAAGTTTCGATACCGAATACGGGGGATATTTATTAATGCGGGATCAGGATGGTTCTTTAATTGATGACGACAAAGCGGTTTGGATCCAAGGCCGTACAGCATGGTTGCTTTCTACGTTATACAATACAGTAGAGAAGAAACAAGAATGGCTAGAGGGGGCAAAACTAGGAATCGATTTTTTACTGAAGCATTGCTTTGACAAGGATGGACAGATGTTCTTCCACATGACACGAGATGGGCAGCCGATACGCAAAAGGCGGTATTATTTTTCAGAAACTTTTGCCGTTATCGCTCTTGCAGCCTATGCGCAAGCAAGCGGTGATAAAATGATAGCAGAAAAAGCACGCGAACTCTTTGGTTCGTGCATTTCATATAGCAGTGGAGAAAAAAAGCTCCAAGCCAAATTTGAAGACACTCGCCCCAGTAAAAGCATTGGCGTTCCGATGATCATGATGAATACTGCACAACAATTACGAGAAACCATTGGTGATAAGCGTTGTGATGAGTGGATTTCAAAATGGATCGAAGAAATAAAAACGTATTTTCTTAAAGATGACATTCAATGTGTAATGGAGCAGGTAGCTCCGGACGGCAGTATTATTGATCATATTGATGGGAGAACATTAAACCCCGGTCATGCTATAGAAGGAGCATGGTTCATCCTACATGAAGCAAAATATAGAAACAATGATCCTGATTTAATTAAATTTGGCTGTAAAATGTTAGACTATATGTGGGAGCGTGGATGGGATAAAGAATATGGTGGCATTTTTTATTTTCGTGATGTTTATGACAAACCAGTACAAGAATACTGGCAAGACATGAAATTTTGGTGGCCGCATAATGAAGCCATCATAGCAACGCTCTTGGCTTATACGCTAACTGGAGATGAGAAATACAAGGAATGGCATCAAATGATCCATGAATATGCTTACAAGCATTTCCACGATAAAGAACATGGAGAATGGTACGGTTACTTGCATCGAGATGGCACTATTTCCCAAACAGCGAAAGGCAACCTTTTTAAAGGACCTTTTCATTTGCCTAGGCAAGAGTGGTATTGCTGGCAATTATTAAAAGATTATTGAGAAACAAGGTTGAAACAAGGTTTCTTAACTAACAATAGTCGATATTTTATACCTCGAACTGCAGCCAGGATTCGCCATTACCTCCAAAAGTTAGGTATTGTGGATAAAGAATTTCAGCTAAGATTTCGACATCGGAAGCAACGTTTAAATCCATATTTTGAAAGTTTTCTGAACCATCAATTAAAAACACACGGTTCTCTTTTACTGCATCTGTATTTTTCCATTCTTCCAGCGAAAGAAGCGTAGCCAAGCCCTCAAATTGTTGCTCCATTTGTCCAGAAATAACCAAAATAACGCCCGGGTTAAATACATGATCACTTTCTGCACTATACATCTTCGCACCAGCTATTTTTAATAAGTGAGCTAAATAAGGACTGGGTTCGAAAACAGGAGGGCTCACTTCTGATAAAATCAAAACGGATGGCTTTCTATTCTCGTCAATAAATTTCAACTTATGCCTGATAATGTTGATGCGCTCTTCTAATTCAAAAACCAAACTTTCCGCTTTCTCATCCATCCCGCCTTCGTTTCCAACTTTACGAATAAAATTGAATAATTCCTTTTCGGTTTCAAATATTCCCATAGGATGATTTTGAAGAATATGAGAACGTATAGGATCTAAAAAGTCAAAATAATCGATAACCTTTGAAAAAGAATGGGAGTGTGGATTCATATTGATTTGTTGAAAAAACAAATGTACAAAATAGCTTTAGGAATAAAAACCACCAACAGTTTTCTTCCTCAGCAATCAGCTTTCAATTTGATTCCGTGTCTTACCCGGTAATATTCCCTTCTGGGTGAAGGCGTAGTGCGGGCGTAGTGACAGCGTATTTTAAGGCTATAATACGCTGTCACTACGCCCGCATAATGCAATAAACAAAGCAGTAATATTATTGAGCGGGAAGCTTACTCTTTTAAAGTCACCGTACGAGTAATTGATTTATTTTCGCCGGTCATTGCGTTTCCTTCTTTGTCAAGCAAAGTCAATTCTACTTTTAATTCTCCTTTAGGAGCATTTTCAATTTCGTAAGGGGTCCATTTATCAAGTACGAAGGTTGCATCGTTTATTTTTGCTTGTACTTTATGGCCGTCATCTAATTTAGTATTTACTAGGTAAAAATCTAATAAGATATTCTCGGTGTCCTTTCCAGCATATTCGCCTTTTGGACGGCTATAGAATAAGGCTGGCTCTTTCGGGATTTCCAATTCGACTACCTTGCCGTTATTATCAATTTTAAAGTGCTTTAAAACAAATGCACTAGGCTCTTTTATTGATTCATGATAAGAGCGTGAAAGAAAAGATAACAGATAATGTTCACTGTCTAGTTTAACCATTACTGAATTTTCCGGTTTATAAAGTGCCGTGTAAGGGCTATTATCCAGTATAAAATGGATGTGCTGGCCTTCTGCCGAATTTGCCATGTGCATAGCATTTGAATCATCAGTATGCTCAGTAAGGGTAAAGTTTTTTACGTTGTATTTCACGGTTAACAATGCTGAGTCTGTTCCTACTTTCTCTGCAGTTATGGAAGCGACTTTTAAGTCAGCATTTGGAAATTGCTTAGAATGAGCTACGGGGTTTACGGTAATTGCAGATTCTGCAACCATAGTAGTATCGGATTGTTCTTTGTTTGTACTTGTAGTAGATGATTGGTTACATGATGAAATTGTAGTTGCAGCAACAACCGTCAATCCTAGTAAAAATACGTTAATGTTAGTTCTCATATTAATTTGATTTATTAAAATTACTATCTTATAAAGTACAAAAATAACTTAGAAAAGTTTTACTAAATTACGAATATATATCAGCTTGGGGAAAAGGTATTAGAATTGAGGTCTTAGATATTACACAAAATTTTCTGAAACCTAAAATCTTAGCAAGCCCTAATACGCAATATCTATTGCCTATAAACCTAGTTAAAGTTTTACGAAACGTGAAATGTGAAGGTTTACAACCTGTCCTTCTTTCCATTGCCTGCTTGCTATTTTGTATACCCGAAGTTGCATTTCTCCATTCATAACGATGATTTCTTCGTAGAATCCCCGATAAATAATTCTTTGAATTTGAAAGTTTCCTGAAGGTTCGGCTTGCAAGTTTATCCATTCGGGGTGTATGGCGACCTTTTCTTTGCCCATTCCAAGTATAGAAGCTTCCTCTGCAGACAAGAGATTACTTTTCGTAAGGATGCTAGCAACATATTCATTGGGAGGGTTTTGGTATAAACTATGAGGCATTCCCTTAGAGGATATTAACCCATTCTTCAGAATGATTAAGTAATCTGCCAAGCCTAATACTTCTGAAGGATCATGAGAAACGAGAACGACCGTTAGTCCACTTTCAATTACAATTTGCCGAATGTCTGACTGTAACTGATCGCGAAAGGCAGAATCGATTTGATTAAAAGGCTCATCCATCAATAAAACTTCAGGATCAGTTACCAAAGCTCTCGCTATAGCGACACGCTGCTTCTCTCCTCCACTCAGATCAGCGATTCGATGATTCTTGAGATTGCTAATTTTTAATCGCTCTAATATTCTACTAGTTTTTTTTTCTTTTTTTTCTATATCTGTATTGGGTAACCTCGAGGCAACATTATCCCAAACATTTGCATAAGTATTCAAATCGTCGAAATGCTGAGATACCATGCGCATAGATTCATGTCCGGGTATAAGTTTCTCATCTGGCCCTTTTACTCTTTGGCCTTGAAAAAGTACTTCTCCTTCATCTAGTTTTATTAACCCGTAAATTAATCTTAAAAGAGTACTTTTCCCGCTACCGCTTTCTCCGATTATAGCGGTAATCTGGCCAGGCTGGATACTAAAATTTATATTTTCTAAACCTCGCGAATCCTCCTTATCCGAAAACCGTTTTGATAGATTTTTAATCTCCAATATCGAACTAGATTCTTCTTCAAATGCGGGAGATGATATAGGAGAATAATGATTTTCTAAATGCGGCATATCAATGGGCTCAGCACAATGTTTGGCAAAGATAAGAAACCATCATGAGTTAGCAAAACTCTCAAACAGAGACGAAAAATCCACTCATGATTGCTTCATTACCTTTGAAAAAAATATGCCAATGAAAATATGACCTTCTAATCATTACTCTTTGCAAAGCCCAATTTTAGGTCTATTTTTAAAATACCTTCATCACTCTCTGAAAACTCAATCGATTTTCCGTTCTCTTTGCTCAAACTCTTGGCTAGAAAATTAAGAACGGTGCTGACTCCAATCTTTTTATTTTCCGAAGTGTCTTCTTCTACCAAGCTAGCTTGAACGTCTCCCTGAAGAGAAATGGATTCTTGCAATGCGATAATTTTACTTTCAAGTGGAAGCACCTCTTGTATAGCAAGCGGAGCTTCGGCGACTGATAAAGAGAAAGCTGATTCAACATGAACAGTATTAGATTCCCTTACTTGTAAAGTACTTGCTAAGCTTGTGGAGTTAGCTAAATTTACTTCCTTTACCATTGATTTTGAGGTTAATTTTGCGGCAACTGTTGGTTTTTTAACCGCAGCGATTCGACCGACTTCCAGCAAGGTCTCCGACAGAGGCTCTTGAAGAACTTGCTCATCGCTTATCATGCTTTCCAACCCTATCCTATTTCCTTCTAAAGGGATTTTTGAAGCATACACCTCGGGACCGGGTTTTAGTTCTATTGTTTCATTCTTTTGGAACTTCCAAAAAGCGAAAGCGACAATTAGCGTTGCCGCTATAGCTCCTCCATAAATAGAGTAAGAGCGCATTATCCTTCTTATTGGCTTATTTTCAATAGACTGCGGGACGTCTAACTGCTTTTCAATTTTATCCCACAAATCTGCAGGAACAGGTGGAGCAAAATTATCAAACGTTGCTTTCACCTGTTCATCCATATTATTGTTATTTTCTAATTCCATACCTTTCTCCTTCCGTTATTTCTATTTTCTCTTTTAACCAAGTCCGAGCCCGAGAAAGCTGCGACTTTGAAGTACCTTCAGAAATATTAAGTGCTTCTGAAATATCTTTATGGGTGTAGCCCTCAATCGTGTACATATTAAATACCATTCTAAAACCTTCCGGCAATTTTCGGATAAGCGCTAGGAGGTCTTGCACTTCTAAAGCGCCCATTTCAAAGCCGTCGCCCGCCAACTCATGTACTGTCTCAATATCAACCCATTCATGGTTTGATTTCCTTTTATGATAACTCTCAACGGCTACATTCACCATAATCCTACGAATCCACCCTTCAAACGAACCTTCGCCGCGAAAAGAAGCGATACTTTTAAAAACTCTGATAAAGCCAACTTGTAAAATATCCTGCGCCTCATGATCATCCCTTGCATAACGCATACATATTCCATACAATTTGGGAGCAAGTGAAGAATAGAGTAATTCTTGCGCTTTCCTTTCCCCTCTTTTACAAGGTTCAAGCAATTGATCTATTGATTGTTTATCTTCCAATTCACAGAAAAAAAAGTTGAATAGTTCCGAATATTTTGTAAAATATTGCTTGATCAGATTAGAAAAAGAACATAAGTCCAAAACTAACATTTTTTAACCCTTCTTGGTTTGGACTGTTTTGAAACATATCGTTAAAATAGTATTTTGTATAAATACCAAAACTTCCATATCCAACTCTAGCGAAAGCACCATATCGAAACGGCGTATAATTATAGTCATCAACATTTTTGCTCTTACCTTCCTCCTTGCTTTTAAACTTCTGACTTCCCTGTATTAATATACCTGCAATAGGACCAGCTGCAAATCTTAACCGCTCCTCGAAGGTACCAGCTTTAGATCGTATTTCAAAAGTCAAGGGGATACGTAAATAACTGGAAGAAAAGCGATTTTTACTATAGTGTATCAACGAATTCTCGTATTCTAAAGGACGAGTATCTTCTTTAATAATGATGTCCTTATTTAGACGAAAATGTGTCCAATCAAAACCTGCAGCGAGTAACATTCGAAATTGGTCATTAAATTTGTAGCCAATTTGAGCAACATCAAAGCCGACATTTACAGACTTCCAGCCGCGATAATCTAGGAATTCATTTTCAGGAGAAAGAGAACTTCCATTGTCTACCATTTTTGCTAAACCTAAATCAAAACGGCCAAAAGTAATTCCAGCAAACAGATTGGAATTTCTAACTTTTCTAACGGAAGTGTCTGCTTTGGCTTTCTTTGTAATTATGGTATCTGTCTTTAGGTCGCGATCGATAACATCCTCCCCCATTTCAAAAATGATTTCAACTTTCTTTTTTTCATTGTTTACTTTTTTATCTACAGTATCGCGATCAGCGGGAGTATGGGTCGGTTTATTTTTCTCTTGAGCAGTGGCTGTCAATGCAAAGATTCCGCATAAAATGTAAAGTAATATCTTTTTCATAAATGTTTTTTTTGTAATGTTTTTGATTTTGATAATTATGTTGTCAAACAGGTGTTCTATAAATAAGACTTGCTTTCATTACAAAAGGTTGCATGGGTGTACAAAAAAACTTCTTATTAACTGTAGATTCGCTACTTGCAAATAAATTCCTAAATTTACTCCTTAATCATTTATAAAAACTAAGACTTTGAAAGGAATAATTTTAGCTGGCGGTTCTGGTACTCGTTTACATCCCTTAACTTTAGCAATCAGCAAGCAGCTGATGCCTATTTTCGATAAGCCGATGATTTACTATCCTTTATCAACGTTGATGTTGGCAGGGATACGAGAAATATTGATCATTTCAACACCTCATGATTTACCTCTTTTTGAAAAGCTGTTAGGAGACGGAAGTCAACTAGGATGCTCTTTCAGTTATAAAGAACAACCTAATCCGAATGGTTTAGCTCAGGCTTTTGTGTTGGGAAAAGAATTTATTGGAACGGACGACGTAGCCCTAGTTTTAGGTGATAATATCTTTCACGGTGACGGACTTTCACGTTTGCTACAAGAACAAAGCGATATCAAAGGTGGAGTTATTTTTGCCTACCAAGTTGCAGACCCCGAACGCTACGGTGTTGTGGAGTTCAATGAAAATAATGAAGTCATCTCGATTGAAGAAAAGCCAAGTCATCCCAAATCCAACTATGCTGTGCCTGGGCTTTACTTCTACGACAATCAAGTTATCGAAATTGCCGAAAATCTTAAACCTTCAGCCCGTGGAGAATATGAGATTACTGACATAAATAAAGAATACCTGAAACGAAACCAGTTAAAGGTGGGCGTTTTCAGTAGAGGGACTGCTTGGCTGGATACAGGCACATTCTCTTCTTTAATGCAAGCAGGGCAGTTTGTGCAAGTAATTGAGGAGAGGCAAGGATTAAAAATTGGCTGCATTGAAGAAGTTGCCTACCGAATGGGTTTCATTAATAAAGAACAGCTAGAATCCATTGCTATCCCTTTGATTAAAAGCGGCTATGGAGAATACTTACTTAGAACGGTATTAAAGAAAGATAGTTATAACTTTGTGACTAAATAACGAACATGAAAACTGCTTTAATTACTGGGATTACGGGACAAGATGGTGCTTATTTAGCTGAATTTTTACTAAAGAAAGGATACCGGGTGCATGGTATAAAACGTAGGAGTTCTTCTCTAAATACCGATCGGGTAGACCATTTATACCAAGATCCGCATGCCAGTAATCAAAATTTCACTTTGCATTACGGGGATCTAACCGACGCCACTAACCTTATTCGTTTAATTCAAGAGACTCAGCCCGATGAGATTTACAATCTTGCTGCCCAAAGCCATGTTAAAGTCAGTTTTGAAACTCCAGAATATACTGCCAATGCAGATGGCTTAGGAACGTTAAGAATCTTGGAAGCGGTTAGACTGCTAGGAATTGCAGACAAATGTCGGATTTACCAAGCCTCTACCTCTGAACTATATGGCTTGGTTCAGGAAGTTCCTCAAACCGAAAACACCCCTTTTTATCCTCGTTCGCCATATGCTGTTGCGAAATTATATGCTTATTGGATTACGGTGAATTACCGCGAAGCTTACAATATCTATGCTTGCAATGGAATATTATTTAATCATGAAAGTCCGGTACGTGGCGAAACCTTTGTTACCAGAAAAATCACTCGGGCGGTAAGCAAGATTGCCTTAGGCCTTCAAGACTGTCTTTATTTAGGAAACCTTTCTGCCCAACGAGACTGGGGCCATGCCAAGGATTACGTAGAAGCTATGTGGCTTATTCTTCAACAAGAGCAACCAGAAGACTATGTCATTGCAACAGGCATTGCTACCAGTGTTAGAGATTTTGTAAAATTGAGTTTTGAAGAACTTGGGATAGAAATCGAATTTGCCGGGAAAGGTGAAAATGAAAGAGGGGTAATCATAGATTGGAATGAAGAACGATTACAGGAATTAGACCTTGATCCTGATAACTTAAAAATTGGACAAACAATAATAAAAGTAGATTCACGTTATTTTCGCCCAACCGAAGTGGACCTCCTCATTGGAGATGCTTCTAAAGCCTTTAAAAAATTAGGATGGAAGCCTAAATATGACCTTGTTTCATTAGTTAAAGACATGATGACATCAGATCTTAAGTTAATGCGTAAGGAAGCTTACCTTAAAAAGGGAGGCTATGAGATGCTCAATTATTTTGAATAATGATTCTCAATTAATTCATTATATTTTTGTTTCAAACTCCTAGTAATTGGGCCAGGAGTTCCATCGCCAAACGAATAATCATCTATTGACACAACAGGAAGAATATTTTTTGTTGTGCTAGAAATGAAAGCTTCTTGTGCTTCATAGACGTCTTGTAAAGAAATATCACACGCTCTGATTGTAAATTCTTTTCCTGATAACGCCAATATCCTTTGCCTACTGACACCTGCTAATACATTCTTTTGGGGAGTTAATATTTCGCCAGACTTCGTTACAATAAAGAAATTGGCGCGTGGACATTCAGTTATCCACTCGTTATTAAAATAAAGAATATCTTCCGCCCCCTGTTCCTTCATTTTAGGCAACATCTTTATGGCCATTAGGTAATCAATCGTTTTTATGTCTGGAAGCTGGCGTTGATGGTTAACGCTAATCACCTTTATACCTTTTTCTTGAGCCTCCTGATTTATGGTAAACAGACTTTGAGTAATTAATAAATTGGGCTCTGCTAGTGAAAATGCATCTTCAGAATAACCACCTGTCAAAATAATCTTAACTCCCGAGTTAGGCATCTGGTTTTTGTTGAGCAAGCTTATCATTAACGATTTCAATTCCGATATAGAATACCTGACTGGCAAGCCCATTTCCTTTGCTGACCTCATAAAACGAGTTAAATGTTCTTCTAGAAAAATTGGATTACCTTTAACTACTTTAAAAAAATCGAAAATGCCAAAGCCTCTCTGAATTGCCAAATCTGAAACATGCAGCATCGCATCTTTGTAATCAACAAATTCATCATTCAGGAAAGCATAACTTTGTTTTGAATCGGTACTCATGAAATTTTTCTTTATCAAATCATTAAGAGAAAGCACTAATACCGGTTATGTCCATTCCGGTTATCAACAAATGGATGTCATGTGTCCCCTCGTAAGTAACTACAGATTCTAAATTCATCATATGCCGCATAATGGGAAAATCACCTGTAATACCCATTCCACCCAGAATTTGCCTTGCCTCGCGAGCCACGTTCATTGCCACTTCAACACTATTACGTTTAGCCATGGATATTTGTGCTGGTGTCGCCCGGTCTTCATTTTTCAATGTAGCGAGTCTCCAAACCAATAACTGACCCTTTGTGATTTCCGTTATCATTTCTGCCAGTTTTTTCTGTTGAAGTTGAAAACCGGCGATTGGCTTGCCAAACTGCTCACGTTCTGTAGAATAACGCAATGCCGTGTCATAGCAGTCCATTGCCGCTCCTAGCGCGCCCCATGCAATACCATAACGAGCCTGATTCAAACAGCTCAACGGACCACGCATACTTTTCACTCCAGGCAGGATATTGGCTTTGGGCACACGAACTTGATCAAAGACCAGCTCACCGGTCGCCGAAGCCCTTAGGCTCCATTTATTAAAAGTCTCGGGCGTTGTAAAACCTTCCATACCTCTTTCTAAAATTAGACCTTGAACTTCGCCTTCGGAATTTTTAGCCCAAACAATAGCAATATCTGCAAATGGAGCGTTGCTAATCCACATTTTCGAACCCGTTAAGATCACAGAATCCCCATCATCGACGAAACGCGAAGTCATTCCGGCAGGGTTAGATCCATGATCAGGTTCTGTCAATCCAAAACAACCCATTAATTCACCTGTTGCCAATTTGGGCAAATACTTCTTTTTCTGCTCTTCACTTCCAAATGCAAAAATTGGGTACATCACTAAAGATCCTTGAACGGACGCAGTTGATCGAATACCTGAGTCCCCCCGCTCTACCTCTTGCATCATTAAACCATAAGCAAGGTAGTCTAGGCCAGATCCTCCATATTCAATTGGTATAGTTGGTCCGAACAATCCTAACTCGCCCATTGCTGGAATCAGCTTTCTAGGAAATTCTGCCCGTTGAGCATAGTCTTCAATTATAGGTGAAACACTATTGTTTACCCATTCACGAACAGACGAACGAATCAATTTATGTTCATCAGAAATTAATTCATCTAATAAATAATAGTCGGGAGACTGATAATTACTCATTTCGGTTATTTTGGTTTTTTCTTTTCAGAATATCTCAATAATCCTTTCAAAGGGTTCTTAAAAGTAAATGTACAATTTTAATTTAACATTAGCCATCAGTAATGGAGGATCAGTTTACGCTTAAAAGATCAATGATTCCCTAGCATGACAACCACCCAAAAATTACCAACAGGCCAACGACTAAAAAACTGACTAAAATAACTGAAGACTGATATAATAGATTTAATTTTATCTAAGTTTAAAAAATATGTAGGTTTGCCCAATGGAACTGATGTGTCGTGTTAAAGTCAAAGATCTACGTTTTTTTAGTCACCATGGTTTCTATCCAGAGGAACAAATTTTAGGAAATGAATATTTCGTTTCTATTGAACTCTCATTTCCTCTACAAAATTCACTTAATGACAATTTAGAGAATACGATAAACTATGAAGATCTGTATACGATTGCTAAAATGGAAATGAATTACCGTCAAAAATTATTAGAAACAGTAGCTAGCAATATCCTACACAGAGCACTTAAAACAAGTGACTACATTGAACAAATAAAGGTTAATATTTGTAAAATTAACCCTCCCTTTGGTGGAGACAAAGCAAAATCAGAAATAGAATTAACTTGGACAAGAGAGATTAATAAAAAATGAACTTCAATAAATTAACTCCAGAAATAATAGAAGAATTAAAAACAATTCTTCCGGAAGAAAGACTTTTTTTTCATAGAGAATCCTTGCAGAAGTACTCACATGATGAAACGGAAGATTTAAGCTTTTATCCAGAGGCTGCCGCTCTCCCTGAAAATGCAGAGGAGGTTTCAGCCTTGGTGAAACTTTGCAATAAGCACCTAATTCCCATTACACCTCGAGGAGCAGGCACAGGATTGAGTGGTGCTGCACTACCTGTTTTCGGAGGTTTGGTCATCAGCATGGAGCGTATGAATAAGCTTATAAAAATTGATGAGCGTAATTTACAGGTACATGTAGAACCAGGGATAATAACCGAAGAGCTAATTAATGCAGTTGCCGAAAAAGGCCTGCTTTATCCGGTTGATCCGGCGAGCAAAGGTTCTTGTTTTATTGGAGGAAATATATCACATGGTAGCGGTGGCCCACAAGTTGTAAAATATGGAACCATCCGAGAATATGTATTAAATTTACAAGTAGTTTTACCTACTGGAGAAATCATATGGACAGGAGCCGATACATTAAAGTTTGCTTCAGGATATAACCTCACTCAATTAATGATTGGCTCGGAAGGCACTTTAGGGATTGTTACCCAAGCTGTTTTAAAATTAATTCCTAAGCCTCAGCAAGACATGCTTTTAATGGCCTCCTTTCCTAGCAATGAGACGGCCTGTGAAGCAGTTTCGGCAATTTTTAGAGCAGGGCAGACACCTTCGGCCGTCGAATTCATGGAACGAAAAGGTGTAGAATGGGTCATCGAGCATGATAATATGAGTTTCGATCTTAAAGAGAATGTAGCTGCTTTTTTATTAATTCAAGTAGATGGTAATTCACAAGATGAACTCTTCAATCAATGTGAAGTTATCAACGACGTTCTGGAGGCCAATGGATGCTTTGATGTATTATTAGCCGATACAGCGGGACAAAAAGAAGCTTTGTGGAATTTAAGAAGAACAATGGCTGTCTCCGTCAAATCAAATGCTGTTTACAAAGAAGAGGACACGGTTGTCCCTCGTGCTGAATTACCACAACTCATAAAAGGCATAAAAGAAATTGGCAACCGTTACGGTTTTGAATCGGTATGCTATGGTCATGCCGGCGATGGAAATTTACATGTAAACATTATTAAAACCAGCATGAGCGATGAAGACTGGAAAAACAAACTTCCAGCAGGAATCAAAGAAATCTTTCAACTTACGGTTTCTTTAGGTGGTACACTCTCCGGAGAGCATGGAATCGGTTATGTTCAAAAAGACTATATGCCTATTAAATTTTCTGAGGTGCACCTATCCATAATGAGAGGAATTAAAAAGGTTTTTGATCCCAATAACATTATGAATCCTGGGAAGGTATTTAATTAGGCGGCTACAGATGCGTCATTATGTCACCTATTAATTTATCAAAACAACCTACTTTGAGACTTTATGTCATGTTTATTGGAGCTTTTTGAGGAAAAATTCGAAAGGAATACCTTTTGTACTTCAAGAGTAAATAATTAAAAAACTAAAAACCAATAGATATGACACTAGTAAAATTCAACAACAGCAAACCAAGAAGTATTGATCCATGGATTAACGGAATCTTTGACTCAATTTTCAGCGATTCCTCTACATTATCTAGCTTTAATGCAAACGCCTCTTCCCTCGGAAAACCTTCCGTAAACATTTCTGAGAATGAAAAGGCGTTTGAAATAGATATGGCAGTACCAGGATTTAAAAAAGAAGACTTCAAAATCAACCTTGAAAAGCAAGTCTTAACCATTTCCGGGGATAAAAAAGAAGATAAAGCAGAAAAGCATTATAATAAACGAGAATTTATCTATCAAAGCTTTAGCAGAAGTTTCACTCTGCCTGAAAATACGGATGGAGAAAAAATATCTGCCGAATATATTGACGGCATCTTGAAAGTTTTCATCACTAAAAAGGAGGAAGAAAAAGAAAAAGCTCGCGTTATCGATGTAAAATAATATCGATAACCTCAAAAAAGAAAGGAGCGTTCAAAACGAACGCTCCTTTCTTTTTTGAGGTTAAATTGCAGCAATCAAATTTAACGCCCTAGTTTAACTTCAATTTCTTTTGAATATCATGAACATAACCTTTAAATTTTTTGTCTGTATCAATCAGATCACCAACTGTCTGGCAGGCATAAATTACCGTCGAATGATCCCTGCCGCCAAAAAAGGAACCGATTGTTTTAAGAGATGATTTGGTATAGCTCTTTGCTAAGTACATCGAAATTTGACGAGCTTGAACAATTTCCCGCTTTCTAGTTTTCGATCTGACCATCTCTATAGGAACTTCAAAATAATCACAAACTAATTTCTCTATATATTCTATAGAAATCTCTTTATGGGTATTTTTAATAAAGTTCTTCAACATTGATTTTGCCAAATTAATATCGATTTCCTTTTTGTTTAAGGTAGATTGTGCCAAAAGAGAAACCATAGCACCCTCTAGCTCGCGTACGTTATTATCAATATTGTCGGCTACATACTCTACTACCTCATTAGGCAAATCAATTCCATCGGCATACATTTTCTTTTGCAATATGGCAATTCTTGTTTCCAAATCGGGAACTTGCATATCTGCAGATAAACCCCATTTAAATCGGCTTAATAAACGCTCTTCCATTCCAGACAAATCTTTTGGAGGTTTGTCGGAAGTAAGAATAATTTGTTTCCCAGATTGATGAAGTTGGTTAAAAATATGAAAGAAAATATCTTGAGTTTTATTTTTATTCACAAAATTATGGATATCATCCATAATAATCACGTCCATCGCCTGATAGAAATTAACAAAATCATTTATCGTACTATTCTTCAACGAATCAACAAACTGCTGGCAAAATTTCTCACAAGACACATAGATTACTAATTTGTCTGGCAGCTTATTTTTAATTTCATTCCCGATAGCCTGCACTAAATGAGTTTTCCCCAATCCAACGCCCCCATACAATAACAAGGGGTTAAAAGAAGTACCACCAGGATTAGCGGCAACAGCAAAACCAGCTGACCTCGCTAAACGGTTACAATCACCTTCAATAAAATTATTAAAAGTGTAATTTTGATTCAACTGCGGGTCAACTTGCAGCTTCTTTAGGCCAGGAATTACAAATGGATTTTTTATTTCTTTGTTTAACGAAACAGGAACGGGAATAGATTGACGCTTTCCTGCCGCACCGTTTCCACTTGATGGCATATTAGTAGTATAAGGATTGGAATTTGATGACTTCTCCACAACGATGTTATATTCAAGGCTAGCGTTTTCGCCCAACTGCATTTTTACCGTTTTTCTTAGCAAACCCACATAATGCTCTTCGAGCCACTCATAAAAAAACAAGCTTGGCACTTGTATAGTCAAAACGTCCCCTTCTAATCGTAATGCTTTTATTGGTTCAAACCAAGTCTGAAAACTCCGAGCTGGTATGTTATCTTTTATGATTTGAAGGCAATTACTCCATACATGTGTACTTGTTTTTTTCATTCTAATTCCTTAAGATTCTGATTTACAATAGCCGAAGGTATAATTGTTAATAACCCTTTCGGAATTCGAAGTTCACAAAAAAAAAGTGTTAAAAAAATTATATTTGAAACTATTGTTTAACTATCTGTATAACAGACTAATGAAGCCCTTTATTATGGTAACAAGAGCAAAAATTATTCTTTATAAATACTTATTCACAATCCATAATAATTTTAGAATTATGGATAAAAAATAGACCATTAGCGACAAGTATTTTATGCCTTTTTACCCGCTGGAATATACCTAAAATATATTTTAAATAATAGAGAATATTTAAAATAGCTACTAGTGCTTGAGCCTCACTAAATTGCTTGTGAAATACTGAAGTTTATCTTCGCGTACCTTAAATTGCTAATCTTTATACTCCCCGAACACTTTGCGTAAAATATTAGCAATCTCCCCAAGAGTAGCGTAACTTTCTACCGCATTTAAAATAAACGGCATTGTATTCTCTGTACTATTAGCCGCTTCTTCAAGTGCCCGTAATGAGGCCATCACCTTTTCGGTAGATCGCTCTTCTTTTAGCCGTTTTATTTTCTCCATTTGAACTAAGCGAATGTTATCATCTACTCTGAAAACATTAGTCACTTGTTCTGCTTCTTGAACAAAACGATTAACACCTACAACAACTTGCTCGCCACTTTCAACAGCAAGTTGATATTCATATGCTGAGCTTGAAATTTCGTCTTGGATAAATCCCTTTTCGATCGCTCTCACAGCTCCACCCATATCATCAATACGTGTAATATAATCAAAAGCAGCCTTCTCCATTTCATTGGTAAGATTTTCAACAAAGAAGGAACCTGCCAATGGATCTACAGTATCAACAACTCCGGTTTCGTATGCGATAATCTGCTGAGTACGCAAAGCTATCCTGGCCGCTTCTTCTGTTGGCAAAGACAAAGCCTCATCATAACCATTTGTATGCAATGATTGTGTACCTCCCAATACTGCGGCCAAAGCCTGCGTTCCTACTCTAATAATATTATTCAAAGGCTGCTGGGCAGTAAGTGTTGACCCTCCAGTTTGAGAATGAAACCGCAGCTGCTGTGCTTTAGGATCTGTAGCACCGAGGGATTTTGTAATCTTTGCCCACATTCTTCGAGCGGCCCTAAATTTAGCTATTTCCTCAAAGAAATTATTATGACAATTAAAGAAGAAAGAAACCCGCTTTGAGAAAACATTGATATCTAATCCCTTTTCCTGTGCCGCCTTTAAATAGGCTTTCCCATTAGCGAGGGTAAAAGCCAATTCCTGAACAGCTGTCGATCCAGCTTCACGAATATGATAACCAGAAACGGAAATGGTATTCCATTTTGGAACATGCATACTACAATATTCAAAAACGTCAGTGATTAGACGCAAAGAAGGCTTAGGGGGATAAATATAGGTCCCCCGAGCAGCATATTCCTTTAAAATATCGTTTTGTACGGTACCAG
The DNA here is from genome assembly GCA_963696875.1 of uncultured Sphingobacteriaceae bacterium. Classification (GTDB taxonomy): domain Bacteria; phylum Bacteroidota; class Bacteroidia; order Sphingobacteriales; family Sphingobacteriaceae; genus Albibacterium. The sequence continues at coordinate 219,955 of CAVOLQ010000004.1, forward strand.
ATATTTTCGTTAGATCAACCCCCTGCTTTTTCGCTAATGCAATATACATTGCAAGAAGAATTGGGGCGGTTGCATTAATCGTCATTGAGGATGTGATTTTGGAAAGATCTATGTCGTAAAAAAGATTTTCCATATCAGCCAAAGAATCGATCGCTACACCAACTTTACCCACTTCACCTTCAGCCATAACATCGTCGGAATCATAACCAATTTGAGTAGGTAAATCAAAAGCAACAGACAAGCCCGTAGTTCCTTGACCTAATAAATAATGATATCGTTTATTCGATTCTTCGGCGGTTGAAAAACCAGCATATTGTCTCATCGTCCATAGCCGACCTCTATACATATCCTTTCGCACACCTCTAGTGAAAGGAAAGAGTCCTGGCAACTCCGTCATTGGCTCACAGCGGGTATAAACTTCTTTTATCTCTATGCCGGATAGGGTTCTTTTTGAAGCACTCATTTTAATATGTTTTTAGCACACCTGATATTTTAACTTCAACACATTTACATGTATGGCTAAGAATATCTATAAGTGTTCAATTTAGGTAAAAATCATAAGGTTTTAACAAAAATGAACATTTTGACGTATATTTCCTCAATAAAAATTTTCATTATTGCAGAGGAGAGATCGATAATTGCAAAGCATTCATGAGTACCTTATAAAATAAACATTAACGAATAAATTTACTTTCATGTTGCCAACCTGATTCTATTTATATAGAAAATTTAGCTAATTTTGCATAGTAAACATTGAAAATATGAATAACGAAATTTTAACTTCAGCCACTCCTATCTCCTTTACTCCAGGAGCTGTAAAAGAATTAAAGAAATTAAAAGATCAGCAGGAGATTGCCGATGATTACGGATTAAGAGTAGGTGTAGAAGGGGGAGGTTGCTCTGGATTAAATTACATATTAGGATTCGATCAAGCTAAAGAAGACGATGCTGAATATTTAATTGACGGAATAAAAGTTTTTATGAATCCTGCTCACGGCTTGTATTTAGCAGGCATGCTTATAGATTTTAAAACGGGGTTAAATTCTCGTGGGTTCACATTCAATAACCCAAATGCTACAAGTACATGTGGCTGCGGAACCTCATTTGCATCCTAGGAAGCTAAAATGTAATACCTTCCTAAATATCTGTTTCTTAATTTGCTTGACGTCATTGAGTCGATTTGGCTCGGTGTGAACAATTAAAGACAGCATGGCAAGAAACGCTCTCAATTCTTTTTTGGACTTTCTATTGTTTAGCAATTTATTTATTGCTTGCTGTGCCATGGCCCAAGGCGCCTTGACCTATTCACTGTTAAAAGCGCCGATGAACCCTTTAGTAGTTGGCCTTTTAGGTTGTGCTACACTGTTTTTATATAATTTCAGCCTCGTCTTATCGAAACCAAAAGATTACAAAATCTCCCCATACAAAAGAGTACATTGGTTTTTCACACATTACCGAATAATTATTATCATTTCTGCAATTGCATTTATTTTAATGATACCCTTGGTAAATACATTGTCGTTAAATAGCTTCCTCTTACTAGCCATAATAAGCCTGTTAGCTCTTTCCTATAATATTCCCATCCTGAAATTTGGTAATCAGCGGCTTGGATTACGAAACATGCCAGGAGCAAAGCTTTTCATAATTGCAATTGTTTGGGCCAGCAGTTGTGTATGGATTCCGATCATGGAATTAAGAAGCGAAGGGATAATTATTTCCGCAGCAGATACTTTTATTCTCGTCTCCAAACGTTTTCTATTTATAATGGCCATAACACTGCCTTTCGACATACGCGACCTTTACCAGGACCGTGCCTTTCACCTTAAAACCATTCCCGTATTAATTGGAAAGAAAAACTCAATGCGTCTTTGTCAGATCTTGCTAATTACTTACATGTTAATTCTTTTTATTTTTGCGGAAACAATAAGCAGTGAAGTTGTAGCTTTAGCATTGACGGTCTTCATAGCCAATTTCTTAATATTTAACACAACGCTCAAAAAAAATGAATACTATTATTTCTTCCTTCTAGACGGAACTTTATTATTACAATTCATTGCAGTATGGATGGTGAATAATTTATCTTAATATTGTCGTAAATAATAAATTTAATCCATGATAAACCAATTCAGAAATTTCACTCCTTTAAACCTGGTTTTTCTGGTTCCTCTTGCAATTTTATTGTGCATTGTTACACTAGTAAATGTACCTTCCGATGTAAGGCAATCAATTTTCGAACCCGCCATTTTGAACCTTATAGGAAGCTCACCTGAACAATTTATATTTCCTCAAGCCAATATATTGATATCGGCGGGATTAACTTTGATACAGGCTATATATCTAAACCAAGTAGTTAACAAATATAACATCCTTGGAAGATCAACATTTCTACCTGCTTTATTATATGTTTCCATGGCGAGTATGTTTACTCCATTTTTAATACTATCCCCTGCCCTAATCTGTAATTTCTTATTGATTGGCATGATTGATAAACTCTTAAGCATTTATTATAGAAGCGACAATAAGACGGTAATGTACGATCTGGGCCTTATCATCGCAATAGGAACGCTATTTTATTTCCCTTTTATATTGATGTTCCTAATGCTTTGGATCAGTTTACTAATCTTCAAGCCCTTTAATTGGCGAGAATGGATTACCGGCATAATGGGCTTTGCCACTGTCTATTGCATCCTCTTTACTATTTATTTTTGGCTAGGATTAACAAGCGAATTTTACCAAATATGGTCGCCGATAACGCATCCTTCCTTCATAAATGACTCCCATTTCGAAATCTATGATTACTTGGCGCTAATTATTCCTTCTATCATTTTGATTCTATTTATAATCTCCCTACAAAAGAGCTTTTATAAAAATACCATTCATATCAGAAAATCATTCCAACTATTGTTTTTTATTTTCATCTTAAGCTTTGCCTCCTTTTATTTAAACCCTGCTCGTCAGGAATACCACTTCCTTCTATGTATCCCTCCTCTAGCTATTTACATGGCTTACTATTTCAACTACGCAAAAATAAGATGGGTTTATGAAAGCCTTTTCATCCTTATGCTTATTGGCTTTATTTATTTTCAATGGTTTTAATGTGAAAACACGAAAATAATTAATTTCGAACTACCCAATTAACCTTTTTTAACAAAAATACCACAGAATCCAAGTAAAATTTAAATAGATTTGCAAACGAATGTTATTGCCGCTTCTATTTTGAAAGAATAATAACATGATGTAAAATTAAAAAGGCATTTCTTTCAATAGATAGATATATATTTTATTACATGATTCAATACAAAAGAGTGGTCCGTACAATATTAGTATTGCTTGTTTTATCAATTACCATAAATGTTGGTGCTCAAACCACTACAAGTTCACCTTATTCTAAATTTGGTCTTGGAGAATTACATGGAGATCAACTACCCCAATTTAGAGGAATGGGTGGAATTTCAACTGGTGTTCGAAATTTCGACTCTTATTATAATATCAACGTAGGCAATCCAGCTTCTTATTCAGGATTACGTCTTACTTCAATTGATATTGGCCTTTATGGTACTTATGGATCAATGAGTCGTGACGGAGTTAGTCAGACAAATGCCAACTTCAATTTGAGCCATTTAAACTTTGCAATTCCTGTCTCTGGAAAATCCGCCTTAAGTTTCGGATTGATGCCTTATTCATCAGTAGGATACCGCTTTTCAAGTCCGGGCTCAGTAGATACTATCTCAATTAATAACGTATATTCTGGGGATGGTGACATAACAAAAGCCTACTTAGGCTATGGTATTCAATTTGGAAAACACATTAGCCTTGGATTTAATGCAAACTACCTCTTCGGAAATCTGAGAAATTCGCAAGAAGCACAATACCCACCATCAACAGGTGCACTTAATAGCAAAGTGGAGAAAAACAGGCTAATTAATGGCTTGAATATAGACTACGGCTTACAGTTCAACTCTATGATTGGCGACGAATTAGCTATGGTGATTGGATATGCAGGAAACATAAGTGGCAATATGCATGTAAAGGAATCCGAAGTAATATACCGTACTTTTGGAAGCACGATCGGAGATTCTGAAAATACTGCCCTAGATTCCATCCGTTTTATTGAAGGACAAAGAAAAAAACTAACCATGCCCTTGACACATAAGGTTGGGATTAGTTTCAACAAAAGCAATAAATGGCTAGTTGGACTTGATGTGAATTCGAGCAACTGGTCTGATTATAGAGAAGGTGAATTTAATCCGGGCCTTCAAAACAGCTTCGGAATGGCCGTAGGAGGTCAATTTACTCCCGATATCACATCTACAAAATACTTGAATGTGGTAGATTATAAAATGGGATTCAGATATAATAAATCAAACATTAAGATCAATAATAAGGACGTAAACGAAATAGGTGTCAGTATCGGTTTCGGCCTACCCTTGCCATCCAATCGAAGAAGTTCGTTTTATAAAATTAACCTAGCGGCAGAATATATGCAAAGAGGATCGTCTGACATTAATTTGGTAAAAGAGAATTTCATTAATGTCCATCTTGGATTTACATTAAACGACAGGTGGTTCCAACGCTATAAATACGATTAGTATACATGCATCGTCTCGCACCTTACCGCTATAGTAAAACCTTAAAAGGCATCTTAGGATGCCTTATTTTGGTCTTAAGTCTTTCTTCGTGCGAGAATGATCTAAAAGATGTTGAGCGGATATCCTCACAAACGATTGAAGAACCAGTCGACATCTCTTATGGTGTAACAATAATCTATAGTGATTCCGCTGTTGTTAAGGCCAAGATGACAAGTCCAGAAATGAAGCATTTCAATACTGTTGAACCCTATTACGAATTTCCGAAGGGGGGATTACTCATCTTATTTGATAGCTTCGGCAAGGAAACGGAACGAGTAAGTTCTGAGTATGCCATTCAGAGGGAAAATACAGGAATTACAGAACTTAAAAAAAATGTTGTTGTAACACGTTCAGATGGACTAATTGTTAAGTCCGAAGAATTAATCTGGGACGATAATAAAAAGATATTCTACTCCAATTTACCTGTCACACTTATAAGGAACGGGACGGAACAACATGGTACTTCTTTCTGGGCCAATGAAGATTTCTCTTTGGTAGAAGCCACTTCTTTAGTGGGCGACTTCAATTTAGGAAAAGGGGATAATCAATAAAGCCATTCTTCAGGGATTTAATACATTTCAATAATTAACGAGATAGAAATGTTAACAAAAGGATATTTATATGATTTAAAATCATCAATTAATATGACCCTATGTGCTTGGAAATATAGTGTTCTAAAAAAATATATTATTTCATTTTTTGTGTTTAGTTTTCAACCTTAAAAATTGTATCTTGCGCCCTCGTTTTATAAAAATAAATTTTCTAGTAATTTTTTTTACTGAAAGCTGATATTAACGACAAAAAACTTACAAATTATTTAAAATAGATTATGGGAATAATGACATTTTTGCGAAACCGCGCTGGAACTGTAATGGTGTTTGCTATCGGTTTTGCAATTGTAGCCTTTTTATTGGGTGACTTAATGGGGTCGGGAATTACAATCTTTGGAGGAAACCCCAATGAAATAGGTAACATTGACGGTGAAAGTATCGACTATCAAACCTTTAATTCAGAGGTTGATGCCAATACAAACAATATGGCCCAACAGATGGGTGGAAGTATCAGCCCACAAATGAAGACGTATATTGTTGAAAATGTATGGAACCAAAATATTTCAAGGAAATTATTATCTGAAGAGATTGAACGCATCGGACTAGATGTTGGTAAGAACGAATTAAACGACTTAGTCTCTGGTCAAAATCCATCGCAAATATTAGTTCCTTATTTTACTAACCCCGAAACTGGTGAATTTGATAGAACACAACTAAATATATTTTTAAATAATATTCAAAACGAGCCTGCAAATAGTGAGCAAAAGCAACAGTGGGGCTTCCTTTTAGAGGGAATCAAAACAAATCGTATACAAGAAAAATATAATAAGTTAATTGAAAATAGTGTTTATGTAACTTCTTTAGAGGCACAAGAAGATTTTACTCAAAGGAACAAACTTGCAAACTTCAGTTACGTATTAATGGATTATAGCTCCATTCCCGATACAGATATCCAACCTACTGAAGAAGACTATAAAAACTACTATAATGAGCATAAAGCTGCATACAAAAATGCAGAAGAGACACGAAGCCTTGAGTTTGTTATCATTAGTGCCAACCCTACAAGTCAAGATACTTTACAAGTAAAAAATGAAATTGAAGAACGTATGGAGGGCTTACGGACAGCTGAAAACGACTCTTTATACGCAGCCATTAACTCAGAAACAAAGTATCCGATTGTTTATCGCAAAATGGGTTCATTAGATCCAGTACTTGATTCTGCAATTTTCAGGGCTAATAAAGGTGATATCGTTGGCCCTTTTCTAAACCATGGGGTGTATGAAATTGCAAAAGTATTAGATTCGCGCATGAGTCCCGACTCTGTAAATGCTAGTCATATCCTTATAAATCCGGCAATGGAAGGTGGGTTAGATAAAGCTCAAGCGAAAGCAGATTCCTTAAAAGCTGAAGTTCAAAAAGGAAAGAGCTTCGCAAGCTTGGCTCAAGAATTTGGAACTGATGGCAGCAAAGATAAAGGTGGAGAACTAGGCACATTCGCTCGTGGAGCAATGATTCCAGAATTTGAAGATGCAGTATTCAATGGTAAACCCGGCGATTTAATCGTTGTTAACACGCAGTTTGGAGTTCACCTTATAAAGATCAATTCTCAAAAAGGATCTTCAAAAGTTGTAAAAGCGGCCATAATAGATCGTGGGATCAGAAGCAGCAACCAAACGCTTCAAGAAGGATATGCCCGAGCGTCTGATTTCTTCGGAAAAGCAAACAGTGAAAATTTCGAGTCCGTAGCTCAAGAAAATGGCCTTACCGTACATAAAGAAGAACATATATTACCAATGCATAGCCAAATTTTGGATTTGGAAAATCCACGTGAATTAATTCGTTGGGCGTTTAAAGCCAAAGTGGGTGCTATTACAGATAAGGTTTACGAAATAGACAATAAATATGTAGTTGCCAAACTCACACAAATCACTCCAAAAGGAATAGCACCATTATCCAGCATCAAAAGTGAGATTCAGCCCCTAGTAATTACCAAATTAAAAGCAGCTAAATTAACACAAGAAGTGAATGCTGCCCTTGCAGGTGCTACTACTTTAGAGCAAGTAGGCAAAAAATTAGGAAAACCTGTTAATCCTGTTGAGAATATCGTTTTTGCAAATCCAATCATACCAGGAGTTGCACAAGAAAATAAAGTGGTTGGAACTGTATTTGGATTACAACCGGCTAATTTGTCAAAAGCAATAGATGGAGTCCAAGGTGTGTATGTTGTGTATGTTAAAGATTTTATAAATCCACAAACACCTACTAACTTGATTTCACAAAAACAACAGATGAAACAAAGTTTAAGACAACGAATCCCAGGATCCACCTTTCAGACATTATTAGATAAAGCTGACATTAAAGACAATAGGGCTCAATTCTATTAACATATAAATTAAGTAACTTTGCATCCGGATAGGTAAATCTATCCGGATTTTTTGTTTATGATAATCATGATATTGTTGGCTAACAACCCGAGTCATATACCGAGACAATAATATCACTCATGATTGCTATTTTTTGTAAATTTATTCCCATTAAAATAAATCTTATGGAAGTTCAAAATACGATAGTAAATAAAGTTGCTCAAAGTGGCTTAATTACATTTGATTTAGCTACCCTAGAAGCAAAAGGTGAAAGAATAGTATTTGACATGAAAGATCATCTGTTTCATGGATTGATATTGCGAGAAAAAGACTTTCGGGAATTTATCAAAACCCACGATTGGTCTCAATATCAAAATAAAAATATTGCAATTACATGCTCTACAGATGCTATTATTCCTACATGGGCTTATATGCTATTGGCAAACAAGCTAGAACCATATGCAAATGAAATGGTATTTGGTGACTTAGAAACCTTGGAAACCATATTATACCGCGAAGCCATCTCAAAAATAGACATGAACCAGTTCAAAGATGAAAGGGTAATCATAAAAGGCTGCGCAGATATTCACGTTCCAGAATCTGCTTTTATTTCTTTCACAACCCAATTAAGTAAAGTGGCAAAGAGCATTATGTATGGTGAAGCCTGCTCTTCGGTTCCTGTTTTCAAACGAAAAGGATAAAAGGCACCTTTTTTGTATAGATGATGTAAATCATCCTTATGGAACTAACTTTTTATAGCAGAATACGAACAGGAATGCAAAATTTACAAACCGAGTTGAACAGCTCGCTCAAGATTGCTTCATCAACACTTAAAAGGCCATCAATTCTGATGAAAAAGTTGCTTTTTAGTATTGTCTTGCTATTTTTCATCAGTCCTTCATTTGCCCAAAAGCTACCTTATTTAAGCGAATCAAGCTTTCGGGAAGGTGAAGAGCTGACTTATCGATTAAGGTATGGAATTTTATCGGCTGCGGAAGCTGTTTTACAAGTTAAGAAATCAAACTTGACATTTGAAAACAGGCCGGTTTTTCATTTAGTGGCTTCCGGCAAAACCTCTGGGGCATTTAATGTTTTCTATACGGTTAATAATAGGTACGACTCTTATATAGATAAAGAAACTTTCCTTCCTTATTATTATGCCGAGAACATTCGTGAGGGGAAATACCGTAGAAATGACAAGATAACTTTTGATCAAAAAGCCCAAACTGTATCTGGAAACAAAGGTAATTTTAAAGGAGCTGACCAAACCTTCGACCTAGTATCAGCCTATTATTTTGCAAGAAACCTTGATTTGTCGACCGTAAAAATAGGTGATACTTTTAAGTTAAATTATTTCCTATCGGATGAAGTTACCTCACTAGGAATTACTTACGTAGGGAAAGAAACCATTAAAACGCCAATGGGTACTTTTGATTGCTTAAAATTTAACCCAGAAATAGCACCTGGCAGAATATTCAGAAAAGATAGCAAACTATACCTATGGGTAACCGACGATGGAAATAGGATTCCAGTAAAAGCAAGAGTAGAAATTTTAGTCGGGTCGGTAACCTTAGAACTTACAGATGCAAAAGGATTAAAATATCCTCTACATAAAAAATAGACTATATAACCATGATGATTGAAGTTGAAGGAGTATTAATCCACGAAGATGTACTAAAAGAAGAATTCGTATGCAACCTAAATGCCTGCAAGGGGGCATGCTGCGTTGAAGGCGATGCAGGCGCTCCTCTACAAAAAGATGAACTTGCAGTACTAAAAGAAATTTACCCTGCTGTAAAGCCCTATATGACCGAAAAAGGAATTGAAGCCATAGAGGAGTATGGTACTCATGTTATTGATAGCGATGGCGACTATACCACACCTTGCGTTGACGGGAATAAAGAATGTGCTTACGTTTTCTGGCAAGATGGAATAACAAAATGTGCTATTGAAAAAGCTTATGAAGATGGAAAAGTGTATTGGAAAAAACCCATTTCTTGTCATCTCTACCCGATTCGAATCACCGCTTATCCCGAATTTGATATTCTAAATTACGACCGTTGGCATATTTGTCACGCCGCATGTACCTTGGGACATAAACTTAATGTGCCTGTTTACAGCTTTTTAAAAGACCCACTCATTAGGAAATATGGCGAAGAATGGTACTCCGCGCTGGAAAAATCGGCACGAGTATTACTAGAATAAAACCCTGCGTACATATCAACGTACAAATATTTCGAGTTAGCGTCTGCCGTATCCTTATTCAATTGCAAGGTATAGAATAGCTTCAATTACCTATATGGAGCATATAAGAGAATTATATTTAATTATTTTCGTGATTAACAAACAAAATTACTCGATTATCTATTATTGTAATATATAAACTGTTTCACATAAAAAATAAAGCTATGTATTACAAAACAAAAACCTACTTATTGACTCTCTGTATGCTGTTCGCTTTTACATTTGGAAGTTCTAATATGGCTTCAGCCTCGAATCCTGACATACCTGTAAAGGGTCTTACAGAAGAGGAGATTGCCGCCCGAAATGAACCAGATGACGAAAAGGGTTGAAGAGATTAAAAACATGGATCGTTCCAAGCTAAGTAAACAAGAAAGAAAGGAGCTTAGGAAGGAACTCAGAGATATGAACAAAGCAGCAAAAGCCATTGGGCAAAGGGGTGTATATCTATCTGTAAGTGCCATTATTATCATTGTTTTATTATTGATCTTGATTTTATAAACAAGTTCTTCTTTATTAAAAAGAAAAGCTACCTCTTCTTCGAAGAAGAGGTAGCTTTTCTTTTTAAAGGATAGGTTAATACCAGTGTTTTAGTTTATTACGTTTTGAAATAATTAAAAGATAATCTCTTTATTAATGTTTTTTTTGTAGAATTGTAATAGATTCTTTTTAAATATCTAATCAAATATCTATGATTCTAATCGTTGATGATAAAGCTGAAAATTTGATTTCATTAAAGGTATTTTTAGAACAAAATGGCTTTGAAGTCGATGAAGCATCATCAGGAAAAGAAGCATTAAAAAAAATATTAAAAAAAGTTTATTCCTTAATTATCCTTGACGTTCAAATGCCCGAAATGGACGGCTTTGAAGTTGCTGAGATTATAACAGGCTATCGGAAGGCCAAAGACACTCCTATTTTATTTCTTTCTGCGGTAAATATAGAGAAGCAATTTATAACTAAAGGCTACCTATCTGGTGCGGTTGATTACATTACCAAACCTTTTGACCCAGATATTTTATTGCTAAAGGTAAAAACCTTTAATCGTCTTTATAAGCAAACGAATCAATTAAAAAAGGTGCAAAAGTCTTTAAAAAAGGAGATTGAACAGAGAAAGGAATTGGAGAGCAAAAAAGATGAATTCTTGAGCATTGCTAGCCACGAATTAAAGACTCCGTTAACAAGCGTAAGAGGCTATATTCAGCTTATTGAGCGAATGCTCAAGAATGAAAATACGCATCCACATATATTATCCCATATTTCAAAGGCCAGTGTGCAAATCAATAAATTAGGCGATCTAGTGGCAGACCTTTTGGATATTTCGAAAATTGCAAGTGGTAAGATGGAATTTACGCTTACTGATTTTCGATTTGATGAAATGGCAAATCAAGTGATCGAGAACTTCCAATATATGCACGAGAACTATGTATTTGTTAAAAAAGGGTTTTCAGAAGTTACCATCTTCGGGGATGAGATGCGTCTGGAGCAGGTTATGGTAAATTTTCTAACGAATGCTATTAAATACTCGCCTAATGGAAAAGACATCCTTATTGAAATACGCTGCGAAGCAAATGAATTGGAAGTACGCATCACTGATTTCGGAATTGGTATTTCTCAAGAGCTTCAAAAGCAACTTTTTGAAAAGTATTTCAGGGTTGAAGAGACATCAGTTCGCTTTCAAGGTTTGGGAATAGGCCTTTTTATTTGTTCCGAAATCATTCATCGTCATAATGGGTATTGCGGCGTTGAAAGTGAAGTAGGAAAAGGTGCAACGTTTTTCTTCAAAATTCCGTTGAGTCCACCGAGTAAACAATTTATAAAAATTTAGTAAGAATATATGAAGTTATTTACTCGAATTCCGTTGAATCTTAAATTATTCTTATCGGGACTTGTGCCGGTTCTGGCTTTATTCTATTTCTTCTTCCTTATCTATCAACAAAAACAATTACAAATTGCGGATACGGCAAGTTTTACTAGACGTTTAACTATTTCGTCAAATGTGAACCGTCTTTTGGAATATTTACAACAGGAAAGAAGGGAGAGTGTAAATAAAGCATTAAGAAATGAGGCAGAAAGAAACTTACAAAACGAACGTGACCGAGTAGACCTAGCGATTAATAACATAGGAGACCTAGCAGACGAGGAAATGTTTAACAACTATAAAAGTTTTACGTTCTTAACAAGCTTACCCGATTGGCGGAAACAAATTGATAATAATGACTTAAATGTAATAACAATTGTCAATAATTACCAAATGATTCTGGACCGCCTAAGGTCCTATTCCTATGTACAAACAAGTAATATATTAATTTCTAAAAGTGTAGGAGAACCGTTGCGGATTAGTTCGATTATAACCAATATGGTCAATTATATTTCTTTGATGAGGCTTCAAGCATATTTTCGAGAAATCGATGACAATCGTATTAAGCAAGAATTTGAATCTAGCTTCCCCATCAATTATAAGCTCTATAAATCGTACGAACAAGAGCTACTGAGTAGTAATAACGAGGCATTAATCAATAAATATACGCACATAAGTCAAGAAAAAAACTTGAAATCCACTTTAGCATACTTGGATGAAATATATTCGAATAACACCTCGGAAAATATTTCTTCAGCAGAAGAATGGTGGGAAGTTTCAGAGGCAGGGATGAACGAGTTATCAAATTTGAATAAGGAGCTACAACAATCTATCCAAAATCAAGTAACCATAATTTACGAAAAAGAAATTCGAGAAAGGAATATATTAATCGTCATTCTAATAGCTATTGGTCTGTTAACTATTATATTTAAATACGCAATTCTAAAAACGATTGGCGATCAAATTTCTGCTTTAAAACAGGCTGCACAAAAGATGGCTAAAGGAATTACCGACATCCATCTACCTATCTTTCCAAAAGATGCAATGGGTAGCCTTGCACGCTCCTTTATTCAGATTGATCGAAATAATAAAAAGGTGGCATTTGCTGCCGCTCAAATAGGAAAAAACATCTTCGATACGCCCTTTGAACTGCGTGGTGATCAGGACGAACTTGGTACAGCTATTCTTAATATGAGAGATTCTTTGAAAACACTCTCTTTGAGCAATGAAAATGAAATATGGATACAAACTGGCTTGTCTACTATTAATAATATTTTAATATCTGATGATTCTTTAGATCAGATATGTAAATCTGCTCTTGCAAAAATGATTAAATATCTCAATGCAGATATTGGTACCCTGTATTTAATGAAGAGAAATGAATACCTTGAGCTTCAATGCACCCATGCTACTGTCAATATTGGTCATATCCCCAAACTAATTGCTTTAGGCGAAACACGATTAGGGGAAGCTGCAATTAATAAGAAGCCACTTTTTTTATCTCATATTCCTGAACAGTATTTATCGATCAGCAGTAGTATTGGGAAAGCGCAACCGGCTCATCTTTTAATTCTTCCTTTGGTGCAAAATGATGAACTTGAAGGCGTCATGGAGATTGCTTCGTTTTTACCATTCCATGCAGCTGCTGAACGTTTTGTTACACAGGTGTCTACAAATATAGCCATTGCCATTCATTCCATTAAGTCCCGGTTGCGATTGCAAGAACTGCTTGAAGAAGTTCAGGCACAGTCTGAAGAGCTACAGTTAAAGCATACCGAACTTGAAAACTTGAATACTGAACTTGAGGCTCAGGCACAAAAACTTCAGGCTTCTGAGGAGGAATTAAAGGTTCAACAAGAAGAGCTTATCCAGAGTAATCAAGAGCTAGAAGAACGTAGCCATCTTTTAGAGGAACGTAATCAAATCATCATTGAGCGCAATCTAGAAATTCAGAAAAAAGCGGAAGAGCTTGCAGCTAGTACGCGTTACAAATCGGAATTCCTCGCAAACATGTCTCATGAATTACGTACCCCTTTAAATTCTATTTTGCTGTTATCTCGTTTATTAAGTGAGAATAATGAAAAGCGACTTAGTAATGAACAAGTTGAATTTGCGGAAGTTATACAAACATCCGGAAATAATTTGCTCACCCTTATTGACGAGATTCTTGATTTGTCTAAAATAGAGGCCGGAAAGATGGAGATGGAATTTCAAAGTGAGGAGGTTCAGTCTATAATTACAGGGATGCGCTCAATTTTCGCACCTATGGCAAAAGAGAAGATGCTAGATATTTCTTTCCATGTTAGTGATACAGTACCCAATAGCATAATTACAGATCGGCTACGATTAGAGCAAATTTTGAAAAACTTGCTCTCGAATGCATTAAAATTTACACGAAGAGGATTTATTTCGATAAAAGTTGAAACGGACGCAATAGACAATAACTGGTTATTATTTAAAGTAAAAGATAGCGGGATTGGCATTCCCAAGGACAAACGAGAACATGTTTTTGGTGCTTTTCAACAAGCAGATGGGTCAACCCGAAGACAATTTGGAGGAACAGGCCTTGGCCTGTCTATCAGTCAAGAGTTGTCCAAACTTTTAGGAGGAACATTAACGATAAATGATGAAGTCAATGAAGGGAGTGAATTTATATTAAGAATACCTACCGATGGCAGTAGACTGAAACAAAATTTGTCAGACTTACAAAAAACAGAAATACTAACCATAATTCCGCAACCCAACACTGTAGTAGAGAAGCAAGAAGAGCGATTTTTGAGTGCAAATATTCCCGATGAAATTCCCGATGATAGAGCCAATATTTTACCAGAAGATAAGGTGATATTAATCATTGAAGATGACTCTAACTTTGCAAAAGCCTTGATGAAGTTTTCAAAAAATAAAGGTTATAAATGCCTAATCGCTGTTAGGGGAGATACAGGGATAGAGTTAGCAAATGAATTTCAACCCCACGGAATATTGCTGGATTTGCAATTGCCGATAAAAGACGGATGGCAAGTAATGGCCGAATTAAAGGAAAATTCGGCTACCCGCCACATCCCTGTTCATATGATGTCCTCTTATGAAATTAAGCATGAAAGTCTGCTAAAAGGAGCTATAAATTTCATTAGTAAACCGATCGCCTTTGAACAGATGAATGAAATATTTAATAAGTTAGAAGCTGTCTTTAATAAGGACACAAAAAAAGTCCTGATCGTTGAAGAAAATATAAAACACGCCAAAGCCTTGGCCTATTATTTAGAAAGCTTCGATGTCAAAGTAGTGATCAAAAAAAATATCGATGATAGCGTAGAAGCTCTATCCTCAAATAAAATTGACTGCGTCATCTTAGATATGGCAATTCCTGATACAACTGCCTACGAAATATTGGAGGCGGCAAAAGAAAAACGAGGTCTAGAGGGATTACCGATCATTGTATTTACAGGAAAAAATCTCTCTAAAATAGAGGAACAAAAAATCAAACAATATGCGAACACAATTGTAGTAAAAACAGCCCATTCTTATGAGCGCATCCTTGACGAAGTCGCCTTATTCCTTCATATCGTTGAACAAAACAAAGAATCAGAACAACAACCAAAAAAAAATAAGCTCTTTAGTAAATTCAGTGAAACCTTAACCGGGAAAACCGTCTTAGCAGCAGATGATGATATTCGAAACATATTTTCATTAACGAAAATACTTGAGAGCCATGGAATGAACGTGCTAACCGCTTCAGACGGGGAGGAAGCTATGAAGGTATTAGAAGAAAACAGTGATGAAGTGGATATTGTACTAATGGATATGATGATGCCGGAGATGGATGGTTATGAGACCTTATCTCGCATTAGAAAAGACTCCAAACTTTCCGGCCTTCCAGTTTTAGCGGTAACCGCTAAAGCCATGATTGGCGATCGCGAAAAATGTATAGAAGCAGGAGCTTCCGATTATATTTCCAAACCTATAGATACCAATCAATTGGTATCCTTACTGAGGGTATGGCTTTATCATTAATGAATAAAAATACATTCAATAAACCAAATTCTTTTTTTGATTACTATGAGACAAAACATTTTAGTTATCGACGACGACAAAAAAAATATTTTTGCATTATGTGCTGTTTTAAGATCAAGGGGATATGAATGCATCGGAGTTCAGAGTGCTCCTGAGGGAATCAATCATTTAAGTAAAGATAAAAACATTGGCATGGTTTTGATGGATATTATGATGCCTGATATGGATGGGTTTCAGGCTATAACTGAAATAAAGAAATTGGAAGACTTGTCTTCAATTCCCATAATTACCATTACAGCACAGGCTATGCCAGGCGATAGAGAGAAATGTATTGCGGCTGGAGCGAATGACTACCTGTCGAAGCCTGTAAATATTGATCATTTAATGGACATGATTCAACATTATTTGGAATAGGACACAATGGATTATGCATTAGAAGTTAGAGATGAAGACGTTGAGCTTTTACTCATAGGACTTCACGAAAAATATGGCTACGACTTTACAAGTTATAGCAGAGCTTCTTTAAAAAGGCGGCTGAATCGGATACTGTCTATGGAAAAGTTTCCGAGTTTTGCTGAAATGCATTTTCATCTTTTGGAAGACACCAATTATCTTAGGCGATTTATTGAGGAGATTACTGTAAACGTTACAGAGATGTTTCGTGATCCTTCTTTTTTCAATCATTTAAGAAACAAAATCATACCTGTATTAGCAACCTACCCGTTTATTAGAATATGGGTAGCAGGCTGTGCCACTGGAGAAGAAGCCTACTCTATAGCCATTCTATTGGAAGAAGCCAAATTATTCCATAAAACATTGATTTATGCTACAGACATAAATCCAAGGGTTTTGGAAAAAGCAAAATCGGGCATCTTTCCAGTAAACCTCATCAAACAATATTCAGAGAATTATATCCTTAGCGGTGGCAAGGAAGAATTTTCAAAATATTATACTGCCCAATATGACAAAGTGATCTTTAAAGAAAGTCTTCGAAAAAAAATTGTCTTTTCAAATCACAACCTCGTTTCTGACCAATCATTCAATTCTTTCCAATTAATCTCTTGTCGAAACGTGTTCATCTATTTTCAAACTTCTTTACAAAACAGGGTTTTTAACCTTTTTGATGATAGCCTCGAACCGCTCGGATTTTTAGCCTTAGGTAGCAAAGAAACTATGCGTTTTTGCGAACATAGTGATAGATATAAGCAAGTGGAAAAAAACGAGAAGATATGGAGGAAAAGTGAAGTTTGACCTTATCGTTATAGGTGGATCGGCAGGGAGTCTTCAGATTATCCTAGAAATTCTTCCTAAATTGAATGCTCCATTGAATTACAGCATAGTTATCGTGTTTCATCGAAAAAGCGGCTCGACAGATCAGTCTTTAATCCATTTACTACAATCAAAGAGCTTGGCCCCAATAAAAGAGGCAGAAGATAAAGAATCAATAATTACAGGGCAGATTTATGTCGCCCCTGCCGACTATCATTTATTGATTGAAGCAGATAACAGCTTTTCCCTTGATGCTTCCGAAAAAATAAACTACTCGCGTCCAAGTATTGACATTACTTTTTCAACCGCTGCAGATGTGTATAAAAATAAGACCTTAGCGATACTCTTATCAGGAGCAAATAGCGATGGTGTTGATGGAATGTTGAGAGTAAAAGCTGTTGATGGCTTCTGTATTGCGCAAAAGCTATCAACAGCCGAAGTCGAGTATATGCCAGCACAAGCGATCGAACGAAAGGCATGTCACCTCGTCGCTACGCCTGAGGAAATGGTATTTTTTTTAAATAATTAGGAGTAGACTGAATCTTAGAATCTATTTCTTAAATTTTCAGTATGTTTGTCCGTAAAATTAAATGCAGCACTATTCCAATACATGTCAAAACTCAATGAGATAAAAAAGCCGATCGCTGAGCATCTTGACCTTTTCGAAGGTAAGTTTAAACAGTCTATGCAAAGTTCGGTTCCGCTGCTTGATCGCATTACCCATTACATTGTAAAAAGAAAAGGTAAGCAGGTAAGGCCAATGTTTGTTTTCTTTGCGGCTGGTGCTTGCGGTGAAATTAATGAGGCCACCTATCGTGGTGCGGCGCTGGTAGAACTTTTGCACACCGCAACTTTAGTTCACGATGATGTCGTAGACAATGCATATGAAAGACGGGGCTTTTTTTCAGTAAATGCCTTATGGAAAAATAAAATTGCCGTTTTAGTTGGCGACTTTTTATTGGCTAAAGGATTATCTCTTTCCATTAGAAATGAAGACTTTAAGCTTTTAAAAATCGTAACGGAAGCTGTAGAACAAATGAGTGAGGGTGAATTACTTCAGATGGAAAAAGCAAGGAGACTTGATATTGATGAAGCCATCTATTTTGAAGTAATTCGTAAAAAAACAGCCTCTCTTATTGCTTCCTGTTGTGCTTGTGGAGCAGCCTCATCAACAGAAGAGGATGAATTAATTGAACGAATGCATCAATTTGGTGAGAAAATAGGAATTGCTTTCCAAATTAAAGATGATCTTTTTGATTTTGGTGTAGACGACGTAGGAAAACCCCTTGGAAATGATATCAAAGAGAAGAAACTAACCCTCCCTTTAATCTATGCATTAAAAAAAGCCAGTAAAAGGAAAAAAGGTATTATATTAACCTTGTTAAAAATCATAACGAAAATAACGATAAGGTAAAAGAAGTAATTGATTTTGTAAGAAACAGTGGTGGCTTAGATTATGCTACCCAGAAAATGATAGATTATCAGCAAAAAGCTTTTGATATCTTAAATACCTTCCCTGATAGTGAGTATAAAACCGGATTACAGCAATTAGTGTCTTTTACAACCAATAGAAAGAAATAAAATGAGTGAAGGATTCATGAGCCACGAGCTTTTGTTTTTTGGCGGGTTTATCGTTTTTATTATACTAATGCTAGCTTTAGATCTAGGCTTCTTTAGCAAGGAAAATAAGGAAGTTAAACTAAAGCAAGCCGCTATAATGAGCGGAATATGGGTGTTTTTTGCATTATCATTTTATGTTATCCTTCGTATTTGGGGACATGAATTACACAATATCCAAAACTTTGACCAACTTATGGAAGTTGCAGAAAGGAACTTCCATAACCTTAAATTCAATCCGAATGACTTTGAAGGCAGCTTACAGCTTTATAAAAACAACCTCGCATTAGAATACATTACTGGCTATGTGGTAGAATATGCCCTGTCTGTCGACAATATATTTGTGATGGTGTTGATTTTTTCTTCTTTCGGGGTTGACCCAAAACATTATCATAGAGTATTGGTTTGGGGTATTTTAGGAGCTGTCGTATTACGCTTTGTCTTCATTTTCGTAGGGTCAGCCCTTATCAGCAAATTTTCATGGATATTATATATTTTTGGTGCATTCCTTGTATATTCCGGACTCATGATGTTTTTGAATCGGAATGAAGAAGAAAAGCTGGATACTGAAAATCATAAAGTAGTGAAATTCGCTTCAAGGTTTTTTAAGGTACACCCACAATTTGTCAACGATCGATTTTTTCATCATATTGATGGCAAACGCTATATAACACCTTTGTTTTTAGTCTTAATCATGATTGAAGCAAGCGACATCATTTTCGCAGTTGATTCAATTCCAGCTATATTTTCGATCACACAAGATCCTTACATTGTCTTCTTCTCCAATATTTTTGCCATCCTAGGATTACGGTCAATGTTTTTCTTACTAGTCAATGTCATCCATAAATTTCATTACTTAAAAACGGGCCTATCTTTTCTTTTGGTGTATATTGGATTAAAAATGCTATTAGAACATTGGTTACAACAATGGGGCTTTACCACTTCGCACTCTTTAATTATTATTTTAGGGATTTTATCCATAAGCATTGTTGCATCATTAGTATTTCCAAAAAAGGAAAACGCAATCAAATAACTTATTCCACGCCTATCATATTTAAAATGGAATCTAAATATTCTCGATCGTTGGATAAACGAGGCACTTTATTTTGTCCACCCAGTTTGCCGCGATTCTTCATCCATTTGTAAAAGGTTCCCTCTGGAGCAATATGTATCAGTGGTTTGTCTAATGCCATATCATTAAAACGCTTTGCGTCGTAATCTGAATTTATTTCACGGAGATGATGATCTAGCACTTCAAAGAAGCGTTCCGGATATTCAGGCGCATTCTCAAATTCGATAATCCATTCATGGCCTCCAGGATCACCATCTTTGAAATAAATGGGTCCCGCTGTATAATCCCTTACATTCGCGTTGGTTTCTTCACAAGCTTTTTTAATGGCCGAGTCGGCGTTGTCCACAATAACCTCTTCTCCAAATGTATTAATGTACTGCTTGGTTCGACCGCTAACAATAATACGAAAAGGATCTAAATTGGTGAACTTGATGGTGTCACCAATCATGTAGCGCCATAGTCCTGAGTTAGTGGAAATAATAATAGCATAATTTTTTCCTACCTCGACTTCGTCTAATCCCAATGTTTTCGGATGTGCTTCATCAAGGTTCTCAGTAGGGAGGAATTCAAAATAGATCCCATAATCTAGCATCAGTAGCATTTCTTCTACGTCTTCTTGATCCTGAATGGCAAAATATCCCTCAGATGCATTATAATTTTCCATATAATACATATAATCAGATGGGATAAGGGCTTTAAATTGCTCGCGATAAGGCTTAAAACTTACGCCTCCATGGAAATAAAACTCCAAGTTTGGCCATACTTCTAGCAAGTTTGATTTTCCGGTAATTTCTAATATTCTCTTGGCCAGAACGACATTCCATGTGGGAACTCCAGAGATATTGGTGATATTCTCCTTGATGGCCATCTGAGCAATCTTTTCAATCTTCTCTTCAAAGTTTGGATTCAGGGTGGTAAGTTTATCAGGAACACGATGATATTCGGCCCAAAATGGCAAATTCGAAACGATGATAGCTGATAAATCACCTTGAATGGTGTTCCCCACTTCATTAATTTGATTACTTCCCCCTAAAACCAAACCTTTTCCTTTAAAAACATTGGTGTCTGGACGGTTATTACAAAAAATGCTGACCAAATCCTTTCCACCCTTATAGTGGCAATCCTCCAGGGCTTCATCACTAACCGGAATAAACTTGCTCCGATCAGAGGTAGTCCCTGAGGATTTGGCAAACCATTTTACATGGGAAGGCCAAAGGATATTTTCTTCACCTTTAACCATCCTTTCAATGAATGGCCTTAAACTATCATAGGTTTGAATAGGCACACGTTCTTTAAATTCCTGAGGAGAAGTAATCGATTCATAGTCGTATTTCTTTCCCCATTCAGTAGCCTGTGCTGTCGAGATTAGGTCAAAAAACCACTCTTCCTGAACTTCATTAGGGTATTTCATGAAAAGCTCGATTTGATGAATTCGCTTTTTCATTATCCATTTTATGAGTGAATTAACCATTCGTCCTTATTTTATAAATTAAATAGAAGGAATATCTCGCTTTTTGATCTTTAATTCAAAGTGCTCCCCCAAATAGAACTTTCTCGCCATCTCATTGTTTGCAATTTCTTGAGGAGTCCCCATCAGCATTAATTTCCCTTCAGCAAGTAAATATGCCCTGTCGGTAATGGAAAGCGTTTCTTGTACATTATGATCGGTGATTAAAATTCCAATATTACGGTGTTTCAATTTATGAACTATAGACTGGATTTCTTCTACCGCAATAGGGTCAACACCAGCAAAAGGCTCATCCAGCAGAATAAACTTAGGATTCGCGGCTAAGGCACGTGCAATTTCAGTCCTTCTTCGCTCTCCTCCTGAAAGGAGATCGCCACGATTCTTTCTAACCTTTTGAAGAGAAAACTCACTTATCAATTCATCAAGCTTGGCCATCCTCTCTTCTTTATTCTGGTAGTGAATTTCCAGAACCGCGAGAATGTTATTCTCTACGGAAAGCTTCCTGAAGATCGATGCTTCCTGCGCCAAGTAGCCTATGCCCAGCTGTGCCCGACGATACATCGGATCACCTGTAATGTCCTCCCCGTCAAGGAAAACATGGCCTTGATTTGGCTTTATCAGTCCAACTATCATATAAAACGAAGTTGTTTTACCAGCGCCGTTTGGCCCTAACAAACCAACAATTTCTCCTTGCGCTACTTGAAAGGAGACATCATTAACAACGGTTCTCTGCTTATATTTCTTGACGAGATGCTCTGCTTTTAAAATCATAATATCTTGTAAAAATAGAACTTTTAAGGATTAATTCGTTTTATCCCCTTTATATTTAATTGAATGTTCACTTTCTCACGCCAGCTATTTTCTTCAATGCTGTAGCAAACATCAAAAGCATCTCCACTGGCAATTAATTCTTGGAACTCTCCTAGACCGAAACCTATGCAGTTAAAAGGAGGGGAACCTTCTTGTATAATGCTAAACTTTAAATGATTAGCACCAACAATCGAAACTGAACCATAGCCATTTACTCGTTTACTTATAAAAACCGGAGCCTGGTTCAAGGGGCCGAAAGGAGCAAATTGCTTTAAAATCCTAAAAAACTTCCCATTAATATCAGTCAAATTAATTTCCTGATCAATCGTGATCTCTTGTACCAACATTTCAGGTAGAATGCTTGCCGACACCACCTCTTCAAAACGGTCCTGCAAAGCCAAGACATTCTCTTCTCGCATTGTTAAACCGGCAGCATACTTGTGCCCTCCAAACTGTTCTAGCAAATCGCTACACGCATCCAAGGCCTCATATAAATCATAACCTAAGACTGAACGTGCAGAGCCCGCTACAATTCCGTTAGAATGAGTCAAGACAATGGTCGGACGATAATATTTTTCTGTTAAACGGGAAGCAACGATGCCAATTACGCCCTTATGCCAATCACTCCGGTATACAACAGTCGTCTTCCTATCTTTCCACTCTTCTTTACTCTGGATCATGCTTAATGCCTGTTCTGTTATCCGGTTATCATGTTCCTTACGCTCGGAATTCTGTATATCAATTCCTTCACTAAAGCTTTCCGCTTCCTCCAAGGAACTAGAAATCAATAAACTTACGGCATCCTTTGCATGTTTAATTCTTCCAGCAGCATTAATCCTAGGTCCAAGTTGAAATACAACCTTTTCTATGGTAAATTCTCCCTTTTTCCCTGTCAAATTCATCAGAGCAAGTAGTCCAAAGCAAGGATTAGAGTTCAATTTACGCAATCCATAATAGGCCAAAACACGATTCTCGCCCGTAATTGGAACAATGTCCGAAGCGATGCTAACGGAAACGAGGTCTAAATATTTAAATACATTATCTTGAGAAATAGCATTCTTAATTGAAAAAGCGTGAACAATCTTGAAGGCAATACCGCATCCAGAAAGTTCATCATAAGGATAACTACAATCCTCACGTTTAGGATCTAAAACCGCTACTGCCGAAGGGAGCACTTCCCCTGGCGTATGATGATCCCCGATAATAAAGTCTATTCCTTTTTCCTTTGCATAGGCAACTTGGTCTAGTGCTTTTATCCCGCAATCCAAAGCAATAATTAAGGTATATCCGTTCTCAGAAGCCCAGTCTATCCCCTGCATAGAGATCCCATAACCCTCTTTATAGCGGTCGGGTATATAAAAGTTGAGCTTTGAATGAAATTCACGAAGAAAACTATAAACTACAGCTACCGCGGTCGTCCCATCAACATCATAATCACCGTAGATTACAATTTTTTCATTATTTCTGATTGCTTCTTCTATCCGAGCGATTGCTTTATCCATATCTTTAATTAAAAAAGGATCATGGAGGTGCGATAACTGAGGCCGGAAAAACAGCTCCGCATCTTCAAAAGAATGTATTCCTCTCTTAACTAAAAGGCTCGACAAAGACTGGCTTATATTTAATTCACCACTTAACTTTATTGTTTTCTCAGACTTTGTTTCTGAAATTTCAACCCATCTTCTGTGCATATATATTATTTTCCCCTATAAATATTCTCTTCAAAAGGTGAGGAGAGGTCGATAAATTACATTAAAAGTATTTTATGTAAATTTGTACCCAGCTGTAAATATACAGCAATTTGCTTATTTAAAAATCCTATGGAAGTATTCTCTTTATATGAAGGTTCTTACTCAGTCGATGCCACCAAGAAGTTTATTCCTTTTGATGCGGATATTCATGATAAAAAAGACAGGCCAGGATCCTTATTTATCCATATCCATCCCTTTTTAATAAAAGCCGGTCATAATCTAATTGTTTTAGATACGGGTCTAGGCCAAAATGATGACGGGGAATTAATTCTGCATAAACATATAAAAGAGCACGGCTTTGACCCAAAGGACGTAACCATAGTATTAATTTCGCATTTACATAAAGACCATGCTTCAGGAATGACTTATGAAGATAATGGCAAAATTAAATTATCCTTCCCTAATGCAGAATATGTTATTCAGCATGGAGAGTGGGAAAGTGCGTTTAGTAAACCTGAAAGCGACTCCTATTCAACCCAAAACCTAGAAATATTACAAAGAAGCGGAAACTTACATCTAGTTGATGGTAGTGGCCGACTCAATGACATTATTAGCTATGAATTAAGTGGCGGACATACCGAGTTCCATCAAGTTTTTATTCTGGAGCAAGAGGGCCAGAAACTCTTTTTTGGGGGTGATGAATGGCCAGAACAGGCGCAGATTTTAAGAAAATTTGCAGCCAAGTATGATTTCAATGGCAAAAAAGCAATGGAGTTGCGCGATGAATATGCCCAACGAGCAGCTAGAGAAAACTGGACCTGTTTATTTTATCATGATGGTAAAATTGCCCAAGCCAAAATTGAAATCAAAGGAGATACTTATTCGATAATTAGGGTGTAAACTTCTCGTTCATTACTTTCTCCAATGCGTACATTTCATCACGGTACTTAGCAGCTTCTAAGAAATCCATGCCTTTGGCAGCCTTATCCATATTTTTCTTTGCACTTTGTATGGAATCTTGAAGTTGCTTTTTACTCATGTACTGCACAATTGGATCTGCTGCTACACTATTATCGTCTGGACCCGCATAAGCTTTAGCAGTACCGCTTTTAAAATCTGCTACTGAAGTTTGTTCAATAATAGCCTCGCGAGACTTGCCGACAGTTAGCGGGGTAATTCCATGCTCTAGGTTATATTTAATTTGCTTATCGCGCCTCCGATTGGTCTCCTCAATTGTAATTTCCATACTCTTTGTGATATTATCAGCATACATAATTACACGACCTTTGTCATTTCTCGCCGCTCTACCAATGGTTTGTATCAGTGATCGCTCTGAACGCAGGAATCCTTCTTTATCGGCATCCAAAATAGCAACTAATACCACCTCTGGCAAATCCAAACCTTCCCTTAACAAGTTAATTCCAATTAACACATCAAATTCTCCTAAACGCAATCCACGAAGAATCTCCACCCTTTCCAGCGTCTTTATTTCAGAGTGAATGTACCGCACTTTTATCCCTAGTCGGGCCATGTATTTAGTCAGCTCCTCTGACATCCTTTTTGTCAAAGTCGTCACTAATATCCGTCCCCCCATTTTAATAGTTCTATCCACTTCATCTAACAAATCATCAACTTGATTGACAAGGGGGCGAATTTCAATGGCAGGATCCAATAGTCCGGTCGGACGAATTACCTGCTCTATCACAAACCCTTCCGTTTGCTCTAATTCATAATCGCCAGGCGTAGCACTAACATATATTGTCTGCGGCGCCAAGGCTTCAAATTCAGGAAAATTCAAAGGCCTATTGTCCAAAGCCGCTGGAAGACGGAATCCATATTCAACTAGTGATAGTTTTCTTGATCGATCGCCACCATACATCGCTCGAATTTGAGGAACGGTTACATGACTTTCATCAATCACCATTAAATAATCGTCAGGAAAATAATCCAACAAACAAAACGGCCGTGCACCTGGCTGTCGGCCATCAAAGAATCGAGAATAATTTTCTATTCCACTGCAATAACCTAATTCACGCATCATTTCTAAATCGAAATTAACCCGCTCTTCCAACCTTTTCGCCTCCAACATCCGCCCATCGCCAATCAACTGTTCTTTTCTCGCCTCTAATTCTTCCTGGATATTCCATATGGAGTTAGTGAATTTATCTTTTGGAGTAACGAATAAATTGGCCGGGAACAGCGCTAAATGGGTAAACTTCTCAATAGTTTTACCCGTTTCTGGTACGATTACACTGAGCTCTTCAATCTCATCTCCGAAAAAAGAAATTCGATACGCTTCATCCATATATGCGGGGTAGACATCAACGACATCTCCTTTTACACGAAAGCTTCCTCGCTTAAAATCACCCGTAGTACGCATATATAATATCTCAACCAAACGGTGTAAAAAGGCATTTCTACTGATTATGGTACCCACGGCAAAACGGAAGATAGAACGAGAAAAATCTTCTGGATTTCCCATACCGTATATACAGGAAATTGAAGAAACTACAACAATATCACGACGTCCGGACATTAAAGCAGAGGTGGTTCTTAACCGCAGCTTTTCAATTTCCTCATTTATCGCTAAATCTTTTTCGATATACGTATTTGTGGATGCAATAAAAGCTTCTGGCTGATAGTAATCATAGTACGACACAAAATAGTTAACCGCATTCTCCGGAAAAAACTGTTTGAATTCACCATATAATTGTGCAGCCAACGTTTTATTATGACTTAATACCAAGGTTGGCTTCTGCGTTTGTTCGATTACATTCGCAATTGTAAATGTTTTCCCGGAACCCGTAACCCCCAACAAATTCTGATAATGCTCTCCGCTGTTTACTCCCTCTACTAATTGACGGATAGCCTCGGGCTGATCACCAGCGGGTTTATATTCTGAAGTAAGTTTAAAGTCCATTGATTTTGAAACCTTTGAGTTTTTGTATTGTTTACAAACTTAGAGAAAATTGCCTTATCAATCTAAAACAAAACGTTAACTATATAGACAGTAGCCATATGGTCTGTTCACGAAGAAAAGAACCCTTTAAAAGAAATGTTTCTAATAATTCAGATAATTAAAATCCGCTTGTTCATGCAAATAGCAAGAATTAATGTATCTTAGTTCAGTACAATTAGCTTTTATCTTATGATTTTCGTGCTTGCTCAAAGAAATAGTGTAGCGAATCACTTTCTCGCTGAATTAAGAAACATAGATGTTCAACAGGATCGTATGCGATTTCGTCGAAATCTGGAACGCTTAGGAGAGATTTTCGCCTATGAAATCAGCAAAACCCTCACTTATGAATTGATGGATATTACTACCCCCTTAGGAGAAACACAATGTAGCATTTTAACGCAACAGCCTGTCCTTGCGACAATTATTAGGGCTGGACTACCTTTACATCAAGGCTTATTAAACTTTTACGATCAAGCGGATAGTGCTTTTATTGCGGCTTATCGAAAAGCAAAGAAAAATGGCTCTTTTGAAATCCACCAAGAATACATTACCTCTCCAAATTTAAATGGACAGGTTGTAATTGTTTCAGATCCAATGATAGCTACGGGAAGAAGCATGGTTTTGGTTTGCAAAGATATTTTAAATCGATTTTCTATTAAAGAACTTCATATCGTAACTGCAATTGCAAGCGAAGAAGGAATTGAGCATGTAAAAGCTTACATCCCTAATGCGAAGCTTTGGATTGGCGACGTGGATGGAGAATTGACTAGCAAAGCCTATATCGTACCAGGCTTAGGCGATGCAGGAGATTTAGCTTTTGGAGGAAAGGAATAATTGAGGAAAAGTGCCTAATTTAATCGAAAAGGAGCTACGAGATTAAATCGAGGGATATCAACCTCAAACTGGCTTCCATTTGTCTTACGGATCATCTGATACTTTCCTTCCATAAAGCCCATTTCGCTTTTCAAATTACATCCAGAAACGTATTCATGGGTATGTCCAGGAAGAATAATAGGTTGAAGCCCAACAACACCTTCGCCTTCTATCTCACTTTTTGAACCATTAGAATCAAAAATAAGCCAACGCCTTCTAAGCAGCTGTACGCTCTCATTGCTCAAATTTTCAATGGAAATACGATAAGCAAACATGTAATGATCACTTTCAGGATTAGAATAATCAGTTTGATAAACACAATCCACCGAAATTCTTACTCCTTTTGTAATTTGGGTAACCATATTAACAATTTTAAGGCAAGTTAATAAATGAAAATGAATAATTAAAGGGTAATCTTTTTTTAACACTCCTGTAGCTCTAGAAAGCTCTCACGGATCTCATTAAGTACATCTTCTATGTCAGCTAAGCTCTCCAATTTCACTAACTTCATGCGATATTCTTTGAAATGTGGAATTCCTTTAAAGTAATTAGAATAATGTCGGCGCATTTCGAATATTCCAGTCTTCTCCCCTTTCCATTCAACCGATTTTTGTAAATGAACTTTACAAACATCTACACGCTCCTTAATAGATGGCCCTTCAAGATGTTCGCCTGTTTTGAAAAAATGCTTTATTTCACGGAAAATCCAAGGATAACCAATAGATCCACGACCTATCATAATGCCATCCACCTCATATTCCTTACGCCAAGCAGCGGCCTTTTCAATGCTATCTACATCCCCATTTCCAAAAATAGGAATCTTGATTCTAGGATTGCGTTTAATATCGCGAATCATCGTCCAATCCGCGTTCCCCTTATACATCTGAGAACGTGTGCGGCCATGTATACTCAAGGCCTGTATTCCGACATCCTGCAAACGCTCCGCTACTTCATAAACGTTTTTGGTATTATCGTCCCACCCCAAACGAGTTTTGACGGTAACGGGCAAATGAGTGGCTTCAACCACAGCTTTCGTCATCGCTACCATGCGATCAATATCTTGTAATAAGCTAGCACCGGCGCCACGGCAGGCAACCTGCTTCACCGGACAGCCGTAATTAATGTCGACCAAATCAGGACCTGCCAAAGAAGTAATTTCTGTAGCTTCTCGCATGCTGTCAATATCACTTCCAAAAATTTGAATCCCAATAGGACGCTCATATTCAAAAATGTCTAGCTTCTTTCGACTCTTTGCTGCGTCCCGAATCAAGCCTTCAGAGGAAACAAATTCCGTGTACATCATATCCACCCCATTCTGCTTACATACAAAACGGAAAGGCGGATCGCTCACGTCTTCCATTGGCGCTAACAATAAAGGAAACTCCCCCAAATCTATATTTCCTATCTTAATTGACATTTCTTATCTTGAACCCGTTTTATAAAAATTCATTAATGGCGCAAATTTACAAAAATTCAGAAGGAAAATACTACAAACTACCTGAAAATCACCCAATCGTCTCATTGATATACCTTCTACTCTTGGTTTTTGCCGGTACGCTTATCTTTTCCCTTCTTGCCTTAGGGGTGGGAGTGGCAGTATATGGACCTTCTATTATAAACCAGATTCCAGATATATTGGCAGGAAACAGCCCATCGCAAATCAACTTCCTTAAGGTTTTCCAAATCCTAGTCAGCATCGGAACCTTCATCTTTCCCTGTTATTTTCTGTCCATTATTGAATCTAAAAGAACAAACTATTTCAATTTCTCTTTACCTTCTCCCAAAAAACTGCTTCTGCTAGCGATTGTAGTCATGCTGGTTTCGATGCCCTTGCTCGAACTCTCAATCATTTTCAATCTTAAAATGCAATTGCCTGATTTCTTATCCGAAATGGAAGCCTGGATGAAACAAAAGGAACTAGAAATGGAGAAATTGACCCTTTTACTGATCAATGCAACCACCTATAGTGATCTGGCCCTCAACATTCTCATGATTTCCATTATTCCAAGCATCGGTGAAGAACTCCTTTTTAGAGGCGTCTTGCAAAATATCTTCACTCGCTGGATAAGAAATCCACACCTTGCAATTTGGATTGTAGCCATTTTGTTCAGCGCCATTCACGTACAGTTCTACGGCTTCTTGCCAAGAATGCTCATGGGTGCACTTTTTGGATACCTTTACTATTGGGGAAAAAGCATTTGGCTTCCTATATTGGCTCACTTTGCAAATAATGCCTATGCAACAATCTCTGCGTTTGTTTTATTAAAACAAGGAAAATCAATAGAAGAAATAAATGGAGCAATTCTGTCAAGCTGGTTAATATATGTTCTGAGTTTTATTGGAACGGCCATAATAATCTATTACTTTTGGCAAATCACCCAGCGGAAAAACAACCCAATGCTTACAGGATAGAAAAATGGAAAAGAACTGGAATAAAATTTACACAACACAGAATTTTTTTACTGCAGAGATGATTCGTCAAATGCTAATCGACAATGATATTCCAGCGGTCATTATGAACAAGCAAGATTCTTCTTATCGCTTTGGACTTATTGATGTTTTTATTCATCAAGAAAACGAAATAGCTGCGAAAGCGCTGATTGAGGAATTTGAGGCAGATCAACCTTCAGAAGACTAAAAAGCATGAAAACGCGCGGAATTACGGGGATTCTTTTTGTCACGGTACTAATCACTTCTTTGCTATTGGGTCAGTGGTCTTTTGCAGTTTTTTTTATGCTCATCAGCCTATTAAGTCTAGATGAATTTTATAAGATTGTAAACAAAGCTGAGATAAAAACCAATCGACCGCTAGGGGTGCTTTTAGGATTAAGTGTGTTTCTTTTATTTGCTTTATTTCGAATAGACTTTATTTCCTTAACCCATTTCCTCTATATTGTACCTTTGATGACCTTGGTCTTTTTGAGTGAACTTTATAGTAAAGCAGAGAAGCCATTTATTAATATTGCCTACACCTTTTTGGGGATTATCTTTACAGTAATCCCTTTTCTATTCTTTTTTAATCTTGGATTTTTGGATGGGATATACAATTTTCATTACCCGCTTGGATTTTTAATCCTCTTGTGGGCCAGTGATACAGGGGCATACTTAATTGGGATGTCTTTCGGCAAAACAAAGTTATTTGAACGCCATTCTCCTAAAAAAACATGGGAAGGCTTCATTGGAGGTATGGCATTGAGCATCATTGCAGCAATTGTTATTTCGCAATATTACCAAGCAATTCAAGCTTGGCAATGGATCATTGTTGCTGCTATTATTGCGGTATTCGGAACCTATGGCGATTTAAGCGAATCCATGCTAAAACGCAGCTATCAAATCAAAGATTCTGGCCGTCTACTACCCGGCCATGGTGGACTTTTAGATCGTTTCGACGGCTTACTGTTAGCCGCTCCATTAGTTTATACTTTTCTTGCATTAACCATGTAAGGCTTTCTATTACAAGAACTGGTTTGTTTACCGTATCCTTATGAAGTAATGTTCAGGACTCGGTGATAGGAATCTTTCTAATGATTCTTAATTTTCTTCTTTTCTCTTAACCAATAGTACATCATCCGGCGGCAAGAATAAGTAACCATATTCATAACAAAAGTAATATAAATTACCAGTTGTTGTTTTATAAATATTTGTGGTAAAATCGAAATTAAATCCTTTGGATTGTAGTTTTATGACTTTGATCCTTGCCTTCCCATCCGGATTATATGATTTAAGTATTCTGCGGTTTCTCTTAAGAATAGCGTTTATTCTTCGTATGTAAACGAGATCTTCACTTTTCAATTTATTATTGTAATTACTTCGGCATGCATCGTCACAAAACTTTTTATCCGATCTGCCAACTAGTGGGATATCACAGTCTAAACAACGTCGTTTCATATTATCTTATTCTTTTGATCTACAGCTTACTAAAGTCTCAAAATATGAATTTTATTTCTAACAATCAATTTTTTCATAATTGATAAATCACAAATTCAACATTCGCCCGAAACTTCAAGTTGCCACAATCATGAAAGTTATCCCAGTTAAATAAAAGACTTTTTAAACATAAAGCAACTAAAACTCCCCTGTAGCCGATTATTTCCGGATAAATACGGTTATAAACGACTAACATCCGATTGCTAGTTTAAGCATAATGCATATTTGTACTGTCGATGCATTTTTTTTCATCATTAACAGATGGTTATATTTAATTAAACAATTATGAATTCATTAAAAAACAGTGTTCGCTTGACGGGCTTCTTAGGCAATGACCCCGAAATCAAAAAGTATGGTGATAATAAAAGCCTAGCCCGAGCCAGTATTGCTACTAATGATCGGTATCAAAACAAAGATGGTGAGTGGGTTTCTGATACTCAATGGCATAACTTAGTTATGTGGGGAAGACAAGCGGTATTTGCAGAAAAAAGCTTGAAGAAAGGCGATGAAATTGCCATTGAAGGTAAGCTCGTCAACCGTATGTACACCGACAAAGACGGAATCACTCGCTTTTACACCGAAGTGGTGGTGAATGAGGTGCTCACTTTTACACGAAAAGAGAAAGTATTATAGGAAAGCCACCTCATAAAAGAGGATAAGGCTTTACTTCTTTAAATAGCAGCTGTGAAGTAAAGCCTTATTTAAGCATAAGTATAAATTAAAATGAAAGTAAAAACATTTCAAATTCGACTTTCCAAAGAGCATTTGGAGGGCGATATACAATTCATCAATGAATCTATTAAACTTATGAATGTAAAAAGGGTGATGAGCGAATTCGTTACTGGACGACTAGAGAGGTGGTCTGTATTAATTTTTTTCGAAGACCAAAAGGTCGGATCAACGTCCAGTCGCCATGAAAAAATCTCTTTTTCTAGGGATGTCGAATTAACGGAGCCTGAAAATGAAATTTTCGCCGCCCTTAAGGAATGGCGGCTTGATCAAGCGAATCAACTGGGCAAACCTGCATTTGTGGTCTGTAGTAATGCCGAATTGGTGTCTGTCGTAAAAATGAAGCCTGAAACTAAGGAAGACTTATTAGAACTTAAAGGTTTTGGAGAGCTAAAAATTTCAAAATATGGAAATGATATTATCGCTATTCTAAATTCTTTTTAGAGTGTGGATTGCCAAATCACAAATCAAGCATGATTGCGATGGGGTCATTCTTTGTTTTAGGTCTTGGGCTTTCACCTCAAAAAATGAAATACCAAGAATAATCTATCTTGGTTTGTTTTTAATTTTTGAATTAATGCTTAATTGCATTACGATTCATTTAGCTAGGGTGTATTCATTGCAACTGGTAAGATTTTACCATTATAGAATTTATGCCCATTTAAAGCAAAATTAGCAATATATCCCCCCATTTCAAAAGCGGCTACCGGAGATTCGAAACCTGGGAAAGCTTTTTCCAGCATTTCGGTTTGGGCTGAACCCAGTGCCAAACAGTTTACATTAATCTGTCGGTGTGCCAGCTCTACAGCCAAACACTCAGTCAGACTATGAAGGGCAGCTTTACTAGCAGAATAGGCACTAAGGCCGGGAAACTTTGCACTTCCTTGAAAGCCACCCATACTTCCAATGTTCAATATATGCCCGCCTTTTTGTATGAGAGGAACAAGATTTTGAATTATTTTAATATGTCCTAAAAAATTACTTTGAAGCATTTCTGCAAAATCAATTTTGGTCAAATCCATAAAAGGCTTATTGATCAATTCTCCAGCATTATTAATTAAAATGTCGACTTTCCCTAATCGAGCCTTGATAAAAGGAAGAAGATCATTTTCGTAATCATCATAGGCAATGTCAAAACGGGCAGGAAACAAACGACAATCTGGGTTTAATCCTTTTGCAATCTCGTATAATTTTTCAAGCTTATCTTCTGATCTCGCCAAGGCCACAACTGAATGCTGGCCATTTAAAATTAAATCCAAAACGGCCTCAAAACCGACCCCACTGCTAGCACCCGTAATCACTATATTCATCTCAATAATTTTATGAAGGTAAATTTACAAATTTACACTTAATTATCTTCGTTTATTATATCTTCAATTTCTTGGATATTGTCATTCTGTTCATTCGGAAGTTCAACTTCATCCAAAGATTGCGGATTAAATATAAAGTAAGTTCCGCCCAGGGAGAGTAATGCTGAGATAAAGTAAAATAAAAGGCTGATCAGAACAGCTAAATGGGAATCAAGCTGAAAATAATCGGCGCCATATAAAAAAACCACCTCTCGAGCACCTAAACCACCTACTGTAAAAGGGAATACAGCAACTAAAGACGAAGCTAAGAACATCAACAGATAAGGAGAAAATTTCCCATTAAACTTCAATGCATATAGCACAAAAATTACGGCAATCAATTGCAGTCCTTGAACTATTATTGCTCTAAAGTGAACTTTAAAGAAAAAAGAGATATACTCCCGGAAGAAAAATTTTAAGATAAAATAATAGAGGACAGTGGCTAAAGCAAAAACCGATAACGGTAACCAGACGGGAATTTTAATCTGAGGGATAAAAATGGTTAACAAAGCAATGATTAATCCTAAAGCCCAAACACCACTAAGGCGATCTAGAAAAACAGCAGTTAAAAGTTTACGGCCTTTTATTCCCGACTTTCGTCTAAGAAAGTAAATTTTATATCCATCGCCCCCAATCCCTCCAGGTAAAAACAAGTTATAAAACATTCCCAGAAGATAGAGCTTGAAATTATAAAAATTGGGCAAATAGACACCGATTGCTTGAAAAAATTTGTTAAGCCTAGTTGAAGCCACAAATTGGGAAGTTGCGAATATCAGAAAAGCAATGATAAAAAATATAGGGTCTGAACCTATAAATGCTTCTTTTAAATCTTTCAAAGAAACTTTGTTAAAGACAAAATAAAGAGAAATAACCGTAAAGGCCAGTTTCAGCAATAATTTTGCAGCTTTCCAAAGTTTTCCTTTCATATAAACACCAAATGTATCCTTTTTTTTAAGTCGAATAAATTAAAATAATAATAATCGTCTTAAACTATTCAATAATTCGCTAATTTAGAGCGATGGACTAGTATTGCTATTAAAATACTTCTAGAAATTGAAAAGTATATTATATGGTATAATTTTTGAAGTGCCCTAATTAAAAATATTTATTTAAAAATTAAAAGTATTATGAATCGTTTTGTCAAGGTTTTTAATTTGATGATTTTAACGTTGCTGTTTTTAGGCTCTTGTTCTGTTCAACGCGGGAACACAGGCCCTACCCTCTCTTCATGGAAAAGTGCGGTTAAAGGTCAATGGACATTAAATTCGATCCAAAAAGAAAGTTTACCAAATGGAGCTTCTGTAAAAAGCATTTTTGATGAAGCTCCAATTGAGTGCTTTATAGGCAGTAAATGGAACCTAACCGCTAGTGGAAAAGGATTCATCACTTTTTCAGAAAGCGGAAACCTTTGCTCTCCAGGGGCGGTGCGCGAAATTTTTTGGTCTTTAACGAAAGACGAAATGAGCGATGCTACGGGCTTTCAATTTAAAAAGATTTTGCCAGGTGATAAAGCTAAAAACGTTACGGTAGGATACCATTTAGATTTACGATCGGCTGGAGAAGGAAGAATGACAATGCGTATGCCTTTGGAAGTTGGAAGTTCAAATTCCGGCTACTTAATTTTCAATTTTTCCAGATAAAAAAAGGGCAATACTTTTTAGGTATTGCCCTTCTGTACTAATTGGTGGGAGATACTGGATTCGAACCAGTGACCCTCTGCTTGTAAGGCAGATGCTCTGAACCAACTGAGCTAATCTCCCTTGATTGGGAATGCAAATATAGAGTAGATATTGATATTTCAAAAATAAATTTTCACTTTTTTTCAATCTTTTTAATAAGAGGCTTTTTATCAAATCATTACATTATTCTTTATTGTTCATACTAGCCGTTTAAAAAAAATCAACAATAATTTGATTTGGGTGTTACAATTGAAAATCATACCAAAAATTCAGTAAAAATTATCATATAATTAAGAATATAACGATCTTTAATCATAATCTGCTTTTTTTATAGTACAATAAATTACCTTTGCATAATATTAAGTTAATATAAAAAGAAACAGATAGGTGTATAATCCGATCTCACCCTATAACAATTGGGTTGAGAGGCTTATTCCCGTCGTTATAAAATAAATTCAAACTAAGGCATGCGTAAAAAATTGTATGATAGAGTTGCGGCGTTTAAAGATGCAAACTCCATAAAAGAGAGGGGCTTGTATCCCTACTTTCGCTCTATAGAATCTGCACAAGATACGGAGGTTATTATCAATGACAAAAAAGTATTGATGTTTGGTTCTAATTCTTATCTAGGATTAACTAATCATCCTAAAATTAAACAAGCCGCAAAAGAGGCTATTGACAAATATGGTACGGGTTGTGCAGGTTCACGCTTTTTGAACGGAACATTAGACATCCATTTAGAATTAGAAGAAAGATTAGCCGCCTATGTGGGTAAGGAAGCTTCTGTACTTTTTAGTACGGGATTTCAAGTGAATTTAGGAGTTATTTCGTGTCTGTTGGATCGAAATGACTACCTAATTTTGGATGAATCAGATCATGCTTCAATTATTGATGGGAGCCGTCTATCTTTTTCACGTACAATAAAATATGCGCATAACGACATGGATGATCTGCGAAAAAAATTAAGCAGACTTCCAGAAGAAGCAGCCAAATTAATTGTGGTGGATGGTATTTTCAGCATGGAAGGGGATTTAGTCAACCTTCCCGAAATTGTGAAAATAGCAGAAGAGTTTGGTGCAAACATCATGGTTGATGACGCGCATAGTTTGGGCGTCATTGGCGAAAAAGGCTCTGGTACAGCATCGCATTTTGGTCTTACAGATCAAGTCGATCTAATCATGGGTACCTTCAGTAAATCACTTGCCTCATTGGGTGGATTTATAGCAGCCGATAAAGAGACAATAGAGTTTATCAAACACCGGGCTCGATCCTTAATGTTTAGCGCAAGTATGCCTCCGGCATCTGTTGCTAGTGTAATTGCGGCTCTTGACATTATTGAAACAGAACCTGAACGGATTACAAAATTATGGGAAAATACAAATTACTCTAAAAAATTACTGTTGGATGCTGGATTTGATATCGGTCCTACCGTTAGTCCGATATTACCTGTATATATTAGAGACAATGATAAGACCTTTAAAATAACTAATATCTTACACAATAATGGTATTTTCGTAAATCCTGTAGTGTCTCCAGCTGTTGCCTCAAATGATTCATTGATCCGTTTCTCCCTTATGGCTACACACACCTTCAGTCAAATAGAGGAAGCAGTTGAGAAATTAGCAAAAGCCTATAACGAAGTACATGCAGAATCTGAAAAGATAGCTTTATGAAACAGGTAATAGCTGTAAAAGGAAAAAGTAAGCTAAAAGAGTTTATTGATTTCCCTCATGACCTTTATCAAAATGATGGCAATTATGTCCCAGAACTTTTTATCGCTCAACGCGACTTGCTCACTCCCGGGAAACATCCCTTTTATGAACATTCTAACATCCAGCTATTTCTAGCTGTAGATGAGAACAGGGTAATTGGGAGAATAGCAGCTATTCAAAATAAAAACCATAACGAAACTAAACAAAATACAGATGGTTTTTTTGGTTTCTTTGATTGTATAGATGACCAAGAGACGGCAAATCTATTATTTGGAGCTGCTGAGAAGTGGCTCAAAGAGAGAAAGCTCACAACCATGATCGGACCAGTAAACCCCTCTACGAATGAAACGTGCGGCATGCTAATTGAGGGATTTGATGGTATACCTGTTGTAATGATGCCCTATAACTTCTCTTATTACTTGACTTTAACAGAGAAAAGCGGCTTTAATAAAAAGACTGACTTAAGGGCCTATAAATTTACCGCTGGGAATTACAACGATCGCTCCAAAAAGCTCCTAGATGCTCTGCAAGAACGCTTAAAAAGAAATTCTATTGTAATCCGAAAGATCGACATGAAAAATTTCAAAGCTGAAGCACGCGCTCTAAAAGAAGTGTATAATAAAGCCTGGGATAAAAATCTTGGTTTCGTCCCAATGACGAGCAATGAGTTTGATTATATGGCCAAGGATCTAAAAATGATCTTAGATCCAGATTTTTGCTTGGTGGCTGAGCAAAACGGAAAACTAATTGGCTTCGCCTTGGCAATACCGGATATCAACCGAATCTTAATAAAAATTAAACGGGGACGTTTATTTCCTTTCGGCCTGCTAAAATTGCTCTTGTTAAAAAGAAAGGTAAAAGGGATTAGAATAATGGTATTGGGGGTGGTCGATGGCTACCGAAAAATGGGCATTGAAGCATGTATGTACGGCAATATTATTAAGTCTTTTCAGGAAAAGAATTTAGAGTATGCGGAAGCTTCTTGGACGCTGGATGATAACCACTTGATAAATAAAGCAATCGAACAAATAAATGGTTGCCTATATCGAAAATATAGAATATTTGAAAAGCCCTTAATCTAAAAAGGCGAGAATTAAAAAGATTAATAAAATTGAGGACCAAAACAACTGGCTATAAATGACGGGATTATACAATCAAGAGAAAAAGAAAAAAGCGAAAGAAAAGTTATTTAAAGACAGGAAGAGAACGAACATATTAATAAAGCCCGAACAAAGTTTTATTTCCTACTTAGTAAAGAAGGTTCCAAGTTATATTTCCCCAAATATTCTTACTTTCATAGGGATTATGGGTTCAGCATTAGTATTGCTGGGATTCACCCTAGCTCACTATGTCAATCTTAATTTTTTATTCCTATGCATCGGTGGCCTATTTATAAACTGGGTCGGAGACTCACTGGATGGCCGGATAGCATATTATCGAAACATACCAAGAAAGTGGTATGGCTTCTCTTTAGACATAATCATGGACTGGGTCGGAACAGTGCTGATTGGTTTGGGTTATTTTTTGTATGCCAAAGATGAACATGAACTAATTGCGTTTATTTTTGTTGTACTATACGGATGGTCAATGATCATCTCGCAGCTTCGATATAAGATAACCAATATCTATACTATAGATTCTGGACTGGTAGGTCCTACTGAGGTAAGGATAATCATCGCACTTATAATCCTAATTGAAATCGCGTTTCCAAAAACAATGCAATATTTTACTGGTGCAATATGCTTGATTCTTTTTATCATCAATTTTATAGATACCAAAAAGCTATTAAAATTAGGAGATGAAAGAGATGAGTACGAAAGAAATAAACTGTGAAACTTAATCGTGAAGAAGTATTCCTCAATTCTCGTTTTCCTAAAAGCTCAGGTTTCAGCCTTTGTGGGGGGGCTAGTTGACTACTTGATAATGATTATTTGTACAGAAGCCTTCGGAGTACATTACACTTTATCTATTCTTATCAGCGGCTCAATAGGAGCGATAGTGAATTTTTCAATAAATAGGAAATGGACGTTTCATGCCCAAAAAGGAAATCTAAAATATCAAATACCGAGATTTATAGTTATGGTAATCGGAAGCATCCTTTTAAAATCTGCCGGAACGTATCTAGTCACTAATTGGCTAAATATAAATTATAAGTTTAGCAGGATAGTTACCGAGCTAATCGTCTCATTAGGCTTCAATTACACACTCCAAAACTACTGGGTATTCAAAAAAGAGGGAACACTTTAAAATTTTTACAATAACTTTACACTTATCGTAAAAAAAGGCCTTGATAATTTGGAATATCAAAATTTATTGCTACTTTTGAACCAACCAATTATAAATCTATTAATAAAGGGTAATCTTCAAAAAAGACTGCCCTTTATTTTTTTAAAGCATTAATAAATTCAGTCGCTTTATAAGAGAATTCTGCACTAAAGCTTAGTCACAATTTCTGCAGAAAGAGGGGTTACCGCAGAACGATAACGATGAATTAACTTTCCATTTTCATCGATCAAAAATTTCTCAAAATTCCATTTTATATCTCCAGTAAAATCTGGATTAGCAGCTTTAGTCAAGTAATCAAACAAAGGGTCAATTTTATTGCCCTTGACCTCCACTTTTTCTGAAAGTAAAAAAGTTACTCCATAATTCTTTTCACAAAATTCTTGGATATCTTTATTAGTTCCTGGTTCTTGTTGATTGAAATTATTAGCGGGGAAGCCAATAACCACTAGCTTATCTTTATAACGCTCGGACAGCTCTTCTAAGTCCTTATATTGAGGGGTAAATCCGCACTTAGAAGCGGTATTAACGATTAAGATCTTCTTTCCTCTAAAAGTGGAGAGATCAACCTTTTCTCCATTAATGCTCTCAACTTTAAAGCCGTAAATATTTTCAACTGCATTGTTTGATGGGTTAAAAAACATGCTAAATAAAATAAGTAATAGTTTCATTTGTTATTTAAATTAGTTTATAGAATTTTCAATTTTTACACGCTCCAAAACATATTGATATAGGTCTTGAATGGGCTGCTTAATAATTTTACCCACTTTTATCTTATGCCTTTCGCAAACTTTTATCAGTTCTTTATCAAAATGAAAAGCGATTGAGCCAACAAAATGACAAACGTATTTATCATAATCCGGATATAAATAAATATTCGATTGAACAAACTCTTCGAACCCCTTATCAATTAACGCAGAAACGAAAGGATGGTTTCGATGCTCAGATAAAAATGGAGCAAAGGACGCCAAGTAAACATTAGGATTGCGTTTTTGATACACATTTTCAATTACCTTCTCCTTATCAAGTGCATACTTCTCTTGAAAGTCTGAGCGCAATTCATCTGGTAGTGTTTCATATAAACAGGAGGTGATTAAATTTATTCCAAACCAAGCTCCCGACCCAATATCTCCTAATACATAGCCTAAACCCTGCTTACCTAGCTGAATCGATTCACCATCAAAAAATGAAATGTTAGAACCTGTGCCCAAGGTAGCGACAAAACCTTCTCTATTACCACAAGTAGCATAAGCTGACCCAATTATATCGGTATCTACCGATATAAACGCATGAGGAAAAACGTGAGAAAGTGAATTGGAAATTATCTCACGACGGTCGGGACTAGTGCAACCTGATCCAAAAAAATATATTTCTCTTACTTGATTTACAAAGGGTTTCAATTCCTGAATATGCTGAACAATCCTTATAGTATCTTTTTCAGAAGTAAAAAACGGATTAATACCTTTGGCTCTAAGCTGCAATTCCTTGCCTTCCGACTCGAACATCCAATCAGATTTATAAGAACCGCTATCAACAACTAAAATCATAAATTCAAACTCATAATGTGTTCC
Source organism: uncultured Sphingobacteriaceae bacterium (assembly GCA_963696875.1). GTDB lineage: Bacteria > Bacteroidota > Bacteroidia > Sphingobacteriales > Sphingobacteriaceae > Albibacterium. Next base: position 260,619 of record CAVOLQ010000004.1, read on the forward strand.
CCAAAATTAGCTAAATTTATCGAATGCCATCAATTTGATTAATAGCTTTTTATAACAACTCCATTATTTGGGAACTTAGAAAGTCAATGAAAGACTATTTTTTCAATTCAGGTATTATCTATTACCTTTGTTAAAAGCATTCTTTATGTTAAAAAAACAATATTTAATCCTATTCTTAATGACAATATTAAGCAATACACTTACCGCTAACACCCAACAGAAAATTGCCTTCGAAATTTCCTTTACAGAACCTCAAGCACATTATGTAGAAGTAAAAATGATCATTACAGGGAACAAAGAAGATGTAATAAAAGTAAAAATGCCCGTATGGGCGCCCGGCTCTTACCTCATTAGAGAGTTCCCGAAAAATGTAGAAGGATTTGAAGCTAATGGAAATGGAAAAGAACTGGCTTTTGCCAAAACGGATAAAAACTCCTGGAAAATTCGAACCAATAAAGCCGAAGAAATTGAAATCAACTACCGTGTTTATGCTTTTGAAGTCTCGGTTAGAACCAGCTTTGTTGATGAATCACACGCTTTTCTATCCTCTACAGGTATATTTATGTACTTAAATAACAAAATCGACCACCCTGCAGAAGTAAAAATCATTCCTTATCCAACTTGGACAAAAATATCAACAGGCTTAGACGCAGTCCCAAATAAAGAGAATACATTTTTTGCTCCCAATTTCGATGTCTTATTTGACTCGCCGATTGAAGTCGGCAATCAAGATATATTCTATTTTACCGCATCTGGAGTAGACCATGAAGTGGCCATGGTCGGCGGCGGAAACTATGATAAAGAAAAATTAAAACTCGACATAAGAAAAATTGTAGAGAGCGAAACCGCGGTGTTCAAAGAAAACCCCAACAAAAGATATGTGTTTATCGTCCATAATTACGAATCGGGAAGTGGCGGTTTAGAACATTTAAATTCAACGGTTTTAGGCGCTTCTAGGAATGGGTATAGTAATCCAGCAACTTATCTTAATTTTCTAGGCTTGGTGTCTCACGAATATTTCCATATTTGGAATGTTAAGCGTTTGCGCCCAGAAAACTTAGGTCCATTTAATTATGATGCAGAAAATTACACCACCAATCTTTGGATTTCGGAAGGCTTTACAGCCTACTATGACAACCTAATTCTGATTAAAGCAGGGCTAATCGACGAAGCGAAATACTTACAGATTCTTGCAGATGACATCAACGCAGTAGAGAACCGTCCGGGCAATATCATACAAACATTGAAGGAATCAAGTTTCGACGCTTGGATCAAGCAATATAGACCCAATGAAAACTCAAGCAATACCACTGTTACCTACTACAATAAAGGGGCTCTGGTGGCTTTGTTACTTGACTTAGAAATATTGAATGCTACAAATGCAAAAAAAGGCCTAGATGACGTGATGAGCGCAATGTATGATCAGTATTACAAAAAAGAAGACCGTGGATTTACAGAAGAGGAGTTTAAGGCAATGGCCGAAAAAGTCGCTGGCAAATCCCTTCAACCAGTTTTCGATTATATAGATTCAGCTGTACCGCTCGATTATAACGCCTACTTAAAATATGCCGGCTTACAACTCATTGACATTGCAGCGGATGTGGAGCTTGCGGAACTAGGGATAAAGACCACTATTCAAAATGGTAAATTAATTGTCACTAACATTAGCCGGGGAAGCGGAGCTTGGAATGATGGCATCAATGTTAGAGATGAAATCATCTCAATCAATGATATTCGAATAGGAACAAACGATGACATCGATAACCTTTTAAAAACAGCCAAACCAAATGATGAATATCAGGTACTAGTTTCTAGAGATGGCATGTTAAAATCCTTGAAAATTAAATTAACCCGGGATACAACAAAACGATATTTTATCATGCCTTTGCCAAAAGTGACAGGCAGTCAAATGAGAATAAGAAAGGCTTGGTTAAATCTCTAAAAGATTTAAAAAGGAATAAAGTCTAGGATAATCAAACATAAGAGCTAAAAGAATATCTAGCTCTTATGTTTAAAACTGGTAACTTTCTTTTAAAATGCAAATCGGATAGATAAACCGACTCCTTCAAAATCCAATCCTTGATTAGGAGAAATATCGAAAGATGGCTTCCAATCTAATGCAATATTGATAGGCGCACCAGCGAATTTATAATCCAAACCGAGAACACCATCAACACTTAGGTAAACATCGGAATCTCTATGGCTATTATCTTTATATGCATAAGAGCCTATTCCCCCACCAATACCATAATACCACTGAAGTCCCGCCGCATTCGCAATCGGATTATGAATTTCGTATAAACCAACTAGTCTAAAAGAAGAATAATGATTCTTTCTTGCCCGAAAATTTAAAATAAAATCCAATGCATTTCTATCATTCATAAAATGTTTAAAAGTAATGCCGTTCGCTACTCCAAAGCGTCCTCCGATTGCATTTTGGTAACTTGACCCTAAAGCTTGCGCTTTAACTTCCTGCTGTGAAAATCCAATAAATCCAATAGTTAATAATAATAAAGTCAATTTTTTCATCATGTGTTTTTATTTTACTTTTCTATAAGTACAAATGAAGTGCCAAAGACGTCGGGCGAAAAAATATTAACCATATAGATACATACAACTATTTTTTTATATGTTTAAAAAAAGTCATAAATAAGCTTTGTTATATTATTTTCGTAAATTAGAATATTCATGAACTATTCATTTAAACACAATGGCTGAACTCAAACGTGTATTCGATATTTTACCTAATTACGAGAAAAACTTCTCAAAAAAGGCGATGGTCTCGGGAAAATCTGAAGGCAAATGGAAAACATACGAAACATCAGAATTCTTAAGCATTGTTAATAATTGTAGCCGTGCATTAGCTTTGAAAAAAATAAAAAAAGCAGATAAAATTGCCATTATGTCCCCTAATAGGCCAGAATGGAATTTTTGTGATTTTGGAATAATGCAGCTAGGTGCCGCTTCTGTTCCTCTCTATCCAACGCTATCCGATCAAGATCTTACCCACATTATAAACGATGCCGAAGTAAAAATGATCTTTCTTTCAGGCAAAGAGATGTACAGTAAAATGAAAGACGTCTTAGATAGGTGCGCACTTCCCATACCTATATGCTCTTTCGATAAAATAGAGGGGGTTATGTTCTGGGATGACTTCCTAGAAAGTGGGGCAAAAGACACATCCATAAACCTCGAAGAATACAAAAATGCCGTTCATGAAAATGACCTATTAACCCTGATATACACAGCAGGAACAACGGGGCGCCCAAAAGGGGTTTTCTTGTCACATAAAAACCTGCTAAGCAATGTTAAAGACTCGCAAACTCTCTTTCCAAACAGCTATAAAACGGCAATTAGCTTTTTACCACTATCTCATATTTTTGAACGTATGGTGGTTTATATGTACTATTCCATAGGTGTATCAATTTATTTTGCAGAAAGTATGGATACAGTAATTGCCGACATAAATGAGATCAAGCCGAACGGCTTTACAACCGTACCACGAGTGCTAGAAAAAATATATGATAAAATTGTTTCCAAAGGAAATGCGCTAACGGGAATTAAAAAGCAAATATTCTTTTGGGCATTAAACTTAGGGCTCCGATTTCAAGAACCAGAAAACAACAGCACTTTTTACAATATCCAATTAAGTATTGCCCGCAAGCTGGTTTTCAACAAATGGAAAGAAGCATTAGGGGGGAATATAGTAGCCCTTATTTCTGGCGGAGCAGCATTACAGCCTCGTCTTGCACGCATTTTCTGGGCAGCGGGCATTCCAGTTCTTGAGGGTTACGGACTTACCGAAACTTCTCCAGTTCTTGCAGTAAACGGCCTAAGGAGGGGGGAATTAAAATTTGCAACCGTTGGCAAACCTCTCCAAAATGTGGAATTAAAAATTGCAGACGACGGGGAAGTCCTTTGTAAAGGTCCAAATGTTTCTTCAGGATATTATAAAAATGATGAAGCTACAGCAGAAGCTATCGACAAGGAAGGATTTTTCCACACCGGTGATATAGGAGAAATTACTGAGGGTGGGTTCCTGCGAATCACGGATCGCAAAAAAGAAATGTTTAAAACCGCAGGAGGAAAATACATTGCGCCGCAAGTTTTGGAAAATAAATTCATGGAATCTACCTTTATTGCTCAAGTAATGGTGATCGGGGAAAACAAAAGGTTTCCCTCTGCTTTAATCGTACCTGACTTTGCGACATTAAAAGCTTGGTGCATCCATAAAAAAATCAAATGGACAACAAGAGACGAAGCAATTAAAAATACGGAAGTACTTGATAAATTTCAAAGAGAGCTGGATCGATTGAATAAAGATTTTGGACACTGGGAGCAAGTAAAGCGCTTTATTTTATTACCCAAAGAATGGACAATAGAAGCTGGAGAATTAACCCCCAAGCTAAGCTTAAAACGAAAAGTTATTTTGCAAAAAGAGCAGGATAAATTGGACCAATTATATAACGAAGCTGAAAACCTAAAACACAAAGATCAAAATCTTGTGCAGTAAAATATACCCTAAGATTTGCGCCCACAGATTAGATTTGATAAGTTTGAGAAAAAATCATGAATCCATTTGTGAGCTCGCGAAACTGACAACTCGAGACGACTAACACTCATAAGAGCTTCATTGCATTTTATAAACAAATTATACAGATGAAACCATCATGAGTCCGCAAAACTCACAGATCGAAATGAATAAACCACTCATGATAAATTCATTACCACTTTTAAACAATTTATTCCAATGAAAATTAAAGTAGGCTTTGGTTTTGACGTTCACCAATTAAAAGAAAATCATCCTTTTATTTTAGGAGGGGTAAAACTAGAACATCATTCCGGCACTTTCGGCCATTCTGATGCCGATGTTTTAGCACATGCTATTTGTGACGCTTTGCTGGGAGCCGCTAATTTAGAAGATATTGGTTACCATTTCCCAAATACCGACATGAAATGGAAAGATGTAGATAGTTTGCTTTTACTCACTCAATGTGTTAAGATGTTAGCAGATAAAGATTGGGAAATCGGGAATATAGATGCTATGCTTTGCATAGAAGCACCGAAAATAAAACCCTACATCCCACAAATGAAAAAGAATATCGCTGAAGCTGCTGGAATATCGGTAGATGACATTTCTATAAAAGCAACAACCAATGAAACCATGGGATTTATTGGGAGAGAAGAGGGTGTAACTGCTTACTCGGTTTGCCTGATTCAGAAGAAATAAGAGTGTTGCAATTCTTGAATAAATGATAATCCACCCTTTAGTTTATGTATTCTTGTAGAGTTCTTGCTGTATCGTTCCTAAAATAACTATACATGTGGTCTTGTCCGTGTTTTACTTTACAGTTGGTCTTGTCCGTGTTTTACTTTACAGTTTTGGGAGGTGAATATTTGGAGTTAAATTAATCATTTTTGTTCTATAATTGAATCTGTTGGGGCTTTTTTTCTTCTATTGTTTTTCCAGTGTTTTATTAGTGGCTCAGTCGCCTGATGGGCAATTTCGGGAGTTAAAAAACCACAACTCATATGCGGCCTTAAGTGGTTATAAGCTTCTATGGCACTTTTTACAGCCAACAAAGCCTCATTCCTTGATTTGAATACCCTGGATAATCTAAATTCAGTTTTCAGAATGCCGTTGATCCTTTCGGCAATAGGGTTTTCGTAGGCTTCTCCATGCTGGGTCATACTGATTGCGATTTTCTGCTGATTAAGCAATATAATGTAATTATAACTGCAGTATTGTACGCCCCTGTCAGAATGATGGATCAGGGGCAGATTACCGGTACGGCTCTGTAAAGCCATTTTTAAAGCATTGATACTCCCTTCATTCGTTAAATATGGGTGCAGACAATAACCCATGATCTTCTTTGAATAGGCGTCTGTAATCAGACTTAGGTAATTAAAACTGTATCCGATACAAATGAATGTAATATCCGCTACCCATAATTGTTCTGACCGGTCGACCAACAGGTGTTTGGCAATATCCGGATATCTTCTCAGTAAATGATTGGATTGCGTTGTGCGGGGCTTGCGCGAATTTCTGGTTATAAGCAACCCATGTTTGCGCAGCAGCATATTCAACTTGTCCCGGCCCATTTTAACTCCATGGTTCCTCATGGGCTGATATAGGCACCGGTACAATTTATGCAATCCAAGCCCCGGCAGCTCCCTTCGGATCTGGGCAACCAGGTCCAAAACAATGATTTCGTCCTGATTGACAGCTTTAAAATGGTTTTTTCTGTCGTAGTATGCCATTCGGGATTTACCAAACAGTCTACAAAGAGGCCCGATACCCATCCTTGTAATGCGACGCTCTTTGATCAGCGTTACCGTTTGGTACCATGCTTTTTTCGCAAAGGAACCTTAAGTTCTTTTTCAGCGAAATCAATCATCGAATTAAGGCCATAGATCATCACATTGGCCTTTTCCAATGCTTTCTCCAGTTGTTTGATCCTAGCCTTAAGTGCCTTTGGGTCTTTTGTCTTGGTATCCATAGGCAATAAAGATACCGCTCCTTTTTCTAATTTTTTCTTATAAAGGTTGACCCAGTTGCTTAACATATGCACATTGGGCAGACCATAGTCTCTGGCAACAGTCTTGAGTGGTAGGTTCTGATAAACCACTTTGACTATCAGCTTTTCCTTAAATGAGTTGGAGTAAAATTTTTGCTCCGTTTCCAGTGCTTTCATTGTGAGATAATTTATCGCAAAAGTGTATAGCTATATCCGTATAAGACCTGTAAGGTTATAGACGGATAAGACCTAAAAACAGTGTATGAAAACAAAAACAGAGAAATAGTAAAATAATAATGTCTTTCCCACTTTAAGAAAAAAGCTTTATTCAATTGTCACAACGCTCGGACCACGATCGGAAGAAAGAAAATTGTCTTCCTTATTTATAGATTTAAAGTCGTAACGTTTCAGCTCTTCCATTATTTGTGAATACTTGAGTAGATTCAACATTGAGAAACTACGGAAATGAGAGTCTTCGAATGTCCATTCAGGTATGAAGTTGAAAAAAAGTTTCGCCCAAGTCTCATCCTGTTCGGGCATATTTGGGGATGGATTCACGAATTCCACCAGGTGCATATCTGTAGAGCTATAGCGACGATAGTAAACGTACTTATAGTTGACGTAGATGGAGAATTTATCTTGATCGCCATAGCCTACAGTCACCCAATCTTTACCTAAATCATATTTACTAACATCCACTAAAAACGCTCCATTTTCAAATTTATACTTTAGCTTAGCATTATGTCCCTGTAAGGTGTTATAGGTGATGCGCCCAAAGCTTGAATTAAAGCTTTGGTAGATATTAATAACACCATCAATCAAAACACTATCTTCTTTTGGGAAAAAAGTGTAAGAAGTCTCAGCGATTCGTCTATCTAAACGGCGTAAGTCAATGGTCAAAAAAGCATCGGCAAGAGATATTGAATCCGTTATGGAGAATTGATTAAATTCGGGTGTTCCATCTGTACTACCTATCAGTGATTTGCTAGAAAGAACTTCCTCATCGAATAGTTTCATGCTTATCGGTTGTGATAATTCTTTGGTATCATCAATGGCCAAGTCGTCTATTTTCTGACACGAGGTCATTACAAGAATGGAAAGTAAGAGAGATAGAGAAATAAAGAGTATAAGTCTTTTCATTGCGGAAAGTTTTTGATAAGCCTATGTTTGTTAAATATAGACTTATCTCCGCCATGCACAAAAAAAAACGGTGATATTCAATGTAACATATTGCTTACCTCGATTGATAATAGCTTCCTTTAATTAAATCGAAAGTCTAGACGGGATACAAGCGTTTAACGTAATTCTAGCAATACCGGACAGTGATCGGAATGCATGGCATCTCTGAGAATTTCACTGTATTTTATTTTTTCACTTAAAGGCTTACTCACCATATTATAATCGATGCGCCAGCCTAAATTCTTAGCTCTGGCTCCTGCTCTATAGCTCCACCAGGTATAATGATGCGGATCTGAATTAAGGTGCCTAAAAGAGTCCGTATATCCCGACAACAAGAAGCCTTCCATCCATTCTCGCTCTTCAGGAAGAAAGCCAGATGACTTTGCATTCGATTTAGGATTATGTATATCAATCGGGCGGTGACAAATATTGTAGTCACCCGAGATTACCAAATTTGGTATCTCCGTAAGCAGCTTATTGCTATAATGTTGAAAATCATCTAAAAACTGGTATTTAAACTCCTGGCGGATGTCTCCGCTGGAGCCCGAAGGGAAATAGGCACTGATTACGGAAAGCTCATCAAAATCTACTCTTAAGATCCTTCCTTCATTATCATAATCACTCTCACCCATGCCGTATTCAACATGCTTAGGCGACTTCTTAGTTAAAATTGCAGTCCCACTATATCCTTTTTTTTGTGCAGGATACCAGTAGTGCTCATAACCCAATTGCTCAATCAATAAAAGATCCGTCAGTTGGTCTGGGGATGCTTTTATTTCTTGCAAACAAACCACATCAGCATCCGTTTCCTTTAACCAGCCCACCCAGTCTTTGCGCATGGCTGCACGAATACCGTTTACATTATAAGTAACTATCTTCATTTTTAAAAAGTAAAATACTATGTTTTATGTTATTAACTTTTGCTTTCTGGAGTTTCTGGTTGCCTTCCTTTCCAAAAAGCGAAGCCAAAAACTAAAATCAATAAAAGCGAGGAAAGCATAGAAACGTTCTCTCCCATATAGTATGATTTGGGTTCAAATTTAAATTCAACGGTATGATTCCCTCCTGGCAATTGTGCCGCTCTGAGCAAATAATCCGCCCTAAAATAAGGAATTTGTTTCCCATCTACATACGCATTCCAACCTTTGTCATACCAAATCTCTGAAAATACCGCCAATACGTCTTTAGGAGCAGAGTATGTATATGTCAAGTGATCTGGACGATAATCTACCAGCTCAATAGAAGCGTTCTCAGAAGTACCCAATTTATCGAGATTAATTAACGATTTATATTCTTCTCCAATAATTGCTACCTCTTTAGGGTTAAAGCTGTCAATGGCATTCATTTCCTCCTCGGCATTCTTTACATAGCTTACCCTATCTACAATCCATGCGTTGCCTGCGGCTGTACTTCTGTTTTGCATTCTTTCTGATTGACCATCGGAAGTAATTAAATATCGGGTATTTAACATGTCCAAAACATCCTCATTGATAGCATTGGTAAACTGTCTCTCAATAAGCTCTTGATAACGCATCAGCTTGGCAGCATGATAGCCTCCAATTGAGTTATGATACAAGGATGTATTAGCATTGGTAAATGGGTTGCTCGACAAATCAAGAACCCTGTAATCCGGAGCATTATCTCTCATAATCAGCTTGTCCACTTCGCGAGGTTGTTGCTGCTGTGAAATAACAGATTCTTCGATAAAATTGTCGTTATTTAAATAACGACGATCTACGGTCCACATATCAATTAAAATAACCGCAGCAAGTAAAACGATGGCACTTGTAGCTTTCAACTTATTCTTAATCAATAACCAACTTAAGCCTGCAGTTATCACGACAAATAATACCGATCGCCAAGCGTCTAGGCTTGCCAAAGCAGCACGATCTTTAACTAAAGCATTTCCAATAGAATCAGCAAAATTAACATCTTGTATCTGTTGACTAATTTGCCGAATAAATCCCTGATAATTAATGCCTTTAAAACTTAAAAACAAAGAGGGTACTAAAGCGATAAGGAGTGAGACTCCTGCCGTGATGCCGACACTATATATTACTTTCTTTTCTAAGTATTTTGGATCCTTATTGGCAATAAGCTCTTGTATAGCCAATACTGCTAATATCGGAATAAGGAAAGCGGCAACAACCAGTGTCGATTCCACTGCTCGAAACTTATTGTATAAAGGAAAATAATTAAAAAACAGGTCGGATATTAATGGAAAATTCTTGCCAAAAGAGAGGAATAAGCTTAATAAAGTTGCGCTTACAATCCACCATTTCAAGCGGGTCTTCACGATAAACAATCCGAGTACAAACAAGAATAAAACCGTTGCTCCAAAATACCATGGCCCGGATGTAAAGGGCTTGTCGCCCCAGTAAGTAGGCATTTGGGAGGCAAAGACCGCAGCTTGATCTCTTTGTACCCCACGGTCAACTAGTAATTTGGCAACATTCGAATTTTCATCCAACTGAGTACTCGCTCCGCCACCGAAAGCATTCGGAATTAAAAAAGTTAAGCTTTCAGTCACCCCCTGACTCCACTGGTAAGCATATTCTCTGTCTACGCCTTTCGATTCAGCGGCTTTAGTTGACGTGCTAATATTTGCTTTTCCACGAATAGATTCTTGACTGAATTCATAGGTAGTCCAAAGCAAGCCCGCATTTATTCCTAAAGCAATCACAAGGGCACTTAGCATATAACTTATCGACTTAACAAAGTTTGCGAGCTTTTTATCTTTGTAAGCATGATAAAGTTCAATGCCAACTAAAATTAAGACCGCAATAAAAAGGTAATAAGTAACTTGAATATGGTTTACTCGAATTTCAAGGGCCAGAGATAGAGCAAGCAAAGCACTTCCCCAAAGGTATTTTCCTCTAAAAGTTAGTAATATGCCGGCAAGCACAGGGGCATAAAAAGCTAACGCATAAGCTTTGCTAGCATGACCAGCCTCAATATAAATAAAATTATAGGACGAAAAGGCAATAGCAATAGCTCCTAGCGCCGCTAGCCAGGGTTTCATCCGCATCACATTAAATAAAAGATAAGCTCCTAACAGATAAAGTAAAATAGTATCGATCGGATTGGGGAAAAGGGTTTTAAAAAACCACATTATATGCGTTCCAATGTTCTTTGGATAAGATACCCAAATTTGATACGATGGCATTCCGCTAAACATGGCATTTGTCCAAAGCGGCGCACTGCCATCTTGTTGTTTAAACTCCATGATTTCCCTTTGTCCAGCTTGCGCACGCAGAACATCTCCTTGAACTAAGACCTTTCCTTGCCATGCAGGTGCAAAATAAACAAAACAGATTGCTATAAATATTCCTATAACCGCAAAGTGGATGGCATTACGTGTAAACCAATGTTTCATATCCTAAATTTTATCTAAAAGCCAAAAATATAGAATAGTTTGAGATATTCGACTTACTTATCAGGGATTTCTTCAAAATCAACAAACTCACCTGCACTTTGTGCACCTGGAGCTGGTTTTTCTTGAGGAGGAACGTAGTCAATGTGAATCTTTCCTTCTGGCTTACGCGGTTCAGTGTGTTGATTATAGGGGTTTTGAGGCGACTGCTGAAAGGAGCCGAAGGCTTTTTCCTGCAATTTACGCGCAAAGCGTCTCAATGCCCAAGGTAAAAGTCGGGTAATAACCATACGCAATAGCGTAAGGGTTACAATTGCAATAAATAAAAATTTCAAAAATCCCATTAAAACTTAGACAATTTAAATTTATACAAATTTAGGAAAATAAGCTTTATAAATCCAATATCTCAAGGATACCGAACAATGTTAACATTTTTTTTACTAGCTGCGGGCTTTTTTAATTGCCTCGTAAAATTCACTAGCTCTTTGACTACCAATAATATAAATCAAGCCATCACGATCGGTAATCCAAACTGCATCCTTCCCACCAGCGTAAAAACGTATTTTCCCTTTTTGGTGCAAATTGTATACTGGATTATTGACTAAAAATTTGCTGTAAGGTTTAAGTTCTACTTTGGATATACTATTAGCATCTATTTTTACTAAACGGGCGGTCCATAAGCCGCTTAGTAAAATACTTTTATCTACAACTTGTATACGGTAATGTAGCATGTACATCATTCCAATAGAAACCAATAAAATAACTGTCCCAGCAACCAAAAAGAGGCGACTATTTATCTCGTTTTCGCTGTTCAAATAATAAGCGAAAAAACAAAATAGAGCCAACAAAAGGCGGACGCTAACCCACCCTCGGTCTCTTCCGAGGTATTGATTTTCGATATACAACTGTCTGTTTTCCATGCTTAGATTTGTTCGAAGATAATCACTTTTTTAGTCTTTTCATTAATTTTATAGCGCTCATCAATTCGATAGGGCACAACCCATAAAATATCATTATTCGAACTTACAAAAAGGGGAATATTGTCCTTTTCATCTGCAGGTATTTTTTGATTGATCAAGAAGTCACTTATCTTTTTTGTTCCTTTTAATCCAAAGGGCATAAATGAATCCCCATGTCGCCAAGATCGCACTTCAATAGGAAAGGCCACTTTATTTGCGTCAATTTTTGCTATCGACAAATCTTTAGAGATGGTTTTGTCTGCAGAGAGAAATGCTCTAAAGCGCTTCTCCCGCCAAGTAAATTCTGTAGGCAACTCTTGAATATAAAATTTAGACTCAAAAGGCGATTGGATTTCCCTCAAAATTAATTTATCTCTATTAATTAGCAATTGATGCGTGCTTGAATAAAAAAAACTCCCTGTATTTTCTGTTGTCAAACTATCTATGAGATCCATTAAAACAGTTTCTGAAAATGAAAAAGGTTTGAACAGTTCAAAAAGCACAAACGTATCGTTAATATAAGGACGAAGTAGACGAATTGGAATATGAAAAGTATTCTGATGTAATGGTAAAAAAACGGATTCTCTTATTTCTTCAATTTGTGAGTTGAGAAACTTCTCCAAAGAATGGAATCGCCTACTTGACGATGCGAACGTGGATTCTAATGAAGGATTAATTTGCTTTAACACAGGCAATACTTCTAACCTCATTTTATTTCTTGCGTATTTCGTTTCATTGTTCGATCGATCCTCACGATAGGCAATGGAATCGTTTTGGATGTGTTGATTTACCTCTTCACCTGTAAAAGCCAATAGGGGCCTTACAATATGGTTGCGTTTTGGTAGGATGCCATGCAAACCGGCAATCCCTGTTCCCCTTACTAAGTTTATCAACACCGTTTCCACAGAGTCTGTCTGATGGTGGGCAATAGCAATGTAATTATAGGCGTTTAATACTCTTATTTCTTCTAACCAAGCATACCTTAAATCGCGTGCTGCCATTTGTATAGAAACTTGCCTACTTTTCGCCTCCCTTTCTGTTTCAAATTTTACCGAAATAATAAGGAACGTTCATGCTACTGGCCAAGCCTTCCACAAAATCAGCGTCTTCATCTGACTCGGATCCTCGTAACTGAAAATTACAATGTGCGATCGCGAAGTTAAAATTACTTTTGGCAAAAAGACGGGCCATAAATACAGAGTCCTTACCACCACTAACGGCTAATAAAATTCGGTCCGTCTCATCAAAAAGCCGTCGTTCTTTAATAAAATCTAAAAAGGTATTTAGTGGATCCATCTTTCAAAGTTAATGGAAATTATCTTTGGCTGAACATTTGTGCGCTAAAAAACCAATGCCTAATATTCAATTAATCTGGCTAAATAACAATTTTGAGATAATAATCGGGAAAACTCGTACTTTTGGACAGTGAAAAAAATCCTTTTTGTACTTTTGATAAGCCTATTTCCTGCTTTGTTGTTTTCACAACAAACCATTACGGTTGTTTCTAATGTCAAGGTATCATTTAGTGAAAAAAGAGGAACCTACCGGTGGTATAGACCTGTGTTTTCACACAAAGGCACCACTTTAGCCGCCGACAGTGCCGATTATAATCAAGGCGACAATTTTTTTGATGCATACGGCAATGTAGTTATTACCCAGCCTAATGGCACAGTGGTATATGCGGATAAACTTCATTATACTGAAGATACGCAACAGGCTTTATTAACTAATAATGTTCGATTAATAGATAGGGAAGCCACCTTGAGCACTAATTACTTGACCTATAATATGCGTTCAAAAATAGGAACATACATTAATGGGGGGCAAATTATCAATGGGACAGATACGCTTAATAGCCAAAACGGATATTACTTTGAAAACAGCCAGGATGCTTATTTTAGATACAATGTTGTAGTAAAAACCCCTGATGTCAAAATACATACTGACACGATGCGGTACAATTCGGCTTCTAAAATGACTTATTTCTATGGACCAACCACAATAGACGGCCAAAACGGGAGACTTTACACTGAAAATGGAGACTACAATACCGAAAGTGATGCAGCTAGATTTGGCAAAAACAATTTATATACTGAAGGGAGTAAATTTCTATGGGGAGATAGCTTAATTTATGATGGGAAATCGGGCAATGGTCGAGCAGTAAAAAATGTAAACTTTGTAGATACAACACAGCATATCATAATGCGTGGCCAGCTGGGAACTTATACTAAGGCCACCCAGGCTACTATGATTACTAAAAATGCTTATATTGTTTTGGCTACAAAATCTGACTCTACAAATCTGGGGGCGCCTCAAGATTCAATCTCCTTTATTCCCCCTGCGGAACCGCAAGATTCGACAAACCACTCGCTCGATTCGATCGCAGAACCTCCTCCAAACCGAACAGATTCCATCTATATGTCGGCCGATACATTATTTTCGCAGGTGATCAAGCTCCGCGATTATAACTTCGCAAAGTTAAAAATGTCGCGTGAAGGGGGAGAACTTGAAGAAGATGAAGATAATAATGAGGAGGTAATTAACCCTTTAGAGAAACCAGACACGATGCCTTTATTAGACTCGTTAGGTGCCAAGGACTCACTTTCAGTCAAAGAAACAATCCCTATTGATTCTCTAAAAAAGAAATCAGAATTGCTTGATAGTGTATCTAACGGTTTGAAAAATTCGTTGAAAAATGACTCCTTAAAAGAAGCGGTAATAAAAAAAGAGAAAATACCGGAGTCAATAGAATCGACGGCTGATTCCTTAAAGTCTAAAGCCAAAATTCAGACCCCTTTGATGATAGATACTAATAACAACAAGGCAGATACCGTACCTGTTATCCCTCAAAAGGGAGATGTAGACAGTTTGATAAACAAAGCAACTCAAAGCGCATTAGCCAAGCAGAAAACTGACACACTTACATCAGACACAGCTGAAACACGAATTGTAAGTGCTTACTATAACGTAAAAATATTTAAATCTGACTTACAAGCCATCGCTGATTCTGCTTATTTTGGATATCCCGATTCCCTTATTCGATGCTTTGGAAGTCCAATGCTATGGTCTCAAGGTTCACAACTATCCGCCGATACAATTTATCTGCAATTAAAAAATGATAAGGTAGATAATATGTTGCTTCAAAACAAGGCGTTTATTGTCAGCACAGAGCTCGACTCTTCCAAATACCACCAAGTAAAGGGGAAACGAATTTCCGGTTTCTTTACGAATGATGAGATGGATAGAGTTTTTGTGGATGGAAATGCTGAAAGCGTTTATTATACAACCGAGAATAGTAAATTTACAGGAATGGCGCGTAGCATCAGCAGTAGAATAAAAGTTTTGTTTAAAGATAGTAAGATGACTAATGTGATCTCGATTAGAAAAGCAGCAACTACTTATTATCCCATCTCCAAGATACCCGAAGATCAAGAATTTCTAGACGGTTTCATTTGGAAGCCGGAATTACGACCAAAATCAAAAGAAGAAGTCATTGCAGGCACAAAAGTCGATAAGGAGGTTAGATCCAAAGAAGAAGCAGAAAAATCAAAAGCTGATGACTCGAATGCGGTACCAAAGGAAGAAATTATAAAAGAAGAAAAAGCAGCAAAAAAGGATCCTGAAATATAGAAAAAAGAAGGTCTCGACGAGAAAGATGCGAGAAAAGAACCTTTAGAGCGAAAGCAAGAAATCGATTAGTTTCTTTACTGCAATAGCACGATGGCTTATTGCATTTTTTTCCTCTCCGGTCATTTCTGCAAAGGTTTTACTGTAACCTTCAGGAATAAAAACCGGATCATACCCAAAGCCCTGCCCACCCCGCTTGCTTAGAATAATTTCCCCTTTAACTCGCCCTTCAAAAAAGTACTCTTTTCCATCAAGAAGCAAGGAAATAACTGTTACAAATGCCGCTTTTCGATTAGATTTATCAGCTAAATTCTTTAAAAGCAAATCCATGTTCTGTCCCATATCCCTCGAACCCGAATAACGTGCGGAAGATACTCCAGGCTCATTATTCAAAGCCTCTACCTCTAAACCGGAATCATCTGCAAAACAATTTGTATGATAATGGTCAACGACATAATGGCTTTTTTGAGACGCATTTTCATGAAAAGTAACTCCAGTTTCTGGAATTTCCTGTTCACAATTTATGTCGGATAAACTGAGAATATTAATTTTACCTGCTAAGATTGAGCGAACCTCTTGAAGCTTATTTTTATTATTGGTAGCGAAAACTAAATCGATCATTAAACAATTGTTATTCCTTTAATAGCATTCCAAAATGCACGCTTTTTATTCGTGTCTGTCAACATTTCTTCAAAGCTGAAGGTATATAAACAAGCAACGCCTTCAACAGTACTAATTTTATTGAAGTTAGCTTTATTACTCTCATTCTCTCCTTCGCAAAAAATACAGATTTTTGGATTCAACACTTCGCAAATTCGATCAGTGGATTCATCAACTTTCCTACGATTAAAAACAGCTACATCATTAAGACTTAAATTTAAGGCTGCCAGAGTCTTTAAAAAAGCATCTTCGGCATCAATAGAGAAATAATCCTCTTCGAGATTTTGAGTTAAAAACAGAATATTCCGCTCATTAGAGCCCCAAAACAAAAAATCTGGTTCTATGTTATCGGACAATGGGAGATCATTTTTTATAGAATCAATGGACATCTTTTCAGCGAGCCTATTTTCAACAGCTGAACGAAAAACAGTTTCGCTCATTAAGAAACGCAAAGCGATAGGGTTCTGGGTAAGTAAGCGACTCATTGTCAGCAAAGATAAATAAAATCTCGCCAAAACGCTATTTATACGAAGTAATGTTGTTAAAATTCGTTAAAACTTAATTGAATTTACGATTAATCCTTACCTTAGCAGATGGTGAAAAGTGCAAATTAATTTATCAATGGTTTTTGAAAAGGCGGAAGTCTTAAAGTTCAACTTATATGTTATATGCATCCTTTGCCTAATGCTGCTTTCTTGTGGTCGTAAAAAAAACATGCCCATTGCTAGAGCCTATGATGTTTACCTATATCCTGATGATATAAAAGATGTTGTTAACCCAGGGATCACAGGTACAGATAGTTTGAACTTAGTAAATTCGTACATTGAAAATTGGCAACGGCAACAAGCTCTTTTGCATAATGCACAAAAGGAGCGTCAGTTAACCTCTGAGCGCTTTAAAGCTCAAATTGAAGAATACAAAAATGCTTTAATAATTCACGAATTTGAGGAAGCCTTATTAAAAGAGAAGCTAGATACTTTAGTTACCGAAAAGGAGATTGCAGCCTATTACGAAAGAAATCAAAATGTTTTCATTTTAAAAAGGCCGATTTTCAAAGTTTCATACATTCAGATCCCAAAAGATGCACCTGAAATTGACCGAGTGAAAAGATGGTTTTTGTCCGATAATTTGGCTGACCAAGACTTACTTTTACAGTATTGTCAAACCTACTCCTCAAATTTTTCTTTGGGAGATACCCCTTGGTATTATTTGGAAACACTGGCCAAAGAAATGCCGATACAACAAATAGATGAAAATAATTATAAAAATTATGGCCGAATATTTGAAATAAATGAAAAAGATCAATTATATCTGATAATTTTGCGAGATTCAAAACTACAGGATAATATATCGCCGTTAGATATGGAACGCGACAACATTCATAATCTTCTACTCAATCAGCGCAAAGTCGAATTGATTAATCAAGAAGAAAACCAAATTGTTGAGGAAGCAAGAAGAAAAAACAATATAGAAACGTATAAATAAATGAAGAAGTATATCAGTTTATTTTTATTCCTTGTCATTGCCCTAGCAAACAAAGAGGCAAGAAGTCAGGAGATCGATAAAGTAGTTGCAGTTGTGGGAGGCAATGTGATTCTTAAATCTGAGATTGAAAATCAGTATGCTCAATATTTAGCTCAAGGTAATCCAGCCGACACAGATATAAAGTGCTATTTTCTTCAACAACTGTTAACACAAAAGTTATTGTCCCAACAAGCAGTGATCGACTCTATTGAGGTTACTGAAGATGAAATCGATGATAATATCAATAATCGGTTGCGCTACATGTCTAGTCGCGCTGGTGGACAAGAAAGGCTTGAACAGTTCCTAAATCGTTCATTACTTCAGTACAAAGAAGAGATGCGTCCTGATATTCGCGAACAACTCATTGCCAATAAAATGCAAAGAAAAATTACGGAAAATATTGATGTAACCCCCTTCGAAATTAAGCGCTTTTTTGAAAACATTCCTACAGATAGCTTACCCAATTTCAATACTGAAGTAGAAGTTGGAGAAATAGTTTTTTATCCAAAACTATCTGAAAATGAAAAGAAACCTATTTATGATCGCTTGCAAAGTATTCGAAAAGAGATTGTAGAAGACGGGAAAGACTTTGGCACCATGGCACGACTTTATTCGCAAGATCCCGGTTCTGCCGCCGAAGGGGGGGAATACCCTTTCTCTGATCGAAACACTTGGGTGAAGGAATTTACAAAAACTGCATTTAAATTAAAACCAGGTGAAATCTCCAATGTCTTTGAAACTGAATTCGGATATCATATTATACAGGTCCTTGAACGCAGGGGAGAGCAAGTTAGAGTAAGGCATATCTTACGAACTTTTTCTCCTACTCCTGAAAGTTTAGAAAAAACCAAAAAGCTCGCTGATAGTGTTTATAATTTGGTTGAAAGTAAGAAAATAGATTTCTTTACTGCAGCAAATCATTTCTCTAATGATGAACAAACTAAATATAATGGCGGAATGCTTTTAAATAGTGAAAATGTTCAATCACGAACAACATATATCCCTGTCGACCAGTTAGATGCGTCTGTTTTTTCTGCAATAGATACGCTAGAGGTTGGTAAATTTTCGCGCCCAAGTCAGTTTACTGGTCCAGACGGAAAAACGGGATACCGTTTCGTCTATTTAAAATCAAGAATCCCGCCGCATAAGGCAAATCTTGAACAAGACTACGCAAAATTAAAAAATGCAGCTTTAGAAGATAAAACCAATCGAACTATTAGTGAATGGTTTGAAGCTAGAAGAAAAACTACTTACATTAAAATAGATGATGATTACAAGTCTTGTGAAGGACTAGAAGTCTGGATGTAAATAAGCTATGAGTATGCTATTTGAGAAGTCTTTCATTAAATCACTTCTCAAATAGCATTTCTACAAGAACATTCCATTTATAGGCTTGATTGAGCTCCCAAATCCGAAGGTAATAAAAGTTTTGAACCACGTTATCTTTGATCACTTTGGCGTCGCCATAGGAAAAAGCCAACTCACCGCTTAGTGAACGATCTACCCCCAGAGGTGTTGTTTTGATGTCTATTTTATTTTTGATGAGGAAGTTTTGAATATTTTTTTTGCCAAGTACCGGCGAAAATCCAGAAAACAGAAGCCGAGAGTCGTCAGCAAGAAACTCATCATAGCCTACTCTATTATCAGCTCTTAACACTGTTCCCATCAATCGATCCGTACTTGTTATGATTTCCTCACGCTGTTCAAGCCTGGATTTTGAGCGCTGCACAATAAACTTCTGATTCTCAGGATTCACAAATTCTATTCCTTCCTCGTGAGACGCTTTCGGATGTTTAATTTCTGCTCGATAGGCCATGTTCCATTTCCCTTTTCTATTTCTTTTCCATATTGTTAGGTATTCCCCATAGTTATCTTTCAGTCCCTTAACGCTTGAAACAAAGGGGCCTGTTGTAAAACCCCACTCATTACTTTTAGCAATTTTTGCCATCACGGGCTTCCAGCTAATAGCATCAGGAATGTTAGGCATGTTTCTAAGGTAATCTAAGGCCTTTTCTGGAGCAGGCTGAAAAAAGACAGTCTGTTGATCAACACCATGTTTTAATCCTGCAAGTACACCCTTATTTCTAGCTAGCTCAGAAGAATAATAATCAGCAGCCACAATCTCACTTACCATATCAAGCTGAGCTTTTAAAGCAAGGGGAGAAAGAGACAGAAATAAAAAAGGAAGGAAATATCTTTGGATGTTACATGTCTTCATTATCGTTCCCTTATTTTTTATTCCACAAAGTAGTTTCCTTATTGTCTTGCAATTGTATTCCCATACTTTCCAAACCTTTTCGAATACGGTCGGAAGTCGCATAATCTTTATTCGCTTTTGCTTCAATTCGTAGGTTAATTACAAATTTCATCAGGTTCTCAAAATCTTCAGACTCATCTATGCTATCGTCTTTTAGTCCTAAAATGTCAAATACAAAATCTTGCATCAGCTTTTTCAATTCATTAACATCATCCTCGCATAAATTGATTTTTCCATCATAAATGCTATTAATAATGCGTACGCCGTCGAATAATTCAGCAATGAGAATAGGACTATTAAAGTCGTCATTCATTGCGGCATAACAGCGAGATTTAAGATCTTCTAATTCTACACTTTTTTTCGCTTTATCAGATGTCTTTAACTTGGGAAGCAACGAAATGGCATTCATCAATCTTTTAAACCCTCTTTCCGCAGCTTCCAAAGCATCATTTGAAAAATCCAAAGTGCTTCTATAATGTGCCTGCAGCATAAAAAACCGAACAGCCATTGGCGAATAGCCTTTGTTTAAAAGATCATGGTTTCCCGTAAAAAGCTCGTGTGGTAAAAAACCATTACCGGCAGACTTCGACATCCGTGTACCATTTACCGTAAGCATATTCGTATGCATCCAATACTTTGCTGGCTGAACATGATGACAGGCTTGTGATTGGGCTATTTCATTGGTATGGTGTGTAGCTGCTAAATCCATCCCTCCTCCGTGTATATCAAATTGATCACCTAGGTATTTACTGCTCATAGCGGAACATTCAATATGCCAGCCAGGGAAACCCGCTCCCCAAGGAGATGGCCACCGCATGATATGCTCTGGCTTCGCCTTTATCCATAAAGCAAAATCCAATCGACTACGCTTTTCATCTTGGCCGCTAAGCTCACGTGTGTTATTGAGCATTTCCTCAAGATTGCGATTGGTAAGAATTGTATAATTAAACTCTTTACTATATTTATCTACATCAAAATAAACAGTTCCATTCACCTCATAGGCATACCCCCTATTCAAAATGTCTTTCACCATCTCTATTTGCTCTGAAATATGGCCAGTAGCAGTAGGCTCAATTGAAGGAGGCAGAGTATTGAACATTCGCATAACATCATGGAATCCCAACGTATATCGTTGAACGATTTCCATTGGCTCTAGTTGCTCTAAACGGGCTTTTTTCGAGAATTTGTCATCTCCCTCATCATTGTCTCCCTCGAGGTGGCCAGCGTCTGTAATGTTTCTGACATAACGAACCTTATAGCCCAGATGGATTAAATAGCGATAAATCAAGTCAAAAGACACGAAGGTTCTACAGTTTCCAAGGTGCACATCACTATAAACAGTTGGTCCACATACATACATCCCCACAAAAGGAGGGTGTAGCGGTGCGAAAGCTTCCTTATTACGACTTAAAGTATTATAAACTAGCAATGACTGATTCATGTGGCAAATTTACTAAAGAGATTTGAGATAATGAGTGCCGCTTAAGAATTGGCTTACCCCTTATTTAAAATTCCAGATCACTCCAGATGGGGTAATGGTCTGAAAGCCTTTGCGGGATAATTTCAAAATTATGAATAGCAAACTCTTTGCTGGCCATGATATAATCAATCTGGAAATTAGGAAAATCCCCGTTATAGGTTATTCCCCAACCCCTTCCCTTTGTTTCAAAAGCATTGTTCATTTCTCTTGAAATCTTATTAACAGAGTAAGATGAAGGGGTATCGTTGAAGTCGCCAGCGACGATGTATGGCGTTGTGCATTGTTTGATATGATCATAGAGCAAATTCACTTGCTCGCTGCGCTTAATAAAAGCATTCTTTAGGCGGCCGCCTATCCTTTTTGTTGAAGAGATATCTTCATCCATATTGGACAGTTTTTTGCCAATAAAAGCATAGTCTTCCTTTTTAAATCCGATAGACTGTAAGTGTACATTATAAACTCTGAACAGCTTCGAATTTTTTTCTATATCAGCAAACTGGATACGATTAACCGTCCGTTTCTCAAGATTAATATCTAATGAACCAGATTTAACGATTGGATATTTAGAGAAAATTGCTATCCCATATGCGTCAAAGTTATTCCCTGCAACCTCTTGAAAATAATGATGTTTATAACCAAGCGCACTAATCAAAGAAGCTTTAACATCATTCTCCCTTTTTTTCGAGTGTAAAATTCTTGAATACAAATAATATCGGGATCTAAGTCTTGGAAAAGTTCGAGAATATCTTTCTTAGTGTTAATTTTATTATCATCTCCAAACCCTTTAAAAAGATGAACATTATAACTCATTACCCTTAAATGGGTACTGTCTTTTATGGGTTCTGCATTTCTAGTCGTAAAACCCACCGTTTTATTTAATGTACCCCAACCTATCAATAAAGAAATTATAGGAATAATCGCAATTTTCGGTTTACGAAAAAACCAATAAAGTATAAAAGCAATATTTAATATTAACAGAACTGGGTAAACGATGCCAACAAAAGCTATGGGCCAAAAGAATTTAGGGTTTACAAAAGGAGCTAGATAACTAAATAACAAGCCAATAACCACAGAGTAGCTCAAGAATAAAACAAATCTGCTAAACCAACCTAAGGGCTTTTTCCAACGCTTCATCCTATTTGTTTTTATCTTCATTGCTCGCTTTAAAAAGAGCATCTTTCTCTGCATTCGTTAAGCTTTTATAGCCTGTTTTTAATATCTTATCTAAGATAGCGTCAATATATACTTGATCGGGTTTTGAACTCTTCGATGGCACTGGATTTTCATTCTTATAGACTTTAAAAGGGTGCTTTTTTTCTCTTCGCATAAATATCTTACTCCAATCGTTGCCCTTTTTCAATTGCGAGACATATAGATACCCCAGAAGCGCTCCTCCTAAATGTGCAATATTACCTCCAGGATTTCCTCCTGCTATCCCTATTAGGTCCAATACCACAAAAGCTAATGCCAAGTATACTAACCTTACATTTCCAAAAAAAAGCAACCTTATGGAATAATGTGGAACCAATACTGCCGCTCCGATCACTATCGCACTCACGCTTGCGGATGCTCCTAATAAGATTGAATTATTTACCGAAGTACTAAAAACAGGAAGAGTATTGAATAATACTAGAAACACAAGAGCTCCCGCTAATCCTCCAACCAAATAGGTAAATATAAATTGCCGTTTATTTAGAAATTCGAGAAATATTCCCCCTAACCAGAATAACCAGAGCATATTAAAAAGCAAGTGAAAAAACCCTCGCTGCGTAAACATATAAGTAATAAAGGTCCATGGTTTATAAAGAAGATCGCTCAAACTCGACGGCATTGCAAGCTGCAACTGAATAAAATTACTTACTTGCCCAGGACTGTTGAAGATAAATTCAAAAAAGAGTACTATGTTTATAATCAAAAAAACGATTACATTTAAGCCGATAAAAAGAAATAAAGGGTTCCCTGACTTGAAAACCTTATATTTTAACTCATCAACTATTGGACTTTTCATGGCAAAATTTCTAAACCCTTCCTTCAATTTCACTAATGCAAGTTACAAAATAACCTACTGTTTTACCAAGCACGCGGACGCTTTATTCTCCAAAATTTAATTAATAAAAATCCGAATAACGCGCCGCCAATATGTGCAAAATGGGCAACTGAATCGCCAGCAAATTGAGAAACTCCTAGAAATAGCTCGATTAGAATATAAACAGGAATAAAATATTTAGCCTTTACCGGTACCGGGATAAACATTAAATATAAAGAAGTTTCTGGGAATAAAACCCCAAAAGCCACTAAAACTCCAAATATAGCCCCTGAAGCACCTACCATTGGTGTATTATAAATACTAGCAACAGCGCGCAATCCTTCTTGACTCAAACTCGGATGATTGGAGTAGACCATTCCACTTGCCATATCAAAATTCAGAAATTCACTTGCAAAAGGAGTTCCTATTAAGTTATAGACCTCATATCCTTGAACCAGAAACTGTAAGGCTAAAGCCCCTAGCCCTGTAATCAAATAGAAATAGACAAATCGTTTAGATCCAAGGATCTGCTCTATAACCGGACCAAACATAAACAGTGCAAACATATTAAAAAAGATATGTGCAAAACCGCCATGCATAAACATATAGGTAATTATTTGCCAGCTATGAAAGAAGGGGGAATCTGGATAAAATACACCAAACAGTCGTGTTGCAGGAGGAAAAATCATAATCCCGATAAATCCAATGACATTTAGGATCAATAAATTTTTTACAACCGGTGGTAAAACACTAAAAGGTGAGGTGGATCTATTTTCCATATTTATTTGCTATTTGTTTTTATTTGCCAAATCTTTCTAACAGCTCTTTGAGCGTAAATGTAATGACTACACTTTTACCGCCTAAGGAAATATTGGGACTTTCGCATGCAAAAAGTTTATCAATTAAATCTGCCATTTCTTCATAAGAAAGAACCGTTCCGGCTTTTATGGCTGTACTTCGTGCCATGCTATGAGCGAGATTCTCCCTTTTTGATAAACGACTAATTTGCTGATTGTTTTTAAAATTCTCTAAAAGCTGTTCCAATACTTGTGATGCACTTAAGGAAGAGGGTAAATCGGCAGGAATTCCATCTATCACAAATGCATTTTTACCAAACGGTCGAATTATAAATCCCAGTGATTCGATATGAGGTAGCAAATCCTGAATAAGTTCAAAATCTCCACCCACTAAATTTATGGTTTGCGGAAAAAGGCTCTGCTGGCTAGCTCCTTTTTGATTTTCAATTTGTTGCGAGAAGCGCTCAAACAATACTCTTTCGTGTGCAGCTTGTTGATCGATCAGCATAAAACCGGACCGAATTTGGGATACTATAAATCGATTGTGAAGCTGAAAAATAGACTTCTCGCTAGAAGGCTCAAATTCATTAACACTCGACTCCAATGTAGGAATAGGTAATTGTGTAAAGCTTGTTTTTTGGGAAATTTCGTAAAGGGACTCCCAGTTTTGCGTCATGGTATTGCGCCCCTCCCTCGGCGATAGCGAAGGATTACCACCAAAGCTTGATTTTTTATTGTTCTCGGTATCAAAAGGATTAAAATCAGGATTAAAATTAATTGATGGAGGCACTATCTCGTCTAAAGGTTTTGGGGTAACCATTTGACTAAATCCATTTTCCTGATCAAAATCCAGTGAGGGTGTAATATTATACCTCCCCAAAGAGCGCTTTACCGCAGATCGTATTATGGCATAAATTGATCGATCATCTTGGTATTTAATTTCAGTTTTTGTCGGATGTACGTTGATATCAATCTTTGAAGGGTCGATATCAATAAAAAGCACGTATAAAGGATAGGTATCCGCTGGTAATAGTTCGCTGTAAGCACCCATTACAGCATGGTTTAAATACGGATCCCTAATAAATCTATTATTGACAAAGAAAAATTGCTCGCCGCGAGTCTTTTTGCCAAATTCTGGCTTACCAATAAATCCCTTTAACTTAATAATTGTTGTTTCTTCCTCAACAGGTACCAAACGCTGATTATAAGTATTCCCGAAAATATGGATAATGCGCTGCTTCAACCCAGCTGATGGTAAATGAAAGAGTTCATTATTGTCACTATGCAAGGAAAAGAAAACTTCTGGATGCGCTAATGCTAAGCGCTGGAATTCCTCAATTATATGCCTCATTTCAACGGAATTACTTTTCAAGAAATTCCGCCGTGCAGGAATATTATAAAATAAATTCTTCACGCTGATATTGGTTCCTGCAGAAATTGCGATCGGCTCCTGCTTAACAACATTAGAAGCCTCTATCTCAATATAAGTTCCCAATTCATCCTCGTGTCGTCGTGTTTTTAATTCGACCTGAGCAATTGCAGCAATAGATGCCATCGCTTCACCACGGAAACCCATCGTGCGGATAGCAAAAAGATCTTCGGCCAACTTAATTTTAGAAGTCGCATGCCGCGCAAAAGATAGACGGGCATCAGTAACACTCATTCCGCAACCGTTATCAATTACTTGAATTAAAGTCTTACCAGCATTACTGACAACCAATTGAATCTTATCCGCCCCCGCATCTATCGCATTTTCCATTAATTCCTTGATGGCAGATGCTGGACGTTGAACTACCTCACCTGCAGCAATCTGGTTGGCTACCGCATCGGGCAGCAGATTAATAATATCAGACATACAATGCAAAGTTACAAAAAAACCCGGCAGAACCGGGTTTTCGATATTTCTAATAAGAGACTGATTGTCTTATTTATACAAAGGGAAACGAGCCATCATCTCATTCACTTGGTCATGAATTACATTAAGTTGAGCTTCATTTCCTATGCTTTTTAAAGCTTGATCAATCAATTCTACCACTTCGTCCATCTGTGCTTCTTTCAAACCTCTAGTAGTAATTGCAGAAGTTCCAACACGGATTCCCGAAGTTACAAAAGGTGACTTATCATCATAAGGAACCATGTTTTTATTTACAGTGATGCCAGCTTCTCCTAAAACGTTTTCTGCGTCTCTGCCATTCACTCCTTTATTTCGTAAATCAATTAACATTAAATGATTATCTGTTCCGCCAGAAATAATGTCATAGCCTCGAGCAACAAAAGACTGTGCCATTGCAGCAGCATTCTTTTTAACTTGCACAATATATTCCATATACTCATCACTTAGCGCTTCTCCAAAGGCAATGGCTTTGGCTGCGATAGTATGCTCCAAAGGGCCGCCCTGGGTTCCAGGAAAAACGCCCATATCCAATAAATGTGACATCATTCGAATCTCACCTTTAGCTGTTTTTAATCCCCAAGGGTTTTCAAAATCCTTGCCCATCATAATCATTCCACCACGAGGGCCTCGAAGAGTTTTATGCGTTGTAGTGCTAACAATATGACAATGCGGAAGAGGATCATTTAACAATCCGCGAGCTATTAATCCGGCGGGATGAGCGATATCCGCTAATACTAAAGCACCGATTTTATCGGCCACTTCTCTGATAAACTTATAATCCCAATCCCTAGAGTAAGCAGATGCTCCGCAAATAATCAATTTCGGTTTCTCACGTAAGGCAACTTCTTCCAATTGTTCGTAGTTAACTAAACCTGTCTCTTTAACCACCCCGTAAAAA
Organism: uncultured Sphingobacteriaceae bacterium; assembly: GCA_963696875.1. Taxonomy (GTDB): domain Bacteria; phylum Bacteroidota; class Bacteroidia; order Sphingobacteriales; family Sphingobacteriaceae; genus Albibacterium. The sequence continues at coordinate 287,811 of CAVOLQ010000004.1, forward strand.
TGAGGCTCATATAGTTTACCTGAAAAATTTACAGGTGAACCATGGGTCAAATGTCCACCATGTGATAAATCGAAACCCAATATTTTATCTCCTGCATTCAAAACAGCCAAAAGAACTGCCGCATTTGCTTGGGCACCAGAATGAGGTTGAACATTCACCCACTCAGCATTAAAAAGTTGCTTAGCACGGTCGATAGCAATATTTTCAATTTCGTCTACTACTTCGCAGCCTCCATAATATCTTTTCCCGGGCAGACCTTCTGCATACTTATTGGTTAAAACTGAACCAGCAGCCTCCATTACCTGTTTACTGACAAAGTTTTCCGAAGCAATCAGTTCTAATCCTTCTTCCTGACGCTCAAGCTCTTCCTTAATTAAATCGAAAATTATGATATCTCGTTTCATATTGGGTGAAAATTTACTTTTTATTTTTCCTCCAAAGATATAAAAATGATAATAGTATTAACGATTCTTATTGCGAATAGAGAAATTATTATAGCCTAAACCTAATTGCAATTCAAGTACTTGTTGGTTAAGCATCTCAAGAATTGCCAGAAAATTGTAAACAAATTGAACTTTATTCTCAGAATTATATAGAATAGAATGAAAATTGAGCTTTTCATTTATCTCAAGTAGGGTAGCAATAGCCAACTTTTGCTGTTCAATAGTATAGGGGTATTGAATTACCGTATGCCTAACTTCCGTTTTCCGGTTTTCATAAACACCCATAACCCGTTCATAAGCCTTCATCAACTTAAACAAATCAAAGGAGGCCAACTCCTCCACATGGCCACTTTGATATGTTGAGAACTCAAGGTCAGCTTCTATATTGCCGCGACTACATAATTGCCACCTTCTATCCTCTAATCCCTTAAGATCTTCACAAATTAACTTAAATTGCTTGTAGACAATAAGCTTCTGAATGAGATCTTCTTGAATTTCAATTTCATTACCTTCCTCGTCCACACTGGGCTTAGGGATCAAAGTTCTTGCTTTAATCCGCATAAGCGTAGCCGCAACAAAAATGAATTCGCTGGCGACTTCCATATTCATCGCCTGCATTTTTTGAATATATGCTAAAAAATCATTCGTGATTTTTGAAAGGGAAATTGAATGAATATCTAATTCTTCGCGTTCGATAAACAAAAGCAAAAGGTCGAAAGGACCTTCAAACTCTGCCGTCTTTATTTCAAATGAAAAATCATCCATGTAAAAAACAAAAATACAGAAAGCTTTATCAAATAAAAAGTGTGGCCTTAAAAGAAAATTATAATAGGATACAGCGTCTTACCTTTTCTATTTTAGGATGTATTAATTATTATAGCGAACTTTGTAAAGTTTGGGAAAAACAGATAATATGAATTTTGAACCGGGAGATATTTTAAAATTAATTAATACACCTGCAGATTTAAAAAAACTGCAAGAAAAAGATTTAGTTCCTCTTTGTAATGAACTCCGTCAATATATCATTGATGTAGTTTCTACAAATGGCGGTCATTTTGCGGCAAGTCTTGGAGTTGTTGAACTTACTGTTGCCTTACATTACGTATTAAACACTCCATACGACCAGCTAATTTGGGATGTAGGCCATCAAGCCTACGGCCATAAAATTCTTACCGGTAGACGAGAAGTCTTCCATACCAACCGAATGCTTAAAGGAATAAGCGGGTTCCCGAAACGAGCTGAAAGTATATATGACACTTTTGGTGTTGGGCATTCATCTACTTCAATTTCTGCTGCTTTAGGAATGGCTGTCGCTTCCGTCTATAAAGGGGAGACTGACAGACAACATGTGGCTGTGATTGGCGATGGCGCAATGACCGCGGGTATGGCTTTCGAAGCTTTAAATCATGCGGGTATTGAACACTCCAATTTATTAGTGATCTTGAATGACAACTGCATGTCGATCGATCCAAATGTTGGAGCCCTTAAAGAATATTTAACTTATATATCTACCTCAAAACCTTATAATCGCTTTCGCGATGACATCAGCCATGTATTAAGCAAGATTTCGGAATTAGGTCCTGACGCTTTAGGAATTGTAAAGAAAATAGAAAAAAGTATTAAAGGTACACTTCTAAAAAATAGCAATTTATTCGAAGCATTTAACTTCCGATATTTTGGCCCCGTTGATGGACATGACGTTAAACGACTTGTAAAGACTTTACAGGACTTAAAAGACATTCCTGGCCCCAAATTACTTCATTGCATTACAACAAAGGGAAAAGGCTATGCATTAGCGGAAAAAGACCAAACTACTTGGCATGCTCCTGGTTTGTTTGATAAAATAACCGGCGAAATAAAAAGAACGACACCCACAAAACCAGTACCGCCAAAGTACCAGGATGTATTTGGACATACCTTAGTTGAACTGGCAGAGAAAAACGATAAAATAATGGGAATTACTCCCGCTATGCCTTCAGGCTCTTCTATGAACATCATGATGAAAGCCATGCCGAATCGTGCTTTTGATGTTGGAATAGCTGAACAACATGCGGTTACTTTCTCAGCTGGACTAGCGACTCAAGGGCTTCTTCCTTTCTGTAACATCTACTCAAGCTTTATGCAACGTGCTTACGATCAGGTTATCCATGATGTAGCCTTGCAAAATCTAAATGTTGTATTCTGTTTGGACCGAGCGGGAATCGCTGGAGCCGACGGTCCGACTCACCATGGAGCCTATGACCTCGCTTATATGCGATGCATTCCAAACCTTACAGTTTCCTCACCTATGGATGAAGAGGAACTAAGGAATTTGATGTTTACTGCTCAGCAGGATAACATGGGGCCATTCGTCATTAGGTATCCACGTGGCAAAGGTGTTATGCCCGATTGGCGCCGACCGCTAAAGGCGATAGAAATAGGAAAGGGAAGAAAAATCTGCGAAGGGGAAGATGTAGCCATTTTAAGTATTGGTCATATCGGAAACGAGGCAGTTAAGGCAACCAAGAAGTTAAATGATGAAGGAATTTTTCCGGCTCATTATGACCTCAGATTCGTAAAACCGTTAGATGCCAAACTACTTCACAAGGTATTAAAAAGCTATAAATACATTATCACCGTAGAAGATGGCTGTATAGAAGGAGGAATGGGAAGTGCAATATTGGAGTTCATGGCCGATAATAATTATCATCCCCAAGTAGCAAGATTAGGGATTCCAGATGTCGTTGTTGAACACGGCGAACAAGGTGAACTGTGGGAAGAGTGCGGTTACGACGCAGCCGGCATTGTGAAAGCAGTGAAAAAATTTGCAATTAGCAGAAAAGCCAATACTTTGGTAGGCTAGAGCCGAAAATAAACACTCCATAAAGCAAAACATAATTACACATTAAACAATGTATAGAACACATACCTGTGGTGAGTTAACTCTTGCCAACCTTGGAAAAGAAGTAATATTAAGTGGTTGGGTGCAAAAATCCCGGGACCTAGGAGGCATGACCTTCATTGATATGCGAGATCGTTATGGAATCACACAATTGACGTTCAACTCAGATGATAACGCAGAACTTCGAGCAAATGCCAGAGAGTTAGGAAGAGAATATGTAATCAAAGTGATCGGCACCGTTATTGAACGTTCTAATAAAAACTTAAAAATCCCTACGGGAGAAATAGAAATAAAAGTTACCAAACTTGAAGTACTCAGCTCTTCTAAAGTCCCTCCCTTTTTAATTGAGGACGAAACCGACGGAGGAGAGGATTTAAGAATGAAATACCGTTACCTGGATCTTAGGAGAAGTCCAGTGCGAAATAACCTGATCTTACGCCATAAAATGGCGCAAGAAATACGAAAATTCTTAGATCAACGTAGACTTTTTAGAAGTCGAGACACCTGTTTTAATCAAATCTACTCCTGAAGGAGCAAGAGATTTCGTTGTTCCAAGCCGAATGAATCCAGGAGAATTTTATGCTCTTCCGCAATCTCCGCAAACTTTTAAACAGCTCTTAATGGTTTCTGGATTTGATCGCTACTTTCAAATCGTGAAAGTGTTTTCGAGATGAAGATTTACGTGCAGACCGTCAGCCTGAATTTACACAAATTGACTGTGAATTAGCTTTTGTAGAACAGGAAGATATCTTGACCATATTTGAAAACTTGCTTAAGACATCTTTTCAAAACCGTAAAAAACATTGAATTTGGTGATTTCCCAAGAATGGATTATGCCGATGCAATGCGCCTATACGGGTCGGATAAACCGGATATTCGTTTCGATATGAAGTTTGTAGAGTTAAATGAACCTGGTGCAAGGCCTGAGATTTCCCCGTTTTTGAGCGGCAGACTTGGTTGTCGGAATTAAAGCAGAAAACTGTGCTTCTTATACCCGTAAACAATTAGATGAGCTTACAGATTATGTTAAACGTCTCAAATTGGCGCTACAGGCTTGGTCTATATACGTTATAATGAAGATGGTACACTAAAATCATCAGTAGACAAGTTCTATAATGAGGAAAAACTAAACGAAATGTGCTACTGCGTTTAGATGCAAAGCCTGGCGATTTGATGCTTGATAATGGCTGGCCAAACAGACAAAACGCGAAAACAGCTTAATGAATTACGATTGGAAGTCGCCAACCGCGAGGGATTAAGGAACAAGGATGTCTTTGCTCCGCTTTGGGTTGTTGACTTCCCATTGTTGGAATGGGATGAAGATTCAAATCGCTACCATGCCATGCACCATCCCTTCACATCCCCTAAGACTGAAGACTTTGACCTACTAGATACCAATCCTCAACAAGTTCGTGCGAACGCCTATGACCTAGTCTTAAACGGTATTGAGATTGGAGGAGGATCTATTCGTATCCATGACAGGAATTTACAGTCTAAGATGTTTGCCTTGCTAGGGTTTACACCCGAGGATGCAAACGCTCAATTCGGCTTCTTAATGGATGCGTTTACTTACGGCGCTCCTCCACATGGTGGAATCGCTTTAGGATTTGATCGCCTAGTATCAATATTTGCAGGCCTAGATTCTATTCGTGACGTGATTGCTTTTCCAAAAAACAACTCGGGTAGAGACGTTATGATTGACTCACCATCTACTATTGATGAGAAACAACTAAAAGAATTGTCAATCTCAGTCAATTAAATTCTTGTAGTTATATAAAAACCAGGATGATGATTTTACTAAAAAGGAAGATCATCATCTTGGTTATCCTCGCCTAAGCGATCGTTTTCCTTAAAATTTACTTCCTCTTCAACGTCACGATGACCATCTTTTGCTTCGTGACCTAGGCTTGAAGGAGCCTCGAAATCTGTTTTCCTTCCTAACATAGTAAAGCTTTCGGCTACAATCTCGGTAGCATAGCGCTTGATTCCTTCCTTATCTTCATAATGGCGAGTACGAATCTTGCCTTCAATATAAACCAACTTCCCTTTGTGGAGGTATTTTGCGGCAATGTCTGCTAAACCACGCCACATTACAATATTATGCCACTCTGTTTGTTCAACTCGCCGACCATCTTTATTGTAAGTTTCCGAAGTAGCCAATGGGAAACTGGCTACCGAAACATTATTGTCTAGATGACGAACTTCTGGGTCTTTCCCTAAATGACCTACTAAAATTACTTTATTGACTCCTGACATAACTTGGCTTATTTAATCAAAAAATACTCTTCTAAAAAAGAAACTATCAATTTCGATTTAGCTAATTTATCTAAATCTTTTATTAAAACATAATCCCAGGCATTGTTTTCGTTCAAATTGATAGATGCACCCTTGATCTCAAAGAAACGGGCGTAAATATTTTGATGGCTTAAAACATGCTTATAGCTAGTGCTGACATACGTAAATGTAATATTTGAACCAAAAATCCTTGTAATTTCCTCATTACTAATCCATGACGCCGGCTTTAATTCTTCCGTACTTTCAAATAAAGGAAAATCATGCAAATTTTGCCAAATGTCACCTTTCCCTCTTTTATTCACTAAAATATAATCACCGTCTCGTATAATAAAATAATTAAAATATCGATCTCTACTTTTAGTCTTTTTTACCTTCTGCGGGAAAAAGGCTACTTTCTTATGGCTAAATGCATAACAAGCGCTACTTATAGGACAAGCTGCACAATCCGGATTTGTGGGTTTACACTGAAGAGCGCCAAATTCCATAATCGCTTGGTTATGCAGGCCAGGATTACTAGAATCAATAAGCTCATTGGCCAAACTAAGGAAAACCTTTTTCCCTTGGAACGAATTAATAGGCTCTGTAATTCCGAAAAAACGAGCGAGAACTCGAAATACATTTCCGTCCAAAACTGCTTGCACTTCGTTTGCAGAAAACGAAGCTACCGCTGCAGCGGTATATTCTCCTATACCGGGTAATGTCAATAGGTTTTGATAATCTGTGGGAAATTGCCCACCATGTTGTTCCACAACAATTTTAGCCGCTTTATGTAAATTGCGAGCCCTTGTATAATAACCCAACCCTTGCCACAAGCGCAATACAAAATCCTCCTCAGCACTTGCCAAATCCCCAACGGTGGGGAAGTGTTCAGAAAACGAATAGTAATACTCAAGCCCTTGCGCAACCCTGGTTTGCTGGAGAATCACTTCAGAAAGCCAAATTTTATAAGGATCAGTAGTCTCTCTCCAAGGTAGATCTCGCTTGTTCTTATGATACCATTTGATTAAATTCTCTGAAAAAGACATCAACGATTTTATTATAAAAAAAAATAGATTGTTTAAAATTTCTGTAAAGATTGTATTTTCATTCCGCATATTCCGAAACAGACTTGAAAAAACAGTTGGATCAATGATCTACCAATTTGGCTAATAGTTAGTTTCCCGAAAAACTATTCTGTTTATTTTTGAGAATTCGATTTAAAAGTCTTACTTTTGCGTCCCAATTCAAACGATTTGGAAACACCTTGATTAAAAAACATAATAAAAATAAAACATGACTAAAGCAGAAGTTATCGCAGAAATTTCGGACAAGACTGGAATAGAGAAGGTTGTTGTACAGGAAACTGTCGAGGCATTTTTCAAAGTGGTTAAAAATGCCATGGTTGGAGGAGAAAATGTTTATGTGAGAGGATTTGGCAGTTTTGTAGTTAAGAAACGCGCAGAAAAAACCGCTCGTAATATTTCAAAAAACACAGCTATTATTATCCCAGAACACTTTGTACCTAGTTTTAAACCCGCAAAGGTTTTTGTGGAGAAAGTTAAAACAGGAAACAAGGTGGAAGCCTAAAAAAAAAAGAATATGCTTAATACCAAACAAATAATTCTAATCAGCGGGGTGATTATATTAATGGTTGTACTTTACATGCAACCGCTTAAAAGTTTGGTAAAAGAGGAAGATTCTGCATCTGCAATGGAGGCTGTCTCGACAGGAGATCAATTTACATTAGAAAATGTGTCTGAGATCGCTAAACAGGGCCTAAATTCTAGTCTTCAAAAAGACATTACCGATTTAGAAGCTTCTATTAAAGTTGCCCCCGAAGAAGAGAAGCTTTCTCTTTTAAAACAATTGGCGGAGAAATGGCATGATGTAAACAAGCCTGCGCCCCAAGCTTTTGCATTAGAAGAAATAGCAGCAAAAGAACCGACCTTTGAAAATTGGTTGAAAGCAGGAGATGTATTCTCTGAAGCTTATACAAATCTTCAGGATACCGTCATGGTACCAGCATTAACTCAACGCGCTATTCATGCTTATGAAGCAGCCTTAGATTTTGATAAGGAAAATTTGGATGCAAAAACAGGATTAGGTTCAGCTTATGTAAATGGCCCTAACCCAATGCAAGGTATTACAATGTTATTGGAGGTCATCAAAGAGGATCCAAAAAATAGTAAAGCGAATTTCAACTTAGGATTGTTCTCAATGCAGTCCAGACAGTTTGATAAAGCAGTAGATCGGTTCAAGACAGTTGTCGAGCGAGATCCAAGCGCAGAAGCCTGGTTTTACCTCGCAACAAGTTACGAAAATATTGGCTTGAAAAGGGAAGCTATCCAAGCTTTTGAAAAAAGCAAACAGCTAGCTGCTGATCCAAGCTTATCACAATTCATTGATCGAAAGGTTGAAGAATTGAGCAAGTAAAAACATTTATTTAAAAACATTTAAAAAAACAGAATTATGCCAAGCGGTAAAAAAAGAAAAAGACATAAAATGGCTACCCATAAACGTAAAAAACGTTTAAGAAAAAATAGACATAAGAATAAAAAATAAAACTCCGTCAAAATCACAGATTTAACAATCTAGCATGTGCTGAACTAATACAAAACTCTCTTTTAAGTCAGATTTTTAAAAAGAGACTTGTTTTTGTTTAAAATGTGCGATCTTTGATATAAGTATTCTGCAAGTCGATGACCTAGGTTATTGACTTTGCATTTATTTTAATTTTTATGGTTTTATCGAAAGAAGCCATTATCCCTATGCAACATTTTGTTGATTTTACTCAATAAGTAATCTCGCATCCTAAGATTTTAGGCGACTTTCTAATTCATTAGCTGTTGGTAAAGGAATTAATAATCGATTCATCCCCCAATGCGGAGGTGACTATTGCCTTACTACAGGACAAACAGCTTGTTGAGCTTAATACAGAAGAAGTAAATAGTAATTACGCTGTAGGCGATATTTATCTGGGTAGGATAAAAAAAATAATGCCTGGTTTAAATGCTGCATTTGTTGACGTTGGCTATTCTAAAGATGCTTTCCTGCATTATTTAGATCTTAGGTCCACAAGTGCAATCTCTCTAAAGCTTACTAAAGTAGTAAGGAATGGCAGTTATCAAAGAAGACTGCTCTCAAGTTTAAAACTTGAAACAGATATCAATAAAGCGGGAAAAATTTCTGAGATAGTCTCTCGGAATCATGCTTATTACCTGTTCAGATAGCAAAAGAACCTATCTCCACTAAAGGCCCGCGTTTAAGTTCAGATTTATCTATTGCTGGTCGATTCGTTGTTTTGGTACCATTTTCTAAAACAATTTCCATTTCAAAAAAGATAAAAAGCAATACCGAACGGAATCGCCTAAAGAAGATCGTAGAGAGCATAAAGCCTAAAAATTTTGGCGTAATCATTCGTACTGTTTCGGAAGGAAAAGGAGTAGCAGAACTTGCAAAAAGACTTAATGGACCTGATCTCAAAATGGGAACAATTTGTTACAGGCGCCTTCAAACTGCAGAACCTGCAAAGAAGGTCTTGGGCGAAATGGATCGTACATCGACCATTCTCAGAGATATTTTGTCTGATGAATTTACCAATATCTACATCAATGATCCGGTGATTTATGAAGAAACTCGTTCTTATATCCAAGATATCTCTCCTGATTTAGAGAAGATCGTTAAGCTTTACAAACAAAGCCAACCGATCTTTGAACATTTCGGAGTTGAAAAGACAGATTAAATCTGCTTTTGGAAAAACTGTAAATCTACAAGGTGGAGCTTATTTGGTTATTGAACATACCGAAGCCCTACATGTTATTGACGTAAACAGTGGTAACCGCACGGCAAACAAGGAAAATCAGGAAGAAAATGCTTTCTTGGTAAACAAAGAGGCAGCAAAGGAAATTGCTCGCCAATTACGTTTACGGGATATGGGTGGCATTGTGGTAATCGATTTTATCGATATGCACAAAGCCCCCAATAGAAAAGATCTACACGATTATTTAAGAGAATGCATGAGTGAAGATAGAGCAAAGCATACTATCCTTCCTCCTAGTAAATTTGGTTTAGTTCAAATTACACGTCAGCGTGTTCGTCCAGAAATGAATATTGTAACCAATGAAAAATGTCCTTCTTGTGGAGGAACGGGTGAAATTCGAGCAAGCATAGTCTTGATGGATGATATTGAAAACAATCTGAGTTATATCCTGAATGAACAAAACGAAAAGGATATCACCCTATGCGTTCATCCTTATATTGAAGCCTACATTAAAAGCGGCTTCCCTTCTCCAAGATTGAGCTGGTTTTTTAAATATGGAAAATGGATTAAAATAAAGGGAATGACTTCCTTCCACTTAACCGAATTCCATTTCCTGAATAAAAAAGGAGAAGAAATCAAGCTTTAAAATTATAAAAGCCGCATTATTCATGCGGCTTTTATAATTTTAAAGCAAGGTATGAGGTAACAGGTTTTAGGCATTAAGCTGTGCAGGCTGATTTAACTTTGAACCTGTTAGCTTAGACATAGCTCCTAATACCTAAATAATCCTATCTCATCTAAAATAAAAGTCTATATTTGGTTGTTTAATTGTATTGAATAATAACTAGATTTTGTCTATTAACTAATACCTAACGCCTAATATCTACCTCTTACCCTACAACCTGCAGTGGCTAAATCAAAAACAACTTACTTCTGTCAAAACTGTGGTTATGAAACCGCAAAATGGCTGGGAAAATGTCCCTCTTGCAATGAATGGAATTCCTTGATAGAAGAATTGATAGAAAAATCCTCAGCAAAAGTTCCAGATTGGAAGACCGCAACCGCAACCACAACCAGACGAAATAGCAAGGCGACCGTTATCCATGAAATTGTTTATCAGGAAGAAGCTCGAATCAAAACTAAGGACACAGAGCTCAATCGTGTCCTAGGAGGGGGTATCGTCCCTGGATCCTTAATATTAATTGGAGGAGAACCAGGAATTGGTAAATCAACCTTAATGTTACAACTTGCCTTGGATATTCACGATCTTAGAATTCTATATGTATCCGGTGAGGAAAGCGAACAACAACTAAAAATGAGAGCAGAGCGGATAAATGCATCGTCAAAATCGGATTGCTTCATTTTAACCGAGACATCTACACAAAATATTTTCAAGCAAATTGAACAGATAGAGCCCAATTTAGTAGTCGTTGACTCTATTCAAACCTTACATTCCTCAAATATAGAATCGACGCCCGGAAGTGTTAGCCAAGTGAGGGAATGTACTTCAGAATTATTACGCTTTGCAAAAGAAACAGGAACCCCCGTTTTTATAATTGGCCATATAACTAAAGAAGGATCGATTGCAGGGCCTAAAGTCTTAGAACACATGGTAGACACCGTGCTGCAGTTTGAAGGCGATAGACATCATGTATACCGCATCTTGCGCTCTATTAAAAATCGATTCGGTCCTTCGTCTGAACTTGGTATTTATGAAATGCAAGGAGAAGGGTTAAGAGAGGTCACGAATCCCTCCGAAATACTATTATCACAAAGAGAAGAATCTTTATCTGGAATAGCTATCGCTGCCATGTTAGAAGGTATAAGACCAATGCTTATTGAGGTACAAGCCTTAGTTGGGACGTCTGCTTATGGAACTCCACAGCGAACCGCAACCGGCTTTGATAGCAAACGCATGAATATGCTATTAGCGGTATTAGAAAAACGCTTTGGTTTTCGATTGTCGGTGATGGATGTTTTCCTAAATATTGCTGGAGGACTAAGAGTGGAAGATCCAGCTATTGATTTAGCCGTTTTGATGGCGATCATATCCTCTCAACAAGACATCCCCTTATCCACAGAAATATGCTTCGCAGGGGAAGTTGGCTTATCAGGAGAAATAAGAGCAGTAAATCGAATTGAGCAACGTATTATAGAAGCGGAAAAACTCGGCTTCAAAGAAATTTATATATCGAGCTCTAATACCAAAGGAGTCAACATTTCTAAATATAGCATTCGTGTTCGACCATTTTCTAAAGTGGAAGATGTGTTTAACAATGTATTCGGATAATCCATTATCAAAAAAAGCCGCCTCATAATGAGAGCGGCTTTTGTATTTTAAAATCTAATCGTATTTTTCGAAACTAGCCTAACTTACGTTTCACTTCCACTTGTTCGTAAGCTTCAACGATATCTCCAACTTTAATGTCATTGAAGTTTTGGATGTTTAATCCACATTCGTATCCCGCCGACACTTCCTTCACATCATCTTTATAGCGCTTCAATGAAGCAAGATGGCCGGTATAAATTACTACACCGTCGCGAATAATTCTAATATCATGGTTACGAGTGATCTTACCATCTAATACCATACATCCTGCGATGGTTCCAACTTTAGTAATTTTAAAGGTTTCACGGATTTCTACGTTCGCAACAATTTTCTCTTCGAACTCTGGTGCCAACATACCTTCCATTGCAGATTTCAACTCATCAATTGCATCGTAGATAATAGAGTAAAGACGAATATCAATTTGTTCCTGCTCTGCAAGCTTGCGCGCATTTGCTGATGGACGTACTTGGAAACCGATAATGATCGCATCGGAGGCAGAAGCTAATAATACATCTGACTCAGAAATCTGACCAACCGATTTATGAATTACATTCACTTGAATTTCCTCGGTAGATAGCTTAATCAAGGAGTCTGAAAGAGCCTCGATAGAACCGTCTACGTCACCTTTAACAATGATGTTTAACTCTTTAAAGTTTCCAATTGCTAAACGACGACCGATCTCATCCAATGTGATATGCTTTTGAGTTCTCATACCTTGTTCACGTTGTAACTGCAAACGCTGGTTTGCAATTTGACGTGCTTCAGATTCACTCTCAAGAACATAAATCTTATCTCCAGCTGTCGGCGCTCCGTCCATACCTAAAATCTGTACAGGAGTAGATGGCCCAGCCGAGGTTACCCTTTTTCCGAGCTCGTTAGTTAATGCTTTTACTTTACCACTATGAGAACCGGCTAAAATAGCATCTCCAACTCGTAAAGTACCGGATTGAACTAAGACAGTGGTTACAATCCCTCTTCCTTTATCCAAAGCTGCTTCTACCACAGAACCAATGGCCCTTTTATTTGGATCAGCTTTCAGTTCTAGTATATCAGCTTCTAAGAGCACTTTTTCAAGCAACTCATCAACGTTTTCCCCTGTTTTACCAGAAATTTCCTGAGCCTGGTATTTACCACCCCATTCTTCAACAAGAATATTCATTGCTGACAATTGTTCTCTAATTTTATCAGGGTTGGCTCCAGCTTTATCAATTTTGGTAAAGGCAAAGACAATTGGTACTCCAGCGGCTTGCGCATGGTTGATCGCCTCTTTGGTTTGGGGCATTACGTGGTCATCAGATGCAATTACAATAATGGCGATATCCGTTATTTTCGCACCACGTGCACGCATCGCTGTAAAGGCCTCGTGACCAGGAGTATCTAAAAAGGTTATTTTACGACCTTCATCTAAGGTAACGGCATAGGCACCGATATGCTGGGTTATTCCACCCGCTTCACCTCCTGTTACTTTTGTTTTACGAATATAATCTAGTAGGGATGTTTTACCGTGGTCAACGTGTCCCATTACCGTAACAATTGGCGCACGTGGTAGTAGATTATCCGGATTATCGGCTTCCTCTAAATCCAATGCTTCCTCTTCGTCAGCCTTAATGAATTCAACTTCATGATCAAACTCCTCGGCGACAATTGAAATAGTCTCCGCATCTAATCTTTGGTTTATTGAAACGAATAAACCAAGACTCATACAAGTAGAAATAATCTGTGTGACAGAAACATCTAATAGAGAAGCTAGGTCATTTGCTGTAACAAATTCGGTTACCCGCAATACCTTTGACTGCATTTCTCTTTCTGCTGCTGCTTCCTCAGCCGATAAAGCTACATCGTCTCTTTTCTGTCTACGTAATCTAGCTCGATTAGCGAATTTACCCGACCTTCCGGCACCACTAAGGCGTGCAAGTGTTGCTTTAATTTGATCTTGAATTTCTTTTTCTGTAGGTTCTTCCTTCCTAACAACTGGTTGGCGCCCACGTCCTCGCGTATCATGACGAGTTCCGCCTCTTCCTGGAGCATTTGCAGGAATCCTTGGTGATGCATGTGTACCAGCACCTGTCCCGGGAGCACCTCTTTGTGCAGGTGGAGTCGCCGGACTTGTGGCGCCCACATTTCTCTGTCCTTGCGGTCGAGCTCCTGGACTTTCCTTGCGTTTTCTCTTCCTTTTATGATCTGTTCCGGCTCCAGAAGATGAGGCTACAGGTTGATCCTTTCTTCTTGAAGGCGTTGTAGGTAATTCAATCTTACCTAAAACATTAGGGCCGGTTAAACGTTCTGCCTTGGCTCTAATAACCTGGTTACTAGTGTCTTTTTTAGGCTCTTCTATCTTAGGTTGCTCAGCAGTCGGTGGTTCAATAACCGGCTTTTCCGATTCCTTTTTAACAGAAGGTTCTTCTTTAGTTACCTTATCGACAGGAACTTTGACAGGTTCTATTTTAGCTTCACTTTCAACTGGTTTAACCTCCACCTTTTCACCAGGCTGCGAGATAGGCTTCTCGGTTGCAATTGGCTCTTCTTGAGCCTTCTCAACTTTTACCTCAACCACCTCCCTGATCTCTTCTTTTTTAATTTCTTCTTTGGCCTTTTCAACAACTGGCTTTGGAGCAACCACCTCTTCCTTAGCGACAGCTTTAGGTTCGGGTTTTATTTCCTCCACTTTTGGTTTTTCAATTCTTCCCTTTTTATTTAAACTATCAAGGTCAATTTTCCCAATCACCTTTACACCAGTGCTTGGAGATTCCTGAACCGGCAAAATAGGTTTAGGCTCAGGTTGAATAGGCGTCTTTTCTTCAACAGCAGGCTTGAGAGTACTCGTGTCTTTAATCAAGATATCTTTAGAATCATCCTTTGTCGGAAGTTTGACAGGTGCTTCTTCTGTTGGGACTTCGTCGCGGCGGATTTTTCCAATCACAATTTGATTGGCTTCTTCCTTAACAATTTTATCACCCTGAAATTCTTTCAATAGAACTCCATACATGGTACTGTCTAACTTTGTGTTTGGCTTTGATTCTACATCAAAACCCTTTTTGTTTAAAAAGTCAACAGCAGTCCCAATACCGATATTCAATTCCTTAGCAGCTCTCAGTAAGTTTATACTTTTACCTTCTGTCATTTAATAATTTTACTCCTAGTTTTTATTTAATTATTACAAAAGTATGCTTTTTTAGTTTGTTATTAACAAACAATTGGTAAAAGCATACTTTTTATATTCCTTTTACTCAAATTCTGACCTAAAAATAGCTAAAACGTCCTCAATTGTTCCTTCTTCCAAGTCTGTACGCTTAACTAATTCCTCAGTATTTAAAGCTAAAACTGAGCGAGCTGTATCTAAACCGACGCGTTTAAACTCGTCTAAAATCCAGCTTTCAATCTCATCAGCAAATTCTTCAATATCAACATCTTCCTCAGTTTCGTCTGCATCTCGATAAACATCGATCTCATAACCCGTCAATTTTCCAGCAAGTTTGATATTATGTCCTCCACGACCAATTGCTAAAGAAACTTGATCTGATTTTAAATAAACAGATGCGCGCTTTGTTTCTTCATCCAAAGTAATCGATGTTATTCTCGCCGGACTTAATGCTCGCTGTATATATAGGGTAGTATTATTAGTGAAATTAATCACATCAATATTTTCATTGCGCAACTCTCTAACAATCCCATGAATCCTAGAGCCTTTCATTCCAACACAGGCACCAACAGGATCAATTCGATCATCATAGGATTCAACAGCCACTTTTGCACGCTCACCCGGTTCACGCACAATATTTTTGATGGTAATTAATCCATCAAATATCTCAGGAACCTCCAGCTCAAACAAACGCTGTAAAAATTCTGGCGCTGTACGGGAGATGATAATCTTTGGGGAAGCATTCATCATGTCAACTTTAGAAACTACTGCACGAACACTGTCTCCTTTTTTAAAGTAATCTGCAGGAATTTGTTCTGTTTTTGGAAGAATAAGTTCATTGCCTTCATCATCCAAAACCAAGGTTTCCTTTTTCCAGATTTGATAAACCTCACCAATAACCAGTTCGCCTTCGCGATCTTTATATTTTTTGAATACTTCATCTTTCTCTAACTCCAAAATCTTTGAGACCAAAGTTTGACGGGCGGCAAGAATTGCGCGGCGGCCAAAACTCTCTAAAGTAATTTCTTCAATGAAATCATCACCAATTTCTAAATCGGGGTCTATTTTCTTGGCTTCCGCTAATTCTATTTCCAAATCGTCATCTTCTGAAAACTCATCTTCCACCACCACTCTCGTACGCCAAATCTCCAAATCCCCGTTATCAGGATTGACAATTACGTCGCAGTTCTCATCCGTTCCAAATCTTCGGCGAATCATGCTACGAAACACTTCTTCCAATACACTGATAACCGTTGGACGGTCAATATTTTTAAAGTCTTTAAACTCTTGAAAAGAGTCTATTAGATTAATATTGCTCATTTTATTTAAATGAAATTAACACCTTTGTTTCTGTTATTTGATCTAAGGGAATCAAACTCTCTTGCTGTACAGCTTTCTTCCCTTTTTCTTTTATTGTTTCCTCAATACTAATGCCACCTTCACTGTAGGCCAATAATTTACCTTCTCGCTTCTCGTTGGTCCGTAGTTTAATACTTACCAAGCGACCAATATTTTTTAAAAACTGTCGCTCCGACGACAATGGCGTGTCAATCCCAGGGGAAGAAACCTCCAAGTTATAAGCAGTTTCAATCACGCTCTCTTCCTCTAAATGGAAACCCACATGTCTGCTTACCGCAACACAGTCTTCGATTGTTACTCCATTATCCCCGTCGATTAGAATGGATAACTGTCCAGTACTAGCTAATTTAACACTTACAAGAAATAAATCATCGCGATCGACAATCTTTTCTTCCACTAATTCGATAACACGTTTTTCAATATCCATTTTGAAAAAAAATCATTTGAAAAAAAGAGGGAATACAAAATTCCCTCCCTTTCAAGATGTTGCAAATCTACACAAATTTATTTTAAAATCAAAACACTACATCCCGCTTATAACTCAAGGGCTTATTTAACTACTGGTACACTTTTTGATCCAAAAAATAGAAATTTACATATCCAGCCCTATGCAATTTATTATTAACCTTGTTTTAATGGCTGTTGCTATCATGATTGCAGCGTATATTATTCCCGGAGTTCATATCGGTGGATTCTGGAATGCGCTATTGGCAGGATTCTTAATTTCGTTTGTAAATACCTTCATTGGCGGGATTTTACGAATCTTTACTTTCCCAATTAATTTTCTAACGTTTGGCTTAATGTCTTTCCTAATTACGGTGTTGATGATTATGTTGGTAGATGCAATGATGAGCACTTTCTCAATCAGCAGCTTTTGGGTAACAGTTCTTTTTGCAATCGTTTTAGCGGTAATTAAAACAATATTTAATAGGCTATTGGGTCCTAAAAGCTTTTAAAGCACATAGGGAATGTCATCAAATGATTAATACTCCGTTAATAACGATATTAGGACCGACAGCTTCCGGCAAAACTTCACTAGCTGTAGCCTTAGCAGAGGAAATAAATGGTGAAATAATCAGTGCTGACTCCCGACAGGTTTATCGATCGATGGATATCGGAACAGGTAAAGATATTTCAGAGTATAACAATATCACTTATCACCTAATAGATATCTTAGACGCTGGCGAGCAATACAATCTTTCGGCTTTTCAAGAAGATTTTCAAAAAATAGTTACGGATGTTTATGCAAGAGAAAAGTCGCCAATTTTATGTGGCGGCTCTGGCTTGTATATACAAGCTGTATTGCAAAATTTTAAATATACTAATATCCCAAAAGACAAAGAGTTAAGAAAAGAGCTAAAAAACCTACAGCTCGATGAATTGAAAAAAAAATTTCAAAGCTTATTAATTAATGAATCGTACCCTTCAACGCCGAGTACAGAAAGACATTTCCTAAGAGCAATAGAGATCTTAGAAGCAAAAAAGAAATCAGATCATCTAAATAACAATATCCCCCAGGCAGTTTCCAGCCCAATTTTTGGCTTAAACCCTAATCCAGAAATACGACGCCAGCGCATAAGTGATAGACTAAAAAAGCGAATCGATGAAGGCTTAATAGAAGAAGTAGAAATACTTTTGTCAAATGGAATCCAGTCAGAAAAGCTTATTTACTATGGTTTAGAATATAAATGGACAACCTTTTATCTAGAAGGCAAATTAAGTTATTCCGATTATTTTTCAAAATTAGAAACCTCTATACATCAATTTGCGAAGCGCCAGATGACCTACTTTCGAAAAATGGAAAAGGACGGATTAAATATTGAATGGCTGAATTGGGAAAATTCCATAGAAACGCAAATCGAATTCATTAAAAGCAAGCTAAATTTCGCCTAAAATTCCCTATTTTGTATAAGCTAAGGTGATGATGCTGACTTTTACACCCTTTACTTCTAGAAGCGTATTCGCACAAGCCTCTAAAGTGGCCCCAGTAGTTAACACATCATCTACCAAAATAACATGCCGATTAACAACATCTTTTTGTCTTAGCATCTTAAAAATTCCCTGCGTATTCTCATAGCGCTCATAGCGATTTTTTCCAGTTTGGCTTTTTCGATGTCCCACCCTCTTTAAAACAGAACTGTCCATCTTGATTCCCATACTTTCGGATAAGCCTTTACCAAAATGTTCGCTCTGATTATAGCCACGCTGAACCCGTCTTTTTCTATGCAAGGGAACCGGAATAATTAGCGTCGCATCTGCAAACATTTTCGTATCAATCAATTCAGCTCCATATAATCGTCCGAAAAATTCCGCAGCACGATACCTATTGCGATATTTTATGGAATGTAATATTTGCTGTATTGGAGATCCGTAAGTAAAGTAAAAACACGAGACAACCATTTCTACGGGAATTCTTCCCCATAAACTTTTTGCCGCTCGATTGTTTCTATCTAAATGAAAAAAAGTGTAGGGAAGGCCATATTGGCAATGCGTGCATAGATATTCCTCTTGTGAAACTAACGATCGCCTACAGCCCAAACAAGACTGAGGGAAGAATAGAGACACAAAGTCTGTGATATATTGCCATAAAACCATAAACGACGACTAAATGATTGATCATGATTCGAATACAACAGGCAATATATTAATTTTTTTCCTTTACAGCCAATTGACCACAAGCAGCATCGATATCCTTTCCTCTGCTTCTTCTGATGTTCGTAACAATACCTTGTTTTTGAAGATACTCCGCAAACTGATCAATTTTATCGCCCTCTGCATTTTGAAAATCAGCAAATACAATAGGATTGTATTCGATTAAATTCACTTTACAAGGAATGTGCTTACAAAAAGCAGCTAACTCAGCCGCATCGCTCAAATTATCATTAAAGTCATTAAATACAATGTATTCATAAGTAACAGCATTGCGGGTTTTAGCATAATAATACTTTAAAGCTTCTGCTAACACTTCCAAGGTATTTTGCTCATTTATGGGCATAATTTCGTTACGCTTTTGGTCGTTTGCAGCATGTAATGAAAGTGCCAAATTAAATTTCACTTCATCATCACCTAATCTTTTGATCATCTTGGCAATACCCGCTGTGGAAACAGTAATCCGCTTAGAAGACATGTTCAACCCATCTGGGGACGTAATTCGATCAATCGATCTTAAAACATTAGAGTAGTTCAATAAAGGCTCACCCATTCCCATATAAACAATATTGGAAAGTGGAACATTATAATTATCGAGTGCCTGCCGAGCAATAAGAACTACCTGGTCATAAATTTCATCGGCATTTAAATTCCGCTCACGGTCCATATAGCCTGTAGCGCAAAACTTACAAGAAAGACTACAGCCCACTTGAGAGCTTACGCAAGCAGTCATCCGTTCGGTAGTAGGGATTAAAACCCCTTCAATAATCTTAGAATCGGCCAGGATAAAAGCATTTTTAATGGTCCGGTCGTTACTTATTTGGGATTTCAGGACAGCAACTGCATTGATAACGAACTTCTCTTTCAGTTTTTCCCTTAAAGATAAACCAAGATTACTCATCTCATCAAAGTTTGTGCACGACTTTTGCCAAAGCCATTCATAGATTTGCTTCGCTCGATAAGGCTTTTCATCCAACTCCTTTACTTTTTCAGTTAACTCTAAAAGAGAAAAAGACCGGATGTCAATTTTTTTCAGTTCTTTTATCACTTTGCAAAGTTAAGAGTTTTATCCTAAAGTATTTATTGCATTAATATAAGAGTAAAATATCTTGACAATAAAGACCAATTTCCGTAACTGCTTAAATTTCACTAACATTGTGAATAAATTTACAATAAAATCAAAATGATCCGATATTTATCTGCTGACTATTTATTTCCAGTACATTGCCCACCAATAAAGAATGGGGTAATCGCTTTAAATGAAAAAGACGAAATCACCGGCATTTTTCAAGATCATGATGAAAAGATCCACAATAAGATTATTGAAAAATACAATGGCTTTCTTGTTCCAGGATTTATAAATTCCCATTGCCATCTAGAGCTGTCCCATCTTCATCAAAAGGTTCCACAAAACACGAAACTGATTCCTTTTCTTGAATCAGTAATGAAGCAACCAAAGCCAGAACCAACTACTATAGAGGAAACAATGCGCCAAGCAGATAATCAGATGTACGAATCAGGCATAGTAGCTGTAGGAGATATTTCCAACACAATCAATTCCAGAGAAACAAAATTAGATAGCAAAATTTATTACCATACTTTTGTTGAAATTATAGGCTTTGAGCCAGAAAGGGCAAAGGTGATTTTTGATCAGGGAAAGAAACTGGCAGAGGTTTTCAAACCTTTACCAACTTCTATTACACCACATGCCCCCTATTCTGTTAGTAGCGAGTTGTTTCTGCAAATAAAAAAACATTGCTCAGATAATAAAAACCATATTAGCATACATAATCAAGAGGGCGCCGAAGAAAACAACTTTTATCAATATAAAAGGGGAGGATTTATTGACTTCTACAAAAGGATGGGTAAAAACATCGACTTTTTCAAAGCAAAATCTCGAAATTCTCTTCAAACGATAATCTCCGCTTTACCTGTAAATCAGAAGATATTATTAGTTCACAATACATATAGCACTTATAAAGACCTAAGTTCAGTAACGCGATATGGACTGAATGCTATTTGGTGCTTTTGTCCCAACGCCAATTTATACATTGAAGGGGTACTTCCAAAAATAAATACTTTTATGTCGTATGATGTCCCCATCG
The DNA here is from genome assembly GCA_963696875.1 of uncultured Sphingobacteriaceae bacterium. Classification (GTDB taxonomy): domain Bacteria; phylum Bacteroidota; class Bacteroidia; order Sphingobacteriales; family Sphingobacteriaceae; genus Albibacterium. The sequence goes on from CAVOLQ010000004.1 coordinate 308,750, forward strand.
TTTTGGGAACAGACAGCCTAGCATCAAACCATAAATTATGTATTCTATCAGAGATCCAAACTATTCTAAAAAACTTCCCCGAATTGGACTTCAACCTACTACTTAAATGGGCCAGCCTCAACGGCGCAGAATACTTAGGCATTGAGAAAACTTTTGGAAGTTTGGAGATTGGGAAAAAACCAGGAATAAATTTAATTAACAACACGGATGGGACAAGCATCACGCCACAATCCACTGTCACAAAATTAGCTTAATTAGAAATTACAATTCGAAAACTATTGTAACTTTGAAATCAAAAAAGATCCTGATTAAATAACGTAACTTGTCTACTCTTAAAAAATTTGCAGGGCAAACACTGATCTATGGCTTAAGCACCATCATTGCAAGGCTATTTAACTTTGTTTTAACCCCCATTTTTGTTCAAAAATACCCCGTAGCCATTTATGGGATCTTCACAACCGTATACGCTTGGGCTGCCATCCTGAATGCCATTATGGCATTCGGAATGGAAACGACATTTTTTCGATACCTCCAAAAAAATGAAAAGGACAAAGAGAAAGTATATAATAATACCTTCATCGTCATCCTATTTACAGTAGTGCTTTTTGTATCCAGCACTATCTTATTTACAAAACCCATCGCCGCCTGGGTACTGCCGGGAGAAAACGTAGCCGATGCTACAAAGTACATTCAATACTTTATCTTCATCTTATCGGCGGATGCACTTGCTGTTATTCCTTTTGCAAAAATCCGCGCCGATGGAAAACCTTTAAGATTTGGGATTATTAAAATGATTAACATCTCATTTTTTGTAGGCTTCAGCTTGCTATTCATTATCGCTATTCCTATAATTTTAGAAAACCAATGGTGGGGTAGCGAATGGATTTCAGCCTGGTACAAGCCCGGTTGGATTGGTTACGTTTTTATCGCAAACTTAATTGCCAGCATCGTGACGCTACTGGTTTTGTTGCCAGAAATATTACAACTCCGCTTACGCCCCGATAAAGCACTCATTAAGAATATGTTTTGGTATAGCTTTCCTATACTCGTTGCTAATATATCTTTTATTATCAATGAGATATTGGCCCTGATTTTCCTATCCAAACTCTTGCCTGAAGACATTAGCAAAGTCGCTCTGGGGACCTATGGTGCAGTTCAAAAAATTGCTATTTTCCTCAGTATCTTCGTTCAAGCTTTTCGCTTAGGCGCTGAACCTTTCTTCTTTAGTCATGCCAAGCATCCCAATTCAGGGAAAACCTATGCAATTATCATGGATTATTTTATTATTTTCATGTCTTTGGCTATGGTTGGATTGGTGGCGAACATTGACATTCTGAAATACTTCATTAAAGGCGGAAACGCTATTGAACAAGCAAAATACTGGTCTGGATTACCGGTGGTACCTGTATTATTAATGGGTTATATTTTCTTAGGAATCTATATGAACTTATCCATTTGGTATAAACTTTCCGATCAAACTCGTTATGGATTATATATATCGGTAACTGGAGCAATTATAACAATCGTGTTCAATTTAATATTCATTCCAAAATACAGCTTCTATGCTTCGGCTTGGATTACTATGTTTGTATATTTTAGTATGATGACACTCTCTTTCTTCTTGGGACAAAGAAATCATCCAATTCCATATCACGTTCTGAAAAATGTTTTGTATATATTAGCAGCAGCAGGACTAAGTTATTTATCGTTTAGTGTTTTTAAGAAGAATATAATTATTGGAAATACATTGTTTCTTCTTTTTCTAGCTGTTTCCTGCTGGGCTGAAAAGAAACAAATAATGCAATTTATCGTTAAAAAGAAATGACAGTAAAAATTATCAATGAATCGGAACACCCTCTTCCGATGTATCAAACCGAAGCTTCGGCCGGTTTAGACTTACGCGCAAACCTACTTGAAGGCTCCATCTTATTAAAGCCACTGCAAAGAGCATTAATTGGCACTGGGTTATTCATCGAACTTCCTATCGGCTTTGAAGCACAAATTAGACCCAGAAGTGGATTAGCTTTAAAACATGGAATTACAGTGCTAAACACACCAGGAACTATAGATGCTGACTACCGTGGTGAATTAAAAGTTCTTTTAGTAAATCTATCGGATACGGATTTTGAAGTTAAACATGGAGAAAGAGTGGCGCAGATGATCGTGGCAAAGCATGAACAGATCGAATGGGAAGAAAGCGACACGCTATCGACAACCGCTAGAGGGGCGGGCGGCTACGGCCATACAGGTGTCCATTAATATAAAAGCTAAGAAATAGATAATGACCATATATTCAAAACACCTATTTTTATTACTAGTAATTCTTACTATAACACGGCCCTTATTTTCCCAAAATTCGAATACTTTAGGGAAACCGTTATCTCATGCCGATTCTGTTTTAGTGTCAAATTTCTATTCTCAGGCTTTACAAGAAATTTCGCAACAAGATTTCCAAGGCGCCGAGAACAGCCTACTCCGAACCTTACAAATAAACCCTTATCATGATGATGCGCGCTTCGCAATAATTAGAATCTATTTTTCACAACAGAAACTAGACAAAGCTGAAGTTATTGCAAAAGAAGGCACAATTCTAAGCCCTAATAATGCGATATTATGGGAAGCATTAACGGATATCTATAAGAATACAAAGGACTACAAAGCAATCTTATCGGTTTTTGACCAATTGATTCGAATAAATCCTGATCAGATAAAAAACTACCTTGACAAAGCTTATACCTATACTTTAATGAAAGATTATAAGCGTGCAATAGATACCTATAATAATATCGAAGCTAAATTTGGGGAGCAAGAAAGTGTTTATTCGGGCCGAATAGGCGCTTATCTAAAACAAGAAAAAATAAAACAAGCAATTAAGGAAGCCAACCTGTACCTCCAAAAAAATAAAAATGACAGCCGAGGCTATTTAATGCTGGCGAATCTTTATTTAGACCTAAAGGATCCTAAGGAAGTCCTAAGGGTATTAAATGAAGCAGAAAACAAATTTCCGAACGACCCATTTATCTACCTAACAAAGGCAGATGCTTACCAGCAATTAAAGGACAACAATGAATTGCTTATTCAACTTAAAAAAGCCTTTACTTCCAAAAGCTTAGAGTTGGACAATAAAATAAAAATACTTTTCAACCTCTTTCAGGAATTCGAACCTCAAAAAGCAATCGTAATTGCAGATGTCTTATGCCAGATACTAATCGAAGTTCACCCTAAAGAGCCGAATGCTTTCGCGGTATATGGAGATATATTATTGCAACAAAATAAAAACGAAGAAGCACTAGTCAAGTTCAAAGAAGCATTGAGCTTAAATCCAAAAATGGATATCATCTGGGAAAATGTATTGCAAATTGAAGTAGCGGCCGGAGATTTTTCTGAAGCCCAAAAAGATGGAGAGCAGGCCTTAAGCAATTCTCCTCGAAATACCGTATTGCTATTATATACTGGTTACGCATTTTTATTTGATAAAAAATATGAAAAAGCGCGGCCATTTTTAGAAGATGCACTAAATAATGCAGATCCAAAAAACACTGTTCTTCTCCTTCAAATATACAGTGGTCTAGGTGATCTTTATAATGCCTTAAATCTACCCGAGATTTCAAATGTAGCTTATGAGGAAGCTCTTGCTATAGATAGCAATAATACTTACGTCTTGAATAACTATGCCTATTATTTATCTTTAAGAAAAGAAAATCTAGAAAAAGCAGCTCTTTATTCAAAACGTTCTAATGAATTGCAGCCAGACAATGCCTCTTTTCAAGACACGTACGCTTGGGTTCTCTTTCAGCAGGAAAAGTATCAAGAAGCCTTGATATGGATCGAAAGAGCAGTTAAAACATCTTTGGACCCTTCCTCAACCTTGTTTGAACACTACGGAGATATCTTATTTAAGGTGGGAAAAGAAAAGGAAGCAGTATTCAATTGGGAGCATGCCCTAAAGGTTTCATTGGCAAACGGACAAGATTCACATCTATTAAAAAGTAAAATAAAAAATAAAAAATATGTGCAATAAAGATTACTGTTTTATAATATTGCTCCTGCTTTTTATATCGAGTTGCGCTGTCAAAAAACCAACTGTATCCAAAATAGAAATAGGAAACGCACTGTCTACATCTGAAAAGAAAGTATTAATTTCAGATCTTGAAGAAAATAAAATACAATATTCCACTTTTAACGGGAAAGCAAAGACAAATTTGGAAGTTAATAACCAAACATTCAATGCAACATTGAACCTTAGGATTAAACATCAAGAAACAATTTGGATATCTGTTACGGCTTTTTTGGGTATCGAAGTTGCTCGTATATTGATTACCCCCGATCGGATAAAAATTATTAACCGTATTCAGGGTGAGTATACCGACAAACCTTTTGAGTATATCTATAATTTCACAAGTGAGGACATGGGCTTCAATGAAGTGGAAGCTCTATTAGTGGGCAATAAAATGAATTTCGCTTTCAATCCCGACATCAACTTCTTCCATACCTCTTTAGGATATGAAGCCCAAGGAAAGTACGCGGATTTAGACTTCCTGATGCAATTAGCTACAGATTTCAGTCTATTACAAAGCAAATTATATCAACAATCCACCAATCAAACACTTACAAGCAATTATACCGACTTTCAAGAAATTGCAGGCACATTAATTCCACAAAACGTTCAAATTCTCATAAAAGCAGAAAAATTAGACCTAAATGCCGTTATGAATTATAGTAGTCTCAACATAAATGAAGAATTAAGCTTCCCATTTCAAGTTCCATCAGGCTATAAACAAATCAATTAAGTCTAAAATTTTAAATAGGATACCGTTCGGTTGTTGAACAATACGATTGTTTTATTACCTTCGTAAACAAGAAAAACAAGGTTAATATATGCAGGCTTTTGCTTTATATGAATTTACAAAATAAGAGAATGAGGTGGATTAGATTACTATTGTGCACTTTTATATTCATGTTATTTGCCAAAGTGAACATGGCTCAATCCAGTGTCGATTTAAGGAAGCAACGAGAGAGACTAACGAGAGAGATTGATGTACTTAATAAAAGTTTGCAAAGCACTGCCACCGACAAAAACCTTACCCTAAAGCAAGTAAATACGCTTCTTGCACAAATCAGCCTAAGGGAACAGAAAATATCCACCATCAATGCAGAGGTAATTCTTATCGATAGAGAAATAAGAAAAAATACGCAAGAGATAAAAAAGATGGAAGAACAGCTGGTGGAATTAAAAAAGAATTACGCCGAAATGATCCAATTTGCTTTTAGGAATAAAGGCGGTTATAATAAATTAATGTTCCTATTTGCGTCTCATGATTTTAATCAAGCCTTTAAACGAGTTAAATATTTACAACAAATTAGTGAGTCTCGAAAAAATAAAGCCCATGAAATAGAGGCCACTCAAGATACTCTACGGAGAAAAACGACCGAGTTAGAAGCGAATAAAAATGAAAAATCTTCTTTAATCAAGGCACAAGAAGATGAAAAGAAAATATTAAGTACGCAGAAAACAGATAAAGACAAGGTCGTAAGTGGCCTGTCCAGTCAAGAAGAAAGGTTTAAAAAAGAAATCGCTCAGAAAAAACAAGAGGCAGATCGACTTTCAAGAGCGATTCAAGCAGCCATTCGTAAAGAAATAGAGGAAGAAAGAAGGCGAGCCGAGGAAGCCAGAAAAGCTGCCGAAGCCATTGCAGCAGCCAAAGCAAAAGCAGAAGCAGAAAGGGCCGCTGCTTCAGGAAAGTCGGTTACGGTAGCCCCAAAAGAAGCAGAGCCCAAGCCAGAAACTACAGGCGCTTCCAATATCCTTTCCGCAACACCGGAAGCAGCAAGGCTATCAAGCGACTTTACGACAAACCGAGGAAGGTTGCCATGGCCCGTAGAAAACGGGATAGTCACACAAGGTTATGGCCAACACACTTATGGTAGAAATGTTACTGTAAACAACTCTGGATTAAACATACGAACGAATGATGGGCAAGAGGTCAGAGCCATATTTGATGGAGTGGTTTCGAGCGTGGTTCAAATGCCCGGCGGCTATGCAGTAATTATCAGACATGGTAAATATTTTACCGTATATTCGAACTTAAGTTCAGTGTCTGTAAAAAGATTACAAAATGTTACAGTCAAACAAGCCATAGGAACTGCAGCGAAAGATCCTATTGAAGGAACTTCCGAAATACATTTCGAGATTTGGGAGGGTAGCGCACCAATTAACCCAACTCCATGGCTTGCACGGAATTAATATTTTTTGATTACTTTTGTATTAAGCGCCTATCTGCAAACAGGTAGATCGGAAAGAATTATTCATATTTTTAAAAAAATACTTGTATGTCAAATACAGTTTTAGCAATCATGGGTCTAGGAACACAAGAAATTATTCTAATTGTTTTAGCGGTTTTACTTTTATTTGGTGGTAAAAAAATCCCTGAGCTTATGAGAGGCTTAGGTAGAGGGGTTAAAGAATTTAAAGACGGTCAAAAAGAAGAGCCTAAGGACAGCGTAAAAGAAGAAACTCACCAACCATAGTTTTCACATAAGAAAGAATCACTTAATTTTCAGGCTCTTTCTTAGTAATAACAGGAAGAGGTGATATCAAAAGAGGAAATTTCAAACTCTTTCCCGCTAAAAGCGGGAATGTACTACTTTTGATATTACCCAATCCTTTTATAAACCATACTTTTTTGCTTATGTGTTTAAAAGAAATCTCTGCCATGACGATTGGCCTCGCATTTTGCCTACAATTCGCCAAAGCAGAAAATCTCAACACCCAAAGGGATACCCTTAGAATAAAGGGACCTAATCCGAAAAATTTAGTTAGTTCTAAAAATACTTCCTACCAAACGATCGATACCCTAACGATCAAACATGAAAATGATCTTGGTAACAACCATTTCGAAACTTTACTGGCAAAGCGATTTTCGCCCTTAAGAATAAAAATGGAAACTACAAAAAACACCTATGTACAAGATTATATCAATAAGTTTACTGCAAATAATTACAGATTTCACCTATCCAAAATGCTGGGATTATCATCCTATTATTTCCCAATTTTTGAAAGAGCGTTTAGGGAAACTGGCGTTCCGCAAGAAATAAAATATTTAGCCATTATTGAATCTGCACTTAACCCAAATGCCGTTTCTAGGGTGGGCGCCACGGGGCCTTGGCAGTTCATGCATGCTACAGCAAAAGGCTATGGATTGACAATCGACAGCTATGTTGATGAAAGAAAAGACCCAATTGCAGCAAGCCTCGCAGCAGCAAATTATTTGAAAGAAGCGTTTGATGTATATCAAGACTGGTTCTTGGCAATCGCTTCCTATAATTGCGGGCAAGGAAATGTAAATAAAGCGATTAAAAGAAGTGGCCTCTCCAACCCGAGCTTTTGGCAAATTAGACACCTTTTGCCCAATGAAACCAGAAATTATGTCCCCGCGTTTATAGCGATGCATCATGTGTTGGAAAATCATGAAAAATATGGAATCAATAAAGGTGACTACAACTTAAGCACTCAAACGGAAGTAATAATGGTAGATAGGAAAATTACTTTGAACTCCATCGCTAAAGCATTAGACATGCAAGAATCCGAAATCGCCGCACTAAATCCCGCGTACAAACGTCAAGTGATAAATGGAAGTAAAGAAAAGGCGCAAAGGCTGATTGTACCCCGCGTTCATGAAGCAGCTTATAGCGACCTTTACTATGCGCTGCAGGGCGAACCAATAAATAACTCACAAGCTCAAGTTAGCCTAGCCTCTACCAATCAGTCAACTAAGAAAACAAGCAAGTACCATGTTAAAAAGGGAGAAACACTAGAAAAGATAGCGCTGAAGCATGATGTTAGTGTTCAAGATTTAAAAGCATGGAACAATTTGAAGAATGACATCATCATTCCCGGTCAACAGTTAACAATAAATAGCATTACAAGTCCGGCATCATCGAAAACCACCGAATTTATTACCTATAAAGTAAAAAAAGGAGATACTTTGTCCACAATTGCCAAACGCTATAACATTAAGAATATTGAAACGTTGAAAGCAATGAACAATTTAAAGGGCGACATTCTAAAGTCAGGAACGACATTAACAATAACCAAGATCTGAAAATAGGTAGTAGGTTTTAGGTGTGAGGCAATAGGCTTTAAACCTGACACCTAATACCTCACAGCTACAAAAGATAAGCTGCATCTTCCTCTACGTTTTCATCGTCGAAATTCACTAATACATGCTCATTTAGTACCGTCGACAATTTCAAACCAGCAAAGTCACTGACAATAGGAAACTTACGATGGTTGCGGTCAATCAAAACCACAACCCGCATTTTCTTTAAAGGGATGTTTAAAAACATTCCTAATGCATACGCTAGGGTACGACCACTGTTTAAAACATCGTCAATTAAGATCAATACCTTACCTTTAGCAATTTCAACATCCACATCACAACTACCTTTAAGGGAAGTACTATTCTTATCGATGGTAAGCTTTATCAGGTCAACCTTCGTGGAAGAGATCGATTCAAACTCACGTTTCAATCGCTGCGCAAAAACAAATCCACGATCAGCAATACCGGCAAATATCAATGAATCCTCTTCAAAATTATCTTCAAGAATTTGAAAAGCTATCCGTGTAGTTTTCTCAGCAATATCCTTTGAATCCAGTATTGAAAGTTTATTCGTTCCCATTTTTAAAATCTTATTTGAGCGAAAATTAGAAAAAATAAGGCAATAAAAAAACCGGATGTACATTTAAATTATTTAAATACATCCGGTTTTCTTACTGATGAGTGCCTTTAATTCAATTGAGACTCTTCAGCTATTTCATCTACCCCCATATCGGCAGTAAGTATCCGTCCTCCGTTGAAATAATATCGCTTCCAATAAGATTCATCCAAATTACTGATCATCACACCTCTACTTGTAGATGCATGTGCAAATTTATTATCTCCAATATACACCCCAACGTGGGTAATATTTTTACTTCTAATTTTAAAAAATACAAAATCCCCTGGCGCTAAATCTCCTTTATTAACTTTATCAACATTAGAATAAATGTTCCGAGAGTTATTACCTATTGCCGTATTAAAAACTTGATCATATAACTGGGCGGCAAATTTAGAGCAATCAATTCCTTTTTTGGAATTGCCACCCAAACGGTAAGGAGTGCCTATCCAATCGTATATAAATTGATACATTTTAGAATTTGTTGTAGCAGAAACAGCTACACCCATTATTTGAGAAAAATATTCCTTAGCTAAATTATCAGGATCTGAAGTACTTGTAGTTTGGGCAAATGTATTATTAAATAGGCATGTAAATAGCATAACTGCTATCAATACAGTCTTTTTCATATTATGTAATTAAGTAAAACTGATAAAGAAATCCCTTGGTAATAACCGGATTCTTCCTAAAGCCGTCGCAAATCTAAAAGAAAAGGCTATTGCTTCCAAACTTTTTTTAAATTAATTCCATAAAATGCATAATACTGTCCTTAATAGACTACAGTGGCTATATAAAAATCCAATTATCATTTCTCAAATAGATTGTTTAACTTTGCCTACCATTAATTTTTGCACAAATACTAATAATGAGTTCAATAGAAATAACAAAGGAAACCTACTTGGAGTGGTATAAATCAATGCTACTCATGCGCAAATTCGAAGAGAAATGTGGCCAATTATATGGACAACAAAAGATTAGAGGATTTCTGCATTTATATATCGGGCAAGAAGCTGTTGTAGCTGGAGCAATGTCGGTCCTAAGACCTGAAGACTCAATGATTACCGCCTATCGGGACCATGCACATGCCATTGCAAAAGGGATGTCTCCAAATGCGGCAATGGCGGAGATGTTTGGAAAAACAACCGGTTGTTCAAAAGGGAAAGGCGGCTCAATGCACTTTTTCGATAAAAAGAACAAGTTCATGGGTGGTCATGGAATTGTTGGTGGCCAAATCCCATTAGGCGCAGGAATTGCATTCGCTGAACAATACAATGGAACAGATAATGTATGCGTATGCTACATGGGAGACGGAGCTGTTCGCCAAGGTGCTTTAAATGAAACCTTCAATATGGCTATGCTTTGGAAACTGCCCGTGATATTCGTAGTAGAAAACAACGGTTATGCTATGGGAACATCATTAGAACGTACTACAAACATGACCGATATCTATAAAATGGGATTAGCCTATGACATGCCTTCTGCACCTGTAGACGGAATGGATGTAGTAGCCGTTCATAATGCTATGGATGAAGCCGTTATACGTGCAAGAAAAGGCGATGGACCAACATTCTTAGAAATCAGAACCTATCGTTATAAAGGGCACTCCATGTCTGACCCTGCAAAATACCGTACTAAGGAAGAGTTGCAAGAATACCAAGGTCGTGACCCATTAATTACAGTGAAAAGCCAAATACTTGAAAAGAAATATGCTGATCAGAAATGGTTTGATGAAGTTGAGGCTGATGTAAAAAAACAAGTGGACGAATCTGTTAAATTTGCAGAAGAATCTCCTGATCCTAATCCCGAAGAAATCTATAATGATGTGTACGCGCAAAAGGATTACCCTTTTATTAAGAATTAAGAAACAAGAATATTTTTCATAAATACTAACAAAATACATATGGCAGAAGTAGTTCGAATGCCTAAAATGAGCGATACCATGACTGAAGGTGTTATCGCAAAATGGCATAAAAAGGTTGGAGATAAAGTAAGTTCAGGAGATGTAATCGCAGAGGTGGAAACCGACAAAGCGACGATGGACTTTGATTCTTACCAAGATGGAACACTTTTATACATTGGTCCAAAAGAAGGTGAAGCCGTACCTATTAACGCAATTATCGCCGTTTTAGGAGAAGAAGGCGAAGACTTCCAAGCTCTTTTAAAAGAAGAAGCGCAACCAGCAACGAAAGAGGAAGACTCAAGCAATGAAAAATCATCTTCAAAAGAAACTGAAGAAGAGGCAGATGATTCCGATAATGACGTTACGCCAGAATCTCTAGGCGTAACCATGATTACCATGCCCTTGCTAAGCGATACCATGACGGAAGGCGTTATCGCAGAATGGAATTTCAAAGTAGGCGATACCATCAAAAGTGATGACAGCATAGCTGACGTGGAAACCGATAAAGCCACCATGGAAGTAACTGCTTATGCTGATGGAACTCTACTCTATGTCGGTCTGGAAAAAGGAGAAGCCGCAAAAGTAAATGATATCATTGCTATTGTAGGCCCAGCGGGAACCGACATCACTCCTCTGTTAAAGAAGAAAAAAGCTTCAAAACCAGCAGAAACTAAGGCTGCCGTAAAAGAAGCAGGCGCTAAAGAAGAAGCTAAACCTGCCGAAAGTTCGGCTCCGCAAGAGTCTTCCGACGATTCTAGAATTAAAGCCTCACCATTAGCACGCAAAATGGCCAAAGAAAAGGGCATTAATCTGAATGAAGTAAAAGGATCAGCAGAAGGCGGAAGAATCATAAAAAGAGATATAGAAAACTATACTCCAAGTACAAAACCAGCTACAAGTGTAGTTGCTCCAGCTGCTGAAAAAGCTGCACAAGCTACCATCAGCATCCCGCAGTTCATAGGAGAAGAACGTTATACAGAAAAGCCTGTTTCGCAAATGCGTAAAGTAATTGCTAAGCGACTATCTGAAAGCTTATTCACCGCCCCACACTTCTACCTAACGGTAAAAGTAGACATGGAGAATGCGATTGCTGCCCGTGTTAAAATGAACGAAACTTCCCCTATTAAGCTTTCATTTAACGACATCGTTGTAAAAGCAGTGGCAGTAGCGTTGAAGCAACACCCTAATGTAAACAGCTCATGGAGAGGTGATACGATCAGATACAATGAGCACGTTAACATTGGTGTAGCAATCGCAGTTGAAGATGGGCTTTTAGTGCCTGTTGTTCGCTTCGCTGATGGAAAATCATTGTCGCATATCTCGGCTGAAGTGAAAGACTTTGCACAACGTGCGAAAGCTAAAAAATTACAGCCGGCAGACTGGGAAGGTTCAACTTTTACAGTTTCAAACTTAGGAATGTTTGGCATTGACCAATTTACGGCCATCATCAACAGCCCAGACGCTTGTATATTAGCAGTTGGAGGCATACAGGAAGTTCCAGTAGTTAAAAATGGAGCTGTTGTTCCAGGAAACATCATGAAGCTTACGTTAAGCTGTGACCACCGCACTGTAGACGGTGCAACTGGAGCTGCATTCTTACAAACATTAAAATCATTAATTGAAGAACCGGTTAGGTTATTGATCTAATCTTTCTCAACATACAGAAAAGGCCGCATCATCAATACAATGAGCGGCCTTTTTTAATTCCTGGATTTCTAATACAGCCGATTTCTTTCTCCTTTTCAAGCTGACGTAGCGAATTATCAACAATGCTCGTATTATACTAATACTGATCGATATGAACTCAATTTCTCTTATCTTGGCCAGTACGATTTGTACGCATTAAAGAATTAGTTGATTATCACATAAAGCCATGAAAGCAAAAATCATTCTTGCTATAATTATCATGCTGTCCACACTCTCCTGTAAGAAAGACGATAGCATAATCGCCGATCTGAAATGTACCGTTACAGCAGTACATGGCGAAAAAGACAATATCATCGGCAAATGGAAGTTAGTAAAGCAAAACAATGCTTGGGATTTACCTATTATAGATTATTCTTGTCAAAATATAATTTACGAATTTAAATCGGATGGAAATTTGCTCGTAATCGGAGATAATGAAGATCAACTAAGTGTTCCACTAGGATCGCATAAATTTGAATTGACTGCAATTCCTTTACCTAATGATCCTCTAAAAGAAGTACGATCTTTGAGTATTATTGGTGACTCATTGTCCTCTTGGCCATGTGAAATCTCTACAAATGAAATGACGCTTAGTCAAGCTATGCTAGACGGACCAACCTTAACGTTTTATAGAATTCAATAATAAGCCATAAATGTTTTTATGAATAAAGTCAACATTAGAACAGCTTTAGCTACTGAAGCTATGTTGATAAGCGATCTGGCAAATGAAATTTGGTGGCAAGCTTATTCTTCTATTTTAAGCGAAGAACAGATTAGTTTTATGCTCAAAGAGATTTACGATCCAGCGCTTCTAACGCGTCAAATAAAAGAAGGGGATCTTTTCCACATAGCCGAATCGGATAATAAAGCATGTGGCTTTATTTCGGCTATGCCGAAAGAGAAACAGAGCGAAATATATCGAATTGAAAAGCTCTATATACTAAAAGAAGCACAAGGTTTAGGAATTGGCAAAAAATTAATAGGCAACATTGAAGAGATTGCCAGAAACAAAGGGTTCTCCGCCCTTGAACTCAATGTAAACCGCAACAATCCTGCATCTAAGTTTTATGAAAAAGTGGGCTTCAAAATTGTGAAGGAAGTGGATATCCCGTATCATCACTTTACCCTCAATGACTACATCATGCTGAAGAGCATTTAAGTCAATAATCACATCAAATTAAACAGAAAAAATTTCATTTAATACATCTTATTTTCAGGTCTTAATTGTTTACGAGCAGGTTCTAATTTGTTAAGTAACCGGCCAAATAGTAGTAAAGATACCTTCTCATTTACATGTAATTAAATCAGGTATTAAATCGGACAATAATCGGAGACTATTCGCTTTTATCCGAACGAACTCCGAACAAAGTCCGAGGAGAGTCCGAGTAAAATCCAAATTTGATCGAACGTCATTTTAGCCAGATCTGCGGAAAATCTGCTTTTTTAGGGCAAGCGAATTTGACTACCAAATTTCAATGGTGACTTCTAATAAAAAAGAAAAATAGAGAAAAATTTGCCTTTCGAACAAGTTGCTTTTTAGTTTTGATTAACTGGTTTTTTTAATGTATCAGTTGATTTCTTCCCTTTGATTAACTGATTTTTCACTTTGATCAAAGCCCTGCATTTCGATTAGTTTGCTGTATAAGCCTCCCTTCTCCATGAGTTGGATATGGGTGCCATCTTGAACTATTTTTCCGCCATCCAGCACGTAAATATGGTCGGCTTGTTGAATGGTGCTTAGGCGATGGGCGATGACTAAGCTGGTGCGGTTTTTCATCAAATTGTTCAATGCAGATTGCACCTGCTTTTCTGACTCGGTGTCTAATGCAGAAGTGGCTTCATCGAGCAATAAGATAGGTGGATTTCTTAAAATGGCGCGGGCTATGCAGATCCTCTGTTTTTGTCCACCGGAAAGTTTTACGCCACGATCTCCAATGTTGGTTTGATAGCCGTTTTCAGTTTCCAAGATAAACTCGTGGGCATTGGCAATCTTAGCGGCGGCTTCTACTTCTTCTTGAGTGGCTTCTATACCGAAAGATATATTATTGATGATGGTATCGTTAAAAAGAATGAGTTCTTGATTTACGATCCCCATTAATGACCTCAGAGAATCTATTTTAACAGTTCTAATGTCTTTCCCATCAATCAATAACTGGCCCTTATCTGGATCGATAAAACGTGGAAGTAGATCCATTATGGTAGATTTTCCACCTCCGGAAGGACCTACCAAAGCGATCATTTTTCCTTTTGGAATAACTAAATTGATATCCGTCAATACTTCCTTTTCATCGGTATACGAAAAGCCAATGTCCTTGAACATAATGCTCTCCTCAAAAGAATGAATCTCTTTTGCATCAGGCCGATCTTTAATCGTTGGACTATTATCAATGAGTTCTAAAACTCGCTCACCCGCTGCGATACCAGAATTAATGTTACTAAAGGAATCCGTCAATGCCTTTGCCGGGCGCATTACTTGCGAGAAGATAGCGATATAAGCAATAAATTTGGTGGCATCTAAAGATGAATCTTGGTTGATGACCAGATATCCTCCATAAAGGACAATTATCGTAACCATGATCACCCCTAAAAACTCTGACACCGGCGATCCTAATTGCTGTCGTCGAACCATTCGTCTTCCTATTTTCGAAAAGTGTTCGTTTTCATCGTTAAAGCGATTTTTAATAAAATCAGTGGCGTTAAATGCTTTTATTATTTTAACTCCAGACAAAGCTTCATCTAAAAAGCTGATCATATTTCCGTATACTTCTTGGGCTTCTGTAGCCTGTGCTTTTAATTTTTTCACTATTCGAGCGATAAAGAAAGCGGAAACAGGGATGACTAGAATTGCAAAAACAGTAAGCTTAACCGAGATAAAGAACAGCATCGCAAAATAGGCTATCAGCTGTAAAGGCTCCTTAAAAATCACCTGCAAAGTACCGGTAACGGAGAACTGAACTACCTGTACATCGGAAGCTATTTTAGAAATGATATCTCCTTTACGTTGACTGTTAAAATAGCCAACATGCATGTCCATAACGTTATTAAAGACCGTTCTTCTTAAATTCAAAAGGGTATGAATCTTCAGGTTTTCCATAATCCGCTGCGAAAGGTACCTAAACAGGTTACTAAAGAGAACGGAAAATATAATCACTGCACATACCCTTTTTAATGCTCCGAATGTGCCAAACTTCAAAAAGGCCTGTTGCGCATAATAGTTAAAATAACCTAAGACGTCTGTCCACTCTTGAGGTTTGTTTAGCAATTCTGCATTCACATCCGCATTGAACAGGGTGGTTAATAATGGCGCCAATAAGGCAAGGTTTAGTGTGCTAAAAAAAACAGTGAATATTACGCAAATAATATACGGAATTGCGTACTTTTCAATCGGCTTCGCAAAGGACAATAATCGGAAGTATGTATTCATAAAAAATATGGAAACCACAAAGATAACAAAACATAAGTCTTTGAATATTTAAATAGCAGAGTTAGTTTGCTGCCTTCTTAATGATAAAAGGGCAGAAGTGTTTATAAAAATTTTGGATTCTCATAAATATATGCGAATCATTAGTAATTTAGCAGATTAATTAATCATTTAGAATGAAAACTCAAATTGCGGACCGCTTAAAATCTACTGAAGAGTACTACTTTTCAAGAAAGTTGAGTGAAATTGAGCAGCTGAATAGAGAAGGGGAAAAGGTTATTAATTTAGGAATTGGCAGTCCAGATTTGGCTCCACCTTCAGGTGCCATAGAAACATTAATTGAAGAGGTAAAAAATCCGCATAATCATGCGTATCAGAACTATAAGGGTATTTTGCCTTTTAGACAAGCGATAGCGGGTTGGTATGATCGTTTTTATGGAGTGCCTTTAGATGCAGATTCGGAGATTTTACCCTTGATGGGTTCAAAAGAAGGGATTATGCATATTTGTATGACTTATCTGCAAGAGGGAGATGAATGCTTAATTCCGAACCCAGGATATCCTACTTATCAATCGGCAGTTAAAATAAGTGGTGCCAAAGCTGTATTTTATGAGCTAAATGAAGAACAGAACTGGTTACCAAATTTAGAAGAATTAGAGAAGCTAAACCTCGAAAAAGTAAAAATCATGTGGATCAATTATCCGCACATGCCGACTGGAGGCGAGGCTACACCTGCTTTTTATAAAGAGCTGATTGAGTTCGCTAAGAAGCATGAGATTTTGATCTGTCATGATAATCCATATAGTTTTATTATGACCGAGAAGCCAGTTAGCATCTTATCCTTTCCAGGTGCTAAAGAGGTTGCCATTGAGCTCAACTCATTGAGCAAAACCTTCAATATGGCAGGTTGGCGAATGGGAATGTTATTGGCTTCTAAAGAACGAATTTTAGAGATCTTACGTTTCAAGAGCAATATGGATTCGGGCATGTTTCTTCCTTTGCAGAAAGCTGCTATCCAAGCTTTATCCGTAGGAGAGGAATGGTACCAGAACCTTAATAAAGTTTATATCAAAAGAAGAGAGAAGGTTTTTGAGCTTTTAGATCTATTGGATTGTTCGTACAATAAAAGACAGGTGGGCTTGTTTGTTTGGGCTTCAATTCCAACATCCTATACCGATGGCTATGCATTGAGTGATGCGGTTTTAAATGCTAGTCGTGTTTTTATTACTCCTGGAGGAATTTTTGGCACTGCAGGAAATCAGTATGTTCGGGTTAGTTTATGCAATGAAGAAAGCGTGTTAAGTGCTGCCATTCAGCGATTGCACGAGGCAAAACAAAATAAGATCTTTAAATAATTAAGTACAGAATGAAGATTACAGTCATAGGCGTTGGCCTAATAGGTGGTTCGATAGCACTTTCGTTAAAAGAAAAAAAACTCGCAAGCAAGGTTTATGGGGTCGATAATAATGAAGCAAACTTAAAAAAGGCGCTTGATTTAGGAATTATTGATGAAGCTGCTGATTTAGAAACGGCGATTAAGAATTCTAAGCTCATCATTTTAGCTATACCTGTTGATGCGATCAAATCACTTTTACCCTCGGTTATCGATCAAATAAATGATCAACAAATTGTCGCGGAATTAGGATCTACTAAGGAGCTAGTTTTAGAAGGAATAAGTGGGCATCCAAATAGGGGCAGGCTTGTCGCTGCACACCCTATGGCTGGAACTGAGTATTCAGGCCCGGAAGCAGCTGTTAGGGACCTTTTCTTGAATAGAACAATGGTTTTATGTGATGTTAAAAATAGTGACGAAGATGCTTTAGAATTAGTAGAAGCAATATCAGATGCGTTAGAGATGAAAATTATTTTCATGAATCCAAAGGAACATGATTTACATACCGCTTATGTTTCTCACATCTCTCACATAACCTCTTTTGCTTTAGCTTTAACAGTTTTGGAGAAGGAAAAATCGCAGGGAAGAATATTTGAGCTTGCGGCCGGAGGTTTCGAATCTACAGTTAGACTAGCAAAAAGTTCGCCTGAAATGTGGGTTCCTATTTTCGCACAAAACAGAACGAATATATTAGAAGTATTAACCGAACATATCAAGCAGCTACAGAATATGCACGATGTGCTATCAAATGAGGATTATGAAGCTTTTAATAAGCTGATAAAACGATCTAATAAAATAAGAAGGATCATTAAATAATGCTATTCAAAGGTCAATAGTATTTGATTTTTATCAACCGTAGATCCTTTATCGATTTCTATTGATTTTATAATTTCACTGCTTGAAGATTTTATAATATTTTCCATTTTCATGGCTTCTAGAATCAGTAGGTTATCACCTTTATGGACGGAGTCGCCAACCTTTACCAGCAAATCTAATACCATCCCGGGCATCGGGGCTTTCAAGGCGGCTATATTATTCTTGGCAGAATGATTCAATCCCATAGTTTCAAGAAGCTTGCTATATTTATCTTGTAAGGAAACATCGTATACATTGCCGTTTATTTTTACTTTGGCTCGTTTTTTCTGGCTATTTAGAGAAATCAATTCAGCGTTATAGCTCTTATTTTCATGAAGGATGTGAAAAACATTGTCCCTGATTGCTTTGATGTCGAAAACAAACTCTTTTGAATCAATGAACAACTTTTCGTCTTTTTGTTCAATATTGAAATGATGCTTTTCATTAACAGATAATTTGCTCATAAGCTAGAATAGTTAAGTCAAACTTAGTTAAAATTGAAGGTATTTACAAGTCAACCATTTGGCAATGGCTTAATTCCCTTTTACTTTACCGGTTTAAAAAGTTTACTTCAAAACAAGCGGTCAAAGCGGCAGTTTCCGTGCGTAATCTCGACTCACCCAAGCTGATTGGTATAAATCCATGTTCGCTTGCTGTTTCCGCCTCCTTGGGGCTAAAATCGCCTTCAGGGCCGATAAGAATTGTACAGGATGAAGGATTTTGTAAAGAATCTTTCAAATAGACTTTCTCTCCTTCCATGCAATGAGCAATAAATTTTTGGGTAGTATCCACTTTTTCGATTAAATCTTTAAGCGGAGTAAGCGCATTTAATTTAGGGTGGTAAGCTTTTAATGATTGTTTCATTGCGGCAGTTATCCTTTTAAAGAGCCGTTCGATATTAAGGTCCTTCCTTTCGGAATGTGCGCAAAGTATGGGGGTAATTTCATCGATTCCAATCTCAGTTGCTTTTTCTAAAAACCACTCCAGACGTTCAATATTCTTCGTAGGAGCAATGGCAATATGTAGATAATGATTTCTTTGATTGAAATTCTGAACAAGTGAAAGGATTTTTACGAGTGTTCGTTTTGGATGAGCATCAATAATCTCTGCTTCAAACCATCCGCCTGAGCCATTAATTAGCACTACCCGATCTCCTAACTTGAGCCGTAGGACTTTTATACAATGCTTGCTCTCCTCTTCACAAAGCAAAAAGGCTTCATCCGTTACTAGTATTTCTGGGGTGTAAAATAGATGCACTATTAGTCGGATTTAACAGGATTAAGATTCACTCTCCTCTTCCTTTTGATTGAGGTATTCCATCTTTACCGATTCTACGTTTTGCTCGGTTTTCTTTAAGATGGTAAAATCGTAGCCATAAAAATATTTTTTCTCGCCTACATCTGGTATTTTATCAAAAAGTTCACTGACTAATCCGGAAATGGTATCATAATCTGTACTTATTGGAAGTTCATAGGGCAGAAACTCATTTACGTCATGCAATGATGCGGAAGCATCCACAATAAATTCGGTTTCAGAAACTTGGTGAACAATAGGCTTTTCCTCATCGTATTCATCTTGAATTTCACCAACCAGCTCTTCTACAATATCCTCTAAGGTTACAATTCCCGAAGTTCCACCAAACTCGTCTAATACGACGGCAATTTGTATTCTTTTCAACTGAAACTCACTCATCAGATCGTTGATCTTTTTAGTTTCCGGAATGAAGTAGGGTTTACGTATAATGTTCTTTAACTCTAACTCCTTCTTGTCGATTAAAAAAGGCAATAGATCTTTGGCATGAACCATCCCAACAATCTTATCGATGCTTCCATCATAGACTGGGACCCTTGAGTAGCCTTCACTAATGATTGTATGAAGGAGTTCTTCCTTAGGGCTGTCTACTTCGACTGCTGATATCTTGGTTCTGGGCACCATGATGTTCTTCACGATTCGCTCATTGAAATCGAATACATTTTTGATAAGCTCATGCTCAACCATATTAAGAGCTCCTGATTCTTTACCCTGGTCTAGCAAATATTGTAATTCTTCGGAAGAGTGATGCGCTTCATTCAGATTTCCTCCAAAACCAAGTAGTTTTAACAGGAAATTTGCAAATCCGTTTAACACCCAAATTATTGGTCTAAAAATGACATAAAAGAACCGCAGTGGGACTGATATAAACATTGTAGTTCCAACTGGCTGCTGGATTGCAATGGACTTGGGTGCCAATTCTCCAAATACGATATGCAACACTGTAATAATTGCAAATGCAAAAACGTGTCCCATATTTGTGGCAAAAGAACTAGTGAGTTCTATGTTAAAAAGGCCAAGGAAATCAATAACAACCTGCGTCATTACCGCTTCCCCGACCCAACCCAAGCCTAAAGAGGCTAAGGTAATTCCTAATTGCGTAGCGGCTAAATAACCATCCAAATGAGAGGTTATGTGCTTAGCCATCTTGGCAACGCTGCTTCCAGACTTTGCTTGAATTTCAATTTGAGATGCTCGAACTTTTACAATAGCAAATTCGGCGGCTACAAAAAAGCCATTCAAAAACACCAAAAAGAAAGTAATAAAGATCTGGAAACCCATAACTACTTATTCATCTTCACAAAAGTATCTTGGTAAAGCTCTATACTTTCTTCGATAACTTTATAAGCATAGGACTTATCAAGAAGTTGCTCAACTGTGACGTTCTTCTTTTCCAAAGCTTTATAGTCTTGAAAAAAGCGAACGATTTCTTTCATGGTGTGTGGGGGGAGTTCTGAGATATCTTTTATGTAGTTTACCGACATGTCGTTGGTGGCTACAGCTATTATTTTATCATCTTGCTCACCATTGTCAATCATATGCATGACACCAATCACGGTCGCCTCTACCATGGTCATTGGATAAACGTCTGCCGAACAGATAACCAAAATATCTAAAGGATCATGATCGTCACAATAGGTTTGTGGGATAAAACCATAGTTGGCAGGGTACATTACAGATGAAAATAATATGCGATCTAATTTCATTAAACCGCTTTCTTTATCTATCTCATATTTTGCTTTTGATCCCTTTGGGATCTCAATAATGGCATTGACAGATTTCGGAAGTTCGCTACCTGGGGAAATATCATGCCATGGGTGATTACTACTCATACTTTTCAAATAATTTTTTGTACTTTAAGACTTTCTTTTTTTTATAAAAGCATAGATAATTGGCGCTGTCGCTAAGACAATAAATCCAATTACGATATACTCTATATAATTTACTATTTGCGGGAATTCAATTCCTAAAAAGTAACCTGCCAAAGTAAGAGTCAAGACCCACAATAACGCGCCGACGACATTATAAAGCGCAAATCTTTTAAAATCCACTTTGACAATTCCCGCGAATATAGGTGCAAAGGTACGGATAATTGGGAGGAATCTTCCAAGGATGAGTGCCGTTGCGCCGTATTTGTGATAAAATTCTTCAGCAACAACAATATATCTTTTTTTAAACAACAGGGAATCCTCTCTTTTAAATAACCTTGGTCCGGCTCGTCTGCCGAAAACATAGCCCACAAAGTTCCCTAATACCGCTGCCACGATAAGTCCAATACATATAATAAATATATTAGTATCTAGAAGGCCTGATGCGACAAACAAACCTGATAAAAAAAGCAAGTAATCACCAGGAAGAAAAAAACCAAAAAACAAACCTGTTTCCGCGAATACGACAAATAAAAGCAGATAGAAACCCCCTGATTTTAAAAGAGCCTCAGCATCTATAAGATGTTGTAAAGTAGACCAGAGTTCATTCATTTTTAATTACGAATATATAAAAAAAATCACAGGGATTTTTATATAAAAAAATAATAACATTCCTTATCCCGTCTCGGAATGAGCAATATTATTATTTTTCTATATGTTTATATTAATCCAGAAATCAATCCAGGATAAACGCCGAAAAGTATAGTCAGAATAGTGGCTAGAAATAATACAATCTTATAATTCAAGTTTAACTCGATCTCTGCTCTATCAGCACTTCGGAAGTACATCGAAACGATAACACGGAAATAGTAGAAGATACCTATTGCTGCATTCACTACCGCCAGCACCAGTAAAACAACATGATAGTTGCTAAGGGCCGCTGAGAACATCATAAATTTACCGATAAAACCAACTGTCAAGGGAATTCCTGCGAGCGAAAGCATAGCGATTGCTATCGACAAAGAGAGTAAAGGATTCTTTTTAGCCAGGCCATTGAAGGCTTCGTATTGTTCACTTCCGTAAGAGCGCTTCACTAGAATTAAACCTCCGAAAGCTATAATTGTGGCTATAGAATAAGCACCCACGTATATAAAGATCCCATTAGCTGAATCGCCGCTCAAGCTGATCAATGCAAAAAGCATATACCCCACGTGAGAAACGCTTGAATAGGTTAACATTCGCTTAAAGCTTTGTTGCATCATTGCCGTGATGTTTCCAATGAATAATGTAAGAACGGACATCACTAATAAAATGGGCACCCAAAAATCTTGCAACGGCTCAAAGCAAAACCAGAACAAACGTAAAAAAGCAGCAATAGAAGCAACTTTTACAACAGTGCTCATAAAGATCGTAATTAATGTTGGAGAGCCATCGTACACGTCTGGCACCCAAAAATGAAAGGGCGCGGCCCCTACCTTAAATCCTAAACCAACGATTAAAAATAATATTCCTGTATAAAATAAAGGGGAGATATTGCCATTGGAATTGCTAACATATTGTTGGATGCCTTCTAAACCAAATGAAGCTGTTGCACCATATATCAAGGCGATTCCAAATAGAAGAAATCCAGTAGAAAAAGCTCCCATTAAAAAATATTTTAAGGAGGCTTCATTTGATGCAAAATCTTGCTTTCTAATCCCCGCAAGGATATATAAAGCTACAGACATAATTTCCAAGCCTATGAAGAGCATGGCCATATTATAGAAGGATACAACTAACAGAGCGCCTGTAAGCGAAAAGAGAATCAATGAAAAGTATTCTGCGACTTGATCTCCCTGAGCTTTAAAATAGTCTCTGGATAGAAGAAGAATCAATACGGTCAATAATGTCATTAAAACTGAAAAAGCAATGGAAAAGTTATCGAACAATACCATTCCACTGAACAGAGGAATTAACTCGCTATTCCACTGATAGGCAGAAAATCCTGCAGCCACTAGTAAACCTATTATGGAAAAAGGTAATAAGACCTTACTGGCTTTAAATAGACCTAAATATAAAACTAAGATCGCTAAAAGAGAAAGCGTAATAATTGCACTCATTGATTTCTATATTAGTTTCGGAAAAACAATCCGAAATAAATTCACTTTATTTTAATGATACTTGATTAATTAATTCTGTTACTGCTGCCTCTGAAAGGTTCAATAAAGGTTGAGGGTAAACACCTATCGCAATTACTAAGATTACAATAATTGCTAAAACCCAGCGTTCTGAACCCTTAATGTCATGAAAGCTTGTCGTCATCTCATTAGATTCACCCAGCATCGATTTCTGATACATTCTTAATAAGTAAACTGCACCAAAGATTAATGTGAGTCCACCGAAAGCGGCAAACCAAAATCCTTTTGAAAATATACCCACTAACAAAATAAATTCACCTATAAAACCGTTTGTCATTGGTAAACCAATTGCCCCCATGACAATTACTAGGAAAGCAATCGCTAAAAACGGTGCGGATTTAGCAATTCCACCAAGTTTTGCCAATTCCTGTGTTCCTGTTCTACGAATTATGATGTCTGCAATAAAGAATAATCCAATAACATTAATACCGTGATTAATCATTTGGATCATTGCTCCCTGTAGACCTTCGACACTCCAGCTAAAGATTCCGGCTGCTATTAAACCCACGTGTGCAATAGAAGAATAAGCGATTAAACGCTTTATATCATTTTGTTGAAAAGCAATGATCGATGCATATACTATGCCTATAATCGCTAAAGTCAAGGCTATTGTACCATATTCATCAAAAGCTTGTGGTGCAATTGGGATTAACCAGCGAATCACGCCATAAGTTCCCATTTTTAACATTATTCCAGCCAAAAGCATTGTTCCGGCAGTAGGCGCTACGGTATAGGTGTCAGGCTGCCAAGTATGAAATGGAATAAGGGGCATTTTTATAGCAAAGGCTGCAAAGAATGCCCAAAACACCCAACCTTGAGCATTTGAATCTAAGGCTAATTGATAAAACGAGCTTAGCTCAAAGTTCCTTTCAGGAACTTGTAATTGCAAGTAAATTATTGCAATTAACATCAGTAAGCTTCCTAAAAAAGTATAGATGAAAAACTTGATGGTAATGGCTATCCTTTTCTCTCCGCCCCATAATGCACAGATAAAATATATTGGTATTAATGCTGCTTCCCAACCTACATAGAAGATAAATGCATCTAAGGCTGTAAATACCAATAATAGACCCGCTTGCATAAAAAGGACCAGGGCATAGAAACTACCTTTATAATCATAGCTGAAAGCTGCTAATATGATAAGCGGAATTAATCCATTCGTCAATAATACCATGGGCAGGCTTATACCATCAATTCCTACATGAAAATTGATTCCCAAAGCGGGTAGCCATGCAAATTCCTGTACAAATTGCATGGAGGCATCAGGAACAAAATTGATGAGAAACGGGATGGTATAGGCTAACGATATAAGGGATAGCAATAAAGCCAATCGTTTAGCAGATTGGGCTTGCTTAACAAATGCAAGCATCAAGGCACCAAGTAAAGGCAGTATTAAAAGTATAAGTAAATTGTTCATCTATTTAAATCGTCCTGTTTCTAAATTGTATAAAAACCATATATAAAAATGGCAATCATTCCTATTACCATTAAGAAAATATATAAACCCACATTTCCTCCCTGTAATAATCGTATTCCCTTGCCAGATTGGTTAAAGCCATTTGCAACGCCATTCACAATTGCATCAATACCCTTCTTATCTACAATACGGTAAAAAAGAACTGAAAGTCTGTCTAAAGGCTTTACAACTAAGGCATCATAAATTTCATCGACATAGAATTTATTATATGAAAGATTTTCGAGAAAGCCTTTTTCAACCCTATCTGCTTCTGGGACAGATGCATTGGTGACGAATTTACGATATGCCCAAATGGCCATCACGATGGCTGCTATTCCAGAAACCGTCATTAAAATATACTCGGTATTATGATCTAAATTGAATGTGCCTGTGATTGCAGCAGAATCAGCAAACACTGGCGTTAAGAAATTCGCCAATCCATAATTTCCTCCAATTGCTTCAGGAAGATTAAGAAGTCCACCAACAACGGATAAAACTGCAAGAACGATTAATGGGAATGTCATCGACAGTGGAGATTCATGAATATTCTTTTCTTCTTCGAATGTGCCTCTAAATTTTCCGTAGAAAGTAAGGAACAACATTCTGAACATGTAGAAAGCAGTAAACAAGGCTCCGATAAGCCCGCCAATCCATAACGCTTTATTGCTTGCGAAAGCATGGGCTAAAATCTCATCTTTTGAAAAGAACCCGGATAATGGCGGAATTCCCGAGATTGCAATAGTAGCGATTAGCATGGTAATAAATGTGATAGGCAACTTCTTTTTTAACCCACCCATCGATCGCATATCCTGTTCATTACTCATTGCATGAATAACAGATCCAGCGCCTAAAAACAAAAGCGCTTTAAAGAATGCGTGGGTAATAACGTGGAAAAAAGCTCCAGTAAAAGCGCCAACGCCTAATCCCAAGAACATATACCCTAATTGGGATACCGTTGAATAGGCCAAAACTCGCTTGATATCATTTTGGGTAATTGCGATAGCTGCTGCCAATATTGCTGTTGCCAACCCTACCACTGCTACAATTTGCAATGTGATAGGAGAAAGTGTAAACAAGATGTTTGAACGAGCGATCATATAAATACCCGCTGTAACCATTGTTGCAGCGTGAATTAAAGCTGAAACTGGGGTAGGCCCAGCCATAGCATCAGGAAGCCAAGTAAATAATGGAATCTGTGCTGATTTACCAGTTGCTGCAATAAATAATAGTATCGTGATTAATAATAAAGTAGTATCGCCCATAGTAATCCCTGCTGCTTGTGGAAAAACAGACGAAAACTCGATGCTACCAAAGGTTACAAAAATCAAAATAACCGCTAATAAGAATCCTAAGTCTCCAATACGGTTCATGACAAAGGCCTTCTTCCCCGCACTTGCGAAAGAAGAATTCTTATACCAAAAGCCGATTAAAAGATAAGAGCATAGTCCTACACCCTCCCAGCCAATGAACATAACCAAGTAGTTTGAGCCTAGGACCAATAAAAGCATAAAGAAAATAAAAAGGTTCAGAAAAGAAAAAAACTTTCCAAAACCTTGATCATTCTTCATATAACCGATGGAGTAAATATGAATTAATGCTCCGATTCCTGTTACTATCAATAACATGATTGAGCTTAAAGGGTCGATTAAGAATGATAGTCCAATTTTTAACGAACCTACTTGAATCCAGTCAAAAATAGAAACAGTGTAACTTGCAGCTTCACCCAATTGGCGAGCTTGATAAACGTCTGCGAATAAAATGCAGCTTAATAAAAAGGAGATGACAACAACGCCACTACCTACGATTCCAATGAGTGCATGCGGTAAACGATTTCTTCCAAGTCCAATAATCAGAAAACCAATTAAGGGCAAAAGTGGAACTAACCAAATTAAGTCTATCATATTATATTACAAATTAGCCGTTCGGCTTAAAAATCTAACAAATTACCATTTAAGTCTATTCAATATATTAATATCAATTGAACGGGTATTTCTATAAACCATCATTATTATTGCCAGCCCGACAGCGACCTCTGCTGCAGCTAAAGCAATAACAAAGAAAACAAATACTTGTCCAGCTGGGTCTCCATGGAACACAGAAAACACAACTAAAAGTAAGTTTACAGAATTTAACATAAGCTCAATGGACATCATTATTACGATCACGTTTCGGCGTGTTAATACGCCTATAATTCCGATTCCAAAAATAAGGCTACAAAAGATGATATAATGATTTAGCGGAACGCTCTGTATAGTCTCAAACATTTTTTATGCTTTTTTGGTGTCTTTTTTTGCTAATAAAACAGCACCGATCATGGCTGTTAATAATAATAAAGATGATATCTCAAAAGGAAGTAGGAAATCACTAAAAAGCACTTTCCCTAAATTTCTTACCAGTCCTATTTCAGGGTCTATAATCTCCACAGGTGCCGACAGCGTGAGAACCTTTAAAGAGCCAGCAAAAGTAACTAATAAACACATCCCCGCTATTACCCCCATTCCTTTGACCAAGCCGGATTTTAAGGGCTCAGTTTCTTCATTGAGATTCAGAAGCATGAGGACAAATAAAAATAATACCATTATGGCCCCCATATAGACTATGAAGTTTACAACAGCTAAAAACTGTGCATTCAGAAGGATATAATGAATACTGATTGTGAAAAAAGTAACAACCAAATATAAAACACTATGTACTGGATTCTTAGTAAGAATGGTCATTACTGAGAAAAAGATTGTAAGAAAAGCTACAAAATAAAAAATCGTCATCGCTGTTACTTTGAAGGAAGGTTTTCCAGGTTTATAAAAGGTTTCTCTACTAGCTTATCCTTCCCATAAATAAAATCTTTACGTAGTAGATCCGGTGGGACGTGTGAACCGTCTAAGTAAATTGCTTCCTTAGGGCAAGCCTCTTCGCATAAGCCGCAAAAAATACAACGAAGCATGTTTATTTCATATACTGCTGCATATTTCTCTTCACGGTATAGATGTTCTTCGCCTTTTTGTCTTTCTGCTGAAATCATGGTAATGGCTTCAGCCGGACAAGATAAAGCGCATAGTCCGCAAGCAGTACAGCGTTCTCTTCCTTCTTCATCACGTTTCAAAGAGTGCATTCCTCTAAAATTTTTTGAATAAGGGCGAATTTCTTCAGGATACTTAATAGTTGTATTTTTCATGAAGAAATGTCGAATAGTAATTCTCATTCCCTTCAAAATTGCCGGAATATATATTCGTTCCCAGAAATTCATAGGTTTCTGAGGGAGTACTTTTTTTCTATTACTTAATGATTGCATTGTCAATTTTACCTCCTTAAAAAAATGTATCCTTAAAAATGATAACGATTCCAGTAATTACGATGTTTGCAATTGCCAGGGGTATTAAAATTTTCCATCCTAAGTTCATTAATTGATCGTAACGAAACCTTGGAAGGGTCCAGCGGATCCACATAAAGAAAAATATGAACGCAAATATCTTGATAAAAAACACAATTACACCAATAATCGTGATCCAATTTGACGAAAGGCCTAAACTATCCATGAATGGAAAATTATAGCCTCCGAAATAAAGGGCAGCCATAAGAGCCGACGAAACAAACATGTTTATATATTCGGAGAACATAAACAGTCCTAGCTTCATAGATGAATATTCAGTATGATAACCGCCAACTAATTCAGTCTCACATTCTGGCAAATCGAAAGGCACTCGGTTAGTTTCTGCAAAAGCACAAATTAGGAAAATCAAAAAACCGAAAGGTTGAACCCAAATGTTCCAATTGAGAAAACCCGATTGCTGCACAACAATTTCTTTCATGGAAAGAGTTTGTGTAACCATCAATAATGCTATAATCGATAATCCCATAGGTATTTCATAGCTGATACTTTGTGATCCAGCACGAATTGCACCCATTAAGGAAAACTTGTTGTTAGATGCCCATCCACCGAGCATGATGCCATAAACTCCTAAAGCAATCACCCCAAAAATGTACAAAACGCCCACGTTTACATCGGCTACCTGCAATTCGATAACGCGCTCACCGATGGTTAATGGTTGTCCCCAAGGAATAACTGCACTACTTATACAAGCAGTAATAATTGCCAAGGTTGGTCCTAAAATAAACAAGGTTTTATGGGCTCCCGCCGGAATAATTTCCTCCTTAAAGAAAAACTTCCCTCCGTCGGCTAAGGGTTGCAATATGCCAAAAGGACCGGCTCTATCAGGACCTGGACGGTCCTGCATAAATCCTGCTACTTTCCGTTCAGCTAATGTAGAGTACATTGCGATAACCAACGTAATAACAAAAATGACGATGACAAGGATGAATTTCTCTATTACAAATGCTAATTCCATATTTAATTACGCTATCGCTAAATCTATTATTTTAACTTTTCAGTTCGTTCTAATTGTACTTTATTTGCCTCTTGTAATGTCAAATCCTCCTTGATTACAGGCGGAGGGTTGGGGATTTCGTAGTGATTTGAGGAAATTACCGAAGTGCTTTTTACTTTAGTTGGTCCTTCAATTACCCAATCTGCAGTCTCTTTCTTATCATAGCGGCAAGTATTGCAAATGAACTCCTTCACTTCTCCAAACTCATCTTTTCTTCCAGTAACCCGTAATACTTCTTCTCCTTTATACCAGAGTCGAACATTTCCACTGCAAGTAGGACAATCGCGGTGTGCGTCCACAGGCTTGGTATACCAAACCCTATTTTTAAAACGGAAAGTTTTATCGGTTAAAGCACCAACAGGACACACGTCAATCATATTACCAGAAAAATCATTATCGATTGCTTTGGTAATATAAGTAGATATTTCGGACACATCTCCACGGCCTAACACACCATGAAATCGCTGATTAGTAAGCTGATCGGCAACCATTAGACAACGGTAGCACAGGATGCAACGCGTCATGTGTAGTTGTATTTTATCGCCGATATCTATCTTATCAAAGGTTCTGCGTTTATATTCATAACGTGTTTCCTCTAACCCGTGCTCGTAACTTAGATTTTGCAAATCGCATTCTCCTGCTTGATCACAAATTGGGCAGTCTAAGGGATGATTGATCAATAAAAACTCGACGATTCCCTTTCTAGCTTCTAAAACTTCAGGTGAAGTGATATTTTGAACTTCCATTCCGTCCATCACCGTAGTTCTGCAAGAAGCCACCAGTTTAGGCATTGGCCGAGGATCTTTTTCAGAGCCCTTGCTCACCTTTACTAAACAGGTACGGCATTTCCCGCCACTTCCTTCCAAAGAAGAATAATAACACATTGCAGGTGGAACAATATCCCCTCCAATCTGACGTGCAGCATTCATGATAGTTGTTCCAGGTTCTACCTCGACTTGGATTCCATCAATGCTTACTTTAAATTTTGTCTCTTCAGCCATAGCTATTTCTATTCCGCTCTAAATTCGCAATCCCATTATTTTAACCAGCATGCGGACTGAGAGCATCGGCATAATGTGCTAATCCAAAATTTCTCTCTTGAGATTCTACTGGATTGTTTACATGCCATTCAAACTCATCTCTAAAATGTCTAATTGCACTTGCTACGGGCCATGCCGCAGCATCCCCTAATGGGCAAATGGTATTTCCTTCAATATTTTTGGCTACGTTTACTAATAGATCAATATCACTATAGGATCCTTTGCCATGCTCTAAACTGTATAAAACCTTGTCCATCCAGCCTGTTCCCTCTCGACATGGGGAACATTGCCCACAACTTTCATGATGATAGAAGCGAGTAAAGTTCCAAGTATTTCGTACGATACATTGGTCTTCATCAAAAGCAATAAATCCGCCTGAGCCGAGCATTGTACCTGTTTGAAAGCCACCGTCAGCTAAAGATTCATAACTCATCAAGCGATGCTTCTCCATTTACGGTTTTTAAGATAAGATTAGCCGGCAAAATAGGAACAGAAGAACCACCAGCCACTACAGCTTTTAAGCGCTTACCGTTGGGAATTCCACCACAATATTCATCCGAATAAATAAACTCTTCAACAGATAATCCTAAATCAATTTCGTAAACTCCTCGATTTTTTAAATTACCACCGGCTGAAATCAATTTTGTACCTGTACTACGGCCAATTCCTATTTTAGCATATTCTTCACCACCATCATTAATGATTGAAACAACGGCTGCAATCGACTCCACGTTATTTACAACAGTAGGCATCCATATAATCCAGAAACAGCAGGAAAAGGGGGTTTAATTCTTGGGTTTCCTCGCTTCCCTTCTAATGATTCTAATAAAGCAGTTTCCTCGCCGCAGATATATGCTCCACCACCAGGATGAACATAAAGCTCTAAATCGTAAGCCAGAATCTAAGATGTTTTTGCCCAAGAAACCTGCGGCTTTTGCTTCAGCTATTGCCTTTTCTAAGATCCTGATTTGAACCATCATTTCACCTCGTACATAAATGTACGATGTGTTTGCACCTAATGCAAAACTCGAAAGAATCATTCCCTCAATTAAAAGGTGAGGGATGTAGGTCATTAAATAGCGGTCCTTAAAAGTTCCAGGTTCAGATTCGTCGGCATTACATACTAAATACCGTGGAACACCTTCTGGCTTTGCCAAGAAACTCCATTTCATTCCGGTAGGGAAACCTGCTCCCCCGCGACCTCGGAGACCTGATGTCTTAACCTCTTCAAGCACACCTTCAGGTCCTAGGGTTTTAAGTGCTTTTTCAACAGCACGGTATCCACCTGTTCTTCGGTAAACCTCATAGGTTTCGATCCCCGGTTCGTTTATATGTTCTAATAATAACTTACGAGCCATAATACACTTCCTTATTTATTTTTTAATTCAGTGATTAACTTATCTATACTCTCTTCTGTGAGATTTTCATGGTAGCGGTACTCTGGGCCAATATGCAATACCGGTCCAGCACCGCATGCTGCCATGCACTCTACACCGCGCCAACTAAAAAGTCCGTCATCAGTCACTTCTCCTTCTTTTACACCCAGTTTTTTCTCAATGTATTTCATGGTGTCTTCGGCGCCTACTAAACAGCAAGGGCCTGTTCGGCAAACTTCCAATACATATTTTCCTTGCGGACGCAAAAAGAACATGGTATAAAAAGTCGCTACTTCGTACACCTCAATTGGTTCAATTTTTAAGTAGGCTGCAATTTTATCCATAGCATGCCGCACTCATCCATCCTATCCTGAGCTTGCACTTCGTGCATAATTGGCAACAAAGCGGATTTTTGTTTCCCTTCAGGATAACGAGCAACAAGCTCATCAAATTTTGCTATCAGTTCGGGTGAAAAATCTACCCTTTTCTGTATCTTTTACACTAAGCATCTAATTCTCCAGCTATAACGTTTAAACTACTCATATT
The DNA here is from genome assembly GCA_963696875.1 of uncultured Sphingobacteriaceae bacterium. Classification (GTDB taxonomy): domain Bacteria; phylum Bacteroidota; class Bacteroidia; order Sphingobacteriales; family Sphingobacteriaceae; genus Albibacterium. The sequence continues at coordinate 340,876 of CAVOLQ010000004.1, forward strand.
AAGAATGGCATCAGAAAGAAGCATACCGGCACTCATTGGAGCAAACATATGATAATTAATAAAAGAAGGCCTGCGGAAATGCAAACGGTATGGAGAACGTCCACCATCATTTACCAAATAAAATCCTAATTCGCCATTTGCACCCTCGACAGCATGATAAACTTCTGATTTTGGAGTATCTATCTCACCCATTACAATCTTAAAGTGGTAGATAAGGGCCTCCATATTATTATATACTTTCTCTTTTGGAGGAAGATAAAATTCGGGGACATCGGCGTGAAAAATTCCTTTTGGTTCCTTTTCAATCTTGTCCAATGCCTGTTCTATAATGCGCAAACTTTGCCGCATTTCTTCGTTACGAACCATGAAACGATCGTAAATATCACCAGTAGTTCCTACCGGGATATTCAAAATCAAAATCTTCATAAGAAGAATACGGTTCATTTGCACGTACGTCATAATCCAAGCCTGTCGCCCTTAAAATAGGTCCACTCCAGCTATAATCTAAAGCAGTTTGTGTATCAACGGCGGCTACACCAGATGTACGTTCAATAAATATCCTATTTCTATTAAATAAATTTTCGAACTCATCCAAAACTGCAGGGAAGCGCTTCAGAAAAGCACGGGTCTTAGCAAATGCGATTTCATTGAAATCACGCTCAAAACCGCCTATTCTTCCGATGTTGGTCGTTAAACGGGAACCACATATTTCTTCATATATCTCATAGATATACTCCCGCTCCTGCATTAAATATAAAAATCCAGAAAACGCTCCAGAATCTACTCCCAAAATACCGTTACAAATGATATGGTCCGCTATTCGGGCTAACTCCATAATCATCACCCGCATATAATCGACACGCTTGGGTGTTTTGATATCCAATAATTTCTCAACCGTCATATGCCACCCCATATTATTGATAGGTGAGGAACAGTAATTTAAACGATCGGTAAGAGGCGTAATTTGATAAAAAGGACGATGTTCTGCTATTTTCTCAAAAGCGCGGTGAATATAGCCAATTGTAGAGACGCCACCTACGATACGCTCTCCATCCATTTGAAGTATATTCTGAAAAACGCCATGGGTAGCAGGGTGAGTAGGCCCTAAGTTTAGGGTTATTAACTCGTCCTGAGGATCATTATCGGTAAAAACCGGTGTATTGGGTGTAATTCTAGTGATGAACTTGCTCATAATTCTTTCTTATCTACCAAAGAAATAATCCTTCTTATCTACTCGGTTCGGATCTTCAAGAGGATATTCTTTGCGCATTGGGAAAGCCTCCATATCCTCCACATTTAAAATTCTAGTGAGATCAGGATGTCCCAAAAAGTCAACACCATAAAAATCATAGGTCTCTCTCTCCATCCAATTTGCGCCTTTCCATAAAATTGTAGCACTAGGAATTTTGGGAGCGTCCCCATCAATGTACACTTTTATACGAATCCGAACATTGTTCATGAAGCTATGCAAATGATAAACCACAGCAATAGCAAGGTCTAGTTTTGGATAGTGAACGGCAGTAATATCGGTTAAATAAATAAATTGAAGCTCTTCATCTTTTTTAAGAAACTCCAATACTTCTATAATATGCTCTTTATCCGTTTCTATGGTCAATAAACCGTAAGGCTCACTTGAATTAGTAACAACTTCCCCAAACCGCTCTTCTAAGCGCGACAAAACTATCGTATTCTCTATCTTAGCCATTGGTATGAATTCCGTATTGTTCTAATAACGCTTTATACTCGGGTGTGTTTCTCCGATTCAAAGACTCATCTCTTACAATTTCTTGCAAACGCATAATGCCGTCCAAGATTGCTTCAGGACGTGGTGGACAGCCTGGAACGTAAACATCTACAGGGATGATCTCATCGATTCCTTGTAATACTGAATACGTGTCAAAAATTCCTCCACTACTCGCGCAAGCACCTACGGCTATCACCCAACGAGGCTCGGCCATCTGGGTATAAACCTGTTTTAATACAGGAGCCATTTTCTTTGCGATAGTTCCCATAACCAATAACATATCCGATTGACGGGGAGAAAAACTCGGTCTTTCTGAACCAAAGCGAGCTAAATCATAATGCGAGCCCATAGTAGCCATAAACTCAATCCCGCAGCACGAAGTTGCAAAGGGGAGAGGCCATAATGAATTGGCTCTAGCCAACCCAATAACTTTATCTAAAGAGGTAGCAAAAAAACCTGTCCCTTCAATCCCTGGAGGAGCCTCTGCTAATTTAATATCACTCATAATAACTTTTCTTAAAGAACATTAATCCGAAAGTTCTTCTTCTATAGAGTAAAAGGCAAATCTATAACCTTTATATTAACTAATTTAACAGAAGAATTATTTAGAAATATTCTAAACATCTATACTTAATCCCAGTTTAATGCTTTCTTTTTTATTACATAAATAAATCCAAGTAATAATAAACCCATAAAAACAAACATCTCTAAAAGACCAGTTAATCCAAATTCACGAAAATTTACTGCCCATGGATACATAAAGATGACTTCAATATCAAATATTACAAATAATATTGCCACCATAAAGTATTTAATAGAAAACGGTTGTCTTGCATTCCCAATTACCTCTATGCCAGACTCAAATGAAGAAAGTTTATTCTCTGTCCGAAGCTTCGGCCCAATTAAATGGGTCGCAATGACGGTGGTAATTCCAAAGCCAGCAGCAACAATAAGTTGAAATAAAATTGGCAAATAATTCGCCGAAGTATTGATTACTTCTGTTTCCATGTAGATTTTATTTTAATGGAATGAAATATATAATTATAAATACAAATGTACAGCTTTTTTTAATAAAAAAGCGCCTAATGCTACATGCATTAGGCGCTTTAAGTATTGTTTCAAAAAAATTACTGAGCAGGAGCCAAATTCTCTAGAGCATGCAAAGCATATTCATCATTAGGATCCAGCATCAAAACCTCTTCAAAATGCTCACGTGCTTTTTCATAGTTATTAACGCCACCTGGTTTATTTCCAAGGTTGGCATAATAAGCCCCTAATACGCTGTGTGCTTCGATTAAATAACGCTTATTGTTAGTTACTGTTGCACCGCCTTTTTCTTTAACGACTTCAATAAACTTCTCATAAGGCGCAACCATTAACCCTTGTGGATTTTCAGGATCCTCTAACATATATTCTGCCTTGGCTTGATATAAAAAGGCTGTCTCAGTCGTAGGTGCTAATTCACCAACTTTCGCAAATGCAGCAGCAGCTCTCTTCAATAAATCTTTATCAGGTTTTACAGCATCATTTATATGAGTAACGTATGCAAAATAAAGAGCATATCCTAGATAAAAATGATCGTAAACAGAGTTCTTAGAAGACTCAATGCTTGATCCCAGATCAAATATTTTCGCCGCAGCTTCATATTGCTTCGCATTAAAAAATTTCATCCCTACTTCATTTAAGTCCTCTGCTATTAGGCTGTCTTTTTCGATAGCTTTCTTTAGATCAGAAACTCCAGTATTGAATAAATCCTGGTTAATAGTATTATTAACTGTATCTGTAGCCATATCGATTTCTGTCATTCCTAAAAACAAGTAATCTTGAGAAATAACACGTTCTGGTTCTACCGCCGCAATAAACTCTTTTAATGCTCTTTGACTTTCTTCAAGATTTCCATTTTCATAAGCAGCATATCCTAAATAACGAAGTATACGCTTATTCATTTGCGCATCTTTTGCCATTTCTCGCGCCTGCTCTTGTAGTGTTTTATAGTCTTTAGCTAAGATCAAAAAGTCAGCATAGCGCATACGAGAATCAATAGAATAATCGGTTAAATCCATGTACTGCTTGTAATACTCAACAGCCTTTTTACGTTTCTCGGCTTGGTCTTGCAATGTTGTGGAGCGAGTTGACCATTGATAATAGGTTTCTGCTAATTCACGATAAGCTGGGGCAAAATCTGGATGCTCCTGTGTGATTTTTACTAAATCATTAACAGCCATATCTTCAGCGTATGCCTTTTTACTTATCACTGCCATCTGTACATTTGCATTTAACAAGGTAGGATCTAAATTTCGAGCTTCGTTAAAAGCAATATAAGCATGACTGTTATCGCCATTTGCCAAATAAGCTATACCCAAAGCTAAATGAACTTGTGGATCTTTTGGATTTCGCTCCTTAGCCATCTCTAAGTTTTCAATAGCCTTTGTATAATTAGGATTTTTGGCATTAATATACCCTTCCCCTATATATAAATACTCTTCGTAATCCTTCTTTTTCACCTTAGCGGTTGCCTCAGTAAACAATCTTGATGCGCTGGATTCATCTCCTTCCAAGAGAGCTACCTCGCCTAGACCTACTTTGTTTAAATTATATTTTGTGTCTTTCTGTAAACCATCTTGAAAAGTGATTTTGGCAGAGTCGGGTTTATCCGTTTTTAAGTAAACTTGACCCAAATAAAAATAGTTTTCTCCTTTATTAGCTTGTTTTTGAACCAGGCCTTGTAGCATGGTTTTAGCCTTATCGTACTGTTCAGCATTTATAGCAATCTTAGCATCTTTAATACTTTGAGCTAAAGCAATGGATGTGACAAAAAGCAATGCTAATCCTATGCCTATTGATTTTTTTCCGATCTTCATTTTCAATTTATTTATTGTTAATTCCTAATTATTAATTCTCTGGATGGGATGCTATCCGGTAAAAGACCTGATTTCAAAATTAATCTCTGTCCTCGTTCTCCGGCGAGAAAAGCAGAAAATCCCAAACCCAAACCATATGTACCCTGACAATTTATTAAATACAAATCTCTTGCCAAAGGATAAAGACCCAAGGCCAAATTAGACTGCGTTGGCTTATACGCTTCACGACCACTATCCTTGACTTTTACTTTCAAGGCGATCAGTTGTTGAACAAGTGGGGCTAACTCAGCACTGGGCTGGGCCAACCAATTCACGCCAATCACTCCAATAGCCTTCGGATTGTTATAAACATATTCAATAACTTCCTGATTCGACTTTAGTGCATAAACTCCCTGACTAGGTAAAGAATCTATATTAGCCAACGCTTTAAGATACCTAACCGTACTAGAATTCGGATTATCAAATACTAAAGCATTAGATTCTTGTGAATCCCCTTTTAATATTCGTATAATTTCTTCCACACTAATCACACTATCTGGATTACTTTTATGAGCTATTAATGCGACGGCATCAGTAGCGAACTTTCTTGTCTTCGGAATAATATTTTTTGCAATAAAAAAATTATTCTCTTCTTCAGTAAGTTCTCTTGTAACAATAGCTACTTTCGCAGAGTCCGACAAGAGCAAGTGAAACACCTTATTTTCCGGAGCGTTGATCAAAGTAATTTCGGCATGTTTATAGCTGCTTTCAAAAACAGCCAGTTGATCTTCGATTATAGGTTCAAAAGTATCGTCCACCAACATGATAGTTCTACCTGTTACAACAGTCTCTTCTTCTTTGGAGGGAGCATTAGTACAAGAACTGATAAGCAAACCTATGCCTACCAAATACATCAAGTATCTAATGTTGAACAAACTCCTAATCATTATTGTCTAAAATAATTCTAATCTCTTTCATTAACTCTATTTTTCCAAAGTCTCATAAATCGAATAAATGAATAAACGATCAGTAACAGTCCAAATAAAACCCTATATGTAGTAGTCAACGGTATTGGGAAACCCTTCCAAAATATTATTATGAGTCCAAGAATGAAATATAGACCAAACATAAATAGGCCTATAATTGACAGAAATCGCTTTGTGGGCGATTTCTGTTTTCTCACATAATTTTTGTTTTTATCAAACACAACTATTGATTAGCTAAATTCAATACAATTGGTAGCGTATATTGAACCCGAACCGGTCTTCCGTTTTGTATCCCCGGGCTCCATTTTGCTGCTCTCTTTAAAACACGTACGGCTTCTTCGCCTGTACCGTATTTCAAATCCCTCTGAATCTTAATATCTGTTATTGAACCATCTCGTTCCACAACAAAAGTAAGTATAACCCGTCCACTAACCCCTTGGGCTTCTGCCTGGGCTGGATATTGATAAGAGTTACCGATGTACTTTAAAAAATTAGCCATTCCCCCAGGTGGTTGAGGTGCCACTTCAACCGCTTCAAATATGTGGTTCTCACCCAGTGTTTCAGTAACCAACTGATCCTTTGGACCTTCACCTACTGGCAAGTCGATTCTAATTTCAGCAGTTGGATCACCTTCAATTGTTTTAGGACCCGGATCAGCTTTCCTTAGCTCTTCTACTGTTGGTGGTTCCTCATCTTGAACTTTAGAGGCTTCGACAACAACTGGAGGAGGCATCCTAACCTGATCCACACGAGGTGGAGGTGGCTCTACCGGTGGAGGTGGAGGTGGAGTTGCTTCATCAACAGGAGGCGGTTCAGAAAGCACAACCTCCGTTTCTATAAATTTATCCGCATTTGCGTTTTGGTCCCCTTTATTAAGGAACTGCATTATTAAGGGCGTACTTACTGCAAGTACAAAGACAGCAACACCTATTAACAACGCTTTAGTGGTTAGTGCGGGTCCGACTTTTCGCAGTACATAAGCTCCATATGCTTTATTACGTCCAGCGAAAACGACATCTAGCCATTCTGTTTTAAATATATTTAATTTTGAGCCTAACATTTTTTTTTTTATGGGGTGATACTAATTATAGATCCCTTCACGAGTCAGAAGCTCTATTTCTGCTGAACCAATATCACCTATCATATACTGTTTCGCATCAACGATTTTCATTTCGTCCAAAATATCTACAAGATTTCTATAACTAGATTTTTCACTTGGACGAATAATAACAATTAAACCTTTTTCAGGATCACCTGTTATTTGAGGAACCTTTTTCAATTGCTCGAGTAAGATTGGCCTAATGCCATCCTTTCCATAACCGATGACAGTGGGCCCTTCAATAGGCGTTTCCAGAAGGCCCATGTAATATTCTATTTTGTTATCACTTCCAAGCAAAATGGTCATTGTTCTATTATCTGCCAATTCGAGCATATCTTCCTGATTATCCTTGTTTTTATCAGGCATGGCCACATCCATGGCGTGAGGCTTAGAAATAGAGGTGGTAAGCATAAAGAAAGTAATTAACAAGAATGCCAAATCAACCATCGCGGTTAAATCTACACGCCCGCCTTGCTTTTTACTTCGTCCCTTTCCTCCTTTACCTTCTTTAACATTTAATTCTGCCATTATTGTATCGTTTAAAATTTAATAATCTTCACTCCTTAGATTGGTGAGCAGACTAAACTTGTTAATTTTTTGATCTTGCAAAATATCTATCACTTTCTTAATTGATGGATATCCTTCTTTCGCATCTCCTTTAATAGCTACTCTCATTTCGGCATCGTTAACTTCCTTTGTAGCATAACGCGCTGCGAGAATCCATTCTGTCAGCTGATTATCTAAAGAGTCAGCCGGAATACCATTTTCTTGAATTCCTGAGCTCATCCTTTCTGCATTATCCATATTAATCAGCTGTTTTAAGCGACTTACTGGAACGCCAAATCCGTCAATTAAAGCAAAACGCTGCTTCTCCTCTTCGCTGAAACTCAAATTGTATTTCTCCGCTATTCGGTTCAGCATATTAATTCTAATTTGCTGACCTCCAACCCCGAAAAACAATTTACCGTCTCCTCCGACTGTTATAATGCCGATATTAGTATCAGGCACTTTCATTTGAACAGTAGAAGCTGGTGTATCAACCGGCAAAGGTTCTGGCTGTCGCGCTGTTGCAGTTAATATAAAGAAAGTCAACAATAGAAATGAAACGTCACACATGGCGGTCATATCAACAAGCGTACTCTTCTTTTTAATTTTAAATTTTGCCATCGCAATGTTTTTTAATTATTCTTGAACCTATTCGTTTCCTTATAGATGTTTTTTTCAGGGAATTCCATAAATCCCCTGAAAAAAAAACACCTATTATTAATTACTGTGCTTTGAAGCGTAGGTTTGGACAATTGAATATCCAGCTTCATCGATAGAATAGGTCAGCTTATCAATCTTAGTAGTAAATACATTATACATTACTGTCGCAATAGCTGAAGTAGCAATACCTGTTGCTGTGTTAATCAAAGCTTCGGAAATACCGTTTGCTAATTGTGCTTGGTCAGGTGCACCACCCGTTGCTAAAGCCGAGAAAGCTTTAATCATACCCGTTACTGTACCTAGCAGACCAACTAAAGTACCAATAGAAACCAAGGTTGAAATAATTACCATGTTTTTCTCTAGCATAGGCATTTCTAACGCCGTAGCTTCTTCAATCTCCTTTTGAATTGCAATAGTTGCTTTCTCAGAGTCAACGCGAGTATCTGCTGATACTTCCTTGTATTTAACAAGACCCGACTTGATTACGTTTGCAACTGATCCTTGTTGTTTATCACATTCTTTAATTGCAGTATCAAGATCTCCTGAGGCTAATAGAGACTGAACTCTGGTAACAAATGCATCAACATTTCCTTTTCCAGCTGCCTTGGTAATTACAAAGTAACGCTCAAAAGAAAACACAATTGCCATTAACATTAATCCCAATAATATTGGAACAACTATACCTGCTTTATAAATCATACCAAAATAGTTGCCTGGTAATGGTTGACCTAATTCCGGATCCCCACCCTCAAAGTTGCCTGGGTTACCCATTACAAACTTCCACACAAGGTAACCTACCACGAAACAGATTATAATTGCTAAGCTTGCAAAAATACTAGACCCTGAAGAGCTGCTCTCTTTTTTTGCTGTAACTGGTTTTGTTGCATTTGCCATTTTTTTAATTTTTAGTTTTTAGTTTTATGATTATAGTTATTAAGACACTGTTTACTTTCCCTTTTTTAATAAAGGGTTAAGCAAACTTAAGATTTTACAATTTAAAAACAAATAAAGTTTTATGTATTTATTTTTGTTTTTTAAACATGTCAACGCAGCATCTATGTTTAAAAATTATAAGTTTTTCCTCCCTTTCTTTATCAATCTTTTACAATTAAACTTATTATTTTTCGGATATGCAAATAATAGTTCAAAAAAAATAAATTGAACTTCTACATTTATATATTTAGTAATCTTCGTAAAGTTAAAAAAATTTAAAAATAAAGCGATTACAAAAGACTGATAATCTATCAAATACAATAACAATGATAATGTGCAAAAAAATATTAGCTCAATTAGAGTCAAAAAATTATAGCACAATGAAGAATATTGTAGCATAAATAATACAAAATCACATCTATCCTCCAGAAACTTTGGCCTTATAGCCTTCTTTTGTTAATAATTCCAGAATTCGAACTTTAAAATCTCCTTGAATGACAATAACCCCATCCTTGATGGAACCACCAACCCCACATTTTTGTTTGACCAACTTCCCTAAATTGTCCAACTCTTCTTTGGCTCCAACAAATCCAGTTATCAAGGTGACAGTTTTTCCTCCTCTTTGCTTTCTATCCAACGATATACGTAAGTTTTGCTTTGAAGGTGGCAAACTATTTTCTTCACCCTTTTCATTCTCTACATATTCATATTCATCATTGGTAGAATATACCACTCCTTCGAAACGTTGTTTTTTTGTCTTTGCCATTATTAAAAACTTCAAAAATGTTTATCGTAAATATACAGGAAATTTGTAAAATAAATTCAGTTGATTAGCAAATCACTTTTAAAGACCTAGGAAAAACAGTTACTTCCAAATCCTTATCCAACATTAGTGGCTCACCATCAACATGCACCTCTTCCTCTGTTGAGCGCTTAATTTTTATATTTTTGCCATGTATAATTTCTACATACTTTGTTTTATCGGCGGTTTTACTAAACAGATGATAAATCATTTTAGGTAAAATGAAAAGATGAAACGGTTTTACGATACAAACATCTAGAAAGCCATCATCAACAGATGCATTAGGAGAAATGTAAGCTTCATTACCATATTGAGGAGAATTGGCAATACTAATCATAAATGCCTTTCTTTCGTATGCCTTCCCATCTATATTGATTGCATAATTCTGAGGTTCATAATTTAAAATCTCATAAAAAATTGTCTGCAAATAGCCAAGGGGGCCACGGAAGTCTTTCTTAGCAAAACGACTGCTGATCAAAGCGTCAAAGCCCATTCCAGCCATGTTAAAAAACGGTATTCCGTTAATAAATCCGGCATCAATTTCCTTAACGGCCAATCTATTTAATAAGATTAACGCATCCTTTTTTTCTAATGGGATATGCAGTGCTCGTGCTAACCCATTTCCAGACCCCTCGGGAATAATACCTAAGGGGGTTTCAGTGCCTAATAAAGCTTTTGCTACTTCATTGATGGTACCATCGCCACCCACTGCCGTTATATAATCGAATTTTTTGGTAAGTCCTTCCCGTGCCAGTTTTTCAGCATGGTTTGGTCCTTGTGTAAAAACAAACTCAGGCGAAAACAAGCGATAGTCCAAATATTGTTGGGCAATCGTCTCAAACCTATCTTTGTTTTTCCCTCCAGAAATTGGATTAATAATAAATAGCATTTTCCTTTTACTCATAAATACTGCAATCCTCAATACAAAGCTAACAATTAACCTCCTTGTACAAGAAAAATAACTATTTTGATTGGAAAGCGATAAGCCTATTTCAATTAAATACTTTTGATTAATTGAAAATAATTGTACTTTTGAAAATAAAATGTGGATTGATTTGCTGTACTCAATGAAGAGAACGAGATTGCAACCACGGTAAAAAAGTGCTAAGACCTGCCTCATAGTTCGTTTTATCATTTTTCATCTCCACGTTTATAAATATTGAGCTCAACCTATGGCTTTAATCATTATTTAAAATAAAGAATATATGTCTTACTTATTTACATCCGAATCAGTTTCAGAAGGTCATCCTGATAAAATTGCAGATCAAATTTCAGATGCATTGGTTGATAACTTCCTTGCTTGGGATCCAGAATCTCGTGTAGCAGTTGAAACTCTAGTCACTACCGGTCAAGTAGTATTGGCAGGTGAAGTAAAATCTAACACCTATCTAGATATTCCGAAAATCACGCGTGGGGTGATCCAAAAAATTGGTTATACCAAATCGGATTATATGTTTGAGGCTAATTCCTGTGGAGTTTTGTCTGCTATTCATGAGCAATCTGCAGATATAAACCAAGGTGTTAATCGCGAAAACAAGGAAGATCAGGGTGCCGGTGACCAAGGAATCATGTTTGGTTATGCCAATAATGAAACAGAAGATTATATGCCTCTTGCTCTTGACTTATCACATAAATTACTTATCGAGCTAGCTGCATTACGTAGAGAGAACAAAGATATTACTTATTTACGTCCAGATGCCAAATCGCAGGTAACCATTGAATATGATAATAATCATAAAGCCAAAAGAATTGATACTATCGTTATCTCGACACAGCATGATGACTTTGACAATGATGAGAACATGCTCAGTAAAATCAAGAATGATATAATCAATGTTTTGATACCAAGATTAAAGTCGAAGCTTAATCAGGATATACAAGCGTTATTTAACGCAGATATTAAATACCATATAAACCCTACCGGAAAGTTTGTTATCGGAGGACCGCATGGGGATACTGGTTTGACGGGCAGGAAAATTATCGTTGACACTTATGGTGGAAAAGGTGGTCATGGGGGAGGGGCATTTTCCGGGAAGGACCCTTCAAAAGTTGACCGATCGGGCGCTTATGCTGCCAGACATATTGCAAAAAACTTGGTTGCCGCCGGTGTTGCTGATGAACTATTGGTACAAGTATCTTATGCTATCGGAGTGAAAGATCCTATGGGGGTATATGTAAATACCTATAATACATCAAAAGTAAATTTTAGTGATGCTCAAATAGCAAATAAAATTCAAGAACTGTTTGACTTGACTCCTTATGGTATTGAAACTAAACTAGGGCTTCGTAATCCGATTTACCAAGAAACTGCCGCCTATGGCCACATGGGGCGCCAATCTCAGGTAGTAAAAAAACATTTTGAAAATACTTTGGGAGAAGAAAAGACGATAGAAGTTGAACTTTTTACATGGGAAAAGCTTGACCGAATTGAAGAAGTGAAATCTACATTTGGGCTTTAGAGTTTATTATTAGAAAGAGAAAGGGGATGGTTAATTTAATGCTGATAAAGCTTCTATGACTTAAAGTCGATTTATTTTGATGAGAAAGGTATTTGGATTCTTACTGAGCCCCTTACATTATTTAGTTTTTGGCATTTTTTTATTAGTTTTTCATCCCATCCAGTGGTTGTCATTGAAATTAGGAGGATACTCAGCTCATAAAAAGTCTGTCGATATCTTAAATTTCTTCCTAATGACAACCTATTATATTCTAGGTGATACCGTAAAGTTCATTAATAAACAAAATTTACCTGTAGACCGTCCTATCGTCTTTGTTTCAAATCATCAAAGCATGTATGATATTCCTCCTCTAATTTATTATTTAAGAAAACATCATGCAAAATTTATATCAAAGATCGAGTTGACCCACGGGATTCCAAGCATTTCTTTTAATTTGAAATATGGTGGTGGAGCAAATATTAACAGAAAAGATAGTAAACAAGCTATTGCTGAGATTTTAAAGCTCACTAAAAAAATGAACCAGAACAACTGGTCAACAGTAATTTTCCCTGAAGGCACCCGCGCTAAGTCTGCAAAATTAAAGCCCTTTGCTGTAGGCGGGATTGCCACGATCTTAAGAAACGTACCCAATGCGCTTATCGTTCCCATCGCAATTCATGATTCTTGGAAAATGGTCCAATATGGAATGTTTCCCCTCAATACATTTACGAAAATGACCTGGACAGTTTTAAAACCCGTTGAGCCCCATGGGAAAGATATAGATCAAGTAGTTTTAGAAGTTGAAAATTTGATCCGCACTACATTGACTAAATTGGACAACAAAAACTAACGCACCAATCGGCCTTTCCAGTAATACTTACCACTATTTCCAGCGATTCCAATATAGATAAGGTAAAATATATGGATAAAACTAAGAAATGGTAGGTAAATCAAGAGACTTGATCGCTTGAAAAAAGCGGCCACAGGAACCATAAAAACTAATTCTACTAATAGCTTTGACCCGAAAAAAGTAATTGCCCAAATCCTATATTCAGGATGGATTACAGCATTTATCAGATTCACAAGTAGAAAAACATTAAACAACCAAACCCCTATTCCAATATAGACAATTTCTTTTCTCTTATAACGTGTACTTTTCGATGCCCAGCGCTTTCTTTGAGAAATAAATGAACTTAAAGACTCTTTCGCCTCTGTATAAACAGTAGCCTCACTAGATTTACAAAAGCCTATCTTATCCGGGTACTTCGCAGCTACCTTATGTAAAAATAGCTCGTCATCTCCGGACGCCAAATCGTCGATTCCTTGAAATCCGTTTAGCTCAACAAAAACGTCCTTTTTATAGGCCAAATTAGCTCCATTACAGGTTGAAGCTTTCTCATTACCAATAGAAGATGCACCCAATCCAATTAAATATGAAAATTCTAAAGCTTGGAATCTCTCAAAAATATTTTTGTCCTTAAAATACTGGACAGGGGAGGAAATAAGGTAAAAGTCTTCCTCTTCGTATAAGGAGACTATTGTACGTAACCAATTCGGTCCCATATAACAATCTGCGTCTGTCGCGACCATTAACTCACCCGTAGAAAGACGAATACCTTCTGTCAATGCCTTTTTCTTATAAGAGTTTAATGCCTCGGATTCATTTAATTGTAAAAGCTTCACTCTTTGGGCTTCATAAGATCGAATAATAGTGGGAGTATTGTCAGTCGAATGATCGTCTACAATAATAATTTCCATTAATTCTTTAGGATAATTTTGGTTCAAAATCGACTCTAAGGTCTCCCCAATATTTCTTTCCTCGTTCCTCGCTGCTACCAAAACACTGACTTTGGTATTAAAAACTTTATTTCGCGGTGAAAACAACTTGATTTTAAACCAACCTCTCACAAAATAAAGTACCAACAATACATACATGAGGCTAGATAAGCCGGTAACTAAACTAATTAATGTTGGTATCAAAGAATTTTATTTTAAAAGTAAAAAAAGAACCCAGTATTGCGGGAATAATCAAGTTGACAAACCAAATGCATGCCGCAATTGCCATTATTGCGATATTCATATCGGTAAGAAAACCGAAGAAATAGCTAGCCGTTATGCTCCTAACTCCCACATCGAACAAATCTAATGAAGGTAAGGCTGATTGTACAAAAAACAGAAGAAAAATCATCATAACCATTTCAAAAAACGGTAAATTTGGAATTAAAATCTGCATTAACAAACAATATTGAGAGGTAAATACAATGTATCGTATCGAAGAATATACAAATATTTTTCGAAGCTTCTTTTGGTCGTAACGAAGTAATAACCCAAAAAACCGACGAAACTTTTTTAAGAATCCTATCTTTAACAGTAAATTATTTAGCAACCCTATCCTAAAATATAAGACTAAGAAAAACAATGTATAAATCAAGGCTAAAAAAAGTGTCCCAATAAACCAGCTTTTGGGTATATTTAGGTAGCTATTTATAAACCAACAAAATGCCCAAATTCCTACAATGTTGGTAATAACCATTTGGGAAATGGCACCAATTCCCATACCTATTACACCAAAAATTCGCTTCCTGGGATTGAGAAATAGAACTCGGCCGCCATATTCACCGACTCTATTAGGAGTAAAAATAGCCCAAGCCAATCCGCAAAATACTGACTCAACCGCTTTCGTAAAAGAGATAGGCTGGAATTCTAAACATATATATCTCCACTTTACAGCTTCCACCAACCAATTGATAAACATTAAGACAAAAACTGCCGTTAAAGAGATAAAAATGACCTGGTTACTGAGAGAAGAAAACAGAAGCCGAAAGTCCATTAATGCCGTATCCTTTATCAATAAACGACAGACATACCAAAATACCAATAAAAAGACTACAACTTTCAGTAAAATGCTTAAAATTTCCTTTGCTTTTAGGTTCAAATCCTTCGTATTAATTTACAACTACATTATAACTTATAAAGGTACATTAACAAAATGCAAAATCATTTAAAGTTCAAATAGAAGGCAAAGAAATATAAAATTCCTGAAAATAACAGTAATATTGTAGGATGTTGCAAGCAGAGACGGAAAGAATAATATTAGGGATTGACCCAGGGACAACTGTGTTAGGTTATGGAATATTAAAGGAGAGTAGTAAAGGAATTACTTTAATTAGCCTAGGAATTGTTAAGCTGGGGCACTTATCTAATCAAGCTTTGAAATTACAGCAAATATTTAAAAAGACGGACGCTCTTATTAAAGCATATAAACCAGATTGCATGGCTTGCGAAGCACCTTTTTATGGTAAGAATGTTCAAGTAATGTTAAAACTGGGTCGTGCACAAGGAGTAGCGATGGCAGCTGCCCTTGCAAATGATATCCCTATATTTGAATATGCTCCTCGAAAGATCAAACAATCTGTTACCGGCAATGGAAATGCAACCAAGGAACAAGTGTCTGCAATGTTAAAAAACTTGCTTAAATTTGAAGAGAGCCCGCAATTTCTTGATGCAACCGATGGGCTAGCCGTTGCCGTCTGTCATTCTTTTCAACAGACGACATCTAGCACCACCAGCGATTACTCTGGATGGGAAGCTTTTGCAAAGACAAATTCTGCAAGAGTAAAAAGTTAATGCTTTGTTATTAGCTTGATAGCCTCTCGAATTTTTTCCGAAATCATCAATAAATTCGTTTTCTGTCAACTTCAATTTTTCCCTATTAAAATTCATATCAGAAACTTCATTAATAGGTATCAAATGAATATGTGTATGCGCTATTTCCAAACCAACAACTGCCACCCCAACTTTTTCACATGGAAATGCCACTTTAATTCCCTGAGCAACAATTTTTGCAAACATCCATAATTCAATATATTCTGGATCGTCCATGTCAAAAATATAATCTACTTCAGTTTTAGGAATAACGAGTACATGCCCGTGTGCCAATGGATGTATATCTAGAAAGGCCAAGAAATCCGTTGTTTCAGCGACTTTATGCGCTTGAATTTCACCAGAGATAATTTTAGAAAATATTGTTGCCATAATTCTTTTAAAGATTACCGAGATATTTCGAGAATTTCGAGTTCGATTTTACCGGCTGGGACTTGGATTTCAGCAACGTCCCCTACCGATTTGCCCAATAATCCTTGTGCAATAGGAGATTTCACAGAAATTTTTCCTGATTTTAAATCAGCCTCTGTTTCCGAAACCAACTGATAGGTCATGATGGCATTGTTCTTTTTATTTTTAATTTTCACTATAGAAAGAGCCAACACCTTCGATGCGTCCAACTTGGATTCGTCAATCAAGCGGGCATTAGCTAAAGCATGTTCAAGCTTTGATATTTTATCTTCATGATGCCCCTGAGCATCTTTTGCGGCATCATATTCCGCATTCTCCGATAAATCTCCTTTATCCCTAGCCTCAGCTATTTGCTTTGAGATTTGGGCTCTACCTTCTGTTTTAAGATGATGCAATTCCTTCTTTAACCTTTCCAGTCCTTCCTCAGTAAAATAGGTTATATCTGCCATAATTTTTAGGTTTAAAGTTTATATAAAAAAGCGACAAGACCATATGTTTAGAACACATATGGTCTTGCCGTATTACACGAAGATAAGAAAAAAATTATCTAAATACCAAGATTACTCTGGATTTGAAACAAATTTATATCCCATTCCTCTTATCGTAACAAGATATCTAGGTTTATCTGGATTTTCTTCTATTTTTTTACGCAAACGCACAATATGCATATCTAAAGTACGGGTATTCACGTTTGAGGTATAACCCCAGACTACTTCCATCAGTTCTTCCCGAGAAATTACTCGGTCTAGATTTTGAAGAAAATAAAGAAGTATTCGATTCTCTAAGATCGTCAATTCGATTCTCTTTCCATCCCTAACTAACATATGGGTGCTGGGCTGATGTTGAGTATTTCCAAAGCTCAAACTCTCTACAGGCTGAGCAACGAAGAACTTTGCTTTGTTCTCAATCATCGCTACCAATACATCCATGTTAAAAGGCTTGGTAATATAATCGGAAATTCCGAAACTATAAGCATTAATTTTATCTACGTCTTGTGACTTTGCAGTCATCATTATGATTAAATTTGAATAGCCCGCTTTCCGGACTGTTTCGCATACTTCTGCGCCTGATTTTCCTGGCAACATCCAATCAAGTAAAACAATATCAGGTTTTTGCTCAAGGATTAATTTCTCGCCATCTTTACCGTTCGAAGCCTGGATAACTTGGTACTGTTCAGATTCCAGACGATGAACAATTAAAAAGCGTAAATTTTCATCGTCTTCAATAATGGCAATTTTAACATTATTATGCATGGTTATTTCTTTAATAAAAGTTTAAATCTAATTCGGATAATCATAAGGGAGCATCATTGTGAATGTTGAACCAACACCCTTTTTACTTTCAACCGTAATATCGCCTTTCATAAGCTTTACTACCTCTTTACAAAATGCTAAGCCCAGCCCAATACTTCCCTGCTGATTGTATTCGGACTGTATCCTGTAAAATTTTTTAAATATATTTTCTTGTTCATTACTATCAATCCCAATTCCTTTATCTTCAAATTTAAAAAATATTTGTCGGTTTTTTTTAAAAATTAAAATTCTCATGTATTTTCTGCCCTCAATTGAGTATCTATAAGCATTATCTATTAAGTTCTGAAATATACTTGTCAGTAAAGTTAGATCTGTACTAATGAATTTCACATCCTCGATCGAGAAAGCAATATCAAAATCAGGATATTTAATACGATACGCGCCAACCATGCTATTACAAAACTCATCTAAATCTACCTCTTCCAACTTAGGTTTTATGATTTTGTTTTCAATTTGCGTAAAAGAAAGTAATGTATTTAATAAATTATTTAATTTATCGGCTTCTTCATCAAGAATTTTCCCATAAAAGTTCTTTTCCTTTTCAGTTAAAGTTTTCGCATTAATAATATTATTTCCTGCAATTTTTATAACACTTACAGGGGTTTTAAACTCATGGGAAAGGTTATTGACAAAGTCATATTGCAGCTTGAACATACGCATATTAATATTGAAATTTCGATAAATTAAGTAAGCAATAAATAGTAAGATAAAATAGATCATTAAAACCCCTAATCCAAATGGTAGAAACCTGTTGATAATTTCATGTTGAATAAATTCAGAAGAAGAAGAAAGATATATTTTATATTCCGATAATGCTCCAGGAAGTGGAATCTCAGTGTGTTTTATATGATCTTCAGACTCCATAGACTCATAAAACACAGGCTTGATTTCAACTTTTTGATATAATTCAGGGTGAGTATTAATAATTTCTAAAGAGGTTGGCTTAAGGTAATAGGCAATGATGTCTTGCTGATAAACTGCATTTTCCTGGCCATACCCATTCATCATATTCTTGAATTGAATAATCTCCTCTCTTCTAGGTAAAGTCATAAAAGAAATCTTACCAGGTGTAATGGAATAAAAATCCCTGAATATTTCCTCATTGCTAATTGCCCTTGATGTGTCGGTCGACTCTATAAAACTCGCAAATTTAATGGCCATTTTATTAAATTCATCTTCCTGTATAAGGGAATAGCTCGAATCTATCCCAGCTCTATATAGCAAGATTGAATCCGCAGGAACATCCCTTCCAAACTGGAAAATAGCTTTAGGAGAAAGATGTAAATTACGAAACTTAAACCCGCCCGATTTATAATGCTGACTAATATCAATGTCAAAAAAAACAAGCCTTTCTACGAATGGAAATTTGGCCAAAATTGTCTTTGCATACTTACTAGTGCTAACTGAATCAAGAAATCCTTGGTAAAATGAAACTTCTGCTATGCCATTCTGAGCAAAATTATCATATGGAGCAATACTATTTTCTAAGACACCAATCTTACTTGCTTCAAACTCATTATCAACAAATTTACTTGTTAATGTATAAGTTAACAAAAGTACAAAAGCAAAGATTGTAGATATGAGAATCAAAAGTGCAATGATTAGCCAGTTGTTTTTCTTGAAAGAAATTCTCATTTTTTACTTGCAAATTTACGGCTTTAAAAGATATTTCTCAAAAAAAGATTCCAAAGCACGATAAAAATCAACTCGGTTTTTATCGTTTCTGAAATAATTGCCCTCGTCTTCCTTTAACATATATGTAATATCAACATTGTTTTTTCGAAGTTCTTTAACAAAAATATTTGTCTCATTAACATTATTACGACTATCCTTAGCTCCTTGCGCAATAAAAACTGGAATATTAACTTTATCCGGATGAAAAATAGGAGAAAAAGCTCTTAAATAATCACCATCAACTTTTGGATCGCCCACCATTTCATAATACATTTTCATATAAGGCGAAAGATATGGAGGTATTTCTTTTAAATAGCTGTATAAATTAGTCATTCCTGAATAGGAAGCAGCACAAGCATAGATTTCTGCATTAAAGCAAGCCCCATGCAAAGCTGCATAACCTCCAAAATTTGAACCATAGATGCCAATTCGTTTAGGATCTGCAATTCCTTCTTTTATTAACCATTCTGCGCCTTCCTTTATGTCATCTTGAACTTTTTTCCCCCATTCTTTAAATCCGGAGGTCCAAAAAGCTTTTCCGTATCCCGTTGATCCTCGATAATTTGGTTGGAAAACAGCATACCCTCGAGAAGCAAGAAATTGAACTTCCGCATTATACTCCCAAACAACCCTGGATGATGGACCATTATGAGGAATCACGATTACTGGCAAATTTGTTTTTCTTTCCCCTCTAGGAAGAGTAAGGTAAGCATTAATCGTCATCCCATCTTTAGTACGATAATTAACCGCTTGAGTAGGTGACAATTTCTCAGAACTTAAAGCAGCATTAACGTCCCCAAGCTTTTGCAATTTGTTTTTTTCGAAATCGTAAAAATAATAGGATCCTGGATCTACATCTGTATGAGCCCTAACTAAGAATTTCGTAAGCTTATCATCACTCCCTTCCAAAACGATTAGATAATCATCTAGCTGCTTGTTAATCTCCTTATAGACTCTTTCAATATCTTTATTAAAAAAATGACGCTCAGACTTCCAAGTATTATAAATTACATAATCCATATCGCCGCTCGTAACTGAATATCCACCCTTAGAGACATCAATATCATCTTGAATAAACATCACGCTATCTTCTTTTCCGGTGCGCAGGTCAATTTTAACCAGTGCCTTTTTATCTCTCCCTAAGTTAGACAAAGCAAATAAATGATTTTCATTCTTAGCTGAAAATCCCAAAGGCTGAACTGAGGTTCTAAAATTATTTTCTATAATAGGAACAAAAGGCAATGATTCACTTTCACGATAAAGAATCGTTTCTGTATGTCCATCTGAAGCTACAGCAACTTTAATTTCACCATTATTATCGGGCAGCCATTCAATGATATTGCCGGGATTCATGGCAACCATTTCGAACGTACAATTAATAATATGAAGACGATAGACATCAAAAAGAGAAGAATCTCGAGAGTTTAAGGAAATCAAAAGTTCATTATTGTCATTAACAACCATTGGACCTACCCAGCGCATCGTAACATCAGAGGGAGGAAGGATATACCTAACTGACAAAGCATTTTTATTCACGGCCATCAATCGTAGGCTATCACCAGGTGCGCGGTATTTCAAGAATATAATTTCCTCATTATTCGCCCAAAATGAAAGCCGAATCCCAATATCTGTTTCACTAGTTATCCTTTCGGTGACGTTATTTTCTAAATCCAAAACATAGATATTCTCGATTCCTTCATGCTTCTGCAAATAAGAAATGAACTTCCCGTTCGGAGAAAGTTGAAAATTGCTCTTTTCTGGATTATTAAAAAAACTCTCAATAGGTATAACCTGCCTGTTGCTTACTCTACAAGACCAGAATGCGGCAGCAATAAAAAATATAAATAATAGCGAGGTAAAAAGTTTATTCATAGACTGCCAGATTTAGAAATTAGGTCCGAGTTTTACCATGTATCAGTTAACTCTAAGTTCATGAAATTAATAAATAAAAATCTCTATCAGCAAATAAACTAGTAACAATTAAAATACACCTCCATAGATAATATAATAAAGCCTAGCTTTGTAAAATGATTCTTTTTAATATAACCTTACTTTTAGACAATGATATTCATGAAGAACTCAAATCATGGATTTTAAAAGATTTCATCCCAGCTATTGCGGAAGACGAAATCTTCAAGTCTCAATCTTTATTAAAAGTACTAAACTCTCCCAATGAAGGAGTTACTTATAGTTTACAATTCATTGCACATCACGAAGATGCAATAGCTGTTTTCAGGAAAGGACATCTCCTCACTTTGCGTAATAAAGCTCAAAATGAATATGCCAATAAAATCTATCTCCTCGAAAGCCTAATGGAATTTCAATAATAATATAAATTTGACCTTGTCAAATTTATACATCAAGATCATTTTTATATCTTGGATCGTATTTAATTTTGGGACTGAGGTAGTAAAGCAATAGTAAACGTGAGTATCGAAAGTTAAGAGGCGCTAAAAATAGCGTTACCGATAAGATAACTAATAAGTAAAGCCAGATATAGTCACTTTTTGAGACTTGAAATACAAGCCAACCTGTGAGCCCGCCTTCAAGGATTATCATCAGGTAACTGATATACATGGCTGCATAAAAGTACCCCGGCTCTACTTCAAAAAACAACCCACAATGAGAACAGACCTCGTTGGTTCTCCGTTTCTTGAAAGCGTAGGCATTTCCTGAAAACACCTTTCCAATTCTACATTTAGGGCATCTACACTCAATTAAGGCTCTTATTTTATCAAATTTAGCCATAGCAAATTTGCTCAATAAAAGTATCGCTTAAGGCTTCAAAGCAGGCTTTTTACGGTATTTCTTATACCAAATGATTCCAATTACTAAAACAGCCAAATAAGGCATGAAAAGTAAAAAAAGAATGCCATCATTCAACCCAAAGCCCTGTCTATTTCCATTTTCTGTCGCAGCCTGCGCAGTCAGCGAGCACATAGCACATTGTGCCTGTACATTCGAAATAAACAAAACACTAATCACTACAACACCAAAAAATACTTTTGAAAGAAAGTCCTTCATTATATAAATTTTAAACCTTATTATCAGATAAGTTGGGTATTAAAAAGAATAATAAGGTGATATCATCAAATATACTAAAACTCCACTAATAGTCACATACAACCAAATAGGAAAAGTCCAACGCACTAATTTACGATGCTTCTCTACTTGCATCTTCATTCCTCTATAAAAACTCATTAAAACCAAGGGCAATACTATTGCCGCAAGGATAATATGGGTAATTAAAATAAAGTAATAAACATATCTTATAGAACCCGTTCCTCCAAATTTTGTTTCAACGCCTGCAGAATGAAAAATCAAATAGGAAATTAAAAACAAGGAAGACAAAACCAATGCAGTAACGTTTAGGACTTTATGAATCCGTACATTTCTCTTCATAATAAAATAAAATGAAGCAATTAATAGTATAGAACAAGTACCATTAATCATTGCATTAAGCCTAGGTAAAAATTGAACCCAAAGCGGTAAAACCTCATAACTAGGAAAAAGGTTGACAAGTTTTGCTTGCAAGACTATAATCACCAACAATACGATAATTGAAATCGCCCACACCATTCTAAAAATACCCTTATCACTCATTAGTATAATTTTTTATTTCGTATCTCTTCTGTAATCAACAATTTAATCTCATCAATAAGCTGATCAATTTGCTTAGAATCACTTCCATCATAGTAGCTCCGGATGCGTCGTTTTGAATCCAAAAGCGCTATAGAAGGACTAATTATGAATGCCCCTTGTTTTGTAGTATCCACCAGCGCATCAAGCAAAAAACCTGATTTGGATATTTTTAACACCTGCTGATCTCCACCTGTTAAAAATTGCCAGTGCGTATTTTCTATATCAAACTGTCTAGTATAATTCTTTAAAATCTCAGGGGTATCCGTTGAATCAACAGAAATGCTATAAAATTTTATGATCTCATTTTTGGCAAAGATATTGGCTAATCGCCCCATTTCCTTATTTACTTCCAAGCAGAAAGTATCACAACCGGTGTAAAAGAAATTTACAATTGAAATACTCTCTTCGTCCATAGGAAAGTCGATCGACTTACCATCTTCATTTAATAACGAAAAAGGACTGACCTGATGGTATAACGTATCTGGTATTTGTACTCCTCTCTTAGAGTGAAAAGTACCACTCAATTCCTTTGGACCCAAAATTGGTAAAGATTGATACCTATTCTCTGCCTTTTGCTGGAGGAAATAAAACAATAATCCTGGCATCACCAAAATGATTGCCAGGATTATTATTTTATTATAATTACTACTCCTTTTATTTTCCGCCATTAAAATGATCCATCCTAAAAGCTATGTTTTAAAGAGGTGTTCCATTAAATAACCCCCCTCAACAAACATTAAAATTATGAAATAAATTAATAAAAGCATTGCTATTGATATCAAAATTATGAAACCAGGGGTCTCGAATTTTAAATGCATAAAATAAGCAACGATGTAATACGCTTTTATTAAAGTAAGTACGATATAAACCGAAATTACAAAAGGACCTTTAGCTATTATCCCTCCATGTACAAATACTAAAGCAATGATAAATTCAAGAGCAGTTAGTCCCAGTAGATAAAAAAACACCTTCCAAATTCTCTTTGGTGTCATCCCTTCCTCTTTATGTAAAGCCGCCGTCGCTTGTTGATTTTCTGTAGCCATCTCTTTATTTTTAAAATATTATACTAAATAGAAGAATGTAAATACGAATACCCATACTAAATCCACAAAGTGCCAGTATAAACCAGCCTTCTCGATCATTAGATAAGTACCTCGCCTTTCGAACACATTACAAAGTGTCATAATAAGCACGATTATATTTACCAAGATTCCTATTGTAACGTGGAAACCGTGGAAGCCAGTAATGGCAAAGAATGAACTAGAGAACATAATCGCTCCACGTTCTTGAACTCCCCTATAAGAGTCTGGAATATCACCAAACCAGAAACCAGCGTGATGTAAATGCGTCCACTCTAATGCTTGACAACCTAAGAATGTTAAACCTCCTATAACCGTCCAAATCATCCATTTTACGACCTCTTTTTTAGAATTTCGATGTCCAGCTTCAACCGCTAATACCATGGTGACGGAACTCATAATAAGTATAAATGTCATGATTCCGACAAATACCAAAGGCGCTCCACTATCAGTAATAAAGGGTATTGATTGAAAAACAATATCCGGATCTGGCCAAGTTGCTTGCGCTACACGTTGTGCTCCATAAACAAGTAAAAACCCTGTAAATGTAAAGGAGTCAGAAACCAAGAATAGCCAGATCATGATTTTACCATACTCTACTCCATATGGTGATCTTCCGCCGCTCCACTTCCCGGTTTTAATTTCATCTAATTTTGATACAGCTGTGCTCATTTATAAAAATTTATTGGTTCAAAAGTAAGAAAACATATATATATATCCATAATATATCTAGAAAATGCCAAAATAAAGAAGCAAGTTCCATTCTAAAAATATTTCGCGCCTGTGTTAATTTGCCCAGTTTATGCAAAAGAACAATCAATAAAACAATAACGCCTGCAATAATATGGGCTAAATGGAACCCAGTAAACACATAAATAAATGATTGAGAGGCATTATAATTTACGAAATAAACGCCTTGCTCAATTAAAACATTCCAAGCATGGAATTGGGAAAAGAAAAATCCTACTCCTAAAAGAATAGTAATTGACAAGAAAAGTTTTTGTTTAATGTAATCGCCGCGTTTTGCAGCTTTAAAAGCCAAATGCATGCTTATGCTGCTGACCACGATTAGAGCCGTACTTAATATAAATGCGTCTGGTAAGATTACTTTAAGTCCTTTATCAATACCGCTGGCGGTATAAACAATAAACCCACTGCTTAAAGACGCAAAAATCATAAAGGAGGCTATCATAAATAACCATAGAGCAAATTTCTTCGCTTTTAATTCAACCGTAGCATCTTTATTATCAATCTCTTCCGTTTTCATCATTATTTAATAAAATCAAATAGCAGCATAAGCTGTATTATTGGTAAATAAATAAAAGATGTAAACATAACTTTCTTTGCCGAAGCAATGTCCATCTTAACATAAAGCAACCAAGCATACCAAGCAAACAAGATTCCACCCACCAGAGAAACTGCAGCTAAATAATAGCCTCCGAAACCCATTAAAGTGGGCAATAAAACTACTGGAATAAGTACAACGGCCGATAAAAATACCATAAATGCACTAAACTTATCCCTTTGGGTACTTGGTAGCAACTTAAAGCCAGCCTTTTTATAATCTTCATCCACCACCCATGCAATAGCCCAAAAATGAGGGAACTGCCAAACAAATTGAATGGTAAATAAAACAATAGGAATCCAAGAAATAACCGGTTGTTCAAAAGCAGCAAAATATCCAATTAATGGTGGCAAGGCTCCTGGAAAAGCTCCTACAAAAACAGCTATTGGCCCCACCCGTTTAATAGGGGTATAAACAATAGCGTATAATATGATCGAAAAAACAGATAAGGCTCCGGTCAACAGGTTTAATTGAAACAACATTATTGTACCAATCAAGCCCATAAAAATACTTAGTACTAAAGCTTGTCCAGTATTCATCCTGCCGGAAGGTAAAGGACGATCAGCCGTACGAGTCATTAACTTGTCTAAATCTTTTTCAATGATTTCGTTAAAACCATTAGCACATCCTGTAACCAAAAATCCGCCTAAAGTCAAAATCAACCAGTTGAACCAATTAATGTCTCCTTGAACCTTACTACCAACTAAAAATGCGACAGATGCCGAAAATACCACGGTAAGCGTTAAACGCAGCTTTACCAACTTCTTAAAATCACTTATAAAACTATTCCTTTTCACTAAGATATTAGATAATTGCTGGTTTCTTTAATAATAATGTCAAATAATACTGAGACCCAAAAACTAGAGCACTCAAAATTAAATGTACAGTTTGCATATAAGCCGGCATGCCAAAATAAGTCAACACTAATCCACTAATAATTTGAACAACTATCAATATGATAATAGTATTCACCATCTGACTATGTTCACTACTCTTAGAAAATCGCGATCGCACCATAAAGAACAATAAGCCATTCAAAATAATGGTAACCAATGCGAGCTCCCTATGCCACAAAAAGCTATCCCCTAGTTTAGCTATCCATGATTCTCTACCCAACCCATTCAAGTTAGCAGATATAATGTCTATGCTCTCCCTGATATCTGTACCGATGACAACTTGAATTAATGTCAATATCACCATGCCAATTGCTAAAACCCTCATCCATAAAATTCCTGAAGTCCCCGTTAATAAAACTATTCTTTCAGAATATACTTTGGCATAAAAATAAGTATAGATGCTAATGGCTAAAATAACCAAGGCCAATAACATATGTACGGTTATTACCCAAGGTGTCAGGTTCGTCGAAACGACAATAGAGCCCATCCATGCTTGAAAAAAAACCAAAAAAAGATTTAAAAGACTAAGGTAAAAAACCCGCTTTTTATTACGTATAAAAGAAAAAGACAGAACAAAGCTTGCTAATAAAAATATGCCGAGTACTGCTCCAGTTAGTCGGTTGATATATTCTGTCCAAGTCTTGGCGGCATTAAACTCCTCATGTACCAAAATAGACTTATCGTTCCTGATTTTGTAGGCTAGCTCGTCAAAGCCTATCTTTTCAAGAGTATTTGCAAAGCGTTCATTTTTCTTTTCCCTACCATTAATATAATCCTGCTCATAATCACTGGGCAGTTGAGAAACATCAGTTGGAGGTATTAATCTATTAAAACATTTAGGCCAATCAGGACAACCCATTCCCGACCCAGTACTTCTAACAATACCCCCGGCAAGAATCACTAAAAAAATCATTATAATGGTGAGTTTATTCACCATTATAAATCTTTTCTCAGCAGAACGGTACATTATATATTGCTTATTTAATCTTTTTAATTTTCAACTCTATTTCCCAAGGGATGACTAGCCTCCCATTCACGCTGGATTTGTTCAGCTTCTACATCTCCATCGAAATCATGTGGCAGGTTTGAGCTCATTGTTTCCGAGTGAGGGACAGTTTGAGGAATGAAATCTTGATCCGCTCCAGGTTTGCTATAGTCATACGGCCAACGATAAACTGTTGGTAGTTCGCCCGGCCAATTTCCATGAATACGTTCCACTGGAGTTGTCCACTCAAGTGTATTCGCTCCCCAAGGATTTTGAGTAGCTACCTTACCGTGTTTCATTGAGTAAAAGAAGTTCCATAAGAATGCCACCTGCGCTAAACCCGCGATAATTGCTGCCCACGTAATAAATACGTTAACGGTAAGCCATTGTTCCATAAACTCAAAAGAGGTAAAAGCATAGTAACGTCTTGGAACGCCGTCGATTCCCATAAAGTGCATTGGTACGAATACAAAGTAGGCACCAATAAAGGTGAGCCAAAAGTGCAGGTACCCAAGACGCGTGTCCATCAATCTTCCGTACATTTTAGGATACCAATGATAAACACCTGCAATCATACCAAATATAGCAGCTGATCCCATTACTAAATGGAAATGCGCTACAACGAAATAAGTATCATGAACCGAAATATCTAAAGTTGCGTTTCCAACGAAAATACCTGTGATACCTCCCGAGATAAAGAAGGATACCATTCCGATTGCAAAAACCATTGCTGGCGTGAATCGTATATTACCTCGCCAAAGGGTAGCGATATAGTTAAACACTTTTACTGCAGATGGTACTGCAATAATTAACGTTGTAATCATAAATACCCCTCCCAGGAATGGATTCATTCCCGTTACAAACATATGGTGTCCCCAAACAAGGAAAGAAAGTACTGCAATTCCTAAAAGAGAATAAACCATTGCATGGTATCCAAAAATAGGCTTCCTAGCATTCGTCGCTATTACTTCTGAAACAATACCAAAAGCAGGCAAGATTACAATATAAACTTCAGGGTGACCAAGGAACCAAAATAAATGCTGGAATAATATAGGACTTCCCCCTTCATTTGGAAGAATCTGCCCCTGTACTACTAAGTCGGATAAATAGAAACTAGTACCCATACTTCTATCAAAGAATAGCAATACAACCGCAGAAACCAATACTGGGAAAGCAAGTAACCCTAAAACAGCGGTGAATAATAAAGCCCAAATTGTTAAAGGCATTTTCCACATATCCATTCCTTTGGTACGCATGTTTAAAATGGTACTAATATAGTTGATACCTGCCATTACTTGTGAAGCAATGAAAAACACCATACTCACTAACCATAAAGTCATACCTGTACCCGAACCACTAATTGCTGTCGGCAAAGCAGATAAAGGAGGATAAACCGTCCAACCCGAAGACGCGGGCCCACTTTGAACAAAAAACGAAGCTAGCATAATGATGCAAGAAGTAAGGAAGAACCAATATGAAAGCATATTCACAAAAGGCGCCGCCATATCCCGAGCACCGATCTGCAAAGGAATAAGTAAATTGCTAAAGGTTCCGCTCAGTCCCGCAGTTAGTACAAAAAACACCATTATTGTTCCATGTATTGTTACTAAAGCAAGAAAGAAATCAGGTTTAATCCTTCCACCTTCAGCCCACTTACCTAAAAAAACCTCCAAAATTGGAAACTCCTTTTCAGGCCAAGCTAATTGCAAACGAAAAAGAATAGATAAAAATAAAGCAATAAAAGCCATGATAATTCCCGTAACAAGGAATTGCTTTGCGATCATCTTATGATCCTGGCTAAAGACGTACTTAGTTATAAAAGTTTCTTTATGATGTGCGTCCTGAGCGTTATTAAATTCTGCCGAAGGCAGAGTTGATGTAGTTGCCATATGTCTTAAAACCTCTTTTAATTAGTAATTACTGCCATTTTATCTCCCTCTTCGATATTCTTCTCTTGAGCAGATTGAAATTCTTTTCTCATGTCCTCATCAAAGAAATAAGATTGCTGGCTTAACCATTCTTTATATTCTTCTTCACTGACTACCCTAACTGTCTTCTGCATGTTATAATGTCCACTACCGCAAATTTTAGAACAAAGTAGAATAAAATTATAGTTAGGATTACCCACTTTCTCCCGCATCTCTTCCGTAGTATATTTTGCTACAATCTGAAAGAAGGTAGGCATACCGGGAACAGCATTCATTTGTACACGAAATTCAGGGATATAAAACGAGTGTAACACGTCTTTAGAATTAATAGTGAAACGTACCTGCTTTCCAACTGGAATAACGATATCGCCAGCCCTCACATCATCTAAAGCAGATTTATCATTATAATCAATCCCTAATCCATTCGTTGGGGTGACCAATTTATAATTATGCTTACCTATCTGATTATCACGACCACCATACCTTACCGTCCAAGCAAACTGCTCACCAGTGACCTCAATCTGAATAGCGTTCTTCTGCACGTCAACCGGAATATTTGTGATCGTTCTCCAAGTGAAGAAACCGAATAATACCAGAATTGTTAGAACAATTGCTGGAATAATAGTCCAGATTTTCTCTAAAGTATTGTTATGTGGATAGAAATATGCCTTACGCTTTTCAGAACCTCTATACTGGAAAGCGAATCCGAAAAGTAAAATATGGGTTATCACTAATACTATTGTCGTTATAATTACCGTAATTATAAACATGACATCTATCGCTGCACCATGTTCAGTCGCAGCTTCCCGGAAACTCTGCGCCCCATGATTAGCATAAGACCAGTAGATTCCATAAAGAAAAACGAATAATCCTACTAAAAAGAACCACCCTTGAGATTTTCCCCAAATTTCTTGTGATCGATCATAACCTTGCATCTGTCTAGTTATTCCATAGATATCCATTACCTTTCCAATGATGCCAACAATGAAGCATACTAATAAAAACAGTAATACATAATAGAAAAAGTTCACATAAACTTGAGTAGAAATTCCTGCCTTTTCTGCCTCCGCTGGAGTTGAACTCACAGTAGCGGGGGCTACTGTAGTTACAGGTTCAGCTTCAACTTTTGTCTCGGCTGCATTATCACTTTCTGGTACAGCACTCGTTGCAGTTACCGTAGTATCGGCACCTGCCGAATTCACAGTATCTTGAGCAAATGACACACCATGGAACAATATTGAAAGTCCCAAGAACAAACCAAATGCTAGTCTAAAATTTAAAAATTGTTTTAATCTCATTTTAATAAAAGGGTTAATCTCTTTTTATTACTCTGTTCAAAATTAAATTTGGTGATGTAAACTTTCTTCTAAGAAAGGATGATTTTTGGGAACTAAGCCTTTCTTACTTAACTTGCCTAAAACCAAGTAGGTAAACAATCCAACAAAACCAATTGCAGTACCAATCTCTGCAATACCAAATCCTCTATTCTCTGCAACTGTTCCTGGCATGATCATCATATAATAATCTAACCAATGCCCTGCAAGTAAAATGACACAAACAGTTCCCAAAAACTTCATATTTCTTACCCAAGGTCTATTTACAAGTAAAAGAACGGGAACTACAAAGTTAATAACAATATTTAACCAAAACCAAGGCTTGTATTCGGGTTCCCATCTATGATAAAAATAAACCGTCTCCTCGGGCATATTAGCGTACCATATCAACATAAATTGAGAAAACCATAGGTAACACCAAAATATAGAAAACCCAAAGATAAGTTTTCCCATATCGTGCAGGTGGTTCTCATTTACCCAACTCATATAACCCGCTCTTTTTAACAATATAACGATCAAAGATATCGCACACAATGCGCTTACATACATAGCCGCAAAGTTATACCAACCGAACATAGTTGAAAACCAATGAGCCTCTAAAGACATAATGGTATCAAAAATCCAGATAGGTGAAGTAAAGCCAAAAACTACTAAGAATATTGCGGCAACCTTAAAGCTTTTCTTATAATTGCTCATTCCACCCAATTGATCTTCATTATAAGAATACTTGGCAAGCGAAAAAGCACAGATACTATAGGTACCTAAAAAAACAATCTCACGAATTAAAAATGCAGGGGCATTTAAATAAACAGATTTACCAGCAATTATAACATCATAATTTGCGCTATTGGGGTCGGTTAACCCTTCGGCGAACCACTGATCATATAAATGACCCGAAAACAAACCAAGTGTACAGATCGCTAGTAATATCAAACTAGCGATAGGCAAAACACTGGCGAAAGCCTGAGGAATTCTTAGAAAACCAGCAGACCATCCCGATTGAGATACCAATTGTATTCCTAAAAACACAGCTCCTGCAGCACAAACGCAAGTAAAATAGTATGACATTAACAATAGGTTTGCAAACGCTCGATCACTTCCGGTAACAATAAATCCGTAAGCAATGGCAATAACACCTATTAAAATAGCAATTAAACTCCAGGATTTTGCTTTACCTGAAAATTCAAATTGTTCATTAAAATTATAAGTATGATGAGTTCCCATTTGATATTATCTATTTTTCCTATTGTTTTTGTAATTCATGAACGTGCATTACCACTTTCCATCGATCCTCTGGTGAGATTTGGGAAGCATGAGAGCCCATAATATTTAATCCGTAGTAAATGGTATGGTAAATTTTTCCATCCGTTAAATCTCTCATCGCACCACCGCGCGAGGAATTTCCTTTTGAAAAAGAAGGGGGAGGAGGAAACTTATCTAGTTTCACAATACTACCGTCACCGTTTCCAGATCCACCGTGACATGGCCCACAAAAACGGTTATATAAAATAGCACCTTCTTCTAAATTCTTTTGTGTACGCTCTAAAGGGTTCTGTAAACTGATACTTGCCTGTTCGTAGCCTTCCATTGTGTTGGGAAATTCATAGCGATCAAAGCCAATTGGCGTGGTACCCGTAGGAGGCACTTGCGCAGTAATACCATTTGCAAAATTTGTATTTGGTTGATCAGGATTATAACCGATGGGATCATACATGTTGCGGGCAAATTCCCAACCTGTACTTTTTGTTTTCCCATCGCCACAAGCTGAAACCAAAGCTGAAAAGGCAACAGCTAAGCATACAGATCCTATTATTCTAATCTTATTCATAGCTAACATATTTTCTATCATTGTACAATACTTCAATTGCACCAGCGTCTTTTAAAAGGTTTTCAATTTTCTCGTGATCTGTATTCATTTTGGCATCAATAGCAATTATGAAGCGATCATCTGTAGCTCTAAGATCCATAACTCTTGGCGCACGTCCAGGAAAGAAATGATTTCTATAGAAGAAAGTCGCTACCATTCCTAGTGCCGTAAGCAAAATCGTGATCTCGAAAGTAACAGGAACAAATGCAGGGGCCGAAAAAGCTGGCTTACCACCAATATTCATTGGCCAATCATACACCATAGTATAATAAAGTAAGCTAGCACCTAATGTTAAACCTATACAACCAAAAATAAATGCTACAATAGGTAAACGGGACGGCGGTACACCCATTTTTGCTTCGATACCATGAATCGGCATAGGAGTATATACATCGTATATACTGATTTTATTCTCCTGCATTTTGTCAATGCCGTGCATCAACTCGTCAGGGTCTCCAAAACTACCTAAAATATATTTTGTGCTGCTCATTTCTATTTTACTTCTATTTCGTCAATTTCTCTTTTACTAACCGAATCATACATTTCTAATGTTTCCTTAAAGTATTCTACATGAGATGGATCTTGGTTACTTTCCTTAATAAACGCTTTCTTACCAGTTAGACTTTGCGCTTTTAGAATCATTTTGACTTCCGCAATAGCTACAGGAGGTAAAACCCTAACAAAAAGTAAAAATAAGGTAAAGAATACACCGATAGAGCCAACAAAAATACCAACATCCACCCATGTAGGAGAGAACATTGTCCAGCAAGATGGTAAATAATCACGGTGTAATGAAGTTACGATAATTACAAAACGTTCAAACCACATTCCGATGTTTACTACAATTGAAATAACCAATGAAAATATGAATACTGGTTCTTAATTTTCTTGAACCACAAAAACTGTGGAGAAAATACGTTACAAGTCATCATCGCCCAATATGCCCACCAATAAGGTCCAGTAGCTCCGGTTCGAAGAAAGCATATTGCTCATATTCTACTCCAGAATACCAAGCAATAAATAACTCAGTAATATAAGCAACCCCAACAATAGAACCAGTAATCATGATTACAATGTTCATCAATTCGATATGGTAAATTGTAATATAATTCTTCAAGCTTAAAACTTTTCTCATAATTAACAATAGGGTTTGTACCATTGCAAATCCAGAGAAAATCGCACCCGCAACGAAGTATGGAGGGAAGATTGTTGTATGCCATCCTGGAATTACCGAAGTAGCAAAGTCCATCGATACAATCGTGTGTACAGAAAGTACAAGAGGTGTAGCTAAACCTGCAAGAATCAAGGAAACATTTTCAAAACGCTGCCAAGTTTTTAGCTGCTACCGTTCCAACCCAAAGACTAAGATAGAATAAACTCTTTTATTAAAAGGAGTGATGCTCTGTCACGAATAGTTGCAAAGTCAGGTAATAAACCAATCCACCAGAAAACTAATGATACTGAAAGATAAGTTGAAATCGCAAATACGTCCCAAAGTAATGGTGAGTTAAAGTTTACCCAAAGAGATCCAAACTGATTTGGAATTGGAAATACCCAATATGCTAACCAAGGACGTCCCATGTGAATAATTGGAAGTAAGCTGCTGCACAAATTACAGCAGAAAATTGTCATCGCCTCTGCAGAACGGTTAATCGCCATTCTCCAGTTTTGACGGAAAAATAAAAGAACTGCAGAAATCAAGTGTTCCTGCGTGACCAATACCAACCCACCAAACGAAGTTGGTAATATCCCAAGCCCAACCAACTGTTTTATTTAATCCCCAAGTACCAATTCCTGTCCAAAATGTGTAACCTACACAAAAAACCCAAAATAAAGCTCCTAATGCGGCGACAGTAAAACCGATCCACCACTCTTTATTAGGCTTATTTTCTACAGATACAAGAATGTCATCTGTAACCTTAGCGTAAGTAATATTTTCCCCTGTTACAAGAGGTTGTCTAATGATAGATTCGTTATGCGTTGACATATTCTATTTATTTCAGATATTATTTGGTGAT
Organism: uncultured Sphingobacteriaceae bacterium; assembly: GCA_963696875.1. Classification (GTDB taxonomy): domain Bacteria; phylum Bacteroidota; class Bacteroidia; order Sphingobacteriales; family Sphingobacteriaceae; genus Albibacterium. The sequence continues at coordinate 375,079 of CAVOLQ010000004.1, forward strand.
TATGCGTTAAAAGTATTTCTTACTTTCGTCATATAACCAACCCCAGGTTGTACGTTCAATTCTTCTAACACATAGTAAACGCGCTCATTTTTCAATGCTTTTGAAACTTCAGATTCCGGATCATTAACATCACCAAAGATGATAGCATTTGCAGGACATGCCGATTGACAAGCCATTTTAATATCTCCATCTTTTAGCTTACGCTTATCAATTTTCGCTTCTAACTTACCAGCTTGAATACGTTGAATACACATCGAACATTTTTCCATTACTCCACGTGAACGGGAAGTTACATCTGGATTTAATACTAACTGAGTAAACTCATTGTTCAAGTAATTATCAAAACGAGAGTCATTCCAGTAATTGAACCAGTTAAAACGACGTACTTTATAAGGACAGTTGTTTGCACAATATCTTGTACCAACGCATCTGTTATAAGCCATGTGGTTCAAACCATCTGAAGAGTGAACAGTTGCTAAAACTGGACAAACTGTCTCACAAGGAGCATGATCACAATGCTGACATAACATCGGCTGATGAATAACGGAAACATTTTCCAAATCATCCAATTTCTCAATATGATCCTCCTTACTAACCACTTCCCCATTGCTTTCGAACGTATAATAACGGTCAATACGGATCCAATGCATTTCGCGACGACGGCGAACTTCATCTCGTCCTACAACAGGCACGTTATTTTCAACGCTACAAGCTACTATACATGAACCGCAACCTGTACATGCGTTCAGGTCAATAGCCATTACCCAACTATGGCCCGGCTGCTCATACTTATTCCACAAATCATAAGTTTTGTGCTTTTCACCATGATTACCACTTCCATGAGCAGGATCTTCCAAATAATTTGCAAACGTAGTTTCACGAATTATATTACGCCCTTCAATTGTATGGTGAGTTTGTGTTTGTGCTAACTCATAAGTTTCAGCTGTTTTAGCCAAGGTAGCAGATGTAACAAACTGCAAGGTGCCATTTATTATGCTTGCAAATGGATAAGCATTTTTACCTACATTATCTCCTGCTTTTCCTGCTTTAGTACGGCCATAACCAACTGCAATAGAAACTGTACCTCTTGCCTGTCCAGGTTGAATTAATACAGGTAGTTGAATAGTGTAGCCATTAGCTCCTTTTACTTCAACTACGCTATTTTCACCTAAACCCAATGATTCCGCAAATTTTGGCTCAATAGCTGCGTAGTTATCCCAAGTCACTTTAGATACAGGATCTGGCGTTTCCTGCAAGTAGGCATTATTAGCATGCTTACCATCTCTGATAGCTGTACTTTGGTAAAGTTGAACTTCAACATCTTCAGCGACAGCCGCGCTATTTTTCGCTATTACACTAGCGGCCGCATTTACATTTCCTGCAAAAGAAAACGAAGCAGAAATATCTCCGCCACGATAAATAAATCCTTCTTGTAAAACATCAGTCCATGATTTACCGTTACTAAGGATATTGTTGCTCCAATAGTTTTTAACGTAATCGTGATACGAAACGCTATTCCCTGTCCAGGCTAAAATACTCTCTTCAAATTGACGGGTGTTAAACACGGGATTAATGGTGGGCTGAATTACTGTAAAATATTCTTTTACCGACTCCGCATCTCCCCAGGACTCCAAATAATGATGGTTAGGAGCAATAATATCTGCAAAAGCAGCCGTTTCATCTCTACGGTCTGCAAATGAAAGTTTAAACTTGATTTTCCCTAAAGCATCTTCAACTCCTTTGGCATCAAAATATTCATATATGGGATTGCTATTCAAGAAGAAAGCAACATCTATTAGCCCACTATTTGCTTCTGATAAAAATTGTGCAAACGCTACATCATCACCTTTATAGCGGTTGGATGTATTTTCTAAATCAATTGTGGTACCATAACTTCCTAAGTGCGCATTGATCGCGTTCACAATAGTTTGAACCGCAACATCATTTGAGCCCGCAACAACAAGTGCACGGCCATTTGAATTGGATAATTCTTGTGCTACTAATTTCAAAGCAACTTCCGCTTTTGGATTGCCGCTTAATGCTCCTGACAAACCAGCACCGGTCAATGCGTTATACAAGGCGATCAACAAAGGTCCCTCTTCAGAAGGTTTAATGGCTACCCGTACATCCGAATTGGTACCCGTCATACTTAATCCAGTTTCAAACTGAATATGACGAGACATTTTTCCGCCTTTCAAAGATGCATGATTTCTGTTTTTCATGTACTGACCAGTGAATTCAACACCGTCAATCCAAGTACTTAAAAAATCTGCGCCAACGCTAACAATGGTATCTGCTTGGTCGAAACGATAATGTGGAATCGCCGCTTTCCCAAAGCTCTGCTCATTTGCTTTAATGATACCCGAATAAGAAACAGCGTCCACCTCTACTAATTTCGCAGTAGGGTATTTTACGACAAACTCGTTAATAGCTGCTAAAGTGGATGGGCTATTGATGGTAGAAGAAACAATGCGAATCTGCTTACCAGCGGCTGCTGCAGCTGAAAGTGCAGCGCTCACTTGACTGTCTACTTCAGACCAAGTGATCGTATCGCCATTTGTAGTCTCAGGACCTTTCAACTTTGACATATCGTACAAATCTAAAACAGAAGCTTGCGCAACCGCATTTGTACCATTATTGCCAAAAATAGCCTTCGTATTTGTTTCTATAAAGATAGGTCGTCCTTCTCGGGTTTTTACCAAGATACTTTGTCCGTTAAAACTCGAAGCATAGTAATTCGCAATACCTGGAGTAACTTCCTCCGGCTTAATTAAATAAGGAACAGCTTTATGAACAGGCGTGCGGCTACAAGCAGCAAGAGTCACTGCGCCAACACCGAAACCTAAAGCTTTAAGAAAATCACGACGTGGAGTTTTTGATTTTAGTCCACCTTCGCTTAAAACGTCTTCAACCGGAATGGTTTCTGCAAACTCCGCCTTGTTGTTTTGAACAAAAGCAGGCGTCTGTTGCAATTCTTCTAAACCTTTCCAGTATTTTTTGTTGCTATCCATTTAAGATATATATAATTAATACGTAATCCTACGTGTTTAAATTAATAATGACACTTACCACACTCAAGTCCGCCTAAAAGGGCTGGAGTCAATTTTTCACCTTGTTTCAATTGATCGTGAGCAGCGATTAACTGTTCGTAATAGGCATTGTCTTTATAATCCACTTCTGTCTCTTTATGACATTCAATACACCACTTCATGGTTAAAGGAGAATATTGGTAAACCTCTTCCATTGTCTCAATCGGTCCGTGACATTTTTGACATTCAATACCAGCTACAACAACGTGTTGTGAGTGATTAAAATAAGCGAAGTCAGGAAGGTTGTGAATGCGGATCCACTCTATTGGCTTTTGATTGTCACCATACTCACGAGTTTTTGGATCATAATCTAAGGCTTTATATATTTTGGCTATCTCTGGTGAGATTTCGCCATTATACTTATCTGTCGCTTGAACCGTATTATGGCAGTTCATACAGATATTTAAAGAAGGAATAGAAGCATTCTTCGAGCTTGACGCTCCATAGTGACAATATTGACAGTCAATCTGGTTAATACCAGCATGCAATTGATGAGAAAACTTAATAGGCTGAACCGGCTGATACCCTTCATGAACTCCAGTGTTCCACAATGTTTTCCAACCAGCAGTACTCAAGAAGGCTACAATCATAAGAACTACGAAAAATACTAGTTTTTTATTCTTGGAAAGTCTTTTTATGGTTTCAAGAGTCTTGCTCCCTCTAGCTTCTGATTTATCTTTACCTTGAGCCAAGATCAAATCTTGATTCCGCTCAACTACTTTTTCCAAAGTGCGAATCACACGGTTAAGCACCAAGATCACGATTAAAGCAATAACCAAAACAGCAATTAAGCCTATCAACATAAAACTGCTGATATCGTTACTTTGAACAGCACCCGCCCCACCTTCGGCGCCAGCGGCTGCAGGAGCAGCTGCTTCAGCGGTTTTAGCATCAACGAAAGCAAAAATATTCTTGATGTTATCGTCAGATAAAGTAGGGAATGGCGGCATCATCATCTTGTTATGAGCCTCGAAAAGCTTAACCGCTTCTGGATCTCCCGCCTGAACCAACGCTTGTGAATTACGAACCCATTTAATCAACCAATCCATTTCATAGCGCTCGGTTGAACCTTTTAAAGCCGGCCCGATTACATCGCGATCAACCGCGTGACAAGCCGTACAACTTTGCTTAAAAATAGATTCACCTTCCTTGATGTCCTGAGCATGAACAGACTGAACCGCAAAACCAAGCACAGCAAATAAGGTTAGGGTTTGGGCAACACGTCTAAAAATTAAAGAAATATTCCTCATTTTGAGAGTTTTATACAATTTATGTTTTGTGTAATCGAAAAGAATTACTGTTAATAAAAAATAAATATTATCAGAATTACAAAAGTATAACTAATTCACTTATCCCTGACAAAATCATGACTGAATTTGCTAATTTATAATAGTTCTAAATTACCTTTATATTCGCCCTTATTGTTTCAATATCCAAGCAAATATAAGGGGAGCAACAATAGTAGCGTCCGATTCTACTATAAATTTCGGTGTATTTATATCCAATTTACCCCAGGTTATTTTCTCATTAGGAACAGCTCCAGAATAAGAACCATATGAAGTTGTTGAATCTGATATTTGACAGAAATAACTCCAAAATGGAATGTTTTCCATCTCTAAATCCTGATAAAGCATAGGAACAACACAAATCGGAAAATCACCTGATATACCACCACCGATTTGAAAAAAGCCGACTCCTTTTCCATCAGAATTCTTCATATACCAATCCGCCAGGTAACCCATATATTCGATGCCACTTTTCACTGTAGAAGCATGTAGCTCACCCTTAATAACATAGGACGCAAAAATATTACCCATGGTTGAATCTTCCCAGCCAGGCACTACAATGGGAAGATTTTTTTCTGCAGCCGCTATCATCCAAGAATTCTTAGGGTCTATCTCATAATATTGCTCTAAAACTCCACTATTTAACATCTTATACATATACTCATGTGGGAAAAAGCGCTCTCCAGCAGCTTCTGCATCTTTCCATATTTTTTGTATATGTTGTTGTAAACGACGAAAAGCCTCTTCTTCCGGAATACAAGTATCTGTGACTCGATTATAATGATTTTCTAATAAATCCCATTCATCTTGTGGACTTAAGTCTCTATAATTAGGAACTCTTTTATAATGGGAATGTGCAACCAAATTCATTAAATCTTCTTCCAAATTCGCACCTGTACAAGAAATAATAGAAACTTTATCCTGACGAATCATTTCAGCTAAAGAAATCCCCAATTCGGCAGTACTCATAGCACCCGCCAAGGTGATCATCATTTTACCTCCAGCATCTAGATGTGCTTCATAGCCTTTTGCAGCATCTACTAAGGCCGCAGCATTAAAGTGCAAATAATTTTTTTCAATAAATTGAGAAATAGGACCTCTTTCCATGATTGTATTTTAAGAATAAATTGTGAAGCGCCAAAGTTAAAAAATTATTCTTGCTAAACTCCATCCTTAACCATTTCCTTTATTGTTTATATTTAAACGCATATTTCCTCTACATAAAAACTTACTTATGAAAAAGGAGAGCGCTATAAATTTGATTTTTATGTTAACAAAATATATTAAACAAATTTTTCTAAGTTTGCACGAAAAGAAATGAACAGAATATCTTATAAGACCATTCTTATACTTTTTGTTTTACTATTTCCAAAAAGTCGTGTTTTTGCGCAGAAGAAGTTTTTACAATCAAAATTTGTCCAAAGCCTCATTTCAAAGGATAGCGACAGCACAAGATCGGCAAGCATAATAGCACTACCTGTGTTAGCGTATTCCCCAGAAACAGGTTTAGAATACGGTGTATTAGGAAATTATATTTTTCTTTCCGACGAATCGGATAGCCTAGTCCGCTCTTCGGAAATTGGCGTAATCACCTCTCTTACTTCCAAGAAACAATCAAATATAAAACTCGAATTAAATTATTGGGCGCCCGAAAATAAATACCATTATGTAGCCTTAGTAGGCTATAAAAATTTTCCTTTCAACTTTTACGGCATAGGTGACCAAACCTTAGATATTGACAAAAGCTTGTTAACACAAAAGCTTTTTAGGATGAACTTTGAAGGGGAAAAACTTCTTTCAAAAAATTATTATGGAGGATTAAATGCCAAATTCGAAAGCTATAATTATAAACGCTCAGAAAATGAAGTCATTGACCTAGAAAATTTCAATGGTGGCAAAGGGGGGAAGTATATTGCCTTAGGAGTTTCACAAGCTTATGACAGCAGAAACTCTAACACAAATACAACGAAAGGATTATATGGTCGAATAAAATATTCATACGCCCCCAATTTATGGGGAGAAGAAAACTTTAAAGGAAGCTTGGTTTCAGTCGATCTACGCAGCTTCTTTCAATTAAACAAAAAATTTGTGATTGGTTTAAACAGCATTTATCAATCTACAATCGGGAAAGAGGTTCCATTCTATATGATGCCTCAACTAGGGAATGATGAAATGATGCGAGGGTATTACCAAGGCCGCTATCGTGATAAAAACTTGTTGACTTTCCAAAGTGAATTGCGGTATCGAATCCATCCAAGGATAGGTTTAGCAGCCTTTGCAGCTACAGGAACCGTTTATAATGATGAAATTGATCTCTCACGCTTAAAATTTTCTTTTGGCTCGGGAATACGTTATTTCTTTAATATTGACCACGGTGCAAACATCCGGTTCGATTATGCGATAGGTGAAAAAAGAAGTGGCGAGCAAAGGCAAAGTGGATTCTATATCTCCCTAGGCCAGGCATTTTAATGCCTTCCTAGAAAAACCGAACTTTAAAATCTTCTTTATATTGGTCCTTTTTGAAGAAGACTAAGCCGATATAAAATAAATCAACTGAAACAGTTACTTGAGGGTGAGCCTTAATCTCCTCCCAAGCTTCCTTCATTCCCTGACTCCAATAAATATCATCAAAAATTAACAAAGTTCCCTCGTGAACTTTTGGCAAACAAGCATAGAAGTAATTTAATGTAGCTTCTTTCCTATGATTTCCATCAATAAATAAGAAGTCGATCTTAGCTTGCTCAGCAAGAATTTCCGGAAGAAGAACATCAAAGTCACCTACTCTCAATTCAACACCCGGCAAGCCAAGATTATTGAAATTTTCCCTTGCAATTTCTGCGGTTTCTGGACAACCCTCCACAGTGATAATTTGAGAAGATCGCGATGCCTTTGCCAAATAGGAAGTAGTCACTCCTAAACAAGTTCCCAATTCAATGATAGTTTCCGGTTTATAATATGCGGCCAAGCGAGCTATCAACTTTGCTATCCTAGGCGCCTTAAGAGCATGCCTTGCTATATCTTTAACCTTCTTATCAGATCGCTTATTTAGTAATGAGCCTGCACCTAGGTCTGTAACCCTAATTGTTCGATCATCCTTCTTTAAAGACGACCTCAATCCTTCGATCTCCTGCTCATACATCTTAGGTGAATAATCATAGATCACTTCGTCGATCAAATAATATACAAACGGAGAATGAACTCCATGCCGCGTTTTTGACGTGAAAAAATGAGAGAGATAATCAGTAAAAAAATGGTATTTAGCCATCTTGCAAAGGTAAGTTTTCTATTTAAGTATATAGACAGTAAGTTCAACTCGATAAAATTTATTATTTTGCTAAAAACCAAAAGACTTCAACAACGGTTTTTATTAAAAAGAGAAAGAGAGTTTAAAATGATGGAAAACAATAATGTTGACGCCTTAATTCGGCTATTAGATGACCGAGATGAAGAAATATACCAACATATTGAAAGCAAATTATTTTCCTTTGGAGAGCAAGTAATTGAACCCCTAGAACAAGCTTGGGAAAACTCATTTGATGCCTTGCTGCAAGAGCGAATAGAGAATTTAATTCATAAAATACAGTTCAATACCATTTTAAAAGACTTAGAATTATGGAACCTAAGTGGATCATTCGATCTACTACAAGGTTTGCTTATCGTTAATCGATACCAATACCCAGATATCGATGAACAAAAAATTATTAACCAGATAGAAACAATAAAAAGAGAAGTCTGGATGCAAATGGTTTATAAAATGAATCCAGTAGAAAAAGTACGATTACTAAATAATACATTATTTAATACTTTTGGATTTTCAGGAAATACCAAACGTTACAATGATCCGCAAAACTCTTACCTAAGCCAGGTATTAGAAAACAAAAAAGGAAATCCAATACTTCTCGCAAGCATCTATAGTATTATTGCTCAAAAGCTAGACATGCCAATTTATGGCATAAATTTACCAAGACATTTCATTCTGGCCTATACAGACAATTACAACACAAATACCAAAGAAAATGAAATCCTATTTTATATAAATCCATTTAATAAAGGACAAATATTTGGAAAACACGATGTAATATCATTTTTAAAGCAGTTAAACCTTCCTGCAGATCCAATGTTCTTTAACCCCTGTACCAATGTGGAAATTATCGCTAGGGTAATTCGAAATTTAATAACATCCTATGAATCGATACCCGAGAAAGTTCACGAACTGAATGAAATGATCAGTCTTTTAGAATAAACTTTGAGGCACCCTACTTTATAAATAGCTATCGTGCATCGAGGTATATGGAAACTGGCGTAAGACTAGTAGTGAATATAGCTTGCGGTGCAATATTACCGCGATCAGAAAGATTAAACCTCATAATTGCTTTTTTACCTCTATCGGCAACGTATAAAAACAACTTATCTTCTCTATCATCAATCGCCACATCTATAGGCTGGCTTATTTGAGTCAATGCACCACTAATTACTTGGTCCGGACTAATGGTTAGATTCTGGGTAAAAGCATTTCTTGCATTCTCGATAAAATAAATCTTTCCACCTGCAAAATCACCGACAACCAACAAGTTTAACTTAGAAGAGTAAGCAATTCCACGTAAATCCGAAGCTCCAGTGACTGTTATCTTCTTAAAAGAATTAACTAACCCGCTATCAATTTTAGAGGGGTTCTCCAAAAGTGCAATTTCATTTACACCGTCAGCCGATCGAAGTGCAACAATTAAACTATCGTTGTCCAAAACTAATCCTCGTGGCTGAGAACCCAGCTCAAAACGCTTATTCGGCCCATTTTTCAATATCCCACTCCTTTGGGTACCCTTAGCATATACATGAATGCTATTAGTAAGATTATTACTTACGTATAAATTTGTTGAGATAGCGTCATAGGCTAAATCTGGCTGGGAAGTCAATGTACTATCAACAAAAGAAGTTGCTGAACCAAGCACACCAATCTGACTCACAGAAAAAGTCTTTATCATGAAGTTTCTTACACTTCCCTGAAACACTCGTTTAGCATTTGGATTGAAAAATATTCCCGCCCCTTCTACTACTTGTGAATTAAAATATATAGGTTCCTTTAGAGCAGCTGAATCAGCAGGATCAAAAACCGCAATATTTCTAAATGGCGGAGCTAAATCATCAGTTTGCACATCCGAAAATGAAACATAAAGCCTAGAAATTCGTGTAGGCGGCAATAGTGGTTCATCGTCGTTTCTCTTGCATGCAACTATGGTACTTACAACTAACAATAGTAAAAGAAAATAGACTGCATGGGTTTTCATCTGAATGAATTATTAATGAGTATTCAATTTTATTGGCAATAATGAGCTCGTTGCACCAAATCGACATGGCGTCATTGGAACAATTTTCCTCTCTTTATTTTCGATTAAGACATAACAAAAGTAAGAAATTCTTTCAATGGAATACACTATTGTTTGTTTTGCTTTTTTTATCTTTAACTTAAATACCTAATCCATGACCTTAATTCAATTAGAATATATAATAGCTGTTGATACCTATAAAAGCTTTGTACTTGCCGCCGAAAAAAGTTATATAACCCAACCAACGCTAAGTATGCAAATTCAAAAACTAGAAGCTTACCTCGGCGTCAAAATTTTTGATCGTAGCAAACAACCCATAGTACCTACCAAAATTGGCAAACAAATTATCCAGCAAGCACGAATTATTTTAGCGGAAAGCAAAAAAATACAAGAAATAATTTCAAACATCAAAGGAGATGTCGAAGGGGAATTAAGAATAGGAGTGATTCCTACCGTTGCTCCATACCTTTTACCAAATGTGCTTGGAAATATGATGGCCAAATACCCCAAACTCCATTTACAGATATGGGAATTTACTACCGACAAGATTATTAGTCAAATTAAAAATGGAGTTCTCGACTGCGGAATTCTCGCAACACCCATCCAAGATGAAACCCTTCTCACTCATCCCTTGTATTACGAAAGCTTCGTTGCATACCTTAATAAAGAAAGTGCTTTGGAGAGTAAAAAAACTGTCAATGCAAACGACTTGTTAAGCGAAAAATTATGGTTGCTAAACGAAGGGCATTGCATGCGAAATCAGATATTAAATCTTTGCCAAAGAAGAAACTTACTAAATCCGGACCATCTACTAGAATATAATACAGGAAGCATCGAAACCCTCAAACGTATGGTGGATATCAATGGCGGGGTAACGATACTTCCCCAGCTTAGCATATACGAATTCTCTGAAACAGAATTAGATCGGGTCCGTTTTTTCAAATCACCAGAACCCAGCAGAGAAATCAGCCTCCTAACCAGCCACAACTTTTTAAAGGAAAAGGCCATCAATATTTTTAAAAATGAAATAATTGACTCCATACCACCGCATCTGCGAAGCAAGAAAAAGAAAGAATTATTGCAAATTGAATAATTTTCTTAAGTTTGCAGGCGTTCAAAAATTTTTGTTCATTTTTGAATCCATGGGAAATTAGCTCAGTTGGTTTAGAGCACTACCTCGACAAGGTAGGGGTCACTGGTTCGAATCCAGTATTTCCCACACTAATTTTTATATCACAACTCTGGTTTCCAGACATTATCTCGAACATTCTCAACATTAATAAAAAGACCCACTAATTCTTTTTCATAAAAGAAGCGAGATCTCTACCCATTTATGTTTCCTTTTAAATCGTAATATCTCTATTTTCTCGACTGCCTTGCCCCTCCGTTTTATTCAAAAAATGATGACATAATAGCAAAATAATTGCATACCCATCGCTTGATCAAATTTGGAAGTGACTTGGATCTTCCTTGGACTTTGTTCAGAGTTTGTTCGGATTTAAGCGAGAAAAGTCTGGACAAAGGCTGATTTAAGGGAGTGGAAAATCCGTAAAAATCTGCAAGCGGGTTTTACTTCAATATCGAGTTTGTATTTTGAACCATTTAACCCATATCAAATCCCAAAATAGAAGTGAACTTAGCGAAGTGACTAAGTGGAATCAGCAAGAATAAATGGGTGAAAAATTTGGCTGACGACGGAGCCATCATCTTAAAAAAAACGACTGAATACGATAAAATAAGTGAATGTATTAAAATGATATTAAGTGTATTCACACGAAAATTCGGATGAATACACTTTTCGGAGAGATTTTATTTTCTTATGATTTCTTTAAAGACTTCTTTAAACTTTTCAGCTTTTGGACGAACTACGTATTGACAATACGGATTGTCTGGATTAAGTTTATAATAGTTGGTGTGGTAATCTTCCGCTTTGTAAAACTCCTCATATGGGGCAACTACAGTAACTATTGGATTTGGATAAGCCTTTTCCTCGTTTAAGCGTTTTATAGCGTATTCGGATTGTTCCTTTTGGGTTTGATTGTGGTAAAAAATTGCGGAACGGTATTGTGTTCCGATATCATTCCCTTGACGGTTTAGTTGAGTGGGATCATGGGCGACAAAGAACGCTTCCAATAATTTGTCAAAACTGATGCTATCGGGGTAATAAACAATATTTGCCACTTCTGCATGTCCTGTTTCCCCTGTACAAACTTGTTCGTAAGTAGGGTTTTTCACATGTCCACCTGTATAGCCTGAAATAACTTCTTTCACTCCTGCTAATTGTTGAAATTGGGCCTCAACGCACCAAAAACATCCTGCACCAAATGTTGCGGTTTCCGTTTCTCTATTTCCTGGTTGTGGATCTTCTATCTTATTTTCCATTAGATTTTTTGTTTCTGTTGTTTTCAAAGTATTTGTTTGTGGAGAATTTGCCCTTACACAGGCTATGCTTGTTAAGACTAGCGAGCAAAGCAGCAAAAAAACCGTATTAAATTTCAATCTTCTTTTATACATCATTTCCTCCTTTCATCACATTTCATTCATCACATTATTACGTATCCATTTTCAATACGATTTTTCCAAATTGAGTAGATGTTTCCATCAAATTGATGGCCTTTTCAGCGTCTTTAAACGAGTGTATAGAATCAACAATCGGCTTTATTTTATGTTCGTCAATAAAAGTGATAAGTTCCTTGAAATCCGAGGGCGAACCCATCGATGTCCCTAAAATACTCAATTGTTTCCAAAATATTTTTCTAGCATTAAGGGCGGGGATATTTCCTGCCGTTCCGCCGTATAAAACAATTCTACCGCCTGGATTGCACAATTCTAAATGATTCACAAAACCGTCGCCTAAAGCGCCATCTATTATAACATCAAAACCACCAACAATTTCTTTAAGTTGATCAGCCCAGTTTTCATCACGGTAATTTACACCGCCACGAGCACCGAATGATATAGACCGCTCAATCTTATCTTGGTTTCCAGAAGTAACATAGATTTCGGCCCCCTTTGCCTTAGCCATTAATAAAGCAAAGCTTGACACACCACCTCCGACACCAACAATGAGAAGCTTTTCTCCCGATTTTAGATTTGCTCGACTAAATAAAGCACGAAAAGCGGTCAGTCCAGCCAAGGGGAAACCCGCTGCTTCTTCAAAACTTAAGTGTTTCGGCTTTTGGTATAAATTCTCTACCCCAACTTTCACATATTCTGCAAATGTTCCATTATTAGGTAAACCCAAAATGGAAAAATTTTTTGATGGAAAAGCCTCATTCTCTCCCCAATTTGTGCTTGGGTTAACTACTACTTCCTGCCCCAGCCAAGACTGATCGGAAACGGAAGCGACCTTTTCAACAATTCCAGAACCATCCGATCCTAAAATAATAGGAAATTTTAATCCAGCATATTGGCCTTTTTGTATCCAATAATCCCTACGATTGAAAGCTGCAGCTTTTATTCTAACTAAGGCCTCCCCTTCATTTAATATAGGAAGCTCAACTTCTTGAATTTCCAAAGGAGCATTTTTTGCCGAAAGAACAACTGCTTGCATAGAAAAATATTTTAACCAAAAACGAGCTTATCTTAGAAAAATAAGCTCGTTAGTATAATAAAAATAGAAATTATTTTGCGTCGTTGTAACGTTTCCCCACTTCTTCCCAATTAACTACATTAAATATCGCTTCCAAATAAGCCGGACGCTTATTTTGATATTTCAAATAATATGCATGCTCCCATACATCAATACCAAATATTGGAGTACCCTGTACTTCCACAATATCCATTAGCGGATTATCTTGATTAGGGGTAGAAGTTACCTGAAGTTTTCCGGCTTCATCAACAATTAACCACGACCAACCAGAGCCGAAGCGTGTGGCACCCGCATTTTGCAATTGCTTTTTCAATTCATCAATAGACCCAAATGCCTCGTTGATTGCAGTTGCTAATTCTCCAGTAGGTTCTTTTGCGCCATTTGGAGATAAAACAGTCCAAAAAAGAGAGTGATTATAATGACCTCCACCATTATTACGAACAGCAGTATTAAACTGCGAAATGCTTTTGCAGATCTCTTCAATAGATTTTTTTTCTCCATCCCCACCTTCTAAAGCCTTGTTAAGATTATCTACATACGCTTGATGATGTTTGCCATGATGAATTTCCATGGTTTCTTTATCAATGAAAGGTTCTAGAGCGTCGGAGGCGTAAGGTAACGCCGGTAATTCAAATGCCATAATTGTCTTATTTAATAAATTAATAGATATCAAATATAATGAAAAAGAATGACTTTTGTTTTTACAGTCAGTCAAAATAATCTCACGATTTGCTCCTCTTTTGTTGAAAAAAGCTTTTCACAAGCTCTGAACACTCATTCTCCAATATGCCTTTTGTTACTTTAGTTTTAGGGTGTAGTATATTTTGGCTATGAATAGAATATCCTCTTTTCGAATCGCTGGCACCATAAACTACTCTTCCTATTTGTGTCCAAAAGGAAGCGCCAGCACACATCACACAAGGTTCTAGGGTTACGTACAATGTGCATTGAGGCAAGTATTTACCTCCAATAAAATTTGCTGCTGAGGTAAAAGCCTGCATTTCTGCATGGGCAGTAACATCATTTAATTGTTCACTTAGGTTATGCCCTTTAGCAATCACTTTACCATTGTACACAATGACTGCCCCGATTGGAACTTCATCCAGTTCGTAAGCAATTTTCGCCTCCTTCAAAGCTTCCTTCATGAAAATCTCATCAGGCAATTCAGAATTCTCATCATCAAAATTAATATACCGCATGAGTCCTTTAATTGTTATTTATAAGGATAAAACACAAAATTAGCACCCTCAGGAACTACAACAAACACACACATAAACTCAGATGCGTTTTTATAGTTTTTTTCAAAATGATCTTTTTTATCTTTTTGAATCAGTCCCTTTTCAATAAACTCCTCTATAGTAGAAGCATGAATCGTCCATTGAGTCCCTAATTCCTCTCGATCTAAAATAAGTTCCCCAATTTTCATTTCGTGTTGATGGGCAACGAAAATCGGAAAAGAGGAGATGCCTTCCACATCGATTTCTACGGCGACTTCTTTTATAGAATCACTATAAAAGTCCAAATCCTTCTGCAAGCTTTTTAAAGGACTAACTTTCTTTTTGTTCTCTTCGGTACCCTCACTTCTAGGGCCTAATAAATCTTCTATATTCATCTCTCTCTATTTCAATGTCAATAGCACCACATTCTCAACATGCTGTGTATGAGGGAACATATCTACTGGTCTTATTCTGTCTACTGTATACTTATAGCTTAATAAGGCCAAATCACGTGCTTGTGTAGCAGGATTACAACTTACGTAAACTATTTTTTTGGCTCCAATTTCTAAAATCCGCTCAACAACATCGGCGTGCATCCCAGCGCGCGGAGGGTCAGTAATTATAACGTCCGGCTTGCCGTGCAATTCAATGAAGTCTGTGGTCAATACATCCTTCATATCACCGGCAAAAAATTTGGTGTTTTGCACGCCATTTATTTCAGAATTAAGTTTCGCATCCTCAATTGCAGAAGGAACATATTCAATTCCGACAACTTCTCGAGCACTTCTGGCTACAAAATTGGCAATCGTACCAGCACCGGTATACAAATCGTACACCAATTCGTCACCTTTTAGATCGGCAAACTCTTTTGTAATCATATACAATTCAAAAGCTTGTTTTGAGTTCGTTTGGTAAAAAGATTTTGCCCCTATTTTAAACTTCAGGCCGTCCATTTCTTCAAAGATATGGTCCTTACCTGCGTACGCATAGATATCTTGATCAAAAATGGTATCGTTCTTCTTTTGGTTAACGATGTATAAAAGAGAAGTGATTTCTGGAAAAGATTGTTTTATGAAATCCATCAATAAATCAATCTGATTTTCTTCGGGATGAGCAAAAACTACGATGACCATTAATTCACCGGTCGACGTATTGCGAATAATCAAATTTCGTAAAGCACCTTCATGTTTTCGGACGTCATAGTAACTAATATTGTTTGCGACAGCAAATTCATCTACTGCATTTCGAAGTGAATTAGAGGGTTCTGCCTGTAAGTAACAGTGATTGATCTGCAAAATCTTATCGAAATGAAGAGGTACGTGAAATCCTAAGGCTTGTTTTCCGAACTCTTCGTCACTCTTGATCTCCTCATCCGTCAACCAACGTTTATTGGAGAAGGTGTATTCCATTTTATTTCGATAATAGGTTGTTTCGGCCGAAGGCAAGATAGGCTCTATCCCGCTCACATCAAGTTTACCAATGCGCTGCAAGGCATTTTCGACAGTCTTTTGCTTAAAAAACAATTGTGCGTGATAGGTCATATGTTGCCACTTACACCCTCCACACGATCCAAAATGCTGACAAAAGGATTCTATTCTGTGCTCGGATGCCGATTTCAAAGCCGTTACTCTGGCCTCTGCAAAGTTTTTCTTTTTGCGTGTCACCTCAACATCAACAACATCTCCAGGAATAGCATGTTGAACAAAAAGGACTAATTCATCCATGCGGCCAACTCCCTTGCCTTCTTCTGCAATATCGATTATCGACACGTCCTCAAAAGTAATTCTTTCGCGAATTTTTCTATTACGAACTTTTTCTCTCATTTGGCGCAAAATTACGAATTATAACTCGTTGGGTAAATTAATCAATTTGAATTTTGATAGGATTCGAGATTTACGAAGTTTAGTCAGCCAGAAAGTGACTACGTCAGTCTATTAGGTGTTAGCTATGAGGTATTGGGTATTAGGTAATGGCACTTGGGGTTGGGTATTGAGAGACTGGCGAAGCGCAAAGAGGCTGGCGAAATACTGCCACGCACAGACCACCAAAATTTCGTAAGTGAAGGGAATAAGTTCCTTACTTCGCAACCGCTCCCTTAATCAGATAGGGGAGAATATCTTTCTGGAAGGAAATAAAGTTCTTACGAACATCGGCCACACTTACAGATGTAAAAGCAAATGAGAAAACAATGTTCTTACTTGATTTAATTAAAAATCGTAGATTTTCTGTTGGGATTTTTAATGATTTACTCTCTTTGAACGACTGGATTAAAAGGTTTTCCAAATCGTCTGAAAGTGTTTTCATATATTCTTGAGCATTGGCGGATTCACGGATAAAATCCCAGCCGATAAATTCATTACAAATTGTATAACTTATGCGGCTCACTTTAAAAATCAATTTACTCAAATAAGCTTCTTGATCATCAATCTTTTCAGGGCTATGTAATAAATCATCTACACTTCTGCGAATGTATTCCATCAAAATAGAGTGCAGGATCATCTCCTTGCTCTCGAAATACTTATAAATCGTAGCTTTTGCAACCTTGGCTTTCTTAGCAATTTCGTTTACGCTGGTTTTGTTATACCCGTATCGCTTAAAAAGCTCTTTGGCGGCTTGTAAAATACATTCTATGATTTTATCTGCTTGCATCTATTTAATTCCTAATATACAATATTCCACCAGAGATTGTGACATTATACCGTTTTAAAGCATGCTTCGCAGGTGCTTTCGATGGAAAGCCTGTTGCCAAATCAAATTTTCCTCCACTACAAGTATCGATTAAATTAAAACCGCTTTCGTCAATTACAACAGCGCATTGTTTCTCGGGATTAACCGTGCTACAGCGGTCATAAGCAACATAGCCGTTACCTGTATTGTAAACAACAATGCCAGCGACTCCCCCTTCCAGGAAAGCGGAAGCGCCCGGACTTAATAATTTCGAATATTCCGGATTCTGCAATGATATAGGCGGTATATTAACTAAAATATTCGGTATCCCTGTATTGTCTTTCATGCACCCAATGGAGAGAAGTATTAATACAAAAAACGCAAGCCTACATCCCTTATTTCGCATCTTATATTATTTCGGTTTCAAATTGCTTCAAGAAACGGATATCGTTTTCAGAGAACAGTCGCAAATCCTTAATTACATATTTTAAATTCGTTATGCGTTCAATGCCCATTCCAAAAGCAAATCCACTATATTTCTTACTATCTATACCACAGTTCTCCAATACATTAGGATCCACCATTCCGCAACCTAAAATCTCTACCCATCCACTATCTTTACACATGTTACAGCCTGTCCCTTTACAAATTGAGCACGAGATATCCATCTCTGCAGATGGCTCCGTAAATGGGAAATAAGAGGGTCGGAAACGAACTTTTGTATCCTCTCCGTAAAGTTCTTGAACAAAATGAAATAACGTCTGTTTCAAATCAGCAAACGAAACGTCCTCATCAACATATAAGCCTTCTACTTGATGGAAAAAACAATGGGCTCTTGCAGAAATGGCTTCATTACGATACACGCGCCCCGGCATAATAGCCCTGAAAGGAGGTTTACCATTTTCCATCATCCTTACTTGAACAGAAGATGTATGGGTACGAAGCGCAATATCATTCCCATCCGTCTTCTTAACAAAAAAGGTGTCTTGCATATCTCTTGCAGGATGGTCTTCAGGAAAATTTAAGGCAGAAAAATTATGCCAATCATCTTCAATTTCCGGGCCTTCAGCAACAGAGAATCCCATCTTTTTGAAGATTTCAACGATCTCTTTCCTAACCAAGGATAAAGGATGACGGGAACCCAACTCAAAGCCTTCCCCTGGAAGTGTTAAATCTTGTAAATTACTATCTTTAGATTCTGATAACGAAGCGTTAATCATCTCTGAGACTGCTTTATACTTTTCTTCGGCCAGTTGTTTAAATTCATTTAAAACTTTGCCAAGTGTCCTTTTCTCTTCCGAGGAAACCACTTTAAATTCATCAAACAGACTTCGAACGATTCCCTTATTCACTAGGAATTTTAATCTATATTGTTCAAGCTCTTCTGCAGAAGATGCATTAAAAGCATTGATTTCAACGGTATATTGGTCTATTCTTTCTTGAATACTCATTGTTGGCTATTTCTTTTCTTAATTAAATCACTTTTAGTTCTTTCCCCACTTTGATAAATGCTGTTATTGCTTTATCCAAATGTTCTTGGCTGTGAGCGGCCGATACTTGAACCCGAATCCGGGCTTTCTCCTTTGGCACTACCGGGAAATAGAAACCAATTACATAGATTCTCTCTTCCAGCATTTTAGCTGCAAATTCTTGGGCAAGCTTAGCATCGTATAGCATTACAGGGACTATAGGGTGCGTACCGGGTGTTATGTCAAATCTCGCCTCGACCATTTTCTCACGGAAATATTCAGTATTGCTTTTTAATTTATCTAACAAATCAGAGCTTTCACTCAACATGTCTAATACCGCAATTGAGGCACCGACGATAGCAGGAGCTAAGGTATTTGAGAATAAATAAGGGCGAGAGCGCTGACGAAGCATATCAATAATCTCCTTTTTGCCAGACGTAAAACCACCGGATGCTCCTCCTAATGCCTTACCCAGAGTACTTGTTATAATGTCGATGCGATCCATTACATTATGATACTCATGCGTTCCACGGCCTGTTTTTCCTAAAAAGCCGGTACAATGCGATTCATCGATCATGACTAAAGCTTCGTATTTATCTGCCAAGTCACATATTTTATCTAGCTGGGCAATGGTCCCGTCCATTGAAAAAGCTCCGTCGGTAACTATTATACGTTTTTTGGCGTCTTTAGCAGCGATTAGTTGCTTTTCCAGATCAGCCATATCATCGTGCTTATACCGAAAACGCTGGGCCTTACAAAGACGAACCCCGTCGATTATTGAAGCATGATTTAATTCGTCAGAAATAATTGCATCATCCGCACCAAAAAGAGGTTCGAAAACACCACCGTTGGCATCAAAAGCTGCTGCATAAAGTATAGTATCTTCGGTACCTAAAAACTCTGCGATCTTAGCTTCTAGTTTTTTATGAATATCTTGTGTTCCACAAATAAAGCGCACGGATGACATCCCATAACCATGAGAATCAATTGCTTCCTTAGCGGCCTCAATTACTTTGGGATGCGAAGAAAGGCCTAAATAATTATTTGCACAAAAATTAATTACTTCCTGCCCACCTTCTATTCTTATATCTGCTCCTTGCGGAGTAATGATAATACGCTCTTGTTTGTACAAGCCTGCATCCTTAATTTCTTGAAGCTCCTTCTCCAGAATAGGCTTTAATGTGTTATACATTTTGTTATGTTTTTTGTAAAAATACGGCATTAAGTGCGAAATGCAAAAAATGGATTGAAATCGCCATTAATTTTATCTAAGTTTGATCAACCCATGCCAGAAATTATCGATAATAAAACTGTTTTCTCTTTGTTTGAGGTAGCTCGTAGTATACGGAAAACCTTAGCAACACGTTATACTCAATCCTATTGGATTTCTGCAGAATTGAATAAGCTAAATTTTTATAAACATTCAGGTCATTGCTATCCTGATTTAGTAGAAAAAAAAGATGGCAAAATTATAGCTGAAATGCGTTCTATTCTTTGGGGTTCAGACTTTCAACGAATTAACAATCAATTTAAAGATATTACAAAAGAACCTTTAAGAGATGGTATAGGAATTTTGATTCAAGCCACTATTTCTTATGACGAGCTATATGGATTAACTCTTAGGATAATTGATATTGACCCTACTTTTTCTTTAGGGGTGCTGGCCCGCGAAAAACAAGAAGCCATAGATCGCTTAAAGAAGGAACAAATTTTTGACCTCAACAGGAAACTTCCCTTTCCTTTATTGCCTAAAAGGATTGCTCTTATTTCGGTAGAAACGAGCAAGGGATTGGCAGATTTTTTGAAGATACTGGAGAACAACGATTGGAATTATCGCTTTGAGTTTTTATTATTTCCCGCTTTATTACAAGGAGATCGAGCCGTTGCTTCCATATTGGCGCAAATTAAAAATATTGAAGGTAGAATCGACGAATTTGATGCAGTAGCTCTTATTCGGGGGGGAGGCGGAGATGTTGGACTATCTTGCTACAACCAATATGCCCTTGCGAGTGCAATTGCAAAGTTCCCAATCCCATTTTTAACGGGTATTGGCCATGCCACCAATGAAACAGTAAGTGAAATGGTAGCCTATAAGAATGCTATTACACCTAGCGAGTTGGCAGATTTTCTCATCCAACATTTTCATAACTTCTCTGTACCCGTTATGGAAGCAGAGAAAACGCTGATAAAAAAAGCAGAAAAGATTTTAGATAAAGGAAGGTCTGATTTAGAACAAACGGTTAAACAGTTTCGCTTCGCCAGTCAAAATTTAATCAAAGAAAATAGATTGATGCTAGATAATAATGCACGCCAAGTGAAAGTTAATAGCCTTTCAACGATTAAACAGCATCATGAAAGTCTTTTACAAACGACTAGACAAGTTTCAATTTTAAGTCCAGAGAATATTTTAAAGCGTGGATTTAGCATCACTTATTATCAGGGAAAAGCTTTGATTGATGCTTCTACATTAAAAGAGGGTGATGAAATCTCGACCATCGTGGCCGAAGGAGAAATCAACAGTTTAGTAAAAACCATTAAAAACAAAGAAGATGAGCGATAACCTTACTTATCAAAGCGCTTTCAAAGAACTTCAACAAATTGTAACCGATTTAGAAGAAGGAGAAGTGAATGTAGATGAATTATCAGAAAAGGTGAAAAGAGCGACGATGTTGATTGCTGTTTGTAAAAGCAAATTAACAGAAACGGAAGAAGATGTGAATAAGATTTTGAAGGATTTAGAATAGTTTCATTGTTCTTTTGGTTTGATCCAAAAGAACCAAAAAATCAAGGCTGTATGGCATTTAGCTAAAAATTAGAGACTATCACTAATTTCCGCAAGCCGCTTCGCTTTTGTGCGGAAATCTTAACGTGATAGTCTCTAATTTTCTTAACGCTAAATCCAAAGGCCATCCAATATAGCTTGCTACCGTTCTAACTTAGTTATACCTGTAAATAAAAATCTTATCCCCACTGGTACGGCCCTAACATCTATTATCTAAATCCTAATACCTGTATCAAAACCTCACGTTCAACCCCAGCATAAAATTGCGGGTTGCTTGAGGGAAGTAATAATTATATTCTTCCAAAACTCCTTGAGGATTATAATACCCAAAGGTATAACCATTGGCTTCATACAGTTCGTCAAAGAGATTGTTTATTCGTAGTGTAAGGCCTATATTTTTCAAAGCCTTAAAGGCGGTAGAATAATTTAATCGCAAGTCATTTACAAAGAAAGCATCAATACTTTTATGATTGCTCTTTGTATTGTCTAAATACTGTTTACCTACGTATTTACTGATAAAAGCTATTTCCACATTTGAAATTGGCTGATACGCAAATTCATTAGAAAAGATCGAACTCGGCGACATGGCAATTGTGGTATTCTTTAAGTTCACCACTTTTTGTCCTACAGGATCCCAGTTTTCATCCAACTCATCAATATAGTAGGTATAATCCTTAATGATGTTCTTACTAAAAGCAGCTGTTGCCGACCATGTGAATTGCTGAAAAGGTTTCCATTTTGCATCCAACTCAATTCCGCTGCGATAGCTTTTATCTACGTTTAAGCGAACTGCTGAGCCTACATCATTAATAAAACCAGTCGTCACTAACTGATCTTTATATAACATTGCGTACCCATTGATGCCTACTGAATAGTTTGTGCCATTGATTTTATATCCGACTTCAATATCTGTTAGGTGCTCTGGTCTTGGCTGACTATCTGGTGAAGAATCTGTATAATCTCGTCGAATAGGCTCTTTATTAGCTACCGCAACAGAAGCATATGCTAGGCTATTATTATCAAAATTAACACTAAAACCGAACTTCGGATTAAAGAAGTTCAAATTTACCTGTTGTTGCAAAAAACTTAAATCACGGTTAATGCCCTGATAAGAATAATCTACGTTTCTGTACTGTAAATCTGCAAACAACGAAAGGTTCTGAATCCGGTAATCTGCCTTCAAGTAACTATTGAAGTCTTTCTTAGTAGCATTATTATCATAATAACGATCACCTAAACTCCCATTAGAAGCAAATTGCGCCCAAATTACTTCACCAAAGTGATCGCCTTTATAGATGTTATAAGCGCCTCCAAAAGTTAGGTTCAAATTATCAAGGGGTGTATAACGTAAAGAATACGTCATCCCATAAAAATCGCTGCTTAACCAACGTTGACGAATCAAATCCGTTCTATCCAATATATTCTCACCAATTACTACATTTTCTAAGTGGTAGTTGGCCAACTTTTGACCTGTTTTAAACTCTTCATAATAGCCTTCACCTCTGGTATAATGTAAGGCGCCATTCAATAAAATATTTGGAGTCAAGGAATTTGAATACAATAATTGATAATGCGTTTGCAGATAATTATCGGTTTGATTTTTATAGGTAAACTCGTTATGTGTACGGTTCGTTTTTAGCAAATCCTCAGGAACGCCATTCCAAGCTTGGTAGGTTTTCTGCGTTCCGGAAAATACATTTGCACGAAGCAAGCTTGTTTCTCCATACCAAGCGCCACTAACAAAAAATGATTTTAGATCGGCCGCTCTGTCTGCGTCTCCATGATCCATGTAGCCATCAGACAGCACTCTAGACAAGCGACCATCAAAACTAAATTTATTTTTAATAAGTCCCGTTCCCAGCTTTACCGTATTTTTGATGGTCTGATAAGAGCCGAAACTATTGTCCAATTCTGCGTATGCCGTATCTTGTCTGGTATTTGTTTGGATGTTGATACTTGCGCCAAACGCTCCAGCCCCATTTGTTGAAGTTCCTACGCCCCGCTGAATTTGGATATTATCAATGGAAGACGAAAAATCAGGCATATTTACCCAAAAGCTGCCTAAACTTTCGGGATCATTATATGGAATCCCATTTAAAGTCACATTCGTTCTTGCGGCATCGCTTCCACGGATGGTCACACTTGTATGTCCAATTCCTGCCCCTGCATCTGATGACACGACGGCAGAGGGCGTCTGGTTTAATAAATAGGACACTTCTTGTCCCATATTATTCTTGGCAATATCTTCCCTAGTTAGATTTTTGAATGTTGTTGCCGCATTTTTACTAGCTCGGGTAGCTTGCACAATGACCTCGTCAGTTAGGAAATCTTCAGGCTTTAACACGATGGCTATTTCGCTAGTTTTCGGAAGCTCAATTTGTTTTCTTGCGTTTCGTATCCCAAATAACTAACACTTAGAAGATGATCACCACTTTTCAAATTTTTCAATTGAATTTCACCTTGTGAATTAGTTTGGCCACTTAAGAGTGAGCCTTTAATTCTTACGGAAGCGCCAATCAACGTATTTCCATTTTCATTTTTTACTCTTACCGATAAAGAGTTCTGTGCCAAAAGCCATATAGGCAATAGCAAGGCAATCGCGGTTGATGCAATTGTTTTTTTCATTTTTACATGTATTTTTTTTATAAAACATCAGTGGAATTGAGGGTTACATCCACTCCTATTTTATCTACCTCCCTACGCCGGCATGATCCGGATCAGGTTCCCAGCTAATTTCACTTCAGATTAAAGTAAAATCGCCGATGGGTATGTTCTCAGCCTCGATTCCAATATCGAGACACCCCCTTTGAAGCTGCAAATATAAGGTAAAAAACAAGGAAAAGGAAACAGAAGCCAATACCTTATTTAAATTAAAACGTCACCGCAAACATAATTGATTCATTATCATGCAATATAAACACTCACTAAAATACTAAATTAAAAAATGTTATTTTTGCAGTTATTGCTAAAATTAGTTAGCGATAACAGCCAAAAATAAAATGATAAATAAACTACAGGCTATAAAAGAGCATTGGCAAGATGTAGAGCGTGAACTCAGCAACCCAGCTACGGTAAGTGACATGAAACGCTATGCCAAGCTAAGTAAAGAATACAAGGATCTTGGAAAGATCGTTGACAAATACCATGTCTATAAAAATATTGTAAGCAATATCGCTACTAATAAGGATATTTTAGCCAATGAGAAAGACGAGGAGCTGAAAGAGATGGCCAAGGAGGAAATGGATGAGTTACTTGAGAACAAAGAATCTTTAGAAGAAGAAATTCGGTTAATGCTTATCCCGAAAGACCCTGAAGACTCCAAAAATGCCATAGTGGAAATTCGTGGTGGTACAGGGGGAGATGAGGCCGCCATTTTTGCTGGTGATCTTTACCGAATGTATACCCGCTTTTTTGAAGATAAAGGATGGAAAGTTGAAGTGATGGATGTTACGGAGGGTTCATCGGGAGGCTATAAAGAAGTTATTTTGAAAGTTAGTGGCGAAGATGTTTATGGTCAATTAAAATACGAATCCGGTGTTCATCGTGTTCAACGTGTACCAGACACTGAAACACAAGGAAGGGTTCACACCTCAGCAGCCTCCGTTGCAGTTCTACCCGAGGCAGAAGAGTTAGACTTTTACTTAAATCCCGCAGATGTTGAACTACACACTTCCCGTTCTGGAGGTGCAGGTGGTCAAAACGTAAATAAAGTAGAAACCAAGGTTCAATTAACCCATAAGCCAACCGGCATCGTTGTAGTTTGTCAAGTAGAGCGTTCGCAATTAGCCAATCGAGAATTAGCAATGGAAATGCTTCGATCTAAATTATACGAGCTAGAAATTCTGAAAAGGCATGGCGATGTTGCTGCAAAAAGGAAAACTATGGTGTCGACTGGCGACCGTTCGGCTAAAGTCCGTACTTATAATTATCCTCAAGGTCGTGTTACCGAACACCGTATTGGATTGACCTTATACAACCTCCAGTTCGTAATGGATGGTGATATTCAGGAGATTATAGACGCATTACAATTTGCTGAAAATGCGGAAAAATGAAAGAAGGAGAAACTACTAGTAATTTATTTCAAAAATAAGTTGCATTGTATAAAAATCATCGTATATTTGCAATCCCAAACGGGAAAACGGTTGGTAGTTCAGTTGGTTAGAATACATGCCTGTCACGCATGGGGTCGCGGGTTCGAGTCCCGTCCAGACCGCTAGCAAGAGTTAAAGAAAATTAAAGGAGGTTGAAAAACCTCCTTTTTTTATGCCCTGGGGCCACTTCTTGTTAAATAGCATAAGGGGAGATTCAACAAGATTTACTAAAAAGAACCCCCAAAAGAACCCCCGAGAATTTCCTTTATTTCCCCTCTTTTCGTAACTTTCATAAAATTACCGATTATGATGATAGTTAAAGCAGAATGCGGGATCCGTTTTAGGCTAAGAGAACCCAAGTCCAAACTACCTACTCCAATCATTTGCATCATAGAATATGATGGCAAACCAGTTATTAAAGTTCCAACGGGCGTAAAGGTTCATCCTTCAAAATGGAATACAAGCAGTGAAAAGCCTATAGGTGGACTTAAAGGCTTACCGAAGGAAGATTATGATTTAATAACGGATCGGATTACCAAGATCAAAAATGAGGTAAATACCCAATACAAAGAGTATACAAATCAATTCGATCGCTATCCTGATAAGAAAGAATTCAAAACATCAGTCATGCGGGCTTTATCGGGAACGGAAGAAGAGAAACAAAGCGAAATTGAAAAAGACCTATCCTTCATTAATTTCATTTCACTACTAATTAAACGTTCAGAATCAGGCGCACGAGCTAAACTGTCGGGTACTGGAAAGGGACATGCCTTTTCTAAGGGAACCATTAGTGATTATCGGGTAGGGCTAAATTTCTTAAAGAAATACCTTGAAGATCGAAATATCAACTCATTGAATTTTGATGAGGTCACTCTAGAATTTTATTGGGACTTACAGGATTATGTTTATAATGAAAGAAAGCTATCCCTTAATTACTTCGGGAAACTCATAAAAAACATTAAAGCGTTCATGCGTGAAGCGCAGGAGCTGGGCTATCATTCTAATGAGGCTTATAAATCAAGGCGATTTCTTAAACCCCAAGAAGAAACTGATGCGATTTATCTAAATGTCGAGCATCTAAAAAAGATGGAAGACCTTAACCTTACCAAGACTCCTTTTCTTGAAAATGCACGTGACTTATTCTTAATAGGCTGCTGGACAGGTTTAAGATTTCAGGATTATTCTCAATTGGCATCCAAAGCTAAAATTGAGGGCAATTTAGTCCGCATTAAAACCACGAAAACGGGTGCTAGTGTCGCCATCCCACTCCTTCCAACGGTCAGAAAAATCATAAAGAAATATGAAGGTTCAGACAAAGGGATCCTTCCCACATGGCATCACCAACCAAAAACTGAATGAATATATAAAAGTCGTCGCTGAAAAGGCTAAATTAACCCAGAGCATCACTATTTCCATTCCAGTTGCCGGCGAAAAGAAAAACAGTAAGCCAACCCTTACATTCACTGGTTACGACACATTCTGCACGAAGATCCTTCGCAACCAATATGTATCGACACTTTAATTTACCACCGACAACGATTATGAAAGTGACGGGGCACAAAAGTGAATCCGTCTTTTTAAAATACATCCGCATGACTGCGGAAGAAAACGCACAATCCATCTTAGATGCCGTTAATAAAATCCACGATGAGGATGAAAAGAAGGCCAAACGTGCTAAAAAGAAGATTGGAGGGGATCATGGGTAAACATTTAAATCGCTCGCTTCGAGACCATAAAACCGACGTTATCTTTTATGGTTCATTATTCATCCAATCCGAGGCCGGATCCAATTGGGAAAATCTATGGAAAGGAAGCGATAGATCACCAATAGAGCCAAACTGGTTAAAGTTTTATTATGATTTAAGAACCGACAAGTTTCAAGACTTGATTGAGACTTTGCTTTGTTATCAGGTTGGCGCCTACCAAAAAGAAAAACTCATTCAAGAGATGAAGGAGCTTGTTGAAAAAATAAAAGGGATTAAGCCTGACGCACACGCATCTCCTAATTTAAGAACACGCGTTAGCATTGAACCCGCAGTACTCAAGAAGAATGAAGAGGCAATAAAATTTCTTTTTGAAAACTACGTGGTCACCAACTACCCTTGGGCCGAGAAGGAGCCACAGGACATTATTGTATTCGGAGTAATCAACGATAAGTTTAAAGACACCCTGCTGGACGGTTATTATTCGGTAATCAATTACTACGAAAATGAAGATCAACAAAAGATCTTAAAGCTGGAACAACAGGTTCAACAACTCAATAATAAAATTGCGACCCTTAAATCCGCACAAAAAGCATTAAAACTTGAGAACTATGAGCGTATAAGAACTGATCGACAAAAGTCGGATGAAAAGAGCAAGACCAAAGAAAAAGAAACACCGGACAGCATCGCTTTTATACTAACATTCCTATATCGATTGGGCGTCCTGGATAATCACATTTGGCCTGAGGAAAAAACCGACTTACAAATTGCTGCTCTTCTCACCGACTTACTCACCTTAAGGGGAAGGGATGACATCAATATTGAAGCTTTTAGTCGAGATCGAAAAAGAATCATTAATCAAGAAGAAAGAGGGCAGAATATTCTGGCGAAGCATGATACTGACGCAAAGCAAGCAATCTCAAAAAGATTTCCGAAATTCGACTTTGAGCAACAGGAATTCCTACTGAAATTTAAGTCAAAAGCAAAATAGGGACATGTCCTGAGAAATGTCCCTCCGATACTTGTCCCATTCAATCACGTAAAGAATGGGACAAATTTTAACCAGTTATTCGGAAGCAGAATTCAAGGAGATTCTGTCCGAGCAAGTCAAAGAAGTTTTTAATGATGTTATTAAAAACAACAAATCTAATTTCCAGAAGACCGAATCCCCTTCGGTAGAACGGTACAAAACCCGAGAAGAGACACGACGATATTTCAATGTATCCCTAACCACGTTATATTATTGGGAAAAGGCAGGCATATTGCTTCCAGATCGTATTGGCAGACGAGTGCTATATTCTGAAAAGGCAATTGCAGAAGCGATTAAAAAGCAGAAAGGGCTATCGATATGAAAAGCGCGACAGTCCTCAATGGAGTAAACGGCCATAGAACCGCCGACTTCATTTCAATCCAACCGCAAGTAAAGATTGAGAAAGAAAAGTATAGTAACGAAGTGTTTTCTGCTCTAGATCTTTACAATCGCAATATCAGGGAGCTTCCCAAATTATTAGGCGAATTGATTCCAAAAGTAGGAATCATTCTACTTGCTGGCAGCTCCGATACTGGGAAGTCTATTTTTGCGAGGGATCTTGTTTTATCACTCGTATTAAATAAATCCGAATTTATTGGATTCCCCTTTACTGAAAACCTATTCCGAAAAGCAATCATCGTTTGTACGGAAGACGATGATTTAGCCATCAGCTATCTCCTCAGAAAGCAACTCCAGAATGAAAGCGAGGAATTAAAACTTCAATGCCTTCAAAACCTGCATTTCTTATTCGATTCAGACAACTTAATTGAGAGGCTGAATTCCATCTTAATCGAAAACAGAGTGGACATTATCAAGATCGACACGCTGGGTGACCTTGTCAACGACATCAAAGATAATGGAGAGATCAGAAAACTGCTGAGCAGCATGAAAAAGATTGCCATGAACTATCAGTGTTTGATCCTCCTCATGCACCACACGAACAAGCGCACCGAAAGCCTCATTCCCAATAAAAGTAACATCCAAGGGGCAGGGGGACTGGAACAAAAATGTCGATTGGTATTGGAATTAAGAAATGACTTGAAGGATGCCAATTTAAAACACCTCTCTATTTTGAAAGGGAATTATTTAGGAAGGGAATACAAAAACTCAAGCTTCGTTTTAGAATGCGATCCACTTTCCTTAACCTTCAAAAATACGGGACAACGTATTCCATTTGAAGATTTAATCGACTCCCAAAAAGATTCTTCAAGACCTGCTAAAAATTCACTTCCTGATTATAGTGATATCGACCCTCATCGATGGAGAATGATTCTCTCACCCATATTAAAAAAATACGCCAATGGCTTATTAAGAAATCAACTCATCACCATCCTCACAGTAGAATTGAAAGCATGGTACAATCTGGAAACAGCACCCGGGAAAAACAAGGTCAGTGAATTAATCACACGCCTCCAATTGGATGGTCTTTTAACTGATCCAGCAACAGGAAGCTTAAGAGGAAAAGCAGCGATCATTAACCTAATTCCATTTACTGAACCGGACTGAATGGTATACCTAAAGGTATCTACCATTTCAGTTCGGTTCTGAAGTGAACTGAAATAGCGAACTGGAATAGGAGTTCAGTTTAGTTCAAAATCAACATTATTATGAAAAGTTTAAAAACATCCACCTGTAGTATCTTTCAAAACAAATATGCTACTGATCCTAAAGCAATCACTTTATGGGAAGCTTTAACCACTCCTTGGCAACCAGCACTTATAAAACAAATTCGTTCGCTCCCCTATCTATCTGACGAGCAACATAGGCTAAAGGGAAAACTATTGGCCATAACCCCGAGTAGTTTTCAACTTGGTGGACGTGGGGAAAAACACCATGTTCACCATAGTGGCTATTTGGCATTCGACATTGACGGCTTAAAAGACAAGTTGGATTATGCCTTCAACAAGGTTAGTCAACTACCGCATATTTCCTATTGTGGTAAATCCGCTAGCGGCCAAGGTTTATGGGGTCTTATACCCATCATGGACCCCTCACTTCACAATGAACACTTCAATGCAATGGCCGCCTATTTTCGCAACCTAGGGATAACCATAGACACCGCTCCCAGAAATGTTGCGTCCTACCGATTTCTGGCGTATGATCCTCATGCGCATTTTAATGACAATGCCCAAGTTTTTAAAGAGACCCAAAGGAACGAAAGGATATTTGTGAAACCAGAAATCAACCCTATTCCCTTTAAGGTAGATCAGTATAATATCTGGCGACTCTTCAATCAACACGCAGACTTCGAAGTGATCCATAATATCCTCTTAGAAGCCGGCTGGCAATACCATTCTACAAAAGCCGAAAAAGTTCGGTATACGCGCCCTGGTAAAGATCCCCGAAATGGACTGAGTGCAGAATACCATACAGGTCGTAAAACCTTTTTCGTGTTTAGCAGCGAAGCGCCACAAGCTCAATTCTTCATCGACAAAAGAGGTGGTTCCCCATGCGATATTGTTTTACAGTATGCTGCACAAGGAGATCGAAAAAAAGCACGTAATATTATAAAACGGCATCTATGACTGTTTAAAGTTAGCAAGCCTATAGGTAGTCATCATACAATGGCAGGTAGTGCCTTTGTCTTACGCCACGACGGGATTGGCGAGCGAATCCACAAAACAACTCCTGATAGTCGTCAATTAAACCAAGCATGATCATGAAGAAAAATACAGCTAATACCCAAAACCAGAAAACCTGTAAGGTCACTTTTAGATTAACCGAAAAAGAAAAAAGTGCATTCGTGGATCGATCGAAGAAAGCCCACATGTCACCCAGCGAATTTCTGCGAAAAAGTATTCGAGATGCAAAAGTAATTACCCGATTAAGCCCAGAGGAATTAGAAATTTATAAGCATCTAACAAGGATTGGCCATAACATTAATACCATGCTAAAACTGGCGCACATCTCCAACATTAGCATGGTTAAAAGCCAATGCCAAGAGGCTTTGGCTGAAATAAACAAACACCTTAAACATTTGAGCGATGATCGGTAAAACCCTCAAATCTGGCGCTAGTTTTTCTGCCACGGTGAATTATGTTGCCGAAAAGGAAAAGGCTAAAATCCTCTATAGTGAAGGAATCCGCGATTACCTCACAAGCAAAGAGATGATTGAAGATTTTCAAGCACAATCCAAGTTGAACCCCCGATTAAAAAAATGCGTAGGCCACTGCATTCTTTCCTTTTCTAAAGAAGATCTATCAAAGCTCCAACAGGAAGGCAATATGTCACAAACCATGCTGGACAGGGCTAAGGAGTACCTTGAGCAAATGAAGATTGTGAACACTCAAGTGCTGATCGTTCGTCATTTTGATCGGGAAAAGGAGGGCTTGCATATGCATGTCGTTTATAACCGCGTTTCCAATGCTGGCAAAACCATTTCCGACAAAAACATCGGCTTGAAAAGCGGAAAAGTCTGCCAAGCAATGAACCAAAAACATGAGTACAGCAATGGAAGAAAAAGAGAATATCAAGTCAATAGGCATCGGCTTAGAGGGACCGATAGCATCAGGTATATGATTCGAGATGCTATTTCAGCTAGATTGAAAACAGCTGATAATTTTGAAGAATTAAAAGACCAACTACTGCGTTATCATGGCATTTCAATGCAATTCAAATATGCAGGTAAAACGAGCTTGGTACAAGGGGTATCCTTCAATCATAAGAAGCATTCCATCAAAGGGTCAAGTATAGGGTATAGCTATGCAAATCTTCATGCAGCTTTCAATCAGCACCAGCTTTCAACAAAAGAAGATCTTACTGTTCATGCCACCCAGTCCGTGTCTTTGCATCCCAGTTTACAGTCGAACGATTCTTTCGCTCATTCGCAACCCACGCTCAGTATCGGCTTGAGTTTATTGAATGACCTCATGTCCGTTAATGGAACAGCACAGGCCGAAGAAGAACAAGCACAGAAGAAATGGAAGAGGAAAAAGAAGAAAACAAGACTACATCGATAATTAACCCAGAAATTATAACACCATGGAATACGAAGAAATCAAACACCGCATTGAATCGCTAGAAAAATCTAATGATCTAATTTTAGAAACGATAATTAAGGATCAAAAAGAATCCGCCTTGACGATAGACAGGCATATTGAAAGTTTCAAAGAGTATCATGCGCAGCTGGAAGAAGGAACCCAAAGCAGGGAAGAGTTTGTAAAAACACTAGGCCTCTTTTATCATGAAGTACAAAAAGTCACCCTCTATAACGAAAGCCATCATCAAGCAAGGGATTATTTTAAGAATGTAACGGATGAATTCAAACAGCATCTGGATGAATCTAAAGCGTTCATAAAAAGACAAACCGATAAGATACCGACGTCATTTCAAATCAAACACCATGTTGCACCTCGCTCATTCGGCATCTTAGCCATCATGATCACCTTAGTCCTTACCTCAGTCTTCGCTTTGGGCTGGGGCATTGCAAACCATAACGAAAAGCAAAGCCTAAAAGCCAATAACATCAAATTTCGAATGCTTAGACAGTATTGGCCAACGATAACCAAAAACATAGACTCCACATATTATGAGGATCCTAAAAAAGCGGAAGAGATCATTTCAAAACTGGAAGAAGAAACGGAATTGATAAAAGCAGCTGAGAAGAAAAGATTGGAAGCTGAACAAATTGCTGGCGAGAAACATCTGCTGATTAAATAGACACGGACACAAATACCCCTCCGCCTGCAAAAGAGCTGCTTTTAACAGCACCAACAATTAGCCATTCGGCATGTTGTTAAAAGCAGCACATTTTCGGCTCCCTCAAAAGCACATTTAGAAATAAACATCCTGTTTCTTTCTAAATGCGCTTTTTCTTCCCCACGCTCTCGTTGTTGTAATGCCATGCATCAGCCATCGTCGATATCAATCTTTCCTTATTCTTATTTTGAATACCATAGAACCCAACCATATTTTCGTTATTCAGAAATATCGGATAGCTATCTTGCTGATTTACAAAAATATTGTTAGTTTTATGAATACACATTGTGCGATACGGATATAGAAGCAGTTTAGCGAGACGAAGTTTCGCTAATTGCGTTGGTATAATGGTCGACAACCGTTCCGCCGAAAATTCAGTGACGATATTTGAAAACGTAAAATAATTCAAACCATTTTGGCAGATAAAAAACATGCGGACAATAAGTCAACACTCAAAAGGATAAAACAATATTAATAAACTTAAAATAGAATTATGAGTAAAATTTACAATTACTGTGCATTTTATGTTAGCGAACCATTTAGTGAATCATCACTTGGTGCTAACGCAACTAAAGATTTTTGTCATTACAACATGTTAAAAGCATGGAAAGGATCTGATAGTTCCTTTCCGTTTAATAATGCTCATGACACAACTTATAATGTTCGCGATAATAGTGATTGGGAATCAACACTAAAACCAAGACTTCGTGAGAGATTAAGAAACTCTAAGAATATTATATTATATTTAAGTGATTATACTGTAAATTCAAGGGCATTTAGAGAAGAAATAGATTATGGAATAAATAGCTTAGAATTACCTATTATTGTTATTTACCCTGATTTAAAAAGTAAAGATGATTTATTAAACAATGCTAAAACAAGTTTGAGTAATAAAGTAACATCACTATGGAGCAAAGTACCAGTTTTCAGAGATTCTAAATCAAAAATACCTGTATTACATATTCCAATGAATAAAGAGACTATTCGAATGGCATTAAATAATTCAGATTTTAGAGTTGGATCAGGAAAAAAATCTGACGATTATTTCTATAGTTAATAATAATGAAAGTTAAATTCTTAAATAAAAATGTTAGAAATAAATTCTGGATATATTTTTCAGTAATTTCAGGTATTATATCCTTTGTATTACTTTTTAACATTATTCCAGATGAAAACAAAAAATGTCTACAATATTTTGGCTACTTAACATTTCTAATAATAATCATAATTTATTTAATTATTTGGTATAGAGCTAACAAACTAACCAATGTAAATATTGATATAGACGGCAGTACGATAAGTATTAAATGTGGCGATTTATTTTCTGAAGACGGTCTGAAAGCTATATCCTTTAATGAATATTTTGACACAGTAGTTGATGATAAAATTATATCAAACAAATCACTTAATGGGATTTTTATAAAGCGTTTCTTTAAAAACAATGTCAATGAGCTTGATGACTTTATTGTTGCCAATTCAGATGCTTCAGATATTGTTGATGATAAATGTGAAAGGATTCAAGGAGGTAAAAACATAAAATTCAAGTTAAGTACAATCATCGTATATGATGATTTTTTATTGACTGCATTTACCAAGTTTGATCAACATAATAGAGCAACTCTAACTATGCCTGAGTATATAGAGTTTCTTATAAATTTTTGGGATAGAGTTAATCGTGTTTACGCTCAAAAGAATGTTTCAGTACCAATTTTTGGTTCGGGTATTACTCGTATAAAAGAGCACAAAAATATTGGTGATGAAGACTTATTAAAGATTATGCTTTGGACATTCAGATTAAGTGAAATGAAATTTAAATATCCTGCTAAATTGACAATTGTCATTCATGAAGATAAAATAGATCAAATTAATTTGTTTAATCTTAAAGCAATAGAATTGGGTGGATGGTAGCTTTTTAAAGGGTGTAGAATTTAAACTCACATATTTGTGAAAAAGACGAAGATGACCACTGGCTATAACACCGGTTTGACAATAGGTTTCGTGCTTCTATGAAACATTTGTGCAAGGTTCAACATCAGGAATTCTATTGAACTTTAGTGCTAAAATCCGCCACATCGCCAAGCCGAAAACGTTAGCTGTAACGTAAGCATCCGCTCAAGGATATTTATGACCGGTTAATTTGTATGTATGGAGTTGTCGTTAGATTTGAATTGGCTGATCAAATAGAGACTGGAACGATTGTTACCTTTTCAGTTAGATTCGTAACATTAAGCAGTCACTCTAAGCAGAGATCCTTAATTTTTAATACTTAATGTAATGAATTTAGAAGAATACACCTAATATTGAAATTGAAACAGATTTATGATACCACAGGCATATATAACGACGATTAACGCCCTTAATATTTAAGGGTACATACTTAAGTTTACACCTGAAAAAATGATACCGTTTTCCCTTTTTGCAATTGATGTTCGATTTAAAAGTTAACTTCTTAGTTTCAGAAAGTAATCCATGAGACCGGCTAAACATATTCCTTTGGGAATATTCTTTTAAAACCATTGTTTTGAGGATATTTACGGTTATCCAGAGAGGTTTAGATGATCGGGTTAACATTATAATAAAAGTATAAAACGAAAGCTATGAGTAATTATGTGCCTCCCAATTTACCATTACAAGTGGATGTGGAAAGTAAAGTTGTATTGAAACAGGTTGCTGCTGCTCATCGTCGATTGGCGGAGCTGAAGGGACTTGTTATGACTATTCCTAATGAGGAAATTTTGATCAGTACGCTTACTTTGCAGGAGGCTAGGGATAGTTCTGAGATCGAAAATATTATTACTACGCAGGATGAGCTTTTTAAGGCTGAATTATTTACGGATTATGCCGTTAATGTTTCCACTAAAGAAGTGCAGAATTATGCTTCTGCATTGCGCAAAGGTTTTGAAGCGGTAAGGAAAAATAAGATATTGTCTACCAAACATATTCTCCAGATTCAAAAAGAGTTGGAGGAAAATGAGGCGGGTTTTCGTAAACTTCCTGGTACTGCTTTAAAAAATGCGGTAACGGGGGAAACGATTTATACTCCGCCACAGCACCCTGATGAGATTATTTCCTTGATGGATAATCTTGAACAATATATCAATGATGATGAGCTTTCGGATTTTGATCCATTGGTCAAGATGGCTATTATTCATCATCAATTTGAGAGTATTCATCCTTTTTATGATGGTAATGGACGAACTGGTCGTATTATAAATATTCTTTATTTGGTTTGTAAGGATTTATTGCAGCTTCCTATTTTATATCTCAGCCGATATATCGTGGAACATAAAGCCGAATATTATCGTCTTTTGCAGGCGGTGAGGGATGATGATCAGTGGGAGGAGTGGATTCTCTTTATGCTTAAGGGTGTGGAGGAGACGTCCATTCAAACGATTGATTTGATTAAGGATATCAAGAAATTGATGCAGGAATATAAAGAGAAGATTCGAGGAGAGTTTCCTAAGATTTATAGTCAGGAATTGTTGAATAATTTATTTAAACATCCTTATACGAAGATTGATTTTGTGATGGAGGATGTTAGGGTAAGTAGGCCTACTGCTACAAGTTATTTGGAAAGCTTGGTGATGGCTGGTTTTCTTGAGAAATATAAAATTGGAAAAAGTAACTTTTATTTGAACCGTGATTTATTTAACCTTTTTGTGAATGCTTATCGAAAGTAGGGTATTTAAAATGTAGGGATCAAATTCTCATGTAAAAGAATGTCAATTCTCTTTACACGAGAAAGATGATATGTAAAGAAAAAGAGTATTTCTTTACATGTTTGAATAAGTCATCTAAAGGAATTGGGATTTTGTAGATATGTTGAGGATAAAGTGTATACAAAAATCAAATTATATACATGTTGTTTCTATGCGTGAAATTAAGTTTTGTGTACTTAATATAAATTGAATTTATAAGAAAGAAGTAGAGTAAATGAAGATAAATAAATTGAAACCCAAGAAGGCATTGAATAAAGCCTTTTTAAAAGTTAAGCCGAACCGAACTGAAATTGAGTGTTTCAAGACTAATCTTATCCAGTTGCTCGACAGAATAAATGACATGGAATCGGAAGAGTTTCACAAAAACCTTGTCATTGATTTTCTGAAAAAGACTTATTATGATCCGAACCATTTTATCAATACTAAGGGAAGAAATGACCTTGTAATCCATAATGGTAATAAGGCAAAAAATTCAGTTGGGGTAATTGTGGAGGCTAAGAAGCCTGCCAACAAATCTGAAATGGTGACTATCGATAAGCTGAACACAAAAGCTTTTCACGAATTGGTTCTCTATTATTTACGAGAGCGGATTACGCACAAGAACCTTGAGGTAAAGCACTTAGTTATTACTAATATTAATGAATGGTTTATTTTTGATGCTACTGTTTTTGATAAATTTTTTGCTCAAAACAAAAACCTTGTAAAGCAATTCATAGATTTTGAAGGTGGTCGTTTAGCAGATACCAAAACTGATTTTTTTTACAAGCAAATTGCAGAGCCGTTTATTGCTGAAATAAAATCCGAGATTGAATTTACCTATTTCAACATTCAGGATTATCAAAAGCCTCTTCGAAATGATAATCCGACTGACGATAATAAGTTGATCGCTCTTTTTAAATTGTTATCCCCTGAACATCTTTTAAAACTTCCCTTCTCTAATGATAGTAATAGTCTTGATAATGGCTTTTACAACGAGTTATTGCATATTATCGGTTTGGTAGAAACTAAAGTTGGCGGTAAAAAACTAATAGGAAGAAATAAAGATGGCGCACGAAATACAGGCAGCATTTTAGAGGATGCTATTATCCAACTGGATAGTTTGGATAAAATCGCCCGTTTGGAAAGGCCTAGTCAATTTGGAAACTCGTACCAGGAAAAGCTTTTCAATGTTGCTCTTGAGCTCTCTATCACATGGATTAACAGGATTTTATTTTTAAAATTGCTGGAGGGGCAACTCATCGCTTACCATAAAGGCGATAAGTCTTATTCGTTTCTTAATTACGACAAAATTAAGAGCTATGATGACCTGAATAGATTGTTTTTTCAGGTATTGGCCAGAAAATTTGAAGATCGGAATTCAGATGTAAAATTACCTTTTGAGAAAGTTCCTTATCTTAACTCTTCTCTTTTTGAACCTACGGATATAGAGCATTCTACTTTGTTGATCAGTAATCTTAATGATTCTAAAACTATTCCGATTCTTCCAAAAACCATTCTTAAAAATGATAAAGGAAAGAAACGAGCTGGGAACTTGACTACGCTTGAGTATTTGTTTGAGTTTTTGAGTGCTTACGATTTCAGCAGCGAAGGCTCAGAAACGATACAAGAGGATAATAAAACGCTTATCAATGCTTCTGTTCTGGGCTTGATATTTGAGAAAATAAACGGTTACAAAGATGGTTCATTTTTTACACCAGGTTTCATAACCATGTATATGTGCCGTGAAACTATCCGTAAAGCGGTAGTTCAGAAATTCAATGAAACTAAAAATTGGCATTGTAAAGATCTCGATGACGTTTATGAGAATATTGAAGATCGAAAAGAAGCCAATGACATTGTTAACAGCATTAAAGTTTGTGATCCAGCTGTTGGTTCGGGACATTTTTTGGTTTCGGCTCTCAATGAAATGATTGCTGTAAAAAACGATCTAAAGATTCTACAGGACCGTGATGGGAAACGTCTCAAAGAATACCAGGTTGAGGTGGTGAATGATGAATTAATCGTGACAGATGAAGAAGGTGAGCTTTTTGACTATAATCCGAGTAATAAAGAAAGCCAACGTATTCAGGAAACACTTTTTCATGAGAAGCAGACTATCATTGAAAACTGTCTTTTTGGTGTGGATATTAACCCCAATTCGGTAAAAATATGCCGTTTGCGTTTGTGGATTGAGCTTTTGAAAAATGCCTATTATAAAAATAAAACTGAGCTTGAAACGCTTCCAAATATTGACATCAACATTAAATGTGGAAACTCCTTGGTGAGTCGTTTCGATATAGATTCGGATCTAAAAAAAGCCCTTAAGAAAAGTAAATGGTCGATTGACAGCTATCGAATAGCTGTGGCTACGTACCGTAACGCTGAAAATAAGGAGCAAAAACGGGAAATGGAAAAACTGATAGCGGATATAAAATCTGATTTTAGAAGCGAAATTTCACTGAGCGATCCAAAAGCAAGGAAGTTACGGAAGCTATCGGGCGAATTGTTTAAAATGACCAATCAGCAGCAGCTTTTTGAAATGTCCAGAAAAGAAAAAGCAGCGTGGAACAAAAAAGTAGAAACATTAAGCAAAGAATCCAAGAAGTTAGAAATAGAAGTTGAAGAGATAAAAGCGAACAAGATATTTGAAAATGCTTTTGAATGGCGTTTTGAGTTTCCAGAAGTGCTGAATGATGATGGTGATTTTGTGGGTTTTGATGTGGTGATTGGGAATCCACCGTATGGCTCTCTATTTAGTGAAAATGAAAAGCAGTTTATAAAAAGTAACTATCAGTTTTGCGATTACCAGCTTGATATTTTCATGACTTTTTTTGAACGTTCTTATGATTTGCTTAAAGACCATTCACAACTCTGCTTTATTGTTCCTAATACCTGGCTACTTAACTTAAAAACACCAAATATTAGAAAGCTACTTTTTGAAAATTTCAATACACATAATATCCGAGCATACAGCTTTCCAGTCTTTGAAGAAGCTGTAGTTGACACAGTAATTGTAAGTGCAGAAAAGAAGAAAGATTTAATGGGCTCCATGTCTGTTCAAATCATTGACAGAAATGGAGACTTTATTGAAAATCATTTTGACAAAAAAGAACTTGCGGAAAATCATAAAAGCCATGTAAACATTTATCTTTCTGAATTTGCTTCAAAGATTAATCATAGTTTTTCTACTCTACCAAAACTTGACAATGTTGCGAAAATCACTCAGGGAACTAAGCCTTTTCAGAGAGGAAAAGGTAACCCTAAGCAAGATGCAAAAACAATGCAAGAAAAGCCATTTGTTCAGTCGTTCAAAAAAAACAATACATTCAGACCTTTATTGCGTGGAAGCTTAATTAAAAAATATGTTACTATTTGGAATGATGATTATTATATTAGCTTAGGCGATTGGTTAGCAGAACCGAGATACTCTGCGAATTATGATGCACCAATTAAAATTGTTATTCGTCAAACCGGCAGTTCCTTAATTGCTACTATTGACAACAGACAATTTGTAGTAAGAGATAATCTTTATACAATTGTATCAACAAACAAAGAATATTCAGAGTATATCCTTTTAGCTTTTTTGAATTCAAAATTAATGAATTGGTACTATCAAAACATTGTTAATAATGAAGTTGGGGAAGCATTGGCTCAAGTAAAAAGAGGGCATTTAGCTATATTGCCAATTCCAAATTTAAATTCATCAATTTTTGCGACAACAGAGAGTTTAATCAAACAAGTTTTAGATTTAAAAGAAGTTAATATCTACGCCGAAACTACGGGTTTAGAAAATCAAATCGATCAATTGGTTTATCAATTATATGATTTGACGCAAGAAGAAATAGAAATAATTGAGAGCAATTAATTATGAGTATTGACCATATAGCAAGACAAATCGCAACAGTTGACCGTGAAATAAATACGGTTGAGAAAAGTATTCATTATGTTGATGGTAACATCAGTCGCAAATCCAAAGAAGCAAATAACATATTGTCTAAGCTTTCAAGAGAGAAAGATTTAAAGCGGGTTATCACTTATCAAAAAGATCTGAATAGAAAGAATGAAGAAATCAGTAAACTTGAGAAGGATAAAAGCAATAAAACCAGGATATTATCTGATAAGCAGAAAAAGAAATTTGATCTACAGAGTAAACTGAATAAAGAGGAACAAAAAGGAAGGGATAAAACAAAAAAAGAGCAGAAGGAAATGTTGTCTTTACAACAACAAATTACTAGAGAAATGGAAATACAAAAAATGCAATCTCTTCACTCCATTGACGTTCTTAAGCCGCAGCAGACTGAACAAACGGATTATGATGTATTTGTTTCTCACGCTTCGGAAGATAAAGAGGAGTTTGTAAGAGATTTTGTCAAATGTTTGCAGGAAAACGGAATAAACGTCTGGTATGATGAATTTACTTTGCGGGTAGGTGACAGTCTAAGACGCTCTATTGACAATGGACTGAGGAATTCCCGCTATGGGATCGTTGTTTTATCAGAAGCTTTTTTCAGCAAGGAATGGCCTCAACGAGAGCTAGATGGACTTTTTGCAAGAGAAATAAACGGAGAAAAAGTAATACTTCCTATTTGGCATAAAATCAGTAAAAACGAAGTATTGAAGTTTAGTCCATTAATTGCAGATATGTTGGCTTTAAATACTGCAAGTTTTACAATCGAAGAAATCGCAAAACAAATTTCTGACAGAGTTATAAATTAACATTTCAATATAGAACGATAGAAAAAATGATAATTTCAGCAAAGCATCACAAGAGGTTAACTCATTAAT
Source organism: uncultured Sphingobacteriaceae bacterium (assembly GCA_963696875.1). GTDB lineage: Bacteria > Bacteroidota > Bacteroidia > Sphingobacteriales > Sphingobacteriaceae > Albibacterium. Next base: position 416,510 of record CAVOLQ010000004.1, read on the forward strand.
TATAAGGTTATAGTGTTTAATAATTCACCTACATAAGTTCCTATAACTCCAATATAAGTTCCTATAATTTTCGCCATCGGCATTAATTCACTTAAATTAAATAATGCAAAGAAAGCTAAAACAAGTGCAAAATACTGGAGAGCAGTGGATAAATAAGAAACCGTTAAATTGTTAGCATCTTCAATTATATCATTAATTGAGTTTAATCGATTATTTATTTCCCTAATAGCATCTTCTTTTCTTTTTTGAACGAAATAGTTAAAACTTTTTTTATCTGAATCCATAGTTAAAACTGTGGGGTCATCGTCTGAAATCATTCTTATGTATAAATTTTTTAAAAAAATAAGTTTAGCTTTTATTCTTGCCACATTTTTGTAAAGAAAAAGATGGTACCATTTCTTCTCAAATAATTTAAAAAGTACATGGTTTAATTTATGTTGGTTTTTCCTTATCAGATAAAACAATGAATAATAATACTGAGTAAATGATAAGTCATATATTGCACTACTAACATATAACCATGTTAAAGAGCCCTGATCTGAATCCTCTTTTGGCAGAATAAAAATATTGTAGGCGTCAAATCCTTTTTCGAAATAATTAAAATTTTTAATTTCAATTTTCTGTCTTGGTCGACTATGAATCGAGTTGAAAATGCTTGAGTCAATATCTATTTCTTTGTCGTTTTCCGCTTTATAAATTAATGACTCATTCCCTAGTGTTACAAAATCTGAATTAATGCCTTTGAACAAACGATTGATGATTAGATCTTCAGAAGTTGACCGGGCATCAAGTATTAATTCGTTGTAACTAAGCTCCCTTATACGCTCCTGTTCTGATAGATGCAGAATTGGTGTATACCCTTTTATTATTGATCGCCAATCATTCCAAACGGCTACAGAACTTTTCCATTCCTTAGAAAGGCAAATAAGATTAAAAGCTCTCATGAATGTTTTATTGGTCTGTATAGTGAAATTTAGGATAATCGTAGACTCAAATAGTTTTAGAAACTCAATACTTAAACCATCAATATTATCTAAATTCTTTTCTTTAGAAAAATCAAAAGTGCACAAGAATGAATCATGCGTAGTTTCAAAATTCCGTAAATTCTGAAGTTTTTTAAAAGTATCCCTAATTTGGTTCTTATTTTCAGCTAACCTGCCATGTTCTGTATAGAATGGACGGTTATGTAAAAGCCATCGGAGATTTTCACACACTGAATTTAAATACTCTATTGGAATTGATAGGGTAAATGATACTTTTATATCAGTTATCACTTCATTTACCTTCGTGTATTTTCCGCGTGGCTTTCCCTCTTCCTTTAGACAGCTTTCATAATATTCAAAGGTTCTATGTTTATTATTCGAGAAGATTTTATAATAATTTATATTATATAGAAGTGTGACTAAAAAATGGGATATATTATCAAGAATCCTATCTAAGGATAATTTGTCCTTTCTTTTAGATTGATAAATTAAAGTGTGCTTTTTCTTAAGTAAAATAAAACTCATTTTTTGTATTTAATATATATTTTCACAGAATAAATGATAACAAATGCTTAGGTCAACTAAGTTACATAAAACTGAAGGATATAAATTTTCTATGCTATTTATTCCTCTCTTAACAATGAAGGTGATATAAGTGATAACAAGAATGCTTGCACGTTTGTACATCCTTATATAAGGGTACGCAAACGTGCAAACTTCATTTGGCTTTGGTTTACGCTGGTTTGCTTAATGGGTTTTCGGGTGGATTTGAGCTGATTGTTAGGCTGGGATGAGGTAGTAAATAATCATCTTTCCATCGTTTTTTTTGGTGAGCAAGAATCTGTTGCCTTCGTAGCTTTTGATTTGAATGTGAGTTGAGATGATTTGCTTCAGGCGGTTTTCGATGAGGCGTTCTTTGCAGTTCAGTTCGGCCATGAGGATGTCGATCAGCTCTCTTCTGGGCAATGAGTTTTCTAGGTGGATGGCGAGTAGCTCCAGGGTGATGTCCAGATTGCCTTTGTGGTTCTTTTTGTTCAATGCCTTTTGGACAGATTCTGGGTCGGTAATGATGAGACCTTTAGCTTTGTCGGAATATTGGACGTAGAAGGGTTCGTGTTTTTTACTGGATCTGCATTTTAGGAATACTACTTTTAATAGATCCATCGGGCTATTGTCGGCGTCTGTTTCGAATCCGATTTGGAAGACGGTGGAAATCCAGAGTTCTTGAAGCGGGTTAATTTTAAAGGGAGGACTAATTTGAAGAACATTGAGGATCATCGACTAGAAGTGCTGATCTATAAAGACTTGTCCATTTATTCAAATAGTTTTATAAAACGACTTACACCAGGGAATTGGTTCAGAGATATCAAAACGTAAAATAAAAAGCATGTTGGATAAAATGGAAGCTGGGGGAAGTATTTTGAAGAGTGGAACAAATAGATGGACGACATATTCTCTCATCAAATAACTGTGAATAATGTACCAGTTTGTTGTGACAAAATAGAACAACAAACACAGATACACCTCAACGCTCTAAACCACATACAGTTATATCAACATCAAATATGTGAAATCTCTCATATTTATGTGAGAGTTGGGTTGAGAGATTGATTTGATAACCTAGAATGAACTATATTTTAGTACCATGATGGGCTTTGAAAATATTGAAGTAACTGGAAAATCTCATGATGGTAAAATTGACGGCTTTGGTGTTTTGTAAATTAATCCATTTGTAAGTTTCAAGGCTATCTTTCAATGTAAACGATATAAAGGATCAGTTTCACGTTCACAAGTTGGAGATTTTAGAAATGCAATGATTGGCCGTGCGGAAAAAGGAATTATATTAACAACTGGCACCTTCACAAGTGAAGCAACGAAGGAAGCTTCCAGAGATGGGGCTCCTCAAATAGAGCTTGTTGATGGAAAAAAGCTTGTAGAAATGTTTGAGAAAGTTGAATTAGGAGTAAAGCCTAAAGTAATATATGAGGTTGAATTAAAGTATTTTAAAAAATTTATGGGAGAATAACAGATTAAGTCCATTACATAAATTTACACAGAATATTTTATGGAATGGACTTTTATTGATACGTTTGTGTCAACATGTCCACCCCCCTTCCCATCGAACAGGGCGCTTAGGGTGGACTTTTTATTTTATACCTATGGTAAAGTGCCTATACTAAGCCTGCACTTGATTATATGGCTCAACTTCGTCAACTTTTTCATGACATTTTAGTTCTTATAATATTTTATATCCGTCCATTTCTGAAGCAATCGAAAAATAAGAATAGAGACCTCGGAACATGTTACCTTTTTATGTATATTTGTAACATGGAGCAGTCAACTCATCAAAAGATCTTGGAGTTCATCGAGAAAACCGATGACGGAAAAATACTTTTCCCAACAGATTTCAGAGGTATGGGTACAGAAGGAGCAATTAAAATGTCTTTATCAAGGTTGGTTAAAGAAGATAAACTTGATCGGCTCTCCCATGGAATATATTTAAAAGCTGAGTACCATCCTTCAATGGGAAAACTACAACCATCTTTAGAGGACATTGCTCAAGCAATTGCAGATCGAGAAAAAGTAAGGATTAAACCATCTGGTTCCTATGCATTAAATCGACTTGGATTGTCTACCCAAGTTCCTACTCGATTGGTATATATTACAGATGGCCAAGCTCGACAATTTACAATAGGTCGGGGTGGAATTAAGTTTAAACCCGCTTCTCCTAAAAAATTCGCAATGACAGGCGAGATCAGTAGCTTGTTGTTGCAAGCACTTGAAGAATTGGGTCCCAAACAGATTTCTCCTCTTTTAAATCAAATCAAAAAATTAGTAAAGAAAGAAGACCCACAGAAGTTAAATCATGACCTCAAATTAGCTCCAGCTTGGATTAATGATTTAATTGTATCAATAAGCAAATAAACAGAAATGACTGAATGGCTAAATTTAAGCGATACGGATAGAATTCTAAGTCTGAATCAGACAAGTGCCAAAAGTGGGTTGCCGGTGAAAGCTCTTGAAAAGGATTGGTGGGTTACCTTGACTCTCAAAGCTGTTTTCGAAAGCGAATTTTCTCCGCACTTACAATTTAAGGGTGGTACCTCTTTGAGTAAATGCTGGAATTTGATAAATCGATTTTCTGAGGATATTGATCTTTCTATCGAACGAGATTTTTTAGGATTTCCAGAAGAGCTTAGTAAAACCCAAGTAAAAAAGCTAAAAAGAATTGCTGCTGAATTCACTAGCACAGATTTAAAAACTGAACTAGAACAAAAGATAATTAATTTAGGTGTCCCTTCTCATATGTTCAGCATTACTGCAGAGCCTATACCTGAAACAATGAAGGATATCGACCCACAAACACTGTACATAAACTACCATTCTTTATTTGAAAAGGTTCATAATATCACGGACAGCGTAAAGCTGGAAGTAAGTGCAAGGTCATTGAAAGAAAAAGGTATAGAAAAACCTGTTTCTTCATTGTTGGGGGAGTATATGCCAGGATACAAGTGGTCAGGCAGTACCTTTGATGTAAACTCCGTATTACCCGAAAGAACTTTCTTAGAAAAGATCTTACTGTTGCATGAAGAGTTTTTGCGACCGCCGGAAAAGATAAATTATAATCGTATGTCAAGGCATCTTTATGATTTAGAAAGAATGATGGATACGGAATATGGAACAAAAGCTTTGTCTTCTTTTGACTACTATAATTCAATCGTAATCCATCGGAGGAAATTTATCTTTAAGCAAGGAGTTGATTACGAAACGCACCAACCACGTACTTTATCTTTTATACCTCCAGAAACTGTAATCGAAGATTATAAGAATGATTATGCGCAAATGGTAGAACAAATGATTTACGGGGCAGAGATTTTAGAATTTGATACGATAATTAAACGGCTATCTCTATTAAATGAGAGAGTTCGAAAATTACAATAGCATTGAAGAGTGGAACTAATAGATGGACGATATATTCTCTCAACAAATAACTGTGAAATAATACACCAATTTGCTGTGACAAAATAGAACAACAACCAGAACTGCATTAAAATACACTAAATATCAATTAGTTATATAAAAATAAAATGTGTGAAAAACTCTCATATTTAGGTGAGAGCTGAGTGGAGAGATCGATTTGATAACACTTTTAACGAATGGCTTAGAATTGGAAATTTAAGTGAGCAGGTCGGATAAAGGCTATTAATTCAGACAGACTTAGACGGGGTTTTAGACGAGATAAACATTTCACAGCCACTACAACCCTAGTACAAAGCGAATTACAAAGGATAATAAATGTTAGTTTAGACGAGCACTGGCTGATAATATATCCAAACGACAGGTGAATAGTTTAAAAATCTTTCTAAAATAAGTAGATTTAGGAATTGACAAAGATCGCTTATTTATAAGCATGTTGAAAGAGAATAGATTTAGAAAACTTCTCGTATAGTCTTACATTGTCTTTAAAGAACCCCCAAAAGAACCCCCGATTCCGAAAAACACTCTTTAAGTCATCTTAAAGCAATAAAAACAGGTCCCGTCCGGACCGCTAACGAAAGTAAGCATAAAAAAAGGAGGTTTTTCAACCTCCTTTTTTTATGCCCTTTAATGTAGCTCCCTAGACTGGTTAAGATCTAACATTATCTATCCTACAAGAAATAGGCGCCACTAGTCAAACTCTAACGTTTGAACATTTCTTGTTAATTTGCGTTAGGTTCATATAAAAAGAATCTTATGACAATTATTAAAACCGAAAAAGAACCGTATCCAAAACTTAAAAGTAGTTTTTTTGAACGGTTTGCAAACAAAATCACTAGCTGGACAGGTAGTTCATTTGCCTTTATTATAGCTGCCTGCATAGTTATTACTTGGGGCATCTTGGGTCCAATTTTTAATTATTCTGAAAACTGGCAGTTAGTAATTAATACAGGAACGACAATAATTACTTTTTTAATGGTTTTCCTGATTCAAAAATCTCAAAACAAAGATTCTAAAGCTATTCAACTGAAACTAAATGAGCTAATTGCGGCAAACAGAAATACTAGCAATAGAATGGTGGATATTGAAAGCCTAACTGAAAATGAATTGGATGAACTCCACAAATTTTATATGAAGTTAGCCGAATTGGCTAAAATTGAAGGGGATATTCATAAATCTCACTCCATAGATGCCGCAAATCATCTAAACAAAGAGAAAAAGAACATCAGCTTGGAAAACCAAAGTAGAATTACAACACCAAACCCCCCGAGTTCAAAAACGCCTTGAGGTAGTTTTAATAAAAATCCTTAAATTTCCTCTATAAAGAAGCTTTATTATTGCAGAGGAGGGATGGATAAATTTGTGATTAATTTGTAAACGAATTATATATAAAAATTTATCTAAGTTTGATTAATAAAAATCAGGAAGGGAATTGGTGGGACAAAAAAGCAATGAATTCAATTTACGGGAGGAATCTTCTTATCGAAAGATTATTCATATCGACATGGATGCTTTTTACGCATCCGTAGAACAGCGCGATTTTCCCGAATATAGGGGAAAGCCTTTAGTTGTGGGAGGCTCTCCAGATGGACGTGGAGTTGTTGCAACTGCAAGTTATGAAGCTCGCGTCTTCGGAGTCCATTCAGCGATGCCTTCACACAAAGCCTATCAGCTTTGTCCTCAACTATTGTTTATTAACCCACGATTTGATGTTTACAAAAAAGTATCATCGCAAATTCGGGAGATTTTTAAAAGATATACTGATTTAATAGAGCCACTTTCCTTAGACGAAGCCTATCTCGATGTAACGGAAGATAAAATGAATATCGGATCGGCAATCGAAACTGCACAGGAAATAAGGAAAATCATTAAAGAGGATTTACAATTAACGGCATCCGCCGGGGTTTCTGTCAATAAATTCGTAGCCAAAGTTGCTTCTGATATTAAAAAACCAGATGGCCTTACATTCATTGGACCTTCCAAAATAGAAGCTTTTATGGAAACCTTGCCGGTATCAAAATTTCATGGCGTAGGGAAGGTTACCGCAGCTAAAATGAACCAAATGAAGCTTTTTACGGGCGCTGATTTGAAAAAACTAAGTGAAGCAGAATTAATAAAACACTTCGGGAAACAAGGTCGTTTTTATTATCGGATAGTAAGGGGTATCGATAATCGTCCGGTTCAATCGCATCGAGAAGCAAAGTCGGTAGGCGTAGAGGATACTTTCGAGAGCGATTTGACAGCTCAAACGGATATGGAATTGGAGCTCAAAAAAATTGCTGCAAAGCTAAGTGAACGAATTCAGAAACATCGATTGAAAGGGCGAACATTAACTTTGAAAATACGATTTAATGATTTTAGCATAATCACTCGTAGCCGTTCTGTTCGTCGAGGAACCGATGATTATCATTCTATATTGGAAATAGCACTTGACTTATTAAAAAAAGAGCTATTCCTAACTAATAGCACCGAACCTAAGAAAGTACGACTTTTAGGAATAACTCTTTCAAACTTCCATGAACTAACTGATTTAAAAAATAATCCCCAGCAACTGAGACTCTTTTAATGTTCAACCCTAAAGGAAACTTTACAAATCACTCCATACGTAGTAATTTCTTCATCTTTGATGTGTACTTTAAAATCTTTCACAAAAACAGAATCGATATTTTTAACTGTTCTTGAAACTTCTTTTACAGCATTTTTTATTGCATCTTCAAAACTTGTTTCCGAAGAGGAAATTACCTCTATTACTTTTACAATACCCATTTTTATTTATTTTCTGATTGGTTAATAAGTAGTCATATAAGTTAAGACATCCAAGCGAAGCATTTTGTTTTTTAATATTCAAAAAATCTTTACCTTTCTTTTGTAGATAGCTTGAACCTGCTGCTTTAGGTACATTCTAATCTAAATGAATCTAAATTCTTTTATCTCACCACTTTTTGTAATTTCACATAATATTTCACGTGTAAAAAGTGAGTGTATTGCAATAGACCTTCCAATTAAAACCTAAATGAACATTATAAAAAAACTCCCTCTTTCCAAACTGGGATATGGCTTTATCAATGAAGCGTTTGTACCAAAAGGGAAAGATGAATATTACCTAAGAAATCTCCAAAACAGAAACGGAATTGCCTATAGAAACCTTTCGGCATTTGAAATAGAGATTTTGGTTAAGAATGGAAATACAACAGACAATTGGAATAACATTTTAGTGTCCGATGCATTTAATCCAGATTTAGTAAAAAATTGTAAATTTTATGGTCTAATACGAATTGGGAAACTCGAACCCTATTTCCTAGAATACAATGCTTTAAGGGTGACGGTAGGCTTATACAACTCCACCTTCATCAGCTGCGATTTTGGAGACAATGTGGCTATTGATCATGTGAATTACATGTCACATTACATTATCGGTAATGAAGCGATCATTGTAAATGTAGATGAAATGAAGACTACCGCCAATGCCAAATTCGGAAATGGCATTCTAAAAGATGGAGAGAGTGAGGCGTCCAGAATTTGGTTGGAAATTTGTAATGAAAACGGAGGTAGGAAAGTTATTCCTTTTAATGGAATGCTCCCTGGAGATGCATGGTTATGGAGTAAATACCGGGATGATAAAGTCTTGCTTGAAAACTTTTTACAATTTACAGAGCGGGAAAACAAGACCAAACCTGGCTATTATGGTAAGGTAGGCGATAGAACAGTTATTAAAAGTACAAATCTCATTAATGACGTTTGGATTGGCTCTGACGCTTATATAAAAGGTGCAAATAAGTTAAAGAACCTAACTATAAAATCTAGCGCGGAAGCGAAAACGCAAATTGGTGAGGGCTGTGAATTAGTGAATGGTATTATCGATTTTGGTTGTCGTATTTTTTATGGTGTAAAAGCAGTTCGCTTCGTGATGGCAAGCAATTCTCAGCTTAAATATGGCGCAAGATTAATCAATTCATACCTAGGCAGCAATGCCACTATTTCCTGTTGCGAAGTATTAAACTCTCTAATTTTCCCTGCACACGAGCAGCATCATAATAATTCTTTCCTTTGCGCTGCTTTAATATCCGGACAAAGTAATATCCCTGCTGGGGCTACCATTGGTTCAAACCATAACTCTCGTGGGGCAGATGGTGAATTTATTGCTGGCCGCGGTTTTTGGCCGGGCTTATGCGTAAGCTTAAAGTATAACTCTAAATTTGCCAATTACACTATTTTAGCAAAGGGCGACTACGACTACGAGTTAAATATCCCCATTCCCTTTTCTATGGTGAGTATCAATAAGGCTGACAACGATTTGCAAATTATGCCGGGCTATTGGATGATGTATAACATGTATGCCTTGGAAAGAAATACTTACAAATATAAGACTAGAGACAACCGTTTTGAAAAAATTCAATACATCGAATATGAATACCTAGCACCAGATACTGTGAACGAAATGTTTGATTCTATAAAGCTTTTTGAATATTATGTTGGAAAGGCATATGCACTGAAATTTAATAATGAAACCACCTCAGAAAAAGAATACTCAAATATAGGAAGAACCCTACTTAAAGAAAAAAATGAACTAATTAACGAACTTAATGTACTGGCTGAAAGCCTTGAAAATTCTAAACGCTCAGTGCGTATAAAAAAGGTTCAAGAAGCTTATGATATTTTTAAATATATGATTCGCTTTTATGGAATTAGTCACCTTATCAAGTATGTCGAAAATAAAAATGTGTACTCTATTAAAAAGTTGGTTGATAAGTTAGCTTTTGAAAAGCTAGAGAGAAAGGCTTGGCTAAATGTGGGTAGCCAGCTAATACCTGAAACGGTTGTACTTGAATTAAGAAAAAATATAAGGGAAGGGAGGTTATCGTCATGGGATGATGTTCATCATTTTTATCATATTGAAGGGGAAAAATATGAGTATAGAAAAATGCTTCATGCGATTGCATCCCTGTTAGAATTAGAGCAAACTACTTTGAGTTCAATTAGCCATCAAGTGGTAAGGAATTGGATAAAAGACGTAAAAGAGACAAAAAAATGGATGGTTGAATCCGTAGAATCTTCGCGTAAGAAAGACTATACCAATTCCTTTCGTAAGCTAACGTATGATTCTAAAGAGGAGCTGGATGAAGTTTTGGGTAAATTTGAAGACAACGAATTTATAAAAGATCAAAAAGCAGAACTTAGGGCTTTTATTAGAAATATGAATACTATTTCCAAAATGTATTCGTGACTGAGAATAACATGAATTGGTAAAAATACAATATTATATTTTATACAAAATAAGCGTTTGCAATACAAATATAAACTTTACTTTTGTGGCTCATAATTTATGGCCCCGTAGTTCAACGGATAGAATAGAAGTTTCCTAAACTTTAGATAGCAGTTCGATTCTGCTCGGGGCTACTAAAAAAACTCTACCAAAATTCATTAACCACTTATGCAAGATAGCCAAAGGGAAATGAAAACTCATCACATCCCCTCCTTCCAAAACAGTATTACCGCATTATTATTTTCCACTTTCACAATCAAGTAATAGCTCATTAGGAGGAACTTCCAAAGCATTACTTAGCTTAACCAAGGTTGAACAACCTAAAATCATATTCGCCCTTTTCAATCGCCAAAATCTGTTGATGCTCCATCTCAGCAATTAACGCTAATTTCCGGACACTATAGCCCTTTTCCTCGCGGAGTTCTTTTATTCTCTTCCCAATCAACAGCTTAAGGGAATGTATATCTATTGCGCTCATTTTGGGAAATTGGGATATATATCAAAATAATGGTGTATAATTATACACCATTCAAGTATTTTTCTTATATTTGTTTTAGCATCACGTGAATGACCATAACACATCACAGATAAACCTGTTTTAGCTAACCACCGAAACCGAACGCTATGGAACAAAATTTACCAAGAAGTCTGATCACTAAAAAGTATTTTGAAAAATTCAAAAGCGGAAAAGAAAAGGGCCTAGTATACTTTTACGAACTATTTTACCCGCACTTGTCGTTTCGTTCAAAATCCTATGTTAAAGATTGCACAATAGCCAGCAGCATTACACAAGAAGCATTTTTGCGACTTTGGTTGTTACGAACCTCCATTGGGGACATTGACCATCTTAAAGACTTCCTCATCAAACAAATCAAGGAAGCAGGAGCTGCCTATTACAGAAAAAGCAACACACGTTTTCATCGTAGCCTTTTACAGTTGGACAGTATCGAGAACTTTCAGGAGTTCATGCTCGGCTATGAAATGGAAGAGGAAGTGGAAAGGAAGGACACCGTTTACCTTGAGGAATTGGAATCAGCAAAAAAAGACCAGCTAAACAAATTACAGGCAATATTGCCCAATCTTAACGGAGCAGCAACAGCTTTTCATCAAACTATGCTTAAAATACAGCTTCAGCTATGACCGCATCTCCTGGCATCTCGGCGGAATCTCAGATTATGAAGTCAGCCTACATGTAGAAAAAACAATCGGAACACTAAAAGCGGCACTATGTGGAACAA
>CAVOLQ010000005.1:0-196934 GCA_963696875.1 uncultured Sphingobacteriaceae bacterium
AAAGCTGGAAAAGATTGAAGCGAATTCCTTGCTGTGCTTCATCATCTCCATCAATTTGGATATCGGCCATATTCCACCTCTTTGCCCACTCCTCCGTATGAGCCTTCAGGCATGCCTCATAACCGGCTTGCATCGCTTGATTCAAAATTTCCCCGCCCTTTTCAGCCAAGTGCTCGGCATCATAGTCACGGTTTGTTGTCACAACGATGTACTTTGTTAAGCTGACCGGTTTGCCAGCTGTCGTATTCATAACGATGGTGTTATCCACATATTCCACATTCATAAACGGCGTAACCTCAGCCACATCGCCTTCTGCTTCTAATCCCATACTCGCCGATACGCGGAATATTTCCGTTTCGAAAGGGTTTTCATTTGTCTCCATCACAAGATGAGCCTTGTTTGGCTCAGCAAAGCGTGCAATCGCTTTCCAAAAATCCTCATCATAATTCGAGTCTTCATTGCGTACATCCCCATCCAAATAAGGAATGAATGTAACCTTACTATCATGGTTCAGCGGTGTGACCTGATACTTTATGACGGCAAGCTGCTTCTCCGCAACGGAAAGATAGCGCACCACATCGATTTTTGTTTCTTTTCCTTCATGCACGATCGTAAACGTACGAGTCAGGACCCCCGTCTTCATGTCAAGCTCACGGTGGTAGTCCTTCACTTCAGTCTTGTAAAGATCATATTTCATCCTCATCAATAAGCACGCGAATACCAATGAAATTAATGGCATTGATCACTTTGCCGAAATAATCCGGATAGCCGTTTTTCCACCAGCCAACCCTTGTTTTATCCGGATACCAAACTACCTGCTATATATGTTCCTTTATGTGAATCACCGCTATAGGTTTCTTCAAAATTCCCTCTCAAGCCCATATGTCCGTTGCCAAGACTCGTCATACTCTCAGCAAGACGAAAATCATCCTTATGTAGCTCTTCCTCAATAATTCTCCATGGGTCTACTGCAAATAATCTCTTCATCGAATTTCACTCTCCCATAAAAGGTCCCTTACTTTGTGCAAGCGATTGCACATTAAGTTCATGTTTATTATAACGTATTGCAGAGTAAAAGGAAGTATGTTTGAGTAAAAAATCAAAATTTTCTTTATAGATGATATATTGACATAAAAAAACTCCAAAGCCGCTCAAGCCTTGGAGTTTCATATATTAATCATTTGTGCGCGGTTCAGGCTTCTGATGAGGCATCGGCAGCTTGCCAAAATGCCTAGGGGGAATATAGCCATTTGCTTTTACTTTCTCAAAGCGCTTGTCCATATGCTCGAGAATCATATCGGCTGTTTCCTTTGTCATCACACCATATTCCACATATTTATGGATAATATGCCTTCTCACGCTGAAGGACATCCTTATGCATGGCTTCAAGCTCTGTTTTCTGCGCGTCTGTCAGTGATTTCTCTGCCGGAGCTGGCACCTTCTCCTCTGCAGCCTGTACGGGTGGGCTAAGACTGGTAAATGAGGCTGTTGCCATCATGATGCCTGCCAAAACGATTAACGTCCATTTCTTCATTTCATTCACTCCTCTAATTTTATCCACCCTAGTTTTTGCCAATTGCCTGATTTTATTCATGGGTTTAGGAGAGTGATGATCCTGTTTATTTTTTCTTTTGCGGCTTCACAGCCGGACGCTTCTTCGGATAGACTGGCCGCTCATCGACAATCTTCCCTTTAAATAATTCTTTCTTTTTCAGCTCTAGCTTAAGTTCACGAGCATATTTGCGCAGCTCTCGCTCCTCACGCGGCGTCACAATCGAAATCACCGTTCCACTTGCTCCTTGGCGTCCTGTGCGGCCGGAGCGATGGACATATTGGGCGATGGATTCCGGGAAATCTACATGGATGACATACGGTAGGCCCTCAATATCAAGCCCCCTTGCCGCGACATCTGTCGCAAGCAAAACCGGAAGCTTTCCTTGCCGGAAGGAACGAATAGCCTTCTCTCTGTCCATCTTCTTCGAATCGCCATGAATAACAGCAAGGTCAACCTTTTTATAGGAGAGCTTAGAAGCCATGACATCAAGATTGCCAATATCTCTGCCGAAGACGAGTGCTCTCATTCCCTGCATTTTGGCGAGCTTCTCAAGGAGAAGGATCTTATCGCGCTGTTCGGTCACAAAATAAATATGATCGACCTTCGATTGCACGGTTTCTTCCTTTGAAATTCGAATGCTGACAGGTTCATTCATCCATTGGGCTGCTTCCTCTTCAAGCTGCTTTGGCAGTGTCGCTGAGAAGAGCAGAACTTGACGATCACGCATCGCTGAATGAAGAATGGCCCCAACAGTGGACATATGTTCAGGAATTAGAAGCTGATCGCCCTCATCAAGAACGATGGTCTTTACTCCATGCATCTTCAGTTTCTTTTGCTTGATTAATTCCTCTAGCCTGCCAGGCGTGCCAATCACGATATGCGGATGCTTCTTCAATTTCTCAAGCTGCCGTTTTGGATTTGCCCCTCCAATGAAGGATGCAGCCGTGATGCCGCTGCTTTTTGCCCATGTTTGCACAACCTCAAAAATTTGCATAACCAATTCACGTGACGGCGCCACGAAAACAGCCTGTACCTTCTGCTCAGCAGGAGCAATCTTATTTAGTACCGGCAGCACATAGGCTAGCGTCTTGCCCGTTCCTGTCGGGGACTCAACGATACAATCAGCTCCCTCCATCACAGGTCCATATGCCTTCGATTGAACGGCTGTCGGTTCCTTAAATCCAGCTTGCTCCCATTCTTTTTTCAGTCCTTCATTTAATTCCTCTATAAATACAGCTTTCGCGCTCATTTAATTCTCCTAACTAATGTCGTGGTTTTCTCATCTTATTATACATAGGCTGTCGCTTGATTATCAATAAAGGTCCCCTTTCGAGCCTTTTCCCGTGCATTTCAATGTATAGGAAAACAAAATGCAGATATACTAGATATATTGCCAAAATTACTATATTAGAAGATGCTCCCCGCCCTTTACTGTATTTATTTGTAGGCTTCTTGCGACTCGGGGACATTTCCATTAGAATGAAACTACTAGTTTATGCGAAAGAGGTTGAAGATGGTGGAACATAATACGTCCAATTTTATACGCAACATCGTCATTGATGATGTAGAATCAGGCAAAACAAAAGAAGTCATCACCCGTTTCCCGCCGGAACCGAATGGCTATTTGCATATCGGCCATGCTAAATCGATTGTGCTGAATTTTGACATCGCTGATGAGTTCGGCGGCAAGACAAACTTGCGCTTTGATGATACCAATCCTGTGAAGGAGGATGTGGAGTTTGTCGAATCAATTAAGAAAGATGTAGAATGGCTTGGCTACGACTGGGACGGACTGTTTTTTGCCTCTGATTATTTTGAGGAAATGTACAGCCGAGCAATCCTTTTGATTGAAAAAGGTTTAGCCTATGTGGATGACCTTTCTGCCGATCAAATCCGGGAATACCGCGGCACATTAACTGAACCAGGTAAGGAGAGCCCTTTCCGCGACCGTTCTGTGGAAGAGAATCTCGACTTGTTCAAACGGATGCGAGATGGAGAATTTAGAGACGGGGAGAAAGTTCTTCGTGCCAAGATCGATATGAGTTCACCAAACATCAATCTTCGTGACCCTGTTATTTACCGAATCGCTCATGTACCACACCATAACACTGGCACAAAATGGTGCATCTATCCAATGTATGCGTTCGCTCACCCAATTGAGGATGCGATTGAAGGCGTGACTCATTCTATTTGTACACTTGAATTCGAGGACCAGCGTCCATTCTATGACTGGGTCATTAAAGAATGCGAAATGCCAGCTGTGCCAAGACAATATGAGTTCGGTCGTTTGAATTTGACAAACACAGTCATGAGCAAGCGCAAATTGAAGCAGCTTGTTGAAGAAGGCTATGTCGATGGCTGGGATGACCCGCGTATGCCGACCCTATCCGGTCTAAGAAGACGCGGCTACACACCGGAAGCAATCCGTAACTTCTGCCGTGAAATTGGCGTAGCTAAAACAAGCGGAATCGTCGATGAAAAGATGCTTGAGCATTTCGTCCGCGAAGACTTGAAATTAAAAGCGCCGCGTACAATGGGGATTTTAAAGCCGCTTAAGGTTGTGATCACGAACTATCCAGAAGGCGAAATCGAAATGCTTGATGCAGAGATTAATCCGGAGAACCCGGAAATGGGCATGCGCAAAATCCCGTTCTCCCGTGAAATCTACATCGAGCAAGAGGACTTCATGGAAGACCCTCCGAAGAAATATTTCCGTCTCTTCCCTGGTAATGAAGTTCGCTTAAAGCATGCTTACTTCATTAAATGTGAAGAAGTCATCAAAGATGCGGACGGAAATGTGGTCGAGCTGCACTGTACGTATGACCCAGAAACGAAGAGCGGCACTGGATTTACTGGCCGTAAAGTAAAAGGAACAATTCACTGGGTCGAAGCTACCCAAGCTATCCCTGCTGAATTCCGTCTATACGAGCCCCTCATCCTTGATGAGGATGCGGAGAAAGAAGGCGGCTCATTCCTTGACCATGTAAATCCAAACTCCTTGATCATTGAGCAAGGATTCGTGGAGCCGAACATGAAGGATGTCAAAGGAAATGACAAGTTCCAATTCTTCCGCCACGGCTACTTTAACGTCGATCCGAAGAATGAATCAGACAAATTAATCTTTAACTTGATTGTCTCCTTAAAGAGTTCATTCAAGCTTTAAAAAAGGCAGGGCACTCATCCTAATCGGATGAGTGCCCTTCTTTCATGCTTATTGATTGAGCCTGCTTCTGATTTCATTTACAATTTCATTCGCCGTCATGCCATTCGCCTCAATAATAGACGCGTCGGTTCTGGCTTCCTGTATGCCCATGACATTTGTGTCTAGTCCCGTGACAACACAAAAATCAAAATCGACCCCAGCAGCATCCGCTGCATGGCGCAATTCTGTCACCTCATACCCTAGCTCAGCCAAGGCCTCATGAATATCAGTTAATGATTGCTCGACACCTATTTTAGTCATTGTCGCACCTCCTCACTCTCTTAAGATTTCCTGTGAGGGGATATATTATGTTGTAATAAGCGACAAAGAAGACCGCCTATCATTTAGACGGTCTTTTTGACTTTCAAATATTCTCGCGGTGAGATACCGAACTCTTTCTTAAATGCCCGCACGAAGCCTGAATAATCGTTGAAGCCCGCTGACTGGCACACATCAGTCAGCCTTAAGCCCTCTGCCATTAAGGCTTTCGCATACATCAGCCTCTTCTGGACAATATATTGGTGAAGTGTATAGCCTGTATATGCCTTGAATTTTCTCATGAGATGATATTTGCTCAAGAAAACAAGGGAGGCAAGGTGTCCAACGGATAGGTCACCATCCAAGTGCTGATTGATATACGTAACAATTTCATTGATGTTTTGGTCAAATTGAACATCAATTGACGGATTTCTGCGATTAATATCGAGTATACTGCGGTTCAAAAGGATGATTAATTGAATTAATAAGGTTCGTTTCAAGATATCATTGCCAAAAGCCGGACTATCTTCTTCTTCAAGAAAATCATTTACGATTCTTTTCACCTTGCGCAGCTGCTCCTCAAATAAACGCAGACGATTGTTATCCCTGTTCATAGCTACTTCAAAGCACTCAAGCAAATTGGCATCCTCACGATTATGCTCTGCTATCATTTCCGGGTTAAACCAAATAATGATTCGCTCATAATCCTCTGAGGGATCAATGATTGGCTTATGGATTTGGCTCTGACT
This sequence comes from uncultured Sphingobacteriaceae bacterium, assembly GCA_963696875.1. Classification (GTDB taxonomy): domain Bacteria; phylum Bacteroidota; class Bacteroidia; order Sphingobacteriales; family Sphingobacteriaceae; genus Albibacterium. The sequence goes on from CAVOLQ010000005.1 coordinate 5,765, forward strand.
GATGATGAGGGTATCCCAAGGTCTTAACTTATAAGCTTTCCCCTCAATCATGTAGGTAACATTTCCTTTCAGGAAAATGATGATCTTATGAAAATCATGATAATGGTAATCGACATCCTTTGTGATGCGGTCCTTCAAATGGAAAACGCGGAAATCTTCATTTAGAATGCCCCGTTTTTCATGCGGCCATTGACCATATTCAATCATGTAAATGAACTCCTTTTATTATCATCCTCTAATTTTAGAGCATTTTTATCCATCTTTCTAGCAATATTCACATAGTAGTTGGCAATTTGAATAAGTATGATAAAATAACAGAAGTTTTTCAAAAAGAAAGGTTTGAGAATATGAAACGTTTTCTAGCAAGCTATAAGTCTTCTTTAATCTTGCTCGGCGCTATCATCATCGGCGGAATCGCAGGATCTATTATTGGACCGGATATAGCCGTAGTAAGACCATTCGGGGACTTATTCCTGAACTTATTATTTATGATCATCGTTCCGCTTGTCTTCTTTAGCATCACATCAGCTATTGCTAATATGAGCGAAATGAAGCGTCTCGGCAAAATCATGGTCAGCATTGTCATTGTCTTCTTTATCACAGCTGTCATCTCAGCTGTTCTAGGTATGGCAGGAACTACTATTATGAATCCAATTGGAGATTCTGATGTATCCGCCATCAAAGAAATGATGACAAACACCGAAGTCCCAGACACAGAAGATGTCACCCTGCTCTCACAGCTTGTGAACACTTTTACTGTGAGCGATTTCTCTGAATTGCTGTCTAGACAACATATCCTTCAGCTAATCGTCTTCTCCGTCCTTGTCGGGCTCGCTACTGCCATGGCCGGTGAAAAGGGACGTCCTGTTGCGCAGCTGCTCACTTCTGCAACTGAGGTTCTCATGAAGGTTGTTAAAATCATTATGTACTATGCCCCAATCGGGCTTGGCTGCTATTTCGCGGCAATTATTGGTGAGCTTGGACCGCAAATCCTTGAAGGATACGCACGTTCCTTCGTACTCTATATGATCATATCCATCATCTATTTCTTCGGATTCTTTACACTATATGCTTTCATTGCAGCTGGAAAAGACGGCATACGTGCCTTCTGGATGAATGTTCTTCCTCCATCTGTTACAGCCATTGCTACATGCTCTAGTGCTGCGTGCATTCCGATTAATCTTGATGCGACGAAGAAAATCGGTGTTCCTGATGATATCGCAGAAACGGTCATTCCGCTTGGTGCTAACACGCATAAGGATGGTTCCGTTATCGGTGGTGTGCTGAAAATCGTCTTCTTGTTCAGCCTCTTTGGCCGAGATATGACGAGCGTATCAAGCATTCTCAGTATCTTAGCTGTCTCCTTCCTTGTTGGGGCCGTAATGGGTGCTATCCCAGGTGGCGGCATGATTGGTGAAATGCTGATCTTAACGGTATTCGGCTTCTCGCCAGAAGTATTGCCGCTAATCGCTGTTATCAGTACCATCATTGATATTCCAGCTACCTTGCTGAACTCTACAGGAAACACTGTGTGCGCCATGCTTGTCACACGTCTTGTCGAGGGCAAAAACTGGCTGAAAAACGCCATGAGTAAAACTGCAGATGCATAAAATTAAGCAAAAAGGCCAGTTCAGCTGATGAACTGGCTTTTTGCTTGTTTTGTATCCAATATTCCACTGGTCGAAGAGCTTCTCTCAAGCCCTTTTCTGCTCCATTCCTGCCCGTCTATCATGCTGGCTCGCGTGTATCGGAATAAGTCATGAGGAAACTGACCCTCTCTTACTTAACTTAATGCTTAAACGCACTGCGACCGCCGACTATAGGCAATGTAATTTCACTGCGGGTTGGAATGACATTAATTTTTGTACCGGCTTTTGGACGAATTGTATAGTCATAATCGCTGGCGATAAGGACAATCCCAATCTGGTGACCAGCCTTAAATACGTAATCCTTAGGCTCCATTTCCCATTCAAACGTGTAATCCTTGCCAGGAACCAATGATTTAGAGCGGTCATCGGATTTAAGATTTTGCGGATCCATCCAGCCGCGCGATACGATGACTGGGCTTGAATTGCTGTAATCAACGAGCAAGGCCGTTAAGTTGGCAACCGGACGGTCTATGCTTGCACGGATACTGACTTTCGGCGTTCCGCTCAGCCGGACTGAATCAGTTAGTGCAGGAGTCATATAAGCCAGCCGGTTCGAGGAATTTAGCTCTGGGTCGGCAATGAGTGTATTGGCCTTTTTCATTGGGTCATCAATGATTGTTTGCTTGTTATGCGGCTTATTCGGAACCGGCTTCAGCTGTAACTTACCTAAATCATTTCCCGTACCTGTCAAATGAAGCCTTGTCGGAGCAGAACCAGCTGCAGGCCAGCTTGTTTCCTTCGTCCAAGTTCTGTCCTCACGCTGGATATCTACCGCCGGCTCATTCATGACACCATTTTCAATCCCATAGAGATAATAATCAAACCATCTATTTTGTAATTGCGGCCAGTTATTGCCTGACGGACTTGAATGGCCACCCTGATGGAGCCATAATCTGCGAGGGACATTATTTTCTCCTAATGCTTCCCACCACTGTGAGAATTGCTTTGTTTTAACATTCCAATCATTCAGCCCATGTACAACAAGAACACTAGCCTCGATATTCTTGGCATCCTTCACATAATCACGGTCTGCCCAGAATTCATTGTAGTCCCCTGTTTCTCTGTCCTGTTCAGCTGTTAGCTCAGCAATGACATCCTTACATACCTGCGGATTGTCACGAGTGAGGACAGCTTCAGCCATATTGTCTGTATCTTCACCTTGATAGCCACCAGGAGCGATAACTGCTCCGTTTGCACGATAATAGTCATACCAGCTGCTAATTGCGGCAACTGGGATAATCGTTTTTAGTCCATCCACACCTGTTGCAGCAACCGCATTCGGCAAGGTCCCGTTGTAGGAAGTACCTGTCATCCCCACGTTGCCTGTGGACCAATCAGCGGATACCTCTCTACCGTCTCCTGCATAAGCTTTTGCTCGCCCATTTAACCAATCAATAACAGCCTTCGTGCCAAGAATTTCACGTTCATCTCCTGTTGTTGGACAACCATTCGATTTGCCTGTCCCAATACTCTCTGCAAGAATAACCCCATAACCGCGAGGGACATAGTAATTCCCCAAGGAGCCAAGATTGGCAGGCTGGCCTTTGGCAAGCGCGAATGGCTTTCCTCCTCGTCCATTCCCGTTACCAGGGTGTTCAACGGGATTTAACTCCACATCGACATTATAGACAGGAACATTTAGAATTCCAGAGCGATAGGGACTCATCTCATAAATGACGGGTACTTTAACACCTGGTTCCGTTTTGGGCCGGTACACTTTAATAGACACGCGGTCACGCTTCCCATCCCTGTCGCTGTCTACCTCTGTCTCGACAAATAATTCCTCTATTATCGCCTCGTCAGTTGAATAGATTGGCTTTGTCATACCATTTTCCAGTTCAATTCTCGTTGCGTCTGAAGCCGTTTCCGGAATCAGTCCATTTAGCGGTATTCCATTCCAATCTGGAATATTCCCCTTAGCTGCTGTTTCTAATGATGCGGGCAGATTTTGACCGTTTTTCGCTTCTGCTGTCCATGAATTTCCCCCAGCTAATAATGTAAGAGATAATACAGAACATAAACCAATTGACCAAACTTTTTTCCTCAAATTTCTCCCCCCACAACCGCAAATTTTGGAAATTACATCCAAAACAATAATATCACTGAATGTTCTGTCTTTTTGTGTTACCTTGATGAATAATTAAAAACAGGAGAATAGTAATGGGCAGGAAAAATAATTCATAGGATATAAACCCTGTTTTACGTGCAGAAAAGCAGGACACGGAATGACAAAAAAGCGTAAACCAATTAGGTTAACGCCTCCCATGTTAAAGTACATTCATTTATAAAATAATCCAAGAAATCCATTGAATCTCACACGTATGCTGACTCTTTAATAGCCGCCTCTATAACCGTGTTCACTTTAATAAAGGCTCTTCGTTTATTTGAGATGCAGCTATTCAATCTTGTTATTTCAGACACTGTCCAGCCCTGTACTCCCTTGCTAATAGTTTGCTTCTTAGTACAGCGACCATTTGCATGATGGCGAAATGTTATCAAAAAAAGGCGGTATCTGGCCATTAAGCCAGCAGCCGCCTCATCCTCACTTCTGTGCCCGTATAATCCGGTAGTTCATTAGATGCCGGTATTGCTTGAGCATTTGTTCATGCTGGGATAACAATTGGAAAACCTGTTCCGGAACGTCATCCGATGGGTAAAAGTCAGTCAGCGGTTCCTCATCATCGTAGAAGGATGGGAGCTCGCGAATCTCTACATGGCGGAATCCCGCATAAAGACAGGCAGCCTTCCACTCCTCTTCGTTCCACATTTGCCGGAATCCATAAAACGACCCGATTACATGCTTCTCCTCCTGCCTGGCCGGTCCGTCTATCGTCAGCTCAATAGCGTAAAGGACACCATTACCCTTTAATACCCGATGTATTTCTTTCGCCGAGGCATAAAAGTCAGCAAAGGAAAGGACAGATTCTGATAGACAATAATCAACGGAGTCTGAAGCGAGTGGCATGGATTCAAGAGAGGATTCTATGACCTTAACAGGCAGGCTTTGCATGCTAAAGCGCTGTCTTGCCTTTTCTGCCATTAGCGGATGGTTATCAAGCGCCAATACTTGTGCTCCATACCGTGATGAAAGATAGGCACTCGTTTGCCCCGTCCCGCACCCCGCATCAAGAATCACGGTTTCAGGCCCAATCGATTCTCCTCCAAGCATGATATCGGTTGCTTTAATTCCGCCTGGATGGGCTCCCCCAATTCCTAGGATTGATAATAGATCCATATACGTATACACTGACATGCTGCACCCCTAACTTCTTTTTTGCCATTGTATGAATGCCCTTATTTTATGTTCCGCTCAAAGAAACTCCTTTAGATAGGTAAAACAAACAAGCAAGTTGTCCAAAAAAAAATACAATACAGAGAAACCGATTCAGGAAGGAGGTTCTATCCTCATGAATTATTATGAATTATGCAATAGACATATCGGACGTAATGTTTGCATCACAGATGTCCACGGCAGAAGGCATAATGGCGTTATCACGCGAGTTACGAATAAGCATGTTTGGATCAGGCCAAGCGGCGGTTCTGGCAGAGGCTATGGTTACTGGGGCTGGGGAGGAGGCTGGGGCTGGGGTTACCCGCTTGCTCTTGGCTTAATCGGCGGCTTCGCTCTAGGCGCCTTATTCTTCTAAAAATAGTTAAAGGAAGAGGCTCATAAAAATGAGCCTCTTCCTTTTTTATTCAGCCTATTAATTCAATGAAGACGACCTTTAAATAGTCCCCCTCTTTATATTCACGAATCGTTTTAAAATCATCCGGAAGCGAGAATTCCTCACGAATACGGTAACGGCGCTTCATGTCCTTGCATGCCGTATCAATGAACCCTTTAAACTTGTCCATATTAAACGCACTGCAATTGGTTGAGGCGACGATCATTCCATTCTTCTCCGTAATCGCAATCGTATCCTTCAGCAAATTTGTGTAATCCTTTGCTGCACTGAAGGTGAATTTTTTTGATTTAGCAAAGCTTGGCGGATCAAGGATAACTAAATCAAACTTCAATTCTTTCCGCGCTGCATACTTGAAGTATTTAAATACATCCTCCACAATGATATCCTGGCTTTCATAATCAATGCCATTAATGCTGAACTGCTCAATCGTCTTGGCGTAGCTGCGATTGGCAAGATCAACGCTCGTTGTCTTTTTGGCTCCGCCAAGGGCCGCAAATACGGAGAATGCCCCTGTGTAAGAGAACATATTTAACACCGTCTTGCCCCTTGCATACTTATCACGGATGGTCCGGCGCACATCGCGCTGGTCAAGGAACACACCAACCATTGCCCCATCATTTAGATCAACGGCAAAGTTAGCCCCATTCTCCTTGACGATAAGCGGGAATTCACCTCTTACACCGGCAACGAAATCATCATCCTCGATATATTTCCCCTTCGTATCAAAACGCTTCTTCTCATAAATGCCTTTATAGCCGCCTTCCCACTTTTGAAGGGAAGAGATCACCATATCCTTGAAGGTATAAATGCCCTGACTGTACCAGTGGATGACGAAAAAACCAGCATAATAATCGATGATAAGACCGCCAATGCCATCACCCTCGCCGTTAAACACGCGAAATGCTGTCGTCTCTTCACTGTTAAAATACGCAGCACGCGCACGCAGAGCCTTCGTGATTTTCGCATCAAAGAATGCCTGGTCAATAGCCTCTTCCTGCTTTCTCGTCAGCACCCAGCCTATTCCTTTATTTTGATTGCCATAATAGCCTTTCCCAATAAAACGGCCATTTTCATCCGTGAGCTTGAGGATGCTTCCCTCCTCTTGCAAATGCTCCGGATGGACAACCGCCCTCTTATCTATTAACGGATACCCGCCTTTTATCTTTTTACTGTCACGCGCTTTAATTTCACATATTAATTCCTGCATTTAGATCACATTCTCTCTACATTTCATCTATTTAACTATCCCTATAGTATAACGAAAAACCGCAAAAGTTAAATCATCGAGAAAAGAAAAAGCAGATTCACAACGGAATCTGCTTAAATGATAAGCCCGACAATCAGCCCGGATAGGATGCTGACAAGCGTCGCGCCATATAAAAGTTTCAAGCCAAAGCGTGCGACTGTATTACCCTGCCGTTCACTGAGCCCCTTAACCGCTCCGGCAATAATCCCAATCGATGAGAAATTGGCGAATGAGACAAGGAAGACAGACAGAATACCAAGCGTCCGTTCACTGAACGTATCCGCAATATCAGATAAGCTGACCATTGCAACAAATTCATTTGTCACAAGCTTCGTTGCCATAATTCCCCCGGCAGAAACGGCTTCGCTCCAAGGAATACCCATTATAAAGGCCACTGGCGCAAAGACATAGCCAAGTAAATGCTGGAACGTAATACCGAATATTTGATCGAATGTGCCATTAATAAAAGCAATCAAGGCAACAAACCCAATCAGCATTGCCCCAACTACAATCGCTACCTTAAAACCATCCATTATATATTCCCCAAGCATTTCAAAAAAGGTTTGTTTCTTTTCCTCTTCTTCTACAGGCAGAATATCCTCTTCCGGGTCAACCCTGTACGGATTGATGATGGAGGCGATGATGAAACCGCCAAACAGGTTCAGAACAAGCGCGGTTACGACGTATTCAGGCTCGATCATTGTCATATAAGAACCGACAATTGACATGGAGACCGTCGACATCGCAGAAGCACATAATGTATACAGACGGTTTGGCGGCAGCTTGTCCAATTGCTTTTTAACCGTAATGAATACCTCTGATTGTCCTACCATGGCAGAAGCAACTGCATTGTAGGATTCGAGCTTGCCCATTCCATTCACCTTGCTAAGCAAATAACCAATCCACCTCATGATGAAGGGGAGAATCTTGAAATGCTGCAAAATCCCGATTAAGACTGAAATGAACACAATTGGCAAAAGCACAGTCAGGAAGAATGGTGCCTGACCTTCATTGGCCAATCCGCCAAAGACAAAGGTGATTCCTTCTGCCGCATATTCAAGAAGCCGTTCAAACACAACCGCAATGGCACGTATGATGAAATAGCCGACTTTCGTGTTGAGCAGCAACAGGGTCAAAAGAATTTGCAGCACAATCATGATGCCAATATATCTAAACTTAATGTCCTTGCGATTATTACTGACGAGATAAGCTAACCCTAGTACAATTAAAATCCCGATGATTGATATGAGATATTTCATGTTTACCTCCGCTAAGATGTTCTCCCAAAATTATCCAGTGCATAGTCATAAATTAGCCCCGTTCTCCCAAGGAGAGACGGGGCTGGATAATTAAACCTGCCCATTTTAGCTTTTGCAAAAATGAGCCTGGTTATTCCCCATTAATAATCTGTGCTTGCTGTTTCCCCTTTGGCAATGGATACACCAGAGCTCGCTCCGATTCTCGTAGCTCCTGCTTCCACCATTGCTTTTGCGTCCTCTAGGCTGCGAACACCGCCAGATGCTTTCACACCGATTTCCGGTCCAACAGTCTTTCTCATGAGAGCGATGTCTTCAGCAGTCGCTCCGCCTGTTGAGAAGCCGGTGGATGTTTTTACGAAATCAGTTCCAGCAGATACAGCCAATTGGCACGCTTTCTCGATTTCTTCTTTCGTTAATAGGCATGTCTCGATGATTACCTTTACAAGCGCCTTTCCTTTTGCTGCTTCAACAACGGCTTTAATGTCTGCCTCAACCTCATCGTAACGGCCATCTTTCATTGCGCCAATATTGATGACCATGTCTACCTCATCAGCACCATTTTCAATCGCATTCTTTGTTTCGAATGCTTTGACTTCAGGTGTATTTGCCCCAAGAGGGAAGCCAATTACCGTACACACCTTCACTTCTGGTGTGTCAGCTAGTAATTCAGCACATTTTTTTACCCAAGTCGGATTGACACAAACAGAGGCAAATTTATATTCCTTTGCTTCTTCTGCAAGCTTTACTACTTGCTCTTCTCTTGCGTCAGCCTTTAAAAGGGTGTGGTCAATTAAGCTCGTTAACTTTTCAGTCATCTTCCATTACCTGCTTTCCTGTATCAATTAGTGAATTTCTGTATAAATCAATGTCGGAGCTTCTGTTTTTTCTCCGCTGATTTCATAAGCATCATAGATCATGTTCATGACCTTCTCAACATCCTCTGCATTGGCATGAATCGTCACGATTGATTCGCCCTTCGCCACCTCATCTCCAACCTTCTTGTTGAGAACAAGTCCGACAGCCAAATCAATTTCAGATTCCTTCGTCGCTCTGCCGGCACCAAGAAGCATAGCGGCAACACCAATCTCCTCAGCCGCAATTTTCGCAACAAATCCAGCTTCCTTCGCAGGTACCTCAATGATGTATTTCGCCTGAGGCAATTTTTCTGGATTATCAACAACACTTGCGTCTCCGCCTTGTGATGCAAGGAATGTCTTAAACACTTCAAGTGCACGGCCATTCTTCATCACTTCTTCAAGCTTTTGGCGTGCCTCTTCAGGGGTATCCGCTTTTCCTGCAAGGATGATCATATGGCTTCCAAGCGTTAGGCAAAGCTCATTTAGATCAGCTGGTCCATTCCCTGAAAGGGTATCAATAGCTTCCTTGATCTCAAGTGCATTCCCTACAGCGAATCCTAGCGGCTGGCTCATATCAGAAATAATTGCCTTCGTTTTACGGCCGACTCCATTTCCGATATCGACCATAGCTTTCGCCAATTCCTTCGCGTCATCTAGGTTTTTCATGAAAGCCCCGTCGCCTGTTTTAACATCAAGAACAATGGCATCAGCACCAGCGGCAATTTTCTTGCTCATGATGGAGCTCGCAATTAGCGGAATAGAATCCACTGTCGCGGTTACATCACGAAGTGCATATAGCTTCTTATCAGCGGGTGTGAGGTTTCCGCTTTGGCCAATAACGGCAATCTTATTTTTATTCACTAAATCAATGAACTCTTGATTGGAAATCTCCACATGGAACCCCGGAACAGCCTCAAGCTTATCAATCGTACCGCCCGTATGGCCAAGCCCGCGGCCTGACATTTTCGCAACCGGTACATCAAGCGCAGCTACAAGCGGTGCAAGTACTAGAGTTGTCGTATCGCCAACTCCGCCGGTACTATGCTTGTCTACCTTAACGCCTTCTATCGCGGATAAATCAATCTGATCACCTGATTCAACCATTAATTGCGTTAAAATCACGCGCTCCTCTTGCGTCATCCCTTTAAAATAAACAGCCATCGCAAAGGCTGACATTTGATAATCCGGAATACTGCCATCCGTAAATCCTTCAATCACAAATTGAAGCTCTTCCTTGTCCAACTCATATCCATTACGTTTCTTCTCAATAACATCGACCATTCTCATTATAAAAATGCGCATCGTGATTGATGCTGTCTCGAGATGATTTTGCAGCCCAAACACAATAAGCCAAAAATAAAAAACCAAAAATTACAGCAGGAATAGGGATCGGAATGAAAAATAGATAAATCGACATCGTCGGATTAAACAAAATAAAGCTGAAAAGAATAGCACAAATTGCTCCTGAAGCTCCTAAACTATGGTAATGATAATTATCTTTTTCCTTGATAATTGTACTGATATCACTCAACATCAAACCAAGTAAATAAATCAGCAAGAACTGCCAATGCCCCCAACTGCTAACACTGCTTAACAAGCGCTCTAATGGGAAACCAAAAAAGAAAAAGGTAAGCATATTAAAAAGCAAATGACTCCAGTCTTTATGTACAATCCCGCTACTAAACACCGTATATACATTGTGACCCCGACTCACACTATACGGATGCAGCATAAATTTACCGTATAAATCCGGATTCGAAAAGGCATAGACGCTCGTAATAACTGTAAATAATAATATTAAACTGGCTATCGGTGTTTGTGTGAAATATTCTTGCATAAGACCTTAAATAAGGCGTGAAATTAATCAATTTAATGCTAAAACAAGTTTTTAAAATAAATCTAATTGCTTTCCGTGCTTTGAGATAAACAAATCGGTTCGCAAAGGATCCATGCTATTCTCACCCATATACCGCTTCACAGAAATACTAAACAATGCATGAATACTTTCTGCCAGTTTCCCACCACCTTTCATCCGTCTACCCCATTGACTATCGTTTAATTTACCACCATGACATTCTTTAATCATATTCAAAACCTTTTCAGCGCGATCTGGAAAAGCTTTCGCAATCCAATCCTCAAAAATGGAAGCGATTTCACCGTTCAAACGAACGATGGTGAAGGAGGCAGACTTCGCCCCATTTTCAGCGGCTGCTTTGATAAGAGAAGGCATCTCATCACTGTTCAAACCCGGAATAATGGGCGCACACATCAACATCACCGGCACACCTGCATCACTCAACTGATGCATCACCTTCAACCTACCCCTAGCGGTAACCGTACGGGGCTCCATCTTTTGTCTCAACTCCCCGTTCAGAGAATTTAAAGTAATTGCCACATGCACCAAATTCAATTTGGCCAACTTTTCCAAAATATCTAGATCCCGTAATATCAAACTATTTTTTGTAATCAACGACACGGGATGTTGGTATTTTAAAAACACCTTTAAAAGTGAACGTGTGATCTCCAGCTTGCGCTCGATCGGTTGGTAGCAATCCGTATTCCCCGACAACAAGATAGTCGCTGGTGCATAATTCTTCTTATTAAACTGCGCTTCTAACAATTCCGCAGCATTTCTCTTAATGATAATTTTACGTTCAAAATCTAAACCAGCACTAAAACCCCAATATTGATGAGAGTTCCTAGCATAACAATAAATGCAGCCATGCTCACAACCTTGATAAGGATTAATGGATTGCATAAATCGCAAATCTGGACTATCGCTTTTGCTAATAATCTTTTTCGGACTCTCCTCAAAAAATTGCGTAGCCGAATTTTCCAAAAATTCTTCGTCTAAGCCTTCAATGTGATCCGTGGTATACCTCTTCTCGAAAAACTTATTAGTAGGGTTTACCTGTGAACCCCTTCCTTTAAAATAGTTTTGCCCTTCTTCCATCAAACAAATATACTAATATTATTAGCACTATGGATGGTTCAATTTACTTTTGAACATCGCATTTCGTATACCTGCTATTTGTCGATTCATTGTCTCCGCTTGGAGACTTGTCCGCATCATTTTCAGTGGCCTCATCATTTAGGCAACCCGACTCGATGAAACAAATAGAGAATAGGTAAGAGAGTTTACAAGGAAGTATCAAGAATCATGTAAGGAACGATAGCAGAACGCCGAACGAGAATCATGTAGCCAAGGAGGCAGCAGTATTACTTTGGCATAATGGAATCATCCAATAAAAAAACGTAGAGCTCTCTGGGGCCATGAGCACCTAAAACTAATGTTTTTTCAATATCGGCGGTACGGCTAGGTCCGGTTACCAAACTGATCATACTGGGTAGACCATCGGGGTATTTCATCTTCATGAGTTCCAAACCATCTTTTATATCAGGAAGGAGTTGAGATGTATTGGCGATTACGATATGAATGTGTGGAAAAATGCTTAAGCGGCGTCCAGCTGCACTTGCATTGCTCACTAATACGCTTCCATTTCTAGCGATTAAAGCTTCGCAGGTGGTAATCCCCACCTCAGCTTGGTCAAAGTCTGTATCAGTACTATAAAAAGGGAAACCATAGGCGCTTAATAACTTTTGCACCTCTGGTTCCCAAGCATATATTTTACGTAAAGAATCTCTTTCTGCCAAAGCTAAGAGATTCTCTATTAGGTCAATATCATCTTCACAATATACAAATTTACCAGCAATGGCGGTAAATTGCTGTGCGAACACAAATTCCAACTGCTCTTCAAATTCAGGATATAAGGGTGTTTCTTCAAGACCTAGATAAGGGTTGTCAGTCTTTTCCAACAAAGCTTTTCTTATCTTTTTTAAAACCCGCTCCTTGGAGGTTGTTTCTGAATGATTGCTATTGGACTTCATTTACCTCCACCTTATTTACTGTCCTCCACTTCAAAGGCACTCGACTTATCTTCTGCCCGATTTCCCTGTAAACTATCTCCATTTACTGGAAATGACGCATTCTCTTCAGGCAGACCTTCATTCTTAGTTGCTATAGTTGGCTCCTGTGTTGAAGGAGTGGCTTCTGCAGGATTTTGATCTTTTTCAGAAGCTTCGTCTTTCTTTTCATTATCACCACTATTCACAAATTCGTCATAAGTGGTGCGATGATCAAAAGGACGCTTTCCCAAAATCTCCTCTAAATCTGACTGGAACAAAATTTCCTTTTCCAATAATTTCTCTGCCAATGCGATCAAGCCCGCCTGCTTACTCAAAAGCAATCGTTTTGTACGATCATAAGAATCCGAAATCAATAACCTCACTTCTTCATCAATAAGCTCTGCAGTTTTTTCTGAGTAAGGTTTGTTGAATTGATTTTCCTGGCTGTCGTTGAAAGAAATATTTCCAACTTTCTTATTCATACCATACACGGTGACCATGGCATAAGCCAATTTAGTAATGCGTTCAAGGTCGTTTTGTGCACCCGTTGATATTCTAGAGAAAGTAATATCTTCCGCTACTCGCCCACCCATTGTCATGCACATTCCATCAATTAACTGCTCTGTAGTATACAAGAATTGTTCTTTCGGTAAGTATTGAGCATAACCTAAAGCGGCTACACCTCGAGGAACTATTGATACTTTCACCAGTGGATCGGCATGTTCTAAGAACCAGCCCGCAATGGCATGACCCGCTTCGTGGTAAGCAACAATCCGTTTCTCTTCTGGAGATATGATTTTATTTTTCTTTTCCAAACCACCGATAACACGATCAATTGCATCTTGAAAATCATGCATATCCACCGAAGTTTTTGAACGACGAGCGGCGATCAATGCTGCCTCATTACATACGTTAGCAATCTCGGCACCAGCAAAACCTGGAGTCTGTGCAGAAAGCTTTTTAGCATCTACATCCGCCGCAAGCTTAATTGGCTTTAAATGCACTTTAAATATTTGCTCTCGTCCTACTAAATCGGGTTTATCAATAGATATTTGCCTATCGAAGCGCCCAGGACGAAGCAAAGCTGAGTCTAAAACATCTGGACGGTTAGTTGCTGCCAAGATGATAATTCCTGAATCGGTACCGAAACCATCCATTTCTACAAGAAGCTGGTTTAAGGTATTTTCACGTTCATCGTTCCCACCCATCATGCTGTTTTTGCCTCTTGCACGACCTATAGCGTCGATCTCATCGATAAAAATAATACACGGGGCTTTATCTTTTGCCTGCTTAAATAAATCACGGACACGGGAAGCTCCAACACCTACAAACATTTCTACAAAGTCCGACCCCGAAAGGGAAAAGAAAGGTACTTGAGCTTCTCCGGCAACAGCTTTTGCCAATAGTGTTTTTCCTGTTCCTGGGGAACCTACCAATAAAGCTCCTTTCGGGATTTTACCTCCAAGGTTGGTGTATTTACCAGGATTCTTTAAGAAGTCAACGATTTCCATAACTTCTTGTTTGGCTTCTTCCAAACCTGCTACATCATTGAAAGTAACGTTTACTTGTGATTCTTTGTCAAAAAGCGTTGCCTTCGATTTACCGATATTAAATATCTGTCCGCCAGCACCACCTCCACCGGCTCCACCACCCATTCTTCGCATGATGAAAATCCAGAAGCCGACGATCAATAAAATGGGAAGTAAAGTAATTAACCAACCTGTCCATGCACTTGTACGGTCTTCTAGGTTGACGCTCACACGGCTTTCCATTGGAATTCCTGCTTGGGCGGCATCCAGTTTACGGTCTAATAAATCCATAGAACCCTCATTAAATACATATTGGGGACCAACAGTAGGTGTAATATTTAATGCATTCGGCTGAGGCTTTACATCTTTATACTTCTCTTCGTCAAGTTTTTCTTTCTTAATAAAAACTTCTACAACGTAAAGGTCATTCTTTTTATAAGCAACCAAGTGATCGACATCACCCGGAATAAGCATTTCTTGTTCAAATTGCTTATAGTTTATTGTTTTTGCAGTTTCTCCGCTAAAAACATACTGGAGCACGAAGAATCCTAAAAGCATGGCCATCCAAAGCCACATAATATTGAATTTGGGGGGTTTTGGAGTGATCTTTTTTCCAGGGATTATTTTCTTCTTGCCTGTCTGTTTAGACATTTTTTCTTTCATCTTCTTCATTTTAGAATGCCGATCTATTTAAATTTTTTTCAGCATTATTTTACCTTTTGGACTAATCTGATTTAAGCGCTTTTATAGTTTTCAAATTTAGCATCGCCCCAAAGGTCTTCAATACCATAGTATTCTCTCTTATCTGTTTTAAAAACATGAACAACAACGTCCACATAATCTAACAGTATCCATTCGCCGTTTGCATACCCTTCAACTCTCCATGGATGTTCTTTAACACCTTTATATACCTCTGCTTCTATGCTATCCGCAATGGCTCTCATTTGTGTGGCGCTTTCAGCGTGGCAAATTACGAAATAATCAGATACTGAACTGTTAATATTTCTTAAATCTAGTCTTACAATATCATTTCCCTTTTTCTCCTGCATACCGTGGACCACGAGTTGAGAAATAAGCATTGAATTATCTACTTTTTTACTTTTTACCATTAATAATCCTAATTTTGACTGTTTCATCATTCTAGAATGCCTAAACCTTTACAAAGTAACAATTTTTCAGGAATATGTGTTGGACAAAATCGCATTGTCCTCGAGCGCGTTGCATCTACAAATGATTATCTAAAGGATAAACTGTCAAAATCTAAGCCATTTGCCGAAGGAACTGTAATAATGGCAGTTGACCAATATGCGGGTAGAGGGCAAGTTGGTACCCATTGGCAAAGTCATCCAGGCAAAAACTTAACGGCAAGCATTTTACTTTGCCCCAACTTTTTACATCCTTCACAGCAATTTACTCTGAATATTGCTATTTGTCTAGCTGTTCAGCAAGTTTTAAGCAATATTCTCGATCAAGAAGTCCGAATTAAATGGCCGAACGACATATTTGTTAACAACAAGAAACTAGGGGGCCTATTAATTGAAAATATTTTGCAGGGTAACTCTTGGAAATATGCCATAATTGGTATCGGTATTAATGTAAATCAATCTGATTTCCCCGATGAGATGAATCAGGCTGGCTCCCTTATTAAATTATTACATGAAACGTACAGTATTGAAAAGTTATTAACCGAAATTTGCACTTGCGTTGATTATCACTATTTTCAACTCAGGCGGGGGAACTTTGCTGAACAAAAGCAGCTCTATTGCGAACATCTTTTTGGTATTAATGAAATTAGAAAGTTCAAAATTGATGGAGTTCTTGTTGAAGGAAAGATTATAGATGTAGATGAAAATGGGAAGTTAGTAGTTGACTTTAATGGTCATCTTGCTAAGTTTGGATTTAAAGAGATTGAATATCTAATTTAAATGTATATAAGACTGTATATTATGAAGAGGCTTTTCTTATTATTTTTACTTTTTTGTGGATCTTGGTCTGCTCAGGCTCAAATATACGACCCTGTCAGCTGGAAATTTAGTGTTGAGGATGTAAAGGGCGATGAAGCGACTTTAGTTCTTAGTGCCACCATTCAAAATCGATGGCACCTATACTCCCAATTTATTGAGGAAGGTGGCCCCATACCCACTAGTTTCTCTTTTGAAAACTCGCCTAGCTACAGCCTGATCGGATCAGTTAGTGAAAGTCCCAAGGCAATTTCGGCCTTTGACCCAAATTTTGACATGCAGATTGCATGGCATACGAATAAAGTTGATTTTAAACAACGAATAAAACTAAAAGAACCAAAATTCACAGTGAAAGGAATGCTGGAGTTCATGACTTGTGATGACAAGAATTGCTTACCTCCAGAAGAAGTCCCTTTTTCTATACCTATCGATGCCTCTAAAGCTTTTGCTGAGGTCAAACAGAAAAATGACGCCCAAGAAATAAATGCCGCTAAAGATGGAAGTCCGGTTGATATCACTTTACCTGCAGTAGGACCTCGTGGAACTCCAGACACACTTTCGTTATTAACAGTTACCACACCTTCCGATTCTACTGACGCCTTAACTGTCGCCAATTCTGATTCCTTAATAAGCAATGCCGAAGCAGCTGGAGAGTTAGAGAATGAAGGTAGCCCTAATAGTCTTTGGGGGATTTTTATTGCTGGATTAATTGGTGGTTTTGCCGCTTTTTTAATGCCTTGTATTTATCCGATGGTACCTCTGACGACCTCCTTTTTCACTAAACAAGGCGGAAGCCGTAGCAAAGGATTAAGAATGGCCTTTCTATATGGCATTTCTATCATCGTGATTTATGTTGCCTTAGGAATTTTAATCACTTTGGCTTTTGGCGCTTCGGCCTTAAATCAAATGGCTAGTAGTGCACTCTTTAATTTAGCCTTCTTCGTGATTATCATTATTTTTGCAATCTCTTTTTTAGGTGCTTTTGAGATCACGCTTCCGGCGCGATTTGTTAACAAAATAGATCAGCAATCCGATAGAGGAGGACTAATTGGCATTTTCTTTATGGCCTTTACTTTGGCCCTTGTTTCCTTTTCTTGTACAGGTCCCATCATTGGTTATTTATTAGTTGAAGCTGTTTCCGAAGGTGCTTTATTAGGCCCTGCTATTGGGATGCTTGGATTCTCGATTGCATTAGCGCTTCCCTTTATTATTTTTGCTGCTTTTCCAGCTTTCTTAAAGGAAATGCCAAAATCGGGAGGGTGGTTAAATACTGTGAAGGTATCTTTAGGTTTTTTAGAATTAGCTCTTGCCTTTAAATTCTTATCCAATGTAGACTTGGCTTATCATTGGGGAATTTTAGATCGGGAAATTTTCTTAGCGATTTGGATTGTGATCTTTGCTATTTTCGGCATCTACCTTTTAGGAAAACTAAAGCTGTCCGCTTCTGACGAGATTAGTATAATCTCTCTGCCTAGGTTATTCTTTGCCATGCTAATACTAACTTTCACCATGTACATGGTCCCTGGCATGTGGGGCGCCCCTTTGAAAGGCATCAGCGCTTGGCTACCTCCGCAACCTACTCAAGATTTTGATCTTTCTCGGCTATCTTATGGATCCTTGTCTTCTACATCAGCCGATAATTCCAACTCATCAAGAAAGTATGCTGGACTTTTTGAAGCTCCTCATGGATTAGAAGCGTTTTATGACTATCAAGAAGGTTTGGACTATGCCAAAAAAGTGAATAAGCCTGCCTTAATCGATTTTACAGGATGGAGTTGTGTTAATTGCCGTAAAATGGAAGCGACGGTATGGGCCGATAGTGAAGTCTTACGCCGATTAAGACAAGACTATGTCATCATTTCCTTATATGTCGACGACAAAACTGCATTAGATGAAAGTGAACAATACACTTCCGATTTTAGCGGCAAAAAAATAAATACAATCGGTAAAAAATGGAGTGACCTACAATCTTCCGTTTTTAAAACCAATTCTCAACCATTCTATGTTATCATGAATGGCGATGGCGATCGATTAGTTCCAGCTCAGGCATATAATTTAAATATTCAAAATTATATCAACTTTCTTAATAATGGGCTTGAGGCATTTAAAAAATAAAATTTATCTTAGCCATCTTTCTAAATAAATCATATGGATAAAATTAAAAACATTGCAGTATTTACGTCTGGAGGAGATGCTCCGGGAATGAATGCTGCTATTCGCGCTGTTGTACGTAGTGGCCTTTATTACGATTTAAATGTCTTCGGAATTTATCGTGGCTTCGATGGCATGGTTAAGGGTGATATTTTTCCAATGGAGGCGAAGTCTGTAGCCAATATTATCCAGCGTGGCGGTACAATGTTGAAAACGGCTAGAAGTGAAGACTTCAAAACAAGTGAGGGCCGCGCTAAAGCATTTAAAAACCTTAAGAAATTCGATATTGACGCTTTAGTTGCCATTGGTGGTGACGGCACTTTCACTGGTTCTAAAATCTTTATGCAAGAATACGATATGCCTATAATGGGAATGCCGGGGACAATTGATAATGATTTGCAAGGAACTGATTTTACTATCGGCTATGATACCGCCATCAATACTGTCATTGATGCTGTTGATAAGATCCGCGATACAGCAGAGTCTCATGATCGTGTTTTTATTGTCGAAGTTATGGGCAGGGATTCAGGCCTGATTGCTTTGAGAAGCGGTATTGGAACTGGCGCGGAGGCAATTTTAATTCCGGAAAACAAAATAGACTTCTCTGGCTTCTTAACACGCTTGGATAAAACCCGTAAAAATAAATCTTCCAGAATCATCATCGTTGCCGAAGGTGACAAAGATGGCGATGCTTTTGCTGTTGCCGACAAAGTAAAAGATCGTTTCCCACATTATGATGTTCGAATTTCGGTGTTAGGCCACATACAACGAGGTGGAAGTCCCACTTGTATGGATCGGGTTTTGGCCAGTCGACTAGGAGTAGCTGCCGTGGAGGGATTGTTGAACGGAAGAAAGGGTGAAATGGCCGGCTTGCTGGGAGGCACTATAACATATACAGATTTTGCGCATGCCATAAAACACATCAATCATGTGAATGCCAATTTACTAAAGATTGTGGATATTCTGTCTCTTTAGTACGATTTCATGATGCAGGACAAGGTACAGACGGGTGGACTAATTACTTTTTTTAGGCTTAGAAACCTCTGGATCTTTTCCTGCATTTATATCCTGTTCAATTTCTGACAGGGTAATTTTCACCGCATATTTCGCGGGTCTTATTTCCCCATCACGCTTTTTGGCATATACCTGAGTAAATTCTGCACCAAAGAAAAGAATGGCTGCAGTGTAATAGATCCATAATAAAATAATAACCATAGAGCCCGCTGCACCATAGGCACTTGCCGGTGCAGTGTATTGCATATACAGGTCTATTAAATATTTCCCTAAAATGAATAATATTGATGTAAATATTGCCCCACTTCTTACGTAAACCCATCTAATTTCTGCATCGGGCAAAAATTTGAAGATCACTGCAAAAAGAACAGCGATTATCACAAAAGAAACAGAGCCATTAATTAGGTTGACAAAAAATACAGTTGTATCCGGAAAGTATTCTACAAGAGTGGTGCTGAGTGCGTCGATTATCAAATTGACAAATAGTGAAACGATTAATAGAAAACCTAATCCTATGATTAGTGAGAACGATAACACTCGATCTACAATTAATTTTACCCATCCTTTTTTGGGTTTCGCACGTACCCCCCATATTGCATTGATAGAGTCTTGAATTTCTATAAATACTTTTGTAGCACCTACGATGAGTGTTCCTACACCAATCAGTATTGCCAATCCTGATTTTCCCGCAAGACTTACGCCCCTAATAAATTCCTGTATCAGCATTGCCGCCTCCTCTCCTATAAATTTATTTAGCTCTCCAAAGATTTGACCGTTTATCGCTTGCTCACCAAAAAAGAAGCCCGTTAACCAAATGATGATCAAAAGCAAAGGTGCTAATGAAAAAATGGTATAATAGGCCAGGGCGGCGCTCATTTTCATTGCATTATCCTCCAAAAATGCAGCAAATGTATCTTTTAATAGCTCAAATGCACTTCTAAAAAAAGGTATCTTTTGTTTCATAGGGTTCTTTTCTTACCTAGATTAAGAATAGGCTTATTCCTACCGATGTGAGAGCACCAATAAATCCAGATCCTTTGGGGTAAGATTAAATCGGTTCCCTATATCTTTACTCGTCAAGTGCCCTTGAAAAATATATACTGCGCTTCTTACACCTGGCTTTTCCCAAATTAAGTTCATCATGCTTCCCATATCGCCCAAATCTAGTAAAATAGGCGTAAATATATTGGTGAGTGCGTAAGTTGCAGTTCTTGAAACCCGGGACGCAATATTGGGAACACAATAGTGAATGACACCATATTTCCTGAAAATAGGATTGAGGTGATTGGTTATTTCCGAAGTTTCAAAACATCCTCCTTGATCAATGCTCACATCGATTAAAACCGAATTAGGCTTCATTTTTGACACCGTTTCTTCAGTCACAAATGAAGGGCAGCGTCCATTGGTTGCTCGTATCGCACCGATTACTACATCACAGGCAATAATTGCTTTTCGCAGAACCATTGGCTGAATTACGGAAGTAAATATTCTACTTCCAATATTATTTTGAAGCCGCCTAAGCCTATAAATTGAGCTATCAAACACCTTTACCTGAGCACCCAGGGCGATCGCAGTCCTTGCGGCATATTCCCCTACCGTCCCTGCCCCTAAAATCACAATTTCCGTAGGGGGTACACCAGTTACTCCGCCCAACATCAATCCCTTTCCATCCATAACATTGCTTAAGTATTCTGCAGCAATAAGAATGGAAGTTGCCCCCACTATTTCACTCATGGCTCGTACAACCGATAAAATATTGCCCTCGTCGCGCAAATATTCATAACTAAGTGCCGTTATGCGCTTATTCATCATGGCCTGAAGTTGCTCAAGAGTAATAAAGGTAGGCTGTTGAGATGAAAACAGAACTTGTCCGTTTTTCATCAGTTTAATTTCATCAAGGGTAGGCGGGGCTATTTTAATAATAATATCTGCCTTATAGACACTCGCTGTATCATGGACAATCTCTGCACCTTGCTCGCTATAGTGATGATCTAAAAAATTAGCTTCATTACCAGCGCCACTTTCTATTAACACTCTGTGTCCGTTTTCAACTAATACAGATACTGATAAGGGCGTTAGGGGAATTCTGTTTTCTTGAAAACTGATTTCTTTTGGGATGCCGATAAATAATTGATTTCTTTTATTTCCGACCTTCTTCAGCATCTCTTGGGGCTGCTTAAGTGCTTGATGTGCTAAATGAGAAAGTTGACTCATATTTTTTAATAAAAATAATTTAGCATTAAGTTACGTAAAAGAAATGACTTGGATTAGGTAAATGAAATTTTAACCACATAAGAACATTGTCATTAAAACTCCTTTCGACCTTGCCAAAGTTTCATATAGCTTAGAAGCAAGCTTCTAAATTTTTATCATTGTACATCTTAATGAAATATTAGTAAAATAAGGTAAATTTTATTGGTATACACATGTTCTACTATTTTAACGCATGAACGACTTAAAATGGCAAATTTAGTTTAATGATTCTTTCGCCCTTACTATTTGCGGTAATAGATATTGAAACAGCATTTTCTGGCAATAAGTTTTCAATTTTTTCGGCCCATTCTACAAAGCAGTAATTTCCTGAATAAAAATACTCCTCGTAACCTAAGTCGAACGCCTCTTGTTCATCCTTTAAACGATAGAAGTCAAAATGATAAATATTTCCATCTTTGCCTACATATTCATTGACGATTGAAAAAGTGGGACTGGATACGTTCTCCTCCACACCTAATTGTTTACAAAGTTCCTTTATTAGAGTCGTCTTTCCCATCGCCATAGTGGCGTAGAACAAGAATATACGCCTGCCATCTGCTGCTTCAAGAATTTTCGCAGCAGCACTAGGCAATTCAGAAAGGCTATTTAACTTAATCTTTATCAAAAAAATATCTTTGTATCTATCGTCCTTATTGGATAGCTACAAAGATATTTAATTTTCATTGAATGCGAGCTAAAGATGGTTATTTTGGGCTATAAGTTATGAAAGGAATTATCATTTCTTCCATTGATATGCCACCATGCTGAAAAGTTTCATTATAATAGTTTACAAACTGGTTGTAATTATTAGGGTATACAAAATAAGTATCTTCCTTCGCAAAGATGAAGCTGGAGCTTACATGCAGCCTTGGAAGCATGGCTTCTTGTGGATTTTTTATGTGAAAGACATCTTTCGCAATAAAGTTTAGGTTTTTACCTTGTTTGTAGCGTAGGTTGGTATTTGTATTTCTATCTCCAATGACCTTACTGGCATGTTTCACCTTTATAGTTCCATGATCTGTGGAGATAACGACTCTTACTTTCTTTTGTGAAAGCCATTTTAAAGCTTCTAGTAGAGGCGAATGCTCAAACCACGAAAGGGTTAATGAGCGGTAGGCTGCCTCATCGTTTGCCAGCTCGCGTATCATTGCCATATCGGTTCTAGCATGGGAAAGCATATCCACGAAATTATACACCAATACATTTAAATCATTTCCCATTAAGTTAGGAAGATTTTCAACTACTTCTTTACCATGATCTAATGTCAATACCTTTTGATATGAGAATTTGCAATCTTTGCGCACAATTCGCTTGATTTGATCGGCTATAAAATCTTCCTCATGCAGATTCTTTCCGCCTTCATCTTCATCATTTTGCCACATGTCCGGATACCTCTTTTCCATATCCGAAGGCATCAAGCCACTAAATATAGCATTTCTCGCATATTGTGTAGCAGTTGGAAGTATGCTATAATAGCTGTCTTCCTCATCTAGTCGGTAATAATTTGTTAATACAGTATTGATAACTCTCCATTGGTCATACCGAAGATTATCTATTAGGAAAAAAAAGGTGGGCTTATCAGATTCCATTTTAGGAAAGAGCTTTTGAGCAAAAAGTTGATGAGATAATACCG
Organism: uncultured Sphingobacteriaceae bacterium; assembly: GCA_963696875.1. Classification (GTDB taxonomy): domain Bacteria; phylum Bacteroidota; class Bacteroidia; order Sphingobacteriales; family Sphingobacteriaceae; genus Albibacterium. The sequence continues at coordinate 28,909 of CAVOLQ010000005.1, forward strand.
GACCTTCGTCAGGATGTTTAATCCAATTAAGGTAATTATTTTCAATAAACTTCGAGAATTGGGCGTTGGCTTCCGCTTTTTGCATAGTCAATACTTCATGCATCCCTGCATCTTCCAATTTTTCGAGCGATAGCTCCCAATAAACTAATTTTTTATATACTTCCGCCCATTGTTCATAATCCAAGCGATCATTAAGTGTCATTCCTAAATTTCGGAAGTCCTGTTGATAAGCAATTGATGTTTTTTCGCTAACTAGTCGTTTGTTTTCAGTCAGCCTTTTTATAGTGAGCAATACTTGCTTTGGGTTTACAGGCTTAATGAGGTAATCGTCAATTTTTGAACCGATTGCCTCTTCCATTAAGTGCTCTTCCTCGTTCTTGGTTACCAAAACCATGGGCACAACAGGATTAATAGTCTTTAATATTGCCAAAGTTTCTAAACCAGTTAGGCCCGGCATATTTTCGTCTAAAAACACCAAATCGTAATAAGTATTTTTAAATGCTTCAACAGCATCGTTTCCATTAGTAACTGTTTTTACGAAATATCCTTTTTCATTAAGGAGCATAATATGAGGTTTGAGCAAATCAATTTCATCGTCAGCCCATAATATATTCAATTCTTGCATTTTATATTTTATAGTAATAAGATACGAACTTAAATAAAGTTTGTCAAAAGATTTTATTTTTAACTTTAATTAACGTTGACTTTTCACTAATCTGCCCTTCAAATTTCCATTATATGCTTGAAAATACTATCTTTCGCCATGCAAACAAAACCACGTTTATTATCACTAGATGTTTTCAGGGGCGCCACAGTAGCTGCGATGATTTTGGTTAATAATCCAGGGAGTTGGGCGAACATCTACCCCCCACTTGCACATGCGAGTTGGCATGGTTGTACCCCTACCGATTTAATTTTCCCCTTTTTCCTTTTTATTGTCGGCGTTTCAATCGCCTATGCCATGGGAAGCAAAAAGCTAGATCCTGCTACCCATAAAAGCACACTAATAAAAGCGTTTAAAAGAGCATTAACCCTTTTTGGTTTAGGCTTGTTTCTATCCCTATTCCCAAAAGTATTCACGGATCCTATAGAAGCTTTTTCAACAGTCAGAATTCCTGGCGTCCTACAACGCATTGGAGTCGTATTCTTTATTTCATCGGTAATCTTCTTAAAAAATTCCCCAAAGAATATTTTCAAAATATTCGTCAGTCTTTTAGTTATTTATTGGGCAATGATGACTTTTATCCCTGTTCCCGGTGTTGGCTATGCAAATTTAGATAAAGAAACCAACTTAGCTGCTTGGTTTGATCGGTTGGTATTAACAGAAGCACATCTATGGAAATCGGCGAAAACATGGGACCCTGAAGGTATTTTAAGTACAGTTCCAGCAATCTCATCTTGTTTATTTGGTGTGTTGGTAGGTGTATTTTTAAGAAGAAAAAATGTAATTGATTCGGTAAAGGTTTCATGGCTTTTCTCAATCGGCATTTTAGCTCTGCTTGCTGGCTTAGTATGGGGGCTACAGTTTCCTTTAAATAAATCATTATGGACAAGTTCTTTCGTCCTTTATACCGGGGGCTGGGCAACGATCCTTTTAAGTTTAACCTATTGGTTAATCGATATTAATGGGTATAAGAAATTTACAAAGCCCTTTGTCGTATACGGCGTCAACGCTATAACTGTCTTTTTCCTTTCAGGTTTGATGCCCCGTATTCTTAGTATGATTAAAGTAGAAATGCCTGATGGAAAAATGGTAGGATCACAAACTTGGTTTTATAACACTTTTTTGGTTCCCAATTTTTCACCTTTAAATGCATCCTTAGCTTACGCAGTACTTTTTATACTTTTTTGGTATCTAATCTTGTGGTTCATGTATAAAAGAAACATAATAATTAAGGTTTAACACGGTTAATTAGCACCTTTGAAGAAAAATTGAGATGTCATTAAATAAGAAAAAAATAATTAACGACCCCGTTTATGGCTTCATCTCCATTCCTTCCGATTTGGTATATGATTTAATAGAGCATCCTTATTTTCAAAGATTACGCTATATCAAGCAGGTGAGTTTGACCCACTTGGTGTATCCAGGAGCTTTGCACACTCGTTTTCACCATGCTTTAGGAGCGATGCACCTAATGACGTTGGCCATTGAGACTTTAAAAGGCAAAAATATTGAAATCTCTAAAGAAGAAGAGGAGGCTGCTATAATCGCCATCTTATTGCATGATATTGGCCATGGGCCGTTCTCACATTCTTTAGAACATACCCTTGTGGAAGGGATTTCTCATGAACATATTTCGCATTTAATCATGAATGAGCTAAATCATGAGTTTTCGGGTCAGTTGACTTTGGCTATAGAAATATTTCAAGATCAACATCCTAAGCACTTTTTACACCAGTTGGTTTCTAGTCAACTAGACACTGACCGAATGGATTATCTAAATCGTGACAGCTTTTTTACTGGCGTTTCTGAAGGTGTAATCAGTTTCGATCGCATTATCAAAATGCTTAACGTTGCTAATAACCAACTGGTCGTAGAACAAAAAGGAATCTATTCTATTGAGAAATTTTTGATTGCACGTCGTTTAATGTATTGGCAAGTGTATCTTCACAAGACCGTGGTTAGCGCCGAGCTCATGTTAATAAAAACCTTAAAGAGAGCAAAGTACCTTACCTTAAAAGGCGCAAATTTATTTGCGACTCCGGCCTTATCCCATTTTTTAAAGAACAGCATTAATCGCTTAACCTTTGAAGAGAATCCTGCTCATCTCTATAATTTTTCTCAATTGGATGATACTGATATCTTAGCATGCCTGAAAGTTTGGGCAAATCATGAGGATAACATTCTTTCTATGTTGTGCAAAGGAATCATGAGTAGGAATTTGAATAGAGTGGAAATGAGCAACCAGATCCCACACGGATCTTATATTTCTGAGCTTAGAAAATCGGCCATGGACAAATATAAGCTCAATGAAGCGGACACGGAATATATCGTTTATAGTCAAACTGTTTCCAACAGTGCTTATCAAGTTGGAGAGGGAAACATTCAAATTTTAATGAAAGATGGTTCTATTCAAGACATCACATTAGCATCTGATCTTTCAAATTTAGAGGTTTTATCCAAGAAGGTTCAAAAGCATATTGTATCATATCCTAAAGAACTTTACAATATAAAGCGAATAAATGCTTAAATTCGCCGCACAATAATTAATTATTTGTTAATACGTATTTAACCTATAAATTTGCGAATGCAGTTTACCGCTAAACAAGTCAGTGCCCTAATCAATGGAGTCGTTGAAGGCGATCCTGAAGTGACTGTATCTCAGCTCAGTAGGATTGAAGATGCCCAACAAGGTAGTATTGCTTTTTTAGCCAATCCAAAATATGAGCAACATCTTTATACGACCCAAGCTTCCATAGTTATAATCAATCAGGACCAAGAGATTCAACGTCCTGTTAGTCCGACACTTATTCGTGTTAAAAATGCATACAGCAGCTTTTCTGTATTGTTAGAAAAATATAACCTTATCCGCTTAGATAAACAAGGCATAGAAGAGCCGAATTTTATACATCCCACTGCCAAAATCGGAAAGAACGTATATATTGGAGCCTTCGCTTATATTGGTCCAAATGTTGCTATCGGAGACGATAGCAAAATCTATCCACATAGTTATATCGGAGACAATGTAAGTATTGGAATAAAGAGCACTCTTTATGCAGGAGCACGGATTTACTTTGATTGTGTTATTGGAAATAATGTCATTATCCATTCGGGAGCAATTATTGGAAGTGATGGATTTGGTTTTGCACCTCAAGAAGACGGATCTTACCATAAAGTGAGTCAGATCGGTAATGTTGTAATTGAGGATCAAGTAGAAATTGGGGCGAACACAACGATAGATCGAGCGACCATGGGATCTACATTTATTCGGAAAGGAGTAAAACTAGATAACCTTATTCAACTCGCTCATAATGTCGAGATTGGTTCAGATACGGTTATTGCTGCCCAAACGGGAATTTCTGGTAGTACAAAAATTGGGAAGAATGTGGTCCTAGGGGGCCAAGTCGGAATTGCAGGACATATTTCCATTGCTAATAAATCACAGATTCAAGCACAATCTGGTCTAAACCGTTCGATTGAGGAGGAAGATAAGAAATGGGCAGGAACTCCTGCTTTGCCTTATTCTACTCAAATGAGGGTTCAGGTTACACTGAGTCGTTTGCCCGCCTTAGAAAAGCGTATTTTGGAATTAGAGAAATTATTAAATAAACAGGATTAACTTTTATCGCCTAGCGTTTGAGCTTAAGAGAATGAATGTAAAACAAAGAACTGTAAAGAATGAGATCAGCATTTCTGGCGTGGGTTTGCATACCGGAAAATCTGCTACACTGACCTTTAAACCAGCCCCAGAAAACCACGGCTACAAATTTAAACGAATTGACCTACAGGACAGCCCTATCATTGAAGCCGATGTAGATAATGTAACAGATACTTCAAGAGGAACAACCATTTCTCAAAATGGAGCAAGTGTAAGTACTATTGAACATGTACTTGCAGCATTGGTAGGGATGGAAATCGACAATGTGCTCATTGAAATTGATGGCCCAGAAATTCCCATTCTGGACGGAAGCTCTATAGAATATATCCAAGCAATTACAAAAGCGGGAATTCAGACGCAAAGCCAGACCGCGAATATTATGTAATTCCATATAATATTCATTATACAGAGCCCGACCGCAAAGTAGAAATGGTTGCCATGCCTTTGGATGATTATCGCTTTACCTGCATGATTGATTATAACTCGCCGGTATTGGGAAGTCAGCATGCCAGCATTTCACCAATCGATGAATTTAAAAAAGAAATTGCTTCTTGCCGTACCTTTTGCTTTTTACATGAACTTGAAATGCTAGTTGCCAATAACTTGATTAAAGGTGGCGACTTAAATAATGCAATAGTAGTGGTAGATAAAGAAGTCAGCAAGGAAGAACTATCCTCTTTGGCCAAGCTGTTTAATCGTGAGGATATAGAAGTTGCACGCGAAGGGATATTAAATAATATTGAACTACGTCATCAAAACGAACCGGCAAGGCATAAATTATTAGACATGATTGGCGATTTAGCCTTGATTGGAGTTCCTATAAAAGGCCATATTATGGCAGCCCGCCCAGGACATGCCGCCAATATTGCTTTTGCTAAAAAGATAAAAGCACAGATAAAAAAAGAGAGAAATCGTAAACATGTGAATGTTTACAATCCGAACGCAAAACCGGTTTACGATACCGTTCAGATTATGAATATTTTACCGCACCGCCCTCCCTTTTTAATGGTCGATAAGATTTTGGAATTGACCCAAGAGTATGTCGTTGGAGTTAAAAATGTGACCATGAACGAGGATTTCTTTGTAGGTCATTTTCCCGGTGCCCCGGTTTTTCCCGGTGTTTTACAGATTGAAGCAATGGCACAGACAGGTGGTATTTTAGTTTTAAATACCGTTCCCGATCCCGGAAAATTACCTGACCTTATTCCTAAAAATTGAAAATGCCCGCTTTAAAGCACAGGTAAATCCGGGAGATACTTTAATTTTTAGATGTGACTTGATGACGCCTATCCGAAGAGGTATTGCACAAATGAAAGGTGTGGGAATGGTAGGAGATAAAGTTGTTGTTGAAGCCGAATTAATGGCTCAAATTGTTAAAGTAAAAGAAACTGAGGAATAATGATTCAACCCTTAGCATATATACATCCTCAGGCGAAAATAGCCGACAATGTGGTAATTGATCCTTTTATTACGATTCATGACAATGTAGAAATTGGCGAAGGTACCTGGATAGGCTCGAACGTAACCATCATGGATGGCGCCCGCATCGGCAAAAACTGCAAAATTTTCCCAGGAGCTGTTATTTCCGGAATTCCACAAGACTTGAAATTTGATGGTGAAGAGACCACAGCGGAAATAGGTGATTATACAACCATTCGAGAGCATGTAACTATTAACCGGGGGACAAGGGATCGCTGGAAAACAGTCGTTGGCAAAAACTGCCTTATCCAAGCTTATAGCCATATCGCACATGATTGTATAGTTGGCGATAATTGCATTTTCTCTAACAGCAGCACTTTGGCCGGACATATTACCGTTGGTGATTATGTAGTTTTGGCAGGAATGGTTGCTGTACATCTATTTGTTCAGGTAGGCTCACACGCTTTTATCGCTGGCGGCACGTTGGTAAGAAAGGACGTTCCACCATTTCGGTAAAAGCGGCACGCGAACCTATAGCATATGTTGGTATTATTTCCGTAAAGGATCAAGAGAGACGTGGCTATTCGTCTAATTGATCAATGATATCAAGATATTTACCGTACTTTATTCGTCAAACATAACAATTTGTCTAAAGCTATGGGAATTATTGAGACCGAATTCGCACCTACTGAAGTTCGAGATGAAATATTAGACTTTATTCGAAATTCTAACAGAGGGGTATGATGGGTTTGGCTTTGGGAAATCATTTAGGTTCTAAAAGATTGGAAATACTTCTAGAAGATATTGGTAGACGATTTAATCAAGAATGGATTTTCAAAAAAATAAACTATCAATTCATTCAAGGGCAATCTTATGCCATTTTGGGGCCTAATGGGTCAGGTAATCGACCTTGTTACAAGTATTAGCAGGAAGCCTTGGTCCTTCAAAAGGACAAGTAACGTATTCACATCAAGAAAAAACAATTGATGTGGAAAGTATTTATAGACATTTGGCCATAGCTACTCCTTATTTGGAGTTGATAGAGGAATTTACGCTTCTTGAATTATTAAATTTCCATTTTAAATTCAAGAAAATTATGGACGGGTGGACTGTTCAAAAACTTATTCAGCTATTACAGTTTGAGAGGTCAGAAAACAAAGAAGTCCGATATTTTTCTTCAGGAATGAAGCAGCGAGTAAAACTGGCTCTTGCCTGTTGCACAGATTCTACCATTCTAATGCTTGATGAACCCACCTCTAACTTGGATAGCCAAGGGCTTACTTGGTACTTGGAAATGATGGAAGAATTTTCAAAAAACAGGTTACTGATAATTTGTTCAAACCAAACCCATGAATATGACTTCTGTAGTCATCATTTAAATATCTTAGATTACAAATGATCTAAGAGCGGTGAATGTCTTTATTTTTGTTTAAAAGTCAAAAATCGAGTATATTCGCAATTAACAAAATCGAATCTATAATACTATAAATAATGGCTAAGGCATCTGACATAAAAACTGGAAGTATCTTCGCTTCAACGGCGAATTATTGCAGGTAGAAGAATTTATGCACCGCACACCGGGCAACCTTCGTGCTTTTTACCAGGCACGCATGCGTAATGTAAAAACGGGCAAATTGGTTGAATACCGTTTTCGTACAGACGAAGATGTAGATATTGCACGTGTAGAAACTAACGATTATCAATATTTATATGAGGATGGTGACTCGTTAGTAATAATGGACAACACCACTTTTGATCAGCATAATGTTCCGAAGATCCTGTTTGGAAGCGCTGTTAAGTTTTTAAAAGAAGGTATGAATGTGATTGTTGCGTTTGAAAGCGACGAACCTATACAGGGCAGTGCCTAACAAGGCGGAACTGGAAGTTACCTACTCAGAGCCTGCAGTTAAAGGCGATACATCATCAGCTGCCATGAAAACTGCTACCGTAGAAACCGGCGCCAGATAAAAGTTCCTTTGTTTATCAACCAAGGAGATAAATTAAAGGTTGATACTCGTACCGGAGAATACATTGAACGTGTAAAATAGAATAGCCATTTAAAATGAATGTCGGTCGGAAAAGGAGCTCAGGGTAAAATACCTGAAGAAAAGGGAAGAGCTCTCCGACCTAGAAATTCATCAGTTCAACAATGACTTATTAAGGGAATTTAAAAAATTATCCCTAACAGACATCCATTTCATCCATTTCTTTATACCAATCAAGAAATTTCGGGAACCTGACACTCTTCCAATTATCCACTGGATTTTGAAAGAACATCCAGAAAAAGAAATTGTATTGTCTCGATGTAACTTGGAAACAAATTTAATGGAGCATTTTATTTGGGAAAGTGGGCAAGAACTAATAACAAATCGTTGGGGTATTTCAGAACCACATTCGGGGTCAAAGGTACTCTCTCAACAATTAGATGCTGTGGTTATTCCCCTATTGGCTTTTGACAAAGAAGGGAATCGTGTAGGATTTGGCAAAGGTTTTTATGATCGCTTTTTAGCAGATTGTCGCAATGACTGTAAAAAAATCGGGCTCTCTTTTTTTGATCCTATTGATAAAATCGATGACATCGATGCTCATGATGCGAAGCTTGATTTATGTATCGGTCGAGAAAGAATTTGGGATTTTAATAAACAATCTTAGGAACACAAGTAGTTGATTCTATTTTCCGCAAATTAATAGGGATATGACTATTTCTAACACCGAGATAAAGCGAGTCTACCGTTTGCCTTTCAATTTGCAAACGAGGCAAGTATTGGCCGATATGATAACAACCTTTTAACTTCTGCTTCCCATTTTCATAAGTATAGGTTGCTTCAATTAGGAGGCTATCGTTTCTGATGACGTACAAGCCTTTTGCATATTCTTCCCATTCTCCGTTATTATAGCAGGAGTCCACTATAATGGGCGTTTTAGCAAAAGTCTTTATCTTAACATAAACTGAATCACAAGAAAAACGAAACTGGTGCAACGAGTAATTCAATAAGTCCTCTTGGTAAGGAACAGTCTCTTGAATCCATGTGCCTTGTAAACTGGGTTCGCCCGGATTTTGATAGTTAGAATTAAACTTACAGCTACTTACAAAAAGAAGTATTACCATCATTGCTAATGACGGTAATACATTTGATGACTTTCCAATGCTCATTTTAATCCACCAATCATGTCTTCTGGTTTTACCCATTGGTCAAATTGCTCGTCGGTTAACAGATTTAATGCCAGAGCAGCTTCACGTAAAGACGTATTTTCTGAATGTGCTTTCATTGCAATTCTAGCAGCATTTTCATAGCCGATATATGGATTCAAAGCAGTTACTAACATCAACGAATTGTCGACATGCTTTTTAATCCCTTCATAGTTCGGTTCAATGCCAATTGCACAATGATCATTAAATGAAATACAGGCATCCCCGATTAAACGCGCTGATTCGATAAAATTGGCTATCATGACAGGCTTGAACACATTTAGTTCATAATGCCCAGTAGCACCCCCAAAAGTAATAGCCACATCATTTCCCATAACCTGAGTCGCCACCATCGTCAACGCTTCAGCCTGAGTAGGATTCACCTTCCCTGGCATAATGGACGAACCTGGTTCATTTTCGGGAATATGAATTTCACCTATTCCCGAACGTGGGCCTGAGGCTAACATCCGGATATCATTTCCTATCTTCATTAAAGCAACCGCCAATTGTTTTAAAGCACCGTGGCTTTCCACAATAGCATCGTGTGCGGCTAAAGCTTCAAACTTATTTTCTGCTGTTATGAAGGGCAATCCAGTAAAGTCAGCAATATACTTAGCCACATTCGTTGCATAGCCTTTAGGAGTGTTTATACCGGTTCCAACGGCCGTTCCTCCGAGTGCCAATTGAGACAAATGTGCAAAAGTGTTTTTTAAGGCTTTAATACCGAAATCTAATTGCGCGACATACCCAGAAAACTCTTGGCCCAGTGTTAAAGGGGTAGCATCCATTAAGTGGGTACGTCCAATCTTCACCACGCCCATATAAGCATCGGCTTTCTCTTTCAGTGTATTTCGAAGTTTCTCAACTCCAGGTATGGTTACCTCCACCAATAGCTTATAAGCAGCAATATGCATTGCAGTAGGGAAAGTATCATTTGAAGACTGTGATTTATTCACGTCATCGTTCGGATGTATGAAAGGCTTGCCCTCGCCAAGTTTATTGCCTTGGAGGACATGAGCGCGATTGGATACCACCTCATTCACGTTCATATTGGATTGCGTCCCTGAGCCGGTTTGCCAAATTACTAATGGGAACTGATCGTCTAATTCACCTCTTAATATTTCATCGCAAACTTGGGCAATTAAATCTCGTTTTTCAGCTGGCAAAACTCCAGCATCAGCATTAGTATAGGCCGCAGCTTTTTTTAGATAAGCGAAAGCCTGAATAATTTCTCGTGGCATGGAAGCCGCAGGTCCTATTTTAAAATTGTTACGTGATCTTTCGGTTTGGGCACCCCAGTATTTATCTGCAGGTACCTGTACCTCCCCAATAGTATCAATTTCTATTCTATACGACATATTTTGATTTATTAATTGTTTACTAGAAAGTTAACTAACAAAATAACACTTAGAAATATAGTTCAAAGAGGCCTCATCCTCTTTTGATCTAATATTCTAAGCGGTAAATCCTTTTTCAGCTATTAGATTACAAAGTTAAAAATAGATATGGTATGCCTATAATTAAAATAGGCTTAAATCAATAGTTTAGGCCGTTTTCAACTATCCTTGTGATAATTTTACACTCCCAAGTTATTTAATCATTGGAGAAATGGTTTTTTTGATAAAAAATCTGCAATTTCGACTTTTCATTCTTTTATCCTTTTTACTATGTTCAGATTCTTTACGGTAATTTTTTGTTTTTCAGCTTTAATTTCAGCCTGCAGTTCTGCAGAAAGCAAAAAGATTGAGGCGGTGAAGAAACAACTAATGACCGACAGCATCCGCCTTCTTTATGATTCGACAAATGCTGATGAACAGATTGATGCTTTCATGAAAAATCTTCATAAACGCTCTGGCTTTAATGGAAATGTGCTGATTGCAAAAAATGGGAAAATTATTTATAGAAACTCCTTCGGATGGGCCGATTACCTTCATAGAGATAGTTTAAAATTAACGTCAACCTTCGAATTGGCGTCTGTATCCAAACCGTTGACCGCTACCGGAATAATGCTTTTGGTAGAAAAAGGGAGGCTTTCCTTAGATCAAACGATAGATGAGTTTTTCCCAGACTTACCTTATAAGGATGTCACAATTAAACAATTATTGACACACTATTCCGGACTTCCAAACTATGTATACTTCACTGAAGATAAATGGCCGAATAAACGAAAAGGAATGTCGAATATTGACGTAATTGACTTATTAACCAAATTTAAGCCTGCACGTTATAATGCGCCCGGAAACCGCTTTTTGTACAATAACACCAATTATATGATGTTAGCGGCGATAATTGAAAAAGTTACCGGACAAACCTTTACCGTTTTCATGCAGGAAAATGTTTTCCAGCCTGCGGGTATGAAAAACACGGCTGTACTTTCGAAGGCCGAATATGATGTTATTCCGACTGATGTTGTGGGTCATGACAAAGTTTGGCGAAGATCGGTTGTTCAAAATTTTCACGACGGGCCAGTCGGTGACAAAGGAATCTACAGCACAATCGAAGATCTCTATCTATTTGATCGAGCCCTTCATGACGGTCGTATCTTATCAAAAACCACTCAAGACTCATCGTATATTGGCCGAGCTAAAGCTACAAAAGACGTATTTAATTACGGTTATGGTTGGCGGTTATTTGAAAAGGACGATCATGTCGTCGCCTACCATACTGGTTGGTGGCACGGCTTCAAAAATCTATATATCAGAGATTTAAAAAATGATATTACAATTGTTTTACTCACTAATCTAGCGAACAATAGCTTACAAAACCTCGATGGCCTTTATGAGATCTTAACCATGCCAGTCATTCGTCAAGGTGCATACGGTAATAATGGTGAACTTTTGGCTAAGAAAAAATAAAAAACAATATCACTTTTTTTTAGTATATTCATAACAAGCTATTTAGTAGACTATAAAAAATTAGAAGAAATCATGTTTGATAAACTATCTCAAGCCCAACAACAAATTGAAGAAGTAAAAAACCGTTTGGATGCCATTCAGGTCACTGGAGAAGCATGTGGTGGTATGATAAAAATTACAGCTACCGCTAATAAAGATTTTAAAGACCTAAGCATTCATCCCGACTTCCTTGCAAATGCCGGAAAAGAGGAACTTGAAGAGGTTTTAATTGTAGCAATCAATAAAACACTGGAACAAGCAGATCGAGTTAGTCAAGTCGAGATGGAAGCAGTAACCAAAGGCATGTTTGGCGGTTTAGGTGGAATGTTTGGCTCCTGAGCTTTTCCACTTTTTTTATTTTATTAATATCCAAAAATAAATTATGAAAGCAACATACTATGGCCATTCATGTATAGCCATTCGTGGAAATGGTATGGATCTATTATTTGATCCCTTTATTACTCCTAATGACAAAGCAAAAAACATTGATATCAAACAACTAAAACCAGAGTACATTTTTCTAAGCCATTGCCATGCCGACCATATCGCAGATATGAAAGCCATTCAGCATAATTCTGGAGCCGAGGTGGTTTGCATTGTGGAGACTGGAGCCTGGGTTGAAAAGCAAGGTGTTTCGGCTGGTAAAGTGACAGCCATGAATTTTGGAGGGTCTTTAAAAGCCTCATTTGGTAGTGCAAAGATGGTTTATGCTTTACATACCAACAGCACGCCAGAAGGCGATTATGCTGGAGTTCCCGTGGGCTATGTTTTGAACATCGCAAACAAAAAGGTCTACTTCGCAGGAGATACTGCACTAACCATGGAAATGCAACTCCTTGCAGAAGAAAAATTAGATTGGGCGTTTTTGCCCATAGGAGGATTTTATACCATGGATGTGCATGACGCGATAAAAGCAGCAAAAATAATTAACTGCAATAATATCATTGGCATACATTACAACACCTTCCCGCCAATAACCATTAATACCGAGGAAGCAATTAAGAAATTTTCAGACGCAGGAATTAACCTACACTTATTAATGATCGGGGAATCGATCGAATTATAAATTTTCTCTATTAACAAAACCATTCTTTTTCAATCTATTTCCGTTTAAAAGACGCTAAAAAGGCGCAAGATTCTTCTATGCCCAAGCTTGTGTCAAATTTGGATTATGCTTGGACTTTCCTCGGACTTTGTTCGGAGTTTGCTCGGATAAACTCGATGAAAGTCCAATGAAAGTCTGCTTAAATACCGAGTCAAAACCCTGTTTGATTATAAGACTATATTAGTTGGTCATTTGCTTGATGAATGCGGGGATTTACAGCCTAAATTTTTCTCTTAACTTAGGTTCTGGAACAATACAATTGGATTTTACTGGGAGGTATTTTCGGATTTCGGGCGATACCGTCGTAAAAGAGATTCTGAATAAAGACAGGCACTACCCTCAGTAGGAATTTCGGGAATCTGTATCCAGGAATTTCTTGCAAGATAGTACGAATTGCTTTGCTTTTGGTGCTTACTTTCTCTCCTTCTATTAAAATGATCGAATGTGGAGATACCCTCTCAAGATTATGCTGCGTTAACAGTCTTTTTCCGAAATCCGAAGAATTGGAGACCAAGGTAAATCGATCTGAAACATCTCTTTTCGCAATGAACATTGCACTATAGTTACAAAATCCACAAGATCCATCAAAAATCACGAAAGATTGAGTTGTACTTATAGCATCATTTAAATTTTGCACATTGACATGGTTCTGAATCACTAAGTTAGTGATTTTTCTTGTTTGATTTTTTATTGATTTCAAAAATAACCAAAAGCTAATCAATATCTCTCAGTGTTATAATAAAAGATATTAACTTTGCGCTATGGCGCAAATTAAACCATCGTTAGCAAAAGGCACACGTGATTTCTCTCCCAAGGAAATGGAAAGACGTAATTATATATTTAATACAATCAGAAAAACGTTCGAAAAGTATGGTTATAATGAAATTCAAACTCCCTCTTTCGAAAATTTGAATACCCTTACTGGTAAATATGGCGATGAGGGCGATCAGCTGATTTTCAAAATTCTAAATTCAGGAGATTTTAAATCTAAGGTCAGTAACGATGATTACGGGAGTCTTAATTCACAAGCCCTAACTTCAAGGTTTTCCGATAAAGCTTTGCGATACGACCTTACAGTTCCTTTTGCCCGCTATGTTGTGATGCATAAAAACGATATTACTTTTCCTTTTAAACGCTATCAAATACAACCTGTTTGGCGTGCAGACCGTCCACAAAGAGGTCGCTATAGGGAGTTTTATCAATGTGATGCCGATGTTGTAGGATCTGACAGCTTTCTTAATGAAGCAGAATTTGTTATCATTTATCGGGAAGTATTGACACAATTGGGTCTAAAAGATTTTACGATAAAATTCAATAATAGAAAAATCCTTTCAGGAATTGCAGAGATGTTAGGTCGTGAAGATCTAATTATTCCTATGACCGTTGCGATAGATAAATTAGACAAAATTGGGATTGATGGGGTTGAAAAGGAATTGAAAGAGAGAGGATTTTCAGATGTCCAAATAGATAAACTTAGACCCGTCTTTACTCTGAATGGTAAGAATGAAGAAAAGTTATCGACTCTTCGTGCCTTATTGGCTCAATCAGAAATAGGGATTAAGGGGATTGAAGAAATTGAGAAAGTAATTGATTATTTACGACGATTATCTCCAGATACACTGGCTTATTTTGAAGTGGATATTACTTTAGCGAGAGGCTTAAACTATTATACTGGTAGTATTATCGAGGTAAAAACCAACGAAGTGGCAATGGGAAGCATTGGCGGAGGTGGCCGTTATGATGATTTAACGGGTATGTTTGGTTTAAAGGATTTGAGTGGAGTGGGAATTTCATTTGGGGCAGACCGCATCTATGATGTTTTGGAAGAATTAAATCTTTTCCCTCTTCATTCGATTGTCAGCACGCAGGTATTAATTACCAATTTTGATGCGAAAGCAGAGGAATATGCTCTTCCTATTTTGCAAGGTTTAAGAGATGCGGGAATATCTGCGGAACTTTATCCTAATGCTTCAAAATTAAAGCGCCAAATGACCTATGCTGATGCTAAAAACATTCCTTTCGTTCTACTGATCGGGGATATGGAGATGGAGAGTGGACAACTTTCACTTAGGAACATGCAGACTGGGGAGCAGCAAAGCTTGACAGCGGAAAGTCTTTTGAATTTACTTGCAAACTGATTGGCCGCTTTTTATCTATTTCGTCACTGAAAACCTATATCTGGTTTCTGAAATATATACCTCTCCAGGTCGGATTAAACAGGAAGGGAAGTTAGGCTGATTAGGTGTATCGGGAAACTTTTGTGTTTCTAAACAAAAAGCACTATGCTTTTGATATGCTTTCCCTTTTTTTCCTATATCCTTACCTGTTAATGCATTTCCGGTATAAAATTGCAAACCCGGTTCGGTAGTAAATACTTCCAATTGAATTCCTGTAAGCGGAGAAATTACCTTTGCTGCAAATGCATCTTTGCTCAAATCTTTTAGGACAAAATTATGGTCGAAACCTCCCGCTGCTCCTATTTGGTTGTTTGATAAATCTAAACTTTCCTTTATAAATTTTGACTCTCGAAAGTCAAAAGATGTCCCCTCCACCGGTTGAATTTCTCCTGTTGGGATTTGATGTTCATCAACAGGTAAATAAGAATCTGCATTTAATTGTATTTCGTGGTTTGTTATTGCTACGCTGCCCTCTCCATTCAAATTGAAAAAAGCGTGGTTAGTTAGGTTCAAAACCGTTGTTTTATCGGTTCGTACGGTATACTTTATTTTCAACTCATTATGATCTGTAATAGAATAGCAAACTACTACGTTCAAATTTCCAGGAAAGCCACCTTCTCCGTCTGGGGATACCAAATAAAATTCAGCCTTTTGGCAATCATTAACTCGTCTATCCCAAACTTTATTATGAAATCCACATTCACCTCCATGCAATGTGTTTGGCCCATTATTCGGTTTAATTTTAAAAGTTTGATCGTTTAACTTAAAGGTGCCGTTTGCTATTCGATTAGCAAATCGACCTATAGTCACACCATAATAAGGTTCGACAGCAGTCAAGTAACCTTCGATATTATTAAAGCCTAGGACAACATCTAATATTTCACCATCCCTATCGGGTACTAGTATACTTACAATTCGTGCTCCATAGTCTGAAACTGCCACCGTCATCCCTCTTTTATTTCTCAAAATAATAAGATGTGATTTTTTTCCATCAATGTATTTTTCAAAATCGATTTTATTGGGGATGCGGTAAGGCTTCATTTTTCCATTTTTTAATATATATATAAAGAGAGCTATTAAAGATAGCTTTTGCAAAAGTTATTCCCAAAAAAACGAAAAAATTACTTATTTTAAATTTCAATCTTTTTTATCCAAAAATTATCTTGCTGACTATAAGTGTTTTATAAATTATTTTCTTTCAGCATAGAACTATGTGTTGCATAGTACTATCTTTTATATTTACCTTTGTTGCATGGCAGCAATAAACACACAAATCCAAATGAGGCGAGGAATACTTGAATATTGTATTCTCTCTATAATTTCGCAGGACGAAATTTATGCCTCTGACATTTTGGGCGAACTCAAAAAAGCCAAACTTTTGGTAGTTGAAGGGACTTTATATCCTTTACTGACTCGTCTAAAAAACAATGGTCTTTTAAGCTATAATTGGAAAGAATCTAATGAGGGCCCTCCTAGGAAGTATTATCGAATTACTCCCTCAGGAACTGAAGTTCTAGCCCAACTAGATGAAACTTGGGACGACTTAGTTTTCGCCGTAACTACGGTGATGGATCAAAGAAGAAGACAAAACCAGACAAACAATCCTTTATAGATAAATAGAAAGAAATCATGAACAAAACAATAATTATAAATATAAACGGCATTATCTTTCATATCGAAGAGGATGCTTATGAAGTTTTACAGGCCTATATGGTTAATGTAAAGAAGCATTTCGGTTATTCTTTAGATAGCCAAGAAATTGTTGGAGACATTGAAAATCGAATTGCAGAAATGTTTAGTGAGCGATTGAATGATCAGAAAGCAGTGATTTTAATGGAGGATGTACGTGAAGTTTGTGCCCAAATGGGAGAAGTGGAAGACTTTGAAATTGGTGAAGAGTCGCCCGAGGATGCCTCTTTCGAACCATCCTATTCCTATCGGGAAGAGCGATCTCTTTTCAGGGATCCCGATGATAAAGTTTTAGGCGGGGTTTGTTCCGGTTTGGGTCACTATTTCGGGATTGATTCGAAATGGGTACGTTTAATTTTCCTTCTTGTATTCTTTTTTGGCGGTGCGGGTTTTTTGATTTATATCATTTTATGGATTGTAGTTCCTAAAGCCAAAACCCGAGCTGATAAGATGAGAATGCGTGGCGAGCCTGCGAATCTTCAAAGTTTTAAACGCAGTTTTCAAGAGGAGATGGGAGATGTAAAAAGAAATTTTTCGGCGGCCGGAGAAAGAGCCAGAACCGGCCTAGACGACCCAGATAGCGGCATAAACTCTTTCCTTAACGGTATTGGAAAAATAATCGTTGTACTTATAAAAATCGTGGGCGTCCTGATTATTTTCTCCTTAAGTATGGCCCTGATAGGTTTAATTGTTGCGCTTTTCTTAGGTGCTGGATATTGGGCTACCGCGATTTCTGACAGTGATTTCCCACTTTATGCGGTCGATCCGCAATTTAGAAATGCATTGGCATTTGCGGTTTTCTTTACGATAGCCATTCCTTTGCTGGTATTAATACTTTTAGCTGTCCGTATTTTATTCAATCGAAAAGTAATGGGCCGTTATTTCGGGTTTTCCTTACTCATCGCCTGGTTGGTAGCCGTCGGATTTTCAGTCTACTACATTACTAAAACTGCAATTGACTTTAAAGAAGAATCTACGATCACCCAAGAGATAAATTTAGTACCTCAATCTACTTATAGGCTAAATCTTCGGGATAATAAAACAGTAATAATTAATAAAGAGGAGGGATTAGATTCACTTGGTAACTCTCTCGGCATTCGGAAGTCTGTTCGCCACTCAAGAACGAGTTCCTTTAACAACAACAGGAAAATTTCCTTACGAATTGAAAAAGCAGCTATTAATCAGTCGCCATTATTAATAGAGGAATATTCTGCTAAAGGTAGAACTTTTGAACTAGCAACAGCGAGAGCTGAGCGGATAGACTATTCAATAGAGCAAGACAATGAGAATCTTTGGTTTGCTAGCAATTCTATACTTCCAAAGGATGAAATTATTCGGGACCAGGAAGTTTATGTTAAACTATTTCTACCGGTAGGAACACACCTCTTTATTTCAAATGAGTTTGAACAAAGAATAAATATCCGCGGCTTGTCTACTTGGGAATGTAAACAATCTAATTCAGGTGATGGAATGCCCAGTGCAACAGAATGGGTGATGACGGAAAGTGGATTGATATGTGTAATGGCAATTCCGCCATTGCCTACTCCTACAGATACAGTTGTGCCTGATTCGACGAAAAAGTAAAAGAATAGTTTTTAATATATTATAGTTCAGTTATCAAATGAGGGCTCCTTATATGGGGCCTTTTTTTATCGAAGAATTATTTTCACCGACATTTTTTTGCCGTTCAGCGTAACTATTCGTCTTCTTACCAGTTTAACGTTTTCTCCAGGAAGTATAGCCCTTACTTTTGATTCAAATATTAAAGTTATGACAACAATGCATTATTTTTCAAGAAAGAAAGAAGTCTATATAAAGACGCTCCTCTGCGCAATAGTTCTATTCCTTTCATTTTCTTTCACTTCTCAGGCGCAAGAAAATAAAACTCCGGTTACTATTAATGGATTAATAAAGGATGAGAGCTTATCCGTTTTAGATTACGCTACTGTAAGTCTTTTAAATGCAAAAGATTCCACAGTTTTGAGTGTGGTTTTTACAGATGATAAAGGGCTATACCAATTTAAAAATGTCAAGCAAGGCAGCTATCTTATCAGCGCAAGTATGATTGGCTACGCCGATGGCATAAGCGACTTATTTGAGGTTCCCGAAATGGCAAACACTGCTTACTCAGTGAAAGACTTAATTCTAATGCCAGCTTCAACCTCACTTAGTGAAGTAGTAATTACTGTTCAACAGCCAATGATAGAGCGGCGGGCTGATATGCTAGTTGTAAATGTGGAGAATTCAACTTTAGCAACCGGAAATAATGCATTAGATATATTGGAACGCTCACCAGGGATATCTGTGGATAAAGATGATAATATAAGCTTACAAGGCAAGCAGGGGACTTTAATTCTTATTGACGGAAAAGAAACCCATCTTTCAGCATCTCAATTGGCTAATCTACTACGCTCTACTGACGGCAATACCATTCAATCTTTAGAAATCATTTCCAATCCTTCGGCCAAATACGATGCAAAAGGTACCGCTGGAATCATTAATATCAAATTGAAAAAAAATAAACAAACTGGCACAAATGGAAGCCTCTCTCTGAGTGCGGGCTATGGGAATGCGCATAAAACAAGTAATTCACTTACACTAAACCATAAAAACGGAAAAATAAATGTTTATGGTACATACAACTATCTAAACAACGAAGGCAATCAAGATATTGGCATCTATCGCTTGGTGGGTACAGAAACTACTTTCACTAGCTTTGACCAGTTGACGAAGCTCAACAATCAACGAGATAATAACTCAGCAAGAGCCGGAATAGACTACCAAACGTCTGACAAGAACACTTTGGGTGTACAAGCGAGCATGAATTTGTCTAATAATAAAAACAACAATTCTAACATCACAAACATTGGTTCTTATCATTCTGCTCTCGATTCAGTTTTAAAAGGAAGTACACTTTCTCAAAATAAATTTTCTTCTTACTCCATTTCTGTCAATAACGCTTATGCGATAGACACCTTGGGAAGGAAATTAACTGCGGATGTAGACTTTTCACAATTTACAGATAACAGGGCAGCAGATTATGGTAATTATTTTTTCGATGCCGCAGGTGTCGATTTACAAACACCTATTATTTTACGCAGTAATATGCCTTCAACGATTCGTATTCAAACGGTTAAAGTAGACTATACACACCCTCTAAACAAAGACTCCAAATTAGAAATGGGGACTAAATATGCCCAAGTAAGTTCTGATAATGATATGAATTATGAACGATTAATCAGCGCGAACTGGGAAAATATGGCAGATAGAACTAATCATTTTATCTATGACGAACGTGTAGCAGCTGCCTATATAAACTATAGTTTGAGTTTTAAAAAGATAGGTATTCAAACTGGCTTGAGATCGGAATATACTTTTTCAGATGGAAATTCAGTCACATTAAACAGACGTGTGAAGCGCAACTACGTCGATTTTTTTCCTAATATTTCAATCAATTATACAGCATCTGATAATCATCAATTTGGATTTAGTTATAGCAAACGCATCAATAGACCGTACTATGGCAATTTGAATCCATTTACCTATTTCTTAGATGAATATACTTCTGAGCGGGGAAACCCTTATTTACAGCCAGAATATACTCAGGCATTTGAATTAAGTTACACAATGCTTCAACGCTTCAACTTTTCCGCCGGCCTGAATTTAACGAGAGATGCTATCGTGGAATCAATGGAACAAGATGATATTAAGAAAACTACCACTGTATTCAGAGATAATTTTGCAAGTAGTGAAACTTGGTTCATAAATGTGAACGCGCCTATTACAGTAACCAAGTTTTGGAAATCAAACACTAATTTTACTGCTTTCTATTTAGGCTTTAAATCTGAAGACATCAATAATCCACTCCGTTCAGGTCAGTTTGCTTCTCAAGTGTATAATAACAATACATTCACTATCAGTCCTACGCTAAGGGCGGAAGCTACTTTGAATTATCAATCTCCATTAACCTATAGCATTTATAAAATCGACCAACAATGGAGTGTTGATGCCGGCTTAAACAAATCCTTCAAAAATAATAAGGCAAATATCAAACTAGCGGTTTCAGATATTTTCAATACAAAAACACAAAATCTTTCCACACGCCATGCCAACCTGAATACGGACATCAACCAAAAGCGTGAAACCAGGATTTTCCGTTTGACGTTAAGCTATAATTTTGGAAGCACTAAAATCGAAAGGCGAAATATTGACAACTCAAGTGATGAAAAAAAGCGAGTAGGACAATAATCATTGAGGCAGATTGTTGTAAAATCGTAATGAAGCCATCATGGGTGTTGCGTACTCATGATGGTTTCATTAATTTTACATAAAATATCTTTATGCATATGGACACGGCAGCACTTTATCAGTATTTTAAAAAGCATCCTAAGATTTCTACCGACACAAGAAGTATTATTCCAGGCTCTTTATTTTTCGCACTTAAAGGCGCCAATTTCGACGGAAATAGATTCGCTGATAAAGCCTTAAATATGGGTGCCGCTTATGCTATAATCGATGATGAAGTATTTAAAAAAGACGATCGGTTTCTCTTAGTCAATGATGTGCTTGCTGCGCTTCAGGATTTGGCAAGATTTCACCGATTGCACCTCTCTATTCCAATCATCGGAATTACTGGAACGAACGGTAAAACCACAACCAAAGAATTACTATTCGCTGTATTAAAACAAAAATTTAACACTTTCGCTACTAAAGGGAACCTCAATAACCATATTGGCGTGCCTCTTTCATTACTAGAAATAAACGAACAAACAGAAATCGCCATTATTGAAATGGGCGCCAACCACCCTAAGGAAATTGCTTTTTTATGTACCATCGCACAACCTACACATGGCGTAATTACTAACGTTGGCAAAGCCCATTTAGAGGGATTTGGTGGATTTGAAGGTGTTAAAAAATCAAAGGCTGAGCTTTATGATTATTTATCGGCAAATAATGGCGTTTTATTTCTACAAGGAGATAATCCTGATTTACTAGGAATGGTTGGTACAAGATCATTTAATGAGGTAAAGACTTATGGGTTCTTTGAGGAGAACGATGTTTACGGGAGGGTTGTTGAGCGAGATCCGTTTTTGGAAATTTACTGGAGTAGCGATAGCCATTCCCATATATTACGAACACAAATAACGGGTTCTTATAATTTGGAAAATATTTTAGCTGCAATTTGTGTAGGCCGTTATTGGGAGATTAGCCCATCTTTAATTAATGAAGGATTGGCGAATTACATTCCTCAGAACAATCGCTCCCAGATTTTGAAAACAGAAAAGAATACAATTATTTGTGATTACTATAATGCTAATGCCAGTAGTATGGAAGCCGCGCTTGAAAACTTTACGAGCTTGAATAGCCATTCTCGCAAAGTAATTATTTTAGGTGATATGTTTGAATTAGGAGACGAAAGCTTTAAAGAACATGGAAACATTGTAGGGAAAGCCATGTTTGTGCAAGCTGAGGCTTGCATCTTTGTAGGGAAGGCATTCTATGATCATAAAAAGAATGTCGAGGGTGTTCATTTTTTTGAAACTACCGCGCAGGTGAAGGATGCTTTAAAAGAAAAGCCATTCCAAGATTCTTTAATTTTACTTAAAGCATCTCGTGGAATGGCTTTTGAAACTATCCTTGAAAGTTTATAACCTAATAAGCTTTTAATCTACAACGCTTACCTTAATCATATTTGTTTTTCCTTTTTTCTCAATAGGAATAGATGCGGTATTAACAATTATTTCTCCTTTTTTGACCAAATCCATACCCTTCAATATATTGTTAACATCCTGGATACTATCGTCGGTACTTTCATAAGCATTATAATAAAATCCGCTTACCCCCCAAACCAGACTTAGTGTATTTAATAAAAACTCATTCCCTGTAAAAATAAAGATTTCTGAATCAGGTCTATGGCTAGAAATTTCATAGGCCGTATAGCCAGAAGCAGTCATGGCCACAATTCCTTTTGCTTTAGTTTTCTTTGCTAAATAAACGGATGACTCACAGATATTGTCCGAAATAAACGTTGGGGAATTTTGACTTGATTTTTTAGGGGTAAAATAAGGATAAGAGGTTTTCTCCACATGTTGGATAACTTTAGACATGGTCTCTATTACTATTTCCGGGAATTCTCCAACAGATGTCTCTCCACTCAGCATTACTGCATCTGCCCCATCCAGAACAGAATTTGCCACGTCGTTGACTTCAGCCCTTGTTGGTCTAGGTGTAGTAATCATACTTTCCAACATTTGAGTAGCAATGATTACAGGCTTGGAGGCATCGCGACATTTATTTACAATCATTTTTTGTAAAATAGGTACTTGCTCCATCGGCATTTCAACGCCTAAGTCTCCTCTAGCGACCATAATTCCATCAGAAACTTCAATAATTTCATCAATATTATCAATTGCTTCAGGTTTCTCTATTTTGGCAATTACCTTGGCGGTTTTCCCTTTCTCTTTAATGATTTCTTTTACCTTAATCATATCGGCAGCGTTCCTTACAAAAGACATACCTATCCATTCAACGTCGTGAGATAATGCAAAAAGCAAATTATCTTTATCCTCATCTGTTAAGCTTGGAATTGAGACTTTGGTATTTGGAAGGTTAACACCTTTTCGAGAAGTTAAAATCCCTCCATGTACCACTTTGCAAGTTACCGTATCGATAAAATTGCTTTCTAATACTTGCAATTGAATCTTACCATCGTCAAGTAGGATAACTTCGCCTTCCTTAACGTCTTTAGGGAATTCATCATAGGTAATATATACATTATTTTCGTCTCCTATTTGCTCTTTTGTAGTGATAGTAAGCGTTTTTCCTGTCATTAAAAGGGCACCGCCTTCTTTCATTTTCCCAATTCTAATTTTGGGTCCTTGTAAATCGGCCAAAATTCCAACATTGGTTCCATGTTCTTTGTTAATTTCGCGAATTGTTTTGATCGCTTCTAAATGATCCTCTTGGGAGCCATGGGAAAAATTTAGTCGGCACACATCCACACCAAGGGTAATCATTTCGGTCAATACCTTCTTATCAACTGATGCAGGGCCTAATGTTGCAACAATCTTAGTTCTTTTTTGAACTTTCTTCATTATCTATTCTTTTAAATTATATGTGTCTTCTACTTATTATCTGTCGAAAGTGGGTTAATTGGACTATATTTTTATGCAATCGGCTAAAATACAAGATTTTCTTTAGACTTTAATTTTTCAATATTTATTTCTGTCGCGGCAACCACTCCTTTAATTTGATTAATTGCGTTTATCAATGCTAGAAAATCTTCCTCATCAATAAAGCCCTTAATTAACAGAAAATAATCTATTTCTTTAGTTTCGGGTATTAAAATTCCACCTTCTATCCCTCTATTTCCAATTAAATAGAATTCTGTTTCTTCAATAGAACTTATATAACTATATTTGGTAAAAAAGAGGAAATGGTTTTTTGACGCCAAAATCTCATAATCCTCGCTTTTTACCAGATTAAGACCTGTGCTGCGGTTTATATGAAAACAAAGCTGGTAGTCTTTTAATGGGCAAGTTATCGCAATTAGAGTAAAATTTAGATCTAATTCGTATTTTAACGTTATTTTATTCAATTAATTCTTACTTTCATACGAAGATAGTAAAACAATTATTATTAATTTTTATTATAGGGGAGAAATCCGTAATATCGTCCTTATTTAGGATCAAAAGGGAAGATGATGGATTCAAATTCCTTTACATAGAAACCGGTAAAATCGATCTTAATTAGGTAAGAAATAAGACGGCAAAAATTCTTAATCCTGAAAAAGGTTTGATATTTGATTTAATTTAATTTTCTTTGCACATTATTTACAAACATTAAAACATAAAAATCATGTCTGATATCGCTTCAAGAGTAAAAGCAATTATCGTTGAAAAATTAGGTGCTGACGAAAACGAGGTTACACCAGAGGCTTCTTTCACCAATGATTTAGGTGCGGATTCATTAGATACCGTAGAACTTATCATGGAGTTTGAGAAAGAATTCAACGTAGCCATCCCAGATGATCAGGCTGAGACAATCAGCACTGTAGGTCAAGCCGTAGCTTACCTGGAAAAAAACGTTAAATAGAAAGCTAAAAAGTATAAATGGAGCTTAAAAAGGTAGTTGTAACTGGACTTGGCGCACTTACACCTATAGGCAATACTGTTTCTGAATACTGGAACGGTTTGCTTAATGGTGTAAGTGGAGCAGCTCCCATTACACGATTTGATGCATCAAAATTTAAAACACGCTTTGCGTGTGAAGTAAAGAATTTTGACGCAACAAATTTTATGGATCGAAAAGACGCCAGGAAGCTAGATCCTTTTGTACATTATGCTCTTGCCTCTACAGATGAAGCTGTTAATGACGCTGGTTTAGATTTTGAAAAGCTCGATACTAATCGAATAGGCGTTATTTGGGGATCTGGTATTGGAGGATTAAAAACCTTTTTAGACGAAGTCACTAACTTTGCACACGGAGACGGTACACCTCGTTTCAATCCATTCTTTATTCCTAAAATGATCTTGGATATCGCTCCAGGTCATATTTCGATGAAATATGGACTTCACGGTCCGAATTTCTCTACCGTTTCAGCATGCGCTTCTTCAACCAATGCGTTAATCGATTCTTTACTTTATCTTCGATCTGGCTATGCGGATGTCATTATTACCGGTGGTTCAGAAGCTATCATTAATGAGGCTGGGATCGGAGGGTTTAATGCGATGCACGCCCTTTCTACGCGAAATGATGATCCATCGACCGCTTCTCGTCCTTTCGATTTAGATCGAGACGGATTTGTCGCAGGTGAAGGTTCTGGAACAATAATTCTAGAAACTCTTGAGCATGCAAAGGCAAGGGGTGCGAAAATTTATGCAGAACTTGTAGGTGGCGGAATGAGCGCCGATGCAAACCACATTACCGCTCCACACCCAGAGGGTCTTGGTGCACGTTTGGTAATGATGAATGCTTTAAAAGATGCAGGCTTAAGTACAAACGATATTGATTACATTAATGTTCATGGAACGTCAACTCCTTTAGGGGATTTTAGTGAGACAAAAGCTATTATTGATCTTTTTGGCGAACATGCTTATGAACTTAATATCAGTTCAACTAAATCAATGACAGGCCATTTGTTAGGCGCAGCTGGTGCTGTGGAGTCTATCGCAAGTATATTGGCACTTAAAAATGGGTATGTTCCTCCAACAATTAATCACTTTAATGACGACCCAAGCCTAGATAATAGATTACATTTCACTTTTAATCACGCTCAAAAAAGAGAAATTAAATACGCTTTAAGTAATACGTTTGGTTTTGGCGGTCATAATGCTTCTGTGGTATTCAAAAAATACGAAGAATAAATAACCGCTTTTTGATATAGTCTTCTTTACTAAAGAGATTGATGCCTTTTTCTCGAATCTATAAACTACATATTTCTTCTGAAAAAAGTTATTTCAGAAAGCTCAAAATCTTACTTGGTTTCGTGCCGGGCAATTTACACCTATACCGCATGGCCTTTCGCCATAAATCAGCTGCCGTCATTATAAAGAACAATGGGAGTGGCGCAAAAAACAGCAATGAGCGGATGGAGTTTTTAGGGGATGCAATTCTGGGTTCAGTGGTTGCTACTCTCCTATTTAAAAAATATCCTTTTAAAGACGAGGGATTTTTAACAGAAATGCGATCCAAAATAGTGAGTCGCTCCAATTTAAATCAGCTATCTAGAAAAATGGGCCTCGATGAGTTCATAGAATACGACTCACGCATGATGGGATTTAATGGAAAGCAAAGCTCAATGATGGGAGACGCTTTTGAAGCCTTAATTGGCGCTATTTATCTTGACAAGGGCTACAGACATACTCAAAACTTCATTTTAAATCGTGTTATTGACCCTCTGGTAGATATTCATAAGCTGGAAAAAACAGAAATGAATTTTAAAAGCCGTCTTATTGAATGGTGCCAACAATTCAATAAGGAAGTCGAGTTTAAAGTTATAAAAAACGAGGAAGGTGAATCTAATAAATTATTTACGGTAGAAGTACTGGTTAATGGAGAGGTAAAAGGCATTGGCAGAGAATACAGTAAAAAGAATGCTGAGAAACTAGCGGCAGAAAAGGCTTGTGAAACTTTAGAAGTATAGGAAGCTGATTTGTAGAAAGTTGATATTTTAATATCCGTATTTTTCTTTCCAATTCTTTCGCAGTTGGTCTCTCAATTTATTTTCTCCAGTGTTATTTCCTGGCTCATAAAGTCTAGTTCCACTTATCCTTTCGGGTAAAAATTCCTCGGCCACAAAATTTCCTTCATAGGAATGTGCATATTGATATCCTTTTCCATAGCCAATATCTTCCATCAACTTTGTTGGTGCATTTCTTAAATGTAGGGGCACAGAAAGATCACCTGTTTTTTTAACTAAGGCCTGTGCTCTATTGATGGCTTCATAAGCGGCGTTACTTTTAGCGGAGGCAGCCAGATAAGTAACAGTATGTGACAATATTATTCTTGACTCAGGCCAGCCAATTGCTTTTACAGCTTGAAAGCAGGTGTTCGCTAATAACAAAGCATTTGGATTTGCGTTGCCAATATCCTCAGACGCTAATATTAAGAGTCGTCGCGCAATAAAAACGGGATCTTCACCCCCATCTATCATCCTTGCTAGCCAATACACCGCTGCATTCGGATCGCTACCTCTTATAGATTTGATAAAAGCAGAAATGATGTCGTAATGTTGTTCTCCAGATTTATCATACAACGCCATATTTTGCTGAACGAGCCTAAGAACAAGATCATTCGTTACTAAGAT
Organism: uncultured Sphingobacteriaceae bacterium; assembly: GCA_963696875.1. GTDB lineage: Bacteria > Bacteroidota > Bacteroidia > Sphingobacteriales > Sphingobacteriaceae > Albibacterium. The sequence goes on from CAVOLQ010000005.1 coordinate 56,509, forward strand.
GGGAGAACCAGTAGAATTAACAACTAACTCTATTAAGTTTAGCAATTTTCTAGCGTCTCCTCCGGAAACTCTTAATAAAGCTTCATACTCTTTAATTTCAATCTTAAGCTTCTTCAAAACCACATCGTCCTTTATCGCTTTATGGACTAAGGAAATCAAATCTTCCTTATCAATCTCGTTTAATATATAAGTCTGACTTCTAGATAGTAATGCCGAAATCACTTCAAAAGAGGGGTTTTCAGTTGTTGCTCCAATTAAGGTTACAAGACCTTGTTCAACTGCGCCTAAAAGTGAGTCTTGCTGAGATTTGGAGAACCGATGTATCTCATCAATAAATAATATCGGTTGCTTATCACCAATTTTTCTTGCCAGTTTCGCTTTTTCAATAACTTCGCGAATATCTTTCACGCCAGAATTTATTGCGCTTAAGCTAAAAAATGGACGATCGAGTTGGTAAGATATGATGGACGCCAAAGTCGTTTTTCCAACGCCTGGAGGTCCCCAAAGAATCATTGATGGAATATTTTTACTGTCAATTGCGTTGCGCAATACTGCGCCAGGTCCAACCAAATGTTGTTGGCCAACATAAGAATCTAAATTTCTAGGCCTCATTCGCTCGGCCAAAGGTTGACTATTTGTCATTTATAACAAAAATAAAAAATAAAAACGACCTATACATCCTCCTTTTCATTTTTAAATGATAGAAAGAATTAAGGAATGATAAGTTCGCATAATTTTGGTAATTTTGTATATATTACAGATAATATGCTTAGTTACAAACAAATGAACTTTAAAATAGTTGCATTGCCTTTCTTATTCATTTGCAGCGTTATGTCCTCGCTCGCTTCATTTGCACAAGACCATGAGGATAATTCCCAATCAGTAGAGATACCAGTAAAATACAACGACAGTTTTGAAGGAATTGGACCCAAAGTATACCTATTACCACCCCCAAAAACTGCAAGTGAATTGCTTGCGGAAAAATATGTGATCAAGAAGCAAAATCAACATCAATTAGATTCATTACTCAGCAAGCTAAATTTAAAAAAAGAGTTAAAGAGAATTCAAAATACAGCGCCTAATTCCTCATCTAAAGACTTATTAACGATAGAACAAGAAGAAAAACAATTGATTGAAATAATAAATCACCACAAAAAAGAAGACAATGTAAACTATATTTCAAACTCGCAAAATGATTTAGCCATATTTTATTTTATTTCTGGTAAATTTGATAAAGCTACCATTCTATTTTTAGAATCTTTAAAAATAAAGCAACAATTAGGATTGATTGAAGATCAGTTTGTTATTTTAGCAAACCTTGCACTATTAGAATCTGAAGTTGGCAATAATGTTAATGCTTTAGCACTTTATGATCAACTTTTAGAAGAAGCGAAAAAGACAAAAAACATTAATAACCAGGCCAAATCTTACTTGGCAATGGCGAAGTTGGAAGCGAAATCCGGTGATTTTATTAGTGCACATAACCTCATCATTAAAAAGAGTGTACCTTTATTGCATAGAAGCAAAAATTATTCAGGCGTAGTTATTGCATTGAATGAGCTAGCGTCTTTTAAGGAGATGCAGGAAAACGATATTGAGGCAAAATGGATTTATCTACAAGCAATCGACGTTGCAAAAATACACAATGATGAGTTGGGGTTAGCAATTAGTCTTTTTAATCTTGCACAATTAAAAAACAGAATCGGCGATGATAGTCTGGCGATTATGGACTATCTGACTTCAAAGGAGTTGGCAATAAAAAACAAAATGGAAGATCTTTTAGTTGAAATTCAAGATGGATTGGGAGACGCCTATTTAAAGTTAAATGATTATAAAGGTGCGCTCTTGGCTCTAAATGAATATCAATCATTAAAGACAAATCTTTTAAATCAATATCTTTTTCCTAATGATTTGATAGAAAATCAATGAAATAGGTAAAGCATCTTCAAAAATAATATCTAAACTACGCCTAAGATATTATTCATTATATTATTTTTTACTTAATTTACAAACCTTTTCTAATCGGGGTATATTATAGATACGGATTAGAGTATGCTAAAACAAATGGATTATAAATCATTTCAAGAAATGTTGAAGAAAGTATTTTCGGCTCTTTTTATAGTTGCCGCAATCGCCTGTAATGCAAGTCCGCGTGTTGCATTACTTGATACACCAGGCGATTTAAAGCCAAATACGCAGCAGGAAATAATACTTAAAGAGGTCATAAATTTATTTGAAAATATTTCTTATAAAAAAGTACCCTTAAACGATTCTCTATCATCGGTAATATTCGATAATTATATTAAAACTATTGATGAAGGTAAAAATTATCTTTTAAAAACTGATTACGATGACTTCGCAAAGTATCGATTAACTCTGCTGCCTGATTTGAAGCGGGGTGATTTAAGCTCGATGTACTACATTTTTAACGTCTATCAGGCACGTTATCTGGACCGCATGAACTATGCGCTTTCACAAGTTAAAACACCTTTTGATTTTACAAAAGATGATGTGTATACGTACAATAGGGAGAAAGAGGATTGGTTTTCGTCTACAACCGAAGCTGATTCTGCATGGAAGAAAAAAGTTAAATACGATATGCTATTGCTTAGTATGAGCAAAACTGCAACTGACAGCGTTGGAAAAAATGAAAAAACATTAGCTGATCGCTATCAAAACTTAATTTCTCAAGCCCAAAAAATAAATAGTAATGATGCCTTTCAAATTATTATGAATGCCTTTACTAGCTCGATAGACCCACATACCAATTATTTCAATCCATCGTTTGCGCAACAATTCAATGAAGACATGGCAAGAACCTTTGAGGGGATTGGTGCTCGTCTAACGTTGGAAAATGAAGTGGTTAAAATTATAGAAATTATTCCTGGGGGCCCTGCATTTAAGGACGGAACACTTCATGTGAACGACAGAATTATTGCGGTAGCACAAGGGGATGGCGAATTCGTTGATGTGATTGGATGGCGACTAGATAATACTGTTGCCAAGATTAAGGGCCCGAAAGGTACCAAAGTTCGTTTAAAAGTTATACCTGCAGGTCAAGAACTGACTTCTACTCCTAAAATTGTGACTTTAATCCGAGATAAAATAGTGATGGAAGAAACTTCTGCTAAAAAGGAAACAAAAACGATCAAAGCGGACGATGGAAAGACTTATAAAGTTGGTATCATTAAAATCCCGGGGTTTTATTTAGACTTTGAAGCGTATAATGCCAACGATCCTAATTACAAAAGTACAACCCGAGATGTAAAATTAATTTTGGACACCTTAAGAAATGAAAAGGTAGATGCGGTGCTAGTGGACTTAAGAATGAATGGAGGGGGCTCACTAATGGAGGCTATTGAATTAACCGGCTTATTTATAGACCAGGGTCCAGTAGTACAAGTTAGAGACACAAGAAACCGAATCGAGGTAAGCAATGATGATTCTCCAGGTACTTCTTGGAATGGCCCGCTAGGCGTTTTAGTTGATCGCTTTAGTGCCTCGGCATCAGAAATTTTTGCCGCGGCAATTCAAGATTATGGTCGCGGAGTAATAATTGGGACCCAAACCTACGGTAAAGGTACGGTACAGTCTGCTATAAAAATGGATAGAATAATCAGTCCGACCAATCGATTGCTATTGAAAGCTACTGCTGAAAAGAATACCGAAGGGATACCTGTCGGAGCACCAGAATTTGGACAAATAAATATTACCATGGCGAAGTTTTATCGTATTAATGGAAGTAGCACGCAACTGAAAGGTGTACAGCCTGATATTGTTTTCCCGATGATGTTCGCTGCTGATAAATTCGGCGAAAGTTCAGAACCAGCTGCTTTACCTTGGGATCAGATTCAGTCGACAGCATATACTCCTGTTGCTAATCTGAAGCCTCTAATCGGAAAGCTCGAGCAAAAACATCAAGAAAGAATGGCTTCTTCACCAGAATACAAAAACCTTCTGGAAGATATTGAACAATTGAAAGAACGGGAGAATGAAAACTCTGTGACTTTAAATGAAATCAAACTTAAAGAAGAAAGAGATAAAAGAGAAGCCCAAAATCTTGCTCGTATCAATGAGCGAAGGAAACAAGTCGGTTTGGTACCTCTTAAAAAAGGCGATCCAATCCCTAAATCAGATTATGATTTTGTGACTGATGAGAGCTTAAAAGTTATGGCAGATATTGTAGTTTTAGAAAAATAAATAATTGTTACATAAAAGAGGCCGGCTTCCATATAGAGAAGCCGGCCTCTTTTATGTAACAATTATTTAAAAACTAATACCGATACTGATCAGATTTAAAAGGCCCCTCAACTGGCACTCCGATGTAATCAGCCTGTTCTTGATTAAGAATATCTAGCTCTACGCCAATCTTTGCTAAGTGCAAGCGCGCAACCTTCTCATCTAGATATTTTGGTAAAGTATAGACCCGATTTTCATATTTACCTTCATTTTTCCACAGTTCAATTTGAGCTAAGGTTTGGTTGGTAAACGAGTTACTCATTACAAATGAAGGGTGACCTGTTGCGCATCCTAGATTGACTAAGCGACCTTCGGCAAGAAGAATTACATCTTTGCCATCAAGCGTATATTTATCAACTTGGGGCTTAATTTCAATTTTAGTCGAACCGTAATTTTCGTTTAGCCAAGCCACATCAATTTCGTTATCAAAATGGCCAATATTACAAACGACAGCTTTGTCCTTCATCGATTTGAAATGTTCAGCACGTACAATATCTTTATTGCCGGTAGCTGTAACAATAATATCCGCTTCTTTGACGGCATCAGCAAATTTCTTTACCTCATACCCTTCCATTGCAGCTTGTAATGCACAAATGGGATCGATTTCAGAAACGATTACACGAACGCCTGCACTGCTTAACGATTCGGCTGAACCCTTTCCAACGTCTCCAAAACCGGCAACTAAACCAACCTTACCGGCAAGCATTAAATCTGTTGCTCTACGAATTGCATCTACTAAAGACTCACGGCAACCGTATTTATTATCAAATTTAGATTTCGTTACGGAATCATTCACATTAATGGCGGGAATTGGCAAAGTACCGTTTCTCATGCGCTCGTATAAGCGGTGGACGCCAGTAGTTGTTTCCTCAGAAAGCCCTTTAATATCTTTCACTAATTCAGGAAAAAGATCCAACACCATATTGGTCAAATCTCCCCCGTCATCCAAAATTAAATTCAATGGTTGACGATTTTCCCCAAAAAAGAGCGTTTGTTCAATACACCAATTAAACTCCTCTTCAGTCATTCCCTTCCAAGCATAAACCTGAATTCCAGCGGCAGCTATCGCAGCTGCAGCATGATCCTGCGTAGAGAAAATATTGCATGAAGACCATGTTACTTCTGCTCCAAGGGCAACTAATGTTTCTATTAAAACTGCTGTTTGTATAGTCATATGCAAACAGCCAGCTATCCTTGATCCTTTTAGAGGTTGAGAATTTCCATATTCTTCACGTAGGGACATTAAACCAGGCATTTCTGCCTCGGCTAGCTCGATTTCTTTTCTGCCCCATTCGGCCAGACTGATATCCTTTACCTTATAGGGTATGTATTGAGTTTTTGTTGTCATATTCATTGTATTGTATGATTTACAAAAATAGACCTTTTCACGCTCATTATCAAAAGCTATGGTATAGATTGATTCCATAGCTGTGTCATTAGTCGATTCCTTCCAAATCCTGACATTGTTTTGAAATAACTATATTGTCTTAAGCATGAAGTATATGTATCTTTGTAAATAGAATAAGAATAATAAACATTTTAAAGAATATAAATAATGTATCCAGAATATCTAGTTGCTCCGATGCGTAAAGAATTAACTGATGCAGGTTTCGAAGATTTGAAAACTGCTGACGAAGTTGATTCTGCTATTAAAAATAACGATTCTGTTTTGGTAGTGATCAATTCAGTTTGTGGATGTGCTGCTTCTAATGCGCGTCCTGCTGCCCGCACAGCTATTGAAAATAGCAAGAGACCAAACAAAATCGTCACAGTCTTCGCGGGAGTTGAAAAAGAAGCGGTAGAGAAGGCTCGTTCGTTCATGGCTCCTTATCCCCCTTCGTCACCAGCAATGGCCCTATTTAAAGGTGGTAAATTAGTTCATATGATTGAAAGACATCACATTGAGGGGAAACCTGCACAAATGATTGCAGATAACCTTGTAGCAGCTTTTGAAGAGTTCTGCTAAGACTTAAATTTTTGCATTGTTAATTTTCAAATGATTAGTTTTAGGGCGAGGGCAACTTCGCCTTTTTTACAATTGTTGCTTATATATCTTCATTTAACAAAAGCTCTAATTCTTCATGCCCGATATTCATGTTTACATTTCCATGTTTGGCATAAGAGATCTCTCCTGTTTCTTCACTAATTACCACCGCCACTGCATCACTCATTTCAGTTACTCCTATAGCTGCACGGTGTCTTAACCCAAACTGCAAAGGCAAATCTTCGCTATCCGATAACGGAAGAATTGAACTCGCCGTTTTGATTTTAAAATCTACAATGACGACTGCGCCATCGTGCAAGGGACTATGTTTTTGAAAAATACTTTCAAGCAATCGTTTTGAAAGTTGAGCATCAATATATTCACCGCTGTTTTGATAGTATTCTTCGTCAAAATATTTTGTAAAAACCATTAATGCTCCTGTTCTTGACTTTTGCATACTTCTACAAGCATCGATAATGGGCTTCAACCGAGCTATGTTATCCTTATCAACATCCTTCTTCGCAAAAAACAGGGAAAAAAGCAGGTTGTGCCGTCGCAATGAAATGTTCTTTCCTATATGGATTAAAAAACGACGTATTTCCTGCTGGAAAACAACAATCAATGCAATAGAGCCAACACTAATAAAGCCTCCAAATATCTCGGTTAATAGCCGCATATTGGATTGCTTTACTATTAAATAGACGAGGTAAATTATTACTAATCCTATAAAGATATTAACTGCTATCGTTCCGCGAATAAGATTATAAATATAATACACGATAATAGCTACCAATAAGATATCTATGACATCTAAAAATCGAATATTAAAAAAACTGAAATCGAATTCACCCATATCTTTGCAAGATATTAAAAAATAAAACGATTTTATTGAATCTTTTTAAAGAATTTTCATCTGAATAATTTGTTTTTTAACGGCGATGAAGCTATCATGAGTGATTATTCATCTCGGTTTGTAAGTTTTAGGAGCCCATGATGGTTTCATCTGAATAATTTGTTTTTTAACGGCGATGAAGCTATCATGAGTGATTATTCATCTCGGTTTGTAAGTTTTAGGAGCCCATGATGGTTTCATCTGAATAATTTGTTTTTTAACGGCGATGAAGCTATCATGAGTGATTATTCATCTCGGTTTGTAAGTTTTAGGAGCCCATGATGGTTTCTAGCAAGAACTGTTTAAAACTTGAATAACTCTTATCTAATGAAACTTTCTTTTGCTCCCTATTAGCTAATTCCAATACTTGTTGTGGAGTATTGATTTGAGCGGTCAATTCCTCGCTATAAACATTTGGAAATTTACAAGGATGTGCTGTAGATAAAAATACAGGTGCATAGTTGCCTTTGTTTTCATCCTGGTATGATTGCAAAGCAAGCCAAGCGATAGCAGTATGCGGGCATGCAATATAATTATCCTTTTTATAAATCTCTTCAATAGCAGCCATCGTCTGTTGATCAGAAAAGGAATAAGCTGTCAAAATACTTTTCAGCGCTTTATCATCGTGATTAAACAAGTCTAAAATCCTTACCCAGTTGCTAGGGTCACCAACATCCATTGCATTCGACAAAGTTTGTAAGGAAGGACGTGGATTATACGCTCCACTTTTTAAATACCGAGGCACTACGTCATTGACATTTGTAGCCGCCAAAAATTGCTTAACTGGGAGTCCCATCTTGTATGCTAATAAGCCTGCTCCTATATTTCCGAAGTTCCCACTCGGAACAGAAAAAACAACTTCACTATACCCTTGCTTTATCGCTTGCGCATAAGCATAAAAATAATAAAAACTTTGGGGGATAAGGCGGGCTATATTGATAGAGTTAGCTGATGTTAACCGCAGCGTATTATTTACTTCACTGTCATTAAAGGCTTGCTTTACTAATGCCTGACAGTCGTCGAAGGTGCCGTTAATTTCTAAGGCTCTTATATTTTGTGCATTAGTGCATAATTGCAGTTCTTGAATTTCGCTCACCTTGCCTTTTGGATAAAGGATCGTTACACGAGTATTAGGAACTCCCAAAAATCCCAAAGCAACTGCTCCACCGGTATCGCCAGAAGTAGCAACCAAAATGTCTAATACCTGATCATCTTTAGCAGAAAAATAAGCCATGATCCGACTCATAAAACGAGCTCCAAAATCTTTAAATGCCAACGATGGACCGTGAAATAACTCTAGAACAGCGGTTTCATCACTCAATCGTATCAAAGGGGCATCAAAATTAATGGCATCGTCAATAATTTCTTTTAAATCAGAAGCAGGAATGGAATCTCCGATTAAGTTGGAAGCCACCTCCAAAGCAATTTCTTTAAGAGACAATTCGGGCAAATTGTGAAGAAACGCCTCATCCAATTTAGCTATTTGCTCTGGCATATATAAACCCTTATCAGCTGGCAAGCTATTGAAAACTGCTTCTTTGAAAGGTACTTGCAAACTTCTATTATTTGTACTGTATAATTTCATGATAATATTAATAATTGCTTTTACAGAACTCTCGGTCCGGTTTGATTTACTTTAGAAACGTAGCCATTGCTACCTACTCCTTTTGACTCCAAATGATGTTGAATTTGCTTCGTTACCGCTTCTGCTTTTTCCAAAGACTCTGCAAAAGCAAAAACGGATGGGCCAGAGCCCGAAATCCCAAAGCTTATGGCATTAAGCGAATTAGCAATATCCCTCATCTCTTGAAATTCAGGAATCAGGATAGATCGAGTGGGCTCGATAAGGACATCTTTCATACTTCTGCCTATTAACCCATAGTCTTCCATAAATAAGCCACTAATCAAGCCGGATATATTTCCCCATTGAGTAACGGCATCTTTGAGACCGACTTTCGAGCGTATCATCTCCCGGGCAGCTCTAGTAGGAACATCCACATGAGGGAAAATAACAGAACAATATAACTTAGTTTGTATAGGAAGCTTTACAACATCCAATGGTTCATAACTTCGAATCAAGGTGAAACCTCCTAAAAGGGCGGGTGCAACATTATCAGCATGTCCATGTCCACACGCAAGCTCTTCGCCCTTTATCGCAAAAGGAAGAAGCTCATTGACTGTTAAGGGCCTGCCTAACAATTCGTTAATTGCAAAAAGACCTCCTACAGTGCTCGCAGCACTTGATCCTAACCCACTACCTATAGGCATTTTCTTATGAAGCTCTATTTCCACCCCTAAATCATTACGGCCAAGATGGGCAAGCAATTGTTGCACACAGGCACTTACCGTATTTCTCTCCGACTCTCTAGGCAAGCGACCCTCATCACCAGTAATACTTGCTATTCTAACGCCGGGAACGGTGCTCTTTGTCATAAACACCTCATCCCCCGGCTCCTCTAAAGCAAAGCCTAAGACGTCATAAGCACAGACTACATTAGCTACCGTTGCAGGTGCAAATACAGTAATTTCATCTAATTCCTTTAAGAAAACTTTACCTTCTTTTTGTTTTGCTACTAATCCCATTAATTCTATTTTTAAGCACCTACATTCACCAATTCCGCAAATACACCTGCTGCGGTTACTTCCCCACCCGCTCCCGGGCCCTTTACAACCAGAGGCCGTTCTTTATAGCGCTCTGTAGTAAAGGAAATAATATTATCACTGCCCGACAAATTAAAGAAAGGATGGCTGTCATCAACCATTTCCAAATTTATCTCGACTTTACCGTTTTCCAAAATTCCGATATAGCGAAGCACTTTCTTCTCTTTAGCGGCAGTTTCTTTTAATTGGTTAAAATGGTCATCCGCTTTTTTTAACTCTTCATAAAAATCGGCTACACTTTTGGCATCCATGCATGATTGGGGAAGGATAGCATCGAGTTTTACATCTGACTCCTCTAATGGATAACCTGCATCACGAGCTAGAATCAACATTTTACGCATAAAATCAGTCCCACTTAGGTCATCTCGCGGGTCTGGCTCCGTAAATCCATTTGCTTGCGCGCTTTGAACAATATCATGAAAGGAGCTTTCTCCATTAAAGTTGTTGAAAATATAGGAGATGGTTCCTGAAAGAATAGCTTCAATACGGATGATACGATCACCGCTCATCATAAGATCCTTAAGGGTTCTAACAATTGGTAAACCCGCTCCGACATTCGTTTCATAATAGAAATCTACACCATGCTTTCGCGCCGTGTCTCGTAATGTTTTATATTGAGAATATGGTCCTGAGTTGGCAATCTTATTACACGTTACAATGGAAATGCTTGAACGGAATATTTCTGCATAATGTTGCGTTGGCTTTGCGCTAGCGGTATTATCAATAAAAACACAATTTGGCAAGTTCAGTTCTTTCATCTGTGAAATGAAGGAACTAAGGTTGGCTTCAACACCTTTCTGGTCTAACTCTTCAGCCCATTGGTTCAAATCAATGCCTTCTGGATTAATACGCATTTTTCGACTATTGCTAATGCCTACTATCTTAATTTCAAGATCGTTATTTTCTTGTAAGAATCCATATTGCGTTTTGATCTGTCTGAACAAAGTTCCTCCAATATTCCCTGTACCTAAACTAAACACATGAAGTGTCTTCTTTAGTTCGGCAAAAAAAGCATCGTGAACAGCATTTAGCGCTTTGGAAAGATCGCTCTGAGATATAATAACGGAAATATTGTATTCGGAAGAGCCTTGGGCAATCGCACGAACGTTTATTCCATTTCTGCCAAGAGCGGAAAATAACTTACCCGACATTCCAGGCGTTTGTTTCATATTTTCACCCACTACGGCTAAAACGGACAAATTGTTTTCGATAGTCAGAGGAAGTAATTTCTTTACCTCAAGCTCCAATTCAAACTCTTGTTCAATTAATCGCTTGGCACGAATGGCATCATTAGGATGAACAGCAAAAGTAATACTATGCTCAGATGAAGATTGAGTAATTAGGATTACGTTAATTTGTTTCCGGGCCAACAGGGTAAATAGTCGACCGCTAAAACCAGCTTTACCAATCATACCGCTTCCCGAAAGATTAAGCACACTCACAAAATCTATTGAGGAAATCCCTTTAATAGGATATTCCGATCTTCCACTATCATGTTGAATAATCGTTCCCTGAAATGCGGGATTAAAAGTATTGCGAATAACGATTGGAATCCTTTTTAAGAAAGCCGGAATCATTGTAGGCGGGTAGATTACCTTTGCTCCGAAGTACGAAAGCTCCATTGCCTCTGTGTAAGATAAAACAGGTAGCGGAAAAGCTTTCTTCACGATTCTCGGGTCAGCAGTAAGCATTCCTTCTACATCGGTCCAAATTTCAATCCGCTCCGCATTTAATATTGACCCAAAAATTGCAGCAGTATAATCACTCCCTCCCCTTCCTAAAGTTGTTGCACGCCCATTTTCATCCGAGGCTATAAAGCCGGTTACAAAGAGCATTTTGTCGGAATTTTCCTTAAAGAATTTGGTAATACGATCTTCAGTAAGGCTTAGATTTATCTGTGCATTCCCAAATCGACTATCTGTTTTTATGAGTTCCCTTGCATCTACATATTTAGATTCCGGAAAGTATTGCTCGGCAATTTTGCAAATCATGTAGGTTGAGCAGCGTTCTCCATAGCTAACAATTAAATCTCTACTCTGAAAACTTAATTCACGAAGGCTATAAACACTTTGTAATAGCTCCTCCAATTCATTAAAATAAATTTTAAGTTGGGTAAATACAGGATTCTGGAAGCGAACCCCTATTAGCTTTTTTATAACAGAAAAATGCTTTAATTCAAGCTCTTCTAAGCTTTTTTGAAATTCTTGCCCTTCAGCGGCTTGCTCTGCCAGCGAAACTAGTAAGTTCGTAACTCCGCTCATTGCAGATAGAACCGTTATCGGCCTCTCACCTTTTTCATATGATTCCTTAAGAATACCTAACAAGTTCTCAATACTTTCTGCAGTACCTACCGAACTGCCTCCAAACTTTAAAATCTTCATTTGACTAATCATTTTAATTGCCATGCTGCGATTAATGGCCATTTTTACCTAAAAAAAAACGTCTTCCTGTTTTGAGGAAGACGTTTTATGTTTTTACTGATATGCTTTAATGCATCATAAAATTATCCCCTCCGCTGGTAATGCCCCCGGTGGTAATAATAATGGATGTAATAATTGAATTTATTTTCACTCTTTCTTGTATAATTGATAACAAAGAAAAGATTTAGTTTTTAATATTCCAAGAGAAAGTGAATTTTTATTTGTTTATGGTTATAATGCCCCATAATAAACTAGGTTCGCAAATTCGGATTTAATGGTTATTTTTGAACTCTTTAAAAGGATTGAATTTTCCGATTACGCTAAAATCATAAAATACATGCAAGGTCTAGTTATTAAATCTACAGGAAGTTGGTATCAAGTATTGGCTTCGGATGGGAATAGCTATGATTGTCGGATTATAGGAAGATTTAGAATTCAAAATATCCAAACGACAAACCCTATAGCTGTCGGAGACGTTGTCGAAATCGAAGTAGAGCCGGAACAGCAAACGGCTATTATTAAAAAACTACATACGCGCCGTAATTATATTATTCGCAAATCTATAAACCTTTCAAAACAAGGGCAGATCATTGCAGCAAACTTAGACCAAGCATTCTTAATCGTTACCCTAGCAGAACCTGTTACCTCCTTTGGGTTTATCGACCGATTTTTGGTAACTGCGGAAGCTTATGGAATTCCCGCAAGCTTATTATTCAATAAAATTGACCTGTTTAGCGAAGAAGGTCTAGAAGTATTAAATGAATACAAATCAATTTACCAAAGCATCGGCTATCCTTGTTACGAGATTTCAGCGCTAGAAGGAACCGGCATTGGTATTATCGAAGAGCTTCTAAAAAATAAAACCACTTTGATATCAGGGCACTCTGGCGTAGGTAAGTCTACATTAATAAACGCCCTAATTCCGAATGCGGATTTAAAAACCGGGAAGATATCCGACTGGTCTAAACGCGGAAAACATACTACTACTTTTGCTGAAATGATTCCTCTACCTTTCGGTGGTTATTTAATCGACACGCCTGGTATTAATGAATTTGGAATAATTGATATCGATAAGGGCGAATTGGGTCATTTCTTTCCTGAATTTAGAAAGCGACTAAATCAATGTCGTTTTCATAATTGTCGGCATATTAATGAACCAGGTTGTGCTATCATCCAAGCAGTGGAAAATCAGGAAATTGCCGTTACGCGCTATGAAAGTTATTTGAGTATTTATGAAGGGCATGATAGCCGAGCTTAATAATAAAACATGAGAGCTGTAATTCAACGAGTAACGGAGGCCAGTTGTAAGGTAGATGGAAAAATAACTGGTGCAATTAACATTGGTTTTTTAGTGCTACTGGGGATTGAGAACGAAGATAATGCAAGTGATGTTCGCTGGCTTGCACAAAAGATCGTAAACATGCGTATCTTTAATGATGAAAAAGGTCTGATGAATAAATCTCTTATGGATGTAAAGGGAGATATATTATTGATTTCACAATTTACACTGATGGCAAATACTAAGAAAGGAAATCGTCCTTCATTTATTCGAGCTTCAAAACCAGACCAAGCAATCGTTCTATACAAGGAAATGATTGTTAGCTTGGAATACCTACTTGGTAGAAAGGTTGAAACAGGTATTTTCGGTGCAGACATGAAAATAAACCTCACAAATGATGGCCCAGTAACCATCATGATGAATACACAGGATAAGGAGAACTTTTAATGACTATCAAAGAAGCACAAAAAAAGGTCGATACATGGATAAACACCCATGGTGTACGCTACTTTAGCGAACTCACAAATACTGCTATGCTGATGGAAGAAGTTGGAGAGGTAGCAAGAATAATGGCTCGAGAATATGGAGACCAGTCTTATAAAAAAGCCGACCGAAAAATCGAATTAGCTGATGAAATGGCTGATGTATTATTTGTCTTAATCTGTTTAGCGAATCAAACAGGGATCGATTTATCAGAAGCGCTGGAGAAAAACTTAGAAAAGAAAACCAACAGAGATTCAGAAAGACATCTTAACAACCCAAAATTGAAACCCTAGCTTAATAGTCTAAGTTAACCAGCTTGTCTCCAACCAAAATAGGAATATCAGAAATAATATCAATTTGTAAACAGAAAGCGATGTCTCCATCAATATTCAAATTTTTTAATCGCTTGGCATGGGAAGACTTTAGTAGATAACCTGCCAAATCTTCTTTAGCAATTTTATAGAGATCTTCTGCCGCCATTGCTCCATCATCTAAACAGACCCCATTTCCATTTAACTTTTCAGCTACTGCTCCCGCAAAAAGTGTGTCTTCTAAACTGAATTGATTTTTCCAGCCTGCACAAAGCAAAACGATGTCCTCTGTTTGTTCTTGAAGCCACGTACATACGGCATCCAGATTTAAAAAGGATCCAACAATTATTTTTGAAGCGTGAACCGACTCCTTTATGGCTTTAGTTCCATTCGTTGTCGTAAGCACAATTGTTTTCCCTTTTACACGCTCTTCTGTATATGAAAATGGGGAATTACCGAACTCAAAGCCTTCAACTACAGCTCCATTCCTTTCTGCAGCCAAAGAAAAGCCAGCGCTTTTATAACTAAGGCATTCTTCAACTTCTGAAACGGGGATAATAGCTTCTGCTCCATTTGCAATACCATAGCAAATGGAGGTAGATGCTCTAAAAATATCAATAACAACAACAATGCTGTTTTTTAATATATAGCTCGGCAAAAGTGCCGGACTCAAACAAACGCTTAAGTTTCTTATCTCAGAATTCAAAGGTCTATCTATTTAATGAAAGGAGGTTTAACAACACTTGCTTTCACCGGTTTATTTCGGATATTAACAAAGATTTCGGTGTCTTCTTTAGCATTGGCTAGATCAACATAACCTAAACCAATTGATTTCTGAAGACTTGGAGATTGGGTTCCAGAGGTAACACGGCCAATAACCTTTCCCTCGGCATCTAACAATTCATATCCGTTCCGAGCAATTCCACGATCAATCACCTCAAACCCAATCAGCTTATTCTTTAAGCCAGCTTCTTTCTCTGCTTTAAGTCGATCTGAATTAACAAATTCCTTCGTGAATTTAGTCACCCAACCAAGACCGGCTTCAAATGGAGAGGTTGAATCGTCAATATCGTTTCCATATAAACAAAATCCCATTTCTAAGCGAAGAGTATCTCTAGCGCCTAGACCAACTGGCTTAATGTCAAACTCTTCTCCGGCTTTGAAAATTGCATCCCAAATGGTTTTTGCGTGATCATTATCAAAATACACTTCAAAGCCTCCTGCACCGGTATACCCTGTAGCAGATACCAGTACATTATCAACGCCAGCGAAAACACCCTTTTTGAATGTATAATAATCCATGCTAGACAAATCCATATCGGTCAGCTTCTGAAGAACTTTCGTAGAATTAGGTCCTTGGACAGCCAGTAAGGAAGTACGGTCAGAGATATCAATCATCTCGACTCCTTCGGTATTAAACTTAGAGATCCAGTTCCAATCTTTCTCAATATTTGAAGCATTGGGAACCAACATATAGGTTTTCTCATCAATTCTATAAATCAATAAGTCATCAACAATCCCCCCTTCTTCATTAGGAAGATAGGCATATTGGATTTTGCCATCGAACAATTTACTTGCATCATTGGAACTGACCCTTTGAATCAAATCTAACGCTTTATCCCCTTTAAGGATAAACTCACCCATATGACTGACATCGAAAACGCCGACACTGTTGCGTACAGCCTCGTGTTCGGCATTAATTCCTGTATATTGAACTGGCATATTAAAACCTGCGAAAGGGACCATCTTAGCCCCCAATGCTATGTGTAAATCCGTTAATGCTGTTTTTTTAATCATCATTTATGAATATTAGATTTAATCAAAAATAAGTAAAAATAGAGAGTAGAAACCCTCTTGTTTATAAGATCTCAATTTCAAAGATATTTCTTGTAAATGTCTTTCTGTGATGATGGCAAACACCGTGATGTTGAAGCGCTTTCCGATGCCCTTGAGTTGCATAGCCTTTATTGTTTTTCCAACCATATTGTGGAAAGTCAAAAGCTAGTTGCTCCATATATTCATCTCTGTAAGTCTTTGCCAAAATCGAAGCTGCAGCAATCGAAAGGTATTTCCCATCCCCTTGGACAATACATTGGTGGGGAATAGTCTTATATGCATTGAAACGATTTCCATCGATAAGGAGAAATTCCGCCTGAATCGTCAGCAAATCTAAGGCCCTGTGCATTGCTAAAAAAGAAGCATTCAAGATGTTAATTTCATCTATCTCTTCAACAGTTGCTTGTCCCACAGCATAGCATATTGCTTCCTTTTCAATAAGCTCACGCATTTCATAACGTACTTCCGCGGTCAATTTTTTTGAATCGTTTAAGCGCTCGTTCTTAAAATCACGAGGAAATATTACCGCCGCAGCGAAAACAGGTCCGGCCAGACAACCCCTTCCTGTTTCATCACAACCGGCCTCGATATATTGATCCTGAAAATATGATAATAACATTAATGCGCCTCCAACCAATTTGATCCAACACCAACCTCAACAACTATAGGTATTTCCGTAAGCATTGCATTTTTCATCCTCTCATGAATTATTTCTTTAAAAACTTCAAACTCTTCGTCTGGGACATCAAAAATCAATTCATCATGCACTTGAGTAGTCATTCGCCCTTTCAAGCCACGTTGAATAATATCTTCGTGTATACGAATCATTGCAATCTTTATCATTTCCGCAGCAGTACCCTGAATAGGCGCGTTAATCGCATTTCGTTCTGCAAAACCCCTAATAGTAGCATTTGCAGAATTGATATCTCTTAAATACCTCCGCCTCTTTAATAAGGTTTCAACATATCCCTTTTCTCTGGCAAATTGGATTGTATTATCCATATACTCCTTTATGCCCGGATATTGTATAAAATACTGCTCTATAATATCTGCAGCCTCGCGCCTGGGAATCCCTAAAGTTTGAGACAAACCATAAGCCGATTGGCCATATATAATACCAAAGTTTACCGCTTTCGCATTTCGTCTCATATCAGAACTCACCTCATCCAACGGAATTCCATATACTCGTGCTGCCGTCGCAGTATGAATATCTAAGCCTTGCATAAACGCTTCTCGCATAGCAGGGTCTTTACTAATTTCGGCAACCAAACGAAGCTCAATCTGCGAATAATCCGCAGAAATAAGGCTATACCCCTCTTTCCTAGGAATAAATGCTTTCCTAACTTCACGCCCACGCTCAGTTTTAATAGGGATATTTTGAAGATTAGGATTCGTCGAACTCAATCGACCTGTAGTAGCAACAGCCTGATTAAAGCTCGTATGAACCAGCTTAGAAACAGGGTGAATCAATTCAGGAAGAGCATCTACATAAGTAGATTTCAATTTTCTTAATTGCCTGTGGTTAAGAATATCCTGTACAATATCGCTTTTAGAAGCCAAGGCAAGTAAAACATCCTCTCCAGTTTGGTATTGACCGGTTTTCGTCTTTTTAGCTTTAGGATCGAGTTGAAGCTTATCAAATAATACCTCGCCCAACTGCTTTGGAGATGCAATATTGAACTTGACGCCCGCTTTTTCATAAATAGCCTTTTCTGCTTCCAATATCTCTACCTCTAACTTAACCGAATATTCTTGTAAAAAAGGAACATCAATAAAAACCCCTTCCCGTTCCATACCAGCAAGCACATATACAAGCGGGAACTCGACTTTTTGTGCAAGGTCATGTGCCTCATGCTCCTTCAAAAGAGGTCTGAACACTTCACTTAACTGAAAGGTAATATCAGCATCTTCACATGCGTACTCACTGACGACCTCTACTGGAACATCACGCATATTACCTTGTTTTTTGCCTTTTTTCCCAATCAAATCTGTAATTGGCATACAAGTATACCCGAGGTAGTTTTCAGCTAAAACATCCATGTTGTGCCTAGAGTCAGCATCGATAAGATAATGTGCTATCATCGTATCAAAAAGATCGCCTTTTACCTCTATATCATGCCAAGCCAACACAAGAATATCATATTTAATATTCTGACCGATCTTTTCAATGTTCTCATTTTCAAAAACAGGCTTAAATTTATTCAAAACCTCCATGCAAAGTGTTCGATCTGCATCCAATGGAACATACCAAGCCTTACCTGCCTTAAAAGAGAAAGACATTCCTACCAGATCTGAATCATGGGGATCGAGACCTGTAGTCTCTGTATCAAAAGCAAAAGAAGATTGTGCACTTAATAATTTTACCAACTCCTCTACCTTTCCAGGGGTATCTGCTATTCGATAATCATGTTCCGTATTTGTAATGTTTTTTCCCAAAGTAATTGGCTGAGCCGCTTCAAGATCAGTGGAGGTAACTTCAGCAGGAACATTAAACATATCCATTTGTCCGCCTTCCACTGCTTTGGATTCATTTACATTAAATTCATCTCCAAAAACACGGCGACCCAATGTTCTAAACTCAAGCTCAGCAAATAAAGGCTCTAAAACTTCCTTATCAGGTTCTTCAAGTATTAAAACTTCTAAATTTAGGTCGATGGGTACATCAAGGATGATAGTAGCAAGCTTTTTAGAAACCAAACCCTGTTCGGCAAAAGTCTCCACATTCTCACGTTGCTTCCCTTTCAGCTCATAACTATGAGCAATAATGTTTTCAACACTACCATATTCCTTAATCAATTTTTTAGCGGTTTTCTCACCAATTCCGGGGATTCCAGGAATATTATCAACCGCATCGCCCCATAAAGCTAAAATATCTATTACCTGATCAATTTGTTCTACTTCCCACTTTTGCCAAAACTTCCTTCACACCAATTACCTCTGCGCCATTACCCATTCGGGCTGGTTTGTAGATTAAAATGTTCTCGGAAACCAATTGTGCAAAATCCTTATCAGGTGTCATGCAATAGGTTATAAATCCTTGGCTCTCCGCTTTTTTGGCTAGAGTACCAATAATATCATCGGCCTCATAACCGTCCATCGTAATGACAGGAATATTAAAGCCTTCAATGAGTCGGAAAATATAAGGAATCGCCGCTGATAAATCCTCAGGCATCGACTCCCTATGCGCCTTATAAGCCTCAAATTCTATATGCCTAATCGTTGGAGCATCTGTATCAAAAACAACCGCAATATGGCTAGGGTTTTCTTTACGTAAAACCTCCAAAAGTGTATTCGTAAAACCCATAATAGCGGAGGTATTAATTCCACTAGAGGTAAACCGAGGGTTTTTACTTAATGCGAAATAAGCACGATAAATCAATGCCATTCCGTCTAATAAAAAGAGTTTTTTCACGTTTATATTATTTGTAGTCTTTATCAATGAGAGGATGTCTCTCTAATAAAAAACTATTCTTCACCTTCGAAAGGATCAATTCCTGTATTTCTCTTTCCTGCCTCTAAAATCGGCAAATTGCCTTCCGTTGGAATGTAAATAACTGTTTTATCATTTAAAGTACTTTGTTGCCTTACCCATAAGTATTGAATATATTTAGAAGTAAGGCTGCCATTTTCAATTTTAATAGCCTGAGCTGCACCTTTAGCTCGTTCTACTTCAGCTTCGGCATTTAACTTCTCCGCTTCAAGATTGGCTCGAGCTTCTTCAATGCGAATTCGACGATTTTGCTCGGCCTTTGCAAATTCCGCTTTTCCTTCCATCTCTTGCTGCCAAACCCTATACGTGGGGCAACCCCAAAGACCAAAAACTATAAAAGCCAAAAAAAACCAAGCTACCAGAGTACCTAAAAATACCGGAGAAGATGTTTTCATAAATATTAAATTTAATAGCTTTTAATATAATTCATCAAATCGAAGCCGATGTCAGTCCTAAAATAGCGCCCTTGATAGAAAATTCTACCAGCATCAGCAGTAGCTTGCTGTAAGGCCCCAAAAAGAGTATCCTCCAAGGCAGTAACTGCTAACACTCGGCCGCCATTTGTCTTAATGTCTTCACCTTCTTGTATCGTCCCAGCTTGAAAGATCATCGACTCTTTAACGTTTTCTATTCCTGTTATCGCCTTACCTTTTTCATAATCTCCCGGATATCCACCTGATACCAACATAACAGTAGCAGCGGTCTTTGTGGAGATAGAAAAGCTCTTCTCATGAAGATTACCATCGGCAACTCCCATTAAAAGATCTACCAAATCACTCTCAATACGAGGAACCACACTCTCAGTTTCCGGATCACCCATTCGCACATTATACTCGATAAGGTAAGGATTTTCTTCCACATTCATCAGTCCCAAAAATATAAAGCCTTTGTAAGGAATATTTTCTTTCTTCAAGCCTTCCATTGTAGGAATAATGATCCGTTCCTCCACTTTCTGAAGAAAGGCATCTGTAGCAAATGGCACAGGGGATATTGAACCCATTCCACCGGTATTTAAACCAGTGTCTGAAACTCCTATACGTTTATAATCTTTAGCAGAAGGAAGTATTTTATATGATTCGCCATCCGTCAGTACAAATACGGATAATTCTATGCCGCTTAAAAACTCCTCTACAACGACTGTATTACCTGCATCACCGAACTTAGATTCAGTGAGCATAGCAATGAGTTCTTTTTTAGCTTCTTGGCTGCTCGTACATATTAAAACACCTTTACCGGCTGCCAAGCCATCAGCCTTTAAAACAATAGGAAGAAAATGGCGATCTAAATAATCAAGCCCTTCCTGCAAGGTTTCTTTAGTAAAGGTCTTTGACGAGGCTGTAGGAATTTGATGCCTCTGCATAAATTGCTTAGAAAAATCTTTACTCCCCTCTAACAAAGCTCCAGCCTTTTGCGGTCCGATAATAGCAATATTCCGCAGGTCATCACGCGAAAGAAAATAATCGTGGATCCCTTTTACCAACGGCTCTTCTGGTCCAACAACAATTAATGCGATGGAATTTTCTACGGCAAATTGTGCAACCCTTTCAAAATCCAATATGCTTAATTCTATATTTTCACCATATTGGGCTGTTCCTGCATTACCGGGTGCAATGTAAAGTTTTTCAGTGTGTTGGCTTTGAGAAATCTTCCATGCAAACGCACTTTCTCTTCCTCCTGATCCTAAAATTAATATATTCATCTTTCTATTATGGTCATTTTCAAAATAAATAAATTTGCTTATAATTGGCAATCAAATTTATTCATTTGTGTTTATTTATGAAGGCACTCAATGATGCTTCGCAATTATCATTCTCTCCTCAGCCTTAAGATTTTCTAAAAGAGGAAATATTCACAAAGATAAAATTTTTAAATAGACTTATCGTGATTAATCCCCATCTTTGCACAATGGCTTCAGGCACTCTCTTTTTAATCCCCGTTCCCTTAGCGGCAAATGCTACTGGAGCCTCCTTCACCCCTTATTTAGTTGATACCATCAACCAAATAAATGAATACATTGTAGAAAACGAAAAAACCGCAAGGCGCTTCTTAAAGGAAGCGGGTTTGCGTACACCACAAAGCGCGCTGACTATCCACGATTATGGGAAGCATTCTAGGGACAAAGCAACGCTAAAGGAGTTCTTTATAGGATTAATGAGTGGAAAAAATGTTGGACTAATGAGCGAAGCAGGTTGCCCGGGCATTGCAGATCCGGGTGCTGATATCGTTGCAGAAGCACACAAACGTGGAATAAAAGTAGTTCCTTTAGTCGGACCAAGTTCCATTATTTTAGCCTTAATGGCTTCGGGGTTTAGTGGACAAAGCTTCGCTTTTCACGGATACCTACCCATTGACAAAGTAGCCCGAAGTGTACAAATAAAGGCTTTAGAGAAAACCGCTAAAACCAAAAAGCAAACACAAATCTTTATTGAAACACCTTTCCGAAACAACCCTGTTTTAGAAGAAATATTAAGAAGCTGTACAGATGAAACTTTTCTATGCGTGGCCTGCAACCTAACCGGAGAAGATGAATTGATCATCAGTGAACCTATCCGATCATGGAAAAAAAGAAAAATTGACTTGCATAAAAAGCCCGCTATATTCTTATTGTTTTAAAATAGGGCACTCGTTGAAATTACATCATCTACATAAGCATTTAACCCAAAAGGCTTAATTATACTTTCAGCACTTAAATATTTCTGAGTATCCTTTCTCTGATCACAGGGCATAGAATCATATAAGAAAGCTATTTCAACTGAATCTCGACTACGCCATTAACACTCTTATTACCATAGATCTTAGTCGCGCTTTCTCCTTTGTACACAGTAATAGATTTGATGTGGTTCGGGTCGATATTGTTAAATTCTGAGGGATTTAACTCTTTTCCGTTTATCAGATAAAGAGGTCTGGATTTAGCATCTGAAGGATTAAATAAAATCTGAACATCCTCCGTGGGATTTCTCTTGATAGTAGTTGCAGACGGTTCAACATTACGTTTTACTATAAGTGTTCCAGTTTCTGTAGTCATAGTCACGCTATCTTTTGTGCCGGTCGCAGGCTTTTTTTCTGCGGTTATGACACCTGTTCTCTCTCTTACTGCCAATGAACGAGCCGATTGCGTTACCTTAGTGCTATCTCCACCTGCTTTTTTGATTATTCTCTTTAAAGTAACTTTTTCCTTTTCCACTGCAGTTTTATCTACCTTTTTCGTAGTGAGTATTATGACTCCATCTTTCGCTTTATCTCCATAAAGTGAAGTCGCTTCTTTCCCTTTTACTATGGTCATGGATTTTATATCTTTTACGGGAACAGTGGTTTCTAACTCTTTAAAACCCTTATTGCTTAATTCCCCGTCAATGACAACTAATGGATTCCTTTCAGATAAGCTACTATCTCTGTCGATATCAATATTCGAGATATGCACTCTGGCTTTCGAGCTGCGGTTGCTGTCTTGGTCCACCAACGTTTTAGATTCATCGGACGACTCTCGAAAGATGACTTCGGTTGATCCATTAGTTTTATAGGCTTTGCTTACCCCGAAAAGAAAGAGGGAAGAAATAATTAACGGAATTACTAAGAAATATTTTCCCAGTTGTCTTTTTGAAGACTGCTTCTTGTTCATCATATTGATTCTTGACTTCAGGCTAAGGAAGCTAAATTGATTAGCCAATGGAAGATTTTGTGATTGAATGGCAAAGTGCAACAAGCTGTTTTGGTATGCATGCTGGGCAATCCCTTGTTGAATTACCTCGTTGTCTGCAATGAATTCAATATTAACCTTAATTGCTTTTTTAATACACCAAGAAAATGGGTTAAACCAGGAGAAGATGCACCAAATTTCGACTAGTAAAACATCTAAAGAGTGGAGGTTTCTGGTATGCACTTGCTCATGCTTTAAAATGGTATGTAACTCTTCCTCTGTATGCTTTTCAAAATTCAGGTAAATCTTTGTTAAAAAAGAGAAAGGCGTACTATCTATAGCAAGATTATTGAATGTATAGCCGTTCCAGAATTGTGGGAATGATTTTACATGAGTTCTGTACAAACTAAGAAGACTAACTAAAAGCTTAATCCCTCCTAATGCCATGACAATCCAATAAGCGCCTAACAAGATAACCCAAAACATATCATCGGTTCCGTGATTCTGAGGCAAGTTCCCCATGCTACCTCCAATGAACACGACATTCTTATATATTACGTCAGGTTGGCTGAAAAAAGACGGAAGCTGCAGAAAAGGAAAAATCGCTGAAACGACGATGGAAAGCAATAAGTAAAATCTATTTAATGAATAGAAAGTCAGTTTTTTCAAAAGAAAATAATAGCCTAAATAAAATAGAGATAAAGCTATATTGACCTTCAATAGGTATAAAAAAATCTCTGGCATCATGTTATTTTTTAGGGTTCTTAATCATTTTCATAATCTCCTCCAGTTCACTTGGCGTGATTTTTTCTTCTTTTGCAAAGAAGCTTACTAAATCTTTGTAAGAGTCTTTAAAATAATCACTTACAAAACGATTAATAAAAGTTTTTTTATACTTTTCTTCGCTGATGAGAATATTGTAGCGATAAGAATTCCCTAACTTCTCCCCTTTGACATACCCTTTCTTTTCTAAGTTCTTCACTGTTGAGGCAAGGGTAGTGTAAGGTGATTTGGGTTCGGGCATAAGATCTAGAATTTCTTTAATGAATCCGCCATTATTTGCCCAGAGAAGCTGCATGGCTTCTACCTCTTGTTCTGTTAAGCTTTGCATAGTTACGATTTTAACATAAATCTACGAACCATTCGTAATGAACGCAACTATTTATTGAGTTATATTTTAACAGAAAAAATTGATAGCGCTAATTAACCTTTAGAATACAATCCCTTTTTATCTATGAAGTCTAGTACCGCATCTGGGAGAAAGTATTTAATATTTTTCCTTTCTTTAATGGATTTTCTAAGAAAAGTCGATGATATTTCCATTAACGGAGTCTCTGTAATGAAAATCGAGGGATGCTTCCCCAGTTCATGATCAAGGAAACCTGGCCTTGGGTATATATAAATCTGATAGTCGCGAAGGAGGATTTCATAATTTTTCCACTTTTTAATAGTGTGCAAATTATCTGATCCCATGATTAATACAAATTCCTTTTCAGGAAAGCGTTCTTGGAGATGGACTAATGTATCAATCGTATAGGAAGGCTGATCTAGTCGAAATTCAAAATCACTGCTACGAATATTTTCAGCTCCTTCTATAGCCAAATTAACCATTTCTAGTCGATCATACATATTAACTAATGTATTTTTCTTCTTCAGTGGATTGTGCGGAGACACCATAAGCCATACTTCCTTTAAATCAGTATGGTTCGCCATGTAATTTGCAATGATCAAATGACCTGTATGTATGGGGTTGAAAGACCCAAAGAATAGTCCGATCTTACTCATTGTTATTAAATTCCAATAAAATCTTCTACAAGTTTTTCAGCCTCCAAACAAGCCTTCTTTAAGGAATCGTTATGCAAGACCAAATCAAAATCTTTCGCATAGATCAACTCCTTATCTGCTTTTTCAATTCTCTCCTTTAATTTCTCTTCACTATCCGTACCACGCCCTCTTAAACGCTTTTCTAATACTTCCAAAGATGGTGGCTCTACAAATATTGCTAATGCGTTTTCTTCGAATTTCTTCTTTAAACGCAATCCTCCAATTACATCTAAATCAAATACAACATGTTTTCCAGAGGCCCAGATACGTTCTATTTCTGAATTTAAGGTGCCGTAAAATGTACCTGAATATACTTCTTCAAACTCCACAAATTCTTGGTGAGCAATACGATGTAGAAAGTCCTCCTTACTGATAAAGTAATAATCTTTCCCATCTTCTTCATTTCCCCGGGGCTCGCGCGTACTCGCCGAAATAGAAAAAGCAAGCTTATCCGAATACTTCTTCAGCAGATGTTTCACAATCGTAGTTTTGCCCGCACCTGAAGGCGCCGAAAATATGATGAGTTTCCCCTGCATTATTATAATACGTTTAGTAACTGTTCCTTGATCTTTTCTAATTCCTCTTTCATCTTTACGACTACCTGCTGGATTTCTGCGTTATTCGCTTTCGATCCTAACGTATTGATCTCTCTCCCCATTTCTTGGGAAATAAAAGCAAGCTTTTTTCCATTTGCATCAGCAGCGTCCAAAGCATCAATAAAGTAGTTGCAGTGACTACGTAAGCGAACTTTCTCTTCTGTAATATCTAGCTTATCAATATAATAGATTAATTCCTGTTCGAAGCGATTTTGATCTACATTCTCTTTGCCTACAGCTTTATCTAAATAGTTAACAAGCTTTTCACGAATAAGGGGAATTCTATCTGTCTCCTTTTCTTCGACTATAGATTGTAATTCCATGATGGTTTTTACTCTCAAAGAAAGATCTTGCTTTAATACATTGCCTTCATCTTCTCTAAATTTATTAAACTTCTCGACAGCGCCTAAAAACGTATTGTATACCTTTATCCATTCACTCTCATCAACTTCATTCTCGGAATAGGAAACGACTTCTGGAAGTGTTAATGCAGTTTGCAATAGCCCATCCGTGGACGCATTGAGTTCCTCAGCTGCGCTTTTTAATTCATTATAATAATGATGTAAAAGGGCTTTGTTTATTCTTGCGCCTTTAGCAAGTGGATTATCTATAGTACTACTAATCGTGATATTAACTTTACCTCGTTCCAATAATTTACTACATTCATTTCTTAGCAATAACTCCTTATCATTAAATTCTTTTGGAATCCTTAAATTAAGTTCTAAAAATTTAGAATTTAATGACTTTATTTCTACTGAAAAATGGCTCCCTCCGCCATCATAGGTAGCTACTCCGTAACCGGTCATGGATTTAATCATTCGCAAAGATAAATTAAATCCCCTTATTTTATGGATATTGCCTTTGCCTTCTTTTCTGCATTTAACATATTTTAGCATTTTTAGTCCTAAGCATTCCTTATTTTTACAGATAAATTCAAAACAGTGCGGTATCTACTAATTTCTTTCCTTTTATCGTTAGGATTCCATTCTATGGTTTTTGCCCAGCAAATCGATTACCGTGGCGCCATAATGGATTATGAGGATGGCAAACGAATAACGGGAGCGGAAGTTATCAATCTGAATTCTAAAGAAATTATCCATACGGATGCTATGGGTGTATTCTCCATTAAAGGGAAAGAGGGAGATACATTAAGGATTAAAAGTCCAGATTATAACGATATGGAAACTGTGCTTCATGGTGTTTCCGATATAATTATACGCTTGAAACCCTCCTTTTTACTTCGTGAGGTAAATGTTTATGGCGAGTCAAAAAAAGACCAGTTAAATGATGTAATGAACGATTTCCGCAAGAAGGGGAATTACTATAATGGCAAGCCTCCTCCTCTAGCTTATGTTTTCACACCTATCTCAGCTTTGTATGGTCTTTTAGGAAAAACGCCCAAAGATGCTCGTCGCTTTCAAAAATACATGAACTTTGAATTAGAGCAAAGCTTGGTGGACAGAAAGTTCACCATTAATTTGATCCAAGCCACAACAGGGTTATCGGGTGAAGACCTACTTAATTTTATGGATATTTATCGTCCATCATTCCATCAAGCCGAGCACTGGAGTGAATATGATATTCGTTCTTATATCAAAAAATCCCTCGACAATTTCGAAGTTAGAGGCCGACCCTCGGCCCCCAAGCTTCCTAAAGTAGAGATTCCGAAGCAAGAAAAGTAACCCTTATACTCCTGCTATTCTGCTTTTATATTCAGCTAAGGCTTCTTCTAAACGCTCCTTAGCAGTATCATCACCGGGAACATTATGGGATGGATGGATAAACAGCTTCACTCCCCTTTCGGCAAGAATCTCTGCAACCGTAGTAACGGTCATCCATACACAAGTCATAAACGCCATAGTTGATATTGGACCTATCTTGTCTTTATGATTCTTAAGCTCAACAGAAGCATCCCCTGCAGGTGCGCAGCTATCTACCACTAAATCTGCTACTTCGAATATAGTTTTACCACTTGAGTGACGCGTCTGCTTTCCTTCTGCCTCAGCCGCCGACCCAAAAGCTATTACCGTCATTCCACGTTTTTTAGCTTCTAAAGCAACATCGATATTTACATTATTGATTCCAGAATGAGAAAACAGCCACATGGTATCGCGCTTGTCAAAATTATATCCTTTCATAATTTCGACACCGTAACCTTCCACGCGTTCTAGAAAAACAAACTGGTGGACACCCATTTCTCCTGTAATACGTGTAAAGAAACTTAAGGGCAACTCGATCATTGGATGGAAACCGACAAACCCCCCAATTCGAGGATACATTTCTTCAATCGGCAATGTCGCATGCCCACAACCAAATGTATGGACCCAACGTCCACATTCGATTGAATCAGCCATCACCTCCGCCGCCTTGCGGATATTTTCCATTTGCGTGTCTTCAATTTTAGCCATTACATCGCGCGCATTTTTGAGCCATTCTTTTGCTAACATAGGTTCTAGTTTTAAGGATTTATTCGATTTTATTTTTGTTTATTGAATTAATAATGAAAAAGCTAAGCACCGCTAATAACATCCATTCTAGCAGAACTCCATAGATAAAGAATTTTATGCCAAAGTGTTCAGCTACGAGGCCCATTGCATAGTTGAGACTTAAGTTGCCTAACAATCCTATTACGATGACTACACTGAATGCGGTACCGGCTGCTTCCTTAAATATTCCTCCAATTATTCCCAGCATTAACGGTACTCCTGCCGACATACCAGCTCCCAACATAATTAAACCTACTGCTAAAGCCATAAAGGAAGTTGATACGAGTAAGAACAGAATACCTAACAGCATGAAAAAAAGAGAGAGGCATAATAAATATTTCTCAGACCATTTGCCGAAAACGCTCGCTATCAAAACCCGCATAACAGTCATTCCCATAACATATAGAGATAATCCGTATAAGGCATTAGACTCTGAGATACCAAGATTCAATTGTAGATAAGAAGTTGTCCAGTTGTTTACTATAGCTTCAAGACTCATTTGAAAAAACAAAAAAGCCGCAACGAAAACGACTAATTTGCTATTAAACATCCCAAAAGCGGAACTGAGCGAAATAACTTCGCTCTGTTTTATCGCTTTTGGGAAGGCTATAAATAAGAATACAATACTTGTAATCAACGTAATGACAGAAACGAAAGCCACAATCATTTGGTAGGAAAACTGACTTTGTAAGCTGCCCAAAATAAAAGGCATGCCCAGAGCTCCAATGCCATAGAATACACCTAATAGACTTAGCCGGCCAACTTTATTTGTTTCACTAATCAAGGATACCACTGCGTTAGTGCAACCATTCAACGCACCTCCTCCAAAACCAAAAATGAAAATGAAGATTTTAAGCAGATTCATTGATGGCGCATATGCGATGCCCATGAAACCCACAAATAAGAAGAATGTCGAAACTACAAAAAGAATTTTGTAGCCATACCGATCAGCTACTGGTCCAAACAACATTGAGCCAAGAATAATGCCCATAGGCAAGATGGCGAATAGCGTACCTGATGCGACATCACTCAACATAAATTTATCTCTCAAGGGAGCTGTAACCGCTCCTAAAGTGATAAAAGAGATACCAAATAAGAGCATACCTGCACATGCAGCCCAAAACACCTCTTCCTTGTTGTATTTTCTTTCCATAACTTAACTATTCGATTTTGATAATATAGCAAGGTAAGCTGCACCATAGAGACCTGCGTCAGCCCCTAATGCCGATGTTGACAGGCTAACTTTTTTCATGCTTATGGGCTGAGCCCATTTTTCTGCCTCCTCTTGGATTTGATTAATAAAAATCGCTGCCGGCCCGAACATTCCACCTCCATAAATGATCTTTTCCGGATTAAAAATACTTACGAGATTAGCGGTAGCCATTCCCCATAACTCGATAGCATAAGAAATCACCTTCTTTGCCATGATGTCATTATTCTGATAAGCAGAAAAAACATGGTGAGCGGTCAATTTATTCTGGGGGAATTCCGATAGTATGCCGGTATACTCTGGACAATTATTCAACATCTTAACTGCGGTACGAGCGATTCCATCTCCTGATGCATAGTATTCAAAATGCCCGCATTGATCATATTCTGAACCATAGGGTCTTTCTAAGGCCATCCAGCCGATCGCCCCCGCAATATCGTGAGCACCTCGAATAACGTGACCATCAGCGATGATACCAGCACCAATACCAGTTCCTACGGTTATGAAAATTGCATCTTTATTGTTCTTTGCATTACCTTGCCATACTTCGCCTAAAATGCAACAAGAACGATCGCTGTCTACATATACCGATGCTCCTTTACTAACTTTTCTGATTTCATCTGCCAAAGGAAAATCTTCCCATCCGGCGATATTAGGTGCCCATACTCGTTTAGTGTTGCAGTTGTAAATACCAGGAACACATATCCCTATAGAGGAGATCGGGTCTTCGTCCGATTGCTCGTTAATACGTATTGAAACCGTATCTTGAATTAATTGGCCTACCGCATCTCCCTTACGTTCCCCTAAGGCCTCCATTCTTTTATCCATCAATTTGCCGTTAACGGAAAATACTGCATGAGCTAATTTTGTACCTCCTAAGTCAAGTGCTAGAATAGCCATAGATGCTTTTTTTTCATATCGTTTCTATTACATAACAATATTTAACAAAGCATAAGATTTTAATATTTATATAATGCTTTAAAACAATATTGTTATGCAATATATATATAACTGCACAAACATGCAATCCACTTCAATATTTAAAAGAATCTTTTCAGTTGAAAATAATTAGGAAGGCGCCCATTCACGCAAGCCGCTCATTTTTTATTGAGTTACGCAAATTAAGAATGTTGCCTTTGAAAAAGGCAAATCGAAATATAGGAAGAACTAACGCTTCAATAATTTTATTTCAAACAAGGTATCCCAGTTTTTTCCTGTTACGAATAAACGGTCCGATCGTTTATCAAAAGCGATCCCATTTAACCAATCCGTTTCAGGTGTGTGATGTGATTGAGGTAATAACCCAATTAAATTGATCTCGCCTTCTACCGTTCCAGCTATAGGGTCAATGATTGCAATCTTGTCGGTCATATAAATATTGGCATATACTTTCCCATCAATGAACTCAAGCTCATTAAGCTGGTCTAGGGGGCCTTTATCTGTATATACTTCTATGAATCCCATTTCCTGATAAGTATCTTTATCTAAAAAATATAGTTTATTTGTCCCATCAGATTTAATTAATCTTTCTCCATCAAAAGTTATTCCCCAACCTTCTCGGCTTGCTTGGTAATTAAACTCCCTTTCCTTCTCAAAGGTATTTTTATCGTAAACTATTCCTATACCTTCCTGCCAAGTAAGCTGAATAATCTTATCTCCTACAATAGTGAGCCCTTCTCCAAAAAGATTTGATGGTAAGTCAACCCTTTTCAAAACTTTTCCTGTTGCAAGCTCTACCTTTCTTAAAGAAGATTGTCCTTTCAAGCCGGTACTTTCATACAAAAAACCATTCTGAAATTCCAATCCTTGGGTATAAGCCTTCGTATCATGTGGAAAAGTATTCACCACAGAAAAAGCATATTGTTCCGGCGATGAATTTGGAACGACAACGATATTACTCGATGATTCCATTTCTTTTCCATCTTGATAATGACGCGCTACGATCAATTTACTACCAAAACTTTGGCCATTTGTATCGAAATAAAAGGTTGTGTTCTCTTGCTGTTTGCCTATTACTTTCCCATCAACTAAATAGATTATAGAATCAATCGTATTCCCTTTCGGAATTTGTAGACTCAATTCTACGCTATCACCTAAATTAATCAGGGTCCCCGCTTTTGGACTTGAAAAGCTAATCGTTTTAGGCGCTTTTTGACTATTACAGGCTAGTAATGTGCCAACTAAAAATAGTATCATGCCTAATTTCATCTTTACATTCATTTCAATTTTTTTAATGTTTGACATTCACCAAAGCTAAGCTTCTGGCCAAAACGCGTCTTTTATATGTACTATTTCTGGGTTCTTTATCTCATTTGTCAATATCGAAATGATATCAAATCGAATATCACCTTCATGTTTAGTTCTAGAGATATAAATATTGGCCGCTCTATCCAACTTTCTTTGCTTTTTCCAATCTACAGCTTCATAAGGCATCCCATAGGAGTCATTAGATCGAGTTTTAACTTCGACAAATACCAATACAGCTCCGTCTTTAATAATTATATCTACTTCGAGGTGCTTATATCGCCAGCCTTTATGTACTATTTTGTAACCTTTCTTCTCCAAATATTGACAAGCAATCTCTTCACCTAGCTTCCCAATTTGTAAATGCTTAGCCATCTATTTTAAAATCACGGTTCCCAAGTAAGCAGATACTTCTCTTTCAAATTGCTTATACTTTTGATATTCATGCATCAAAATTGCAATGTTATCCGGATCATTTTCTACCTTTATCTTTTCCCTTACGGACTCCATACGAACTTCATTGGCATGCTTCTTCATTCGGTGCAATGCTTTTATTATGGTTTCCTTTAAATTATCCATCTCGCCTGATACAAAAATCTGCCGTTTCTCATCGCCCCAATTCGGACTCAATATATACCGTGAAGTGAGCAAGGATACTGCTAAACTGGAGACTTCTTTATCTATATGCTGTATAAAATATTTTTCGTCTGGGAGTTCTTGTTTCTCGATCTTTTCTAAAAAGATATCAATTACTTTCTTACAGCCTGGATGATGAAATGTCACGTCTTCTAATCCAGCTAATAGGACTAAAGCTATTGGCAAATTTCCATCTTGCTCCCAATCTGCGGCTATATGTCCATAATTCAGTAGGAGCCGAATGATCTCCTGTTCTTGTAATTCAGATGACGGCTTTACACTCGCTTCGCCTATATCCTTTTCCCCATCATCAAATAGATCAGCTGGCGGCCCATCATTAGTAATAGGCGCTTGCTGCCTCGATAGTTGTTGCTGATGCTGTGAAGATTTCCTCGACTGGGTAATCTTCATACCATTCAGCTCTGCCATTAATAGGCGCTCTTCGATTTCTAATTTCTGACTGCACTCTCTAATAAAAACCGCAGCCTTTATTTGATCCGGGATAAGGGCTATACTTTCCACAACCTCTCGAATAACACCAGCTCTTTTTATAGGATCATCTCCGGCATCTTGAAGCAGCACAGTAGTTTTAAAAGAGATGAAGTCCTGACTGTTTTCTTCAATATACTTTTTAAATTTATTAGAACCAAAATCCTTGATAAAAGAATCAGGGTCTCTACCATCTTCAAAAAGAATTACCTTCACGTTTAGCCCTTCTTGCAAAAGCATGTCAGCCCCTCTTAGGGATGCTTTAATTCCTGCAGCATCACCATCGAAAAGAAGAGTTACGTTCTTACTAAAACGAGAAATAAGCCTAATCTGACCACCTGTCAAGGAAGTTCCTGAAGAGGATACTACGTTTTCTACCCCTGCCTGATGCATGGCAATAACATCGGCATAACCTTCCACTAAAAAGCAATTATCCTGATCAACAATACTCTTTTTTGCTAAGAAAAGTCCATATAAAACATCGGACTTATGATAGATAATGCTTTCAGGTGAATTTACATACTTTGGAGTCTTTTTGTCAGACTTTAATGTCCTTGCGCCAAAGCCCAAAACACGACCGGTAAGGTTATGAATAGGGAACATTACGCGCCCGCGGAAACGATCGTATATCTTTCCATCGTCTCTTTTTACAATTAGTCCTGTATCTGTCAAGAAAGAATCCGAATATCCTTCTTGTTTTGCCTGAAGCGTTAATAAATCCCAGCTTTCGGCAGAATAGCCAAGTTCAAATTTCTTAATCGTTTCTTCCTTATAACCTCTTTCCTTAAAATAACTAAGACCAATCGCTTTTCCTTCATCGGAATCCCATAGCTGATTCAAAAAAAACTCACTTGCCCAACTTGTAACGATGAATAAACTCTCCCTTTGATCGCTTACAACTTGTTGCTCGGCACTCTGTTCTTCTACCTCGACTTCAATATTGTATTTCTTCGCTAAATAACGAAGAGCTTCAGGGTAGGAATATTTTTCTAGCTTCATGATGAAATCTACCGCATTCCCGCCTTCGCCGCAGCCAAAGCATTTGTAGATCCCCTTACTTACTGACACATTAAACGATGGAGTCTTCTCATTATGAAAAGGGCATAATCCCAATAAACTATTCCCTCGCTTCTTTAAAGATACAAAATCGCCTACTACTTCCTCAATTTGAAGCGTATCGAAAATTTGATTTACAGTGTCTTGCTTAATAAACGATGATGGTTTCACCTTACAAATTTACAGCTTTTTTATTGATCGTATGCTTTATGAAAATCCAAGTCTTGAAAGTCAAAGCTAAAATCTGTTAATGGCGAAATAGCTTCCATTTTTATCCCTTCGGCTTTTCCTTCCTTCGACAAAGAAAAAATCATGAATGCATCAGCATCCATACTCCTATCTTCCCATTTTACCACAAAGGTGTTGCCTTTGTAATAGAAGGCTTCTCCTCGTAATTTAGGAGATTTTTCAGAATGAAAATAAAGATGATTATTTTTTATTGTTAGGACGATAGTGCCAAACCATGGATCTTGATATTTTCCTGTATAGGCTGCCAGGTCTGGCTGTCTTTGTTGATTATCAATGACTTCCCAAATTTCATCAGTAATACCTTTAGCATCGGCCTCTCTTTTTTGAACATTTGTAGCGTATTCTTTAATCCTATCAGTTCCTTTTATGCCAAAGTAAGCATCTTTAATTTGGTTGCTAATGGCTGTAAAAGCAGCTCCCGACTGTTGATTAGTTAAAACAAGGATACCCAAATTTAATTCGGGAAGTATGGTTGTTTGAGTTACTACTCCTCCTAAACCTCCAGTATGCATTGCCTGAAAATAACCATAGATATCAGTGAGGTTCCAGCCCAATCCATAACTTGTAGAATTTGACTTATAAGGGGTAACTGCACGTCCTCTAATAATCGTTTGAGGTGTCCACATTTCAGCATGCACAGAAGAGCTAAAGAGGGTATTTGTTAATTGCGGGCCATACTTTCCTCCATTCAATTGTAGCAGCACCCATTTACTTAAATCTGCAATATTTGAGTAAATCCCTCCCGCCGCATTGCCCATATCTGCAAAATAACTGCTCACCACTTCTAGCTTTCCGTTAATAGGTGCATGCGCATCAATCACATTCTCTCTATTTTTTATTCTTTTCAAAGAAGCGGAACTCTGGTCCATTTTTAAGGGCACCATAATTCGCTTTTCAATAAAGTCTTCCCAAGACATACCCGACACCCGATCTACCACTTCGCCTGCAACAATGTAGAGAAGATTATCATAATCATATTTAGTTCGAAAACTAGAAACAGGCTTTAAATAACGTAGATTATGAATTAATTCTTTCTTGGTCACCTTGGTCGAATCAGGCCATATCATTAAATCACCAGCTCCTAAACCTAAACCGCTTCTATGAGTTAGTAAATCTCGAATGGTGAACTCTTCAGTGACAAAGGGATTATACAGCATAAACTCCGGTATCACATCCCTAACTTTTGTATCCCATTTGATTTTTCCCTCATCGACTAACATGCCGATCGCAGCACTTGTAAAGGCTTTGGAATTGGAAGCAATTGCAAACAATGTGTTTCCGTCTACTGGTTTTTGTGAGACTATTGAACGAACCCCATAGCCCTTAGAATGAATAACTTGCCCATCCTTTATAATAGCCAAAGCTATACCGGGTACATTAAACGTTAGTAAAGTCTTTTCAACCAAGCTGTCCAATTGATATGAATTTAATCCTTGGGCGAAGCTTCTACCTGAAAAGCAGGAAAACACAATAATACAGAGAATGGCAATTTGCGATGGCAAGGAAAATCGTTTCATGAAATTCAATTTAGATTGGTGAATTTAGATATAATTGCTTTTAATTACAATTTATCAATGAAGCGATTAGAAAGATGTGGTTTTCCGACACCATCTAAAAGAAAAGAAGGCTAGTTTCCTAATTGCTTAATGGCAAGATAAGCCATTAAGCCCGTACTTAATTCTAATGCATTCTCATCAATATCAAAAGTAGAAGTATGAACGGGTGATGTAATTCCTAACTCTTTGTTTCCGGTACCCAGACGGTAAAAACATGCAGGAACTTGCTGCGAATAAAATGCAAAATCTTCAGCAGCGAGCCACAGATCCAGATCTTCCACATTTTCCTTGCCTACATAATCTTCTGCGAAGGACCTGGTTTGATTAGTTAGGTTTTCCTCATTTACAAGAACTGGATAGCCCTTACGGATTTCAAAGTCGCAGGAGGCGTCCATACTTTCTGCAATGCCCACCGCCATTTTCTTCATCTTTTCGTGAGCTTTTTGCCTCCAGTCTTCACTAAAAGTACGAAATGTTCCTTCCAAAATCACCTCGTCGGGAATAACATTGGTTGCTCCATCAGCAATTATTTTCCCGAAAGAAAGTACGGAGGGCACTTTAGGATCCGCAATACGGCTTACAATTTGCTGTAATGCAGTAATTATATGTGCGGTAATAACTATTGGGTCAATATTTTGTTGAGGCTGCGCACCATGGCCGCCTTTACCTTTTACCTTTACATAAATCTCATCGCTAGACGCCATGTATTTACCTGCGCGGAAGCCAACTTTTCCCGCTTCGATCATTGGCATTACATGTTGTCCAATGATTGCAGCAGGGTTTGGATTTTCTAAAACACCCTCCTTTATCATTATACTGGCACCTCCGGGAAGTTTCTCTTCGCCTGGCTGAAAGACAAACTTTATAGTACCGCCAAACCTATCTTTTAACGTATTCAAAATTTCTGCTGCGCCTAATAAAGACGAGGTATGCGCGTCATGCCCACAAGCATGCATTTTGCCTGCATTTTTTGAACCATATTCCCTGCCTGCAACCTCATTTATCGGCAAAGCATCCATATCAGCCCGGAGCGCAATGGTCTTGTCCGAAGGAAGTTGGCCTTTTAAAAGGCCAACAACTCCAGTATTAGCCATTATCTCCCAAGGAATACCAATTGCGTCCAATTTATTTTGGATAAATATAGAAGTCTCAAATTCCTCAAACGAGATTTCCGGATTGGAGTGAAGATGGCGCCGGTTAGCGACCACACTTGGAAAAATCTTCTTCGAAAGGAATTTAATGTCTTCTTTAAGCATCACCTTATTATTAATAGACCACGTTTACCTGTTCAGTAAATAAAAATACCGCAGTAAAGTTTTTTCGAAGCTCCCGCATTAGCGCTTGAGCCTCACTGCGGCTTCTAAAATCACCAACTTTTACTCGATAATTCGGTTGAGTATAGCTTATATAAGTATTGATATCACTATGCATTCTCTGAAACCTAGCTTGTACCGCATAGGCTTCGTTACGACTGGGTCCGGTATAAATTTGAACACGAAATCCTAATACGGTTCCTTTCGTCCCCGGCTTTCTAGCAATTTCATGCTCTGGTGTCGCAGCATATTCAATACGTTTTTGTTGCAATTTTAAAATCAAAGGATCTTCAATGACTTCCACCTTCCCATTTCCACGTTGCGCATTTGCATTTAAAGAAAAGAGAAAGAAAAGGATTCCAAAAAAGAAAAACTTTTTAAACTCCATATTTAATAATTAAGACTGCCCAATTCCATGGCAGTTTTTATATTTTTTCCCGCTTCCGCAGGGGCATTGATCATTACGTCCAATTTTAGTTTCATTCCTAATTGGCTGAGTCTTCTGTATTTCACGGGTATCATGATTAAGATCAGCTCCAGTTCCTGCGGCTGCAAACTCTGCTTTGGAAACTTTTAATCGTTGATTCTGTGCTTGCACTGGTCGTGCCTCACGAATCTCCTGTGGCTGTGGAAGCGGAATTTCCCCTTTAAATAAGAAGCTAACAATTTCCTTATTCATGCTAACTAGCATATCCTTGAATAAGTTAAATGCTTCCATCTTATAGATAATAATAGGATCTTTCTGTTCATATACAGCATTTTGAACAGATTGCTTTAAATCATCCATCTCACGAAGATGTTCTTTCCAAGCTTCGTCTATTAAAGCAAGAACAACTCCTTTCTCGAATGCCTTAAAAACTTCTTTTCCATCATTTTTAATTGCTTTTTTGAGATTAGTGGTTACTTGTAAAGCCCTCACGCCGTCTGTGAATGGAACGACTATATTTTCAATTTGTTCTCCTCTCGTATCAAATACATCTTTTAAAACAGGGAAGGTTTGACTAGCAATATGTTCGGTTTTGCGATGATAAGCTTCCTTTACTATTTCAAAGAGTTTTTCTGTTAAGCTGTTAATGCCTGTTTCTGTGAATTCGGCACTATCCATAGAAGGATCTACAGAGAAAACACGAATAAATTCTAACTCGAATTCTTCATAGGCTCCTCCTTCTTTAAAATCACTTACTAATTCTTCTACGGTATCATAAATCGAATTATTTAAATCAACATCCAGTCGATCACCGAATAAGGCATTTTTTCGTTTAGCGTAAATAACATTACGTTGAGAGTTCATTACGTCGTCGTACTCAAGCAAACGCTTACGAATACCGAAGTTATTTTCCTCAACTTTTTTTGTGCTCGCTCAATGGATTTAGTAATCATTGAGTGCTGGATAACCTCTCCTTCTTCAATACCCATCTTAACCATGATATTGGAGATCCGCTCAGATCCGAAAAGTCGCATCAAATTATCTTCTAAGGAAACGAAAAATTGAGATGAACCCGGATCACCTTGACGACCTGCACGACCTCTTAACTGTCTATCAACACGACGTGATTCATGACGCTCAGTACCAATAATGGCTAAACCACCGGCATCTTTAACTCCGGTGTCCAAGCTTTATATCTGTACCACGACCGGCCATATTGGTAGCAATTGTTACCGTTCCTGCTTGACCAGCTTCAGCAACGATGTCCGCTTCACGTTGGTGTAATTTTGCGTTCAATACATTATGCTTGATACCTCGCAATTTTAACATCCGGCTTAATAACTCAGAAATCTCAACTGAGGTTGTACCCACTAGAACAGGTCTTCCTGCTTGCGGTTAAACTCTGCTATTTCATCCGCTACTGCATTGTACTTTTCTCGGCCGTATGGTAAACCAGTCTTGGTCATCTTTACGTGGATATGGTACGTTTGTTGGTATCTCAACTACATCCAGTTTATAGATTTGCCAGAACTCACCCGCTTCAGTGACTGCAGTACCGGTCATACCAGCCAATTTGTGATACATTCGGAAGATAGTTTTGTAAGGTTATCGTTGCATAAGTTTGTGTAGCATCTTCTACCTTAACATTCTCTTTTGCTTCAATCGCCTGATGTAAGTCCGTCAGAATAACGACGGCCATCCATAATACGGCCGGTTTGCTCATCTACAATTTTTACTTTCCCTTCATCAAGAATATATTCAGCATCCTTCTCAAATAAAGTATATGCTTTTAATAATTGATTGATGGAATGAATACGTTCAGATTTTATAGAAAAATCACGCATCAACTCATCTTTCTTCGCTAATTTTTCTTCAGCACTAAGGGTTGATTTTTCGATTTCCGCAATCTCAGATCCCACATCGGGCATCACAAAGAAGCTAGGGTCTTCACCCGAAGCCGTAATCAGTTCAATCCTTTTTCACTTAATTCAACCTGATTGTTTTTTTCATCAATGACGAAATAAAGTTCAGCATCTACTTTAGGCATATTTTTATTTTGTTCTGCCATATAAAAGTTCTCCGCTTTGGTAAGCACCTGGCGGTTGCTACCTTCACTTAAAAACTTAATCAATGCTTTACTTTTAGGCAAACCACGATGAGCACGTAATAAGTGCCAATCCTCCCTCTTCAACGTCAGTATCCCCCGCATGTATTGCTTTTTTTGCATCGTTTAATACGCCATTGATGAATGCCTTTTGGGTATTAACAAGTTTTTCGATTCTCGGTTTCAGTTCATAAAATTCATGCTCATCCCCTTTAGGAATCGGCCCAGAAATAATCAAGGGTGTACGCGCATCGTCAATCAAAACTGAATCGACCTCATCCACCATAGCAAAATGAAGTTTCCGCTGCACCAGACTTCAGGACTTTGGGTCATATTGTCACGTAGATAATCGAAACCGAATTCGTTATTGGTTCCAAACAGTAATATCAGCAGCATAGGCATTTCTACGAGCTTCAGAGTTTGGTTGGTGTTTGTCAATGCAATCTACTCTTAAGCCATGAAATTCAAATAAAGGTCCGTTCCATTCGGAGTCACGTCTAGCTAGATAATCGTTCACCGTTACTATATGCACCCCTTGTCCAGACAATGCATTTAAATAAGCAGGCAATGTACCTACTAATGTTTTTCCTTCACCTGTTGCCATTTCGGCAATTTTACCTTGATGTAGAACGATACCTCCAATCAACTGAACATCATAGTGAATCATGTTCCAAGTAACTTCTACTCCCGCGGCAGTCCAAGTATTTTTCCAGAACGCTTTTTCACCTTGAATCTCGACGTGCGCCTTAGAAGCAGCAAGATCTTTGTCAAATTGTGTAGCGGTAACTTCAAGCATTTTATTTTCAGTAAATCTTCTTGCAGTTTCTTTAACGACAGCAAAAGCTTCAGGGAGAATCTGCATCAAAACTTCTTCAAGCTTTTTATCCCTTTCTTTTTCAAGTTTATCTACCTTCTCATACAAAGATGTTTTTGCTGACATAGTCAGCTCATCTTGTTCTGCCTCGGTTTTTAGCTCTTCAACCTCCGCATCAATAGCCGCTAAATACTCGGCAATCGTCTCCTTAAAATAGACAGTCTTTGCTCTTAACTCATCATTACTTATACCATCTAATTTTGCATATTCTACCTTAATCTTTTCTACTAAAGGCTGTATATGTTTTATATCACGGGCAGATTTACTGCCGAAAATTTTACTCAGTAAGTTTAACATTCTTATTTTTTATATAATTTTCTATAGCTGTCAATAAATAAGCCAAAATCGTACAGCAGACACCTTGACAGCCAGTTAATACGCAAAGTTAATAATTACAACGGAAATACTACAATGTGCACAATCTAACGCCATTGCTTAAATTTATTTATCAGGCAATTAGTCGATGAGTCGTGAGAACTCACTTGCTGTTCATCTTTTAAATCGGGCAAAATTTCATTCGCTAATTGCTTTCCTAGTTCCACACCCCATTGATCAAAACTAAAAATATTCCAAATTACACCTTGAGTAAATATTTTATGTTCGTACAAAGCAATGAGTGTACCTAAGCTACGTGGAGTAATTTTTTTAAGCAAAAATGAGTTTGTAGGGCGGTTTCCCTCGAAAACCTTAAATGGCGCAAGCATTTTAATTTCATCCTCACTTTTTCCCGCAGCTTTTAATTCATTTACAACCTGGGCCTCTTCTTTCCCATTCATTAATGCCTTTGTCTGTGCAAAGAAGTTTGAAAGTAGGATGGCATGGTGGTTGCCGATAGGATTGTGGCTTTGTGCCGGTGCTATAAAATCACAAGGAACCAATTTAGTTCCCTGATGTAGAAGTTGATAAAATGCATGCTGCCCGTTTGTTCCCGGTTCACCCCAAATTATTGGACCCGTTTGATAATCAACTTTTTTACCCGACCTGTCAATGTATTTTCCATTACTCTCCATATCTCCTTGTTGAAAATAGGCAGGAAAACGATGCATATACTGATCATAGGGTAATATTGCATGCGTTTCGGCATCAAAAAAATTATTATACCAAATCCCCAATAATCCCATAATAACAGGGATATTCTCTTCAAAAGGAGCTTCTCTGAAATGAACATCAGCATTATGAGCACCAACAAGCAGTTCGTTAAAATTATCAAAACCGATGCTAAGTGAAATCGATAGGCCAACAGCACTCCAAAGAGAATATCTCCCGCCTACCCAATCCCAAAACTCAAACATGTTCGCCGTATCAATTCCGAAAGATTCTACAGCTTCAGCATTTGTAGAAAGTGCCACAAAGTGCTTCTCAACATCTTGCTCCACGGCTCCATCTGCTAAAAGCCAATCCTTAGCGGTATGGGCATTTGTCATTGTTTCTTGAGTTGTAAATGTTTTCGAAGCAATTAAAAACAAGGTGGTCTCTGGATTTAAATTTCTAAATGCCTCCACGATATCCGTTCCATCAATATTGGAAACAAAATGCATCGTCAAGTGATTTTTATATGCCTTTAGCGCCTCCGTTACCATCACAGGGCCCAAGTCAGATCCTCCTATTCCTATGTTCACTACGTCAGTTATCGCCTTGCCCGTATAACCTTTCCATGAGCCATTTATAACCGATTCGCTGAAACCCTTCATTTGGTGAAGTACTCTTCGAATTTCGGGCATTACATCTTGTCCATCAACAAAAACTGGCTGATCAGACTGGTTTCTTAACGCAGTATGCAATACTGCTCGATGTTCGGTTTCATTAATAGGCTCGCCCGAAAAAAAGGAATCTATAGACTCAGCAAGCATACATTCTCGAGCAAGCTGCATTAACAAGGCTACTGTTTCATCGTCAATTCTATTCTTAGAATAGTCGAAAAAGATATTGTCAAGTTGTAAAGAAAACTTTATGGCACGGTGGGGATCAGCACTAAAAAGTTCCTTTAAATGCTTTGGTGCAATATCGATATAATGGTTGATTAAATATTGGTAGGCCTTACTGGTAGTGAAGTCGAATTTGGCTAGCATTATCTTATGAATTACGTAGACACGAATTTACGTTTTTGGCATCGTGTTTGCAAGGCTATAAGAAAAACAATTTAAAATTAAAATTATGGTTTTTTCAAAAAGAATAGCAGTATTAGGTATTTCTTTAGCTACCTCAGCGATGTTAATTACAGGCTGTAGCTCGTTAACCAATACTCAAAAAGGTGCAGGAATTGGCGCCGGGGCCGGTGCGGGTATAGGTGCTATTATTGGGAATAAAGCAGGCAACACTGCAGTTGGAGCTGTCATTGGCGGTGCTTTAGGTGGTGTGGCAGGTGGCTTAATAGGCAAAAAGATGGATAAACAAGCGGCTGAGATAGAAAAGACTGTTCCAGGTGCAGAAGTTATAAAAGCCGGAGAAGGCATTATTGTAAAATTTGATTCAGGAATCTTATTCGATTTTGATAAATCCGATTTAAAACCTGTAGCGAAATCAAATATACAAAAACTCGTCAACTCCTTAAACGAGAATGCAGACACCGACATCCTAGTCATAGGCCATACTGATAATGTAGGCCGTGCCGATTACAATTTAGGCTTATCAGATCGTCGTGCGGCATCTGTAAGAAGTTATGCAATCGCTCAAGGCTTGGCTGCCTCAAGAATTAGAACAGAAGGCAAAGGTGCAACTGAACCCATTGCAAGCAATGAAACCGAGGCAGGCCGTGCTCAGAATAGACGTGTTGAAATTGTAATCGTCGCAAACGACAAAATGAAAGCAGAAGCAAAATCTCAAGCTCAATAAATTAGCTATT
Organism: uncultured Sphingobacteriaceae bacterium; assembly: GCA_963696875.1. GTDB lineage: Bacteria > Bacteroidota > Bacteroidia > Sphingobacteriales > Sphingobacteriaceae > Albibacterium. The sequence goes on from CAVOLQ010000005.1 coordinate 99,647, forward strand.
ATGAATTTAAAGCCGTGGCAATTTCATGCCACGGCTTTTTTTATTTATTTTTATACAAAACATAAATAAATACATGACTAGATATCTATTTGTTCTTTTCCTATCTCTCTGTTATATTGGCACTTCTGCGCAAATTAAAAAGAGTCAAGTTTTAATCTTTGGAGATAGCGAAGCTGCGTGGGCCGCAGCTGTTCAGTCTGCAAGATCAGGGGTAAATACCCTATGGTTAAGAAATCAAAAAGATATTGGAACTCACTTTACGAAAAACGAAAGAGTGCAGGTCGATGCCAACCACGGACTAGATGCGGGTTTATGGGCTGAATTTCTATCAAAAACAAGAGGAACATCCATTCCCAGCGACTCGATCTCTACTCTAGCAAAACAAGCGATCAACCCACAAATTGCGAAAAATGTATTTGCGGGCATCAGCGACTCTTTGAAAAACTTGATCACTTTATTTGATACAAAAATATCGAGTATTAAGAAGTCAGGAAAACAATGGCAAATTGTACTAAACAACAATGATAGACTCAAAGTAAACGCTATTGTAGATGCTAGCGACAACGGAATTGCTTTAAACCTTATAGACAAAGAGGACCTATTTACACCAAAAGTCAATGAGGATATTCTTATTGCTCGCAATATTTATGACAATACTCTTTTCAGAACAGGTTTGATCGTATTTGAAGGAGAAAAAGAGCCCACAGAAATTCCGGCATCCCTTTTATTAAATATTCCCGCCGAAAACATCTTTGTTATCAATCGATATTCTTGGCTTGGAAATGACATAAGAACAAGTATTAATAGCCTGCCAATTTTAATTCAAAGCGGACAAGCCGTTGGTGCAAGTGCAGCATATTGCGCTTTTTTTAAAACGACGACTGACAAGATAAACATTCGAACTCTTCAGGGCGAACTGCTCGCATATCATGGCCAGATCATACCTTTTCAAGACATCGAACTTCATGATCCTCACTTCTCAGCAATTCAACGAATTGGTGCTACTGGGATTTTAAAGGGAGAAAACCATCAAAATGGAAATTTATTATCTTTTACCTTTGACCCTAAAAAAACTGTTTCGTCCAAGGAAATAGAACCAATTATATTGAACCTTTATACCCGTAGCCAAATTTGGTTTAATGATAAAAATATTGAAAAACTTAAATTAGCTGATCTTTTGAGCCTAATAAAATTTACTGCATTAAAAGGAGAAGAATTGGATATAGATGTGAAAAAAGGATGGACGCAGCGCTTTCATTTTGCCGGTCAATTCGATCTTGAAGAAGATTTAACGAGGCGCCAATTAGCAGTTTTAATCGATTATTATCTAAAACCGTTTAACGTCAAAGTAGATGAAAAAGGAGGATTTAGGTATTAAATCAGCTGAGAGCTATCGAGTTTGAGCTATCAGCTCCTAGCAAAAAGGTGAATAATGCTTTTACTGATGCCTTGAGGGAATAAATATACATTCAAAAAGAAAGGTCGTCTCAAATTGAAACGACCTCAATAAACTTTATCCTTCAGTTGATAGCCTATTACTGATTGCTGACTACTGAAAAGCTGACAGCTTCTTACTTTTCGTCTTCAAATTTCCAACGTACAAAAGCTTCTATAGCTTCATATTCTGCCATTCCTAAATGGTCATAAATCTGAGCGGTTTCTTGCGTCCTTGCTTCTGCACGCACCCAAAACTCCCTCGCATCATCTCCTGGGAAAACAGGGACATCCTTCTGGGATTGGTGTTTAAAAATTGCATGACGTTTTTGTAAAGCTTCAGCCGGTGAAAGAGGTACCGCCATTTCAATTTCATGAATCTCAAACTCATGCCAAGCACCACGATACAACCAAATCCAACAATCTTTTGTCCAGTTTTCAGTTTCTCTTAAACGCAACATCGCTTGATGAATGATATCGAAACAAACTTTATGTGTTCCATGAGGATCGGCAAAATCTCCAGCAGCAAAAATTTGATGAGGCTTTATTTTCTGTAGCAACTCCATGGTTTGAACGATATCGTCTTCATAAGGGGCATTTTTTTCAAACTTTCTTCTTTCATAAAAAGGAAGATTCTGAAAGTGAATATTCTCATCTGGCAAACCCGCAAAACGTGCTCCTGCAATGGCTTCACCTTTTCTAATTAGGCCATTTAACGGTAGAAACTTCGGGTGTATCAACCTGATTCGGTTTTTTATGGGCTAAAAACTCTCTTGTCTCTTTATACATTTCTTCAAATGCAGAAACATCTTTATTCATCGCTTTAGCAAAATCCATTTGCAAACTCAATATACCGTAAAGCATCTTCTCCCAAACCGCAGTATTTCCAGAAGTTTGATAAGCAACATGAACATCATGCCCTTGATCTGCCAAACGAATAAAAGTTCCGCCCATTGAAATTACGTCATCATCTGGATGTGGAGAAAAAACAATCGACGCGTTTTTTTGCTGGGTTCGCACGCTCAGGTCTTTGGCTGTCATCTGCATTCGGTTTTCCACCAGGCCAGCCGGTAATGGTATGTTGCAATATAGTTAAAAATATGAATATTGATATTGTAAACTGGCCCTTTTTCTGTTGCCAGCTGTGCCATACCATTGTTATTATAATCTTCTTCGGTTAACTTTAAAATTGGCTTATTCAGCGTTTTAGCCAACCAAATAACCGCTTTCTTAATTGTTTTCTCATCCCATACACAATCATTAGTTAACCAAGGTGTATCGAAGCGAGTCAATTTGGATGCAGCACCACTGTCTAAAATAAATTCAACGTTATCAGACAGCTGCAAATAGGTAGCTGGAACTTCGGAAGAGATTTCTCCTTCCACGGCTTTTTTAATAATCTCAGCTTTAGTTTCAGTCCAAGCCATCAAGATGATCTCTTTTGCTTTAAAAATTGTACCCACCCCCATTGTAATGGCTTTCGTAGGAACATTCTCTTTACCTCCAAAACCACGGGAAGCATCACGCCTTGTTAGATCATCTAAAGTCACTAAACGTGTACCCGAATTTGGAGCTGAACCTGGTTCATTAAAACCAATATGACCGGTACGACCAATACCTAAAATTTGTAGATCGATCCCTCCTAATTCAGTAATCTTTTTTTCATATTCAAGACAAAAAGTATGAATATCTTCTGGCGCAAGAGTACCATCTGGAATATAAATATTATTTCGATCGATATCAATATGGTTGAATAAACTGTTATTCATAGATGTCACGTAACTTTGCTCTGCATCAGGTTGCATTGGATAATATTCATCCAAATTGAAAGTAATTACGTTTTTAAAGCTTAGTCCCTCCTCTTTGTAAAGACGGATTAACTCGTTATAAACTTTTCCCGGAGTTCCACCGGTAGCGAGGCCTAAAACAGCCTGCTCACCCCTTTTTTGTTTTTCTTTGATAATAGCTGCAATGCGATGCGCTACCGCAATAGATGCTTCTTCCTGATTAGGATAAACTTTAACCGGTAACTTCTCAAAGCGAGTCTCTTCTTGTAAATTTAATCTTGCCATTCTGAATTAATTCATTTTAAGGTGAAAGCAAAAATACTTAATTCTTTTATGATTAATAAGAATACCGCTAAATTTTACGCTATTTTACATCAAAAACAGACTTCCCCATACATTTTTGTAATTTAGACCCTGAAATTATAAAAGACCCTTAGGAATGAATCCCAGTATTGAGAAACTCTACAAAATAGCCCAAAAAGAAAGTCGCCTAATCTTAGGTTTAATGTCCGGAACCTCTCTAGACGGCCTAGACTTAGCCTTATGTCGTATTAAGGGAAGTGCAAAAAATACGGAGTTTACTATTGTAAACTTCGAGACAGTAGATTTTTCCCCCATTTTTAGAGATGAAATCAAATCTATTTTTGCAAAAGAAAAAGTGCTTTTTAAACAAGTATGTGTTTTGAACGCAAAGATTGCTACTACCCATGCTTTAATGATTAACCAAACGCTTAAAAAATGGGGAATAGCATCGACTGAAATAGACCTCATTGCCAGCCACGGACAAACTATTTTTCACGCTCCACGTTCCGCGGATCAAGCGGCCGACGTTCAAAATAGCACGTTACAAATTGGAGATGGAGACCATATCGCGGTGCTGACAGATATTATTACAGTTTCCGATTTTAGGCAAAAACATGTTGCAGCTGGAGGTGAAGGTGCCCCCCTTGTAGTTTATGGAGATTATCTTTTATTCTCGAATCCGAATGAAGAAAGAATATTATTGAACATCGGCGGCATAGCGAATTTCACCTATCTTCCTGCCAACAATAAGCTAGACAATCTGATTTCAACAGATGTGGGTCCGGGAAATACACTGTTAAATCACTATATGCGCCAACACTTTAATTTACCTTTTGATAAAGATGGTACCGAAGCTGCAAAAGGAAAAATATCCATCCCTTTGTTAAATTCTCTAATAGAACACCCTTTCTTTAAACAAGGCTACCCTAAAACTACAGGACCTGAAGAGTTCAACCTTGACTTTGTCTTAAAAGCAAAAAAAGACAGCGATACTGAAAGTCTGAGCCATCAAGACACATTAGCGACTTTAGTTGCTTTAACGGCCTATGGAATCACTAAAGCGGTAGAGTCTATCACAAAGATTCATGCTAAACCCTCCGTTTATGTTAGTGGTGGGGGCTTACACAATCCTATTTTAATGAAAAAGATAAAAGAAGAATTACATGGCTTTTCAGTACAAAGCACTTCAGCGTTAGGCATGCCGCCTGATGCCAAAGAAGCAGTTCTCTTTGCACTATTGGCTAATGAAACCGTCGCCGGCGAACCTATTCATTTCCCGAAAAGCACCGGAGCACCTGCAATATGTATGGGGAAAGTTTCATTTCCGAAATAGAATTTAAATTTTATCCGCAAAATCACGAATAGCCTCTTGGGGATTTTCTGTTTTCATAAAATTCTCACCAATTAAAAAAGCTTGGAAACCTACTTTTTTTAATTCTATAATGCTTTCAGGATCACTCAATCCACTCTCTGAAACCTTGATGAACGTGTCGGGTATACTATCCACCAGATCTATAGAATGCTGGATGGAGACAGTAAAATCCTTTAAATTCCTATTATTAACTCCAATAGCATCTATGGTATCGAAAATACTGCGCTCCAGCTCCTCCTTATTATGTACCTCAAGCAATACGCTTAAACCCAATTCTTTGGCATAACCTGACAAATCCTGAATCTCATTTTCGGATAAAACCGCTGCAATCAGCAAAATAACATCTGCGCCATATGCCTTAGCTTCAGCAATTTGATAACGATCGATGACAAATTCCTTTCTTAAAAGAGGAATGCCAACTACTTTGCGAGCTTCTGTTAAATCTTCAAGTGATCCCTTAAAAAAATCAGCATCCGTCAATATGGATATTGCCGAAGCTCCTTCCTTCTCGTATCCTTGAGCAACCTCCATAACAGAAGAACGGTCGTTAATAATACCCTTGGAAGGAGAGGCGCGTTTAAATTCGGCAATAATGCCATTTTTTTCTTTATCTAAAATAAACTCTCTCAAACTATAGGGTTTTCGATCGAATAAAGGGAAGCCTTCCAATTCAGCTAAAGATACTACTTTCTTCGCCGCAGCAACTTCTTCCTTCTTACGTACTATTATTTTATCTAAAATATTCATATCTTAATCCTTTAACCAATTTTGAATAATCTCTTTTCCATACTCACTTAATATAGATTCAGGATGAAACTGCACACCTCGCACATCTAAATCATTATGGGCAATTGCCATAATAAACCCGGATTCATCCTTCGCGGTAACTTGTAATTCAAAAGGAAAGTCATTCTCCGACACCACCCAAGAATGGTACCTTCCCGCCAAAAACTCCGTTGGAAGTCCTTGAAAAAGCTGTTCATCAGGATCGGTCACTTTAATTTTTGAAGCCACTCCGTGAACGGGCTTTTCTAAGTTTGACAGTTTACCACCAAATACTTCGGCAATGGCCTGTTGCCCTAAACAAATGCCTAAAATACGCTTACTAGCGCTATATTTCTTAATAACATCCATCAGTAAACCCGCGTCTTGGGGAAGACCGGGGCCGGGCGATAATAAAATCTTATCAAAGGCTTCTACCTCTTCCAATTTGAACTTATCATTACGCCATACCTCTACTTCTTCCCCGCATTCATGCAATAAATGGACAAGGTTATAAGTAAAAGAATCATAATTATCAATCACTAAAATCTTAGGATTCGAATTTGCTTTCATTTTGTTTTTATATTATAGTTTCAGCCAGCGTCAATGCCTTTCTTAAGGCTGCAATTTTGTTATCCACTTCATTTAATTCATTTTGAGGTATGGAATCGATCACAACTCCTGCCCCCGCTTGATAATGCAAAGTGTTTTTCTTGCTTAGAAATGAGCGAATCATAATGGCATGGTTGAAGTCTCCATTAAATCCCATAAACCCAATAGCCCCACTGTAAAAACCACGTTGGGACTTCTCATAACGGTCGATCAAGCTAATGGCCATATGCTTTGGTGCACCGCTTAAAGTACCTGCTGGAAATGTATCTGCAACTACATCAAAAGAATCTACGTTTTCCCTTATTTTACCACTTACTTTTGAAACAAGGTGAATAACATGTGAATAATATTGAGCCTCTTTAAAAGAGTCTACTTTCACAGCATCGCAGTCTCTACTCAAATCATTCCGCGCTAAATCGACCAACATCACATGCTCAGCACTTTCTTTGGCATCATTCTTTAAGCGTTCTGCTACTTTATGGTCTTCTATATCGTTGCCTGTTCGCTTAAATGTTCCCGCAATAGGATATATGCTCGCTTCTCCATTTTTGATAGTCAATTGCGCCTCAGGCGAAGAACCAAAAATCTTAAAACTACCGTAGTCGAAATAAAATAGATAGGGAGAAGGATTAATCGACCTCAACGCTCGATATACATTAAATTCATCCCCCAAAAAGGATTGAGAAAAGGCACGCGAAGGCACAATTTGGAAGACATCACCCTTACTTATATGCGTTTTCATGGTTTCCACTAGAGTTATGAACTCTTCATTGCTAAGGTTAGAGGATTCATCACCTTTCAACTTAAATTCATACTCAGGAAACTTTTTATTTTGGATAAGATACTGAATTTGCTCAAAACCATATTCTTGCTTACCTTCCAAGGTATGCTCAAAAATGTAAAGTTCATTTTTAAAATGGTCGATCGCTATCACAAACTGGTAAATATGGTACTGCAAAAAAGGAATATTACGTTCGGGATTTAAAGAAGTAGTAAGTTTGATATCTTCGAAATGCTCTATGGTATCAAAAGTTAAATAACCGAATAATCCATTGGAAATGAACTTGAATTCTTCATTGAAACTATCTACAAAAGACTCCCTAAACTTGGAAATCTCATCTCGCAAATTGATTTCATGTTTGCTTTTTATGATGTTATCGCTATCTGGATAACTTATTTGCAATTCTTTGTCATCTAGCTTTATACCCGCTATCGGTGAACAGCAAACATAGCTCATGCTGTTTTCTCGATTATAATAATCTGAACTCTCCAACAAAATTGAATTTGGAAATACATCACGTAGTCGTAAATAAATACTTACCGGTGTGGTGGTATCAGAGAGTAACTTTTTATAAGATGTTTTTAATTTATATGGCTTCATTAGAATAATTTGCTTATAATAAAAAAACCCGGCGTTCTCACGTCGGGTTATATAAAGTATTTACTTTTAAATTTTGTTTATATAAAAACTGCCCGCCGTCTTATTTCATTACGCCACCACCAGTTATTTGTATGTTGAGTAGTATTAATCATTGAGTTAACAAAAATAAAACTATTTTTTTAAAAAACAAGTTATGACATCGCCAAAATTGGATAACCACTCATATAAATGGCTCCGATAACGATAATTAACGAAATAGTATAAAATATAGCAACCGTTTTATGGTTGCTAGGTCCTGGCATAGCCTTTTTTGATTTTGAGTGCCCAATGGTGATAACTATAATAGCGATAATCATCATTAAAGCATGCTCAACGGTCCAATATCGGCTAACGCTGTCTTTCATAGCAGCTCCCATGTCTCCCAAATTTACTTTTGGGCTCATGAAATAAAGAACCAGACCTATAAGTAATTGCACATGCATGGAAATCATTGCAAAGAGATTTAATTTCCGATTACCGTTGGTATAATTATTTTTTCCAAACCATCCCGCGAAAGCAGTCATTATAGCAATCAACACCAAAGCCAAAACTACGTAGCGCCATCCTGAATGGAGATACTTAAGAAGTAAATAAGTGTTCATGTTTTCTGTTTTATTTCCTTGCTAAGCTAAGGCTTTTGTTTTAATTTTAAAAAAATAATTTATTTCAACAATTAAACACTCTCCCAATTCGCTTGATGATTATTGTATAATTTTATTCTACTTTATTCATTCGTTACACTTAAGCCTTCTCCCTTGAGAATTTTTCTATAGATTTCAATCTCATTATATGTCCCTTCTAAAACGGTACATTTTCCTTTAGTATGAACGGTCCATGCAATTTTTTCAGCTTGGGATTCTGAATACTTAAGGTATTTCATTAAGCAATGGATCACGTGATCGAAGGTGTTAATCTCATCGTTCCATAAAATAAGTCGGTTATTCTTTTTTACTACCGCCAGTATCTCTTCTAAGGTAAAGGTTTCTTCCTGTACTTCAGTTTCCGCCATTTCTGTTCTCATTATTATAGGACAAAAATACGAAATTAGATAAATAGACGGTCAGTCTTTTTTGGTTTTTCTAATTTGCTGCTCTAAAACATCCCACATTTGCTCTGGTACAGCTTCTAAAGCACTAAATTGACCTGCGCCTTGTAACCATTCTCCTCCATCAATAGTAATCACTTCTCCATTAATAAATCCTGAAAAGTCGGACATTAGAAACGCCGCTAAATTTGCGAGTTCTTGATGTTCACCGACCCGCTTTAAGGGGACACGCTTTTTAAAATCAAATTTATCGGCCAAATCCCCAGGAAGAAGACGCTCCCAAGCCCCTTTTGTAGGGAAAGGACCTGGTGCAATTGCATTATGCCGAATCCCATATTTTCCCCATTCTACGGCTAAAGACCTAGTTAAAGCCAACACACCTCCCTTTGCCGCAGCAGAAGGAGCGACATAAGCAGAGCCCGTGAACGCATAGGTTGTCACGATGTTTAAAACTGTCGCAGCTTGCTTTTGCGCTATCCAATGTTTCCCTAATGTTGTCGTGCAATTTATCGTTCCTTTTAAAACGATGTCGATAATAGAGGAAAAAGCATTCGATGACAATCTCTCCGTAGGAGAAATAAAATTCCCCGCTGCATTATTTACTAATCCATCTATACTTCCGTAATGAGCCAGACCCTCTTGGATTACCCTTTCGACCTCTTCAATATTCCGAATATCACAGGCTAGAGGAAGTACCTTGCCACCCGTCTCTATTTCCATTTCTTTTGCTGCCGCTTTTAAAACATCTAGCTTCCTACTTATGATAATCAAATTAGCGCCAAGCTTCAGAAAATAAGTCCCCATGGATCTACCTAAGCCGGTTCCGCCTCCAGTTATAACAATTGTCTTTCCTTGTAAACTTCCCTCGCGCAAAGCACCTCTTGTCAAATCGATTGTATTCATTTTACTTTTTCCCTCCTTTTAAATTTTCAATAATGGTTTTAAGAATGGAGCGGGTTGAAGGCGACCACCATTGTTGAAGCATAATATCGAGTGTATCAGTAGGGTCGACACTCATTTTTGAAATCAATTCTCTACGCATGTTTAACTTGCTCTGTTGCCAGGTATTGGATTCTAACTGAATATACTTTTGCAATCGCTTTTCGGCACTGCGCCTTAAAGCAGACTGAGGTACCAATTCATCAATTAAACCCACTTCCAAGGCTTGAGTAGGATTAAGAAGCTTGCCTTCCAGTAAATAATGGTAAGCTCTGGCTTGTCCGAGCCAGAAACTATATAAATGAAAAATAGCATCGGGAACAATAATTCCCACAGGAACTTCATTCAAGCCGATAATAAACTCTCCTTCAGCCATAACTCTATAATCGCAGCATAAAGCCAATACGCATCCCCCCGCAGGGCTGTGCCCTCCGATAGCAGCTATTGTCGGTTTTCTAAAAGCCGTAAACGCTTGAACAAAGGAAAGAAATGACTCCCAGAATTCCCTGATCTCAACTTCCGAATAATCGTATAATTCAATTAAATCCAATCCCGCGCTAAAGAAACCCGCCTGACCGTGCAATATAACCCCAGAGATTGCATCATCGCTTTCAATACTTTTTAAAATAACGCCTAATTCTTTTAGTAATTCAGCATTAATAGCATTGGATCGACCTCTATTTAAACCAATTAAGGCCATGCGGTCATGAACAGTTACAGTTAGGTATTTCATTTGGTTTTGTCTAAATGCCAATTTAAGTATTTTTTAGGATTCTTAGTTGAAAAGATTCATATTTGCTTAAGCATGAAGGAGGAAAAAAACTTTTACGATAGAGTTTATGAGCTTGTCCGACAAATTCCGGAAGGCAGAGTGACTTCCTATGGTGCCATTGCCCGCGTTTTAGGATCCACTGGTTCCGCTCGCATGGTAGGTTATGCTTTGCGTGCTTCATTTTCTGCCAACCCACCTGTTCCCGCACATCGAGTGGTTAATAGGATTGGTTTATTATCTGGAAAGGCGGCTTTTGGTTCGGAAACGATGATGGAGCAGCTATTGGTAAATGAAGGCGTTAAAGTGGAAGACGATAAAATAGTTAATTTTGAAAAATTATTTTGGGAACCTGTTTATGAAGAATAAAAAACGATGTCCCTGGAGTGGAGACGACCAATTGTACATCGATTACCATGATAATGAGTGGGGAAAGCAGGTAAAAGATGATCGAACGTTATTTGAGTTTTTAATACTCGAATCTGCACAAGCCGGTTTAAGTTGGATAACCATTCTTCGAAAGAGAGAAAACTATAGAACAAACTTTGCGGACTTTGACCCGAAAAAGGTGGCTAAATTTAACGAAGCTGATATTCAAAAATTATTGTCAAATCCGGGAATTATTAGAAATCGAGGTAAAATTGAAGCTGCCGTTAGTAATGCTAAGGTGTTTCTAGATATCCAAAAAGAATATGGCTCATTTTATAACTATCTGTATTCTTTTATGCCTAATAACGAGCCTATTTTCAATGAAATAAACGATGCAGGAGAGGTGCCCGCGAGTACCGAAATTTCAATTAAGCTTTCAAAAGAGTTAAAGAAAAAGGGAATCAAATTCTTTGGCCCAGTAATTTGCTATGCTTTTATGCAAGCTGTTGGCATGGTTAATGATCACGAATTAAGCTGTGAGTTTCGATAAATCAAAATATAATCAATCCTTATTAAAAATATTAAATTGGCCTGTTTGGCTCTTTTCTTCTTCCTTTTTTGAATTTAATGCAACCAAATGAGCGCCAGCCTTTGCTTTATAAAACTCGGTTAATGTACCAGTGGGATAAGTAACCTGAACAATATTTCCGGCCTGAACAATCCACGTTCCATTCATTTTTTTAGTTTGGCGATTCTTTTTGATATAACGCATCGATTTCTCCACAGTATAATCTGCTTTAAAATCTAATGTGACTTCAATACCGGCACAATCTGCACAAGGAATAGCCCCTTTATAAAGCCCTGAAGGCTCCACCCAAAACAACTGCCCTCGCGGCCTAAACTCCTCATTAACAATCTCATTTTGCCTTATCTGTGAAGAACAGCTCGCAAGCCCAATACCAATAAACAACACCATTGCCATAAAATAAACCTTCTTCATATTTCTAAAATAAAATGGAAAATTACAATATGTAGATAATACTCAAAATACATACCAACATCCTTGATCTTTCTGCGGAAAAATCAAAAATGGATTTATATTGTTAATAAACAATGGAACTTATTAATTTAAGCATAATAATAAAAGACCGAAAACTCTTTTACTTTTCAAAAGTTTATTACTTTTGATAACACTAAATCTTAAAATTATGTTTTCAAAGACCTGCCAATACGCAATTCGAGCTGTTATATTTATTTCAAAAAAATCAAGTGAAGGGGAACGCGTGGGCATAAAAGAAATTGCAAAAGGAATTGATTCACCCGAGCATTTTATTGCCAAAATTCTACAAGATCTTAGCAAAAGAGGATTGGTTAGCTCGTTCAAAGGGCCTAACGGTGGCTTTTATATTGATGATGATTCCGATTGTACCATTGCAGATATTGTGAGGGCTATTGATGGAGATAAAGTTTTTTCAGGCTGTGGCTTAGGATTAGATTATTGTTCTGAAAATAAGCCCTGCCCCATCCACAATGAATTTAAAGCAGTTCGGGATGAATTATATCGTATTCTCAACCAAGCAAAAGTGGGAATGTTTAATGAAAGTTTACTTAAAAGCCTAACATATATCAAGCAACGTTAACCAAAAAGCCATGACCCATATCAACCTTACCGAAGTCATTCTGGGTAAAATTACAATGAGCTATTACACTCTAATTTTAAAGGGTAAACTCCGGCGACCTGTTGTTACTATAGCTCTGCTCTTATTCAGCCAATCACTATTTTCACAGGTTGATGTACCAGAAGCTAGAAACAGCCTAATGACCAATGGTGGGATGATTATCACTTTTATTTTAATCATGATTCCAGTGATGGCCATCATTGCTTTTATGGTTATAAAAATCAAGAAATCAGTATTTGGCCTAACGGATATACAAAAACAGGAAGAAGCTAAAAAATTGGCAGATTATTTACAATCAATACCCCAAGAGGATGTAGAAACCATTAAACAAAGAAAAGAAGCGCTAGACTTTGAACTGCGGAACAATGAATTATCTGGAGAAAGAAAAGCACACGATGAAAAAGGCTTGATAAGCGTTAATCCTGACAAGGGTTTACCATTTGTTGCAATCAAAAAGCGGGCTGAAAAACGTACCCCAATTAATCCTAAATTATCCAAATTAGTCTTATGGTTTACTCTTACTGCGACATTCTGGCTGGTATTTGGTACGTCGGTAGGGGAATATGTTGGAATAAAATTTGTTGCTCCCGACATTGATCAAGTAAGCTGGCTAAGCTTTGGTCGCTTAAGACCTGTCCATACTAATTCCGTGTTTTGGGGCTGGGCATCCTTAGGTATGTTAGCTCTGGGGTATTATGCAGTACCGAGAGTAGGAAATAATCAACTTTTCAGTTATCGCTTGGGTTGGATTTCCTTAATCCTCATCAATATCACCGTATTTTCTGGCACTATCGCATTGATGGCCGGCGTCAATAATGGAGGCGGTGAATTTCGTGAATATATATGGCCAATTCAATTACCTTTTGCGATCGCTTTAATTATTACTCTTTACAATTACTTAAAAACAATTGCTAGGAGGAAAACACATGAGATATACATATCCAGCTGGTATATAGTTGCCGCACTTATCTTTGGCATCATTATTACGATCATAGCCTATGTTCCATGGTGGCAAATAGGACTAGGTGAAACCATTATTCAGGGCTATTATATGCATCAAGGCGTTGGCATGTGGTTTATGATGTTTACACTAGGAATTGTTTACTACTATTTACCCCAACAATTAAATCGCCCGATCTATTCTTACAGCTTAGGGATTTTGGCTTTTTGGACTCAAATCTTATTTTACACCCTCATCGGCACCCATCACTTTGTTTTCAGCTCTATCCCTTGGTGGTTGCAAACAGTGGCAATTGTAGGAAGTGCAGGGATGGTTATTCCTGTAGTGGCCGGTACAACTAACTTCATTATGACCTTTAAAGGGGCCTGGCATAAGGTGACCGATAGCTATACCCTGCCTTTTTTCTTAGTAGGAATTATATTCTATTTTACCGGCTCAATGCAAGGAACTGCGGAAGCATTTAGAGAGGCGAACCTACTATGGCATTTCACAGATTTTACTGTAGCCCACTCCCATCTCACAATGTATGGTATTATCTGCTTCTTCTTATGGGCGGGTATGTATACTATTATTCCTAGGTTAACCGGTAAAGAACCTCCCCAAATTACTGTGGGTGCACATTTTTGGTTCGCTCTAATCGGTTTGCTATTTTATAGTGTTCCTCTAATGTATGGCGGAACATTAAGAGGCTTATCTTGGATCGAGGGAAACCCATTTATGGAAAGCGTTACATTAATGGCTCCGCATTGGTTGTGGCGAGCTATCGGAGGAAGCTTAATGTGGGCTTCGCATTTATTTTTTTCTTATAATCTCTATAAAATGTGGGTTTCCACAGATGAATTAGATATCAGAGAACTTGCCCTTCAAGAATTAGAAAAAGACAGTAACCGATAATAATCTTTATGAAAAAAAGATATGGAATTTTTTAATAATCATAAAAACCTCTTTATTTCAGCAGCAGCTTTGTTTATAGTACTGACTATCTTCGTGGCCATTATACCTGCGCTGGATAACCAAAAAAGGAATGCGCCGTTACCTAATGCAGAAAAAATGAGCGATGCTGCAATCAAAGGAAAAGCAATCTACATCGCTAATGGTTGCGTTGCTTGCCATACGCAACAAGTAAGAAATCTTGAGGTCGACAAGGTATGGGGCACAAGACCGAGCATCGCAGCAGATTATGCCGGGATGAGACGACAAGACATTTGGCGAAATACTGCGACCTTAATGGGAACTGAACGAACCGGACCCGACTTAACCAATGTCGGCAATAGACAACCTAGTTTAGAATGGAATTTATTGCACTTATTCAATCCAAGGGCTGTCGTTAAAGAGTCTATAATGCCCTCTTACCCTTGGCTGTTTGAAATAAAAGAAAACCCCAATAAGGATGATGTGATAGTGGCCGTGCCGGTCGAACTTTTGAAAAATAAAACGGCGAAAGTGGTTGCAACAGCGGAAGCTCTTCAACTGGTTGCCTATTTGCAATCACTTAAACAAACAGAATTACCAACGGGTATTCCTACACCCGAATTTTTATATCAACGTGCACAAAAGATATTGGCCGGCGAAACGGCCAATAAAGGTGTAATCGCTGCCGACGGAGTAGCATT
This sequence comes from uncultured Sphingobacteriaceae bacterium, assembly GCA_963696875.1. Classification (GTDB taxonomy): domain Bacteria; phylum Bacteroidota; class Bacteroidia; order Sphingobacteriales; family Sphingobacteriaceae; genus Albibacterium. The sequence continues at coordinate 114,712 of CAVOLQ010000005.1, forward strand.
ATATGCCACACATTGTCAGGCATGTCACCAAGAGAATGGTGAAGGACTTGCTGGAGCCTTTCCTCCACTTAAAGGAAGCAAAATTGTACTTGATGAAAATTCACAAATCATGGTGGACATCATCATGAATGGATATAATGGAAGAGCGAGTGAAGGCTTCGGGCCTATGGCCGCAGTAGGTACGCTAGCAAGTTTAACCGCAGAGGAGGTATCCGCCATTATGAACCATGAAAAAACAAGTTGGGGAAATAATGCAAAAGAAGTCACACCAGAAGAGGTAAAAAAAATAATAGATTCTATAAAATAGTTTTAAAAATTATTGATTATGAAACGGATAATAATAATATTAGTTTTTCTTTTTTCTCATTTTGGCCTTTTCGCTTGTCCAGTGTGTGAAAAACAACAACCTGCCCTATTGAAAGGAATTTCCCATGGAACTGGGCCGCAAAGCAATTGGGATATGGTTATCATTTGGGTAACTATCGTAATTGTAGCTTTTACTTTATTGTTTTCTATAAAGTTTTTAGTCCGGCCAGGAGAAAAATCCGAAACTCATATTAAACGTTTTATCTTAAATAACGATTAAAAGCATGAAAAATAGCAGCGTAATCCTGTTTGTGGATGATAACCCAAACCCCGTAGCCTCCTTTATGGCACCTGTTAAGTTTGAGCTAGACACCACAAAATTGGTAGATGGAAAACATACCTTAAAAATTGTAAGTAAAGATCCTGATGGGAAGGAAGGAATTCGTATTATACCTTTTGAGGTGAGAAATGGACCTGCTATATCAATTGAAGGTATAAAAGAGAATGCAGTAGTCGACGGTATCTTACCCTTAATGATCAATGCTTATGGAAAAGGAGATTCAAGCGAGTTCTATATTGTAGGTAGTGAAACGCCTCAAAGTATCCCTGCTTGGGTTTGGATATTATTGATTGGATTTGTAGGCTGGGCTGCTTTCTATTTATTTACATATATTAATATAGTTCCTAATTAGGTAATAGGAATTAGGTTTTAGGTTTTAGGTTTTAGTATAGCTTAAAAGAGGTGCTTCGTTCCTCAGCATGACAAAAGCGAAATAAACAAAATAGTCCTTTAACACGCGTGTCATCTTAGAGCGAAGCGAAGGATATAAACAACAACGAAAATAACTGATACCTAATACCTTAAACATAATACCTATAATAAACCGGCTAATAATAAAACCTCGAGCCTAATCCCTATAAAATGAAAGAAAAAAATGATATTTTAAGTTTAGATGATGTAAAAAATTTAGTCGATACTTTTTATGGTAAAATAAGAAAGAATGAACTTTTAGGTCCTATTTTTAACGAGCGTATTAAAGATCGTTGGCCGCAGCATTTAGAAAAGATGTATACTTTTTGGCAAACTGTTTTATTAAAAGAACATACTTATTTTGGAAGTCCTTTTATTCCGCATGCCAATCTTCCCGTTGATAATATCCATTTCAATACTTGGCTGGGAATATTTAATGAAACCGTTGACGAGCTCTTTGAAGGAAATATTGCTGAAGAAGCAAAATGGCGGGGCGCAAAAATGGCCGAGATGTTTGAAAGTAAAATAAAATACTATCAGGGTCTAGACTTTGAGAATCTACTTTAAAAACGAAGGCTCAATTAATCATTCTTTTATTCCATGGAAAAAACCATCCGTCTCACCGTCTATTTTGAAGGAAAAACTTACACTATTGAAAGCTATCCATATGAATATAGAAGTTTGATGGCCTTACTTTATGACAAAATTTATGTTGATGATGACTTTGGTGAATGCAAAGGAATAGGCCGTTGTGGCACTTGCATTATTCAAATCTTAAACCCCAAGAAAGACATTGCTTTTTTCGACAGAAATGAAATGGCAACATTAAGTAAAATGGGAATTAAGGAAGAACATGTCCATCTATCTTGTCAAATTGAATTGAACGAACATATCGATGGCTTAGAAATCGAAATTCTATTCGGTTAATAGATTTAATTTTAAATCTTTTGAAAGATGTCAAAAATACTTTGGACCATAGGTCATTCTACCCATCCCCTGGAGGAGTTCATTTCAATTTTGCAAGCCTATGACATCCAAATGCTTATTGATGTCCGAAGTTTGCCTGGATCCAAAAAATTTCCACAATTCAACAAAGAAAATCTTGAAATATCGCTCCCTGAAGAAGGCATTTCTTATAAACACTTGCTAATTTTAGGTGGACGTAGAAAGGTATCCAAAACCTCCAAAAACACCGCTTGGCACAATGCATCGTTTAGAGGCTATGCAGATTATATGGAAACTGATCCTTTTAAAGAAGGAATTAAAGAATTAAAGGAACTGGCAGAACACCAAAAAGTAGCAATAATGTGTTCAGAAGTATTATGGTGGCGTTGTCATAGAAGCATGATAGCCGATAAATTGAAATCTGAAGGTTGGACCATCATCCATATTTTAAGCCCGACTAAGTCGGAAGAACACCGGTATACCGCCCCCGCCAAAATTGTGAATGGAAAGCTTAGTTATGAGGAATGATTTTATTAAAAATAGTCGCGCGCTAATTCTTTGAGAAAAGAACTACCTCATTTTTGATAGGTTTTAAACTCCTTAAATAAACGTAAATCGCTTTTAAATCAGTAGAATCCATACCGGCATACATTGCCCAGGGCATGATGGTATTGAATTGAGAAGGACTCACTTTTTCAAGGCGATTTTCGTCTGCATAGAGTTTAAAGCGTTGAATAAAGCCTTCAGCTGTCCATGTCCCAATCCCAGTCTCCATATCTGGCGTAATATTTGCCGAACGCACTGTTATATTAGGCATTACAAATTCCCTACCTCCAGAATAAGCTAAGGCGGGAATAATTTGTCCCTTTTCTACCTGAGTATGGCATTCAATACAAGCAGCTGCACTCACTAAATAAGCTCCGTATTTTACTGAATCTGATCGGGATGGTTTCTCAGTAAAAGTAGCTTTCGTAGGGATAGTATTCATAATAAAATTCATTGGAAAATTAGCCTTAGAAGCTGGCACTTCTTTTTCTATGGGCGGTATACTTCTAATATAAGCAATGATATCATAAATATCTTCCTTGTCCATCTTCCCATAAGACGCATAGGGCATCACTGGAAATAGTGCCTTCCCGTTTCTGTCGACTCCAGTTGTTATGGCTCTAAAAATCTCGCCGTCTGTCCAATCTCCTAACCCAGCCGGTGTAATATTTCTTGAATAGAACTTTCCAGGGAAACCCATTTCAGGTCCAAAATATTCTCCACCATTTCCTAGTGTGCCGGACAAAATAGGACCAGAATAAAGTGACCAATCTCTGCTAGAATGACAATCCATGCAAGCCGCAACATGATTAGCCAAATATTCACCATGTTTAATACGTTGTGATATATTATCCACCGTTAATTGTGGCGCCTCACCTACATTAGGAAGCATAAGCTTCAAATAGCCCGCTCCCAAAACTAAGACTAGGATAATAATAATTAAAACCCCGAAAATTATTTTTTTCATTTCATTTACTATTAAGATTACTACGATAACCCCACAATTAATTGACTTAAATGGATATCTAATTAAAATTAAGAATTATATTTTAATATATCATAATAGTTACTAATAATTTTTTAGAATCCTTTTTTGAAAATGAAAATGTAAATTGAAATAATATTTTTATCGTGTACTGGCTCTTAACATCCAAGCCATTTTTTCATGCTTCTTCATTAGTCCAACAATAAAATCAGAGCTTCCCATATCGTCATATTTCTTATCAAAATCATCAATCAATCCTCTTAGATTACGGATCAAAGATTCATGATCGGCAACTAATTCACTAATCATAGATTCTGTTATGGTTCCAGTTTCTGTATGCTCCTGAAGTGAGCAATCTGACAAAAATTGCTTCATACTTCCATTTGCAAAATTTCCTATCTTTCGAATGCGCTCTGCTACTTCATCAATAATCTTCTGTAATTCATTATATTGTTCTTCTAGAAATACGTGCAGGGCGTGAAAATCCCTGCCTTCAATATTCCAATGAAACTTCAGAGTTTTCAAATAGAGTACAAACTCATCGGCGAGTATCTTGTTTAATTCGTTCGCTACTTTTTTCGTATTCGCATTACTTAAACCTGTGTCAACTTTTTCAGTTTCTTCTACTTTTTTTGCCATGATCATTAATTTAAGTTCATATTGCTATTCTAACATAGAAAACATAAAAAAGTTCTAGAATGCTTAAGGATTATCCAATAAAAACCTCAATTTTGAACTGTTAAACGAAGTATAAACAAATTATTAATACTTAAATATGAGCTTAAGAAACATCCACTTCTTCAATGAAAATATACCCTTTACATTAAAAAATAAAAAGCTTATTAGGCAATGGATTTCCAAAACCATACAATCCGAAGGTTTTAAGAAAGTGGGGGAACTAAGTATAATATTCTGTGATGATGACTATTTGCTCTCAATTAATCAGCAATACCTCGATCATAATACTTATACAGATATTATAACTTTTGATAATAGTGAAGATGAGGATATTATCAGTGGAGATATATTCATCAGCATTGATAGGATAAAAGAAAATGCCTCATTATTTAAAGTAGAAGAATCGAATGAGCTTCATCGTGTTATTATTCATGGAATACTTCATCTTTGTGGGTACCAAGACCATAGTGAAGATGAAAAAAAGTTAATGACAGAAAAAGAAGAATTTTATCTTAAAGAATTATCTATATTTTAAGCGTTACAGAATTAATAAATTCCTTATCTTGTTTAATATTTTAAATATATAAGGTATGAAACGTAGAAAGTTCATAAAAAGTTCTGTAGCTATTGGGGTATTTCCATACTCCATAACTCAATCAGTTCAAGACACTAAAAATAATCTTATAGCCCATTATGTACTTTTCTGGCTTAAAGAAAATCTTTCAGAAAAAGAAAAGAACGACTTTATTCAGTTTTTCGAAACATTAAAAAAAGTGCCCTCGATTAAATCATTACAATATGGGCCTCCTGCAGATACAAATAAAAGAGACGTGGTAGATAATAGTTTCACTTATAATTTATTTGTTCTTTTTGAAAATATGGATGACCTAAACATATATGAAACCCACCCGATACATTTAGATGCCATAGAAAAATATAGCAAATATTGGGATAGAGTAATCGTCCACGATTCTAAATTCTAAATAAATTTATAATAATAACAATATTCCCTATTAAAAAAGCCCAACCTAAAAATAGTTCGGGCTTCTTAATAAATTATTTATTTTCTTTAGTCTCTACTTCCAAAAAGGAAACTTGCATAATATAATAACGTTGCTAGTGAAGCCAAAGCTGCTACTACATAAGTCATAGCCGCCCACCACAATGCATCTTTTGCGCTATCATGCTCTTCTCTTCCCGCCATTACTCCAGGATTCAACTCCAACCAAGCAAGCGCTCGTTTAGAAGCATCAAATTCCACCGGAAGGGTAACAAAACTAAATAATGTCGTTATCGCTAGTGCTGCTACTCCAATTCCCAATACTAAAGGATTTTGAGTGGAGAAATATAAAATAACACCAATCATTAAAACTACTGAAGTCAATTTTGAGGCAAAGCTAACCATCGGAACCATTGCAGATCGAAACTGTAACCAATTATATGCTTTTGCATGTTGAACAGCGTGACCACATTCGTGAGATGCTACTGCTGCAGCTGCTATACTACGGCCGCTATATACTTCAGGACTTAAATTTACCGTTCTATTTGCTGGATTATAATGATCGGTTAATTGACCCTCCACAGAAATCACCTCAACATCGTAAATATTGTTGTCATGAAGCATCTTTTCCGCAATGGCTTTCCCACTCATCCCTGTGGCAAGGGGTAGTTCTGAATATTTTTTAAATTTACCTTTGAATCGCGACTGAACTATAAAGCTTATAATCGCAATTCCAATAAATAATATCATTCCCATTTCTATCTTTTAATTATAATAAATACTCTTAGTAATATATCAAATTGTGTACCGATGTAAATATACAAACTAAAACGACCTATAATTGTGATTTTTTCGCGACAAAATTGCAGAAAGTATGACATATGATTTGCTTATCCGTAGATTGCACATTTTAATAAAACCATTACCATGTCAATGATAAAACACAATTGGACTAAAGAGGAAATTTGGGAAATCTATCATAAACCATTGTTAGATTTAGTTTTTGAAGCAGCTAGCATTCATAGAGAAAATAAAGATTATGGCGAAGTACAAATTAGTTCTTTACTTTCCATAAAAACAGGTGGGTGCAAAGAAGATTGCTCTTATTGTCCCCAAGCTTCACGTTACCATACTGACGTAGAAGTGCAGGCATTAATGAAAGTGGAAACAGTAGTTGAGGCCGCCAAAGTAGCCAAAGCTGGAGGAGCATCGAGATTATGTATGGGTGCAGCCTGGCGTGAAGTTCGCGATAACCGAGATTTCGACAGAGTAATAGAAATGGTAAAAGAAGTCAACAAACTTGAAATGGAAGTATGTTGTACCTTAGGAATGTTAACTGAAAATCAAGCCCAACGACTGGCGGATGCTGGATTATACGCTTATAACCATAATTTAGATACCTCTGAAGAAGATTATAAACGAATTATTAGTACTCGGACTTACGACGATCGTTTGAAAACAATAGAGAATGTAAGAAAAGCAAAACTTACGGTTTGTAGCGGGGGAATAATTGGATTAGGGGAAACTGTAAACGATCGAATCTCAATGATCAAAACATTAGCAAATATGCCTAAGCATCCTGAATCGGTCCCTATAAATGCATTGGTTCCTGTAAAAGGCACGCCAATGGAAAATCAACCCAGAGTTGCAATATGGGATATGATAAGGATGATTGCTACAACTAGAATAATTATGCCTAATACCGTAATCCGATTATCTGCAGGCAGAACTGAAATGAGTACTGTTGAACAGGCTTTCTGCTTTATGGCTGGCGCAAACTCTATATTTGCAGGAGACAAATTATTAACAACGCCTAATCCAAGTGTTATTGACGATATGGAAATGTTTTCAATTCTAGGATTAAAACCAAGGGAGGCCTTAAAAAAAGAACATTTAAAGGAAAACCAAATAGTTGCCTAATAAACTAAAAATAGATAACAGGAAAGGTATTTCATTTCCTGTTATTTTTTGTCTAATTTTAAATTGCTAATTTTTTTATCAATATGGATACTATCATCTTAATTATCATCTTTATAATTCTATTAATTGCAATTATTTTACTCTTTAAACGCGCCAATAATGCTGATCGTAGTTCATTAGTTAACGAGAGTTTACAAGACGAAATAAATAAAAACACCATAGCAATTGCTCGTTATGAAGAACGTATAGACAATATATTAGATGAAAAAAACAGCCTAATAAGCAGAATTGACGAAGAAAAGCTTCTGATTAAAAACGAGTTGAGGGAAGAACAACTAAAAAACTCCGACTTAATCAGAACTTTAGAAACAACAAGAGCTTTTTACGAAGCCGAGCAAGAAAAACTGAAGGCGCAAAGAATTGAAATTGATACAATGAAAACTCAATTCAACAAAGATTTCGAACTCATCGCAAACAAAATATTAGAAGAAAAAACTTCGAAGTTCAATGAAAGCCAACACAAATCATTAGATCACATCCTCCTTCCTTTTAAAGAAAACATCAAAGCCTTTGAAGAAAAGGTAGACAAGGTTTATAAAGCCGAATCGGACGAAAGAAATACATTAAAAGGCATTATTGATACCTTAGTAGAACAAAGTAAACAAATACAAAATGAAGCCAACAATTTAACAAGAGCCTTAAAAGGAGACAATAAAAAGCAAGGAAACTGGGGTGAAATGATTTTAGAAAGAGTCTTGGAAAGATCCGGTCTGGTAAAAGGATCTGAATATAGAATACAAGCAAGTTATACCAATGATCAGGGTCAACGGCTACAGCCCGATGTAATTATTGATCTTCCGGACGAAAAACACCTTATTATCGATGCTAAAGTGTCATTAATAGCCTATGAAAAATGGGTAAATGCAGAAATAGATGAGGAAAGAACAATGTTTGCAAAACAACATATAGATTCGCTGCGTAATCATATTATTAGTTTGGCTTCTAAAAACTACTGTGATCTTTATCAAATAAATTCACCAGACTTTGTCCTGCTTTTTGTCCCAATTGAATCCTCCTTCAGTTTATCGATTGCCTTAGATAATGAAATATTCAATTTTGCTTGGGATAGAAGAGTTGTTATAGTCAGTCCTTCAACACTTTTAGCAACATTAAGAACGATAGCCGGGCTTTGGACACAAGAACGACAAAATCGAAATGTGTTGGAAATTGCGCGTGAAGCAGGCTTATTATATGATAAATTCGTTGGTTTTACGGAAGATTTTTCTAAAATGGAAAAACAAATCTCAGCACTCGCTAAATCACATGAAGATGCAAGAAAAAAATTAGATTCAGGGCGAGGAAATGTAATTTCAAAAATTGAAAAACTTAAAACATTAGGTGCTAAAACAAGCAAACAAATTGATTCTAAATACTTAGATGTAGAGCAAGATTAACCGAATGCATTCCAGCCTTGTGCTTTTAAATCGTATTCATTATCAGACTTAGTAATCAACTTGTATCCTGCAGCAGCTTCGGTAATATAACCAATAGGAGTTATATCCATCGAATGTTCAACTTTTGAATAATCCGACTGGGATATTGTAAATAATAATTCATAATCCTCACCCCCGTTCAGCGCACAAACGGAAGGATCAATTCCAAATTCCATTGCCGTATCAAAAGTCATAGGATCAATTGGGAATTTTTCTTCATACAATTTGCAACCCATATTAGACTGCTTGCAAATATGTAAAATATCAGAGGCTAAACCATCAGATACGTCAATCATAGCCGTTGGCTTTATATCATTCTCCTTAAAAAATTCAATTATATCTTTACGAGCCTCCGGTTTTAGTTGGCGCTCGATAATGTAATCCTTTCCTTCCAAATCCGGTTGAATATTCGGATTTTCAAGGAAAATCTGCTTTTCTCTCTCTAATAATTGCAAGCCGATATAAGCTCCCCCTAAATCTCCCGAGACACAAATTATATCTCCCTCCTTAGCTCCCGTTCTATATACAACGTCAGCAGCATCTGCATAGCCAATACTCGTTACACTGATCACTAAACCTTGCTTAGAAGCAGAGGTATCACCGCCTATTAAGTCGATATTATACTTCTTACATGCCAATAAAGCCCCTTCATAAATTTCTTCTACAGCTTCTAAAGGAAACTTACTAGATAACCCTATTGAAAATGTGATTTGAGAAGCAATACCATTCATCGCATAAATGTCACTCAGATTTACCTGAACCGCTTTATAACCCAAATGTTTTAAAGGAACATAGCGTAAATCAAAATGTACACCTTCTAATAATAAATCTGTTGAAATTAAAGTTTGTTTATCAGAAAAATTTAGAACGGCGGCATCGTCTCCTATTCCTTTTACTGTTGTATCTTGTGTCAATTCAACCGATTTATTTATCAAATCAATTAAACCAAACTCGCCTAACTCTTCTAAATTCGTAGTTCCTCTATTTTCAAACATAATTGTATTTCTATAAGCCGAAAGAAGCAGATATTTCTAGCATCCTTTCTATTGGTTTTCTTGCACGATCAATAATATCTTTGGGCACATCTATCTCCGGAAGTTCAAATTTCATGCAATTGTATAGTTTTTCTAAAGTATTCAATTTCATGTGCGGACAATCGTTGCAGGCACAAGCATTTGTTGGAGGAGCTGGAATAAATACTTTTTCGGGATTAGCCTTTTGCATTTGATAAATAATCCCACTCTCTGTCGCAACAATAAAAGTATTAGCAGGATTCTCCTGCGTATATTTTAATAACCCAGACGTAGAACCTATATAATCAGCTAATTCCAAAATATGATTTTCACATTCCGGATGAGCGATCAATTTTGAACCAGGATGTTCTTCTTTTAATTTCAAAATTTTGTCTTCAGAAAATATTTCGTGAACCATACAAGCCCCATTCCACAAAACAAGATCATTTCTGCCCGATTTCTTCATCACATATTCACCCAAATTCTTATCAGGACCAAAAATAATCTTTTGATCTTTAGGTAAACTTTGAACAATTTGAACAGCATTCGAGGAAGTACATACGATATCACTCAAAGCTTTTAATTCTGCTGTACAATTTACATAAGTAATGACTAAATGATCGGGATATTGTTCCTTGAATTTCGCAAATAAATGGGGCGGACAACTGTCCGCCAAAGAACAACCAGCCTTTAAATCAGGTAATAACACCTTTTTTGTAGGTGACAATATTTTAGCTGTCTCTGCCATAAAATGAACTCCTGAAAATACAATCACATCTGCCGAAGTTTTAGCTGCCTCTTGAGATAAGCCTAAACTATCTCCAATATAATCAGCAACTTCCTGTATTTCAGAGTCTTGATAGTAATGCGCAAGAATAACAGCATTCTTTTCTTTCTTAAAACGCTTTATTTCTTCAACAATATCAATTGAAGGATCTATTAATTCATCAATAAATCCTTTTTCGTTTAATTCAATATCATATGTTTCCATAATGTCTTTCATCTTTTACAAAAGTACATAAAGAATTTGAATTCGAAATTTCAACCTTTTCCCCACCACAATAATGATAATAATTCATTTATATAAAAGTTTTATTATTGTTTATTATGATGTTAGTTATGTGGTTAAATCACTCTCTTTTTTATTTGTTTCGTGACTTATGTTAGTTTATTAACACAATATTAACATAATTTTTATATTAAAAGGCTGATTATCATATCTTATTATTTTTCAAATTATTTTATTAATTTTTTTGTGTGCATTTTTAGTGATCTTTGTTTCGTGGATAAGTTACCTATTTAGGAGAGTTCTAATAGTTCGAATTTGTGTATAAATGGATTTAGTGTGGACGAAATTTCGCAAAGTCTATAACTTCACAATTTGTGGACATTTAATCCACACCTTTATGGGAGTTCTACACGTTAATAGTGAATAACAATTTAGTAAATATTTAGATCTATGCATAATATTGATTTTTTAGTAGTTGGTTCTGGCATTGCTGGATTGAGTTTTGCCTTGAAAGCTGCTAAACATGGTAAAGTACTGATTGTTACAAAAGCTAATGAGGACGAATCAAACACCAAATATGCCCAAGGTGGAGTGGCAGCAGTTGTGGATAAGTCTGATTCATTTGAGAAGCATATCACTGATACTCTGATTGCTGGGGATGGTTTATGCGATGAAAAAATTGTGGAAATCGTCGTAAAGGAAGGACCAAAGAGAATTCAAGAAATTATTGACTACGGAACTCATTTTGATAAAAAGTCGGATGGATTTTATGATTTAGCGAAAGAAGGCGGGCATTCCGAAAGTCGAGTATTGCATTATAAGGACATTACAGGCTTCGAAATAGAACGTGCCTTATTAGAAAAAGTACATGAAGACCCCAATATCCAAATTTTAACACATTATTTTGCTATAGATTTTATTACACAGCATCATTTAGGTAAGTATATAGATAAGCATTCGGATAATATAGAATGTTATGGAATTTATGCATTGGATACTAAAAACAATAAAATTGAAAAATTTTTGAGTAAGGTAACCGTAGTGGCAAGTGGAGGGGCTGGGCATATTTATTCAAGTACTACAAACCCTGTTATCGCTACAGGCGATGGTATTGCGATGTTTTATAGGGCCAAAGGTAGAGTAAGAAATATGGAATTCATTCAATTTCACCCTACCTCGCTTTATAAACCAGGAGAATATCCTTCTTTTTTGATTTCTGAAGCGCTTAGGGGTTTTGGTGCCATCTTAAGACGAATTAATGGTGAAGAGTTTATGTATGAATATGACGAGCGTGGTTCTTTAGCACCTAGGGATATCGTTGCACGTGCTATTGATGCAGAAATGAAGAAGTCGGGTGAAGACTATGTTTATTTGGATATCACGCACCGAAAGAAAGATGAGTTGCTAGCGCATTTTCCTAATATTTACGCCAAATGCTTAAGTATTGGAATCGATTTAGTCCATGATTATATTCCTGTTACTCCCGCCGCTCATTATTTATGCGGTGGTATTTTTGTGAATGAGAATGGGCAAACTTCTATAAATAGGCTTTATGCCTGTGGGGAATGTTCTTCTACCGGATTACACGGTGCAAATAGGCTGGCTTCTAATTCATTATTGGAAGCTTCCGTTTTTGCACATCGGATTTATGAGCATGCATCGCATAATTTTATAAACTATACTATCCCTGAAGCCATACCAGATTGGGATGAGTCAAATACAAGCTTATCTAATGAAGATATTTTGGTGGTTCACAATTTGAGGGAAACACAGAAAATAATGAGCGATTACGTGGGTATCGTTCGCTCTGATTTCCGTTTGGAACGTGCTTTTAGACGATTGGGTTTATTATACGATGAAACAGAAAGCTTCTATAAAAATACCAAGCTGTCTGTTAAATTGTGTGAATTGAGGAACGTTATTCAGGTAGCTTTTATTGTTATAAAAAGTGCCCGGCTTCGTAAAGAAAGTCGTGGCTTACATTATACAACGGACTACCCAGAACATAGCGATAAAATTGAAGATACTATATTTTAAATGAAGATTATGCCTATTATTATGCCAATAGAGGGTGTAAACCCTATTTTACCCGACTCCAGCTTCATTGCCCCAAATGCAACAATCGTTGGCGACGTAGTTCTAGGAGAGAAATGTTCGGTTTGGTTCAACGCTATTATTCGGGGAGATGTTAATTTTATTCGAATTGGTGATTATACCAATATACAAGACGGTGTGGTCATTCATTGTACCTATAAGAAGGCGGGAACAACCATCGGTAATTATGTATCCATTGGTCATAATGCTCTGGTTCACGGATGTACGCTGCATGATCATGTGCTAATTGGCATGGGTGCGATTGTAATGGACCATGCTGTTGTCGAAGAATTCGTAATCATTGCTGCCGGAGCTGTCGTTTTGGAGAATACCATTTGTGAATCAGGATACCTATATGCCGGTATTCCAGCAAAAAAGATTAAACCAATTACAGAGGAACAAAGAGCAATGTTGAAGCAATTGCCACATAACTACGTCCTATATTCAAGTTGGTATGAATAAGAGTTAGATTATATCTTTCACATTATCAGAAAGGTATAATCTTTTACTCATTTTTCTTCATTCTTTATCACCGGTTTTTGTTCTTCTTCCGGTTTTGTTTTACTCTCTTCTTTCGCTGATTCCGGAATCTTCTCTACCTCTAAATTAGGTGAAGGAAATACGATAGTCTCCTCTTGCTCCCAGTTTGGCCTTATGGTAAGTATTTTATTCCAGAACCATATTTTTTCAGGTTGAGTTTTTTCCTCTACACTCCCCGTATCCCATCTATTATTTTTATTTTCATCATAGACAATTCGAACTTTGTATTTTGTGCCAAACATGTTTTTGTAACCTACCTTTCGTGATTGAGCAACAGGTGTACTTATTATGATTTCATCCCTTTCATTTAATAGCTGTACCAAATAATTTGTATTACTATCAGGTACGATTATGTTTAATACGATATCCCCATAATTTTGGGTTTCATTATAGGTAAATTGTTGTTCAATTACTTCAGATTTTTCACCAAAAATGCCGGTAAAAGCTCCTTCTCCGAACTTAATTAGATAGTTCTTATTCGGCCTCCAATTGTATTTTATTATTGCCCTTCTTTTAAAAGCCGTATCTAAATTAATTTGAAAATTTGTTCGAGCAACTGAATCTTCTGTTAATACAATTTTTGTTTTATCGTATTCTTTTAGTGGTGCTGAAGCAGTGATTTCAATATTTTTAATTTTGTCGACTACTCTCCTGTTTAGGTTATCAGTCAATGTTATTTTAGTATCGTATTGGTCTTTAGCATTCCTTTTTAGTTTGGTCGTATCCAGTATGCGGGAACCGTCTTTTATTTCTATATCAAGTGAATCAAAAGCCAATTTGGGTAGCCATATATAGGCTGTATCTTTTGTATTAGTAAATTCAGTGATTTTTTCTAAATTTAAAGTAGGGTCATTTAGAATGGTAAGTGAGGGATTATATATGGGCTTATTGAAAAGAATTGTAATTTTGCCTTTCGGATCGAGTGATCGGTTTAGAATCCTGAAATCTTTTGGTATTTCCTTAAATAGAGCTAACTTTATTCCTGAAGTATCTTTTTTTAATTCAATAGAGTCCTTCAAAAAACCTATTAGTTCGTCAGGGTTATTATATATCCTATCATTATTCGTTTCTTTTAATCCATAGATACGATATGAGCCCTCATGGAGGTTCTTTAAAGAAAAATTACCTGCGCTGTCGGTTTGTGTAAAAATATTTGCTTTTCTTTTTCCAAAGATAGAGTCCTGTTTTGTATTAATTAATAATACCGTGACTTCCGGCTCTTCTTCTAAAGTGAGCGCATTGATTACATTTCCCGAAATAGAGAGCGAGTCAATTTCTGGCCCGGTCGAAAAAATATAACTAAAGTTTTTAAGCTCATTCCCTTCGTTGAAATCGACAATGGAATTTCCGAAATTTATAGCGTAAGTCGTGTTTTCAGCTAATGAGTCTGGCAACGTTACGACAAGGCTGCTTTTTTTTATCTGATACAATGGAGTCTCATCCATATCGGGCGATATACTTATTTCGGTAAATTCATTTCTCAACCTCACAAATTCATCGAAGGTAATTTGGATTTTGCGCTGATCGAAATTCCTAGTAAGGTTTTCTGGGACGATCGATAATATTTTTGGTGGAGTCTCGTCTTTTGGACCGCCTGTAGGCTGTTGGACGGTAGCACAGGCTGATATTAGGAACAAAAAACCTAAAAAAAATGCAAAAAACAGGGATTTCTTATTTAAGCGTATTTTTAGCCTTTTTAAGACACTTTTATTATTCGAGATAATAGTTGTCATAAATTCTGAAATAATTAGTTATACTTAATTTAAATAAGCCGTCACTTTTAATAGTTAATATATTGTTAATCAGTTCATTAGGACATATGTACTAATAAAACTGAAATATCCGAAGGTGTTACTCCCGAAATCCTCGATGCTTGACCCAATGTTCTGGGTTTTACATTTCTTAATTTTTCCCGTGCCTCTTTTGAAAGAGATACTAATTTTGAATAGTCGAATTCAGAATTTATTACCTTGTCTTCCATTTTTTTCATCTTCCCCACCAACTCCAATTCCTTCTCAAAATAACTATCGTACTTTACTTTGATCTCCACTTGTTCGAGAGTTTCACTATCCAAACCTTCAACGATTTTTTGTAAACCCTGGTGAACCTTTGTCAAATCGTTGATATTGATCTGGGGCCTACTCAGCATGGTGAATAACCGTACGTTTTGATTTATGGGACTGCTATCTTTTTCCACTAAAGTAGCATTTATTGAATCCTTATCGACCGAAGTATTCTTCAAATATTGAATTATTTTATTAGTTGATTCGACTTTTGAATTCACTTTATCCATTCGCTTCTCTCCTATCAAGCCTAAATCAAATCCAATCGGACTTAGCCGTTCATCTGCATTATCCTGTCGTAAAAGTAGTCGATGTTCTGCACGTGAGGTGAACATACGGTAAGGTTCTTCCGTACCCTTAGTTACCAAATCGTCTATCAATACGCCAATATAAGATTCAGATCGTTTTAATATTAATTCGTGTTGGTCATTTATTTTTTTATGGGCGTTGATTCCAGCAATTAATCCTTGACTAGCGGCTTCTTCATAACCGGTGGTTCCGTTTATTTGTCCTGCAAAAAAGAGATTTTTGACTAGAAATGTTTCTAATGTTAAATCCAATTGCATAGGTGGGAAAAAGTCGTATTCAATAGCATAGCCGGGTCGGAACATTTTAGCCTTTTCAAATCCCGGTATCAGTCGCATTGCTTTTTGTTGAACATCTTCAGGAAGTGAAGTTGAAAAACCATTTACATAAATTTCAATAGTGCTCCATCCTTCTGGTTCTACGAATATCTGGTGTCTATCTCTTTCTGCGAAGCGATTAATTTTATCTTCTATAGATGGGCAGTACCTTGGACCAAGCCCTTTGATTCTACCGGCAAACATCGGAGATTTTTCAAATCCTTCTTTTAAGGCTTCGTGAACTTTGTCATTCGTATAGGTAATCCAACAACATCTTTCTTCAGTCGGAATCGCTACATCGGTAAAAGAAAACTTTCCTTTTTTCTTATCTCCCCACTGTTCTTCCATCACAGAATAATCCAACGTTCTACCGTCGACTCTTGGTGGTGTTCCGGTTTTCATTCTGCCAGATTCGAATCCTAATTCAACCAATTGTTCCGTAAGTCCCGTCGCTGCTTTTTCTCCACTTCTACCTCCTCCAAATTTTTTCTCACCAACATGAATGATTCCATTTAAGAAAGTGCCATTAGTTAATATAACCGTATCACTTTCTATTTCCACTCCCATAGACGTTTTCACTCCAACCGCTCTGCCGTCTTTAACAATTATTTCTTTAACGGTGTCTTGCCAGAAATCAAGGTTGTCAATTTTTTCTAATTGTAATCTCCATTCTTCGGCAAAACGCATCCGATCATTTTGTGTTCTCGGACTCCACATTGCTGGGCCTTTAGATAAATTCAGCATCCTAAATTGGATGGTTGTCTTGTCGGCAATGATTCCAGAATAGCCTCCCAAGGCATCAATCTCTCTTAATATTTGTCCTTTGGCGACGCCGCCCATTGCAGGATTGCAACTCATTTGCGCAATCACCCCCATGTTCATAGTGATTAATAAAACCGACGAACCCAGGTTGGCAGCTGCCGCGGCAGCTTCACAACCCGCATGCCCACCTCCAACAACTATGACATTATATTTCTCAAACATTGTATATTTAATCTAAGTTTCACGTGGAACAACGCCTTATGTTCCACGTGAAACATTGTTAACCTTTTTTCTCTAATAACTCTAACCAGCGGTCTGATTTGGCCTCCAGGCTGTCTGTTAGTGTCTGTATCTCTTGCCCAATTTCCAATAATACGGCATGGTCTGAAGCGCTGTTCATCTCGATGGTTTTCTCTTTTATCTTTTCCTCTAGCACTTCTATTTCATTTTCTAAAGATACTATTTCTTGTTCTTCTTTATAGCTAAGGTTTTTTTGAGCAGGCTCTTCTTTAGGAAGCGCTACCTTCTCACCAGTTTTTTTTTCTACTTTGCTTTTCTCAGCTTTAACCTGCTCTTCTTGTTCAATTTTGAAATCGGAATAATTTCCATTGTAAATTATAATTTCCGGATCACTCGTAAAGACGAACAATTGATCGGAAAGCCGATCTAATAAATAACGGTCGTGGGAAACTAGTATTAAAATCCCTTGATATTTTTCTAAGAAATCTTCAAGTACATTTAAGGTGTCAATGTCAAGGTCATTTGAAGGCTCATCCAAAATAAGGAAGTTTGGATTCTTCATTAAAACCCGCATCAACTGCAAACGCTTCCTTTCTCCCCCACTAAGTTTGTTCACAAATCCAAACTGTTTCTCAGGGGGAAATAAAAATTGGGTTAAAAGCTGTGAAGCGGTAATCATTTCACCTGAGGCTAATTTGATGTACTCAGCCACATTCTTTACTACATCAATAACGCGCTCGCCTTCTTCTAAAGGTAAACCGTTCTGACGATAATATCCATAAACCGTCGTTTCCCCTACGTCAATGTTTCCGGAATCAGGAGCATATTCCTGAGTGATCAAATTTAAGAAAGTAGATTTTCCTGTCCCATTTTTTCCAGCCAAACCTATTCGATCACCCTTTTTGAAAATATAGCTAAAATTGCTGATAATCGGTTTATCGTTAAAAGATTTACTGATCTTATCAATCTCTAAAATCTTGTTACCTTGGCGTGCAATTTTAACACTTAAGTTTACTTGCTCCTTACCTGGACCTTTTTTTGTTTTTCCTTCTAAATCGTGGAAAGCCGAGATCCTTGATTTAGACTTCGTGCCCCTGGCTTTGGGTTGCCTCCGCATCCACTCCAACTCTTTCCGAAGCAAATTCAGATTCTTTTCTAATTCAATCTCAGATATCGCCTCACGCTCTGCTTTCTTTTCTAAGAAATAACTGTATTTTCCTTTATAGGCATACATCTTCCCATGATCAAGCTCTCGAATATCTGTGCAAACATTATCTAGAAAATAGCGGTCATGCGTTACAAAAATAACTGTTTTTTGATTTGCAGTAAGAAGGTTCTCCAGCCACTCAATTGTTTCAATATCCAAATGGTTAGTCGGCTCATCTAATAAATAGACGTCCGGATCACTGATCAATAACTTGGCTAAGCTTAATCTTTTTTGCTGCCCTCCGGATAGCGTATTGATTTCTTGATCCAGTTTATTTATTCCAAGCCTACTTAAAATAGTCGTAATCTCGTGCTCATATTCCCAAGCATTGATGGCAGTGATCCTTTCCGTAATTTCAGCTACCCGATCTTCGTTGAAATCGTCCTCCTGTAAAAGATTTTCATATTCTTTTATCAGTTGTAAGGCCTCGTTCTCCTCATTAAAGATAAAGTCGTTTATCGTATTGAAATTTTCAAAACGTGGATCTTGATCTAAATATCCAATGCGCAAATCCTTTTCAGTAACTACCTTCCCCGCGGTCGGAATTTCTTTACCTGCTAAAATTTTTAATAAAGTAGATTTACCTGTGCCATTGATGCCAACCAAGGCAAAGCGATCACCACGTTCAATGCCAAAATGTAAATCTTTAAATAACCAACGGTCATGATAAGAATGACCTAATTGTTCTGTTGATAGAATACTCACGCTAATTCTTTAATTTTATCTGATGGATATATAAATATTCCAGTACTATCGATCAATGACTGCTTATGCATCGCTGAAGCCACCGTTTTTCCCGAGATACTGCGATACTTTTTTAATAAACCAATAAGAAGAGGATCGATGATTTTCATTATAACTTCTCCTGCATTTTCCAAAATTCTCTTCTCTTTTCTATCCCCGGTTAAAAGGGACGGCCGGTAGATATGGAAATCCTTAAAGCCTATTTTTGAAATGTCATCTTCAATTTCTCCTTTCATTTTTAAGTAAAAGTTTGAAGATGAGGGGTTTGCGCCTAAGGATGAAACGATGTGAAAGGAATTAACGCCCTGATCTTTAGCTAGTTTAGCCACAAGAAGCGGGTAGTCATGATCAATATGGTAATACTCCTTTAAATCAGGAGTCTTTTTTTTCGTGTTTCCTAAACAAGAAAATACAACATCCACCTTTAGTTCCTCCTGATGATCTTCAATCGTAGAAAAATCTGCGATAATTTGTTCCAACTTCGAATGATTAATAGGAAGCTTTTTCCTAACTACGATTTTCACCTTATGGAATGCAGAATCTTCCAGTAGGAGTTTTAACAACTCCCCTCCAATTAATCCACTTGCTCCTAATAGTACTACGTCCATAATAAAAATATTTTGCAAAAATACGCATTTCTATTTTAGAGCTGTGCTATTGAGTATAAACATTTTAGCTTATGACATATAAATCATCAAAAGCGTCATTTGGCCATTGTTTATTTTTGAGCTTTCTATCAAATTTCTTTCATGTGAATCTTTATTTCCTTTTTCAATTTCGTTCTAATCCGAAGCCCTAATGCGCCTTTTTCGTAGGCTTATTTTCAAAAATAAGTCATTATACACCAAATAGTCTCCTGATGGGCAATTTGGATTAAAGTTGGACTTTGTTCGGACTTTCCTCGGACACCACTCAATCTTAGCCGATTAATCTCCGGCTATTGTAAAAAGAAAGGGTATATTAAGAGCGAAGTTATTTCCAAGCGGTTTTACCTTGAATATTTATGCTATTTAAGATTGATAAGCGGCTTCGACCAGTATTTAATTTATTTTAAAATTTGTAAAAAATGGCAAGAGTAATTGGTGGTGTAAACGGGACCGTTTCAGGAAAAGTTGGTAATGTTATTTATTATAGTTCCAACGGTGGGAATTATGTGCGCAGTCTTCCCGAAAAAAAAAGAAACATTCCGCCTACTTCAAAACAAATTATGCAAAGGGCGCGCTTTTCTACAGTGCAACAATGGTTGAGGCCTATAATTCCATTGATTAGGACTGGGTTTAGAGATTATGCGCCACGACAAACGGGGCACAACTCGGCGATGTCTTATAATTTGCAGCATGCTCTGATAGCAAATGGCGATAGTTTCGAAATAAATCCGGAAGCATTTGCTTTTAGTATAGGCTTATTGCCTAGTGTTGAACAGACTAGCATGGTTCAGGATGGAGATAAGGTTCATTTTCACTGGCGCATGGCGGATAATACGTCCTCAGATAATCAATTAGATAGAACCATGCTTTTATTATATCGCCCAGGATCATTGATTTCTAACTTTCTTATTTATGGAAATGAACGCTGGGAGCTGACAGATTTTTTATCTATAAAGGAATTTAAACCGGGAGACATTTGCCATGGTTATCTTGCTTTTATTTCTGCGAATGATCAACAAGTGTCAAATAGTGTATATTTGGGGATGTTGGAGGTAAAGGTATAATAGGTGATTATCAAAATAATCTCTTGTTTGTGGTTCAGCAAGGACAAAGGGGCTTTCTTGATACCCGTGGTATTAGGCATTAGGATAGGTTCAATTGAATATTAAACTTTATTTTCTCATTTTCAATTTTCTTTAGCCAATGTTATATAATCTTAAAAACTATATATTTGAGACGAAAATTTCAATAAGGTGAAAGCGCTAAAAAGAGAACAAAGTATTATGGAGTGACTGTTTTTGTCATACAATTAGTTTGTCTTTTTTAAAAGGCCGATAGAATCTTTGATAGTATATGATCAATAGTTGAGAATATTTATATGGGGCAAAATTTACCATTTTTTAATATTTCATTAAACAAACTACTCTCCTCCGAGTCTAGCACATTCAAGAGGTCTAAAATTAAAATTGTCTATACATTTTTAATTTTCGCTCTACTCAAATCTTTAATAGTTATTTATATAGCTTGGGTTCATCAGCAATTTTTTCAAATGGGGAGGGCTTTCATTATCTTGTTGGTTTACCTTATCTTTTTAAAATTTTTATTAGCAAATAGAAAGTATCTTCAAACCATAGCCCATTTAATGATTTTTATAGGCTTACTACTTACTTGGTCTATGGTTTATGTTTCTGATCAATCGGTCAATACCCCCTTGCTTCAGGTTGTATTCATTGTAATATTGAGTAGTTTTTATATTTTAGGTACTCGTTGGGGTGTGTTTTATGCTTTTTTTTCTACCCTACCTATTATAATTAATATGCTTACGGGTCATTTTTTTATTGATATTGGTATGGAGAAAGAAGTTCTTGTATCTCCGGGCTACGAAATTATTGTCATCTTAAATTTTGTAACCATCATTGTCAATATTTATTTATTTAATAAAGCATTTATAGAGACCTTAGAAGAAAAGGAGGTTTTAAATTCACAATTAAGGGTAGCTGTTAAAGAAGCTAACCAAGCTGCTAAATCCAAGTCTGATTTTCTTTCGACCATGTCGCATGAACTAAGAACTCCGCTTAACTCTGTCTTGGGAATGACTAATATGTTCTTGAATGATCCTAAAAGTAGTGACAAGGAAGAGAATCTTGAGATTTTGAAGTTTTCTGCGTTAACCCTGAAATCATTAATTAACGATGTCCTTGACTTTAATAAATTGGGTTCTAATAAAGTGCATTTAGAAGCTATAAGTGTAAATCTTTATAAATTAGTTAATGATGTTTGTTCTTCATTGTATCTTACGGCAAAAGAAAAGAAAATCGACCTGCTAATAACTATTGATGAATCCTTAAAAAATCAATATGTTATTACAGATCCTATTCGTATTACACAAGTAATTTATAACCTGGTGAGTAATGCACTTAAATTTACGACTAAAGGGAGTGTGTCTGTTTGTTTAAATGTGTTAAAAAGGGAGAATGATATTATAAAAATCAAGTTTTCTGTTGTTGACACTGGTATTGGAATTAATGCTAATCAGCAAAAGCTAATTTTCGGAGCATTTAATCAGGCGTCATCCAGCACCTCTCGTAATTTTGGAGGCACAGGATTGGGCTTGACGATAGTTAAAAAAGTATTACTATTATTTAATAGCGATATTCAACTGGAAAGTTTGGAAGGTTCTGGTTCAACTTTCTTTTTTGAAATACCTTTTAAATTAGATTATGCACCAGTTATAGAACAAGAAGAAATTCGAGAGATCGATTACGATTTGAGTCATTTGAGGGTTTTGGCTGCGGAAGATAATTCGATAAACAGATTACTTTTGAAAAAGATTTTCACTAGATGGAATAACGAACTCATTTTTGCTGAAAACGGAGAAGAAGCGATTAAAATAGCTTCTGAAAAGGTTTTTGATGTTATTTTGATGGATATGTACATGCCATTGATAGATGGATATGCCGCTGCCAGGGCCATTCGCAATTTGCCCGAACCTTATAATAATGTATATATTATAGCTTGTACGGCATCTGTATCAAATAATATGCCTGCTGATATTAAGGCTGCCGGTATGAATGACTTTATTTGCAAGCCTTTTGATACGGAAGAATTATATAGAAAGTTAAGCAGCAATAAATTTTCGGAAGTTAGGGGTATTGGCACTAACAATTTATAGGTAAGTAATTGTCGTTATTCCTATAAAAAAATCTTAAGATAATTTCTTTAGCAGTTACTCGAATATAAATGATTTTAAAAAATGGAAACGTTTGGAACGTCTATTGCATAGTTTTAACCTAAAAGTACTATTATGTATAATAAAACGTACCAGAGCGGCATCATCGGGAATTGCTCATTTATGGCCCATGTACAGACAAACACGAATATTTCTTGGTTATGTTGGCCTAGATTTGATAGCTCCTTTGTTTTTGGAGGTTTATTAGATGATGAAAAAGGTGGCGAGTTTTCGGTATTGCCGCAGAGCGAATATACTTCAAAGCAGCGTTATATCGAAAATACAAATGTGTTGGTTACAGAGATTACTTGTAGTGGAGGGTCTTACCGCGTAACTGACTTTGCACCTCGTTTTGAACAATACGAGCGATACTTTAAGCCGCTCATGTTAATTCGGAAGATTGAACCTATCAGTGATAACCCAAAAGTGCAAGTTCGCTGTAGGCCTGCATACGATTACGGAAAAACTCAATTAAGTGCCTATTATGGCAGTAATCATATTGTATTTGACGGTGGCCCAGAGCCTATACGATTGACGACCGATTTACCCGTAAGCCATTTTTTCGAAGATCAAACCATCGTTTTATCGGAAGCTAAATATATGGTTTTAACATTTGGCGCGCCTTTAGAAGCTCCTTTGGTTAGTACCGCAGAGCATTTTCTTCGAGAAACGATCAATTATTGGAGAAGATGGATTAAGCACTGTA
Source organism: uncultured Sphingobacteriaceae bacterium (assembly GCA_963696875.1). Taxonomy (GTDB): domain Bacteria; phylum Bacteroidota; class Bacteroidia; order Sphingobacteriales; family Sphingobacteriaceae; genus Albibacterium. The sequence continues at coordinate 138,213 of CAVOLQ010000005.1, forward strand.
ATATTGCGGCCTTTTATCAGGAGGAAGTAATACGTTCAGCCTTAGCTTTAAAAATTCACCAGTATGAGGATACAGGGGCAATTATCGCTGCAGGTACGACGAGTTTACCGGAATATATGGGCGGAGGTCGAAACTGGGATTATCGTTATTGTTGGCTTCGAGATAGTTATTATGTATTGACGGCTTTGAATCATATTGGACAGTTTGAGGAAATGGAGAAGTATGCTTCTTTTATTGCCAACATATCTTATGAAGAGCAGGGCCGGTATCAACCTTTATATAGTATTACCGGGAAGAAGGATCTTACAGAAACTACATTGGATTATTTGGAAGGGTATTTGGGAAATAAGCCGGTTCGAATTGGAAATCAAGCTTATGAGCATATCCAAAACGACGTATATGGGCAGGCCTTAATTTCGGTGTTGCCTTTATTTACCGATCATCGCTTTGTTTTTAAAGAACGGACAGATTCCAGCAAGTGGGTATCGTATTTATTAAATAAGATTGAACAAACTATTGATGAAAAAGATGCCGGGATTTGGGAGTTTAGAAATATTGCAAATCGGCACAGCTATAGTAATTTATTTCAGTGGGCAGGAAGTAATGCAGCTTTGCAAATAGGCTTAACTATTGGAGATAAATCGATTCAGAGACGCGCCAAAAACTTAATAAAAAAGGCTAGCGCGCATATTGAAAGATGCTATGATCCGGTAAGAAAAGTATATACTCATGCGGTTGATAGTCGCCATTTAGACGCGAGTACGCTCCAATTAATCATGATGAATTACCTTGATCCCAATTCTGATCGAGCAAAGAATCATCTGATTGCCTTAGAAAATGAATTAAAAACTTCGGAAGGATTATTTTATAGGTATCGACATCAAGATGATTTTGGGAAACCTGAGACTACTTTCCTTATTTGTGCGTTTTGGTATGTTGAGGCACTTGCCTGTGTAGGGCGAATTTCTGAAGCAAAGGAAACTTTTGAAAAATTGCTTACTTATGGAAACCATTTAAACTTATTTAGCGAAGATATTGATGAAAGAGACGGGAGTCAATGGGGTAATTTCCCACAAGCATATAGCCATGTTGGTTTAATGAATGCGGCTTATAGGATTGCGTTGAAATTGGATACGCCTTCGTTTTTAATTCAGACTGCCCCTTAAAGGTGCATTTAGTCTAATTTGGATATTTCATCTAATAAGGATCGTACTTCTTTATAATCTTCTACAAAATATCGCGCGGCTGAGATATCGGTTCCAACTTTTATAGTTATGGCGTTATTGGGAAGGACTTTAAAAATATCTTCGTCGGTATAGTCATCTCCTATCGCCAATATGAAATCATATTCGTCCTGATCTACTAGTTTCAGAGTGGCTTTCCCTTTGTTGACTTCAGTGTTTTTGACTTCTATCACTTTGTTCCCGCTTAAAAGTTGAAGTCCATGGGGTGCTATCATATAACGAAGGTTATCCATTAATTCATTGCCACGCAAAGCACCTAATCCTTTTTGGACATTTCGATAATGCCATACTAGGGAGTAGCTTTTCTCTTCCACAAAAGACCCTGGAGTTCGATCGGAAAAAGCATCCATCAATAGGTGAACTTCTTCTTTCCATGCATTTGATAAGCCAGGTATATGCTCCCATTCCCGATTTTTTTTTGTCCAAACGCCGTGTTCTGCAATTAAATTATAATTTTTGGCACCAAACCAATTTTCCATAGTTTTATGGTTTCGGCCGCTAATAATAGCTAAATGATTTTTACTGTTGTCCCCCAATTGATCTAATAGTTTATAGAGCTCTTTATCCGGGTAAGCTTGGTCTATTTGTTTTTTAAAGTCAACAAGTGTTCCATCATAGTCTAAAATCAGTAACCTATTTTTCGCTTTTTTATAAGCATCCAAAATCCCGTTCTTTACCGCCGACTTTAGGCTTTTTGCTTTCATTGACTTTTGAATCTGTTTAATCTCTTCAAGTCGTTTCATGAAAATCTTAACCCAATGATTGATATTAAATTTAAATACCATTAAGCGCATGGCCACCATCCTCTCCATTACTTCTGTTTCGGGCATTTTTAGCGCATCCACTATCGCTTCTTTTACCTCAGCGATATTGGTAGGGTTTATGATTATAGCATCAATAAGTTCTTTTGATGCACCCGCCATTTCGCTTAAGATGAGAACCCCTTTATTGTCGTTTCGGCTCGCTACGTATTCTTTGCTTACGAGATTCATACCGTCTCGTAAAGAGCTTATCAAACAAACATCTGCGATGTTATATAAGGCTGATAGGGTTTGAATAGGAAAGCCCTTATAAAAATAAGCTATCGGATTCCAATCAAAACTTCTATAATGGGCGTTGATGTTTCCTACCAGTCTATCTATTTCATCCTTGAGTCTAATGTATTCAGGAACCGTATCTCGAGATGGTACTACAATCATGTAGAATACGATACGGTGGTGGTATTGTGGATTTTCTTCTAAAAACAATTTGTAGGCTTCTAACCGCTGGATAATGCCCTTACTATAGTCCAAGCGATCAATAGATAGGATTATTTTTTTGCCTTCATAATGTACTTTAAGGGACTTGATTTCTTCTAATACTAAGGGGTCGTTTGAAAGTTCAGAGAATTTATCGCAATCTATTCCCATTGGAAATGGCTCAGCGGCAACTGGTCTATTCCCTACCATTAATAAATTGGCATCTACTTTAATGGATAATAGATGGGTCACAGCACTAATGAAGTGCCTTGCGTCATCAAAAGTATGGAATCCTATTAAATCTGCGCCAAGCATTCCTCTTAAGAGTTCTTCCCTCCAGGGGATCAAGCGAAAAATTTCTTGAGACGGGAAGGGGATATGTTGGAAAAAGGCGATGGTAACATCGGGTTGTATCTCTCTGACTAATCCTGGTAGAAGAAGGAGTTGGTAGTCGTGTATCCAAAGCGTATCTCCAGGTTCAAGATGTTTTAAAATGACATCTCTAAATTTCTTATTCACATGTACGTACATATCCCAGCTTTCAGGATCATAATGTGCATAGGTAGAAGTGTAGTGAAATATGGGCCATAATAATTCATTCGAGAAACCCTCATAATAGCCTTTTATCTCTTTGTCATTTAAAAAGACAGCAACCAGACTCATTTCTTTCAGTGAAGACGATATCTCAGCTTGAAGAGGTTCTTCTATGGTCATACCGGGCCATCCCAACCAAATATTGTCGCCTTTCTGGTATATGGAACCCAGGCCAGTTGCCAAACCTCCTTCGCTTGGTAAAAAGGTTAAATCATCGTTTTCTTGGATTATTCGGACTGGTAAACGGTTTGAAACTATTATGGTTTTACTCATGTTATAATTGGCGTGTATTTCTGAAAATAAAAATGCATAACATTAATTTCATATGATTAACACGAAGGTATATTGTTCAATATAGGAAAAAAATCTTGCTATTCAAAGGTTCTAACAATGCACTTCGAAAATCGCTTTAGAAAGTAAAGGAAAATATGTCTTATTTGTTCATTTAAATTTGTTTATTTTCAACCCAAATTTAACGAACTTATATACCGCTATTAATCCTTACATGTGAAAATTATATTCATCACTTTGTTATTGACAGGCTTGCTTGTTTTTTCGCGTTATTATAACCGTTTCCCAAAAACATTTAAAGGAATAATTGCCCGAATTCTTGCCGTCATCATTATTTTTGGCTGGATTTATTTGGTATTGAAGATCAGGTAGATTCAGCTATCAGCTATCATTTTTATTGTAGTTGCTAATTTAGAATTATGTTTCTCCATTATATTATCCCGCTACGGTTAGAAGCACTACATTACCATTACCTTAAATGTGGCCTTATAATTTGCGAGCAACAACGAGATATCTCCATTCCGCTGCGTTACAGTCGAAATGGCGTGGGCTACAAATAGGATGAGGGTATGGTGGAAGCTGATAGCTCATAACCGATAGCTGACCGCTTTATATTAAAAAGAAGAATTTGTTATGGCTTTGATGTGAAAAATATATATATTTGCAGCCCCGCAGTATAAGGCTCCGGGAAATATGTTGAATACATAAATAAAAAGCAAATGGCAACTAAAATCAGATTGCAAAGATTCGGTAAAAAAGGAAAACCTTTTTACCACGTAGTAGTAGCAGATTCTCGTGCTCCTAGAGATGGAAAGTTTATTGAGCGTATAGGTTCTTACAACCCCAATACTAATCCTGCATCCATTGATCTAGACTTTGAAAAAGCATTAGATTGGATGAATAAGGGAGCGCAACCTACCGATACAGCACGCGCTATTTTATCTTATAAAGGCGTTTTATATAAAAAGCATTTACAAGGTGGTGTAGCTAAAGGAGCTTTTGATGCAGCAACTGCTGATGCTCGTTTTGAAGAATGGCTAACTAGTAAAGCTGCAAAAATCGAAGGTAAGATCGAGAGTCTTGTCCTTTCCAAAGCAGATACTAAAAAGGCAGTTTTAGCGGCAGAAGCGAAAAAGAAGGCGGACGTAGCAGCTGCAATTGCAGCCAAAAACACACCTCCTGCAGAAGAGGTTGTTGAAACGGAAGAGGCATCGGAAGAAGCAGTTGATGAATCAGCCGAAGAAACTCCAGCTACCGAAGAATAAGTTTTCAAAAACATTCATTAAATGCCATTTCAGAAGATCAATCTTTAGAAATGGCATTTTTATTTTAAAGCTATGTTAGCGCATAAAGACAGTTTCGAAATTGGATACATAACCAAAACTAGGGGTTTGAAGGGAGAAGTTCAGGTCTTCTTTCAATATGAAGATCCAGAGGATTTGGAGTTGGACGTGGTTTTTATCGAGCTCCATAATAAGCTTGTCCCCTTCTTTGTTTCTTCCTATCAGTTGCTTAGTAATAATACGGGCTATTTCTTTTTTGAAGATATAGATCATATTGACAAGGCGGTTGAGTTGGTTAAGAAGCCGGTGTTTTTACCCAACACCAAAAAGCCCGAACGCGATCCGGAGGAATTCTTAATTACCGATTTAAAAGGTTTTATTGTCCATGAAAAGGTATATGGAGAACTAGGAGAAATTTTAGAAATAAATGAGTTTCCACAGCAATTTATAGCTAGCGTAAATTACCAATCAACGGAGGTTATGTTTCCATTAAACGATGATTTTATTGTGGAGATTGATAGGGGCGCTAATATTTTAAAAATCGAGCTTCCGGAAGGTCTTTTAGATGTTTATTTGAAATAGTTATAAACCGATATAAGCATGCGTATTGATATCATTACAGTTTTGCCTGATTTGCTAGCTAGCCCCTTTGCTCATTCCATATTACAAAGAGCCCAATCGAAGGGCATCGTGGAAATTAATGTTCATAACCTGAGGGACTATTCAGTAAATAAGCAGAAAAGCATAGATGATTATCCTTATGGTGGAGGTAGCGGAATGGTAATGCAGATTGCGCCCTTTGCGGCTTGCATTGAAAAACTGCAGAGCGAACATACTTATGATGAAGTGATTTTTATGAGTCCGGATGGGATTACTTTGAAGCAAGAGATTGCCAATGAGTTATCGACAAAAGGGAATATTATGATTTTGGCAGGTCATTATAAAGGTATAGATCAGCGAATAAGGGATTTATATGTTACAAGAGAAATTTCCATTGGCGATTACGTCCTTTCTGGAGGCGAGTTGCCAGCTGCTGTTTTAGTCGATGCTATTGTTCGTTTAATTCCTGGAGTAATTTCAGACGGTACCTCGGCGCTGTCGGATTCTTTTCAGGGAGATTTGCTGGATGCTCCGGTTTATTCCCGTCCGGCAAATTGGAATGGACATAAAGTTCCCGATATTTTATTGAGTGGTAACCAGGCTGCTATAGAAAAATGGCGTTATGAGCAGTCTTTAGAAAGAACGCGGACCAGAAGACCCGATCTTTTGGATGAATAGCACAGATTTTTGGGGGCTATAAAATATATTTAAATAGATGCTTTCATTTTCCATAAAAATTCCCTAATATTGCAAACCGATTTTTACGGGTTAAGAATCGTCATTAATTACTTACAATCATGGATTTAGTAAAATTTGTAGAAGAACAAACGGTAACAAAAAATGAAGTTCCCGTATTTAGAGCTGGTGATACCGTAAGTGTTCACTATAAAATTCGCGAAGGAAATAAAGAGCGTATTCAGATTTACCAAGGTGTTGTTATTCAACGCAACAGCGCGGGATCTAATGAAACTTTCACGGTACGTAAATTATCAAATGGTATTGGCGTTGAGCGTATTTTCCCGATCAATTCTCCTAACATTGACAAAATCGTGATCAATAATCACGGTAAAGTACGTAGAGCTAAGTTATTCTATCTACGTGGATTAACTGGAAAAGCAGCTCGTATTAAATCAAGAAGAGTTTAATTTATTTTCATAAATTTTTTAAAGGAGGCTGTATCATTAATAGATGATCGGCCTCTTTTTTATGCGCGCTATTTTAGAACCGTACATTTTTTGTAGGCCAATCAACATTTACAGTGTAAATTTTTGCGTTGGAATTAAAAACTGGCAGCTATTCTTCCCTCTTGGATCCTTCGTAAAGCTCGTATTCTAATAATCTACAATCTAAGCGACCGTTGTAAAATTCGATTTTGGTAGAGGCGCGTAACCCGATCTTCTTGGCTAGTTCTGGGTTTCCGGTGAAGATGTATCCAAAATAGCCTTTGCAGCTTTGTTTCAAGAAGTCGCCTATTCTTTTATAGGTTAACTCGAGCTTGCTATGTACTCCTAACCGTTCACCATATTCCGGGTTAAATACGATTACCCCTCTTTCTTCGGGGATTGCTGTATCAGCAAAATCGCAAACGTTAAATTCAATTAGTCGATCTACTCCTGCCGTTTGTGCATTTATTTCTGCTATTTTAATGGCTTCTGCGGAAATATCCGTTGCAATGATTTTAGTGGTTACATTCTTTATGATGGCTTCTTTTAATAGCCTGCGCTCTGCATAGAAAACTTCTGCGTCATAGCCTAAGATGTGCATAAACGCATAGTTCATCCTAAATAGGCCTGGTTTGCGGTTGCTTGCAATAAGTGCAGCTTCGATCGCCAAGGTTCCAGATCCGCACATTGGATTAACAAAAGCAGTTTTTCTATCCCATTTTGTGGCATAAACGACTCCGGATGCCAAAGCCTCTAACATTGGGGCTTTACCTGGGTGTTTTCGGTACCCGTGTTTGGCTAGTGTTTCACCAGAAGTGTCAAAATAGATTTCGGCTTGATTTTCTTGCCAGAATAGGTGGACTACGGTTTTATTTAGCTCCGGTCCGCTATTTGGTCTTAGCCCCTTCCTTGCTTTTATTCTATCTGCAATGGCATCTTTCACCTTTAAATTTGCGAATAGGGGCGTCGTTATAGTGTCGTTGTTAACGTTGGATGTTATGGAAACATAGCCATTAAAGTCGATGAATTCTTCCCAATTAATAGAGGATACCGTCTGGTAAAGTTCGTCAGCATTTTTAGCTTCGAATGCTTTAATAGAATAGAGTATCTGACTTGCACAACGCAAGTTTAGGTTTAGTTTAATACAATCGTTTAAACTAATATAGAGCTCTAGCCCTGTTGAAAAAGTACGTTTTATGGGGAAACCTAATTCTTCTACTTCTGATTGAAGATAAGGTGCTAGTCGTTTATTGCAGGTAATGATAACCTTTGAGGGAATGTTGAAATCTTGCATATCAATTTATGCGAAGGTACTGATATTTGTGAAAAAATTCTGTATTTTTACCTTTTATATCAATAGCATTATGGAAATTACAGGCAAGGTACACGAGATAGGGGCAGTACAACAGGTTACAGAAACCTTTAAAAAGCGCGATTTGGTCATTCAATATGCAGAGAATCCGCAATTTGTTGAATACATAAAATTTGAGGCTACTCAGGATCGGGTGAATTTATTTGATAATCTGAACTCAGGAGATGAGGTGGCCGTTTCTTTTAATTTAAGAGGTCGTCCTTGGACGAATAAAGATGGGGTTACCACTTATTTTAATTCATTAGTAGCTTGGCGCGTAAATAAAGTAGCCAGTACTCCTCAATATGTTGAAGGACAGGGTTCAATGCCACATACTCCGGCACCAGTAGATATTTCTTCGTCATCAGCTGATGATGATGATCTTCCATTTTAGGAAAATCTTTTATACTCTTTAATAACATTGGCCAAGCTAGGAAATAAAACCTTTACGCTTGGCCAATTTTATTGGTGAATAGTTTTTTCTAGCTTTATATAATGTTCTGTAGCGCAATGTGTTAAAATTTGTTAAATGGCTAATTTACATGTAATGCTTCTGTATTTTTGTAAGGATGAAGAGTAAGAGTATAAGTTTGATAATTGTTTTGATGACCGTTGCGCTGCTGGGCGTGATGGGTATGCAGTATTATTTTATTTTACAATCTTTCCGTTTAAAATCTCAGTTATTTGACGAGTCTGTTATGGCGGCTCTGAATACTGTTTCATTAAAAGCTGAGAAGAACGAAGCCCTTCATTTTTTAAATGCCAAGGAGCATCAAGAGGCGCAATCGAGGAGGTTGCGCCAGCAAGCACGTGCACAACTCAGGGAGGAGGACGAGAATAGAAAACATACCGAGGGCATGCGGATTCAGAGCCAGAAGATCAAGTCTAAATTTATTGCACTTGAAAAGGAGGTTAGACGTAGGCATCCTGGAGCGGTATTAATTGAAAATGACTTTTATGAGACTTATATTAAGGACCCTAAATATAGGCCTTTTGTGCAGTATGAGGCTTCCGTTCGTCACGAGTTGGATGAAAGGGGCTTAATGTATCAGCAGCAAGATATTGGTATTTACGTAACTAAAATTGCTTCTGTTATCAAAAAAGCAAAAGACGACAGTGTTCGTTATTTTGTAATTGATCCAATGCTTGGTGAAATGATCATTTCGCTTCCCCCACGTGTTGATGAAAAGCTTGAAAGTGAGATTAGACGTCATGAACAGTTAGCAAAAGCGAGGATTGCGGCATCTTATATTGACTCTGTTCGTTCAAGTTCAAATGCGGGTAGTTCTGCCATTGCTAATTTGGCGGATGAATTTGAGCGTTCTAAACAGTCATTAGCTCAAAGGATCGATCCTAAATTTATTACAGAGCAGCTTAGGGAGGAATTGCAAAGTCGTAACATTCCCTTGGATTTTGATTTGAAAATTAACGAAGGAGGAACTGATTCTGTAATTTATCACCTTGCTAACTTTACGGAGTACATTGACGATGGAAACCACTACTCCACCGTTCTTTTTCCAAATGAGGTTCCTGGTAAAGAGGCTGTAATTTCTGTTTATTTTCCTAATAAGACATCTATTTTAATGAACAATGCTAGCCTTATGCTTTTTTCATCGGCTGTATTGTTGCTTGTTTTGATTTCTAGCTTCGCCTATACCATTTTGACCATTTTGAGGGAAAAGAAGATTTCGGAGATGAAGACGGATTTCATTAATAATATGACCCATGAGTTCAAAACGCCTGTTGCTACAATTATGATTGCCAGCGAATCGCTTAAAGATCCTGAAATTACGGCAAATACGGTTCGAGTGAAGCGTTTGGCGGATATTATATATGATGAGAATATTAGGCTTGGCGAGCATATTGAGCGCGTCCTCAATATTGCTAAATTAGATAAGGGTGATTTACAATTAGAGAAAGAAATTGTAAATGCTAATGATTTGATCTATGGCGTTGTGGGGAGCATGGATCTTCAACTGAAGAAGAAAGCTGGTGAAATTAAATTGAACCTCCATGCTAATGACGCACTTATTTTTGGTGATGAACTGCATTTGTCGAATGTTATTTTTAATCTTTTGGATAATGCCATTAAGTATTGCGATCAGGAGCCGCGTATTGAGATTGGCACTAAGAATAAAAACAATTCCCTTTTAATAAACATTGTTGATAATGGAATTGGGATGTCAAAAGAACAAATGTCTAGAATTTTTGATCAATTTTATCGGGTGCCTACCGGGAATCTTCACAATGTAAAAGGTTTTGGTTTAGGGTTAAGCTATGTTTATGACATCGTTAAGCGGATGAACGGGACGGTAAAAGTCAAGAGTGAATTGAATAAGGGAACAGAATTTGAGATAGTTTTGCCTTTAAAGAAATAGTAATGAGTAAATACAAACTATTATTAGCAGAGGATGATCCAAACTTGGGTGAAATTTTAAAAGATTATTTGGAGCTGAAGGGTAAATTTGAGGTGGTTCTTGCAGTCGATGGAGAGCAGGCAATCGGAGAGTTTCATCGTGAAAAGTTTGATTTGTGTATTTTAGATGTGATGATGCCTAAAAAGGATGGCTTTACTTTGGCTCGAGAAATCCGCAAATTTAATGAAGACATCCCTATCATTTTCGCAACGGCTAAAGGGATGATGGAAGATAAATCTGCAGCTTACGGTATTGGAGGAGACGATTATATTACTAAGCCTTTCCGTGTTGAGGAGTTATTATTGAGAATAAATGCCCTATTAAAGCGAGTCTCTGTTCAAGAATCAGGCAGCATAGAGCAATTGCCCAACACTTTTACTATTGGTAATTACTATTTCGACTATACAAATCAGTACTTATTGTTCGATGAGCATAAGCAAAAGCTATCTACAAAAGAAGCTGAGCTATTACGAATGCTTTGCCTGAAAAAGAATGATGTATTGACTCGAGAAGAGGCATTAATAAAGATTTGGCATGATGACAATTATTTTAATGGTCGAAGCATGGATGTGTTTTTAAGTAAGTTACGTAAATATCTCCGTGATGATTCAAATGTTGAAATTGTGAATGTTCATGGCAAAGGATATAAACTTTTAGAAAATTAGGTTATAAGTCGAATTTAATACCTTGTGCTAGAGGAATTTTGTTGGAGTAGTTAATGGTATTCGTTTGTCTTCTCATATATGCTTTCCAGGCTTCAGTACCTGATTCTCTACCCCCACCAGTATCTTTTTCTCCTCCAAATGCTCCCCCAATTTCGGCGCCTGACGTACCAATATTGACGTTCGCTATTCCACAGTCTGATCCAAGAGCAGATAAGAATTGTTCGGCCTCTCTAAGGTTAAGGGTCATTATGGACGAAGATAGTCCTTGTGGCACGCTGTTATGAATATCTATTGCCTCTTCTAAGGTATCATATTTCATAATAAATAGAATAGGTGCGAAAGTTTCTTTTTGTATGATTTTAAAATTAGCGTCTACTTCGGCAATGCAGGGTTTAACGTAACATTCAGACGGGTAATTTTCTCCTTGTAGTACTGCTCCTTCAACAATGAAGTTCCCTCCTTCTTTTTTGCATTCCTCTATTGTTTTCAGGTAATTGGCTACAGCATCTTTATCTATTAGAGGCCCTACGTGATTTTCTAAATCTAGCGGATTGCCGATTTTTAGCTGCGCATAGGCTTCTACGAGTTTCTTTTTAAAGGTATCGTATATTTTCTCTTGGATGATTAACCTCCGGGTTGATGTACAACGTTGTCCTGCAGTTCCTACAGCTCCAAACACAGCCGCAGGGAGAGCGATTTCTAGGTCAGCATGCTCGCTAATGATGATTCCATTGTTACCTCCTAGTTCTAATATGCTTTTTCCTAGACGTGAGGCCACAGCTTGAGCCACTGATTTTCCCATTGCTGTACTTCCAGTTGCAGAAAGTAGGGAGATACGAGGATCATTCGCCATTTTTTCGCCAATCATGCGATCGCCAATTAATAAACAGGAAACCCCTTCATCAATCTTATTTTTTTTCAATACATCCGCCATTATTTTTTGACTGGCTATAGCTGTAAGTGGAGTTTTTTCAGAAGGTTTCCATATACAAACATTTCCGCATACCATTGCTATTGCCGCATTCCAACTCCATACAGCTACTGGGAAGTTGAATGCTGAAATAACACCCACTATACCGAGTGGGTGCCATTGCTCATACATTCGGTGCAATGGTCTTTCAGAATGTGAAGTTAAGCCATAGAGCTGACGGCTTAAGCCAGTAGCGAAATCACATATATCAATCATTTCTTGCACCTCTCCGTAGCCTTCTTGTAGGCTTTTGCCTGATTCATAGGATACCAAAATGCCGAGGTCATTTTTGTTTTCCCTTAGAGCATTGCCAAATTGACGAATAATGTCTCCGCGAAACGGTGCGGGCATAGTTCTCCAGCTTAGAAATGCTTGTTGTGCTTTTTTGACTACAAACTCATACTCTTCACTGGTGCTGAATTTGGTTTCTGCAACGATTTTTTGATCAACAGGAGAGATTATTTTAAGTAAATCCCCTTGCGGACGGGGGCCATTTTCATAGCCTGTGCTCCATGCATGATTGATCTCGTTTATATTTAGGCGTGTTAATACCGTAGAAATATTTATCTTGTTCATCTTTAGGTTTATTGAAAACTGAAAGATACGGAATTAGCTATAATTATCCTTATTTTTGTATTCTACTTTTAAAGAAATTTGTTCTGTTGGAGAGTATAGTTTAGATATTGTAGTTATATTGATCAAAACCTTAAAATTGGGTTTTAATCATTTTAGGATTCTCATTTTAAGAATGATTATTAGAGTATTAATAAAAGTAGAAAGAAGACGGTATATATGATTGAAGACGATTTTTACTTTTCTGAAGACCTGAGGTATTCAGTAGAGCGATACGAGGAAATGATTCGTAAGGATGAGCAATATTTTTTTGATTCTAGGATATTCAAGGGTATTATTTACCATTATATTAGGGGACATAGTCCTGTTATGGCTTTGCAAGCTGCAGAACACGCTGTTAATCAGCACCCTTATGATGCTGCTTTTTTTATAAAAAAAGCACAGCTTGGTTTGGCTCTCAATAAGCTTGAGGGTACTCTTGACTCATTAGGGAAGGCGGAATCGCTTGAGCCCTCTAATCCAGAGGTTTTTTTAGTTCGAGGGGGGATTTATAGTAATTTAAGTCGCTATGATGAAGCGATGGTCGAGTTTTCCAAAGCCTTGGAGTTGGCAGAATATGTCGATGAAATTTATTTGCAAATTTCATTAATGAATCAAAATAAAGGTGATTTTGAAGAAGCTATAAAGTATCTTAAACTTTGCCTAAATGAAGACCTAGAAAATCAGGATGCTCTTTACGAATTGGCTTTTTGTTTTGATATTTTAGAACGCCACGAAGAAAGTGTTTCCTTTTTTTTGAAACATATAGATGAAGATCCTTATTCTGGTACCGCTTGGTTTAATTTAGGGAATGCCTATAGCAAATTACACCAATTTGAAAAAGCAATAGATGCTTATGATTATGCCATTATAATAAATGATGATATTGCATCGGTTTATTATAATAAGGGAAATGCTTTGGTGAATATCGATGATTACGCTGAAGCGATAAAGTGTTATAAAACTTCTTTTGAATTTGAACCCCCGAACGCGGAGACCTATTGTGCAATAGGTGAGTGCTATGAAAAGCTAGAGCAAATGCAGGAGGCCCGATCGTATTATAAAAAGGCTGTAAAGCTGGATGGTAGACTTGGAGATGCCTGGTTTGGTATTGGCGTTACTTTAGATTTTGAGAATCGTTATTTTGAATCGCTTTATTATTATAAAAAGGCTTTAGGAATAGATGATCAAAATCCAGATTATTGGTTTGCGGTAGCTGATGCGTATTATAAATTGAATCAAATTAAGGATTCTGAGTTTGCATACGAAAAAGTTGTGGAGTTGAATCCCTTAGATTTGGAAGCTTGGTTAGACTATTCGTCTATTCTCTATGAGCAAGATAAGCTTGAGCAAGCTATTGGTATTATTTCCGAAGCCATAAAAAACAATCCTGACGGTGCAGAGCTGTATTATCGAATGGTAGCTTATTTATTTTCTTGCGGAAAATTTAACGAGGCATTAATTTATCTTGAAATTGCTTTAAATCTTGATCCTGAAAAGCATAGCATTCTATATGAATATTTGCCGCTACTTCAGGACAATAAAGTAATTTCTGAGCTCATAAAGAAATACACTAATAAAGGTTGAATTTAAAAAGAAAATATGCAATTAATTTGCGAGTTAGATTATTTTTATGAGCTTTGCAACTCATGAATTTTTCTTTAAATAATATACCCGATCGTGCAATAAAGCCCCGACAAAAAGGCATGACCATGGTTATGGATAAAGGTTTGTCAATTAGAGAGGTCGAAGATTTCTTAAGTGTGGCGGAGCCGTATAGTGATTTAGTTAAATTAGGCTGGGGCACTTCTCATGTAATGCCTAATTTGGAAGATAAACTATCTATTTATCGAGAAGCTAAAGTTCCTTATTATTTTGGCGGTACACTTTTTGAAGCCTTTGTCATTAGGGATCAATTTGAAGATTTTAGGCGGATGCTTGAAAAGTATAAGTTGGAATATGCTGAAGTCTCAGATGGATCGATTCATTTGGAACATGATAAAAAATGTGAGTATATAAGAAAACTTAGTGAGCAAGTAACGGTTCTATCTGAGGTTGGATCTAAGGATGATGAAAGTATTATTGCACCTTATCGATGGATTGAGTTAATGAATGCTGAAATTCAGGCCGGATCGTGGAAAGTGATTGCGGAAGCTCGTGAAAGTGGGAGTGTTGGAATTTATAGGGAAAGCGGTGAAGTAAGGCAGGGCTTGATCGACGAGATTTTGACTAAGATTCCTTACGAAAATATTATATTTGAAGCGCCGCAGAAATCGCAACAGGTATGGTTTATAAAGCTTTTAGGGGCAGACGTTAATTTAGGAAATATAGCACCTTCAGAAGTAATACCATTGGAAACTATACGTATTGGTTTGAGAGGCGATACTTTTAATCTTTTTCTTAAGTAATTTTCAGGATGAAGAAATTTGGCTTAATTGGATTTCCGCTAAAACAGTCATTCTCAAAAACTTACTTCACAGAAAAGTTTAAGGAATTGGGCCTAATAGATTATGAATATAATCTATATCCGTTAGAAGCGCTCAGTGATTTTCCAGAATTGATTCAAAAGGAAACTGAACTTGTGGGTTTAAATGTTACCATACCTTACAAGATCGGAATTATGTTTTATTTAGACTCTGTGTCTGAGGAGGCTAAAGCGATAGATGCGGTTAATTGTATTAAAATTACTCAGAAGGATCTCTTAACTGATTATTTTTCTGGTGAGGTGTCGTTAGATCGAATGCATTTAGAGGGGTTTAATACCGATGTATATGGTTTTGAAGAATCATTGAAGCCCTTGTTGAAAAAACAGCATACTAAAGCTTTGATTTTGGGACATGGAGGGGCGGCACGCGCTGTAACTTATGTTCTTAAAAAGCTACATATTGACTATAGCATAGTTTCAAGAAAGGCTTCACACCTTCATCTGTCCTATTCGGAATTGACGGACGAAGTTATTGAAAGTCACAAGTTAATAATAGACACAACACCTGTGGGTACTTATCCTAATATTCATGATGTATTAGATATCCCTTATTCCGCTATTGGTAAAGAACACCTTTTATATGATTTGGTTTACAATCCACCTGAAACTGAATTTTTGAAACGTGGTCGACTTCAGGGAGCTGCTACAAAAAATGGTCTAGAAATGCTGTATCTTCAAGCTGAAAAAAGCTGGGAGATCTGGCAAAGCTAAATACAGCAAGAATACTTATTATAGATTAAGGGTAAATTCGTATTTTTGGATTATGATTCAAATTAAAACATTTATCTGCAATCCTTATCAAGAGAATACTTATTTGCTTTATGATGAAGCGGGTAATTGTGCTATTATTGATCCTGGAATGTATGGGTCGGAAGAGGAAAAACTTGTTTCCTCCTTTATAGAAGAAAAAAAACTAATTCCTATCCATTTACTAAATACGCACTGTCATATCGACCATGTATTGGGAAATAAATATATTGCTGATACTTATGGTTTAATGCCTCAGTTTCATGAGGGGGAGCTTCCTCTGTTGATTGAAGTCCAAAATTACGCTCCTCAAATGGGTATTCGTTATGAAGTTTCCCCAATAGGAGAAACATTTTTGAAAGACTCTGGAGAAATACTGTTGGGGAAGCATTCTCTTGAGATTATTTTTGCACGTGGGCATTCTCCTGCTCACCTTTGTTTTTATAACGCTGCACAAAACTTCTTAATTGGTGGGGATGTTTTATTTCGGGGGAGTGTGGGTCGCACAGATTTACCAGGAGGAAACCACCAGCAATTAATGAATAGCATCAGTAATTCTATTTATACTTTGCCTGAAGAAACGGTTATTTATCCAGGCCATGGACCTTCAACCACTGTGGGTTTCGAGAAAGTGAACAACCCTTTTATAAGAGGCTAAGAAAGCATCGGAAAAATGAATACTCCCCTATTTATTGCCAAGCGCTATTTGTTTTCGAAAAAGTCCGTTAACGCAATTAATATAATTTCTGGGATTAGTACTTTGGGGGTACTTATTGGAAGTGCTGCATTGGTTATTATTTTATCGGTTTTCAATGGGTTTGAGCAGCTTATTTTAAATATGTTTAGTTCGCTGTCACCTGAATTGCGTATAGAACCAACAACTGGAAAGCTTTTTCATCCAGACTCTATTTCCGGTGATAAACTCAGAAACGACCCTAGAGTTCTTCATTATTCAGAAGTTTTGCAAGAGAAGGTTTTACTTCGTTATGGAAAAAACCAGTTTATTGGTATACTTAGAGGTGTTGGAGGAGATTATAACCGGTTGAAGGGTTTAATCGAACAGGGAAGTGGTGATTTGCAAAATGACGAAGAAAGTTTCGCCATTATTGGCGCAGCGGTACAGGCCTATCTTGGAATTAATCTCGATGATAATTGGCGTTCGATTTCGGTTTATTCACCTAGGAAAACAGCGGTTAATTCTATTAATCCTGCTGATGAATTTAATATTCGAAGTATTAGGCCGTCTGCAGTTATGGCGGCGCAGCCTAAATTTGATGATTATTTTATAACATCCTTACCCTTTGCTAAAGAAGTTTTTGATGAATACGATAAAATATCGGCCATCGAAATTGATGTCAAAAAAGGGATAAGTATTTCGTCCTTTCAAAAAGAATTAAGCTCTTCTCTGGGTGATAAATTTGTTGTTAAAAATATAGGAGAACAAAATCCTACTTTATATAAGATATTGAATTCGGAGAAATGGGCGATATTTTTAATTCTGACATTCGTTTTGATCATCGCTATATTAAATATTATAGGCTCTTTAACGATGTTGGTAATAGATAAGCAAAAGGACATTGTTGTTTTGAGAAGTCTGGGGGCGAACTCGACATTTATAAAACGCATCTTTTTTACTGAGGGAATGTTTATCTCATTAATCGGTTGTTTTGTTGGGATGTTATTAGGTCTTTTATTTTGTTTGCTTCAATTGGAATTTGGGATGATTAAAATGTCGGGTGCAGACTTGATAACTGATGTCTACCCTATTTCCTTAAAATGGAGTGACTTTGTATTGGTATTTAGCACGGTTTTAGGAATTTCAGCGATTGCTTCTTTTGTCTCTTCACGATTAAGCCTAAAAAGCAACGAGCAACTTTCGTGATGATAGGTGTTAGGTATCAGGCATTAGGATTAATATTTTGCTGATGATTGCTATCCTTTAACTATTATTCGTTTCGGTGAAACACAGATACTTTTATGCTTAATCTAAAAACAGATTGTAGTTGATTGCCGGTACAATTTTCAGTTCTAGGGCTTGGTCAAATAGAGTTTGAATGGCCTTTCTTCCATCCTTTCCCAGTTGTATAGAATATTTATTTACATACAAATCAATATGCTTAAACATGACTTCTTCATCCATTTCTTGTGCATGTGATTTAATAAAATCAATTCCAGATTCCGGATTAGCAAAGGCGTATTCGACACTTTTCTTTAAAACCCTATCTACTTTATATTGGGTTTCTAAATCGATTTTCCTATTAATGACTATTCCCCCCAATGGAATGGGATTGGTTGTTTTTTCTTCCCAGAATTCTCCTAGATCGATTATCTTATGTAGTCCTTTCTCTTGATAAGTAAATCTATTTTCATGAATAATTAAACCTAGATCTACCTCGTCCCGTAATAACATTCCTTCTATGTCTGAAAAAGAGCTTATTACCTTTTTCGTTAATTCGGGAAATGCTAGGCCAAGTAAAAAGTTTGCTGTTGTATATTTTCCAGGTATCGCAACTTTCAATTTTTCGGGTTCAATATTTTTTGTATTTAATTTGGGATCTTTACTAATCAGAAGCGGACCTACACCGAAGCCCAGTGCACTTCCAGAATTTAGCAATATATAGTTCTCTAGTGAATAGGCATAAGCATGAAAACTTATTTTAGAGATATCTAATTCTGCCCGGAATACCTTTTGATTAAGAGTTTCCACATCATCAAAAGAAACATCGAACTCTAATCCTTCTGTGTCAATTTTGTGATGGATCAGAGCGTCGAAGATAAACGTATCGTTTGGGCAAGGGGAAAACCCTAAAGTTAATTTCATAGTTTTGTGTTTTACTTGAGACTTGAAATAAATAAAATCAGCCAGTCATTTAATTTCTTGATAGCTAGTGGTATATTCCAATTGTCTTTATTTCTTTTTTCTACTAGGTTAGATATAGCCCGTATTTGTAGAGAATATAGTTTTTCTTGTCGGGCAACATAAAATACGGATGCACCTTCCAT
The DNA here is from genome assembly GCA_963696875.1 of uncultured Sphingobacteriaceae bacterium. Classification (GTDB taxonomy): domain Bacteria; phylum Bacteroidota; class Bacteroidia; order Sphingobacteriales; family Sphingobacteriaceae; genus Albibacterium. The sequence continues at coordinate 156,876 of CAVOLQ010000005.1, forward strand.
ACTTTCTACATCAGGTGAAAATAAATTTCTCACCATTTCAATTGAACTATCTTTCCCATGAATCTTGTTTACTGTAATCCCATTTGTTATAGGCAGGTTTTTAATAAGCTGATTATTCGATAATGTTACTTCGATATTTTCTAGGTATTGAAATTCACCTAAATTTAGATCTTTCAGGGTTAAATGTTGATCATTGTCTTGTGCACCTAATTCACTAAAAGAATCTTCTTTTACTCTGACTATTTGGCCTAATTGGATATCTTTAGAAAAGGCGCCTGCAATTCCAACGTTCAGGAGTAAGTCGTAAGAGGTTTCCTTTATTTTTTTTGTCAAAGAATAGGCAGTGGCTACCATACCAACGCCTGTAATTAAAATATCGACCGGATTTGACTTTTGAATGTCACTATTTAAAAATGGTTGAATTTCATTTTTAGTAGCGGCTATGATTAGTATTTTCATTTTATACGAAGGTAAGAATTTGTCATTTGCTTTACACTTATTTGTCTAAGATTCCTATACATGTGTCAAATTACGTTCAATGTCTTATCTTTGTTCCATGATTTATATTACACGTCGAGAGCGTTTTTGCGCGGCTCATAAATTGTCTCGAGACGATTGGAGCGTAGAAGAGAATGAAGAGATATTTGGCAAATGTTCTAATCCGAATTGGCATGGTCATAATTACGAAATTTTTGTAACTATTAAGGGTGAGATTAATCCTGAAACAGGATTTGTGATGGACTTAAGAGTGTTAAAGGAAATCATTAATAAAGTGGTAATCGAAAAAATGGATCACCGAAATCTAAATTTGGATGTTGACTTTATGAAGGGCAAGATGGCTTCTACAGAAGTGATCGCTTTCGAAGTTTTCAACCAGTTGAAACCGTATATTAGTCAGCATAATGCTCAATTGCATTCGATTAAGCTTTATGAAACTGAAAATAACTTTGTTGAATATTTCGGTGAATAAACCGAATTATAAATTTAGAAGGCAATGGATAAGCAAGATAGCCCTTTGATTTTGAAAACTGAAAAGTTGAAAGGGTACACTAATATTGATCGATATGATGAGAAATCTGTCAATCGTATCGCAAGTCACTATGGAGACATTTTATCTACAATGGGAGAAGACCCCAACCGTGAGGGCTTACTTAAAACACCTGAACGAGTAGCCAAGTCTTTGCAATACCTTACTCATGGGTACGATATTGATCCTAAAGAGATATTATTGTCTGCCATGTTCAAAGAGGAATATCGTCAGATGGTTATTGTTAAGGATATCGAGGTCTATTCTCTTTGCGAACATCATATGCTTCCTTTTTTTGGGAAAGCCCATGTTGCTTACATCCCTAATGGGTATATTGTGGGTCTAAGTAAAATTCCACGTGTTGTAGACGCTTTTTCTCGCAGGCTACAGGTTCAAGAGCGATTGACAACTCAGATAAGGGATTGTATACAAGAAACCCTCGATCCCATAGGAGTTGCAGTTGTAATTGAATGTAAGCATCTATGCATGTCTATGCGAGGCATCCAAAAGCAAAATTCGGTAACTACTACCTCCGCTTTTACAGGCGAATTTGCTAAGGAACGTACAAGGACAGAATTTTTACAATTAATACAAGCGAATTTAGGATAATATGAAGAAAGCTTATTTATTTCCAGGGCAAGGAGCTCAGTATGTTGGAATGGGGAAAGATCTATATGACTATGAAACATCAACCCGAGATCTTTTTGAGCGCGCCAATGATATTTTAGGATTTAGGATTACGGATATCATGTTTAACGGGGCAGAGGAAGACTTGAAGCAAACGAAAGTCACCCAGCCTGCAATATTTTTACATTCTGTTATCTTAGTTAAGGCACTAGGGAATCGATTTGATCCTCAAATGGTGGCTGGTCATTCTTTAGGTGAGTTTTCTGCATTGGTTGCAGCGGAGGTGTTTGATTTTGACTCTGGTTTAGAGCTGGTTTCAAGGCGCGCAAATGCTATGCAAAAAGCTTGTGAATTGCAACCTTCAACCATGGCTGCCGTACTTGGTTTGGATGATTTTACAGTTGAGGATATTTGCCAAAGAGTAAGTGATGTAGTTGTTCCTGCGAACTATAACTGTCCGGGACAGCTCGTGATTTCAGGAAGCTTGGCTGGTATTGACAAGGCGATGGAATTATTAAAAGAAGCTGGCGCTAAGCGTGTGTTGAAATTAAACGTAGGTGGTGCTTTTCATTCGCCATTGATGGAATCTGCTAAAGCAGAATTACAGGAAGCGATTGAAAAAACAGTTTTTAGAGAGCCTATATGCCCCATTTATCAAAATATAGATGCAAAACCACATACTGATCCTGAGACCATAAAAAGGAATCTGATTGAACAGCTTACGGGACCGGTAAGATGGACCCAAATTATCTTGCATATGCTTGAGGATGATGCAACATCTTTTATTGAAGTTGGCCCGGGAAATGTTTTGCAAGGATTAGTAAGAAAAGTTGATCGGCAAGCGCTTACTTCCTCTGCTGAACTTTAGATTGTTGTTTTCTTAAACTAAATGTCAATGTGAATACATCTTTAAAAGTTCGAATTCTTCTCCTTATATTAACCCTTTGTTTTACAGTTACCGCTATTACTGTAAATAGGTTTTATGATAGGGAGGAGATTCTTCTATTTGAGGGGTCTACCATTGAAAAAAATCTTCATAAAAAAGAAGCTGAAGTAAAAGCCCTTTTAGCCGATTCATTGTTATTTCATTCCTTGATGGATGTTCATCAAAATGAGACTCTAGCTGAAGAGCTAATTATTGAATATGGTGAGAAAAGGCAAATTTATATTTATACTTATTCCAATAACGAATTAAGTTTTTGGGGATCTAATACCATTGTTCCGAAGACAGATGTTGGAATAAGCCCTGGTAGCAGTATAATTGCATGGGATAATGGATGGTATCTAGCCTTTAAAAAAAGCGAGGGAGGATTTTCCGTTGTCTGTTTAATTCCGATAAAAAAAGATTTTCTTTTAGATAACAGCTATTTGGAGAACAAGTTTTCTTCAGAACTTATTAACAGCAATAATTTAGAAGTAGCGACATTTAAAGACAATGATGTTTTTAATTTAAGAGATAGTGAAGGCAAATATTTATTGTCGCTAAAGCTAAGTCCCCAATTTCAAAATTACTTTTCGAAGCTTGAGTTTTTAATGTGGGTTTTCGCGATTATTTCAGCGACAATTTTTATGACGGTTGTTTGCCAGTGGATTGCGAATAAAGGGTGGTTAAAGTTATCGATACTAGTGTTGGCCTGTTATTTTCTAGTAATTCGTTATCTGGATTTATCTACCCAAGTTATATCAAATCGTTTTTATGGCGGGGTATTTGACCCAACAAATTATGCTTCCAGCTTTTTTTTTCCTTCGCTAGGTGCGCTCTTTCTTAATATTTTAGCGATTACCTGGCTTGTTTTCTACATCTATAGCTATCGAACTAAGCTCCAATTTGAAAGGAAGTCATTAACCCGCTTTCAAAGTGTATTGATTTTTATAGGTTTTGGGATATTAATATATTTATTTAGCTTACTTATTGTAGAGGTGTTTAATGGATTAATAAGTAATTCCAGCATAAATTTCGATGTTACAAATATCCTTAAACTAAATGTTTATAGCTGGATCGGCGTCATTTCGCTTTGTATTTCTATTCTTAATTTATATTTATTAATTGAAATACTTTTTACAATAGCGCTTAAACTAAAAATATCTTCGAGGCTAAAGCACAAATTGTTTATTGGTATAATAGTAGTTTTATTCGTAGCTAAATTGGTTTTAGGCGACTTAAGCATTTCTTTTTTTCTTTTGACTTTTATTGTTTTTATCCGTGTTTGGATCGTTGATGAAAAAAAGGAGTTTCATTTAGCGGCTTTTGTAGCGATTTTACTTTTATTTGCTGCTATTGCCTCATTGAAACAGGCTTCCTTTCAGGAGAAAAAACTTGAAGCGCAACAAGTATTAGCTTTGCAGAAACTAGAATCTGCAGATGATCCCAATGCTGTTTTGCTCTTTTTAGATATTGAAAGTAAGATAAGTAAAGATAGTGAATTGGTTAATTACATTAATTATCCTCACTTATTTGATCTTCAATTGATAAACGAGAATTTCCGTAAAAGTTATTTTGGAGGGTATTTATCGCGTTATGATTTTAGCGGCTATCTATTTGATGAGCTTGGTGTTTCTAATGATTCTTTAGCTAGCGCCAAGCTAAATTATTTTAAAAATAAAGTTATTGAGGGTTCAAGAAAAGTTTCAGGAAATTTCTATCGCTTAAATGATGAAATCGGTTACCTCAACTATTTCGCTTTATTGCCAATAAAAAGCGAGGATCAAAATATTGGACTCTACTTAATTGAATTAAATAATAAGTCGCTAGATAGGCGCTCGTCCTTTCCAGAAATATTGATGGAAGGGAATATTGAAATTTCTGATGATTTAGGGAAATATTCTTATGCCTTTTATAAAAGTGGAAAACTGCAAAATCAAAGTGGGCAATTTCTTTATCCACAGACGGATGAACAATTTCCCCATGACGCGATGTATAACAAGATAAAGGACAAGAAAAATTATACTCATTTGATTTATAGCCCTAATCGGGATGATACAGTTATTTTGAGTGCTCAAAATCAAAATTGGTGGATACAATTGGCTTCCCTTTCTTTTCTGTTCTTAGTGTTCCTTGTTTTTTCAATTCTTGTTTATGCGTTCCGATGGTTTTTCCGCATAGTAAGAGATTATGACTTTAATCTTAGGAACTTAAGATGGGCCATTATGATTTCCCAAAATCGAATCTTATATAGCACTAGAATTCAGGCGTTCGTGGTATCCGCAGTTGTGTTTACATTAGTCATTGCTGGCATTATTACTTACTTTAATTTAAGTGTACAATACCGCAAGCAGCAAGAAAGTTCGGCTATTTCCCGGGTCATTCAATTGGCGGGAGCTTTAGAAGCTAGAATGTTTAAAAAAGGGTATGTCGATCGAAATACATTAAATGAGCAAGAGTTTAATTTGGTAGCTGAAACGAACGCCTCTGACTTGAATTTATACGGTATTAATGGTGAATTAATTTATAGTACACAACCCAAAATTTATGCTCTAGGTTTAACTTCACCTTTAATGCACTCTGGGGCGTGGTTATACTTAAATAACTATCATAGAGAAGAATATTTACAACGTGAGGACATCGGTAATTTAAATTATCTTGTTTCTTATGCCGCACTTAAGAATGACGATAAACAAACCATAGCTTATTTAAGTTTGCCTTTTTTCTCAAATCAAAGGGAGCTCGACAGTCAACTTGGTTTGCTTTTAAATACACTCATTAATATTTATGCTTTTGTTATTGTTGCTTTAGGGCTATTTGCGGCATTCGTCGCTAATCAGATTACAGCTCCTTTATTCTTGGTTCAGCGGAGTTTGGCAAGAACTAAAATCGGAAGAAATAATGAGCCCATTTTTTGGAAAAGAAATGACGAAATAGGATCTTTAATAAAAGAGTATAATAATATGATTATTGCATTAGAGCATAATGCAAATCAGATCATGCGTTCGGAAAGAGAATCTGCTTGGCATGAAATGGCGAAACAAGTGGCGCATGAAATTAAAAATCCATTGACTCCTTTACGTTTAGGGGTTCAACTATTGAACCGAGCATATCGAGAAAAAGACCCTGATTTCGACCAAAAATTTGAACGGTTTAGTAAATCTTTTATTGAACAAATCGAGAGCCTAAATCATATCGCTTCGGAATTTTCCAATTTCGCAAAGATGCCAGACACTGTTTTGACAGACTTGAATGTAATTGACGTTATTGAACAAGCTGTTTCTATTTATGCAGAGAACAAGGATATTCAGATAAATTTAGAAATTTTTGATCTCAAAGAGGTGATTATCCATGCCGACCGCGATCAATTATTAAGAAGCTTCAATAACTTAATTAAAAATGCCGTAGAAGCTAAACTTAAGGGAAGACCATGTATAATTACAATATCAGTAAGATCCTTGCCTTCTGGATTTGTATCCATAGATATTCATGATAATGGAAAGGGAATTGATATGAATGTAAGGGACAAAATTTTTCAACCTAATTTCACTACTAAAAGTTCGGGTACTGGATTAGGACTTGCTTTTGTAAAACAAACGATCGAAACCATCAGTGGAACAATTAGGTATCAAACTGAGACTATGACAGGAACAACATTTTACATTCTCATTCCACTCAGAAGTCATTCAAGTTAACTGTGATTATTTTAAAGAGATACTTCCACGACCCATAATGGATCCATCAGCATATAAAATGATGGTATAGATTCCTTTTTGAAAGTTTAAGGCTTCATCAGGTTGCCAGTTTATGGTGTATTTTTTGCCATCATTTGAAAAATCAATTGAAGTAGTAAAAGTATATTGCATGGTCTTTCCATTAGCTTCAAAAGTTCCAGAGTCAAAGGTTAATAAATTCCCACTAGGATCCATTACCCTCAGAAAAACTTGGTGAGGACCGATTATAGCTAAATTGTTTTCAACTAAATCAAATTCAATACGCAACAAGTCAGTCCTTTTTGCACGTGTTTCAATCTTTTCACGATCCTTGCTTCGCAACTGGACGGCATTTATATTGATGCCGGATATTTTTAATCCAGAAGCTGCCTCTACTTTTCCTTGCAAGAGCGTATTTTCTTCGGTAAGTTGACTTACTTGCTTTTTAGCCGAATTTACGGACACCTTTAATTTATCTCTTTCTGAAGAAAGGTTTAAATTTTCCCTTTTTAATTTGTCAATGCTTTTATTGTACTCATCAACCAAATAACGAAGGTTTTGTATTTCAAATCGGACAGTTTCAATTTCTTGATCACTTACATTTCCCGATTCTAATTTAAAACGTAAACTAGCGATTTGCGCCCTGGCTTCAATTTGATTACCTAACAAAGTTTGACTAATAGCCGGATTGTCCTGAGCAATCCTGTCCAATTCCGCCTCTATTCTATCAACTTCATCTTGTAATTGGAATTTTTCTGAACTTAATAGTTCTACTTTTTTGCCTAAATTTTTATATTCTATTACATAATATAAATTGGTTGCTAGTAAGAAAATGATCGCAATGAAGAAAAAGTATATTTTCGCAGAATTTCTTTTGGGTTTAAGTACCGGAAATTCAGTGTGGTTGTTTTGCATTATGTTTACAGTCCTATAAAAGATATTAGTACACACTAAAGTCGGTACAAAAAGTGTTCCATCTTAATTTTCCACAAAAAATATTTTGACATATCGTTTAAGTACTAATTAATGTGCAAATATTCTTTTTGAATAGTTTGATGGTTTATCTTTGTAGAAATTCTCACTAACCCTATGAAGAAGGTTCTTTATTTATTAATTTCTATTGGTCATATTCTGTTTTTATCTTCTGGACGTATCTTTGCGCAAGAGAATAATACTTCACCTAAAAGGGAATTCCGGGGAGTATGGATAGCGACCGTTGCTAATATTGATTGGCCTTCAAAGCCCGGATTGACAACAAAGGAACAACAGGATCAGTTAGTTCGTATTTTTGATGCACATCAACAGGCTGGTATAAATGCAGTTTTATTGCAAGTTAGACCAGCAGCAGATGCGTTTTATGCAAAAGGACGTGAAACTTGGAGCCGTTTTTTGACGGGAACACCGGGGAAAGCACCTTTTCCAATTTATGATCCTTTAGAATTTGCTATTGACGAAGCGCATTCGCGTGGAATGGAATTACATGCTTGGTTTAATCCTTATCGTGCTACTTTTGATTTGAAAAATGAAAATGTTAGCGCTACCCATATTACAAGAACAAAAGCAGATTGGTTCTTTAGTTATTCGGGTAAAAAGCTATTTAACCCTGGATTGCCTGAAGTGCGCGAATACATTACCTCAGTTGTAATGGATGTAGTTCGTAATTACGATGTAGATGGGATCCATTTCGATGATTACTTTTATCCATATCCTGATAAAAACCCCCTACCAGATCTTTCAACTTTTAGAAAGTATGGGCGAGGAATTAGCTCAATCGATGATTGGCGCAGAGATAACGTTAACCTATTGATTAAAAATATTGCTGATAGTATTAATTCTGAGAAACCATACGTCAAGTTTGGAATAAGTCCATTTGGGATATGGGACAATAAAGCCCATCACCATGAGGGTTCTGAGACTTCTGGATTTAGTGGCTATCGACAATTATATGCCGATGCGAAGTTATGGGTAGAAAAGGGTTGGGTGGATTATATCAACCCTCAGCTTTATTTCCCCTTTAATTACCGGGCTGCGGCTTTTGAGAAATTGTTAGATTGGTGGAGTGAAAATTCCTTCGGTAAGCATTTATATATCGGGCAAGGGGCCTATCGCGCGATGGAGCGGAGCCAGGGATGGCAAGATCGAGATCAACTTCCCAGGCAAATTAAGTACTTGAGGAATAATGATCGTGTCCATGGCAGTGTTTTTTTTAGTTCTAAATCGCTGACTAACAATCTTGCGGGATTTAGAGATGCTTTACAGAATGACTTTTATCGTTTTAAAGCACTACCTCCTGTGATGCACTGGTTAGATTCAATTCCCCCATTAGCGCCTCGTGGCTTGACAGTGAGATCCGTGAAAAATACCGGGATTACTTTGCACTGGCAGCATCCTAAGGCTGCCAGTGATGGAGAAAAAGCTTATGGATATGTAATATACCGCTTCGAAGAGGGCGAAAAAGTAAATCTGGAAAATGCCAAAAATATATTGCAAATTATATATAGTACAAAGCATAGTACGTATACAGATGATTCTGCGGAAAAGAATAAACGATATACATATTTCGTTACAAGTATTGACCGACTTAAAAACGAAAGTAAGGCATCGAATGTGAGAACCTTGGTTATGAAATAGGCGATCAGCATTTTCTTATATAACGGAGGCGATGCAACAAAAGTGGTCTTCTTCTTAATTAAAGGAGTAAATACTTGCTTTTTGGTTTCTTTTTGTAGCTTTAGAAATATCGATTCCAGGAAAACTTATGACTTTTGTACCGCCTTTAAAAATAGTAAAAGCCTCGGCAGGTTCTGGAAAAACATTCAGCTTGACCATCCATTTTTTAATTTTCCTGTTTTCAGGTGATAAAAAATACCGTGAAATACTTGCTGTAACTTTTACCAATAAAGCAACGGCCGAAATGAAGGAGCGTGTACTTTATGTTTTAAAAGGATTGGCGACAGCAGATCCAGCAGTTAATAGCTATCGCGAATATATTAAAGATACTTTTCCTACCCTTTCCGATGTGGGGATTCAAAAGAAAGCTAAAATCATCTTTAAAGATATTTTGCACGATTATGGTCGTTTTTCCATTACTACCATCGATAAATTTGTACAACAAGTGGTGCGTAGTTTTAATTTTGAGCTGGGCATTGAAGCAGGTTACCGCATTGAAATGAATTTCGGGAAAGTGACAAGCGACCTGAGTAGAATGCTTCATGACACTTTAGATGAGAAACCGGAACTTTTAAATTGGATTATCGATTTTGCAAAGCAAAAAATAGTAAACAATGAACGGTGGGAATACCAAGGAACATTAAAGAAGATTGCAAACGAGATCTTTACAGAAGATTTTCAGCGCTTTGAAGCTGTTGTTCAACAGGATTTTAATGATACGCTTTTTAGTAATGTCGCTCTTCAAGCTGAACAAGCTATTGTCAGTTTTGAAGAACAAATGCTAAGTGATTTTTCCAAAGCACAAGGATTGGTTCGCTCAGCTAACCTGAGTGTTGATGATTATAAAAATAAGCGCAACAATCTGATAGGGAAATTATCTACAATAAGAGACGCCAATCCTGAAGATGTTCTAGGTTTTTATCCTAAATTGACAAAATATATCGATGACATTGAAGAGTGGATCCATCCAAAAAGTAAAAATGTCGGTGATGTAGAGATGCTTTATGCTACCCTTAATCCTCTGTTGTCAGAGAGCTATCTTTTTTATAAAGCAAATTTTCCTGATTATCAATTAGCCAAACTTATAGAAGAAAATCTCTATTACCTTCGTTTAGTAAAGGAGATGAGTATCTTGTTAGGACGTTATAGGAGAGAAAACGGCTTGTTATTAATCAGTGACGCCGCTAGTTTATTGAATAAAATCAATGAAGGGCAGGAAGATAACCCATCTTTTATTTGGGAAAAAGTAGGCAATAGATACAAGCATTTTTTGTTTGACGAATTTCAGGATACTTCTAATGGGCAATGGAGAAACTTTTTGCCCATCGTGAAGAACGCATTGAGTGAATCTTCAGGACAAAGAACTGAGCATTTAATTGTGGGAGATGTAAAACAAAGTATCTATCGTTGGCGAAGCGGCGATTCGCGTTTATTATTGTCGGAAGTAGAAGAGAATTTAGGACCCTTTTTTGTTAAAACCGATTCTTTGTTAGAGAATTACCGCAGTTCAGAAAATATTATTGGGTTTAATAATTTAGTCTTTGACTTCGCTCCTGCCTGGTTACAAGAACAAGTAAATGCGATGGTTTCAGAAAGTGAAGAGGCGCAATCTTTCTGGGCGAAAATGAACTATAATGACATCATCGTCCGTGCCTATAAAGACAGTCGCCAAAATTCACCTAAAGCAGTAAAACATGGCGGGATCATCGAGATCAGCGAAATTCCTGTTAAAAATAATAAAGCAAGAGGATCTCAAGCAAGATTAGAGGCTTTACAAAATGCGGCAAACGCTTTATATCAATGGATAGAAGTAGAAAAAAGGTATAGAGCTTCTCAGATTGGAATATTAGTGCGTACTGGAAGGGATGCTGTTGGTCTAATAGATTTTTTATATAAAGACCAAAGGAAGAGAGAAAACCAGAATGCTTATCAAGTTGTTTCTGGAAGTGCGCTTTTAATTTCAAATAATGATGCTGTAAAGTTATTGATTAATGCGTTAGAGTTAATAAGAAGCCAGCCTAATGCATCTCGAATTTTCAAGGCAAATTGTATTCAACTTTATAATCAACTACAAAATCAAGGCGCGGGCGAACCTATCGCCATAAATGGCGATGATTGGTTACATATCAAAGATTCTTCCCTGATTGACTTAAAAGAGTTTCTGCCTGAAGAATTTTGTGAGAAAGCTTCAGTCTTACTTCAACTTCCATTATCTGAACTTGTTGAGCAGCTTATTAGTGCTTTTTCTTTGAATTCAAGTTCTGTAAATCTGCCATATCTTTTTGCTTTTCGAGATTGCGTTGCCTCTTTTACATCTCAAGGGGACAAGGGGATAGACGCTTTCTTAAAATGGTGGAGTGAAGAGAGTGATAGACTGTTTTTGCCAGCAGAAGAAGGAGGTGATGTGATACAAGTTGTGACTATTCATAAGGCGAAAGGATTGGCCTATGATGTTGTGATGCTTCCACTTCTAGGCTGGGAAATAGGCAGAGGAATGGTTGGGGAAAACTTGTGGGTTGAGTTGCAGGGTACCTCGTTCGAACAATTAGAACATATACCGTTAGGTTTTAATAGTAGAATGGAGGAATCGGTTTTAAGTTCAGCTTATTATGAAGAACGTATGCTCCGTTATATGGATGCGCTTAATGAAATTTATGTTGCTTTGACACGTGCAAAACATCATTTATTTATAAATTTAATTGGTGAGGGAAGGAGAAATGCGAATGAGGAGGAAAGTGTGAAAAGATGGAAACCAGGGGAAGTAACTACTCAATTGGCTCGCTCCTTCATTGCCTCAGATATTATTCGTTTTGCATTAGCCAGACACGTAGAAATTCCAGGATTAGTTCAAGACGAGCCGCCTGGTTTTTTAAGGGATGAGTCGCCAGAGTTGCGAGAGGTAAATAATAGTTGGAGTTTTGATAATTATCCGCAAACGCAGCATTTGCAGCTTAAACTTAATAAGGAAACTAGTCATCAGCTTCAAAGCTTATCAACCAATAAGAAACAACGATTGGGGATTTTGGCTCATGACTTATTGTCGAGAGTAGAGGGTTTGGAAAGCATCGATCGAAATTTATTGAAAATGCAACAGGAAGGGCTTCTTAAGAAAGAGGAGGTTGAGAAAGTTCGTGACGCTGTATTACGCGTATTAGAAAATGAAGCGTTAATCAAGTTGTTTTCTGGGCCCTATCAACATTTAAATGAGCAAGATATTATTTCAAGCGGAGGTATGAGTTATCGTCCAGACAAGATCTTGATAAATAAAAATGAAGCGATTATTGTCGATTTCAAATTTACAGAGAAGATAGAAAATGCGCATCGCGATCAAATTGCGAATTATATACATCTATTGACTGAAATGAATATTCCAAAAGTGAAGGGCTATTTATTTTATGGATTTTTAAATCAACTGGTAGCTGTTTAAATAAAATTATGACTATGAATGCATTTTTACATACCGTTGCTGAAGATTTGCTTCAACGTTTTAGTGGGAATTTGAAAGATGTGGCCATTGTTTTTAATAATAAGAGACCCAATGTTTTTCTAAAAAAACATTTGGCAGAAATAAGTAATAAGCCCATTTTTAGTCCGAGATTCTATACTGTACAGAGTTTTTTTGCTAAATCTACTTCTTTGGTTCAAGCGGATTTTTTGGTTCGTTTTTTTATTTTGCATGATGCTTATAATGAATTATTGCTGAAGGAACAAAAAAGCGCGATTTCTCCAGATGATTTTTTGCCTATGGCAGAAATTATTTTGCGGGATTTCGACCAAATAGATTTTGATTTGGTTGATCCGGCCAGTGTATACTCTCATTTAAAGGATTTTGCATTAATTGAGCAACAATTTCCATTGTTAACAGAAGAACAGCAAACTTTCTTGACGAGGTTTTGGTCTTCCTTCTCAACGGATAAGCAAGTCCATATTCAGGAGAAATTTATTGAGTTGTGGTCTCGTCTACCCTTGCTGTATGAGCTTTTTAATAAGAAATTGAAAGAACACAATTTAACTGACATTTCTACTACTTATCGAAACTTAGCTGAGGGCAGTGCTGAATTTCCGGATTTCGTTGATAGTTATAAGAAAGTGATTTTTATTGGTTTTAATGCTCTAAATAAAGCGGAGGTAAGCATCTTTAAAAAGTGGCAAAAGGAAGAAAAGGCACTTTTTTATTTTGATGCAGATACTTATTATATGGCAGATGAGATTCAAGAAGCGGGTCTTTTCTTGCGGAAAGCGATTTTTCAGCATAAACTTTCGAACACTTTGGGAGCTTTCCCAAGCTTATTGAACAATGTGTCCAAGAAAATAGAAGTATTCCCGGTTCTTGGGCATGTGGCGCAGGCAAAAGTCTTAAATAAGATAATTGGGAAATCGATCTATAGCTCCAGCCAAACAGCCATTGTTTTAGCGGATGAAAGCTTGCTGATTCCCGTTTTACAGACTTTGCCTAAAGAGTTGAAGATCAATATTACGATGGGCTTCCCATTAAGTCAATCACCCATTTTCGGATTAATGGAATTATGGTTTGATACACAAGAACAAATTTTCGTATCTGCAGGTAGAAGCATTCGAAGGGAAGATGTACTAGCATTCTTATCTCATTCAATGTCGGGAGTTTCTGATTTGGAGCGTGAAGAGATGATGGAAATCTTAGCTAATTGTCAGGCGGATGAAATTCCACTTGAATCATTTTCTTTTATTACCCCACATGCAAATGAATTTTTTAAAAAGAACCTCACTGGCTTGGAGGCTTTGGCATCATTGGAGAAAATCATTGTCACTCTTTATGAGTGGCGTTTTGAAACTGAGCAACTTCATTTAATTGAAAGTTCTTTATTGGTACGCATTGCTAAAGTGCTAAGCGTATTGAGTGATACATTGAAAGAATATAGTCCTAAAATTTCCCTCTCACTTACTATTTCTTTCATCAGAAAGGCGATTTTGGGTATTGCCGCGCCGATAGAGGGAGAGCCTTTGGATGGTATTCAAGTAATGGGGATGTTGGAAAGCCGCTGTTTGGATTTTGATGAAGTCATTATTTTAGGGGCGAACGAAGGCGTTTTGCCGCAGCTTAGCGTCTCTCCTACCTTTATTCCCGACTCTTTAAGGCGTGCATTTGGACTTCCGGTTTTAGAAAATCAAGATGCATTATCCGCTTATTTATTTTATAGGCTTTTGCAACGAGCAAAAAAAGTAAGTGTAGTTTACAATACTTTGGTAGAAAATAATTCTACAGGTGAAGCATCACGTTTCTTGCAACAGGTGCAGTTTGAGAGCCGAATACCCTTTGTATCGTTTCCTCAAAAGCAAGCCATCCAACTCAATATGCCAACACCAAATTTGAGAATAGAGAAAACACCGGAAATTATGGCTAAACTGTATGCATATTTAGAGCCAAATGGCAAATATTTCTCTGCTAGTGGATTGCTTACTTATTTAAAATGTCCATTGGAATTCTTTTTTAAATACATTGTTGGTTATAAAGAGCCTGAGCGACCATTGGATGTACTTGATCTTGGGTCTATTGGTAGCATGGTTCATTCAGTTTTGGAATATTTTTATCAAAGCTTTCATCAAGATAAAGGCGTTGTCACGAAGGATGAGATACTTTTAAAAATAAAAAGTTTACCTCTCTTATGCGAGAAGGCGCTTTTTGATTACTTAAGATTGGACTATTCTAAGTCCTTCAAATTTAATAGTTCTCAACTAATTGCATTAAGTATTATTGAGGAGAATGCCCGTGTGATTCTAAATTATGATGCTCAAAAAATTGCTCCCTTCCGAATTATAGAACTGGAAAATAAAGAAGACTATCGTTGCGGTCTACCTGTAAAAATCAATGGCGTAGCTAAAGTGCTTAACGTATATGCTATCATTGATAGAATTGATGAAGTAAAAGGGCAAAAGCGAATTGTAGATTATAAAACAGGCAGTGATAAGCTTACATTTAAATTGGAGGATACATGCACTCACACTACGAACCTGAATCGTGCTGCTTTCCAAGCTTTGTTATATACTCTTATTTACAAACAGGTAACAGGAGTTAATGACGTTCAACCCCACCTATATATTTTGCGACAACTGCAAAATGGGTCTGTTTTGATCATGGATAAAGAACCATTGGAAGGTGAACGATTATCTCTTGCAACAAATAGTTTTAGAGAGTCGCTGAATTTGCTGCTTTCTGAAATTTTTGACCCGCAAATTCCTTTTACACATAACGATCATTCCGTTTATTGTATTGATGGATTTTATTCGCAATTATGCCATCCTTCAGGGCAAATGAATCCTCAAATTGAGGAAATAGAAAATGCGGAGCTATTCAAGTGAAATATACGAGTTTTAAAAAATTTAAAACCAATAAAAAAACAAGCTTTTTAGTACCGACTAAAACGGGGTCTTCAATTATAAGTCACTATAAATAAGTGGAGAGGTCACTTGGATGTAGCCGATAGTAGACTCCTTGCAAAATAATTCACTCATGATAGCTTCGTTGCCTTAAAAACAATCTATTCTAATGGAAACTAAATAAATTAACCGTATATTTGCCTTCCTTAATTTTTGATTTTATTCGTATTATGAGAGAAATACAATTCAGAGAAGCCCTTCGTGAAGCGATGAGTGAAGAGATGCGTAAAGATGATAAGATTTACTTGATGGGTGAAGAAGTTGCCGAATATAACGGCGCCTACAAAGTAAGTCAAGGCATGCTGGATGAATTTGGAGCTAAACGTGTAATTGACACGCCTATTTCAGAACTTGGCTTTACAGGCATTGGTATAGGTTCAGCTATGAACGGTTTAAAGCCTATTATTGAATTTATGACTTTTAACTTTTCATTAGTAGCTATTGACCAAATCATTAATGCTGCAGCTAAAATAAATTCCATGAGTGGCGGACAGTTTCCTATTCCTATGGTTTTTCGCGGAGCAACAGGTAGTGCTGGACAGTTAGGAGCTCAACACTCTCAGAATTTTGAGAGTTGGTATGCCAATACTCCTGGATTGAAAGTTGTTGTTCCTTCAAATCCTTATGATGCAAAAGGCTTGTTAAAACAAGCAATTCTTGATCCTGATCCAGTAATTTTTATGGAGTCAGAACAAATGTATGGAGATAAAGGTCCTGTTCCTGAAGAAGAGTATTACCTTGAAATTGGGAAGGCTAATCTTGTAAAAGAAGGTAAGGATGTAACCATTGTTAGTTTCGGCAAAATGCTACCGAGAGTAGTATATCCTGCGGTTGAAGAACTTAAAAAAGAAGGAATTGATGCGGAGGTAATAGATTTAAGATCTGTGCGTCCAATTGATTATGCGGCCATTATTAACTCTGTTAAAAAAACTAATCGTTTAGTAATAGTAGAAGAGGCGTGGCCTTTGGCTTCTATTTCGTCAGAAATTTCTTATAAAGTTCAGAGCGAGGCTTTCGATTATCTAGATGCTCCTATAGTCCGCATAACATCAGCTGATGTACCTGTTTCTTACGCAGCATCTCTTGTACAGGCTACTTTACCTAGGGTGGGACGCGTGGTAAAAGCGGTTAAGGATGTGTTATATAAAGTTAAATAACCTGCTTTGAAAATGTTTTATAATAAATTTATATAGCTACGTTAGCTTAAATATAATTTTATTATAAAACATTTTTTAATAAGCTTACTATTCTAAGCTTATTTGTCTTTTAATACTTTCTTCAAGCGAAATTATAGTTTCGGTTCTTTGTATTCCTTTTACAGCCTGTATTCCTTCATTTAGAACTTCCCGCAAATGATTTGTATCTCTGCAAATTATTTTTGCAAACATGCTGTAGGTTCCTGTACAGTAGTGTAACTCAACAACTTCTTTTATCTGCTTTAGTTGCTCAACGGCATGGTTATATTGGGAGCCCTTTTCAAGATATATTCCTAAAAAGGCACACACGTCAAAACCTATTTTTTGAGGATTGATGGTAAGGTTCGCACTTTTGATAATACCTAATTCTTCCATCTTTTTCATACGTACATGAATTGTACCCCCGGATACTTCAAGTTTTTTTGCAATTTCAGTATAAGGTATTGAAGCATCATTCATCAATATGGACAGTATCTGAGTGTCTAGATTGTCAAGTTCATAATGAGAGTTCCTTTTTTCCATAATAGATCGATTTTTCGTAAGTATTTTATAATAGGTCAATAATAAGATATTTTTTCTTTTTTTTAAAAAAATCTCCTGTTTGAATATAAATTAGTCAAATCGTAATACATTAAATTGGATTTTTGTTAAAAATAAGGAAAAATTAGCAATTAACAATTTTATATAATATCTTCCTGTTTTTTGTGTACTGTTTTTCTTGTATTTTTGAACATGTTTAAAAAGAAGCTTCGAATTGCGGTAGATATGGATGATGTATTGGCAGATACCCACCATAAATTTATGACACTCTTTAATAGGGATTTTAATATTCCACTAGATATGGTCCAAACACCTGGAAAGGAACTCCATGAAAACCTTCTACTTGAGCTTGACATTCCATGGGAAAAATATATTAACGAAAAAGGTTTCTTCAGAGACATTCCGGTAATTCAAGATGCCCAAGAGGTCATGAAGAAACTTCATGAAAGGCACGATGTGTATATTGTTTCGGCAGCAATGCAATTTAGAAACTCTTTTGAAGATAAATTCGATTGGATAAAAGATCATTTCCCATTTATTAATTGGACGCATGTATTATTTACTGGGCATAAAATAATTTCGGCTGATGTATTGATCGACGACCGTGTGAAAAATTTTGAAACCTTTACTGGAAGAAAGTTATTATATAGCTCTCCTCATAACTTATTATTAACAGGTTTTGAAAGAGTAGAAAATTGGAAAGAAATCGCCGCCAAGTTTGATTTATAGAGAATGGCCCACTTTATCATAATTGGATTTAAAGGCGAATTTAGTTAAGTTTGAACAATAAAAACGAAATGAGATGAAAGAAATTACAGTGGAAGAATTAAAATTGAAAATTGATCAAGAAGATGATTTTCAGTTAATTGATGTTCGCGAGGAGTTTGAATATGAGACTTCAAATTTAAAAGGTGAAAATATCCCTTTAGCAAATATTTTGTCGGAAGCAGAAAAGGTGTCAAAGGACAGACCAGTTGTTGTTCATTGTAGGAGCGGGAAGCGGAGTGCACAAGCCATAAGCTTACTGGAAAGCAAAGGCTTTACTAATCTGTCTAATTTAAAGGGGGGAATTATAGCATGGAGAGATGCTTTTGATTCGGATATGATAGTACATTAATGGGTAGGAAATTTATATTTAATGTTTTGTTAAACATTGGGCTGATAGCCATGATTTTTACAGCTGTCTCCTCGTATAAAAGGGAACAATATTTTACTGTAATAATATCTATCAGTATTTTAATTGTTTTATCTTTTCTCAAAATTAGATTATTGAAGCAAGTGCGAGCGATTACTAAGGACCATTCTAAAACGAAAAATTAATTGCAAATAGTAATTGACGATATTCTTTTTGGTTTAAAAAAGGGAGATTTTTTATCTATCGCTCGAGCCATTAGTATGATCGAAAATGAACACCCTTTATCTGAGCAACTTTTGCCTCTAATAAGCCCTGATAGTACAATCCCTATTATTGGTATAACGGGGCCCCCGGGCGCGGGGAAAAGTACTTTAGTGAATGCATTGATAAGGAAGTATAATGAATCTAATAAGAAAGTTTCGGTATTAGCTATAGACCCGAGTTCTCCTTTCAATCAGGGTGCTTTACTTGGAGATCGTATACGGATGTCTGCAAATTTCAATGACCCAAGAGTTTTTATTCGGTCGATGGCCAGCCGTGGATCATTGGGTGGGCTTGCCGAAAAAGCGATTGAAATTACTGATTTGATGCGATCTTCGGGTTTTGATGTGATTTTAGTTGAAACGGTAGGTGTCGGGCAGTCTGAAATCGATATCGTTGGTCTAGCTGATTTGACGATTGTTGTGCTTGTTCCTGAAAGTGGTGATGAAGTTCAACATGCAAAATCGGGTTTAATGGAAATAGCAGATTTATTTGTTATAAATAAATCCGATCGGGAAGGGTCAGACTTATTTACGAACAAATTGAGTAAGATGTTAATGCAGAACAATTCTTCTATCCCTGTAATAAAGACAGTGGCTGATAGGGAAAAAGGGATTGATGCCCTATTGGATGCTTTAACTATTGAGCGTTTTAAACGAGATAAAAAAAGTAATTTGGATTTATTAACTGAAAAAGCTTGGCGATTAATTCAGCAAAAGAAAATGAAAGAGCTTGATAAAGCTAAATTGCGATCAAAATTAAGCGATTTGTCTTTTTCTAAGACTTTTAATTTATACCTTTATGTAAGAGATAATTATTAAAAGTCACGAAAAAATCGCTAATATTATCAAATAGTGAAACAGATATGACTGTAAAATGGTACATTCCCTTCGAATGTTAACACCATTTAATGGCTTTTTAAATTAAAAGACACGATTTTTAATGTTAATTTCGATCGTAATTATTGGTTTATGCAGTCTATGTGAATCAAAATTGTTGAAAATAAATATGTAACAGCCTGTTTGATAGCAGTAAGCATGATCGAGATTAAGTATATTAATGTGGATATTGATATTTTTTCCTATCTCTTATAGACTTGGTATGGAATTTGTGTTATTTGTGTAAATCAAACTATTAATTATTTTTGTATAAAAATTAATTTACAATTTAAAAATTGTTTAACCTTTAAAAAAAAACAGAGTATGAATTATTCTACAATCAAAAAAGCGGTTGCTTCTACCATGATTGCCGCTTTAGGCTTTGCCACAGCAGCTGAGGCACAAGAGCCGGCGAAAATCTTTGGCGGAAGAAGCCAATACAGAACATGGTCTATTGGTATAAATGCGGGTGCATTAAGCCCTTCACTTGTTATTGGAGGTAAAAATGATCAATCACACCCTGACATTAATTTAGGGTATGGTGCTAACATCAGAAAACAATTTTCTCCACATTTTTCAGTTCAAGCTGACTTTTTAAAAGGAAAGCTTTCAGGAACTAATGCCACTTCTCCTATAAACGATGCTGGTAGCTGGGGGAATACTTTTTCTACCAATATTGATTGGCAAACTGGTTTAACAGGTAACCTTCATATCGGAACAGTTGACTTTTTACGTCGCGAAAATGCAGTGGGATTTTATGTTTCGGCTGGTTTTAACATTGCTCGCTACTCATTAAAGGAAGCTACTCCTACCACAACCAATTTTGACTCTAGAAATGAACAAGCAATCCCAGTTGGTGGTGGTATTAAATTCAAACTAGGAAATGCTGTGAATTTAGACCTAGGTTATAAAATGTATTTTGTAGACTCCGACAAAATAGATGGATGGCAAGCTAATACTTTAGATAAATACAGCTACGGTTACGGTGGTTTAGAATTTATCTTAGGAAATACATCAAAGCCATCTTTAGAGTGGTCTAACCCAGTTGCTGCAATGTATGATGAATTAATGGATCCGTCATTGAGAAACGAAGTTGAAGCATTAAAACAACGTGTATCTACTTTAGAAGGGTTAGTTGACGAATTAGGAAGAGACTCTGATGGTGACGGTGTATCTGATAAATTTGATAAATGCGCTAACACTCCTGCTGGAACAGTTGTTGATGGTTCAGGTTGCCCTATTAAATTCCCTGAGCCAGAAGTTGCTGTTTTAGGTAATTATGCTCCTATTCAATTTGAGTTTGATAGCTATGTATTAAAAACTTCTTCTTACCCAACTCTTGATAAAGTTTCTCAAGACCTACGTAATACAGATTCAAGCTTGACTTTAGAAGGTTATGCATCTGCAGAAGGAACTGAAGCTTATAACTTGCAATTATCAAAAGACCGTGCTAACGCAGTTAAAAACTACTTAGTAAACTCTGGTGTTGCAGCAGACAAATTAAATGTAATTGGATATGGCGAGGCTAACCCTATTGCATCAAATGCTACTGAAGCAGGACGTATACAAAACCGTCGTGTTGAGTTCAAAAAATAAGTTTTAAGAACTAAAAGCAAAAATCCGAGGGATAATTCCTTCGGATTTTTTTGTTTATAAGCTTTTTGTATTATTTAAAGATTCCTTTGAATTTACAAACGACAACTGTATCTTCGTTCAATGTATTTTTTTAGAAAAAAAGATTCTAACCGACCCAAAAGCTTTAATTTACGAGTAATGCACATTGTGAATTATACGGTACTCGTTATTTTTATTATTGGACTTACTTACAAAATAATAAAAATGTTGTTTTAAACGGGGTGCTTTAGTAAGAAGTAATAGGCATTTAGCGACTCGACTGCTGTCAAAAAAATAATTTATTCCAATGAAAAAAATCATAAAAACCGACTCAGCTCCTGCCCCCATCGGGCCTTATAGTCAAGCTGTCAAAGCTGGTAATCATCTATATATATCTGGACAGATTGCTATTAATCCGGAAACAAATGAATTGTTGAACGGGACAATTGAAGATGAAACTAGTTTAGTTATGAGTCACTTAGAAAGCGTCCTTAGCGCTGCGGATTATACGTTTTCTGACGTTGTAAAGACAACTATATTTTTATCAGATATGAGCTTGTTCCCGAAAGTGAATGAAATTTATGGCCAGTCTTTTAAAGTCAATCCTCCTGCGCGTGAAACAGTGGCTGTAAAAGGATTACCCAAAGGCGTCAACGTAGAGATTTCGATCATTGCATACAAAGAATAGTGTCTTTGTACACAAATTCAGAAAACCCATCAAGATATAAATACTTTGCAGCAGCCCTCTTTGCAAATGCGCTTTGGGGGTTTATGGCTATCCCTTTAAGAAATATAAGTGAATGGGCATCAGACACTGTTTTATATTTTCGGGTCTTTGTGTCATTTGTTTTTGTATGGTTATTTATACTTTTCTTCCGAGTTTCTGCACTTAAAAAGGATTGGTTTAAAATTAAGGCCTTACCTCCCAAGGCAAAAAAGCGCTTGGGTGGCCTAATATTGCTGTCTTCTTTTCTTATAATAGCAAATTGGTTCACTTTCATTTATGCTGTAAATAGAGTAAGTATTACATCTGCTGCATTCGCTTATTTAGTGTGTCCATTAATTACGACACTTTGTGGCTATTTTATTTTAAAAGAGAAGTTAACTGCTAAGAAGTGGATATGTCTTGGTATAGCATTGTTCAGCGTATTATTGCTCTCAAAGTCTTCAGTAATTGAAGTTTTGTGGTCCATAACCATTGCCTCCTTTTACGCTTTTTATCTTGTTATCCAGCGAGTATTGATCGATGTCGATAAAATGAATTTTCTTGCAATTAATAATATGCTCATTGATCGTACTTCCATTTTTGATATTTCATAACAATGAAATTCCACTTACTCCCACATTCTGGATATATATATCTATAATAGCAGTAGTGTTTACATTGATACCGCTTTTTTTAAGCATGTTTGCATTGAATAGAATTTCTTCATCTACTGTTGGGATTCTTATTTATATCAATTCCGTAGCAATCTATTTCTTCGATGAAAGTGTGAATATTCTTCAATTGATTGCTTATTCAATGCTTGTTGCAGCTATTGCTTTATACAATTCCGAGATCATTAAACAATTTTTTAGTAAATTCGCTAATCGTGATCATGTATAAACTTTGAAGAAAGAAAGAGTGGCAGATTTCAGTTTAGAAACCCCAATAGCATATTTAAAAGGTGTTGGACCGCAACGAGCTGAATTATTATCTAAAGAATTGGGAATAACTACTTTTCTGGATTTACTGTATTTTTTCCCTTTTCGTTATATCGACCGTACACGTTTTTATAAGATTAATCAGATTGATCCAACAATCAATTCTGTCCAAGTTTTAGGACGCTTAATCAAATTGACTGCAATTGGAGAAGGCCGTAAGCGACGGTTAGTTGGTCAATTAAAAGATGATACCGGTATCGTTGAATTGATATGGTTCCAAAGCGTTCGTTGGTTGGAAAAGAACCTATCTGTCGGCTCTGTATATATCGTTTTTGGTAAAGCTAGCTTGTTTAGTAATCAGCTATCAATCAGTCATCCCGAGATGGAGCTTTATGATTCAAAAGTTAAAAGCAAGGGAAATCAACACTTGCAACCTGTTTATAGTTCGAGCGAAAAGTTGAAGAAGTTTTCTTTAGATAGCAAAGGAATTCAGCATCTGGTATTAAATCTACTAGATAGTATTTATAACATCATACCTGAAAGTTTACCTGAATATATTAGAAAAAAGAACAAGTTGATTTTATTACGGGAGGCTTTGGGGGCAATTCATTTTCCATCAAATGAATCAGCCTTAAATTTAGCAATTGCAAGATTGAAATTTGAAGAATTGTTTTTCTTACAATTGAAAATATTGAAGACTAAAGCTGTTAATCAACAGAAATTTAAAGGAGCTAAGTTTTCTAGTGTAGGCGATCATTTTAATGATTTTTATAGAAATAGGTTGCCTTTCTCATTGACTAATGCTCAAAAACGAGTTTTAAAAGAAATAAGAAGAGATACGATTACAGGTGCCCAGATGAATCGGCTTCTACAGGGCGATGTGGGGAGTGGCAAAACAGTTGTGGCATTGATGAGCATGCTTTTAGCTGTTGATAATGGAAATCAGGCTTGTTTAATGGCTCCTACTGAAATATTAGCCCGTCAGCATTATCAGGGTATTTTAGAGTTGGTAGGTGACGGAGCTTGTTCCATTAAAATCCTCACCGGCTCGACCAAGCAAAAAGATCGAAAAGAGATTCATGAACAATTATTAAATGGTGAATTAGATATTTTAGTTGGGACGCATGCTTTACTCGAAGATATTGTGCAGTTTCAAAAGTTGGGATTAGTTGTTATCGATGAGCAACATCGATTTGGAGTTGAGCAACGAGCGAAGTTATGGAGAAAGAACTTAGTGCCCCCACATATGCTTGTTATGACAGCTACACCTATTCCTCGAACTTTGGCTATGACGCTGTATGGAGACTTGGATGTTTCTGTTATTGATGAGCTCCCCGCGGGTAGAAAGCCTATTCATACAATGCACCTTTATGAGAGTAGTCGATTGAGAATGTTCGGCTTGATGCGCGAAGAGATAGAGAAAGGCCGACAAGTATACGTAGTTTATCCACTAATTCAAGAAAGTGAAAAATTAGATCTTCTTTTTCTAGAAGCAGGAATCGATACGTTAACAAGGGAATTTCCACGCCCCAAATACCAATTAAGTATTGTTCATGGTCGTTTGACACCCAAAGAAAAAGAGTTTGAGATGCAACGTTTTGTAAAAGGGGAAACACAAATCATGGTTGCTACTACCGTTATCGAGGTTGGTGTAAATGTCCCTAATGCATCAGTGATGGTCATTGAAAATTTCGGAACGTTTTGGACTATCGCAGCTTCATCAATTGCGAGGTAGAGTGGGCAGAGGAGCGGAGCAATCTTTTTGTATATTAATGTCCACGACAAAATTAAGTAGAGAAGGAAAAGTTAGATTAGAGACGATGGTTCGTACCACAGACGGTTTTAAAATTGCCGAAACGGATTTGCAACTTCGCGGACCAGGAGATATCGCGGGCACCCAACAAAGTGGTGTATTAAATTTGAAATTGGCAGACTTGTCTATGGATCAGGATTTGCTCCAATCAATAAGAAATCAGGTGATTCATATTTTTGAAAGAGATCCCGAACTTATTAAAGAAGAAAATGTTCTATTGAAGAGCTATCTTAATAAAAAAACGGTGGGTATAGCATGGGACAAAATTTCTTAAAACAAAACACCTATCTTTGATTATATAATATATCCACAGAGTAGGATAGAAATTAAAAGAATAGAATGCCAAAGGAAATAGGATATGATACTGCAATAAAGCCGGAAAGAGCTGTATTAGTAGGAATAATCACGCCTCAAGAAAGTGAAGCGCAAGAGCGCGAATATTTGGAGGAGCTTGCATTTTTGGTTGAAACTGCGGGTGGGATACCTCAGTTTACTTTTGTACAGAAAGTGCAACAGGCGGATCGCGCCACTTTTGTTGGCAGCGGAAAATTAGATGAAATTAAATCTTACGTCAAAGCGGAAGAAATAGATCTTGTTGTTTTTGATGACGAATTAACTCCTTCTCAGCTTCGAAATATTGAAAGAGTACTCGAAGTAAAAGTGCTAGATCGTAGTAGCTTGATTTTAGATATTTTCGCCGGTAGAGCTCAAAGTGCACAAGCTAGGACGCAAGTTGAGTTAGCGCAGCTACAATACATGCTCCCAAGATTAACCCGTATGTGGACGCATTTGGAGCGACAGCGAGGGGGGATTGGTATGCGTGGACCAGGAGAGCGGCAGATTGAGACAGATAGACGACTAATTCTTAGTAAAATTAGTTTACTTAAAGAAAGATTAGAACATATCGATCGGCAAAATGAAACCCAGCGTAAAAATCGAAGTGAATTAATTCGAGTTGCTTTAGTTGGTTATACTAATGTCGGGAAATCGACTATAATGAATCTATTAGCTAAATCTGACGTATTTGCAGAGAATAAATTGTTTGCTACTTTAGACACAACTGTAAGAAAAGTTGTAATTGATAATTTACCTTTTTTATTATCAGATACCGTAGGGTTTATACGAAAGTTGCCCCATAATTTGGTTGAGTCTTTTAAATCAACTCTAGATGAAGTTCGAGAAGCTGATATACTGATTCATGTGGTAGATATTTCACATGATTTCTTTGAAGATCAAATGTTTGCGGTAAATGAAACATTAAAGGATCTAGGAGTGCTTGAAAAACCAATTATCACAGTGTTTAATAAGATTGATGCCTATAAAAACGATCATTATGAGGAGGATCATCCAGAGTTTGAAGGGAACTTTAGTTTAGCCGATTTTCAAAATAGTTGGATGGCAAAACATAAAAGCCCTGCAGTATTTATTTCGGCTGAAAAGAAGGAAAATATTGAGGAATTAAAAGCATTACTGTACAAAGAAGTTCGTGCAGCTCATGTACTCCGTTATCCTTATAACGATTTCCTGTATTGACTCTCTAAGCTTTGTTAGCAAGGAGGTAATTCGTAATAGTGCTATTTAATATGGAGTAAAACCATGGTTGCACGGGAACCGATTGATTATAAATTTTAACTAAAACATTATGAGCGTAGAAAGCAAAAGGCAGCAGCGTTTTGGAGGGGTGATCCAACAAGATTTAGCCGAAATATTTTTAAAAGAGGGCAATCTGTGGTTTCCCGGAACGATGATAACAGTGACAAGAGTTCGAATGACACCGGATTTAGGTATTGCAAGAATATATTTGAGCTTTTTTAACGTGGAAGACTCTGAAGAGGCTGTCGAAAAAATTCGCATGCGCGGGAAGGAAATCCGTTATAAATTAGGAAAGAAAATAAAAAACCAAGCTAAAAATGTTCCTGAGCTTGAGTTCTTTGCTGATAATAGTATTCAGTATACCGAACAAATGGAAAAGCTTTTTGACGAGATAAGCAAACAGCCTAAGCAGGAGGGTAAAGAGGAACTCTAATCATTTTGAAAGCGTAAATGCAAGAAACGTAGCTTATTTAAAAATAAGAACTGGATACCGTAACCAACATGAAACCTGGTTGGATCGGTATCCATAGTCTATTATGATACGAGAATAGAATATTAGAACCGACGCCCTCTTTTTAACTTCGGAAATTTCATTTTATAATCTACATCGATATTCCCCTTAGAAATGTCATCTAATTTACCTTTGAGTAACGCCTTTTTTAAGGGGCTTAGTTTATCCGTAAATAAAATACCTTCAATATGATCGTATTCATGCTGAATAACTCGTGCTGCTAAACCCGTATATGTTTCTTCGTGTTCAACCCAGTTCTCGTCAAAGTATACAATTGTGATTTGTTCATTTCGGGTGATATCCTCTCTAATATCCGGGATACTTAGGCAACCTTCATTATAAGTCCACGGCTTACCAGTTTCTTCAATGATTTCGGGATTAATAAATACTTTTTTGAAACCATTCATGGTTGGGTCATCTTCCACATAAGGCTCGCCGTCAATTACAAACAATCTGATAGGCAAACCAATTTGAGGAGCGGCGATCCCTACCCCATAAGCAGCATACATCGTGTCAAACATATCTTCGATTAAAACATCCAATTTAGGATAATCCTTATCGATCTCTTTCGTTTTTTGCCGTAAAACTGGATCTCCGTATGCAATTATTGGTAATTTCATTCTGCTATTTGTTGCACTATATTTAGAATATAATTTACAAAATTAAGGTTTTTTTTCCAAAATTTAAGCCTCAATCCACCTCTGGATAGAAGATTAAACTACTTAGATTTTCAGGAGATAATATATCATTTGACACTTCTAGAATTTGATTGGCGGTAATGGCATTTATTTTAGTGAAGATTTGCTCAAGACTTTCGGCGTATCCGTGGTCCATTACACTTTTTGCTAAGGAGATGATAAGAGCCATTCTGTTCTCTTCCCCAAGGGCAATCTGCCCTATATACTTTCGTTTCGACTGTTGAAGCTGAACGGGACCGAGTTTTTTGTCACGTATTTTTTTTAGCTCTTTAAATAAAAGGGTTTTGGCTTTCTCAACTTTATCGACGTCTGTTCCAAAATAAATGTTTAATATTCCGGTATCTGATAAGGGAGAATAGTTAGACTCGATTGTATAGGCGATACCATGCTTTTCCCTAATTTCTAAATTTAAACGAGAGCTCATGCCCATTCCACCTAAAATATTGTTTGTTAAAAGTAAAGCGGTTTTTAAGGGATGATGGATATCATATGCTAGAGCACCTAACATATAATGAACTTGGTTTATTGGCTTCTTTTCCAGTTTATTAACAGCTTCGTTTTTTATTGGGGGTAATCGCCTTCGGGATGGATGGGAGGACAGGAGATGGCCAAAATATTTTTCGCAAATTCGTCTTACTTTTTCTAAACTTTTATTAGCGGTTATACCAATTACCATGTTTTCAGGATGGTAGTTTTCTTTTAGAAAAGTTCGGATGTCTTCCTTGGTAAAGGACTCTAAACTTTCAGTAGTTCCTAATATGTTGTGGCCCAAAGCGTGATTTTTAAAAAGAATATCTTCAAAATCATCAGTAATCGCATCCTCGGGGCTGTCTTTATAAGATGATATTTCATCATGTATAATACTTTTTTCTTTTTCTATTTCATTTTCGGGGAACTGAGAATGGAAATAAAATATCCTCAAACAAGTCTAGTGTTCTATTCAGGTGTTCATTCAAAAAAGAAGCATGCAAACAAGTATATTCCTTTGTAGTATATGCATTTAAGTCTGCACCTACCAATTCTAGACAATTCAAGATTTGAGTAGTACTTCTTCGAGCGGTTTTTTTGAATACAAGGTGTTCTATAAAATGGGCTAATCCAGCTTTGTCTTCGGGTTCATCACGAGATCCCGCATTGATAATCACGCAGGCATGAGCTACCGGTAAATTGGCTGCTTTAAAAATTACTCGTAGACCATTTGATAGGGTAATTAGCTGATATTCCATTCGTCACAAAAGTAAAAAATCCATCGCACAAAGATGGATTTTACGGGGGTTAAATAAATTCTGACAGAATAAAGATATATTGTTTAGAAACGAGGCCTGCCCTCTCCTCTCCATTCTTGATTTCTAGTTGGTGCGGCATTGATTCCACCAAACTTTTGAAATTTGTAAGTCAATGAAAGCATAAAATAGCGAGCTAGGCGATTAGTACGACTATCTAATCTGCCATTATCAGTTATCGTTCTAGAGATATTAACTTGCTGATCCAGTAAGTCAAAGGCGTGGAGCCTAATGGCGCCTTGTTTCCCTTTAAAAAATTCCTTTTCAATATAACTATTTATAATAAATGGGTTTGCACCAATGTTATTTGAATAGCCATTGTTAGACATTTTACTTAATTCAACGGCCCAAAGCAACGTAGGAACAATGTATAACTTACTGTTTAGGTTCATTGACCAAGTGCTAATGTCTTGTGCGGGTCTACTAGCGATTGTGTTTCTTGTTGTATTAAAGGAATAGTTTATTCCTGGCATTAATTCCAACCATTCTCCAAGGTTTACTTGAAAATTGAAGCCTTGGGTTAATATTAAGTTTTTAGCAAAATTCTTCTCATTGTCTACAAAGGAAACATTATTGTTGAAGTTAGCTGAGCCATTTGCTGAGATAACATATTTTCTTTTATTGAAAGCTTTTGAGAGACTATAAAATCCTCGCGTACTGTAGAATCCGTCGGTATTTAGATAGTTAGTTTCCTGCACTCTGCCATACAAGTCATTTAGGGTAGAAACCCGACTGGTGACAATTTTGTTGTCAGTTTTGGAACCGTTAAGCATTGCGAAGAAGGTCATCCCATTTTGTGTATTGAAATTGTTGTATCTCAACCTTATATTGTGGATGAACTCGGCATCTAAGTTTGGGTTACCAGTAACTGGAAACTGTGGATTGGATATATCTCTAATGGGTTGTAGCTGTGAAAAACCCGGTTCATTAGGTCTACCATCGTAACTGATATTTATTCCCTGGGTTCTACTGAATTTATATTCAAAGCGAGCAACTGGTGCGTAATTAACCCTAGATCTACTAATAGTACCGTTCTCTCCAGCAATAGCGGTATTCCCTTTTAGTAGAGAAGGTTGAGCGCTTGCACCCAAAGAGTAAATTAATTTTTCACTACGGTATCGATACGTTAGCGTAAAGCGATTGGTATTAAAAGTATAATCGTAAACATTGGTATTATCCAAATTTGGAGTGGTGGTGCCATCGATCGCTGAATCGAAAGCCTTTCTGCTATTATCATAGTTGGCAAAATTGTAATCATATCCGAATTCTAGTCCACTTTTATCGGTAAATGGTTCAGTATAAGAAAACGAGAGCCCACCATTTAACCTTTTATTATTCAGGTCTATCAATTGACGTTGATAAAGACTATCTGGATTTCCAGATAAGTAAGATATAGTACTAACGATCTCATCTCTATCCGATAGGGTCTTCGAATTGTTTAGGGAAAAATTCATGAATAGATTCCTTCCTTTATCATTAAGCCTCCTGTTATATAAGCCGCTTATTCCTAAACTCGGAGATCTCGAATCGTTTATATTATTTCTAGAAACAACATTGTTTAGAACGTCATTGGTTTTAAAATCTTCATTGTATAAACTTGCTGCC
Organism: uncultured Sphingobacteriaceae bacterium; assembly: GCA_963696875.1. Taxonomy (GTDB): domain Bacteria; phylum Bacteroidota; class Bacteroidia; order Sphingobacteriales; family Sphingobacteriaceae; genus Albibacterium. The sequence continues at coordinate 187,020 of CAVOLQ010000005.1, forward strand.
TCGCTATTATTGACAGAGAAAGTTGGAGATAGCTTGAAGTAATCATTGTTATTTGGTTTATATTCGAAATTCCAATCAAAGCGGTGGTTATCTCTAATATTGTTTTGGTTACTTACCAACGAATTTATTACTGGGTCTACAACATAAGTGTATTCGTTAAAATCGTTGCGCAATGTGGTATTATCCGAATGACTATAGCTATAATTACCATAAGTTGTAAGTTTTTCATTAAGTAATGTTTTTCTATAATTAATTCCAATTGATCCAACATTGGTTAGTCCGTTTTGACTGCCACCAAAGCCGCCTCCACCAAATCCACCGCCCCCTCCACCACGTCTAGCGCCACTTCCTCTAGTTTGGAAGTCGAATAAAGGGGCATTAACGTTATTAAGGTTTCCCAAAGCTGAGAATTGCCTAGATTCAGTGAAGCTATTGTACGAAGCGGTACCTTGATACCTTTCCTGGCTTCCACCACCAGCTCTAAACGTTCCGAAGTCTCCTTTATTTTTATCAGGTGAGATTTGAATGTTTAATACTCTTTCAGGATCACCACTTCTATTTCCAGTTATATTTGCTTGATCTCCATAGTCATCTATTATTTGTATCCTCTCGATAACTTCGGCGGGCAGATTTTTAGTTGCAGTTTTTACGTCACCGCCAAAAAAATCTTTTCCATTAATACGCACTCTTGTAATTGCCTCACCTTGTGCTTTTATATTTCCATCTTTATCTACTTCTACGCCATCAAGTTTTTTAAGTAAATCTTCAGTAACCGCATTCTCTTTTAAATTGTAATCTTTCGCTCGATACTCTAAAGTGTCTTCTTTAACAACAATTAATGGGCTGCCTTCAACGGTTACTTCTTGTAAAATTTGGGAACCTGTAGTCATAATAATTTTCCCTAAATCGAGACTATTTTGATTGGGACCAAATTGAAACTCTTTATTAATACCCTCGTAGCCAAGGCTATTTATAATAATATTAAAGCGATTCGCTTTAATATTATTGAAAGTGAAGTTTCCATCCACATCACTTGTAGAATACATTGTATCGAGTGGTGAAATAAGTTTTATTGTTGCCGATATTATACTTAAACCCGTTGTGTCTTGTAATACCCCTTTAACACTTTTAGATTCCTGAGAGACTGCTACTTGAGAATTTATAATTGAAAGGATTAAGATAAGGAACAAATTTTTTAAGCTTTTAAAAATCGTTGATGTCATAATTAGCGTATAGAGTGTATCTTTAGGTGGTATGAAAGTGAGTTAGTAAACTAAGGTTTGGGAGCTAACTGTAGGTATTGCCAAGTTCCTGGTTCGTCTCGATTTTGTATCACGGATCTAGGTCGTTGATCATACCCGTAGGGGTCATATCCATAGGGAGATCCTCTTCGGCTTCTCATTGGACTGGTGACGTTATATTGCGTCCTGATTAAACCATTAATTTTGAGGTTAATTGCAAATCCGTCTATTTGGTTGGGTAAGTTAAGTTGATCTAGACGGATCGCACTTTCGTAACATAGCTGATCTGTCGAATCAATTAATACTGCAGCTTTAATGCCATAACTATTGTCTAGAGAAATTGGACCATCAAGGATAGAGGAAAAACCTTGAACGTAATAAGCCCGAATTGCGCTTAAAGCTCCTTTTCTCAGATCTTCAGGTTTATTGAATTCTTGATTAGACAATGCTCTAAGTGCCGCTCGATCAGGTACTGGGAAAGTTAAACTAGGACCGACTTTTTTCTTGCCATCGCGATTAATGGTCATTCTAAATCCGTTTAGGACTGCTTGCATCTGCTTATCTTTATTTTTTACACGAATGGCAACATATAAATATGTATCATCATTTGCGAAAGAATAATAAAGATCTTGGTCCTCAAAATAATGTGTAAGAGTGTCTCCCCATTCGTTTAGCTTCCCATTCACCACAACATTGTTTGCCCAGTTGCTCTGCATAACCGGCATTTTCTGTGCTTGAGCAGCAGATAAAGCAAAAAGGAAAAAAAGTAAAAGCGTCGATTTAATCATTGTAACTAATTTAGTATTTCGACGATTAATTAAGCTATTAGTTTAAATGTACAGGTAAATGTTACATTGAAGCAATAAGCCGTATTTCATCTTGTGCTATCTATATATCTTTATAGCTTTTTGGCTTCGTTGCGATTTTATTGAATAGTGCCCCGAAAGCTAGCCCTATAAGCAATCCTATAGCAGTTCCTGCGATAGTTTCGGTGGTAACGGACCCAATCAAGGCGCCAAATACAAGACCTGAAATCAAGTAAATGTTGAGCGTCAATTTTGTTAAATTATTTTTCATCTGATCAATTATTAATGAGTATTCATTCTTATTGGTATCAATGAGCTGGATGCACTCGGTTTGTTATTAATTGGCTGTGAAGCTATCAGTATTTGTCCGTTTTGTGTAGAACAATATAGTGAGCCTTTAGTTCTTTGGTTTAAAAAAAAGCAAAGGCCGTGCTTTTGCCAAGCACGGCCTTTGAAAAAATCAACAATTAAAAATTTTTATAGTTCCTAAATGGAAGGATCCTACCTCTCGCCATGATTTTTTGAATGAGAGAGATTCGATGCTGCTTCCTCGGAAATTACCTTTAACAAATATAAAAATACAAAATTAAATTGGATTTTTATAAATAGTTCTCAACAAGCCATATAGTTCCTAACAGGATATTGTTAGGAACTATATGGCAACTAACTGGTTTTACTTATCAATAGAGCCCAATACTCGTTTCATAAAGCTGTTGAGGGCGTCTTTTTGAGACAGACGTTCTTCTTTTATTAGCTTATTAACCTCTAATGATCCATACATATTAGAGAGTAACTCACCTATAACATCCATTTCTTCATCAGAAATGCCTGGCGATTCAGTTAAATGTTCTAATGTCTCAATGGTTTCGATGACGTAGTCTTGATCATTCTCCTCAATAAATTGAGTTAAATGTTTAATTACTGGTAACTTCATTCACTAGTTGGGTTAGGGCATCTGTTTTATTAGTTTGAACTTGGTTCAAAAGTTTACCCCCTTTAAAGGCGGCAAATGTTGGTAAATTACTTACATCAGCTAGTTTTCTTGACTCAGGGAATTTCTCTGCGTCAGCAACTATAAAAGTAACACCTTCATTCTCAGAAGCCATCTTTTTAAATTTCGGTTTCATTATTCTGCAGTTTCCGCACCAGGTAGCAGAGTATTGTACCAATACAATATCATTACCTTCTACGATTTCTGCTAAATTATCCGTTTCTAATTCTTGTAGCATATTTTTGTCTTTAGTGAGCGGCTAAGTACGAAGCTACGCCATCTCGGTTTGCATTCATTGCATCTTTTCCTTCTTCCCAGTTTGCAGGGCAAACTTCCCCAAAGTTTTGTACGTGAGCGTATGCATCAATTAATCTTAAATACTCGTTTACATTTCTTCCAACAGGCATATCGTTCACACTTTCGTGGAATACTTTACCTGTTTCATCAATTAAATAGGTAGCTCTATACGTTACGTTTGATCCTTCTAAAATCAAAGTGTCTAACTCTTCGTTGTAAGTAGTGCTTTGAATATCTAGAATTTGTAATACGTTAGCTAAGTTGCGGTTAGTATCCGCAATAATTGGATAAGTTACTCCTTCAATACCACCATTGTCTTTTGCTGTATTCAACCATGCAAAATGTACCTCGTTTGTATCACAAGATGCTCCAATAACGATTGTGTTTCTCTTTTCAAATTCAGGTAAAGCTTCCTGAAATGCATGTAATTCTGTCGGGCACACAAAAGTAAAATCTTTAGGGTACCAAAATAAGATTACTTTTTTGTTGTTTTTTGTCGCTTCTTCTAAAACGTTAATTTTTAAATCATCGCCCATGTGATCCATAGCGTCTACTGTAATGCTGGGGAATTGCTTTCCTACTAAACTCATAATCTTTTTATTTTTTTGTTGGAGCAAAGGTAAGAAAAGATGCCCTCGGAAATGATAGTTTTCTCCTATAGCATTATAGTTGTAATCTATAATGACCCATTTATGATATTATACTTCGCGATTAAATCAGGTTTTTACCATATAAAAAACATACTTCTCCTGTATTTAAAGAGTGAATTCTGTGATACAGTCATTTGTAATAGTATAGCTAATACAAAGGAAAACTTAATTTCAATGTATGATCCACTTTTAGAAGGTTTTTGAGTTATATTTGGATTTAATAAGATTTGATGATGAAGAGATTTATAATTTTATTTATCACCATCCTTTTTTCTTTCGCTGTCTTTTCTCAAGAAAAGCGTTCTAGAGCAAGAGATTTAGGTGTCGTAAACGGGATATTGAAAACAGGAAAATGGAATGCAATCACTGATGTGGAAGGCGTTAAAGTTGGCCATGAAACACTTTATAGTGGGAAGGGAATCAGGACGGGCGTGACAGCAATTTTTCCTCATGGTGAGAACGTATATCAAGAAAAGGTTCCGGCAGCAATATATGTTGGGAATGGTTACGGCAAGTCAGTAGGCTTGTCACAAATAGAAGAGCTTGGTAATTTAGAAACTCCGATTTTATTAACCAATACGCTAAGTGTTCCTCAAGTTGCAGACGGACTTATTGATTATATGCTTGGACTACCTGGAAATGAAAACGTAAAATCCATTAATTTTGTTGTAGGAGAAACTAACGATGGAGGACTGAACGATATTCGCGCTAGGAATATTAAAACTGAGGATGTAAGGAAGGCACTCCTAAACTCAAAGTCTGGTTACGCGGATGAAGGCAATGTGGGTGCTGGTACAGGAACTGAGGCTTTAGGCTTTAAAGGAGGAATTGGCACTTCTTCTCGGATATTGCCGAAGTCAGAAGGAGGCTATACTGTCGGAGTTCTTGTGCAGAGTAACTTTGGAGGTGTTTTGACAATAAATGGTGCGCCAATCGGTCGAGAATTAAGAAATTTCTATCTTATGGATAAAGGAGAATCATACCTTGAAGATGGATCGTGCATGATGATTATTGCGACGGATGCCCCACTTTCCTCAAGAAACTTAAAAAGATTGGCCAAACGTTCTTTTTTAGCTTTATCTAGTGTGGGTGGTTTTTCTTCCAATGGAAGTGGCGATTATTCTATTGCTTTTTCTACCCACCCTGATGTTCGAATTTCCGGAGAAAGTAAAGTGCTTGATAAAAAGGAACTAGCAAACGAAAGTATGTCATCCCTATTTTTAGCAGTAGTAGAAGCAACAGAAGAGGCAATCTATAACTCGCTTTTTATGGCAGAAGATATGAAAGGCATAAATGGACGGGAAGTGAAAGCCTTGCCTGTCGAAAAGACACTTCAGTTGCTAAAAAAATACAATGCCCTTCACCAAGATGAATTCTTACCTACGGCGAAAAAAGACTGATAACAAGCAGTTGCATTAAGAAAGTGAATTCTGAAAAAATATTGATCTAAAGAGTTTGTTACTATTTAACGATCATCCGAAAGGTTAAATTTACCCGCGGTTTTGAAATCCGCTTTGTGGGGGGCAGTCGATGTAGCCAATAACTTTGAGTGGTACCTTTCATCATTAGTAAGCTACCATGTTCTAGAATAAGCGAAACGGTTTCTTTACTTTCTTTATGCTTAAATGCAAATTTTCGTTCTGCACCGAAGCTTAACGAACCAATTGCACCATTTTCCTTCAAATCCTTTTCAGCATCGCTATGCCAAGCCATTCCCTCTTCTCCTGTATGATACAAATTAAGTAAACAGGAGTTAAATTTCTCTCCAGTTTTTTCTTCGATCATGCTTTTGAGGTTTAATAGTTCTTTCGTCCAAGGCAAAGCTCTTTTGGTAATGTTTGAATAGGTATATTCGAAATTGGAATCGCCATACCAGGCTACTTTTCGCTTGGTAATAATCCGCTTTCCAAAGATAATGGCTTCATCGTTCTTCCATTCAATACGATTTAGCAAGGCTTCTAGAAAGTTGTTTGCTTGGGTAGTTGGAAGCAGCTTTCCATAGTAGTTTACAATCCCGTCTCTGGGTAATAAGTTTCTTTCTTCCTTAGGATCATGATTGAATAAATCCATTTTGTTTTAATTAACGGTCTTTTTCTTTTCAAGGTTCACTGTGTACCTTCGCTCCCTCCCAGCCAATGATAGCCGTTTTTCTGGTATTTCCCCACATATATCCCCCAAAAAGGCCGGTAGACTGTATGATGCGATGGCATGGGATTAAGAAGGCAACAGGATTACTTCCAATAGCTGTACCAACAGCTCGCGAAGCATTGGGTTTTTCAATTTGTTGAGCAATGGAGCCGTAAGTAGCTAGCTGTCCCATTGGAATCTTAAGCAGAGTTTCCCACACTTTCAATTGAAAGTGTGTGCCTTTTAAATGTAGCTTTATTTCAGGCAGTTTACTCCAGTCATTTTGAAAGATTAATAGGGCGTTTTGTTGTAATGGATCTGACTTTTGTTGAAATCGGGCATTTGGAAATTTAGATTTCAGGCGCTCGAATGCTTTAACATCATTCTCGTAGAATGCCATATAACATATGCCTTTACCTGTAGAGGCTACGATAAGATTGCCAAATGGACTCTCAGAAAAACTGTATTGGATATATAGATGTTGTCCACCATGTTGAAACTCTGCCGGAGTCATTCCTTCAATACTAACGAATAAATCATGCAAGCGACTTGTGCCTGATAGTCCGGTTTCATAAGCTGCGTCAAATAATGTGACCTGTTTATCAGCTTTGAGTATTTTCTTCGCATATTCTACACTTATGTATTGTAGAAATTTCTTGGGGCTTGTACCCGCCCATTCTGTAAACAATCGTTGGAAATGAAACGGACTTAAATTGATATTTTCTGCAATATCATCCAAGCTGGGTTGCTTTTTAAAATTTTGTTTGATAAAATCGATCGCCTTAGCAACTCGTTCAAAATTAATATATTCTTGCTCTTTCATTTCTTTACTCCAATGATACAAATATCGGATGTATTTTGATTCTATAAAATCCGATAGTTGCTAAGATTGGAGATTGGACTTCCTAATGTAAAGTTAACATTAATAAACTTAGCTTTTCAGTTTCAGCTTTGGCTACCCAAAGACTTACACGAGACTCGCCCTACGCTGTATATACCTGCTAAATGTTGTTAGGCGTTTCTAATAAAGTATTCAGTGAGTATCTTTTAGATCTCACCCTACGGCTGTACAAGCAGCCTCAAATGATAAAGAGCGTTAATAGATGCCTTTTCAACTGTTTTAGGCTTCTCGACTCTCGTCCTCGAACGTAACTCTCGATTTTAAACTGGGGTCTGACACAGGTTTAATCAAAACAAGAATCGGTAAAGTTGTATATACCCCTAAAGCTGTGGTTAGCCACAATGCTAATCAAGCAATACCTTCTGAGATGGGTTGTTTACACCAATATACCAAATGTGATTGGTCACAATTTTTCGCTGAATTTCCCACCAGGTTTATCTGTTGCATATCCCTTTCAAATTGTGGTCGGTTGTCGCTACCTTATGACCCGTATCTCGATTAGAAAAGTATTCAGAAAGTATCTTTAGATCTCACCCTACGACTGTACAAGCAGCCTCAAATATGATAAGTGGTAAGCCAAATCGATGCTATATATTTTGGATAGTATCGGATTGTATATATCTTTCAAAATGTGGTTAGTCGCAATATGCTGTACCCTTCACTAATATATTTCGCCATGTATATACCTTTCAAGATGGGTTAGTCACAAGCGATGATATTTATTTTTGGATAGCATCAGATTGTATATACATTTTAAACTTTAGTCTGACGCAATATATTTTATTTGCTCTTATTCGGGGTGGGTTGTATATATCTTTCAAAAGTGGTTGAGCATATTCAAAAAAGTATTCAGTGAGTATCTATAGATCTCACCCTATGGCTGTACAAGCAGCCTCTAATATGTTAAAGAACGGTTTTGGCAGGATCAATAGGTTGGGGAAAATTGACTTTCTATTTGCTGTCAATTACTCTAAAATCAAATTGATCCCCGCCTTATTGGCTTTGTAGGCTATTTTTTCTTTTAAGCCATAATAACTCCAGTTTCTTAATAGAAATTCTTCTTCCTTGGCTATGTCTTCTTTTTGTTCCTGGTTCACCAGCAATAAAGTTCCTGCTTGGTTTTTGATGCAATGTTCAATCAGTCTTTTGCTGTAGAGGTGCAAACGACTATCCACATAACGCTTCTCTTTTTCACTATAATCATCCAAGGCTTTCATTTTCCGAGTTCGCCCATTTCCTCCTCTATTAAATGTTGAGCCTCTTTGCAAGCGATGCCTTGCAGCTTGAATGGCTAATCGGCGATGTAAAAACTCTTCTTTATTGCCAATTTGAAAAGTTTCCTTACCCACCTTCACAGATATAGGATGCTCAATGGATAGCGAGGCTTCCGCGAAGATGGCTTCGTCCAATTGATGTTCATCTTGCTCCATTTCAAAGGCGGCCAATAAGAAAAGCTTGCCTTTATCGATTTTTAAAGAACAACTGCAAAGTTTAATGGTTCCGACCAAAGTTCGCTGAAGCAATACTTTTTTATCAGATCGGTCTTTACCCAAATAAGTTTTAAAGGGTATCTTGAAAAGGGTAAAAGTATAATTCCTTCCTTTTTCATCACCCATCAACTTCAGTTGTCTGGCTGAAAATGGGATGGGTATGTTACGTTTGTAGCTTCGTAGTGATCTTTCGCCTTTCCAATAAGACGAACGCTCGTTATTATAAATGGTTACCAAGGTTTTATTTAGATTGGCAAAAATATCCGATGGCATTTCCCCTTTGAAATAGGAGGAAAGCAAACGATAGGTCAGTGTTCATCTTGGAGGTATTCAATATCCCTTCTTCAGTACTTATTCTCAACGTCGGTCAATTTACCTTTATGTCGTCTGAGATGTACCGGATTTCCTTATCTGATCTTGCAGGTAATGATGGGTGAAAAGTAGTTTGCTCCACGGAAGCACATATTCTGCCAGTCGAAAAGTTTTTGGTAATATTCACGACGCTTTTCTTTATCGTATTGCACGTCTATAAAAACCTGAATTTTCGCGGTCAGCATTATTCGTTTCTTTTCCATAGTTCTTTTTCCTTTCTATGTCTGATTTTTTTGCTTTTCGGACAACAGCGTGTGCTTGCACGAATATTTTTTTTACTTGGTTGCTTTTTAGTTTTAATGCATCCGCAATTTCTTCAAAGCTATATTGCAATTCATAGCGCATTTTTAAGACTTTTATTTACCTGTTCGTCGCTCAGTTCTTCTTCGCAGATGAATCTTTTTTGGTTTCAATGATAGCTCGTCTAGTTTATTTGTTCCGGCATAGTGCCGCTTTTAGTGTTCCGATTGTTTTTTCTACATGTAGGCTGACTTCATAGTCAGATTCCGCCGAGATGCCAGGAGATGCGGTCATAGCTGAAGCTGTATTTTAAGCATAGTTTGATGAAAAGCTGTTGCTGCTCCGTTTAGGGTTGGGCAATATTGCCTGTAATTTGTTTAGCTGGTCTTTTTTTGCTGATTCCAATTCCTCAAGGTAAACGGTGTCCTCCTTCCACTTCCTCTTCCATTTCATAGCCGAGCATGAACTCCTGAAAGTTCTGGATTACTGTCCGAACTGTTAGGCAACGATGAAAACGTGTGTTGCTTTTTCTGTAATAGGCAGCTCCTGCTTCCTTGATTTGTTTGATGAGGAAGTCTTTAAGATGGTCAATGTCTCCGAAATGGAGGTTCGTAACAACCAAAGTCGCAAAAATGCTTCTTGTGTAATGCTGCTGGCTATTGTGCAATCTTTAACATAGGATTTTGAACGAAACGACAAGTGCGGGTAAAATAGTTCGTAAAAGTATACTAGGCCCTTTTCTTTTTCGCTTTTAATTTTTCAAAATACTTCCAGTGATCAGACTTCTTGGTAAATTTTGT
>CAVOLQ010000006.1:0-12573 GCA_963696875.1 uncultured Sphingobacteriaceae bacterium
AGGGTTTTCTTTTTTAAGAACTAGCAGCAGTCAACCTATTGCTTTCTGTAAAGGATACTTCCACCTCTTTGTCAAGCTTTTCATAGATGGAATTCATACTTACAAATTCAGGAACAATCTGTTTCATCTTAAGAACAACATCTTCGTTCTTATGCAAACTATTGATCTCAAGTAATTCATTTATTGACCGACGAGTCTCTTCGAATGAATAACTTATCACTTTGGCAATATTGATGTCCTTATGATGAGTAGCTAAAGTTTGTTCTTCTGAAGCAAGGAGCTCTTCATAAAGTTTTTCACCCGGTCGTAAACCTGAATAAACAATCTTGATGTCTTTGTTTTCTTCATAACCGGCAAGTTGGATCATCTTTTTTGCCAAATCCACTATCTTAACGGGTTTCCCCATATTAAATACATAGATTTCACCGCCCCTACCCATGGTTCCAGCCTCTAAAACCAATTGAACAGCTTCGGAGATTGTCATGAAAAACCTAGTGATCTCCGGATGAGTAACCGTAACAGGTCCTCCTCTTTCGATTTGTGAACCGAAACGGGGTATAACAGACCCATTGGAACCTAAAACATTACCGAAACGGGTGGTGATAAACCGAGTTTTATTACCGGGTATCCCATTTAATGATTGTATGTAAATTTCGGCTAAGCGTTTGGATGCCCCCATCACGTTAGTTGGGTTCACAGCTTTATCTGTAGAGATCATTACAAATTTATCGACCTCAAACTGCATGGACAGGTCGGCAACTATTTTCGTACCGCCTACATTAACCGATATGCCTTCGAAGGGGTTGTTCTCAATTAACGGTACATGTTTATAAGCAGCCGCATGAAAAACAACTTCTGGACGACAAACTGTAAATAGCTTGAACATTCGATTATAATTACAAACGTCCAAAAGAACTATTTCAATATTAATTTCTGGATATCGATCTTCAATCTCTAGCTGAATATCGTGCAAAGGAGATTCAGCATGATCACAAAGTATAAGTAAAGAAGGATTATAGCTTGCCACTTGCCTTACAATTTCAGAACCAATTGAACCGGCGGAACCAGTTACCAAAACTCTTTTTCCAAAAAGATCTTCTTTAACCTTTTCCTGATCAATTTTTATAGGCTTCCTTTGCAGTAAATCTTCAATACGCAGCGTTTTTATTTGCTTTTTATCAAGTTTTCCTGATAACCAATTCTTTGTTGGAGGGATGGTTAATACCTTTATTCCTAGACGGATAGCTCGTTCAATTACGACCGTCTTAGCACGATCGTCTAAGTCCTCATTTACAATCAAAAGTTGATCAATATCTCTACTCTCTTTTAATTTACCGAGATCTTTGACATGGTATACCTTTTTCTGTTGCAAATAACTATTTAACATTTGGCGATCAGTGTCAATAAAACCCTCTACAATATAATTGATATTTGAATCAGTTTCGAGGGCTTGCTTTACCAGTATGGCATTTTTATCGGATCCATAAATCAGTACCCGGTGGATTTCTTTATTAGCCATTCGACGGGCTAAAAGGATATAAAGAGACTTTGAAAATAGACGAAAAATCACCAATAAAGAAGAGCAGACAAAAAAGTTAACAAACAATATTCTATATAATGGTAAATAACCACTATCGATTAGGGAAGTTCCAAATAACCAAATGAAGAAAAGGAATAATGCCGAAAAAATAAAGGTTACATAGAAAACTCGAAAAAGGTCAACGGTATTAGAAAAACGTAATAAACCAGTATGCAATCTCCCCAAATAAATTACTGGAAATGCGACCAAACAAATAGATAAAGTGTATTTAAAATACTGAGTAAAACTAAAACTATTATAAAAAACACCTTCGACAATATAAAAGGAAATGGAAAACGCAACGAAGACGATAAATAAGTCGACCAATAAAATAACGATGGGGTGAATATGCCTACCGCTCAATAAAAAATCTTTGACAATATCAACAATATTATAATTGGAAGCTTTGACTTTATTCATAAAAAAAGTGTCTTTAACTTACAGTTCCACCAAAATGCATACCAATAATATTAATTTAGGCTCAAAACCCCGAATGGCAATGTATATTTGGTAAATATAAGGATTTTACATTAACAAAAAGTAAAAGTTTATAACTGTGAAATAAGAAAGACCTTGACATTCGACTTTCAAAACGGCGTCTAAACCAGGTCGGAAGTTACACTATGTGTAAATATTCCCCACTTTATGTAAAATTTAAAAATTTTGAATATAATAAGACGTATAAATAAATAACGCTTAAAAGAAAATTTATTTCCTTTAAGCGTTACGTTGTGAAAGATTATTCCTTTATCTGTAGGAATAAAAAGAAGAAGATATGCCCAAATTTTAATTATCTTTCAATTGAGCTTGGATAAGGTTCTTAGGCTCTAATAAAACATCAAGCTGATCTTGAGGTATTAAATTTCTTTCTCTAATGAGTTCTAATATATTTCTGTTATTCGTTAATGCCTCCTTTGACAAATCTGAACATTCTTCATAACCCAAGTAAGGGCTCAAAGCAGTAAGGATACCTAGACTATTGTGAACGGAATTCAAACATAATGTTTCATTAGCAGTTATCCCGTTTATACATCTTTCTCTCAAAGTTTCAATACCATTTTCTAAAATTTTTAGAGACTCAAAAATACTGTTAGCAATCACAGGTTCGAAAGCATTTAACTCCAACTGTCCAGCCTCCGCGGCTAAACTAACCGTTAAATCATTACCCAACACTTTAAAAGCAACCTGATTAACCACCTCGGGAATAACGGGGTTAATTTTTCCCGGCATTATGGAAGATCCAGGTTGTGCAGAAGGAAGATTGATCTCATTGAAACCTGCTCTTGGTCCAGAAGACAACAATCTTAAATCGTTACATATTCTTGATAATTTAATGGACAATCGCTTAAGTGCAGAAGAAAACGAAACAAATGCGCCCATATCTTGGGTAGCTTCAATTAAATCTTCAGCTTTTACTATATCCAGTTGACTGTATTCAGCTAAATATTCAACTACATAAGGTGTGTACTTTGGGGAAGTATTAATACAAGTACCAATTGCAGTACCACCCATATTTACTTCCAAAAATTGAGTAGCAGCGCTTTCTATATAAGAAACTTCTTTTTTTAAAGTAGTTGCATAGGAAGAGAAAGTTTGACCCAGTGTCATAGGTACCGCATCTTGAAGTTGCGTTCTTCCCATCTTTAATACCCCTTTGAACTCCTCAGCCTTTTTCTCCAGACTCTCAATCAACAGCTTCAACTCGTTGATCAACGGATCTTTTGCAAAAACAATCGCGAGTTTAAGTGCGGTAGGATATGCATCGTTCGTAGATTGAGACATATTTACATGGTTGTTGGGATGGCAATATTTATACTCACCATATTGATGTCCCAAAATTTCCAGCGCTTTATTTGCAATCACTTCATTGAAATTCATATTAGTTGAGGTACCTGCCCCTCCTTGGATCATATCTACAACGAAGTGTTCTGAATTGTCGCTTTCAATTAAACTATCGCATGCAGCAGAAATAGCATCAGCAATAGTAGCATTTAAGTAACCCGTTTTCTTATTGGCTTGAGCAGCCGATTTCTTAACAATCACAAAAGCTTTAATTAATTCAGGGTAGCTACCGATAGTAACACCTGTAATATTAAAATTCTCTTTTGCCCGCTGTGTTTGGATTCCATATAACGAAGTATTGGGAATTTCTCTGTATCCCAGTAAATCATGCTCCTCCCGTGTGTTCAATTTATTTTCCATGCAAATTTGTATTTTCTTCTTTTTCTGTAATAGGCCGCTAATTTATTCACTTTTATTGATATTTCAATAAAAATGAATAAATATTTTAAAAAAAACAACAAACTCTTGTTTAATTTACGATTCACTCACTTTATTTGGCAATTTGCGGATATTAAACAAAGTGAAAATCTTGATCTAGGTTAAGATTTTTTGAGATTAAGTGCTCTACCTTTGCATTGAACATGAAGAGGTTGGAAACCAATCTTTTCTTAAATTAAAAACAATTAAAAAATATTATGAATCCATCATGAGCATTAAAAAAATTACTCACAATGGCAATGAAGATAGTGCTCATGATAGCTTCATCGCCTTTAAAAAACAATTTATTCAGATGAAAAAAATCACATTATTTGTGGCCTTATTAGTTGCTTCAGTGGGTGCATTCGCCCAAACTACTACTTGGACAGCAGATCCATACCATTCTAAATTAGGTTTTACAGTCGTACACTTAGGTATTGCAGATGTTCCAGGCCATTTTGACAAATATGATGTTAACATAACTGCTTCAAAAGAAGATTTTAGTGATGCTGTTGTTGAAATGACTGTACCGACAAATTCAATTAATACACGTGTTGAACCTAGAGATGCTCATTTAAAAAGCGCTGACTTTTTTGACGTTGAAAAGCATCCTACTATGACTTTCAAAAGCAAATCTATTAAAAAAATTGCTGATGGAAAGTATTCTCTAACTGGAGATCTAACCTTAGTAGGTGTCACTAAACCAGCAACTATCACAATGAATTACAGAGGAACAACTGCAAATCCAAATGCAGGTGGAGCTCCGGTTGCAGGAATCCAAATCATTGGAGAAATTAAGCGTTCGGATTTCGGTCTGGGATCAAAGTTTCCAGCTCCGATGATTAGCGACGTGGTTACCATTAAAGCGGACGGCGAGTTTGGCCATAAGCAATAAGAATTAATTTCCGAAAAAGAGCTTGTCTCTTCAATGCCTCCAAAAATTGAAAAATTTGGGGGCATTTTTATGTGATTTCTGAAAACTGATCGCTGATCGCTAATACCTAATACCTATAACCTATAACCTATAACCTAACCCCTAATTTTACAGACTCAAGACTTTAATCTTGGTAAAAACTGCTTACTTTGTAAGACAAGAAAATACACAAACGATCTACTCTGAGTAGAATTACCATAGTTGAATACACATGTCCTCAAAAAAAATAACAAATATTCCCCTATCCGTTCTAGAACTAGCCTTGGTAACAGAAGGGCATACTGCGAAAGATTCATTAAGTAATGCATTAGATTTAGCTCAGAAAACTGAGAATTTAGGCTATAGCCGTTTTTGGCTTGCCGAACATCATAATATGAGGGGCGTGGCCAGTTCGGCAACATCCGTTTTGATTTGTTATATAGCCGGGGGAACCTCAAGTATACGGGTTGGTTCTGGAGGCATTATGTTGCCAAATCATGCTCCCTTGATCGTTGCAGAACAATTTGGAACACTCGGCACCTTATATCCTGACAGAATTGATTTAGGATTGGGGCGTGCTCCGGGAACGGATCAACTTACTATTCAAGCACTACGTAGGGACCGGTTCGCTGCCATGGAATTTCCCCAAAATGTAAAAGAATTGCAGACTTATTTATCGGTCGAAAATCAGAATGCAAGTGTGAGGGCTTTTCCTGGTGAAGGCTTAGATATCCCCATTTGGATTTTGGGTTCAAGCACAGATAGTGCCTATCTAGCTGCAGCTATGGGTTTACCCTATGCATTTGCGAGCCATTTTGCTCCTGCACATTTACACTCAGCACTTAGAATCTATCATGAAAACTTTGTGCCATCTGCACAATTAGCTGCTCCTTATACAATGGCGTGTATAAATGTGATTGCCGCCGATACGAATGAAGAAGCGCTGCGTTTAGGAACTTCTATTAAAGAACAATTTTTGGGTATCTTAACAGGGAAAAGAGAACTCTTACAACCGCCAAATCCCGATAGAGATTGGGATCCAATGGAGGAAGCTGCATTGGAACAAATGATCGCCTACACTTTTGTGGGAGGACCGGAAAAAGTAAAAACCGAACTGCAAGATTTTATTGATAAAACACAAGTGGATGAGCTGATGATTGCTTCTGCAATTTATGATCATGAAGCGAGAGTGAAGTCTTATGAGATATTAAAGAGGTGATTCTTTTCTTTTTTTTCCGCAAAAAAAGAACCAAAAAAACTCGTGGCTGCGTAAGTCCCTATCGTTCTTGGTGCGGGCACGCGGGGTATCTCTGCCGGGACTTCCAAGGCCACATTTAGGGTTATGGTCTTAGGTGCTTTTATGTATGGCGTGTTACCTATATAGTTTACTATTAGGCATAGTTTACAAGTATAGCTTGTTTAGGATGTTACTTCCTAGGCCACATTTAGGGTTATGGTCTTAGGTGCTTTTATGTATGGCGAGTTAGTATAGTTTATTAATAGGCGTAGTTTTCTAGCATAGTTTATAAGTATAGCTTGCTAGCATAGTTTACAAGTATCGCATACTAGCATAGTTTATAAGTATAGCTTGTTAGCAATAGTTTATAAGTATAGCATACTAGCATAGTTTATCAGTATAGCTTGCTAGCAATAGTTTATAAGTATAGCTTGCTAGGATAATTACAAGTATAGCATGCTAGTAACTAGTATCAATGAATAAATACCTCGGCAGGAAGTCTCAAAAAAGTCTTAAGACGCTGGGCTATTGTCAAAGTAATTTCTCGTCTACCCGAAAGTACTGACGAAACATGTCCTCGACTGCCGATCAAGGGCTCTAGGTCTTTGTTTTTTAAGCCCAACTCTTCCATCTTTGACTTTATTGCCTCTAAAGGATCAAGACTAGGTATCAGAATATGCTTATCTTCATAATTTTTTACTAATATTAAAAGAAGTTCCAGTTCGTTTATCTCAGAATCTTTTTCTGAGTGAAACAAATCTATTGTTCTATTTACCGCTTTTTGGTAATCTAATTCTGTTTTTATTACTTTCCAATTCTTCATCACTTTCTTATTTAAAATCTAGAATCCTCGTGTCAAATTCAATATTTGATACATCAATAAGATCATATTCTGAATGGGTACCAAACCAAATTATATACGCAGCAGATTGCTTAAAATTAACCGATACAATTAGCCGAAAATCATTCCCTTTAATATTGAATATAACTCTTCTATTGGCTATTATACTAGCATGAGTATAAACTTCTTTTAATTCATTGAAATTTTTGAAGTCATGCTTCAAAAACTCAGTATACCAAATCAATAATGCGGACTTCGCTTTCGGATACTTATCAATATAATAGAGGATTGCTCGTCTAACAATAATATTCATCGACGTCTTTTGATTTCCTTAATTTAATATCTCAATACAAAATCCCGTTACTAATTTTGCTTTATGTCAAAGATAATAAATTGTTTTCATTTTGAAAACAAAAACAATCATTGCTATCCTTTTTATTTTGATATCATGGATTTTCTTAATAATTCTGTAGGCAGCTGTCGGCTGAATGCTGTTCGTAAGAAAAACTAAAGCGTTTCTTTTAACCAATTAAAGAATTCCCTTTGCCAAACTAAAGCGTTGTGAGGGTGAAGGACCCAGTGGTTTTCATTTGGGAAATACAATAACTTGCTTTTTATGCCTTTTAATTGGGCTGCTTGAAAGGCTTGTAAGCCTTGACCAATAGGTACTCTATAATCCAATTCTCCTTGGATAATGTAAATGGGGGTATTCCAGTTAGACACATAATTGGATGGATTGAACTTTGTATAGGCTTCTGGGATTGGTTTATCCCAATAGTTACCTCCTAAGTCCCAGTTAGCAAAAAATAATTCTTCCGTAGTACCGTACCAGCTTTTCATATCGAAAAGTCCATCATGTGCAATAAATGTTTTGAATCTGTTTTCATGGATTCCTGCAAGCATAAATGCACTATAGCCCCCGTAACTTGCGCCAACGCATCCTAAACGATCTTTATCAACGTAGGATTCTTCTGCGATAGCATCGATAGCCGACAGATAATCGTCCATTACAGCGCCACCCCAATCTTTGCTGATAGCTGCATTCCATTCAACTCCCCAACCCGGCATCCCGCGGCGGTTCGGGGCAACGATAATGTATCCATTGGCAGCCATTAATTGGAAATTCCAACGCAAGCTATAGCTTTGGGTAAGTGCAGATTGTGGTCCGCCTTGACAGTATAATAAAGTTGGGTATTTCTTCGTCGGATCAAAATCTGGTGGATAAATCACCCATACCCCCATCTCTTTTCCATCTTTCGTCATGACCATTTTTAATTGGGCATCGCTTATTTTCATCTGACTATAAACTTGCTCGTTTACTTTTGTAAGCGCCTCCATAGACCCATCTTTTATCAACAAACTAAAATATTCAGTAGCGTGATTAAAGTCAGTTCTTCCAACAACGAGCTTGCCATTGTTTTCTGCAACGATATCATTGATATTATATGAGCCTTTAGCGACTTGCTGGATTAATGGCAACATTTTCACCATCAGGTTTCCAGGTATATTTACCGAATAGAGTGCTTTGGTGCCTTTATTTGAAGCACTAAAATAGATGGTCTTGCCATCGTTACTCCATCGAAAGTCTCCATCAACGGTTTCATCCCAAGCAGCAGTGAGATTCAATTTATAACCGCTTGAGAAATCCATTATTACGATATCATTTTTGTCTGCCTCATAGCCATCATTCTTCATGCTTAACCAAGCAAGCCTTTTCCCGTCAGGACTGACTTTAGGGGAAACGTCATAGCCCATCATACCTTGTGATAGGTTAGTAGTGACCCCCGTTTCAATAATGTATTGGAACAGGTCTGTATTGGTACTCTGCGCATATTCTTTACCAACCTTTTCTTTGGTGACGTAGATAAGAGACCGGCTATCTCCAGAAAAAATAAAGTCTTCAGATCCACCAAAAGGCTTTTGAGGGGTATTGTAGGGTTTTCCTTCTAAAAGATCAATCGGAGTGCTTTTCGGGTCGCTGAGGTTTAAAAGAAATACATGGTTTACCTTTCCGTCATTCCATTTGTCCCAGTGGCGATAATCTAAATCTGTATAGATATGTGCCGTGGTATTAGGAACATCATTGTATTTGTCCGTTCCAAGCACTTTTTCTATCAACACCTCTTTTGAGTATGCAAGATACTTGCCATCTCCTGAAATACGAATATCTTTCGCTCCTTCTAAGCTGCTGGAAATACTATTCCATGTTTTACCATAATTTATGCTGATTAACAAATCGTTGTCTTGCCGCGCATATAATCCGCAGGAATCCCATTGAACAAAAGTCTTACCATCAAGTATATCAGTTTTCTGAGTTTGATTATTACTTAAGTTAAAAATATAGTATTCGGAATTTGATTTCTCTGTTTTAATATCGGTGCGACTAACACGGTACAGAAAGGATTCTCCATCTGGACTGGTACCAAGTGCCGACACTCTTCCTAAACTCCAAAGCAACTCAGGTGTCATTACTTGATCTGGAGCTAAACTTTTACTTAAAGTTTCTGGTTGAGGTTTTTGACCGAAAATAGGGCTAAAAGTAAGAAGGGCTAAAAATAAAAGTATAGTTTTCATAGTCTAATTGGTTGAGCTAAGCTAATGGTTTAAATAGCGTGATTGTAAAAAACAAATTTAGGGTTAATATTAATGGGATCAAAAATCAAGTTCTTAGAAACATTAAGAAATAAAAAGATGCGGAAAAACAACCTAATTACCTAACTTTACATTATGTCTAAACTCTTTTCTCCTTTAAAAATACGGAGTATTACCTTGAAAAATAGGATTGTTACTTCTCCAATGTGTCAATATTCTAGCGAAGATGGCTTTGCAAATGATTGGCATTTGGTGCATCTAGGAACTCGAGCAATAGGCGGTTCTTCATTAATATTTTCAGAGGCAACTGCTGTTTCTCCTGAAGGCAGAATATCACCTGCAGATTTGGGGATCTGGAAAGAAGAGCATATCCCCTTTCTGAAAAAAATAACAGACTTTATCCAGAACCATGATTCTATTCCGGGTATTCAGCTTGCTCATGCTGGTAGAAAAGCAAGTGAACGGGAACCATGGAATGGTAGAGGTCCGGTAGCCATTGAGGAAGGTGGATGGCCGGTAGTTGCTCCGAGTTCGGTACCCTTTTCTGAACGAAGTAAAACACCTTCCGAACTTGATGGCAACGGAATAACAAAGGTGATTGATGATTTTAGATCAGCCGCTCGCCGTTCTTTGCAAGCGGGTTTTAAAGTCGTGGAAATCCATGCCGCTCACGGTTATTTGATCCATGAGTTTTTATCGCCTTTAAGTAATTTTAGAACAGATCAATTTGGGGGTTCTTTTGAAAATAGAATTCGACTGCTTGTTGAAGTGGTAAAAGCTGTTCGGGAGGTTTGGCCACTCGAATTACCATTATTTGTTCGCATATCGGCGACGGAATGGACGGATGGGGGCTGGACACTAGAAGATTCCATCAGCTTAACTGAAGTATTAAAAGAGCTGGATGTGGATGTAATAGACTGTTCTACCGGTGGAAATGTAGCCGGCATAACGATACCATTATCTCCAGGATATCAAGTTCTCTATGCTGAGGAAATTCGTAAAAGAACTGGCATATTAACAGGTGCTGTTGGTTTAATTACCGAAGCGAAACAGGCTGAAGAGATTTTATCTCAGGAAAGAGCTGACCTAATTATTCTTGCCAGGCAACTACTTAGGGATCCTTACTTCCCATTACATGCTGCAAAAGAATTGGGTGTAGATTTAAAATGGCCAATCAATACGATAGAGCCAAGAATTAATTGCCTTTTTTTATTACCTTTGCGCCAAATCTAAAAATCAAATTTCATGGCTTTACAGTGCGGAATTGTTGGTTTACCCAACGTTGGCAAATCTACCTTGTTTAACTGCTTATCAAATGCGAAAGCGCAGGCAGCTAACTTTCCCTTTTGTACTATAGAACCCAATGTAGGGGTTATTACCGTTCCAGATGAGCGCTTAACCAAGCTTGCAGAACTGGTTAATCCACAACGAATTGTTCCTAATACTATTGAAATCGTGGATATCGCCGGATTAGTAAAAGGTGCAAGTAAAGGCGAAGGTCTTGGAAACCAATTTTTAGGAAATATTCGCGCAACGAATGCCATCATCCATGTTTTACGCTGCTTTGACGATGGGAATGTTGTGCACGTTGATGGTTCAGTAGACCCAATTCGTGATAAAGAAATTATTGATACCGAACTGCAACTCAAAGATTTGGATACGGTAACTAAACGTATTCAGAAGGTAGAAAAAATGGCTAAAACCGGTGGTGATAAAGATGCCAAAAAAACCTTCGACATTCTAACTATTGTAAAAACAACTTTGGAAAGCGGAAAGTCCGTACGGCTAGCTGATATTTCTGAAGAAGATTTTGAATATATTGACGACTTGGGACTACTTACAGAGAAACCAGTTCTGTATGTCTGCAATGTGGATGAAGCTTCCGTTATTAACGGCAACGCCTATGTAGATAAAGTACGTGAAGCAGTTAAAAATGAAAACGCAGAAGTATTGGTAATTTCTGCGAAAATTGAATCTGAAATTGCCGAATTTGAAACTTACGAAGAACGACAGATGTTCTTTGCTGATCTCGGACTCGAGGAATCGGGCGTTAATAAATTGATCCGTGCTGCTTATCGCTTATTGAATCTGGCAACTTATTTTACTTCGGGCGTACAGGAAGTAAGGGCCTGGACAATTACCAGGGTTTTACCGCGCCTCAGGCCGCCGGAGTAATCCATACTGATTTTGAGAAAGGATTCATCCGAGCCGAAGTAATCAAATATGATGACTTTATTGCATTGGGATCAGAAAACGCCTGTAAAGAGGCTGGGAAAATAAGCGTTGAAGGAAAGACCTATGTCGTAGAAGATGGGGATATTATGCATTTCAGGTTTAACGTTTAGTGCTTTTATTTTTGCCCTTGGCTGCGTAAGTCCCTATGATCTTGGTGCGGGCACGCACAGCATAGTTGGATAAGCACTGCGAAACCAGAATTGTTTTAGCGATACCAGTTTATGGTCAAAGCCTTGCCATGGGCGAGGAATCTTTAGAATTACTAATTTTGATACACTCATAATACGTCATCGTGTCGTGACGCGAAAATTTAAATGAAGAATTCGGATACCTTTCAAATACTAGATGGAAACAGTGGATGAAGGCACTATTACGCGATAGAAGTCGTGCGTTCGAGCTTTCGGTATATGGTATGTCTGAAGATATTATAGATTATTTTGATCAAAAAGGCTATGGCGATAGCATAATAATTTCCGTTTTTCCTGGTGGTCAGGGAGGGTTCATTTTTATCCATTTAGGAAAAGGAAGTTTTGCCTATAATAAATTTTTAAAAGAAATAGAGAATGCTTACAAAAAGGCTAAACGAAATAATTGGGAATTTATCGTGCCAGCCTTTTGTTGAATGTTAGGGTGAAGACGATATTACTTGGGGAAAGTCGACGAATTACAAAGAGGATTCAAATTGACTTCAACAATGATGTGAAAGCCATTACCAATCAGACAATTGATGTGATTTGCATTACCTACCAAACAAATAGCATATCTCTTTCAAAAACCTTTATTTCCAATGCTTTCTACTCAAGGGAGACCTCTATTCCTCGACAAATGGAACTAGTCCGAGATGATTCTTTATTTATGGGAAGCGGACCCTTTTACCCCTACTCTTTTGTACAACGTGTACACATAGATGGTATTTC
>CAVOLQ010000007.1:0-619246 GCA_963696875.1 uncultured Sphingobacteriaceae bacterium
CAGTACCAGCATTTGCACGCGCCCGTGTCCGTTATCGAGCCCGGCGACCAATACGAAAACATGATGCACGTAAAAGGCCTCGCCGCTTAGGCCTCACTCTGTTGAGGCTTTGCCCTAACACCCGCAAAGCCTCAACGGTGTGAAGCAAAAGAGAAGACTTCACACATGCCGCGCCACCGGCATGCTCAACACAAACGGAGCTACCAGCTATGGAAAAGAAATTCGAGAATGTCTCAAGCAAGTACGGCGCGCCTATGGGCCGCCACACCGGCCCGACGATCAGCTACGGCGGCAAAATCACTTTGCAGCGTGTACGCCTCAACAGCGGCGGGTATGACAACGGCGGGGCCTATTGGGGCTTTTGCCCAATAACCTCTACTGGTACTGCAACGAAGACGGCGAAGAGGGTTTTTTGCGCGCGTCTTCGCGCAACGATGCGAAGAAACAAATTCGGGAACTGGTCGAAGACGCGCGCTTCTATCGCTAACCAGAAATGCCTCAACCTTTGGAGCTACCACCGTGAAACGCAAAGCCTCAAAGCCCCGCGCGAAAATCGAGCCGGTAGGCATGGAAGCGCGCGACCGCCACATGGCGGATTATCTCGACTGCGAAGTCTGGGACGTCGATTTAAGCCGCGTCGATGTGTCGGGACCATCAAAGCTTTGCGCCTATTTCTTCTCGAGGAGTTGGCGCAAGCGCGCGACGAAATCAAGCGCTCGCCGATGTACCAAGACGACATGCGCGAAACGATGAGGGAGCAACGCGCGGCCGTGAGGGCGTGCCAGTTGGAAGTCAATCGCCACAACGCATTTTTAAAGCGTCAGTTCACCTTGCCCTTGACGATGGCCGCCCACGCCTAGCGCTAGCCGTTAAGCCTCCGAGGATCAGCCCTCGGAGGCCTAGCAGTTGCCGCAAGCAACTCGGCGCACCACTCGTATAAAACGTGTGAAGCCAAAGCAGCCTAAACAGAGAAACAGCTAAAGAGGAAATACAGCTATGGGAAATACAAAGACGATCCCCTGCACGTGGTGCGGCGCGCCCACGGCCATGCTTGGCACTAAGAAGTGCGACCCCTGTTGGGAAATGTTTCGCTGCATCGAGGGCCGCCCTGATATCGCGCGACGCATGCTCGAAGCGATCGACGCTGAAGAGCGATAGCCGTTAAGCCTCCGAGGGCTGATCCTCGGAGGCCTAGCAGTTGCCGCAAGCAACTCGGCGCAACGTGCTTTTGCTATTTCGAACAAAGCTGCAACGCCCGTTGCATTATCAATGGCACCATTATAAATAGAATCGCCCTTTACCGCTTCTCCAACTCCTAAATGATCCCAGTGAGCTGTATAAATAATCACTTCGTCTGGTCTTTCAGTACCTTCTATTTTTGCTAAAACATTCTGTGACACATCCTTTTTGATATGGTTTTCTACTTTCGCCTCAGTCTTTAAGCCTAAATCTATTGCTTTAAACCCTGGTTTTTTTGCTTCTTCGAGAACATTTTCAGAAACACCGGCCAAAGCAAATAGCTTCTTTGCTGACTCCGCAGTAAACCATCCTTCGAATGCTGCTAACGATGCGCCGTTATCTTCAAGTTCTAAAGTCATTTGCGGGCCTGACCATCCGGAACGGACAACATTCCAGCCGTAACTAGCTGCACCAGTATCGTGGATAATCATGATTCCTGTAGCGCCTTGGCGAGCAGCTTCTTCAAACTTATAGGTCCAGCGCCCATAGTAGGTCATTGTTTCTCCTTTGAATAAGTCTTTGTTATAATAGCCAGGATCGTTTACCATAACTACAATGGTTTTTCCTTTTACATCTAAACCTTCATAGTCGTTCCAGTTGTATTCTGGAGCGACAATACCAAAACCTGCAAATACCAATTCACTGTTCTTTACCTCTACCACGTCATTCTGACGGCGACTTCCCATAACGAAGTCATCCAAATAGGAAAATGATAAATTACCTTTCTCTCCAGTTATTGTCAATGTTTTTGGAGGGGTTGAACTGATTTCTACCATTGGAACTTCTTGAAAGAAACTTTCCTTATTCCCTGGTTTTAGTCCTAGTTTTTCAAACTGATCTTTAATGTATGTAATTGTTTTTCTTTCACCTTCAGTAAATGGCATTCTGCCTTCAAATTCGTCTGAAGAAAGTATTTTTATGTGTTCAATATAGCTATCTTTGGAAATGCTGTTTAATGCATTGTCATCAATCGAAATGTTTGTTTTTTGATCCTTATTATTGCACGCTATTAAAACGCCTAATGCTAGGATAAAAAAGATGTTGATTTTCTTCATGGAATTCTGTTCTTATTTGAATTTTTGAGTTGAGTTAGTCTCAATTGCATATAATAGCAAAAATAGCGAATTATTCCTAGAAAACCTTTTTGCATTGATTTGCTTAAATTCATTCGTATTTTTGCGAAGTTTTTTGGAATTCTACATTTGAAAGTTTAGATTGTCGAGAGAATCATAAATTAATTATAATTATATAATACGAGTTTCTATAAATGAGCGATGAAATAAATGAGAATGAAAATCTGGATGGAAATACCAGTGATGAAAAAATAAGTCATAATATTATCCCTATTTCCGGACTATACGAACAATGGTTTTTAGATTATGCGTCTTATGTTATTTTAGACCGAGCTGTTCCCCATATTAATGATGGTTTTAAACCTGTTCAGCGCCGAATTTTACATTCTCTAAAAGAGATGGATGATGGGCGATTTAATAAAGCTGCTAACGTTATTGGAAATACAATGAAGTATCACCCACATGGGGATGCTTCCATTGGAGACGCCATGGTTCAAATTGGCCAAAAGGATTTATTAATAGATTGTCAGGGTAACTGGGGAGATCCTATTACTGGAGACTCTGCTGCTGCTGCACGTTATATAGAAGCTAGATTATCCAAATTTGCAAATGATGTTGTTTTTAATCCAGATACAACAGTTTGGCAGCAAAGCTACGATGGTCGTAATCGTGAACCTGTTACTTTTCCAGTTAAATTTCCCTTATTATTAGCACAGGGAGCAGAGGGTATTGCTGTTGGTTTGGCCACTAAAATTATGCCTCATAATTTTTTGGAATTAATCGATGGTTCTATTGGAGTATTAAGAGGTGAGAGGCCTAACTTATTGCCCGATTTTCCTACAGGCGGTATTGCAGACTGTTCTACCTATAATGAAGGAATGCGTGGTGGAAGGGTAAAAGTGAGAGCCAAAATAGAGGAAGTAGATCGAAAAACCTTAGCAATAACAGAAATCCCTTTTGGTACAACAACAGGCAGTATCATAGATAGTGTAATTGCCGCTAATGATAAAGGAAAGATTAAGATAAAAAAGATAGAAGATAATACAGCACAGAATGTAGAAATTATAGTCCATTTAGCGGCAGGCATTTCTCCTGATGTAACCATTGATGCTTTATATGCTTTTACTGATTGTGAAGTGTCAATCTCTCCTAATACCTGCGTCATTAAGGATAATAAGCCTTATTTTTTGAGTGTAAATGATATTCTTATCGAAAACACCAATAATACACGGGATTTATTAAAGTTAGAGTTAGAGATACGCTTGAGTGACCTCATGGAGAAAATGTTCTTCAGTTCTCTTTTAAAAATCTTTATTCAAGAGGGAATGTATAAGGATTCTAAGTATGAAAATGCTGGGAATTTTGAGAATGTGGTTGAGGTCTTAGATCAATTATTTGAACCTTTCTTTCCTCAATTCTATCGTAGAATTCTTCCTGAAGATTATAAGAAGCTTATCGATAAGCCGATGAGTAGCATCACCCGTTTTGATGTGAAAAAAGCGGATGAGCATATGAAAGCCTTAGAGGAAGATGTGAAGGAAGTAAAACATCATCTTAAACACCTCACAGATTATGCTATTGCTTGGTTTGAAAAACTGAGAACAAAATATGGAAAAGGGCGGGAACGAAAGACAGAATTGCGAGCATTTGAGAAGGTTACAGCCTCTGAAGTTGCTTTAGCTAATGTTAAGTTGTACGTTAATAAGAAAGATGGTTTTATTGGAACGGGTTTACGTAGAGACGAATTTGTTTGCGATTGTTCCGATCTTGACGAAATTATTGTTTTTCGGGAAGATGGTAAGTTTTTGGTAACTAAAGTTCAAGATAAAGTGTTCGTTGGGAAGGACGTCCTTCATGTAGCTGTTTTCCGTAAGGGCGATGAGCGTACGATTTACAATATGATTTACCGTGATGGGAAAACCGGTACTTCCTATGTGAAACGATTCGCCGTATTAGGGGTAACGAGAGATAAAGAATATGACCTGACTAAAGGAAGCAAAGGCTCGCAGGTATGGTATTTTACGGTTAATCCAAATGGGGAAGCGGAAGTTGTAACTATTCAGCTAAAAGCTCATTCCAAATTGAGAAAGCTTCAGTTTGATTTGGATTTTGCTGATATCGCAATCAAAGGACGAGGATCCCAGGGAAATATTGTCAGTAAATACCCGTTAAGGAAAATAACTTTGAAATCAAAGGGGGTATCCACACTGAGCGGTAGGAAAATTTGGTTTGACGAAGTTTTATGCCGTTTAAATGTAGATGAACGCGGTAAATATTTAGGTGAATTCGATGGAGACGATAAGATTTTACTTGTTCATGAAGATGGGAGCTATGAACTGAGTTCATTCGAGTTGACGAACCACTTTGATAACAATCTAGTTAGAATAGAGAAATACAACCCAGGCCGAATATATTCTATGATTCATCAGGATGGGAAAACAAAAAACTACTTTATTAAACGATTCCTATTTGAAGATTTAGCATTTGGTCGGCGAGTTTCTTTGATAAATGAGGCTTCCGATTCTAAGATGATTTTGATAAGTGCTGCTTCTAATCCTCTTGTTAAAATAGATATCACAAAAGGCAAGGCTAATATTGAGGAAAGCATTGAGCAGAATCTTGCCGAGCTTATTGATGTGAAAGGGATGCGAGCTCAAGGAAATCGCTTGAGTATGCATGATGTTCAACATGTTGAATTGCTTACTAAAGCGGAAGACGAATTGGAGGAAGATAACGTAGAAGAAGAAGATCAAGAATCAACTTCTGAAGAGTTTGAAACGGTTGTTGAAAAATCTAATAAACCAAAGATTGATTTAGAGATCACTAATCCCGAAGATATTGATGATAAAGGACAGATAGGGCTGTTTTAATCAGAGATAACGAGGTAATTTTTAATAACCTAAAGGGGCAGGAATTTTTAGTTTTCCTTCCCCTTTTTTTTTGATCAATAGCCCAGCTATTATTGATATTGTATGTAAACAGGAATAGGACGCAATGCCAATAATTCTTCTGGTGTAATCAATCGGTTAGGTGCTCCCTTTACATCATTTTTATAAAATATTTTAAAGCCGGTATATTCTATTGGTTCTGTATAGATGAAATGACGGTAAGTCCCTTTTTTTAATTCAGGAGGTCCCCAGCCGTCCATATGTAATACGAATTGAACTTCTGGAATTCTTTTAATTTGTTTATAATCTTTCACCATAGCCTGCGTAAATCGATGGACTATAAAAACCTTGGGTGGTAAGTTGTGTTCTCGTACCAATTTTGAAAGGTAATCCGTACAAAAGTTGATATCGGATGCATTGAAAGATCCGATTCTATTGCCAGGTTTTGAGCCGTCTTTCATGGAAAACTCGGGGTCTATCCCTAAATGTACATTCGGCATTTTTAAGTATTTTTCTAAACGTGGAAGTTCATCTTCGATAGTACTTAGACCCACTTGGATGTCTAAAAAAACGATTGCATCATGCATTTTAGCAATCGTTAAAACCGAGTCAATTTGATGATCGGGCATTCTCGCTCTATATTTTCCATCTTTGCCTGCATCTCCTTGGGCTACAACCGCTATATAATGTAAGGCGGGGATCGCTTCAATTAGCGTATCGACCTCATTCCATTTTTTCACTTCTTTATTTAGGCGGCTCCACATTTCCTCGGGTGAATATTCTCCTAGAGCTCCCATTCTTTTAGAATATATATTTCCATAATAGGCGACAATTCTTTTATGAGGAAGGATAGCGCCTGGCAAAGGGATGGGTACACCTACTGCAGGCCATTTTCCTGTTGTATCTCCATTAGCAAGTGCCTTATTTAATTGTCTGAACCTCACCGAATCAATTGCTGGATATACAGATTTCTCTTCTTCTAAAATTACTTCTTCGATAGTTGCTGTTGAATCCGTATTTGGTATCTCGGTAGTTTTTTCATTTCCCGTACTTTGGTTGCAAGAGATAAAAAACGTGCTAATTGCCAGTATTCCAAAGACCGTTTTCATTTTCTTCGTTTTCATTGTAATTGAATAATTTAAATAGTTTTCGTCTTTTAGAATGAGATTATTTTTAGAGGCCAATATAGGTATTTTGTTTACTTTTTTCTAAATCTACCAAAAGAGCCTAACATGATTTTTTTATTACTAAGGCTTTGTAAGTATAACTCCCCTGTCTCAAGATTTTTGACATGCGGAAAGGAAGATGTTATAAGAGCTTGAATATCCGAAGGTGAGATGCCATCAGAATAAGTATTTAAAATTAGAAAGTGTTCTTTTGGGTCCAATAATTGGATTACATCCTGCACCATTTCGGTGAGGTGATTTTCCAGCTTCCATCTTTCTCCTTTTGGTCCATGTCCATAGGCGGGAGGATCCAGGATGATCCCATTGTATTTATTTCCCCTCTTTATTTCACGTTTCACAAATTTTAACGCATCTTCCACCACCCAGCGAATGTTTTTCAAACCAGAAAATTCTTGGTTTGTATTGGCCCAAGTTACCACTTGTTTAATGGAGTCTACATGTGTGACGTCCGCTCCAGCAGCTTTTGCAACTAAGGAAGCGCCGCCAGTATAAGCAAAAAGGTTTAATACTTTGGGATTTTTATTTTTAAACGATTTTAATGTGGAAGAGATGTAATCCCAATTTACGGCTTGTTCGGGAAAAACGCCTACATGTTTGAATGCAGTAAGTTTTAAATGAAGCTTGATGTAAATTTCTTTATTTTTATATGAGATTTCCCATGCATCTGTAGTTTTTTTTGATTTATTAAACCATTCTCCGCTCGTTGTTGATTTACTTTTAAAATGGATATCACAACGCTTATTCCATTCAGCCTGTGGCAAAGTTTTTGGCCAAGTAGCCTGCGGTTCAGATCGAATTAATATTAAATTGCCAAAGCGTTCAAGTTTTTCAAGATCTCCGCAATCAATAAGCTCATAGTCAGTCCATAAGTGAGGGGATAATATCATATTGTTTTTTGTGATTTATAATTAAAAGCTTTTTTTAGCAACCTTCATAAATGGGCTGGCAAAAACAAAATCATTTAACTCTTTAATATCCGAATGTGCGATTTCATTTTTTGAACCCTCCCAAGCTTTGATTCCATTATG
Source organism: uncultured Sphingobacteriaceae bacterium (assembly GCA_963696875.1). GTDB lineage: Bacteria > Bacteroidota > Bacteroidia > Sphingobacteriales > Sphingobacteriaceae > Albibacterium. The sequence goes on from CAVOLQ010000007.1 coordinate 7,416, forward strand.
TAAAAAAAGAATGTAATCCCCGATGCCCATTACCGAACTCATATCGTGTGTCACTATTACTGTTGTACTATTATATTCTTCTGTTAATTCTTTTATAAGTTCATCAATGAGAATTGAAGTTTGGGGATCGAGTCCTGAATTAGGTTCATCGCAAAACAGATATCTAGGATTCATTGAAATGGCCCGCGCTATTCCTACCCTTTTTTTCATTCCTCCAGAAAGCTCAGCAGGATAAAGTTTATTTGTTCCTGCTAAATTTACACGTTCTAAGCAAAAATTTGCACGGTCAACTTTTTCACTTTTATTCATTTCAGAAAACATTTCTAATGGGAAGATGATGTTTTCCTCTACGGTCATCGAATCGAATAGTGCTGAATTCTGGAAAAGCATACCGATGTCTTTTCGAATCGGGATTTTATCTTGGAAACTTAAGCGAGTAAAGTCTTTTTCGTCATACACTACTTTTCCTAAATCAGGTTTGAATAAGCCCACCATACATTTTAATAATGTGCTTTTTCCAGAGCCAGATCCGCCGATTATCAAGCTTATTTTTCCAGGTTCAAACTGTGCTGAAATGCCCTTAAGGACCTCATTGTCACCAAATGCTTTAAATATGTCGTGGACTTCAATCATTTAATCTTTCTTACTTTTTCATTGGAATAAATTGCTTTTATTAATTAGTGTTTATAACTATTTGCATTAATGAGCTCGTTTCACTCGGTTTAATGGCAATGAAGCTATCATGAGTAAAGTATTATTTAGGTTTATTCATGACCGTTTGTATTTATGACCACGTTGAACTCGGTTCTGGGCTTGCACACTCATGATGGTTTACTAAAGCATTATTGCGGTGATCACATAATCCGCGACAAGTATACTGATACAGCTAACCACTACGGCTTGAGTACCTGCTTGACCCACTTCTAACGCGCCACCACGGACATAAAAGCCCTGATAGGCGGAAATCGAAGTAATAATGAAACCAAACACAAGGGCCTTAACCATCGCCACTGCTGTGATATACCCATTAAAACTATCTGTAATTCCATCAATATAATCTGCTGGTGTAACTGCACCTGATAAGGCTCCTCCTACTAGCCCCCCGGTCAATGCTAAAAATACAGATATAATAACTAATAGAGGAACCATGGTTATGCCAGCCAATATTTTCGGTAAAATCAGATAACCTGGAGCATTTATACCCATTATTTCTAATGCGTCAATTTGCTCACTTACCCGCATCGAACCAATTTGCGAGGAAATTGACGATCCTACTTTTCCCGCTAATATCAAGGCAGTGATGGTTGGACTTAATTCTAGAATGCTTGAATCACGATTAATGGAGCCTATAATAGAATTAGGGATTAAGTCGGAGACTAATTGAAATGCAATTTGCATAGTCATAACCGCACCAATAAACGTTGAAATGATGGCTACTAGGGTTAAAGAACCTACACCTATACTATTCATTTCGAAAATAATTTCTTTCCAATAGATACGGAATTTCTCTGGCTTCTGGAAAACCAACTTCATGAGCAATAAATACCTTCCGAAATATGTGAAAAACATAGGTTGAGTTTATTATTGCGTAAATATAAGATTTTTTAGGATCAGAAAAAGTCTTAGGACATGCTTATCCAAGGATCGGTAGTCAAAAAGCAAGCCATCATAAATTTAAAAGCGGATTTATCTGCGGATTAATTTCTTGTATTTAGATCAATTTTATCTAAGTTTGATAAAAAGATTTATATTATGAGTGCATTAAACGGGAAGTCAGCTTTAATAACTGGTGCTAGTAAAGGCATGGGTAGGGCTATTGCGCTTGCCTTGGCTAAGGAAGGGTATGATTTAGCCCTTTGTGCAAGAAATTTAGAAAGTTTGGAAGAGTTAGAAAGTGAGATTCAAAAAGAGAATCCCTCAGTAAAGGTTTTTCTGAAAGCTTGTGATTTCTCAGCTAACAAGGAAGTAGAACAACTAACAACCTGGGTGGAAACTCATTTCCCCGTTTTGGATGTTTTGGTTAATAATGTAGGAATTTATGAACGGGTAACTTTATTGAAAGAAGGTCCTTCAGTGTTGGCAAACCATATGCAGGTTAATCTGAATACTCCTCATTTCCTATGTAGTTATTTCGGTCAGATTATGCGGGATGCGGGGAGAGGTCATATATTTAATATTACTTCTATTGCTTCCCGCGAGCCTGTGGCTGCAGCAGGGGCTTATACGATAACAAAATTTGCTTTAACGGGTCTTACAAAAGTTTTGCGGGAAGAGCTGCGGAAGTTTGGCGTTAAAGTAACGGAGATTATTCCGGGATCTACATTGACAAGCTCATGGGATGGTACGGACATCCCCGCAGAGGAGTTTGTGTTACCTGAAGATATTGCCAAGGTATTATTAACCTGCCTGTCTTTAAGTTCGGGAGCGAACATTGAAGAAGTAATTATACGACCTATAAAGATTTTCTGATTTTAAAATCAATTAAACCATTATATATGAATTTAGGTAAAACAAGTTTAGGATTGGTAGTTGTTTTCATAGGTGTGTTTATCTTGCTTGATAATTTAGGCATTTTTAATTTCGATTGGTTAGGGGTGGTTTATTTTTGGCCAGTTCTAATTATTCTTATTGGCGTAAATATTTTACTTCCGAAAAAGATGGAAGGACAAATTCTATCGATAATGGCAACTGTAATTGTTCTATTATTTTTTGCATATCAAGGATTGAAAACATCTGGATCCAAATGGAACTCTATAAGGGGTGAAGAGATTTCAAGTGAAAACAATCAACTATCCTTACTTTCTCGTGATTATGATGAAAAAGTTGATTATGCGAAATTGAATATTGAAGGAGGGGCAGTAGAATATACTATTTCTGAAACGTCTTCAAAGCTTATTGATATTGAAGCCAATAGTTCCTTTAGTAGCTTTTCTCTTTCCAGTATTCTGACTGATGGTAAGGCTGTGTTGGATTTTACCCAAAAAGGCACAGAAGAGATAACTAGGAAACGCTTAAAAACGGAAAACAAGGCATCAATCCGTTTACATCAGGCTCCAATTTGGGATATTAACTTAGAAATTGGTGCGGGGTCGGCAAACTTTGATTTGAAAGCCTTCAAAATTAGAAACATATCAATAGATGGTGGCGTTTCCGCTATTAAGATGACCCTAGGAATGCCAGCAGAGGAGATTAGCAAAATTGATTTTGAAGGGGGCTTGTCATCTCTTGATATCCAAATTCCAACACAAGCGGGTTGTGTAATTTATGTTGAATCGGCGCTTTCTTCTTTGAAATTCCCTGGGTTTGTCAAACAAGTAGATGGCAGTTACCTTAGTGATAATTATAATGGTTCCTCCAAAAAATTTGAAATAAAGCTGGAGAATGGATTGTCTTCCATTAAAGTTATTCGCTATTAGATATGGCGATAACAGATAAAGATTTTTTGGTCATCATCAACGGAAAACCGGCGGGACCATTTTCTTTTCAAGAAGTTGAAAAGATGCAGCTGAAGTCATCTGATTTTTTAAAGACGACAGATGCAAAAGACTTTAAGGAACTGCATGAGATTCCTGAATTATGTGATTTATTGTCTATCCCTTATCAGCCTACTCTTCCTCAGTATTTTGCTACAATGGACATGAGATTATTAGCCTGGGCTATCGATATTTTATTGTCGTTCGCAATTTTCTGTATTTTTATTTTTATTCCAATTTTACTTTTTACAGCTGTTGAAAACAAACTGTATTTGACATTAATAGGCCTTTTATCGGTTTTCCCAATTCATTTTTTTATGTGCGTTTTCATGGAAAGCTCCAAAAAGCAAGGTTCTTTTGGGAAAAACCTACTCAATATTAAAGTTTGTGATACCGAGGGATTCAGAATAAGTTTGGGTAGGTCCTTCTTAAGGAATCTTTTAAAAATAACAGGTGTTTTCAGTTTGGGGCTCGGTTTTTTTATGGGCTTCCTCGATAAGAGACAGCAGTGCTGGCATGACAAACTCGCCGGAACTTTGGTTATAAAAGACAGGCTGATCTAAGGAATTGAAACTAAAAATCTTCTAATACCTTAATTCTTCTTTCAATCGGCGGGTGAGTCGCAAAAAGACTATCAAGGGAAAAGGAAGCCTTTTTCTTTGTAGGATGATCAATAAAAAGCTGTGCTACTGATTCATTTTTAATAGACTCTATCACTGAATCTTGTGATATTTTCTTTAGTGCACTTGCAAGCGCTAATGGATTTCTAGTCATCTCTGCAGCACCAGCATCAGCCATGTATTCCCGGCTTCTTGAAATGCTGAAACGGATTATCATTGAAATGAAATAGGCAATTGCGGTGATTACTATAGTTGCAATTAATACGATGGCATTGTTATTTCTATCTTTTCCCCCAAAGCCAGAATAGAAAATCCGACGGAAAGCGATTTGTGCTAGAAATGCAAATATTCCCACAAAGACAATTGATATGATCAGTAACCTAACATCCTTATTGAGAATATGTGTTAATTCATGGGCAATTACTCCTTCCAGCTCGGCATTATCTAATTTGTCAATAATTCCTCGTGAAAGAGTAACCGTATACGTTTTTTCATTGATACCACTTGCAAAGGCATTCAGAGAGGAGTCTTCAAGAATAAATATCTTTGGCATTGGCATCCCTTGCGAGATGCAAAGGTTTTCTACCAGATTGTAAACCCGCATGTTTTCTCTACGTTCTAAGGGTTTTGCGCCTGTCGCAAGTTGAATAATTTTAGTATTCGCGAAATAGGCGATAACAAACCAGATGGCTACACCGATTAGAACAAATGGGATTGTTTGAACAAAGGTTGTTCCGACCTGTTCTTTGTCTGCCGTAACGATAAATAGAAAGGCGTAAACCATTGCTAAAATCAGCAATGGAAAACTAATTAAAAGGAAAAAGGTGTTGCGATTATTGCGACTTATTTGTGTTTGTATCCCTAGATAGGCCATACTTTAATAAAACCCTTTAAAAATTGATTTGTGGAGGTTGTTCCATTGTTGTTCTTTGATCTTCAGGTATTTCATACATGGGTTGTCGCGTAAAGCCGAAGTTTTTAGCAATTAAGTTTGCAGGGAAAGACTCAACACTATTATTTAGCTCTCTGGTTGCACCGTTAAAGTACCTTCGGGACGCCGCCAATTTGTTTTCAATATCTGAAATCTCTGTTTGAAGGTGAAGGAAATTTTGATTAGCTTTTAAATCAGGATAGGCCTCTACTTGTATTCTTAAGCCTTGTAATGCTTGAGTAAGTTGCGAGTCGGCTTGAATTTTTTCATTTATCCCTGGGGCATTCATAATAGCAGATCTAGCTGCTGTAATCCTTTCCAATAATCCCCTTTCATGTTCCGCATATCCCTTTACGGTTGAAACTAATTGTGGAATCAGGTCGTTCCTTTGTCGTAATTGTACGTCGATATCCGCGAATGCATTTTCGCGGTTATTTCGCATTTTTACTAGACGATTGTAGAGACTGACTAACAATAAAGCCAATAGGCCAATTATTACTATTAAAACAATGATACCCATAGTATTTGTAATTTTAAAGTCTATACTCAAAGATACTTTTTTTTATTTATATTGTTGTTTTTTGTTGCTGGAAAAAGTAGATACTTGAAGTCGCTAGGGAACTTCTTCGAATAAACGATAACAAACGATAAAGTAGCCCTATGAAGTATAAGCAAGCCTATAAAGAATGATAAACAAAGTCTGAACAAAATAATTTAAATTTAACAATCTAAACTATTTTTAACACTTTTGAATATCAACTCTAAAAGTACGTCAATATGAAACTTTATATTTCAGCGTTTTTGTTCTTTGTTTTCTTAGGAACACATTCTCAGCTATTTGCTCAAACTTTAACTAATAAGATAGAGAAATCTTTTCTGGAGTTGGAAAATGATCCTAATATAAAGAATGGTATTGTCTCGCTAACGGTTATGGATGCAAGCTCGGGGGCTATTTTATTTGCAAAAGGAGAGCAGACAGGATTAGCAACTGCCTCCACTTTAAAAGCAATTACAACTGCTACAGCGTATAGCGTATTAGGGAGCAATTTCACTTATAATACCGACCTTTCTTACACAGGCGAAATAGATGCCAATGGTATCCTAAAAGGAGACATCATCTTGAAGGGAAGTGGAGATCCTACTTTGGGAAGTGATCGATTTTCTCAATCGAATGCCGATACATTGCTTCAGCGATGGGTATCCGTAATTAAAGCTAAAGGAATACAAAAAATAGAGGGAAAAGTCATTGGCGATGATCTTTTATTTAATGGACATCAGGCGCCAGGTGGATGGACTTGGGTAGATATGGGGAACTATTACGGAGCGGGGGTATCTTCTTTAAACTGGAGGGAAAACACTTTTAGTGTTGTTTTGTCGGCAGGGTCTAAAGCGGGTGAGCCGGTGGAGCTTGTTAGGACCGAGCCACAGGTTTCCTATTTAACCATCCTTAATGAAGTGAAAACTGGGGAAGTCGGCTCTGGCGACCAAGTTTATGCTTATTCTGCACCTTATTCCTCAATCGTACATCTCCGTGGGACGTATGCGATTGATTTAAATAAAAAGATTAATCTTTCTTTGCCCAATGGCGCCTATGACGTTGCTTTCAACCTGCAAAATCGTCTTTTAGATGAAGGGATTTCTGTTGGGGAGCCTGCTACAACTGCATTTTTAATTTCTCATTCTGGCGTTCATGTTCCCGGTCGGACTCATTTGTTGGATCGTTATGAATCTCCAACTTTGAGTCAAATTGCACACTGGTTTAATAGAGTAAGTATTAACCTTTATGGCGAAGCATTGTTAAAAACGATTGCATTGCAAGTTGACGAGAGCCCTATGACGGAAAAGATGGTTAGATGGCAGACTGAGTTTTGGGAGGAGAAATTAGGTATTCAACCTGGAGAATTACGTATTAGGGACGGCAGTGGCTTGTCTCCAGAAACAAGGGTGACTACGCTTGCTATGACCAAGATCTTAAATTATGCAAAAGCGCAGCCCTGGTTTGGTGATTTTTATGAAAATTTGCCGATTTATAACGATATGAAAATGAAGAGCGGTACAATAAGTGGGGTATTGGGATATACAGGTTATCAAACCACATCGGATGGACAACCTTTAGTGTTTTCATTGTTAATTAATAACTATAGAGGTTCTGCGCCATCTATGCGTCAAAAAATGTTTAAGGCATTGAATTCACTGAAGTGAAAACAAAAATTAATACCTTTGTTAGACCATGGCTTATAATTTAAAAGTATCTATTGATAAAGACTCTGGCTTTTGTTTTGGGGTGGTGTATGCTATTGATATGGCTGAAGACATCTTGGAGGAAGATGGTTATTTGTATTGCTTAGGCGATATCGTTCATAACGATGAGGAGGTAAAACGTTTGAAGGGAAAAGGTCTTCGCATAATAGGGCACTCCGATTTGCCTCATCTAAAGAACGAGAAAGTTTTGATTAGAGCGCATGGTGAAGCACCTGAAACCTATAAGATTGCCTTAGAAAATAATATTTCTCTAATTGATGCGTCTTGTCCAGTTGTATTAAAGCTTCAAAATCGAATTAAAAGTTCGCATGATGAGAATGAAAAAATATTGATTTTTGGGAAGCATGGGCATGCTGAAGTTATCGGTTTACAGGGACAAACTAATCAGGAAGCAATCGTTTTTCAAGACATCAAGGAGCTTGAAGATGTGGATATGCCTAAAAAGTTTACCTTGTATAGCCAGACCACTAAAAGTACAGATCAGTTTTATGCGATTAAAGATGAACTTACTGAAAGAGGATATGATCTAAAAGCGAATGATACGATTTGCAGACAAGTGTCTAACCGTTATCAGGACTTAGAGAAATTTGTGAAGAACTTCGAAAAAATCGTGTTTGTTTCGGGAAAGAAATCGTCAAATGGGAAAGTGCTTTATGAAGTATGTCGGGCTAGTAATCCGAACACTTATTTTGTTTCTGACCCTAATGAGCTAAGCCCGGAAATGTTTTCCATAAATGATCGCGTTGGTATTTGCGGCGCTACCTCCACCCCTATGTGGCTGATGGAAAAAGTAAAAGGTGTTTTAGAGGCTTTTTAATGATTGATAGTCATTTGTTTTTCATAATACACCATTCAGTAAATTTAAACAGGCACAATTTTATACTTTTGCATAAATGAAGAAGGGAATATTGTTAGTAAACTTAGGCACTCCGGATAGTCCATCCGTGCCTGACGTCAGAAAATACTTGGACGAGTTTTTAATGGATCCTCGTGTAATCGATATCAAAACAATTCCAAGAAACCTTTTGGTAAGGGGCGCTATCATTCCATTCAGAGCTCCAGAGTCTGCAAAGATTTATAAAAAGGTTTGGACCGAGCAAGGTTCGCCTCTTTTAATTTATGGAGAGCGAGTGCAAGCAATGCTTCAAGAAAAACTCGGCGATGATTATGTGGTTGAATTGGCCATGCGTTATCAAAGTCCGTCAATTCAAACCGGACTAAATAATTTACGCTCACAACATGTGAGTTCCATTCAAGTCATTCCTCTTTTCCCTCAATATGCCTCCGCTAGCACAGGCTCTGTCAATCAGAAAGTGATGGAAATAGTAAGCAAATGGTTAATTATACCAAAAATAAGCTTTATAAACTCTTTTCATGATCATCCGAAGATGATTAAGATTTTCGCAGACAACGGTCGTAAATACGGTTTAGATACTTTCGATCATTTTATTTTTAGTTTTCATGGCTTGCCGGAGAGACAGATGATAAAGGCTGACATTACTGGTAACTGTTGTTTGAAAACGGAAGGCTGCTGTAATCAATTATCGGCTGTGAATCAGCATTGCTATGTGGCTCAATGTCATGACACCGCTCGATTGCTTGGCAAAGAGCTTGGCCTTACAAAAGAACAATATACTGTTTCTTTTCAATCTAGATTAGGTAAGGAGCCTTGGGTACAGCCTTTTACCAGCGAGATTATTAACAAGTTAGCTTTGGAAGGTAAAAAGCGTTTATTGGTTTTTTGTCCTGCATTTGTTGCTGATTGTTTAGAAACCCTTTACGAGATATCTGAAGAATATCACGATGAATTTGTAGAAGCTGGAGGAGAGCTCGTTCAATTAGTAGAGAGTCTGAACGACAACCCTGAATGGATTGAGATTTTAGAAGAATTTGTGTTAGCCGAGAATAGTTCAGTGTCTGTACTGAGCAAATAAATATGAGTATTTTTGTAATCAATACCATTATATTGTTCGCTATTGATATTTATATCTACCTAGCGATTCGTGGTACTAACATACGTTGGGCAAAGTCCAAGCTATTTTCGATACTTTGGTGGTCCTATTCCATTTTATTGATTGTTGGAATAATTATCAGTATTAACGTTGATATCCGCCTAACGGCTCGGGCAATCATATTGGTAGCCTTCTTCATTACGTTTGTTAGCAAGTTTGTCTATATGCTTGTATTGTTTGTAGATGACCTTCGACGTGGCTTTATATGGTCAAAGCGCTATTTTTATCGATTGACAAAAAATCAAGCCCCGGCAGAAATAAACACAAAGACTGCTCTTGAGAAAAGCAGTAAAATCTCCAGATCAGACTTCTTAGCAAGATCTGGAATTGTAATTGCGGCAGTTCCTTTTGCGGGGTTAAGCTGGGGTATTGTAGGCGGTGCTTACGATTACCGTATTCGTAAACAAAAGCTATATCTTCCGAATTTACCCAATGCGTTTCATGGTATGACAATAGTCCAGATATCTGATGTGCATTCGGGCAGTTTTTATAATAAAAAAGCTGTAATCGGCGGAGTAGAGAAAATAATGGCTCAAAAACCCCATGCTGTTTTTTTTACTGGAGATTTAGTGAATAATTTAGCGTCAGAACTTAACGATTACAAAGATGTTTTCTCCAAAATAAAGGCTCCTTTAGGTGTTTTTTCGATATTGGGGAATCATGATTATGGTGAATACCATTTTGGAAGAGAGCCTTCTGCCGCGAAAGCTAAAAATCTCGAACTTGTAAAGAAAGCCCAACAAGAAATGGGCTGGGATCTTTTGTTAAATGAAAATAGACGGCTAAAGATCGATGGTGAAGAAATTGGAATTTTAGGCGTTGAAAACTGGGGAAAAGGTCGTTTTCCACGTTATGGTGATATAGGAAAAGCACTAGAGAATACGGAAGATCTCCCTGTTAAATTTCTATTATCACATGACCCTTCGCATTGGCGTGGGCAAATTTTAGATCATCCAGATATTGACGTAATGTTTAGCGGCCATACTCACGGGATGCAATTTGGCGTGCGCGCAGAACATTTCCAATGGAGTCCGGTACAATATTTATACCCTGAATGGGCCGGTTTATACCAACAAAAGCATCAACAGCTGTATGTTAATGTTGGGTTTGGTTTTTTAGGTTATCCAGGACGTGTGGGTATGCTACCCGAAATTACAGTTTTTGAACTAATTAAAGGGAAAAATCCAATAATAGCAGGTTAACATTCTTCAATCGTTATTTGTAACAAATAATTAATTAGGACGTCTAAAGTGCAAAAGACTTATCTTTATGGCAGTAGAAATGTCTCCTAACGAAAATTTTAAAGTAGCCCTGCAATCGATTCGCAGTAACCGTTTGCGTACTTTTCTAACAGCTTTAATTATTTCCATAGGTATAACTGCACTGGTTGGAATTCTGACTTCCATTGATGCAATACAAAGCTCATTAACGGAATCATTCTCTGCTATGGGTTCAAATTCGTTTAGTATTCGGAACCGAGGAGTGAATATCCGTATTGGAGGACAAGGTACCCGCCCTAAAGTTTATCCGAAAATTACTTACCAAGAGGCTGTTGCATTTAAGCAAAATTTTCAATTTCCTGCAGTTGTTTCCATTACTGTAGGCGTTACCAACGGAGCGACAGCCAAATTCCAAAGTGAAAAGACAAATCCCAATATTGGGATTTCAGGTTCTGATGAAAACTATTTACAAACTAGCGGTTTGAATCTTGCATCTGGCAGGAACTTTTCTGAAAGGGAAATGGAGTTAGGTAGCAATGTTGCATTAATCGGATCTTCCATTAAAGAAAGCTTATTTAAGAATGAGGATGCAATTAATAAAATTATAACCGTAGGTGGAAACCGTTTTACCGTAATTGGGGTTATAGAATCAAAGGGATCGAGTGCAGCATTTGGTGGTGATAAAACGATCGTTATTCCTTTGGACAAGGCCCGCTCTTTAATTCCAGCTTCACGGCCTTCTTATATAATTACTGTTATGGGCATGCAGCCTCAATTGGTAGAAGCTACCATAGGCGAATCTACCGCTACCTTTCGAAAGATTAGAAAGTTAGGTGCAAAAGAAGACAGCAACTTCGAAATTATGAAGAGTGATGCGATAGCGCAAACCTTAATGGAGAATTTAAAGTATGTTACGATGGGGGCTGTTGTAATAGGGTTGATTACGCTAATAGGTGCCTCTATTGGATTGATGAATATTATGTTGGTTTCTGTTACAGAAAGAACCCGTGAAATAGGATTAAGAAAAGCAATAGGAGCAAACCCGTCAATTATTCGCAAGCAATTTCTGACCGAAGCCGTTGTGATTTGCCTTATGGGCGGGCTGGCGGGCATTTTATTGGGATTAATTATCGGTAACGGGGTAGCAATTCTTTTGGGCGCTAGCTTTATCATTCCTTGGCTATGGATGTCCCTAGGAATAGTAGTTTGTGTCCTTGTTGGTATTGTTTCGGGATTTTACCCAGCATCCAAAGCATCCAAATTAGATCCGGTAGAAGCATTACGCTACGAATAAAGAGCTTTTCTATTCCTTGGATTTGTGAGCTTTTTGACGTGTGGAAATCCAACATGGATTTACCCAAATTCAATTGTTAATCGGTATAAAAATCAATCAGGGATCCAAAATAATCTGTGTTCCAGCCATCGGTTATGTTTTCATAATCTTCTTCAGGAATATTGGTATGAATGAGTTCAACGGATGTTCCACGCTTGTGAGGATGTAGTTTGATTGTGACGATGGACTCTTCTTCTTGGTCGCCAAAGTACCATTGTTGTACAATTTTCTTATTTTCTTCAAAAGAGAGATTTTTGCCAACAATGCTGTCTTCCCATAAAGAGAATTCGGAGCCGGCCTCTGCTGCCATCTCGGCTTTTGCGCCTGTCCAAAGTGTTAATGTCAGTTCATTTGTCAACGCCAAATAAACCTCTTCAGGAGGAGCGGGGACGATGTAGTATTTTTTATAATCCTTCATAATATCCCGTAAAGATAAGAAACCTTCTAATCTCATTCTAGATTCCAGTCCATCAATTTCATCACCCTTTGAAATTCTTCTTGGACAGGGGCGGAGATTTGGATCTCTTCCTTGCTTATAGGGTGTTTAAATTTTAATTTAGAAGCATGCAATAGCATAGTGGTTATATCCCATTGTTCCTTAAAAAACCGATTTTGCTTGTTACAACCGTGTTTTCTGTCACCAATTATTGGATGGAAAATATGGGCAAAATGCCTTCTTAATTGATGCATGCGCCCAGTTGTTGGTTTCGCTTCTATTAATGAATACCGGGAAGTGGAATGTTTTCCCAGAGGAATATTCAGCTCCGCCCTTTTGAGTGTTTTGAAGGCTGTAAAAGCCTCTTGAACCGTACCATTTTCTTTTAACAGTGGATAGTCGATTTCCATATTATCAGGCGAATATCCCCTCAGAATAGCTAAGTACTCTTTCTCGATGTCTCCATTCATGAATTTTTGGTGCATCGCTTTTTCTGTCTCCTTATCTAGAGCAAAAAGTAACACCCCGCTAGTTTTACGATCCAAACGGTGAACCGGGCTCACATGTTTTCCAATTTGATTCTTTAATTGCTGGATTGCAAATTCTTTTGCATCTCGTGCAATGGATGAGCGATGTACCAATAAACCATGGGGTTTATTGATAGCAATTAAGTAGTCGTCCTGGTATACTATTTCGAGCATTGTTTTTTTGACAAAGATAGCATTTATCGGTGCTAGAAGTACCCATAGGTAATTTTAGCATTTTGGCTTAAGAATGATTCACAGGATTATGCCGATTAAAAAAGGGGTAAGTTCCGGATGTCTTTGTATTAGAAGATATTTAATAGAAGAATTTTTTAATATTAATCCAAGTAAACGAGTTCAAAATCCTTGTTGTTAAAGACTGTTGCTTGTTATTCAGTGGATTATATCTTTTGGAAAACTCTATGGCATGATTTATGTTTTAATCTTAATGGAAATTAAACATATACATTATGAAAAAGTTATTCTTGATTACAATTGCGACTCTATTTGTCAGCAGTTTTGCGTTTGCTCAGATAGAAACAACGCCACAGACGAGTGCGGCTGTCGGCACAGCTCCAATTCAAAAAGGGAATTGGATGATGGGGGGAACCATAGGGGCACTAGGTTATAGCTTTGAGGGGAAGTCGTTTAATATTAATATTAATCCTCGAGCGGGTTATTTCGTGTCAGATGGAATTGCAGTGGGTGCCAGTGTAAATGGTGGACTGACTACGGCAAAACATGCGGATGATGTTTGGACCTACGGAGTTGCTCCATTTGTTCGTTATTATTTTCCAGAGGGATCGAGTTCCACTGGCCGTTTCTTCGGTCAGGGAGAAGTTGGAATTGCGGGAAGTTCAATTGGAAGCGGTGCGGATATTGCTTTTGGTGTGGGTTTGGGTTATGCGCACTTTGTCACCAGAAGTGTAGCCCTAGAAGCTGTTGCGGGGTATAATTATAGTAAAGCTACTACAGCAAATGCCACGGTACACTCTGGTCTAGGCCTAAATCTCGGTTTTCAAATTTATCTTCCAGGAAAGCGTTAGATAATTAAACCTAATTAGAAAAGGAGGGAGCCATAAGTTCCCTCCTTTTTTATTTAATGGTGATGTGTTTAGTTATTTTTGAAATCTATTTTTTCGCAATTATGACAATTTTCCTTATCATTGCACGTAAGTTTTCACATTATGAGATTCATTGTTTCCACGTCGGTTTTATTAAAACAATTACAAGCTGTTAATGGTGCGTTAAGCAGCAGCACAGTTTTGCCAATTTTAGAAAATTTTCTTTTTGAGATCAAGGATAATACGCTTACCATTTCGGCAACGGATTTACAGACCAGTATGGTTACTTTCTTAACGATTGAATCTAAAGAAGAAGGTAAAATTGCAGTTCCGGCTAAGATCTTGCTAGAAACTTTAAAAACATTACCTGATCAGCCTGTTTCTTTTACTGTTGATAAGCAAACGTCAGCAATTGAAATAAGTGCCGGTGATGGAAAATACAAATTAAGTGGCGAGAACGCGGAGGATTTTCCGAAGATTCCTGTAGTTGAGAATGCTTCAATAGTTGAACTTACAGCTTCTGTTTTATCAGAAGCTATCAACAAAACCATTTTTGCAGTTAGCAATGACGAGCTTCGTCCTGCGATGACCGGGGTTTTTTGCCAGTTAAGTCCAGAAGGTGCTGTATTTGTTGCAACTGATGCTCATAAATTGGTAAGATACCGTAGATCAGATGTGAAGTCTGAATCTGCTAGTACCATGATTCTTCCAAAAAAAGCCTTGACCTTATTAAAGTCGTCCTTGCCTACCGAGGATGTTACGGTAAATTTAGAGTATAATGCAACCAGTGCATTCTTTAAATTTGGAAATATTAGTTTAATCTGCCGATTAATTGACGAGCGTTATCCTGATTATGAAGCAGTGATTCCTCAAGTTAATCCAAATAAACTAACGATTGATAGAGCTTCGTTTTTAAATTCACTCCGTAGGGTTGTTATTTATGCAAATAAGACGACACATCAAGTTCGATTGAAGATAGCGGGTAGTGAGTTGTATATTTCATCTGAAGACTTAGACTTTTCTAATGAGGCGCATGAGCGATTAAGCTGTCAGTTCGAAGGAGAGGACATGGAAATCGGGTTTAATGCTCGCTTTTTGATTGAGATGTTGAATAATCTTGATTCGGAGGAAGTGATTTTGGAAATGAGTACTTCTAATCGTGCTGGATTGTTAACGCCAACAGTTTCCGACGAAAATGAGGAAGTGTTAATGTTGGTGATGCCTGTAATGCTTAATGCTCATAGTTAACTGATCCCCTGTAAACAAGATAAGATACATTATCCCCAAACCGACTAATGGAAATAATATATAGCATTATTGATTTTGTTTTGCATATCGATCGGCATTTGGTAGAGATTGTGAATACTTATCAGACTTGGACCTACCTAATCCTTTTCTTGATCATTTTTGCAGAAACCGGCTTTGTAGTTACTCCATTTTTACCGGGCGACTCTTTGTTATTTGCTGCAGGAGCTATTATTGCTAAGCCGGAGACAGATTTAAACCTTTATTTTATGATGGTTTTGTTAATTGCCGCGGGATTCTTTGGTGATATGCTCAATTATCATGTCGGAAAATATTTTGGTTATAAGGCTTTTAGTGGAAAGTATAAATTCCTTAAAAAGGAATACTTAGAGAAAACACAGGCTTTTTACGATAAACATGGGGGTAAGACGATTATTTATGCCCGTTTTGTACCTATCGTGCGTACGTTTGCTCCATTTGTAGCAGGAATAGGTTCGATGTCTTATTCTAGATTTGGCTCATATAACATAATCGGTGCCGTATTATGGGTTGTGGGCTTTTTGTCTTTAGGGTATTTCTTTGGTGGAATACCTTTAGTTGAAAATAATTTTCCTATAGTTATTTTAACAATTATTATCCTCTCTTTAGTTCCTCCAATTATCGAAGTAGTTCGTGGCAGGAAAACAAAGTCTGATCAAATAGATTAATCGAGACTCGATTTTTGTTTTATATCGATCTTGGTTTTTTAAATACGTTTACTTTCTTCGGAAAATATATTTAAAAATAATTGACTAACTATTTGATAGTTAATGGAAGTTTCCTATCTTTGCCGTCCCTTAGGGAATTATTATGTCTTGAACGAAGCCCTACTGCTTCGATGGACTTTACAGAAAAACAAAAAAATGTCAGGAATTATTGGAAAAAAAGTAGGAATGACCAGCATTTTCGATGCAGATGGAAGGAATATTCCTTGCACAGTTATTGAAGCTGGCCCGTGCGTGGTAACGCAGATACGTACGGAAGAAAGAGATGGATATGCTGCTGTTCAATTGGCCTTCGATGAGAAGAAAGAGAAGAATACGACCGCCTCTTTAAAAGGGCACTTCGCAAAAGCGAAGACTACACCCAAGCGTAAATTAGTAGAATTCAACACTTTTCCAGAAGAAAAAGCTTTAGGAGAGGAAGTTACTGTATCAATCTTCGAAGAAGGGGATTATATTGATGTAGTAGGTACTTCCAAAGGTAAAGGTTTTCAAGGTGTGGTTAAGCGTCATGGTTTCGCTGGTTCATCAGGTTCACACGGACAGTCAAGTGTTCTTCGTGCAACAGGTTCGATCGGTGCAGCTTCAACGCCAGGCCGTATTTTTAAGGGAAAGAAAATGCCAGGTAGAATGGGCGGAGATCGTGTAAAGGTTCAAAACTTACAAGTATTGAAAATTTATGCTGACAAAAACCTTCTTGTAGTGAGTGGTTCTGTTCCTGGAGCAAAGGGTTCTTACGTAATCGTAGATAAATAAGAAGATGGAAGTTAAAGTTTTAGATAGATCAGGAAAAGAAACAGGTGCCAAGGTGCAACTTCCTGAAGCAATATTCGGTGTAAAACCTAACGATCACGCTATTTATTTAGACGTTAAGCAATACCTAGCAAATCAACGCCAAGGAACGCATAAGTCTAAACAACGTAACGAGATTGCAGGCTCAACCCGTAAGTTACATAAGCAAAAAGGTACTGGGGGTGCGCGTGCAGGTAGCATTAAGTCTCCATTATTCAATGGTGGTGGTCGCGTTTTCGGTCCACAGCCTCGTGATTATACTTTTAAGTTGAATAAAAAACTTAAAACTGTAGCTCGAAGATCAGCACTTAGCTATAAAGCAATTGATAATAACATTTTGGTTTTAGAGGATGTTCAATTTGATGCCATTAAGACAAAAACATTTGTTCAGTTGATCGCTGATTTAAATGTAGCAAACGAGAAAACCTTATTGGTTTTACCAGTTGTTGATAAAAACATTTACTTATCAAGCAGAAACTTGAAGAAGGCAAAGGTAATTACCGCAGATCAATTAAATACATATGATGTATTGAATGCAGGTAAACTAGTGTTTACTACAGGTGCTGTTAAAAAATTGGAGGAGGCTTTAGCCAAATAATATGGAGATTTTAAAGAAACCAATATTAACAGAGAAGGCATCTATTCTTACAGAGAAATTGAACAGATATTCATTTCAGGTAGATCATAGAGCTAATAAATTGCAAATTAAGACTGCAGTTGAACAAATGTTTGGTGTTGTTGTTGAGTCGGTAAACACAAGTGTTGTTACTGGTAAAATAAAGACACGTAATACAAAAGCAGGTGCCGTATCAGGTCGCGCTGCGAAATATAAGAAGGCCGTCATTACATTAAAGGATGGTGAGATTATTGACTTTTACAGTACTATATAATTAAGAATGGCAGTTAAAAGATTCAAACCGGTTACCCCTGGAACTCGCTTCAGAGTAGGAGCAGATTATTCAGATATTACCACAAACGTTCCTGAGAAGTCGTTGGTGGTGAAGATCTCGAAGACAGGTGGTAGGAATAATTCCGGTAAAATGACTATGCGTTATCTCGGTGGGGGACATAAAAAATCATACCGATTGATTGATTTTAAACGCGATAAAAAAGATATCCCCGCTACTGTTGCATCGATAGAATACGATCCTTACCGTACTGCACGTATTGCTTTACTGCATTATGCTGATGGTGAGAAACGTTATATTATTGCTCCTGATGGATTAACAGTAGGTATGACCATCATTTCTGGAGATAATGTTGCTCCTGAAGTGGGAAATACACTTCCATTAAAGATTATTCCTTTAGGTTCTATTATCCATAATATTGAGCTTAACCCTGGACAGGGTGGTACTATTGCACGTAGTGCTGGAACTTATGCACAATTATCAGCACGTGATGGCAAGTATGCTATCATAAAAATGCCTTCTGGCGAAACTCGGATGATTTTGGCTACTTGTGTAGCGACCTTAGGTTCTGTATCTAATTCAGAGAAGGCTACCGAAGTTTTAGGGAAAGCCGGTAGAAACCGTTGGTTAGGACGTCGTCCTCGTACACGTCCGGTAGTGATGAACCCGGTAGATCACCCGATGGGTGGTGGTGAAGGTAAGTCTTCTGGAGGTCAGCCTCGTTCAAGAACAGGAGTTCTTTCTAAAGGGTTTAAAACTAGGGACAAGAAGAAAGCATCCAATCGTTACATCATTGACAGAAGGAAAAAATAATGGCACGTTCAATTAAAAAAGGTCCATATATCGACCATAACTTAGAAAGAAAAGTTCTTTCTATGAATGAAACCAGCAAGAAATCAGTAGTTAAAACTTGGTCACGTAGATCTATGATTTCTCCTGATTTTGTAGGACATACCTTCGCTGTGCACAACGGTAATAAGTTTATCCCAGTTTATGTAACTGAGAACATGGTTGGCCATAAGTTAGGAGAGTTTGCTCCAACCAGAACATTTAGGGGTCATGCTGATAAGAGAAAATAAGTAATGGAAGCAATAGCAAAATTAAATAACTGTCCTACTTCACCTCGCAAAATGCGCTTAGTCGTTGACTTAATTCGTGGCGAGAAGGTAGAGAAAGCGTTATACATTTTAAAGTATACGAATAAAGACGCTGCAATACGTGTTGAGAAACTTTTATTGTCGGCAATTAAGAACTGGGAATCTAAGAACGAGGGACTTCGTCCTGAAGAAAGCGAATTGTTCGTGAAAGCAATTAGCGTTGATGGTGGTCGTCAATTGAAAAGACTTAGACCTAGAGCTCAAGGACGTGGGAATAGAATTCGTAAACGTTCAAATCACGTTACTTTAGTTGTAGATAGTAAAATTGTAGAACCTCAAACTAATCAAGGATAATGGGACAAAAAGCGAATCCAATAGGAAATAGATTAGGGATCATCAAAGGATGGGACTCTAACTGGTTCGGTGGAAACAACTATTCCGATAAATTAGTTGAAGATGAGAAAATTAGAAAATATCTTTCTGTTCGTATTGCGAAGGGTGGAGTTTCAAAGGTTGTTATCGAGCGTACATTGAAGCGTATCACTGTTACTGTGCATACTGCACGTCCAGGTATCGTTATTGGTAAAGGCGGTTCTGAGGTCGATAAGATCAAGGAAGAGTTGAAAAAGCTTACTAAGAAAGATGTTCAAATCAATATTTTTGAGATAAAACGTCCAGAATTAGATGCACAGCTAGTGGCTGACGGAGTTGCGAAACAACTTGAAGCTCGTATTTCTTTCCGTAGAGCGATGAAAACTTCTATTGCTTCAACCATGCGTATGGGTGCTGAAGGAATTAAGATCATGTGCTCTGGTCGTTTAGGCGGTGCTGAGATGGCACGTACTGAACAATATAAAGATGGACGTACACCATTGCATACATTCCGTGCAGATATCGATTATGCTTTAGCTGAAGCGCATACCTCTTATGGTAAGATTGGCGTTAAAGTGTGGATCTGTAAAGGAGAAGTATACGGCAAGCGTGATTTATCTCCAAATATCGGCCAAGCAGGAGGACCGGGTAAAGGTCGTTCTGAAGGAGGATTTGGTGCAGATCGTCGTCGCGGAGGAAATGATCGTCGTAGTGGCGGTGGTGGACATGCCCGTGGTGGAGCTGGTAGAGGAAGAAATTAATTTGATTTAAATTTCCACCTGTTGGTGGAACTAAAATAAAACGAACATGTTACAGCCAAAAAGAACAAAGTTCAGAAAAATGCAGAAGGGACGTATGAAAGGTAACGCCACCCGTGGTACTGAGTTAGCTTTCGGATCATTCGGTATTAAGTCTTTAGAACCTGCATGGATTACTAGCCGGCAGATTGAAGCGGCTCGTATTGCCGTCACACGTTTTATGAAGCGTGAAGGCCAAGTGTGGATACGCGTATTTCCTGATAAGCCTGTTACGAAGAAACCTGCAGAGGTTCGTATGGGTAAGGGTAAAGGTGCTCCGGAGTATTGGGTTGCAGTTGTACGCCCTGGTCGGATGCTATTCGAAACAGAAGGCGTACCATTAGAAGTTGCTAAAGAAGCACTTCGTTTAGCTGCTCAGAAATTACCAGTACAAACAAAGTTTGTTATCCGTAGAGATTACGTGGAAGCATAAAACATTTGGTTAGCATTTTACTTGCCGATCTGCCGTTACCAGTGGGGCATGAAAGTAGAATGACGAAGCTAAGTATAACTGAAAATAGAAATGAAAAATTCAGAAATCTTAAATCTGTCAACAGATGAGATTATAGCTCAGATCACAGAAGATCGTGCTACACTAAGCAAATTGAAATTTGCTCACGCTGTTTCAGCCATCGAGAATCCTTTAAGGATTCAACATGTGCGCAAGGGAATTGCACGTTTGAATACAGAATTAACTAAACGTAAAGCAGCAGAAGCTCAAGCAGCTACTGAAACAGCCGCTGAAACTCAATAATTTAATCCAAAATGGAAAGAAAGTTAAGAAAAACAAGAATAGGCTTAGTAGTAAGCGACAAAATGAACAAGTCTATCGTTGTGGCGGTTGAGCGTAAAGTGAAACACCCTATGTATGGTAAGTTCGTTAAGACGACTACTAAGTTTAAAGCTCACGATGAAAACAATACCTGTGGTATCGGCGATAAGGTATTGATTATGGAGACTCGTCCATTGAGCAAAACGAAGAATTGGAGATTAATGGAAATCATAGAAAAGGCGAAATAAGATGGTACAACAAGAATCAAGACTAAATGTTGCCGACAATAGTGGAGCTAAAGAAGTTTTAGTCATCCGCGTATTGGGAGGTACTGGTAAGCGTTATGCATCTATCGGGGATAAAATTGTTGTATCCGTTAAAAGTGCCATGCCTTCCGGAAATATTAAAAAGGGAACAGTTTCTAAAGCTGTTGTAGTAAGAACGAAAAAAGAAGTTCGTCGTAAAGATGGTTCTTATATTCGTTTTGATGATAATGCTGCTGTTCTTTTAAATAATCAAGATGAACCACGTGGAACGCGTATTTTTGGCCCAGTTGCTAGAGAGTTGCGTGAGAAGCAGTTCATGAAAATTGTATCACTAGCACCAGAAGTTTTATAAGATGGGAAAGATAAATAAGACACAACCAAAATTAAAAATTCGCAAGGGTGATACAGTTCAAGTGATCACTGGTGAATCTAAAGGAGTACAAGGTAAAGTATTGGAAGTATTAGTTAGTGCTAATCGCGCTATTGTTGAAGGAGTGAATATCGTTTCTAAACATACTAAACCTAATGCTACCAATCCAAATGGCGGAATTATTAAAAAAGAAGCACCAATACATATTTCTAATCTGGCATTATTAGACCCTAAATCGGGGAAACCTACTCGTGTCGGCCGTCAGAAAAACAGCGAAAATGTAACTGTTCGTATAGCTAAAAAATCAGGGGAGGAAATTAAATAATGACTAAAGCACCAAGATTAAAAGTCAAATATAACGAAGAGATTCGTGCGACTTTAAAAGATAAGTTTCAATATAAAAGTGTAATGCAAGTTCCTAGATTGCTAAAAATTGCAATCAACCAAGGAGTTGGCGGTGCTACTACTGATAAGAAACTTATTGAAAACGCTATTAATGAGATGACCACGATTACAGGTCAAATGGCTGTTGCCGCTAAGTCTAAAAAAGACGTTTCTAACTTTAAGTTGCGTAAAGGTATGCCTGTTGGTGTGCGTGTTACGCTTCGTGATGCGAAGATGTATGAGTTTTTAGACCGATTAATTGCAGTGGCTTTGCCTCGTATTAGGGATTTCCGTGGAATAAATGATAAAGGCTTTGATGGTCGTGGTAATTATACTGTGGGTGTTTCTGAGCAGATTATTTTTCCTGAAATCAATATTGATAAAATCAATAAAATCACAGGTATGGACATTACGTTCGTTACCAGTGCGAATACTGATGTTGAGGCATTGGAATTATTAAAAGAATTCGGTTTACCGTTTAAAAATCAAAATCCACAAACTAATGGCTAAAGAAGGAGTTAAAGCGCGTCAAGTAAAGCGTGTTAAATTAGTAGCTAGATATGCTGAAAAACGTGCTGCTTTAAAAGCAGAAGGCGATTACCAAGCATTAGATAAACTACCAAAAAATGCTTCACCTGTTCGTTTGCACAATCGTTGTAAGTTGACAGGTCGTCCAAAAGGATATATGCGCCAATTTGGTATTTCACGTGTTACTTTCCGTGAGATGGCATTGGCAGGAAAGATCCCTGGAATTACAAAAGCAAGCTGGTAAACAATAATCAGCTATCAGCAGTCAGCTAGCAGTATTTTATATTGTTGATGACTGTTGATCAAATAATTAATTAACGGATAAAAGGTCTGTGCCCTAGGTTGGGAGCAGAAACCTTTATCATAATCAAATACAATGAATACAGATCCAATAGCGGATTACCTTACACGAATAAGGAATGCCATGAAGGCCAACCACAGGGTTGTTGAAATTCCTGCATCAAATCTTAAAAAAGAAATTACTAAAGTTCTTTTTGACAAAGGTTATATTACGAACTATAAGTTTGAAGAAGATACTACTCAAGGTGTTATTAAAATTGCCTTGAAATATAATCCGATTTCTAAAGTTCCTGCTATTCGTACGTTAACACGTGTGAGTAAGCCTGGTTTAAGAAAATATGCAGGAGCAGACAGTTTACCACGAGTTTTGAATGGCTTGGGAATTGCTATTTTGTCGACTTCAAAAGGAGTTATGACCGATAAGGAAGCCCGTGTTCATCACGTTGGTGGTGAAGTTTTATGTTACGTTTATTAAATCAGGAGGAAACACGATGTCAAGAATTGGAAAGGCGCCTATCGCCATCCCTGCAGGTGTTACTATTACAGTTTCGGATAAAAATCTGGTTACTGTAAAAGGACCTAAAGGAGAATTATCTCAACAAGTTGATTCAGCTTTGACTGTTTCTCAAGAAAATGGAGAACTAATTGTTAAGCGTTCAACTGAACAGAAACAGCATAAATCACTTCACGGTTTATACCGTTCTTTAATAGCCAATATGGTTACTGGAGTTACTGAAGGATACACTACTACTCAAGAGTTAGTTGGTGTTGGATTTCGTGCATCCCATCAAGGGAATACATTAGATTTAGTTTTAGGTTATTCTCATCATATTGCGATGATTTTGCCTAATGAAGTAAAGGTTACTACGACTTCCGTAAAAGGAAAGAACCCTACTATTACTTTAGAATCTATAGATAAACAGTTAATCGGACAAGTTGCTGCTAAAATCCGTTCATTACGTGCTCCTGAGCCATACAAAGGTAAAGGTGTTAAATTTGCTGGAGAAGAGTTAAGGAAAAAAGCAGGTAAATCAGCTAAAAAATAATCATCATGGCAGGAATTAAATTATCTCGCAGAGAGCGAATCAAAAGAGGAATTAGAAAACGCTTATCAGGATCAACTGAACGTCCTCGTCTGTCTGTTTACAGAAGCAATAAAGGTATTTATGCTCAGATTATTGATGATATAACCGGTAGAACTTTGGTGTCTGCTTCTTCTTTATCAAAAGAATTCAGTGCAACGGGAACAAAAATAGAACAATCTAAAGTTGTTGGTAAATTAGTTGCTGAAAAAGCTATCGCTGCTGGAATCAATCAAGTAGTTTTTGATCGTAATGGGTATCTTTACCATGGTAGGGTAAAGTCCTTAGCCGAAGGTGCCCGTGAAGGCGGTTTAACATTTTAACAAAAGAGCAAGATGTCAACAATTAATATAAAAAGAGTAAAATCAAGCGAGATTGAATTGAAAGATCGCTTAGTTGGAATACAACGTGTTGCCAAAGTGACCAAAGGGGGACGTACTTTCAGTTTTTCCGCAATTGTTATTGTAGGAGATGAGAACGGTATTGTAGGCTTTGGTTTGGGTAAAGCGAAAGAGGTTACCGAAGCAATAGCAAAAGGTATCGACGACGCTAAAAAGAATCTGATAAAAGTTCCTATCATTAATGGAACTGTACCTCATAGTCAATATGGTAAATATTCTGGAGGTAATGTTCTTATTAAACCAGCGGTAAGTGGTACTGGAGTTTTGGCAGGTGGTGCGATGCGTGCCGTACTTGAAAGTGCTGGTATTAAAGACGTATTAGCTAAGTCTCTGGGATCTTCTAATCCTCATAACGTTGTGAAGGCTACTATTGATGCATTAACCAAGATGCGTGATGCTTATACGGTTGCTCAGACGCGCGGTGTAGATTTAAACAAGGTATTTAACGGATAGTGACCATGGCGAAAATTAAAATAACACAAACGGCGAGCATTATCGATAGAAGTGAGCGTCAGAAAAGAACAATGCAGGCTTTGGGTTTGAAGAAAATAAACCAGTCTGTAGAAGTTGAAGCTACTGGATCCATTATTGGAATGGTGAGAAAGGTTAATCACCTAGTAAAAGTAGAAAGTTTATAATATAGACAAGGTAGTTTTTTACTACCTTGTTTTAATGTTCATCGTTAGTGCCTGCATAGTGAAAGCGAAGGCCTAACATAATTTTTAGAACAATGAATTTAAGTAATTTAAGACCTGCTGCTGGGTCGATAAAAGCAAAGAAACGTATTGGACGTGGTCAAGGATCTGGTCGTGGTGGCACGTCTACACGTGGACATAAAGGTGCACAATCACGTTCTGGATATAGTAAAAAGATTGGATTTGAAGGAGGTCAAATGCCTTTACAGAGACGTGTTCCAAAGTTTGGCTTTAAAAGTTTAAATCGGATTGAATACGTTGGTGTTAATCTAGATGTTTTACAAGAACTGGCAGATAAATTCAACTTAACAAGTATTGATCTCGATACTCTAAAGCAACATGGACTAATGTCTAAAAAGGATTTAGTTAAAATCCTTGGACGTGGAGAATTGAAAGCAAAATTGGAAATTACCGCACATGCCTATTCCGCTACAGCAAAAGAATCAATAGAAGCTGCTGGTGGTACGATAGTTAAACTTTAGTCAATGAAGAAACTGATCTCAACCTTAACTAACATTTGGAAAATTGAAGATTTAAGAACGCGTATATTAAATACGCTTCTTTTTCTTTTGATTTACCGTATTGGTTCGCATATTGTTTTGCCTGGTATTGATCCAAAAATGCTTAGTCAAGAAGCTAAAACTGGGTTACTAGGTTTGTTGGATATGTTTGCTGGTGGGTCGTTCTCTCGTTCTGCAATTTTTGCTTTGGGAGTAATGCCTTATATTTCAGCATCAATTGTAGTTCAACTACTAGGAATAGCCATTCCATATTTTCAAAAACTTCAGAAGGAAGGGGAGAGCGGTACTAAAAAGATGACCCAGATAACTCGTTATTTGACTCTTGCTATTACTTTGGTACAAGCTGTTGCTTATATAAAAGCTCAGATTAGTGCAGATGCAATTACCATGTCTCAGCCATTATTCACCATTTTATCTGTTATTATTCTGACGTCTGGAACAATGTTCGTGATGTGGCTTGGTGAAAAGATTACAGATAAAGGTATCGGTAACGGTATATCGCTAATCATCATGGTTGGTATTATCGCTCAATTGCCTAGTGGATTAATGCAAGAATGGATTTCTCGAATGGGTGGCAATGGGGGACCAATTCCTTTTATTTTAGAATTGGTTGCATTGTTTTTAGTTGTTGTATTTACTATTTTAATAGTACAAGGTGTACGTAAAGTTCCTGTTCAATACGCTAAAAGGATTGTTGGTAACAAACAATACGGAGGGGTTAGACAATATATCCCATTGAAGGTAAATACAGCAGGTGTTATGCCTATCATTTTTGCTCAAGCAATTATGTTTGTACCGATGACTATTCCGCAGTTCTTTCCTAACCTTCAATCTGATTTTTTAAGTTCATTAAGTAATTATACTTCCTTAACTTATAACATCACATTCGGTATCATGATTATTCTGTTTACATTTTTCTATACGGCAATCATGGTTAATCCTCAGCAAATGGCCGATGATATGAAAAAGAATGGTGGTTTTATCCCGGGTATTAAACCTGGTGCAGCAACAACTAGTTATATTGATGGTGTACTTTCTAAAATTACTTTCCCCGGAGCGATTTTCCTAGCTATTATTGCTATTCTACCTGCAGTTGCAAGTTTGATGGGAGTGAATAGTCAGTTTGCCCATTTTTATGGTGGAACATCCTTATTGATTTTGGTGGGTGTTGTATTAGATACCCTTCAGCAAATCGAAAGTCACTTATTGATGCGTCATTACGATGGATTAATGAAAACCGGAAGAGTAAAAGGACGTACTGCAGTTGCTGCTGGAACAAGTTCTCCGATATAACATTTTCAGATGTCTAAAATCATTTTTAAATCGCAAGATGATATCGAGCAAATTCGGATAAGCGGAGATCTTTTGTCTCGTGCTCTTGGTGAAATTGCTAAAGAGATCAAACCTGGTGTAAAAACAAAGAGTTTAGATAAATTGGCTCAAACGTTCATACAGGATCACGGGGGGACACCGGCTTTTCTTAACTACAGTGGCTTCCCTTATTCGCTTTGTATATCACCTAATGACCAGATTGTGCACGGCTTTCCAGGTGAGTATGAATTGAAAGATGGCGATATACTTTCTGTCGATTGCGGAGTTAAACTTAACGGCTTTATCAGCGATTCGGCTTATACGTTCCAAGTAGGTGAAGTAAGCGAGGAAATTAAAAAACTATTGGATGTGACCCAGACGTCTTTGTTAAAAGGAATAGAGCAGGCCGTTGTAGGGAAGCGTGTGGGTGATATATCTTATGCTATTCAAAGTTATATCGACCAATATAACTTTGGAATTGTTAAAGAGCTTGTAGGTCATGGAGTTGGAATTGAGTTGCACGAAAAACCCGAGGTGCCAAATTATGGTCAACGAGGAACAGGGATAAAGCTTCAAGAGGGAATGGTTATCGCTATTGAACCTATGGTAAATTTAGGGAAAGCGGGGGTGAAATTTTGGGAAGATGGGTGGACTGTTAGCACCGCTGACGGATTGCCATCGGCTCATTTTGAGCATACTGTGGCAATAGGTAAGGGACAGGCGGACATTTTAACATCGTTTTCATATATAGAAAATATTTTAAACAAAAAAGGTTGATTGTCTGTTTAATTTTTTCTATCTTTGCATCCCTGTTTGTACAGTTGTAACAGATTAAATATTAGTAAAAATATGGCTAAGCAAGCCTCGATAGAACAAGACGGTATTATTAAAGAAGCATTGTCTAATGCTATGTTTCGTGTTGAGTTGGAGAACGGGCACGAGATCGTTGCTCATATTTCTGGCAAAATGCGAATGCATTATATTAAAATACTGCCGGGGGATAGGGTGAAGTTGGAGATGTCACCTTACGATCTGTCAAAAGGTCGGATAACATATAGATATAAATAAAAATTCAGGAGATGAAAGTTAGAGCATCCATCAAAAAACGCAGTGCCGATTGCAAGATTATTCGCCGTAACGGTAAATTGTATGTAATCAATAAAAAGAACCCTAGGTTTAAACAACGTCAGGGATAAGAGAGCGTATTGTTAATTAACAAGGCTTAAAACGTAAACAAAACTATGGCAAGGATATCAGGTATAGATTTACCAAGAAACAAACGAGGAGAGATCGGACTTACTTACATTTTCGGTATCGGACGTTCAACTGCACAGCGCATTTTGGACAAGGCTGGTATATCATATGATGTTAAAGTACAAGAATGGACCGATGATCAGTTAAATACGATTCGTACAATCATCAACGATGAAATCAAAGTTGAAGGTACACTGCGATCAGAAGTGCAATTGAACATTAAACGCTTAATGGATATTGGTTGCTACCGTGGCTTACGCCATCGTAAGGGATTGCCAGTTCGCGGACAGCGTACTAAGAATAACTCGCGTACTCGTAAAGGAAGACGTAAGACAGTTGCAAATAAGAAAAAAGCTACTAAATAATAATTGACAAGATATAATGGCTAAGAGTAAAAAAGTAACCAAGAAGCGTCTCGTTAAGATTGAACCTGTAGGTCAGGCTCATATTAGCGCTACCTTTAATAATATCATTGTGACTTTAACCAATAACGAGGGACAAACCATTTCTTGGTCTTCAGCCGGTAAAATGGGCTTTAGAGGGTCGAAGAAGAATACTCCTTATGCTGCGGGTCAAGCTGCTGCAGATTGTGGTAAAGTTGCACATGATTTGGGATTACGTAAAGTAGAAGTGTTCGTTAAAGGTCCAGGTTCTGGTCGTGAATCGGCAATTCGTACTTTGCAGACAGCGGGGATTGAAGTAACAACTATCAAAGATATTACTCCACTTCCACATAACGGTTGTCGTCCTGCAAAAAGAAGAAGAGTTTAATTAATATTTTAAAGCTAAGATTCTCTCACACTAGGTGAGAAGATACTTTAAACAACAAAAAAATGGCTAGATACATTGGACCAAAGTCCAAAATTGCCCGTAGATTCAGAGAGCCTATCTTTGGCCCTGATAAAGCACTAGAGCGGAAAAACTATCCTCCAGGGCAACATGGTAACTCAAGACGTAGAGGAAACAATCCGAATACGCAACACAGTTACTGGAAAAACAAAAAGCAAAATATACTTACGGTATTTTAGAGCGTCAATTTTTAAATCTATTTCAAAAGGCTTCTTCTAAAGAAGGAGTAACCGGTGAAGAATTGTTGAAATTGTTAGAAGCTCGTTTAGACAATACCGTTTATCGTTTAGGTATTGCACCTACTCGTTCTGCTGCTCGTCAGTTAGTAAGCCACAAGCACATTACGGTAAATGGCGATGTA
Organism: uncultured Sphingobacteriaceae bacterium; assembly: GCA_963696875.1. GTDB lineage: Bacteria > Bacteroidota > Bacteroidia > Sphingobacteriales > Sphingobacteriaceae > Albibacterium. Next base: position 36,357 of record CAVOLQ010000007.1, read on the forward strand.
GTCAATATACCTTCTTATAGTCTTCGTCCTGGTGACATCGTTGCCGTACGTGAGCGGTCGAAATCATTAGAAGCCATAACTGAGTCAGTTTCTGGTAGAACTATAAATAAATTTAGTTGGTTAGAATGGGATATCAATGAACTTACAGGTAAGTTTTTAAATTTCCCTACTCGCGATGAGATTCCGGAAAATATCAAGGAAAATCTTATTGTTGAGCTGTACTCTAAATAATCGAATTTACAAAAAAGCATTTTTCCTTAGAGAGATATGCTTTTTTGTTTGAAATATTCATTCAAATAACATTAAAAAGAAATAAATGGCAATTTTAGCATTTCAAAAACCGGATAAAGTTATCATGCAGAAATCTACTGATTTTGACGGTACGTTTGAATTTCGTCCGTTAGAACCAGGATATGGCGTAACCATTGGTAATGCTTTACGTCGTATTTTATTGTCTTCGCTTGAAGGCTATGCAATTACTTCTACACGAATATCTGGTGTTTCTCATGAGTTCTCTACTATCAAAGGTGTGGTTGAGGATGTGACTGAGATTATCCTAAATCTTAAACAAGTTCGGTTTAAAAAGGTTGGCGAATTAGGAGATTCAGAAAAAATATTTGTTGTTATCAACGGACAGGAACAATTCACTGCTGGAGATATCACCAAATTCTCTTCAAACTTTGAAATCTTAAATCCTGATTTTGTAATTTGTAATATGGATAGCACAATTCCTCTAGAGATTGAACTTACGGTTGGTAAAGGTCGTGGTTATATTAATGCTGAAGAAAACAAAGTTGTTGATGCTCCTTTAGGGTTTATCGCGATTGACTCTATATTTACACCAATTAAGAATGTTAAATATACAATTGAAAACTTCCGTGTAGAACAAAAAACTGACTACGAGAAATTGTTATTAGATATTTCTACGGATGGTTCTATTCATCCAGAAGATGCTTTGAAAGAAGCAGCAAAAATATTAATTCATCACTTCATGCTTTTTTCTGATGAGAATATCTTATTGGAGTCACAAGCAAAGGAAGAGACTAAAGAAGTTGATGAAGAAGTGCTACATATGCGTAAAGTTCTTAAGACTGAATTAGTGGATTTAGATCTTTCAGTACGGGCATTAAACTGCTTAAAAGCTGCAGATATTAGAACCCTAGCAGACTTAGTTACTTATGACGTAGCAGATATGCTTAAGTTTAGGAACTTTGGTAAAAAATCATTGGCTGAAATTCAAGACTTAGTAAAATCAAAGGGCTTATCCTTTGGAATGAACCTTGCCAAATTCAAATTGGAAGAGGAATAATTTTAATTAATAAATAGACAAATTTAGCGACCTGCTGCATAATTCCCTCCTTGAGAAAATTAGAAATCGGAGACGGTATGCACAAAAAAAATAAAAATGAGACACGGAAAAAAAGTTAAAAAATTAGGGCGCACCCATAGCCATCGTATTGCGTTAATGTCCAATATGGCAATTTCACTTATACAACATAAGAGAATTACAACTACATTGCAAAAAGCCAAAGCCTTACGCATTTATGTTGAGCCTTTAATAACCAAGTCTAAATCTGATACTACGCATTCACGTCGTACAGTGTTTTCTTACTTAGGAGATAAAGATGCTGTAACTACACTGTTTCGTGAAATTTCAGAGAAAGTAGCTAATCGCCCTGGAGGTTACACCCGAATCATTAAACTAAGTAATCGTTTGGGTGATAATGCGGAAATGGCGATTATTGAATTGGTAGACTATAATGAAGTTTATACTAAAGGCGAAGCAGCTCCAGAAAAGAAAGCTACTAGACGTCGTGGTGGTGGAAAGAAAAAAGTAGAAACAGCAGCCGTTAGTAATGAAACAGCTGACGTTGTAGATACAGCAGCGAAGGCTGAAGAACCAGCAAAGGCTGTTGAAAAAGTAGAACCTGAAGAAGGGGATTCGACTTCTAAAAGTGAAAATTCTTAATTGATAATTTTTCGATTAGAAAGCGCATAGGATTATTCTTATGCGCTTTTTTTATTTGTTACTATTTCTTCGTTCTTACTGACGGCATTTCTTTTTTCTGACAAATTGATTCATGGCTTATAATGAGTTAAATTACCAATGTTATTGTTTGTCCGAAATTAGGTCCCCATTTCTAATCCTTCTCAAAATATTAAAGACAATATGTCAGTTTTTATTCGTGTTTTACTTGTTTGTTCGACTTTTCCTTTTTGGTATAAGCTTTGATATATGATAATCGTTATTAGTATTTAAAATAAAAGATAAAGCATATGTCAAAAATAATTGGAATCGACTTAGGAACCACCAATTCCTGCGTAGCTGTCATGGAAGGGAATGAACCCGTAGTTATTTCAAATAACGAAGGTAAGAGAACTACCCCATCCATCGTAGCTTTTGTAGAAAATGGCGAACGTAAAGTAGGTGATCCTGCAAAACGCCAAGCTATTACAAATCCTACCAAAACCATCTATTCGATTAAGAGGTTTATGGGTCATACATTTGATGAAGTTAAGGTTGAGCATGTCCCTTACAAAGTCGTAAAGGGAGATAATAATACTCCTCGTGTAGAAATAGATGATCGAAAATATACTCCACAGGAAATTTCGGCAATGATATTGCAGAAAATGAAAAAAACTGCGGAAGATTTTCTAGGACAAGAAGTAACTGAGGCAGTAATCACTGTTCCAGCATATTTTAATGACGCGCAGCGTCAGGCGACAAAAGAAGCGGGTGAAATTGCTGGTTTAGTTGTCAAACGTATTATTAATGAACCTACGGCAGCTGCTTTAGCTTATGGGCTTGATAAGGCTCATAAAGATATGAAAATCGCCGTATTTGACTGCGGTGGTGGTACACATGACGTTTCCATACTTGAATTGGGTGATGGTGTATTTGAAGTAAAATCGACTGACGGAGATACGCATTTAGGGGGAGATGATTTTGACCAAGTAATTATTAATTGGTTAGTTCAAGAATTTAAAGACGAAAATGGTGGATTTGATCTAACTAAAGATGCAATGGCATTACAGCGTTTAAAGGAAGCTGCTGAAAAGGCTAAAATTGAACTTTCAAGTACATCTTCTACCGAAGTAAACTTGCCTTACATTACTGCCGATGCAACCGGACCTAAGCATCTTGTTCGCAATTTAACGAGGGCTAAATTTGAACAATTGGCAGATAGTTTAATCAAACGTACTATCGATCCTTGTCGTTCGGCTTTAAAAAATGCAGGTTTAGATAAATCCGATATTGATGAAGTGATTTTAGTTGGTGGTTCAACACGTATTCCTGCTATCCAAGACGCTGTTAAAGAATTTTTCGGTAAAGAGCCATCTAAAGGTGTAAACCCTGATGAGGTGGTGGCTTTAGGAGCCGCGATTCAAGGTGGAGTTTTAACTGGAGAGGTTAAGGATGTTCTCTTGTTAGACGTAACGCCACTTTCCTTAGGTATCGAAACTATGGGTGGGGTAATGACAAGATTAATAGAATCGAATACTACTATCCCTACGAAGAAGTCAGAGGTTTTCTCTACAGCTTCAGATAATCAGCCTTCAGTTGAAATTCATGTTCTACAAGGAGAACGTCCAATGGCGAATCAAAATAGAACCATTGGTCGCTTCCACTTAGACGGAATTCCACCTGCGCCTCGTGGCGTGCCTCAGGTTGAAGTGACATTTGATATTGATGCCAATGGTATTTTACATGTTTCTGCTAAGGATAAAGCAACCAATAAAGAGCAGAAAATCAGAATTGAAGCTTCTTCAGGTTTGACTGATGAGGAAATCAAGAAAATGAGAGAAGAAGCTGATGCGAATGCAGAATCTGATAGAAAAGCAAAAGAAGAAGTTGATAAGTTGAATGCTGCTGATGCTTTAATTTTTTCTACTGAAAAGCAAATTAAAGAATATGGTGATAAGATTCCAGCAGAGAAGAAGGCACCAATTGAGGAAGGTCTTAAAAAATTGAAAGATGCTTTTGCTGCGAAAGATTTTGCTGCAATTGATACCGTTCAAGCTGAATTACAAACAGCTTGGAATGCTGCTTCTGAAGATATGTATAAGAGTGCAGAAGGTGCACCTGGACAAGAAGGTCAGCCTACAGGTGGCGAAGAACAAACTTCCGCTGAAGATGTAACTGACGTAGACTTCGAAGAAGTAAAAGATGATGATAAGTAATATTGGCATCTCTTAAAAATAAAAAAGGCTCGAAGATTATCTTCGAGCCTTTTTTATTTTTAAGAGGAAGTATAATTTTTGGGTTATTGATTCCATAAATTCGCCGGATAAGCGCCTTCTTCTATTAATTTAGAGATACTTTCTTGAACGATTGGCTTATCTTCTTTGTATGTTACGCCAAACCATTTTGAAGCAGTTGGAATTACTTTGAAAGTTGCCCCGTCATTGATCAATTTGTCGGCAACTATTGTAATAAAAAACTCCGACTTTGGATCTTGATGACTCTCTTCAACAAAAGCTCTAAATAATTCCTCGGAATCTTTGAAGACAGAAGGAGTAAAACCCCAGAAGTTCATAGAAACGCGCGTTTCATTTGATAATTCATATTCTATTCCGTTTTCTTCAAAAAATACTTTCTTTTCTCCGTTAACCTCCTTAAAGAAAACCTTTGTACGTTCGGTTACGGTCGTCATGTTACCTTCTTGGTTTACCTGGCAAACACCTCTCGACACCGTTCCGTACTCTGATAAAGTTTTATCAATTTGATAGCCCATCAATGCGAAATCTCTATCACTTGATTCGTTAGTTAGGAAGTCTGCCATCTTTTTAAATGAATCATATCCATAAAAATCATCAGCATTAATTACACAGAACGGCTCATTTATTTGATCTTTAGCGGACAGCACTGCATGAGCCGTACCCCAGGGTTTATCACGGACAACCTTTCTTTCAATTCCATATTTTTCAAGATTAAAGTCTTGAAACACATAGTCTGTTTCTATTTTTCCTTTTAGTTTGGGTTCGAATATTGCTTTGAAATTATCTGCGAATTCTTCTTTTATTATAAAAGAGACTTTTCCGAAGCCGGCTTTAATTGCATCATAAATAGAATAATCAATAATGGTCTCTCCATTTGGACCGAAACCATCGATCTGTTTCATACTTCCATATCTGCTAGCCATACCAGCGGCTAAAATTAAAAGTGTAGGTTTTTTCATTTTTCTTATTGTAGTTTTTCAGAGCCTATCTGCTTTGAGTTTTAAATTATGTTATTTTTTCTTTTTTGCCGCCTAACATTCCCGTAAAGATACTAATGATAGCTTTACTTGCGCCCCTTGCAATTTCTCTCGCTAGTGTGCTAGTCACTGCTTTTTTTGCAGCTTCAAATGGAGTTTGTCTTGTGCTTTTTCGAGGCGAAGTTGTACGTGGTTTTTCCTTAGGTTGCTGCAAACTATATTGTGTAATCTTTTCATCCACTATTTCGCCAGCACTGCGCGGATTTATTACCTGATGGTATTTCAAATAAAAAAGAGAGTTTAGTACGAGCTGCTGAAAGCTTTGGGTATCCAAAGGATCCATTTTCGCTTGTGGTGGTATTAAATGCGTAGCAACAACTTCAGTTGGAATCCCTTTATCATTCAATACAGTAATTAATGCTTGGCCAGTGCCTAATTGCGTTAATATACGATCAATTTCATAAAATTCTGAATGAGGATATGTTTTAACTGTTTTCTTAAGAGCCTCAGCATCATTTGGTGTAAAAGCACGGAGGGCATGTTGGATTCTGCTACCTAATTGACCTAATATATTTTCTGGAATATCAGTTGCAGCTTGAGTGCAGAAAAATACGCCTACGCCCTTAGAGCGGATTAAACGGATAACTTGATCAATTTGAGATAAAAAGGCTTTAGAGGCATTTTTGAATAATAAATGTGCTTCATCAAAAAAGAAAACTAATTTTGGCTTATCCGGATTTCCAACTTCTGGCAGTGTTTTAAATAGCTGAGCTAATAAACTCATTAGAAATGTTGAAAATAGAACAGGTTGATCTTGAACGTCTGAAATATTCAATAAAGAGATAACACCTTTACCGTATATACGGTTAAATAAATCGGCAGTGTCAAAAGAAGTTTCTCCGAAAATATTTCCTAAACCCTGTTGTTCAATTCCAATAATTTTTCTCAGAATTGTCCCTGAAGAACTCGAGCTAATACTACCGTAATCAGATTTTATTTCTTCGGCGCCAACCCCCTCTGAAAGGAAGTTCAGAAGTTTCTTTATGTCCTCTAAGTCAACTAAGGCCATTTTATTATCATCTGCATATTTGAATATCGCTGCCAAAACCCCGGTTTGAGTATCATTAAGGTCTAAGATCCTTCCTAACATAATCGGTCCAAAGGAGTCTATTGTAGTACGCATAGGATTGCCTACTTTGCCACTTAGTGAGAAAAGTTCTACAGGGAATCCAGTGGGGACAAAGGGTCTTTCTAATATTTCTCCTCGTTCTATGAGTGCGGGTATAAGGTCGCCCGGTTCATGAAGCCCAGAGAGGTCTCCTTTAACATCAAGCATAAAAACTGGAACTCCTTCCTCAGAAAGCTGCTCAGCAATCAATTGTAGAGTTCTTGTTTTTCCAGTTCCAGTAGCACCTGCAATTAAGCCGTGGCGATTCATCATTTTCAAAGCAAGATTTACCTTTGCTTGTGCAATAACCTTCCCATCCAAAATTCCGGAGCCCAAATAAATTGAGGCTCCCTTAGGCTGGTAAGACTGTGTAATCTTTTCAATAAATGTGGCTTCTTTATTCATAATACCTTGTTTAAAGTATTAACTGAGATTAAGGAGATTAAAATTTGTATTGTAGTAGTCTATTCCCTGTTTTATTGCATCTATTTTGCGAATGTCCTAAAATCCTGATTAACTTTTAAATTACCTAACGTTTCATAAATCAAGCGGATAACGTTATCCAAATCTTCCATATGAACCATTTCAACAGTGGTATGCATGTATCGTAAAGGCAAAGAAATCAATGCCGAAGGTACACCTGCATTTGAATATGCAAAAGCATCTGTGTCAGTCCCTGTAGAACGTGACGACGCCTGTCTTTGAAAAGGAATATTATTTTTTTGCGCAGTCTCGACCAATAAGCGATTAAGGTTTATTTGAACCGCAGGTGCATAAGAGACAACAGGACCCTTCCCACAAGCTAGGTCTCCTTCAGTATTTTTGGTAATCATTGGCGTCTGCGTATCATGGGTTACATCTGTTATTATTGCTACGTTGGGTTGAATACGGTGGGCGATCATTTCAGCTCCACGTAAACCTATCTCTTCTTGAACGGAATTGACAATATATAATCCAAAAGGCAGTTTCTTTTTATTTTCTTTTAATAAACGAGCTACTTCCGCAATCATAAACCCCCCGGCCCGATTATCCAATGCACGACCTACATAATATCGATCATTTAAGGTCATAAATTCATCTTCATAGGTAATTACCGAACCTACATGGATGCCCAAGGCTTCTACCTCTTCTTTGTTGACACAGCCACAATCAATGAATATATTTTTTGTTGTTGGGGTCTCTTCTTTTTCTTTTCCGGTTCTAGTATGAATCGCTGGCCAACCAAAAACTGCTTTTCGAATGCCTTGATCAGTATGGATATTTATGCGTTTCGAAGGGGCGATTTGGTGATCTGAGCCACCGTTACGAATTACATAAATCAAACCCTCTGGGTTGATGTAATTAACAAACCATGATATTTCATCAGCATGCGCTTCAATCACGACTTTGTAATCAGCTTCAGGATTGATAACTCCTACAGCAGTACCGTAATCATCTGTAAAGGTTTCGTCAACAAAAGGTTTCAAATAATCTAACCATAGCCGTTGTCCTTCCCATTCAAAGCCTGTAGGTGAAGGGTTGTTTATGTATTTTTCAAAGAATGCCAATGATTCTGTGGTAACTATTTTCTGATGTTTATCTTTCTTTTTCGACATTTCTTAATTTAATTATAATGGAATATTTCCATGTTTTTTTCTAGGTAAATTTATGGCTTTGTTTTCTAACATTTGGAATGCCTTAATAAGTTTTTGTCTGCTTTCGGCTGGTTCAATTACTTCATCGACAAAACCACGTTCCGCGGCACGATAAGGATTCGCAAATTTTTCAGAAAATTCCTTTTCTTTTTTTATCCATTCCATTTCAGGATTTTTAGACGAAGAGATATCCTTTTTAAAGATAATTTCTGCTGCACCCTTTGCGCCCATTACTGCAATCTCAGCAGATGGCCATGCAAAATTCAGGTCGGCACCTATATGTTTACTGTTCATTACGCAATAAGCACCACCGTAAGCCTTTCTCGTAATAATGGTTATCCGAGGGACGGTAGCCTCACTAAAAGCAAACAGGAGCTTTGCGCCATGAGTAATGATGGCGTTCCATTCTTGATCTGTACCCGGTAAAAAACCTGGAACATCTTCCAGAACTAATAAGGGAATATTAAAGCAATCACAAAAGCGAACAAATCTTGCGCCCTTTGTAGAGGCATTGATGTCGAGAACCCCAGCCATATGGGAAGGTTGGTTGGCTACAATACCAATACTTCGCCCTGCTATTCTCGCAAAGCCAACGACCATATTTTCTGCAAAATATTGATGCACTTCAAGGAAGCTATCTTGGTCTACTAATTCTTCTATTATTTCTCGAATATCGTAAGGTTGCGATGGATTTTCCGGAATAATAGAATTGAGTTTCTCTCGGTATTCATTCTTTATTTCATAGGGAATTCTTGGAACCTCATCTTCACAATTTTGAGGCATATAACTTAATAAAGCTTTGATTTTTGTGATGGCTTCCAGTTCATTTTGGCAAGCAAAATGGGTAACTCCTGATTTTGTAGCGTGTGTATTTGCACCTCCTAATTCTTCCGCAGATACTTCCTCATGAGTAACAGTCTTCACAACATTCGGACCTGTAACAAACATATACGAGGTGTTTTCTATCATTAAAGTGAAATCAGTAATAGCTGGTGAATATACCGCACCGCCAGCACAAGGGCCCATGATAGCTGAAAGCTGTGGAATCATCCCAGAAGCTAAAGTATTACGGTAGAAAATATCGGCATAACCACCTAAAGATACAACGCCTTCTTGAATTCTTGCCCCTCCCGAATCATTTAAACCAATAAGAGGTGCGCCGTTCTGCATAGCAAGATCCATGACCTTACAGATCTTCTCAGCGTAGGTCTCAGATAAAGAACCTCCAAAAACTGTGAAATCCTGAGAGAAGACATACACCAAGCGTCCATTTATTTCACCATAGCCGGTAACAACACCGTCGCCTAAAAAATGCTGCTTTTCCATCCCAAAATCGGTACTTCGGTGTGTCACCAGCATACCAATTTCTTCGAAAGAGCCATCGTCAAGTAAGAAGTGAAGGCGTTCTCGAGCGGTTAACTTGCCTTTCTTATGCTGGCTATCTATTCGGTTTTTCCCACCGCCCATTAAAGCTGCTTCTCTTTTTTCTTTTAATATTATCGTCTTTCTATCCAATTCAATTACATTTTGATGATATGAAGTCCTTTGTTTTATGAACAGATAAAGGTAGTGAATTTGTTTGTTTATAGCCCTATAACAAGGAAAACACTTGAATGATAAGTACTATAATTCAACAAGATTTAAAAGAATAGAATTATACAGGAGATGTTTTCTTACTTTTGAAGAAAAATGAGAAGTCATATATGCATGCTCTCTCGATTTTTTGAGCTTTATGTATTAACAATTAAATCCTTGTGTCTATGAAAAACAACAAACAGAATTTCGGAGATATTTCATACGAAGAGCTTCTTGAAGGGAATAAGAAATTTGTAGAAGAAGCTCTTGATGCTGACCCTGAATTTTTTGAACGATTGGTAAATAAGCAGAATCCGCCAGTATTGTGGATAGGTTGTTCAGACAGTCGGGTTCCAGCAAATCAAATTACCCATACAAAACCAGGTGAAATTTTTGTGCATCGTAATATTGCAAATGTTATTGTAATAAGTGATATGAACATGTTGAGTGTTCTTGATTATGCCATTAATATATTGGAAGTTAAATACGTTATTGTATGCGGTCATTATGGTTGTGGAGGGGTATCGGCAGCGATGAGCAATAAAGAGCATGGATTGATCGACAACTGGCTTGGTCACATTAAGGATGTATATCGATTACATGCGGAAGAATTAGATGGAATTGAAGATATGCCTAAACGTACCGATCGATTAATGGAATTAAATGTAATGGAGGGGGTGTATAATTTATCAAAAACTTCTATTGTTCAAAAAGCTTGGAAAAATGGCGCTAAACTATCGTTACACGGGTGGGCCTATAGTCTGGAGACAGGCTTGATAAAAGACTTAAAGGTGAGTTGCACCGGGATGGGGCATCTGCCTGACCTATTTAAATTTGACTAAAGCAGTAAAGTCCATAAAAATGCCTTTTAAATAAAAATCCGGACTCGTTGTGTTAGAGATAACGAGTCCGGATTTTTATTTGATTCCAACTATTTATTTTCTTCTAAGAAAGGGTATTTATAATCCGTAGCAGGATTAAAGCTTTCTTTAATTGTTCTTGGTGAAACCCAGCGAAGTAAATTGATCATTGATCCTGCTTTGTCGTTTGTTCCAGAACCTCTGGCTCCACCAAAAGGTTGCTGTCCAACTACTGCACCGGTACATTTATCGTTTATGTAAAAGTTTCCTGCCGCATTTCTGAGCGCATGCGAGGCTTGTGCAATCGCATAACGATCTTGTGCAATAACAGATCCGGTAAGTGCATAGATTGACGTCTCATCAACCACTTTTAGAATTTCGGCAAACTTGTCATCCTCATAAACATGTACGGTCAATACAGGTCCAAAAAGTTCTTCGCACATGGTTACATAATCTGCTTTACTTGCAACCAAAACAGTAGGCTCAATAAAATATCCTTTGCTTTTATCATATTCGCCACCGGCAATAATTTCCACTTCAGAATCATTTTTGGCCGCATCGATATAGCCAACCAGTTTATCAAATGATTTCTCATCAATAACAGCATTCACGAAATTTGTGAAATCCTCAACTGGTCCAACTTTAAAGGAAGCAATATCTTGTTGCATTTTATCTTTAATTGTTGGCCATAAGCTTTTAGGGATATAGGCTCTAGAAGCTGCAGAGCATTTTTGGCCTTGGTATTCAAAAGCCCCTCGTATAATAGCAGTATTCGCAACATCCACATCAGCAGAAGGGTGTACAAGTATAAAGTCTTTTCCACCTGTTTCTCCGACAATCCTAGGGTAGGACTTATAGCGGTGAATATTATCCCCGATTGTTTTCCAAATGTTTTGAAAAACACCGGTCGAACCCGTAAAGTGAATTCCTGCAAATTCAGGATGTTTAAAAATCACTTCTCCGGCATCTGGACCTGAAACATACACTAAATTGATGACACCATCTGGCAGGCCCGCTTTTTGAAATACTTCCATAATCACATTAGCAGCATATACTTGTGTGTTTGCAGGTTTCCAAACCACCACGTTACCCATCATCGCTGCAGAGCTCGGTAAGTTTCCAGCAATTGCTGTAAAGTTAAAAGGTGTCAATGCAAAAACAAAGCCCTCTAGTGGACGATGTTCTACCCGATTCCATACACCTTCAGGAGATACTGGAGGTTGTTGAGAATAAATTTCGGTCATGTATTTTACGTTAAAACGTAAAAAGTCGATAAACTCACATGCTGAATCAATTTCAGCTTGATAAGAATTCTTCGATTGACCTAACATTGTAGCAGCATTTATTTTATAACGATAAGGTCCTGCAAGTAAATCAGCAGCCTTTAAGAAAATTGCCGCTCTTTCCTCCCAAGGTAGATTTTCCCACTTTTCTTTAGCTTCCAAAGCAGCCTTTATTGCCATTTCAACATGACTTTTATCACCTTGATGGAAATGGCCTAAAAGGTGTGCATGGTCGTGGGGTGGACGGATTTCCTTTTTATTATTTGTTCTAACTTCTTTCCCACCTATGTGCATCGGAATGTCAATTTCGTTTGCACGCATATTTTGTAAAGTCTGTTGTAAAAAATTGCGCTCCTTACTTCCTGAAGCATATGATAATACAGGTTCATTTGCCGGGGTTGGCACATTAAAAAATCCTTTAAGCATAATGGTTTATTTTTGATATATACAAAGATAGCTTTTAATTTTTTTTATCCCATCTTTCAATTGTAACGCTAGGGTAATATCAAAAGAGTTAAAATAATGTTTATTTTTGAGCTATATATGCTAAACTACTTGCGTTTCCTTTTATGGCCTTTTTCATTGATTTATGGATTAATCATTGTTTTGCGTAATCAAGCTTACGATTGGGGAGTCTTAAAATCTCAAGGCTTTGATTGCCCCATAATAGTTGTTGGCAACTTAGCGATAGGGGGTACAGGAAAGAGTCCAATGACCGAGTATTTAATCCGAATGTTGAAAACCAATTATAAAGTGGCCACTTTAAGTCGAGGCTATGGAAGAAAGACCAATGGCTTTCTCTTGGTAGAAACAAATGATGATCCAATTAAAGTGGGAGATGAACCTTTACAGTTTAAAAAGAAATATCCGGAAATTACTGTTTCCGTTTGTGAGGATAGGGTGGAAGGGGTGAATCGATTAAAGGATGAACATGATCTTATCATTCTAGATGATGCTTTTCAACATCGCGCTTTAAAGCCAGGTTTCAGTATTTTATTAATAGAATATGCGAGTTTATTTCAACCCAAGATTCTTTTGCCAGCAGGAAACTTCCGCGACACATTTAACCAAAAGAAGCGGGCTGATCTAATTGTTATAACCAAGTGCCCTAAAAGTCTTTCTGAAGGCGAAAGGCAAAAAGCATTGAAGCATTTGAGCGCTAGTTCTCTTCAAAAAGTGTTATTCGCTCATTTAAATTACGGGCGGGTCTATCCATTAAATGTGAACTATTTCCCTAATAAGCAGTTAGATATAAATAAAGACAGCAAAATTTTAGCCGTAACCGGGATAGCAGATCCCTCGCTTTTAATTAAGTACCTTGAAACTCAGGCAAAGGAGGTATATTTATTAAACTATCCAGACCATCATCAATATACGGAAAATGATGTAAAAAAGATAGCCGATAAATTTGAAACAATAGAAGGGAGAAATAAAGCAATAATTACAACAGAAAAGGATGCTCAACGACTTGGTGTCAATTTTTTATCTAATCTTATTCGAGCATTGCCTATTTTAGTGTTGCCCATCGAAACAGGTTTTGATAAAGCTGATAAGAGAGTTTTGACCAGCGAAATTCTTCATTACTGCAGTTCAAAGATGAATAGAGATGATTAAATCATAATAATATGAACGTTCAAATTAACCAAACCCTAAAATACATACAGAGTCAAATTAACGATTTCAAGCCTGAAGTAGGTATTGTTCTAGGTACCGGCTTGGCAAAATTAGCGGATGAAATAGAAATCGAGAAAACACTATTATATGCTCATATCCCGAACTTTCCCGTTTCTACGGTTGAGTTTCATTCTGGCAAATTGATTTTTGGAACTTTAAACGGGAAAAAAGTTGTAGCGATGCAAGGCAGACTCCATTACTATGAAGGGTACTCTATGCAGCAAATAACTTTTCCCATTCGGATTTTAAGACTCTTGGGTATCGAACGTTTATTTGTGTCCAATGCAAGTGGGTCTTTGAATCCAGCCATTAAAAAAGGTGATTTAGTTTGCATAGAAGATCATATAAATTTGTTGCCAGATAATCCATTAAGAGGAGGTAACTTGGATCATCTAGGGCCGAGATTCCCTGATATGAGCTGCCCTTACAATCAAGAATTAATTTCTAAAGCCCATGCAATTGCATCGAAAATAGGGGTTGAAATGCACAAAGGAATTTATGTAGCTACTCCAGGTCCTAATTTAGAAACACGTGCCGAGTACAGGTATATGCGATTAATTGGTGGTGACATAGTAGGCATGAGTACAGTGCCAGAGGTTATTGTCGCAAATCATATGTCGTTAGCGGTCTTTGCAATTTCCGTAGTAACCGATGAAGGATTTCATGAAAATCTTCAACCTGTATCTTTTGAGGAAATTGTTGCTGTAGCGGCAAAGGCTGAGCCGAAGATGACAATGGTTTTAAAAGAATTAATAGCTTTGTGAAATGAATAAAGCATTTCGTTTTTTATTAATAGGATTCCTTCTTTGTTTTATTAATGTTTCGTTAAAAGCGCAAATAAAAATAACCAATGAGGATGAATGGGGAACCGATCTAGATTCGGTGCGAAATGCTGAAGATTTTCCAGCCGATACAGTTATTTATACATCTAAGTTTGTTCGGTACACAACACTTGATAGAATGAATTTGGGAACCTATACAGTCCCTCTAGATACCACACTTCGCGGCTTTCAATACTATAATCCACAAAATCAGCCCAGAAATCCTAGTATTAATACGGGAAACTATGGATTACCTACACGAGATCTTTTATTTAACCCTAACAAGAAAATAGGTTTTCAACCGGGCTTCCACAGTTTAGAAAGATACCTTTTAAAGCCTGATTCCGTTCGTTATTATCGAAATAGGGCACCATATTCAGAGTTATACTTTGTTACAGGTGATCAGGTTTTTAGAGCTCAGGTTGCTCAAAATATTAATCCATTATGGAGTATTGGAGGGGATCTTCATTTCGCTTTGTCCAAGGGTATCTATCAAAACCAGCGTTATAACGATGTGAAGGCCGCTCTTTATTCTTGGTATGAGTCTAAAAATCATCGATACAATCTATTAACAAATGCAGTTTTTAACACATTGGTAGCTACTGAAAATGGATCGGTTTTGAATGATACGATTTTCAAGGAGAAGCAAAATCAAGATCCTATATCACAGTTCGTACGCTTAAACGGATTAAGGGAGGAAAGACCGCGTCAAACCTGGAAAGACAATAGTTTTTTTTTAAGACAGAGCCTATTTATAGGACGTATTGATACCATAAATGCAGGTAAGCCAGAGCAGCAGATATTGCCTACACAACGTATTTCGCATAGTCTGCGTCTAAATGCAAGAAAGTTCAAGTTTTTTAAAAATGAAGATGATATTTATGGAGCTTTCCCTTATGGGCAGTCTATATTAACAAATGACTCTACCCTACTCAAAAGCATTAGCAACGAGTTTGGTTATAGCTTTTATCTCAGAGGGAAATCAGTTGCATTTATTAAAAATGAGGTTAAACTTGATTTGCGTTTACAGCATGAATTGTTTTGGTATAACGAGATGGGATTTAAAAATACCTTCCAAAACACTACAGCGAAAGCCGGGATAGGATACCGCCTTAGCGACCGAATAAATATAGTAGGAGATTTAAATCAAATCGTTATAGGACGAAACTTTGGAGACTACCTTTATGAAGCTCAAGCAAATGTCTTACTAAGCAATAACGTTGGGCGAGTTGTCCTAGGAGCATATACCCAAAATAAATCGCCAGAATACTTGTTTGAGCATGTCAATTATCAATATAGTAAATGGGATAAAAATTTCAATAAAACGAAGGTACATAACTTCTCTTTTGCTTATGAAAATCCAAAGTTTGGTTTTTTTGGCAAAGCAGAATATTATTTGTTAAGTAATTACCTTTATTTTAAAGAGGTTGACAATCCAAATTTTAATCCCGCCCTTACCCGTTTAATCGAACCTGCACAGATGACCAGCAACATTAATTTGTTGAAAGTAACGGTAGGAGAGAAGGTTAAATTTGGAAATTTCCGATTTGATAATTTCGCGGTATATCAGAAAACGGATTTTTCAAGTGTATTGCAAACGCCAGAGATCTATACATGGCATAGCTTTTATTACAATAATACAATTGTGAAAATAATTAATATGAATGTTGGCTTCGATGTGCGATTTAATACTCCGTTTAATACTCCGTCATATTCGATTAATATAAGTCAGTTTTATAAAGACAACGCTAATATCGAATTCTCCACTTATCCAATCGTAGATGTATGGCTAACTGCAACTTTGAAAAGAACAAATTTCTTTTTACGTTATGATTATGTAAATCAAGGATTACTATCGAGAGGATATTATACGGTAAGACGATACCCGATGAGCGATGCAAACTTTCGTTTTGGTTTGAGTTGGAAGTTTTATGATTAACGAGTAAACACTATCTTTGTAATATAAATATAAAAACAATGAGTAAAGCAATAATAAAAACTGAAAAAGGTGATATGACTGTAGAGTTCTACGAGAAAGATGCACCGAAAACTGTTGAGAACTTCTTGAAATTAGCTAAGTCAGGGTATTATGATGGAGTTACTTTCCACCGTGTAATTCCTGATTTTGTGATTCAAGGAGGAGATCCAACCGGAACAGGTGCGGGCGGCCCAGGATATAGCATTGACTGTGAGTTAGATGGTGAAAATCAATACCATGATCGTGGTGTGTTGTCGATGGCTCATGCCGGACGTAATACAGGCGGATCACAGTTTTTTATATGCCATAGCCGTACTAATACTGCACATCTAGATAGAAATCACACGTGTTTTGGAAAAGTAATCGAAAACGTGGACATTGTCGACGACATAAAACAAGGTGATAAAATCTTAGGTATTGAAGTAATTGAAGATTAAATAAGAATGAATTTAAGAGGAATAGTATCAGTTTCCGGAAAACCGGGATTATTTAAATTAATCGGACAAAATAAGTCCGGGTTTGTATTGGAAAGCTTAGACGATCAAAAAGTGAAGGCGGTTGTCAATATGTCCAATACTAAAATGGCTACTCTTGAGGATATTACCATCTTTGGTGAGGAGGACGATATTCGCTTGCCAGATATTTTAGAGGCCATGAAAAGTGAAAAAAATATCCCCGATGCAAAAAAGGCTGATGGAAAGATTTTGCGGGATTTTTTTAATAGGGTGGCACCTGCTCATGATGAAGAGAGGGTTTATGCATCCGATATTAAAAAGATTATTAGTTGGTTTTTGATACTGAAAGAGTTACCTCTATTTGAAGAAGAAGCACTTGAATCGGTTGAAGACAAAAAGGAAATCGATGCAATAGTGGCCGAGAAAACTAAGGAAAAAGTTAAAGAAGGATAAAATATATTTCTTAGATTACGATTAAAAAATCCGTAACAAAGACGTAAGTCCAATGTTTTTGATACGGATTTTTTAATCAGTCAGTTTAAACAAAATAAATTAGAAGCATTATAATAATAATACCTACAATAATTGAAATAGTCATTACGCGACTTTCATTCACTTGGCCACCTCCTCTATATCTATATTTTCGTTTCCCTAAGTTCATATTTTCTCTTTTGTATGATAGATGCAATTAAAGAGCAATTCCATAATTTGAATATCCATTATTTCAACAGCTTCCCCCGTCCATAAAATAGTCTTTATTTGGTGTTTAACTCCAGATAAAGTTAAGTTATATTGTTGAATAAAAAACACATGTAACAACTAAATGGTTTTTCACTCTAATCATTAACAATAAATTTAAATCAATCTTATTAACAAATGAAGAGAAGAACACTGACAACAGTGCTACTCGGTGCATGTATATGCTTCGGATTTAATGCTCAGGCACAAACGGAAATTAAATTTAAAGAGTTTACCCTCGATAATGGCTTGAATGTAATTATGCATCAAGATAAATCCACACCTATTGTGGCAGTATCGGTGTTATATCATGTAGGTTCAAAGAATGAAAACCCAGAAAGAACGGGATTTGCGCATTTCTTCGAACATTTATTGTTTGAAGGAAGCGAGAACATCGGTCGTGGCGAGTATATGAAGAAAATAGAATCCATAGGAGGAACTATCAATGCTTTTACTTCCAATGATCAAACCTATTATTATGAAGTGGTGCCTTCTAATTATTTAGAAACAGCTCTTTATATGGAAAGCGAACGCATGCTTCATGCAAAAGTTGATTCCATTGGAGTTAATACGCAACGTGAAGTTGTAAAAGAAGAGCGCCGACAACGTTATGAAAATCAGCCATATGGCTCCATTATACTTGAAGTGTTAAAACGTTCTTATCAAGTACACCCCTATAAATGGGCCCCCATTGGGTCAATGGAGCATTTAAATGCCGCCAAACTAAGCGAGTTTATGGATTTTTATAAAACATTTTATGTTCCAAATAATGCAACACTTAGCATTGCTGGGGATCTAGATTACGATCAGACAGAAAAATGGGTAAGAGAATATTTCAATGAAATACCAAAAGGAGCACATACAATCAATCGGCCGAGTGTAAAGGAACCTGTAAGAACAACGGAAATTAGAGATATTATTTATGATAACATTCAATTGCCAGCAGTCATTGAAGCCTATAATCTTCCTCCTAAAAACCATCCGGATTCCTATGCTTTAAGCATGCTTTCTACCTATTTAACCGGAGGTAAAAGTTCATTGCTAACCAAGGAAATTGTAGATAAACAACAAAAAGCGGTAGCAATTTTTGCTGTGCCTTTAGAATTGGAAGACGGCGGGTTGTTTTTGTTGTATGGGATTGCCAATATGGGTGTAAACGCCGATTCGCTAGAGAAAAGCATCGACGCACAAATTGAAAAAGTCAAAATGGAGGGAGTGTCTATAGAAGATTTTAATAAACTATTGGCACAGGTTGAAAATTCGGTGGTTAGCAGAAATGCTACGGTTGCGGGAATCGCACAGAGGTTAGCAGAAGATAAGGTATATTTTGGAGATGCCAACGAGATCAATAAGGAAATGGAGAAATACAACCGGGTAAAAAGGGAAGATATTCAGCGTGTAGCGGAGAGATACTTTGATAAAAACGGTAGAGTCGTCCTTCATTATTTACCTAAAGCTGCCGAGAAGAAATAAATTTCAATGTATTTTTTATAAAAAAACAAATTATTCAGATGAAAAGACTCAGTTTATATATATTGTTTTTGTTGTTCACTTTAAGTACCGTCAACGCTCAAGTAGACCGTACCAAGTATCCAACACCAGGGCCTGCACCCACTTTAAATATAGGAAACGCAGAAACTTTTACCTTAGCCAATGGCTTAAAAGTTTTCGTGGTTGAAAACCATAAACTGCCACGTGTTACATTCTCTTTAGTATTAGATAGAGATCCAATATTAGAAGGAGACAAAGCGGGCCTGACCAGTATGGTGGGCGAGTTGATGCGCAGTGGCACAAAAAGCCAAAATAAGGATGCTTTAGATAAAGCCATCGATCAGATCGGTGCGAGTATTAGCGTAAGCTCTATATCTGCAAATGCTTCTTCATTAAGTAAACATAAGGAAGCTTTGTTGGCTTTGTTTTCAGATATTTTGTTTAACCCAAGCTTTCCTAGTGACGAGCTGGATAAAATCAAAAAGCAATATATATCAGCTTTAGCATCAGAAAAAGATAATCCTAATAGCATTTCCACTGTTGTAACCCATGCTGTTGTGTATGGTAAAAATCATCCCTATGGCGAAAAAGAAACCGAGAAAACAATTGGTAATGTAGCAGTTGCCGATATTCAAAATTATTATAATACCTACTTTAAGCCCAATATTGCTTATTTGGCAATTGTAGGCGACATCACCAAAAAAGAAGCTGAACAATTAGTAAAAAAACATTTTGGCAATTGGAAAAAAGGAACCGTTCCAAATCATGCTTGGCCAGTAGTTAAAGGGCCGGAAGCCAATAAAGTGATTTTGGTTGATCGGCCTACCAGCGTACAATCAGTAATAAACGTTGTCTATCCGGTTGATTTAAAGTACAACAGTCCAGATCGTATTCCTGCTAGTTTATTGTCTTATATTTTAGGAGGTGGAGCCTCAAGTCGTTTGTTTTTAAACCTTCGGGAGGCGAAAGGTTACACCTATGGCGCATATTCCGATTTAAGTCCAGATAAATTAGTAGGCGAATTTTCGGCAAGTGCCAGCGTCCGCACTGAAGTTACGGATAGTTCCGCTTATCAGATTTACCAGGAGATGAATCGCTTGGATAAAAATACTATTACAAATGAAGAGCTAGCAGCCGCAAAAGCGTATTTAACTGGAAGCTTTGGAAGATCTTTAGAAAATCCATCCACCATTGCTAGTTTTGCATTGAATACAGAAATCCAAAAACTTCCGAAAGACTATTATAAAAACTATCTAAAGAATCTAGATGCGGTTAGTGTTGCGCAATTAAACCAATTGGCTCCAAAGTACATCCAGCCTCAGCATTCTTATTTAGTAATCGTTGGGAACGCGGCTGAATTTAAAGATAAACTTGCACAATTCGGTGAAGTGATCAACTATACCGCCGAGGGAGACGTTGAAAAGAAGGTAGAGGTGAATGCGAGTGTGACTACAGAAAGTGTCATCGCCAACTATATCAATGCCCTTGGTGGAAAAGACAAGATTGCTACGATCAATACCCTGAAGCAAAAGGCTACGGGAGAGCTTCAGGGCATGCAGATCTCTCAAATTATCCAAGTTGATAAGAGTCAAGGGAAAGCTCTTCAGCTCACTCTAATGGGAGCACAAGAAGTGGCGAGAATGACTATTACGAGAGAGAAAGTGATAGCAAGTTCAATGGGGCAAGAACAAGAATTGCCAGGTGCAATGGCAGAGGCTATGAAATCTGTTTTGGATATTATTCCTGAAGCAAGTTTTGCCAGCAATGGCACCAAGTTAACTTTGGATGGCATCAGTAAAGTAAACGGAGAAGAGGCTTACAAACTGATCGTAGAACAAGGAGAAGTGAAAAGTACCGATTACTTTAGCGTGACTAGTGGACTGAAATTGAAATCGGAAAGCGCAGTTACGGGTGAAATAAGCTATTCAGATTATAAAGAGTATGGTGGAGTGAAATTCCCAACAGTAATTACAGTGAATAGCCCACAGCTGCCAATAACACTTAAAATGACGATAGACGAAAATGTAATTAATCCAACTTTTACAGAAGCAGATTGGAAATAACTAAATAAAATTAAAAATCTAAAAGCGTCATTCTTTCAAAAGGATGGCGCTTTATTTTTATTTTAAAAAGCTAAAAACTTGTTTATTTGATCATTTATAAATTTCACCGTATCTTCTTTGAAAAGTAGTTGATTTTCATCTAATTCTTGTCTAATCAGAGGGATGTGTAGCTTCAAAGGCAAAACATGCATATGGCAATAATTACAGACACCTGTAAAATGATCAATACCTCGAATGTTGCCATATCTTCCGCTCGAAACACCAGTTAGGGCAACTTTTTTTCCATAAAAGCTTTCAGGAAAAGCACAAGCATCAATAAATACTTTTAATACTCCAGGAAAACTTCCATTGTACTCGGGAATTATAAATAAGAATTTCTCTGTTTTACTTACCATCTGTTGTATGGGTACAAAAGCTTCACTTCTAGCACCATACAAGTCTGATACGATTATTGATGGAGGTAAATCTTCTAATGAGAACAAAGTGGTTTCGATTCCTCTTTCCAGCAATTCTTTTTGATAATATTTCGCTACCATTAGGGTATGGCTGTTTTTTCGATTTGTTCCCGAAACGATTGTAATCATTGTAAAGCGAGTATAGGATTTTTCGTATCTTAGCACTTTGTAAAAAGCGAAGTTAATAATATTTAACGACGGTAAACGCATATATGGGTAAAATTATCGCATTAGCAAACCAAAAAGGAGGAGTGGGGAAAACCACTTCATCAATCAATTTAGCAGCTAGTTTGGCTGTGTTGGAATATCGTACTTTACTAGTTGACGCGGATCCGCAAGCCAACTCCACATCTGGAATCGGTTTTGATCCGCGGACAATAAAGTCGAGTATTTATGAATGCATCATTAATGATTTAGAGCCGCAAGATGCTATCTGTCAAACTGAAACACCCAATCTTGACCTGCTGCCCGCTCATATAGATTTAGTGGGTGCAGAGATAGAGATGATCAACCTTGATGAGCGCGAATTCAAGATGAAAAAGGTGCTCAATAAAGTTAAAGACGATTATGATTTCATAATTATTGATTGCTCTCCATCTTTGGGTTTAATTACCATTAATGCGTTGACGGCTGCAGATGCTGTAATTATTCCTGTACAATGTGAATATTTCGCATTGGAAGGACTCGGGAAATTATTAAATACGATTAAAATTGTTCAAAACCGTTTAAATCCTGATTTGGAAATTGAAGGTATTCTGTTAACAATGTACGATGTGCGCTTACGTTTATCCAATCAAGTAGTGGATGAAGTGCGCTCCCATTTTACTGACTTAGTATTTAATACCATTATACAGCGAAACACGCGTTTGAGCGAAGCTCCAAGTTTCGGAGTTTCGGTTATCATGCACGATGCTAATTCCAAAGGGGCTATTAATTATTTAAACTTAGCGAGAGAGATTTTGTTAAAAAACGGAATAAACAAAGTGAAGTCACATAAAGCGGCAATAAAATAATATGGCACAACAGAGGAAAATAGGATTAGGGAGAGGATTAAGTGCATTATTGAATGATGATACCGATGATATTCGTCAACCTAACCGTACGACACAACAAAGACAGCAACAGCAACAGCAACAACAATCACAACCTGGAATAAAGACTAATACCGCCTCTGGCTCGATTAGCTTTATGGATATCAATTTAATTGATGTAAATCCTTATCAACCTCGTACTGAGTTTGATAAGGAAGCACTCTCGGAATTGGCTGAATCAATAAAACTTCAAGGGCTTATTCAACCCATAACGGTTCGACGATTATCCGAAAATTCCTATCAATTGATTTCGGGAGAACGTCGTTTGCGAGCATCTAAACTAGCTGGTTTGAATGAAATTCCTGTTTATATTCGGACAGCGAACGACCAGCAAATGTTGGAAATGGCTTTGATTGAAAACATTCAACGTGAGAACCTGAATGCTATTGAGGTGGCCATAAGTTTTCAACGAATGATTGATGAGTGTGATTTAAAGCAAGAAGAGTTAGGGGACCGGGTTAGTAAAAACCGATCAACAGTAACCAATTACCTTCGCTTATTAAAGTTGCCCCCAAGTATTCAGGCATCAATCCGCGATAGTAAAATTTCTATGGGCCATGCTAGGGCATTGATAAGTGTTGTTGACATAGAGATGCAACTTTTTATTCATCAAGAGATTCTTAAGAAAGGTTTATCTGTTAGAAAGGTCGAAGAAATTGTTCGAGGATTGCAAGAAGATTCGAAAACTACTACTAAAGAGAAGAAGCGTAATCCAAAAGCTTATCAATATAAAAAGATTGAAGATGATTTGGCTACTAAGTTTGCTACCAGAGTCAAGCTGAGTGTTTCTCCAACTAAAGATAAAGGGAGTATTGAAATTCCATTTAACTCTGAAGATGATCTTAACCGTATTCTTGAACTATTAGATTGGTAATGCCAAGAGGACTTATTTCGTTGATTTTGTTGATCTTTTTTTGCGTTAGCGCAAAGGGACAAGTCATTGATACCCTTACAGGAGCGGATAGAATATCCAAAGACACCTTCAATATGCAGGATACTGCGAATATTCCACGGGGGAAACAGGAGCCATTAAGCAAAATACAAGAGCCTGTCGTTATTAAAGATTCTACCCGTTTGGCACTTGAAGAATTGACCCGTACTGCGGTGCGAAAATCAATGATCATTCCAGGATGGGGCCAACTTCAAAATGGCCGCTGGTGGAAGGTGCCAATAGTGGTCGGTGGTTTTGCAGGACTAGCTTACTCTTACGATTTTGCTCGTCAGAACTACCGAAAATTCTTAAAAGAAGCTCAATATCGAACAGTAAATCCTGGTCCTAATGAATTTTTGTTTCCTGAATTTGCGGGTTATTCTACAGAAGGGGTAATTCAGGCCAAAGATTTTTATAGAAGAAACAGAGATTTAAGCATACTGGGAGGACTAGGGTTTTATGCCATCCAATTGATCGATGCTTACGTCGATGCAAAGTTTTTCCGCTATGATATTTCGGATGATTTTAGTTTCAACGTAAAACCTTCCTTCGAGCCGGTTCCATGGGCATTTGCATATACTAAGCCCACTGTTGGATTTAAGCTGGCATTTCAACTTCATTAATTTGTTTTCACTAATTAATACAAATAGGTTATATTGCATCAAGAAATTTCAAACATACAATTATGAAGATAGCACTAATTGGCTATGGGAAAATGGGTCGTATTATAGAGAAATACGCAATTGAACGCGGGCATGAAATCGCTTTGATAATCGATGAAGATAATAGAGATGATATTAGTATTGAAGACTTAAAGTCGGTCGACATTGCGATCGATTTCAGTACTCCAAATTCAATCCTTGCAAACATACAACAATGTTTCGAGGCTGATTTACCGCTTATTGTGGGCACTACCGGTTGGTATGATGAAATTGAAAGTATAAGGGAAAGATGTTTGGCTGGAAATCATGCTTTGCTTTATGGCTCGAATTTTAGCGTTGGTGTAAACATATTTTTTCATGTCAATAAGATACTCGCCCAGGCAATGAGGCCGCATCGTCAATATGAAGTTCAAGTAGAAGAAATTCACCATACTGCTAAGTTAGACGCACCAAGCGGTACTGCAATAACCATTGCGGAGGGGATTTTAGAAAATAGCGATCAGAAAACCGACTGGGTAAATTACATCGTTGAAGAAGAAAAAGAGGTGATCCCAAAACCTAATCAATTGTTAATCGAGTCGCATAGAATTGAGGACGTCCCTGGAACTCATACTGTATTATATAGTTCTGAGGTAGATCAGCTTGAAGTTTAAGCATACCGCTCATAGCCGGGCGGGATTTGCTTTAGGCGCTTTAATGGCCGCGGAATGGCTCCAAAATAAAAAAGGCTTCTTCAACGTGACAGAAATGTTTACTTTTGGTGCATCTTAATATTTAACATACATGATTAGCTATATTATTCTAATTCTCATCCTTGTTTTAATCCATTTTGGCCTTTGGAAATTATTTGAAAAAGCTGGGCGACCAGGTTGGGAAGCGCTTATTCCTTTCTACAGAGAATACATTATTACTAAATTAGTTGGACGTAAGGCATGGTTGGTAATTTTATTGCTTATTCCTATTGTAAATCTTTTTGTTTTCATTAGCCTTTATCTAGATTTTGTAAAAAGCTTTGGTAAACGTTCTTTTTTAGAGGCAGTAGGCACTGTTATCTTGCCTTTTGTTGTTTATCCCCTCTGGGGTATGGATCCTAAAACCTTTTATTGGGGGCAATCGGCAACTGAAGAGTTTAAAGAAAAATACCCTTATAAGAAAACGGCTAGTAGGGAGTGGGCTGACGCCATTATTTTTGCTGTAGTTGCAGCTACATTAATCCGTAGTTTTCTGATAGAAGCTTATATGATTCCCACGGGTTCTATGGAGAAAAGTCTTCTAATAGGTGATTTTTTATTTGTGAGCAAAGTAAATTATGGTCCAAGGGTTCCAATGACTCCTGTTGCCTTTCCATTCTCGCACCATACCCTGCCCATTGGAGGAAAAGCATACTGGGAAGGTTTGAAAATCGACTATCACAGGTTACCCGGTTTTCAGGAAATTAAACGGAACGATGTAGTAGTATTTAATTATCCAATGGAGGCTGATGCGCCCTATTTTCGGCCTGTCGACAAACGTGAAAATTATATCAAGAGAGCTATAGGAATTGGTGGAGACACAGTTAAGATGGTGAATAGCCAAGTATATGTGAATGGAAAAGAAGCTGTAAATCCGCCTGAAAGTCAAACAACCTACTTGGTAGTAACCAATGGAACCGACTTAAATCCGCAAGCTTTATTCGACTTGCGTATTGAAGGCCAAAGACAATCAGATGTTGAATATGTATTTACCATGACACAAGCACTTGCTGATAAAGTTGCCTCTTGGTCAAATGTAACTGCTGTAAAGCCTATAATTTCGCCAACAGGGTCTTCCGAGATGGGAATATACCCTGAAACGGTAGACTTAGGATGGAATAGAGATAATTTCGGACCTATTATTATCCCCAAAAAAGGATGGACTGTTCATTTAGACAGTGCTACCGTTCCTTTTTATGAACGATCGATCTCTGTTTATGAAGGGAATGCCTTCGAAATAAAGCCAGATGGCTACTATATTAATGGACAAAAAGCCGATTCCTATACTTTTAAAATGGATTATTATTGGATGATGGGCGATAACCGCCATAGCTCATCTGATTCTAGGTATTGGGGCTTTGTTCCTGAAGATCATATTGTAGGGAAAGCGTTATTCGTATGGTTAAGCCTTGATGAGCAAGGAGGATTCTTGGATAAAGTGCGTTGGAATAGGATTTTTATGGGGATAAAGTAATAAGTTATCAGCAGTCAGCCTTCAGCGATCAGCTTTGCTGACCTGAGGAATTTCTCTGGTTCCTAAAAGTACTTTGCCAATCTAAATTTCTCAGCTAAGGTTTCTAAATCCTCTAGCACTTTATTGTTGACGGGTATACCATGCTTAGCATTGATTTGTTCAGCTTCATATTCTGGCTCGCCTGGAATAATCACTCGTTGATTTTCATTGATAGGGGTTGCGTTTTTAAAGCGATTGATCCATTGATCTATATTCTTTTTATAATCCTCTATAGGTCGAAAACCATCGACTCTCATGGCACCTACAAAATGGCCTAAGCCTTGTCCAGGTGCATTTTCCGCAGGTTCTAAAAAGGAAACAAAGGGGGGTGCCCAAGGGCCATAGTTTGCACCGGATAGTACGGCTGACAATATATCTACCGCAGAACTTAAACCGAAACCTTTATGACTGCCATGCGTCCGATCTGTTCCCAAAGGCAACAAGCTGCCGCCTTCTTTAAGTGCGTAAGCATTGTTGGTGCCCTTGCCTTCCGCATCTTGTACCCAGCCATCAGGTAAAACTTCATTGTTTCGTTGCGCAATTTCTAATTTACCATTAGCCGCTGCCGAGGTAGCCATGTCAATAACAACTGGGGGGAACTCACCCGCTGGAAAAGCGTAACAGATTGGATTAGTACCCAACATCCGTTCTTTAGAGAAGGTAGGGGCAACTAGGGGACTAGCGTTGGTCATCGATAAGCCGATCATGTTTCTCTCTACTGCCTGCATGGCATGGTAAGCTGCAATTCCAAAATGGTTCGAGTTTTTGACTGCCACCCAGCCTGTACCATACAACTCTGCTTTTTTCATCGCAATCTCCATCGCAAAGGGAGCAACTACTAAACCTAGTCCAGCATCCCCATCCACAGTAGCAGTAGTAGCTGTTTCATGAACTATTTTTATATCCGGCCTGCTATTGATGCGCTCCTTCTCCCATAAACGCACATAGCCTATCAATCGAGCTACACCGTGGGAGTCAATCCCTCGTAAATCTGCTTTTATCAACACATCAGCAGCAAGAGTGGCATGTTGACTAGTACATCCCATAGAGAGAAATACCTGCCTAGTGAACGTATGGAGATCAGAAACTTGAATTAAGCTATGCATTTAAGAAGTTTGAGAACAAATATATTAAAAATTAAAAAATTACTTCTGCAATACGTTTTGTAGGTTCCGGATTTCCCATGGTATAGAAATGTAAAACAGGAGCACCGAATTCAATTAACTCTTTGCTTTGTTGGATAGTCCATTCAATACCTAGTTCTTTAACCTTTTCTGCTGAATCGCATTTGGCTACTTCTCGGCTTAATTCCAAAGGAAAGTCTAGGTGAAAAATCTTTGGAAGACCGATTAATTGTTTAGCATTTGTTAAAGGCTTTAACCCAGGGATAATGGGAATATTAATGTCATTTTCTCTGCATTTTTGAACAAAATCAAAGTACTTTTGATTATCGAAAAACATCTGGGTAACAATAAACTCCGCACCTAAATCCACTTTCTTTTTTAAATACATGAAGTCGGTTTCGAAGTTTGGGGATTCTTCGTGTTTTTCTGGGTAGCCTGCGATGCCAATACAAAAATCAGTTGGATGTTCAGAACTAACTTCATCATATAAATATTTACCATTGTTTCTGTCTGTAATTTGTTGAATTAGATCTGAAGCATACGAATGGCCTCCTGGAGTAGGAATAAAGCCCGAATCACCAGTTCGAGGATCACCTCGCAATGCTAATATATTGTCTATCCCTAAAAACTGTAGATCAATCAGAGCATTTTCAGTTTCTTCTTTAGTGAAGCCACCGCAAATAAGGTGTGGAACGGCATCCACTTTGTATTTATTCATAATAGCTGCACAAATTGCTACAGTTCCAGGCCTTTTGCGATAAGCAACTTTCTCTAATAGTCCATTACTATGCTCTTTATAGATGTAGTCTTCACGATGATAAGTAACGTCAATAAAAGGAGGCTTAAACTCCATCAAAGGATCAATTGTATTATAAATATTTTGAATACTTCTACCTTTTATTGGCGGTAAAAGTTCAAAGAGAAAAGGGCTTCCCCCTTAGCATTTTTTATATGTTGAGATATCTTCATTTTAATTAATTTCGTTTATTTATTAGCTGTTAATAATAGACTTTCAGTATCAAAGATGGTCCTATCCGTCATCTATTCCATCGAGTACTCGCACCCTCACTTCGTATCCCGCTCCCCATCTCACCCGTAACAGTTCACCCCTAACTCATCAACTTTCACTCATCACCGTTCACTCAATAACCTAATACCCCAAATTCGGGTTCAACCATTTTTCCACCTCTTCAAAAGGTCTTTGCTTGCGGATAGCATAATCCTCCACTTGATCCTTTGCTATCTTGCCCAAACCAAAATAGCGAGACTCTGGATGAGAAAAGTAAAAGCCGCTCACTGCTGCGGTAGGATACATAGCAAAGCTTTCCGTTAATTCTAATCCTGTATTTTTCTCAGCCTCTAAGAGGTCAAATAAAGTTCGTTTTTCAGTATGATCTGGACAAGCAGGATAACCAGGGGCGGGGCGAATACCGACGTATTTTTCTTTAATAAGCTCGGTGTTAGATAGCTCTTCTTCAGTAGCATAGCCCCAGTATTCCTTCCGAACAATTTCATGCATCTTTTCGGCAAACGCTTCGGCTAACCGATCAGCCAAACCTTTCACCATGATGCTACTATAATCATCGAAGTTTTTTACGTATTCCGCTACCAATTCATCACATCCAAGGCCAGAGGTAACTGCAAATCCACCCCAGTAATCGGAAATACCGGTTTCCTTAGGAGCAATAAAGTCTGATAGGGCATAATAAGGTTCATTCTTTGCTTTTTCAGATTGTTGCCTTAAGGTATGGATGCGCTTAAATACTTTGCTTCTAGAATCGTCGGTATACAATTCTATATCGTCATCCACACTGTTGGCTGGCCAGAAACCTATGACGCCGTTGGCTTGCAAAGACTTGTTTTTAATAATGTCTTTCAACATTTCTTGTGCATCATTGAAGACCTTTGTAGCTTCAACTCCTACATTTTCATCGGTTAATATCCGGGGATAGCTCCCCCTAAGTTCCCAAGTATGGAAAAAGGGAGTCCAGTCGATATAAGGGAGTAATTCTTCCAAGGGGAAGTCCGTAATTGCCTTATTACCAAAAAAAGCTGGTTTTGGAGGAATATAGCCATCCCATTCTATTTTATATTGTTTAGCTCTTGCCTCTTCAATCGATAAATAGGTTTTAGCGGAACGTTTACTTAAGTGCGTTTCGCGTGTCCGATAATAATCTTCCTTGATGGTGCTAATGTAATTCTCTTTCGTTTCTTTATTTAGCAAATCACTGCATACGCCGACACTTCTAGAGGCATCAAGTACATGGACGACCGCACCAGAATAATTAGGAGCAACTTTTACTGCTGTATGAAGGCGTGAGGTAGTGGCACCGCCAATTAAGATTGGTATTTTAAGGCCTTGACGTTCGACTTCTTTGGAAAAGTGAACCATTTCATCTAATGAAGGGGTTATTAAGCCACTTAATCCAATAATATCAGCCTTAATCCTAATTGCTTCATCAATGATTTTTTGATGCGGAACCATTACTCCCAAATCCACGATATCAAAGTTATTGCAAGCAAGCACTACACCAACAATGTTTTTTCCGATATCATGCACATCCCCTTTTACGGTAGCCATTAAAATTCGACCGGAATGCCTTTGAGAATCTTCCGTACTGTTTTTGTCTTTTTCAGCTTCAATAAAAGGCAATAGGTAAGCTACGGCCTTCTTCATTACCCGGGCAGATTTCACTACTTGTGGGAGAAACATTTTTCCAGAGCCGAATAAATCTCCCACTACGTTCATCCCATCCATAAGCGGCCCTTCAATTACCTCAATGGCATGCGGATAGGCTAAACGTGCCTCTTCCACATCTTCGTCCAAGTAATCAATAATCCCTTTCACCAAAGAATGAGAGAGGCGTTCTTGAACGCTTGTTTTTCTCCATTCTTCATCTTTTACTAATACCTTTCCCTTGCTTTTAATCGTCTCGGCATATTCTACCAACCGTTCGGTAGCGTCATCTCTTCTATTGAAAAGTACATCTTCTACCATTTCTAAAAGCGTTGGTTCTATGGCTTCATAGACTTCAAGCATTCCAGCGTTCACAATACCCATATCCATCCCAGCTTTGATAGCATGGTATAAGAATGCAGAGTGCATGGCTTCTCGAACTACATTATTTCCCCTAAATGAAAAGGAAATATTACTGACCCCACCACTTACTTTTGCATGTGGAAGGTTTTCTTTAATCCATTTAGTTGCTTTAATAAAATCGACAGCATAGTTATTATGCTCTTCTAATCCTGTTCCTACAGTCAGGATGTTTGGGTCAAAAATGATATCTTGAGGAGGAAAACCAATTCCTGTGAGGATTTTATAAGAGCGTTCGCATATTTCTATCCTTCTTTCAAAGTCGGCAGCCTGACCAGTTTCATCAAAAGCCATTACAATAACGGCTGCGCCATAATCCATGACTTGCCGAGCGTGTGCAATAAATTCTTCTTCTCCTTCTTTTAATGAGATCGAGTTAACAATTCCTTTGCCTTGCAAGCATTTTAAGCCTTCAGAAATTACCGTCCATCGCGAGGAGTCGATCATAATCGGAAGCTTCGCAATATCAGGTTCAGAAGCCAGGAGATTTAAGAATTTAACCATGGCTTCTTCAGAATTTAACATCCCTTCGTCCATATTCACATCGATAATTTGCGCACCACCTTCAACCTGTTGGCGGGCAACAGAAAGCGCCGCTTCGTAATCTCCGCTTAAAATGAGTTTGGAAAACTTTGGAGAGCCCGTGATATTGGTTCGCTCTCCGATATTCATGAATAAGCTATCGGGTTTATGTGTGACAGCTTCTAGTCCGCTTAAACGAAGATAAGGCTCGGGATTTGCCGGTATTCTTGGTTTTATATTGGCGGCTTTTGCAGCAATCGAGGCGATGTGTTCTGGAGTTGTTCCACAACATCCACCGACAATATTGACAAAGGTATTTAAAATAAAATCTTCTAAGAGGTGTGCCGTTTCATGAGCTTGTTCATCATAGCCACCAAAAGCATTAGGTAGGCCCGCGTTCGGGTAAGCTGATACATAACAAGGCGCTTTTGCAGCTAATTCAGCAATATGAGGGCGCATATCTTTTGCGCCTAAAGCACAGTTCAGCCCAATAGATAAAGGTTTGGCATGCGTTACGGAGTTTAAAAATGCCTCTACCGTTTGGCCTGAAAGGGTTCGTCCGCTGTTATCCGTAATGGTACCCGAGATCATAATCTCCAGTTGTTCATCCTTTGAAAGTTTTCCTGCTGCCTTTAATTCATTTTCATACTTTTTGATGGCAATGATTGCTGCTTTTGCATTTAAGGTATCAAAAATCGTTTCTATTAATAATACATCCGATCCGCCGTCTACAAGACCCCTAACTTGCTCGTAATAAGCGTCTGCTAAAAAGTCAAAAGTAATTGCGCGAAAACCGGGATCGTTGACATCGGGAGATAGCGATAAGGTTCGATTGGTTGGACCAATTGCTCCAGCTACAAAGCGAGGCTTATCTGGTGTTTTTTTGTTAAACTCAGTCGTAGCGAGTTTTGCAATCCTGGCGCCTTCAAAATTTAGTTCATAAACTAAATCTTCCATATTGTAATCCGCCATGGAGATCTTCTGAGAGCTAAAGGTATTTGTTTCAATGATATCCGCGCCAGCTTCCAGGTAGGCACGATGAATATCCAGAATAATTTCTGGACGCGTTATACTTAGCAAATCATTGTTGCCCCTAAGGTCGCAATCGTGGTGGATAAATCGCTCACCTCGAAAACCTTCTTCATCTAATTGATGCGCTTGGATCATAGTGCCCATAGCACCATCAATTACCAAGATTCTTCTCTTTAATTCTTCCCGGATACCCATTTTATTTATTTAAAAAAGCCATTATTTATTCTTTCCTTCAATAGAAAGAAACGTTTTGTTTTTTCAATACATAAAAGCTATATTCGAAAGCCCGGAATGGGAGGCTTCGCTTATCTTTCTCGATTAATTAATTCTCTCGAGTAGAATGTAGCACCTTGTAAGCACAGGTTGCCAAGACTTCGTAGGGTCTAATCCCTCCGTCTTTCTGAATAAGCATTACAAAGATGCATACTATTTGTTTGATATCAAAATATTCAATTAGCAAGTGCAGAAAGGGTGAGGGTATGGAGCAGGGTTGGGTTACTGCCTGGTGTTAGAAAAGAGCTGAGGGCTCAAAGCTGACAGCTGATAATTATAGGTTGAAGCGGTAGTCAACTTTTTTTCCGTTATCTACTCTTTGTCCCGATATTTCAAAGTATTCTACATTGGGCTTAAGAAATGAACCGCCATTGATACGGGCAAAAATTCTATTCAAAATAATATCGTGCCCTTCAATTCTTACCAAGGGTTGGTATTTACCTGTTTTTGGATGAGGGCAAAGAATGATTTTTAGCGCTTTATAAGCTTGAATATGTAATTCATATACACCAGGTTCAATTTCCTTTTGACTAATTCCATAAGCCATTTTTCGTTGAAAAAAAGTCAGTTTTTCAATTTTTCCTGAATCTGCATATCGAATCCAATACGCAAGAACAGGGTTCGATTGGTTCAGTTGTCCATCTTCTAAATTCAGGACGTAGACAATTGTATTCGCATCCGGATCCCGCTGTAAATAAAACAATTGATGCTTTTCATTTGGAATTGGTAGTTTCCCCTTGTCTACCTGTTTAGAAATGATGTCCTTTTCTTGCGAAAATGAAAAAATACTAATTGTTAATAAAGAAAAGCAAATGATTAACTTCATCAGTTAGGATTTTTTGTTTGAATTTAACTTAATCTTTTCTGTAATTGCTCTTCAACATGGTGGTAAACTTGCTTTGGTTTTAAATTCCGCCAATGAAAGTCACTTAAATCACCTCCAAAATTAATGAAATAGTCAATGTTTTCATTCTTAAATTCTTGAATTACATGGTCATTAAAGTTTACCGCTGCAATCCATCCGTCGTCAATTTCCTCAAACCATTCCTCATAATAGCAATCATCGGAAGCATGGAAATTCAATACATTCTCGCCTAAAAGGATAAATTTATTAATTCTTTCAGATACCATAATATCAATAACTTCTCTTTTCAAGTTCATAATGTCATTGTCAATAGCATCGTTCCATTCACCAATCATCTCGATGATGGTATATCCTTTTTCGTAATCAACAAAAAGTATTTTTATGTATAGCGTATTCGAGCCGAAAGAATCCCATTGGGGATGCAATAGAAAGTTATATACCTGCTTGTCGAAATCGAATTCACTGTATTCGGTTTCGAAAAAAGGTGAGCGTTCATCTTCTTCTGCGATATAATCATCGCGCCATCTATAAAAGGGTTCTATTTCATGCATAAGCGATTGAAAAACAGATTTGATCTATTCTTGTTGTCTCTAAACTAACAATAATTATGAAATAAATGTAAAAACCGTATACTATTTATAAAATATTAGCAATATAATTTTATAACTAATACCTTTGCCCTTTAACAAACTATGCCCGCTATTATTAAGAAGAATTTTTGGATTGCAGCTGCTTATGCTGCTGTTTTGGCGTTAGGTTTATTTTTAGGTCAAAATTTCGCTGATGAAAGGGAAAGCCTAAGTAATAGCTCAATATTACCTATAGGACTTGACGAGAAAACGAGTAAATTGGATAGGATGATGCAATTAATTCAGCAGCGATATGTCGATCATGTCAAGATCGATACGTTGCAAGATTTTGCTATGGTCGAAATTTCGAACCATCTGGATCCTCATTCCGTTTACATACCTGCGCAAAAAGCGGATGAGCATTCCCGCAATTTAGCAGGAGGTTTTGGGGGAATTGGCGCCGAAGTTTATTTGCTAAATGATACCTTGCTAGTAACGGGATTAAGTCGAAACGGACCCGCAGAAAACGGAGGGATTAGGCGTGGCGATAAAATATTATGGATAGATAATACGCCGGTTGCTGGTGTAAATATAAGCCTTCAAAAAGTAAGCGACCTTATGCGTGGGGAAAAAGGCGAGTTGGTGAAGGTATGGTTAAAAAGAGGCAAGACCGAAATCAGAGATCCTTTTGAAATAAAAAGAGACTTTATTGCTACCAATTCCATCGATGCAGCGTATTTGATTGACAGCCTAACTGCTTATATTAAAATAAAGCAATTTAGAAGTAATACGTCTGAAGAATTCAAAAGCGCACTTGCCAAGCTGAAGAAAAGTCAAATCAAAAATCTTATTATTGATTTAAGGGATAATGGGGGGGGGTACTTCTCTCAAGCCATGGGAGTGCTAGAAGAGCTTTTGCCAGAAGGAAGTTTAATGGTTTATACGAAAGGCTTAAATGATGATCGTACAGATTATTTTTCCAAGGGAAGAGGCATTTTTGAGCAAGGCAGGGTGGCGGTATTGATTGATGAAAACTCAGCATCAGCAAGTGAAATTGTAGCAGGTGCCATTCAGGATTTGAATAGGGGTATAGTAATTGGTCGACGTTCCTTTGGAAAAGGATTAGTTCAACAGAAGTTTAATTTTAGCGATGGGTCCGCAGTTAATTTATCAGTTGCCCGTTATTACACACCCTCTGGACGAAGTATTCAAAAGCCTTACAAAGAGGGTCATATTCACTACTTTAATGAGTTAAATCAACGCTTTTTAAGTGGCGAGCTGACCTCAGGGAAGGCGAATATTGATACTATAGCAGAAGATGGTCGTATTTACCGGACAGGAGCAGGTAAAGCGATGATTTCAGAAGGAGGAATAATGCCCGATATTTATGTGAAGCTAGATACCTCGGGAGTGAATAACTTTTACTTAAGCCTGGTAGATAATAAATTGATCAATGATTTTGTTTACACTCACATGGTTTCAAGTCCACCAACGTTTTCCGTGAAAAGCTTTATCGACGATTACGATATTCCGGCATCTGTTTATTCCGATTTCCTAAAAACAGCAAGGAGTAGAGGACTTAACTTTACCGAAAAAGAAAGCAATGATTGCAACACACTGGTTAAAGCAGATATGAAAGCATTAATAGGTCGTTACTTTTTCGGTGATGAGGCCTGGTTGAAAATTAGAAATGCCAGAGATGGTGTGATTTCCCGAAGTGTGGAAGCACTTGAGAAAGGCTAATTAGCCTTTCTCGTCCCTATTAGAAATCTTATTTCTGTCTGAAAAACACTTGAACAGGTACTCCTTCAAAGTCAAAGTTTTCTCTTAACTTATTCTCGATAAAGCGGCGATAGGGCTCTTTTACATATTGAGGTAAATTACAGAAGAAAACAAATACCGGGGAGCGTCCACCTACCTGAGTAGCATATTTTATTTTAATATACTTCCCTTTTATTGCAGGTGGAGGGTAATTCTCAATAATTGGCAGCATTACATCATTCAATTTAGAAGTAGAAATCTTCTTGGTTTTGTTGTTGTATACTTTCGATGCGGCTTCTATCGCTTGAAAAATACGTTGTTTCTCTACGACAGAGATAAAGACAATAGGATAATCGGTAAAAGGAGCGCTTTTGCTGCGGATCATCTCTTCGAAAACCTTCGTTGTTTTATGGTCTTTTTCTATTAGATCCCATTTGTTTACTAAAACAACTATCCCTTTATTATTTTTCTCGGCTAGGTGGAAGATGTTGATATCTTGCGCCTCAACGCCTTCTGTGGCATCTAGCATAAGTATCACGACGTCGGCTTCCTCCAATGCTTTGATGGTACGCATTACAGAATAAAACTCAATATTTTCTTTAACCTTCGCTTTTCTCCTAAGCCCGGCAGTGTCGATTAATGTAAATTCGTGACCGAACTGATTATAATGGATTTTGATCGAATCCCTTGTTGTTCCGGCGATCGGGGTAACGATGTTTCTTTGTACACCAATCAACGCGTTAATCAGAGATGATTTACCGACATTAGGACGGCCTACAATTGCGTATTTCGGCAGTTCGTCTTCCTCTTCAGTATCCTCTTTAAAGTGTTTTACTACTTCATCTAATAGTTCTCCTGTCCCCGATCCGGTTATGGACGAGATTGGATATAGTTCCCCAAGTCCTAAGCTGTGGAAAACGTGTGTATCGTTATAATTAGCAGTATTATCTACCTTATTGATTACTAGAAATACTGGTTTTTTACTTCGGCGTAATAATTTGGCAACATCATCGTCTAGGTCGGTAATTCCTGTTTTAACATCCACCATGAAGATGATAACGGAAGCTTCGTCTATGGCGATCAATACTTGTTCGCGGATGGCGGCTTCATAGATGTCTTCTGAGCCATGTACATAGCCTCCAGTGTCGATGACAGTGAAATTTTTCCCGACCCATTCTGCCTGCCCGTAGTGGCGATCACGAGTTACTCCACTTACGTCATCTACAATGGCTTTGCGGCTTTCTGTTAATCGGTTATAAAGTGTTGATTTTCCTACGTTCGGACGGCCAACAATGGCTATGATATTTGACATGGTAATTTTTTAAAGAGGATTTAATCCAATATATTTACAAACTTAGATAAATTTTCTGTATATATAATTGGCTTGCAAATTTATCAGTCTCCTCTAGTACAATGAAGCTTTTAATAGAGGAAATATAAAGATTTTTTTATTGTTGCTGGGTTTATTGTTCGTAGCCAAAGCGTTTTAGATAATTCTTTTTGCTTCTCCAATCTGGAATTACCTTAACAAATAGTTCTAAAAAGATTTTTTTTTGGAAGAAGTCTTCGATGTCTTCCCTAGCAAAAGTGCCAACCTTTTTAATCATGCTGCCAGCATTTCCGATGATTATATTTTTTTGAGAATCCCTTTCCACAATAATTTCCGCACTAATACGGATGAT
The DNA here is from genome assembly GCA_963696875.1 of uncultured Sphingobacteriaceae bacterium. GTDB lineage: Bacteria > Bacteroidota > Bacteroidia > Sphingobacteriales > Sphingobacteriaceae > Albibacterium. Next base: position 73,603 of record CAVOLQ010000007.1, read on the forward strand.
TTTTGGTTCTTCTTTAAAAGAATTTACCACTACTTCGGTACTGTAAGGAATTTCTTTGTCAAAAAGCTTAAAAATCTTCTCACGAACTATCTCTGACACAAAAAACCGCTCGGGCCTGTCTGTCAAAGCATCTTTGTCATAATAGGGCGGATGTACTGGCAATCGATCTAATATAAATTGCATTACCGCAAGCGTGTTATGCTCAAATTTTGCAGAAATAGCGAAAATGGCCTCTGGATTTAGGGTTTCTTTCCAAAATTCAATCTTTTTATAGATATACTCTTCGGTAGATTTATCCATTTTGTTGATCAAAACCGCTATCGGGACGTTCGTTTTCTTTAAGGTTTCGATCACGTCGCTTTCATCAAAGCGCTCGTTGATATCCGTTACAAATAGAATGAGATCGGCATCCACTAAAGATCCCTTAACGGTATCCATCATTGCTTCCTGAAGAGTATAAGCGGGTTTGATTACTCCAGGGGTATCTGAAAATACAATTTGATAGTCAGGTTCGTTAATGATGCCTAAGATGCGATGCCTTGTGGTTTGCGCTTTTGCGGTTACTATTGACATTTTCTCTCCCATGAGGGAGTTCATTAAAGTGGACTTACCAGCATTTGGCTTTCCTATGATACTTACAAATCCTGCTTTATGTGTCATGATAATAGTTTTAATAAAAAAAAGCCTCACCGTTTCCGATGAAGCTTCGTAGTAGCGGGGATCAGACTCGAACTGATGACCTTCGGGTTATGAGCCCGACGAGCTACCAACTGCTCCACCCCGCAATGTGCGTTTTATATATTTTAGTCTTCTTGGTAAAAGACTTTTATTTGTTTTTTCGTCCTATTGGACTGCAAAGATAGGAATCTATTTGATAAAAGCAAAATTAGTTTTAAATTGTTTTATTATTCTGCAATTATCATCGCCGCAAGGCGCTCATCCCGGTCATAAATGTCCTTTCTGAAATTAATTTTTCCATCACGGTCTACAAAGGCGGTGAAATAGGTAATGAATACGGGTACTACCTTTTCCAAAGTAACCGTTCTTTCTAATCCGCCGTTCATTGCTTTTACTATTGCGCTCTCATCCCATTCAGGTTGATTCTTTAAAAGAAATTCCGCCAATTTTAATGGTTCCTGCACACGGATGCAGCCATGGCTGAATGCGCGAGAGGATTCATCAAAAAGCGATTTTGCTGGACTATCATGTAAATAGATACTGTGGCTATTTGGGAATAGGAACTTTACGAGGCCTAGAGAGTTTGCTGGGCCTGGTTTTTGGCGAACAGTCGGGATGTTCCCATTATAACCGGTAATTTCCATGTTATTTCGTCGGATATAATTTGAGTTTCTGGCCATTGCGGGTAGAATTTCATTTTTCACGATGCTAGTTGGGACGTTCCAGTAAGGGCTGAATACGATATATTTTAATTCTCCGGAGAATACCACTGTCTTATGAACATCTTTACCCACAACTACATTACAGCTCCATAAAAGACTGTCGGCATGATAAACGTGCAACTTAAATTCGGGGATATTTACGGCCAAGTAATCTTCATTTAAACTCAAAGGCAACCAGCGACTTCGTTCCATATTTACTATTATTTGTCTTATACGCGACTCTAAGCCTGTATTTAATTCCCTTAAGGTGCTTGGTCCAATGGAGCCATCCACGGTTATACCGTGCCGTTTTTGAAATATGCTTACCGCATCAATAAGGTTTTGATCAAATAAAAGGGAACTTGTGTCACCTTTAAAATCATCGAGATGATATAGTCTGGCTTTAACTTTAGAGACGAATGAAGAAGAGTCGCCTGCTTTGTAAGACCTTTGATCCATTTGTAGATCTGTCCACGGCACTGTATTTTCTAAAGATCTATATTTTTGCAAATAGGATTTTAAAAGTTCATATTGTCTGTATACAGGTTCTTTTAAGTTTTTATCTGTGGGGGGGAGCTGAAGCATACTATCCAAATAAGCTTCGTATGTTATCTTTTTCCTCGGAACAAACCATTGTGAACTTTCGCTGACCGACTTATCCATTCCTTGCCATGCTTTCTCAGCAAATTCAAAATATTGTGCGGTTAACATCAGCTCAAGATTGATATCCGGTTTAGCCTCTGTTGCGGCTTGTTCATTTTCAAGGAGGAGCGAGTCAAGCTGTCTTTTGTACTTAAGCTGCGTGAATAATCCTTCTTCTTTCAAATTTGATACCCTATCAATCAAGTTTGCTGCTTGTTCAATCAATCCATTATCATCAAACCAAGCGAAAGAGAATTTACGGTTGTTGTAAAATCGTGTAATATTGGAGTCAAGAGATTGAAAGTCCGGATGTTTCTTTAAGAATTGCGATATCTCTAAGCTATCAAAGTGAAATATCTTTTGATGGCTGAAGTTTCCGGGGATTGTTTTATTCCATTCCTCTTGGGCTTTAATTGAATCAATTTTGTCTGACTCGTGTTTTTTGGTGGTATTTCCACAACTATAAAATATAATAAAAATTAGTGCCAAAAAAACCGAGGTTTGTATTGCTGTTTTATTAGTCATCTTGATATTGCTGATTAGGAGTATTCCCTTCTTTAAAAAGCTACTTAAATTTACACAAAAAACACGCTTTTGGTTATTTTGGATGTAATTTTTAAATCAAAAGTGTGAGTATTTTTTGACTTAAAGCTCATTTCTGTACAATATAAAAATTAGTTTCGAAAAGAAATTTTTCCATCTTTAAGGAAATTAATAAAAATAGTTCAATTATTATTTTGAAGTAGCCTTTAAAAAGCTATCTTTGCATTCCGAAACGAATAATCGTTCGGAAATTTAGAATGGCCCGTTCGTCTAGGGGTTAGGACGCCAGATTTTCATTCTGGAAACAGGGGTTCGATTCCCCTACGGGCTACAGAAATTACAGCGGATTGCACTCAATCCGCTTTTTTTATGCCCTAGAGCCAGATTCTTCAGTTAATTCTTTTTTATAGCTGGCACCTCTCGTTTACTTAACTTGAAGAAGAGTGCTACTAAGAAGATACCCTTTTCAGCTTAATCTCTCTGAAACTTATTTCACCACTTATTGGATTCGAATTATCAGCATAAACAGTCCATCGCAAATAGTTTCCATTATCCAGATAATATTCATGCAATTCACTATTATCTAACTTCAATTCAATTTCTAGATTTGGCAAAATAGGGTGATATTTCAAATAGTCATCATTAGTTAGATTATTGATTTTGACTGTTATCAGATCCTGACCCTGCCCACGTCTATACTTATCTTGTAAACAATTTTCTGGAAGAGAAATATCACAATAAACATAATTAGCCAAGACTTTTCCGCTGTTTTTTGCAAAAATTTTTAAATTATAAAAATGACTCGTTATAACTACGCCACCAAATCCCCTCAGATCATTATAAGTTACTTTATGGTGTACTTCAAACCGCAATTCAATTTTAGGATGCTTATCACGATTCATAATGTCTTTGATTTCATAGTCATGCATCGGTTCAGAAAGGAAATTGAATCGCTTATAATATTTCTTATCTACAGCTTGGTGTGCAATAGACTTTATTTCCATCAATCTCTACTGAATAGATCTCAACACCTTCAATTCGGGGCTGAATCCTACCATGAATAATTTGTTCAAGCCATTCTTTGTTGATAACAGTTCTCTCTATAGGGTCAAAAGACTCGGGCAAATGTTGGTTTCCCCTTGTAGAACCTTCTTTTATTCCATAAATTATAACGCCTCCGTTTGAATTCGCAAAAGCCGAAACGTCTTTAGATATTTCATTCGTAGTTTTCGAATCCGCTTTTTGGAGAGCTCCAGCAGCTTTATAATCCAAATTAATATTCTCTTCTACCTTATTATTAAGAAGAGATTGTAGATAATCAAGATCGTATTTCATGGTATTTACTTATTATGGATCTTTGGGTTGATAATATATTTTTCATATGTCCAGTGTCGACCGGATTATGTTAAAACTTGCCTATTGATAATGATTCATTACAGAGGTATTCCGTCTAATTAACAAATAGTTAAATATTCAACAATATAAAGTTAGTTAATTATTACCATACTTACCATACTGCCACTCGAAAGTTTAAACAATTATCCAAGAAACACACAATAACAGAAATTAGATGAAAGTTCTTTACCTTCTTACTTGGAATTGCAATGGCGTATAAGCAGGAGCTGCCTATTTTATGGGTGACGGCGTAGTGCGCGCGCAGTGCTGGCGTATTGACGGCGTATTTATGGCCCAAATTACGCCTTTACTACGCCCTCATATTTGAATTACTATAACGATACCCTTAATAATAAGGAAGGAGATATGGTGATTAAGGATAACAAAGGTTACTTGCGTGGTGCTCGGATAGGCTTAAAAATATGATCTATTGTTGAATAGCTTGTTCTTCACAAAAACTATTAAAAGGAAAGTTTTAATAGAAGTATAATTCCAATGGAAACAATATAAATGAGTGATCAACTCAGGAAATTGAAATTACAGCAATTTTCGTGGCGTGTCAAAATTTATCTCAGATAACTTGCAAACCTATATTTGCTTTCAAGACATTCGAAATATCGGTAAATGAAGTCTTGTTAAAAAACGGTTTGATTTTTAAATGTAGAAAACCGAGAGATATAAAAAGAGGTCTTTGGTAAAAAAAACAGCCCATCTCTGATTTGCGGATGAGCTGTTTTTTTGTCTTTTAGATTTTTATGAATATTTTTTTCTTGTACATCCAGTATAAGATCAGCCATTCAAGTCCTAGAATTAGTATACCGGACACTAACGTAGAGTAGGCGAGACCAAAGAGCTGGTCATAATTTGCCCCGAGGTGTGTATTTAAGGATTTTGCAATAAAAGTTTTTATACCTCCATCGGCAATAACGTAGGCTGCTATGGAATTCATACCGATTACAGTAAGAATAAAGGCCCATTTCTTTCTACCTGCGATATCGATTACATTGTAGAAGAAGGCAAGGAACAGAAAGCAAACCCCACCACTGAAGATGGTCCATGCCGGTGTCCAAATGCGTTTAACGACCGGATTGATTCCTGTAAAGTGCAAGATTGCACCAAATGCCATTAAACCAAGACCTACGATGATAAAGAATTTTAGCTTTTCTTGTTGTGTTTTGCTTGTTCTTAACATGTTTCCTGCAAAAAGACCCAGTATCATGGTGCCTAAGGTTGGAATAAAGCTAAGAGTGGAATAACCTCCTGAATTAAAAAGAAATTCTCTTTTTCTTGGGAATAAGTTCATAAACCAATTGTCGAAGGCCCAAGCGAGGTTGGTATTCTTATTCCAATGAGCTGCAAACCCTTTGAAGTTGTGAATCCAGTCGGGCTTCACGCCAGCAGCAGCATAATCGAAAGCTGCTCCGGGCAATGGATATAGAGCGAAAGCCAACCAATAACCAACTAGAATAGCTACGAGTGCACCAATCTGAACGCGCTGAGAACTGAAACCCAAAAGAACAAGGAAAGTATAGCCCAATCCGATTTGGGTCAGGGTATCTTCGAAGGTAAAGTTAGTTTGTCCTGCATTAATGGAACGCAAAAATATTCCTAAAAAGATCAGAATGAGTGCTCTTTTAATAGTATGTTTCATTACTGAGCCGAAACTGGCACCTTTGCTTATCCTACTGGCAACTGAATAAGGAAGGACAACCCCAACCAGAAACGTAAAAGCCGGTTGTATCATATCGTGTAAACTTAACCATGTCCATGCCACGTGGTCCTGGTTAAAAGCCACTATTTTCCAGAATGTACTATCTGGCAATGCTTCTGAAACATTGGACAAGCGAAGTACTTCGGCCATCATTAGTAACATAACAAATCCCCGGAATACATCTACGGAGGCCACTCGCTCAGGAGCCGCAAGGGTAGTGGTAGCAGGCTTAGCTTGCTTTATAGTAATATTTTCGGTATCCATATAATTTTTATTTGTGTTAGTACTTTAAAGATATAGTTCCTCTCTCTCCCTGTATATCCCTGCCATTTATTGTTAAATAGGTAGTACTTGTTTCTTCATCATACGAAAAGGAATTAATAAGTAAATTTTCGTTCGAGCTTATAACCGAAGCCGGTTTTGAAGTATATACCTCAACAACTTGCTCTCCGTACATTTTTAAATCTATGTCAAGTGATGAGCCACGGTCAATTACATTGTACACATTATATGTTCCACTGTTATAGACAGAACGGTCAATTCTTTGATCACCTATTTTATATTCCAAGATATAATTTTTCTTTGACAAAATTGGAAGATAAATATAGCCAAAACCTTCGCCTTCATAATAAGCCGCAATTGGGCCGCCATCAATACTTGCCGATGAGACATGTTTCCCTTCTTTAAGCTCTACTGCTAGAACCATATTCCCAAGAAGCTGGTATTCATAAGCATCATCAACCATTGAGCGATTATCAATAATCACTTTGCCAGCTTTCGGTTCTTCCACTTTAGTGTATTTTTTATACAACCATTGTGAATAGAGTTGTTCTGTATTTTTTGAAAGGTAATGGTCCCTATCGGCTTGTATCTTTCGGAGATAGCTTATCCACTGCCGATTTAGACTCGGCTGCACATGATCATCAACAGCGAGCCAGTTTGCCCAATGCGATTCTACAACAACAGTCTGTATGCCTGAAGGGATGCTATCCGGCAATTTAGCATACTGATACCAACTGTTCCCATGATTATGTCTATCTAAAAGTAAAACGCCATTGTCAAAGCCACCCTCTAGACGAGGGGGATGCTTCAAGCCACGAATCGAAGAAAATGGGGTGTTTGCATACTTTACACCGTTATCGCTTAATACCCTTCCAAGACTGTATTTTTCACCTGGATTGAAATAAAAACCGTAGGATATAAAACTTTCAGGAAAAGAATGCCCCTTTTCCGGACTGATACCATATTGTGCCATTAGTCTTTTCAGCAGCTCAACGTTATTCCTGATAATTTTTTCATCCCTGGGCTTTTGTTCTTCAGCATTGAACCATTCTGCTCTGCTTTTTACTCCATCTTCCCAATACTCATGCAGCACCCCTGTAATACCAAATTCCATGTTGGCTGCGTTAGCCTTTACATAATCCATTATTTGGGTTTGTCTTGGACCTATGTTGGCAGAGTTATCCCATTTATCGCCATAGGGGTTACTTGTAGGATATTCACCCAATATATTTAGCCTGTCCATTTCGCCAAGGATAAATAGAGACATAAACCTAACGCCGAGCTCTTTACCCACTTCGACTATCGGTTGATAATCCCTTACATCAAAATCTCTTCTGATACCAGCCCGCCAAGGGCCACCGATATTATCCAAAGAACTTCCGCTCATCCAGCCAACTTGGCCAATATTTACGGAAATGCCGCGAGGGAAAATTATTCCTGTTGTTTTGGGATTTTCTGATTGATTCGCATAACAGAAGGATAAAAATGAACTCAGTACTATCCCTACGAATATAGTTTTATAAAGTATATTGTGTTTCATGAATTTCATTGATGGCCATTAAGCCATTTCTGGGCATTTTTGTAATAGATCTTATCGATCACTTCACGGGGTAGTTTTAAGCCCTTTAATTCCCCATGCCCTCGTAGGCTAATATCGTTATCTGTAGCATAAAAAATCCAGTCTCTTAGCCAAGATTCGTGTGTTCTTTCTTTTAGTTCTGCAGGGTCACTAGCCTCATTTACCGCACGATCTGTTGCATAAACAAACCTGTCTTGGTATTTTATAAAAAAATCATGTGTTTTCTGCCAATCATTGAAGGTATGCAACTGTATAAAATTCATACGAGATAAATCGACCCACATGTTCGGGAATCGATCTAATCTTTTAGAAAGCTCATCTAAATCCCACTCTAAGCTTCCTAGGTGAGCACCTGTAAAGCGGAGGTTTGGGTATTTTGCTAACATATTGTCGCGGGCATTGATTTGATCCTCATAGCTGGGGTACTCGGGATGTAAATACATATGGTATTCAGGGTGAGAACCATAATAGGATTTACTAAAGGTCATTTCTTCTAAAGGTAACCAGCAATCTTTGGGTTCTCCATTATGACCGATTACGGGTATGCCATTTTCCACTAAGAAATTGAATATTGGCTCTAACTTTGGGTTATCAACCATCACAAATTTACCATTCTCATCCCTCAGGTCCATGCCTATGTTTTTCCATATTTTAACGGCCTTTGCTCCGTTTTCGAACGACTTTTTTAGTTTTGTAAGAGTCTCTTCGATAAAACTCTCATTGTTCCAATTGCTTACCGAAAAGGTTGTAGCCACGTCCATTTGTTTAGGAAAGCCGTTGAGATGTAAGATCGCAATGCGTTCTTGATCATTCATCGGTAACCCAAATGGACGATCGTCAACGATGTCAAGAAAACGGAAATTATCTTCTTGGGCTTGTTCGATAAAAAAGGATTCTTCTGTATTGATATGAACGTGAATATCGTATTTATCAAGGGTAGAAAAATCGTCTATTGTATAATAGGTCGGTTCTACGGTTGTTTCGGTCGAATTTGATTTTTCAGTGGAATTACAACTTGAGAACAAAATCAATAACAAAAGAATCCTTTGTATCATGTTTTTTTTATTGAGGGTTTTGAACTAGGTTCGGGTTTAAAGTTAATTCTGCATCGGGTATGAAATGGACGATGCTAGTTGATGTTGGTTGAATTAATTTGGCACCAGACCATGCTAAATCTACTACATGGCTTCTATCAAGTGGTTTGTTGTTTCTAAACATATCAAAGGAACGGTGACCTTCCCATGCCAGTTCTAATCTTCTTTCATCTAAAACAACATCTAAAACTGTTGAATAGCCTTTTAAATTACCTGCCGAGAATAATTGATCTTCAGTCAATCCAGCACGTTTTCTGATGATGTTGACCATATTGATGGCTTCACCTTCTTTGCCTGTTTTGGACAAAGCCTCTGCTTTATTTAGGTACATTTCGGCTAAACGAAGTACTACAGGTGAGGATAGCATAGCAATTCCCTCTTGTCTTGTGTATTTAGTAATGAAATACTTCGAAACATTATTCCTTTTATTAAGAAGGTAGCCCACATCTTCTGTAGCGTCAGGGATTTTATTTCCCTTGTCATCTAAAACGTAGTCCGGCTCGATAAACTTATTACGTTGGTCGTTAGGGTGCTTGCTGACTAAATCCCTATATGGTTTAGAAGCGTAAATTTCTCCCCAGCCACCATCTCCATGGTACATTGAACCGATGGAACTTTTATTTCTATTTTCGCTTTGCAAATGCTTAATAGCAAAAATAGTTTCAGGATTGTTTTCGGGGGTAAACGTAAAGTAATCCCCAAGTTTCTCAGTGGCGAGCAATTCATATCGACCTGAATTAATTACTTTGTCTGCATATTCTATTGCCTTGTCGTTTTGTTCCATATAAAGATACATTCTTGACAATAGGGCCCATGCGGTTTCTTTTGATGCAAAATTGGCTGATTTATTCTCAGTCATTAGTTCAGCCGCTTTCAAAAGGTCACTGACGATGAAGTTATAGGTTTCTTTTACAGTACTTCTGGCTGGTAAGGCGCTAACGTCGGCATTGTCTCTAATCATAACGCCTAGGTTTGTTTCGGGGCTCTGTGAATAGGGTCTTCCGAATACGCGAACTAAGTCAAAGTGGATAAGAGCACGTAAAAACAAATTCTCGCCTTTTAACTGCTTTAAGTTAGCTGGCGCATCATCTGCTATCCCCCCAATAATTACGTTTGTGCCGTAAATTGCATAGTATGCTGTACGCCAAAAGTTTAATGCAGTGGCAGAATTCACAACATGTGCGTAATTGTAAGTATACAAGAGGTTGTCAGTAGTCGAGCCACTCAGAATGATGTTGTCACCAGAGTATTCTTGTAGAATATGTCTCATTCTTACATAGTTAGCATCTTTTAGCCAGCTATAATTACCAATGGTTGCATTTACAGTTAATTCTGGTGTACTCGTGACTAACTCGTTGGATAGTTGGTCGGTCGGCAAAAAGTTTAATTCATTCTTACACCCCATAATGGATATGCATAAGAACAATAGTAAGAAAATATTTTTAGTAGTTTTCATGTTATTTCTTTTTAAATTAAAGACTGAAGTTAATTCCAAATGTTACTTTCCGTGTTGGAGAATACCTTGAGCGGCTGGCATCGGTGCTAGTCGTTGGTCTTTCCATATCTGAATCTGGATCTGCACCACTAAATTTGGTAAAAACATAAGCGTTATCAATACTACTGTACATGTTTAAATTGGAAATGCCGTAAACCTTGTTAGGGAAGGTATAACCTAATCTAATATTTTGAATACGGAAAAAACTTGCATCCTCTAAGAATCTCGAAGAAATACTGTTTGAGTTCTTATTTCCTCCAGCAATAATTTGTGGATGGGTTGCAATATCACCTGGTTTTTCCCAACGGGTGTATTTATCTTGCAATATCATTTGGTTTTGGCTGAAATAAGTACCATCAGCATCTTGGCTTTGTCTTGAAGCAAGGAATACCGATTGGCCGAATGACATATTCGTCAAAATACTCAAAGAGAAGTTTTTGTATGAGAAATCGTTACGGAATCCACCTACGAAATCCGGATAGGCTGATCCTACTAATAAATTACTGGCTAAGTTGTATTGGTCAGTTGTTGTAATTTTTGCTGGATCTTTTTTGTCAGCTCCATGTAGAAGTTTTCCTTCCTCATCTTCCCATCTTGTCCAAAGCGGGCCTCCTGTTGCTGGATCAACACCTGCCCATTCTTTCATGTAGAAATATCGAAGCGGCAGTCCTTCTCTGATGATCATATTGGCAGGGTCGGAAGTGAAAATATCGTTTCCATTGTCGAGGCTCAATACTTTGTTTTTGTTGATGTTAAAGTTGAAGTTTGACGCCCAATTGAAGGAAGTGTTGTCGATAACTTTAACGCTAAGGTTAAGGTCTAGGCCTCTGTTATTGATAGAGCCAACGTTTCTCTGCTGATTTGCAAATCCACTAGCTGCCGAAAGAGGAACGCTTTGTAGTAGATCTTTTGTTGTTTTGTTATAAAAGTCTACTTCAAGTTTTGCGCGTTTAAAAGCTGCAAACTCTATACCGATATTCGTAGTATAAGCCATTTCCCATGACAGATTTTGATTCGGTAAACGTGCAGGACGTGCTCCGGAATTTCCATCATAGGTTCCTGCACTTATGAAGCTATAGGTACCCAGTGCGAGGTAGTTTGTAATGTTGGCGTTACCAGTTGTTCCGTAACTCGCTTTTAATTTCAAAAGATCTAACCATTGAACGTCGCTTAAAAAGTTTTCACGATTTAATATCCAAGAAGCTCCTGCTGAATAAAAGGTACCCCATTGGTTGTTCGATCCAAAACGAGAGGAAGCATCACGACGTAGAGAACCTACCAAGAAGTACTTGTCCTGATAATTATAATCTAATTGTCCGAAATAAGATAAAAAGCCGGTTTCGGATTTGTTTCCACCAACAGATTTGGGCTGACCTGCTGAGTTAAGTGCGCTTAAGCCAATAACCATGTCGGTACCGACGGCAGCAGTGTTTTGCCATTCACTGTAGCTGTATTCTTGGCCCAATATTCCCGAGAAATTATGGCTTCCATAGCTTTGGTGCATTCTTAATAGATTCGAAGTAAGGTAGGAATTCGAATGCTCATAAGTTTGACTTAATCTACCACGTTCAGCTACTGCAGTATTATGGTATTTATCAAACAGCTGTGTCCAGTCTGCAAATGAAAAGCCGATACTATTGGAGGTTGAAAAAGTCATCCAATCGGTAATTTTTGCTTCCAATCTGAAATCACCGCCTGCATTCGTGCGCTTTGTTACATCTGAATAATGATCCCGATCGTAGATATAGTTTGTCTTATTATTTCCATGCCATGAAGCACCTGGTCTTGTTGGGTTGTAAGGAGTGATTCCATCATCCTCGTATGGATTATCCCAAGGCACATTTAAATAATATTGGTTGAGAACTCCATCACTGCGGGGTTCGTTTGGTCTCTTGTTAGAACCAGCACTTAATCTAGCATCTAAGGTGAATACATTAGAAAGCTTGTGCCTTATATTTGCTCTTAAGTTTACGTTCTGATACTCCGTCGAAATAACGGTTCCTTTTTCATCGAAATAATTACCACTAAGGTAAAATGTGGTCTTTTCGTTGCCCCCAGATACAGAAAGGTGGTGGTTATTAACAGTTCCAGTACGAGTTAATAGCGACTGCCAATCGGTATCCGTATTTAAAAGAGAAGCAGGTAAAACGGATTCTAGGTAGGTATCAAAGGATCGATTTACGTAAGCCGGATTTCCTGCAGCTACGTTATTGTTAAAAAAGTTCTGATAACCTTGTTTTGCAAATTCATAAAACTGTGCTGAGTTCATTACCTTGAAATTGCCGTTTTGGTGATGTGATGTCCCAAAAGAGCCGTTATAGGATACTCTTGTATCGCCACTTTGTCCGCTTTTTGTAGTGATTACAATGACACCATTGGAGGCACGCGATCCGTATAAACCCGTAGCTGCAGCGTCTTTCAATACAGTAACTGATAAAATATCATTAGGATCCGCAGATCCACCAATAATTCCATCAACAACATATAGTGGTGCATAACCCGCACCTATTGATCCCACCCCGCGAATGACCATGGTTGCGGCTTCTCCGGGTCTTCCATTGCTGTTCGATACAACTAATCCAGCAACTTTTCCTTGTAGCATGGAACCCAGATCGTTGGACTGAATTCCTTTCAATTCCTTGTCGCTGACCACCACTACGGATGATGATAATTCAGATTGTTTTTTTGATGTATAACCAACCACAACCACATCTTCCAAGGTGGCAGCATCGTCTGCTAAATACACATTAATTACACTTCTGCCATTAATGGCTTCTTCTTTGGTTTCGTAGCCAAGTGCACTAAATACCAGTACTCCATTTTGAGGTACAGTAATGTTGAAATTTCCGTTTGTATTGGTAGCTGCACCAATGGTTCCGTTTTTTAAAGTAACGGAAACTCCTGGGATCGTGCCGTCTGATCCAGTCACTGTTCCGCTAACTCTAATCTCTTGGGCATATAACTGATTTCCCGTTAGTAATAGAATCAGTAAAATGCATCTTTGTAATGTTTTTTTCATATTAAAAAATTTAATTAAGCAATAAGTTGAAATAAGATTTCTCGAATATCCTCGATTTGTTGGGACATTCAGGGGCTAGGTTTTACTTTCATGATTTAATTTGTTTAATCCTCTTAATAATAAAGTTGAACATTTGAATTCAGCTGGTTTATGATTGAATTCAGCAGCAGAAAATCAAATGTCATGGGATTGTATAAAACAATACTACATTTAAAAAAAATGTGATGCAAGTGAATTTAAACAACAATCGATTGCGTAATTTTTATTTTCGCGACGCAATCGATTGCATAGATCATCGTTGTTTTTACTTTCCGAGAGTGTCTTGTTTTTGATACAAAGAAGGTGCGCGCTGATTTGAAAGAAAATTGTACAGTGCTGATAAGGAGTCTGCTTTGCGCGATCTAAAACCTAAACTTTTTTTATTTTACTGTCGTAGAACCAATTAAATTTGCGCCAAGGTCGGCATTCCAAATTTCTCCCTTATTCGCAAATCGTATGCTGCGCTTATTGGGGCTTTGTTCTTTTGGATCATTGATCTTCAGGTAAATATCATAGTCACCAGCTGGCATTTCACCAAATGCGCTCATATCAACTGAAAAGTTCAAATCACGCCATGAAGCTGTGTTGTCGGGCCTACCGTTGCCATTCTCACCAGGTGACAATAAGACCAAAGCCAACGTTTTGGATCTTACCTTCGAATCTCACGATTCCCGTTTATGGTTCTAAATACCATTTAGGATTTGCATTATTGTAGGCTTGTAACGCAGTCCAGTTAGCACTAGACGAAGTCGCTCTGCTTACGTTATCTAAATACACTCCGTCAAATCCCATGTCGACAATCCTGTCGATGGAGGATCTGCCATCCGCAAAAGGGGAGTGATCATATCCCGGATTTTTATATGAGCTGCCGCCCCTTACAATGATGTCCCTCCACTCAGGATGCCACCAAATAGGGGTGGCTTCATCAGCGTATTGCCCGGAGTAAGCCGACCATAACATCCAATTCGGGATACCAAAATCCCAAAATCTTTCGCTGGCAGGTATAAATTGTCCGTTTTCAACAACGCCATGGAGGAAAGATCTTGGACTAGGATTTACCATGATTGGGTCTGCAAACCAACGGTACAATTCTGTCGTGCCGATACTTAAATAGGCGATAACCTGACGCCTACCGCCTTGTGGTTTCCTTTTAAGGGCATCAACTTCTTCCTTGGTAAGTGGACCGGAATGATGTGCATCAATATAAAAAGCATCCCATTGTGAAGCTGCAAGTTCCTCTATATAGGCCTTCCTGCCTTCATTTTGATTATAACCTTTCGCCACCCAGAAAAAGTCCCATTCAGTTCCGTGATCCGCAATTGCTTTAGCAACCACCTCCTCAGGACCGGTAGGTTTAAAGCGTCCGCCTGGGAAAGGTACCAAATAACCAGCATTTGTTGCTATATTTAGTCTATTGCCCGGATTAGATTCCCAAGCCGGCCAATTCGAGTATTTGCCGGTACTGATCATGTACAGATGGTTTTTCGCATCCATCATACAATTAACATTGTTGCGGTTCAATGTGTGCGCTATACCGGCAGGTATCGGATCATGGATTATGTTGTAACTGTTGGAAGAAGGAGAATATATTGGCATATAACCGGGATTCCCTATCCCCGGTGATTGATACACTTCTGCACTTAACCGCGGATGCCAGAGAATATCATTATCAGCAGCAATTTTCTGGTTATCAGTGACACTTTGTATAGAGCTTCCATTAGTATTCGCAGTACCCTTTATACCAACCTTAGTTAGGTTTGCCAACCTGGCTACAGTATTAGGGCTAAAATTTTCAATTCCCCAGCCATCAAGCAAGTTAAGGAGATTACCATCATATGGATTGTCTACATTTCCATCTACATGGGCATATTGCAAAGTGTCTTGTGGAACAACCTGAAAGTTGGGGTTTCGGCTCTTCCCCTTGATCGCAATTTCCATAATTAATGCCTGCATTTTGCGAGCACGGCCAACATCGCTAACATCATCAGGATCGCCATAATACTCTTCAACTAACGCATTTAGTTGTGCTATTGTAAAACCTCCCTTGGGGATCCAAGGCGGATTTTGTTTGGAGCCAAATTCTTTAGGTATCCAATATGCTAGAGTCGGAGCCGCTGCAAGGGTGGCGGCTGCAAGCAGGCCGGTTTTTAAAAATTCTTTTCTCTTCATATTTGTTTAAATATGATTATCCCGGTCCCAACGACTGGGATAAATCAACATTTAACTTTTTGATAAACTTTGTAGCATGCTTTTATTTATTATAGCATGTTAAGTTTATTATTACTTATTAAGCAATTCTGCTGAAGCCTCATCAAGGAAAAGTGTGCAATTGGCGTGGGTTTGCAAAATGCTTGCTGGGAATAAATTGCTTATTTCTCCTTCCAAGCAGTCCTTCACTGCTTGTGCCTTTCTGCTATCTGGTACGGAGCCAATAATATGTTTGGATTTCAAAATTTGTTTAATCGACATGCTTATAGCCTTTTCTGGCACATCGTCTATTGATTTGAACCATCCTTCTCCAAATTGTTGTTGGCGGCATTGTGAGTCCAATGTAACCACTAAATAAGGACGCTCGGTTTCAAAGTCGGCAGGTGGGTCATTAAAAGCAAGATGTCCATTTTCTCCGATTCCTACTAAAGCAACATCAATTTTATTTTGTTCGATTAACCGGCCAAGACGTTCACATTCTTTTTCTGGATCTGTTTCACCATTCACTAAAAAAGCGTTTTTTAAAGGAGGTACTTTGTCAAGAAATCGTTCTTTAAGATATTTTCTAAAACTTGCAGGCGAAGACTCAGGCAAACCTATGTATTCATCCAAATGAAACATGGATACCTTGCTCCAGTCAATTTCTGCTTTGATTAATTGATTTAGAGTTTCAAATTGGCTGGCTCCAGTTGCTAATATTATATTGACTTCGCCATTTTTGGTTATGAATTCTTTAATTAATTGCGCGGCGGTATTTCCAGCGGATTCACCTAGTTCTTTAGGGTTTTTACTTATTACAATCTTCATGTCTATTAATATTTATTCAAATCTATTTTTTTTAGTACTAAAGTAGAAAAGAAAACCGGTATTAGAAATATTTGGGAAAAAACTAGGTTTTTAATTGATATTAATTAAAGTTTTGAATGCCGAGAAAATTGATTTTGAATATAAATATATAAAAGTGTGTAAGTTAAGTAAAGATATTAACTGGTTCGCGTTGAAATTTACTTCGTAAGTTACGCAATCGATTGTGTTAAATAATTGTTTGCAGAATAATTGTAAGTGTTATATATTGTATCATAATTACAGAAATAAACTGTTAAATAACATTTAAATTACAGGTAAAAGTTGTTAAAATTATGCTAAGAAAGGGAATGGCGTTGCCTACGAGTAAGATTTATTTCGGATTTTTTTATTTATTGATGGTATTTGTCATTAATTCTTGTGGATATTCAGACAAAGAGAAAATTCATTCAGGCAAACAAGACCACATCCAAGAAGTAAATGTTGCTGAATTGGGCGTTGGTAAAAAAACAATTGCAATAGTAAAAGCAATGATAATCGATGGGATGGGAGGAGAGCCAATATTAGACGGCTGTGTGCTTGTTAAGGATGGGAAAATAATAGCTGTTGGGAAAATTAGTGAAATTGAAATACCAAAAGATGCTGAGATCTTTGATGCTTCAGGCATGGTTTTATTACCAGGGTTCATAGACTCGCATTTTCATTTAGATCGAATAAAGAATTTACCGGCAATGTTTCTTCAAAATGGAATAACTTCTATTCGAGATCCAGGTGCATGGATAGAAGCTTATGACGAGGAACGTATTTCAGGTAATGCTATTCCACGCTTGTTTTTAACTGGTCCTCATTTAGATATGAATCCGCCTGCCTATCCTTATGATGCTTTTATAGTTCGTGATGGTTTGGAGGCAGAGACTCATATCAATCAAGTGGTAGATCAGGGCGCTTCTGCCATCAAAGTTTACTTTAGGTTGCCTCTTGACTTAATTCGTCAAGTTTGCGAAGTAGCACATAAAAAAGGAATACCAGTAACTGCCCATTTGGAGATGACCGACCCAATGGAAGCGATAGAAGTAGGAGTGGATGGGATAGAACATATTACCTCTTTTGGGATGTCTTTGTTGCCAAAAAGAGAGAGAGAAAAGTACAAGCAGTCGATTTTGAAGGATAATAACGCGCGAAGGGAAGGTAGATATACGGTGTGGAAAGATTTGGATATCAATAGTGAAAAGGTAGATAGTCTAATAGGTTTTTTGGTTGAAAAAGGAACTTTTATCAGTCCTACTTTAGGAGCCTTTGAATATCAGGCGGATGGTGCGCAAACCGATAGTGTCAAGCTGGCAGCCTTTACTAATATGAAATCGTTTACAGGAAAGCTGAAAAAAGGAGGGGTTCGAGTTGTGGTTGGATCACATTCCTCGGTTCCATATGCTGAATTGGGTTGGGCCTTTCAACGGGAAATGGAATTATTGGTTGAAAGTGGAATCAGCAATTCAGATATTATTCAATCTGCCACAATAGAAAATGCACGTTTTTTTAGAATCGACGATCGTCTGGGAAGTATTGAAGAAGGAAAGATTGCAGATCTAATTTTAATTAAAGGGAATCCTTTAGTTGATATTAAAGCCACCAGAAATATAGAAAGGGTCATGTTAAATGGAGTCTGGGTGTCCTCTGATAAATAAAAAATATAAAAATATAAACAACACATTAATCACCTTTTAATAAAATCAAATGAATAAATTTCTACATCGTAGTATGATTACTTTAATCATATTCTTACTTACTTTGCAAGTAAATGCGCAACAACGGACCGTGACAGGAACGGTTAGGGCCGAGAATGGAGGCGAGGCTCTGGTCGGAGTAACAGTAACGTTAAAGGGTACTTCATTTGGTACCACTACCAATGCTAATGGCGGCTATTCCATTAATGTACCAAACAACCAATCGGTATTGGTATTTACCTATGTCGGCTTTACAAGCCGTGAGATTACTGTAGGCACTAGTCAGACAGTCAATGTTTCTTTAGCTACAGACGACACTTCTTTAGACGAAATTGTCGTGGTCGGTTATGGTACCCAAAGAAAAAGTGATATGACGGGTTCAGTCAGCTCCGTAAAAGGGAAAGACTTGACCATGTTGCCTACGCAACGTGCTGACCAAGCCTTACAAGGTCGTGCCGCTGGGGTTATGGTTTTGAACACCGACGGTGCTCCTGGAGGTAATACTACAATCCGTATTAGAGGCATGAACTCTATTCAGGGAGGGAACAGTGCACTGATTGTAATCGATGGATTGCAAGGGGGTAACTTAAACTCATTAAACCCGAATGATATTGAGTCATTGGAAGTGTTGAAAGATGCTTCTGCAACCGCGATATATGGTTCACAAGGGGCAAATGGGGTTATCTTAATTACTACGAAAATGGGTAGGGTAGGAAAGCCAAGTATCAACTATAGCTATGATGTAGGGCTTTCCAGCTTGAGAAAAAAGATGGACTTATTGAGTGCAGCTGACTATGCTCGTACGATTAATGACGTTCAACTTGCAAAAAATGGTAGTGGCAAAATTCCAAAACCTATCTTCTCCGATGCTGAAATTAAAGATTTTGAAGTTAATGGTGGAACTGACTGGCAGAGTGCAATTTATCGGAATGCGACTACTCAGAATCATCAACTTTCCATTGGTGGTGGTACGAACGACATGAATTATTTAGTCTCTGGAGGATTTCTAGATCAGGAAGGGATACTTATTAACTCAGGATATAAGCGTTACTCGTTAAGAGCGAATTTAAAAACCGATATCACCAAATGGGCTTCTTTTGGATTGAATTGGAGTGGTTCAAAAGAACTTTCTAATTCAGTATTGTTTGGAGGCAGTACAGATTGGCCAAATAACCCAATTGGTGCAGCGACTCGAATGTCTCCTACCATTCCTATTTATGATGCCAATGGTAATTATAGTAAATCATCTAATAATTATGGTAACCCTACTTTATGGAATCCTTTGGCGAGTGCTGTGGAGCCTTTAATGGAAAATAATACGGTTCGGAATAATGTGAACAGTTATTTAGAATTTAAGCCTTTGGAGGGTTTGAGTTTCAGAGTTACCTTAGGCGCAAGTGTTATCAATCGTAATAATAAAGGGTTTTATAACCAAAAAACATTTAGTGGAAGTTTGAATAAAGGAGAAGGGTATGTTTATGAGGCGAGTAGTACATATTTACAAAACTCAAATATTTTGACTTATGAAAAGGCGATTAAAGAACATCGTTTTACAGTTACCGCAGTAGCAGAGCAAACTCATTCGAAGTCTTATGATTCAAATGTTGACGGAAGTGATTTCCTTGTACAACAAACAGGAGTCTTCGATATGGCAGGTGCCAGAATCGTTAAAAATACATCAAATGCAAGTGAAAGATCTATTAATTCTTTCTTAGGGCGAGTCAACTATGTTTATGCTGATAAATATCTTTTGACGGCTAGTTATCGTGCGGATGGATCTTCTGTTTTTGGTAAAAACAACAAATGGGGATATTTTCCATCTGTATCCCTGGCTTGGAATGTCGCTAAGGAGTCCTTCATCGATAATCTGGATATCTTCTCTGAATTAAAACTTCGTGGAAGTTGGGGGAAAACAGGTAACCAAGGAATAGGTACTTACGGAACTTTGGCGAAAATTAGCTCGGGACGAAACTATCCTTATAATGGATCAGATGCAACAGATTTAGGATTTAATATGTCTTCTGCATCGAACCCTTCTTTGAAGTGGGAAACAACAGCTCAAACCAACTGGGGTATTGATATCGGAATTATGCGTGGAAGACTGACTGCTACTGCCGACTATTATGTAAAGAAGACAACGGATTTGCTTATGCCAAGGGAGTTACCGCGTTATACGGGTTTAGCAAGCGTTATTGACAATGTGGGCTCGATGGGTAATAAAGGCTTTGAATTTGCGATAGCCGGTGATCCATTGGTAGGTGCATTTGCTTGGAATACAGGCTTTAATATTTCTGCCAATAGAACAACCGTCATAAATGTTGGACCAACAGGTGAAATTGCTTATCGTTCTGGAGGTTCAGGACAAGGCACGAATATAGCCTTTATGTATTTGAAGGAAGGCGAGCCATTTGGTCAGATGGTTGGTTGGGGATATGAAGGAGTTTGGAAAGAAAGTGAAAGAGCAGCTGCAGCGGTTTACGGACAATTACCGGGTGATCCTAAATATACTGATACGAATGGGGATGGTAAAATAGATATCAAAGACGTTAAGACCATTGGAAATTCGATGCCTGATTTCATTTTTGGATGGAATAACCGATTGACTTATCAAAACTTTGAATTGGCTTTTCAAATTCAAGGATCTCAAGGAAATGATTTATTTAACGTGGCCAGAATTGCCTTGGAAAGACCCGGAGAAGGAACGAGTGCTAGAATCTTAGATCGCTGGAGTCCACAAAACCAGAATTCTAATATTCCAGCGATTATTGATGAAAAAACAAGAGAAGAAGCGAAACTTGTCAACAAAATCACTTTTCCCGCAACGGACGGCAACAGGCAGACCCGTTATGTGGAAGATGCTTCTTATATCCGTTTAAAGAACATTACTGTTGCCTACAATTTTCCTAAATCATTAACGGAAAGAATAAATTTAAGCAATTTAAGAATATATGCTAGTGCAACTAACCTATTTACGATTACGAATTATACCGGTTATGATCCTGAAGTTAGTTCTTATACGGGAAATGATGCTCAGATTGGATCGGATTATAACAATTATCCACAGTCCAAAATATTTAACTTAGGCTTAAATATTTCATTTTAAAATATTAGACATGAAAAGTATTAAATTAAAAAATATAAAATTCCCTTTTGTGGTTCTTTTCTTCACGTTGGTGGGATGCCAGAAGTTAGACGAGCGCCCTAAAAGCTTTATTGCGCCTGAGACATTTTTTACTACTCCAGCCCAAGTTGAAGCTACTTTTGCCGCGTCGATGGATTATTTATGGAACTTTTGGGGGACATATAGTTACGGGATGTCGCTTTTTCGTAATGATGACCAGATACTTGGAGGTAACCTAACCAATCCTGCAAATCACGCTAGCGGACTATGGGCTGCGCATTATTCTGCAATATTAAATTTAAATAATGCAATTAGAGCCATGAAAGATGGAAGCCTTAAAGGGGCAGATACTTCTCAATTGATGGCTCAAGCTAAGTTTTTGAGGGGGTATAATTATTTTATGCTCGTTAGAATGTTTGGTGACCTCCCGCTAATGACAGACGAAATTGACGACCCTTTTAAAGCGAAAATTGCTAGATCTCCTATTGCCGAAGTATATAAGTTGATTGTAGAAGACTTGACAGAAGCGACTCAAGGACTGCCGGAAGTATGGCCAAGTGCCCAGATTGGAAGACCCTCTCGTGATGCAGCCAGAGGTTTATTGGCAAAGGTTTATTTAACCATGGCAACAGCCCCAATGAATGACGTTAGTAATTATGCAAAAGCGGCAGATTTAGCTCGCCAAGTTATTGAAGGAAAGCGTTATTCTTTAGTAAAAGACATCAAAAAGCTGTTTTCTGTAGAAACAAAATATGGACCGGAAATGATGTGGAGTTTCAATTCTAATTACCAAGATATGGCTACAGATCCACAAATCTGGACCGATATGGATGGTTGGGGAGATGTGGCTGCAGAACCTGAATTTGAGCAAAAATTCCCTAACGGCCCAAGAAAAGAAGCTTATTTGCAAACCGAACAGGGTGGTAAAAACTACATTGAACTAGGGAAAGATGTAGGTATCCAGAAATATTTATATGATACTGAAAGTGATTTTGAAGACGGGCGTTCAATCATCAATGTTCCAATTATTCGTTTTGCAGATGTCTTATTGATTTTCGCGGAAGCAGAGAATATGGCTAAAGGCGGACCAACACAAGTTGCAGTAGATGCACTTAACCAAGTTATCGATCGTGCAAATGGATATGTTGACAATCCTCAAGATCCAAAAGCCACTTTGGGAATGACCAAGGAAGCTTTTGATAAGAAAGTAATTCAAGAGAGAAACTGGGAACTATGCTTTGAATATGACCGTTGGTTTGATTTGATCCGTAAAAGAATATTGAAAGAAGAAAGTCGAGTTGAAATCCAACAAAATTACTCAGACAATTACCTTCTTTTCCCTCTTCCGGTAAATGATCTCAGGATTAACCCTTTATTAAAACAAAATCCCGGTTATTAATCCTTTTGAACACCTTCGCAATATTGGAAACACATTGTGTTTCCAATATTGCGAAGGTGTTTTTAATAAATGTAGAATTTCTTAAATTTTAACGAATAAGTAAACATGAAACAAGAACCATTTATGTACTATCCTATAATGAAGATATGTCTACTAGCTTTGTTAATCGGACTCTTTTTGCCCACCACCAGCTATGCACAAATTAAGGATGTTTGGGCTTTAGGTGATGGAGAAAAAGTATTTCGAAACGATTTAAATCACCCATCCAAGAAAGGCAATTATACATGGGACGGAAATACAATACGGTTAAAAGGTTTATATAATGAAGTTTTGGGATTACAGCTAATACTTGAAACTTCAACCGATACGGCTAAATCCATAGAATTGACGGTTGACTTACCCGTGAATAAGGGATCAGGGAAAACAATTGGCGGAAATACACTGAAATATGGGCCATCGGGAACAGTTGAATTGTTTAGTCAACACTATTTGCTGGTAAAAGATTCTGCTTATACTAGACCAAAGTGGTTTTATGGATCAGAAGCCGCTAGTCCAAGAAAAATGACAGGATGGATTCCAGATGCTTTAATTCCGGTACATGCTTTGAAAGGGCAAGGCGGCTTCCCAATGGATATCGGACCCACAAGAAATCAAGGATTTTGGATCGATATCTCTTTACCTCGAGATCAAAAAGTATTTCCCTCAGGAGTGTATTCAGGAAAAGTGAATGTTTTGCAAAAAGGTACAAAGATTAAAGAAATACCCCTAGAAATAACTCTATTGCCAAATTATTTACCCGATGAAAACCGTACAAATATTTGGCTACACGCCAGTGGAATTAATTCGTATTATCCAGACCTGACACATGATGAAGTTGATAAAATGTTAAAGTTTGAAGGCCATAGACATCGAATCGATATTCCGGGAGGTTATAGAGTGAACGCTCCCTTTAATATAGAAACGATGGAGAAATATAAACCTTTCTTAGATGGAAGTGCTTTTACTCCAGCAAATGGTTATCACGGTAGCGGTGAAGGTGTCGGTGAGAAGATATTCCCGGTGGGAATGTATGGTTCTCCAATTATGGGAAATACAAAAGAGGCTGTTCAGAAGCAATCTGATCTTTGGGTGGACTGGTTTAATAAAAACGCTCCTGGAATTGCTTATTTCTGGTATATGACCGATGAGCCGCCTAAAGATAGGTATCCATGGGTTTTGGAAAGGGGAAGCTGGATTAAGGAAAATCCGGGTGTCGGAAAAAAATTGCCATTGTTTACAACTACCCATTATCAACCAGACTTAGCGTCGGTTATTGATGTTTGGGCAGGTTATGATGGCGTTAATTTAAGTGATTTGCCAATTGTTCGTGCAAAAGGCGGGGACCATTGGTTCTATAATGGGAATAGACCACGATATGGTTCGGTAATTCTTGAGGGAGCTGCCGTAGATTTTAGAGTGAATAGCTGGGTGTTATATAAATATGATATTAATACGCATTTTATATGGCATGGTACGCTATGGCAACATAACGGACAGGGACCCAAAAGGCACCAACATCAAGATGTATTCAATAACCCCTTAACTTTTATTAACGATGGGATGAGTTTTGGAAACGGAGATGGGATTTTATTCTATCCAGGAAGAATGCCGTATTATCCATCAGAAAATAGAGGTATAAATGAATTAATTCCTTCTATTAGATTGAAAAATATTCGAAGAGGTCAGCAGGATGCAAATATCATGTGGATGGTAGAGAAGAAAATTGGAAAGGAAAAGGTAGTCAATATCATTAATAAAGTGGTTCCAAAAGCATTAAGTGAAGTATCTATGAAAGATGCTGTAGTATGGTCAGAACATGGTGATGACTATGATAAGGTTCGGGATGAACTTTTAAAACAATTATAACGAACTTAGTTTTCACCAAAAGCAAGTAATTGAAAACTATTTTTACACAACAAATAAATGAGAAAGATAACATTGAAAAGCATTCTATGGCTATTAGCGATTTGGTTTTTACCTCAAATGGTATCGGCGCAAGAAGCCCGAATTACTGAGGAAGTAATGACATTAACCACTTACCCATATAGTGACCCAAACCCAGTACCGGCATTTACGAAAGCGAGAAAAACGAAAATATACCCTTATAATCTATTTGATGGCTATAGCACGAAAAGTGTAGATCAAAAATGGAAAGTGATAACACTTGAAAATGATTTTATTGAGGTTTATGTTCTTCCTGAAATTGGTGGGAAGGTATGGGGTGCGATTGAAAAGTCAACAGGGAACGAATTCCTTTATAAAAACAAAGTTGTGAAATTTAGAGATATTGCTTTACGTGGGCCTTGGACTTCAGGAGGGATAGAATTTAACTTTGGAATTATTGGCCATACCCCCTCTACAGCAGCTCCAGTGGACTATAAAATTGTTAAGAATGCCGATGGTAGTGTGAGTTGCATTGTCGGGGATTTAGATCTAACTTCCCGTACTCAATGGGCCGTTGAGATAAGATTACCAAAAGATAAAGCCTATTTTGAAACCAATGTAATTTGGTATAATCCGACTCCAACCACACAGTCGTATTATAATTGGATGACGGGAGCTGTGAAAGCATCTGAGGATTTGGAATTCTTTTTTCCAGGTAACACTTACCTAGAACATAATGGACAAGCAGAACCTTGGGCGATAGATAAATCAGGGATCAACTTATCCAAATACTCGGAGAACAATTTCGGTTCGAGCAAAGCTTACCACATTACTGGGGCAACCAATTTTATGGGAGGTTATTACCATGATTCAAATTTTGGTTTCGGACATTGGGCACTGAATACAGAAATGCCTGGGCGCAAATTGTTCTTGTGGTCATTGGCAAGAGAAGGTGGAATTTGGGAAGACTTGTTAACGGATACCGACGGACAGTATATCGAGTTTCAAGCCGGAAGGTTATTAAATCAATATTCCCCTGGTTCCTTCAATGGTCCGATTAGGCAGGTTGCCTTTCAATCTGGAGCAACAGATACATGGAAGGATATTTGGTTCCCGGTGAAAGACATTGGTGGTATGAAAGAGATCTCCAAAAGTGGGATTTTGAACGTTACAGAAAATCCAGGTTCCTTAGAGATTGGTATAAATGCTTTAGCTTTTGCTGAAACTCAAATAATAGTAAAGGCAGATGGAAAAGTAATTCATACGGCAAATCAATCTTTTAAGCCAATGGATGTACATTCCGTAAAAGTACCTTGGAATAATTCTTCAGCTTACGAAGTTGAAGTCGTGGGTATGGATTTAGATTTTAAATCGGAAAATACGCACAACCTTAAGCGGCCTTTTGCAACTGAAAGTACGCCAAAGGAACCTACAAGTCCTTCATGGCTATATTATGAAGGAAGAGACTTTAAAGCATATCGCGATAATATGAAGGCGAAAGCAAGTTTTCAAGAATGCTTGCGTTTAGACCCATTTCATATAGATGCAATGGCAGCTTTAGCGGAAATTTATTTTGAAAGTGCTCAGTTTGACTCAGCCTTAGTTTACATCAACAAAGCGCTTTTAATTGATTCTTATCATCCTGCAGCCAATTATCAGGCAGGAAATGTATATAGGGCAACCAAAGATTATATAGATGCAATTGAGTCCTTCGGTTGGGCAGCACGTTCTCTTGAATTTAGAACAGCTGCTTATTCACAGATGGCTGAAATAGAATCGCTTTTAAATAAAAAGGAAACTCCAGAGTATTATGCGAAGCAGTCATTGGATTATAACAAATTTAATGTCAACGCTTTACAGGCATTGGCGGTAAACTATAGGAAGTTGGGAAACAAGGAAAGGGCATTGAAAGTCGTTAATGGTTTAAAGGAAATTTACCCATTAAGTCATTTTGCAGATTACGAAGCCTATTTATTGAGCCCTTCGCCGGCGAATTTTGATGTGTTCTCTTCCTCGATAAAAAATGAATTTCCTTTTCAGACTTTCCTCGAATTGAGCTTGTTTTATTTGGAGATTGGAGCTAAGAGTGAGGCTATTGAATTGCTAGAAAAGGCTCCGTCAAATCCTTTGATCTCAATTTGGCTTGCTTATATTAAGCAAGATGCCTCTATGCTTAATTCTGCGGTGAATGCATCACCTGCCTTTGTTTTTCCACACCGTAGGGAAACTATAGGAGCACTTGAATGGGCGATTGCTTCGAACAATAATTGGAAATTCAACTATTATTTAGCGCTAAATTATTGGGCGACGGCAAGACAGGACGAGTCAAAAGCTCTATTTAAGAAAATCGGGCAGGACTCAGATTATGGACCTTTCTATTCAACAAGAGCGGCTTTATTAAAAGAAGATCCAGCTCAGGTATTAGCAGACTTAACTAAAGCTTATCAATTGTCTCCTGAAGACTGGAGAACCAGTTATCAATTAATTGAGTATTACGATATGGCTAATAATCCAAAGGAAGCATTAGCAATCGCAATAAAAGCTAACAAGAAGTTTAAGGGTAATTTTTCAATTGAAATGTTGTATGCGAAACAATTAATGAATAACGGACAGTATGATGAGAGCATCAAGATCTTAAAGAATACAACTATCTTGCCTTTTGAAGGCTCAGGTCAAGGAAAAACCGTATTCCGTCATGCTCTTCTTTTAAACGCATTGAAATTAATGCAAAGCAAAAAGTATGCACAAGCCTTGAAAAATATCGAAGAGTCTAAAACATGGCCTGAGAATCTTGGCGTTGGCAAACCGTTTGACGACCGTATTGATGAAAGATTAGAAGATTGGTTGGCTTTTCAAAGTTATTCTAAGATGGGTAGGAAAGAAGAAGGTAAAGTAGCATTAGATAGAATCCTTTCTTATAATCTATACAATCAGGATGGTGTGGTTAAATCGTCTCCTAATAATATGATCTCGGTATGGGCAATGCGGGAAGCTGGAAAATCTGCCGAAGCTACGACCTTCTTAAATGATTGGACAACTAAGCAATCCAATAATGCCGCTGCAAAATGGGTTCAGGATATTTATAACGGAAATAAGTCAGATTTACCGAGGGAGTTGTCATCAAATGAAAGGTTTATGTTATGGAATCATTATTTATCTTTTTCACCTTCTAATTAATTCAGTTAAAAAATGGTATTTAATATAAAGCACTCCTTATTAAGGAGATTGGTAAGTTCTGTTTTTATTTTGACGCTTTTATTTTCGATTGTGGGATGTGAGTCTACCGGTAAATTGAGCCAGTCAAATGAAAATTCTAATTGGAAAAAAATGGGACCAGGTGGTGGGGGATCGACCTTCATTCCAACATTTTCTTATAATTCACCGAATGATTTCTTATTAAGATGTGATATGACTGGTTCTTATCTTACAAAGGACGGTGGAAAGTCTTATAACCAAATCAATTTTGACAACGGTGCCTCTACTTATGCCTACGATCCGAAATGATGAGAACACTGTATATGTTGGATCAAATTTTTTGAATAAGTCAACAGATGGAGGGAAAACCTGGAAGCGAATATTCCCATTGCCAGATGATGTAGTGGAATCTGAATATACAGGTGATCATGCTAGTTTTAGAATAAAAACCTCACCTAATTCATTATATGATGACAAGTTTGGGAGAATTGGCGCTATCAGGGTTGATCCCGTTCGCAAAGGTGCTTTATACTTTAGTATGGGGCCTCTATTTTTTTACTCTTTTGATGATGGAGAGTCTTGGAAAAAAGAGGACTTAACACAAAGAGTGGAATATTTATACACCAACTCTTCAAGCGCAAAAGATCAGGTTTACATTTCCACGGAAGACGCAATCATAGTTTTCGATAAGACATCACAGACTTTTACTAGAAAAGGCTTACCTAAAGAAATGTCACCAGCATTTTCTTTTTCTGCGGGCACAGTTGCTAAAGGTGATAAAATGATCTTTTATGCGTTGCATCATGATACCAATCAAGTTATCGATGGCGAATTTGGTTATAGTGAAGTTTGGTTTTCGGAAGATCAGGGGGAAACGTGGAAGCAGCTGCAAGATTCGGTGGTTACAAACCAACAATCTGGAATAAAACCGAGCTATTCAATGGTCTCCTGTGCAGAATATGATGCGGAACAAGTGTATTTAGTGAGTA
Source organism: uncultured Sphingobacteriaceae bacterium (assembly GCA_963696875.1). Lineage (GTDB taxonomy): Bacteria > Bacteroidota > Bacteroidia > Sphingobacteriales > Sphingobacteriaceae > Albibacterium. The sequence continues at coordinate 102,144 of CAVOLQ010000007.1, forward strand.
ATCGTTATGAAGAGAAAACAGGCAGTGAAAAACCATTGTATTGGTATGGTGCTTTGAAGTCAAATAATAAGGGTGAAAGTTGGAAGTGGGTATGGAAAGGTGGTGGTGGTTCAGGCCAATATGGAGTTAAGGATGGAATAGGGGTTGCTAACTTAAAGGATGCATGGGTTGAAGAAGCATTTGGTGGGGAGTATATCCGTTTGCTTGATGTCGGAGTTTATCCTGCGGATGGGAATATAGCGGTTGTAACGGATTGGTACCGGGTGATGAAAACTGTGGATGGTGGCGAAAGCTGGAATGAAATTTACAGTAATGAACAAACGGACGGGTCATTTACAAGTAATGGATTGGATGTAACTACAGCTTATGGTGTCCATTTTGACCCTTTTGATAGCCAGCATATTGCTATTAGCTATACAGACATTGGCTACCACCATTCATTCAATGGCGGAAAAAGTTGGGAGAGATCGACCGTTGGAGTTCCTAATGAATGGGTGAATACTTGTTACTGGATAGTGTTTGATCCTGAAGTAAAAGATAAAGTTTGGTCTGTTTGGTCGAGTTTACACGACTTTCCTAGAGGAAAAATGACACGTAATCCCCTTTGGAAAGAATATGGAAAAGGAGGAGTCTGTGTTTCACTGGATGGAGGTAGAACTTGGAAACCGAGTAACGAGGGAATTGGTTTTGATTCTCCCACAACCTCAATTGTATTAGATCCAAAATCTCCTTCGGATAATCGAGTGTTATATGCTAGTGTTTATAATAAAGGAGTATTTAAGTCAACCGACGGTGGCAAGTCTTGGACTTTGAAAAATAACGGCATCAATGATAATACTGCTGCCTTTGAACTGACATTATCAGATAATGGCTACCTGTTTTTGGTAGTCAGTCCGACACCAATGCATAAGGAAGGTAAAAAAGGACGAGGTTTCTATTCAGGTGCAGTTTATAAATCTACCGATGGTGCTGAAACATGGAAAGAATTAAAAGTAACTAAAGGGCTGTTATTCCCGAGCGGAATTGAAATTGACTCCGAAAATTCGAATCGGATTTATTTGGCCTCATGGTCTGATATTAACATAAGTGATTTAATAGGCGGAGATATTGCCAGGGCTACCGGTGGAAGTGAAAACTTAGAAATGCCTGGAGGAATTACTATGTCAGAGGATGGAGGTGAAACCTGGACACAGATATTTGATGAAAACCAATATGTGTACGACGTAACAGTTGACCCCTATCATCCTGGTAGAATTTATTGCAATACCTTTAATAAAGCCGCTTATCGTAGTGATGATTATGGTAAAACCTGGAAAAAGTTAGAGGGATACGATTTCCACTGGGGCCATAGAGTAATTGTAGATCAAAATAATCATGAAAAAACATTCGTCACCACTTACGGGTCGAGCGTTTGGCATGGTGTTCCATCAGTCATAAAATAAAGTAAAAATGAATAATTCAAAGAAGAGCCAAGCTAAGAGCTTTGGCAAGATGCAATGTATTTACATTTTGATGTTTCTGGTGATAGCAGTCTTCTCAAGCTGTACTTCATCAAACGCGAATCTAGGTAAAGGTGAAGCTAATTCTAACAGCTGGGGCTATATGGGTATAGGAGGGGGCGGTGCTATGTTTTATCCCGCTATTAGTCCGCATAACGCCGATCATGTTTTTGTTAGCTGTGACATGACTGGATCCTATGTTACCTACAATGGAGGTGATTCTTGGAAAGCCTTTAATTTAAGAGGGGTAACCAGTTCCTACATATTCGATCCCATTGATTCTAATATTGTATATGCCAATTCGGTAATGCTTTATAAAAGTACAGATCGTGGACAAACATGGAATGTTATTTATCCTAATCCAGATGATATCGAAAATGTAATTTCTAAAGGAGACCATGCTCAAGAAGTGGTCGTAACAAAAGATAGGATAAGAAGAAGAGTATTGGCATTTGCCATAGATCCTGAAAGTTCAGAGAAGTTGTTTGCTGTCATCTCTATGGGTGGTACGCCGGAATTTTATAGTTCAAAAGACGCTGGAAAAAATTGGACAAAAGAGCAAGAATTGAAGGAGGGCGCAAAAAATATTTATATCGTTCCTTCCTCACCAGTTGATAATCGAACGGTTTATATTACTGGAAGTACCAGTATTGTTGAAAAGCGAAACGGAGTTTGGAAGACCAATGATGCGCCTCGTGGCGTCAATAAGGTGATAGAGTTTGCCGGAGGTTTCGATAAAAAAAGCGACAAGTTTGTAATCTACGGTATCGCGGGCGAATCCTATTTTGATCCCGAAGGGAAAGTGTCGGGTATTTTTTATACAGAAGATGGTGGGCGCACTTGGGAGAATAGACAAGAAGGCCTTGTTAAATTCAGTATGGAAGGTTCAGAAACTCCAGAATGGAGAGGCATTGCTACAAGTTCATTAAATCCGGGCACGGTTTATATCTCATATAATCGCCTTAAAGCAGACAATAGTACCACATTCATCGGTGTTGCGAAAAGTAAAGATTATGGAAAAACTTGGGACCTTTCTTGGAAAGATGTTTTAAGTCCGAATGGCAATACCGCTTCTGAAAACTTTACGAGCGGTTGGTTAAACGATAGATTTGGACCAACATGGGGCGAAAATCCATTCTCCATTGCAGTGTCACCGGTTAATGCGGATATAGTCTATACCACAGATTTTGGTAGAACTATAAAAACCACTAATGGCGGCAAAACTTGGGAGCAAGTTTATACTAACAGGAAACAGGACGGGGGTTGGTACTCCAGAGGCCTCGAGGTTACTACCGGATATCAAGTTGTTTTCGATCCCTTTGATACAAATAATCTTTTCATTAGCACGACTGATATAGGCTTAACAAAAAGTAAAGACGGCGGTGCAAGTTGGCAAAGTGCAACACATAATAATGGTATTCCTAGACGGTGGCAGAACAGTACTTACTGGTTGGCTTTTGATCCAGAAGTTAAAGGACGAGCGTGGGCCGCAATGAGTGGATCACATGATTTGCCCAGACCGAAAATGTGGCGTCGAGGAGGAACTAAGGATTATAAAGGTGGAATAGTTATTACAAATGATGGCGGTGAAACATGGGAGCCTATTAGTCTAGACGATATCGGTGAAGGTGCTGCAACTCACATATTGATTGATCCGACCAGCAATAAAGATTCAAGAACTTTATTAGCAAGTGTATTTGGAAAAGGAGTATATAAATCCTTAGATGGTGGAAAGAGTTGGGAAAAGAAAAATAAAGGAATCGAAGGCGAGGAGCCTTTTGCTTGGCGGATCGTTAGAAAGGAAACCGATGGCACATTATTCTTGGTTGTAAGTAGAAGAAGCGATGATGGAAGCATTGGAAACGAAGGGGATGGCGCGTTGTATCGTTCGGATGATAATGCGGAATCTTGGACAAAAGTTGGATTGCCGGCGGAGACGAATGGTCCTACTAGTTTGATTGTGGACTCTAAGAATCCGAACCGACTGCTGCTATCCGCTTGGGGAAGAAATATGAAAGGAGAATTTACTCCAGATATCGGCGGTGGGATGTTCGCATCTGACGATGACGGGAAAACTTGGACGCATGTTTATGAGAAAGATCAGCATATTCATGATATTACTTTTGATCCACGGATCGATACTTATTATGCTTCCGGATTTAATAGCTCAGCTTATAAATCGGTTGACCAAGGAAAAACATGGAGTCGAATTAAAGGATATAATTTTAAGTGGGGGAAAAGAGTGGATCTTGACCCAAGAGATGCAAATAAGATTTTCGTCATTACCTATGGAGGTGGAGTTTGGAATGGACCGGCAAATGGGGATGAAGGGGCTGTAGAAGATATCCTAACACCGGTTGCAGCTTATGGAGCAATAAAATAAAATTCAAATTCAATCAATAGAACAATCATGATAAAGCAATTTCTTGCAATGAAGAACCTGTTTTTTAGTTCAATACTATTTTTGTCCGTACTCTTCTTACAAAGCTGTACCCACGGGATAAATAAAACATCTGAAAATAACGGGAGCACAGAAACATATTATACCAAGGATGATTATGAATCTGTGGATAAATTTGATTCTCATTTTCATTTCTTAAGTAAAGACACTTCATTCTTATCCTTTGCTAAAGCTGAGAATTTTAAACTCCTGGCGGTAAATGTGGATGCTTTCCCGTCGCTACCAGTTAATGAACAACAGGAGATCGCGCTTTATCAAAAGGAGGCTTCTCGAAATCAAGTTCTGTACGCAACCGCGTTTTCGGTAACGAATTGGGATAAGGACAATTGGGAGCAAGAGACTTTGGACTATTTAAAGGATTCATTTTCTAAAGGAGCCATTGCGGTTAAGGTTTGGAAAAATATTGGTATGGAACTAAGGGACAAAGAGGGTAATCTAGTGATGATTGATCATCCACGATTCGATCCGATTTGGAGTTATTTATTGGACAATAATATACCTGTAATTGGTCATTTAGGTGAACCTAAAAACTGCTGGTTGCCCATAGAAGAGATGACTGTAAAAGGGGATCGAGACTATTTTAGCAAGCATCCCGAATTCCACATGTATCTTCATCCCGAAATGCCCTCTTACGAAGATCAATTAGAAGCAAGAGATAATGTGCTTAGGAAACATCCTGAATTGAAGTTTATTGGAGCGCATTTAGGAAGTCTAGAATGGAGTGTCGATGAATTGGCAAAACGTTTGGATATGTTTCCTAATCTAGCCGTTGATATGGCTGAACGAATCTCTCATCTACAGCTGCAATCAATCAAGGATCATGAGAAAGTACGTGATTTTTTCATAAAATACCAAGATAGACTATTGTATGGAACAGATATGTCTATTTCTAAATCGAGAAGCTCGTCGGAGATGGAAAAGCATGCGCGCGACGTATGGTTCCGGCATTGGGTATTCTTCACAAGTGAAGACAAAATGGATGCACCGAAAGTACAGGGAGAATTTTCAGGTTTAAAACTTCCACGGGAAGTGGTTGATAAAATCTATTCCTTAAATGCCAAGGAGTGGCTACTAGGAATACCTCAAATTTAACTCACAAAGAGATTTGATTTTTTATTGATTCTTTAAAGCGATCTGTATTATTATTCACTATTTTAGCAATGGCGAATAATATTACAGATCGCTTGATTTATTTCCGCATTATAAAAATTTACATATGGACATTCTGAACAAAACATCTCTAGAAAATCTTAAAAAAGACGGCACGATACAATTACCTCCTCGAGGATGGTTGAATTTTCCTGAGAAGGTTTTACAATTTGGTACCGGTGTCTTACTCCGTGGCTTGCCTGAATACTTTATTGATAAAGCAAATCGCGAAGGACTGTTTAATGGAAGAGTGTTGGTAGTTAAATCCACAGATAGCGGAGGAACTGATCAATTTCAAGATCAGGATTGTTTATATACACTACATGTTAAAGGAATAGAGAATGGTAAAACAATAGAAGAGTCCATAGTCGTTTCTGCTATATCTAGAGTGCTTTCGGCTTCATCGGAATGGGAAGAGATTTCAAAAGCTGTCCTTAATCCAGACATGAAAATAGTGATCTCCAATACAACAGAAGTTGGCATTTTATTGGATGAAGAGGACGATTTATATGCATTACCTCCTAAAACCTTCCCTGCGAAATTGACTAGCCTTCTTTATAAGCGATTTTCACATTTTAAAGGCGAGACGGATAAAGGTTGGGTTATCTTGCCAACTGAACTGATAAGTGAAAATGGGGAAAAATTGAAAGAAATCGTAATTAGAATAGCAGAGATAAATCGTCTTGGAGAGAATTTTATCGCTTGGTTGAATGATTCCAATGATTTCTGTAATACTTTAGTAGATCGTATCGTGCCCGGTAAATTGCCTTCTGAAGAACAAGAAATTGCTCAAGCTGAAAGCGGATATCGAGATGAATTGGCTATCATGGCAGAGCCTTTCCGACTTTGGGCGATTGAGTCCAAAAATGAACGTGTTAAGCAAATTTTATCTTTTTCAGAAGTAGATAAAGGACTTGTTATTGCACCAAATATTTGGAAATTTAAAGAACTGAAGCTTCGCTTATTAAATGGAAGTCATACGTTTTCTTGTGCTTTAGCCTTATTATGTGGTTTCGCAACAGTAAAAGAAGCGATGCAGAATCAAGATTATTTACAGTTTATTAATCGATTAATGCAAAATGAAATTGTTCCAGCCATAATCGGAAAGGAAATCGACGAAAAGGAGGCACTTGATTTCGCAGCCAGTGTAATCGATCGCTTTAGCAATCCCTTCTTAAATCACCAATGGAAAAGCATTTCATTGAATTATACTTCTAAAATGCAGCAACGTAATGTCCCTTTACTTGTAGAATACGAACGAAAGATGCAAACTCCACCTAAATATATGGCTTTAGGATTTGCTGCCTTTTTGCTTTTTGTTAAAAATATGGATAAGGAATATAAAGGTTCAGATGAACAAGCTCCGTATTTTGCAGATTTATGGACTAAGTTTCAACCTGATGAGTATGTCGATCAGGTAATGAAGAATGAAACACTTTGGAAAATGGATCTAAAGACCATTCCTGGATTTCAAAGCACGGTTAAGAAATATCTGCAATTGTTAATGGATATCCCTGCTTTAGAAGTCATTAGACAACTAAATGCGAAATAATTATTATCCGCATTTAGTTGTTATGCATTTTAAAAGCAGTTAAATCGAATATGAAGGCATCCAGAGCTGAACCTTACCAGATTCAATGCTTTGATTGCCCATATGAACTGCAATAGCTGCCTCTTTACCGGTTTCAACGTTACATGCTGGTTTTTTTCCGGTACGAACACACTCCGCAAAGTCCAATAGTGCATAAGCAGTAGGATCCATTTCTTTATTGTTCGGATAACTGAATTCCAATGGGACGGCTTTTCCTTGTGTTGAATTTTGTATAGTTGCCCCAGAGACCCCATCAACAATGCCTAATAATTTATCAACGCTTTCTGCAAATAAGAAGGCATCGTCCCGGTGTATTTCAATCGTGCCTTTGGTTCCTACTATCCTGATTAAGTAACCGTCAAAAGCATTCATTAATCGCGAAGTGACGACCGATTTAATTCCGTTTTTATATTCGTAAATCACTTCAACATTATCATTGGTGTCTCGCCCATCTTTCCAATAATCGATTCCGCCAAAGCCTATTGCTTTTAATGGGGGACCACCAACCATCCAGTTCACGATGTCAATTTGGTGAGCAGCTAATTCAGCTAATAAGCCTCCCGAATATTTTTTATACATTCTCCAGTTGATTTGCTCTTCCATTTTAGGATCCTCAACAGGTTTCCGCCAGTCTGAATTGCGATTGTATTGAGTTTCAAATTGAACAACCTGTCCAATCCAGCCTTTAGAAAGAACTTCAGCAACTTTATGATATAAAGGAAAATAACGGTATTGATGCCCGATTTGAAAAGCTAGTTTGGGAGAGCCCTTCGCTTTTTTGACCAATTCTAATGTTTGAGGAATGTCATAGGCCATAGTTTTCTCCAAATAAACATGTTTTCCAGCATCTATGGCATCCATCCCCATTTGAAAATGGAGATATAGGGGCGTAGCAATAATGACTGCATCAATACTCTTATCCGCTAATAGTTTTCTATAATCATGATAAGATTTCGATCCTTTACTAGCCAAGCGCATTCCCTCTTTGAGGTTCTTTTCTATAATATCGCAACAGGCCACTAGCTCGATACCCTGCAGATCTTTTAGCAAATGTACTAATCCAAGGCCACGGCTACCTGAACCAATTAATCCTACCCTGACTTTGTCAGATGAAGAGAAAGAAGTTAGACCAGTATAACCAAACGCGGTTAAACCGGATAAGGCTAAAACTCCAGTAGATAAAAATTTACGGCGACTATATCCAACGTTCGTTTTCATTTTTTAGTTATTGTTTTAAGATTTTTGATAAATTATTTTTCCTTTTACAAGGGTAGATTTTATTCCTATATTTTCGTCGAAAATAAGAATATCGGCATCTTTGCCTTTTACTAAAGATCCTTTTCGGTCAGAAACTCCCATGATTCTGGCGGGTGTGCTCGACATCATTCTAACGGAATCTAGCAAAGAAACCTCTGCCATATTCACCATGTTGCGCACAAGTCGATCAGTCGTAGCGACACTTCCTGCAAAGGAGCTTCGATCAGGCAATTTGGCAACATCATCTTCAATAATCACCTTTAAGCCGGTATGAATATTGCCTAAAACGCTTTCTCCTGGAGGCATACCCGCACCACGCATGGAGTCGGTAATCAGAGCAATGCGGTCGGGACCTTTAATTTTATAAATCAATTTTAATAATGGAGCGGGCAAATGTATACCATCCGCAATAATCTCAACGTCCATTTCATCTAAAATGAAAGCACTTTCGATTACGCCAGCATAGCGGAAAGCATTCCTCCGACTTACCCCTGACATACCCGAATATAAATGGGTAGCTAAGCTGTAGCCATTCTCAAATCCTTCTAGTACCTCTTCGTAAATCGCATCTGTATGTGCTAAAGCAGCTAAAATGCCTTTCGAACGCAGATATTGTGCAAATTCAATCGCACCAGGTAATTCAGGAGCAGCACTCCATCGACTTATCGATGAGGAATGTGCAATTACATCTTTATATTCCGATGGATCTGGATTTCGAATAAAACGAGGATCTTGAGCACCACGTTGGCTCATGGCAAAATAAGGACCCTCTAAATGCATTCCCAGAAATTCAGATCCCTTATCATTTTTTTTATGAGCCTCTTCATATAAGGAAAGTGTTTCTAAGATCCCTTCTTTCTCACTGGTCAAGGTGGTCGGTACCATAGAGGTTGTCCCATAACGGGCATGGGTTTCAGCAATTCGCAAAAAAGAATCGACATTCCCATCCATGAAATCATGACCTCCACCACCATGAATGTGGATGTCAATGAAGCCAGGGGAAATATAGTTACCACCCGCATCAATTTCTAAAGCATCAGGAACTTCAATATCTCCGTCGCTTACTTCCTCAATTTTCCCATTGACAACAACTAGGGTCCCATTAGGTATAATGCGATAAGGAGTAATAATTTTTCCATTATAAATCTTAAGTCGTGAAGTGTTTTTCATGTCTTTCCTTTATTAGAAGTCAACTTTTTCTTGTACCAATAGATCGTTAGCTTCCTTTTTTCTAAATCCCCAATGCCTAATTTTATGCCCCGGGAAGGCATAAAAAACCAAGTATAGGTAGCAAGGTAAAAGAACCCAATAGGCAGTTCTTAAATCATATAAATCTGCAAAGTGACCATAAAATAATGGTAAAATCGCGTTTCCACATAAGCCCATGATCAGTAAAGAAGCTCCTAACTTGGTAAACCTACCAAGTCCATCCAAAGCCAACGGCCATATTCCTGCCCAAATCAGTGAATTAGGTAGACCCAGTAAAACGACAAACCAAATAGAAATATCGGTATCATGGCCTAGAAAACGAAAGTGACCATGTGCAAAAACAATTAGCAACGTGAAAGTAACTCCTAAGAGTGTGCAGATTTGAAGTGCCCGAACTTGACTTAAATATTTGGGTATTAAAGATATTCCTAGCAAGTAACCGCAAATGGTAATGAATAAGGTATAAGAGGGAAATACTTTCGCTTCGAGCATGTCCATATTCATAGATCCACCATAACTTATGATAGTGTCGATAGCGATAACTTGAGTGCCTACATGTAGAAAAATACCAATGGCCCCAAGTATTAGATGCGGAAACTGAAAGATACTGGTTTTGCCGGTATTGGCTAGTTGGGTTTCTTCACTTTCATGTTCGGTATCAATCTCGGGTAAAGGTGAGTAACGAACAAATAGTCCCAAGGCGATTAAACCCGTACCCAATACAGCATAAGGTACGATTACGCGACGAATAAGTTCGTCGAGGGCGGCATTTCTTTCAACATCATCCATAAACGCCAGTTGCTGAAAGAGATCGCCATCTGTCGCTCGTAATATAACCGCCGCAAAAATTAAAGGAGCTAAAATACCCGCACCTTTATTACAGATCCCCATAATACTAATCCGTTGGGCAGCTCTTTCTTTGGGCCCTAATATAGTAATATAAGGATTGGCCGCAGTTTGAAGGATTGCCAAACCCGCTCCAAGTGAAAATAAACCTATTAAGAAAATCTCGTAAGTTCTGCTATATGCGGCAGGGATAAAAATGAAAGCACCTATCGCCATCACCCAAAATCCAATCATCATCCCCCGTTTGAATCCGACCTTTTTCAATAAGTAAGAAGAGGGTACAGACATTACAAAATAAGAGATATAGAATGCAAAAGCAACCAAATAAGATTGAAAACTGGTTAATTCGCAAGCTATTTTAAAATAAGGAATGAGAATGGCATTTATCCAAGATACAAAGCCAAATATAAAAAACAATACTCCGATTATTAAAATCGAGATAAGCGTATCGCGTTTACTTAAGGAACTAACAGAAACAGGGAGTATTTTATTTTTCATATGACCTTGGGTTATTTTAATGGATAAACTAAAGTATAAATATAATTGATAAGTATAATGATTTAAACGAAATTAAATTATTAACAGAAAGGTAAATAAATAAGGTGATTAATGAAATATTGAATAGGATAATAGAAATGTTTTGATATATTTAGAGGTCTATTGCTGTATTGTTAAAAACTGTAACCCAGTTCTTTTGCGATAAATGGAGCTTAACTATTGTTAAAAAGGATTGAAAATTTAATTATTTACTAAAAAACGAGCATTTATGGAGTTAACTAAACCTAAAAGACTTCTATCTATTGATGTACTAAGAGGATTTGATATGCTATTAATAGCAGGTGGTGGAACTTTTATTTTAAGAATGAAAGACAAGACCGGTCTGCCTTGGGTAGATTGGATTGCTGACCAGTTTGAACATCCTGCCTGGAACGGGTTTACTTTTTACGATTTTATATTTCCCCTATTTTTATTCATTGCTGGAGTCTCCTTGTCTTTCTCGTTAACAAGTGGTCTGAAAAAGGGTACAGAAAAAAAAGCACTATATAAAAAGGTATTTATCCGGATGCTGATTTTAATTTGTCTCGGTATTATTTACAAAAATGCACCTCTTAACCCTTTCGACGTTTCACAAATAAGATTTAGTAGTGTACTCGGGAGAATCGGTATTGCCAGCTTTTTAGCTGCTGTATTGTATTTGAATTTCTCCTTAACCGCGCGAGCTTTATGGATAGCCGGAATTTTACTGGGCTATTATGCAGCATTATTCCTGATTCCTGTGCCTGGCTATGGTGCAGGGGACCTAACTTTCGAAGGAAATCTCGTAGGTTGGATAGATCGTAATTTTATGCCTGGCAGGCTCCATCAAAAAACATATGATGAGCTTGCGCTATTAACACAATTACCTGCGCTATGTCTGGCCATATTTGGGACAATAGCGGGTGATATTTTGCAGAATGCAAAATCTATTGGCATAAAGATCCGAAACCTATCACTTATAGGAATAGGAGCAATACTGTTGGGTATTCTATGGGGCTTCCATTTTCCGATCAATAAACACTTATGGTCTAGTTCCTTTATTTTACTTACTGCAGGAATGGCCTTTCTATTTCTCACATTTTTCTATTGGTTAATTGATGTTCAGGGATATCGAAGAGGAACGTTTTTCTTTCAAGTAATCGGTGTCAATTCATTGGTTATTTATTATGCTTATCAGTTTATAAATTTTGAATACAGCTCTAAAATGTTTTTCAGTGGCCTATATATGCATGCACCAGAGCCATGGCAAAATGTTCTTCAAGCTTTAGGCGCCCTTCTTCTAGTTTGGCTCTTTATGTATGTCCTGTTTAAAAATAAAATATTCGTTAAGATATAGATGATGAGCTATTCTTTAAAACCTAAAAAGCGAAAAGTGATATCTAGGTATTTATTCGTTCTTGCCCTTATTTTCCCAATTATAGAAGGGAAGGCACAGGATCGAAAAGAATTGAATGTAATTAAAGGAAATTGGTTTCAATTCACCGATGCACAGAATTCGTTGTACCATTATTTAGCGGATCAATCCTATACTCTGCTGGAGAAACGTAAAGAAAATCTCTCAAAGAATCATTCTTTATCCGACTGGCAAGCAAGACAAGCTACCATACGGCAGACTCTTAACGAGATTGTAGGCCCGTTCCCCGACAAAACCCCGTTGAATGCCAAAGTTTCAAAAGTCATCAATAAAGACGGGTATAAGGTAGAGCAAACTATTTTTGAGTCCCGACCGGGTTTTTATGTTACCTCATCGTTGTTCATTCCTAATGGATTGAAAAAAGGCATTAAAGCTCCAGCTATTATTTATTGTAGTGGGCATTCCGAAGATGGTTATCGAAATCCGGTTTATCAACACGTGATTTTAAATTTGGTAAAGAAAGGATTTATTGTTTTCGCATTTGACCCTGTAGGTCAAGGGGAACGTTTTGAGTACCTTGATCCCGAAACGGGAAAGTCGAAAGTTGGCGATCCAAGTCGTGAGCATTCTTACCCAGGTGCGCAGGTTTTTATAATGGGAACTTCTCAAGCTAGACATATGATTTGGGATGGTATTCGCGCAGTTGACTACCTAGTCAGTAGAAAAGAAGTAGATCCACAAAGAATCGGAATCACAGGCCGTTCGGGAGGGGGAACGCAGTCTTCTTATATAGCCGCCTTCGATGATAGAATCCAAGCGGTCGCTCCAGAAAATTACCTAACTAACTTTACTAAGTTGTTTCAAAGTGTAGGCCCTCAAGATGCTGAACAAAACTTCCCAAGTGCAATTTTAAAGGGAATCGATCATCCAGATTTATTAACGGCAAGAGCACCAAAGCCTGCATTGATGATCACCACAACCAACGATTATTTTAGCATTCAGGGGGCTAGAGAAACGGCCGAAGAGGTGGCTAAGGTTTATCAGTCCTATGGACAAGAATCACAGTTTGGTATGGTGGAAGACGATGCCCCACATTCTTCAACTAAGAAAAACCGAGAAGCCATGTATGCCTTTTTTCAAAGGGAGTTGGCTAATCCAGGTAATTCTAATGATGAAGACACCGTTCCTCTATCCACTTCGGAAATTCAAGTGACTGCCACAGGACAAGTATCAAGCTCCTTTGGAGGAGAAACGATTTATAGTTTAAATCGCAAGGAAGCTGAAAAATTAATAGAGGAACTTCAGCTTGCTAGAAAAAACACCAATAACCATTTTTTAAATATAGTTACCTCTGCAAAAAAGCGATCAGGTTATCAAGAACCTACAGAAGCAGATCAGCCTGTATTTACAGGTCGTATTCAAAGAGAAGGTTATGCAATAGAAAAATATTTTATAAAAGGCGAAGGAAGCTATGTTATCCCTTATTTACTTTTTAAACCCATCCGATCCAATCAGAAAGCTTTACTTTATTTAAATCCCTCAGGTAAGAGCGAAGACGCGACAATAGGAGGTGAAATCGAATGGTTTGCCAAAAAAGGATTCACAGTTCTGGCGCCGGATTTAATCGGGATGGGCGAAATGGGACCCGGAGAGTTTGAAGGGGATGCGTATTTTGGTAATACTTCCTATAATACCTGGTTTGCTTCCATTCTTGTAGGCAGAAGCATATTGGGGATACAAACAGGAGATGTCATAAAGCTAATCAAACTCGTTAGCAAACAGGAAAGCATCAATGAATTTTATGGGCTCGCCAAGAAACAAACGGCCCCAATTCTGCTTCATGCGGCTGCAATCGACACCACATTTAAAAAGATTGCATTGCTTGAACCATATTCTTCTTATCGGTCTATAGTGATGAGTCGTTTTTATGAACCCGCATTCATTCACAGTACGGTTGCTGGTTCTTTAAAGGAATACGATCTTCCCGACCTATCGGCAAGTTTAGCACCACGCAATTTGCTGATCATTGGCACAACAGATGCATTAAGCCAAAACATTAATTCCAATGAGATCGAGAATGACCTGTCCATAATTAAGGAAGCCTATTTAGATCAAAACGCTAAAAATAAGCTGTTGATTTTCCCCACTCTACCTTTGCAAAAATCAAGAGAATTATTTATAGAATGGATGAAGTAGGAAAGAACGATAATATTTAAATTGTCGATTACGCAATCGATTGATATTCACATCTCCTTTTTTATTAGCAATAATACTATTATTATTGTTATACAGTTTCTTTACAATATGATATGTTCATTTGCATTGTGAAATCATCCAAATGAACGCTTTTTGATAATGAAACATACAGTTCTTTAATCAACGAATAGTATAACTCACACAGGTTATCATCATTTTGATTTATATATTAAGTATTCATTACACAAAAAAACCAATAGCAATGAAAGTTTTATGGAATACCATCTGCTTAAGGAACATTTGTAGATACACATGCTTCTTATTTGTAATGCAGGCTAGTTTCTATCCTATGATATCAATTGCCCAGACTGGAGATTTAAAGCTTTTGGATTGGCAACCAAAAAGTCAGTTAGTGGTCAAAGAAACCGAAGTCTTAAAACCGAAGTACCCGGTAATTGATATCCATAACCATCTCGGTAATCTTAAAAATACTGAAAAGTACTTGGAAGAGATGGATAAGGCAGGGGTTTGGATGACTGTGAGTTTAGATGGACGTTCTTACAATGACTTCTACAAGGAACACCTTGCGGTATCGAAAGCCGCATCCGAAGAACGATTGTTGGTGTTCTTTAGACCTGATTTCTCTAAAATCGATGAAAAGGATTTTGGGAAAAATGAAGCACTTAAATTAGAAAATGCAGTACGATTGGGCGTGAAAGGTTTGAAAATATCAAAAGAACTGGGCTTAACAGTAAAGGATAAAAATGGAAAGGTTATTCCAGTCGACGATCCAAGAATTGATCCCATTTGGGCTAAATGTGGCGAGTTGGGCATTCCTATTGTTATCCACGTTTCGGATCCGAAAGCCTTTCATACTCCAGTAGACGAGTTTAACGAACGCTATGACGAACTCGGAGCCCATCCAAATTGGTCGTATTACGGCAGCCAGTTTCCTTATTCCAAAGAGGAAATCTTAGATCAACTTTACCGAGTTATCGAGCGACATCCTGCTACTACATTTGTTTCGACCCACATGGGTAATTTAGCCGAAGATTTAGGGCAAGTATCTAAATGGCTAGACGCCTATCCGAATATGTATGTGGATATTGATGCTCGAATTAGCGAGTTAGGTCGACAGCCTTATACCTCAAGAAAATTCATGATAAAGTATCAAGATCGGATCTTATTCGGCACCGATACACCTTGCGATGCGGAGGCTTATCGTGTTTATTACCGCTTCTTAGAAACAGATGATGAATATATTGATCCTTCTCCTAGCCATCACCAGCAGGGACGCTGGATGATTTATGGTCTGAGTTTGCCCGATCAGGTGTTAGAAAAGATATATAATAAGAACGCATTAAAAATCTTTGCAATGCGTAAATAATATTAAATACAAAAATATTAAAGCAAAAATAACATGAGCAGAAACAGTTATTCACGTCGAAGTTTTATGAAGCTCTCTACCGCGGCAGTAGGAAGCGCCGCATTAGCAAGCATGGGGTTGCCAGAAATTGCAGAAGCACAGGCAGCAAAAAAACAGGTAAACAACAATAAGGTCATCAAACTAGGTTTTATAGGTATTGGAGGTAGAGGCTCTTATCATTTGAGCACGGCTTTGGGCATAGAAGGAGTAGAAGTAAAGGCTTTATGCGAAACGAAACCTGAACGACTGAATACAGCTAGGAAATGGGTAGAAGAGGCAGGTCAGCCCACTCCTCGTCTATATGATAGGGGAGAGCGTGATTTTATCAGACTTTGTGAAGAGGAGGATCTTGATGCGGTAATCTGTTCCACACCTTGGGATACCCATGCAGCTATTTGCCTTTCGGCGATGAGGAATGGCAAGCATGCAGCCTGTGAAGTGCCTCTAGTACAAACAGTCGAGGAAGCCTGGGAATTGGTGGAGACCTTTGAAAAGACAGGTAAGTGGGCGAGCATTGTTATCGGTGGTTTCGGCGATTTAACCCTTTTAAACATGGTCAGACAGGGGCTTCTCGGAGAAATTCTTCATGTGGAAAGCGGCTATGTCCATGATCTTAGAAAAGTCAAGTTCGATCCAGCGGAAGAACCCTGGCGACTGGATCATGCAATAAAGAGGAACGGAAATCTATATCCAGACCATCCCATGAGGAATATGATGCCCGCATTGGATATCAACCACGGCGATCGATTTGACCACCTAGTTTCTATGAGCACAAAAGCGATGATGATTAACGATTATGCTAGGAACAACTATGGAAAGGATAGTCCATACGCAACGATGAAAACCTCATTGGGAGATTATAATGCCACCCTAATAAGGACGGTCAACGGGAAAGTGGTTACGCTCAACCATGATACCCATACACCTCATCCTCGCGAAAACTTTCGAATCCAGGGCTCAAAAGGCATTTATTTACGAGATAACTATTTGCAGAAAAATGCCAGTCGAATCTATGTTGAAGGGAGAAGCCCACAGGCACATCAATGGGAACCAGCCGATAAATACCTCGAGGAATACCAACACCCTATAAATAAAAACTACAATCCTCCCCCAAGAACCCAGGGAGCGATACGCGGCCATGGTTCAAATGCCTCTATAACTCCGATTAATTGGCATCGATTAATTGAAGCATTAAGAGAAAATAAACAGCCAGATTGGGACATATACGACTCAGTGACTAGTAGCGTAATTTCCCCGTTGACGGAGATGTCGGTCGCCAATAACAGTAAAACAATTGACTTTCCTGATTTTACTAAGGGAAAATGGAAAGAAAGAAAACCACTTTATTCGTAAGAAACATGACTATCAAATCATCTCTATACCTTATCATCCTTGTTGGTTTTTTCCAAGCTTGTGGACAAAGCACACAAAAAGCGACAGAAAGCGCAGATAAGGATTTCTATACTTTAGAAGACTTTGCTTCAGTTAAGAAGTTTGACTCACATTTTCATATCAACATCGAGGATACTACAGCGATCCATCAAGCAGCGCGAGATAATTTCCGCTTGTTAACGGTGAATGTGGAAACATCCTATTACCCAACTATTGAAGCACAACGAGATGTTGCTGTAAAGCTAGTTAACCAATTCCCTGATCAAATTAGTTATGCAACCAGTTTTTCGGTGAAAAACTGGGATAGTCCGACTTGGCAACAAGAAACCCTTGACTATTTAAAAGAATCTATTGACCAAGGCGCGATTGCCGTTAAAGTATGGAAAACCATCGGAATGGAGTTAAGGGATAAGGACGGAAGTTTCGTCATGATGGATGATCCTAGATTTACCCCGATTTTAGATTTTATTGAAGAGAACAAAATTACCCTAATTGCTCATCTTGGCGAACCTCGGAACGCATGGCTACCCGCAGAGGAAATGACGGTAGCGGGGGACAAATCGTACTTCACAGAGCATCCTGAATACCACATGTATCTGCATCCTGAATATCCATCTTATGAAGACCAAATCAACGCTAGGGACAATGTTTTACAACGTCACCCTAATTTAAAAGTCATAGCCGCACACTTAGCAAGCTTAGAATGGAACGTTGATGAACTCGCTAAACGATTGGATGCATATCCCAATTTGGTAGTAGATATGGCAGCTAGAATTAGCCATCTACAACATCAATCCGTTTTAGAATGGCAAAAAGTGCATGATTTTATGATCAAATACCAAGATCGATTGGTTTATGCTACCGATCATTCTATCCGAAACCCTGATGGACTACAAAGACAAAATGAATCGATCCACAATGGCAGAATTCGTGATTGGACTTACTTTACCACCAATGAGGAAATGACCATACCGTCTGTTGAGGGTGCTTTTAAAGGTTTAAAATTACCAAAACAAGTCATCGATAAAATTTATTTTGAAAATGCTTCTAAGTGGTTAAGATTGCCCGAAATCGGGTAAATCTACCGTTTTGTCTTTTATTAGTATGTATAATACATCATCAATTTAATTATAAAAAATGAAGAGTAATCGTAGAAATTTTTTGAAATTAAGTGGTCTCGGCGGTCTCAGCCTCGCTGGAGGAGATATCCTAAAGAGTTTTCCGAATGAAACTGTTCCCTCTCGACATAAACAAGGATCATCCATGCAGCGTTTTAATATGTGTGGCTATGCTGCACCCAAATTGGAAACCGTTCGTATCGGTATCATCGGCCTAGGAGATAGAGGCCCCGATCATTTGTCCGACTTGGTGAAAATAGAAGGAGTGGAAATTAAAGCCCTATGCGATATACGTCCTGAAATGGTCAACAAGGCTAAAAAGAGTATAGAGGGTACCGGGCATAAGCCTACACTTTACTCAGGTAGTTCTGAATCATGGAAGGAACTTTGCGATCGAAAAGACATTGATGTAGTGTATATTGCAACACCATGGGATATGCATACGCCCATGGCATTGTATGCGATGGAATCGGATAAACACGCATGTGTTGAGGTTCCTGCAGCATTGACGATAGAAGATTGCTGGAAGTTGGTAGAAACGTCGGAGCGAACGAAAAAATATTGCAGAATGCTCGAAAATGCTTGTTATGGGTCTTTGTTAACTATAAACATGGTTAGACAAGGCTTCTACGGAGATATTGTGCACGGTGAAGGCGGCTATCTTCATAACCTAGTTGACCGTTATCTTTTTAAAAAGGACCAATACTGGGACATGTGGCGTTTAAAGCAAAATGCGAGACAGAGCGGCGATCTATATCCTACACATGGATTAGGGCCAATTTGTCAAATTATGGATATTAATCGTGGAAATAATTTAGATTATATGGTGTCCATGTCTAGTGATGATTTTACCCTAGGAGCAAAAGCAAAAGAACTGGCAGCTACAGATGACTTTTTTAAACCCTTTGCCAACCAAAAATATAGGGGGAACATGACTACTTCTATCATCCGTACAAAAAGGGGACAAACGATAAAGATAGGTCATGATACCAGTTCGCCCAATATACATTCGGCTTGGCATAAAATAATTGGAACAAAAGGAACAACTTTCGGTTCCCCGCATAGAATATCTAATGGCGGCGAGCAATGGCTGAGTGAGAAAGAAATAGAAGCCTTAGAAAGAAAATACGAACCCGAGATTACAAAAAGAATTGGAGAGTTAGCGAAACAAGTTGGAGGCCACGGTGGGATAGACTTTATACAAAATTGGTTTTTGATAGACAGTCTTCGCAATGGTTTGCCTTGCGATCAGGACGTATACGATGCCGCGCTTTGGAGCGCCATTGTGCCCTTGAGTGAGTGGTCGGCTACTAATAATTCAAGTCCTATTAAGATTCCGGACTTTACCAATGGTTCCTGGATAACGAATGAACCCTTTGATATTTCTCTGAAAAAAGGCGGGAACACCAAGGTGGTTATATAGGTAGGTGGTGTCAGGTATCAGAATAGCGGTTTGAGGACTAGGTCGATAGGTTTGCCTAATATCCAATTTCTGATACCTGACACCTTTTTCCTCCTTTTTTCTCAAAGTCTTCGACAGTTGTTTGATATCCCTTTAAGTCGATAGCCTTTACGGCATCTTCAATAATGTATACGTCAAAACCTAACTCAATTCCATCGATAGCCGTATAATTGACGCAGAAATCTGCCGCTATTCCGCAGATATAAATGGTTTCAATTCCTCTATCTTTAAGATAACCTGCCATTCCAGTATTCTTTTTTCTCCCATTATCAAAAAAGCCACTATAGCTATCTATGTCCGGGTCCATTCCTTTTCTGAAGATGGCTTCGATTTTCAAATCATTCAGCTCGTTTGAAAAGGCAGCTCCTTTGGTTCCTTGCACACAATGGTTCGGCCAAAGGACTTGTGGGAGGCCATCTAAATCAATAATTTCATATTCTTTTTTACCGGGATGCGAAGAAGCGAAGCTTTTATGATGGGATGGATGCCAATCTTGGGTTGCGACAACCAGATTAAAACGTTTTTGGAGGGAATTAATTAAAGGAATAATCTGGTCGCTGCCAGAAACCGCTAAACTACCTCCTGGAAGGAAGTCATTTTGCATATCAACGATAATAAGCGCTTTTGTTGGGTCAGCGAAATAAAAATCCTTGTCGAAATTAAATTCTTCATTTAGTTGCTTGATGATTTTTGGTGGGGTTATATTGCTCATTGTTGTGTTAATTCGTGTTTTGATATATATAAATATAAGAATAATTCTGGACACCGTGTACTGTTACTGATTCACGCATCACAGACCGTGCGTTGTGTCGTTCCTAAAATGACTATTCCCTAGCTTTATCTGTATCGTGTATCGTTCCTAAAATAACTATACACTAAAAACAGTGTATGAAAACAAAAACAGTCATCCCTCCGATTGATGTAAAAAAGAAAAAGAACACTTATTACGATAAGCGGCTAATCAGGGAAATTGTAAAACAAGTTGAAGGTGATATGCCGCGTTCTGAAGCTGTCGCTACTTACGGCATGAGCGATAAATCGCTCGCGCGATGGATGAAGCTTTATGGTTCAGAAGCTTATCTCAATTCTAGGCCTCGTCGGTTTAAAGACTCCGAAAAACGCACCATGGTGCGAGCGCTAGAATCTGGGATGAGCCAAAAAGATGCAGAAATCACTTTTGGCGTCCATCGAACTACGCTGCGGGGTTGGATAGCTAAATTCGGTAAAAATGCCGAACTTGTAGTCCAAACTTCTAATGTTATGCCGAAAAAACCAACCGATACGCTAACAAGCGATGCGGTAAGGGCCCTCCAAAAGGCCCTTGCCGAAATCAGAGCTCAAGATAGCTGCCCTGAACACGCTGATCGATATCGCGGAAGAACAACTTAAAATCGGCATCAGAAAAAAGTCTGGTGCCAAGCAGTCATCAAAATGAAACAGGACTTTCCCGTTCAGGGAATAAGGGCCCTGTGTAGACTGTTTGGCAAGACCCGCCATGCATACTATGATCGACAATGGCGGGTATCCGACCAAGGATTGAAGGACGAAATCGTGCTACAGAACGTACTGAGCATCAGAAAAGAGCTTCCAAGGCTGGGAACGGTTAAGTTGCACATGAAATTGAAGGACGTGCTGGAATCACATGAAATCAAGATCGGCAGGGACTATCTATTTGATCTGATGAGGGATCACAATCTCCAGATCAGGATGCGAAAACGAAACACGGTCACCACGGACTCGCGCCACTGGATGCACAAATATGCGAACCTGGTCAAAGGACTTGAAGTGCACCGTCCCGAACAATTATGGGTAAGCGATATCACGTATATCCGTTTACGGGACAAATGGGGCTATTTGAGCTTGGTCACTGATGCGTATTCCAGGCAGATCATGGGCTTTTCTTTCCGAACCGACCTGTCGGCAAAAGGGTGTGTAGATGCACTGGAAATGGCACTGAAAAGCCGCCTGTATCCTAATTCCGCATTGATCCATCATTCCGACAGAGGTTCGCAGTATTGCAGTAAAGCATATGTGGATATCTTGATGGACGAGAAAATGGCCATCAGCATGACCGAGAACGGTGATCCCTATGAAAATGCGCTGGCCGAAAGGGTGAACAGGACTATCAAATCGGAGTTCGAGCTCTATTCATCAAGGAAGGGTTTGAAAGAAACAACAAACAAAATAAGGGCGAGCATAAAGGCGTACAACGGATCAAGGCCACACAGCAGTATTGACTTCCTTACACCAGAACAGGCTCACCAGTCTTCAGGGCCACTAAAAAAGCATTGGAAAAGCAAAACTGAAAGAAGAAAAAATAAAGTGTGTATAACCGGATTAGAATTACCAGATTTGTATGTATAGTAAATCCAGGATTAATAAAACAACCTGTATAATGAAAACAGGATTAATAAATAACAGTGTATAACCAAGTCAGTATTTATTCATAAATCTGTATAGCTATAGACGGACGATACATAACTATACTTCATCAAGAGTCCTTTAGAGCGCCGTGAGAAGCGCCTGAGACATCCTTTAAGACAGCGTATCCCTTTGTTATCCCTTTCTTCGAGGCTCTTTAGGGCTTTGTCGAAGAAAGGGATACCAACGGGTAAACAATCCTCGAACGGCCTCTAAGCAACCCTTCAAGCGCTTCTCAAGCCGACCTAAATGATCCTTAAAGAAAGCGTTTTACACCGAGCTACTATTATCATATATTGTTAAGTAATGATTCAGAGAATGGGAGTGGTGCCCTGGTTCTGCAAACCATTTCTTTGTTTTCGTGTTTATTGTTTGCCGGATCGGTTTTCTTTGCGGGGCTGCAAAAAAATATCTTTCTTGTATCCAGGCGTTTGCGATTATTTTGGAAAATAAAGCGGTCAAAGGTTTGCGGGGATGGTTTTAGATCGTATTTTTGCACTCCGCAAACGAAAGGAAGTGGGTTGTACATTGAGATAGAGAGGCATTTTTTACCAGGGGATAAACACCTTGGGTTACGAATCTAGGTTCGTTTTGCTCTCCAGAAAAGATTTTAAAACTATTTTAAAATAAAGTTTGGAGATTAGAAAATGTTTTCTACCTTTGCACTCCGCAACGAAAGGAGCGGGAGTTTTTTGAAAGGCTGGCTTGGAAAAAAGGAGAAGGGGTAACCCGGAGAACGGAACAGAGGTTCCACTTTTAGACCGAGAAAAAAGGAAAGAAAAAAAATAAAAACTTTATATTTTGTTTTAATCAAAACTTCTTCTACCTTTGCAGTCCCGCAAGAAACGGGATCCAAAAGCGCGACGCTTGAGGACATAAAAACAAGATTGACAGGAAGGCGAAAGCCCGACAGTATAGCCGAACCGCGAGGCAAGGCACAACAGTTCTTTAAAAGAAGAAATCATGAACAAGCACAACGAGTGGCAATTTATTGCCTAAGTTGTAAACAAAGTAGCCCGCAAGGGTTACGAGAAAAATTCAACCTAATCAATTCAATTTAGAACAACAACGATTCTATTTTAAGATAGGGTCAAGACAAACAAATCATTTTACTATGGAGAGTTTGATCCTGGCTCAGGATGAACGCTAGCGGCAGGCCTAATACATGCAAGTCGAACGAGATTATCCAGCTTGCTGGATATGAGAGTGGCGAATGGGTGCGTAACGCGTGAGCAACCTACCTTTGTCTGGGGGATAGCCCGAAGAAATTCGGATTAATACCGCATAACATCGAAGAGCGGCATTGCTTTTCGATCAAACATTTATGGGACATAGATGGGCTCGCGTGACATTAGTTAGTTGGTAAGGTAACGGCTTACCAAGACCGCGATGTCTAGGGGATCTGAGAGGATGACCCCCCACACTGGTACTGAGACACGGACCAGACTCCTACGGGAGGCAGCAGTAAGGAATATTGGTCAATGGAGCGCAAGCTCTGAACCAGCCATGCCGCGTGCAGGACGACTGCCCTATGGGTTGTAAACTGCTTTTATACGGGAATAAACCCCACTACGTGTAGTGGGCTGAATGTACTGTAAGAATAAGGATCGGCTAACTCCGTGCCAGCAGCCGCGGTAATACGGAGGATCCAAGCGTTATCCGGATTTATTGGGTTTAAAGGGTGCGTAGGCGGCCTATCAAGTCAGAGGTGAAAGACGGTAGCTTAACTATCGCAGTGCCTTTGATACTGGTGGGCTTGAATGTACTTGAGGTGGGCGGAATGTGACAAGTAGCGGTGAAATGCATAGATATGTCACAGAACCCCGATTGCGAAGGCAGCTCACTAAGGTATAATTGACGCTGATGCACGAAAGCGTGGGGATCAAACAGGATTAGATACCCTGGTAGTCCACGCCCTAAACGATGAATACTCGATGTTGGCGATACACCGTCAGCGTCCAAGCGAAAGCATTAAGTATTCCACCTGGGGAGTACGTCCGCAAGGATGAAACTCAAAGGAATTGACGGGGGCCCGCACAAGCGGAGGAGCATGTGGTTTAATTCGATGATACGCGAGGAACCTTACCCGGGCTTGAAAGTTAGTGAAGATTCCAGAGATGGGATCGTCCTTCGGGACACGAAACTAGGTGCTGCATGGCTGTCGTCAGCTCGTGCCGTGAGGTGTTGGGTTAAGTCCCGCAACGAGCGCAACCCCTATGTTTAGTTGCCAGCACGTAATGGTGGGGACTCTAAACAGACTGCCCGCGCAAGCGGTGAGGAAGGTGGGGACGACGTCAAGTCATCATGGCCCTTACGTCCGGGGCTACACACGTGCTACAATGGTCGGTACAGAGGGCAGCTACCTGGCAACAGGATGCTAATCTCTTAAAGCCGATCACAGTTCGGATTGGGGTCTGCAACTCGACCCCGTGAAGTTGGATTCGCTAGTAATCGCATATCAGCAATGATGCGGTGAATACGTTCCCGGGCCTTGTACACACCGCCCGTCAAGCCATGAAAGTTGGGAGTACCTGAAGTATGTAACCGCAAGGAGCGTCCTAGGGTAAGACCGATAATTGGGGCTAAGTCGTAACAAGGTAGCCGTACCGGAAGGTGCGGCTGGAATACCTCCTTTCTAGAGCATTGGATCGATGCTCGTTGTGCCATGATTATTCTTATAGAAACAGAAGATTGAAGATAAAGTATCCATCCCACAGTAAAACCGGGATTGGTGCCTTAGCAGAAAGATTTTAGCTAGTCCCGTAGCTCAGTTGGTTAGAGCACTACACTGATAATGTAGGGGTCAGCAGTTCAAATCTGCTCGGGACTACCAAATACGGGGAATTAGCTCAGCTGGCTAGAGCACCTGCCTTGCACGCAGGGGGTCAACGGTTCGAATCCGATATTCTCCACTTAAGACACGTGATGAACGGGACGGGTTACAACCCCTTACCAAGTACTTATACGTGATCAATCGTTCTTTGACATATTGGAAGAAAAAAATTAAAAGAGAAGACAACAGTAGAGACGTTTTTTCGGCGGTTTAGGCCAATGGAAGGACTGATTAATAAAAGCATCTCCATATACTAGCAAAAGGGTATGGAGAGAAGAAAGTAAATAAGGGTACACGGCGGATGCCTAGGCTCTCAGAGGCGATGAAGGACGTGATAAGCTGCGATAAGCTTCGGGTATCGGCACATACGATTTTATCCGAAGATTTCCGAATGGGGCAACCCGGCATGTTGAAGACATGCCACATAATGAGCGAACGCGCTGAACTGAAACATCTAAGTAGGCGTAGGAGGAGAAAATAATAATGATTTCCTAAGTAGTGGCGAGCGAACGGGAAAGAGCCCAAACCTATTATGTTACGGCATAATAGGGGTTGTAGGACTGTGATATGGCATTATCAACGTGAAGCAGAAACTGATTGGAAAGTCAGTACCATAGAGGGTGATAGTCGCGTAAGCGTAAGCAATGATAGCCTAGCAGTATCCTGAGTACCGCGGGGTCGGAGACGCCCTGTGGGAATCTGCCAGCACCATCTGGTAAGGCTAAATACTCCTGAGAGACCGATAGTGAACTAGTACCGTGAGGGAAAGGTGAAAAGAACCCCGAACAGGGGAGTGAAATAGAACCTGAAACCGTGTACTTACAAACGGTCGGAGCGGACTTGTTCCGTGACGGCGTGCCTTTTGCATAATGAGCCTACGAGTTACTCTTCACTGGCAAGGTTAAGTGTTTAAGACACGCAGCCGAAGCGAAAGCGAGTCTGAATAGGGCGTATAGTCAGTGGGGGTAGACGCGAAACCTTGTGATCTACCCTTGGGCAGGTTGAAGGTGCGGTAACACGCACTGGAGGACCGAACCGATAAACGTTGAAAAGTTTTCGGATGACCTGAGGGTAGGGGTGAAAGGCTAATCAAACTGGGAAATAGCTCGTACTCCCCGAAATGTTTTTAGGAACAGCGTCGGCATAGAGTCTTATAGAGGTAGAGCTACCGATTGGGTGCGGGGGAGTCAAATCCTACCAAATCCAGACGAACTCCGAATGCTATGAAATATGGCCGGCAGTGAGGCTCTGGGTGCTAAGGTCCAGGGCCGAGAGGGAAAGAACCCAGACCATCAGCTAAGGTCCCCAAGTATACGCTAAGTTGAACTAACGAGGTCCGATTGCACAGACAGCTAGGATGTTGGCTTGGAAGCAGCCATTCATTTAAAGAGTGCGTAACAGCTCACTAGTCGAGCGATCGGGCGTGGATAATAAACGGGCATCAAGCGTATCACCGAAGCTATGGATTTGTACATTAGATTGTACAAGTGGTAGGGGAGCATTCTAGTTGGGGTGAAGATGTGCCGTAAGGCGTGTTGGACCGGCTGGAAAAGCAAATGTAGGCATGAGTAACGATAAGACAGGTGAGAAACCTGTCCACCGAAAGACTAAGGTTTCCTGATCAACGCTAATCGGATCAGGGTTAGTCGGGGCCTAAGGTGTACCCGAATGGGGAATCCGATGGACAACGGGTTAATATTCCCGTACTTTTTATAACTGCGATGTGGTGACGGAGTAGTGACACTGCCGCGAACTGACGGAATAGTTCGTTGAAGGGTGTAGGTATAGGGACGGTAGGCAAATCCGCCGTTCTTGCTGAAACCCGATAGTACCGCAAACCTTCGGGTGCGCGGATAGCGCAGGTAAGCAGACTTCCGAGAAAACCCGCTAAGCTTCAGGTTATAAAAACCCGTACCTCAAACCGACACAGGTAGTCGAGAAGAGAATTCTAAGGTGCTCGAGATAACTATGGCTAAGGAACTCGGCAAAATGGTCCTGTAACTTCGGGATAAGGGACGCTTCCTTCAGCAGCAATGCTGGAGAAGCCGCAGTGAAACGGCCCAGGCGACTGTTTAACAAAAACACATGGCTTTGCCAAATCGAAAGATGATGTATAAGGCCTGACACCTGCCCGGTGCTGGAAGGTTAAGAGGGGATGTTAGTCGCAAGGCGAAGCATTGAATTGAAGCCCCAGTAAACGGCGGCCGTAACTATAACGGTCCTAAGGTAGCGAAATTCCTTGTCGGGTAAGTTCCGACCTGCACGAATGGTGTAACGATCTGGGCGCTGTCTCAGCCATGGACTCGGTGAAATTGTGGTGCCGGTGAAGACGCCGACTACCCGCAACGGGACGGAAAGACCCCATGAACCTTCACTATAGCTTAACATTGGAATTGGGTGCAGGATGTGTAGGATAGGTGGGAGATTGTGAAGTGGCCTCGCCAGGGGTCATGGAATCAACCTTGAAATACCACCCTTTCTGTATCCGGTTTCTAACTTTACAGAGTAGAGGACATTGTTTGGTGGGTAGTTTGACTGGGGTGGTCGCCTCCAAAAAGGTAACGGAGGCTTTCAAAGGTAAGCTCAGTACGCTTGGTAACCGTACGTGGAGTGCAATAGCATAAGCTTGCTTGACTGTGAGACCAACAAGTCGATCAGGGTCGAAAGACGGATATAGTGATCCGGTGGTTCTGCATGGAAGGGCCATCGCTCAAAGGATAAAAGGTACTCTGGGGATAACAGGCTGATCTCCCCCAAGAGCTCATATCGACGGGGAGGTTTGGCACCTCGATGTCGGCTCGTCACATCCTGGGGCTGGAGAAGGTCCCAAGGGTTGGGCTGTTCGCCCATTAAAGTGGCACGCGAGCTGGGTTCAGAACGTCGCGAGACAGTTCGGTCCCTATCTGTTGTGGGCGTTGGAAATTTGAGTGGGGCTGACCTTAGTACGAGAGGACCGGGTTGGACCAGCCGCTGGTGCATCTGTTGTTCCGCCAGGAGCATCGCAGAGTAGCTACGCTGGGAATAGATAAGCGCTGAAAGCATCTAAGCGCGAAACTAGCCACGAGATGAGATTTCCATATAGGGTCGTTGTAGACTACGACGTTGATAGGCTACAGGTGTAAAGGTAGAAATACCATAGCCGAGTAGTACTAATTGCCCGAAGCTTTCTCAAGCAGATAACACTGTTGTCTTCCTCTTTTAACTTTTTCTTCTAATATTGTCTTAGTTTATGTGCAAACAAAGCACAAAACTAACAAGTCTTTAGGTGCCTATATCGACGGTGACCACCTCTTCCCATTCCGAACAGAGAAGTTAAGCCCGTCAGAGCCGATGGTACTGCAATAACATGTGGGAGAGTAGGTCGGCGCCCAATTTTATAAGAACCCCTTTGGTGAAAACCGAAGGGGTTTCTTTGTTTATAGCTATTAGGTATCAGGTGATAGGTTATAGGATTCGGCCGTCAGTTGTCGGCTTTCAGCCATCGGTTATGGGTATTCCGGCCGAATATCGCGGATAGAATCCGTCTCCTTTACCACATCATTCAATATTAATCGTGCTTCTCCTAGAAAGTCTGTGCCCGTATCGTGCAAGCTTGCATCTCGAATATTACGGCTTTTACTATATCATCTCCCACCCCGACCGAACTGCTTCTCGTATATATTGATCTGCTTCGGGGAGTCCTTTAGCCTTCATATTTTCGCTATCCCAATATATCTTCTTCCCGCCCAAGCGAAGAGAAAGTACACCGAGAAGAGTGATCTCTGTAAGACGCGCACCATATTCAAAATTTGCACTTGCGGCCGGGCCACCCTTGATTGCATCTATCCAATCTCTAAAATGTCCATTTGAACGGGGAATGCTAGGCTTAGGTGGGTTAAATCTGTCACGTAATTTTTCAGGAAAGATCTGCGGATTGGATCCTCCGGCACCCGTTACGATAACTCCTTTCTTACCAATAAAAAGAGAGCCTCGTCTAGGTAATTCAAACTCCTTTGGGAGTATGTCCGGACGATCAGGTCGTAATCCCCCGGAATACCAAACCTGTTTGAAGTTTGGCTGACTACCCTGTTTTGCAAAATGGTAGTATCCAATTTCTCCATAAGGTGCGATATCTGCATCGCTATAACCAGCAGGAAGCACTTCAATAGTATCTGGAGAATGTAGATTAAATGCCCAAGTCGCAGCGTCGAGGTCATGGCAACCAAAATCGCCCAGCGCACCACATCCGAGTGCCCAAAAATCTCTCCAAGCTACTGGCGTATATTCTTTGTGGCATGGCATATAAGACGTTGGACCGAGCCATAAGTTCCATCCAATAGCCTCCTCATCCATAGACGGATTCTTGGGGAGCCCTTGTAGATCAGTGTTCCAACGGGAAGTGGGCACCCAAGTATGCGCCTCCTTCACTTTTCCAATTACTCCATCACGAAGGTATTCAACTGTTTCTCTGATCCCGTCACCGCTATGAAGCACATTCCCCATTTGGGTCGCCAAACCAGTTTCTGCAGCAACATCCCTTACTTTTCTCGCCTCCCATATATTATGTGTCAACGGTTTCTCGCAATAGACATGTTTGCCTGCACGCATTGCTTTTATAGAGACATAAGCATGCGTATTATCGGGTGTGGAGCACAGCACTGCATCTAGGGATGATTCTTTCTCTAGCATTTCCCTAAAGTCGAGGTATTCGTTGATCTTATAATTATTTGCAGATGATTTGTAATGGTTTTCAATCATTTCCTTAACCGGTTCACGGCCAGCCTTTGATTTATAGTAAAAATCTTTTAAATCCCAATACTTAGCGGGGTCTGCAATAGCAGTAATTTGCACATCTTTTAGATCAAAAAGTGAAGCAGCGTTTTGTCTGCCTTTTCCGCCAGCACCAATAATTCCCACTGTTATCTTATCGCTAGGAGCTAAGAAACCTTTGCCACCTAGTACATGACGGGGTACAATCATAAAGCTAGCCGCTGTAACTGCCATTCCTTTTACGAATTTTCTACGAGAATATTCTTCTTGCTTCATATAGCTGTTTTTTATGTAATGGGTTAATTATTAGCCAATGTAATTATAAAACAGGAAATAACAATAGAACGTTAGTATTTTAAGGTAGCCAAACATGTATATGCTTTTAACATTTAATAACACATTGCTATCTTAATTAATTTTATATTTGTTTATTAAGAAATTTAATACCTACAAAATGAGAATTAATCTTTTTATTCCTTTATTGGCAATATTTATTCTTCCTTTTTCATTGCAAGCACAAAAGCTAAAGGCGGGAAAAGTTAATTGGCAAAATCTAGATTTTGTTGAGGATGGTATTTATGGTATAAGCACAGAGAAGGCTTATAAAGAGCTGTTGAATAACAAGAAAAACTCACCCGTTATTGTCGCTGTAATCGATGGAGGTATTGAACCAGATCATGAAGATTTGAAATCTGTAATGTGGGTGAATAAAAAAGAGATTGCAGGAAATGGTTTAGACGACGATAGTAATGGATATATTGACGATGTTCATGGTTGGAATTTTATTGGAAATCCTGAAGGTGAAGATGTGCAATATGATAACCTTGAGATTACCCGATTAATTCGCGAACTTCAACCGAAATACATTTCTGTTTTACCTACTACGCCGCTTCCAGAGGATGAAAAAAAAGAGTTTCAGAATTACCAGGATATGGTGGCTTCCTATATGGAAAAGCTTCAAAGGGCACAAATGGGTGAGCTTAATTTCCGTAGTCTAAAAGAACTTTTGGATGGAATCACAAAAAGTATCGGAAAGGATAATCCTACTGAACAAGATTTTAATAATTACAAGGCCAAGAATAAATTAGAAAATCGTGCTCTTCGTGTTGTTAAAAGCGGGATGAATGACGGAAAGTCTTATGCAGAATTTTATGAGGAAATGAAAGAGGGATTCGATCATTATACAAACCAAGTGAAATATCACCTTAACATGGCCTATGATTCTCGAGGAATTGTAGGGGATAATTATCAAGATAGCAAAGAGCATTTTTATGGAAATAATGATATTAAGGGGCCTGATGCATTTCATGGTACCCACGTGGCGGGAATTATTGGAGCGGACCGAAGCAATAGTTTAGGCATAAAGGGAGTTGCCGATAATGTTTTGATTATGGGTATACGTACTGTTCCTGATGGTGATGAACGTGATAAGGATGTTGCAAATGCTATTCGTTATGCTGTCGATAACGGAGCTAAAGTGATTAATATGAGTTTTGGGAAAGGTTATGTGAAGGATAAACAAGCTGTTGATGAAGCGGCTAGGTACGCTATGGCAAATGATGTGTTGTTGGTTCAGGCTGCAGGCAATGACGGTGAAAATATTGATAAAATTCCTAATTATCCAAACCGTTATTTTGTAGATAGCTTAGGAATTAATCAAGGTGAAGGTGAAGGATGGTTAACTGTAGGGGCTTCTTCGTGGGACAAGTCTGATGTTATTGCGGATTTTTCTAATTATGGCCAAAAAAGTGTAGATGTGTTTGCTCCTGGCGTTGATATTTATTCTTCTGCCCCTGATTCTAAGTACAAAGAGTCTAGTGGAACCAGCATGGCCGCTCCGGTAGTCGCTGGCTTGGCAGCTTTAATTCGTTCCTATTATCCTGCATTTTCGGCTATTGAGGTCAAAAACATCATTATGGAATCAGTTGTGAAAATAGATGATAAGGTTAAAGTTACTGACGGCGGAGTTTCAAAAAGACTGCATTTGAGTGAAATTAGTCAAACTGGTGGTATTGTGAATGCTTATAATGCATTGAAGTTGGCAGAACAGCGGTCTAAAGGCAATTTAAAATAACTGTACAGCGGATTCTATCGTTGTTCGGTTTATGAGTTTTCTTTCGTTAGAATAATCGGTTTTGACATAGCGTTGTTTAGAATAACGATATTTTTTTCTATGTTTGGTTATGTTGAGAAAAGAGCGCTACAAGGGTGTATTTGACTATTTCGCTAAACACCATCCTAATCCGCAGACAGAATTACACTATGCGAATCCTTATCAATTATTAGTTGCTGTTATTCTTTCTGCTCAATGTACTGATAAGAGGATTAACCAAGTTACACCGGAATTATTTAAGCGATTCCCTAATGCGGATGCTTTGTCTGATGTAACACCTGACATTGTTTTTGATTATATACGAAGCGTTAGTTATCCTAATAACAAAGCAAAACACTTAGTTGGGATGGCTAAGATGCTTAAAGAAGATTTTGGTGGCAGAGTTCCTGAAACTATCGAAGAGTTGCAGAAACTTCCAGGTGTAGGGCGTAAAACGGCCAATGTGATTGCTTCGGTCATTTATGATGTTCCGGCGATCGCTGTTGATACTCATGTTTTTAGAGTATCCAGGAGGATTGGTTTGAGCCTAGGAAAAACGCCGTTAGCAGTAGAAGCGGATCTTGTTAAAAATTTGCCTTCTCCGATTTTAGCAGTAGCACATCATTGGCTTATATTGCATGGGAGATACATTTGTGTGGCGAGAAGTCCGAAATGTTCAATTTGTCCAATTAGTCAATATTGTAAATATTATGAGAAGCTTGTTAAGTTTGGAAAAGTAGGATAATTTAGCAAAAAAGTATTTATTATATAAAAATTCCTTTTTAGCTAAAATGTTTAGTATATTTACCTTTGATTAGTTCAGTATTATAAAAAAAGAGAGTTTAACACTAAGAAATTCTAATAAAATGAGTGCAGATAAAGAAAAATTGAAAGCCTTGCAACTTACGCTTGATAAGTTGGAGAAGTCTTATGGAAAAGGTGCAGTGATGAAGTTGGGTGATGCTGCAGTAGAGCGAATCGACTCCATCCCTACTGGTTCCCTTGGTTTAGATATCGCGTTAGGCATTGGGGGCGTTCCAAAAGGCAGGGTAATCGAGATTTATGGACCAGAATCTTCTGGAAAGACAACTTTGGCTACACATATTATTGCTGAAGCCCAGAAAAAGGGCGGGATTGCTGCTTTTATTGATGCTGAACATGCTTTTGATAAATACTATGCTCAAAAGCTAGGTGTGGATGTTGAGAATTTATTAATATCCCAACCAGATAATGGCGAGCAAGCTTTAGAAATTGCGGATAATTTAATTCGTTCTGGAGCTATTGACGTCATTGTAATTGACTCGGTAGCTGCGTTAGTTCCAAAAGCTGAGATTGAGGGAGAGATGGGAGATTCTAAAATGGGATTGCAAGCAAGATTGATGTCTCAAGCCTTAAGAAAATTAACAGGTACAATTGCCAAAACTAATTGCTGTTGTATTTTTATTAACCAGTTGCGTGAGAAGATTGGTGTTATGTTTGGTAATCCTGAAACTACTACAGGTGGAAATGCTTTGAAATTCTATGCGTCTGTGCGCCTAGATATTCGTCGGATTTCGCAAATAAAGGATTCAGATGAAGTTTCTGGAAACCGCGCTAGGGTAAAAGTTGTGAAGAATAAAGTTGCTCCACCATTTCGAATGGCTGAATTTGACATTATGTTCGGTGAAGGTATTTCCAAAGCGGGAGAGATTATTGATTTAGGCGTAGAGTTCAATATAATTAAGAAAGCAGGGTCGTGGTTTAGTTACGGCGATACAAGATTAGGGCAAGGGCGTGATGCCGTGAGAAAGTTAATTCTAGATAATCCTGATTTAATGGATGAGTTGGAAAGCAAAATTCGTGAGGAAGTTACAGGTGAAAAGATGGATGAAATGCTTGAAGGGAAGCTGGATTAGGTATTTAGGTAGGTATTAGGTTTAAGGGCTATAGGTATTGAAGAAGTTGAAAAACTAGTGATAGATTAGAACCTAATGCTAAATCTCATTACACAATAAATAGGAAGAGCTGTCTAAAACTAGACAGCTCTTCCTATTTATTGTGTAAGTTTTTATTAAGTAATTCGAAGGTTAGGCATTAGGCACTATCACCTAATACCTAAAACCCAATACCTATTATTATGCTTCTTGTTCGTAAGCTTCTATCGGTGGACAAGAACAGATCAAAGAACGATCTCCGTAAGAATCATTCACTCGCTCTACCGATGGCCAGAATTTGTGTTCTGAAACATAAGGCAATGGAAATGCAGCTTGAGTTCTAGTATAAGAATGATTCCAACTGTCGCCGCTAATGACTCTCGCTGTATGTGGAGCATTTTTTAATACGTTATCTAGCTTATCTGATTCTCCGTTCTCAATTGCAGAGATTTCTTTCCTAATGGACAATAAGGCATCGCAGAAGCGATCTAATTCGCCTTTAGGTTCAGACTCTGTTGGCTCTATCATTAGCGTTCCTGCAACCGGGAAAGATACTGTAGGAGCATGAAACCCATAGTCCATCAGCCTTTTTGCAATATCAGACACTTCAATGCCCACTGCTTTAAACCCTCTACAATCTACAATCATTTCATGCGCGCAGGTATTGTTGATGCCAGAATAAAGGATAGGGTAATCTTTTTCTAAACGGGATTTGATATAGTTCGCATTTAGAATTGCATATTTTGTTGCATTTGTTAATCCTTCCGGGCCCATCATAGCGATATAGGCATGGGAGATTCCCAAAATGGAAGAAGACCCCCATGGGGCTGAAGATACAGAAGTTATTGATTTGGGATTATTGATGTTGACTTCTGTGTGTCCTGGTAAATAGTCTACCAAGTGTTTTGCAACTCCAATAGGTCCCATTCCTGGTCCACCACCACCATGCGGAATACAGAATGTTTTGTGAAGGTTTAGATGACAGACGTCGGCTCCAATAAATGCCGGGTTTGTAAGTCCGACTTGAGCGTTCATATTCGCTCCATCCATATAAACCTGCCCTCCATTCTCGTGGATAATATCGCACATTTCAATGATTCCCTCTTCAAAAACGCCATGGGTAGAAGGGTAAGTCACCATTAAGCAAGAAAGTTCATCTTTATATTTTTGTGCCTTTTCTCTTAAGTCTTCAATATCAATATTTCCTTTTTCGTCACATTTGACAACAACGATTTTCAAGCCTGCCATAGAGGCTGAAGCTGGATTTGTACCGTGTGCTGAAGCTGGAATTAAGACAAGGTTACGTTGAGTTTGTCCATTGTCTGCATGATAAGCTTGGATTACTAATAAACCTGTATATTCTCCTTGTGCACCAGAATTTGGCTGGAAGCTCATTCTAGAAAAGCCTGTGATTTCACATAACCACTGATTTAGCTCGTCAAGAAGTTGCATGTAGCCCCCTGTTTGGTCCGACGGGGCAAAAGGGTGAATATTTCCAAATTGTGGCCATGTTACTGGAATCATTTCACTTGTTGCGTTTAGCTTCATAGTGCATGACCCTAGAGGGATCATGGAATGGCATAATGAAAGATCCTTTGCTTCAAGTGTTTTGATATATCGAAGCATTTCATGTTCGGAATGATAGGAGTTGAATATTGGATGGCTTAAGAATTCGGATTTTCTTTGAAGTTCCGTAGGAATTGGGGTTATTACTTCTTCAGAGTTTACAAAATCAATTTCACTCTGATTCTTTCCCTTAATTTTTGCAAAAATCTTTATTAAGGTTTTTATGTCCCCAATTGATGTTGTTTCATCTATTGAAATAGTGATTTTTGAGTCTGCATAATGCAAATTAATTTCATGGTCTAGTGCTTCTGCATGCAAGGGTTCAACCAATGAACCAACTTCTATACTTAAGGTATCAAAGTAGGTGTCATTTTCGATTTTGTAGCCCAGAGCCTTTAAATGATTCGCTAATAATACTGTTAGTCCGTGAATTTTACCAGCTATCTTTTTAATCCCTTCAGGACCATGGTAAACTGCGTAAAAACCAGCCATAATTGCTAGTAAAGCTTGGGCGGTGCATATATTTGAAGAAGCCTTATCTCTCCGGATATGTTGCTCACGAGTTTGGAGAGCCATTCTTAAAGCATACCCCCCTGAAGCATCGATGCTTACACCGATAATTCTTCCAGGTATATTTCGTTTGTATTCTTCTTTTGTTGCAAAATAGGCTGCATGCGGACCACCGAATCCCATTGGAACACCGAAGCGTTGTGTGTTTCCTACTACAACATCTGCTCCCCATTCTCCTGGAGGAGTTAATAATGCTAGACTCATTATATCGGCAACTACACTTAATGTCATGTTTTTAGCATGAAGTGCATCGGCAAATGTTTTGTAATCGTCCACATTTCCGTTCGCAGCAGGATATTGCACTATGGCACCAAATATTGAATCTGTTAGTTCAATATCATCATGGTTTCCGATCTGTAGTTCAATCCCGAAAGATTTCGCTCGTGTCTTTAACACGGCCAATGTTTGAGGAAAAATATTGTGGGAGACAAAAAACGTTGCTGCGTTTTTGTTTTTACGAAGGTTAAACTGCATTGCCATTGCCTCTGCTGCCGCCGTTCCTTCATCAAGGAGCGAAGCGTTTGCAATTTCCATCCCTGTTAGGTCAACAACCGTAGTTTGGAAGTTTAATAAAGCTTGTAATCGACCTTGTGCAATTTCTGCTTGGTAAGGCGTGTATTGGGTATACCATCCTGGGTTTTCAAAAACATTTCTAAGAATGACTTTCGGGACAACCACGTCATAATAACCTTGACCTATATAGGACTTAAAAACTTTGTTTTTCGAAGCAACTTGTTCCATTTTCTTTAAGTACTCTTCTTCACTTAAAGCGTCAGGGAGTTTTAACGAGTCTTTTAATCTTATTTGAGCAGGAACTGTTTTATCTATCAATTCTTCAATTTCCGAAACGCCAATTGTTTGCAGCATTTCGGGTAAATCTTTTGCTCGGGTTGAGATATGTCTATTCTCAAACTTTTCTTGATAGTGAATGTCGATATTCATTAAATTGTAATTGTTTATCTTGTTGGTTAGGCAGCAAATATACGATTTTTAATGCTTAGTTTCGCTTCAAAATCGTCATTTCAATATCCAATACCATGATAAATAGTTCGATCATAGATACCATTAGAGAGGAAGCCGAGGAAGCAGAGAGAATCAAAAAACTCAGTCCAAAGCAACTAGCTATTATTTATGAAAATAAGTGGTTTCATTTGTTGGTTCCTAAAGAATATGGTGGAAAGGAGATGGACTTACCAGAATTTGCTTTGCTTATGGAAGAGCTAGCAAGCATTGATGGAAGTTTTGCTTGGAACGTAAATTTAGGGGCGGGTGCAAATATGTTTGCAGGTTACCTAGACAAAGCTGTAGCTAAGGATATTTTTAGCAATCCAGAAGCTTGTATTGCCGGTAGTGGGGCTATATCAGGAATAGCCAAGAAAGAAAGGGAACACTATCGTATTGATGGGCATTGGAAGTATGCAAGTGGATCGACACATGCTAATTTCTTTTCTTTAAATGCCGCACTGGTTGATGAAAAGGAGGAAGGGGCTTTCTCTTCTTTTATTGTTCCTCGCGGAGCTGTTGAGATTTTGGATACTTGGAAAACAACTGGTTTAAGAGCTACGGCGAGTCATGATTTTAAAGTAGAAGACTTTAAGATTTCTGAACGTTATGCTTTTGATTTACTTAAACCATCGCAGAACTGTACAGGAGTGCTTTACCGTTTTCCATTTCGACTTTTGGCAGAAATTAATATGTTGGTAGTGAGTCTGGGACTAGCAAAGCGTTTTCT
Source organism: uncultured Sphingobacteriaceae bacterium (assembly GCA_963696875.1). GTDB lineage: Bacteria > Bacteroidota > Bacteroidia > Sphingobacteriales > Sphingobacteriaceae > Albibacterium. Next base: position 139,517 of record CAVOLQ010000007.1, read on the forward strand.
TGAGTTAGTAAAACAAGTTGCTCTTCATAAAACAATTCGAGAGTATGAAATAGGCCTGTCAGAGCTTCCAATGTATAAGAAACTTATAGAAAAGCATGAAGTTGAATTTTTAGAAGCGCGGATAAAGGTTTTCGACTTATTGCATATTTTGTGGGATAAATCCGTCTCAGGAGATTTAATTTCGTTGCAAGAACAGAACTCATTTGCCCAGTCAGTATTGCAATCTGCTGAGCAATCGAGGCAGCTGGTTGATGCGCTTTATCCTTTTATGGGTATGCACACCGTTTTTGAATCATCCGAACTAAACAGAGTATGGCGTGATTTTAAAGTGGCATCTCAACATGCATTAATATCTCCTATACGGATTGTTGACTAATATGGTTTTGATGTAATATTTCAACTTATATTTCACTATTGCCTTGATAATTCCGTACTTGAAAACATTCAAAGAATGATCTTTACTTGAGTTGGAAAAGAATTCTAACTTTGCCTAATTAAACACCAAATAAAATGAGGAAAAGAAACCATAAACAAGACGCCTTAGATTACCACTCAACGGGTAGACCTGGGAAAATCGAGGTTATTCCTACCAAACCTTATAGTTCACAACGTGATTTATCATTAGCTTATTCACCAGGTGTGGCTGAACCCTGTTTAAAAATCGCAGAAAATAAGGAAGATGCTTATAAATATACTGCTAAAGGAAATTTAGTAGCCGTAATTAGTAACGGTACTGCGGTATTAGGATTAGGCAATATAGGCCCTGATGCAGGGAAGCCAGTTATGGAAGGAAAAGGCTTATTATTTAAGATTTTTGCAGATATAGATGTCTTTGATTTGGAGCTAGATGTTACGGATGTGGATGATTTTGTTAAAATTGTTAAGGCTTTGGAACCTACATTTGGCGGAATAAATTTAGAGGATATAAAAGCTCCCGAATGTTTTGAAATTGAGCGTAGACTTAAGGAAGAAATGACTATTCCTGTTATGCACGATGATCAACATGGAACTGCTATTATTTCTGGAGCGGCTTTAATTAATGCATGCGAGCTTCAGAAAAAGGATATTCGGGAGGTAAAAATAGTAGTAAATGGTGCCGGTGCTGCTGCAGTTTCTTGTACAAGAATTTATATTTCATTAGGTGCAAAGCCTGAAAATATCGTGATGCTGGATCGTTCGGGTGTTATTCGAAAGGATCGTAAAGAGATGGACCCCATTAAGGCTGCTTTCGCCACTCACCGGGAAATTCACACATTGGAGGAGGCTATGATGGATGCCGATGTGTTTATTGGTCTTTCTGCTGCAGATGTAGTATCTGCAGATATGTTGATATCAATGGCCAAAAACCCTATTGTTTTTGCTATGGCAAATCCGAATCCAGAAATTGACTATGATTTAGCAGTAAAGGTACGTAAGGATATTATTATGGCGACTGGTCGTTCTGATTTCCCAAATCAAGTGAATAATGTTATAGGATTCCCTTATATTTTTCGAGGTGCCTTAGATGTTATGGCTACTGCAATTAATGAGGAAATGAAGATTGCAGCTGTTTATGCTATTGCCGGATTGGCTAAGAAATCCGTACCAGAGTCGGTGAGTGAAGCTTATGACATCAATAACCTTAAGTTTGGGAGAAATTATATTATCCCTAAACCTACCGATCCTCGTTTAATTACTGAAGTTGCGCCTGCAGTTGCTTTTGCTGCAATTGAGTCTGGCGTGGCTCGTAAAGAAATTGATGATTGGGACGCTTATAAGGCGGAATTGCGTCGCCGTTTAGGATTAGACGACCGCATCATGGGCGGATTGACTAATGCTGCAAAAAATAACCCTAAACGAGTAGTTTTTGCAGAGGCTGATAATTATAAAATTCTGAAAGCTGCTCAGATTGTTAAAGAAGAGGGGATTGCGCAACCAATATTATTGGGTCGAAGAGAAAAGATAGAGGCGATAATTAAAGAAAATTTGTTGGAATTAGGTGATGTCCAAATTATCGATCCTTTTGAAGAAAAGGGAAATGAACGTTTTGTTAAATATGCGCAGTTTTTATTCGAAAAGCGTCAACGCCGTGGAATTACTTCGAGTGAAGCCCGAAAGGCAATGCTTGATAGAAACTATTTTGCTGCATCGATGGTGCAGTTTGGGGATGCAGATACTATGATTTCTGGTTTAACAAAAAATTATGTTACTGCAATTCGACCGGCACTTCAAGTCATTGGAACACTTCCAGGAAGTCGCGTTGCGGGGATGTACATGATGCTTACAAAAAAAGGTCCTGTCTTTTTTGGGGATACAACCATTAATGAAAACCCTTCTGTTGACGAACTCGTAGACATTAGTGTTTTACTTAATAACGCCGTTAAGCGAATGAACTTGACTCCCCGGTTAGCTGTACTTTCTTATAGTAATTTTGGCTCAAGTGATGGTATAATTCCGATGAAAACGAGAGAAGCAGTTAAGATACTACATGAAAAATATCCAGACATTGTTGTTGATGGAGAAATGCAAGGCAACTTTGCTATTAATAATGAAATGCTGATGGATAACTTCCCTTTTAGTGACTTGAAAGGTAAATCTGCTAACACATTGGTTTTTCCTAACCTAGAATCGGGCAACATTGCTTATAAATTATTACAGGAATTAGGAGATGCTGAAGCGGTTGGGCCAATTTTATTGGGAATGAATAAGCCGGTACATGTATTACAGTTGGGAAGTTCTGTTCGTGAAATTGTAAATATGGTAACTATCGCCGTTACTGATGTGCAGGCTCGAGAAAAGTCAGGAAGACAATAAGAAAAGATGTACGATTATATAAAGGGTAAGCTAGCTTATAAAGGACCGACACATGTTGTAGTGGACGCGGGTGGGGTTGGATATCATATCGTCATATCTCTAAATACTTTTGAACGGATCAAAAGTGAAGAAAATTGTAAACTTTATATTAGTTTTCAAGTAAGAGAGGATGCTCATACCCTATATGGCTTTTTTGAAGAAGGAGAAAGGCGTTTGTTTGAGCATTTAATATCTGTTTCGGGAATTGGACCGAATACCGCTCGGATGATATTATCGTCCATTACACCATCAGAAATTCAAACTGCTATAATTCAAGCTGATATTAAATTGATCCAACGAATAAAAGGTATTGGTCCTAAAACTGCTCAAAGGATGGTTCTTGAGTTGCAAGATAAACTAAAGAAAGAAGGGCCAGATACCTTAATTAGCATGCCTAAAAACCAAACGGTTTTTGATGAAGCACTTTCAGCTTTAGTGATGCTTGGTTTTACCAAAAATAAAGTTGAAAAGATGTTGGAAAGCTTATACGCTGAAAATTCTTCTATCACGGTAGAACAATTAATAAAGGATGCATTGAAAAAGTTATAATTTTGTATATAATACTGTAGATTTGGATTTTTAGTTATTTAAAGACTTTTTATTTGGGAAAAAGGTACTTTTTTATAAGACTTATTTTATCTGTTATTTTATCTTTTTGTTTAACTATAAGTTATTCACAGGATACTATTATCGTTAAAAAAGATTCTGTTCAATTAAAATACCCTCTATTGGACCATCCTTTTTTAAACTTATATCCTGAAAAAACAGGGGTAGGCTTCTTATTGCCGTCAAATATTCAGCGTGAAGTTGAGTTTGACATCACAACCAAAAAGTACATAATTCGTGATCGACTGGGGAATCAGCTGTTTAGACCCCCGGTTGTACTTAATATGGAAGAGTATCAGCGGTACGAAGAACGGCAATTGAAAAGAAAAAATTGGCGAAATTTTTCAGATCGTTTTTCTAATGAAACAAGAAACAGAAACCTTTTACCCAGTATTGAGATAAGAAGTGAAGCCTTCAAAAGAATTTTTGGAGGGACAGAGATAAGTATCATTCCACGTGGAAGCGCCGACATTACCTTAATGGGTCGGCATAATAAAAACGAAAATCCTTTATTTAACGAACGTCAGCGCAACCAATATAATTTTGATTTCGATCAAAGAATACAGATGAATCTAACTGGTCAGATTGGTGATCGAGTGAGGTTGACAGCAAACTATAATACAGAATCACAATTTGATTTTGAAAATCAATTACGCTTAGATCATGTTGGTAAGGATGATGATATTATTCAAAGAATAGAACTGGGAAATGTTAGCTTACCATTAAATTCCAGCTTAATTTCAGGAAGTCAGGCATTGTTTGGTATTAAAACCCAGTTGCAGTTTGGGAAGGTACACCTTACAAGCGTTTTTTCTCAACAAAAGTCCCAGCAAAAAGAAATAACGATTTCCAATGGAGCGCAGCAAAATGAATTTGCATTTTCAGCAGATAATTATGAAACCAATAGGCACTATTTTCTTGCTCAGTATTTTCGTGATAATTATAATCGTGCCTTATCTACAGCTCCAATTATTCAGAGCAATGTTCACATCACTAAGATTGAAGTCTGGATAACCAATAGAAGTAATTCGATAGACAATGCTAGAGATGTTCTAGCCTTTATGGATTTGGGTGAGAATCGGCCCCATAATGTACGGATGATAAGGCCTGGAAACTCTGTTTTACCGGCAGCGGGCTTGGTTAACGATCCTAATTATCCTCAACAATCTAATAATTTATTGGAATTACTGGCATCTGATAATAGCATTCGGTCTACGAATTCAAATTCCGTTCAATCCTTTTTTCAGAATTTTGGGGGCACAGATAATTATGCAAAATTAACAAGTGCTAGAAAGTTAACGGAAAGGGAATATACACTCGATCCTCGATTAGGGTACATATCGTTAAACCTCCCTCTTAATGTTGATCAAGTTTTGGCGGTCGCTTATCGGTATACTGCAAATGGACAAGAATATCAGGTGGGTGAGTTTTCGACCGATATCCCAGTTAATCCTTCAAATCCGCAAGTATTGTATGCAAAGCTATTAAAAAATGAGACCTTAAAAACAAATTTGCCTATCTGGGACTTAATGATGAAAAATATTTATTCCATTGGTGCTTATCGCGTTGGTAGGAGTAACTTTGTTTTCAATATTTTTCGTACAGAAAATGAAAGTGGAGTAGATAGGCCAATCGTTTTCGAAGGTGAAGCACTTATAAATAAGCTATGGCTACAAGCTATGGGATTGGATAAGCTTAACGCTCAAAATGATAGGAAACCAGATGGAGTATTCGACTTTCTAGAAGGCATTACGATAGACTCTGATCAGGGTAGGGTTAAGTTTCCCGTCATCGAGCCCTTCGGGAGCGATTTGGCTAAGCAGTTTAATCCGGCAACGGAGCAGCATTTAATTGAAAAATATACTTTTCAAGCATTATATGATTCTACAAAAGTTATTGCACAACAGCTTTATCCAGGAAAAAATCGCTATTTAATAAAAGGTACTTATGAATCTGAAACGGGTGCAGAATTTCAATTAGATGCGATGAATGTTCCACGAGGATCTGTACAAGTGTTTTCTGGGTCTATTCCGTTGACGGAAGGAATTGATTTTACGATAGATTACGAAATTGGTAGGCTAAGAATTTTAAATGAATCTTTATTAAATTCAGGTCAACCCATTAGAATTAAGCTTGAGAATAATGAGTTATTCGGCCTTCAGCAAAAAAGTATGATTGGTAGTCGTTTAGATTATTTAGTGAACGATAAACTTCATTTTGGTGCAACTTTTTTAAACCTAACCGAAAAGCCTTTGACTCAAAAGGTAAACCTTGCTGAAGAGCCCATATCAAATTCCACGTACGGATTTGATATCAATTATAATTCCTCGTCAAGATGGTTAACGAGAATGGTTGATAGGATACCTTTTATTAATACTAGTGCTCCTTCTGGTATTTCATTTTTTGGAGAATTTGCTGCTTTGAAACCCGGCCACCCACGTGCTTTAAACATTGCCGGTAATAGAGGAGGAGTGAGTTATATTGATGATTTTGAAAATAGCCAGTCTATTATTGATTTAAAAGGAGCAATAAATTGGCAGATATCTGGTACTCCACAGCATTTTCCTGAATCCCAATATGATAATGATTTGCGCTATGGCTTTAATCGTGCGAAATTAGCTTTTTTTAATATTGATCCTATCTTTTATCGAAACAGTAGTTTAACACCTTCCAATATTCGAGGTAATCATGAGGAATTGTCATTACACAGTGTTCGCGAAGTGTTAGAACAAGAAGTCTTTCCATTTAAAGAATCTAGTACAGGTCAGCCATTGTACCTTTCAACTTTAAATTTAAGTTATTATCCTACTTTACGAGGGCCTTATAATTATACAACATCAGGTTTAAACCAAGATGGGACGTTAGCTAACCCTAAGTCTAAATGGGGTGGCATTTTAAGAAAGATCGAAACCCCTGATTTTGAATCTCAAAACATAGAATTCATCGAATTATGGATGATGGATCCATTTATTGATAATCCTGAGTCGGAAGGTGGCAGTATTTATTTTAATTTGGGAAATATTTCTGAAGATATTTTAAAAGATGGGCGAAAATCTTTGGAGAACGGGATGCCCACTAATGGTAATTATTCGCAAACAGATACCACAGTTTGGGGAAGGGTTCCAAAAAATCAGCCTCTTATTCAAGCATTTGATAATGATCCAGCTGCTCGTGCTTTACAAGATATTGGACTTGATGGTCTAAATGATACTGATGAGCGGATACATTTCCAAGATTTCCTTCAACATCTAAATCCCCAAGTCCGTCAAATTATTGAGAAGGACCCATCGAATGATAACTTTGAATACTACTTAGGATCCACACTAGACGCCGCCTCTGCTGGAATCTTAAAACGGTATGAAAAATATAATGGGACGGAAAATAATTCGCGAACTTCAGACCAGGCACGTCAGGAATTAGGAATTGACAATGCTGCCTCAACTTTACTTCCTGATGGGGAAGACATCAATCGGGATAACAACATGAATCAGATTGAGGAGTATTATCAATATGAAATTTCGCTTAAACCTCAAGAAATGAAAGTTGGGCAGAATTTCATTGTTGATATGCATACTGCCAAGGTGAAATTATCTAATGGGAAAAATTCGGAAGTAGACTGGTATCAACTTAGAATTCCTATTGCCCATTTTAAAGAACGTATTGGTGACATTCGTGACTTTAAATCTATTCGTTTTATACGAATGTTTTTGACCGATTTTGCCGATACAACCGTGCTACGTTTTGCAAAGCTTGAGCTAGTGAGAGGCGAGTGGCGGCAATATAACGCTGAACGGTCTATTGCTAAAGTAATTGCCGATCCTTCATTAATCAATCCCGCTCCAGATAATTCTGAGGTAGAAATTGCCGCAGTAAGTATAGAAAAAAATGGGAAACGGCACCCCATTCCTTATGTCGTTCCTCCTGGCATTGAGCGGCAAATAGATTATGGAAATACCTACCATAATATACAACTCAATGAACAAGCTTTGTCTTTTGATGTGAAAAATTTACGAGATGGCTATGGGCGGGGGACATATAGAACATCTACGATTGATTTCCGTTCGCATAAAAATTTGGAACTTTTTGTCCATGCGGAGGGAGATTATCTAAAAGATAATGATTTGAATGCTTTTATTCGTTTGGGAACTGACGGAACAGATAATTATTATGAATATGAAATTCCATTAAAAGTCACTCCTTATGGTGTAAAGGATCCTCATTTGATTTGGCCTGAAGAAAACAGTTTTGACATCCGATTAAGTATTTTTCAAGAGGCGAAAGATCAAAGAAATAGAGCTTTTCTCAATGGACAGGCATGGCCAATCGAAAAGCCTTTTACCATGTCGGATGATAGGGGTACAGTCACAATAAAAGGTCAACCAGAGTTGAGTAAAGTAAGGTTTTATTTGTTAGGGGTAAAGAATCCGTTAAGGAATTCGGCGAACTCTTTAGGGGATGATGGACTTGATAAAAGCGGGATTGTCTGGTTTAATGAACTACGCTTATCTGGCTTTGAAAATGATGGCGGCTGGGCAGCCACAATGCGATTAAATGCACAATTGGCAGATTTTGCTGATGTAAATCTTTCTGCTTCAAAAAGTACAATAGGCTTTGGTTCTATTGATCAACGCATTGGTCAAAGAAGCAGAATTGATGAGCAGTTTATTAACTTAACCACGTCTGCCGAGCTGGGTAGATTCTTCCCAGATCATGTAGGCATGCGGATACCCATGTATTTTAATTATTCCAATCAATTGGGAACACCAGAATATAACCCATTAGTTCCCGATATTCTTTTGAATACATCCTTGAATAATTTATCGCAGAATGGTCGCGACTCCCTTTTGTATTTAGTTCAAGATGTGACAAGTAGGAGAAGCATTAATTTTACAAACGTAAGGAAACTAAGGATGAATTCGGAAAAGCCTAATAGGCTTTGGGATGTGGAGAATTTGAATGCTTCGTTTGCATTTTCAGAGTATTTTCATCGGGATTATTTAACTGAGAACAATTCTCAAAAAAATTATCGTGCCTCCTTGGCTTATGACTTTAACAGCTCAAATGAAAGGTATTTCGAACCTTTTAAAAAGATAAAGAGAAAAGAATTTTCATTGCTCAGTGATTTTAACTTTAACCTAATGCCCTCGATTCTTAACTTTAGAATTGACGTTAATCGCTTATATGCGGAAAATACTTTAAGGGAAAACTCCCCAGATAATTTTTTACCGGTAGGAACATTTTTCAATAAAAATTTTGCTATGTCTAGGCTTTACGGAATTAGTTGGAATTTGACGAAATCCTTAAAACTAGATATTAATGCTACCAATTATTCAATTATTGATGAGCCGGAAGGCAGAATAACTTCTTTAAAACGAGATACCCTGTGGCATAACTTTTGGCGTTTAGGAAGGAACACGGATTATAATCATATGATAAATCTGAATTATACATTGCCTATTAATAAAATCCCGGGATTAAACTGGATGAATGTTATCGCCCGTTATGGTTCTCAGTTCAATTGGCAAAGTGAGCCTTTGTTTATAATGAAAGATCCTTCCGTTTCTCTGGGTAATAATATACAAAACTCTCGAACTATTCAGATTAATCCCACTTTTAATTTCAACAGTTTATATCAAAAGTTTGATTTCTTAAGACCAAGTAATGGAGACGGTTTCCTTTTTCAACTATTAACAAGCGTTAAAAATGTTAATGCTGCGTACACAAGGACAGATGGAACTTTCTTGCCTGGATATTTGCCTGGCACAAGTGTATTTGGATACGATCTTGATCACAACTCACCCGGGTGGGGGTTTGTATTAGGCAGTCAATACGATATTCGAGAACGTGCAGCATCAAAAGGTTGGATCACAAATGATACCACCCAAAATCAGTTATATGTTAATTCTCTAAAAGAAGATATTGCTATCCGGGCGAATATCGAACCCTTTAATGACTTGCAGATAGAGCTAACCGGAGATCGGATGAAAAATCAAACATATACAAGCACATTTCGCTTTTTTAATGATAGTCAATCGTTTGAAAGCTTGACCCCTTCTGTAAATGGATCCTTTAGTGTTTCTTTCTTTTCTTTAAGAACGGCCTTCAAAAATGATGATGATTTATTCAGAAAGTTTGAAAGGGCCAAAGCAGAGATTTCTCAGTATTTAGGCTCATTAAACCCCAACTCTAATGGGAAAGTTGGTTCTTTTGCTGATGGCTATGGATTAGAAGCACAAGATGTTGTTGTAGGGGCTTTCCTGTCTACTTATTCAGGAAGAGGGGTATCAAAATATAGTTATAAGACATTCCCTAGTATCCCTATTCCTAACTGGCGAATTTCTTATAGGGGACTAAGCAATTATGGTTTATTTAGTGAGGTCTTTACCTCTGTGAATATAACACATGGCTATAGAAGTCATTATATTGTTAATAGTTATCAATCGATTTTCAGAAATGAAATGATGAATGGTTTTCCAATTGCGAGAGATAGAAATGATAACTTCTTACCATCATTTCAATTCATGCAAGTTTCCATACAAGAAGAGTTTTTGCCTTTGATTGGCATGGATGTTCGGTTCAAAAATAATGTTTCTGCAAACGCCGAGTACCGAAAATCCAGAATGTTAAACTTAAGCATGCAAAATAGTCAATTGGCACAAATGGACGATCAGGCATTAGTTTTTGGAATGGGCTATAGAACTAATGGATTTCGACTTCCATTTGGACTGTTTGGTGGCATTAAGCTCGAAAACGACCTCAATTTCAAGTTGGACATAGCATTAAATGATATGAAAACGAAAGTATATCGGTCGGATGCTGATTTTTCTGAGGTAGCTTCCGGCAATAAAAACATTACTGTTCGACCATCCATTGATTATTTAATTAATCAAAGATTTAGTGTGCGGGTTTTTTATGATAGTAACGCTGTCAAACCCTATACGTCTCAAACCTATGCTACATCCTACACCAATTTTGGTGTGAATTTGAGGGTTTTCTTCCAATAAAGATGTATGGCACTTGAAACTATATCCTTTTAATTCAGAACTATTTTTTGCTATTCAGGTTAAGAATGATAAATTTGATAAAAATTAAGATATTATGAATTTTCCAGCAGAATTAAAATATACAAAAGACCATGAGTGGTTGCGTGTTGAGGGCGATGAAGCCGTTATCGGTATTACTGAGTTTGCTCAAAGTGAATTAGGAGATATTGTATTTGTAGATATTGATACAATTGACGACGAAGTATCGAAGGACGAAATTTTTGGTTCAGTAGAAGCTGTTAAAACCGTTTCGGATTTATTCATGCCTGTAACGGCAAAGGTTCTTTCAATGAATGATCAATTAGATGCGAGCCCCGAATTAGTAAATAACGATCCTTATGGTGCAGGATGGATGATTCGTATTAAATTGAAAAATCCGGCAGATGTAGATTCTTTATTATCAGCTGACGAATATAAAGACTTGGTTAGTGCATAAGGTTTAGGTACCTTTTATAAGCACCCATAAGATATTTTGTGAAACCATTGTGAGCTATTAAAATTCACAAAGCCAATTAAATTTTAATAGCTCATGATAATATCATGGCCACTATACACACATCGAGTGTAACGAGCATTGACACCTTCAAGCGGACACTTATCCTATAATTTATTCCAATGAAACATTATTTGTGGGCGGTAATTTGGGGAATATTTGTTATGTTTTTAATCACTACACCGATTGATATGAATGACAAAACGATTTCTCGATTTAGCTTCCCCGGGGTAGACAAATTAGTTCATACGGGTATATTCTTCGTCTTTACTGTTTTGTTGTTGTTTGCTTCTTTAAAGAATGACAGTTCATTTAGATTTATTAGTTTACCGATAGTTCTAAGCATTATTGTTTCCAGTTTGTTTGCTATGTCAACTGAATTGATACAAGAGTATTTTACTACTTATCGGGGCTTTGAGTTTGCGGATATTATTGCCGACCATTTAGGGATAGGTATGGCTTACTTTTCTTATTTGTTGTTTACAATTGGGCACAAGAAGTAATTGAAATATGAAAGAGTATATTTCAATTTTGAGGAATTATATCCCAGAGGAAGCAGCCAATATTATTGGGCTTTGGATTAAAGATTCAGGATGCAAATTTAAAATAAGTAAAAGTCGAGTTAGTAAATTTGGTGACTACCGTCCTCCGCACGGAGTTAACGGACATCGAATTTCTGTAAATTGTGATTTAAATCCTTATGCCTTTTTAATTACTACTGTTCATGAATTTGCTCATCTGAAGACTTGGAATGAACATAAGCATCTTGTAAAGCCACATGGGTCGGCTTGGAAAAGGAATTTCAAAGATTTAATGAACGTATTTTTTAAGCTACAGATTTTCCCGGAGGATGTTAAGGAGGCAGTCGAAGTTTACCTACATAATCCCAAAGCCTCAAGTTGCACAGATCTGGATCTTTTCCGCATATTAAAGAAGTATGATCAGATAAAGGAAAACCATCATACTGTTGAAGCTTTACCTGAATTATGTATTTTTGCTTTGAAAAATGGACGTATTTTTCAAAAGGGAAAAATATTAAGAAAAAGATACCGTTGCGTGGAAGTGAAAACCGGTAGGGTTTATCTTTTCAACCCAATGGCAGAGGTTCTTTTAATGAAGAAAAGTGGGTAAATGATTCTTGGATGAATAGGGTTAAGGATTAATTTAAAGGATTATCCTGCTTCTCTTTCCATTGTTTACTAAATGACTTATCTGGTAAAACTGGAAGGTCTCTATTCCCTCCCCACGCTTTTTTCATAAAGATCGATAGTATGAAGTTTTTGAATTTCCCTCCGAAGCGATCTAAAAAACTTCTTTTAGATGTAGCAACGGTAAATACCTTCCAACCTATGCGCTCCATTCCCGGTGTAAGTCTTTGTTTTACAGCATCTCTTCGATTTGCTAACAGCATATTATGTATGTCTATTTTCACGGGGCAAACTTCGGTACATTTCCCACATAAACTTGACGCATAACTTAAGTGCTTAAAGGCGTCCATGCCTTTCATGTGGGGAGTGATTAGGGAGCCTATAGGCCCACTATAGGTAGTTTGATAGGTATGGCCGCCTATATTTTTATAAACGGGGCAGGCGTTAAGGCATGCTCCACAGCGAATACAATACAAACCTTGTCGTTGATCAGTTTGGGCTAGAACATTTGTACGACCATTGTCAAGTAAGATTACGTACATCTGGTTGGGTCCGTCAGTTTCATTTTCCTGCTGAGGACCATTTAAAATGGTATTATAAACTGTAAGATTTTGTCCGGTTCCGTGTGTCGACAACAAGGGCCAAAAAAGATCAAGATCGTTTATGGATGGTATCACTTTCTCTATGCCCACCACTACGATATGTATTTTAGGAAATGTGGTACTAAGGCGAGCGTTTCCTTCATTTTCCGTTAAAGCTATCGAGCCTGTATCCGCAATAAGGAAATTTGCACCTGTTATGCCTACATCTGCCTGTAGATATTTATCACGAAGTAATTCCCGCGCTTTTAGAGTTAAAGCCTCTGGACTTGCATCTAGAGGGGTGTCAAACTTTTCATGGAAAAGTTGAGCAATATTCTCTAAACTAAGGTGCATTGCCGGGGTGACTATATGATATGGTTTTTGGCCCAAAAGCTGAACAATATATTCCCCTAAATCACTTTCTAAGGTTTCTATCCCCTTGTTTTCAAGAAACTCGTTGAGATCAATTTCCTCCGTTGTCATTGATTTGGACTTAATGACTGACTTGGCATTATTGCGGGAAATGATTTTCCAGATTTCTTCTTGTGCCTCAGCTGCATTCTCGGCCCATAGAACTTTTCCTCCCGAGCGTTGAAAATTAGATTCAAACTCAGGCAAGACTTTATCTAGATTTTCTAAAACCTTCCATTTTAAACTGTAGCCTTTACGTTTTGAATTTTCTAAATTATTAAACCGAGAAATGCCAATATTAACGGCAGTATTGTATTTGTCAATATTGTAATTGATTATTTTTCGGTGATTAAGATCAAAAGCCTTCGCTTCACTGTCTTTTAGAAAATCCTTTGCTTGCTTCGACGCCATATTGTAAGGTTTTAGGTTTTTCTAAAAACTTATTTTTTGTTTGAATCAACAATTAAACGTTGATCTCTATTTGCAACTTCCCATGCGGTATGGAAAACTAGCTTGGTGCGCTTTACTAATTGACCAAAGTCGATTTTTTCGATGGTATCTGTCGCTTTATGGTAATCTTCATGAACACCATTAAAGTAGAATATAACAGGGATTCCGTTTTTTGCAAAATTATAATGATCTGAACGGTAATAAATACGTTCAGGATCATCGGGATCATTGTATTTATAATCTATATCCAACTTTGTATACTTTGCATTCACATCCTCACTGATTTCATGTAACACAGAACTTAGTTTATCCGATCCAATGGCGTACACATAATCTGGCTTGCCTTCATGCGCTGGATCAACTCTACCAATCATATCAATATGCAAATCAGTTACCGTATTTTTTAATGGAAATATAGGATGACGAGTATAAAAATCGGAACCCAAAAGTCCTTTTTCCTCACCAGTAACCGCTAAAAACAAAATACTTCGCCTAGGACCTTTACCTTGTTTTTTGCTTTCTGAAAACGCTTTAGCTATTTCCAAAACTCCTGTAGTTCCCGACGCATCATCATCTGCCCCGTTAAAAATTTCGCCATTTGAGCCGACCCCAATATGGTCATAATGTGCAGATATCACTATCAGTTCATCCTTAAGATCTGAACCTTCAAGACAACCTAGGACGTTCGGGGAATATACATCAACTGTCTTAGTTCCATATGTGGCTCTTAGATTAGCTTTAAAAGTAAATGTGTTTGGTTTGCCATTTTTGTTAATCTTAGTAACCAATTTGTTGTAACTTGTATTTGCCCCCTTTAATAAAAGATCAGCAGTTTCAGGGGTTAAATGAGCTATAATATCGCTGCTCTGATCCCCTTTATAGTTTTCTTTTAACATCAAGCGTCCACGGGAAAACATTCCCTGAAACCGGCCAAGCATAGTAGAAACGTCAGGTGATACAGCCAATATTAACGAGGGGTTTTTACTAAGTATGTTTTGAATGCGTTTGTTGCGGCTAGTAGACCAGTCAGATAAAGACTTTGTTCCACTTATATATGAAATTCCATTGGTACTTTGTGGCTCATCTTTATTGATTAGCATCACTACCTTGCCACTGATATTTGTTTTCTCTAGATCATCATACTTATCATCACTTATTCCGTAACCGATAAAGACGATTTCATTAGTTGTAATATTAGTTGTCGGACCAGCCCCAGTCATGTAATAGCCTTCACCAACTTTTAGGTTTTTGCCGTTTATAGTGAATTTTTCAACTTCAAATTTTGTTTCTATCAAAGGAACTTGCTGGAAGTAGGACCCATCTACAGGTGCAATCAATCCCAGCTTTTTAAATTCATCAGCGATGTACTCGGCGGCCTTAAGCCCTCCAGGTTTTCCAGTGTCTCTACCTTCGAACTCATCGGAAGCTAATTTCGTTAGATGTTTTGTGGCCGACTTGACCGTTATTTTTGAGGCATATTGGGAAGCAACAGAATCAATTTGTGCAGATGTCCCCAGGGATAGGCAAGTAACAAAAAGAAGAGAGCAAAGCACTTTTTTCATTTGAGTATTTTTTAAGCGGTAATGTAATATCATGAGTGAATTTGAGAAGTCATGATGGTCTTATATCTATACTAACAGTTATTTATTTTACCCACGCGAGCTTCATGTCTTCCGCCTTCAAACGATGTACTTAGAAATGTTTTCACTATCTTATCTGCTTCTTCTATAGAAACGAATCTAGCTGGAATGCAGACGATATTGGCGTTATTATGTTGACGAGCTAAAGCTGCCAATTCATTTTGCCAGCAAATTGCCGCACGTATTCCTTGGTGTTTATTTGCAGTAATGGCTACTCCATTGGCGCTTCCGCAAATCAGGATACCAAATTCTGATTCTTTGCTTTCAACTGCCTTCGCTACAGGATGTGCAAAATCTGGATAATCAACCGAGTCCAACCCATAAGTTCCAAAGTCTTTAACTGTATGACCTTGACTTTCCAAAGACTTAATTAGCTCTTCTTTGTATTCAAAGCCGGCGTGATCGCCACCGATTGCAATATTCATTGTTTTATATTTAAGATTTAAAAAATTCTTCTTCTGCTTTTTGCTTCTTTTTATAGACACGAGCTGCCAATATGATACTTAATTCATACAATAAGAGCATAGGAAAGGCAACTGATAATAAGGTGAGCGCATCTGGCGTCGGAGTAACTATAGCGGATATTACAAGTATTATAATGACGGCATATCTGCGAGACGACCGCATAAATTGCGGAGTCATTATGCCAATTTTCGATAAAATAAAAATTATGATTGGTAATTCGAAAATAATTCCCGCACCAATCGTGATGGTAGCTACCGTGGAAAGGTAGGAACTCATCGTAATTTGATTCACAATATCGGAACTTACCTGCCAGTTGGCTAAAAATTTAATGGACAGTGGTGTAATGACATAATAACCAAATAACACTCCAATAACAAACAAGATACTTGCATAAAAAACGAAGCCAGTAGCAGATTTACGTTCAATATCCGAAAGTGCCGGTTTGATAAAACGCCAAATCTCATATAATAGATAAGGAAAGCCTACCATTATCCCAATTAACAAAGAAGCATTCATCTGTAAGGTAAACTGACCAGCCATTTGAATGTTGATTATTTGCATTGGAATTTCTTTAACGCAAAATTCATCTCCCAGATTAAATTTATACCCTAATGCACACATCATTCTATAAGTCCAAAAGTCGGTGCTTTTTGGTCCCATTATTATCTTATCAAAGATAAAATCAAAATATGTCCATGCCACACTCATGAACACAACTACAGCAATAGCCGATCGGATTAAATGCCATCGTAACACTTCAAGGTGTTCAAAAAAGGACATTTCCCCTTCTAAACTTTTACTCTTGTTTTTTATTACGTCAATTAGGTTTTGACCACTTATTTTACTCATAATAAATTTTCTGGAACAAAAATACCATTCTTTAATGAAAAGAATGGTATTAACACAATACTTATAATGTCGTAAATCAACTAATATTCACTCAAATCAAAAGTTTCCATAAATTTAGTAGTGAAATTTCCAGCTCTAAAATTTGGATCCTGCATTAGTTTTAAGTGTAAAGGTATAGTTGTTTTAACTCCTTCGATTACGAATTCACTTAAAGCACGCTCCATTGTTGAAATTGCCTCATCTCTCGTCTGGGCTGTACAAATAAGCTTTGCAATCATTGAATCGTAATAGGGAGGGATAACATATCCTGCATAAACATGTGTGTCTACACGCACTCCATGTCCACCTGGAGAATGGAAATTAGTAATCTTTCCAGGACTTGGTCTAAAGTCGTTTAACGGATCTTCGGCGTTAATTCGACATTCTATAGAATGCATTTTTGGTTCGTAATTTTTCCCCGAAATTGGAATTCCAGCTGCGACTTTAATTTGCTCTTTTATAAGATCAAAATTGATTACTTCTTCTGTTATAGTATGTTCCACTTGAATACGGGTATTCATCTCCATAAAATAGAAGTTACGGTATTTGTCTACTAAAAATTCTACCGTTCCTGCACCTTCATAGTTTACCGCTTTTGCCCCAGCAATTGCTGCATCACCCATTTTTTCACGTAATTCCGGAGTCATAAAAGGAGAAGGAGCTTCTTCCACTAGCTTTTGGTGGCGACGCTGTATGGAACAATCTCTTTCAGACAGGTGGCATACGGTACCGTATTGATCACCGACAATTTGAATCTCAATATGTCTAGGATCTTCAATATATTTTTCCAAATATAGGCCATCATTACCGAAAGCTGCTTTTGATTCCTGACGTGCGGAATCCCAGGCTGATTCAAAATCCTCATCTTTCCATACAATTCGCATTCCACGACCACCACCGCCGGCAGTTGCTTTTAGAATCACTGGATATTTTATTTCATTGGCTAATCTTATCCCTTCTTTTACATCTGTTAGAAGTCCTGTAGAGCCCGGGATAGTCGGAACACCTGCTTTCTTCATGGTTTCTTTCGCCGAGGCTTTATCGCCCATATCATGAATCTGTTCAGGAGTTGCGCCGATAAATTTAATACCGTAATCGCGACAAATAGCAGAAAATTTCTGCGTTTTCTGCAAGAAAGCCATAGCCAGGATGAATTGCATCGGCATTGGTAATTTCGGCTGCAGAAATAATATTTGGAATATTTAGATAAGAGTCTATACTTGGAGGGGGGCCAATACAAACAGCTTCATCGGCGAATCTGACATGAAGGCTATCTCTATCGGCAGTCGAGTAAACTGCTACACTCTTAATCCCCATTTCTTTGCACGTACGGATAATTCGCAACGCAATTTCTCCGCGATTTGCAATGAGTATTTTTTTAAACATTTTTCTTGAAATAAGTTGATCAGTAAATTAGTTAGGATCAACCAAGTAAAGAGGTTGGTCATATTCTACTGGTTGAGCATTGTCAACCAATACTTTTACTATTTTACCAGAAATTTCCGATTCAATTTCGTTAAATAACTTCATAGCTTCTACAATGCAAACCACATCTCCGGCATTTATTTCATCACCAACATTTACGAATGACGGTTTGTCTGGACTAGCAGATCGATAAAAAGTGCCAATCATCGGTGATTTGATAGTTAAATATTTAGAAGTGTCTTCTGTAGGAATAGATGTCGTAGGAATTTCCGCTACTTGATTTTGGGCGCTAGGAGCTGGCGCAGCAGCTACAGCCTGAACCTGGCTAGGAATATTCGCAGTTACATAGGTTGGCTCCTGATTTGCCTTAATGGTAATCTTGAAGGCCTCTTGCTCAATAGATACTTCGTTTACTCCCGATTTCGCTACAAACTTTATCAGGTCTTGAATTTGTTTAATATCCATATGATTCATTTATAATTGATTTAAGAATATTTTCATGAATTTATTAATAAGCCCATTTTAAATAGACTGCACCCCACGTAAATCCGCCACCAAAGGCTGCCAAAATAAGGACGTCATCTTTTTTTAATTGACTTTCCCAATCCCATAAACATAGGGGAATGGTTGCATTGGTAGTATTACCATATTTTTGAATATTGACCATAACTTTTTCAGAGCCAATACCCATTCGATTTGCGGTCGCATTTATGATTCTCTTATTTGCCTGATGTGGAACCAGCCAAGCAACATCATCGCCTCTTAGGTTGTTTTTTTCCATGATTTCAGCAGCCACATCTGCCATATTCGTTACAGCAAATTTAAAAACAGACTGGCCTTCTTGCGAAATAAAATGTTGTTTAGCTTCTACAGTTTCATGGCTCGCAGGTTTTAGTGATCCACCAGCTTTCATGTCCAAGTAGTTTCTTCCCGATCCATCACTTTTTAAAATGGAATCAAGAACACCTTGACCTTCGTAATTTGGTTCTAGTAATACTGCTCCACAGCCATCCCCAAATAAAATGCACGTAGAGCGGTCGGTATAATCTACTATCGCAGACATTTTATCTCCACCAACAATTAAAACTTTCTTATGTTTTCCAGATTCTATGAACTGTGCACCAGTTGCTAATCCATAAAGGAAGCCTGAACATGCAGCTTGAAGGTCAAAGCCCCAAGCATTTTTTGCCCCAATTTTATCCGCCAAAACATTTGCTGTAGCCGGAAAGATCATATCAGGAGTAACGGTACAAAAGATGATAAGGTCAATTTCTTCAGCACTAATTCCCCGCTTTTTCAATAAGCCTTCTACAGCAGGAACAGCCATATCTGAGGTGGCTAAGCCTTCACCTCTTAATATGCGCCTTTCTTTGATACCCGTACGGCTCATTATCCATTCGTCGTTGGTATCCACCATTTTCTCCAAATCCTCATTTGTTAGTATATCTGGAGGAACATAGCCATTTACTGCTGTTATTGCAGCATGAATTTTGCCCATTATGAATTTGTTTTTATTTAAATGCATTTTTGATTTTGCCAACAACATCTGAATCAATCATCGTTTTTGACAATAAAACCATATTTTTTATCGCTTCAGGAGTGGAAATGCCATGACCTATTATCACCGGGGCATTCACTCCTAAGATTGGGCTTCCCCCGTATTGTTCATAGTTAAAACGGTCAATAAGCTCATCTTTAAAACCTCGTCTTAATGCAATTTCATAGAAAGACTCTGCAAGTTTAAGAAGAACATTTCCTGTAAAGCCATCGCAAACCATTACATCCGCTTTTTCATTAAATAAGTCACGACCTTCAATGTTACCTATAAAGTTAAGTTCCTCATTTGCCTTTAAAAGGGGATAGGTAGCCAATGTAAGATGATTTCCCTTTTCTTTTTCTTCACCAAGGTTAATTAGGCCCACTTTGGGATTCTCAACCTTATATACATATTCTATGTATATACTGCCCAAAATAGCAAACTGCAATAAGGTGTCAGATTTGCAATCTGCATTAGCACCTACATCTAATAGAATACCAAACCCTTCCTTTTCTTTAGGAATATTAGATGCAATTGCTGGTCTATGAACACCGGGGATTGCCTTAATGCTCATCATTGAACCTACCAACATTGCCCCAGTATTACCTGCAGAGGCAAAAGAGTCAAGTTTCCCTTCTTTTAATAAAGAGAACCCAACGCAAATACTGGCATTTGGTTTATGGGTGATAGCTTTAGTTGGGTGTTCATCCATGCCGATAATCTCAGAGGTATGGACGTATTCAAAAATATCTGGATCGATATTTTGAGAGTTAATAATTTCAATCGCTTGCTCTTTATCACCTATAAGGACAATAGTCTGTCCAGGCAACAAAGATTTACTAGCTTCAATGGCTCCTAAAACAACTGCTTTTGGGGCATAATCGCCACCCATAATGTCTAAGCCAATTTTCATCTGTATATTTTATTAACCAATAAAAAAACATCCCAAGATTTCACTTTTATAGCGAATCTTAGGATGTTCTATGTTGAAAATTTTATGCAAGAGCTGTGTTTTCAATAAGTACTTTGCCATTGAAATAAAGGTTACCATCTACTTCATAGGCACGGTGTGGTAAATGTACCGCTCCTGTGGTTTGACAAGTTGTTAGACTTGGTGCCACTGCTTTGTAATGTGTTCTTCTTTTGTCTCTTTTAGATTTGGAAGTTTTCCGTTTTGGATGTGCCATCTCGTTTTATTTTTATTTTAATTATTTTTTATTTTCTTTAATATTTCCCAGCGTGGGTCAACTTGATTTTCTTTTTCTTCAGCATTGCTGAGGCTTTCAATTTTTGAAATCATTTCTTTATCGCAAAAAGCTTCATTCCCAGGATTTTCGCAGCGGCTGTTAATTGGAACGGCTAAGTTAATGTATTCGTATAGCAAAGGTGCAATATCCAATTCATAATCACTTTTTGATAAAACTAAAATTTCTTCCGTCGTCTGGTTAATATCTTCGTCATCAAATTTGACGATTATTCTTTCGTTAATAACTGTCTTCTCAGGATAGTTATTTAAGCACAAGTTGCAGTTGAGCGAGATATGGCCTTCAATATTGAAATTGAGAATCATCATCGTTTCCTGTTTCTCGAGCTTAACAATTACTTTTAGTGCCCCATCCTTTACCATTGAATAGTCAAATTCGTCAAAAAAACGTTTGTCTATTTCAAATTGAAATTCATGCTGGTCATTTTTCAAGCCAGTAAATGGAATACTATATTGTTTTAGAAATTTCAAAGCACGTCAATTAAGCCCGCAAATTTAAAGATAATATCTAACATGTGAAAATTTTTTAGCTAGTATTGGATAACGAACCAAGAAGTTAGTCACGATCTCTGGTCAATCTTCTTATTCTTAAAGGATTAGAAGTAAGCTCCATTTGCTCTTTACGGCGTTTTACAATGTTAATTGCTGTAAATACAGCTTCCCGGAACGACTGCTCTGAAGCCAAGTTTTTTCCCGCGATATCAAACCCAGTTCCATGATCCGGTGAAGTTCTAACTATAGGTAGCCCTGCTGTAAAATTAACTCCATTATGAAAAGCAATGTGTTTGAATGGAATAAGCCCTTGGTCGTGATACATCGCTAGCACTGCGTCAAATTGGCGATATTTTTCACCCCCGAAAAAGCCGTCGGCAGGATAAGGTCCCATAGCGAAAATTCCCGCTTCAACAGCCAGCTTAATGGCGGGTTCAATAATTTCAATCTCTTCCATTCCTATTAATCCATTATCCCCAGCGTGGGGATTTAGTCCCAAGACAGCAATTTTAGGCTTTTCTATCCAGAAATCGGTTTTTAAGCTTTCATTCATCAATTTTAACTTGGACACAATATTGTCAGTCGTTAAATTCTTTGAAACTTCAGATATGGGAATATGACCTGTAGCAACTCCAATCTTCAGTTCGTCATTGATCATAAACATCAACGCATCTTTCGCATTAGCTCGAGACTGGATGTATTCAGTGTGACCAGGGAAATTAAAAGTGTCGCTTTGAATTGTTTTTTTATTTATTGGGGCGGTTATTAAAGCCTCTATCTCTCCCGTTAATAAGTCGTCCACAGCTTTTTCTAATGAAATAAAAGCATATTTTCCGCCAATTTCATTCGCTTCGCCGGGTGAAATTTTTACATCATCAGTCCAGCAGTTAATAATATTAGCTCGCTTTGGATTCGCTAATGCTGCGGTTTGGATAATATTAAAACTAAAATCATTCAATCCAATAGTTTTGCGATAATAGGAAGCTATCTTAGTGTTTCCATAAACGATAGGAGTGCAATAATTGAGGATACGGCTATCAGAAAAAGTCTTGATAATCACTTCTAAGCCAATGCCATTAATGTCGCCAATTGAAATGCCTATTTTTATTTTATCACTCATTTTTTTGCTTTTCTTTTCTCAAAAGTAAGAAAAATGATAGAGTAATCAACTATTTTAAGTTTTCGATAACGGTTTTTAAAAGTATAAATCCAATTATAGATATCGTCTATAAATTAATTTTATATAAGTTTGTTAAAATATTCCAAAATATGTCAGTTGTCAGAGCAAAAAAGCATTTAGGCCAACACTTTCTTACCGATCGTGCAATTGCTGAAAAAATTGTTCGTTCTCTACAAGTCAACGGCCGATTTGAAAATGTATTGGAGGTGGGGCCGGGGATGGGTATCTTGTCGGATATTTTATTGCAAACCCCGGAATACCAAACTTGGTTAATAGACATCGACGGGGAATCCGTTGAATATCTTTCTAGACAATACCCGAATTTAAATGAGCGCCTTATTCATGGAGATTTTCTAAAGCTCAATTTTGATGCTTTATTCAAAGGACCAATTGCGATAATTGGTAATTTTCCATATAATATTTCCTCGCAAATTCTATTTAAAATATTAGAAGAAAGGGACCAGGTCACTGAGGTCGTCGGGATGTTTCAGAAGGAAGTGGCCGAACGCTGTGCAGCGAAGCCGGGTAGCAAGGAATATGGGATTCTAAGTGTTTTTCTTCAAGCTTTTTACGAAGTGAGCTATTTGTTTACTGTGAAAGCGGGAGCATTTAATCCTCCTCCAAAAGTATTGTCAGGTGTACTTCGGTTAACAAGGAATAATGTAAAGAAGCTCGATTGCGATGAAGATTTATTCTGGCAAGTGGTTAAGGCTGGCTTTAATCAGAGAAGAAAAACACTAAGGAATTCACTTTCGGCTCTAATAGACAAAGAGAAAATGAAGGATTATCCTTTGTTAGATTTACGTGCAGAACGATTGAATGTTGAAGATTATATTGCCCTAACGAATAAGATTAACGAAACTCGAAAATAATGCTTTCAAAGACAAATCAGCCTTACAGAATATTAATTGTTGATGATATACATCCTAACTTTATTGATATTGTTCAAGGAGCTGGCTTTCTTGTTGACTACCAGCCTGATATTTCTTATGAAGAGGTACTTTCTTTAATCTCTGATTATGAAGTATTGGTTTTGCGTTCTAAATTCAAGGTAAATTCTGAGTTAATCGATTTAGCAAAAAAATTGAAAGCTATCGCTAGAGCCGGTGCAGGAATAGATAATATAGATATTGAATATGCTCAGAAAAGAAACATTCAATTGATTAGTGCAAATGAAGGAAATTGCGATGCAGTAGCTGAACACATGTTGGGGATGCTGCTCTCCTTATTAAATAATTTGTGTACTTCGAATACAGAAATTCGCGAAGGGAAATGGTTGCGAGAAGAAAATCGCGGGTTTGAACTTGGCGGGAAAACTATTGCCTTAATTGGTTATGGTAATAATGGGCAAGCAATGGCGCGTAAGCTTTCTGGCTTTGGTGTAAAAATTCTTGCTTATGATAAATATCGAGTAAATTACAGCGATGACTTTGCAAAAGAGGCTACTATGGTAGAGATTTTTGAAAATGCAGATGTTCTAAGTCTCCATATTCCCTTAACGTTAGAAACCAAAGAGATGATAAATAGCCAATTTATCAGTCAGTTTAAAAAGCCGTTTTATTTACTGAATGGGTCTCGTGGGCAAATTGTGAACATAGAATCTTTGCTCCAAGCCCTAGATCAAAAGCACATATCAGGTGCCGCCCTTGATGTGTTGCCTATCGAAAAGTTTCCAGCATTGAATTCGGTCGACTGGTTTAAAAAGTTAAAATTATATCCGAATGTTATTTTGAGTCCTCATATTGCAGGCTGGACTTTTGAATCTTACCATAAGATCGCCAAGGTTTTAGCGGAGAAGCTATTGAAGTTAATACATTAATCGGGCATAAGAACAAAGAATAGCCTTTCACAGCTTAATCATTGCTAGATTAATAAATTCACTCCCAGATGTTGGTAAAATTCATTGTTTCAGCGAGATACATTAATTCTGGAAAATGCATGTTCGAAAATTCAATTTTTGCAGTATTTTACACTAATTGATTGTAAATTGTTATTTTCGTGATTGATAATAACATCTATTAAATATACGACAAAGAGTCTCTTTAAAAAATCCCCAAATAATCATGATTAAATACATTACTTTCGGAACATTATTATGTGTCTTTTTAACTTTAGGATGCATGGTAAATCAAGCCCAGGAATCACCAGGTGTGTTAAGCCTTGACTGGAAAATTATTGAGGATAATCATAATGGATCCAATCAAACACTTTCATTATTAACGATCAAGAATAACTCTTCTGATACGCTATTGAATAATAATTGGACGATTCATTTTAATGGCGGAGGTGCAAAAATAGCCGACGTAGATACCAATTTTGTCAACATTGAATTCATAAATGGCGATTTTTACAAAATGCTTCCTAAAAGTGATTGGATTGCTTTGGCCCCAGATTCTTCAATTCAAATCTCTGTATTGACCAGAAAGCTAAATAATATTATTGATGTACCGAAGGGGTTTTATTTGGTTACTAACACCTATCCAAATGGCATTTCTTTGCCGTTTGAACTGGATCATTACTCGAAGGCTGACTCGACTGAGATGGAAATTGCCAAGAGGAATTATATGTTAAATGAAGGGATTCAGGAGATGAACTTAGCAGATTTACCACCCCTCATTCCTACACCAGTAAGCTATGAATATACATCCGATATTTTTGAAATAGGATCGAACATAACAATTGTCACTGATTCTGACTTTGAAAGCGAAGCTGCGTTTTTACAAAGTGAATTGTCGAAAGTATTGACGGGTAGCCCAAAAATAGTAAAGGAAAAGAAGGATAAAGCCATTAGTTTGAAGAAGGGGCCAACAAAAAACGAAGAAGGTTATGAATTGAAGGTAGCTGCGGATGGTATACTAATACAAGCATCTACACCGGCAGGAATTTTCTACGGAATTCAATCCCTGAAAAACTTACTGCCAAGTAAGGCGTGGAAAGAAAGGCAATCAACGATTACTTTAAAAGGCGTAAAAATTGTAGATGCTCCTCGCTTTGGCCATCGTGCCGTCATGCTTGATGTGTCCAGAAACTTTCAAACAAAGGAACAAGTATTAAAAGTGCTGGATTTACTCGCTCTATACAAAGTGAACATCATGCACTTTCACTTGAACGAAGATGAGGCGTGGCGTTTAGAAATCCCCGGTCTACCAGAGTTGACCGAAGTAGGTAGCAGAAGAGGCCATACCAAAGATGAGTTGGAAAACCTTATGCCTTCTTATGGTTCAGGACCAGATATTTCAAACAAAGCGGGAAGTGGTTTTTACAGCAAAGCTGATTTTATCGAAATTTTAAAATATGCAAAACAAAGACATATCCAAGTAATTCCCGAAGTTGAAACTCCAGGGCATGCACGGGCGGCTATCAAGTCCATGTACGCAAGATATGTGAAGTATTCCAAAGAAGGAGACACGATAACAGCAAAACAATACCTCTTAAGAGATTTGAATGATCAATCGATATTTAGATCTGTACAGCATTGGAATGATAATATCATAGATGTCGCCCTACCCTCCACTTATACTTTTTTAGAAAAAGTTACGGATGAAATCATCAATATGTACAAAGAAGCCAACGCTCCACTAAAAACGATTCATTTTGGTGGAGACGAGGTGCCTAACGGGGTCTGGGAAAAATCGCCGTCCTACCTGAGCTTGAAGGCTTCTGATAGCAGCATATCAACAGCAGATGATTTGTGGTATTACTTTTTCAATAAGATCAATAAGATGTTGAAGGCCCGCAATCTTTATCTTTCAGGATGGGAAGAAATCGGAATGAAAAAGGTTGAAATTGACGGAAGAAAAAGGATGGTTGTTGAACCTCGCTTTGCTAACGAGAATTTTCATGTAGATGTATGGAATAACCTTGGGCAGAACGAAGACCTTGCCTATCGATTGGCAAACGAAGGTTACAAAGTCGTTTTGACAAATGTTACTAATTTTTATTTCGACTTGGCCTATAATCATAGTTTTTATGAAGTTGGACAATATTGGGGTGGCTACGTTGATCTGGATAAACCTTTCCGTTTTATACCTTATAATTATTATAAAAATCAAATTGATTACAATACTGGGAGTTTGATTAGTATGGATCGCTATGCCAATCGTGTACGCTTAAACGATTCTGCAAAAGACAATATTGTAGGGATACAAGCCCCTCTTTGGAGCGAGATCATTATTAGTCCAGAGAGGATGGAGTATCTTTTACTGCCAAAATTATTTGGATTAGCCGAGAGAGCTTGGGCTGAAGATCCAAGTTGGTCGGTAGAGACGGATGAGGGAAAAGCACAAACGGAATATGCCCATGCCTGGTCCGTTTTCGTTAACGAGGTCGGGAAAAGAGAATTACCAAAACTAGATCATTATGCAGGCGGGTTTAATTACCGAATTCCGACAGTTGGTATTGCAGAAAAAGAAGGTAAGCTTCACGCGAATATTCAACTGCCCGGTATGACGATAAGATATTCAGTCGATGGAAGCGAACCGACTATGCAAAGCCCTGTTTATGAAAATCCTATACCTGCATCAGGCAAAATTTCTTTTAGAGCATTTAATGAAGAGGGCAGAGGAGGAAGAACGGTGAGCTTTACACCTTAATCTAAACATAAAAAGAAATAATTTAATTAAACAGGTATGCAGTTTCGCTTTTTTTTCCTATTCCTTGTATCGAGCCTTTTTATATCGAAAAGTTTTTCTCAAGAGCAAGTTAGTCCTTTAATAGGCAAAATTATTTGTATTGATGCAGGGCATGGAGGCACGGCTAAAACGGATAGTTACCGTGTAGGGGCGCTTGGTGAACGTGAAGAGTGGGTCAACTTAAGAGTTGCCTTAATCCTTCAAGAATTGCTTGAAGAAAAAGGCGCCAAAGTGATTATGACACGCATAGACGATGAACATATCCCCCTCGCACAACGAGCTCAAATTGCAAAAGACGGCCAAGCCGATTTGTTTTTATCCATACACCACAATGCAACAGCTGATCCAAAAGTTAATTTCCCTATTGTGTATTTTAGTGGAAATGCATCAGAGAACTTGGCCGGGGTATTGCTCGGGAAGGAGATCGCAAAAGCCCTGGTCAGCAATCTATATAATGGTAAATCTCCGGTTAGTGTGGTATCCGATCACACGATCTTTCCAACAGGTGGCGCTTCGGTTTTACGAGAAACCTATGGTATTCCAGGGGTGTTAGCCGAGGCATCATTCTTTACCAATATAGACGAAGAGAAAAGATTGAAGCAGTCGGAATATAATCAGCAAGAAGCCCTAGGCTATTTAGCTGCATTAGAAAATTTCTTTAGTACATCTGTTCCTAAGATTATTGATAAAAACTCGTTGGCATATGTGAAGCCTTTTCCAGTTTTTCAAGAAGCAGAACGTATGAGCCCGGTTGCACAGTTGTGGTACCAAGATTTTATTGATGGTGAACGTTTGATGAAACGCAGAGGCAAAAAATCCCTCCAAAAGGCTTATGATCTTTTTACTCGATCAGCCCGTTCTTTCCCTGATTCTTATGTAGCAAGAGACAGCCATGTGAATCGTGCAATCATCTTAAGGAAACTTGATAAAATTGAAGAAGCAGAGCAAGCAGAAATAAGAGTCTCCGAATTTTTTACTGAGTAATTAATCAGTCAGGTTTTGCTGTAGTAAGACCCAAAATAATGTTAATCTTAAAGACAGAATTAACCTTATTTTGGGTCTTGTGATTTAGATGAATTGCTTAATGCAACTGGCATGAGATCCAGTCATTGCATTTTTAAGCCTTTACGCCAGTATTTCCACCTTCTTTCATTAGGATGTCTACTGGAGTATTTGTTATCCAAGATCCACGTGTAAAGTCAGGAACGTCGATTGAGTTCGAACGGTTATTAATAGAAATTTCGCTAAGTGGGAAAATAGAACTCCATAAAGCAGCATCGTAAACGTCTTGATCAAGCGGCAAACCATTTCTCAAGCAGTCAATTGTTCTCCAATCCATTAAGAAGTCCATTCCTCCATGGCCGCCTACTTTTTTTGCCATTTCGCCAATTTTCTTCACGATATTTGGACTGTATTTTTCTTCCAAGGCTTTCATTTCCTCATCTGTAGCCCATCCTTTATGGCTTAAAGATATTTTTCCAGGTAATGGATACTTTAACGCGGTACCTTTTGTGCCACTTAGTAAGTGGATTCTCGAATAAGGGCGAGGGGAAGTTACATCATGCTGAACCATAATTGTTTTTCCTTTATGGGTGCGAATGGTAGTGGTATTCATGTTTCCTCTGAATTTTTTATCAGCGAATTGAGCATAGAATTTGTCCGTAGCTGCAAGTTCCTTCGCTTTTTCTCCCATCATAAAATCATTAGAGGAAACGGATACTAAGAAATCCATTTTGTCCCCACGATTAATGTCTAAAGCTTGGCAGATTGGACCTAAACCGTGTGTAGGGTAAAGGCTTCCGTTTCTGCTGATATTTTGTTTTAATCTCCACATGTCCCAATATTGTTCCTTATCGAAATTATGATCAAGAAGGTCATGGATATAAGCTCCCTCTACGTGCATTATTTCACCAAATAGTCCTTGACGGGCCATGTTTAGTGTTAATAGCTCAAAAAAGTCGTAGCAGCAGTTTTCCAACATCATGCAATGCTTTTTCGTTCTTTCTGAGGTTTCTACGAGCTGCCATGCTTCTTCTAAAGTTGTCGCTGCAGGTACTTCAACACATACGTGTTTGCCTTGGTTCATAGCATAAAGAGCCATGGGGGTGTGGAGTTCCCAAGGGGTGGCGATGTACACTAAATCGATGTCTTTCCTATCGCATAATTTTTTCCATTCTTCAGAATCGCCATTATAGACGGTTGGCTTTTGGCCAGTCTCTTTGAGTCTAGCCATTACTTTATCGGTTTCTTTAACGGTAATATCGCTAATGGCTTTAATCTCTACTTTTTCAATTCTGCTCATTCTCGAGACAGCACCCGCTCCACGGCTTCCAGTTCCGATAAATCCTACACGTACAACATCTAATTTAGGAGCGGCATAGCCCGACATATTAAATGTTTTGTTACGGGAAGCACCACGGCTATTAATCAATCTGTTAATATCGGCAGTCGTATGCACTTCTTCATTTGCAAAACTTTTTAGGAATCCTCCTCCCGCAACTGTTAAGCCAGCAAGGCCTCCAAGTTTTAAAAAATCTCTTCTGTTGTTTTTCATGGATTGTTATTAATGAGTGTTCGTTTTTATTTGTATTAATGAGCTCGTATCACTCGGTTATTGATGAATATTCGTTTTTATTGACAAAAAATGAGTTCTTGTAATTGCAGCTTGTCATTTTTGCTTTGTGTTATTTATTAAAAGTTCTTTTCTGCTAAAGACTTGATACTAATTGCAAAACAAGGATACAATTTAAATATAGCAGTGCCAAATAATTTCCTATAACAATCGATTGCGTAATATTCATCAGAATAAATGTTTGAATGGCAATAAAGTCACGATCGCAAAACTTTTGATAGCTCCATTTTAGAGATTATTTACCTAAGGAAACTTTCCCTTTTATATATGTTTTTTTTCGTTTTTTTTAAACTACCTGTTTTTTTAAGTCTTATGTTTGTGCAAAATTTCACACTATTTAGAAATAGTCTAATTAAACAACTAATAAAACAACATATAAACAACATGTACTATAAAAGTTTATTGCCTGTTATTATTTTAATAGTTCTATACACAAGCGCCTTTTGTGATGCTATTCGTCCCATAGAGGGCAAGGTTTATGAACAGGAAACAGGATTCGTACTTGCTGGAGCAAGTATATATATTAAAGAGACGAAGCAAAATACAGTTTCAAAATCGGATGGAAGTTATCATATTAATGCTGAAGTTGGTCAAACTTTAGTTTTCGGCTACCTTGGTATGGTTTCGCAAGAAGTAACGGTTACCGTAAATAGTGCTAACATCGATGTGGAACTTTTTATCGATACTCGCCAATTAACTGAAGTTGTCATTACTGGTGCATTGGGCATTAAGCGCACCTCTCGAGAAATGGGTGCTTCCGCACAATTTATCGATAATCAAACCTTAAACGAAGGCAAAACCGTTAACCCCCTGTTTGGATTAACAAGTAAGGTTGCTGGTCTAAGAATTAATATGTACGACAGTAAGGTAGATCCGGCGGCTCAAATTACATTACGCGGTACTCGTTCTCTTCAACGTAGTGCAGGTATTGACGGAAGAAATCCGAATGCCCCATTGTATGTTGTAGACGGTATTCCTATTCCAGATATTGGCCGTCTGAATCCTAATGATATCGAAAGTATTACCGTTTTGAAAGGCGCAAATGCGGCAGCCTTATATGGTTCAGAAGGAGTGAATGGTGCTATTATGATTACAACTAAATCGGGTCAGCGTGGCAGGGGCTCAGTCAGTTTTAGCAATACAACTACTTTCTCTAATGCTTATTTGTTGCCTACAGCACAAAGCATTTATGGGCAAGGAAGTAATGGGAAGTATAATCCGGAAACTTTTGAATCTTGGGGAGATAGGTTCGATGGTCAAATGCGCCCTTGGGGTCCTAGGCTTCCTGATGGCAACCAGCCTGAATTGCTTTATGCAGCACCAGCAAGCGATAGTCGTCTTAACTTATTCCAAACAGGTGTCAATGTGCAGAATGATATTTCTTTTTCGGGAGGCGACGAAAGGAGTACCTATTATCTCTCTGCACAGCAAGTGAGCCAAAAGGGAATTATTCCAGAAGATAAAAACGATCGTATAAACCTACGTTTCAATGGAACTCGACAGTTTGGAAAGTTGAAAACGGCCTATAATGTTAATTATATAAATAATAAAAAGAACATTACACCTGATGGACCTTGGATCGGTGCTTATCGGATGCCCGCAAACTTTAACTATGATCTTATAAAAGATTGGCAAGATCCTAATTCACCAGGGAATTTAAATAATTATTTTATCTCGAATGAAAGTTGGTTAAGAAATCCCTATTTCTTGATAGACAACCTCAGGGATGAAAGTAATCAACAAATTATAAATGGTAAAATTGATTTGGATTATGAATTTACAGACTGGTTTAGCGCCTTATATAGAGTAGGGTTGTATAGTTTAAATGATCAAACGCGTAATAGCACACGGAAGTTTCAAACGAAAAGGGCAAATAATACGATTGGAGCAGTAAATGATGGTAGTAATAACTATCAACGCTTCAACAGCGATTTAATTTTGAAATTTAAGAAGGATTTTGGTGATTTTTCGGGTCGTTTATTACTTGGACAAAACATACGTACAGATTATAGAAAAACTCATAATTTAGCAGCAAATAATCTACTATATCCAGATGTTATAAATCCTAACAGTAGGGTTGGCGAATTAAGCGGAAATGCTGCTATTTCGGAGCAACGCTCAATTGCCGGCTATGGTGAGTTGATGTTGGGTTATAAAAATTATCTATACCTTACTTTTACAGGTAGGAATGATTGGGTTTCGACCCTAAGCCCTGAAAATAATTCTTATTTCTACCCTGGAATAAGTGCTTCATTCATTGCCAGTGATGCGCTTGAATTTATTAGAAATGCAGATCAAATTTCTTTTCTGAAAATCTACTCTTCGTGGAATAAAACTGGGAATGTTACTTTGACTCCCTATCAATTAAATAACAGCTATAGCCAATCTAATGGCTTCCCATTTGGGAATTTAGAGGGTTTTTTACCGAGTTTAATAAATCCTAACCCTAACATTAAACCCGAATTTGTTATGTCTTTTGAAGCCGGTCTACAGTTTGGATTATTCAATAACCGTTTGAATTTTGATGGAGCTTATGTTTTCTCTGATTCAGACGGACAAATTTTTAATGCACCCGTTTCCACTGCGTCGGGTTACAATTCTGCTTATGTCAATTCTGGCCGCTTAACTAATAATATTATCGAACTTAGTATTAACGGCGATATTATTAGAAATAGCAATGTACGCTGGAACCTAGGAGCTAATTTTGCTTATAATAAAAATGTCGTTAAGGAGCTTTATACAGAAGCAGATACAAGGTATAAAGCGAATTTTAGGCAGTCTTATACTTTTGTTGGTGAACAATATCCTAGCCTTTGGGTAAGCGATTATGAGCGAGATTATACAGGTAAATTATCAGGGGCAAGTACCGAAGATGATCCAATTTACATAAATCCAAAGCAAGGCAATGTGGTAGTTGATGCAAAAGGCAACCCTATAAAAGCAACGAATAACGTTATTTTAGGTACGCTAATTCCTCCTTATTTAATGGGCTTGAATACTCAGTTTGAATATAAAAATATTAGTATCGGTGCGCAATTTGATGCGCGATGGGGCGCTTGGATGTATTCAGAAGTAGTGCCGGCTATGTTTGAGTTTGGTACACATCCAGAAACAGCCATTCATGGTAGGGGAGAAAACGCTTTTGTGTGGCCGAATTCGGTTGTCAAAAATGCAAATGGTACCTATAGTCCTAACACAATGCCTGTACCGAATTCTGGCAAGGAATTCTGGAATGATCAAGGGAAAATACAAAGTAACACAGCTGTTAAATCCGATTTCTTGAAGCTTAGGGAATTAAGCATCCGTTATTCTTTACCTGCGTCTTTGCTTGCCGCTCAAAACGTGGTTCGAGGAGCTTCAATTGGACTTATAGGCACTAACCTATTCATTATACGTCATAAGGATAATGATATTGGCGATCCAGAATACCTTTATAACAATACGGATGGCTATAGCAGTTTCCGTCAGATTCCTCCTATGAGAACGTTTGGTTTTAACTTAAGTGTTAACTTTTAGGCTGTGAGGGCTTCGAGAAGTGTCTTAAGGGTAGAAAAATAGGGAGTTAAAACAATAAAATTAAAAGGTTTTAAAATGATGAAAACGATAAAAAATAGATGGATTGCGGTTTTGTTGATCGTAACCGTATTCAGTTCTTGCGAAAAGTTTTTGGATGTAAATGATAATCCCAATGATCCAGGGGTCACGACTTTGCCTTTAAGCGCAAAATTTCCAGCCGCGTTGGTATCCACAGTTAATCAAGAAACCCTTCAACTTAATCAAATCGGTGGCTTCTTTGGTGGATATTGGGGAACCTCTAATAATGGAAGTTCATCATTTTATGACTTGAAAACATATAATGGATCAAGCATCCGTAATCAACGAGGCGGTATTCCGGTTTGGGAGAATGGTTTCAACAACGTCCTGTATTTCCAATTAATTAAAGACGAAGCGACAGCAGCAAATGACCGATTTTATGCGGGTGCTTCCAAGATTATGCAGGGATGGTTATTTTTGCGTTTAGTAGATGTGTATAATAATATTCCATTTGATGAAGCCGCAAAAGGGTCGTCGGCTAATGCTCCAAAATACGAGGATGGTAAAACAGTTTACCAAAAGGCAGTAAATCTGATCACTGAAGGAATACATGACATTAAAAACTCTTCAGAGATTGGTGTTCGTTCTGATGACGTACTTTTTAAAGGCGATAGACAGAAGTGGGCTAAGATGGGTAACACAGTCAAACTGCGAGCTTTAATCCGCCAGAGTGAAATGAGTGATCAAGGGTATATCAGTTCAGAAATCGCTAAAATTGAGGAAGAGGGAAGTGGTTTCTTAGGAATTGGCGAATATGCATCTGTAGACCCCGGCTATCAAAATTCCACAGGGAAGCTTAATCCTTTCTGGGAAAATTATTATAGAGACGTAACAGGCGCTTCTACTGCCAACTATCGGATGATTCGTCCAACCGAATACCTCTTAAATCAGTATAAAGTAAGGAACGATCCACGCTTACAGAAACTCTATGTGGCGGTAGACGGAAAATATAAAGGCGTGATTTTTGGTAACCCGGATGCTGGTAATCCTGAATATAACGAGGGAAACACCTCTACTTTTAAAGGGCCTTTGGAGAATAATGGGAATCCTAGCGGTTTATTTAAAAGATATAACCAACCTAGTGTCTTGTTAAGTTCATTTGAGAGTTTATTCTTGCAAGCTGAGGCGGCGCAAAGAGGATGGATTAAAGGATCAGCTAAGACCTTTTATGAGCAAGCGATTCAAGAGTCATTCCTATACTTGAGTGTTCCAACATCAGAGTTTTCTTCATATAATGCGCAAGCCATAGTTAACTTTGATCATGCTTCGGAAAAGATTGAACGAATTATCGAGCAAAAATGGCTAGCATTAAATAGCGTTAGTAGTATTGAGGCATGGAATGATTATAGACGATTAGGCATCCCTTCTTTCCCAGGCACTGCAGCTACCGGGATTGACGGTCGCCCGTTACGATTTATGTATCCAGAAACTGAACGAGGTGCTAACGGAGTTAACGCCGCTGCTCAAGGAAGCGACTTAATGATACAAGACAAGGTTTGGTGGGATAAGGATTAGCTTTCAGCAATCAATACTCAGTGGTCCGCTATTATATAAAAATAAAATGACGAGTTGTTTATGCTCCTTAAGCCAAGATAGCGTGTATGCAGCCTTCAGATATTGTGTTAAAAATTAACATCTGAAGGCTGAA
Organism: uncultured Sphingobacteriaceae bacterium; assembly: GCA_963696875.1. Classification (GTDB taxonomy): domain Bacteria; phylum Bacteroidota; class Bacteroidia; order Sphingobacteriales; family Sphingobacteriaceae; genus Albibacterium. The sequence continues at coordinate 174,477 of CAVOLQ010000007.1, forward strand.
AGCTGACTCCTGAAGCTATTTCTAATTAACGATGATCTTTCCCTTCATCACCAAATGTATACTACAATAATAGTCGGCACTTTTCGTAGCTATCCATTTCCATGATTTTCCAGCAGCTAAGGGTGGAGAATGCCAAGCTTTTTTAATTTCAGTCACATCATGATCAACGATATCTTTATTTACAAAAATCACGGTGTCTCCTTTACGGACCTTTAACACAGCGGGTCGAAATTCCATTTGTATAATTTCAACAGTATGTACTTTAGGTACAACTTTTTCTGGAGAATAGAAACCCGTTAATAAGATGAAAGATATTGAAAGATAAATCCTACTTCTTAATGTAACAATATTCGTTTTAGAACTCTTTAGACTCATGAGTTTCAAGGTTATTCAAAGTCTTTCATTAGCATTTCGGCATGCTCTAGATGGCTTTTTAAAACTGGCAAGACGCTCATTAAAAGATCTTTTAGCTCTTTATTCTCCGCGTCTGGTATTAATCTTTCTTCAACAGTGTTGATTACTGCCTTATGATAAGCTACTTCATTCTGAATATACGCTTTATTGAAATCATCTCCGGATTTAGCATTTAAGTCTGCTTTTGTCTTTTTGGCCCCATCTAATAAAGATTGGGTTATTGCATTATCTTCTGGTGTGACACCTAGTCTTTCGCAAAGTGATTTTGCTGATTCAATCACCGACTTATGATCATCGTTCATGGTTTTCGCAAATTGCAACACGGCTTCATCTTCTGATTTATCTTGGGCGATTGCCGCATAATCAACATCAATTTGGTTCGCTGTCACCGCAATTGAAGCGATTTCTGCATCTGTTAATCTTGGTTGATTCTGAGCAAACGCATTGACAGAAAATACCATTAAGCATGTTGCCAGAATAGCGGCCCATGCTTTCAATTTTTTAAAGCTTTTCATTTTATTATAAGTTAAATTGGATAATATTATTAGTTTCTCGTAAGAAGAGAACTAAAATGAAAACCTTATAAAATTATTTTTGTTTTAAATATGTTTATTAATGAAAAATATGGTTAATAAAATACAAGACGGACGTAAAATTATTCTTTTAGAGTAGATTCGAATAGTTTAAAAATTCTCTTGTATTCATCTGTCCAGCTGGAAGGTTCTATGAATCCATGATCCTCTACAGGATATACCGCCAGCTCCCAATTGTCTTTTCCAAGTTCAATTAAACGCTGCGATAGGCGAATGATATCTTGGAAATGAACATTGACATCTACCATTCCATGCGCCATTAAGAGGTGGCCTTTTAATCCTTCCGCAAAATATAAAGGTGAACTTCTTCGGTAGGCTATTTCATCATTATAAGGTTCATTTAGAATGTTTGATGTATAACCATGGTTATAATGAGCCCAATCCGTTACAGAGCGTAAAGCTCCACCCGATTTGAAAACATCAGATTCGGTGAACAACCCCATCAACGTAATGAAACCCCCATAAGATCCACCGTAAAGACCCACATTTTTAGGGTTTACTCCATAATTGTCCACTAAAAATTTCACACCATCCACTTGATCCGTAAGGTCTTTGCCTCCCATGTGGCGGTAAATTCCTGTACGATGATCCCTACCGTAGCCTGAACTTGCTGTATAATCAATGTCAATAACGGTATAACCCTGATCTGCTAATAAATTATTGAACATGTATTCCCTGAAATACTGACTCCACCAAAAATGAACGTTTTGTAAATAACCAGCACCGTGAACAAATACGACTCCAGGTTTTGAAGGATGAGGTTTAGAGGGTATGTAAACTCGCGCATGAATATCCACTCCATAACGGTTCTTAAAAGTAACCATATCCGGTTCTTTCCAAGAATAGGAATTAAACTCTTCTGAAGTAGAATTTGTGATTTGAATAGCTTTTGCACCTGCTTTATTTTCTTGTAAATAAAGCTCCCATGGTTTGTTGGAATAAGAATGGCGGATAGCCAGCCATTTTTCATCTGGAGATAAAAAAACTTCGTTGCCTCCTTTCATCGAAGTTAGCTTCTGAAGTGAGCCTCCGTCTATCGGTAATTTATAAAAGTGAGTAATTCCTGGATGTTCTATATTAGCACTAATGTAAAAATGCTTTTTATCATTTGATAGTTTTGCCGATTGTATTTCATATGAACCATGCGTTAATTGCTTTTTTCCCTTTGTAGTGAAATTATATGAATATAGATGAGAATAGCCTGATTCTTCACTTTGAAAGTAAAAAGTATCGTCATCTATCCACCCTGTATTATTCCCATAGGCTGATATTCCTGGCCCACCTATCCATGACTCATCACGCTGACGGTCAATTAAAATAATTTTGGCTGTGTAAGGCTCAAATTCAAATATCCAGCGGTCTTTGTTATCTTGAGAATAGGCAATTATGCTTGCCCGGGTAGAAGAGGAGTTCCAATACGGGCCATAAAAAGTAACGGGGCGGTCGGCGTTATCATTTTTTAATTTTTCCAAGCGCTCAGGATAATCGCTTAAGTAATCGGGGAGATCTTTTATCCCCGGAATGTCTTTTGTAGATATTGCATAGGTAGAATCCCTTTCAATATCAAAAATGAAGGTTTCTGAACTTGCTAATGTATTTCCTACTTTCGTTCTTGTATTCAGATTCTCGGTATACCCAGATTCTGTCACGTAATTGGGTACAATAGTGTTTTTATTCCCCTCGGCTGGACTTGTTAAGCGATAACTAACAAATCTTCCATCAGGGCTGATTTGTAGATTGCTTAATCTAAATTTTTCATCTAAAAAGATCTCTTTCGGATGTTTTGGTTTTAAAGCATTAGTGTGTTCCTTCTGGATTTCCTGATTCTTTTTTCTGGTTTTAATAATATCAAACTCTTCTAGTTGGTCTTTCTTCAACCATTCATCTTGAACAGATAATTTAGCCTCTTTCCGCTCTTTACTGCGCGTAAAATTTGTCAGTTGTTTTGATCCATTTCCAACTATCGAAGTTGAGAATAAATTTTCACCGCGCTCATAAGTAATGTATTTTTCATCTAAACTGAACTGAGGATTGCTTTCTCGTTCAACCGTATGGGTGAGCTGACTCTCCTGGTTGTTTTTTAAATTATACAGAAAAAGATCGCCATTGCGTTCAAAAATTGCTTTTGCCCGATCTTTGGAATAGATAAGCTCGTTTCGTGTTAACTTCGCAACGGTTTCGACCTGACTTTTTTGTGGATTGGTATTTGTCTTTGTTATTTGATAAACAGCGTCACGTTCTTCGTTTTCTGGATTCCAATTGAAATAGATGGTTTTGCTATCATTCCCCCAGACGATATTGCTTGGAGATACACCCATCCATTTTGGATCGCTCATGATTTTTTCAATACTTAAGGGATGAAGTGATTGACCCTGAGTAAAACTAATAGAAACTGCAAAAATAAAAAGGAACAAGATTTTTCTCATTGGATTAATTAAATGAAAAGAAAATGGACTGATTAAAACAAAAGTACAAATTTAATTATGGATGTACTCTGGGAGTGTATATTCTTCATAATACTCTCATATTATGATATTCCAGTTAAGTTCAACCATTGTTTGGGCTATCTTTGCGTATAACCTATTTTTAGACTAATTTTAATTGATATATGAACTTCCAAGAATATTTATCTCATTTTGAACAGATTTTAAAAAGCAGTGAACCATTAGAACCTTATAACAATCCTGATTATTTAGAATACACTAAGCTCAATCTATCCAGAACGAAACGTTGGTTAAAAACCGGTAAAATAGATCAAGAAGCTGTCGAAGCCATCAAGGGTATCTCCAATGTCCAAACATGGACAGTAATAACGGAGCCATGGTGTGGCGATGCAGCCCATTCAGTACCGTTCATTGAAATGCTTGCCAATGAAAATCCATTAATAAAGACTGTTTATGAACTTAGAGATTCAGAACCTTTTCGAATCAACGACTACTTAACTAATGGTGGCAAGTCGATACCGAAACTAATTATAAAAGATGAAGATGGTAATGATTTAGGAACTTGGGGGCCTCGACCCGAAGAATGTCAAGCTTTCTTTCAGAAGTTTGTTGATGAAAAGGCTGATTTCGACAAAATGAAGGAGGCCTTACAAATTTGGTAAAACGAAGATAAGGGCAAGTGTATACAACTGGAATTATCGCAGCTAATTCAAGAATTTACAATTTTATCTTAGCCAATAAAGTTTTATAAATTTCGTATCTTGTCTTTTCATTAGATAATTGTACTTAATGGCAATGAAGTTGTCATGAACAATTATTTTTTTTCACAAGTCGATCGCTTTGCTATCTCGATTTGTGAGTTACAAGCTTAATGGTTTCAAAAAGATATGAACTGGCTATTAATTTTTGAAATTCTCTATGTCATCATCTTAATCTTGGTCTGCATGCGTATTATTTATGATTCGTATGATAATTCCAAGACCTTAGCCTATCTTTTACTCGCAATTTTTGCCCCTATAGTCGGGCTTATATTTTATTTCTCTTTCGGTATTAATTACCGGAAGAGAAAAATGTACAGCAAAAAAATTATTGAGGATGAGGAGTTAGTAAAAAAGTTAGAAGATAGCATTTTGAAATACTCCCAAACTACTTTTATAGAAGGCGATGATGCCGTCCGAAGTAATAAAGAACTTGCTTTCATGCTTGTTAAGGATAAACATAGCCCCTTAACAGCTAATAATGCGGTCAAACTTTTAATTAATGGGGAGATGAAATTCCCGGAAGTCTTATCGGCGTTAGAAAGCGCTAAACATCATATTCATATAGAGTATTATATTTATGAAGACGATGAGATAGGACAAAAAATTGAAGAAGTATTGATCCGTAAAGCCAAAGAAGGCGTAGAGGTTCGATTTATTTACGATGATTTTGGAAGTCGTAGTATTCGTAGAAAATTAGTGCCAAGACTTAAAGCAGCGGGTGTTCAGGCTTTCGCTTTTCACGAAATAATTTTTATAGCTTTCGCGAATCGGTTAAACTATCGAAACCATAGAAAAATAATTATAGTAGATGGCTTAACCGGATTTGTAGGGGGAATCAATGTAAGCGATCGTTATATAAACAAAGAGAATAGTCCTACATTCTGGCGAGATACTCATTTGCGTATCGATGGACCAGGTGTGCAATATTTGCAAACTTTGTTTATTGCCGATTGGAACTTCTGTGCTAATGATAACCTTGAGCCTAATTCCCTTTATTTCCCCGAACGCTCTTCCATACCAAAATTTGGTGATAAAGTGGTTCAGATAGCAGCAAGTGGTCCAGATTGTGACACATCTACTATCTTATTCTCGATGCTTCAAGTTATTTATGGTGCACAAGAAGAGATCTTCATTTCTACGCCTTATTTTATTCCAGGTGAAAGTATTATGAATGCCCTAGTTGTTTCAGCTCTTGGCGGATTGAGAGTGAAGCTATTGGTGCCCTATGATTCGGACTCGGTTTTTGTTAATGCGGCTGCCCGATCCTATTATATCGAGCTGTTAAACGCGGGAGTAGAGATTTATCTTTATCAAAAGGGATTTATGCATGCGAAAACAATGATTGCTGATCGCAAGATTTCGGTGGTTGGAACAGCAAATATGGATCATCGTAGCTTTGATTTAAATTTTGAAGTCAATGCAATTGTCTACGATAAAGATTTTGCTAATGAATTGAGAGCTACTTTTATCCATGATCTAGAAGATTCAATTAAAATTGACCAACTAGAATGGGAAAATCGCCCCGTTTACAGGAAATTACTCAATAAGATCGCAAGGCTGGTTTCTCCAATGTTGTAAATAACGATTCGGTTACTGTTTTCTCAAAATTAACATCGGTATTTCGGTGCGTAAAGCGATTTTCTGTGTTGAGCTTTGTTTGAAAAATTCTTCTAAAAAGCTCGATTTTTTAGGAACAATAGCCATTAGATTTATTTCATGTTCATCTACAAATTGCAATAATCCATCGGTTACAGACCGCAGCTTTGGAGCATGTACCTCTGGATTTAATGGTTTTAAAAGTTCGTGGAGATCTCTGCTTTCTTCTACAATTTCAGCAGCAGTTTGAGAGCTGTTGTTATCGATATATACAACAAATAACTTGGCGTTTAATGCCTGAATAATAGCTGTAAGTGAAAATAAAGGAAGTGTTTCCTTTGTATCTTTTTGGTCCCAGGCTAGCAGTATTTTATTCACAGGCATAAAGTCAACCTTAGAAGGAACTACTAATAAGGTGGCTAAACACTCCCTCATCAATCTTAAAGTATTGCTTCCGATTACATTTTTATTTTGATTGCCTTTCCCGCTTATCCCTATGCATACAAGGTCAATACGTTCTTGATTTACTAATTCATTTATTCCGTTTATTATAGTTCTGTCGTTTGAAATCGCTTCAATTCTTACATTTGAATTTAAAAGCGGACGAATAATGCCTGTTAAAATATCCAATTGCCGCATTGCTTCTTCCTTTTCAGCAACTATTATATCAGCAGATGGTGCAAAGATATCTGTTAATAATATTCTATCTGGATTTATGTTCTCTAAAGCGTAATAAAGAATGATTTTTTGGGGATTTAATTGATTTGATAACTTACAAACATAGGTTGCAGCATGTTGCGCAGTAACGGAAAAATCAGTTGCAATAAGTATGGTGTTCATAATGAGATAGAGCGATTTGCAATATTTAATCGATAATAAATTTAAAGCAATAATGTATCTAATATATGAAGTTTTTGTTTCAAACGAGGATCTTTAATTTATCTTTTGACCCCCTTTAACGCCTTTTTATGGATTAATCAATATATTCATTATCTTGCAGCAATATTGCACGGGGTGCTTAATCCAAATGATTAGGCTGAGATAATACCCGATACCTGATTTGGATAATGCCAACGTAGGGATGCAGCATAAAATCATCCATTTTAAGCTCCATTTATTTTTTGGTATTTGAAGAGTTTGGGTTTTGTTTTAACGAACTTAAAAATGGAAATTCAAAAAAAAGATTTTGGTCTTATTCCCAAAAGCCATCCAAACTGGCAAAGTAGACCCGAGTGGTTCTTCAATCGCGAACACACAGACACTTATGAGCAATGGTACGAAGGACGTTATAAGCGTGCTGAAGTATGGCAAAAAAAAGTGATGGAACAGCTTGTTTCTAAAGATAAGCGCATTAAGACTTTATTAGAATTCGGCTGTGGAACCACTCGCTTTACCAGATGGTGGAAAGAGATAGGGATTGAAGCAACGGGAGGAGATATTTCACCCTTAATGTTATCACAGGCCATTCACCTTTTTGAAGGAGATTTAGTGATGGCAGACTCTCATTTTAAGCCCTTTAAAGACCACACCTTTGATTCTCTTGCCTTTATAACCACCTTCGAATATTATAAAGATCCTGTCAAAGTCATTCAAGAGGCAGCTAGAGTAGCGAAATATGGCATCGCCATGGGGATGATGAACCGTAACTCTCCAAAAGTCTTGAGAAGACGTGTTCAACAGGTTTTTGGAAAAAATCCTTTTTATGTAACAGCCACATTCTATACTCCCCATATGCTCACGAATATCATTCACGAAGCATTAAAAGGCAGAGACTATACCATCGAATGGACTTGCACAGGTTTGCCAAAATGGTTCCCTGTACAGCAGTGGAGTATGCCCTATGGAGACTTTTTTGGGTTGTATGTGCATTTGAATGATATCAAGTAATGAAAGAGCTTGGTAAAATCAAACATTCCTTTTTTGAAGATATCATTCTTCAAAACTGCGGATTTGAACGAAAAGAAGTAAGCACTGGTCCGGCTTTTGGTGTGGATGTCGCGATCATTGATTTGCCCGGAGGACTGGCTTTGGCGACCGCCAGTGATCCTCTATCGTTAATTCCTTCGTTAGGTTTGGAAGAGTCGGCTTGGTTATCGGTTCATCTCATGGCAAACGATATTGTAACAACGGGATTTTCCCCTATGTATGCCCAATTTGTACTAAACCTGCCAACCTATCTTTCAAGTTCAGACTTCGAAGTCTACTGGGGTTATATCGATAAATATTGTAAAGAGCTGAAAATCTCAATTACTGGTGGACATACAGGATTTGTCGAAGGACAAAATTCCACGATTTCTGGTGGCGGGACGTTAATGAGTTTTGCTCCTAAACATCAAATGCTGACCTCTAGAGATGCTAAATCGGGAAATGTGATCCTAGTGACGAAAGAATGTGCTATTTCTTCTTCTGCAATTCTTGCCATGAGCTTCCCTGAAAATGTGAAAAATAAACTTGGAAAAGAGGTATATGATAATGCATGTAGCCTGTTTCATAAAACCTCCTCAGTTTTGGATGCTTTAATAGCTGTTGGAAATAGAATTCAAAATAATGAAGTTACCGCGATGCACGACGTCACAGAAGGCGGAGTCTTAGGTGCAATATACGAATTAGCAATAGCTTCAGGCAATGGGGCATTAATATACAATGATCGGCTGCCAATGGGAGAAGCTCAAAAGGAAATAGGCAAGCTATTCTCATTTGACCCCCGCTTTTCTGTAGGGGCAGGCTCCATGGTTATTGCAGTCGAAAAGGGCTCAGAAAATAAAGTAATTACTCAATTAAAAGAAGAAAATATTGCCTGTTCTATTGTAGGTGAACTAACTGAAAAGGAAAAGGGGATAAAACTTATGGAGGGAGGGAAAGAGGAAAATTTACCATATACAGGGAAAGATCCTTATTGGGATGCATTTTTTAGGGCTTATAAAGAGGGATGGAAATAAAATGAAAAATACTATACTAGCAGGTGGGATTTATTTGGTTATTGACCCCTCAATTAAGGAAACTGTTCTTTTCGACAAACTTGAACAAGTATTACAAGAAGGTATAGCGGTGGTTCAACTTTGGGATCACTGGCCAGTCGGCATTCATAAAGAAAGTATCATCAACGCGATTTGTGACCTATGTCACAGCTATCAAGTTCCCGTATTTATAAATAATGAATGGGAATTATTGAATTCTCTGCCTTTAGATGGGGTTCATTTTGATTCCATTCCAACAGATTATGATATAATTAAACAGCTTTTACCAAAAGGTTTTTGGGCTGGACTTACCTGCAATAACGATCTGTCCGCTGTTGAGTGGGCAGAGAAAAACAACTTGAATTATATTTCATTTTGTTCAATCTTTCCATCATCAACGAGTATTAGCTGTGAATTGGTACCTTTTCATACCATCGAACAAGCACGTAAGATTACGTCAATGCCCATTTTTTTAGCAGGAGGAATTCAGCTTTCAAATCTCTCAAAATTAAAAGATCTTGATTTTGAAGGCATTGCTTTGGTCTCAGGAATTATGAGTTCAGCGAATCCAGCGGAGGCCACAAAAGCATTTGCTGCGCTATTGACAAACAGAACCCGAAGCTTCTAACATTTAAAAACAATCGATTATGAAACGTACCACTTTAGATAAACTTTGCTGCCCTTTTGATAAAGCTGATTTGTTCTTACAAATTATTGCTCAAGATTTACAAGAAAATGTTCTCGAAGGCATGCTTTCCTGTAAAATCTGTAACCGTTATTACCCAATTATAAAAGGAATACCGATTATGAGTCCAGATGAGTATAGAGAGTTTAAATTAGAACAACCTCAAATAGAAAGTTGGAAGAACCATCTACCAGGAATGAAGTTTAAAAATCATCGTTTAGAAAATGCTGAATTAGGGAAAGATTAAGAGTTAGTAATCCTGTGATGTAAGGTCGGGTCTCCTAAATTTTAAAAACAATGGATTAAAATTTGTGTTTTAACTATCAGAATAATTGTAGTATTAATGTAAAGCTCACATTCAAACCATATATCTGTGTTAGCAGTGTTTTAGTCAATTTTTTAGTATATTCTGTGTTATTCAAAACAATTTAACCCATTAAAAATGATAGATCTACTTACACCCGAGATGATGCCCGAAATATTAGCTATAAATGACGGTCCATTCATCTCTCTCTATATGCCTACATTTAAAAGTCATCCAGAAAAGCAACAAGGTCCCGAAAAGTTTAAAGAACTTATTAAAGAAATTGAAGGATCCTTGTTATTGAAATATTCCGCTAACGAAGTAAAGGAACTGCTTGAGCCGCTTCGTAAACAGGCTGAAGATTTTGACTTTTGGCAACATATGGAAGAAGGACTGGCAGTGCTAAGAACTAAAAGCTTTTTCAAAGTGATTGGTTTGCAATCTCCTGTTGATAAGCTAGTAGTGGTGGCAGACAGCTTCCATACCAAGCCTCTTCGGAAGTATTTACAGACTTTAGAGCGTTATCAAGTATTGGGCTTAAGTCTGAAAGATGTTCATTTTTATGAAGGCAATCGGCATTCGCTTGTTGAAGTGGAGCTCCTGGCAGGAGTACCAAAAACGATTGAGGAAGCGTTAGGCGATCAGTTGACACAAAAATATTTAACGATATCGTCAGGCGGCACTGGCGCTGCTGGCACGGGAATTCATCATGGAAAAGGGAGTAAAAGTGATGAAATAGAAAAGGATGCGGAGCGTTTTTTTACGGTCGTTTCTAAAGCCGTTGCCGAGTATTATTCCGAACCCTCTGGCTTGCCGCTAATTCTTGCTGCCTTACCTGAGCATCACAGTTTATTCCAAAAAGTTAGTAATAATCCTCATTTATTGCCGCATGGAATTATGATAAATCCGAAGTCGGTTTCTATAGATAAGCTTAAGAAATTGGCATGGGAAATTATTGAACCTGAGTATTTTTCTAGATTAGATAAATTAGCAGAACAATTTAATCAAGCAAAGGCCGATGGCATTGGAAGTGACACTATGGAAGAAATAGGAGAAGCGGCAGCACAAGGCAGGGTAGGCACAGTTCTGCTAGAGTCTGACCGTGTTATTCCCGGACTATTGGATAGAGAAACTGGGCTAATAGATGTCACTGACTTAGAGCACTCTGAAGTAGACGATTTATTAGATGATATTGGAGAGTTGGTTCTTGATAAAGGGGGCAATGTAGTGGTTGTTCCGGTTGATAAAATGCCTACATTTACTGGTATTGCAGCGATGTTTAGGTACTAAGTTATTAGCTGTCAGCAATCAGCCCTCAGTTATCATCCGGTAGCTATAAGCGCAATATTCGTCATTTCGAGCGCCGCAGAGGAGTCGAGGAATCTCATGGTTGGGTGAATAAATAAAAACTTCTCTCCGTTCCGCTTCGCTTACAGACGAGATATTGAAGGTAATTATTATTGATGAATGATTAAGGAGAACAAATCGAGGTGCATGTTTCAGCGTACAAGGGCTGGCGTGTAAGAATGGAGCTGACGGCTGATCACTGACAGCCGCTAGCACTACAACTGTCCGAATCCGAACACAAACTGTTCATTTCTGAACGGTGTTTATATTATTTATTTTATTAGTCTACTTACTATCAGTCCCTTATTGTTTTGGAATAGAAACTGACAGAATGTTTATATATTGCATTAAAACATTCAAAACTGACAGCCGATAACTGATCGCTAAATAAATAATAACAACAAAATAGGAAAGACGGCTGAAAGCTGAAAACTGATCGCTAATTATGATAAAACTAAACGATATTTTTAAATGGTATACTGCGGGTGGTACTCGCTCATTCGTATTGAAGGATATTAATTTGGCCATTCAAGAGGGTGAGTTTCTTTCTATAATGGGTCCTTCAGGTTCTGGAAAGTCGACTTTACTTCATATTATAGGACTTTTAGATGAACCTAATGAAGGAAGTTATAATTTCCAAGAGGAAAATGTCTTGAAATTCAAAGAGAAAAAGCGTTCTGAAATTTATAAGCAATATATGGGATTTGTTTTTCAAGCTTACCATCTCATAGATGAGTTGACAGTCGCTGAAAATATTGAAACGCCTTTGATTTATAAAGGCTTGAAGTCTGCAGAGCGTAAAGCGATAGTGGCTGATATGCTTGATAAATTCGGTATCGTAGGTAAAAAGGATCTGTTTCCAAATCAACTTTCTGGCGGTCAGCAACAAATTGTTGGAATTGCACGCGCTATTGCAGGAAAACCCAAAGTCTTATTAGCCGATGAACCTACCGGGAACCTCAATTCAAAACAAGGGGAGGAGATTATGGAGTTATTTAAAAAACTCAATCAAGAAGAAGGGGTAACGATTATTCAGGTGACGCACTCAGAAAAAAATGCTGCCTATGGAAGTAGGGTAATTGAATTGTTGGATGGACAAATTCAAACGAACTGATTCTTTTGGGACCGGATCAATGAGTAAATCCGCTCATGATGCTTTTTACTTTAAATCGTTGATTCGGTCCTGTGCATAATTGATATAGGTCTTCTCTTTGGCCGCCGGCTTCTTATTTATATAAAGTCGATAATATTTCAGCGCACTGATTTTATTCTGCAAATTGTGATCATATAATACTGCTAAATTAAAGTAATCAATCGGTTCATCTTGGTATTGGAAACTTCTGATATAAGTTGCTGCTGCTGCGCTAGGCTTGTTTAAGTCTTTTAATATACCTGCCTTTTGGGCAAAGTAAAAACCCGTATTGGGTGAAATTGCCTCAATAAGTGCTTTTTCAATAAATTCAAAACTCTCTTCAATGCGCTTTAGTGCCTTACAGGTCATCGCCATATAATAATAATCCACTTCGCCCCAAGCTTCATATTTATGCATCGCCTCTGTATAGGTATCTACTGCGGCTTGAAAATTGTCTAGGTTGAAATAGGCTTTTGCTAATAAAGACCATACCTGTTGTGAATCCTCACCAAGCTCGATCAGTTTTTTCGTCAGTTCAACAACTTCAAGGTGCTTTTTTTGTTCCATGGAGACCTTTGCTTTTGAATAGAGAAGATCCGCATTATTCGGATCATATTGTAAAGCTACATTCAATACAGTATCCGCTTTATCGATCATTTTTAGTAATAAACATAAATCAACAAAATCTTTTGCTACCATGCTATTATTAGGTTGCAGCCGATTGGCCCTAAGTAAATAATTGAATGCTGAAGGAATGTCTTGTTTCCGTTTATAGATACTTGCTAAGGCTGTATATGCGTCTACATAAGTACTGTCTATTTCCAATATCTGTTCATATAAGTCCGTGGAAGCATTGTACAAGCCTTTTTGATTATTGATAAAAGCGAGAGAAGCTAATGCATTAAGATTCAAAGAATCAAGTTCCCGAATTTTGCCATAATAGAAAAAGGCCTTTTGGTGATTTCTAGCCATTCTGAATGAATAAGCAATACTATTTATCAGCTTAATATTTGTACTGGTATCTTGGTGAAAAGATTCCAAATAGTTTGCTGCTTCTGAAAATCGTTGATTCTCATACAGCAGGAGTGTTTTTTGATTGTCAGGTGAACCCTGAGCTTCGGCTTTGAAGATAGAAACAACAAGGAGGCAGGTGAAAAATACTAATCGTTTCATATACAATTGAAATTTAGTGCCGTTCAATATAACTATGTTTTTAGTTTGTACTAAAGTATTAGTTATATCTTAGAAATCAAAATAATAAGTTTTATTTAATTGGCTTATTTAATGTTATCCTAATTGCGGAAAAAGAAAGGAGCTGAAAACTGATTGCTGATCGCTGTCTTTAAAACTGCAAGGTAAACGTACTTCCTTTTGATTCCTCTGAATTAACCAAAATGTTGCCTTTATGCAAGAGCATAATTTGTTTTCCTAGCGTAAGACCAACTCCACTACCCGTTTTGCGGGTAGTAAAAAATGGAGTGAAAATATTTTCCAAAATATCGGGATGAATTCCGACTCCGTTATCACTAACTTTTATTTGTCCTTTTCCATTCACAAGTGTGGCTGATAGGCTGATATAAGGTTTTTCGATCTCTTTAATAGCTTCAATTGCATTTAGCAGAAGATTAATCAAAACCTGTTCGATTAGGTTAATATCCAACAGCAATTCAATAGAAGGATCTTTTAAGATAATGTCTAATTCAATATTTTTCTTAAGTAAAGAAGGTTCTAGTAGAAGGTATAGGTTTTCAAATAAGTCCGCCGCTTTAACAGTAACAAGCTCAGGTTGGTTTATTTTATTTAAAGTTCGGTAGGTTCCGGCAAATTTTAACAAACCCTCACTTCTGCGTTTAATAGTTTCGGTACCTAACCGGATGTCTTCAAATTCTTCTGTATAGGGCAAAGCTTCCAATCTGTTTTTCAACGTGTCAGCCAGGGAGGAAATCGGAGCGATCGAGTTCATGATCTCATGGGTTAGTACACTCAATAATTTCTGCCACGCCTTTGCTTCTGTTTCGTCTAAAGCTTCATTGATATTTTGAAGGCCGATCAAACGGTAGTGCCCTTCAGCTGTCTGAAAATTACTAACATAGATTTGTAATTTAATAGTACCCTGAGAAGTATCGAAAGCGAATAGACCATTTTCTCCTGGCATGAGCTTTATGATATGTTCAAAAAGGCCGATATTTCTTTTCTTTAAAGCCTCAATTGTAGAAAAGTAGGGGATATTAAACAAGGTTTTAAAAGATTCGTTGATCCACATTATCTTTCCGCTCTTTTCCTCGTACGAAATGATGGCCGTATCCACAATTTCCAATATTTTTTGGAGGTATTGGTATTGGGTTTCGCGCTCGCTGCTGATTTTTTTAAACGTATCGTTTATATCATTAAAGGCTGCTCTTAACGGACGGATCTCTACTCCAGTGCGTTCTAAGGCGAAATGTCTGGTAAAGTCCCGGTATCTGGCCGCCTCGGTAAAATCTTGCAATTCTTGATAAGTCCTTATTTGCGAGCGAATATTAACCCACAATAACCAAATGCAAAAGGGTAGAATAAGGAAGGCAAAGAAATATTTTTGGCTGAATAAAAACCAAGCCAAAAGTGTAAGTCCTAAAAAAAGCAACAATGCCCTTAACAAAATCAATCTGCGGAATTTAACCATTTGATTAAATATTGTATTTGCTCAGACGTCGATAAAGAGCCGTACGGGTTATACCAAGATCATTAGCAGCTTTGGAGATATTTCCATTATGCATTTCAATTACTTTCTGGATGGTATTTCTTTCAAGCTCATCTAGGTTAAGCGCTTCTTTTTCAGATTTAGAAAAGCTATTGCTATTTTCAATGGGGGAAAAGAGTATGTCCTCACTTGTTAGTGTGTTCCCCTCAGCCATAATTACAGCACGTTCAATACTATATTGAAGTTCCCGAACATTGCCAGGGAAGTAGTGATTTAATAATTTTTTTTCGGCTTCCTTGTTCAGTTCCAGAACCGATTTCATGTATTTCTTAGAATACTGTTTAATAAAATGATTGGCTAATAATAAAATGTCCGCACCTCGATCTCTTAGCGGAGGAACTTGAATTTCGATGGTGTTAATTCGGTATATTAAATCCTTTCGAAATCGATTTTCATCGGCCAAATGACTCATAGGGATATTTGTAGCACATATTAAGCGTATATCTACGTCGACCGCTTGATTGGCCCCCAGCCGAGTTATCTGTCTGTTTTGTAATACGGTAAGAAGCTTGGCTTGTTGCTGTAAAGTTATATTCCCTATTTCATCTAAGAAAAGTGTGCCTTTATCAGCCGACTCAAACCGACCGGCACGATCGTCTCTAGCATCCGTAAATGCGCCTTTTTTATGACCGAAAAGTTCACTTTCAAATAGGCTGTCGGTCAATGCACCAACATCTACTTTTACGAAGGATTCTTTTACGCGTGCTGATTGTTTATGAATTGCCGATGCGATTAAGTCTTTTCCAGTTCCATTCTCACCAAGAATTAAAATATTGGCTTCGGTAGGTGCTATTTTTCCCAATTTATAAAATAGGGATTTCATGACTTCAGATTCTCCTAAGATATCAGAAAGACCAATTTGTGAGGAATGTACTTTAGGCTTTTTATCTCCCTTTTGCGTTAGCAATTCCTTTACTACTTCAATTAAGTGTTCATTTTTCCAAGGCTTTACAATAAAATCAGCGGCCCCCTGTTTCAAGCTTTGTACCGCTAGATCAATTGCTCCATAAGCGGTTATCATAATAACAGGGATGTCCTTTTTTAGTTCTTGAATCCGATTAAGCCAATATAAACCTTCATTTCCACTGTTAATAGCGCTTTTGAAGTTCATATCCAACATAACCAAATCTATCTTTTGATCAGCTAGGATAGATAGGATCTTTTCGGGATTCTTTTCCACAATAATTTCTGCAACTTCCTTCTTTAATAAAAGGCGGACAGCTGTTAAAACATCGGTGTCATCATCAACTATTAGTATACGAGCTTGGACCATATAATTATCTCTTGCCACAAATATACCATTCTGTTAATGACTTATAAACCAAACGCATGAATATTAAATACAAATAGAACTGTCCGTTTCCGAACAGTAAAACGCCCGTTTGCGAACAGTACCTTCCTCTTCATACTACGTGGATGCTTGTTAGATTAATAAACCGTTTTCGAACAACTGATGTTCGAAAATGAACACTTTTTTCAGGCTATAAATATATAAATAAAAGATTATGAGGTATCTATGGGTATGGCACGACCTTGTATATAGGGTAAGCATATGGACAGAGTAATCCCTAAAAAGAAATGGAATAATAGGCGCTTAGCTACTATAGGCGGCGTCGTGGCGTTAATCTCGCTAATAGCAGCGAGCTATTATTTTACATCTGGAAATTCAAAGTTGAATGTAGATAAAGAAAGGATAACAATTGCCGAAGTAAAGAATGACTCCTTTAGAGAGTATATTCCTGTCAATGGGATGGTATTGCCCATCAGCACCATTTATTTGGATGTTTCCGTTGGTGGCAGAGTAGAAGAAAAGTTTGTAGAAGACGGAGCCATTTTGAAAAAAGGAGATGCTATTATGCAACTATCCAATACAGACCAAGAATTAAGTTTGGTCAATCAAGAAACTCAAGTATTAAATCTTCTTACCCAAATGGAAATTGCTAAAACCAGTTCACAGCAAAATACAGTGATGCATATGAACCAAATGGCGGATGTGGAAAATGGGTTTAGAGAAGCAGAGCGAGTACATAATCTTAATAAGAAATTATTCGAAAAAAAAGTAATCAGTGCTCAAGAGTATCAAAAGACTTTGAACGAATACAATTATCAAAAAGAGCGTGTAAGGTTGACGGAGCAGATTTTAAAGCAAGATTCACTATCTACCAAACAGTCATTAGAACAAAGCCAGCAAACTTTTAACCGTACCCGAAGCGCCTTGGAATTGATGCGTAGGAAAGTGGGAGATTTAATTGTCCGTGCACCAGTTGATGGTCAACTCACTTCTTTTGATGCAGAGATCGGACAAAACAAAAATCCAGGCGAGCGTTTAGGCCAGATTGATGTATTAAGTGGATTTAAAGTACGTGCGGACATCGATGAGCATTATATTTCTCGAATTTACCCCGATTTAGGAGGCGAGTTTACCTTATCAGGTAAAAGTTATAAATTGCATATAAAAAAAGTTTATACGCAAGTAACCAATGGTCGATTTCAAGTGGACATGGAATTTACAGGGAAAATACCAGAAGGAATACGTCGTGGACAAACCCTACAAATCCGTTTGGCATTGAGCGATGAAACCAAAGCTTTATTAGTCCCTAAAGGGGGATTCTACCAACAAACTGGCGGCAACTGGATCTTTAAATTAGATAAAGATGGTAAATCGGCTTACCGTGTAGACATTCAACTAGGAAGGCAAAATCCAGATTATTACGAAGTGCTCAGCGGTTTAGAAGTAGGCGATAAAGTGATAACGTCTAGCTATGAGACCTATGAGAAAGTGCAGGAATTGAGTGTGAGGTGATAGGTATTAGGTGATAGGTATTAGGCGCAAGCGAGATAACAAAAGTTGGTAAAAGTTATAAATAAAAAGTAAGTAATTGTAAAAAGAAGATTCAAGAAAGGTCTTAGCTTAGTTTAGCAATAAAGCCGTAGAGCATCTTTCTTATTTGAACAAGTTCATTTTTTAATTCTTCGTATTGATCGGATGAAATATAGGTTAAATCATAAATTAGCAATAACAAATTTTCGAGTTCGGCTGCAGAACCTGATGACATTCTTAAGAAGCGTCTCATCTCAGCGTCGGAGTCATGACCACAGCCTTCTGCAATATTGTTTTGAATTGAAGCGGCTGCCCTACGTATTTGGGATGTTAAACCAAAAACCTCATGCTTTGGAAAATGGATACTTATACGATAAATCTCAAGCGTCAACTCTCTTGATTTTTGCCAAACTAATAAATCATAGAAGTTCCTCATTTTAAATGGGAGTTATAATTTTAAATGAAATGAAAAGATCAAAACCATATTCTAATAGCTTATTATCTAATATCTTAAATAATAAGTGAAATACAAAAAGTATAAATTAAACAAATGAAACAGGTAGTACGGATATTATAATAACTAAGTAAAACAACTCAGGTAATCAGGAATATCCTAATACCTACAACCTAATAACTAAATATACACAGGTCAGGTAATCAGGAATATCCTAATACCTACAACCTAATAACTAAATATACACAGGTCAGGTAATCAGGAACACCCTCATACCTCATACCTAAAACCTAATACCTACTATGATTAAAATAGAGAACCTTCAAAAATTCTACCGCACCGAAGAAGTAGAAACCATAGCCTTGAACAACCTTTCTATAGAGGTGAAAAAAGGCGAATTTGTTGCGGTAATGGGACCATCGGGCTGTGGAAAATCTACCCTGCTAAACATTGTTGGACTACTTGATGACCTTGATGGTGGGAGTTACCTTTTCAATGACATTGAGGTGGTGGACTTCAATGAACGTAAACGCTCTGATCTGCGCAAGCATAATATAGGGTTCGTTTTTCAAAGCTTTAATTTGATCGATGAATTGACGGTTTTTGAAAATGTTGAACTGCCATTGATATATACAAAGGTCCCAGCTGCAGAGCGAAAAAAAAGGGTAGAGGAAGTACTGGAGAAAGTACAGATTATGCACCGAAGAAATCACTTTCCTCAGCAATTATCCGGCGGACAGCAACAACGTGTTGCGGTAGCTAGAGCGGTAGTTAATAATCCCAAACTGATTCTTGCCGATGAGCCAACGGGCAATCTAGATTCAAATAATGGGAATGAAGTCATGCAATTGCTTACTGAGTTAAACGAGCAAGGTACCACTATCGTGATGGTAACGCATAGCGAGCATGATGCTCGTTTTAGTGACCGAGTAATACGAATGCTAGACGGACAGGTGGTGATGGAAGTGGTAGGGTAGAGAGCGGTCAGCTTTAATTTGACTTGCGAAATTTTGCTGACCCAGCGGGTGGGGAATTTCGTCAGTCTTAAAAGGGGATGAGTGATGGGTGGTCAGTGATGGTACGGGGTACAAGATGTGTGGTGCGAGAGATGATGTGAACGAAAGGAGTTGAAGGCTGATAAGGCCAAAATTAGATGCTTCGTTCCTCAGCTTGACAAACGGGATAAACAAGCAATCTTTTAACACGCTTGTCATCCTTGAGCGGAGCGAAGGATCTAAAAAGACATAATAAGTGGTATGCATAAAGCTACTAATACTTAATACGATAAAACTTATTGCTGACAACTGATTACTGAAAACTGTAAACTATGTTAAAAAACATGCTTAAGATCACCCTGCGAAACCTGAACAAAAATAAACTGTTCACGTCACTAAATGGCATTGGACTAGCGGTTGGCTTAGCTGGATTCATGCTAATCGCGGCATACGTAATCGATGAACTGAGTTTCGACCGTTTTCATCAAAATGCCGATCGGATTGTACGTGTCGACGCCCATATCGGCCTCGGCGAGAGTAGTCTGGATATGGCTACGACAAGCGATATGATGGGCGGGGTATTAAAAAATGATTACCCCGAGGTAGAAACATATACCCGTATATATGCCGCAACTGGTTCTAAATTGATCAAAAAGGGTGCGCATTGGATTAATGAATCTAGTGTAGCGCACGTGGATTCTACCTTCTTTCAGGTATTCTCTTTTGACGACTTAAAAGGAAACTTAAACTCCGCACTTAATGGCCCCAACAAAGTGGTGCTTTCCGCATCGGCTTCCAAACGGTATTTTAATACTACGAATGCGGTTGGAAAGATACTAGTGACCAATGACCAGGGAAATACCATGTATGAAGTAACGGCCGTTATCGAAGATATGCCTCGAAATTCACACTTCCGCTACGATTTCCTGTTTTCCATGGGTAATGCCCATTATGGTGATTGGGGCGAATTTCTATCCCATAATTTCAATACTTATCTCCTTCTAAAGCCAGAAACAGATACCAAGCTACTGGAAGCAAGGTTGGAGCAATATGTAGTCAAGTATTGCTTGCCCGCAGCTCAGGGCGTGATGCAGATATCCAGCATGGAAGAGTTTCGAAATCAGGGTAATCGATTTTATTACGCACTTACGCCACTTACCAATATCCATCTGCATTCGAATCTGAAAGGCGAGCTAGGGCCTAATGGTAATAACCAATATGTGTACATTTTTGGGGCAATATCACTATTTATCCTGCTGATTGCTTGTGTGAATTTTATGAATCTATCCTTGGCGCGGTCTATTAATCGCGCGAAGGGCGTCAGCGTACGCAAGGTACTGGGTTCGTCAAGAGCTTCCTTAGTAGGACAGTTTCTGGTGGAATCCGTCTTCTTATCGATATGCGCGACAGTTTTGGCGTTAATCCTTGTGCTTACTATTATCCCTCTGTTCAATACCGTTTCGGGAAAATCATTGATTTTTGCAGACATTGTGAACTGGAAGACGCTGCCATTGATCCTATTGCTTTCACTCGGGACGGGCCTTATTGCAGGTTATTATCCTGCGCTGGTGTTGTCTGCAGTCAAGCCCATAAAGGTTCTTAAATCACAGGCGGTCATAGCATCGGCGAAAAGCACCATGCGCAATGCGCTGGTGATTTTTCAGTTTTCGGCTTCCATTATGCTGATTATTGGTACCTTGGTTGTCACCCAGCAGTTGCAGTTTATCCAGAGTAAGCAACTGGGCTACGATCGCGAAAATATTATACTTGTGGGTGACTATTTCGCACTAGGCAGTCAAACAGAGGCATTCCGTGACGAGATGCTGAAATTATCCGGTGTAAAAATGGGTACGATTAGTGGCTTCTTGCCCATATCATCTTCGAATCGCAGTGATAACACGTATTCTCGTGGAGCAGTCATGTCCGGAACCAATTCAGTGTCCATGCAGAGCTGGCGAATAGACGACCAATATTTTCCCACATTTGGCTTAGAGTTGAAAGCCGGAAGAAACTTTGACCATACAAGGACTGCAGATTCCACGGCGGTAATTTTGAATGAGACTGCCGTTAGGAATTTGGGATATACTGGCGATCCAGTTGGCGAAAAGCTTTATTTTACGTTGAATGGCGAGCCTGTAGCATATGACATTGTGGGCGTAGTCAAGGATTTCAATTTTGAATCACTCCGCGATCCAGTAACGCCCTTGGGTTTTTTCTTTCGGCATCATCCCATTCAAGCAGCGTTTAAAGTGCAGGAGACCAATATCCCAACATTGATTGGGCAAATGGAGCAGTTGTGGAACAAGATGGCACCTGGATACCCGTTTTCTTACCGGTTTCTAGACGATGCGTTTGATGCCATGTATCACAGTGAACAGCGAACAGGGCTCCTGAGCTTATGCTTTTCGGCAATGGCTATTATGATTGCCTGTCTGGGGCTTTTTGGCTTAGCTGCCTTTACCGCCGAACAGCGCACGAAAGAAATTGGCGTTCGCAAGGTGCTAGGTGCATCCGTATCCGGTATCGTACGGCTTCTCTCCAAAGATTTTATAAAGCTGGTGTTGTTTGCTTTGGTCATCGTCTCACCCATAGCCTGGTGGACGATGAACCAATGGTTACAAGATTTTGCCTATCACATTGATATCCAATGGCGGGTATTTGCTATGGCTGGTTTAGCTGCCGTACTGATCGCCTTGCTTACCGTAAGTTGGCAGGCAATCCGGGCGGCAGTTGCGAACCCCGTGGATAGTTTGAGGGATGAATGAGGGTAGGTCGCTATTTCTCGTGCTTTTTCATTAGATCCCGCATCTGACCAAGTTTCTTATTCACCTTATTCGGCATCGGCGTGGGCATTTGATGAATGGGAATAAAATGTTCATCAGCACTCTTGTCTATCATTTTATCAGTAACATGAAATGCTTCCATGATGCCAGATGATGTATATTCGGGACTGACTATTGATGTTTGGTTGCCCATCCAACCCTGTTTGGAATAATGTAAGGAGAGGATCACAAAGAGAAAAGAGCCTTCAGGTAAGTTTTTGTCCGACAGCCAGTTCAACTCTGTAGCTTTACCTCTAGGTATGGGGAATTCAACATAATCGATCAATTGTATCACTTCTTTTCTGAAGTTAAAAGAAATGCTGGTTACTTTTATCATGGCATCAACCTCCTTTTCCTTGTCAAGCATGGAGAGGTCTTTTTCGGGATTATCCAGATTCAGGCTAAATCTGATTTCACCGGTGTCTGCTACTTCCAGAGTAGGATGCTTTTTCAAGGTCTTTTCAAAAGGTGCATTGATGTTCAGTTCAAATCCATTGAAAGCCTTTAGATTGGCATCATGTAAATCACGCTCACCAATAGTTTTCTCGGTTTGATGTAGACAGTTCCGAACCGTCCCCGTTAGCCTATACATAATTTTGCTGTCCACACAATCAACTGTAGATGCAAATACTTGTCGCATAATAGAGGCGAGATTGCTGGCCATACCAAATTCATGGCCGTTTAGCTGATTTACAAGTGCTTGTTCAAATTTTCGAGGGACACTTTGGACAATCCGAACCCCTTCACTGCTTCTATAAACCACGGGACCAACTTTCCCACGCAAATATCCTTTATTATTCTGAGTCGCCATATCTCTTCCTTTTAGTATCTATCAATAAATCAACAATATAAGTATATTTTCGCGATAATTCAAATATGGATGCATAGTGAAGGCGTATAATGTATCAAAAATACGCCGTCAGTACGCCAGCACTACGCGCGCACTACGCCTTCACCTTCACTTCGACCATACCGCGCCCTCTCGTCAGGCTCACCAGTAGACAACTGTCCGTATCCGAACACGTCATGTTCAGTTTCGTACAAATAAATTATCTACTATGATAGTTTCCCTTTGATTATCAGTGTGTTGTTGTATTGGCTAGTTTTGTGGTATCGTCAAAGTGAATAGATGATTGTAGTTGTCGACTTTTCCCCTGCTGTCATCCTGAATAGAGTGTAGCGGAACTGAGGATCTGTTTGTTAGATGCAGTGAATTAGAGATGTTTCCACTGCGGTAAAATAGGACAGTGGGTGAGCGGTCGACATGATGGTGAAAATATAAGATGAAGATGAAAGGAGCTGAACGCTGATTGCTGACAGCTGATTACAATAAATATTTAATAACAAAGGCGTCTGCCCTAAAAGCTAAAGCCTAATACCTCATAGCTATAATGATACGAAATTATATAAAAATTGCCTGGCGAAATGTATTAAAGTACAAAATGTACTCAGCCATTAAAATTGGAGGTTTTGCATTTAGTATTGCGGCCTGTATATTAATTGCACTCTTTATCAATAATGAACTCAGTTTTGATCGAGATTATCCTGATGACGAGCGTATTTATCGAATTATAGGTGTTGGGAATGATCAAGGAGTTACAATAAAAGGTACATCTTTCCCGGCTCCGATGACAAGGGCAATAATGGAAGATTTCCCTGAAGTAGAATCGGCAGGTCGTTTAATGCCAAATTCTCTTTTCTATGGAGCGGGCAGCAATCAATTGATGACTTCTACAAGTAATGAAAGTGTTTATGAGGAAGGCTTTACTTATTTTGATCAGGAACTCTTGGATATCTTGCAAGTCCCGATGATTTATGGTAACAGAGAACGGGCATTGGTTGAACCCATGAGCATCGTTATTTCAGAAAAGAAAGCACAGAAATACTTCCCCGATCAAAATCCTGTAGGCCAAATTGTTTACCTTAATAATGACAAAACCAAGCCATACACAATTAAAGGAGTAATGGCCGACTTTCCTGCAACTTCTCATCTTTATGCCTATGATTTTTTATTAACTATTTCTGGCGTCATTTTTTATAACGGGGAACAAGACAACTGGGGTCCAAGCAATTATGTGAGCTATGTGAAACTTCGACATGGAACAAACTATAAAGAGTTTGAGAAAAAATTGACCACTCAAATTGTAGGAAAGTATCTCGTTCCTAATGCAATTAGTTCTGGAAATATGGGTGCAGCAGGATTTTATAAGTCTGCTAGTTTACTTTTACAACCTATTCAAGATATTCACCTTCTTTCTTATGATATCCAAGATTATGATACTGACAAGCGAGGAGATATTCGCTTTGTTTGGTTGTTTGGCGGCATCGTTGGTTTTATCCTCTTGATTGCATGCATTAACTTTGTGAATCTTTCTACAGCAAAGTCTGCCAATAGAGCGAAAGAGGTTGGTTTGCGAAAGGTCATAGGGTCACATCGCAGTGCGTTAATAACCCAATTTCTTACTGAATCTATGCTCTATAGTTTCCTTTCTTTTATCTTGGGAGTACTGATTGCTTGGTTAGCCTTACCCTTATTTAATTCCCTCTCTGGAAAGCTATTGAGCTTTCCTTGGTCTAATGGTGTATTCTTCATTGCGATATTCGGATCGTCTTTATTAATTGGCTTATTGGCGGGTTTGTATCCTGCATTTTATCTTTCTGGTTTTAAGCCCATTCAGGTGTTGAAGGGACAGGTGAGCAGAGGTAGTAAGAATCCGGTATTAAGAAGTGGGTTAGTTGTGTTTCAATTTACAACATCTATTATACTCATCATCGGAACCCTGATCATTAATAGCCAAATGAAATTTATTCTGAATAAGAAAATTGGCTACGACAAAGATCAGGTAATGGTTATTCAAGGTACAAGTACGCTTGGTGAAAAAATCACCACATTCAAAGAAGAACTTCAGCAACTCCCTCAAGTAGCAAGCGTTTCCGTTGGCGATTATTTACCCGTTCGTATTTCCGGTGTCAAAAGAAATGGGAATCCGTTCTGGAAAGCAGGGAAGTCAAAAGAAGATGCCGCAGTGTCTGGACAGATGTGGGAAACAGATGTGGATTTTGTGAAGACATTAGGGATGGAGCTAGTTGAAGGGAGAGGTTTTTCCCGGGAATTAGCAACAGACTCCCAAGCGGTTATCATTAATGAGGCGATGGTCAAATCCTTAAATCTTAAAAAACCAATTGGTGCTCGCATTACTAATGGTCAGAATTTTACAGTCATCGGTGTGGTGAAGGACTTTAATTTTGAATCTTTAAAAGGGAATATTATTCCTTTATGCATGACACTTAGCAATAGCCCTTCTATGGTTTCTGTTAAAATTAATGCAGCAAATGGGATGGCCAGTGCAATTAAAGAGATTTCAGCCTTATGGAAAGAACTTTCTCCTACCCAAGCTATACGATTTTCTTTTCTCGATGAGAGCTATGCAAGTATGTATGAAGGAGTTCAGCGTATGGGTTATATATTTAGTTGTTTTGCAGTCTTAGCCATTGTTATTGCTTGTTTAGGGTTGTTTGGTTTAGCCGCTTTTACTACTGAACAACGTGCCAAAGAAATGGGTATTCGAAAGGTTCTTGGAGCAAGTGTGAATAGTATTGTTCAATTACTTTCTAAAGATTTTGTCAAATTGGTATTGATTTCCATCTTAATCGCATCCCCAATTGCTTGGTGGGTGATGAATAAGTGGTTACAAGATTTTGCTTATCGAATTGATATTGAATGGTGGATGTTTGCATTATCAGGCTTAATGGCTTTAGTCATCGCTTTGTTAACGGTAAGCTTCCAGGCGGTGAAAGCTGCGGTTGCGAATCCGGTGGATAGTTTGAGGGATGAGTAGGAGAGGTGTTAGGTATTGGGTTTTAGGTAATAGATGTGGTTGTCAGCTATAAGCCGTCAGCTAGCAGGTTTAATTTGAGTAAAAATAAATATATCTAAATGTCAGCTTTGAGCCTCAGCTATCAGGTTAATTTGAGTAAAGAATAAATGTATTGAAATACGAAAGGAAAGATTGTTGATAATTGATTGCTTGACTTACGAAATTTTGTTGGCCCTGCGTGGGTGGTGAATTTCGTCAGTCTTTATAGGATTTATTTGATTAGGGAGACGGGCGGAGTCCCCCACGCACAAGGCCTACGGAGACTTACGCAAGTCACTCAGCATGACAAAAAAGTAAGAATGGAAACTGAAGGCTGATTACTGACAGCTGAAGACTAAATAAGTATGTTAAAAAACTATTTTAAAATCGCATGGCGGAATCTTGGTAAGAATAAGATTTATTCAGCTATCAACATTGTTGGCTTGGCTGTTGGTATGGCCGTTGCCATACTCATCAGTTTATGGATAAAGGATGAAGTCTCTTTTAACAAGGATTTTCAAAACTATAACCATATCGTAAAGGTTATTCACAATTCCTTCAATGGAAAAGACATCTCTACAACGACTAGCGCGCCGATACCTTTAGCTCTTGAATTGCGGGAAAACTATGCAACTGATTTTACAAGGCTTGCTTTAACTAAGTACAGCGGCTCCCATATTTTTGCGATTGATGACAAGAAGTTAAGCCGTAATGGATTGTATGCGGAACCAGAATTTGCGGAAATACTTTCCTTACATATGGTTCAGGGATCGCTTAAAGGCTTACAAGACCCCTCATCGATCATGATTAGCCAATCCATGGCTGAAGCCGTTTTTGGGGATCAAGACCCTATTAATAAAATGCTTAAGATTGATAATAAGGACTATGTAAAAGTAAGTGGGGTTTATGAAGATTTTGCCAATAATACTGATTTTAAAGAAGTTGACTTTCTATTGTCATGGTCCTACCTAGTCTCCACAACAAGTTGGATAAGGGATGCTTATAATTATTGGGATGATAATTCGTTTTTTATCTATGCGCAGATAGCCGAGAATAAAGATATCGCTGAGGTTTCGGCGAAGGTAAAGAATGTTTTAGTGGGCAAGCCGGGTCGGTTCGATAAGCCGGAAGTGATCTTACAACCCATGTCTAGATGGCATTTGTACAGTGAATTTAAGCAAGGGGTTAATACTGGAGGCGCTATTCAGTATGTGTGGATGTTCGGCCTCATCGGCTTATTCGTTTTGTTATTAGCCTGCATTAATTTTATGAACTTAAGTACCGCACGTTCACAAAAAAGGGCCAAGGAAGTAGGGATACGAAAATCACTAGGTTCGGCACGAGAGCAACTCACTGTACAGTTTTTAAGTGAATCGATTTTAATCGCAGGTTTGGCGTTAGTGTTATCTATCTTTTTGGTATGGCTTGCTTTACCCGGCTTTAATAATTTGGCGAATAAAGACATTCAGTTCCCTTGGATAAATCTAGAATTCTGGGCAATAATTATTGGCTTTATGATTATTACAGGACTGATATCGGGCAGTTATCCTGCCTTATATCTTTCTTCTTTTAACCCCACAAGTGTATTGAAAGGTACGTTTAAGGCTGGCCGTTTCGCTGCCGTCCCACGTAAGGTATTGGTTGTTTTTCAATTTACAGTATCCGTTTCCCTTATTATTGGCACCGTGATTATCTTTCAACAAATACAATACGCTAAAAATCGGCCTATAGGTTATGATCGTGACGGGTTAATTACCATTCATAAGAATACACCAGACCTTTATGGGAAATATGATGTCTTAAGGAATGAATTGATAAATTCAGGTGCCGCAGTTAATATGGCTGAATCTATAAGTCCGGCCACAGAGGTGTATTTGCGTTCGATGACTTTCGACTGGCCAGGTAAAAATCCTGATATCGATCCAGGCTTCAATGCTTCTTGGGTAACGCACGACTATGGGAAAACAGTAGGCTGGCAATTTGTAAATGGTCGTGATTTTTCACGCGATTTTCCGACCGATACCAGCGCCGTGGTTATCAATGAAGCAGCGGCAAGGTATATGGATCTTGAAGATCCGCTGAATGCAACCATAAAATTCCATGGCGATAATTTTCACATTGTAGGGGTTATTAAAGATGTGGTCATGGAATCTCCATTTGCAGAGGTAGTTCCCATCATATTTATGATTAATTATAATAACGTAGGGGTTATTACGATAAAGACCAATCCTGAAATGAGTATGAGTGAGTCCCTTGTAAAGATAGAAACGATCTTTAAAGGATACAATCCTGCTTCTCCCTTTGTATACAGTTTTGTTGATGATGACTATGCAAAGAAATTTGATGCAGAGCAACGAATTGGCAGCTTGGCAACTTTCTTTGCAGTATTTGCTGTCTTTATCAGCTGTTTGGGCATTTTTGGATTGGCTTCTTTTATGGCAGAACAGCGGATTAAAGAAATTGGTGTTCGAAAAGTTTTGGGTGCAACGGTTTTAAATCTTTGGGGTTTGCTGTCCAAAGATTTCATCGTTCTTGTTTTGGTTTCCATCTTAATCGCTATACCAGCTTCTTGGTATTTTATGCATAATTGGTTGCAAGCTTATGAATACAGAACTGGGATTTCGTTATGGATTTTCGTTGCTACGACAATTGGGGTGATTACTATTACGCTGGTTACCGTAAGCTTCCAGGCGGTGAAAGCTGCGGTTGCGAATCCGGTCGATAGTTTGAGGGATGAGTAGGAGAGGTGTTAGGTATTGGGTTTTAGGTAATAGATGTGGCTTTCAGCTTTGAGCCGTCAGCTATCAGCTTTAATTTGAGTAAGGAATAAATGTATTGAAATACGAAAGTAAAGATTGTTGATAATTGAATGCTTGACTTACGAAATTTTGTTGGCCTTCGGTGGGGAGTTTCGTCAGTCTTTATCGGATTTATTTGATTAGAAGGACTGGCGGAGTCAACCACGGAAAAGGCCTACGGAGACTTCAAATCACAGTTAATACTTAATGGAAACTGAAGGCTAATTGCTGACAACAGAAAGTTTAAAATTATGTTAAAAAACTATTTAAAATTGACTCTTCGCCATCTTTGGCGCAATCGACTTTTTACGGCTCTAAATATTCTGGGTTTGGCCGTTGGCATTAGTTCTTGTTGGATTATTTATCAGATTGTAGACTATGAGTTTAGTTTCGATCAAAAGCATTCGCATGCGGATCGAATTTATCAGTTTATTAATAAAGACGAATATGAAGGTAAGGTTTCAGGCTTTGCTGGTATTTCGCGTGCGCTGCCGATTACGGTTAAAAATGAGGTTTCGGGTGTGGAGTTGGTTGTTCCAGTTTATCACAAGGATGATTTAAAGGCGAGTGTTTTAAATGAAAATAAGGAGGAGATAAGAACCTTTGAACAGCCTAAATACCAAGTATTTGTTTCTGAATCTTACTTTGAAATGGTGCCTTATCAATGGCTTGCGGGAAATGCGAAAACAGCTTTCGGTTCGCCCAACCAAGTCGTATTAACGAAAAGTAGGGCGGAACAGTATTTTCCTTCAACTCCAGCGGAAGAGCTTTTAGGAAAAACGATAACGTATAATGATACTTCAATTGTAAGTATTTCTGGTATTGTAGCCGATCTGGATTTTCCAAGTAGTTTTAATTCGCAAGAGTTTTTCGTACTGGCGGATAAAGATTGGATTAACGATTGGTGGGGTAGTTTCAATTCAAAAGATAATCTATATGTGAAACTAAAGGAAAATATAGCTACGGAAAGCGTCCTGAATCAAGTAAATGCAATAAACTACGAACATAGAAAAGAGTCCTTTGAGAAGTATAATAGAAAACAATGGTATAATTTAGTTCCATTGTCCGATATACATTTTACAACTGAGCTTGGTGTTAATAATAATACGACTGCCGACAAGAAGGTATTGTATGCTTTGATTGGAGTTGCGGCATTTATTTTACTATTAGCGTGCATCAATTATATAAACTTGAGTACAGCGCAGTTACCAAGACGCGCAAAGGAAATCGGTATTCATAAAACATTGGGAAGTAGTCCGTCACAATTGATAAAACGCTTCTTAGGTGAAACATTTTTCATTACACTTTTTGCCGTATTCTTATCTCTTATTATTTCTTTTTTTGCTTTCCAGGTGTTTAAAGATTTTATTCCCCAGGGAATGGAGAGTTTCCAAAATTATACTGGTTTAGCTGCTTTTATTCTTGCCTTGTTATTGCTAATCACGTTGCTTTCTGGGATTTATCCCGCTTGGTTGATTACACGTGTACAAACCGTAAATGTGTTGAAAGGGCAAACGCTAGGTGCGGATGGGCAAACACGATTTAATCTGCGTAAAGGCCTGATTACTTTCCAATTTATTATTGCCCAGATCTTTGTGATTGCTGCGGTGATTATTGGTCAGCAATTGCAATATACCTTGAATAAAAATCTTGGCTTTAACCGAGAAGCGGTATTGACCGTAGCTCTCCCATCAAAAGTGTTGCGGAATCCCATCTATGAAAATAAACAATTCGTTTTAAAGAAAGAATTGGTAAAAAATAGTAATGTCGCAGCAGTTGCGTTGGGTAGTAGGCCTTTAGATAATTCAATGTATACCACAGATATTTATAGTATAAGTGACACAGCAAAAGCGGAAGTATTTGTTTCTTTGAAATTTGCGGATGAGGATTTTCTGGATTTGTATAATTTTGATGTTCTTGCAGGGACTAATTTAACGCAATCGGATACTATTCGAGAGTTTGTACTTAACGAATCGGCAATAAGAGCTTTGGGTTTTGAATCTCCTGAACAGGCAGTGGGGATGCATTTGGAAATGCAGAGAAACAGATATCCTATTGCTGCCGTTGTAAAAGATTTTCATGGTCACGATTTTAAAACCGAGATTTTACCCACTGCTTTCGTTAGCTCTAAACGCCAGTTAAACATAATTAATATTAAGCTCGCCGCAATCAATCCGAAACAATGGAAAAATACGATTGGCGAAATCGAACAAACTTGGAAGTCTATATATCCTGATGCTCCTTTTGAATATAAATTTTATGATGAAACGATTGCGCAACTCTATGAAGGGGAACATAAAATGTCCAAATTGGTAAGTTTGGCAACTGGAATAACAATACTCATCAGTTGTTTAGGACTTTTTGGTTTGGCAACACTAACGTCTGCCCAGCGCATTAAAGAAATTGGTATCCGTAAAGTTTTAGGTGCCTCGGTTGCAGGGATAGTGCAGATGCTTTCTAAAGATTTTGTGAAGTTGGTTTTCATCGCTATCCTCGTCGCTTCACCAATTGCTTGGTGGCTAATGAATAAATGGCTCGAAGATTTTGTATACCGCATTGAAATAGAATGGTGGATGTTTGCCTTAGCGGGAATGATGGCGGTTATGGTTGCGTTGTTAACGGTAAGCTTCCAAGCGGTGAAAGCTGCGGTTGCGAATCCGGTGGATAGTTTGAGGGATGAGTAGGAGAAGAGCTGTCAGTTGTGAGCCATCAGCTTTAATTTGAGTAAAGAATAAATGTATTGAAAATATGAATGAGATGCTTCGTCCCTCAGCATGACAAAGGAGATGTATAGGTTGCAGATGAGAGGAGCTGAAGGCTGATTTCTGACAACTAAAAGCTAAAAAACTATGTTAAAAAACTACTTCAAATTAACTCTTCGTCATCTTTGGCGAAATCGCATGTTCACAATTCTAAATATTGTCGGCTTGAGTATTGGCGTCAGTGCTTGTTGGACGATATATCAAATTGTAGATTATGAGTTTAGCTTTGATCAAAAGCATCCTGATGCTGAACGTATTTATCAGTTTATTAGCATGGGCGAACAGGAGGGTAAAGTTTCAGGGGCTGGTGGCATTACTCCCGCTCTTCCTCTTGCAGTTAGGGACGATGTAGCAGGTGCAGAACTAGTGGTTCCCGTTTATCATAAGTATGATCGAAGTGCGGTTGTTTCCGACGATGGTACAGGAACGCTAAGGTCTTTTCAAAAACCTAAACACCAGGTGTTTGTTTCTGAATCTTATTTTGAAATGGTACCTTACCAATGGATTGTTGGAAATTCCACAACAGCTTTCAATTTCACCAACCAAGTTGTGCTTACTAAAAGCAGAGCTGAAGAATATTTTCCTAATGTTCCGCTTGATGAACTTTTTGGAAGAACCATTACTTATAATGATACGGTATTGGTTAGCGTTTCGGGTATTGTCGCTGATCTTGATTTTCCCAGTAGTTTTAATGCTCAAGAATTTTTTGAAGTAGCACCACATGATTGGAATAGTAATATCTGGCTTTCTTTCAATTCAAATAATAATCTATTTGTAAAGCTAGCACCAAATACTTCTATAGAAAGTTTCTTAACTCAGGTAAATGCAATAAGCCACCAGCATACTAAAGAAGTGCTTGAAGAAATTGGTATCAAAAAATGGTATGACTTGGTTCCGTTGGCTGATAAGCATTTTACAAGTGAGCTTGCAATAAACAGCCCGTTTGTGGATAAAAAAGTATTGTATGGCCTTATGGGAGTGGCGGTTTTTATTTTGCTCTTGGCGTGTATCAACTACATCAATTTAAGTACGGCACAAGTTCCGCATCGCGCTAAGGAAATAGGGATTCAAAAGGCATTGGGAAGTAAGCCTTCACAACTAATAAAAAGATTTTTGGGAGAGACATTCTTTATCACGCTTTTCGCGGTATTATTATCTTTTATAATCTCCTCTTTTGCTCTTCATATTTTTAGTGATTTTATTCCTGAAGGGATGCAGGACTTTCGAAACTATCCCGGCTTAGCATTTTTTCTTATTGGGTTAATATCGCTTATCACTTTACTCTCCGGAATTTATCCAGCATGGCTAGTTACTCGTGTACAAACCGTAAATGTGCTGAAAGGGCAGTCGCAAAAAGTTATTGGGAAAACAGGGTTTAACCTCAGAAAAGGCCTGATTACTTTTCAATTTGTTATAGCACAGGTATTTGTTATTGCAGCGATAATTATTGGCTATCAATTGCAGCATACTCTAAATAAAAATCTAGGTTTTGATCGCGAAGCGGTAATAACAATTGATCTTCCTTTTTTATATCAGAATGCTTATAACAATAAACAATCTGTTTTGAAACAAGAGCTCGCGAAAAACTCGAATATCAAAGCCGTGGCTATAGGTGATAAACCGTTGAGTGATCAGACTTTCAGTACACATATGACTAGTACGAGTGATACAGGAAAGGTTCAAAGATCTGTCTATTATAAAATTGTTGATGAAGACTTTCTTGATTTATACGATTTTGAAATTTTGGCGGGTAGAAAGTTGGCAAAATCTGATACGTTACGGGAATATGTAATTAATGAAACGGCAGTGAAGGCTTTTGGATTTAAATCTCCTGAGGAGGCTATTGGGATGCATTTGGAAGTGAGGGGACGAAGTTATCCTATCGCTGGAGTGGTTAATGATTTTCATCATGTAAGTTTTAAGCAAGAGATCTCACCCATCGTATTCGAAAGTTCACAATATATTTCGGAAACTATCAATGTAAAACTCGCAGCTAGGAGTTCGCAACAATGGCAACGAACAATTAGCGAAATCGAGCAAACGTGGAAATCTGTTTATCCTGATGCTCCTTTTGAATATCAATTTTATGATGAAACGATTGCACAGCTTTATGAAGGAGAATATAAAACTTCAAAATTAGTTAGTTTGGCTACAGGAATAACGATATTGATCAGTTGTTTAGGTCTTTTAGGATTGGCAACTCTAACGACTTCTCAACGTGTGAAAGAAATTGGTATTCGTAAAGTTCTTGGAGCATCGATTAGTGGAATAATCAAGATGCTTTCTCTTGATTTTGTGAAACTGGTACTAGTTGCCGCTGCCGTTGCCTCCCCAATCGCTTGGTGGGCAATGGATAAGTGGTTACAAGATTTTGCATATCGTATCGATATTGAATGGTGGATGTTTGCTTTGGCTGGAATGATGGCGGTGGGAATTGCACTTGTAACCGTTAGTTTTCAAGCGATAAGGGCAGCTGTTGCTAATCCTGTGGATAGTTTGAGGGATGAATAGGGCAGCTTTCAGCTTTGGGCCATCATCTATCAGCTTTAATTTGAGTAAAGAATAAATGTTTTGAAATAGGAATAGCCTAATAGCTAACGCCTAAGACCTCTTTGCTATATGTTTAAAAACAATATTAAAATCGCTTGGCGGAATCTAAAAAAGAATCGAGTGTATTCCCTTATTAATATCTCTGGATTGACAATTGGAATGACTGCGGCCTTTTTTATTTTTATATGGGTTAAAAATGAGTTTAGCTATGATAACTATAATCCGGATGCTGAATTAATTTATCGATTGACAAGCCATGACGAGGTTAATAAGTTTAAAAGCGATAGAACTCCTTACTTATTAGGTGAAGAGCTTACAAAGCAATTACCAGAAATACAAAGTTTTACTCGAATAAGACCTATTACTGGTATGGTTCCGACCGTTCACCTTGATCAGCAGTTATTTAAAGAGAAGAGCGCTGCTTATGTAGATGAGAATTGGTTTGCAATGTTTTACTTTGATTTTATTCAAGGAAGCGTAGAGAACTTTAACAGTCAGCTTTATGGTGTGGTAATCTCCGAATCAAAGGCAAAAAAGTATTTTGGAAAAATAGATGTTGTTGGCGAAACAATCGGCGTAGATGGTGTGGATTATTCCATTCAAGGGGTGATAAAAGACGCACCATCTAATTCAAGCTTTCACTACGATTTTTATATGACTGTAGCTGCTAGACACGCCGATGAATTTTGGAGGCGATGGGATAATGAAAGGTTCCGCAATGCCTATCGAACTTACGTCAAACTTAGGCCGAATGCGTCTTCGGCAAAAATCATTGAGCAAGCGAACTTAATTTTTAGTCAGGGGAGTAGAAAAACTACTACATTCAGTTTACTTGAATTGAAAGACACTCATTTTGAAAGTGAAATAGTAATGTCTGATTTAAAGCATGGCGATTCACAAATGAGTTATACTCTTTTTCTGATCGGTATTCTACTGCTACTTATTGCTTGTATAAATTATCTTAATCTGACAACAGCCAGGGCAAGTAGTCATATTAAGGCAGTAGGTATTCAGAAAGTAATAGGAGCGGAAAGAAGCCAGCTATTTTTACAATTCTTCATAGAATCAGGCTTACTTACCTTAATATCCTTGGTGGTTACTTTAATTCTTGTCTATTTCTGTTTACCTTTCTTTAATGACTTTGTAGATAATCAATTCTTATTTACTTTATTTGAGCCATCTCTATGGCAAATAATGGCTGTTACCTTGGTTAGTACGTTGTTTTTAACAAGTATTTATCCTGCAATTTTGCTCTCATCATTTAAGCCTCTTTTAATTTTAGGTGGACAAGCTTCAAAAGGAGGTCATAATGGAACATTAAGAAGGTCTTTAGTAGTGGCTCAATTTGTGATTTCTATCGTATTGATAATAGGTACTATGGTGATTTACGGACAAATGAAATTCGTGAATAAGCAATATAGTAATTACGAGAAAGACCAGGTGTTTTCATTTTTAGTTCCCTTTAATGAACGAGGAGAGGCAAAAGAGGAACGAATGAGAAGTATGAAACAGGAGCTAATGACAAATAGTAGTGTTCAAGAAATAACCGAAGGCTACTCTCTCGTCAATATTTATAATCCAGAAGGGCCTTTTGACTGGGACGGTTATAATTCCGATATTCATTACACTATTAATCTACTTGGTGCGGGTCCCGACTTCGATAAGGTACTTAATTTAACGATGAAAGAGGGGCGATGGTTTATGGCTAATAGCACGAATGATGAGAATAACTTCATTTTGAATGAAACTGCCATTGCGGACTTGGGTATACGGCAGCCAGCAATTGGTCAACGCTTTGCTCATGGAGAAGATGTAGGTGTGATTGTAGGCGTTGTAAAAGACTTCCACTTCCTTGGGATGCGGGAAAAAATCGCACCGATGGTATTTAGTAATAATTCGTTTTATCTCAATTCTTTTATATTGAAATCTGCAACTGGTCGACAAAGAGAGGCGCTTGGATCAGCAGAACAGGTTTTTAAGAAGTTTTTTCCAGATCAACCTTTCGATTATCAGTTCATTAGCGATGAACTTGACCAGCTATATCGTGCAGATTATAAAGCAGCTTCCATGATAGCAACTTTTTCATCGCTAGCGATTTTTATGTCATGTATGGGGTTATTTGGTTTGGCTGCTTTCATTGCGGAAAGTAGAAATAAAGAAATTGGTATTCGTAAGGTTTTAGGAGCTTCTGTAAGTTGTATTGTTAGATTACTTTCATCTGATTTTGTGAGACTAATCTGCATCGCTATTTTGATCGCTATCCCAATTGCTTGGTGGGTAATGGATAAGTGGTTGCAAGACTTTGCATATCGTATCGATATTGAATGGTGGATGTTTGCTTTGGCTGGAATGATGGCTGTTGGAATTGCACTTGTAACCGTTAGTATCCAGGCAATAAAGGCAGCGGTTGCTAATCCTGTGGATAGTTTGAGGAATGAATGATGAGAGGTAATAGGTATTGGGTTTTAGGGATTGGGTTATTGCTGTCAGCTAAATGAAACTGAAAGCTCGTTACTAATAGCTGAAAGCTGAGTCTGAAATTCTTCGTTCCTCAGAATGACAATAAGGTAAAAGGGAAAGATGGAATTTTGGTTAAGGAATAGTTTCTAACCACCGACTTAAAAAAACATCATAGACTTGATAATACTTTTTCCCGTCTTTATCCGTGGCTTGAAAAACCATTTCATTATCTAATAATGTAGTCAAAGAGCGTTTAATAGTGGATGCACCACCCAATTGGAACTTTTTGATAAAGGATGAAGCTGTTGGTGTGTATAGCTTATCCTCTTTGGCAATGCTTTTTAGTAGTTTCCATTGAGGCCCAGTCATTAGGTCACGATAGGTATAAAATAAGGCTTCTTGCTGGCTTAAAATTTGTTGCATTTCTTGTCTGATAAGTTCTTGATTTATAGATTTTTCACCTTTTCCGAAAAGTCTATTGCACAAAGTCTGTACATAATATGTGTGCCCACGGCACCAATTCAAGATAGTATTGATATCTTTTTCTGTTATTTCCTGTTCACCTTTTGAGAATTGTTTCTTTATAAAAAGACCATATATTTCCTGATCAATATATGATAACACCAAGAGTTGGGTACTGGCATAAAAGGGCCGTTTGGCAGATAAAAACATTTCTTGTAATAAGGTCTGCTGACTTCCACTGAAAATAAAGACTGTGTTTTTTAATTGTTGTATTTTAGCCCGTAACCAAGCTTCCGTTTGACTTTCAGGATATTGCGTTACCTGTTGAAATTCGTCTAAGGCAATGACAATTTCTTGGCCACTTTTATCCAGCATCACTAGCATGTCGCCAATCGCCGCCAAATGTTCTTCTGTTTGTTCAAAAGAAACAGAAACCGTGGGCAAGCCGGAATAAGGGTCATAGGTTATCGTGGGGCGTATGCTTTTGATCCATTGCCATAACTTTTTTCCCATACTGCTTTTTTCTGGATATGCTCTTACCAATGCTGTTAAAAGTTCAGTATTCAGGTCTTTTAGGCTCATAGTTGGCATTAGATCGGCATAGATTAATTGTTTTTTGGGGGAATCTATCGTATGGAAAAGATGGTGTATCAACGCAGTTTTCCCGATACGTCTAAGTGCTACCAAGGTCACATTCCTGCCCGATGCCATGGCATCTTTTAAAATTTCTAATTCTTTTTCTCTATCACAAAAGTATTCAGGGCCGTGGAAGCCGATAATTGGAAAGGGGTTTTTAGCAGGCTCTTTCATAACATATTAATTTTTATCCAAGATAAAAAATAAAACCCATACAATTGCACAAAATGCGTTATACAAAATGTGTAATATTCAATGGGGAAATTGGTTGAGAGATTAAAAGGTTGATGCTCACCTCAATCTGTGCTTGTCAAAGATCTTGCTAGAACTAAAGGCATATAATAGAAGCCCTATAAAGCATAATAAGGAAGTGAACAGGTACATGTTTTCAAATCCATATTTGGAAGCAATGCTTGCGCCGGCAAGCATTCCAATGCCGATGCCCAAATCGAAACCAGTAAGGTAAGTGGAGTTGGCGGTTCCTCGTTGTGAAGATAGGGCCATGTCGATATAAATGGTTTGCAGCGCAGGAAGTAATGTACCATACCCAATTCCTATAAAGAATGCCGAAATATTATAAGCATATACGGTGTGGATCAATGCGAAAGATAAAAAGGAAAGCGTAACAACCGCTACAGCAAAAATAATAACTCGATGGATGTGCCCTTTATCTACTAATTTGCCAGAAACAACCCTTGAGGCAATGATTCCGGCCGCTAAGAACAAGAAAAATAAACCTGCATTTTCTACACCAGATTCTATGCCATACAAAATAGCATAAGCCGATAAGGTACCCCAGCCAAAGGTGATAAAAATTTGATTGAATAGAATAGGAAGCCCTTTGACGAGTAAAAATCGATCTAAAGAGAGCGGTTGTTTGTGCTCAATACGTATCCTTTTTGGAACGTTTATAAAACAAATTACTAAGATAGCTAAAGCTCCCATTACTAGAGCTACAGAGATGAGGTATGAAAAGCCTTTTTCCTCATAAATTTCTATCGCGAAAAAAGGTGCTATCGCCATGGCAATATTCATGTTGACACCAAAATAACCGATTCCCTCTGCTCGCCGTGTCGGCGGAATGATATCAATAGCAACCGTATTTGCAGAAACAGAAGATAGACCCCAAAAGAGACCATGAATAAATCGGAGAACGATAAAGAAGCTAACCGTAACAGCGAAATAATAACCGAAGAAAATAGCCATGAAACAGGTAATACCAATCAGGTAGAGGATCTTTCTGGGATATAAATCTACCAGAAATCCTGAGAAGGGCCTTATCAGCAATAATGCAAATGCATAGGATGATAGAATAATACCCATCTTGGAGCTTTCAATATTAAGTTCCTCCGTTAAATATAAGGGGATAGTAGGCATCAAAAGGTTGAAGGCACAGGCAGTTAAAAAGTTAGCGATGCAAGCAATAATAAAATTCTTGTTCCATAAAACTTCTTTTGCCATATAAGATCTTAGGTTAATGTTAAGTGTAAAGCTCGGGATGGGCCTATATTAGATTTAACTAAATTAGCGTTAAATAGTTTGAAATGGCAATTTACGAAATTAAAACCTCATACCTTCCTCGTTATCACCATTTTCCTAAAGCGTAAGCTTAAGAAAATGGCGGAGAGGGTTAAACCGATAATAAATCCAGTCCATATTCCTGCAGCGCCCATTTTGTAGTAAAAGGCTAATAGGCAACCGACTGGAATGCCGACTACCCAATAGGCAATCGCAACAAAAATTGTTGGTATTTTTACATCTTTTATTCCTCTTAACAGTCCGGCACAGATGGCTTGCGTACTATCTGATATTTGGAAAATAGCGGCATACAATAATAGTAACCCACTTAATGCAAGTACTTGGGGGTTGTTGTTAAAAACCTTCGGCAACTGATGGCGAAATACAATAAAAGCCAGCGCACAAGTCACTCCATAAGCCAATGCCATCATGATTGTGCTTCTACCAATGAAGGATATGGCAAGCCAGTCTTTTCTGCCAAAGGCATTGCTTGCGCGGATAGAACCCGCTTGCGACAAGCCCATTGAAACCATAAAGGTTACCGATGCGACACTGAGTGCAATTTGATGTGCTGCCTGTTCCATAGCGCCAATGGTGCCTACTAAAATTCCAGAAATGGCAAAAGCACCTGCCTCCATAGAGATTTGTAAACTGCTGGGTATGCCTATATGCAACAAGTCTTTAATGGTTTTCCATTTAAATACCCATTGTCTTTTTCGAACGGCTACATATTTTCTAAAAGTAGCATGTCGTAAAACCACAATTCCCAAAACAATGAAAATCAGTGTTCTTGTAATCAAAGTTCCCCAACCAGCGCCTACAAGTTCCATCCGTGGGAATCCCCAATTCCCAAAAATCATTATCCAGTTGAGCAAGGCATTAAAGGGAAGCGCAATTAATGAGAGGACCATGGCCGTTTTGGTGAATTCCAGCCCATCTGTAAATTGCTTTAAAGCCATAAATAGAAGCATTGGGATAATCGACCAGCCCATAAGGCGCAGATAGGGGACGGCAAGCAAGGCTACCTCGGGATCCTGATTTAGATGAAATAGGATATTTTGCCCAAATTCCAACGATAGCGAAATGATGACTGCTGTAATTGCCGATAGCCAAAATCCATTATACAAATAATGACTCACAAGTTGCCCATCACGCTGGCCATGCGCTTGACTGACCAACTGCGCTACTGAAATCGTAATTCCAATTCCTATTACAAAAGGAATGTTCATCACGCTTAACACAAGTGCAGCTGCTGCCAAATGCTTATAGCTTACTGCACCCACCATGGCCACATCAATGATGCCGAGTGCCATTTGTGCTAACTCACCTAAGATGATAGGATAAGCAAGTTTTGCAGTTTTAGTGGCTTCAGTGCGTAACATAAGGGTTTATTCAGAAAGGATCAAAATTCGTTTAAAACTCAGGGGATGCAAAGGTAAGGAGTAATTTCGTTTATTCTTGTAATAGATGATAGATATTAGGTGCGAGATGCTAGGGGATCAGAGATGGGTGAATAGTGGCGAAAGAAAGGAGTCGACAATCACTGAAACTGGTAGCTCATCGCTGATCCTGTTTTTCTATATAAGAGCTATAATCTCTTGTTCCCCACTTTGTAAGATGATAGCCATCACAATGGGAGCAAGAATAGACTCGTTTTTGGGCGGGCTTCCCTTGTCGGCGCTTAATTCTCTTTCCAAAAATGTCTCTTCGTCTCTTATAATTCCACTTAAGACTGAACATAACATACTGGGCTTCCACATATGTGGAAAAAATAACTTTCCCAGTTGCCCTGCACTTTTTTGCCATGGTTTTAAGTCTCCAGTATCATAAATGAAGTGTCTAAAACTATCAATCTAGTAAATTAATTCCTATTTAACGAATCTTATCTCTCGGTAATGAGCTGGAGTTAATAAACAGTACAAATTAAGGATGCTGATAACTGATAACCCGGCGGCTGAATAAAAATATTATAGTATTTTTGTTCCATACAAAAAAGAACATGAATTGGATTATATTAATTTTTGCCGGCCTATTTGAAATTGGCTTTACCTCCTGCTTGGTAAAGGGACAACAGACTACTGGTATGGAGTCTTATGCATGGTATGGCGGCTTTTTATTGTCCCTAACCTTAAGTATGGTATGTCTGATTATCGCTGTCAAAACCATTCCGATGGGAACCGCTTATGCCGTATTTGCAGGCGTTGGAGCCGTTGGTACGGTATTGGTAGGTATCCTAATTTTTAAGGATCCTGTGAGTTTTTGGAGATTGTTTTTCATTAGCACACTTATCGGCTCTATTTTGGGTCTGAAATTGATCTCCAATTAATTGTTTTAAAATATAAAAGAGAAGGAAATGGATAGTAAACCAAAAATGAAAGTTGAAATATGGTCAGATATCGCCTGCCCATTTTGCTATATTGGAAAGAGGAATTATGAGAAAGCGCTCGAGAATTTTGCCGATTCATCGGATATCGAGCTGGAATGGTATAGTTTTCAGTTGGATCCAACTATTCCTAAAGAAGGAAACGACGGACTAGATATGACTAGTTATTTAGAGCAAAGAAAAGGAATGCCTGCCTCCCAGATCCAAGAGATGTTCGGAAATATAAGTGAGATGGGTGAAAATGTCGGTATTGAGTTTAATTTCGATAAGGCTGTAATAGCAAATACCATGAATGCGCATCGTCTTTTGCAATTGGCGAAAACAAAGGGATTGAGCAATGAAGCGGAAGGCGTTTTATTTAAAGCATACTTTACTGATGGGGTGGATATAGGAAGTATAGATGAGCTAAAGACTCTCGGCTTATCAATTGGATTGGATAAGGCCGACTTGGATCGCGTCTTGAATAGCGACGAGTTTTCCTACGAAGTGAATCAAGATATTCGAGAGGGAGCAAATGTTGGAGTTCGAGGAGTCCCTTTCTTTGTTCTCAACAGGCGGTACGGGATTTCGGGAGCGCAACCGGTAGAAGCTTTTCTAGAAACCATCAACAAAGCGTTTTCTGAATGGAAACAAGAGAATCCAGTACTTAAAATGGAAGGATCGGCAGGCGGAGCCTGTGATGTAGAAGGAAATTGTAATTAGCCTGGAGCCTTTTGGTTCTAACAGGGATCCTATAATTCATTGAAGAGTTATAGGATCTTTTTTTAGCATTTTTATTGCTTAAAACTTTCTTCATAGGGCTTTGTTTTAAAAGTAAATTAAGATAAAAGCGTTATGAACAGTTTAGTTTTAAATAATCGAAGGGTTGCCATTCTTTCTGAAAATGGATTTGAAGAATCTGAACTTTTTAGTCCTAAAGCCGCATTAGAAGAAGCAGGAGCATCGGTTGAAGTTATTTCCCCCCATCCAAAAAGTATTCAAGGGTGGAATAATGGTAAATGGGGGAAAGAAATAAAGGTGGATAAAGATATTGGTGATGTCTCTGCTTCCGAATATGACGCACTTTTTTTGCCAGGTGGGGTTATGAATCCTGACAAACTTCGTATGAATGAAGAGGCTGTTGATTTCGCTGCGCATTTCTTAAAAGAAGGAAAGCCTCTTGCCGCTATTTGCCATGGACCACAAACCTTGATTGAAACTGGCTTGTTAAAGGGCAGAAAGATGACCTCTTATTCATCTTTAAAAACGGATTTAAAAAATGCAGGTGTGCACTGGGTAGATCAGGAAGTCGTGGTAGATCAGGGACTTAT
Source organism: uncultured Sphingobacteriaceae bacterium (assembly GCA_963696875.1). Taxonomy (GTDB): domain Bacteria; phylum Bacteroidota; class Bacteroidia; order Sphingobacteriales; family Sphingobacteriaceae; genus Albibacterium. Next base: position 217,278 of record CAVOLQ010000007.1, read on the forward strand.
TACCAGTAGAAGCCCTGCTGATTTAACTGCATTTAATAAAAAGATGGTGGAAGAGTTTGCGAAGTGAGAGATCCTTCCTTCGTCAGGATGACAAACGTACCAATTGTCCGTCTTTTACCAACCTACAATTGCGCTTCCCTTAAATTCATCTTCAGCAGCTTTCACAACTTCTGAGGATTGATAAGCTTTGACGAAGTTTTTTACCTTTTCCTCATCTTTATTGTCTTCCCGAGAAACAATAATATTTACATAAGGGGAATCAGAAGATTCAACGAAAAGTCCGTCACGCTCTGCAATCAGGCCAATGGATGTTGCAAAAGTGTTGTTTATGATGGCGATGGTTACGTTTTTATCGTCAAGGGCTCTTGGCAATTGTGGTGCTTCTAATTCTAAAATCTTTAATTTTTTAGGATTTTCTTTGATATTATTTACGGTTGGTAATAAGCCGACACCACTTTCTAAGGTGATTAAGCCAGCCTTTTCAAGTAGTAATAAGGCTCGTCCACCATTTGGAGCATCATTGGGGATGATGATTGTACTGCCATCTTGGAGTTCATCGAGGCTTTTGATCTTTTTAGAATAACCAGCTAAAGGATAAACAAACGTTTTTCCTACCACAGCAAATTTATACCCACGTTGTTTCGACTGAACCTCAAGAAAAGGAATGGTTTGAAATGCGTTTACATCAATGTCTCCTTGGGATAGCGCTTCATTGGGCATGACATAATCATTGAATTGCACTAGTTCTACTTCTAATCCGTATTTCTCTTTGGCCACTTTTTTGGCAGCCTCGGCCACCCGGTATTCAGGGCCTGAGATTACACCTACGTTGATATAATTAGGATCGTCCTTTTTGGCATTGCCACCGCAGCTAAATAGAATAAAAGATGCAAAAAGTAAAAGGGTGATTGAGAAGATATGCCGATTGGTTTTCATTGGAGTAATTTGTTTTTTAAAGGTAATGAAGCTATCATGAGCGGTTTATTCATTTCGGTTTGTGAGTTTTGCGAACTCATGATGGTTTCATTTGAGTAAACATTAAAATGTGTTTTTCTAAGTATTATAGAGTCATTACACTCGCTATTTATTTCCTTTTATCCATGCGTTTGGAGATGTAGTCTCCAGAAAATTGGATGATGAATACTAGTGCTACTAACAAAACGAGTACGGTATTCATGACCAGAACATCATAACCAACGTAACCGTATTGGTAGCCGATCTGTCCTAACCCTCCAGCGCCAACGGCACCGCCCATTGCTGAATAGCCTACTAAGGTAATCAAAGTAATTGATGCGGTGTTGACCAGTGAAGGAAGAGCTTCTGGTAATAATACTTTCATAACGATTTGCATAGGTGTTGCGCCCATCGACCGAGCAGCTTCTACAAGTCCATTAGGTACTTCAATCAAGCTATTTTCAACCATTCTTGCAATGAATGGTGCCGCTCCGATGCTTAGCGGAACTAAGGCAGCGTAAACGCCGATTGAGGTGCCCACCACCATTCTAGTAAATGGGATCATCCATACAATGAGAATAATAAAAGGTATGGATCGAAATATATTGACAAGAACGGCTATACTATGATTGAATACTTTATTTTCTAGTATCTGCTTTTCTCTTGTTAAAAACAGCATGACACCGGTAGGCAATCCGATTACAAAGCCAAAAAAACCAGATACAAAAGTCATGAATATGGTTTCCCAAACGCCTTTGATTAATAATAATACCATTGCCTCAGACATAACCCAATACCTCTACTTTAATATGTTTTTCTTTGTAATATTCTAATGCTTTTTTGTGGTTTTCCTCGGTTCCCGAGACCTCCAAAACGATGGATCCAAATTGAACGTCACCCGCGTATTCAATTTTCGCAAACATGATATTATTGTTTAATGAAAATAGGCGACTGACTTCAGATACAACAGGGTCATCTACCGATTGTCCGGTAAATTCCAATTTTATTAAGGGGTTTTTGTCAGGGTCAGGAGTGGGGCTTAACTTCTCAAGTAAGGCTGCTGGAAGATTGATTTTTAAGGAAGATGCTATAAATTCCTGTGTTAGAACTGTTTTAGGATTTGCGAAGATTTCGCTCACTGTGCCTTGCTCAATAAGAACCCCATTGCTGATTACCGCCACCTCATCGCAAATGCTTTTCACCACATCCATTTCATGGGTGATAAGTAGAATGGTGATTCCTAGTCTTATATTAATGTCTTTTAATAAAACAAGTATGGATTCCGTGGTAGCGGGGTCAAGTGCGCTGGTTGCCTCATCACATAGTAATACTTTGGGATTATTGGCCAAGGTACGTGCTATGGCTACACGTTGTTTTTGTCCGCCAGATAAATTAGAAGGATAGGCAGCTGATTTATCTTCAAGACCAACCAGTTTTAACAATTCATTTACTCTTTTGTTGATCTGCTCTTTTGGTTGGTTATCGAGCTCAAGGGGCAAGGCAATATTATCGAAAACGGTTCTTGAAGACAAGAGGTTGAAGTGTTGGAAAATCATACCGATCTGTCTTCTTTCCTTGGCCAATTGCCGATCCGAAAGTTTTAATAAATCAACTCCGTCAATAATAACTTCACCTTTAGTAGGCCTTTCTAGTAAGTTTGCACAACGAATCAGCGTACTTTTTCCTGCACCTGACGCGCCAATTACCCCATATATTTCCCCTTTAGGGACATGTAGGGAAACGCCCGCCAATGCAGTTATATCCTTCTTTTTCTGATGAAAAACCTTCGTTATATTTCTTAATTCGATCATTATTTGGATATTGATAACCCTGAAAAGGTCATTCAATTTTGCGATGCAAACTTAGATAAATTTACTGTATTTATATTTGCTTTGCAATATGAAAACAAATTTATCCATCTCTTCTCCACATGAAGCTAGTTAATTATTATCTTTCAACTCTTTATCGATTTTAACCTTATTTCTTATGATTAAGCGACTTTATACAATCCTTCTTTTATCTTTTGCATTCACAACATGGGGCAATGCACAAACTATTGTGGGTACATGGAGCGGCCCTATAAAACTTCCGCAAGGAGATCTAACTTTTGTGTTGAATGTCAGTGGTACCTCTTTGAACTATAAAGCTACTGCAGATAGTCCAGATCAGAATTCTTACGGCATGCAGGTAGATACTCTTATATTCGATGGAGAGATTTTGCGTTTTGCTATTGAAAAATTGAAAGTTAAATATGAAGGGGCTTTAGTTAAATCGGATTCAATATCTGGAGATTTTGTTCAAAGTGGATCCACCTTTCCTTTAGGGTTGAAAAAAGTAGGTGGAAAAGGGGAGGAAGTTGTTTTGAGTGAAAAAAGTGAGGTCAGGGAAGAAATAGTCGTGCAAAATGAGGCAGCGGAAACAACTAAAGAATCGGTGTCTGATAATGAGATTTCCAACAAAATTAAATCGATAGAGCCACTTCTGGAGAAAGTACTTCAAAACTATCATGCCGCGGGTTATGCTGTTGCAGTGGTGAATAAAGATAGTATTGTCTATAGTAAAGGGTTTGGTTGGCGAGACGTCGAAAATAAGATGCCTGTAACTTCCAATACACTATTCCCAATTGGCTCCAGCACGAAGGCTTTTACCGCCGCTTTGGTAGGGAAGTTAGCCGATGAAGGGAAGGTTTCATTGGATTCACCTGTTGTAAATTATCTTCCAAAATTACGATTCTATACAGACGAGCTGACAAATAAAGTCACCTTACGCGATATGATGTCCCACAGAACAGGCTTGCCGCGCTATGATTATTCTTGGTATTTATTTAATTCTAATTCTCGCGACACCTTATTAAATCGTATAAAGTTCATGAAGCCTAGTGCTGATCTTCGAGCGAAATGGCAGTACAATAATTTTATGTATTTGGCGCAGGGGATGCTAGCAGAGCATTTTTCTGGGATATCTTGGGAGAAGAATATTGAAGAGGTGTTTTTCAAACCATTAGGGATGAAGCGCTCGAATATGAATATATCTGCTCTTCAGCAGGATGCGGATGCATCTTTGGGTTATACTGTTATTCAGGATTCGATATTGAAAAAGCTTGATTATTACAATATCAATGCAATGGGTCCTGCAGGAAGCATTAACAGTAATGTAACTGAACTGGCCAATTGGGTGAAATTATGGTTGAATGGAGGACAGTGGGAAGGGAAGGAACTTCTTAGTAAAAGTTATGTTGGTGATGCGGCTAGTTCACAGATGGTGATGGCAAGTGGTATGCCTAGTAAGGAACACTCGGATATTAGCTTTTCTAACTATGGGTTGGGATGGATGTTGCGTTCGTATCGTGGACATTACCAGGTTGAACACGGGGGAAATATTGATGGCTTTAGTGCAAGCGTATCCTTTTTCCCTTATGATGGATTAGGTATTGTGGTTTTAAGTAATCAAAATGCTTCCCCAGTTCCGAACGTTGTTCGAAATACTGTTGCTGATAAAATATTGGATTTGCCTTATTATGCATGGAGTAAGCCTATGAAGAGTGGGGCTGACACGATCAATAAAAACAATGAAATAACCAAAGATATAAGAAAAGTGGCTGGAACAAACCCGTCTCATACGTTAAAAGAGTATGAAGGAGTTGCTTCACATCCCGCCTTCGGGAACATAAATTTCTATGTACGTAATGACTCTTTGTTTGCAAAGTTTCCTGAAAGTTCTGTATGGTTAAAACATTATCATTATGATGTTTTTGAAGGAAAGGGTATTGATAAACTAACGGGTATAGTGGATAGTACCGCGGGAGGAACTAAGTTTAATTTTCAAACTAGCGTTGACGGTGTTATTAGTGGTGTGAGCTTAGCTCTTGAGCCTGCAATCAAAGATCCACAGTTATTTGAGTTTTCAAGAAGTCTTAACCTTTCGGATGCTGAACTACAGAAATATGTAGGAGTTTATGATTTAATAGGACAGGAGATAAGGGTTTATATAAGGGATAAACACCTTTATGTTTCGGTGCCAGGACAGCCTGATTATAAAACTACTCCAAGCGGAGAACATAAGTTTAAGCCAGATGCTTTATCAGGTTTTACGTTTGCTTTTGAAGCGGATGCAAATGGAGATATTATTGCCTTTTATTCTATCCAGCCAAATGGAACATTTAAAGCAAAGAAGAAATTATGAAATATCAAAGTACACAAATAGGATGGTTAATGATTATTGTGTTTTCATTAGCAATTGCACATACTACTCTTTCTTATTTACTAGAATTTGGAGATAATCCACTTCCATTTAGCGTTTATGCTATTTTATTGCTTGTTTTTATCGCTGTGCTTCTTGTTTTTTACAAGTTGAAAATAGTTGTTGATGAATTAAAGATTAATGTCATCTATGGAGTAGGTTTGGTACATTTTAAGATTAAACCTGAGGCTATTCATAGTATAAAAGTTGTTAAAGTTCCGTGGATGTATGGTTTGGGAATTAGGTATACTAGTAAAGGGATGCTATACAATATTCAGGGTAGGAATGCGGTTGAAATATCCTATTGGGATGGCAAGGAGAAAACGGTATTAATAGGATGTAAAGACCCTCTTGAACTAAAGGGTTTTATAGAGAAAGTATTTCCTGTGGTAAGTATTCAGTAATTAATTAACATTCTTTAACTTAATCTAGTGAGAAAGTTATTAAATGTTTTGTGATATTGTAGGTGGTATCATCAAGGTTCCATACTATGAAACAACGAGTACTTTTTTTCTTAGCGATTTTATTTTGTAGTCCATTAAAAGCCCAAGATCGCCAACTTATTGGCGTGGTTACGGATAAGCAAGGGGTACCTATTCCTTTTGCAAGCATTTTTAAAGTAAGTACGAATCTAGGGACTTCTGCAAATAGTGAAGGAGTTTTTAAGCTGCTGTTGCCTTTCGGCGAGCATCAAATTATTGTAACAGCAATCGGTTTTAAACCTAAATCAGTTCATGTCGTAATAAACCAGAATGATTCGCTTACTATCCAACTTGAAGAAGAGGCGTACGTTTTGGAGGACGTAATCATTGGTAGAGCGGAAGACCCTGCTTATGCCATTATTCGTAAGGCCATAAAAAAAAGACCTTATTATTTGAAGCAATCCGGACCTTATACTGCTCATGTTTATATTAAGGGTTTGCAGCGATTATTAAAAGCGCCGAAAAAGTTCTTTGGTGTAAACATTGATGAAATCGGACAAGAAATTGGGCTTGATTCGAATAGAACGGGAATTGTGTATCTATCAGAGTCAGAGTCTAAAATAGTGGCAGTTCCTCCAAAAGATTTTAAAGAGGAAATGATTAGTTCAAAAGTTTCCGGTAGTAACAGAGCTTTTAGTTTTAACAGAGCTTCAGAGCTTCAGTTAAATTTTTATGAGAATTACCAATCCGTAATCGAAGGATTAAGCAGTAGACCATTTGTTTCGCCGATTGCTGATAATGCCTTTGCTTATTATTCTTATCGATATTTGGGGTCGACAGAAGAGAATGGCGTATCCATAAGTAAGATCAGGGTTATACCGAAGCGAAAAGCGGAACCTCTTTATAAGGGTGATCTATATATTGTTGAAGAGGATTGGCGAATCCATAGTGTCAATCTTGTTTTGAATAAGGAATCCAATATTAATTTTGTTGACTCCTTAAACATCAAACAGATCTTTATTCCTATTGATCAAGATAACTGGATGCCGTCTAATGTCCAATTGGATTTCAAGGGCGGCTTATTGGGTTTTCAGGTAGGGGGTTATTTTACTGCGGTCTATCGGGAATATGCTTTACAAGATAAAGTTGATAAAAAAGCCTTTAAAGAAGTACTTCATATCGGGAAGGATGTCGGTAAGAAAGATGCTGATTATTGGGCACTTAATAGACCAATTCCCTTAACTGAAGAAGAAAGCAGGGATTATTTCTTTAAAGACAGTATTGGAAAGCGAAATGAGTCGAAGCCTTATCTGGATTCAGTGGATCGGATAGCTAACCGTTTTAAACCAACTGGTTTTCTTTTATCCGGTTATAGTCATAGAAACCGGTATAAAAGGGAATATATTAGTTTAGGTTCTCCACTTACCTCCCTTCTATTCAATAGTGTAGAGGGCCTGACTACAAATTATAGCTTTAGATATTCGAAACAAGTAGATACCGCATTTAACTCTTATCTGCGGTTAAATGGACATATTCGGTATGGTTTTTCAAATAAGCGTCTTAATGCAAATGTATATGCCAATATACCGGTCAATGAGCATACTTTTTATTTGTCTGGTGGGTCAGATGTGGTCGATCTGAACAATAGGGGTTCATTGCCAGTGCTTTTTAATACGATCGCGACCCTATTTAGTGGAGAAAACTACCAAAAGCTTTATGAGAAAACCTTTGCTGCTGCTAGATGGAGATACACCTTTCCTGGCAATATAACGATCGATACGGAATTTGAATGGGCGCGTCGGCATTGGTTGCCGAATGTTACAGACTTTACTTTATTTGAAAAAAATAAAAAGAAATTAACGTCAAATAATCCTTTTCATCCAAATGAAGATATTCCACTTTTTGAGGACAATAATTCATCAAGGTTGAGTATAGGATTAAATTATAACTTTTCTAATCGTTTTGAGACCTATCCCTCAGGAAAACGATATCTCCCTTCGAAGTACCCTTCTCTTAGTTTACGTTATATTCAAGGATTGAATAAGCTGTTAGGATCTGATGTGGATTATAAACTAATTTCGGCGAGTCTTTATAAAAATGGAGCAGAATTGGGAATGTACGGAACGCTCTCGTTTGCCATAAATGCGGGGACGTTCTTAACGAATAAGAATTTGTTTTATCCTGATTACAGGCATTTTAACGGAAATGAAACCACTTTCGTAAATCAGTATTTAAGTTCATTCCTGAACTTGGATTATTATAAATATAGCACGAATACTAGTTTTATAGAGGCTCATAGCGAATATAATATGTCAGGAATTGTGACCAGCAAAATCCCACTCTTAAGAAAACTGAAATTAGAAGAGATAGTAGGTTTACATTATTTATCTACTCCTGAAATAAAGCAATATGGCGAGCTGCATTTGGGCCTTCAGTGGAAAATGCTGAGGGTAATGTACAGTCATTCTCGGAGTGCACAAGCGGATTTAAATAACGTCAAGAGCATTAGGGTGGGGGTCAAATTGTTTTAGAAAACGTTTTTATATAGTATACATTTTCGGGTATAAATTTAATGAATATGATTAAATTATACCTGTTAGGGTATAATGATTTTTGTAGCTTATTTGGAGATTTTGATGAGTGTTTTAAGTGACTTTATAAAAGAAAGGCGGAGGTTTGTGGGTCTTTTACAGGTGGAATTAGCCTAAAAGGCTGGTGTCGGTGTCCGCTTTGTTCGTATAAGTTCTATTATTATGTTAAAAGCGAACAGGGGATGTTCGAAAGCGAACGCTTTTCTGAGTAATGTCGATATAATTATCTGATTAAGTGAATGTTATAATTGTGGCATAATATTCATGTATTAAGAGTGGTCAGTGATATGTGGCGAATGTTCAGTTGTACTTCTTAGTTGGAATTAGATGTTAAAAAACTATATTATAATCGCATGGCGGAGTTTGGTTAGGAATCCGTTTTTCTCTATTATCAATATCTTAGGATTAGCTATCGGATTGGCTACTTGTTTAACAATCAGCTTGTATGTTTTTGATGAATTGAGTTTTGACCGTTTTCATGAAAAGGCAGATCGAATCGTACGCGTTGTGTTTCGAGTTAGCACCGTAGGAGGGAATATAAATGAAGCGAGTGTAATGCCACCTACTTCCAAAGCATTGAAAGCAGAATTTCCGGAGGTGGAAGAGGCAACACGTTTGAGAGTAGCGGGTACGCCAATTATCACTATTGAAGATAAGCTTTTCCATGAAGAAGAAATGGCTTTTATCGATCCAAACTTCTTTGAAGTGTTCACATTCAAGTTTCTCCAAGGGGGTCAACAGAATCCTTTAATCGATCCAAACACAGTAGTTATTACTCAAACTACAGCAGCAAAGTATTTTGAAAAGGAGAATGCTATTGGAAAGGTGATCACTTTTAAAGAGAGTGGAATTGCTTATAAAGTTACAGGCGTAATTGAAGATATTCCTTCTAATTCTCAGTTTCAATTTGATTTATTTGCTTCAATGGCAGGTTTTCCAGATGCAGAATCCAATTCATGGTTGGAGTCTGCATTTTTTACTTATCTCGTCATTCCAAAAGGTTATGACTACAAGGTATTGGAAGCTAAGTTGCCGCAAATGGTCGAGAAATATATCGGCCCTCAACTTCCACAAGCTTTTGGAATGAATTATGGAGAATACATAAAAAAGGGAAACAGCATCGGTTTATACCTCCAGCCATTAACTGATATTCACCTTCATTCTGATTTTGCTTATGATTTAGGGTCTTATGGGGATATTCGTCATGTATATATTTTTGGAGCCATTGCATTCTTTATGTTGCTTATTGCGAGTATAAACTTTATGAATCTTTCAACTGCCGGATCTTCCAAACGTGCGAAGGAAATTGGCGTGCGGAAAGTAATTGGATCTGGTAAATGGATGCTGAGAAAGCAGTTTCTCATGGAATCCATTCTTGTCTCCTTCATAGCACTTCTCTTTGCCGTTGGATTTGTTTTTTTGACCATTCCGTTTTTTAATCATCTTTCGGGTAAGGATTTGTCCTTTAATTTCATAGAACATCTTTGGTTGGTTCCAACCTTATTTTTGTTTGCCATTTTGGTTGGTTTATTTGCTGGTATCTATCCTGCTTTTTTTCTTTCTTCTTTCAAACCCATAGCTATGCTAAAGGGAAAACTCGCGTCAAAGAATAATAGTATAGGATTGCGTAGTGCTTTAGTTGTTTTTCAATTTTTCATCTCGATTGTACTCATTTTTAGCATTACCGTTATATATCGACAATTACAGTTTATCCAGCACAAGAAATTAGGTTATGATAAAGAACAAGTGTTAATTATTCCGACCTGGTCTTTAGGAAAGAATGAGGAGTCTTTTAAAAATACTTTACTTCAAGACAATAGGGTGGTTAATGTTGCTAAATCTTCTTATATACCCGCTGGGCCAACATTTAACAATAATTACTTTGTTCATCCCCAAGACGACCCTGGTCTTATTATTAAAGCAATTCGATATGATGTGGATGAGCAATATATTCCAACATTGGGAATGGAAATGAAGATTGGACGAAATTTTTCTAAAGAATATAGTATGGATTCTGTAAGTGCCATAATTAATGAAACAGCTGCTGAAACCTTTGGTTGGAAGGACGATGCGATTGGAAAAATATTTGTAAATGGAGATAACAAAGCGTTTAGAATAATCGGTGTTGTAAAAGATTTTCATTTTAAATCGTTACATGAAAGCATTACACCTATGGTTATGGCTTTGAATGTATATTCGGGAACTTTGATTGTGAAAATCAAGCCAAATGATAGTAAGGCTTTATTGCAAACAATGAAGTCTGAATTTGAATCCTATAAAGCTGATCTTCCTTTTACTTATTCTTTTTTGGATGAGCGTATTAATCATACCTACCAGTCTGAACAGAGAACTAGTACTGTTCTCGAGCTTTTTGCGGGCCTCACCATTTTTGTTGCTTGCTTAGGTTTGCTAGGTCTTATCACTTTCACAACTTATCAACGAACCAAGGAAATTGGGGTCCGAAAAGTTTTGGGAGCATCGGTGCTTGGAATTGTAAAGCTATTATCTATCGACTTTGTTAAACTTGTACTTATTGCTATCATTATTGCCTCTCCGATTGCTTGGTGGGTGATGAACGAATGGTTACAGGATTTTGCTTACCGAATCAATATAGAGTGGTGGATGTTTTTTTTAGCCGGAGTTACCGTATTAGCGATTGCTTTGCTGACGATTGGTTTTCAAGTGGTGAAAGCTGCTGTTACAAATCCAGTGAATAGTTTGCGGGATGAGTAGGGGAGAGAATACAATGGCTAAATAATTGTTAATTTAGCCATTGTAAACCGAGGAAATAAATTCGCTAATTTACAGGAATTTCCTTAGTAGCTTTTACTTGCTGTTCGCTTTTAGGAATAGAAAGTTTTAAAATACCCTCATTAAATTCTGCGGAAATGTTATCATCAGTTGCATTGTCAGGTAATTTGAAAGATCTAGTGAAAGAGCTATAGCTATACTCTCTGCGACTGTATTGCTTTTTTTTATCTTCCTCTGTTTTATCACTCTTGACTTCTGCGCTAATGGTTAGCATGTCATCTTCGACATTTACCTTAAAGTCTTCTTTTTTAAAGCCTGGAGCTACTATGTCCACACAGAAACTTTTATCGTCTTCTGAAATGTTTACCGCTGGTAAATTGGATTGTGAACGACGGAAAAGATCTGTTGGAAAAATATTCCCTACGTCTAAGAAATCCCGCCATGGGTCGTATAATACGCGTTGATCTCTTTTTTGAATGTTACTCATTTTGAACCTCCTTTTTATTTATAATACAAATTTATTTTTCGGTAAAATCGATTTAGGTCTTTGACTAAAAAATTGATAATCAATAAGTGTTCGTAAAAACTTATATATTGTTTTTAAAACCATATACATCCAAAAACAAAGGGTATCTAAAGAAGTTTTAAATAATTTATTAAATCCTTCTTTTGTCCGTTAATGAACAGGTCTTGTTCGAAAATGCACATCTAATTGTAAAGACTCATCTGTAACTGTCTGAATAACAGTGTGTTTATTTTGTGGCATATGCACTGCATGAAAGAACACAACAACTCTAAAATTTATGTTTTACACTTTTATGCACTGTTTTCAATTTAATCGGCGATTATTATTCTTATCTCTTTTGCCCCTTATTTTTAGCTACCCGCTTAAAGCACAAGAAGTCATTACACTTCAAGCTGCATTGGATAGTACAATGAAAAATAATCTCCAGATCCGACAAGCTGATTTTCAATCGGCAATCAGTAGCCAAGATGTTTTTCAATCACGAATGAATCTGTTGCCTACTTTAAATGGAGGAATAAGTGGAAGGATTAATGGGGGAAGTTTTTTTGATGAAAAGACCGGTACATTGGGGAATACAACTAATAAATCTGTCGACGGAAACTTAAATACTTCAGTTGACCTTTTTCGGGGTTTTCAAAAGGTAAATCAAATCGCCTTCAATAAGTATTTACTGGAAGCGGATAAAAGTAATGTAGAACAAATTCGCTATGATTTGCAGATTTCTGTTTTTACTGCCTATATGGAAGCTTTAACCAATCGCGATTTGTTGGAAGCCGCCAAGCAGCAATTAAATCTATCTAATAAGCAGTTTTTGGTTGAAGAGATACAAGTTGAAACAGGGAACAAAACCTTTGCTGACTTGTCGCAAGCTAAAAGTCAAGTAGCTTTAGACGAACTAAATGTTACCTCTGCCCAAAATTCTTACGAGCTTTCAATACTTACTTTAAAACAGTTGATGGAAATGAATCCTTTGAAGGAAATAGTATTGGAGAGCCCAAAGATTAGTGATATTGAAACTATAACTGGCGAATATTCGCCTGAAGAAGTATTTAATCAAGCTGTCGTACTTTTTCCTGAAATTCAGAAAGTAGAGTTTAATACTCACGCTTTGGAAACCAATGTTAAGATTGCTAAGGGAGGCTATTATCCAAGTTTGTCTTTGTTTAGTGGCTTGAGTTCGGGTTACACAAGCTCCTATCGAGACATGTCATCAGCTATATTCCCGTTTCGTCAACAATTAAGAAATAACTTCAGTAGATATATTGGGCTTTCCTTAAATATTCCAATTTTTAACAACTTTAATTCAAGGATTAGCGTTAAGAAAGCTAAAATACGTTTAGAGAATGCAAAAGTTGTTGAGCAGCAAGCCAAAAGTTCTTTAAATAAAATAATTAATCAGGCAGTTCTAGATTTTCGTTCAGCAAAAAAGCGCTACAGCTCTTCGGAACAAGCGTTTTTGGCCATGAAGGAAACTTTCAACATCATCAAGGAGCGCTATGATGTTGGATTGGCCAATGCAATTGAGTTAAGTACTGCGCAAACGAATATGAACCGGGCTGAATTTGATTTTATCACTTCTAAATACAATGTGATATTCCGTAATAAGGTAATTGATTATTATCTAGGGAAGCCACTTCATTTTTAGAAAACAATTAATTAAAAAAACAAGTATTACTTTCAGAATGATTAGTTTTATATCTTGCTTGCAAAATAACAATTAAGTTTTAAGACTTTTATTTAATCTGATTTATATAATGAAAATACTAACTAAAATCTTTTTCCTTGTAGGAGCTTTCACTTTCTTCACAAGTTCATGTATAGGTTCTGTTTCGCATCAATTCACAAGAGCTGTTTCACGAATGGACGATGCGAATTTATATACTAAAAAGTCTTACCCAATAGCTTCTATAAAAAATGTTAAGGTTTCTACCTCTGGAGGGTCAATCTCGGTAACCGGTGATGCCAATCAAGAAGCAGTTTTAGAGATGTATGTGAAACCCAATAACAATCGAAGATTGTCAGAAGATGAAATTCAAAAAATCTTAGATCGGGATTACGAAATCACACTCGAGCAACAGGGGAATACCATAGTGGCAATTGCGAAACGTAAAAATGGATTGAGTGGGCGAAATGCGGTTAATGTTTCGTTCGTCGTGCATACAGGCAATAATGTAGCAACTGATCTTTCAACCAGTGGTGGAAGTATTCAATTAGTTGGTTTGGCCGGTAACCAAAATTTTAAAACTAGCGGAGGGAGTTTAAAAGTTCAGAACTTAAAAGGTAATATTAATGGAAGTACAAGTGGAGGCAGTATTCAAGCATCAAGCAGTGAGGGAACTATTGCTTTGAAGACATCAGGGGGAGCTATTTCTTTGAAGGGCTTAAAAGGCGATATTAACGTATCAACAAGTGGTGGAAGTATCAGTGGAAATTCTATAGATGGTACTTTATCGGCTAAGACATCAGGAGGGAGCATCAATTTAAGAGATCTAACTTGTAAGGTAAATGCTTCAACATCGGGCGGAAGTGTAACAGCAGAGCTAAATGAACTGGTCGGCGATCTTCAATTGTCAACCTCGGCAGGAGGTATTAATTTAACGATACCCAAAAATGTAGGCGCTAATCTAAACTTGAGAGGTTCCAGGGTGAATGCAAATAATCTATCAAATTTTAGCGGAACAAACAATAAAGGGAACTTAAGTGGCACCATTAATGGAGGTGGATCGAATATTCAAGCCTCTACAAGTGCGGGGAGTGTTAATTTAAATTTTAAATAAGAAGATTCTTACTTCAATAATTAACTCAGATTCATAATGCTGCAATTGTCGGTATAATTATTTTCAAGGATAAAGAATTCTTAAACAACTCAGAACAATGGAAAATAAAATCATCCCTTCGCTTTGGCTCGAAAGCAATGCTTTGGAAGCCATGCAATTTTACACAACGGTTTTTACCGATAGTGAAATTATTCACCAAGCCCCCATGGCAGTGACAGCAAAATTAGCTGGAGTCTCATTTTTAGCTATAAATGGCAGGCCGAAAGAGGTAGATCCCAATTCTTCCATTTCGTTTATGATAGTCTGCGAAACGCGAGAAGAGATTGATACTATTTGGGAGAAGCTGTCTGTTGGCGGAAAGATTTATATGAATCTGGACAGTTACTCTTGGAGTAGTTACTATGGATGGATTGGAGATAAGTATGGGTTTACCTGGCAATTGTATCTTGGCAAATTAGAGGATGTTAATAGTCAACGTATAGTCCCTACATTGATGTTTTCCAGCCTTCAACAGGGCAAATGTGAACAAGCGGTCAATTTTTATCAATCGGTATTTAATGATTTTAGATCTCAGGGAATCATGCGATATGAAGAGGGGGAATTTAAAAGGCAGGTGGTTCATACACAATTTGTGGTTCATGGATTTACAATGGCTGCAATGGATAGTGGTATTGCACAAGATTTTACTTTCAATGAAGCAATTTCGATGACTATCACTTGTAAAGACCAGGTTGAAATCGATTATTATTGGAATGCTTTTACAAAAGAGGGAAAAGAAATACAATGTGGCTGGTGCAAGGATCCTTATGGTGTTTTTTGGCAGGTTGTACCGTATAATATACAGGAGTTGGTATTTGATGCCTCTAATGCGAAACAAGCCTTTGAAGCTATGATGAAAATGAAGAAAATAGTAATTAAAGATTTAGAAGAAGCTTAAAAAAACGGCTTCAGATTAATATTGAGAAAGGTTGAAGTACACATGCTAGCAATTGAGCATTCTCTTTAAATATCAGTTTTCCTTCTGTAATGCAGTTGAGTTAGCCCAGTGTCAAATGTTTTTGCGGTTACAAATTCAAGTTGCTGTTCGGGTCTGCCGTCTTTAAAAAGCTTTATGCCGTTACCAACCAATACGGGAACAACTGAAATAGTGAACTCATCTATCAGGTCATCTTTCAAAAGCTCATTTATTATTTCTGCTCCACCATCACAATAAATATTCTTGCCATTTTCCGCTTTTAGCTGTCGTACAAGTTCCCTTAGGTTTCCTGTAAAGAATGTTGTTTTGCCTACGTTCGGTCTTTTAGTTTTTGTGATAACATAAACGTTTCTATCCCCGTTATCGTAATACGAAGGGCCAATTTCTCTAAGTACCCAGTCGTAAGTTTTTCTACCAATAATAATAGTGTCAACTGTTGCAATAAATTCCGCATAACCATAATCTTCGCCCTCCTTTTCTACTAATTTTAAAAAGCTAAGGTCATCATTTGGCTTCGCGATGTATCCGTCCAAACTTGTGGCTATATAAACTATTAATTTCCTCATTGATTTTTATATTACTTAAAGGTAAATCTTCGAAAGAATAAAGCTCTTTACAATTTGAGAAATTCAATCAACTCTCTTGCGGCGGTCCGTCCGGCACGATTGGCCCCAATAGTAGAAGCAGAAGGCCCATATCCTGTTAAATGGATTCGTGGATCTTTAGCTACCTGTGTCGCTAATCTTCCTGACATCACAATTCCGTTTTTTTCGTTTATCAAGTTTAATTGCGCAAGGTGATCTAACGAGTGGCGGAAGCCGGTATTCCAAAATATAACATCTGCATTAAGTATGGTTCCGTCTTCCCATTTAATGCCCGTTTCCGTGATTTCTTCAAACATCGGTTTTCGGTCTAAAACTCCATTTTTCAACATCCCCTCAATGGCCGGGGTTAGTGGCAAGCCCGTAACTGTCACTACCGATTTGGGCGGCAGGCCCTCACGTACTCTTTTTTCTACTAAATCAACAGCCTCACGTCCTTTTTCTTGGGTAAATTCATACTTTCTAAAATCAGGAGATCGTCGAGTCACCCAAGTGGTTTTAGTTACTTTAGAAATCTCACCCAATAACTGAACAGCAGAAATTCCTCCGCCAACAATGATCACATGTTTTCCGATAAATTCCTCGGCGTTTTTGTATTCACCGGTATGCAGCTGTCTCCCACGGAAATTTTGCCATCCCGGATATCTAGGGCAGTGCGGTGTTTTCCAAGTTCCAGTAGCATTGATAAGTCCGCGAGCACTAAAGTTAACGCCATTAGTTTTTATGATAAATCGGCCATTTCGTTCCGTTACTTCGTTAACCCTAATAGGCCGAATAACCGGTAGCTCAAAGGTTTTCTCATATTTTTCGTAATATTTCGGTATGGCTATATTTGCCTGTAGTTCAGTGTTCCTCGTGTTTACCGCATCGGCAAATTCCATTCCTGGTAAGTCATTAATACCGTTTACATTGCTCAAGGTTAGGGAATCCCATCGATGTTGCCATGCTCCGCCGGCGGCGAACTCGTCATCCAAAACCACAAAACCTTTTCCAGGCTCTAACCCTTCCCTTTTCAAATGGTATGCAGCCGATAAACCGGCTTGTCCGGCACCAATAACAACGATGTCTACTTTATAAAAAATGTCCATTTTTTCTATTTAGCTTAGCGTTTACGTCTCAACTATTCATCTTCACCTTTTAGCCAACACCGCTTGGGTTTGTCTTTGTGATACCAATGTTTTTCTTTTTAAGTATAATCCAAATAGAAATCGCTAAAATAAGGGTTAATATAGAAAACAATTTTTCAAAATTCGTCTTTGAAAAAATATTTCCAACAGTATTCAGAATGAACAAAACCAAATAAATCCAAAGTATACTATTAGTCACACTTTGTCTGAAATAATGTTTAATGAACTCGCCTTTCATTAATAAAACAAATCCTAAAAATAAGTTTATGCAAATTGAAAAAATTTCAAAAATGTACATTTCCATGTCATTTTGTAGCCGTCCGCCCCACGTGATTTCATATGGAACTATTTTTACAATGATACTTAAATGAAATATGACTACTGCTACTAGCAATCCAAGTAATGCTTTTATTGTTGTTTTATTGTTCATTTCACGGTTTTTCTTAAATTTTATTTATCGTAATGTATTCATTAGAGTCGCTTTGTGACCAGGTTTGTGCTGAATTGACTGTTTTTCTTGCAAGTTTACGATAGTCTTGCGACTAGAAGCTAAAAATAAAATAATGATCCAACTACCGTAAACTACCGTAAACTACCTTCGCCTCGATGCCCCAGTTTACGAACAATTCCGCCTCTACTTGTAACAATGAACGTTGGTGCTCTTAATCTGAAGATTTTGATTCGGTTAAAATTTTCTTTAACAGAGAAATTTGCCCAAGGTGGTAATAGGTATGTTCAATAATTCCCTGTAAGTTCCTGTAGTAACTGCCAAATTTTGAATCTATTAAAGGCTCGAATAACTTTGTTTCATCTATCTTTTCGATTTCTATAGCAAAGGCTTCGGCTTCTATCATCACTTTGTTTACTAGTTTTTGCCAGTCATCCGCAGAGTTTATTGGCGGGTGATCAAAACTAAATTTGTCGCTTGTGTTTATTGGCGCACCCTGTATTCTTTTTAAAACTGGATCCACATAAAAATTGATATGATAAACCAACGCTGCAATGGAGTTGAAGTTGTGAACCTTTGTTATTGCTTGTTGCCAATTTATGTCTGTCAATGTGCTTTTAAGGTTAACTTCTGTCCAGTTATCACCAAAATAAACTTCCTTTAAGTGTTTTGCAATTTGTTGAGTTAAAGTCATCGTCGAATTATTTTGTCAAATTTGTCATTACTCGTTAAGTGAATTAATCTCTTGTTTTTTCAGTTCTTCAAGGTGGTTTTTTATTCCATTCACTTATTTCAATGAACGAACTTGCCAATTTGAAACTTATCAAATTTATTTCGCTTTATATTCATGTAAATATATTAAAATATTGAACCTTAGGGAAGTATTTTGGAACCGAAACACACAATCGTTGGCTTTTACGCTTAAATGGTACATATCTACTCTTATGCCAATGAGATAATTCCTAAAAAAAAGGCTGTTCTAAATCATTTTTTAGAACAGCCTTTTTTCACTATTTTTTGATCAATTACTTGATAAAATCAGGGTCTTGATACGCTGGGTTAGGATAGGTATAGACTCCTTTTCCGTTTGCTGTCCCCATTCTGCCTTTGTCCAGATATTCACTTTTCAGCCATCCGGCAACCTTCGCTGAAAGCTCATCTCCTTGTTCCCCCCAGGCATGGAACAAATTATACGGGGTGTTTGGACCGATAATATCCAGGAAGGCAAACGGGCCTAGAGGAGAACCGGTCGAAATCATCCACGTTTTATCCACAATCTGCGGTTCCGTAATACCTTCGACAACCAATTGCATACTCGCTTTGAGGTGTGGAACTAAAAGCGTATTTAACACATATCCGGGTTGCTCTTTGTGAAGTGGAATCGGAACCATCGCAATTGCTTTGGCAAATTCAATCACTTCGTCAAATACTTCAGGGGAAGTTCTCTCATGCTTCATGATCTCTGCAATATTGAGTTTCCAGATTTCGTTTGCAAAGTGTAAGTGCAAATATTTTTCCGGACGGCCTGTAAATTCCACCAGCTGACTCGGGATCATTGTTGATGAATTGGAGGCGAAAATTGTTTTTTCCTTGGCGACCTTGGCCAGTTTTTCATAGAAATCACGCTTGATGTCCAGTAACTCAGGCACTGCCTCAATTACTAGATCTGCATTCTCAACTGCTTTTGCAAGGTCTGTATGAAACGAGATTCTGTTATATGCAGCATCTACCTCATCCTTCGTGCCATACTTATCAGCTTGGTAGCGTTCCATCAGCACTTTAAATCTTTCCTTCGCTTTCTCCAGTGCTTCATCGTTGATATCATAAACTGAAACTTCAAAACTTTTAAAAGCCGATTGAAAAGCAATTTGACTACCTAATACACCGGTTCCGGCAACCGTTACATTCTTAATATTCATATATCTCCTTTTTTATAATTACTTGTTAATTAAATCTTTATTGACGGTAATATAGTAAAAATAAGGGACATGGCTGCACTGGCAGCTCAGTAATGACACCGTTTTGACCCCCATTTTTGTTTGCATTCAGTTTATCGGACAGGTTGAATTTTTTAACAAGGGTTCAACTATTGAAAAAGGTTTTGATTGGTTTTTCAGAATGCTCGTTAGGGATTTATAAAAGCATTATTCTTTTAATACTAGTAATGTTTCTAGGTAAAGATGTTAAATTTAAAAAATTAAAACATTTTTTTTATAATCGGGTTAAGTGCATAATAAACATCAAAAACTGTGTGTTATGAAAAAGAACGTAAATGATCCGAAACGAAATGTAGAGGATAAAAACAAAACTGCTCCTGGCAGAAAAGCAGCCACTAGCAAAAAGGATGAGATGCATGCTTCTGCAGATACGCATGCGCATTCAAAATCTACTAAAAAGAAGTAAAAAGGTCTTTTTTAGAAAAAACTCATTAGTGCATTATGGCACTCTGAGTTAACAACAACTCTGACGAATGTTACCTTTATATCTATTTGCCAGAGTTGTTCCTCTGCTTTATTAAAAGGCATAGTAACTTATTTTGTGGGTTTAGCCGTATTTCTTGCATAACATTCGTTGCTATTTATTTCTTAATGAATAGAATATGTACGGCATTAGTAGGAGTACAAGAAGAAACAGGAGCCAAATTCTACCAGCAATAAGATTGTAGTCCTGAACAAGGTACTGCCAAGACTTATTGGTCAAACGACCGAGTGAAAATTCAAATGCAACAGTTAATAGAACCCAGACAAAACCTATTAAGAAGGCTTGTTTAGAATGTTGGACGTTTAATAGTGGAAACACAAACGATACATAGATTGAACACAGAACTATCAAAGTTATCGTTGATAATTGATGCGCACGTAATTCACTAAAGTGTTTTACAAATACCAGCTCTCTTAATGTAGCGTTGGCAAAGGCCAGTACTATCATCGGTAGCCAAAGTAAAAAATGTTGAACGCTCATGTTTTGAATTTTCAATGTAAACACTAAGATAATGATATTTACAGCTACAGTAGTAGTTTGCATCCACGAAACGTTATCATTTATTGCTCCTTGCATTATTAGCCTAACTGGCGTGACAACACCACATAAAAAGCGACTTTAGTCTATTGAGTCAACGACACTTTAAATAATCCCTCACATAATCACTACTTTATCAATAAATAAAGTCTACTAACTTGGTAGACTTTATTTATTTTATTTTTACATTTGCTTCGTGACGTCGAGGAAGCGGTCCTATGTAATAATAGGAAACGAACGAAAATGATAATCATTAACATACAGAAAGAAAAGTAGTTTAAGATGAACAGTAAAGTAAAAGCCGTCAATATTCCCGTTTCAAAAGAGAAAGAATCTTTCTCATACGTCGTTTGGTTAATTATCAGCATGAAGGTGGTTGTATTATGTTACTTTGCATACTGGCTGATTACAGGAGATAGCAGCAATGTGATACAGCTTGATAGAACGTTTTTCCTGTTTATATTGGCAGGCTTTGTTGCACAGATCATTGATGGCGCATTGGGCATGGCTTACGGCGTAAGCTGTACTACTCTTTTGCTTAGTTTAGGTGTTCCTGCCCGGTTTGCATCGGCTAGTGTACATACAGCGGAGATCTTTACGACCGGTGTTTCAGGGCTTTCACATATTCACTTTAATAATATTGACAAAAGTCTCTTTATTAAAATTGTTATTACCGGGTCTATAGGCGCTGTGTTGGGCGCTTATTTACTGTCAGGTATTTTTGATGGTGATTCGGTGAAACCCTATATCTCGGCCTATTTACTTATATTGGGTTTGTATATTTTATCCAAAGCGTTTAAGAAAAAGCAGGAACAAAAGCCTAAAACAAAATATGCTTCTGCGCTAGCTTTTTTTGGTGGATTGTTAGATGCTATAGGCGGTGGTGGCTGGGGGCCTATTGTAACTTCCAATCTCCTTAGCCAAGGCCATAGCCCCAGACATACCATCGGGACAGTAAATACAGCGGAGTTTTTTGTTACTTATTTTGCCACTATTGTTTTTGTTTTTGTTCTCGGTATCCAACATTTGAATATTGTACTGGCATTAGTCATAGGAGGTGTAATTGCTGCCCCCTTTGGAGCTTACTTAGCCTCAAAAATCAATCAGCGTCTACTATTGATTTTGGTGGGCATTCTTATTGTTTTGACATCAGGATGGGGGATAATAATGTAATGTCTTTTGATGAAATCGATTTACGATATGGTGAATGTTCATCCTATAAATTTCATACCATAATCATCTCCACCCAATTTTTTGGCTGATACCTTGTCGTAATTTGGATAAAAGCCAGATTTGGTAAGATAGGAAGTCCGGCAATATTGGATAATACCGATAATATCGAGCAATTCACCGACAAAACACTGCCTTTTGCAGGTTTGATATTGAAACGCATGATTTATGGTGATTATATTTGGGTATTATTTAGTCTATTAAATTATAAAAAATAATAAATATCCATATGAATACCTCTAAAATCTTTCTCTTATTAGGATTTATCATCCTTATTAGTTCATGCAGTGTGAGTACAATAGTCGATCGAATTACTGAATCAAATAATGATAATTATAATTTATTAATAAAAAAGTCGTTCCCTATTTCAACTATTGAGGCAGTGAATGTAACTACATCAGGAGGTTCAATTTCGGTGATGGGTGATGCTGACCAAGAAGCGGTAATTGAGATGTATGTGAAATCTAATAGAGGTCGCATTTTGTCAAAAAGTGAAACCGAAGATATTCTTGACCGAGACTATGAAATTGAAATTGAGCAAAGAAATGGCGTATTACACGCACATGCCAAAAGAAGAGGAAATTTGAGTTGGACAAATGCTCTCAGTATTTCCTTCAAGGTCCGAACTGGCAATAATTTAACAACAGATTTATCTACCAGTGGTGGCAGTATTCAACTAGCAAATTTATCTGGAAAACAGTCGTTTAAAACCAGCGGTGGTAGTTTAAAACTTGAAAATATCATTGGAGATATTGATGGTAAAACGAGCGGAGGTAGTATTACCGCCTATAATGCCCGAGGTATTATCAATTTAAAAACATCAGGCGGTTCAATCAGCTTAGAGAATTTGGAAGGAGAAGTAGTTGTCGCAACTAGCGGAGGCAGCATAAAGGGCCATCAGATAAAAGGTATATTAAATGCGCACACATCCGGAGGGAGTATTAAATTCGATGATTTAGCCTGCAAAGTAAAGGCTTCTTCTTCAGGAGGCAGTGTTACAGTAGGAATTATGGAACTTGCAGACGAGGTTCAATTGTCTACCTCAGGGGGAAGCGTAAATTTAACTTTACCAATGAATGCTTCTGCCAATTTGAATTTAAGAGGATCAAAAGTAAACGCTAGTAGTTTATCAAATTTTAACGGCAGTAATAGCAAAGGTAAATTGGTCGGAAGCATCAACGGTGGTGGTGTAGATGTAGATGCTTCTACTAGCGGAGGAAACGTAAATTTAAGTTTTAGATAGTATTGATCAGAGGGGGACAGAGATCCTGAAGGAGGTGTGACGGATAGGAGTGTAGGGAGGACAACGGCACATTCGCTTGTAAGTGAAACATAATTGCTATTTAAGGGTTGATAAACGATACAAATCTTTATATTAGATCGTCAAAATAAAATCAACCCCAAACTATGAAAACATTGCATTTTGAAATCAACATTAACGCGAGTCCAGAAAAAGTTTGGAAAAGCATCTGGGATTTAGAGAGCTATAAAGTTTGGACAAAACCTTTCGGCGAAGGAAGTTATTATAGTGCCGAAACCTTTTTGGATGGGAGCAAAATACATTTTCTTGGCCCTAGTGGAGACGGAATGTATAGCACTATAGAAAAGCTCGATGAACCAAATTTTATAGCTCTTAAACATGTAGGTGAGATAAAGAACTTTGAAGAACAGCCGCTCGCAGACCAAGAATGGTCAAATGCCATAGAATCTTATGAGCTTAAACCTATCGCAGAGGGAACGAATCTTATTGTAAATGTCGGCACCGTCGAGCAATATGTTGACTCTATGAACACTACCTTCCCTTTGGCGTTAAACGAGCTTAAAAAGTTGGCCGAAACTAAGTAGCTAAGTAGACACTATCTAACATGTTAATGGCCAATGATAGTCCAGGTTTTATGGGGACAAGTAATAGCTTTAACATAGAAAAAAAATATGCTAAGGGTTCATTTATACTAACTGTATAATAATATTCACAAAAATATTGCTAGTTTTATAGATGCACTTTACGCAATGTGGATATAATATTTTGCATCAACAATAACAACTAAAGTATACCAAACAATAAATATATGTTAGGACTTAGAACAACTATTTATAAAGTTGGAGATATTCAGAAAGCTACTGAATGGTACTCAAAAGCATTTGAAGCAAATCCATATTTTAACGAACCATATTATGTTGGTTTCAACATAGAAGGGTACGAGTTAGGACTTCAACCCGAAGAAAATCCGACTATTAACAAAGTTGAAAGTGTGATTTCATATTGGGGTGTAGAAAACATACAGAAAGTTTATGACCGACTAATTGAATTAGGAGCGACTGAAAATGAAAAGCCATATAATGTTGGCGATGATATAATGACTGCAACCGTTAAAGACCCATTTGGAAATGTTATTGGTTTAATCAATAATCCACACTTTAAACTAAACGATTAACAAACAAAATAAAACCTAATTGACGGCTACTGGCTATTTGTTAATCCAATTATTCTCGGACAAGGCATTCCATTATTTGTAGACATCAAAGACAAAATAAAACTAAAGTTATAGACTGCTAGACAATTTACTTCCTGGGTAACTGAGTTGAATTACATAGTGGATAGGGGTTGAAGCCCGCGATATTAAAACACTACCTATAGTAATTTGTTTCATTCAAAATAAAGATGGCAAGAATACTTATTACTGGATCGGCAGATGGACTTGGACAATTAGCAGCCCTTGACCTGATTGCTAATGGCAATCATGTCGTATTGCATGCTCGTAACAAAGACAGGAGTAAGCAGGCTTTGGCAAAAATACCTGGTGCAGAAACTATTGTTATAGGCGATCTTTCAAATATTGATGAAACAAAACAATTGGCTGAAAAAATTAACTCTTTAGGAACATTCGATGCCATAATTCATAATGCAGGAGTCTATTCTGCGCCTGCAAAACAGCTTTTCGCTGTTAATACTTTAGCACCTTTTATTTTAACTTGCTTAATACAAAAGCCAAAGCGATTAATCTACCTAAGTTCTGGAGCGCAAAAAGGGGGAAGTGCCAAACTGGACAGTTTTAAGTCGAAGGTTGATAATATTACCTACTCAGACACAAAACTGCATGTAATAATGCTTTGCAAAGCGATTGCACGGAAATGGCCAGATGTTTATGCGAACGCTGTTGATCCCGGTTGGGTTCCGACTAAGATGGGAGGAAGTGACGCACCTGATGATTTGAAAAAAGGTTATGAGACACAGGTTTGGCTGGCTACAAGCAACGATGCAAAAGCAAGGGTAACAGGGCGTTTTTTTTACCATCAAAGAGAGAGAGGCTACAATCCTGAAGCTGACGATATAATAAAGCAGGAAAAGTTTTTAAAAGTGTGCGAAGAAATAACAGGAGTTTCATTTCCCGAATAATAGCCGGCACAATTTGTATCTTTTATGCATATTGTTTTGAATTAATTTATACATTTGTAAGTGTATTATTACAATAGGCTGTGGCAATAGAATGTGCCCCTGCATTTATTTCGGTTTTTGGTAAAACGCAGGACAAACAAAACAAATTCTGCATACTATGGAAATTGAGCCTCAAGAGAATCTGCAAAATATCAGTTATTCCAAAAGGATTAGAAAAAATCGTTATACAACATCGTGGCGTTAGTTATATAGAATTTAAAAAACCTAAAAATAAAAATATGTTTAGACATTCAATTTTATCCGTTTTAGTTGTTTTGACCGTTCTCTTTTCTTCCTGTAGCCAGGTAGAAAAAGAGAAACCTGCACCACTAATTGATGTAGAAACTTTTTTCAAAAATGGAGAGAAAAGCACCTTTCGAATTTCGCCAGACGGAAATTATTTTAGCTATCGTGCAGATTACAAAGGAAAGACCAATATTTTTGTTCAAAAAGTGAGCGACAGCGCGACCGTTCGCGTTACCAACGATACCTTGCGAAGTATCTCACGTTATTTTTGGAAAGGAGACAGAATTGTATATGCACAAGACATTGGTGGTGATGAAAACTTCCAGCTTTTTTCTGTGAAAGCAGACGGCACTGATTTAAAAGCATTAACGCCATTTGCCGGTATAAGAAGTGATATTATTGACGCCCTGCTTGACATCGACGGAAAAGAAAAGGAATTGATTGTGCAAATCAATAAAAGGGTAAAAGAATATTTTGACCCCTATCTTTTAAATATAGAGACAGGAACCTTAACCTTGCTTTACGACAACAAAGAAAACTTCGACGGTTGGATTACGGACAACGAAGGTGTTATTCGTTTTGCTTCAAAAACTGACGGTGTAAACAATACCTGGAATTATCGCAATTCAGATAAAGACGCTTTCACGCCATTGCTTACCAATACATTTAAAGATATTTTTTTTCCAACCTCATTTGATAAAGACAATAAAAACGTTTATGCGCTTAGTAACATAGGCCGGGATAAAGTTGTTTTAATTGAGTACGACCCCACTGCCCAAAAAGACGTAAAAGAATTATTTGCAGATGACAACTATGATTTAAGCTCTGTCCATTACGACAGAAAAAAACAAAGATTAACTTCTGTTTATTGGGAGGCAGAAAAACAGAAAAAACATTTTTTTGACAAAGAATGGAGTGAAATCCAAAGCAGTCTAGACAGAAATTTTGAGGGCTACGAAACAGAAATAGTAAGCTATGATGATGCCCGAACCAAAGCCATTGTTGCAGTTAGTAACGACAGGATGCCGAGCAAATATTATATCTACGACTTCAAAACAAAAGAAACCAAAGAAGTCGCCAATCCATACCCTTGGATTAACGAAAAGCAAATGAGCCACGTAAAACCCATTGTCTACAAATCTAGAGACGGTTTAGAAATTCACGGTTATTTGACGCTCCCGCTGGGTTTAGAACCCAAAAATCTGCCTGTTGTTATAAATCCTCACGGTGGACCTTGGGCAAGAGACGGTTGGTATTATAATCCGGAAGTTCAGTTTTTAGCCAATCGTGGCTATGCCGTTTTGCAAATGAATTTCAGAGGTAGTACGGGTTATGGAAAGAAATTTTGGGAAGCAAGTTTTAAACAATGGGGTAAGACAATGCAAGACGATATCACTGATGGTGTAGAATGGCTAAAAGAACAGGGCATTGCCGATGAAAAACGAATTGCTATTTACGGTGGTAGTTATGGCGGTTATGCAACTCTTGCAGGTATCACATTTACCCCTGATTTGTACGCTGCGGCTGTTGATTATGTTGGAGTAAGTAATTTGTTTACATTTTTGAATACAATTCCGCCTTATTGGAAACCCTATATGGACCAATTTCACGAAATGGTTGGAGACCCTAAGAAAGACAGCTTACTATTTGTCGAAGCATCACCTGCACTGCACGCACACAAAATTAAAACGCCATTATTTATAGCGCAAGGTGCAAACGACCCAAGAGTAAATAAGGCAGAAAGCGATCAAATGGTAGAAGCATTAAAAAAACGTGGTGTAGACGTGGAATATATGGTGAAAGATAACGAAGGGCACGGCTTTTATAATCAAGACAACCGGTTTGACTTTTACGGGGCTATGGAAAAATTTTTGGACAAATACTTGAAGCCGTAAAAATAAACACTCAATAATAAAAGCAAAAGAAGTACTGATCACCTAATCAGTACTTCTTTTGTTTGTGAGTAAATTTATTTACTTATAAAAACATTGAAATTAAAATCGGGTTAAAGGTTTCAAGGAAGTCTTAACCCGAGGAGTATAATTTGTACTAGGTGATTGTCAATACGATGAAGGATGAAAAGATCACGGTTCTGTAGTCAATATGTCAATATGGAAATTGTTCGTCTTGTTATGCTGCAAAAGATTATGACTAGAAGTATTCTATTTCTTCTGCTTATTCCTGCATTGTCTTATTCACAGACAGAGAAAAAGATTGAAGGGAGGATTATCAATGTGTCTAAAGACACATTGATAATCTATCCTGATCGTGCTATACCCTCAAAATTTTATGAGATTGAAGAAACCAGATCTCAAATGGAGAATGAGGAATTTAAATGCCATTTGTTGGAGACGTCAAAATCGATACTGCACTTTATAATTACTCAATATTAAATCCCGATTCCTTTATTCCCCTATGGTTTTTAATTAAACGTTATTATCAATTCCGGCATTCAGCATTAAGGGAAAATCACCTAAACCAATTTTCAGCTGACGTTAAAGATAGTAAAATATGGAAGTTACTGCATGAAGATATGGATAGGGCCTTATTGAAACAAGGTAAAACGTTCCCATCAATGAAGGTCCTTGATTCAGATCTAAATACTTATTCTTTAAAAAGCAATCAAGGAAAATACTTTTTATTAGATTTTTGGTTTACAAGCTGCAAGCCGTGTATACAGGCTCTTCCTCGGCTAAATGATATTTACGAAAGATTTCAAAAGGACGGCTTGGAGATTATCAGTATATCAGTGGACAGAGATCGGGCAGTTGAAAGCTGGCGTTCAAGGATCCTTGAAAAAGACATGCCTTGGAAGCATTGTTTAGACTTAAATGGTTTAAATTCCAGTGAACTGTTTGTTAAAAACTTTCCTAGATATATTTTATTAGATATGAATTGGAACGTGATAAATATTGACATTTCCTTAGATGAGTTAGAAGCCTACCTGCATGATAACCTCTAAAAAGCCAAACCTTACGTGTTATGCTACCAATTCATGTTTTCTTTGCCATATAGCTATCTTGCTGATTCACGCAAATATTGTTAATTTTATAGTTGCACATTACGCCACGGGTATAGAGGCTGGTTAGCGAAATTAATTTTGGCACTAGCAAAAGACGGCTGTACAAAAACAAAATTAACAAAATGACTAGGACACTTCATTTTTTAATTAATCAAAATGAAACCAAAAAAGATTTTATTCGCACATAGTGGCGGTGGACAAGGGAGTGCGGGACAAGGGAGTTTCGACTTTGTATCGTACCTAAAAAAAGAATTGCAGAACGAATTTGAAATTCATTACCCAATAATTGATGATCCAGATGCACCAACCTATAAAATGTGGAAAAAACTCTTTGAAAAAGAATTTAAGTCGATAGACCAACCAGCTATCCTTATTGGACATTCATTGGGTGGTTCAATGTTACTTAAATACCTATCACAAGAAAAACCAAACATTTTAATTTTATCGCTATTTTTAGTTGCGACACCGCAGTGGGGGAAGAACGGTTGGAATGTTGACGATTTTGTACTTAAGGAAAATTTTGAACAGGAACTCGGGCAAATAAAAAAGATATTTCTCTATCAATGTAAGGAAGATGCAATTGTCCCTTTTAAACATTTTAACTTTTATAAAAAGGCTTTTCCAAATGCAACCCTAAGAATTTTGAACGGAACAGACCACGCTTTTTCGAATGGGCTACCTGAATTGGTTGACGATATTAAAAAAGGACAAAGCTAAAAACAACGGCCCGTTAACATGCGTTTGGCTCAATGGTGGGTGACGCGGTTATGTCATTACAGTGCTTCTATTGGGCATTTGTGCAGGCTAACAGTTTCGTACTTTGCGTCTTCGCCAAGGGGCAAAACGTTGGCAATAATGTATATGACGACAACTCTAAAAATCAAATGACTAAAAAAAATGAAAAAATTACTATTAATCTTAACGCTTATTCTGAATTTCGACTACATGAACGCACAAAACGCAGACCCTTGGATCGAGTATATGACCCCTTCAAGTATTCATTCACTTCTTGACCAATACACTGGAAATTTTAGAATGGAAATAACCATGTCTACGGTTGAAGGAAAAGACCCTGACGTTATAACTGTAAATTCTGAACACTCTATGTTACTTGGTGGAAGATTTTTAGAAATGAAGCAAGAAGGTAATATGATGGGAATGGACTATCAAGCCATAACAACAATAGGCTGTAATAATACCGATAAAAAAATGGCTTTAACCACAATAACCAATATGGGAACAGGGACGTTGAGCATGCTTGGCAATTGGGACGAAAAATCTAAATCGGCAATTTTATATGGTCAATTGACCAATCCAGTTACTAAAAACACAATCAATGTAAAGCAAGTTGTTACTTTCGTTGACAACGACACGATTTTAATTGAAAGTTATGATAAAGAGGGTGGGAAATCTGAAATAAAAACGGTGCAATACAAATTGATAAGAAATAAATAATTGGATTAAAAAACAAAGCAACTTAAAAATATTATTATGGCAATTATCAATCCCCACATTAATTTCAATGGCAATGCCGAAGAAGCATTCAATTTTTACAAATCAGTATTTGGCGGAGAGTTCACAAAGATTATACGCTTCAAAGATATATCAAGCCCTGAATTACCAATAGCAGAAAATGAAGCAAATAAGATAATGCACATTGCTTTGCCAATTGGCAAAAACATGTTAATAGCCAATGACGTTCCAGAAAGTATGGGACAAGTAAATGAAAATGAAAACAGGTCTAAGATATCTATTAGTGCAGAAAGTCGTGAAGAGGCTGACAAATTATTTCACGGACTTTCAGTAGGCGGGGCTATTGAAGCGCCTATTGGCGACAGTCCTTGGGGTTCCTATTTTGGAATGTTTAGAGACAAATTTGGTATTGAATGGATCGTGGATTTTACTCCAGATAAATAACTGCATTCGAAGATGTTCTGCCTGCACAAGCAACAAACACCTTGCTTAGTCATTAATACACCCCTAATCGGCTTGTAGAACCTCTATTCCGACTGCAACATGGAGTGATAACTCATTATTCATCCCGTAAGCTATCTGCCGGATTTGCCAACGCCACTTTGAGGGTTTGTAATCCTACTGTTGCCATCGCAATCACTACCGCTATCATACCAGCCATGGCGAACATCCACCACTGCATTTCTATTCTATGCGCAAAATCGGCCAGCCATTTATCCATGACCCACCAAGCAATAGGAGCAGCTATGAGAAAGGCAATAACAACGACTTTGATAAAACCCAAGGAGAGCAACTGAATAATTCCGCTCACGGAAGCTCCCATTACTTTTCTTACCCCAATCTCTTTCGTTCGCAACAGTGTCATCAATGAGACCATACCTAATAAGCCCAGTGAACTGATGATGATGGCCATCGTTGACGCAATCCAGATAATTTTTTGTTGCTGGGCTTCTTTTTCGTATAGTAGATTTATTTGGTCATCCAAATACGTATAAGCAAACACCTCTTCGGGGAAAAGGCTAGCCCAGTATTGTCGCAGATCGGCCGTAACTTCCCTAGCATCTGCAACGCCTAATTTGATGGCCAAGGTGCTTAATTTGTCCGGTATATGCCCGATTACAGTTGGCTCAATGGGGGTCAATAGTGAATAGGTGTTAAAATCATTTACCACACCAACTATTACGCCCGTTTCTGTGTCGTTCATGCCTCCGGCAAGTAAGCGTTTTCCCAATACGTCCGTGACTAGCTGGTACCCAAGCGACGACACCATCGATTCGTTGATGAGGTATTCGGGCTCGGCGGCTTCTTCTCGGATATTTCGCCCGGCTAACAGGTTTATGCCGAACGTTTGTATATAATTTGAATCGGCAAATGCATAACGGGCTGGCCACTCCTCCCAATCCGGACGGTCGTCAAACAGTACTGTTCCGCCCCAGCGCTCTTTGCCGGCAGGAGCTTGGAAGCAGAAGCTGTGCGTCATGATACGGGAATCACTGTCAAGGTATTTAATCAATGGAGTTGAAGTGTTCCCCACATCCTTAGGCAATGGCACCATTATCACGGATTGCCGGTCAAAGCCCAAGTCGGTATGCTGGAGAAACCGCACCTGCAAGACGAAGACGATAGTTATCATCAGCAATACCTGTGCAACCACATTTTGCAAAACCACCAAGGATTGTCGACCTGTACGATTCCGTAACGGTATATTGTTCTTCAAGGCGTTAAAAACGTTCAACTTTGCCAGTACATAAGCAGGATAGATGCCCGATATGAGACTTATGGAAAGCAATAACAACAACGCAAAGGCCAGCAGGTTAGTCCAAGAAATAATTTGGACAGGTTCTTTCACCAACAAGTATTGATTGGCTAACGACAATGCTAATTGTATAAATACCAACGACAAGCACATAGCCACTACGGTGATGAGTGTCGATTCGATTAACAACTGCATAAACAGTTGTTTCCTAGACCCTCCAAGCACTTTCCTTATGCCTATTTCTACGCTACGACGGGCTTGTTGCACGATGGAAAGGTTGATATAGTTGATACTGGCGACGACCATGATGCACCCGCCAATAACCGCTAATACGATTAGAAGCGATCTTCTGGCCGTGCCACCGTATTTCGTATCGAAATGCACCTCTTTCAGGGGAAGCAGTTTGAAATTAAACACTTTTGAAATACTGGGGTCCAGGTTTTGCGCCGCCAGCTCCGTTAACTTTTGTTCCACAGCTTCTTTTTGTGTTGGATGCTGCAAGGAGACGAATACGTTGTTTGACGAATTGATAAATCCCCAATAGTTGAAAAACTCGTCCGTGATATCGGGTTGCAATGTCCGGATGGAACTCATCGACAGGTATAATTCAGCTGTTAGGCTGGTATTACGTCGAGAGTCGTCTATGATTCCCACCACCTTAAAAGGGTGTTTGTTATCTACTATAATGGTTTGTCCCATGGGGTCAGCATTTTTGAAATACTTTTTTGCTAACTCTGCGGTTAACGCAATAGTATTCGCCTCATCCAACTCTTTAGGGTCGCCTTCCAACCAGTCGAAGTCAAATAGTTCAAACCAGCTTGATGAGGCCAATGCAGCTTGTCGCCCGGTTTTATAGATACTTTCCCCAATTTTTAAGGTAAACTCCTGATTGTCCACTAAGAAAGTCCCTTCTGATACCTCCGGCACTTCCGTCTGAAGCGCGTTGTACATGGCATAGGAAGCACCTTTGCTGTATTCAGTTCTTTGCAAGTGCAATTCATTAACCAGTCGGAATGTCCGGTCTGCGTGAGGATGGAAATTGTCAAAGCTATTATGAAAACCAATATATGTATATATGAAGAGGCATGAAGTAAGTGCAAGACCCAACCCCAATACATATAACAGGCTAAATAGCTTGTTTTTGGTGACGTTTCGCCAAGCGGTCTTGAAATAGTTCTTTATCATACTGACTTGTAAATACCAACAATATCGATAACCAATTGACTGATTTTCAGATAGGATTTAAATGATATTATTTGAAAAACTACTATTTCCAATAAGTTTGCCAAAAACAAAAAATTCTTATATTCAGATCGTTGTAAACAAGCGTCCCTCTCTAAGTGTTCGTATACGGACACCTGTTGTTCAGATTTGGGCAATGAGGGATACTTGATGCTATTATCTTTACCCTAAAAGGGATGAATAGAATACTCGTTGTAAAATAAATAAGGATAAATATGAAGAGTAGCAGAACCGCAATTAAGCACTATTGTCTTCATTATTTATCGCCTGTTCGAAATCTTCTTTGATAAATATCCATTCCTTGTTTCTGAGGCATATGGGGTCAGGTTCTGCATCGGCGTCTTGGAAGTTGGTGAAGTTTTGATGGATCAAGTTTTCATTATGAGTCCATTCGAAACGTTGTTGATGCAGTTTTTTCATTTGCTTGATGCTGTATTGATCAAGGGTTTCGTGTAGATCCCAGAAATCCTTTTTTCTTCCTCCTCTTTGAACTATGTCTACTTTCATGGCAATTATTTCTTCAATTGTTGCCATTCTAATACCGTTGTGTACTAAAGGTTGCTGAAAAAAAGGATCCATCGAATAGTAGACGTCTAGTTTGATGACGTGATTAGGGTCGGACCCGATCAGGTAGGATTTTCCCATGCCGGGGTTACCGCCAAAATCTCCTTGCACATAGCCGAACGATGAATTAATAAAATTCTCTATTACATTAAAGTCAATAGAACCGTAGGGAGCGTCTGTAAAGAGATCGATATCTACGACATTCTGTGGCCCAGATGAAGGCTTAATGCTGTACCACCTACTAAACGGAATTTCATAAATTCGCTAGATTCCATGAGAGTGATCAGGGTCTCTTTTAAGAGATTATTTACGGTATTCCAATACAACATCTGTTTAAGTTTTATTGAGTTTGATTCATGATCGGTATACTGCCTGTAATTCCTTCACTGCCAGTGATTTTTTCTACTTTATCCTTGCCATAAAACTTCAAGGCTTCTTTCTTTTCCTCGCTATTTCCTCGTTCAAATATGCGTTTAATAACATATTTATATTGTCTATCCCAGTCAATTTTATTGATATCAGTATCCCAGAAAAGTATTTCCCGGATAATGGATAAATCGGGT
The DNA here is from genome assembly GCA_963696875.1 of uncultured Sphingobacteriaceae bacterium. Classification (GTDB taxonomy): domain Bacteria; phylum Bacteroidota; class Bacteroidia; order Sphingobacteriales; family Sphingobacteriaceae; genus Albibacterium. The sequence continues at coordinate 251,241 of CAVOLQ010000007.1, forward strand.
TGTTGCCTTGGCTCAGTTTTTTGAATTTCTTTTTTGATTTCGTAATAAGCCTGCAGAATAAGCATAGTCCCTTCTTCTAATCCCAATGCCCGATCTATTTTTAAAGAAAGGGAAGGTGTTAGTCCACGCTTTCCCTTTGTCACTGCATTTATCGTTTGTGGATATTCATGTAAGGAAAGAGCGAATGGCCCTTTTCTAAGGCTTCTTTTCTTGAGTTCACGATCGAGAATTATTCCTGGATGTATTCCTCTGTATTTCTCTAGTGTTGTTTCCATAATGCAAAGATAAGCATTTAATTATAAGCAATTTTGCTTATTTTAAAATGTTTATCAAATTGTTTATGTTGAGATTGAACATGCTTGGCCTATTGGAGGAGAGCAATACATAGTGGATAGAACACTTTCAGAAATTATGCTGGATGTAGACAGTATTCAGTTTTTTAAAGTTAATCGTTCTCTTATCGTGAACCGCGATGCTCTTAGAAGTTTTGCACCTGCAGGGTCTGGGCAGGGTCTGGTAGACTTCGCCTCTTTTTGAATGTTATGGAAACGAGAATCATGTATGTTAGCCAGAGAAATGCAAAAGAGTTTATTAATTGGTTTGATTAAACGACATCGTTTATCAAGAAGACTTGCGTAGTCCCCCCTAGATGAGGACACTGCGCAAGTTAAACAGACCTCTATTCCTCTATCAAATCCTTGATAAAGGTTTTGAATTCTTGGTTCGAAAAATCACCCATCCCTTCATGCTTAAAAACTACTTTTCCCCATTTATTAAGTACCAAGGTAGTAGGTATGGCACCACTTAAATAGGAGGAAGGTATGGAGCTTGCCGGCGTATAAACCGGAAGATCGAATTTTCTTTTATCCATAAACTTTTGTGATTTTTCACGCTGGTTGTCTACATCTAGCATGATGAAGCTCACCTTGTCATTGTCTTTAAATTCTGAATAAAGCTTTTGTATTGTAGGTATTTCTGCAATACAGGGAGGACACCAGGTTGCCCAGAAGTTGATGAAAACCACTTTCCCTTTCAAACTGGAAAGTTGGACAGATTCACCTTTCGGGTTTTCTAAGAAAATGTTATCGTTTTCGCTGTTAGAAGCAAATTCTGCCGTTGGCTTCTCCTTTGAAACATCAGGTACATTGGGTTGAAATAAACCCACCGTCATTAAACCTTGCATAACTTTCCCCTTAAACGATGGGAATAAGAACATAGCAGCTACAAAAGCCACAAGGACTCCAATAGACATATTTGAGATGATTTTGTTTTTTGATTGCATTCTAAATAATGATTAAATATTCATTCTGTTTTATGTCTCTGCATTTATGAAAACATCACACTCGGATAATTGTGATTAATAAAAGTCAACGATATAGAGATTGACCTTTAAAGTAATTCTCATTGTATGATTTCAATGCGAGAGATACCCATATGGGTAGCAGGAATAAGCTGAGTATTATATGATGAATACCTGATTTTTCAGAAATAAGCGAATGGGTGAAGCCAAAGAAGTCCTTCTTTTGGCAGGTGGACTGAATCGCTTTCCTGCAAAAGATGAAAAAAAGAAAGGGACTGTGCTAAGCAAAACAAAATACAAAGCATTGTTGCTTTTTTTCGCTTGCTCTACCAAAGGGGTCTTAGCGATCTCTTCTTGTAAAGAACAAGTTAAATTATTCTTTACAAGTGCTGTAGGTTTATTTGATTTAGAAGAAGAAGCTTCAATGTCAATAGAGACGACACTTAACAGTAGCTTTTGAATAGGACAGCTACCCACAGTCATAAAGCTTAAACAGAGCAATATTATTGATGCTCTAAGTGTATGATGTTTTGATGGGAGTTTCCTGTTCATAATCCTCACAAATGATTTGCAATGATAAAAAGAAAATACTTAATGTATCTGATATTAATGTAAAATATTGAGATCTGTTCCTGACCTTTAAGTCGAGATTATTGAATATTGCTCTTTGTAGAGAGCAATATTCTTGGAAATTGCTTTCTGCAAAGAGCAATATCGTATTTTTTACCCCTTTAGTCCAGCTCTTTCCAGTAACGCATCTGCTTCGGGCTTGCGACCACGGAAATCGATATACAATTGCATAGGGTCTTCAGTACCGCCTTTACTTAAAAGGGTTTTGAACTTTTGGGCAGTTTTAGGATTGAATATCCCCGTTTCTTTAAAATAAGCAAAAGCATCTGCCTCGAGTACCTCGGCCCATTTGTATGAATAATAGCCAGCAGAATAGCCACCCGCAAAAATGTGTGCAAATGAAGGGCTTTGAGCGGTGCCAGCAAGCGTAGGATAGAGTTGTGATGCAGAAATGGTTTCCTTTTCGAATTGTTCGATGCCCTCTTCTTTGCCAAGCTTTCCTGTGTGGTAAGCCATATCAAGCAGTCCGAAGCTTATCTGTCTGAGTGTTTGGTAGCCTTCCATGAAGTTGGAGGAAGCTACTATTTTATCGATTTCTTCGCCAGGTAAGGCTTCTCCAGTTTGATAGTGTTTCGCGAAACTGCTCAAAAAATCTTTTTGGTAGCAGTAGTTCTCCATGAACTGTGAGGGAAGCTCAACAAAATCCCAATAAACATTGGTGCCTGAAAGACTTTCAAAAACCGTGTCGGCAAGAATGCCGTGCAAGGCATGACCAAATTCATGGAAGAGTGTGGTCACTTCTGAGAAGGTGAGTAGGGAAGGAGTATCGGCAGTAGGCCTTGCAAAATTGCAAACAATAGAAATATGTGGCCTATGATTCAATCTTTCTTCTTTATACTGGCCTTTATAGGAAGTCATCCAAGCGCCAGCACGTTTCCCTTCGCGTGGGTGCCAATCTGTATAAAGCAAAGCTTTATGTTTTCCATTTTCAAGAACTTCATATACTTCAACCTCTTCATGGTAAGTTTGAATATCATTTCTTTTGCTGAAGCGAAGTCCAAAAAGCTTTTCTGATGCCATGAACGCTGCCTCTAAAACGCTAGAAAGAGAGAAGTAGGGCTTTAAGGCTTCTTCGGAAATGTCGAATTTCTCTTTCCTTAATTTCTCGGCATAATAAGAGTGATCAAAAGGCATAATCTGATCAATACCATCCTTTTGAGCCATCTCCTTTAGAGATTCGATTTCTTTCTCAGCAAAGGGCTTCGCTTTTTGTAATAAGTCGTTAAGGAAATCGAATACAGTTGGCGGATTAGCAGCCATTCGCTCTTGCAGAACAAAATCTGCATGGGTGGTAAAGCCTAGTAATTTAGCCCGTTCTTCCCTAAGGGAAACGATTCGATGAATGTTTTTCTCGTTATTGTACTCATTGTCTTTGAAAGCTTTTTGAGCAGAGGCTAAATAGAGTTCTTGTCTTCGCTCTCTATTGTCAGCATATTTAAGGAAAGGGACTAAACTTGGAAACTGGAGGGTGAATACCCAGCCTTCAAGTTTGCGTTTTTCGGCTTCTTCTTTTGCCGCTGTTTTAATGGAATCAGGAATTCCGCTTAATTCCCTTTCATCGTTGATATGAAGGCTATAAGCGTTGGTTTCCTGTAATACGTTTTGAGAAAAGTTTAAGGTTAAGCCAGACAGTTCTTTATCAATTGCTCTTAGTTGTTGTTTTTCTTCTTCTGAAAGCAAGGCACCGTTTCTTGTGAAACTTTTATAGGTTTTATCTAATAGCCTAAATTCCTCTTTGGTTAAGGTGGATTTATCTGTTTGATCAAATACTGTTTTTATACGATCAAAAAGAGCTTGGTTTAGGGTGATGTCATTGCCATATTCAGTTAATATAGGGGATATCTCTTGCGCTAACGTATCTAATAAGTCGTTGGTTTCTGCCGAGTGGAGGTTGAAAAATGTAGTAGCGGTTATATTTAGCCTCTTACCTATTTTTTCCAGCGCCAGTTGAGTGTTTTTGAATGTAGCTGGTTCAGGATTATTGGTTATCGCTTCAATTTTCTTTTTTGCTTCTTTTATTAACTCTAAAATTGCAGGCTTGAAATCTTCTTGCTTTATATCTTGAAAGGGGATACTATGAAAAGGAGTATCAAATTCTTTTAAAAATAGGTTGTTCATCATCTTGTTTTTACGTTTTGCAATTTACGGAATTTGATAACGTTTTAGAAAAGGAATTGCATAAACTATGATTGTTCAAGAATTGAATTAACACCGGATAGGTTTCTTCACCTGAACTATACGGATTTTATTTTATTTAATGGTTAAGTTGTCCGGATTTTGCTTACTCGGCCATAAAGTATGCACAATTAAAAACTCCTCAGTGACTTCATAATAAATTATAAAATCTAAAACAATAAGACCTCTTATGCCTTTCGTAGATGTTTTAATCCCAAGCTCGGGTTGTTTTAATAAAAGATTAATGTGTTTGTTGAATAGTTGATAAAGCTTTGCAGAATAGACTTTGCTACGGTTGCGGTGGGCATAAAATTCGAGTATCTCATATAGTTTTATACGGGCTCGATGAGACCATATTATTTTCCTTTTAACCATATATCGACTTCAAGATCAAGTTCGTTTTGACTGATAAATAGTCCTTGATCTATTTCTTTTTTTGATATAGCAATATCTTCTTGTTGTTGAGGAGTCAAAGTGAGCGTGCGAGTATTTGCTTTTGAATCAAGAATTGTTTTAATAGCTCGTAAAAAAGCTACGTCATTTATTTCAGAAATTCTATGAATTAAAAGATTTTTCAATTCTATTGCAGTCATAATCAATGTTTATATATCAAAGATACAAATTAACAAACACCTTTGCAAGCGCTTATTGGCTTAATCATTTAGGGTTTCGTCGTATTTTTATGAGGAAAAAATAGAACAACCAAACATTATCCCACTAATTGCCGTTATTATAGTAGTTAAATTGTTAATTTAAAAACCATAGGATATGTCAAATTTAAAGTTAAAAGGTGCATGGAATGAAGTTAAAGGGAAAGTAAAGCAACAGTATGCTGACTTAACTGATGATGATCTTTTATATGAAGAAGGAAAAGAAGACGAATTAGTTGGCCGTTTACAACAAAAGACTGGAAAAACCAGAGACCAAGTTGTAGATTGGTTGAACGATTTGTAGGTTTTTTAACCAAAGTCAATGCCTTATCGGTTAAAAAGATAAGGCATTGTTTTTTCATTGATAAAAGCGCGCAAATACCCCGAAATTATAAAACCTGTTCATTATAAAGTTTGTTAAGCGTTTCTTCTAAATTCTTACACAATCCAGGATGCACTTTTGAGGTTTGTAAAATTGTGCTTCTAGTCGCGGTTAACCACCGAAAGCGTTCCGCGACCTCTAATTCTCCAATAGGTCCAGAATCTTTATTTCCTAGGGCAATTTCCTCAAATGCCACTAAATGAGCTTTGAATTCCTCTAAATCGGTATTCTCTGAAAGAGCCCTTATTTTGTTTTCATCAAGGGTATATAAGACTTTTAAAAACTTCTTCTTTTTACAAAAGAGAATAACACCCACGTTCAGAAATTCTTCACGTTCTACCCTCGGAACCAATCGGATTACTGCGTATTCAAATAGGTTATTTTCTTGCATTCTCCGCCTCCTTCACAAATAATTCAGAATGCCTAATTCTTATGTTTAAAAACTTTGCATACGCTTCCCTAAATTTATCGGGCGTTTCAAAAGAGTCATCATTAAGAAGCCAATTGTCTGGAATTAAGGCAACAATCGATTGTATACGTTCTTCCGAAAGGATAGCGCTAAATTCTTGATCTACTACCTCAAGTTGGGATGCATCGGCTAATAGTACATGGTTTCTGATCTGTACAAAAGGCCGTTTTGCCTGTTCTTCCCATTTATCCCAAGAGTGATGGAAATATAAAGATGCTCCATGATCTATGAGCCATAGTTCTTTATTCCAGATCAACATATTGGTATTCCGTGCAGTCCGGTCAACATTGGTTAAAAGACTATCCATCCAAACGATTTTAGAAGCAGTCATTTCATCCACTTTGTTTACGACAGGGTCAAAAGTAATGGAGCCAGAAAGATAATGCAGACCAAGGTTAAGACCAACGCTAAATTGCAATAAATCCTGTATTTCTTCATCAGGTTCAGTTCTCCCAAAATCATCACTTAAATTGGCGAAAACAATTTCAGGAACTTTAAATCCCAATGCTCGCGCGATTTCTCCGCCGATAAGTTCTGCAATAAGTGCTCGTTCTCCCTGTCCAGCGCCTCTGAATTTAAGAACGTAGAGAAATCCATCATCAGCTTCAATAATAGCCGGCATAGAACCGCCTTCACGCAAGGGCGTGACATAGCGAGTGACATTGACGGATCGAAGTATAGGATAATTATTCATAAACTCAATTTATTTCCAACCTCCACCTAAAGAGCGGTAAAGGTCGATCACTGATCTAAACTGTTGCAATTTGTCATTTACCTCCGCCAGCTCGGCTTGTAATAAACTTTGGCGAGCTGTAATTACTTCCGTATAGATTGCAAAACCATTTTCTAATAGTTCTTGAGAATAGGATACGGATTTCTCTAGGGCATCGATTTGTTTTTCTCTTACACTGGTTTTTGCAATTGAGGTATTGTATAATGACATTGCATTAGATACTTCTTGACCAGCGGTTAACAAAGTAGACTGAAAATTGTAAAGCGCTTCTTGCTGTTGGGCTTTTGCTACTTCTAATCTAGTTTTATTCATTCGGTTATTGAAAATGGGCTGTAATAAAGCGCCGCCGATTCTTGCTACAGAAGATGCCGGATCAAAGAGACTGCCCAATGTGCTTGCGTTTTGTCCGGCAGAGCCTGTTATTGAAATTGAAGGATAGAAAGCTGCACGGGCAACATTTGTAAGCTCAAAAAACTGCCTTAGGTTGAATTCGGCCTGTTGTACATCAGGTCTGTTGGCTAATAATTGAGCAGGAACTCCAGTTCTTAAATCGGTTGTTATTTGTTGATTGTCTAGTGTACCACGTTGAATTGCAGAAGGTGAAGATCCAATTAATACGCTTAAGGCATTTTCAAACTCTTTGATAGACTGCTTTAAATCGGGAATGGTTACCTCGGCTGCATATTGCTGCGCTTCACTTTGTACTACAGCAGCCTCAGTTACCCTGCCTGCTTCTTTTAAGGCTCGTATAGTGATGACGGTAGATTTCCAGTTTTCGACAGTTTGCTCAGTAATAAGAAGCTGTTTGTCTAAAGCTAGGAGTTGGTAATAATAGGTCGCAATAGTGCTTACCAAGCTAGTTTGCACTGCCTTGGCCCCAGCTTCTGTTTGTAGTAAATTAGCTAAATCAGCACGTTTAGCACTTCCTAGTTTCCCCCAGATATCAATCTCCCAAGTGGAGTTAAAACCTAGTTGAAATTGAGTGGAGTTGCCTTGTTCCACATTGCCAAGAAGGTTCAAGCTAGGGAATAAAGCGGCCTTGCTTTGCAAATAAAAAGCGCGGGCAACCTGTACTCTTGAATAGGCTGAAAGCAAATCAAAGTTGTTTTTTATACCTGTTTCAATTAGATTTTGTAAAGAAGCATCAGTGAAAATTTCTTGCCAAGGAAGCGTTGCGATGGTATTAGTATCCGTGGTTATAACATCTCTATACAGGTCCTCGGTTGGGGTAACAGGCTTTACAAAAGGCTTTGTTATACGGCATGACGATGCAGTTAAGGCAATAACCGAAGCCAAAACTACAGCTTTTGAAATTCGAATAAACATACTTTCTTTCTTAAACATTATTCCCATTATTGCCGTTTCTATATTCTTCTATTTGCTTTGGTACGCCACTTATTCGCTCTTGTAATCCTTGGAAAATGATAAATAGGATAGGTATAACAAATACTCCTAAGAGTGTACCGATAAGCATGCCTCCGATAGCACCTGTACCGATCGAACTGTTTCCGACCGCTCCCGCTCCGGTAGAAAACATTAATGGAGCAAGTCCAAAAATTAGCGCAAAAGAAGTCATCAAAATAGGTCTGAAACGCGCTTGAGCTCCTTCTAATGCAGCTTTTACAATAGGCATACCATGTCGCCTTCTTGCCAAAGAAAACTCAACGATAAGAATGGCATTCTTGGATAATAAGCCCACTAGCATGATCAATGTAATTTGCAGATAAATGCTATTTGCAATTCCGAAAATTGTAGCGAAAATATAGGTTCCTGCCAAACCAATGGGAAGTGAAAATAATACAGCAAATGGTACAAGGTAACTTTCGTATTGTGCACTTAACAATAAGAAAACGAAGATTATCACTAAGGTAAAGATAAAAAACGTTTGGCTTCCGGCAGAGATTTCCTCTCTGGTCATCCCTGAGAATTCAAAGGCATAACCAACGGGCAAGCTTTGTGCGGCTACTTCGTTAATGGCATTAATGGCATCGCCAGAACTATAGCCGGGGTTTGGAGAGCCATTGATTCCCATTGAGGTATAGAGATTAAAACGAGAAATAGATTGTGGGCCATATACTCTGGATAAAGTAATAAATCCAGTAATTGGAGCCATTACTCCATCAGAATTTCGAACGTAGATATTATTAAGGCCTTCTGGGTTCGCTCTGTATTCAGGTTCTGCTTGGTACATTACCCGATACTGCTTTCCAAATTGATTAAAGTTAGAAGCATAAACACCTCCATAGTAGCCTTGCATTGTACTTAAAATGTCATTTACAGTTAAACCAGCTTCTTTGGTCTTCTCAACATTCACATCGATTTGATATTGAGGAAAGCTGACATCGAAGGAAGTAGACGCAAATTGAATTTCTGGTCGTTGGTTTAAAGCAGCAATAAAATCATTTCCTACTTTACTGAAAGTTGAAATGTCGCGACCCTCACGGTCTTGCAATTGAAATTCAAAACCACCTGAAACACCAAAGCCTTGAATAGAAGGGGGAGCAAAGAAAATAACTCTTGCTTCACGGATTCCTCTTGTTTTAGCAAATAACTGACCAATGATTGCGTCAATACTTTGATCTTTCCTTTTTCGTTCTGACCAAGGCTTGAGTTTAATAATCACCATTCCGTAATTACTTCCCGTCCCACTGATCATCCCTCTACCAGTTACTTTTAGGATATTTTGAACCTCGGGAATGGAACGGGCCATCCTTTCTACTTCAAGCATGATTTCTTCTGTCCTTTCTACTGAAGCAGAGGCGGGAAGAGCTACATCTGCCATGATTGAGCCCGTATCTTCATTGGGTACAAAAGAGGTAGGACTGGTAACCGATAGGTAATAGAATATTCCTGCAAAAGCAGCAATTGCTGTTATAGCGATCCATTTTTTATGAATTAAAAAGGAAACTGCGTTACGATATTTTAATGTGGTTGCATGGAATGCAACGTTAAAAGCCATAAAGAACCGCTGAAGGAAGTTCTTCTTTTTATCTTCTTCTTTATGCGGTTTTAGAAATAAGGCACATAAAGCTGGGGAGAGGGTTAAGGCATTTACTGCCGAGAGAAGAATGGCGATTGCCAACGTCAATCCAAATTGCTTATAAAATACTCCTGCAGAACCTGAAATGAAACTCACGGGAACGAATACGGCAGCCATCACCAGCGTAATGGAAATAATGGCACCAGTGATTTCATTCATTGCATCTTTTGAGGCCTTAACTGAATCGGTATAGCCTTGTTCCAGTTTGGCATGCACGGCTTCGACCACCACAATAGCATCATCTACCACAATACCAATTGCGAGGAGCAGAGCAAATAAAGTCAACAGGTTGATCGTAAAACCAAATAAATTTAGAAAAAAGAAGGTACCGATAATTGCTACAGGAATGGCGATAGCCGGAATTAAGGTAGACCGAAAATCTTGTAGAAAGATAAAGACTACTAAAAATACTAAGATGAAAGCTTCAATCAAGGTGCTTACTACCTTAGAAATTGAAGCATCCAAAAACTCGTTAGCATTAACGAGATTGGTATATTTGATCCCTTTAGGGAATGATTTTGAAGCCTCTTCTAAAATTTCTAAAGTCCCTTTAATGACGTCCTGAGCGTTAGAGCCGGCAGTCTGACTTACGGCGACACCAACAGAGGGATGGCCATTCGTGCTAGAATTACCGCCATATCCCTGTGCGCCGAGTTCAATACGAGCGACATCTTTTAATCTTAAAATTTGACCGTCACCTGTAGAGCGGATAATAACATTCTCAAATTCTCCGGCATTGGCTAGCCTCCCTTTGTATTTTATAACGTATTCAAACGATTGATTTCCTTCCGCACCAAACTGACCTGGCGCCGCTTCTATATTTTGTTCCGCTAGGGCGGCACTTATATCCGATGGAATTAAGCCATAAGTTGCCATGATATCTGGTTTTAACCAGATTCGCATGGCATAATCTCGTTGCCCAAAAGCACGCGATTCTCCTACACCAGAAACCCGTTTTATTTGGGGAATAATATTTATTTCTGCATAATTTTGAAGAAAAGTCTGATCGTAAGCAGGATCTTCGCTATAAAGAGAGAAAATAACCAAGTTACTACTTTGGGTCTTAAAAGTGGAAACTCCGGCACGTGTGACTTCTTGAGGCAGCATACTGGTAGCTCTTGCTACTCTGTTCTGTACGTTTACAGCAGCAATATCTGGATTGGTACCTGTTTTGAAAACTATACTGATCCGTGCGCTACCATTATTTCCAGCGGAAGAGGTCATATAAGCCATATCCTCTACGCCGTTTATTTGTTCTTCTAAAGGTACAACCACACTACTCAGTACAGTTTCCGCATTGGCACCTTGATAGTTAGCAGATACAACTACAGTAGGAGGTGCAATATCGGGGTATTGGGAAACCGGTAAGGTAAATAAACCCAGCAAGCCCAACAAGACAATGAGGATGGAAATTACTGTGGCTAATACTGGTCTTTCTATAAAACGATTAAACATATATTTAAATTATTAAATTTTTAAGAGAAAACTCTGATTTAATCCTTTTTGTCGATCCCTTTATAAAGACTATCTGTATTTGTAACCTCCACCGGCTGAATAGTCAACCCATCCCGCAAAGTGGCCAAACCCTCCAATACAATTTTATCGCCTTTGGACAAGCCTTCGGTTACTACATAAAATTGGCCATCGTTATTATTCATCACAGCAATCGCTCTACTAGCGACCGTATTATCTGCATTCAAAACATACACAAATTTTGTACCTTGTATTTCGTAAGTAACTTTTTGGGGTATGATAATGGCCGAATCAATGGTTAAGGGAAGAACGACTACTCCGCTGCTTCCACTTCTCACGATATTATCTGGATTGGGAAAAGTAGCTCTTACTCTGATCGAGCCTGTGGCTGTATTAATAGCTCCACTGGTTGCATCGATTTTTCCTTTTTGAGAAAACAAAGATCCATTTGCTAGCAGCAGTGAAACAGGCGGTAACGATGATAACTCCTTTTGCAAAGAGTTTCCTGAGTTTTTTGAAAATTCCAATAATTGTTTTTCATTTATGGAGAAGTAAGCATATATGTTGGCAATATTAGATACGGTGGTTAAGGGTAATGGTGTATTACTGTTAACCAAACTCCCTATTTTATAAGGAAGAGTACCTACCACACCATCAACAGGGCTGCTAATCAATGTATAACTTAAATTAGTGGCAGCATTTGCTAATGAAGCTTTCGCTTGAGCGAGTTGTGCTTCTTTTGCTTGTAAATTAAACTCGGCCGATTCTAATTCATATTTAGAGATAATGTTCTTTTCAACAAGCGGACGAACTTTATCTACGTCCATCTTAGCAGAGTTGACACTCGCTTGTGCAATTTCTATCGCAGCTTTCCCAGTTCTCACCTCTTGTTCATATTGTGGAGCATTGATTTTAAACAAACGTTGTCCTTGCTTTACCACAGCTCCTTCGTCTACATAGATAGCTTCTATAAATCCATCTACCTTAGGTCGTATTTCAATGTTTTGTTCCCCTTCAATGGTAGCAGGGTAGTTGCTTTTTAGAGTCGCGGTTTGTGTCGACAAGGTTATTACCTTATAATCTAAAATTTGCTCTCCGATTGCGTTTTGGCTTTTTTGTTCATTGTTGCAAGAAGTAAACAATAATAGGATTAAGGCCGTGAGGATGGGTAACAACTTTATCGTTCTAGTCATGTTAAAGTTTTCTGGTAAAGTTAAAGAATTCCAAATATACATAAACGGTGCTTTGATAAGGATAAAATGACGGATTATCTAATGTAAAGAGTTAATTACTCGGATTCTCGCTTGGTCATTTACCCTTTAATAATTTTTTTTCAAAAAATGTTTAAGGCAAATCGCTCTTTTGAGAGATGTATTAGCTTTTTTTATATTAACTAAAGAAATAGTTTGCGAACTAAATATTTAGTTTGTATGTTTGATTTATGAAAGAAGAATTAGAAATAAGAGAGTTAACGAAAGCCGAAGAAGAAATTATGCATAAGTTGTGGTTTTTGGAGAAAGCATTTATTAAGGACATTCTTGAAGAATTGCCTGTGCCGAAGCCCGCATACAATACCGTTTCTACAATTGTCAGAATTTTGGAAACAAAAGGTTTTGTGGGTCATGAAAGTTTTGGAAACAGCCACCGCTATTATCCCTTAATCGACAAAGACCGTTATAAGAATTTCGCTACAAAGAAATTGATTTCCTCGTACTTTGATAATTCAGCGCGAAATATGGTTTCCTTCTTTTTGGAAAAGGAGAAATTGGATATTAAGGAAGTGGATGAAATTCTAAAAATAATAGAAAAGGCAAAAGGAAAAATTAAATAAACCGGTTATTATGGATTATCTTATCTGGGCCAATATTTACTTGGCAGTATTTTATGGATTTTATTGGTTCTTTTTAAGAAAGGAAACCTTTTTTCAACTGAATAGGGGTTATCTGCTATGCAGTATTTTATTCTCTTTTATTCTGCCGTTATTAGAACTAAAAGCTTATTTTTTTTCACCAGAGTCTATTCAGTTCTTTTACACCATGGGTTTTGAGGCTCAAGTAAACCAGGTGGTCATTCCTTCAGTGAGTGCTTGGGATAATTGGATGGGTTCTATTTCAAGTGCCTCTTTAATTGTACTTATTTATGGTGTAGGTTGTGTTTTTGCATTAATAGGATTCTTTTATCGCTTGACTCTTATTAAAAGAAATTTAAACACTTTCTATGCCGGACAAGCTTATTCTTTTTTTAACAAGGTCCATATTGATCAGGAGTTGATCGGCTATTCAACCATTGTTGAGCATGAGAATATTCATGTGAACCAATTCCATAGCTTTGATATTGTCCTAATAGAATTGGTAAAAATAGTCAACTGGTTCAATCCGGTTGTTTATTTGCTTCATCGTTCAGTGAAGTTAAATCATGAATATATTGCAGATTCAATCGTCACCCAAAGCGATAATGACCGTACTGGTTATGCCCAAACATTATTGAGTCAGGCTTTTGGCACCCCAATTCACGCACTTACAAATAATTTTTTCAATCAATCCATTATAAAAAAACGCATCGCTATGTTATTTAAAAACAAATCTAAAAAGTTAGTATTAAGCAGATTCTTTTTACTAATTCCGGTTCTGATCGTTATGTTGGCCTTTCATGCTAAAGAGCCTAGTCTGTCGAAAAATCCAGCGATAGACTTTACTAATAGTGCACCTTTCGATCAGAGGACTGCCCCTCTTGATGTTCATCAGCCGGATTCTAACACTGTCTTTGTCGCTGTAGAGGTTCCTCCAGTTCCGCCTGGAGGAATGGCCGAATTTTTAAAGTATGTTGGGACTAATTACGTCTATCCAAAGGAGGCTGAAGATGCGAACGTCAATGGTCGAATGATTATGACTTTTGTTGTAGAAAAGGACGGCAGTTTGTCTGACATTAAGTCTGTGCGTGACTTAGGGTTTGGTACAGGGGAGGAAGCTATTCGCGTTTTAAAGAATAGCCCGAAATGGAAGCCAGGCATGCAGAATGGGCATGTTGTTCGTGTTGAATACACCTTACCAATTGTTTTTAATTTGAGCAGCGGCGACCCACAGGAATAAAACAATCCCTCCTCATTAAATTGAATTACATCCTCATCAGGCCTCACCGCTCGATGAGGAATTTCAAATCTATACCTAATACTACTTCCGCTTCTATGGTAGGAAGATTATTTAACGTATTTGACCCAAGTTTTGTATTGTTTGTATTTTTTATTATTCTGACAATCAATATATTGTAAATATTATTCTATAATAGACTACTACTTAGGTAGACATTATATATATTTGCATTAATGAAAGTTATTAAAAATATATTGATATGCATGCCTCCATTTCTAAGATGAAATAGGCTCTTTTTATGCAAGATATAAATTAGCAGCCTCTTTCAAAAACGAAGAGGCTTTTTTTATGAACTATTAAGAATAAATAAAAATGCAGAGTTTCCGTACAGAATTGGAGAACCCGGTTGTATCCAGAGAGATCATCGAACTTGATAAAAAGATTAGGTTATTTCGGGAAGGCAAAATTCATGATGATAAATTTAGAAGTTTACGTTTAGCTCGTGGAATTTATGGCCAGAGACAACCAGGCGTTCAAATGGTACGGATAAAGCTTCCTTTTGGTAAAGTTACTTTTAAGCAATTGCTAAAAATTTCTGATGTATCGGATGAGTATGCCATCCGTAATCTTCATTTAACAACTCGTCAAGACATCCAAATTCACTTTGTGAGTTTAGATCGTACTCCAGAGCTATGGGCTGAACTTGCTCAAGACGATATTACCCTACGTGAAGCATGTGGAAATACAGTTCGAAACATTACAGCTTCACCTACTGCAGGTATTGATGCAGAAGAACCTTTTGATGTTTCTCCCTATGCACAAAGCATGTTTGAATATTTGGTGAGGAATCCTATCTGTCAAGATATGGGCAGAAAGTTCAAGATTTCTTTTTCTTCAAGTGAGCGGGATACCGCTTTTGCATATATTCATGATTTGGGCTTCGTGCCTAAAATACGCGTAGTAGAAGGCGTTGAGCAAAGAGGATTTAAAGTGATGATAGGTGGCGGATTGGGAGCATTACCGATGCCTGCTTATGTTGCCCATGAGTTTTTACATGAAGATCAAATCGTTCCCTATACTGAAAGTGCGATTCGCGTATTTGATCGATTGGGAGAGAGAACGAACAGAAATAAGGCACGTTTCAAGTTTTTAATTCAAAAGCTCGGGCTAGAAGAGGTTCTCCGTTTGATCGAAGAGGAGCGACCTGCTAATCAGACTAAAGAATATAAAATTGACCGTAATTTGGTACCACAGCCGAGCATCCCTGATCAAAAAGAAGCTCCCAATGTGACTATTGAGAATCCTGCAGCCTATAAGAAATGGAGGAACACCAACGTATACGAGCAGAAACAGGAAGGTTTTTTTGCTGTATTTATCAAAGTTTCTACGGGGGATCTTCCAACTGAGAAAGCACGGATATTAGTGGACAAATTCCGTGATTATATCGCTGATGAAATTAGAATTACCCAGAACCAAGGCTTGTTATTGAAATTTGTGCGGGAAGAATACCTTCCTTATATCCATCAGGTTTTAGATTCACTTGATCTGGCATCGCCAGGTTTTGATAGTGTAGCCGACATTACTACTTGTCCGGGGACCGATACATGTAATTTGGGGATCTCAAATAGTACGGAAATGGCACGCGTACTTGAAAATTTGATCAGTACAGAATATGAACACCTAATTTTTAATCGGAATATTAAAATAAAGATTAGTGGGTGCATGAACTCTTGTGGACAGCATAGTTTGGCACATATCGGATTTCATGGAAGCTCATTGAAATCTGGAACATTGGTTGTTCCCGCCGCCCAAATTATGCTAGGTGGAGGTTCTCTCGGCGATGGACTGGGTAGAGTTTCTGATCGAGTGATAAAGATTCCTTCAAAGCGGGTTACTAAAGCCTTATCATTTCTTTTGGATGATTATCAGGAAAATTCACTTCCAGAAGAGCTTTTTAATGATTATTACGATCGACAGACGAAAAACTACTTCTATCTCTTGTTAAAGCCATTAGCGGATTTGTCTACGCTGGTTGAAGAGGAGTATATTGATTGGGGCCATGTAAACAATTATAAGCAAGAAATAGGGGTTGGGGAATGTGCCGGAGTGATTATTGATTTAGTTGCGACCCTATTATACGAGGCTGACGAGAAATTAGAGTGGGCAAATGAAAGCTATGAGTTGAAACGATATGCCGATGCAATTTATCATATGTATAGTGTGTTCATCAGTGGCGCAAAAGCATTATTGTTAGATAAAGGAGTGAATAAAGGAACGCATATTGGGATTATTGAAGCTTTTGATCAGGAGTTTGTGGAAACTAAGGAAATTGTTTTGCCTGGAAGTTTCGATGCCCTAATTATGCAGATTAATAAAAATGAGCCTTCTGCAGAATTTGCTCAATCGTATTTGGCCGCTGCAATAGATTTTCAGGCATTGGTTGTGAAATATAGAGAATCGATATCAGCTTAATAGAAATACCTATGTTAGAAGAATCTAAAGTTACCTTAGTTGGGGCCGGACCTGGAAGTGCAGATCTTATCACTTTACGAGGATTGAAAGCATTGGCAACAGCAGATGTTGTTTTTTATGATGCTTTGGTTAGTGAAGAGCTCTTACAATATGCACCTCAGGCTCTACATCGGATCTACGTTGGAAAAAGGGCTAATGTCCATGCTTACCCCCAAGAAGTGATCAATCAGATGCTTGTTGATTACGCCCGTTCTCATGGGCATGTTGTCCGGCTGAAAGGCGGTGATCCTTTTGTTTTTGGAAGGGGACATGAAGAAGTAGATTTTATTCGGTCACAGGGAATTAAAACTGAGGTAGTTCCTGGAATTTCAAGCGCAATAAGTGTTCCTGCCTTGCAAGGCATTCCTATTACCCATCGGGGTACAAGTGAAAGCTTTTGGGTAATTACGGGAACAACGAGCATTGGCAAGATTTCTCAAGATATTTTTACAGCAGCCAAAACGAAGGCGACCGTTGTTATTTTGATGGGGGTTAATAAAATTGATGAAATAGTTTCTATCTATCAGAACGAATGTCTAGGAGATTTACCTATCGCTATTATCCAAAACGGTTCGATGGAAAATGAAAAGATTGCTATTGGGAAAATCGATTCCATTCAGCAAATTTTAGAAGAGAAACAGATAGGAACGCCTGCGGTAATCGTTATTGGTGAGGTAGTAAGCTTGCACGAAATCTATCATAGTATTAAAGAATCGCATGAGCTTGTCAGCATTAAATAAAGAGGTATCTGTAGTTAAAAGCACTGGAAATAATCTTTTTCCTGTGTTTTTAAAGCTGGAAAATTTCCATACCTTACTTGTTGGCGGCGGAAATGTCGGTTTAGAAAAGCTCGAAGCATTATTAGGCAATAGTCCAGATGCAGAAATTACCGTCGTTGCCGATGCTATTTCTGCGCAGATTGAGCAGTTGGCGTCACGCCATCCTAGGGTTACCATCCATAAAAGAAAGTTTGAAGAGCGTGATCTGGAGGGAGTTTCTTTCGCTGTTTTAGCAACAGATGATGTTAAACTTCATTATTATATTCATGAATTGGCGGTGGAAAGGGGATTGCTGTTAAATGTAGCTGACACACCAGATTTATGCGATATGTATTTAGGGTCTGTTGTTAAAAAAGGTAATCTTAAGATTGCAATTTCTACTAACGGAAAGTCACCGACCATGGCGAAGCGTTTAAAGGAGATTTTCAACAAAGGTATTCCCGAAGAAATTGACGATACCCTCGATAATCTAAATAAGGTAAGAGAATCTTTAAACGGCGACTTCGCTTATAAAGTGAAGCAGTTAAATGCATTGACCCAAGGACTGGTTACACCGACTAAAAATAAGTTGTTTTATCAGAGACTTCGTTATCTACTTTGGATAGCTACCTTTTTGTTTGTAAGTGTATTGTTTTTTGTACTTTGGAATCAAGAGCCTGAATTTAAAAGCTTTTTAGTGGATATCCCGATTGGCTTTTATTATTTTTTGGGAGCAGGGTTTTTATTCGCTTTAATAGATGGGGCTATAGGCATGTCTTATGGAGTAACTTCGACTACCTTTTCACTGTCTATGGGAATACCGCCTGCTTCAGCCAGTATGGCGGTTCATGTATCGGAAATATTAAGTAACGGTATAGCCGGATGGATGCATTATCGCTTGAAAAATGTAAATTTAAAGTTGTTTAAATCGTTGGTGATACCAGGGATCATTGGAGCAATAGCCGGAGCGGCACTTCTTTCATCATTACATGGTTATGCACAGTTTATACGGCCGGTAATCTCATTATATACCCTAATACTCGGATGTCTTATTTTAGTTAAAGCCGTAAAAATATCCCTTTTAAAGACTAGAGCTAAAAAGATCACCAAAGTGTGGCCTTTAGGTTTTGGAGGTGGCTTCATCGATGCAATGGGCGGAGGAGGCTGGGGTTCTATTGTGTTGTCGACCTTAATTGCAGGCGGAAGAAATGCCCGCTATGCATTGGGAAGTGTAAAGCTAAGCAGGTTTTTCATTGCTTTATTAAGTTCCCTCACTTTTATAACTTTATTGGAAGATCTGCATTGGCATGCCATGGCTGGATTAGTAATTGGTAGTACGTTGGCGGCACCTATCGCAGTAAAACTTTCTAATAAAATTTCAGTAAAAGTTTTAATGATAGCAGTAGGGATCATTGTGGTCCTAGTCAGTTTTTATAATATTTTTAGAAGCTTTTATTGAAGCTGAATTTATGTGATTATGGATAGAATAAACGAAATAAGAGAGTTAATTGAAGGATTAAAGAGTGATGATGTTCTTGAAGTGTTGGCAAATAGGTTTTCTGATTCTAGCGTCTTCTCGACAAGCTTTGGAATGGAAGACCAAGTTATTTCGCATCAAATCTTTTCAAAAAACTTGCCTATCCAAGTTTTCACTTTAGATACCGGACGTTTGTTTCCTGAAACCTATTCTGTATGGAATCGAACTGTCGATAAGTATAAAAAAAGAATAGAAACCTTTTACCCAAAAACTGAAAACGTAGAACAGCTTTTAAGTGATAAAGGCCCAAATAGCTTTTATGAATCGGTTAATAACCGTCTAGAATGTTGCGGTATAAGAAAGGTGGAACCATTAAAGCGTGCTTTATTGGGAAAAAAACTCTGGATAACCGGTATTCGACAGGACCAATCTACTAATAGAAATACGATGGATTGGGTGGAATGGGATGAAAACCAACAATTAATAAAAGTGCATCCTATATTTTACTGGACAATAGAGGATGTTAAAGACTATATAAAAGAGCATAATATACCTTATAATTCACTTCATGATAAAGGTTTTCCGAGTATTGGTTGTGCGCCATGTACACGTGCTGTACCACCGGGGGGAGACAATCGTGATGGTCGTTGGTGGTGGGAGGATCAATCAAAGAAGGAATGTGGATTACATATTACAAGCGATACAAAATAAGAAATACAATGAACTATTTAGATCAATTAGAAGCAGAAGCTATTGCAATATTAAGAGAGGTAGCTGGACAATTTGAAAAGCCGGCACTATTATTTTCAGGAGGGAAAGATTCTATTACCCTGGTTCACCTGGCTAAAAAAGCATTTATGCCCGGTAAGTTTCCTTTTCCTTTAGTACATATTGATACTGGGCATAATTTTCCAGAAACGATTGCTTTTAGAGATGCTTTAGTTGCAGAGTTGGGAGAAAAACTTATTGTGGGGCATGTTCAAGATGCTATCGACCAAGGAAAGGTGATTGAGCAGAAAGGGAAAAATGCAAGTAGAAATGCTTTGCAAACCGTATCCTTGTTGGAGGTTATTGAGCAACACGGTTTTGATGCTTGTATCGGAGGGGCTCGAAGAGACGAAGAAAAGGCGAGAGCGAAAGAGCGAATATTTTCAGTTCGAGATGAGTTTGGCCAATGGGACCCTAAACGACAAAGGCCCGAGCTGTGGAATACTTTTAATGGTAAGATTCATAAAGGAGAAAATGTACGGGTTTTTCCAATTAGTAATTGGACAGAGCTTGACGTGTGGAACTATATTAATCGAGAGAAAATCAGTATCCCATCTATCTATTTTGCCCACGAAAGGGATGTAATTAGTCGGAATGGGCAATGGATGGCAGCAGCAGAGTGTTTAAATATGGACTATCAGGATGAAATCGTGAGAAAGAATGTTCGTTTTAGAACGGTAGGAGATATGACTTGTACCGCTGCGGTAGAGTCTGATAAAAGGGATATCGAAGATATTATTTTAGAAATCAGCCAATCTAAAATCAGTGAGCGAGGAGCGAGGATGGACGATAAGGTTTCTGAAGCTGCTATGGAGGATCGTAAAAAAGGAGGATACTTTTAGTCTGCCAACCTTTAGTTATCAAAATTCTAAGAAGTTTAACAGAAAATTACAATGGATTTATTAAAATTTATTACTGCCGGCAGTGTGGATGATGGGAAAAGTACCCTTATTGGACGGCTTTTATACGATACTCATTCAATTCTTGATGATCAACTTGAAGCCATAAAAAATGCAAATCGTAAAAATGATGACGGTGAAATTGATTTGGCTATTCTTACCGATGGCTTGAAGGCTGAACGGGAGCAAGGTATTACGATAGATGTGGCCTATAAATATTTTCAAACAGCCAATCGGAAATTCATTATTGCGGATACTCCAGGCCATATTCAATATACCCGAAATATGGTCACAGGCGCTTCAGGTGCTGATTTGGCGATCATTTTAATTGACGCTCGAAAGGGTGTGATTGAACAAACTATCCGTCATTCCTATTTGGTTTCCTTACTGGCCCTTAAAAATGTGGTGGTATGTGTTAATAAGATGGACATGGTTGGTTATGAGGAAAGTGTTTTTAATAAAATAAAAGAAGATTATCTTAAAGTCGTGGAAAAGCTTAAGATATCGAATTTGGATTTTATTCCTATTAGTGCCTTAAAAGGCGATAATATCGTAAATCCATCAAGCCGGATGGATTGGTTTGCTGGTGAGCCTTTATTACATTTTCTTGAAAATGTGGATGTAAGAAACCAAGATAATAAAAAACCTGCGCGCTTTCCCGTACAATGGGTAATCCGTCCACAAACGGACGATTTGCATGATTATCGTGGTTATGCCGGAAGGGTAATAAGCGGGTCTTTTAAGATAGGAGAGAAAGTAGTGGTATTGCCTTCGGGCGTGCAAAGCACCATTAGCCATATCGAGTTAGACAGCCAACAATTATCAGAAGCTGAGGATGGTGCTTCTGTCGTTATCCGTTTAGAAGATGATGTTGATATAAGCCGCGGAGATTTGATAGTACCTGCCAATGACCAACCCACCCTTTCCAAATCAGTAGAGGCAAGTTTATGCTGGATGGATAATCGTCCATTAGACACTTCTCAGGTTTATCTCTTGCAATTGAATAGCACTGTTTTAAAAGTGAAGGTACATGACATCGCCTATAAGATTAATATAAATACCTTAGAGCGTGTACCTTCTGAAGATTTTAAATTGAATGATATCGGTAAAATAACATTGCGATGCTCTGAAGAATTAGCTTATGATGCCTACACGGAGAATAAATTAAATGGAGGCGCTATTTTAATTGATAGTCGAACAAATTTAACCGTTGGGGCGGTCTTGTTAGAATAATCTATTTTGTCGATCGCTTTTTGCATGAAATTCTTGATTTCGCTATTTTTCATGCGAATAGAGGCTAATTTTCTTAAATTTGTGCGATCTATACAAATCCACTAAGTTCAACAATTAATTGATGAGAGAAGAAAGCAGAATTATCAGAGAACAAGTTCCACGTTCTCAAAATCGTGAACACTCCGTTCCATTATACCTAACATCAAGTTTTATATTTGATGATGCGGAGCAAAGTAGAGCGATTTTTGCCAATGAGGAAGAAGGTATTATTTATTCTAGATACTCCAATCCGAATACTTCGGAATTTATTCAGAAGGTATGTATTATGGAGGGAGCAGAAGCCGGTTTAGCATTTGCAAGTGGGATGGCAGCTGTATTTGCTTCTTTCGCTGGATTGTTGAAAAGTGGAGATCATGTGGTTTCTTGCCGGGCAATCTTTGGGTCTACCCATCAATTGCTTACTCAGCTTTTCCCGAGATGGGGAATAACGCATACTTATGTGGATGCTTCAAAGCCTGGAGATTGGGAAAAAGCGATTCAACCAAATACAAAGATGATTTTTCTAGAAACTCCTTCTAATCCGGGTTTGGAACTGGTAGATCTAGAAATGATTGGCAAATTCAAAGACAAGTATCCCCATATTATTTTAAACGTGGATAACTGTTTTGCTACGCCTTATTTGCAAAAACCAATTCCCTATGGTTTCGACTTGGTAAGTCATTCTGCCACAAAATACATGGATGGCCAAGGACGAGTTCTCGGTGGGGTAGTAGTCGGAAAGAAGGAGCTTATCGATGAATTGATGACCTTTATTAGGCATACTGGTCCTGCAATGTCTCCCTTTAATGCATGGTTGCTTTCTAAAAGCATTGATACCCTGTCTTTACGAATGGATCGTCATTGCAGCAATGCATTAGCTTTAGCTGAGATGCTAGAGGGAAATGCCGAGATCGAGCAAGTCCGCTATCCGTTTTTGCCTTCTCATCCGCAATATGACCTTGCAAAAAAACAAATGAAACAAGGGGGCGGTGTGGTTACTTTTGTAATAAAGGGTGGTTATGAACGCGCTAAGCGGTTTATGGATGCCTTGGAAATGTTGTGTATAACTTCTAATTTAGGGGACGCAAGAAGTATTGCTACCCATCCTGCTTCTACCACCCATTCTAAGTTGTCGGATGAAGAAAAGGCAATCCTCGGAATTGTGCCGGGAAGTATTCGTATTTCAGTCGGTTTAGAAGCTGTTGAAGATATAAAAGAGGATATAGCAAAGGCCATAGAGAGGAGTAAATAAACTTTTCGTTTGTACACCTTAGAAAATAAAGAAATGAAAGTAGAATTAAAGCGTGTAAATAAGGCATCGTATTACCAAGCAAGCGCTCCAAGTACAACGATAAAGGTTAATATTGATGGATCTCCTGCAATTGGAGGCCAAGAGTTGGGTGTTCGCCCTATGGAGTTGGTATTAATGGCACTTGGTTCCTGCAGTGTTTTTGATTTAATTACCATCTTGGAAAAACAAAGACAAGTAATTGATGATGTAGACATCGAAGTGTCTGGAAATAGGAGGGACAGCGTTCCAAACATATTTACAGATATTCACATTAAGTTTCTTTTGTCGGGGAAAGACATTGATCTTATAAAAGCAGAAAAAGCAGCCAAGTTAGCAGTGAAAAAATATTGTTCCGTACATGATATGTTAGCTGCAGGTGGAATAGATATTACTTACGAAGTTGTCATTAAGTAATATGGAATCACGGCGATATAAAAACGCAGTGTCGGGGAAATATAGCTTCTAGCCTTTATTAAAGATTGCTCGGACTTTGATTTCGTCCTCGGCAATCTGTTTTTTCATGTCTTCCAGATTTTCATAACGTATGTCATGACGAATAAAGTGGAGTATTTTTATGCGGAGAAGTTTATTGTATAAGTTTCCATTGAAATCGAAAAGGTTAACTTCAATGCTTCGGGTAGTTCCATTCACTGTCGGCCGAGTTCCAATGTAGCCCATGCCTTTATAAGAGAATACATCCTCTTCTACAATATACTCTGTTGAGTTTGCTAATTCCGGTTTGACAATTGCTACTTCAACCGCATAGATACCATACGCTGGAATTAACTTATAAGTTTCTGGTATATCGATATTTGCAGTGGGAAAGCCAATGTCTCGGCCGATTTGTTGGCCCATAACTACGGTGCCTGTTAGCTCGAAAGGATAGCCAAGATAACTATTGGCTGTTTCTATTTCTCCTTTTATTAGGGCTTCACGAATCTTTGTAGAAGACACCGCTACATCATTAATGTCCTGCTCTGGAATTTCTTTTACTCGATAATCAAATACTGTTGCGAAGTGTAGTAAGTCATGAATGGACCCTGATCGATCTATTCCAAAACGGTGATCGTAACCGATGACAAGCTTTTTGGTGCCGATTTTATTAATTAATATATCCCGTATGTATTCTTCGGGAGTTTGTTGTGAGAATTCGCGTGTAAAAGGGGTGATTATTAAGTGATCGATCCCACTTTTCGCTAAGCGGCGGATTTTCTCATCGATAGTATTGATCAAACGTAGATTATCATCGCCAGGCTGTAAAACCATGCGAGGGTGGGGAAAGAAGGTCAATAAAACAGTTTCTCCATTAATCTTTTTTGCACTTTCTTTTACGACATCTAAAATCTTTTGATGGCCAATATGGACGCCATCGAAAGTGCCAATGGTTACCACCGCATTATCGATAGGAATAAACTCTTCTATATTTCTATAAATCTTCATTTCTTTCTTTTCGTATCCCTCTGATATGTTCATCTAAATCTAAAACAGAGTAAGCATTGTCTATGTGATAATCTCCAATTCTAGTCCTTCTAAGTGAGCTTAAATAGGCTCCATTGTCTAAGGCTTTCCCGAAATCGTTAGCCAATGAGCGAATATAGGTTCCTTTGCTACAAACAACTTTAAAGCTGATGACAGGCAAATTTATAGCTATTATTTCAAAAGAACGAATGCTTACCGAACGTGGTTTAAGCTCAACAATTTCTCCTCTTCTTGCTTTTTTATAAAGCCGCTCACCGCCTACTCTTATTGCAGAATGTGCCGGAGGGAGCTGCTGGATATCTCCTACAAACTGTTTAGTAGCTTCGTAAATAGCTTCTTCATTTATTTTTGAAAAATCGAAATGCTGGTCAATCTCGGTTTCCATATCATATGAGGGTCTTGTTGCTCCGAGTGTTAGGGTCCCAGTATATTCTTTTTCCTGACCTTGAATCTGATCGATAGTTTTTGTCTTCTTACCAGTGCATAGAATCAATAAACCGGTTGCTAACGGGTCTAAGGTTCCTGCGTGACCTACTTTTACCTTTAATGGTTTGATCGAATTTCTTATTTTTCCTACCACATCAAAGCTTGTCCACTCATAGGGCTTATCAATTAATAACACCTCGCCGACTTCAAAATCGAAATCAGGGAAAATGGTTTCCTTTCCTCCCATCATACAACACTTAAATTATAGCCACTAAGTAGTAGGACGATAATGATCCCTCCGATAATTATCCGGTACCAACCAAACCATTTAAAGCCGTATTTTGTTAGGAAACCAATAAAATATTTAATGGCAAGAATAGCTACGATAAAGCCAACCACATTTCCTACTATAAGCATATTGATCTCGTGGGATGATAATTGAC
Source organism: uncultured Sphingobacteriaceae bacterium (assembly GCA_963696875.1). GTDB lineage: Bacteria > Bacteroidota > Bacteroidia > Sphingobacteriales > Sphingobacteriaceae > Albibacterium. The sequence goes on from CAVOLQ010000007.1 coordinate 276,506, forward strand.
CTCCGTCTTTAAAGAAATCCAATAGCTTTTTAGCAGTGGCACCAAACATAGTAGGAACAGCCAAAAAAAATGAAAATTCAGCTGCAGCCTTACGAGTTAATTTTTGAGACATCCCACCTACAATACTGGCACCAGAACGAGATACTCCAGGAATCATCGCCAGGCATTGGTAGAATCCTATCTTTATGGCTGTAGAATAGGAAATATCGTCCGAATTATCAATATCAGCGTTTTTAAACCAATTGTCGACAAATAAAAGGACAATTCCACCGAGTACCAGCGAAATCGCGACAATCATTGGGCTTTCCAACATCGTATCAATCTTGTCGTTGAACAATAAGCCAAATATGACAGCAGGCAAAAATGCTACTAGTAGCTTAAAATAGAAGTCCCAAGATTTAAAAAATCTTTTGAAATACAATACTACAACCGATAGAATGGTTCCTAATTGAATTGCAACAGTAAATAGCTTTATAAAAGCGGTGGATTCAATTCCTAAAATCGCAGTTACAATAATCATATGGCCTGTTGAAGAAACAGGCAAAAATTCAGTTAATCCTTCAACGATAGCAAGGATCAACGTTTCCAATAATGTCATGGACGGGTTTTAGGTTTTTTTAAAATAGAAACGATTCCTAAGGCGAAACCAGCAACTACAACAATAGGCGATAAGGTAATTTTAGTAAAACTATAAATGTCTGTGTCCCCTATCATGAGTACAAAGCCAATAAATATGACTACAATACTAGCTATCATGAGTTGATAGTTAACTTTTCCAAATATAAAAGAGGCCTTTGGATTAGTGGATGTTGACTGCGATGCAGGTTTAGAAAGTTTTGACATAATGTTATCGATATAAATCGTTCATTCGTAAGCGTAAATATTTGGTAACTGCAAAGTATGTACTCAAGCCCGAAATCAAGATTCCAATTGCTATGACGCCAGCAAATATAATAGCGAATTCAAAGTAATTCTCTAGTAAAATCAATTCCGGAATTTGCTGTTGGCCAAAATACAATACTATTATAAGTAAAACTATAGCAATTAAAGCTCCTAATAAGCCATGAAGAATGCCATAGCCTAAAAAAGGTCTCCTAATAAAACCTTTCGTTGCTCCTACCATTTGCATGCTTTTAATCAAGAATCGCTGTGAATAAATGGAAAGACGAATAGTGTTATTGATTAATGCTACAGCAATAATTAAGAGAATAGCGGTAAAAGTTAAAATAACTAAGCCTATAATACGGATGTTTTTATTAACCATATCTAGTAGCGACTCTTGATAGACCATTTCCTTAACCATTTTATTAGCAGAAACTTCCTTGATGAAGTTTTGAATACTGTCTTGGTTAGCATAGTCTGCTTTTAAATGCACATCGATAGACGGTGAAAGCGGGTTGTATCCTAGGAATTCTAAAAAATCTTCGCCCAAGTCCTGTTGTAGATTACGCGCAGCTTGATCCTTACTGATGTATTCGGTGTTCAGTACATGGGGGTTGTTATTCAAGGTATTCTGGAGTTTTAAAGCATCAGCCTCTTCTGTATTTTCACTGAGAATGACATTTAAAACTATATTTTCTTTGATATGGTTGGACAGGTTTTTTGCATGAACTAATATTAGGCCCAAAAGGCCCGCCATCAATAAGACGAGAGCAATACTTATCACCGTAGAGATATATACCGACTTTGTCTTTTTTGAGGAGGTGCTTACTTCAAATTCTTCCATACTGATGGTTTAGTTTGCGAAATTAATTAAATGATGTGAGAAAAACACATATAATGCAAGATTTCATACTTGTTGCTTTATCTGACATTATCTTTAAGCCATAAAAATTCCTATTTTTGCTCTTCAAATTGAAAAAGTATAGAAATGGATTACCAATTTAAGCAGATAGAAGGAAAATGGCAAAAGTTTTGGAAAGAGAACCAAACCTTTAAAGTAGATAATAGTTCTGAAAAGCCAAAATACTATGTGCTCGATATGTTTCCATATCCATCAGGTGCAGGCTTGCATGTAGGTCATCCATTAGGGTATATTGCCTCAGATATTTATGCAAGATTTAAACGATCAAAAGGCTTTAATGTTTTGCATCCCATGGGATTTGATTCTTTTGGACTCCCTGCCGAACAATATGCCATACAAACTGGACAACATCCAGCAACCACCACCGAAGAGAATATTGCGCGTTATAGAGAGCAGTTAGACAAGATCGGATTCTCTTTCGATTGGAGTAGAGAAGTGCGGACAAGCAATGCGGACTATTATAAATGGACCCAGTGGATTTTTATGCAATTATTCAATTCATGGTACAATATTGATACGGATAAAGCGGAGTCTATTGATAAACTGATACAACATTTTGAAAATAAAGGAAGTGAAAGCATAAATGCTGTTTCGGACGAGGATGTTTCAATATTTACAGCCGAGGACTGGAGTTCATTTTCTGAGGAAGAACAACAAAAGGAACTCTTAAAGTACCGCATCGCTTATTTGAGAGAAAGTTCCGTAAACTGGTGTGCCGCATTAGGAACGGTTTTAGCAAACGATGAAGTTATTGGCGGACTGTCAGAGCGTGGTGGACATCCTGTTGAGCAAAAGAAAATGATGCAATGGAGTATGCGCATCACTGCCTATGCAGATCGCTTGTTGAAGGGTCTGGATACTGTAGATTGGCCAGAGCCTCTGGTAGAAATGCAAAGAAACTGGATCGGTAAAAGCGTAGGTGCTTCAGTTAAATTCCCCCTTGCCCCCAAAGGGGGTGTTGACGCGCCGAAAAAGCCAGGTTATATGACGGGCGGGAATAATTCACATCTTTTGCTGAAACATGCAAAGGAAATGAGAAACAAGCCAACTGCTGCTGAAAATGCTTTATGGTTACGCCTTAAATCAAAATCCATAGAAGGATTTAAGTTTAGGCAACAGCATTTAATAGATGACTTTATTGTAGATTTTGTGTGTTTATCTAAAGGGCTGGTAGTAGAATTGGATGGAGAAATTCACGATACACAAAAGGAAGTTGATGAAGAAAGAACAAGGATTTTAAACCAACAAGGATTTGAGGTTTTACGTTTTACAAATGAAGAAGTAATAGGGGATATAGAAAATGTTCTAAAGAAAATAACTGAGAAATTACTGAGCACAACCCCTTTGGGGGCCGGGGGGATTGAAGTATTTACTACACGCGTTGATACTATTTATGGAGTAAGCTTTTTGGTGTTAGCCCCAGAACATGAATGGGTAAGTTCCTTTACAACAGAAGTACAAGAGATTGAAGTTGCAAACTATATAGAAAAAACAAAGAAGAAATCAGAACTGGAGCGAATGGCCGATACGAAAACGGTATCAGGGGCTTTCACTGGAAGCTATGCCATTCATCCACTGAGCGGGGAAAATATTCCAATCTGGGTTTCTGATTATGTCTTAGCAGGTTATGGAACGGGAGCCGTTATGGGCGTTCCTTCTGGTGACCAGAGAGATTATCTTTTTGCCAAGCATTTTAACCTGCCGATACTCCCAATTCTCGATCAACAGAATATTGAAGAAGCAGCAGACTCTTCCAAAGCAGGAAAATACATAAACTCCCCACTTATAAATGGGATGACTTATGAGGAAGCCATTCCAGTTCTTCATGCTAAACTTGAAGAGTTAAAAATGGGGAAGGCTAAAATCAATTATAGAATGCGCGATGCCATTTTTGGAAGACAGCGCTATTGGGGAGAACCTGTTCCCGTTTATTTTAAAAATGGACTGCCATACTTAATAAAGGAAAGTGAATTGCCTTTGCTTTTGCCTGAGGTAGATCAATATTTACCAACTGAGAGCGGCGAGCCTCCTTTGGCCCGTGCGAAAGATTGGAAATATCATGATCAATATTCTTATGAGTTGAGTACCATGCCAGGTTGGGCAGGATCGAGCTGGTATTGGTATCGCTATATGGATGCAAAGAATGTTACCTCTTTTGCATCTAAAGAAGCGATAGCCTATTGGAAATCAGTAGATTTATATATTGGTGGCTCGGAGCATGCAACCGGACATTTACTTTACAGTCGCTTTTGGAATAAGTTTTTAAAAGACCTTGGCTTCGTATACGAAGAAGAGCCATTTAAGAAATTGATCAACCAAGGCATGATCCAGGGCCGTTCTAATTTCGTTTACCGAGTATTAGATGAAGGTGGAAAAGGAACGAGTACCTTTGTTTCTTTTGGCTTAAAAGAAAAATATAAAACAACGGCTTTGCACGTTGATGTAAATATCGTTGTGAATGATATTTTAAACCTTGAGAAATTTAAAGCTTCTAGAGAGGAGTATAAAAATGCCGAATTTATTTTAGAGGACGGAAAATACTATTGTGGGCATGAAGTTGAAAAGATGTCCAAATCTAAGTTTAATGTAGTCAGCCCGGATGACATCATCGAAGTCTATGGTGCCGATACGTTGCGGATGTATGAAATGTTCTTAGGTCCATTAGAACAAAGCAAGCCGTGGAATACCAATGGAATAGAAGGGGTGTTCAAGTTCCTTCGTAAGTTTTGGAAGCTTTTTCATGACAATGCCTTCAATTTCAATGTGTCAGATGAAAAGCCGAGTCCTGCAGAGTTGAAAGCTTTACACAAAATCATAAAAAAAGTAGAAGAAGATATTGATCGTTTTTCGTTTAACACATCGGTTTCTGGATTTATGATTGCTGTAAATGAATTGAGTGATCTGAAATGCAATAAAAGAGCTATTCTTCATGATCTTTGCATCATCCTTTCTCCATATGCTCCTCATATAACAGAAGAGTTATGGGAAAAATTAGGAAATGAACCCGGATCGCTTTCTTTCGCTCAATTCCCTAAATTCAATCCTGATTTTTTAATAGAAAATGAATTTACTTATCCGGTTTCCGTAAATGGTAAAATGCGGGTGAAAATAACTCTTCCTTTAAGTTTAGAAGTAGCAGAGATAGAAAATGAAGTGTTGGCTAATGCCGATGTTCAAAGGTATCTAGAAGGGAAAACCCCTAAAAAAGTGATTGTCGTAAAAGGACGAATTGTGAATTTAGTGCTGTAGTTTTTTTATGTAACAGTCATTTTGCAAGGAAAGGAGTGGGGCTTTGTAACAAAGCGTCACTTCTTTCGACTAATTCCAAAAGACACATCATACATGAAAAAATACCATTTACTTACTTTATTATTTTTTTGCTCATTAAATGGCCAACTTTGGGCTCAAGCTCCAAAAGCTAAACTATCTGGGAAAGTAATCGATTCTCTAACAAAAGAAATTGTCGATTACTCTACTATATCCTTACATCCTATAGAAGATTCCAAAAAAGTTAATGGCACCATTGCGGACGGGAATGGAAACTTTACGCTTGACGATATCATCCCTGGAAAATACACTATATCGGTGAATTTTATTGGCTATACAGAACAGCTTTTCAAGAGCTATGATATCAAGCCAGGGGAAAATAACTTAGGTATTATTGAATTAAGCCCAAGCACAACACAGTTAGATGCCGTCCAGGTACAAGGAGAGGGCTTACTAATTGAAAATAAAGTAGATCGCTTGGTTTTTAATGCAGAAAAGGACGTTACATCTGCAGGTGGAAATGCCACTGACGTTTTACGAAAAGTACCCATGTTATCGGTAGACATGGATGGTAATGTATCTATGCGTGGAGACCAGAATGTCCGCATACTAATTAATGGCAAGCCTTCGGGAGCTATGGCTAATAGCGTTGGTGATGCCTTGAAAATGATTCCTGCGGATCAGATAAAAAACGTGGAAGTAATTACTAGCCCATCTGCAAAATACGATGCGGAAGGTACCTCCGGAATTATTAATATTATCACCAAAAAGAAGGATGTAGCCGGTGTAAATGGTTCCATATCAGGTGGGGTCGGCACACGACAAAATAATGGCAACGCCAATTTAAATATTCGGAAAGGCAAAGTCGGTATTGTAACCAATGTGGGCGGACATTGGATGTGGCCGCAAATTACCAGCACTGATTTTGAACAAAATACTGTTTCAGGTGATCCAATGCTAAAGCAAACTGGTGAAAACCATACCACTCGTGGTGGACTAAGGGGATCCATTGGCCTAGATTACGACTTAAACGATAAGAACTTGTTTACAAGTACTTTTTCTGGCAATGGCTTCGGAATGAACCTAGATGGAAGTGCTACTTCGCAGTATTTTTCCAATTTGGGTTCAAGCTCTTTGGTTTCTGACAGAGATCAAAAGATGGCTTTTAACGGTTTTGATTGGTCTGCCGACTACACAAGAAAATTTGATAAGCCTAATCAGGAACTGACTTTCGCCGGACAGTTCTCGAGAAACAATAACAATACAGATTATACTACTTTATACTCAACTCAGGAGCGTAAAAACGAAATGGGAGACAACAGAAGCCATAATGATGAGATAACTTTTCAAGTCGATTATGTTCAACCCATTAAAAGTTCTACACTTGAGCTTGGAGCAAAGGCGATTCTTCGGGATATTACAAGTACCTCTCTCCTGAAAGAAATGAACAACGGATCTTATGAAATCAATCCGGATCGGTCTTATGATTACAATTACAGCCAAAATGTGGGTGCAGGTTACCTAACCTATGGTTTTAATTTTGTTGAGAAATACCAAGTTAAAGCTGGAGCGCGATTAGAGTATACTGAATTGGATGGTGAATCTGTAGGGGAATTTGCAGCGTTCAAAAATCATTATACCAATTTACTTCCTAGTGCCGTAATTTCAAGAAAGCTTAGTAAAATGTCCAATTTGAAATTAAGCTATAATCAAAGGATTCAAAGGCCAAGTTTGTTCTACTTAAATCCTTTTAGAAATACAGCCGACCCGCTTGTGCAACAACAAGGTAATCCTGAGCTTAAACCAGAACTATCCCATAATGTTGAATTAGGATACTCTACTTTTATAAAAGGAACGGTAATCAATGCTTCTGTTTTCTATCGCAAAACCAATGATGTGATTGAAAGCTTAAGCACATTGATCGATAATCCGGACAATCCAGAACGTCCTATCGCTTTAACTACTTTCGATAATATTGGAACAAATGAATCTTACGGTACAAACTTGTTTGGCTCATTTTCCCCAATTAGAAATGTGACTTTAAGAAGTAATTTGAGCGTGTACACTTATGAGGTGAAAGCAAATCAATTTAATTCGGATTTAAGCAATCAGACAGATGAAATGCATTTTATGTACCGCGCTTTTGTTAGTGGTAGCTTAAACTTAAAAAGCGGATTTATTGCTGAAACATTTTTGATCCTAAACTCACCAAGAAGAACTTTTCAAGGAACCTCTCCTTCGTTTAATATGTGGAGCATAGGGATGAAAAAAGAGATCCTGAATAAAAAAGCGAGTATTGGATTGAATATCGTGGATCCTTTCAATGAAAACAAGGTCTTTAAATCAGAGATATTCACTCCCCAATACAATCAAAGCAGTAGTTTTGCTGTTCCCTTCCGCTCTTTCGGCCTTACCTTTAGCTGGAATTTCGGGAAAATGGATTATAATAAACAACCACGTCAAAAACGTGGAATCACGAATGATGACCAAAAACAAGGTGAGTCGAGTCAAGGTGGAGCTGGTGGGCAATAATTAGCCATGGGGTATCAGCCATCAGCTTTGAGCCTTAAGCTCTGAGCTGACGGCGGTATAAAATTTAGTTTATAAGCTATTAGGCTCGCAATAAGAAGTCAGTAATCAGCTTAATTCGACTTACGAAGTCTCTAATCAACTTAAATGTGACTTCGTAAGTTTTCTTTTTTTTAACAAAAACCAGCAAAATAAGCTGACGAAATTCTCTTGCCGCACAAGGCCGACAAAATTTAGTAATAATCATAAAATTAAAGCTGATGGCTCAATGCTGAAAGCTGAAGGCTATACATGATGATAAGGCTCATTTTTCATAATGGTATACGCGCGATAAAGCTGCTCAACAAAAAATAGGCGGATCATTTGATGGGAGAAAGTCATTTTGGAAAGGGAAATTTTGCCGTCGGCTCTTTGGTAAACCGAATCGTCAAATCCATAAGGACCTCCTATTATAAACACTAAATGTTGAACACTGGCAATCATTTTCTTTTCTAATAGCGTCGAAAATTGAACAGAACTATATTCTTTCCCTTGCTCATCCAGCAAAATAACTTGATCAGTAGAATTTAGACTTTTAAGAATGATTTCTCCCTCTTTCTTTTTCTGAAGGTCAAAACTCATTCCTTTATTTTTTTTAATATCCGGTATCACCACAAGCTTGAAATCGACATAAAACTTCAAGCGTTTCAAGTATTTTTCAATACCATCAATTAAATAGGGTTCATCGGTTTTGCCAATACAAATCAAACTAATCTTCACCGTGCAAAAAAAGACAAAATTAACGGAAACTAAAAATCATTTGAATTGTATAAGGTTCAATAGTTAAACTCAAATAGGGGATTATGAAATTGATATCATCTCTATTTTTTCTAATGTTTCTCATTTTTCAGGTTAAGGCACAAGATACCAATCTTCAAGATTCGACGTGGAAGATTCATGGTGAAAATACTTTTTTAATTTCACAAAGTTCTTTTTCAAATTGGGCATCTGGTGGAATAAATGCCTTTTCTGGCAATCTGATTTTGAATTATAGTTTTAATTATAAAAAAGAAAGATGGAGTTGGGACAACAGGGCTTTAATAGGCTATGGTTTTACTAAACAAAAAGGTCTGGGGCTAAGAAAGAATGATGATCAAATAAATCTAAATAGTTTATTGGGCTATGAAGCAGCGCCTCGTTGGATGTACACCTTCTTTGCTGATTTTAAAACTCAATTTACGGATGGCTTTATTTATAATACGGATGGGAGCAAACAGCTAATTTCAGCGGCATTTGCACCAGCCTATTTAAGTTTTGGACCGGGCTTTGCCTACAAAGAATCGGACAATTTCTATTTTAATATTTCGCCAGCCGCTCCTCGATTTATTTTTGTAAGAAATCAGGCTCTATCTGATATTGGTGCTTTTGGAGTATACCCCGGCAAAAAAGTGAGAACTGAATTTGGTGCATTCTTTAACGCTTATTACAAAGTGAACTTGGTAGAGAATATTTCCTTTGAAAATATTTTAAAGCTTTATTCTAATTACCTTGATAAACCTCAAAATGTGGATGTTGATTATACGGCGAACTTGTTCATGAAGGTAACTAAATTTGTAACGGTTAATGCTGGTGTTCAATTAATTTATGATGATAATACCTTGATTCCTTTCGAAACGAATGGGACGGTAGGTTTGCATAAAGCAGTACAAGTTAAACAAATTTTGGGAGCAGGGCTGACCTATAAGTTTTAATCGTTTTCTTTCATAGATCAATAAGAAAAGTTAAATTAGACGTTTATTGCGATCTATGAACCCAGACACAACAGCCTTTTACAAAGAAAATATTAAAGTATCCGATCAAAGGATACAAGAATTAGCTCGCAAATCGAACATGTTGGCACTATTTCGACTGCTTGTCATTGTCGGTGGTGCCATTGTCCTTTTTCAAGTCGTTCAAACGGAAGATGTCCTATTAACGCTAGGTTCATTTATTGCGACGGTACTACTCTTTTTAACGCTAGTTTTATTCCAAAGTAAAACCACAACGAAGAAAATAGCAGTTGAACGTTTTTTGAACATCAATAAAAATGAATTGGCCGTTGCAGAAGATATCAAGCAAAACGTTTATGATTCTGGTCAAGTAAATATCGACGATCAGCATATTTATACATCCGATCTGGATATTTTTGGTAAGGGATCTATTTATCAAATGACAAACCGTTGTTCTACTTTAAATGGAAACAAGCTTTTGGCAACTTGGCTTTCTGAACCCGCCGCTAAAATTGAAATTGTAAATCGACAGCAATTTGTTCAGGAACTTTGGTTGGATTTTCCATGGTGGCAGGAGTTACAAGCAAAACTGTTTTCAATCAATAAATCTAAATTAGATGAGCGCGAGTTATTAACAAACTATCTTGCGAAACCTTTCCATTTCCCGAAATCAAACTTTTTAAGGTATTATACTAAAGCTGCTCCTTTTTTATTATTAGCATTTGTGATATGGGCTATATTTATGCCTAAAATGGTTTCATTTGCCATTTTACTCGCTATCGGGCATTTGCTTTTGACCATGGGAATGGCGTCTAAAGTAAATCATGTTGCGGCCGGATTAAACAAGGGAGGGGATATTCTTGCCTTACTTTCGCCTGCTATTCAACAAATTGAAGAACGTGATTGGCAAAATAGTCTTGCTAAAGATATGCTGCAGGCTGTACAAAGTCTCGCCGGAATGCCGGTATATTCTTCAATAAAGCGACTTTCAGTACTTTTAAATCGTCTTGATGCTAGGCTAAATGTGTTTGTAGGAGCGATCCTTAATATGTTTTTATTGTGGGATTTTAGACAAGTGTATGCTTTACTAGAATGGCAAAGAAATGAGTCGAAAGGGATAGTGGAAGCATTGGATTTACTGACCACGGTCGAAGTAGTAGGCAGTTTAGCCACTCTGAAATTTAATCATCCAGAATGGACATTTCCCGAAATAGCCACTGATTTTCCCACTGTGGAAGTGAAAAACATAAAACACCCTTTAATTCCTCAAGCCACTTCCATTGCAAATGATTATAGTTTGGAAGCCCATCGAATCGCTTTAATCACCGGTTCAAATATGGCCGGTAAAAGTACATTTTTAAGAACCATTGGTGTAAATGCTGTACTCGCTTTGAGTGGTGCTCCAGTATGTGCCAATTATATGAAGGTTTCCATTTTGCAAATGGCAACCTATATGCGGATTCGAGACTCTTTGAATGAAAGTACATCGACTTTTAAAGCCGAACTTGATCGAATACAAAAGATATTAGAATTGGTGAAGAACAATGATCATACGTTTATTTTATTGGATGAGATGTTACGTGGGACTAACTCAATGGATAAATATCTGGGATCTAAAGCCATCATTGAAAAACTTATTCAGGAAAAAGGTGTAGGAATGGTGGCTACTCACGACTTAAAACTATCGGAGCTTTCAGAGGAATATCCGCAGATCGTTAAAAACTATCACTTCGATATTAAAGTTGAAGGCGAGGAAATGCTGTTTGACTATAAACTCAAAACAGGTCCTTGTACTACTTTTAATGCTTCCCTGCTCTTGAAAAAAATAGGAATTGAAATTTAGGAATGACTACGAAAGCTTTCGATTCTGACTAAATAATTACTTTTATAAATTACGCCACTTAATATCAATTTTTGAACCGTAAAAACAACCTATCTATGATGAAAACACTTACTCTTTTTTTTCTTTCTTTCCTTTTCATATCAAGTAGCTACGGTCAGTTGAAATTAGCCGCAGATTCTACTGTGGTCACTAAACATGAGGTTACTGTAAAAGGACAACGCTTCGGTTATACTGCAACTACTGGTACCCAGCCGGTTTGGGATGCAGATGGAAAAACAATAGCCGCACTTTATTACACTTATTATGAGCGGAATAATGTTAACAATCGTGCCGAAAGGCCATTGGTTATTTCTTTCAATGGCGGACCAGGGTCGGCATCTGTATGGATGCACATCGCTTACACCGGGCCTCGATTATTAAATATTGATGATGAAGGATACCCTATTCAACCTTATGGAATTAAGGAAAACCCATATTCCATATTGGACGTCGCCGATGTGGTTTATATAAATCCGGTAAATACAGGCTTTTCAAGAATTCTAGATAAGGATGTAGACAAATCTACATTTTTTGGTACGAACGCAGACATAAAGTACCTGGCCGAATGGATTAACACCTTTGTAAGCCGCTTTAACCGATGGGAATCTCCTAAGTATTTAATAGGTGAAAGTTATGGAACAACACGTGTATCCGGCTTGGCCCTGGAACTTCAAAACAGCCAATGGATGTATTTGAATGGTGTGATATTGGTTTCACCAACTGATTTAGGCTTAAATAGAAGCGGCCCCGTTGATATGGCTTTGCGTCTACCGTACTATGCCGCTACAGCTTGGTATCATAAAGTTTTACCGGCCGATTTGCAGCAAAAAGACTTGTTGGATATGTTGCCAGAAGTTGAAGCTTTCACTATCAATGAATACATTTCCGCATTGGTACGTGCAGGGTCATTGAGCGAGCAAGAAAAGAAACAAATCGCGACTAAATTGGCCCGTTATTCCGGACTTTCCGAAAAGGTAGTACTTCAAAATAATTTAGATATTGGGACTTCCTTTTTCTGGAAAGAACTGTTAAGAGATAAAGGTTACACTGTGGGGCGTCTAGATTCTCGTTATTTGGGAATTGATAAGGCCGATGCCGGTGTTCGCCCCGACTTTAATGCGGAACTGACTTCTTGGTTGCATTCCTTCACCCCAGCCATCAATCACTATATTAGGAATGATTTGAATTATAAGACCGATATTAAATATAACATGTTTGGATCCGTTCATCCATGGGATAGAAGCAATGACCGTACTGGCGAAAGTCTTCGCCAAGCAATGGCGCAAAATCCTTACCTACATGTCTTGGTTCAATCTGGATACTATGATGGGGCCTGCGATTATTTTAATGCGAAATACAATATGTGGCAAATGGATCCTTCTGGCAAATTGCAAGAAAGGATGAGTTTTGCAGGCTATAGAAGCGGACATATGATGTACCTAAGAAAAGATGACCTTGAAAAAGGGAACGAAGATATTCGTGAATTTATCAAGAAATCGTTGCCAGGTAAAGGCGTACCCGCAAAGTACGAGATTAAATAAAATGGGCTATTTAGAGTTAAATCCAAATGATTTTGCTTTTAAGATTTAGCATTGAGAGTGAATAAAAACGATAATAATGAATGGATATATATGAAATAATCTCGATAGGACTCTATTTCCTATTGATGGTCGGAATCGGATTTTATGCTTACAAAAAATCTACCAGCAATGTAAATGAGTTCCTGCTAGGTGGTCGAAAGATGGGAGCCGCCGTAACCGCTTTATCAGCCGGCGCGGCAGACATGAGTGGCTGGCTTTTGATGGGACTGCCAGGGGCCATGTTTCTTTCTGGTATTTCAAGCAGCTGGATAGCCATAGGACTTACCATAGGGGCCTACATGAATTACATCTTAGTTGCACCTTTGCTTCGCATTTATACTGAAAAAGCGAATAATGCCATCACGATACCTGACTATTTTGAAAAGCGTTTTCGTGATAATTCGAGGCTATTGAGATTCATCTCCGCAATCGTGATCTTGGTATTTTTTACGCTATATACTTCAGCAGGCATGGTTTCTGGAGGAAGGTTGTTTGAATCGGCCTTTGGCATGTCTTATACTTCTGGTTTGTTGTTAACGAGTTCGGTAGTTGTTTTTTATACATTCATCGGTGGGTTTTTAGCAGTAAGTTTAACGGATTTTGTGCAAGGAACCATTATGGTTTTAGCCTTAGTTTTTGTTCCTGTCGTTGTTTTTACTCAATTAGGTGGAGTGCAGTCTGTATTCGAGACTATACACTTAGCAAATCCCAAGTACCTGAGTCTATTTGAAGGAACAACGACCATCGGAATTGTTTCACTATTGGCATGGGGTCTAGGGTACTTTGGTCAGCCCCATATTTTGGTTCGTTTCATGGCCATCGATACTGTGAAGCAATTAAAGTCTGCACGAAGAATAGGAATCACATGGATGATTTTTACTGTTGGCGGCGCGATGCTCGTTGGACTTGTCGGTATTGCTTATGTGGGTAAAATGAACGAAACGATCAGCGACCCTGAAACCATATTCATTTATTTTTCCAAAGTATTATTTCATCCATTAATTGGTGGGTTCCTATTGTCCGCTATTCTAGCGGCAATAATGAGTACCATATCTTCCCAATTGTTAGTGACCTCCAGTTCTATGACTGAAGACTTTTACAAGGCTTTTTTTAGAAGAAACGCATCTCAAAAGGAGTTGCTTATCATTAGTAGATTATCCGTTTTTGTAGTAGCTATTGTTTCTCTATCTCTATCCTTAAATCCAAAAGATACTATATTGGATTTGGTAGGTCATGCTTGGGCTGGCTTTGGCTCTGCATTTGGGCCGCTAATTTTACTTTCTCTCTTATGGAAAGGAACCACTAGAAACGGAGCAATTGCAGGTATGATGGTGGGAGGATTAACCGTTTTGTTGTGGACCTATTTAGAACATCCATACCACGAAATGTATTCCATGATCCCCGGATTTATATTGTCATCCTTCTCCATTTATGTGGTATCCAAACTAACGCCTTCCCCAAGTGAAGAGGTTTTAACCGAATTTGAAGCGGTCAGAAAGGAATTAAAGGACACTTATTAGGTTTTATCGTTGTTAAGTTAGGATTGGTTCCCACCAAAATGACCCTTTCTGCGAGAGTTTTCCGACAATCCTGCGACTAATCAAGCATTTAGTCGCAGGATTGTCGGAAAATCATCGGATAATTGCCGTAAAACCTTAAAGGAAGCCTTCAATCAGGTATGGAGATAATATAGAGATCTCTCGATCAATTATTATTCAATCGATTTCTTACTAATTGACGTATTTCTTTTTAAAATGAATAATTAAAGGAAAACTTCTTATGAGCATCCACGCTGCAAATGCCATCCAGATGCCGTAGAGTTGCATATCGAAATAATCCGAGATTAAAAGGACTGGCAAAAATCCTAAGAAGGTGGCAACAATTAAATTATTTCGAAGGTATTTCGCTTCTCCTAAGCCTTTGAAAATACCATCGTAAATATAAGCGAGGGCGTTGATGGGTTGCATGAGCAGGATAATCCAAAATGTTGAAGTAAAAATCGCAATTACCTCGGGATCTTGATTGAAAATTAGACCAATTTGTTTATAGAACAGGGCGCATACTGCAATTAAGAACAAGGATACGATTACTGAATATTTGCTAATGTCTTTGCTCATGTTCCATAGGCTGTGATAGCGTTTTTGTCCTAACAATCTTCCGGATAAAGCGTTTCCGGCATTGGAGTAACCATCGATAAAGAAGGAGAAAAATAACCAAATGTTCATTAATATACTCTGTGCGGCGATAAAGTTTTTGCCGTAGCCTGTGGCATATGCATTAGCTAGGAAAATCGCTACATTTAAAGTGGCTGTTCGAATAATGAAGTTGAAACTTAGGATGATCAGTGGTTTCAATGAGGGGTTTATTTTTTTTCTAAGTTTAAGGTTAAAAGGCGTTTTTGTGAAATAATAATATAGCGCCATGATCAGCATTACTGTTTGAGCGATAACACTAGCAATAGCAGCTCCTTTGATGTGCATGGCGGGAATTAGCCCTTCAATTCCGAATACTAGGGCAAAGTCTAGAACAACATTTAAGAGAGCACCAACAATACCGCATTTCATGGCCCAAATAGTGTTTTGCATACCTCTAAAAGCGCCATAGATAGCGAAGGTAACTAGAGTTAAAGGAAAGCCAATTGCGCGAATTTGATAATATTCCACTGCATACTCAAGAATTAAGCCTTCTGCATTATAAGCTCTAAATATCCAATTGGCAAAAATGGAAGTGCTGATGTAAATTAGGATACTGAGGGTTAAATTGAAGAAAATGGCTTGTGGAATAAGTGATTTTACCGCATATAGACGTCCAGCTCCTAAGTGTTGAGAAACGATTGCCGAAATCGCGGTTTTGGTTTGTGCCAACACCCATATTAACGCCGATAAAAATGATCCAACCAAACCAACGGCTGCCATGGCCTCAATAGAATGCAGTTTTACGTTTCCGATTATAGCAAGATCAGTAAGAGAAATGACTGCTTCCGCTATTCCTGAGAAAATTGCGGGAATAGCTAAGGAATTGATTTCACGGAAGGTAATTTTTTCTTTTATCTCTGTCATTCTCGCTTAAAGGTAGAAATTTATCTAAACGGAAATCTGCAAACCTCGGCAAAATAAAGATATCTTTGTAGCTATCTATGCGAAATATCTTCATTACAGTTTTTATTATATCCGTATGGAGCATGTGCTTTTTCTCTTGTACAAATATGCCCACCAAGGGAAATAGAGATGGGAAGCGGACTCCTTTTGTACCCATCTCGGGGATTGATTTCTATGAAACCAGGCGTGCTTTTGCTAATGGCTTGTCTTTTGATACCACCGGTTTTCAGCAAGAGCCTATTTGGCATATTAATTTCACTAATAACGATTCTGTCAAAATCCATAGTTTAGAAGGCGATTCCATGCTTCATTATGCAATTCACTACGATCGTGATTCTATTTTTCATTTCGGACGAGAATGGTTTCGGGTTATTGATTTGGCGAGGGATAGTTTGTTATTGCAACGCTTAACTGTTCAGAATTTGCGGGTAAAGGAGGCTAGATCGAATGTGTATATGAAATTTTATTCTGAGCGATTTATTCGGGATAGTTTGAAGCGGCCGCTTGATGAATTAAGAAAACCTACAGCGCAAGATACTGCATTTGTGCAGAAAATGGTGGATAAGACGAATAATCATCCATATGACTTAGATAGTTTGTTTGCGGCAAGGAATCCTGTCGTTTTAACGAGTATCAATCGGAATTTAAGAGTTCAGCCCCATGCTTTGAAAGAGGGGGAAGGGATTTCAAGGACGGCCGCCTATCAGTATCTTTATCCGGAGTTTGATATCCAAATCGATAACACGTATAAAGATTTTTATCACTCCTTTTCTGTTTTTGTGGATAAAAATGGAAAAATGACTGTGGCTCGATTTATTATAAGTCCGGAGTTTGAGGAGTCAAGAAGGAAAGTTTTGCAAGGGATTGTTGATCTTTATTTGGAAAATTATATGCAAATTACACCTGGAAGCACTTTGGGCATTCCGCATAATACATTGATTATGCTTCATGTAAAGGGAGTGGAATAAGTAGTTAATTATGTTTTTATGAAAAGATTCTTTTTGCTTAACGCTTTATTGCTTTTTGTCGGTTCCGCATTTTCGGCCCAAGTAGATACTCTTAAGGTTTTTAGCTCTGCGATGCAGAAGGATATAAAAACGGTTGTAATACTTCCCGATGCCTATGAATCTGGAAAGAATTTTCCTGTCGTTTACCTTTTGCATGGGTATGGCGATGATTACGCTGGTTGGGTAAATAAAGCCCCTCAAATAAAAGAACTAGCAGATGAATATTCTTTAATAATAGTTTGCCCAGACGGTGGAAAAGGTAGCTGGTATTGGGATAGTCCAATTGATAAGGATTTTCAATATGAAACTTTTGTTGCCAAGGAGTTAGTGGGTTGGGTAGATAGTAAGTACAAAACGCAGGCATCTCGAGAAGGAAGAGCTATCACGGGTTTGAGTATGGGCGGGCATGGGGCTTTGTACCTCGCTTTTAAAAACCAAGATGTTTACGGTGCTGCTGGAAGTACTGCGGGTGGCGTGGATATCAGGCCTTTTCCTAAAAATTGGGATATGGAAGCTCGATTGGGGCCTTATGCGGCAAATCCTCAGCGTTGGGAGGAGCATACAGTTATGAATATGCTACACTTGTTAACGCCAAATACATTGCAACTGATTATAGATTGTGGGACTTCAGATTTCTTTAATGGGGTAAACGAAAAGCTCCATGAAGAGATGTTGTCGAGAAATATTGAACATACCTACATCAGCCAGCCAGGTGCCCATAACTGGGCGTATTGGCAAAAGTCAATTCCTTATCAGCTTTTGTTTATTAATAATTTCTTTGAGAAAAGCAGGATTGGTTCTTAGCAGCTATCAGCCGTCTTCATCAGCTTTTTTCGCCGTAACCTAAAGCCTGATTGCTAAAACCTATCACCTAATTGATATAATCCTCATTGGGGTCTATCCATTCTTCTCCATCTTCGAGGTACTCCCTTTGGTCTGTTATTAGGCCATTCTCTCGGGCGAGCTCAGTCTTTGGTTTCCTTGGCCTTCCTATAAGGTATCCTACAATTGCACCTATTCCGAACATTACTCCTAAAACGGCAAGTTTAGGGATACTGTGGTTCCCAAAGATCCAGAAGTTTACCTCATCGGTGTTTTTCATTAAGACAATGGTAACTAAAACCGTAACCACAATGAAAAAGATCGTCTTTGAATTCATGCAAGCTGATTTTAAAATAAAGGTAGGAAATTATTTAATAAGGTAAAATAGATGCGCTATGCATTTTATGACTGCCAAAAAAGTATTAGTGGCCTTTAGGCAGTGAAATTCTTCCTAGGAGAGGATCTCATTAATTTATAGAGAGTAAGCAAATCCGAATTGAAATAGCCATTTTTTATCTGCTGGTTCATTTACATAGATGGCAGTAACTCCTAAGTCAACTATTGGAAGAAAGAATCTTAGTAGATTCATGTCAGCTCTAATTTCAGCGCCCATTGTTCGCGCTTTGTACTTTTGATGGTATGCGAAATCTTCGAAGTGGGCAAAGAATCCGCCTTTTATTCTTTGGATATAGGCTAGCGGGCCGATTTCCCAATCAGGATAGGCAATAGGAAAGCGATAGTCTAATAAAAGAGTATTATGTGGTAGGCTGGGTTTTAATTGATCGTAGCCATTCACCATAGGGATGTGGTTGGTGAACTGGAAACTCCCATTATGGTGTTGATAATTGAATCTTGATTTTAAGGAATGGTTGGTTAGTATACCAGGGAAGTAAAAAGTCGACCTAAAGCTTAATGCACTACCTGTTAAATTTTCTTCAAAAGGGAAGTTACGAAAACGAATGCTGATATTCTGGCCCCACTTCGGAGCTAGATCATGAAAGCTTCTTCTTTCATTTCTATTGAAGTAGAATTGATACTCCAGAGGGAATTTTAGCTCGTGAATGAATCTGTCTTTTATTTCAGGTCTGTTCAAGTTGTAGCGATGGGTATAAGAACTCCCCACTTTAATGCCGATTTGATAAATTTGGTTTAAACGGTTAAATAACAGGGGTATCTCCATATCAGCTTGCACTTCGTTTTCTCTAAAGCGAACTGGAGTAACCTCTTCGGATTCGGGGTCAAGTTTGACTCCTGATAGTTGTCCTGAATTTTCATAATGAAAATTGAATTTAGGAAAATAGCGTTGGTAGCTGATTGTGGTAGTGTATTCTGGACGATGGATTTTTTGATTGTAAGCTGCTCCTACTCGGATTGACATGGTATTTAGCAGATTGTCGGATAGGAGTAATAGTCCTAGTTTGAGATCATCCATGTCTTCGAAATTATCAGAGCCTATGGAAAGACTATGGAAGTTGAATAAGTTGTTGATATCTTTGTAGGGCCTGGACTCGTACGTTTTGGTGATTGTGGTGTCCAGCCCCTGCGTTTCATCTTTTTGTCTTAAGAGGGGCTTAAAATAGCTTATAAAGGTATTCTTGATCGAACTGATAGGTGTTGGAGTTATATTCCTCAAATTGATTTCGCTTATTTGGTACCCATAAGGTTGATAGTTGTTGAATAGGATGTTTTTTGAAGATGAGTTATAGGAGGGATTAAAAGCTCCATATATAATGTTTGTTAATTGATATATATTTTTATTGACCGGATTAAAGCTGTAAAGATTGTCAATTCCATTGTAGAATGCTTTGAAGATGATTGAATCTTCCGCGTAAATAGGTCGTTCAAATTGTTGGTTCAAATCCGTTAATAGTATGTTATGGCGTTTGGATAAAAGGTCAAATTCGATGAGGTTAGATCCTTCGTTGGAAATTCCGATCGCAATGAGTTTTTCACCACTTCTATGGAAAGAAGGGGTTTGTAAATGGATGCCATTAGGGACTCCGATTCTTGAAATTTCTTCTCCGGTTTCCGGACTAAAAATGACAATATGTTCTTCGTTGTTTAAAGCAATTTCTATCGCGGCTATTTGTTCGGCATCGGCACTTAATGTTGGGGAGAACAGACGAGTTTTATGGCTAAGTTGTTTGTACTTTTTTTTGCTTAAATCATATACGTTTACAATGTTATAATCCTGCTTGTGGAAGCGTTTATCAAAGCGAATTTCATCCCACGTAATCTTGCCATTTGAGTAGGAGAAATTCGGGTAGGTTTGTCTTCCGGTTTTGACGATTTCCTGTTGCTTTCCGAGGGAGTCAATGATGACGATGGAGTTGGTGCGTGCGAAGTTTTTGGACAACGCAATCACATGTTTATCGTCAATGCGCTGAGGGAGGAAAAAGTCAGCTACTCTTGTCGTATCAACATGGCCGAATAGGTCATAGGATTGAGGCATGTTTTTGTTCATTTGATCTTCCCACTTTTCGCTGAGGTCGGCGACGGTTTTTGTGTACCATTGTTTGGTGTTACTTCCCGTGTATTTCTTTAGCGAGTTGCTGAAATTATAGGGTCTTATAGGGAATCTTGACATGCGGTTAAGTACACTATCTAAAATGTCTATCGAGAAATCGCGTTTTATTTTTGTGGTCATAAAGTACCCCATTTCATAATAGCCCGAAGTGATGTCTTTCATGGATCCTAAATAGTTTTTCTGGTAGCTATAAGCTCGGCCGCTTAAGGTGTTTGCCCGCATCGGCATCTCCCAAGAGGGAAGTCTTCCTCTGCCGGCAGATGTTAATTTTGTCTCTATCCCTACTGCATCACCTTCATAAAACCATGGCGGAAGTGATATGCCAAAATAGGCCAAACCTAATAATTCAAAAGGTGGTTTTGGTGTGAGTTTGTCGATTTGCACCACGTGTCTATACTCATGAATCGTCAGCGATTCTAACCAGTTTATGGGATCTGAGTTTTGAGGAGGAGTGATAAAAAATTCAGATCGGCGCGGGGAAAGCTGAACAAAACCATTGGAGACGACACTTTGATTTCTAAGAATGATAGGGATTTTTCTGGGATTTGTCCTGATTGACATGCCGATAGACTGCATGTTCTTATCCAGTAGGTTTGCAACAAACTGTGCGTCTTTTTCAACCTCGATAGGGTAGATGAGTCGATATTTTGACGTATTGATTTGCCTCCATTTGACGTTGGGAGGTGACTGTTCAAAATCGAAAATCTGGGAAAATACTCTACTTGAATAAGAAAGACATATAACTACAAGTAATATGTTGATAATTCTACGTTTAAATGAAATATTCACCATGTTAAATATGACTTGCTAAATTTTTTAGTTAAAAACCGTTTTGAAGAAATAAGTTAGTTAAACTAAAATATAATGTAAATGAATTATTAATCTGATTATTAGTAATATATGTGTGGGTGTAAATATTTATAGGTTTGATTTTTTTCTTCAAAAGGTCACCTATTTTTACCTGTAAATTTATTTCCTTGTCGTCTGGTGATAATAAAAAATTATGATTTCTCTAAAGTACGATATCTAGATGTAATGTTGATAGCTTTCTAGAATTTTAATTTTTAGTTGACTGCTAAAATTGGGATTTGATTGATTTGTTTTTCAGTTTATCAATCTGAATGAAAAAGTATAATCAGTGATATGTACTGTTTGGTTATTTAGGACATGGCTATAGAGTTGCTGATCACCTTTGGTTTTTCTCGTTAAAATTTTCTTTTTTTTGAAGGTACTATGTTGTTTCCTGTTCCCCGTCTTTGTAATTTAATTTTTATGAATTAACACTTTTAAAAATTATTGATAACAAAAAAATTGACTTTATTATTTACTTTATCTGTATAGTGATTTTTAATTTTTTTACGAAGGTTTATTAGTCAGAAAGGAAATAAGAATGATGATTATTATTGTGTATGCTTTTATTAAAATAAAGCGAGATACGAATTAATAAAGCCAAGGTCGTCATAATTGTTGCCTACATATTATAAACGAATAACGGTGTTTATTTGTTTTTTAATCTATTGGAATCTGTTCAGATATTTGTAAAATTAGTCGAACAAGATCTCTTCAAATCAACTATTTTTTTATTTGATAATAATACGATAATATACACTAAGTCTACTTTTTTGTATGCCCTTAATTGAATAAAAATGTTGTTTTTTTCTGATTAAGTTTTGGGAAGTTTAGATCATGGTTAGGAGTATGGTTCCCATCTGGTTGATCGTCTTAAGGCGCCTTTTGATTTGGTTTTAAATGCGTAAAATCTTTGATAAACAAGGCACTTTGCGCCAGTTCTGGTTGGTTAATAAAGCGAGTGAGCCATTTTAGTGCGATGTAGCTCATTTAAACGTCAAAGGTGGTGTTGGGGTACTATTTTTTGAGAAGTCTTCTCAGAAGGTTCGTAATGGCGTAAATTCTATTTTTTTGTTGTTGAGTTAGCTCTGAGTATTTTTCAACTTAGTCTTTCTTTTCAATAATAGCCTATGAAAATAAGGATGGAGGAAAACCGTACATAGAATAATTGCAGCTCCTAAATAAAATCCCCAGCTCATTATTTCTTTTTGGCCGAAGAATAACCAAGCTAAAATGATTCCGTAAATAGGCTCCAAATTAGTAACTAAAGATACTTTAAAAGCACTGAGTTCTGTCATAACGGCGACCCCTGCGACGTATGCAGCAGCAGTGCAAACGGTTCCTAAAAGTAGCAAATAAATCAAATCGGCCTTGTCTAAAATGAAGCCACTATCTATTTTTTCAAACAATAATATATACAAACTAATCCATAAAAATGCGCCTACCATTTCATAAAAACTAATAGTTGTTGCGTTGTTTTTTTGAACTAAATTTGAATTGATAATTGAGAATATACTGGCTACAAAAGAGCATGCTAATCCTAAGATTATGCCCAAAACATAATCTGATTCGAAAGTAAATATTAAACCGATTCCAATGATAATTATGATGCCTGAAATTAAATCAATTGGAGCCATCCTTTGCTTTTTTATGATGGGTTCAAGTACTGAAGTAAACAAGGTAAGTGAAGATAGGCACACAAGGGTTACCGATACAGTTGATACCTTAATAGATTGAAAAAATAGTAGCCAATGCAGGCCGACCAATCCTCCGGTTGTTAGGTATTGTATCAGTTGTTTTTTTGTGACATTTAGAGTTTTTCCTCTCAGTTTGAAATAGATTAGCAGAGCAACAAAAGCAATTAATACACGGTACCATACTAGATTTACCGCTGATATACTGATTAATGCTCCTAATATGCCTGTAAAACCCCAAACTAGAACCGTTAGATGAAGAATTATTTCATTTTTACTTAAACTGAACTTCATGTACCTATTTGGGAGCTTTAATTAATAAATAGACAGCGATAATTCCGAATATTAAATTGGGAATTAAGGTGGCTAATAGAGGTGGTAATCCGCCTTTTAAAGAGAACATGGTTGCAAACTGAATAAACAGGATATAAGTGAAGCTTAAAGCGATTCCTACCCCCAGACTTAAGCCGATGCCCCCTCTCACTTTTCGGGAAGATAGAGAAACTCCCATTAACGTGAGTACGAATGCAGAAAAAGGATACACATATCGCTTGTATTTTTCTAATTTTAAATTCACCATTAGTCCCGTACCCCTAATTTTTTCTTTCTCTATACGGGTATTCAACTCGCTGTTGCTCATTGCGGTAAATAAATTGTCATAAATCTCAAAGTCTTTTGGAGACATATCTAATGTCGTGTCTTTCAATTCCCCTTCGGTCATTGTTTCCTTCAAGCTATCGATCGTCCTTATCGAGTAATTGTGTATTTTCCATTTAACATTTACTGAATCCCATGTGATGCGATCGGCGATAAGTACTTCCATTAATTCTTTTCCATTAAAATTTTCTAATATAAAATTGTAGCCTACTTTTTGGTCGTTATCAAAGCTTTCGACATATACAAAACTGTTTTTATCGATCTGCATGTGAGAGGATAGCTTAGTGTTGTTAGCCAGTGGCTTGACATAGATATTCTCAAAGTCTACTTTTAACTTATTTGTTCTTGGGATTATATAGATGTTAAAAGCAAGAGTAACCAAAAAGATGATCGTTGCGGAAATGAAATAAGGCCATAAAAAGCGGTTGAAACTCATTCCCCCACTAAGAATAGGAACGATTTCTGTTTGGTTCGCCATTTTTGCAGTAAAAAATATCACTGCAATAAAATTAATTAAGGGAGATAAGAAATTTAGATAGAATGGAATGAAGCCAGCATAATATTCAAAGACGATTTTAGAAAGCGGGGCTTTATATTTAAGGAAGTCGTCTAGACGCTCTGAAACATCAAAAATGACAGCCACTACGGTAAAAATTGCCATAGTGTATAAAAAAGTACCAATGTACTTTCCAATTATATATCTATCAATGATGGTCAGTTTCATTTTTATAACTTCTGCTCCAAGCGTTTCACCATTGTGTTCTTCCAATCATAAAATGTTCCATCTATGATTCTAGCTCTCGCTTCTTTCATTAACCAGATGTAGAAATGCAGGTTATGCAAGCTGGCAATTTGTGCTCCTAATATTTCTTTAGAACGAATAAGATGCCTTAAGTAAGCCTTTGAATAGACTTGATCGGTTAGTAAATCGCTGTCCTTATCGATAGGGGAGAAATCGTCTTCCCACTTTTTATTTTTTATGTTAATTATTCCATCTTTGGTAAAAAGCATTCCATTCCTTGCGTTTCTGGTCGGCATTACGCAATCGAACATGTCGATTCCCAAGGCAATATTTTCCAATAAGTTTACTGGGGTGCCAACACCCATCAAATAACGGGGTTTCTCCCAAGGTAGGATGTTGCATACTACTTCTGTCATAGCATACATTTCTTCTGCTGGTTCTCCTACAGAAAGTCCTCCAATTGCATTGCCTTCTCTTTCAAAAGAAGCAATGGTTTCTGCCGATTTTAATCGTAAGTCTTTATAAACCGAACCTTGAACGATAGGAAATAAAGTTTGATCATATCCGTATAATCCTTCTGTGCTATCAAAGCGTTCACAGCAGCGTTTTAACCAACGATGGGTCATGTTCATTGATTTTCTCGCATACTCATAGTCACAAGGATAGGGAGTACACTCATCAAAAGCCATGATTATATCAGCACCGATAACTCGTTGGATGTCCATTACATTTTCAGGTGTAAAGAGATGGCAGGAGCCATCGATATGGGATTGGAAAGTAACCCCTTCTTCTTTTATTTTACGGACATCGGATAAAGAATAGACTTGAAAGCCGCCACTATCTGTTAAGATAGGCAGTTCCCAGTTCATGAATTTATGTAATCCACCGGCTCTTTGGATAATATCCAATCCCGGCCTTAAATACAAATGATAGGTATTTCCGAGAATAATTTGAGCATTGATATTTTCCTTTAATTCGTGTTGATGAACGGCTTTTACTGATCCGGCAGTTCCAACAGGCATAAAAATAGGGGTTTGAATTGTGCCATGTGCGGTTTCTATTACTCCTGCACGTGCTTTGGAATGGATATCTGTCGTTTTTAACGTAAATTTCATAGATGGAATTGAAGGATGTTATTCTTAAGCTTGCAAAAATAGCAAAAAAAGCAGGCTAAACGCTATCTTTGTTCGAAACTAAAATTAAACGACTTGGCGGAAATTATTTACTTTATACCTTTATTTTTTTTAGCAATTGCTTGGTTATTACAACTTTATTACCTGCTTGCTGTTTATTTGAAACTTCGTAAATATGCAATCCCAACTTTAGGAGAAGATAGGATTTATCCGCCATTGTCGGTTGTTATTTGCGCTCGCAATGAAGAAGAGAATTTAGCCCAGTTCCTGCCTAATGTTTTAGAACAAGATTATCCTGATTTTGAAGTCGTTGTGGTTAACGATTGTTCATCTGATGATAGTGAGTGGTTGTTAAAAACCTTGGCTGAAAGATATCAACATTTAAATATCGTCAATATCAAAGAACACCCTCGTTATAAGCACGGTAAGAAATTTGCGGTCACTATAGGGATTAAAGCGGCAAAAAATGATTGTATGGTTTTTACCGACGCTGATTGTAAGCCGGCCTCCAATCAATGGTTGCAGCATATAGGAAATAGCTTTAAACCTGGAATTGAAATTGTTTTAGGATACTCGCCCTATTTAAAGGTAAAAGGATTTTTAAATAAGAACATCCGCTTTGAGACCTTTCATACTGCGATGAGTTATTTATCCTATGCTTTAAAGCGACGCTCTTATATGGGAGTGGGAAGGAATATGGCCTATACCAAGACATTATTTTTTAAAGGTAAGGGTTTTGCTTCCCATATGCATATTCCTTCCGGAGACGATGATCTTTTTGTTAACCAAAATGCTACTGAATTCAATACTGCGATTTGCATTCATCCGGAAGCACAAGTGTGGAGCGCACCGAAATTAAGCCTAAAAGATTATTATTTTCAAAAAATAAGGCATCATGGTGCTTCAAAAGCATATAAGGCCCGTCATAAAAGAATGTTAACCAGTCAATTATTGTCTGCTGTGATTTTTTATATTTTATTGATAATAGCGTTTTTTCTCTATCCTCAATTTTGGGAGTTTTTATTAATAGCCTATTTATTACGACTATTGGTTCAGGTCGTTATCTACCAACCCACCATGAAAAAGCTTCAGACTTTAGATATTATAGCATATTTACCTATATTAGACTTTGTATATTACTTTAATACTTGTGTAAATGGCTCCTTATCTCTATTTAAACGGAAGATAAAATGGAAGTAAAGCAAACGACTCCGATGAAGAAATTAGAATACAACTCAAGTTTAATCAGCGATTATTTTCCGAGATTAACCGAAAATCAGAAAAAACAATTTGACGCTCTTTATGAATTATATTCAGAATGGAACTCTCAAATCAATGTTATATCCAGAAAAGATATCGAAAGTCTTTATTTACACCATGTTTTACATTCTTTAGGAATTGCCAAGTTCATTTATTTTAAGCGCGGGGAGCGAGTTTTAGATGTGGGAACTGGAGGAGGATTCCCTGGTTTACCACTGGCAATACTTTTCCCTGAAACGAACTTTCATTTGGTAGACTCTATCGGGAAGAAAATAAAAGTGGTTAAGGAAATAAGTGCAGCTATTGGACTAGAAAATTTAGAGGCAAGCCATTCAAGGGCGGAAGATGTTGAAGGTAAATTTAATTTCGTTGTTTCCAGAGCAGTGACACAATTGAAGGATTTTTATCCTTGGGTGCAAAACAAATTTAAAAAGGAGTCTATAAATGCTATTCCAAACGGCATTCTATATTTAAAAGGAGGGGACTTGACCGCTGAAATTAAGGAATCTCGATTACAGGCTGAGGTATATCCATTAAGCGACTACTTTAAAGAGCCTTTTTTTGAAACGAAGTCTATTGTATATATTCCAATATAATATTATGGAGGCCAACCATCATAAAATACATGATCTTGCTCTAAGCTTTACAAAGGGGGTAGGAGTAGTCACATTAAGAAATCTTGTTAATTACTTTGGTTCTTCTCAAGCGGTAATGGATGCTCCAGAAGAAAAATTGAAATTGGTGGGCGGAATAGGGGATAAAATTTCAACTGCAATAAAAAATAGCCGTTCGGAAGCTTATGAACGAGCAGAACGAGAACTAGATTTTATTGAAAAACACCACATCCAGCTCTTTACATTTTCCGATCAAGCCTACCCACGACGTTTAAAGGAATGTTATGATGCTCCATGGATATTATACTACCGCGGAAAAGCCAATTTGAATGCAGGAAGAATTGTGAGTATTGTAGGTTCAAGAAAAGCGACACACTATGGAAAGAATCTCTGCGATGAACTTGTGGAAACCCTTTCTGATTACGATGTTACTATAGTGAGCGGCTTAGCCTATGGAATTGACAGTTTTGCTCATAAGGCTAGTGTAAACCATGGAATTCCTACCGTTGGCGTGCTTGGTCATGGCTTGGATCAAATTTACCCAGCCTCAAATAGGAACCTAGCTAAGAGCATGCTTGAAAATGGGGGGCTTTTATCCGAGTTTTCGCTGAGCACAAAACCAGAAAGACAAAACTTTCCACAACGCAATAGAATTATTGCTGGTATGGCAGATGTAACGATAGTTATTGAAGCTGCCATACAGGGTGGTGCACTTATCACTGCTGATATTGCTAATAACTATAATCGAGATGTCTGTGCCTTTCCAGGAAATATAGGCCAAGAATATTCTGCTGGTTGTAATTTCTTAATTAAATCCCATCGGGCGCACCTCATTTCAAGAGGCAAAGATTTGGAATATTTAATGGGTTGGGAGCCGGCTGACGAAAAACTGAAACCGATGCAAATTCAAATGGAACTTAGTTTGTCGCCTATGGAGAAAAAAGTGCATAGATTGGTAAAGCAGCACCAACCGCTTAGCATAGATCAGATTTCTGCCCAATTAAATTTGCCCCAAAGTAAATTAACCATCACTCTATTGGAATTGGAGATGAAAGGTTTGTTAGTCGCTTTGCCGGGTAAGGTTTTTAGAACGCTGCACTAGGAAATGCATGCCATTGAATATGGCCGCTACCTTCGGTAATCATGTTCCAATCTGCTTCTGGAAACTGTAACTGAACTACACCTGATGTTTTTATTGTTCCGAAGAATTTGTCGCTTAAGTAATTCAATAAGGCTGAGATGCCAGGATTATGACCAAACAGAGCAACTGTCGAGTAATCATTATTTATGTGATTAATCAATGACAGCAAGGTACTTACGGAAGCCTCATAAATTGTGTTTTCTGGTTGTATTTTACTAAAAGGAATGGAAAGGTTCTCAGCAAATAATTTAGTAGTATTCATGGCTCTTGTAGCCGGGCTACTTAAAATGAGTTCGGGAAGAATTCCATGATATAGCATGCGCCTACTCATTTCCGTAGCATCAATTAATCCCTGAGCGGTTAATTTACGATCGAAATCTCTGATTTCATTATTAGATTCAGCCTGGGCATGCCGAATAAGAAAAAGATTTTTAGTCATGGCTTAGTTTTTTAGTCGGAATGATTTGTTTTATTTAGTTAGTGTTCCACTCGGTTGTGAATTTTTGAACTCATTATGCTTTCATCAATGCAATTATGATGCCTGAATAAATCGAAAGACGATGGTTATCTTTGCCTATTAATTTGTTGATATGATACATCAAAATCTAGTCAGTGTAGTAGTTCCTTGTTATAATCAAGCTGTTTTTATTGAAGAAACCGTTAATTCGATTTTGAAATCTGCTTATCCGGCTATTGAGATCATTTTAATAAACGATGGTTCCATAGATAATACAGACGAAGTGTGCAAAAATTTAGAAAGCCTGCATGAGAATGTTTTTTATTATTCGCAACCTAATAGTGGCCCTTCAGTTGCTAGAAATCTTGGAATTAGTAATGCAAAAGGAAGATATATATTACCCTTAGATTCAGACGACCTAATTTCTGAAGACTATATCTGTGAGGCAGTCAAGGTCTTAGATGCAAATAAAGAAGTGAAGGTCGTATACTGTGAGGCCGAAAAGTTTGGCGAGAAACAGGGGATCTGGGATTTAAAGCCTTTTAGCTTGCAATCATTAGCAATAAATAACATGATATTCGTCAGTGCTTTATATAGAAAAGAAGATTGGGAGAAATGTGGAGGTTATTCAAAGGATATGGTGTCCGTGGGAGAGGATTGGGAATTTTGGATTTCTATGCTGAAGAATGGAGGGGAAGTGGTTAAATTGCCCATAACTGGCTTTTATTATCGAATACGATCCAATTCTAGAAGAAAGGGAATGACAAACGCTAAGAAAAGGCAAATGATAGACTATGTAAATAGAAAGCATAGAGATTTTATCTATCAACAATTAAATGGACCCTTGAGGTTTCAACGAACTCATTCCAAAAAGTACAATTCTTTTTTAAGGTTTTTTGGCTTACTGAAATTTTATCGATGATAAATTCCTGCATTCTTTATTTTATCCTTTGGTAAGTTTAAGCTTATATGGTTCTTAAACTTATAATTTAGTGGATGGAAGACATTGCCAAAAACAGTCCACGGAAGCGGATAATTATTGTTTCTACCCGTTAATAAGTTTTTTGCGCTAATTGCTAATTTCGAAAATAAGTTTTTTCCTGTTTTTTTCTTCTCTCTTGAATGCTTTGCTGGATATTTCTTTAAGTCATTAAGGTTTTGATCTAAAAGTTCTTCGACATCATTTAACATAGCTTGACTCAGATCAGAATTTGGTCTACCTATCCAAGACGTGACCGATATTAAATCTTGCCAATAATCGGGCATCCATCGATTTTCATCATCAAAAACTTTAGCTGGACCTCCTAAGCGTTCAGGCCTACCGATCATATAGATAGTTGGATCAGTAAATTCCGACCATGCGTCTTTAAAGCTTACTTCGGTTGCCTTAATATCATGCCAAGCTCCTCCATAGTGGTGTAATAAATAAATTCTGACGTAATCGGATTTATGAACATCACTTAAATATGGAAAAGCTTTATGGAAAGGGTGGGTCGCTTTTTCTATTTGTTTGATATTTTCACTGTTTACTAAAAAAACAGGGACCCCAATGTTTTCTACTAGGGTATTGAAACTCAATGATCTGTTCTTGGACATGGATTTTCCAGACCAATAGCACCAAATTACAAATGAAACGTCATTAACCTTTTCTATTTGTGTTATATTAGTAAGGGTATTTAACATGATTTATTTAACGAGTTCCTTACACTCACTTGAGAGCTGAAAATTAAATTTTATCTCTTCCTTTGGTGAATTTTAAGAAGTAATATTTTAAAGGATTACTATATTTTAATTGTTTCCATGGTCTACTGCCATGAGGTTGATGAAGAACAGGAACATCTATTAATACATAGTTTTTGAAGCCTAATTCTAGAGCTTTCGATGAAATGAAAGTGTCGTACCAATCTTTAGATTGATTTAAATTGAGGAAACTATACGTTTTTAAAAAATCCGTAGTCATTAGGGTACAACAAAAGCTTAAACTCCTTTTGGTTTCAATAATTTCTCTCTTTTCGTTTTTAAACTTTAAATATGGGAAATTGATAGATCCTAATTCATCTACAGTTATCGCTCCAGCCAAGCCTACTTGTAAATGGTTTTTTTGAAAAGAAAGCATTTTTTCGAATGTATCTTCCTTTACTTTAACGTCAGATTCAACCACGATTAGCGGAACATTTTCTTTTAAAGCTTTAGATTGAGCGTCTTGTAATACCAGTTTATAGTTGGGGGAAGGGGTGTTTGTGATGTCTTCTAGATGGATTAATTGAAAATTATATTTAAATTTGTTTTCCTCCAATGTTTTCTTTGTTTTCGAATCACTAAAATCATTATAAACAATATGGAGTATATTAGAATTACAATTGTTAATAGCAATAATAGTTTCCATCGTGGTTAAGATGGAGTTTTTCACTGGAGTTATAACAATAGCGTCGAGCATAGGTCTTTATTCAAGATACAAACTTAAGAATTTGTTACCTATTTGTGTGTCTCTCTTTTCTTTTGTCAAACCAGTTCTTAATTTGATCTAAAGTAAAACAGTTAAGGCAATTCTCGGCTGTCAGACCTCCTTTTTGTGCCATAATAAGTCCGAAGTCCGTATAATGGAATTCGGAAAGTGAGTGTGCGTCGGGGTTAATTGAGAGCAAAACTCCCTTTTCCAAACAATATGGAATCCATCTCCAATCTATATCTAGACGTAGAGGATTGGAATTAATTTCTATTATTACTTCATTGGCCGCGCAGGCATCGATCACTTTTTTGTGGTCAATTTCATAACCGCTTCTAATTAATAGTTGCCTAGCTGTGGGATGTCCTAAAATAGTAGTGTAAGGATTTTCGATTGCTTTTATTAAACGGGTTGTTGCCCTTTTTTTATCCATGCCCAGTTGGGAATGAATAGAAGAGACCACGAAATCAAATCCCGCCAAGACCTCATCGGGATAATCTAAGGATCCATCCGATAAAATATCCGATTCTATTCCTTTGAAAATATGAATAGGAGCAAGCTTTTCATTTAGCTTATCGATTTCTTCCCATTGTCGATAAACTTCTTCAATTTTTAATCCATCTGCGTAAACAGCAGTTTTAGAATGATCTGAGATTCCAAAATAATTAAGCTTCAACTCGTCACGGCAATAAAGTGCCATTTCTTCAATGCTATAGATGCCGTCACTCCAGGTACTATGGTTGTGCAGGCTACCTTTTAAGTCACTAGCTTCGATTAGCTTTGGAAATTCTCCTTGCTTGGCTTGTTCTATTTCATTCAAGCCTTCTCGGCGTACTGCTGGAATAAACGCTAAGCCGGCTTTTTCGTAAATTGCTTCTTCGCTATTTAAATGCGGGATTTCGCTTTGCAATAATTCTTTTAATTCCTTTATATGTTTTTCATTACCAGTAGTCTCCACTAATATAGAATAGAAGTTTGCATCTTCACAGGTATATAACTTTACCAGATATTGCTGTTTATAAAGCCCTTCAACAGCATCTTCTTTTTCGTTAATGTTAGTGAAATCTTGATTGGCATGAAGAAATAAAGAGAGCTCCTCTTTAGATTTTGAAATTAAAAAATCGATGCTATCCAATACTTCCATCTTTCGTCTGAAAGGACCAGTAAGTGAAAGGTGAGTAGGTGATAATCCTTTTAGCCCTTTCGAAATTTCTTTAGCGATATTTAGTGCATCCGCAAATCTAAATTTCCCTTCATTGGCTATAGTAAATTCAACAAGGTTTTGAATTTCTTGCTGTGTTTTTTGTCCGAAACCCTTTAGTGCCGAAATTTTATCGTCTTTGCACGCATACCAAAGAGCACCGAGGTTATCAATCTCCAATTCTTTCCAAAACGTAGCAGCCTTTTTTGCGCCTATCCCTTTCACATTCATGATGGTTAATACACCGGAAGGGGTTAAATCCAAAAAGCTTTCCAGCTCTCTTATCGTTTTTGTTCCCACTAATTCGTCAATCTTTGCCGCAGTGCTTTTCCCTATTCCGGGAATTGTAGCCAGCTCAACTATGGGTCTACCTGCAATAGAAAAGGGCAGTTTGCTTATCTTTCTCGCGGCAGAAATAGTTGCTTTTACTTTGAACGAGTTTTCACCGTGTAACTCCATTAATTGCCCCAAAAGTTTGAATTTTCGGGCAATTTCCTTATTTGTCATCTTAACTAATTTATTGTAATGGTATAAGGAATTCTTGCTTGCACCCCTGTTTGTTCAATAACCTGTTTTGCTTGCCTATAATAAGAATATGAGTCTCCCATTTCCCTTTTCATAAACCAAACACTAATGTCGTTACTAGTATTTCCTAAGAATGATTGGATGGGGTCACTTAATGCAGGATAACTTACCAGCCTATATTCTTCAATATTAGCCATTTTTGCAGCAGATTCGATTGCGTTTTCAATACTTCCCAAACGGTCGACCAGTCCAAGCTCCAGAGCTTGCTCGCCTGTCCATACTCTTCCTTGACCAATGCTGTCAATAAAGCTTCTATCCTTTTTACGACCATCCGCCACTTTTTTAGTGAAGGTGAAGTATATCTGATCCACTTGCTGTTGAATAATGCTTCTTTCGTCTGCAGTAAGAGGGCGGCTAATATTTCCTAAGTCGGCATATTTCCCTGTTTTAACTTCGTCAAAGGTAATCCCTAATTTGTTGTTAAAGAAGTTTTGTAAATTGGGGATAATCCCAAAAACTCCTATAGATCCCGTAATTGTGTTGGGTTGTGCGAAAATGGAATCAGCTGCACAAGCAATATAATAACCGCCAGATGCTGCAACGTCACCCATCGAAACGATAATCGGTTTTACTTCTTTTGTTAGTTTCACTTCTCTCCAAATGACATCCGATGCTAAAGCGCTGCCTCCAGGTGAATTTACCCTTAATACGACTGCTTTAACTTTCTTATCTTCACGAACTTTCCGAATTGCTCTTGATATTTTTTCCGAACCTATCTGGCTATCCGAACCTTCTCCAGAAATTATTTCTCCAGTTGCATATACTATAGCAATTCGGTCTTTTGCAGCTGTATTTGGCTTAGCGTTCGGGTTGTTATACTTTTCGATGGTGACAAGATTGATTTCTTTGTCTTCTTTAACGTCAAGGCGTTTTTTTAGATCACTGATGATTTCGTCTTTATATTTTAATCCGTCGGCTAATTTTGCAGTTACAGCATCTTCTGCATTCTGAACACGCAGCTCATTTGCAATAGCACGTAGTGAATCAACAGGGATATTTCTGCTGATAGATATTCCCTGTAAAAAGTGGTCATAGATAGAGCCCAAGAAGGAAGAAACTTGTTGCCTGTTTGGCTCACTCATCTTATCCAGTATAAATGGTTCGACTGCACTTTTGTAAGTTCCTACTTTAATAACCTGCGCTTCAATTCCTAATTTTTCTAATGTGCCTTTGAAAAACATGCTTTGTGAAGCAAATCCTCGAAAATCTAATATCCCTTCAGGATTAAGAAATATACTATCTGCCGTGGAAACTAAATAATAAGCCGATTGAGAATACACCTCACTATAAGCAAGGATAAATTTTTCAGAAGATTTAAAATCGATTAAAGCATCCCTGATTTCCTCTAGCGTAGCAAAACTAGAAGGCACCATGCTCATATCAAGGTATATACCTTTGATTTTATCATCCTCTTTAGCAGTTTTGATCCGAGCTAAAATGTCATTTAATCCTAGCTTATCTGATTTTATATTTGAAAAGCTAAAACCTCCTTCGAAAGGATTTTTACTGGTTCTTTCATCAATAGGATAAGCAAGGCTGATTTTTAAAACAGAGTTGTCCTTAACCACAAACTCTTTTTCGTTCCCTAAGGAAGAGACGACTGCCGCCATGATTCCGAAAAAAATTAAAAATAGAACAACACTAGATAAGACAACGCCCACTACGGTTGCCAATACATATTTGAAAAATTGCTTCATTAGAATTTTATTTTGTCTGAACAAAAAATCGAGAACTATATATTAACGAATTTTGAACCTTTTTGTGTTAGATAGAAATTTTAGGGCAAATGTTACAAAATAGAATTGAAATATATTAATTCACTTATGCATAGGATTAAGGGTGAGAATAACCAGTGAACCAGTTCATGTTAACAGGATTAATGAATACTTTTGCTCTATGTTTCAAGTATACTTACTATTAGGGGCTAATTTAGGAGAGCGTTTTGAACAGATGCAATCTGCATTTGATGAAATTGACAAACAAGTTGGTCGCGTTATTCAGTATTCTTCAATCTATGAAACCGCGGCTTGGGGAGAAGAGGACGGGCCAGATTATTTAAATCAGGTGCTGCTTATAGAAACGCATTTAAAACCTTTGGAGGTTTTAGAAAAGATAAATTTAATTGAAGAACAGCTTGGTAGGACTAGGAAATTAAAATGGGAATCGAGGTTAATTGATATTGATATTCTATTTTATGAAGATTTGATTATCGATAGCTACAATTTAATTGTTCCGCATCCTTATATACATCATAGAAAATTTACCATGGTACCTTTAGTAGAAATTGCACCTGATTTTATTCATCCTCTATTGCAAAAAAGCAATAAAGAATTGCTTAAAGATCTGAGAGATGATTTAGAAGTAAAAAAAATGGAATGATGGAATTGGCGGGCTGATGTTATTTAGTGTCAAGTGCTAGGCAGTAAACGTTTTGCTATGCAGTAAGCCGGCTATTTTTAAAATGTAAATACGATAGGATTATGTATAAGATTAATACAATTGGGATTGCCACAAACTTTAATATAATAATCAATAGTCCTGAAAGAATAAGGAAAACGAATTTGTATCGATTTTCTGCCCATTTTGTAGAACTAAGTTTCAACGAAAATAACCTGAACTCAGCTATTAGCAAATAGCTCATCAAAAAAGTAATACCCAGTAAAAGTGCGGTTGAACCTATAACTTCCGGATAATCTTCTCTTATAAAAACTAAGGAAACGATAAACAAGGTATTCGTGGGTGTGTTCAGTCCGATAAAATCTATACTTTGTCGAGTATCAATATTAAATTTAGCTAGTCGTAAAGCTGAAAAAACAGTAATTAAAAAGGCAAGATACGGCAGATAGGTACTCAAATCAGTTAAAGGCAATGTTTCATTCATGCTTTGCGTAATGAGTTGAAACATCACCATTCCAGGTAGAAAGCCAAAGCTAATCATATCCGCTAGTGAATCAAGTTCTTTTCCTATTTCAGATTTAACGTTCAATAATCGAGCAACGAAACCATCAAAAAAATCAAAAACCGCAGACAATACAACGAAGAATGCTGCAGTTTTTAGATCTCCATTAAAAGCAAATATAGTCCCAATACATCCACTAAATAAATTTAAACAGGTGATGAAATTGGGAATATGTTTCTTCATTGTTATTGCAATATTTATTCTTTACTTTTTATTAGAATTTAGCGATTCATGCTGATTAAAAATTCATCATTGTTTCTAGTTCCTTTCATTTGTTGAATCAAGAATTCCATGGCTTCATTCGAATTCATATCAGCTAAATGATTTCTTAGCACCCATATCCTTTGTAAAGTATCTTTGTCTAATAATAAATCATCGCGACGAGTACTTGATGAGGTTAAATCAATGGCTGGGAAAATACGTTTATTAGATAACTTACGATCCAATTGTAATTCCATATTTCCTGTCCCTTTAAACTCTTCAAAGATAACTTCGTCCATTTTAGATCCTGTATCAATTAATGCAGTTGCCAGAATAGTTAATGATCCACCATCCTCTATATTACGTGCAGCACCGAAGAAGCGTTTCGGTTTATGTAAGGCATTTGCATCCACACCACCTGATAGTATTTTACCAGAGGCAGGTGCTACGGTGTTGTAAGCACGAGCCAAACGTGTAATGGAATCTAGTAATATTACAACATCATGGCCACATTCTACCATGCGTTTTGCTTTTTCCAAAACGATATTTGCGATTTTAACGTGTCGATCTGCGGGCTCATCAAAAGTAGATGCAACTACCTCTGCACGAACGCTTCTAGCCATATCAGTTACCTCTTCTGGTCGTTCATCGATCAGAAGAATAATTAGATATACTTCTGGATGATTTTTTGCAATTGCATTGGCTACATCCTTTAACAACATGGTTTTACCCGTTTTAGGTTGCGCTACAATCAAGTCCCCGTTGTCCTTTTCCTATTGGCGTAAATAAATCCATTATTCGAGTAGAATAATTATTGGCGCTGGTATATAGGTTTAATTTTTCTGTAGGGAAAAGAGGAGTCAAGTAATCAAAGGGAACCCGGTCACGTACTATCTGCGGGGTTTTGTCCATTGATCGCTTCTACTCTTACCAAAGGGAAATATTTTTCTCCTTCTTTTGGAGGGCGGATGCTTCCTCTGACAGTATCGCCAGTTTTTAATCCAAAAAGTTTAATTTGCGATTGAGAAACATAAATATCGTCGGGTGAAGTAAGGTAATTATAATCTGATGATCTTAAAAAACCATAACCATCAGGCATAATTTCCAAAACACCTTCGTTTACAATGACATTATCAAAATCCAAATTTGTAACTTGAGGAAGTGGAGAATTAGCAGGTGATTCGTTTTTATTTGCTTGACTTAGGTTCGGCTTACGTTCAACTCTGGTTCTTGACTGGTTGCTATCTGGACGAGCCGCAGTATGTTCTTTTTGCAAGCCATCCTTTTTTTCATGAACAGTCTGATCAACGGATTTAGAGGTAGAGTTCATGGGGGTAACCGTATTTGTTTGTTCAACTTTAGGCTCCCTTGTAACTGCTACGGGTTCGTTTGCGGTTGATGTTCTCGTTCTACGTCTAGGTCTTTCTGTTTCTGAGGAAGGTTCTTCTGTTACAACAGCTTTTGGTTGAGGATCAGCTGGTGCTGGTTGATCACTTGCCGCAATCTTATTGATCAGTTCTTGTTTGCGAAGTTTTTCTACCTCAGGAATGCCAATTAATTTTGCAATTTGACGGAGCTCAGAAACAAGCTTCGTGTTCAGTTCATTAATATTCATCAAATAATTATATAGATATATAGGATTCTTATGTTTTGTATGATAAAACAGCTTTTTACTAAATTGTTGTTTTGATTAATTTAGTCGTCGGTTAATCAGATTTTCCGAGACCTATTTTAGAATAATTCTGGGATTAAGTTACAATTTTATGCATAAGATTTGGGATATCAAAAAAAAACTTAAAATAAATGGAATTAAACTTCATATTTGGGTAGATTTGGACAAAAAATGATTTATCATCTTATTTATGACACGTTCAGAAATCATTCATCAGATCAAATTAAAGAAATCTTTTCTCTGTGTTGGATTGGATACGGATATTAATAAAATTCCTTCATTTTTGTTGGATAACGAAGACCCGGTATTTGAGTTTAATAAAAGAATCATCGAGGCTACTGAAGATTTTTGTGTTGCTTATAAACCCAATATTGCTTTTTATGAGAGCAGGGGTATAAAAGGCTGGGAAAGCTTAAAGAAAACTTGGGAAATATTGCCCAAAGATTGCTTTAGTATTGCGGATGCCAAACGCGGAGATATCGGGAATACGGCCGCCATGTATGCACAAGCTTTTTTTGATAAAGAAAATTCAGGCTTGGGTTTTGATTCAATCACTGTTACTCCGTATATGGGGCGAGATTCTGTGTCTCCCTTTTTTGAATTTGAAGGGAAATGGGCAATTGTATTAGCGCTTACTTCCAATGAGGGAGGTTTGGATTTTCAAACCATTGAAGATGAGGAGGGTTCGATGCTTTATGAGCGCGTTATCGACAAAGTAAATTCTTGGGGAAATCCCGAAAATCTTATGTATGTTGTTGGTGCAACAAGAGGCGAAGCTTTTTCTCTTGTACGTAAACATGCTCCAGACCATTTTTTGTTAGTTCCTGGAGTAGGTGCACAGGGCGGTGATTTATCAGAGGTTTGCAAATATGGATTAAATCAGGACTGTGGATTGTTAGTGAATGCAACGCGTTCTATTATTTACGCATCCAACGGGAATGATTTTGCAGAAGCCGCAAGGATGGAGGCGTCGAAGCTACAAAAGGAAATGGAAGTGGAACTTTTAAAAGCTGAAATCATTTAATAAAGTGATTTATGTTATTTTTTCTTTCACTTTTACTATCAAATTACGGTAAAATAACGGTATTCCTTCAAATCTTTGCATATCAAATCGTAACTTTGGGTTTTTCAAAGACTATGCAATATTTGTCTTTATACATTGAACGAATGGTTCAAATAGATAGAAAATGAAAACAGAAGAAGAAATATTAGATGAATTAACCAAAGAGGAATATAAATACGGCTTTGTTACGGATATCGAAATGGATATTATACCAAAAGGTCTTTCTGAAGAGATCATTCGTACGATTTCCAAAAAGAGAGACGAGCCCGAATGGTTATTGGAGTGGAGGTTAAAGGCTTATCAAACGTTTTTAACAGCTAAAATCCCTGATTGGCAGAATTTTAAACATCCTGATGTCGATTTTCAGGATATGTCTTATTTTGCAGCTCCAAAGGAAAAGCCTAAACTGGATAGCTTAGATGAAGTTGATCCAGATCTTCTAGCAACTTTCGCGAAACTTGGTATTCCTTTAGATGAGCAGAAAGTGTTGGCCGGTGTGGTGGCGGTGGATGCTGTTTTTGACTCTGTATCCGTTAAAACCACTTTTCAAAAGAAGTTAAAAGAGCAAGGTGTAATTTTTGGCCCCCTTAGTGAAGCTGTTAAAAGCCATCCTGAATTGGTTAAAAAGTACTTAGGGTCTGTGGTTCCACCTACGGATAATTTCTATGCTGCTTTGAACGCTGCTGTATTTACCGATGGTTCTTTTGTTTTTATTCCCAAAGGAGTTCATTGTCCGATGGAGTTATCTACTTACTTCCGGATCAATGCTGCCAATACGGGTCAATTCGAACGTACCTTGATTATCGCCGAAGAAGGCTCTTATGTAAGCTATCTTGAGGGTTGTACTGCTCCTCAACGTGATGAAAATCAAATGCACGCTGCTGTGGTTGAGCTAATCGCTTTAGAAGACGCTGAAATAAAGTATTCAACTGTTCAGAACTGGTTCCCAGGGAATGCAGATGGAACTGGCGGGATTTACAACTTTGTAACCAAACGCGGAATCTGTAAAGGTGATCGTAGTAAAATCTCTTGGACACAAGTGGAAACGGGTTCGGCCATTACATGGAAGTACCCAAGCGTTATCTTAAAAGGCGATGATTCAGTTGGTGAATTTTACTCTGTTGCTTTAACTCGAAATCATCAAATTGCAGATACTGGAACCAAAATGATCCATATAGGTAAAAATACCAGAAGTAAAATTATCTCGAAAGGAATTTCTGCAGGATTGAGCCATAATAGCTATAGAGGATTGGTTAGGATCGGCAAAAAAGCCGATAATGCTAGAAACTTTACTCAATGTGATTCCTTATTGATAGGCGATCGTTGCGGTGCACATACTTTTCCATATATAGAATCTAAGAACGAAACTGCGATGTTAGAACATGAAGCGACAGCATCGAAGATTGGAGAGGACCAAGTGTTTTACCTTAATCAACGCGGAATTGATTCCGAAAAAGCTGTCGGCTTAATAGTAAATGGTTATGCTAAAGAGGTGCTTAACCAATTGCCAATGGAATTCGCGGTAGAAGCACAAAAGCTTTTGGCGATATCCTTAGAAGGTAGTGTAGGGTAATCATCCTGTAATAATTTGAAAAACTGCTCTTTATAGAGCTATTTTTATGTATAATTTCCTAATTTAGAATAATGTTAAATATAAATAACCTACATGCATCTGTAGAAGATAAAGAAATATTAAAAGGTTTAAACCTTGAAGTTAAACCAGGAGAGGTTCATGCAATTATGGGACCTAATGGTTCAGGGAAAAGCACATTGGCTTCGGTATTGGCAGGAAGGGATTCTTTTGAGGTTACGCAAGGATCAATTACTTACAATGGGCTGGATTTATTAGAGCTTTCACCTGAAGACCGTGCCCGCGAAGGAGTGTTTTTAGCCTTCCAGTATCCGATAGAAATTCCTGGTGTGTCTAATATTAACTTCCTGAAAACGGCTGTTAATGAAATTCGCAAGTATAAAGGATTAGGGGAAATGGAAGCGCGGGATTTCTTGAAAATGGTAAAGGAAAAGCAAGCTCTTGTTGAATTTGATGCTAAACTTACGAATCGTTCATTGAACGAAGGTTTCTCTGGCGGGGAGAAAAAGAGAAATGAAATTTTTCAGTTAGCAATGCTGGATCCTCAGTTGGCTATTTTGGACGAAACAGACTCAGGTTTGGATATTGATGCTTTGCGGATCGTGGCCAATGGAGTAAATCAATTGCGCTCTGAAAAGAATGCTTTCGTAATGATTACCCACTACCAGCGTTTGTTAGAATACATTGTTCCCGATTTCGTCCACGTTTTATATAATGGCCGTATCGTTCGATCAGGTACAAAAGAATTAGCTCTGGAGTTAGAAGAAAAAGGATATGATTGGCTTAAAGATTCAGTTGAAGCCTCAAATGCAATATAAAAAAAATGATTACACAAGTTTCAAATTCTTTATACCAACAACTAAAAACTACTTTCGAAGAAAGCCTCCCTACATTAGATGGGCCCATCGAACACTTGCGTAAGGACGCGTTTGATCGATTTAAGAAAATTGGCTTGCCGACAACGCAGCTCGAGGAGTGGAAAAATACTGGAATTCAAACCCTTTTAAACGAGAGTTTTACCTTCGACTCCCACCTACCGGGTCGTGATGTCAATATAGATGTAGCTACGATAGAGGGGGTAGATGCTTATAAAATTGTATTAGTAAACGGTGCTTTTCGAAAAGACCTTTCTGATGTTCCTTCCGAAAAAGGAGTAGAAATTATGGCAACGGCCGACGCATTAGATCACCCGGTTTTTCAAGCTCATTTTGCTAAATATGCTGATAAATCTGATAATGCGTTGGTGAGCATCAATACTGCTTTGGCAAAAGATGGGTTCTTTATAAATGTCGCCGATAATACGCAGATAGAGAAGCCTTTTCATGTTGTACACGTTTCAGTAACTAATTCTTCAGAATTTTTTCAGGGACGTAATTTGATCGTTTTA
This sequence comes from uncultured Sphingobacteriaceae bacterium, assembly GCA_963696875.1. Taxonomy (GTDB): domain Bacteria; phylum Bacteroidota; class Bacteroidia; order Sphingobacteriales; family Sphingobacteriaceae; genus Albibacterium. The sequence goes on from CAVOLQ010000007.1 coordinate 318,422, forward strand.
GGAAAAAATGCCGAAGCTGAAGTTTTAGAGTCGTTCATAACCGAAGATGGATCAGAAGGAAGCTTAAGCAATGTAGTTTCCGAAATTGTATTGGATGTCAATGCAAAAATGGAGCATTATTATATTCAGATTGCAGCGGAACAAAGCAGGTTTTTAAATCACACCGAGGTCATTCAACTTAAGCATAGTTTATATAATAACTATAATTGCACTTTTCCGGGCGCTTCTTTTATAAGAAATAATATCAATGTTCGTTTGGAAGCAGAATCGGTGGAAAGCCACTTATATGGCATAAACCTTACTTCTTCAAAGCAATTGGTAGACAACCATACTATCGTTGATCATATAATGCCGCATTGCGAAAGTTATGAGTGGTATAAAAATATTATTCAGGAGAATTCTACTGTTATTTTTAACGGAAAAATATTTGTTCGTGAAGACGCTCAAAAGACTAATGCTTTCCAACAAAACAATAATATGTTGATGGGAGAGAATGCTACAATTTTCACAAAACCGCAATTGGAGATTTTTGCGGACGATGTTAAATGTAGTCATGGTTGTACAATTGGACAGTTCAATGAAGAAGCTCTATTCTATTTGCAATCAAGAGGGATAGGCGCCGAACAAGCTAGAGTTTTAATGGTTCATGCTTTTGCTTTCGACGTTACTGAACGCTTTAAAGATGAAAATATCAAGGCTTACGTAAACAATTTGATTGAGGAAGGCTTGAAAATAGAACCTAGAAATTAAACATATAAACTAAATCAGTTTTGACACATTACAATATTCTGAACATTCGAGAAGACTTTCCGATTTTGAAAAGTTTAGTGAATGGAAAACCATTGGTATATTTAGATAACGGGGCAACAACTCAAAAACCACAGGTGGTTATTGATGCGGTTACCAATTACTATACCTCTCAGAATAGTAATATACATCGAGGTGTTCACCATTTAAGTCAAGTGGCGACGGATGCGTATGAGCTTACAAGGATAAAGCTAAAGAAATTCATTAATGCAGAGCATGAGCATGAGATTGTCTTTACAAAAGGTACAACGGATGCTATAAACCTTGTTGCCCATTGTTATGGAAAAGCCTTTGTAAAAGAAGGGGATGAGATTATTATTTCGGCAATGGAGCATCATTCCAATATTGTCCCTTGGCAAATGCTTTGTGAAGAAAGTGGTGCCACTTTGAAAGTGATTCCTATGAGCCATAAAGGCAGCTTAGACCTTTCGGCATATAAAAACATGTTGAATGAAAAGGTTAAGATGGTTTCGGTGACCTATGTTTCCAATTCCTTAGGAACGATTAATCCTGTAAAGGAAATCATTGACTTGGCTCATGCGCATAACATACCTGTTTTATTAGATGCTGCGCAAGCAGTCCAACATATTCCAATAGATGTTCAAAACCTCGATGTAGATTTTCTAGCATTTTCGGGACATAAAATATATGGACCTACTGGAATTGGTGTTTTATATGGTAAAGAAAAATGGCTAAATGCTATGCCACCTTATCAAGGAGGAGGCGATATGATTAAAACCGTAACCTTCGAGAAAACGACTTATAATGAGTTGCCTTTTAAATTTGAAGCCGGTACACCCAATATCGAGGCGGGCATTTCCTTGGCATATGCTATTGATTATATCGAAGCTATCGGATTAAAAAACATTGCACATTATGAAAGCGAATTGCTTGAATATGCTACGAATGCTTTGCTTGAAATACCCGGACTTAAAATTATTGGAACGGCAAAGGAGAAATCAAGTGTTATTTCATTTTTAATAGCAGGCACACATCCTTATGATGTGGGAACGATTCTTGATAAATTGGGAATTGCTGTTCGTACTGGACACCACTGCACCCAACCGGTTATGGATTTTTATGAGATACCTGGCACTATTCGAGCTTCTCTTGGTTTATATAATTCAAAAGCGGATATCGATGCGCTTGTTGATGGAATTAAACGCGCAATATCAATGCTGTTATAGACCATTCCGCAATTATTAGAATTAAGAAATTATTATAATGACGATTAACGAAATACAAGATGAGTTAATAGAGGATTTCGCTTTTTACAGTGATTGGATGGAGAAATATGAATATATCATTCAATTAGGGAAGGAGCTGCCAATAATAGACGAAGCTTATAAAAAAGAAAAATATCTCATTAAAGGATGCCAATCTCAAGTTTGGTTACATGCGGAATTAATTGATAATAAAGTGCATTTTACAGCCGATAGTGATGCCATTATCACAAAAGGTTTAGTGAGTTTAATGGTAAAAGTTTTATCAGGACATACTCCACAAGAGATTGCAGGAGCAGATTTATATTTTATCAATAAAATTGGTTTGCAAGAACATTTATCACCTACTCGTGCCAATGGATTTCTGTCCATGGTAAAACAAATGAAACTCTATGCCATAACAATGGTTGCACGCACATAAAAAAGAGTAACTTTATATTTAATAAATTCCAAAAATATGGCTTATCAACCTGATAAAATTGATCTTCAGATCTTGAAACTTCTTCAAGAAAATGGAAGAATAACCAATTTACAGCTTTCCTCGAGTATTGGTTTGTCGCCCGCTCCTACATTAGAACGTGTTCGTAAATTGGAAAATTCAGGGCATATTAAGAGTTATCATGCATTGGTTGATGAGGAACTTTTAGGTCTTGGAATAAAATCATTTATTCAAATCCAGCTCGATTTTCATACACATAATGCTATTCCTGAATTTGTTCAATTAATTAAGGGTATAAAAGAGATTACGGAATGTCATCATGTCACGGGTCAATGTGATTTTATCCTGAAAGTGTATGTTAAAGACATAAAAGCTTATGAAACTTTGATCATGGAAAAAATCAGCAAGATCCCTTATGTAAAAACTTTTCAAACTATGGTGATCATGTCCACAAGTAAAAAAGAACCCATTGTTCCTATGGAATATTAAAAGCCATCGGTTTTCAGCCATTAGCTTTCAGTCCTTTTTATATTTGTCATCTCCATCCTTTTTCCTCCTTCAGCTAAGCGAAGGATCTCCTAACCCGTACCTCGCAAACCCGCGACTCGGATTCCGTTTCACAGGTTCCAATCAATTGGCTCTTTGCCTTCTTCTATTAACAATTGATTTGTTTTTGAGAAGTGTTTTGATCCTAAAAAGCCTCGGTACGCAGAAAAAGGTGAAGGGTGGGTAGTACAAAGAATATAATGCCTTTGTTTGTCAATCAAAGCGACTTTCTGTTGAGCGAACTTTCCCCATAATAGAAATACTACCCCTGTTTTTAAATCTGATATTTTTCGTATTATTTGATCGGTTAGTTCTTCCCATCCTTTATTTTGATGGGAACCCGCGCTATTTTCGCGTACGCTTAACGTTGTATTTAGCAACAAAACTCCTTGTTTAGCCCATGGGTGCAAATCCCCATGCGTCGGAATTTTGAAATTATCAATGTCTGAATGAAGCTCTTTGTAAATATTTCTTAAAGATGGAGGGATACGAATCCCAGCTTGCACTGAAAAAGCCAAGCCGTTTGCTTGATTTATTTGATGATAAGGATCTTGCCCTAGGATGACAACCTTTATCCGTTCAAAAGGTGTTTGTTTAAGCGCTTCAAAGAGATTGGATTCAGGAGGGAAAATCAGATGATGCTTACTTTCGGCATTTAAAAAATCAATTAGGCTCTTGAAATAGGGTTTTTCGAATTCCTCGTGTATAATGCTGTCCCAATCTTTGTCGATAAATTGCTTCATGTGGCCAAAAATAACTTATTTAAACCATAAAAGGATTAAGTTTGATAAAACACTAAAATAAGTCGATATTTGCATATATTTTCAATTGAATAATTTATTAGAAATGCCAAATTTTGTTCGTTTAATTATAGGTGCAGCACTTTTAGGTGCAATGGTTACTTTATTTGTTTTTGGGCATTGGGCCTGGGCTATCCTTGTACTTTTCCTTGCACTACTCGTTTTCGTCACTTTCTTTTTCCATGAGAACATGTTGATTGCTCAATATTACTTGCGTAAAGAGAATATGGATAAAGCTGAGAAATGGCTTCTAAAGATCAAGAATTATGAGAAGGAGCTAATCCGTGTGCAGCATGGTTATTATTTTCTTTTGTTAGGCTTAATTGAATCTAGAACTGCACCTTTGAAATCTGAAAAATATTTTAAAAAGGCACTCACTTTGGGCGTTCATATGGATCATAACATCGCTTTAGCAAACTTAAGTTTAGCGGGTGTAATGATGGCCAAAAGAAATAAAAGAGAAGCAGAGCGTTACCTCCAACTGGCAAAAAGAGCAGATAAAAAGAAGTTGATGGCCGATCAGATCAAAATGATGCAGGACCAAATGGTGATGCTAGACCGTACACAAGTACGGTACAGATAAACCATAAATTGCTACAGGTTTTTTAGGAAACAGCTTCTTCTTCCAAAAGCTGTTTTTCATATAGTTCGAAGTAGCTACCCTGTTTTTTAATAAGACTATCATGGTTTCCTCTTTCTACTATGCAACCTCTGTCTAGTACAAGAATTTGGTCTGCATTTTTGATGGTAGAAACCCGATGGGAAATAAAAACGCAGGTTTTTCCTTTCATCACTTTTTTTAGGTTGTTCAATATCTCTTCTTCTGTTTTCGTGTCTACCGCAGAAAGACTGTCATCGAAGATTAGAATTTCCGGACTTTTTATCAATGCTCTTGCAATAGAAACCCGTTGTTTTTGACCTCCGGATAGGGTTAACCCACGTTCTCCAATTTCAGTATCAAACCCATTCTCAAAGTTCTTTATACTATCATAAATTGCTGCGATTTTAGCACTTGCCTCTACCTCATCCATATTAATTTCATCCTCTCCAAAGGCAATATTTCGTGCTAGAGTATCAGAAAAAAGAAATACGTCTTGAGGGACATAGCCAATTTGGCTGCGGTAGTATTTTAAATTAAAAGCTTTGATATTCTCTTTATCAACCAATATTTGTCCGCCTTGCGGATCATACATCCGCATTAACAAGGTAGCAATGGTTGATTTACCCGATCCTGTAGTTCCTATCATTGCCAAAATTTCACCTGCTTTTACTTTAAAAGAACATCGTTAAGAGCTTTTATCCCGGTTTTGGATAGGTGAACATAACGTTCGAAAATTCGATATCTCCTTTAATCTTTACTTCCTTAGTTTCAGTAGATACAATCGTTGGTTTTGTTTAAGAATTCATTGATACGCGTTTGCGATGCCGCGGCACGTTGTACTAACGAACTTACCCAAGCTAGCGACATGGCGGGAAATGTTAATTGACTCACGTATACGATGAATTCAGCAATGTTTCCAGATGAGATATTACCTTCAATTACCTGTTGTCCACCGACGAAAACAGTGATAATGGTACTGAGGCCAACCAATATTAGAATAAGTGGAAAGAAAATAGCCTGTGCCTTTACCAATGAAATGGAAACAGTTTTATATCGATCACTTTCTTTATAAAAGTCTTTCTTTTTTTGTCCTTCACGATTATGGACTTTATAACCCGAATACCCGAAAAAGTTTCTTGAACAGAATTGGAAAGAGTAGAAAGCTGCCTTTGAATACGCTCGCTGCGTACATTCATTATTTTGTTTACATATAAAATGATAGCGATCAGAAACGGGATAGGCAATAAGGCGTAAGTGGCTAAGGTGCTATTTACTTGATACATAGCAGTTATCACCATGATTGACAGGACTAACGTATTTATTGAGTACATTATCGCTGGACCAAGATAGGCGCGCACCCTACTCACGTCTTCAGTTACTCGATTGATAAGATCGCCGGTATTATTTCTTCTAAAAAAAGCCATATCAAGTTGTTGATAATGAGCGTAGATTTCATTTTTTAAATCATACTCAATATGTCTTGAGGTTAGTATAATTGTTTGCCGCATTAAAAAAGAAAGAATCCGCGGATTAAAGCCAGTAATAAAACAATCCCTCCGAATAATAGGAGGCTCGAACCAAAAAGCTGGTATATTTCGTCCTGCCTTTCAAAGCCAAAAAACAACTGATAAATACTTATATTCTCCTTTACTAAATCTAGAGCAAAGCGGATGACTTGTGCGGGTAGTACCGCAAAGTAGTTGGAAACAACAACAAAAATAAACCCTGGCAGCAATTGCCAACGGTATTTGTAAAAATATTTATTGAGATAAAATAGATCCTTCATGTCTTGATACAAAAATACAGATACTTTACTGAAAAAAAATGTAAAAAATTGATTCAAATCAAAATTCTGGGTTTGTACATTTTAAAATAACAAGGCTGCTTTTTATTCATTATAAAGAATAAAATTTGTTACTTTTGGCAAATAATGATTTCTAAAGCTCTTAAAAATGTCCTTGACGTCTCAGAATAATACAGTCTTTACACTTCTCGAACGATATGGTCACCAAAATATATTGTTTTGCCACGACAAATCCGTTGGTTTAAAAGCTATCATTACTATTCACGACACTACCTTAGGTCCTGCCATTGGAGGAACTAGGATGATGGCTTATCGTACAGAGGAAGATGCGGTTGAAGAAAGTCTTCGGCTTTCAAAAGGAATGACTTATAAAGCCGCAATAACTGGTGTGAATCTTGGTGGCGGGAATGCCATTATTATCGGTGATAGCCGAAGTCAAAAAACGGAAGTATTGTTAAGACGGTTCGCTCAATTTGTGAACAAGCTAAATGGATCCTTTATTGCATCCTTGGATGTGGGTACCACACCTCGCGATATGGAATACTTACGGATGGAGACCTCCCATGTTGCGGGCTTGCCAAAAGCCGTAGGAGGGAGTGGAGATTCTTCTCCATTTACAGCTAAAAGTGTGTATTATGGAATTAAGGCAGGGATAAAGGAATGCTTTGGGAATGACTCCTTAGCAGGAAGAAAAATTGTAGTTCAGGGTACTGGTCACGTTGGAGAAAACCTAGTATCGTTACTTAGGAAAGAGAATGCAAAGGTATATGTGAGTGACATTGTTTCGGACAGAATGATCGAAATAGCAAATCGATATGGTGCAGAAATCATTTCAAATACATCGCTATATGAATTGGAAGCAGATGTATATTCTCCTTGTGCTTTAGGAGGTACATTAAATGATAATACAATCCCACGTTTACGTTGCAAGATAATCGCCGGATCTGCTAATAATCAGTTAGTCGATGAAGAAAGGCATAGCGTGATGCTGAAAGATAAAGGAATATTATATGCTCCTGATTATCTTATTAACGCTGGTGGGTTAATAAGTTGTTATTCCGAATTAGCTGGGTATTCGGTTTCTAGAACCATGCAGCTGGCTGAGAATATTTACGAAATGACTCGCTCTGTTTTACAGAAATCGCAACTGGAAGGAATATCGTCGTCAAAAGCCGCTAATCAACTGGCGGAAGAGCGTATCGAAGCAATAGCAAAAATAAATGGCCATAGATAGAAATTGGCAAAAAATAAATAAATAATCGTTCTTTAATATATGTTAAATCGCCGCCACCTCCGGGTAAAAGTATTGCAAAATCTATATGCTTATCACCAATCTGAAGATAAGCAGTTAGCAAGGTTCGAAAAATCATTGCTTAAGAGTGTAGATGAGGTATATGAAATGTATATCTGGCTGCTTAATCTATTGCTTGATATTAGCGACTTTACGTTGATTGATGCAGATGAACGTGCAAATAAGCATTTACCTACTCAAAAAGATCTCGATAACAATACCCGTTTAGCCGATAATACTTTCATACGAATGTTGCGCGAAAATCAAGCGTTCAAAAGCCATTCAAAGAAGTATGATGTGTCTTGGCATCATTTAGACCCTGAAATCGTTCGACAAGTTTTTCAACAACTGAAAAATTCTAAAGAATATGAAAATTATATCAAAGAGGAAGATACATCTATATCAACGGAAAAAGATATTATAAAGTTTATTTTTAAGAAGTTGATTTTGAAATCTCCGGCAATTGAACACGCATTTGAAGAGAAATTTATTAACTGGCAGCTTGATAAAGAGGTTTTGCAGGCAATGGTTGCTAAAACTTTCAAAAACTTTCAATCCCTTGATCCTCTAGAAAATGAATTGGCAAGCTTAACTCCAAACTGGGTAGAAGATGAAGCATTTATTTCGAAGTTATTTGCAATCACCATAAGAAGAGGCGAAGAATACCAAGCTTATATTACAACTAAAACAAAGAATTGGGAAGCAGAACGTATTGCCTTAATGGATACTTTAATCATGCGTTTGGCAATATCGGAGTTGGTTAATTTTCCCTCCATACCGGTGAAAGTCACTATTAATGAGTATATTGAAATATCTAAAGTGTTTAGTACACCCAAAAGTAATACATTTATTAACGGGATTCTGGACAAAGTGTTGGCCGATTTACGGACAGAAGGAAGAATTAATAAAATTGGCAGAGGATTAATTGAGTAAAAATTGGTTTTCAAAATTGCCAATAGATTATATTTATAAAAAATTTATCTAAGTTTGTATATGAAAAGAATTTCAGTTTTAATTTTAATTGCTTTTAATTTGACATACTGCACAAATAGTGCAAAGCAGACGGAAGGAGTAGAGCTTGATAAGCCCGTTTTAGAAATGGAAAACGAAGGAGGCACAATTGCTGAAGAGACAAAAGAGGTGGTTAATGAAAATGTAGCAATCATAAGCTTTGACAATGCTGTTTACGAGTTCGGAACGGTGAAAGAGGGTGAAAAAGTAGAACATATTTATAGCTTTACAAATACTGGAAAATCTCCATTAATTATTTCTAATGTAAGTGCTTCATGTGGTTGTACTACACCTGAATATTCTCAACATCCGATTAATCCAGGAGAAAAAGGAAGTATTACGGTGGTTTTTAATAGTCAAAACCAAGTAGGGATGCAGCAAAAGATTATAACAGTTTTATCTAATGCTGAACCTTCAAGAGCAATTTTACAATTAAAAGGAGAGGTAAAAAAATAAACAATTAATTTGAAACAATAAACATGATGACAACAGGAACAATTTTAGTGCAAGCTTTAGGTGGAGGAGGAATTATGGGCTTCTTGCCGATGATTTTGATCATCGTAATCTTCTATTTCTTTATGATCCGCCCGCAAATGAAGAAAGCTAAGGATCACAAAAAATACCTTTCAGAACTAAAAGTAAATGATAAGGTCGTAACTACTGCCGGTATTCATGGTCGTATTACAGAACTTGGTGATACAACTGTATTGCTAGATGTGGGTAGCAATGTTAAAATACGTTTTGATAAATCTGCAATTTCTTTAGATGCGTCTAAAGTTGCAAATTCAAAATAAAAACAAGGATTTTTAAATACAACGCTTAACATTGCCGAATCGTTCGCATGTTAAGCGTTTTTGGTTTTTTGACATGGCTATTCAATTCAATAAAAAGCAACAGCAAAAGTTAAGGATATTTGCAGTTAGCATTGTAGTTTCTTTTATTGCTTGGTGTGTCTTCGCTTTGTCAACCAACTATTTTTATGAGGTTGCAACTCCAGTTCAATATATCAATGCTCCAGAAAATAAGGCGTTCCATCCACTTCAGTCCGATACAGTATCCTTACGAGTGGAAGGCACGGGATGGCAAATATTGTTCTCTAAATTAAGACTCCACCCTCAACACATAAAAGTGGATCTAAGTGGATTGAAAAATCGCAATTGGGTGATGTTTTCTACCCAATTAGGATTTATAAACAGGCAATTCCCTGGAATACAAAGAATCATTAAAGTTTCTCCAGATACCCTTTACTTTGACTTTTCTAAGCAAACCGTCAAGAAAGTACCTGTACATTTGGTTTCTGACCTCAGTTTTAAAAAGCAATATCATGTAGTTGATAGTATAGAGCTAAAACCAAATTATGTTACTGTTACGGGGCCATTGGAAGATTTGGCCAGTATTGATCGATGGGATACAGAACCCCTGGTTAGGAGAGATGTAGAAGCCAATATCGTCACTCGATTGCCCTTGGCAAATAAAATGCAAGGCAATTTAAATGTGTATCCAGCAAATATAGAAGTGAAAATACCTGTAGGGGAGACGACAGAAAAGATTGTGGAAGTACCCATACGTATCGAGAACGCCAAGCGAGGTATGGCTACAACCTTGTTGCCAAGCAAAGTTACCTTGACAGTTAGTGTACCTTTAAAGTATTATTCTGAAATTACACGCGACTCATTTACAGCGGTAGTTAATCTTGATAATTCAATTTATAAGGCTACCAGTTTGCCTGTTATTCTTACGAAGAGTCCCGGATTTTGTACCGTTTTAAAAATTGAACCTCAAAATATTCACTATATCTTAAGAAGATAATACCATGTTGAAGATTGGAATAACCGGCGGAATAGGAAGCGGAAAAACTACCGTATGCAGCGTTTTTGAAGCCTTGTCTATCCCGGTATTTAATGCGGATGAAGTGGCAAAAATGCTTATGGTTACCGATCATGATTTGATTAGCGAGATAAAGGCAGAATTTGGTGAAAAGGCTTATTTCGACAACGGAGAATTAAATAGAAAGTTCCTTTCAGACATTGTATTCAATAATACCGAAGCTCTTAAAGCTTTAAACAGTTTAGTTCACCCAGCTGTCATTCGAGCATTTAGCGATTGGGCTGTAAAGCAGAATAGCAGGTATTGCCTTCATGAAGCTGCCATTCTTTTTGAAAGTGGGGCCTATAAATCTTGCGATCTATCTATTTTAGTATATGCTCCAGAAGATATAAGAATTCAGCGAGTATTAAAGCGTGATGGAATCAGCGAACAGGAAGTTAAAGCTCGTATTGATAAGCAAATGCCTGAAGAAGAAAAACGGAAACTAGCTGACTTTGTTATTATTAATGATGAAAAAACCGCAATAATACCACAGGTTTTGAAACTCCATTGCCAACTTATAAAATAAGATTCATGAATTCTATTCTCGCAGACTTTCTCGTATTAAATCGAGAAGGAATTTATTGTCGTTATGGTGATTTTTATTTGGATCCTCAGGACCCTGTAAAGGTTGCTTTAATTTCTCACGCCCATGGTGACCATGCAAAGCCTGGTAATCAATTAGTTTATTGTACTCCACCTACTGCTGCGATAATGAAATTACGCTACCATAATCAAAGTCTAGGAGATTTTGAAATTTTCGGCTATCATCATTCTTTCTATGTCCAGGGAATTAAAATCACTTTTATCTCAGCAGGTCATATCATAGGTTCGGCTCAGATTTTAATGGAGTATCAAGGAGTAAAATATTTATATACAGGAGACTATAAAATTCAAAATGATCCTACTTGCGACCCTGTTACTTTTGTTGAAGCAGATGTGTTAATTACTGAAAGTACGTTTGCAAACCCTAGTATTAAACATCCCAATGCGGCCGATGAGATTTTGAAATTAAATGCTAGTCCCTATTCAGTGCTGTTAGGGGCTTATTCACTAGGGAAAGCGCAGCGAGTCAATCAACTTATTAATGAGCATTGTCCAGGCAGAACCGTATTGGTTCATCGTTCCATTTTTTCAATCCATAAAATATATGAGGAGTTTGGTGTCAATAATTTACTCTATCAACCTTATGAACGAAGATTGATGAAAAGCAATAATGAAGGCTATGTCTATCTTGTTCCCCCTTTAGCTTTTGCCAGCTACGATAGAGGCAAGACGTTAATCAGAGCGTTCGCTTCGGGATGGGAACGTTTGCAGCAAGGAAACACAATTTCATTGTATATCTCTGACCATGTGGATTGGCAAGACATTCTTTATACAATAGAACAGGTCAAACCGCTAGAAATTTGGACGCTTCATGGAGACGGCCGTTATCTAAGAGAGCACTTTAAAGGACAAATTCCCGTTAAGGTATTGAATGAAAGTTCGATCTGACACCAATTATTAATGAAATAGAAAATTTAATAAAGATACTCCGACCCCTAATAAAACGACTATCATTTTTTGTTGATTGAATCGATGATCTATAGTAGAAGATTCAAATAATATGGTTGTTGAAATATGAATAAATATTCCAATAACTACGGCCATCATTCGATCATAATATTGGGAAATATCCCCTATTGAACTCATTTTAATTGTATTGCTTAACAAATGGCCTAAAGGAGACATGGAAGCAAAAATAAAAATCATAAGAATGAGTTTACTTTTCGAAATGGCGCTATTTAACAATAAACTAGCTAAGGCAAAGGCTGCTGGAATGTGGTGTAGCGCAATGCCGAAAAGAAGTGGATTTTGATGACGGCCAGATAAAGGCATACCCTCTAAAAACGCATGTAAACATAGGCTTATCATCACTCCTAAAGGAAAAATTCCTTGTGCGCCTACATGGTGCATATGGCCATGTTCCACGCCTTCAGAAAATTGTTCAAGGAGCAGTTGGAACAAAAAACCTCCTAAAACGAAAAGACCTATAGTATGGTTGTGAGTAGCATAAACATCCGGAATGAGATGCAATACAGTAATGGAAAAAAGATAGGCGCCACTAAAAGCGAGAATAAGCTTTAGTACCCGTATGTTATCTCTCTTAACAAAAAACACAGAAATGCCACCTAGAAATGCCGAAAAGAATAGGACGCTTATAATCATTCGCTTAAATTGGCTTATTGGGTTGGAAATATAAAAAAACCGTAGAGGTGACAAGCCCGATTATTCCACCTAAAATTGCCCCTGCTAGTATATCTATAGGATAATGTACGCCAACATAAATTTGTGCAAAACTTATTGATGCGGCCCACCCTAGGCTTAACCAGATAATTGGTTTCCATCGTTTGCGAAAAATAACTAAAAGAAATATTCCTAGAGCAAAGTGGTTTGTTGCATGGGAGGAGGGAAAGCTGTAGCCGCTTCCACAGCGAACACGTAATTTGACCTGATCCTTAAACTCCACATCATTGCAAGGTCTTATACGCATAACTTCAGGTTTAATGACAGAAGCCGATATGGAATCAGCCAAAGCAAAAGTCAAAATAAAGAACACCAGCATTACGATTCCTTTCTTTTTATAATGCCGAATTAAAAAGATAATAAGAAAAAGATATAGAGGGGCCCAAGTATACGGATTTCGCAGAATAGGCATTAGCCAATCGAAAAATAAATTAGAACCTACTTGATTAATGAATAGGAAAAGTTCTTGATCATAATGAATGAGTTGTTCGAGCATTTTCTTTTTGACAAATTAAAATTAATCTTGGAGAAACATTTTCATTAAAAGCATGAAAATTGTAATCTCCAAATTTATCAATAATTTTGAAATTACTCTCGTCCATCATTTTGATAAAGTCATTTAATGTAAATGCAAATACTTTTTCATGGTAAATATGCTTCTTTCCTTCAACTACAAACTCAATTGCCTTCATTATTTTTCTATCCTTAAGCTCTTTTGTAATTGTAAAGGCAATGCCTTTCTCTTCTTTTACCTCAAAAGGGATTAACTCTTGAATAATTTTAACAGAATTGAAAAAATCAAGTACGAATGTCCCGCCAGGCTTAAGAGAATCATTAAAGGCATTTAAAGCATTGACATGTTCCTGAAAAGTCTGAAAGTAGCCGAAACTGGTAAATAAATTAAATGCATAATCAAAGGATTCATGTTGAAAGGGTTTCCGCATGTCGTGTCGAAAGAAATGCAGCTTTTCATTTTCATATCGCTTAGCATAGGTGATGCTTGCAGCAGATAGATCGATGCCGGTCGTTTGAAACCCTTTTTCACTCATGTGGCGAGCATGTCGTCCTTTTCCACAGGCAATATCCAAAAGCTTAGATCCTTCCTCAGGATGGAAACGCTCAAAAAGACGGTCGATAAATAGGGCGGCTTCTTCCGTATTGCGATTGTTATACAGAATATGATAATAACTTGTATCAAACCAGCTTTCAAACCATTCTACTTCCATTCTTTTTTTCTATTTATTAAGATCGCAAATATAGGTTTATCAATCGATTGCTTACCTCATAAAAGCGAATTGTGGACAATAGTGTATGTTTTTATGACACAATCTTTATATATATCACTTCATATTGTCTATTTTTACGCTTTTAATAAAATACATTATGACTTTAATAAAATCGATCTCAGGAATTAGAGGAACTATCGGTGGTCCTCCCAATGAAGGGCTAACACCAGTAGATATTGTAAAGTTCACAGCAGCTTTTGGCCGTTTAGTTCAACAAAATACAGGAATTAGCAAAATAGTAATTGGAAGAGATGCGCGTATTTCTGGCGAGATGGTAAGAAACCTGGTCGTTGGAACTTTACAAAGTATAGGTATAGATGTTGTTGATTTGGGTTTATCTACTACTCCTACGGTTGAGATTGCTGTTCCAGCAGAGAAGGCGGGCGGAGGTATCATTCTCACTGCCAGCCACAATCCTGCAGAATGGAACGCCCTTAAATTGATTAATGAGAAGGGTGAATTTATTAATGATGAGCAAGGGAAATTGGTTTTAGAAATTGCAGATAAACTTGATTTTGATTTTGCTCAAGTATATGATCTTGGAAAAGTTGAGTTGGATGATACTTATTTGCAAAAACATATTGACCATATTTTAGAGCTGGAATTGGTAGACGTGGAGGCCATAAAGAAAGCAAATTTAACCATAGCGTTGGACGCAGTAAACTCATCGGGAGGTATCTTTGTGCCTGCCTTATTAAAAGCATTAGGAGTCAGTATTATACATGAGATTTATTGTGAACCCAATGGAGATTTTCCACATAATCCGGAACCATTAGCAGAAAACCTACAGGATTTATCAAAATTGGTCGTTCAAAAGAAAGCTGATCTTGGGATAGCTGTCGATCCAGACGTCGATCGCTTATGTTTCGTAATGGAAAATGGTGAGATGTTTGGTGAAGAATACACTCTTGTTGCTGTTGCAGATTATATTTTACAACATACACCAGGGAATACTGTGTCAAATCTTTCATCCACACGTGCCCTAAAAGATGTTACTTTAAAGCGTGGTGGTGAATACTTTGCTGCGGCGGTAGGGGAAGTAAATGTCGTCAATAAAATGAAAGAGGTTAAAGCAGTTATTGGTGGTGAAGGAAACGGGGGAGTAATTTATCCAGCTACACATTATGGTCGTGATGCGCTGGTCGGAATAGCGCTTTTTTTGACCTACTTGGCAAACAAAAACCAGAAAATATCTGAGCTTCGCGCTTCTTACCCCGAATACCACATGTCAAAAAACAAAATAACTTTACAGCCTGGCATGGATATCGATGCCATTCTCAAATCTGTTGAGGAAAGCTATCAAGAAGTGCCACATAGTACGATCGACGGGTTGAAAATTGACTTTGAAGAAGAATGGGTTCATCTAAGAAAGTCAAATACTGAGCCTATTATTCGAATTTATACAGAAGCTTCGAGCCCAGAAAAAGCAAGTAACCTGGCCGTTAAGATTATGAATCACATAAATTCGTTGATTAATAACTAAGCTTATTGCGATAATAAGACTGTATTTCCTGAATTAAATAGTAATTTTGCATTATGAGAGTATATTTTGATAATGCCGCTACTACTGCAATTGATCCAGAAGTGATTCAGGAAATGTTGCATGTCATGCAAGAATATTATGGTAACCCATCTTCTATTCACGCACATGGCCGTGAAGTTAGGACCATAATTGAGAAGGCTAGGCGAGCAGTGGCTAATTTTCTGCACGTTTCTCCTGCTGAAATTTTCTTTACATCGGGAGGGACAGAGGCCGATAATACAGCCATTCGTTGTGGAATAGTTGACAATGATATTACCCATGCCATCAGTTCCCCTCTCGAGCATCATGCCGTTTTGCATTGTCTTGAAGATCTTGAAAAAAATGGTAAGATAAAGCTGACATTATTAAATGTAGATAAAAAGGGAAATGTAGATTTACAGCAACTTGAAGAGGTGTTAAAAGATTCCCCAAGAACCTTCGTCTCTTTAATGCACGCTAATAATGAAATAGGAACCTTATTGGATATTCAACGGGTTTCTGATATTTGCCAGAAATATAATGCTCTTTTTCATTGTGATACTGTACAAACTATTGGGCATTATGCATTTGATTTAAGTGAAATCCATATCGATTTTATTACTTGTGCTGCGCATAAGTTACACGGACCTAAAGGAGTGGGCTTCTTATATATTAATCATAACATAAAGATTAAGCCTTTACTATTTGGTGGTGCTCAAGAGCGAAATATGAGGGGCGGGACAGAAAACGTTTATGGAATAGTGGGCTTAGCTAAAGCTTTAGAAATAGCACATGATAAAATGACAGACCATCAAAATCATATACAGGATCTAAAGAGTTATATGATGCAGCAGGTTTCTGAACATATTCCCGGTAGTAGTTTTAATGGAGAAGTAGAACCAGAAAGGAGCTTATATACCGTATTAAACGTGTGTTTGCCGGAGACGGACATGGGCGACATGTTATTGTTTAACTTAGATATTGGAGGCATTTCTGCTTCTGGAGGCAGTGCATGTAGTTCTGGTTCTAACATTGGCTCTCATGTATTGAGCGCTATTGGTGCTGAGGCAGACCGTCCTTCTATAAGGTTTTCTTTCAGTAAATATAATACCAAGGAAGAGGTGGATATAGTGGTAAGCAAGTTAAAAGAGTCCTACCTGCAGAAGGCCTAAAATCTTTTTCTCCCCACCGGAGCGGAAGCTTTAGGTTTTGTCTTAAATGACTTGGGTTTGGACTTTATAGATTTAGCACCTTGCTTTGTAGATGTTGATTTTACACCGGCTCTTCCACTATTAGTTGTTTTTTTAGCTGTAGTTTTTATTGAAGAGCTTTTTCTTTTAGAGCTCGGTTTTGTTTGACCTGAAGAAGGAGTATAGGGTTTGTCGCCAGCTTTCTTAAGCTTTTCGCTAGAAGAAGATCGTTCTATTAAAGAAAAAATACCGGCTATTTCTTGTGGATCTAGATCTCTCCAATCTCCCAAAGGCAATCCTTTTAAGCGAATGTTCATGATCCGTACACGTTCTAAACGGGTGACTTCATAGCCAAAATGCTCACTCATTCTACGTATTTGACGGTTCAAGCCCTGCACAAGGATGATCCTAAAAACGTACGGACTTTCTTGAGAAATTTTGCACTTCTTAGTTATTACACCTAAAATAGGTACCCCCCTGCTCATCCCTTCAAGAAAATCCTCAGTAATGACTTTATCTACGGTAACAAGATATTCCTTTTCGTGATTATTGCCAGCGCGCAGCATTTTATTGACAATATCGCCGTTATTGGTCATAAATATTAGCCCCTGCGAGTCTTTGTCTAACCGACCAATAGGGAATAAACGAGCGCTATGATTTACATGCTCCACGATATTCCCTTTCACATTCAATTCCGTGGTACAAGTGATTCCCACAGGCTTATTATAGGCTAATAGAATGAAATCTTCTGCAGTTTGAGCCTCGATTTCCTGGCCATTAACTTTTACTGTATCTTTAGGCGAAACCTTATCGCCAATAACCGCCCTTCGCCCATTAATAAATACCAGTCCTTTTTCAATGTATTGGTCAGCAACTCTTCTTGAGCATAAACCACTATCACTGATGTATTTATTTAAACGTAACATTTTGAGGAAATACAATATTTAAAAAGGTTGCAATCTTGTGTTTCATCTTTCTTCTGTCTTCGATGAAGTCTAAAAAACCATGTTCCAAAACAAATTCAGCCGTTTGAAAACCTTTTGGAAGATCTTTCTTGATTGTCTCCTTTATTACTCGTGGGCCTGCAAAACCTATCAGGGCACCAGGTTCGGCAATATTAATATCACCAAGCATAGCATAAGACGCCGTAACACCACCAGTGGTAGGGTCAGTCAAATAGGAAATATAAGGTATTTTTGCCTTGCTTAATAAAGCAAGTTTGGCAGAAGACTTAGCCATTTGCATCAGAGAAAACGCAGCTTCCATCATACGAGCGCCACCAGATTTCGAGATCAAGAGAAATGGAAGACGTTTTTCTATACAGTAATCAATAGAGCGTGCAATTTTCTCACCTACTACAGAGCCCATCGAACCACCAATGAATGCAAAATCCATACAAGCAATAACAAGCTCTTGGCCCTCAATATTTCCATGAGCACAGCGAATGGCATCATTTAAACCGGTCTTTTTATAGGTCTCTTCTAATCTGTCAACATATTTTTTTGTGTCTTCGAAGTGGAGAGGATCGCCAGAACGTAGATTGGCAAAAAGCTCCGTGAACTTATTATCATCAAATAAAATTGAAAAATATTCTTTAGAGCCAATGCGCAAGTGATAGCTGCAGTATTGACAAACATAATCGTTTTCAATTTGTTCAGAAATTAAAAGAGGTTTCTTACAAGACGGACATTTGTTCCATAAACCATCAGGTGCTTCCTTTTTATTTTCCGTTGCGGTGCTAATTCCCGCTTTATTACGTTTAAACCAAGCCATTCAAATTTTTTAAGAAGATGCAAATTAACAAAAAAAAATAGACATCAGAGTCATAATCTAATTTTAGAGCCTTCGTCTAATTTATTTAGCATAGAAAAAGGCAAACCTTACTAACCAATTTTGGCTATAAATGTTCGGTATTTATTAAAACCGTAAAATTTTCCTTAATTTCGTAAAAAAATATTAAATAATTATTGATCCCGTATGGACTTAAAAAACTATAAAGGCGTACTTCATGGTGACGCAGTACAAGAATTATTCGCCATAGCAAAAAGAAATAAATTCGCCCTGCCGGCTGTAAACGTTATAGGAACCAATTCTATTAATGCAGTAATGGAAACTGCAAAAGCGGTAAATTCACCAGTTATTATTCAGCTTTCGAATGGTGGTGCCCAGTTTTACGCAGGGAAAACCTTGAATAACGATAAATTACAAGCTTGTATTTTAGGAGCTGTTTCTGCCGCCCAGCACGTGCATTTGTTGGCCGAGCATTATGGTGTGGCAGTAATTTTACATACCGATCACGCCGCTAAAAAATTACTTCCTTGGATAGACGGATTATTGGACCATGGAGAAAAGTTTTTTAAACAGCACGGGAAGCCATTATTTTCTTCACACATGCTAGATCTTTCTGAGGAGTCTGTCGAAGAGAACATTGAAACCTGTTGCACCTATCTTAAACGAATGGATGCCATGGGGATGACAATAGAAATTGAACTAGGGGTGACTGGGGGAGAAGAAGATGGTGTGGATAATACAGATGTAGATAGCTCTAAATTATATACTCAGCCAGAAGAAGTTGCTTATGCTTATGAGAAGTTAAGTGCTATTTCACATCGCTTCACTGTAGCAGCCGCCTTTGGAAACGTCCACGGTGTTTACAAGCCTGGAAATATAAAGCTTCAACCCATAATTTTGAAGAACTCACAGGAATATATCCGTGAAAAGTTCGCAATAGAAGACGAAAAACCAGTCGATTTTGTATTCCATGGAGGTTCAGGTTCTTCTCCGGAAGAAATTTCTGAAGCTCTCTCTTACGGAGCAATAAAAATGAACATCGATACTGATATCCAATGGGCGTTTTGGGTCGGTGTTCGCACTTATTACAAAGTTCATGAAGATAACTTGCAAGCGCAAATTGGCTCTTCCACGGATCCAGATGTACCAAATAAAAAATTCTACGACCCACGGGTATGGTTAAGAAAAGGAGAAGAAAGCTTAGTGACAAGATTGACACAAGCTTTTGAAGAGTTAAATTGCCTAAACGTCAACGAAAAGCTTTAAACAGATCTTAAATACGGTTTTAGGTGTAAGACGCTTTGTACTACAGTTACAAAGCGTCTTTTTTATTTCCTCTGCTCTCTCTTAGTTAAAAGCATTTGAAAATGACAATAAGATAGGAAATAGAGTGGCGATACGCCAATTCGCATTTCTGACTGCTGGTATCCGTCAACGATTATTTTAAAAACTATTTGCACGCATATTTGTTATTATTCAAATTGTCTAGTAATTTAGTAGTCTATTAAGCGAATTTATGCTTAATTCTAAATTTTTAAAAAATGAGTTTACAATTGGGAGATACCGCGCCAAATTTTCAAGCAAAGACTTCGAAAGGCGATATTGATTTTTACGACTACGTAGGTGATAGCTGGGTCGTTTTATTTTCACATCCAGGTGATTATACGCCAGTATGTACCACGGAATTAGGGCGTACGGCTGCTTTACAGTCAGAATTTGATAAAAGAGGAGTGAAGGTATTAGCACTGAGTGTTGACAGCGTAGATAGCCATAAAGGGTGGATTAAAGATATTAACGAAACCCAAAACGTATCCGTTGATTACCCTATTATTGCAGATGACGACAGAAAAATTTCTGCATTATATGGAATGATACATCCGAATGCTTCATCAACTAATACTGTTCGTTCTGTTTATATTATCGGACCGGATAAGAAAGTAAGATTAACCATTACTTATCCAGCTTCCACCGGCCGTAATTTCCAAGAGATATTGAGGGTGATCGATTCGATGCAATTAACTGATAAATATTCAGTGGCGACACCCGTTGAATGGAAAAACGGAGATGACTGTATTGTTTCCCTTTCCGTACCTACGGCTGATATACCAGAGAAATTTCCAAAAGGATTTAAAGAGATTAAATCTTATTTAAGAACAACACCGCAACCTAATATTTAAGGATATAATCTAATTTACTCAAAGCCGAGCTTATAAAAAGAGAGATAATTCCTTTTTTATAAGCTCGGCTTTTTTAGAGCGACAATTCGAAGAGGACTGAAGTCTAGTTATGGATGCTGTTTTAGCAATTCAATGGTGCGTGCGTGGTGGACCCGTATAAACACTATTAATTACGCCGTCAATACGCCAGCAGCACGCGCGCAATACGCCAGCACCCTTAAGAAGGTATAAGGAATGTAAGACCACTTGCTTATTGTCTATTTTGCTGGAGAGATCATGATATGGGCGTGCGGCGTACCTGGGTCCATAATCCAAGGCATTCCTGCTACATTGGGTTTAAGTGGTAAGCCTGTACTTTCCGAAGTAGCATATGGAGTATAAATTACGTAGCGCAAATAAGTATCGGTAACTTCTCCGGTTTCATTATTGTATTTATCTTCTTGGGCCGTCAATACATACAGGGTGGTAGGAGCATCTGGCATAAGGATTTTTCCTTCGTTTATTTCTTTTGTCCGTAAATATTGAATTTCATTACCTTTCTTGCCCTCAGCTTTTAATTCACGCCCGCGTTTCATGAAAGGCTCTAAGTCTTTATGATAGCAAGCAACATTGAACCCTTTAATTTGCGGATCATCTGCCAAGCAGATAACGTCGTTGGTTCCTTCGCGAAGCAGGGTTAACTTTCCCTCTTTATTGAAACCATAAACTGTAGCCTCAGCTCGTAGCTCTTCGGGTGCTGCCATTACCGCTGTTTTTATTTGTATTTCAGCAGAGGGAATAATCGGCTTATCATGAACATTGAAAAAGAAAAAGCTTAAAATTAGTGAGATTATCGTTTTCATGGCTTCAAGAATTAATGTAGAAGGAGATTTATAATTAAATAAATTTAATCAAAATCTGTAAGGATCCAAAATATAAACTCAAATAGAATAGGTTCAGGAGTTATCCTTTAATATTATACAATTGAGTTTCTTCAAAACGAGAGGCTACAACCACTTCAACGCCTTCTGAATGTTTATTGAATAATTCTTGCACTTGAAGAGAGCAATTATTGTTTTTCGATAAATGACCTAAAGGAGATGGGTCATGAAAGATGGCTTATAGGACTTAAAAAGTGCTAAAGCTTGATTGTTGGATAGATGTCCATTTCCTCCACTTATACGTTGTTTTAAGAAATACGGGTAAGAACTCTTTTCCAATAACTCTTCATCATAGTTTGCCTCTAAGATAGCAGCATGGCATTGTTTAAAATGATTGATTACATGGTCGCAAGCAAAACCGATGTCAGTAAATACACCCACTTTAATTCCTTTATATTCTACAATAAAACTATGTGGATCGGAGGCATCGTGCAGTTTTGGAAAGCCGGTGATGGTAAGCTTACCAATTTTTACAGGCTCAAATGCTTTAAAAGAAATGACAGGGCTGTGCGATATTTTTAGCCGGCTGAAAGTTAAAGTATTGGGAGTTATATAAACAGGTGTTTGGTGTTTTTTTGATAATATATTTAGCCCGCGAATGTGATCCGAGTGCTCATGGCTGATAAAAATGGCTTTTACTTTTTGCATAGATAGGCCCAAGCGTGTCATTCTTTTTTCGGTTTCACGACAGGATATGCCTGCGTCTACTAGAATAGCTTCATCTTCGTTGCCGATATAATAGCAATTACCATTGCTGCCAGAATTTAAGGATGTGATGGTTAAAGACATTTTGACAAAGAAACGGAAATAATTCAAATTTGAAGCTTTTTTAATAGATTTACACGCTAATGCTTTTGCGCTTATTCTTAAATTAATACGGTGAATATGGATATGAATGGTTTAGCGAACGAGACAAGAAATTCTTTTGGTATCGCAATAGATAAGATAAGGGGTTGGACTGATGCTTTTATTAGCCATATACCCAACATGGTGGTGGCTATTCTTGTTTTTATTCTCTTTTTTCTTGCTGCGAGACTTGCTAAAAGATGGATTGAGCAGCTTTTTGATCGGTCTTCAAAAAACGATGTGATAAAAAATCTTTTTGTTGGCGTGGTTTATTACTGTGTTTTAGGCTTGGGAATATTTATTATTCTGGAAGTTTTGAATTTGAAAACTGCAGTAACATCGTTGCTTGCAGGGGTGGGGATCGTCGGTATTGCGTTAGGTTTTGCTTTTCAAGATATAGCTGCTAATTTCTTGTCGGGAATAATTTTGGCTTATAGAAAACCTTTTGGCATTTCAGACATAATACAAACAGGTGAATACACAGGGTCTGTAGTTCAAATAAATATTCGTGATACTGTCATAAAAACTTTTCAGGGGCAGGAAGTGGTAATTCCAAACAGAAGTGTCATTCAGAATCCAATTGTGAATTATACAATTTTAGGGGAACGGAGAATTGATTTGCCTTTTCGGGCACCTTTCAATGAAAACCTTTCTACTGTTAAAAGACTTGCTTTGCAAGCTTTAAGTCCTATCGACCAAATTATCAGAAAAGAGGATATGGCAATTGTTTATACGGGTTTCGATCATAGCGCCATTAATTACGAAATACGTTTTTGGATAAAGTATCAACAAGAAAAAGATTTTATTGATACTCAGTCATTAGCTATCATGGAAATTGTAAAAACATTTGATCAAAATAATATTTCAGCTCCGTTTACAGTTCGCTTAAATGCTATTGACATTATGAAAAGGTAAAAAATCTTTTTCATTTTACTTTTTCACTGTCTCGAAGGATTTTAATCTTATCATGTGAGTTTTTAAGTTCCATTTTTTGAGAAGTTATCAGTTTTTGGGAATCCGAAAGAAGATGCTCGCTTTTTTCTGCTTCTCGATATGCTTTTTGTGCTGCATCTTCTCCAAACTCACAGTTTTCCAATATTGCTTGACGATCTTTCCCTGTGAATAATATTTTAACATCCATCCAGGCTCGATATATCTTGCCAGAAGTTGTTGTCCCTGTTTCTATTTTACCGCCTAAGGTAGCGATTTCTGCTTCCAGTGCTAATTTTAGATCAGTACTTTGTGTAATAAAGCTGGTAAAAAGATTATGAAGATCGGTATCGGTATCTTTTAGCTCTTCAATAGCTGTTTGATAACCTTCGATTCGATCATTGTTGATATGGATGAGGTCGTTTAGCACCTCGACTGTCTTGCTTGAAGTTGACATATATTTTTATTTTGATATGAACTTATCTTCATGTTATATTTAACAATTTTGATTGGTGTTGGTTTTATTAATTTGGAAATCAAAACGGCTATTAATTTGTTATGGGATTTAAACCCCAATATAATGGAAAAACCATGGCCAAAATTATCTTACGAAAAAGGAAAGGATACCTTTGAAACTATTCATTTATTTACTCAGATTATTGGAAAAATAAAGCTCACATTGCTGCCTTGGATTAATCATTCTTGGCATGTTGCTCTGCACATTACCCCGACAGGCTTAACAACACAGATGATTCCTTACGATGACAGAAGCTTTCAAATTGATTTTGATTTTCTCGAACATCAATTGAAAATTAAGACCAGCCATGGTGAACAGAGACAATTTTCTTTATCAGGTCTGTCAGTTGCTGAGTTTTATCAGTTCGTTTTTGATAACCTTCGGAAATTAGCGATTTCTATACGCATCTATCCCATTCCCTGCGAATTTGAAAATCCGATACCTTTTAATAAAGATACGATCCATTCTAGTTATGATATGGAGCAGGTAATTGCATTTCATAAGGCGCAATTGAATATATATGAAGTTTTTTTGAAGTTCCGTTCTACTTTTAGGGGTAAAAGTAGTCCAATACAGTTTTATTGGGGAGGCTTTGATCTGGCCTTGTCTTTTTTCTCCGGAAAGATTGCTCCTATACATCCAGGAGGTATTCTTGGTTTGCCCAATTGGGTTGCTGAGGAAGCTTATAATCGAGAAGTTAGTAGCGTTGGTTTTTGGATCGGTAGTGATATTCTTCCAGA
Source organism: uncultured Sphingobacteriaceae bacterium (assembly GCA_963696875.1). Lineage (GTDB taxonomy): Bacteria > Bacteroidota > Bacteroidia > Sphingobacteriales > Sphingobacteriaceae > Albibacterium. The sequence goes on from CAVOLQ010000007.1 coordinate 342,994, forward strand.
GCCGGTATTCTATTCTTATCTGTATCCTGAACCTATTGGTTATCAAAGGGCGGAAATTCTACCGGAGGGAGCCTATTATCACCCTATATTAAGGGAGTTTATTCTTCCTTATTCTGCGGTTGAATCGTCTGTGGATGAAGAGAAGACGTTATTGGAGTTTTTAAATTGCACTTATCAAGCAGGAGCCGACTTGGCCGATTGGGATAGGGCAATTTTGAATGCATAACGGTTGAAGTAAGGTGAGAGCGAGGTAGTTAAAAGAGTTGTGGATTCGAATGTCTGTTTTATCAGAGGAAATGGAATTGTTTTCGAAATAAGGCTTATATTTGTGATAGTATGTTCAGAAGCATAACCGTATTTGTTTTAATTTTTTCAGTCACTTTCGCCAACTTTACGAATGTGTTTATTTATGCAGGATTTGAATTAAACCACGAATACATTGTTACTGAGCTTTGCGAAAACAGGGATTTGCCTGAGCTGAATTGCGATGGTCAATGTTATTTATCAAAAAAACTAAAGCAAGCTGAAGAAAAAGAAAAAGACAAAGAGCGTGAAGCTCAAAAACACAATTTCCAAGAAGCATTTCTCACTGAAAAACTAGTGATAAATTCGCCACCTCAATTTATTGAATCATTTTCGGCAAAGGAAACCGCCTTTCTACTTCCTCAACCTTCTTTTGTTATCTTTCATCCACCGCAAGTATAATTTCGATTCTTAATTTCTTCGTTCCGAAGAAATCTTCTTTCTTCTTAATTAATGTACTAAGCTGCTTCTCTCATAATGGAGCGTTAACTTCTGTATGAACTTTTTATATGGTAGGAATAGTAGTTATTCTTGCGTATTTTCTAAATATATTAATGAATGCATTTAATTATTTTTCGATATTATTTTGTTTTGTATTTTTATTTTCCTCGGTAAAAGCTCAAAAACAACCTATTAAAGGTTTTATATTTGATTCTCAAACACAGGAACCTCTTGTTGGGGTAACGATTAATATTTCCGATAGTGAATACTATGTACAATCTGGAGAGAACGGTTATTTTGTGATTTCAAGTGATAACGCTGGTGAGAGATTACGAGTTGAAATGCTTGGATATCACACACAAAATGTAGTAATTGTTCCTGGTCAGAATGCGTTGAATATTCAACTTGAAGCCGATATTATTAATCTAAGTGAAGTTAGAATTACAGGGTATGACGGAAATAAAACTAATAAAGAAACTGCTGGTGCTATTTCGTTGATTACGTCTCGAGAAATCACTCGGGGAAGTGCAGTATCCATACAGCCAGCTTTAAATGGTATTGCGGGCGTTCGAATGGACCAAAGCACACTTTCTGAAGCGCGTATTTCTATTCGGGGAAACGGTGTCCGTTCTGCTTTTGGTATTCGGAATATTAAAATATATGTTAACGAAATCCCGGTAACGGAAGCAGATGGGACCACAAGGATAGAAGCTTTAGATGTACAAAGTATTGGTCGTGCGGAAATAATCAAAGGACCCGCTGCTAGTATTTATGGTGCTGGTACAGGGGGCGTTATTAATTTTCAATTACAACGTTCTCCTTATCAAGAGCAAAGTGTTGAAGCAGTTGGATTGGTAGGGTCCAAGGGATTGCATCGGTTAGCTAGCACCTATAGAAGCGGTGGAGATAAAGTAAACTCCTACGTTTCTTATGGCTGGCAAGAATACGATGGTTATCGAGAACATAGTAGTGATATGCGTCGCTTCATAACGGGAAATTTCCAGTTTTTTCCTAGCGATAAGAGAATAGTTACTTTATTGTTAAATAGAACTACCCAACATTCTCAAATACCGGGTTCATTAACATTAGATCAGGTTGCGAATAATCCTTTGCAGGCAAATGCAGGGAATTTGGATAAGCAGGCAGGAAGATATCAAAACTGGACTCGCATTGGTTTGGGACAACAATATCGCTTTAATGAAAACTTATTAAATAATACTAGCGTTTTTACCTATTTCTATGATTTAGATCATCCTCTCCCTTTTGCTTATATTCGGAACTATTACCAGAGCTATGGCGGAAGAACTCGGTTTACTTATAGTCCGGAATTTGGGTTTTTACCTACAAGATTTACAATCGGGGCAGAGTTTAATGACGGTTTAGCGAAAGGAACTCAATATGTCAATAACCAAGGGAAGGAAGGAGCTTTGAATTCTAATATTGATTATAATAATGTTTCGTACTCTTTGTTTTATCAATCTGAAACGGCTCTCGGATTAAAGACAAATCTAACGCTTGGACTTAGTTATAACAGTTTAAATTATGATGTTCGTAATTATTTAGTTCGAGAACAAAGTGGTATCAAGAAATTCAAACCACAGGCTGCTCCTCGAATTGCATTAAGTCATAATTTTGCTGATGTCTTAAGCCTACACGCCAGTATTAGCTCAGGTTTCTCTCCGCCATCTGGCTCAGAAATTAAGAATGTAGACGGCTCTATAAATACAAGTTTACAAGCTGAGAAGGCTTTGAATTATGAAATCAACGCAAAGGGGAATCTATTTAAATCACGGCTGACTTATGATTTGGCTATGTTTAAAATGGATATGATAGGGGAGCTAATTGCGCAATCCATCCAGCAAGGAATAACAATTTATCATAATTCGGGAAAAACTAGTCATAATGGAGTAGAGCTAGCATTATCATATCAAGCTTTAAAATCAGAGGGCCGTAGTGAAATAACGCGCCTGCATCCTTATATTGCATTAACTTATTCCAATTTTAAGTTTCGTGATTATGAAATCTTGAATTCAAATAATGAGGTAACTGCCAATTATAAGGGGAATGAATTAACTGGTATTGCACCGTGGGTGGTTAGTTCTGGTATTGATATAGAAAGTAGAACAGGTTTTTATTTTTATGGAAGCTATTTTTATAATGATAAACTTCCTTTAAATGATTCTAACTCTGCTTATAATTCTTCCTATCAGGTTGTGAATTTTAAATTAGGATATAAAAAGCAAGTGGCTAATTTTTTAGAATTGAATATTTATGGCGGATTAGATAATTTGTTAAATCAAAGTTATAGTTCCATTGTTTCTTTAAACGCAGTAGCTTTTGGGGGTGGTTCAGCCCCATATTTTAATCCTTCACCAAAAAAGAATGGGTATGGGGGACTAAATATTAAATATTTATTTTAAAATAAAATCATCAATAAATTATTCTAATGAAAAATATTCGTTTACTATCAGTTTTTTTATCGGTTACAATACTTTGGTTTTCATGTCAACCTAGTCCAGAAAAGAGCCCTAACGTTGCATCAATTATACATGTAGCTTCTGAAGCTGTTGGCCCTTATTTTACGAAAGATAATCATGGGAATCCTGTGCTTTGTTGGACTGAACTAAGCAGCCAAGATTCACTTTATAGATTGAAATATGCTGTTTATAGTTCTCGAGATAAAGTATTTGGCGAACCGATCACTGTCTTAGGTTCTGAAGGCAGCAGTATAGCTGCAGAAAGCATGGGTAAAGTTGCTTTTAAATCTGATGGAACAGTAATAGCTTTATTTAACAAACCTTTCGAAAATGCTGAAAGCCGATTTGCCAGTGCTATTTATTACACTTTTTCAGTTGATGAAGGAAAAAGCTGGACTGAACCTCAATTCATTCATTCTGAGAGATCGGAGAATTACGGGCGAAGTTTTTTCAGCACCAGTACATTAGATGATGGAGAGGTGGCCGCCATTTGGCTGGATGGACGTTTTGGAAATGAAGAGAAAGGGTCAGCACTTTTCTTTGCCCGCACTGAGACAGGCCAAGGTTTCGGAGTTGATAGTTGTTTAGCAAAAAGCACATGTGAGTGTTGCAGGACGGAAATCTTAAAGGATACAAATGGGATGATACATATTGCTTACAGGGGAATTCAATTTCCTTTAGATCATTTAGGAAACCAAGTGAGAGATATGGTTTATTCTTCATCGACTGACAATGGAAAAACCTTTTCAGAGTTCAAAGGCATAAGCAAAGATAATTGGGAACTTGAAGGCTGTCCGCATACTGGACCATCGCTTGCTTCTACTAAAGACGGGGTGCATGCTTTATGGTTTACTGGTGAAGGTGCCTCCGGATTGTACTTAAGCTCGTTAGAAGGTGCTAATCAGCAGTTTACTAACAAGTTAATGTTGAGCAGAGACGGCCGTCATCCTCAGATGGTTTCTATTAAAGATAAAAGCTTGGCCATTGTATGGGACGAAGTGATGAATCAGGAACAAAGTTCTGCGAATGAGTCTATAAAACAGGACCATTCAAATAGAATGCCCATGCGAGGGCATGCTTCATCAGGGTATTCAAGAATTATACTGACGCTTCTCGCTAATGGAAAAATAAATAGTCAGTTTCCTTTGAGTCCTGAATCGAAAATTGCACACCACCCTGTTATTACAGCTTTAGAAAATGGCGTGTTGACTGCATGGGTAAATGAAGAGTCTGGGAGTTCAGGTATCGCGTATTCTTTTATAGAGGTGAATTAATGGAAAGCGGCTTAATGAGAGGCTTAGTTAATTTTTAATTTCGTTTTACAAACTTTGTTTTGGATTTCTTGTTTTACAAAGGAAATGTAAAGAGTACAAAATATGGATTATTTAAACGAAAAACCTGAAAAAGAACTTACCACTCAACAGAAATTAAACCATGCAGCTCGCTCTTCTAGAAAAAAACTTATTATAACCGTTGGGATAGCGTTAGTCTTAAAGTTTAGGTGTCTGGATTTGGAAATCTATTGAAATACATCAAATTAAGAAAGCGGCGGTGCGTGACCAACATCCTGATTAAAAAGCAGCCCAACAGATCGTTCAAACCAATGAGGAACATTTAAGACTTTTAGCTAAACCAACAGTATGGTCAATGCGATCAGAAATGATGCAATGAAATTTAAGTCAGATCAATTTATATATTAATGACTTGGTAAAGGAAAAGAACTTTCAGCGTATCGCACTTGCTAATCAAAAAGGTATAGTTATTTCATCAACCGATAAAAAGGATGAAGGCCAACCTTTCTCAGTTTTGGGTGATGGACTGCTTTAACTAGCAACACTACAAAGGTAGAAAATATTGGGGATAGTGTTTTGGTATGACAAGTCCCATTATGGGTTTTAATAATCGATTGGGAACTTTATACGTCAACTATTCAATCCAGAAACCTGAATGAATTAGCTGTAGAAACTTCTGACCTGTTATTCTTCAAAAAACTCATTACTTTATGATATATTGTGAAAAAACTATACTTTGTAGAGTTATAAGGAAAAGGGATGATTAAAAAACCGTTTGTACTTTCTGGAGGTGGGGCGAGAGGGTTTGCTCATTTAGGAGTTGTAAAAGCATTACATGAGAAAGGTATTTTGCCTTCTGCTATTTCAGGAACCAGCGCGGGTGCAATAGCTGGGGCTTTTTTAGCAAATGGATTTACATCGGATGAGGTTATAGAGATCTTAGCGGGAAAATTAAGTCGAAAAATGATTGGTTGGAATTCTTTCAGGTCGGGATTGATGTCATTTAGAGCGATGGGAGAATATATTGAGCGGAATTTACGTTATAAAACATTTGAAGAACTTCCAATTCCTCTATTTATTTCGGCTACTTCTTTTATTGATGGTAGGCAAAAAGTATTTAGAAGTGGGAAAATTATTGAAGCAATCACTGCGTCTTGTGCCATTCCCGCAATTTTTCCGGCCCATGAAATCGCCGGCATACCATACGTAGATGGAGCTTTATCAAATAACTTACCGGTTGAACCATTTTATCGATACAAGAAAGACATCATAAGTATTCACGTTAATCCTATTTTGGATTTGAATGAAAATAGAGGACTCCGGGCTATTATTGAGCGCGCATTTCATTTGAGTTTTGCTGGAACTATTAGACGATCCGCTGACGGATGTCTTATGTTTATAGAGCCGAGAGACTTAATTAACTACAGTCTTTATGATTTAAATAAAGCGAATCAAATTATAGAAGTGGGCTATAAATATGGTGTAAATTACCTAGACGAAAATGCGCATTTAATAAAAAAAGATACGCTATTTAAAAAAGTAGAAACGCATATTAAACAATTAATAAAGAGATAATCGGCAAGTTGTTTTAGTGTTAATGGTGATCTAAACTCAAATGTGTGGCATGTAATTCTTCTCCAAAAAAAATGTTCGCTTTTTCATTGAAGTTTTCTTCACTTTCGGTTGTATAAAAGGCTATTTTGCCTTCTTTAATACAATCGTTATCGATCTCAGGATGGCGTTTTAGATAATCCCTTAAGCTTGCCGACACTAATTCCCCTTGGGTTACGATTAAGATATGTGGAGGGGTTAGCCGTCGAATTAAAGGATAAAGCATTGGATAATGCGTACATGCTAAGACAATGGTATCTATTTTTGGAGATTGTGCTAATAAATTATCTATGTTTTCTTTAATAAAAAAAGGAGTGCCTTCGTGATCAATCATGTTGTTCTCAACGATTGGTACCCACATCGGACAAGCTTCTTGATAAACCTTCACATCAGGAGAAAAGCGGTTGATTTCTATAGGGTATGAATCAGACTTTACGGTGCCCGGTGTTGCAAAGATTCCAATATGCCGAGTTTTTGTGAAACTTCCGATAATTTCTGTTGTCGGTCGAATGACACCAAGAACTTTTTTGCTATTTCTTGGTAAATCGTTTTGTTGAATTGTTCTTAACGCTTTCGCGGATGCGGTATTACATGCCAGAATCACTAAAGGACAGCCCATTTCAAAAAGTTGATTGACACATTGCTTAGTATAGTCATAAACTGTTTCGAAAGATCTTGTACCATATGGAACACGTGCATTATCTCCTAAATAAATATAATTATATTGGGGTAATTCTTTTAAAATCTCTTTAAATACTGTTAATCCACCATAGCCTGAGTCAAAAATACCGATCGGTCCCATATTTCTTTTCTTAAGAGCTTGCTAAATTGCGAAAAAAGAAGAGACTTTACAATTAAATAAATAGCTAGGGAATGCTATCTTTGGAACTGGAGTTAGGCTTTAAGCAATAGGTACGAGTTGCGGGTGTAAATGCTAGGGATTGGGAGATATTGGGATACGATAAATTAAGAAAAAATGGAGCTGATAACTGATTGCTGACGACCGATAGCTCAATAGAAACAATTTAAAATTAGACAATGAATATATTAATTATTAATGGCCCTAATCTTAATTTATTAGGGAAACGAGAGCCTGAACTTTATGGAAATCTTGCATTTGAGCCGTATTTTGAAAGTCTTAAGAAAGAATTTCCGGATAGTAATTTAACCTACTTCCAAACAAATATTGAGGGCGAGATTATCGATGCTATTCATGAGTTTGGTTTTACCGTTGACGGGATTGTGCTAAATGCGGGCGCTTATACACATACTTCTATAGCAATTGCGGATGCTATTGCAGCAGTGGTGTCTCCAGTCGTAGAAGTGCATATTTCCAATGTTTACGCACGGGAAGAGATTCGCCATAAGTCACTTATCGCCAAGAACTGCAAAGGTGTTATCGGAGGTTTTGGCCTTTTAAGCTATAAGTTGGCAATTTTTAGTTTGATTTCTTAGTGAAGTTCTTTGGGTCTAACTGGCTAAACTTTTTCAGCCCTGTAAAAAAGTAATCCCAAACGATTGATTTTGTATAAAGATCACTCACTTTAAAGTTTGTTGTATTCGTATTTCTTTTTTTGTTGTTTTTACGAAAGCTTTTAAAAAAGCTCCAATGAGCACGATGTATTGCAAAAGCATCTTTGAATTGAGCTTTCAAGAAAAAACGAAATAGAGCAAATAAATCCAACCATAAGCGAAGAAATAAGATTAAATAAACTTTTGGGAAGGGCAAATTCTTTTGAAGCATGAATAAGTTATTTCTGAAATTCAAATAGGTCTTGAAAGAATTTTCTTTGCTTAATGCTCCTCCTCCTACATGTAAAACTTCTGAAAAAGGGTAATATTTGATGGTATAACCCTGCCGTTTTAATCGCCAACAGAGGTCAATTTCTTCCATATGTGCAAAAAAGTCTTCGTCAAAGCCGCCGCTCTCCTTCCAAATTTTGCTTTTAATAAAGAGTGCTGCTCCAGAGGCCCAAAAGACAGTTCTCGGGTCATCATATTGCCCTTGATCTAGTTCTAGTTTATCAAAGATTCGTCCGCGGCAGAAAGGGTAGCCGCATTTGTCAATGTAACCACCAGCAGCACCTGCATGTTCAAACTGGTCAGGCTGTAAAGAAGATAAAATTTTGGGCTGCGCTGCCGCTACGTTTGGATCTGCTTCCATTGCCTGAATAATTGGTTCTATCCAACCTGTACTTACTTCGACGTCTGAGTTTAGGATAATATAATAGTCAGCTTCTACCTGCGCTAATACACGATTATATCCTCCTGCAAAGCCATAATTCTCATCATTTTGTATAAGGGTAATCTTAGGGTACGTTTTTTTTATAAACTCAACAGAATTATCTGTTGAAGCGTTGTCGCCGATAACGAATGTCAGGTTTGGATACGAGCTGTTATAGACGGATGGAAGAAATCGTTCCAAATAGTACTTTCCATTCCAATTCAAAATTACGACCGCTACTTTTGGAAAATCAATCATGCTTAGGTTTATGCTTCCATCTTTTATGAGACCAGAGCCAAAGTTCAGGTTTTTTTTCAATAATCTTTTCTAAAAACTTGGTATGGAGAAGGGTAATTTCATTCTCCATTGTTTCTATTGGATTTTCTACTAAAGTAGTAAATTTAGCTTGATAATACCCTCTTTTTACTCGGTCAATGTGACAATATACGATTGGGTAATTTGTTTTCTGAGCTATTTTTTCAATTCCTTTAAATACCAATGTGGGTTGATTTAAAAACTCCATGTAATAATCTGACCCTCCTAGAGTTGGAGTTTGATCGCCTAAAAAAACGCTTGCGTGGGATTTGTTTTGAAACTCAATAAGTTTTCTGAGAGTGTTTTTCATAGGTACCATTATTCCCCCAAATCGTGTTCTCATCTTATTGAATATCTCTTCAAATCCTTTGTTACTTAAGGGTTTGTAAATTATCAGACTTGGATGATTTGAGATAAGCGACATGCGGGGAATTCCCCATTCCCAATTCCCGTAATGACCGGTAACCAAAATTATGGATTGACCTTTTTCAAAATAATGAAGTATGAGTTCGGGGTTTATCAAAAACATTCTCTCCATTATCTCTTTTTTCGAGATGCTTTTCATTTTAATGGTTTCAACAATTAGATCGGCTAAATACCGATAATATTTTTTTGCAATTTCTTTGCGCTCTAACCGTGATTTTTCGGGAAAGGCATTTCGTAAATTGGTTGAAACTATTTCTAGCCTATAGCGTAAGACATAATATAATAAATAATAAAGACCATCGGAGAATAAATATAAGATCGATAAGGGCAGCGCTGCGACTATAGATAACAGGACGGAGCTAAGTTTATTCATTATTAATTAATTTTCTTATTTCGCTTTAATCTTATAATTTTGTTTCATCTTACGAAGGTATGGAAAAAGGAATAGTTTTACCCTCTTTTTATTTAGCTCCAATAGCATATTATAGTCATATCCTGCAAACTGACAAAGAGATCTTATTGGAAAAATATGAGCATTTTCCAAAACAGACCTATAGGAATCGCACCTCTATTCATTCGCCAAATGGTAAGTTGGATTTAACCATTCCTATTCAAAAGTCAAAAGATCAAAGTCGTACACCAATGAAGGACGTGCAAATAAGTAACGCTGACGACTGGCAGAGACAACATTGGATGACTATTCAAACAGCTTATCGAAGGTCCGCCTATTTTGAGTTTTATGAGGATGATTTTATAAAGTTTTATAATCAGAAATTCTCTTACCTGTTTGATTTTAATCAGGAGCTTAATCAGTTGATTTTGAAGTTACTGAAAGTTAAAGTTGACTTTTCCTTCACAGACGAATACAAAGAAAAGTATCCTGATTTACTGGATTTGAGACTTCATATTCATCCCAAAAAGCAGTTACCTATTAATAAACCCTATTTTCAAGTGTTCGAACCGAGAAATGGTTATATTCCACATTTAAGTATTGTCGACTTGTTATTTAACCAAGGACCACAGAGTAAGAGCTATTTATAGCTATTTCCATAATTCTTTGAGGACTCGATCTATATCATTGATAATTTTCTTTAAGTAGAGCAGTTGCTCAATAATCAATTTTTTCTCTTCGCTATTTCCATTATCTTCGAGTGCTAGTTCTGGAATTTGGAAATTCCTTTCTTCGAACGTGTTTTTGCTGGTTTCATCATGAAGCTGTTGGATGATCTGGCTAAGTTGATGTAATAGCTGTCTGAGAATCTTTATGGGTTCACCATTGAGATGCTTAGTCGATTTTTCTACTGTTGTAAACAGGTTAGCAGTATATGATGATAATAAGTGGTTAAATACAATAAAGCTATGAACTTCTTTAGAGTTCTTTTGGGTGCTTTTAGGTTCCGTAATCATTCTTTGAAACGCGGAGGCTAAGTTGGCAGTATTCACATATACTTCTTTTCTTATTAGTTTGTATTCGGTTATATTTCCTTCTTTTCCTAGGGATATGTCTAGTAGTTCGACCAGATAATTATAATTTGCAATCAATAAATTGCGCATATAGTTTTTTACTTGCGAGCCCTCCCAAGTTGGGAAAATGATGTAGCTGGATGTGAAGGAAAGGAAGCCGCCAATTAGGGTATCAATAACTCGTTCTTGTGCTACTTCCATGGTGTCGATTCCTAAAAATGCAAAAAGTATAAGCAAATATGGAGTCATGAATATTACACTCAATATGTAGTTTTTTTGTGCCAAGCTAAACGACATTACCATAAGTAGTAATAATATAAAGAAACGAACAGTGGGATCTTGTATAAGGATTATAATAATAACGCCTCCTATCCCGCCAATAAAAGTACCTGTTAGTCGTTGAAAAACACGTTTTTTGGACAAGCTAAAACCGGGCTTTAGAATCACACCTATGGTTAATAGGATCCAATAACTATGGTTTCCGAATTCAAAGCTATTCGCAATGAAGAAGCCAATAACCATAACAATGGAAAAACGTAAAGCGTGTCTGAAGTAATCTGATTTGAGACTTAGGTTATTTCTAAATTGGCTCCAATCAAATTCGTAATTTTCAACGAACTTACTTAAATCAGTAACTTGACTTTTGACTTTCTTGTTGCCGAAATATCCATAAATTTGATCGATGCGATTAACTAGATTTCTGATATTTATTAATATTTTCTTTAACACAAAAATATTTTCTTCACTTATCCCTTCACTTTTATCTAATACATTTTTTAGGTGGATGAGGTCGGCTTGAAGGTCGTGTAAAGGTTTTGGCCTTTTATTGGTAGCAAAGAAGTAGCTTAGGTTGTCTAATTCATTCGCCAACCTTATAATCATAATTTTGAATTCATTATAAACGGGTAAGTGACCGAATTTATTGCGAATGTCTTCATAGTCATATTGTGTAGCCATACTTTGCTCGAAAAAGTCAATTAGATCTCTAAACACAACTAATAAAATACGGCCAATATTTGTGGATTCTCTAACAATAATCTTACTCTTAAATAAAATTTCCCGAAGATTATGCTGTTGTTCGTTGATCGTTACTTGTTGCTCTATTAGTTTTTTAAAACTTTCTTCAGAATCTGTATTTAACTCATAAAAACTTGCTTTAATTCTTAAAAAAGTAGCTATTTCATGAAAGTTTTCTGCGAGTTCTTGTTGAGCAAGTCTATAGGGCCTAAACTGTGTTAATGCTAAACTTAAAGTTGCATACCAGATACCACCAAGCGCTATAAAGCCCGCATGCTCGAAGATATTATCAGCTTGGCGAAGATCATGCATATTCACTGCAATCATGAGCATGCCAGCAGTCCCAACAGCTGCTGCACGTGGTCCATATACTGCAAACATGGCGTATAGAAAACAGAGCACAAGTAGTTCTATTGAAAGAAGGTAGGGGTAGGGATTCAATAATTTTGTGATGAGCGCCGTAAAAAAAATTACAACAACGGCTGCTATCATAGCATTCCTTCGATGTGACACTGGGCCGGCAGAATCTGCAAAACTAGTATATAGTGCCCCAAGTGACACAAGGATTCCAAGACTCAGATTACCTAGGTAAAACCCCAAAAGTGCAGGAAGTAAGGTTCCAAAGGTGATCCTTAAACCGTTGGAAAAATGTTGACTATAAATAAAATGTTGTACTTCGCGAGCTGGTCTCATTATAAAAACGAAAATACTGGAAATATACTGTTCTTTGTAATGATTGGTGCAAAAAATGATAGGAGATTAGGCTCAATATATAAAACTTAACGACTGAAAGAGCTACCAAAAAACAGTTTAATTTTTTATAATAAATAATTAAAACTGCTTTTTTGGTAGGTAGTTGTTTGTTTTTAAATAAATATCTCTTATTATTGTAAAATTAATAAGAAAGAACATTATTTTTTGACAAAAGCTCAAAAACTTATCAAAGAGGAATGATATTTCTTATTTAGATATGATTCAACAACATAACTTTATGAAAGCTGATAAACAAGAAGTCGTTTACCATAATGAAGTGCTCACACGCTTTGAGCTATATAACAGTTTATTTTTAACCCTTCCTTTTTACAAGGTAAAACATACCGGGACTCTTCTTCCTTTTTTTACTCAATTTTGTGAAGACAAAGTTAATCAGAAAGTTGACCCAAAGACTATTATTGAAGAGTTTTTTCGGCAAAATTCTCAGTATATTCAGGACGAAGGAACAATCGATTTATTGTTTCGATTAATACAATATATCGAACGACAGGTTGTTCTTTTCGATGCTATAGAAGACGCCGCCTTTGTAAAAACAGGGCGATCGGATGATGCTTTTTTATTGGAGTCTCTTATAAAGCAAGCGAGTAACAATGCTGAATTGACTGATGAGATAGAAAAAAAGCTTAAGAATTTTTCCTTGCGTCTTGTATTAACTGCCCACCCTACCCAATTTTATCCCGGTCCAGTTTTAGGAATTATCACTGATTTGATTCAAGCGTTAAAGAAAAATGAAATTGATAATTTAGTATTGCTACTACAGCAGCTAGGGAAGACGCCTTTTTTAAATAAGGAGAAGCCATCCCCGGTGGATGAGGCGGTAAGTTTGGCTTGGTTTCTTGAAAATGTATTCTATCAGGTCGTTTCCAATATTGAAGCTGCTTTGGATAATAATTTTGAGGTTGCCAATGTCAATAAGTTGGTTCAATTAGGCTTTTGGCCAGGCGGGGATAGGGATGGAAATCCAAATGTTACCGTCGAAAGTACAAGACAAGTATTCACTTTATTAAGAACAGTGTTGTTCCGTTGTTATTACCGCGATTTTAGGGTATTGAAACGGAGGATAACATTTCGAGGAGTGGAAAGTTATATGAATAATTTACAGGAAATATTCTATGATAATAGCTTTAATCCATCAGACCATCCCAAAAATGTCAAAGACGAAATCGTTGAAAATCTAGAAGCAATACGAGGGGTATTGAAAGAGTTTCACAATAGTCTATTTATTGAAACTGTTGATGATTTACTGCGAAAAGTAAAAGTATTTGGTTGTTTTTTCGCAAGCTTGGACATTCGTCAAGATAGTTCTGTTTTAAGAAAAACTTATCAGGCACTTTATAAGAAGAGTAATCCTGACGGTGATTTGAATGTTGATGATTTCACTGAAGAGGGAAAGATTGCATTTATTAATTTTTCGGAGAAAGATTTAAGGTTAGATGATCAAGTAGATCCTTTAATTAAGGACACTTTGACGATTATTCGTAACATAAAAGATATGCAAGCCTCTGGAGGTGAGGATGCCGTACATCGATTCATTATCAGTAATTGCCAACAAGCTTCTGATATTTTACAGTTAATGGAGCTCTTTTTATGGAGTGGATGGAAGTTAGATGAGTTAAAAATTGACTTTGTACCCTTATTTGAAACTGTAGATGATTTAAAGCGTGCATCACAGATTATGCAAGCCTTATATAATCATTCTCTTTATAAAGAACATTTAAAAAACCGAAATAACCAACAGACAGTTATGCTAGGTTTTTCTGACAGTACAAAGGATGGTGGTTACTTAATGGCCAATTGGTCAATTTATCGTGCGAAAATTGACTTGACAGCTATAGCTCGAGAAAATGAAGTAGATTTAACCTTTTTCGATGGTCGCGGAGGCCCACCAGCACGAGGAGGTGGAAAAACGCAAAGGTTTTACGCCTCAATGGGACAGGAAATTGCCAATGATCATTTGCAGTTAACAATTCAGGGACAATCGATCAGCAGCCAGTATGGCTCTTTTGATACGGCTCATTATAATATAGAGCAATTACTTCAAGCAGGATTAAACTCGACTTTGTATCCACGTGCAGGTGATACATTGTCTTCTGAAAACAAGAGTATTATTGATAAGATGGCGAATAAAAGTCATGAGAAATACCTTTCACTTCGTCAGCATCCTTTATTTTTAGAATACTTAGAAACAATTAGCCCATTAAAGTTTTTATCTCAAATTAATATTAGTAGCAGACCTGTTAAGCGAAATTCAAATTCTAAGTTGAAATTAGAAGATTTGAGGATGATTAGTTTTGTGACCGCTTGGAGTCAGTTGAAGCAGGGAATCCCTGGATTTTTTGGTGTGGGTACCGCATTACAAGATATAGACGAGCAAGGTTTATGGAAAGAGGCTCAAGAGCTATATAAAAGCTCTGGAATGTTTCAAACCATGATTGATAATTGCAGTATGGCTATGTCTAAGACCAATTTTAATATTACCGCTTATTTATCTAAAGATGAGAAATTCGGCGAGTTTTGGAACATAATGAATGACGAATTTGAACGTACAAAACATTATTTACTGAAGATAAGCAATACCGAAATGTTAATGGATAATTACCCGGTGGATCGTGATTCTATTGCTATGCGCGAAAGAATTGTTTTGCCCCTTGTTGTAATTCAACATTTTGCAATTCAAGAGTTAAACGAAATGAAAGAGGATGATGAACGCTATGAAATTTTTAGTAAATTAGTGACTCGAAGTATTTATGGAGTAGTAAATGCAGGAAGAAATTTAGCATAAATTTTAATTTTAGTGACATGAGATTAACAAATAAGGTATTAGGACTAGCCGTTTCGGCAAGTTTACTTTTAGCTGCTTGCAGTGGTGGCGGCAATGTGCATAATACGTTGTATTACAATAATTATACAGGTGCTGATACAGAAGGATATGAATTTATAAAGACCGTGTCTGAAGAGGCTAGTTATCAACAGATTGCTTCTTCAAGGATTGGCAACCCGCAATTAGCAGAAGAAATTAAGCAAACTTACGCAGACATCGCTAAAAGCATTCATGATCTTGGAAATCTGGAAAAAGTACTTACTCCAGAACAAGTTCACTATACGCTAGATAGTAATGAAATGTCGAAAATAATTAAATCACAAGAATTAATAGTAAGTCAATTTAAAAGGGTGCTTCACAATACTAATGTGAATATTGCTGGATATGCGAAAGACAACCTACCAAAATTAGAGGAGTTGCTTTCTAAAACTAAGCCTAATAAATAACCTAATACATGAGTGCGGCAATTCAAACTGGAATACTGGCATATGGAATGTCAGGCAGGATATTTCATGCTCCTTTTATTACTACAAACCCAAATTTCAACCTTAGGGCTGTTACTGAGAGAACGAAAAAGGAAATACATAGACACTTTCCCGCAGTCATCAGCTACGATTCTGTTGAAGAATTGTTAGCTGATGAAAAAATAGAATTAGTAATTGTAAACACACCTAACAATACTCATTTTGAATTTGCAAAGAAGGCTATTTTAGCCGGGAAGCATGTTTTGATTGAAAAACCAATGGTTGCCACTCCTGACGAAGCCAAATACTTATTCGACCTTGGAAGGGCGCACCAGAAGCAGGTTATGGTATACCAAAATCGACGATGGGATAGTGACTTCAAAATGCTAAAGGATGTTATTGAAGGTGGTTTTTTGGGCAACTTAATAGAAATACACTTTCGTTTTGATCGCTATCGTGCAGAGATAGGCCCAAAAGCGTTTAAGGAAAAACCCTTTCCTGCAAGCGGTATTGCTTATGACTTAGGCTCTCATCTTATCGACCAAGTCATTGCTTTGTTTGGCAAACCAGAAAAGAGCCTGAGCATTGGTACGAAGAACCGAGAAAACACGGAGATTGAAGATTATGTTAATTTTATCTTGAGTTATGGTAATGGACTAGAGGTTTACGTTACAACAAGTTATTTAGTAGCCGATCCTGGTCCTGGATACATAGTTCATGGCACTAAAGGTTCTTTTCAAAAGACACGGACGGATGTTCAAGAGTTGCAATTATCTAAGGGAGTATTGCCCAATGATCCAGTTTATGGGAAAGAAGGCGACGGGGCAGAAGGAAAGTTAACTTATTTTAAAGAAGATGGTGAAAAGGGAATTAAGCTAATTGAACCTTCCGGAGGGAATTATAGTGAACTTTTTAATTCAGTATATCGACAGATAAGAGAGGGTGTACCATTTCCAGTCAAAGAGAAAGAGATTCTTGATCAATTAGAAGTACTATCACAGCCTTTTTGGAATAAGGAGTTCTAGCATGTAAGAAAATGGCTTCGCATCAGGATACAAGAGAAATACCCTTAACAAATCGCGAGATTAGTTGGCTGTATTTCAATGAGCGAGTCCTTCAGGAAGCTGCAGACGAATCCGTTCCTTTAATAGAAAGGCTTAGATTCCTAGCAATATTTTCTTCAAATTTAGATGAATTTTATCGAGTTCGCGTTGCTACTCTAAATCGGCTAACCAATGTCAATACCACCGCTAAAAGATTATTAGGCTTCAATCCTAAAAGAGTACTTCTTCAGATTAAAGATTTAGTTATTAAATTAGAGCGTGAATTTGATGCGCTTTATGAAAAAATAATCGAGGATCTGTCTAAAGAGAATGTTTTTATCATAAACGAATTGAATTTAAATGCGGTTCACGGAGATTTTATTCGTAAATATTTTTATGAACACGTTTTATCGAAGCTGGTTCCTATCGTTTTAAGTGTAGGAAAGCGAGAGATTTCTTTTCCTGAGCTAAATGATAAAAAGGTCTACCTGTTTGTAAAGCTTTTCCGCAAAAGGAAAAGTATTTATTCACTTATCGAAATTCCATTTCCGGCACTTTCTCGTTTTTTAGTCCTGCCAAAAGCGAACGATAAGAACTTCATCATTTTGTTAGATGATATCATTCGTTTTTGTCTGAGCGATTTATATTCTATTATCGAGCACGATAAAATTGAAGCCTTTACAATCCAGTTGACCAGGGATGCGGAATTAGATTTAGATTTTAGCGTTAACGATAAATTTATAGATGTACTAACTAAAAGCTTGCAAGAAAGAGAAACGGGTAAGCCGATGCGCTTATTGTATGATGGCGAAATGCCTAAGGACATGTTGAATTATCTTGTCAACAAAATGCAATTAGATACAAGTGCTCTAATCCCTGGAAATCGCTATCCTAATTTTAGAGATTTCATAAATTTCCCAAACGTGGGTTCTAAAAGGCTTGAATATACACCCTCTCGCTCACTTTTAGTGAAAGATGTTGATTACCGTAAGAGTATCTTTAATCAAATGGCGCGGTCTGACTTTCTGGTGAGTTTACCTTATCATACTTATGATTATATTATTCACTTTTTAAGAGAAGCGGCAATTGACCCTAAAGTGGTCTCCATCCACATTACCCTGTATCGTTTGGCTGAAAATTCAAATGTTATTAACGCCCTTATCAATGCAGCAAAGAACGGGAAGAAGGTTCAGGTTTTTGTTGAGCTAAAGGCACGCTTTGATGAAAAGGCTAATATTGATTGGAGTAAAAAGCTGGAGAAGGTAGGAGCAAATGTAAAGGTAGTTCTCGGCGAGCTTAAAGTTCATTCTAAAGTGTGTTTAGTGAAGAGGCGTGAAAATGGTAAAATAGTTTATTATGCTACACTAGCCACAGGTAATTTTAATGAAGTAACTGCAGAAGTTTATTGTGACCATAATCTTTTTACTGTCAAAAAAGAAGTCGTAAAAGATTTGAATCGATTTTTTTCTGGGTTAAAGAAAAATACATTCTATGATAAATATGAATGTTTAGTCACATCACCACTTGAATCTCGTAGTAAGTTATATGCTTTAATAGATAGGGAAATATCAAATGTTCGGAAGGGTATTCCTGCATCGATGATATTGAAGATGAATTCTCTTTCGGATGAAGAGGTAATAAAAAAGCTTTACGATGCAAGTAATGCCGGAGTAAAGATAGACTTAATCGTCCGTGGAATGTGTTGCTTAGTGCCGGGCCAGAAGGGATTTAGTGAAAACATAAAAGTTAGGAGTATTGTTGATCGTTATTTAGAACATGCTCGGGTATGGTTTTTTGAAAATGGTGGTCAAGAAGAAATTTATTTAACATCTGCTGACTTAATGACTCGCAATTTGGATAGACGTATTGAGGTCGGTTTTCCAATTTTAGATGATGAAATAAAGAAGGAGTTAAAAGATATACTTTTAATACAACTTCGAGACAATACAAAAGCGCGTGAAATAAATGCAACAAATAACAACAGTTACATTACTAAAGTAGGAGGTCGGGGTTATCGGTCTCAAGTTGACATTTATCAATATTTAAAAAACAAAATTAAATGAGGTATGCTGCAATCGATATAGGATCCAATGCGATCCGGCTTTTTATCGCTGATATTCATGAAATAGATGGACAAACTACTTTCAAAAAAAACACGCTAGTTCGTGTTCCAATTCGTTTAGGCGATGATGTGTTTTTGAATGGGCGGATATCTGAGGAAAAGTCCAAAGATCTAATAAAAACGATGGCTGCATTTAGAGGCCTTATCGATGTTTACCACGTAGCCGACTATCTCGCCTATGCTACTTCTGCGATGCGCGAATCTGCCAATGGACCAGATTTAGTTAAGAAAATTAAAGAGGTTGGTATTAATCTTCAAATAGTGGATGGAGACCAAGAGGCGAAAGTAATTTATTCCAACCAATTTGAAAAGAAATTCGATAATGTTGAGACATTCCTATACATTGATGTTGGTGGGGGAAGTACAGAGTTGTCTATTTTTCACAAACGAAAGCTAAAGAAGTCTAAATCATTTAGGATAGGAACCATTCGTTTACTAGAAGACTCAGTGGATGAAAAAACTTGGTTAGGAATGAAAAGCTGGATAAAAGAAAATACAGAAGGCTATAAAAACGTGATTGGTATTGGAACGGGGGGGAATATCGCCAGGATCTCCACTTTGGCAAATCAAAAAACATTTAAGCCTTTAACCTATGGTAAACTGAAAACCGTCTATGAACAACTACGTTCACATTCTTTGAAAGAGCGCATCGTAGTAATGGGTTTAAAGTCTGATCGGGCAGATGTTATCATACCCGCAAGCGAAATCTTTATGAATATCATGAAATGGGGAAAGGTCAAGCAGATAGAAGTTCCACAAATTGGAGTAGTGGATGGAATTATCCAAACCCTTATCGATAAAAACAATAAAAATAACTAGCAGGGAATGAGGTGTTTATTGCGTTTAGAGCAAATAAACACATTATTCTTTGGATATTAAGTCAAAGTTTGTACTTTTGCCTTCGGAAAGCTGGCAGAGTGGTCGAATGCGGCGGTCTTGAAAACCGTTGACTGTCAAAGGTCCGGGGGTTCGAATCCCTCGCTTTCCGCCAAAAGCAAAAAGCCATCCCTAATTGGATGGCTTTTTGCTTATAATAGGATTTTATATAAATGATGACTAAAAAATTCCTTTTAATTTCATTCATACTCCTATCGCTAAGTTTTCCCTCCAAAGCTAATTTCGACTTTAATAGCAATTGTAAGCAGGCATATCAGGCAGTCTTTGATCTGCGGTTAAGTGATGCGAAAAATCTTATTCAAAAAGAGAAAAAGCAAAATCCAGCTAATGGGATAATCATTCTTTTGGAAAATTATGTCGATTATTTCAACCTTCTTGCTTCAGAAAATAAAGCAGAATACGACAGGCTTAAAAGATTTAAGTCTAGTAGGCTAAGTGACTTAGAAAAGAAAGATAAAAACTCTCCATATTACCTATTTGCCCAAGCGGAGATAAATCTTCAATGGGGAATGCTCGAAAGTAGATTCCAGGATTATTTTTCTTCGGGAATTACTATCAGAAAGGCGAATAGACTATTGTCTGCGAATGCTGAAAAGTTTCCTGAATTTTTGCCGAAATCAAAAGAGTGCAGGATTAATAGATGTAATTTTCGGCTCAATCCCGTCAAATTTGAAAAAGGTATTTTCTACATTAGGGATTAAGGGAAATGCCGGAAAAGGTATTAAAACTTTAGAAAATCTGGTGTCAGCCCTTCCAAAAACATCGTATGACTTTTATAGAGACGAGGTGGTTTTCTTTTTATGTTACATAGAAACTGATATCGTTCACACTAAGTCTAACTATAGCAAAATAATGGGTTACATTGGTACTTTGGATAATTCAAGCCTTTTAAAAAGCTATTTGCAAGGCTATGTTTCTGCCAAAAGTGCCCGTAATGATAATGCGATAACATACCTATTAAAACGCCCTAATGGGGTCGAATACATAGAATTTCCAACTTTAAACTATCTACTGGGGAGTGCGAAGCTTAATCGCATGGATCCGGATGCCAACATCTATTTGAATAACTTTTTAAAAGAATATAAAGGCATCAACTATGTGAAAGATGCATACCTTAAACTCGCTTATTATTATTATTTAAAGGGTGATGACAATCGGTATAATTCGTTCTTGAAAATGGTTAAGAGTCAAGGGAGTCTTTACGATGAGAAAGATAAACAGGCATTAAAAGAAGCAAATGATGCTTCGCCCGACAAGGATCTATTAAAGGCTCGTTTATATTTTGATGGTGGATATTACAGTAAAGCCTTAGCTCAACTTCATAATAAAAATGCAGGCAATTTTAGACTTCAAAGAGATCAAATAGAATTACATTATAGGCTTGGTAGAATTTATGATGAATTAGGCAGGGATTTGGAAGCCATAACTAATTACCAGAAATCAATCGATATCGGAAAACATACATCCTATTATTATGCGGCCAATGCAGCGTTAAGAATTGGCAATATATATGAGAGGAGAAATGATAAAAGTAAGGCAGCTGCTTTTTACAAACAAGCTATAGCAATGAAAAACCATGAATATGAAAATAGCATCGAAACCAAAGCAAAAGATGGATTAAGAAGGATGGGGTACTGACCTACGTAATCTAATCTTCATCAGTGAATCTAAATTGTTTTTGAACAGCAGTCTGGTGATGGATGTTTATATTGGATGTAAGGTCATTATAATCAAAATCATGGTTGGTCTCACAATCTAGCATATGAAAATAAACCGACGGTTTGAAACTTTCAAAATACTCAATCAAATTGCTGCTCCAAATCAATTGACAATCCCCTTTAATTTGGGGAATAATATAATTTATACCATCTTTTTTCAACACTATTTTCCGGGCGTGGTTAGACTCCAGATTTCCTTGCGGATACATTAGTAAGAGGTTGCCTGGTTTACTCAAAAGCTCTGCTGCGTAATCCAAACTTTCATTTACAGAAGATGTGCCAGGGGAAATCGAAAAGCAGCCAAAATATTTCAACCAAGGATTCATTTGCATTTGTTTTTTTAAAACCATGATATAAAATCCCTTCAGTTCATGCTTTTTATGAATGGCGTGCAGGCTGAGGTAGGCAGCTAAGAACCCATCCCAAAAACTAAAATGATTGCACATGAGGAGGTAAGAATGGTCTGGTCTGATACCAATGTCTTTGATTATCATCTTGTTGAATCGCCTTTTAAAAAACCAAGTAAGGATATGCGCAATTCCTTTAATAATGGAGGCAGGAAGCGGTTTGGCTTTAATGATCATTTAACAATTCAGATAAGGTTCGACCAAAATTTGGGTTGATCATATTATGGTCCTCATTTATGACGATTTGCTTACCTAATGCAATTTTGGGAATAATTGAATTTCCAATTTTGGAAGGATAGCTTTTATCTCTTTCACCGAAAACAAAGATACTTTTTATTTGGTGCTGATTAAGATTATCAATAAATTTCTGGGCATCCAGATTTAGAAACCGCATATAACTTGTGCAGGCGTAAAACGTAAACCTCAATTCTGCAGTGGCAACCTCTTTTAATAATATGTCATGTGATTCTTGGTCGACCACGTGGATTCTTTTTAATACCGAAAGGAAACTGATCATTCCATTATCGCTTAAGGCGAGTCGCTCTAATAGTTTATTTCCTATTTTATTGGAACTTAAGAATGTTATAATTTTTCCTGGCTTAAGACTGGACGGCGCAGCAAAAAAGACCTCATTAATTTTTTCAGGTATTTCCTCTACCAATGTTGTGGCATAGTGTGAGCCCATCGAATAGGCGATAAGAGAGAAGTCTTCAATGCCTAATTTTTCGCAAAAAGAGAGGAATAGAGTACCTAAGTCTTGCTTTGAAATCCCTTTTTTTACCGCTCCCAAACTTTGGTCTTTAAGCCTTGTTTCTTTATGAAAGAACAGATCAAATCCATAAAATGTATACCGATTTCCTAAGATTTCCTCTAAAACTTTAAATTGTCTTCCATGCATACCATAGCCATGAAAGCAGAGCATCTTCTTTGCACCACTACCAAATTTATAGTAATGCATTACTACTCGGTCATCTTCAAAATAATGTTTGCTCATGTATATTATTTTTTGGTGACAGCAATAGCCCAAGCATAGTCTCCATCATGTGTAATACTTAAACTTATTTGTAGATGTGATAATTGCTCCGGCAAAATAACCTGTGGCATACCTGCAATTTTTGTCCTTATTATTTCAATCTTTTTAAAAGTAATTGCCGTAGAGTTGATCTGCTTGATGCTTTTATATATAGCTTCCTTGGCTGCCCAAGTAGACGCATACCTAAGTATGGGTTTATCAAACTGCATACAGTAGGCGATTTCATTTTCTGTAAATACTTTTCTCTGAAAAAGATCATTGAAGGATAGTTCAAAATCAGGGATGAATACTAGATCGTTCCCTATTGCAAAGTCGTGCCGAGGATATTTACCCAAAATCAATTTTTCTAAGTCATCCCTCATCTACTGCTACTCCCATTATGTTAAAGCCTCCATCTACATAATGTATATTGCCTGTTACTTTCTTTGATAAATCAGAAAAATAGTATAGCGCCGTATTGGCAACATCTTCAGCAACAATATTGCCCAAAGGGGCGGTGATTTTTCCTAGTTTACGTAGCTTTCTTACACCATTTATCCCCCCAGCAGAAGTCGTCATCACCAATCCCGCGGAAACTGCATTAACTCTTACCCCAATCTTCCTAAAGTAACTTGAGAGGTAAATCATGATATTTTCAAGTGCTGCTTTATTTACAGACATTCCTGCATATCCTGGAAAAACACGTTGTGATGCATTGTAGGTTAAGGTTAAAATAGATGCATTTTCGGATAATAAAGCCTCTGCAACACGACAAATCCTCAATAGAGAATAGGCGCTGATATTAAAAGAATCCATTAGATCATCGAAAGGTATATCAATATAAGAAGGTGCAGGCTTGCCGTTCCCTGGTAAACTATAGCACATCACACTTTGACTGCCAAATGCAACCCCGTGAAGTATATAGTCTATCGGACCAAGACCGTCATGAACGTTGTTTAAAAAATGCCTGATCTGTTCTTCGTTTCTAACATCAACATGTGTAGCATAGGTGGTATCCATGCCATTTTTCTCTAAAAGGAATAAGACATCATCCCTCGTGTCCTCAACATAAGTTAACACCACCCTGCAACCAGATTGATGTAATTTTAAAGCAACATGGAAGGCGATGGAGCTATCGTTCCTTACACCAAATACAACTGCAACTTTATCTGTGTTATTTATCATGAATTATCCCTTGATATCAGAATCGAACTATTTGTGCCACCAAATCCATAGTTTAGACAGGCAATGCTATTAATTTCTTTTTTAAGACTTTTCTGGGGGAGTAGATCTCTAAAACTAGCTAGAGGAGACTTTATTCCTTCCCATGTGTCGGATGTTTGAAAACGCTCTAATTCTGTGTTTAGATTAAATGAGTTTAGGCAGGGTAGCACCGTTTGATGCTGTAGCATTAGTAAGGCTGTAATAAATTCAACTGACCCAGCGGCACCCAGCATATGGCCGAATTGTGATTTAGGAGCGGATACATGATAATCGCGGACCCCCAAAATCTCCACTACACTCAATAATTCGATCGCATCTCCGACTGGAGTGGAAGTGCCGTGCACTTTTACCACATCCGGTTTAAAACCATTATTGGGTAATAAACCATTCCATAACCTTTTTTGTCCGACAAATGATGGAGAAAACATGTCACCGTCTCCATCAGAATTATTAAAATAATTATCGATAACCGCCAGAATATTAGCGCCTCGGGCTTTAGCCATTTCATATTCTTCTAAGCAGACAATCCCTGCGCCAAATGAACAGACAAAGCCGTTTCTATTCACATCAAATGGTCTAGAACTTTCTTCCGGTGAAAAACCTCGGCTTAATATTTGCATAGCATCAAAACCAATAAAAGTCTCCAAGGAAGTTCCCTCAACACCGCCTGCAACAACCCTGTCCTGCAATCCAAACTTGATCAGTCGGTATGCATAGCCAATATTGCCCAAGCCAGTAGCGCAAGCCGAACCTATCGACTCGCACACACCTTTGTTTTTAATTAGGCAGGAAACGTTTGCAGCATCACGATAGACCATGGCCCTGTCCACCGTATGTGAACCCACAGATCTGGTTTTTTTTCCAAGTTCAAAAAAATTGTGCCATGCACTCCGTTGGATTATATGGCCAGCGCCTGCGGAACCTATTGCCACCCCAGTGTTTTCCGATTGTGTTTCTAGTTCTGTCCACCCCGCCATTTTTATTGCATCTAGCGAGCCAAGCATTGCCCAGATGCTGCCAACATCGGCGGTCGATAAATTACTAGCTGGAATTCGGTCTAAAAGGTCAACATAAACTTCGGGGTAATTTATAATATGTGTAGAATAGATGGCCTCAAGATTCATTTCAGTCTCGGTTATAAAGCCAGAAATTGTAGAACGTATATTCTTGCCATGAGCTGTTGCTGTATCCCATTCTCTTACCAAACTTTTATTAGCGAAAAGTTTTTCTGAAAAATCATCTAAGTCAGAACAGGTGGGAAAAGCTCCGCCCATCCCTACCACCGCTACTTTTCTACCCTTTAGCTCCATTTTAGGCTTTTTCTTTTGTACGTAAGATCAGATCAACAATATCCTTAACTTTGGAACCCAAATCATCTATATCATCGTCTTCGAATTCAATATCAAATTTTTGTTCGGCTTTGGCCGCAATGTTGATCATCTCTGTAGATGGAGTACCTAAGTCGGCAATAAAATCAGTTTCTTCGGTTACCTCAGTCAGTTTTTCTTGATCTATAGTTCTCACAGTTTGTAGTATCTCTACCAACCCGTTAATGATTTCCTGTCTTTCCATTTATATAATTTATTAAAATTTTTCTTTTTTTATCGCTCTTCCTGTAACGTCGAATAATTCCGCTACTAAAATAAAATCATCTCTTAAATCGTAATTGATTAATTTCGTTTCGTCAAAATCTTTGAAATACGCATCTAAATCTCGTCCTTTCGGCACTCTATAAATTCTTCCGTCGGCTACCATCTGCCGGAATTTGTAAAACTTTATCTTTCCAATACTGATAAAAGTATCCCCTTCTTCCAGATAGTTATGAAAATTTACTTGTCCAGTGCTTATGAAAGCCGGAATAAATTTATCTTTCAACGCTAAGGGATCACAATTTTGCTTTTTACACTCCAGAAATGTCCCGCAAGAGACGATAGTGGCTTGTGCAAAGGCTTCGATTTGGTCAACGCCTCTAAAGATTCCAAAGTGATCATGTACATCCCTTTGTTTTGGTGTATAACTAGCAACTATTCCAATTTCTGGAATATGCCAATGGTAGGCATCCAGCAATATTTTGGTGGGGCCATGTAATAGCATTTGCTTCGGCTCAAGTCCCAATAAATTATTATTCATTGTTAAAAGAGCCCTCCGTTTACTTCAATGTTGCTGCCGTTAATATAAGAGGCCTTATCAGATAGTAAAAAAGCAATAGTTTCAGCTATTTCTTCAGATTCCCCAAACCGCTGTGCTGGAATCATTTTTAAATACCGATCCTTTTCCGAGTTCGGAATAGTATGCGTCATGCGCGTTTGTATGAATCCGGGTGAAATAGTCAATACTCTAATTTGGTGCCCTTGGTATAATGCTGCAGCTTCCTTAGCGATGGATTTTGAGAAAGCGATTAATCCAGCTTTTGTTGCTGCATATACAGACTGAAAGGCATTTCCCGTTTGGGCCACACATGAACTTACTTGGATGATTACTCCTTTGTTTTTCAACCCGAAAATTTTCATTACCGTTTTAGTGATCATGATAGGTGCTTTCAAATTAACCATTAGCATAGCATCTATGTCTTTTTCAGGTTGAAAAACCAAGGGTTTGTCAATTGCAATGCCAGCATTGTTTATCACTGCATAAAGATCCTGGGCATGTTCAACTTTGAGCTTTTTACAAAAATCTTTTAGTTCAGCCGGATTACTCAGGTCTGCAGTTAAAACGTAATTGTTCTCTCTTAACTCTTTTATGTTCTCATCTTTAGAAGCATGTAGAATTAAACAATAATCATCGTTTAGTCTTCTGGCCATTGCCAGTCCTAAACCTGAGCTGGCACCAGTAATTAAAACTTTTGGTTTTTTCGATTTCAAGTTATCTTCTATTAGTGATGGATCAAAAATAAAATATTACATCCAGAAAGCAAGTTTAATGCAGGATTAATTTATTTAAAGATCAACTAAGAGTAAATTGACATTATTGCTACTGATGCAGTCCTTATCGTTTATGGAACCATTTGTAGGTGGTTTTTATATACGTATTTTCTTTAATGTGAATTAATAGCTGTTGATTATCGTAGGCGTACCTTAAATTAGAAAGGATGTTTCTAAGAAACTCTGGAGTCATTTTGTCCTAAAGTTAGATTTTTAATCTTTTTCTATACTTCTCAAAAAACAATCTTTTAAAACTTGGTGTTTTAGCGTAGTGGTTTGGGTCAATAATAAATTGTTAAATACTAAAGTAAGAAGACATGAAGAAGTTAGGGGTAGATGTTAATGTTGTCAATTGGTTTGAAATACCTGTTTTGGATACAGAAAGAGCTAAGAAGTTTTACGAAACTCTTTTTGATATAGAGATGCCATCAACTAAAATGAATGGAATGGAAATGATATTTTTTCCTATGGATCCTCAAATGAGTTCGGGAAAGGTATCAGGGGCATTAGTGAAAGGAGAGCATATGGTACCTTCGAAAGCAGGGGTATTGATTTATTTAAATGCAAATCCCTCCATTCAATTAATAGAAGATAAGATAGAGCCTGCTGGTGGCAAAGTGGTTCAGCCTAAGATGTTAATCGATGAAAAGATTGGCTATTTAACATTTTTTATCGATACCGAAGGGAATCGATTGGCTTTGCATGCAAATAGTTGATAAACAAGGTGACATCAGTCTTTGTTAAATTAAATTATAAATGATATCTATTACCCCGTCTTTGTTTTCCAGATACATCCAAAACTTATTCTAGTATAAGATGTTTCAATAAATAATCCCAATGAAGATTACTGTTAAAACCTTGAATACAATGACACACAATGATAAAGAAAAGAAAGAAACATCAGTAAATGAGTTTTCCCAGGCACCAGAAAGCGATAATACGGAAAAAGTAACGAAAAGCGTTTATGGCGAAGGTGCAATTCGAAAAGATGATGGACTGATTGATCCCGAGAGAAGATTAGAAGATCACCCGGGTTCTTACCAGTTAAAAGAGAAAGGTGTAGATGAGGAGGAGCATCTAGATGAGGATTCTATAGATGAATAATTAATATAAAATATGCCGTTTTATTTTTTTCGGACATAAATATGTTTGATGTTGTTTTTACCGCTTTCTCTTTCATCAATTTCGAATTTATTCATGCTTTTGATAAATGGCAGGAGTTTGGTAAATCCATAATTACGGGGGTCAAAATCGGGCTTCTTTTTTAACAATAGATTTCCAAGATCACCTAAAAATGCCCATCCATTATCATCACCCAAGTCACTAATGCTGCTAGATACTAGTTTTATGACTTTTGGGTCAATTTTGCTTAGCGGTATTTTTTTAGCTTTCCTTTCGCTTTCTGTTTTTGGTTCTTTCTTATCATGCTCAGAATCAGACTGCCCACCTAGTATTTCTATATAGATAAATTTGTCACAGGCTGTAATGAATGCGTTCAAAGTTTTCTTTTCCCCAATACCAATCACTTTCATTCCCGCTTCCCGTAATCTTGTAGCCAACCTAGTAAAGTCACTGTCGCTGGAAACGATACAAAAACCATCAACTTTTCCTGTGTATAAGATGTCCATGGCATCAATAATAAGGGCACTATCCGAAGCGTTTTTCCCGGTAGAATAGCTATATTGCTGAACCGGAGTGATAGCATTTTCTAATAACACTTTTTTCCAACCAGATACGGTTGGCTTCGTCCAATCTGCATATATTCTTTTAAAGGTCGGGGTGCCGTATTTTGCGATCTCTTCAAACATTTCTTTTACATTTGAATACGGCACATTATCAGCATCAATTAATACAGCAAATTTTAAATCTTTATGTGATTCCATTTTATCTATCGATGACTTTAAAAGTAGTAGTACAAGTTAGTGATTTTTTAATAATTTTCATTTTCTTTAATGTTTTATTAGGTTGTCTTAGTACGGCTTCGGGGGTTGGTTGATACTCTTTTATGACATTATTATCCCTTTCTTCAACAAATTTTAGGTTTTGCTAACGGACTGTTGAAGGAGGGGAGAACATGTCTTAAAGAAGTCTTAAAGCCTCTCAAAGGATAACAATTTGTCGGTTTGTAAATGAGAATACCCTATAGTTTTATACTTATAGGGTATTCTCATTTATCGAATCTATATGCGGAGAGAGTGGGATTCGAACCCACGGTACCTTGCGATACACACGCTTTCCAAGCGTGCTCCTTCAGCCACTCGGACACCTCTCCAATCCTAAATCGGATGCGAAGTTACTATTTATTCGATCTTAAAAGAAATTATTTGTAAATAGCGAGTAGCTTGGGTTAGTAATTTTATACCTACGTATATTGTTTTACTAAGGATATCAATTCATTGGCTTGACGTACACCGCTTTGCCTCCATTTAATCTGACCTTCTTTGAAAATCATTAAAGTAGGCACACCTTGAATACTATAAGCATTGGCTACAGAGGGATTTTTATCAATATCTATTTTTAGAACCGTGGCATCATCGCCTAACTGTGATTTAACCTCCTTTAAAATAGGTTGCATCATTTTACAGGGTCCACACCATTCTGCAAAAAAATCCACCAAGACAGGTTTTTTGCTGTTTATTAATTCATTGAATTTACTCATAAGCCTAAAACAGAAGATTTCTAAAAATGTTTCTATTAATATTTGCTAAATTAGTTGAAATTTTATTAATAAAGAATGAAATACTCTTACTTGTTTGTGTTAATGATCACGATATACAGTTTATTTTATACAGCGAATGCGCAAGAGCCAAAAGTCGATCGAAAGCTGGAAACTGCCCTCAAAGCAATGACAGAAGATTATCATGGCACAATAGGAATTTACGTTTATCATTTAAAAACGAACCGTGAAGCTGCGCTTAATGCCAATACGATTTTTCCGACTGCCAGCGTAGTAAAAGTCCCCATCTTAATTGGTCTTTTTGATAAAATAGAGAAAGGGGATTTGAAATATAATCAGCCCCTTGTCTATACACGAGATTTAGATTATGGAGGATCGGGCTTGATGACCAATTATCGAGATAGTGCAAAAACTGATCTTAGTATAGCTGCTGCCTTGATGATCAGCTACAGCGATAATGCAACTTCGTTATGGAGCCAGAAAATGGCAGGGGGTGGAGTGGCTATCAATCATTTGATGGCAGAATATGGTTTAGAGCATACACGGGTTAATTCACGAACCCCTGGAAGAGAGAAAGACTGGGAGCTGTACGGTTGGGGACAAACCACTCCAAGGGAAATGGCCACACTTTTGGTAAAAATCCGAAGCGGCGAGGTGATTAGTAAGGAAGCAAGCGACCGCATGTATAGGATGATGACCAATCAATTTTATGATGATAATGCACTTTCACAAATACCACCTTATATTCAGACTGCTTCAAAAACGGGTGCGGTTAATCAATCTCGCTCGGAATTGGTAATGGTAAATGCACCACATGGAGATTATGTATTTTATATTGGAACGAAAGACAATGAAGACACTTCTTGGACATCAAGCAATGAAGCTTGGGAATTGACGCGCCGAATTTCGTCCTTCTTATGGAATTATTTTGAACCAAAATCGGATTGGAAACCTGTAGGAGGTCAGAAATTCAAAGATGTAACCTATTAAAAACCCGTGATTTTGATTCTTTTAGAATTAGCGTTATTTTATCTTATTTACGTATATTTGCAATTGAATAAGCTAGAGAATGATTTCCTTTTTGAAAGAGAGTACTTTTGTTGTTAATGATGTTCTAAGCGATGCTTGGGAAGTGTTAAAAAAAAAATATTTTGCGATTTCTGGGCTCTGCCTTTTGATGTTTGTAACGTCAAACTCATCTGCAATATTGGGGTTTTACTTTAACGAATTTAACTCTATCCTTAATATATTTATTGCTCTTCTATTCGTAATTCTTTACTTTGGAATTCAGCTCACTTTATTTAAACATATCTTTCAGATTTTAGATAAGGAAGAAAATGCAATAAGGCTCAAGAAAAGTATACCGACGATTTCCGAAATGAGTTTTTTCTTTGCCGGCATGGTATTCATTTTATTCATAACTCTTTTTTCTTATTTATTCATCTCAATTTTACTTTTGCCTCTTATTTATCTAAAAATCCCAATTGAAACCTTGGTAAGCATAGGAGTTATTATTGCGATTGTGTTCATTTTTTTAATGATGATTCGGCTGGTCTTTTTCCCTTTTTTTATAATTGATAGGGGACAAAACACCTTTCGGTCCTTACGATTAAGTTTGGCGATAACTAGAGGAAATGTAATTAAGCTTTTAATGATTTTTGCATTTTTTGTGATGCTGAATTTATTATATCTCTACTTTAGCTATTTGAATCTGGCCATCATCTCTACAGGGTTGAGTCTAATCAATTCGTTTTTAGTTGTACCGCTGGCCAGTGTTACTATTGCGATTGCATATCGAAAAATGATGGGAGAATATCGTGGATCGGAGGACCCTCAGGTAATGAAAAATATTTTATAAGTTGTATGGGGATTAAAGCATCATTAGGAAAACTATATGCAGGTTTAGTTGCTAAGAAAATAGCAAATTGGCGACATAATGCGCCTGCAATACAAGAAAAAGTCTTTAAAGAACTGGTCTTGTTAGCAGGGGATACGACTTTCGGAAGGGATCACAATTTCAACAAGATTTCAACTTACGAAGATTTTAAAAAGAATGTTCCTATTAGTGATTATGAGGATATTCGACCTTATATCAATAAAATAATTGCAGGGGAGTCTGATGTTTTATGGCCTGGTAAGCCCACTTATTTAGCGAAAACATCTGGAACTACTTCTGGATTAAAATACATCCCATTAACTAAAGCATCCTTGAAGGATCAAATTGAAGGGGCAAGAAATGCCTTGTTGAATTATATTCATGAGACTGACAAAGTTGACTTTATAGACGGAAAAATGATCTTTTTACAGGGGAGTCCTGAGTTGTCCTCTGAAAATGGCATTTCTTTTGGAAGACTATCAGGAATTGTTGCGCATCTATATTCCTCTTTATCTGCAGAAAAATCGACTACCTTCTCATCGAACCAATTGTATTGAAGATTGGGAAACGAAAGTAGAAGAAATTGTAGATGAGACGATCGATCAAGACTTGCGATTGATTTCGGGAATCCCGCCTTGGGTACAAATGTATTTCGATCGACTTTCTGCAAAAGCGGGAGGGAAGAAGATCAAAGATATTTTTAAGAACTTCAGTTTATTTGTATATGGTGGGGTTAATTTCGAACCATATCGTGCAAAATTGCAAGAGAGTATCGGTAAAAAAGTGGATTCCATCGAAACCTATCCTGCGTCCGAAGGCTTCATTGCTTTTCAGGATTCCCAGAAAGAGAAGGGGTTACTATTGCTTCCAGATTCGGGGATTTTTTATGAATTTATTCCAACTGATGAGTATTTTAATGAAAATCCTACCAGAAAATCTTTAAAAGACGTTGAGTTAGGAGTCAATTATGCGCTAATTCTTAATACCAATGCAGGTCTATGGGGCTATAGCATCGGGGATACGGTTAAGTTTGTTTCAAAGAATCCCTATTTATTGATGGTAACTGGAAGAATAAAGCACTTTATTTCTGCTTTTGGAGAGCATGTTATCGCAGAGGAAGTTGAAGAATCCTTACTTGGTGTAGCCAATGAAGAAGGGATTGAAATTGCTGAGTTTACGGTTGCTCCACAAGTACAAACGCAAGAGGGTGAATTGCCTTATCATGAGTGGTTTATTGAATTCGTAAAAGTTCCTGATGATATTCTTTCTTTTAGTAGAAAAGTTGATTTAGCTTTGCAGCAGAAAAATGCCTACTATTTTGATTTGATTGAAGGAAAAGTGCTTCAACCTTTGATTATTAGGCCGATGAAAAAGAATGCTTTTATAAACTATATGCGATCAACAGGTAAGTTAGGTGGGCAAAATAAATTGCCGCGCTTATCTAATGATCGAAATATGAGCCGAGCAATTAGAACCTTGTATTCTGTGATAAAACCATCATGAGTATACTAAACGCACAAAAACAACATGAATAAACACTCATGATAGCTTCATTGCCTTTTAAAGACAATTTATTTTAATGAAAAAGAAATTAGCAATTTTGGGCTCTACAGGAAGTGTCGGAACACAAGCCCTATCAGTTGTAAAGGAATTTCCTGATCTTTTTGAGATCATGGTGCTTACAGCCGATTCAAATGCCGAAATTGTTAATTGAGCAGGCCAAAGAGCTTTTGCCCAAGCATGTGGTCATTTGCAATGAAAAATATTATCTTGACGTAAAAACAGCACTTCAACCGTATGGAATAGAAGTTTCTACCGGAGAAGATGCCCTTTGCGAAGTGGTACAATTCCCGGAAATAAATATTGTACTGACCGCGTTGGTGGGGTTTGTTGGACTGAAGCCTACACTTAGTGCTATACAGGCAGGAAAAGACATCGCTTTGGCTAACAAAGAAACCTTGGTTGTGGCTGGAGAGATGATGATGGGATTGGCAAGACAATATAACGTGCGCATTTTGCCTGTGGATTCTGAACATTCGGCAATATTTCAATGCTTGGCTGGAGAAGAAAGTAACCCTGTAGAAAGAGTTATACTTTAACAGCATCGGGTGGGCCTTTTAGAGGGGAAGACAGGTCTATTCTTGGAAACCGTTACACCCGCACTGGCGCTTAGTCATCCTACGTATGATATGGGGAAAAAATATCTCCATAGATTCTGCTTCCTTATGAACAAGGGTCTTGAGGTAATTGAGGCTTATGGTTGTTTGGTTTAGACTAGCCAAATTGATGTGGTGGTTCATCCTCAATCTGTCATTCACTCTTTGGTTCAATTTGAAGATGGGTCAATAAAAGCACAAATGGGAATTCCAGATATGAAACTCCCAATACAGGTAGCTTTGGCTTTTCCTAAAAGGGTAAAAAACCGCTTTACACGCTTCGATTTCCCTGCAATATCCACAATTAACCTTTGAGAAGCCAGGATCTGGAAGTCTTTGTAAACTTATCGTTAGCCTACAAAGCAATCGAGGAGGGTGGGGTGTTTCCAACTGTTCTTAATGCTGCCAATGAAGTAGTTGTGGCAGCGTTTTTTGAATGAAGAAATTAGCTTTTTTAGCAATGAGTGATATCATAGGAAATACGCTGGCTAAGATTAGCAATATTAAGAATCCAGAACTGGAAGATCTATTTGAAATTGATCGAATAAGTAGGATGATAGCGAAGGAAATGGTTTTAAATAAAAATATTTTATTTCATAATAAACATTAATTAATCTGCATGGATGGTTTGATTATGGCTGGCCAGTTAATACTAGGCTTGTCAATTTTAGTAATACTTCACGAACTTGGACATTTTTTGGCAGCCCGAGCATTTGGGATTAAAGTAGAAAAGTTTTATTTATTTTTTGATGCTTGGGGCGTTAAACTGTTTAAATTTAATTATAAAGGCTGTGAATATGGAATTGGCTGGCTTCCTTTAGGGGGCTATGTTAAAATTGCTGGCATGATCGATGAGTCGATGGATACGGCCCAAATGGAGGGGCCTCCACAACCTTGGGAATTTCGTTCTAAACCAAGGTGGCAACGCTTAATTGTGATGCTCGGGGGAGTATTCGTTAATATCGTTTTAGGGATATTTATATTCTGGATGCTTACTTTCAAGTATGGCGAAACCTATATTCAGAATGATAAGATTACGCAAGGTATAAATCCAGGACCTGTCGCCACAGAAGTCGGCTTCCTACCTGGAGATCGTATTACAGAAATCAATGGCGAAAAGGTAGTGCGCTTTGAAGAGCTTATGGGCTCAAAGGTATTGATGGGAGGTGCGGATTTAACGGTTGAAAGAAATGGACAAATCACTCACATCACTATCCCGTCTGATATTTTAAATAAGGTTGCGGATAATGCACGGAATACCGTTTGTTTCACCAAGAGTTAAAGTCGTAGGGATTGATTCTGTTGAAGCAGGACGCACAGCTGATATCGCTGGATTGAAGGCAAAGGATAGTATTATTAATATTGCGGGTCAATCCATTACTTATAGCGATCAATTAACTGCTGTATTGAATGAAAATATAGGAGACTCGGTGAATATCGAGATTAGCAGATTGGGTGAAACACTTACCCTTCCTGTCGTGGTGCCTGAAGATGGAAAGCTTGGGATAGTTATTGGTCTCAATCCTGATTTTCCTTATGAGAAAATGAATTATGGTTTTTGGGGTTCTTTGCCTGTAGGTGCATCCAAAGCATGGGGTTCTTTAATCGATAACGCCAAAGGATTAGGAAAAATATTCACAGGAGATGTCAACCCAAGTAAAGCATTGGCAGGACCTGTTGGCATCGCACAGATGTTTGGCGCGGAAGTCAACTGGATCAAATTCTGGAGCTTGGTAGGTTTGCTTTCCATGGCTTTAGCCTTAATGAACTTATTACCCATCCCTGGCTTAGATGGTGGACATACCTTGTTTTTATTGGTCGAAATGGTCATAGGACGGCCTCTAAACGAAAAGTTCATGGAAAATGCACAGATGGTTGGCTTCTTTATTTTAGTGGCTTTAATGATCTTTGTTTTTGGAAATGACATTATGAAGATTGTTATGAAGCCTTAACGTAACCCTTAATTAAAATAATATATAAAACTGCAAAAATAAATTTTGCAGTTCTCATAGAAATATATACATTTGCATCCCGCAAGGGAAATGCCCAGGTGGCGGAATTGGTAGACGCGTTGGTCTCAAACACCAATGGGAAACCGTGCCGGTTCGATCCCGGCCCTGGGTACTATTAGAATGAGTAAAGCCCTATAAAAATAATTTATAGGGCTTTTTTTTTGTTTCCTATTTTGTAGAATATTAAATCCTTGTCTGGTATTTGATACCAGCTCAGATTTAGAATTCAGAGATCATTAATTCCTCATGTTGATGAATTGTAAAGGTTGATCGAAATCTTCCCCACGGCATAATGAGATGGCTTTCTGAAGGTCGTCAATGTTCTTACTCTGCACTCTAATTTGATCTTCCATTATTGAAGCTTGTGCTTTTATTTTACTCTCTTTTATTTTCGAGACTATTTTTTTGGCGGTTTCCTTATCTATTCCCTCCTTTATGCTCACTTCTTTTCGGATCATATTTCCTGAAGCATACGTTTCTTTTCCAAAATCGAGACTCTTTGCATCTAGACCCTGTTTAATCATTCGGGAAATAATAGAATCAGTAATGGCTTTTAATTTCATGTCATCTTCCGTGACAATCGTAATGATATTGGTTTTTTTATCGTGTTCGATAGTACTTTTTGAAGCATGAAAATCATAACGATTCAAAATTTCTTTTTTTGCGTTATTAATAGCATTGTCGAGGGTCTGAGCATCTATTTTGCTCACGATATCAAATGAAGGCATAAATAAATATTTTTAAATTATATACTACAGTAATATACTGTTTTTGTTCAATATTCAAGACTCTTAATTTTTAAAAGAAACGGATATCAATTAAAATAAGACAATCGGTCGATTAAGATCATTAAAATAGGGATGAAGACAACATCATATTTTTGGGGCCATCTCGATACCTTCTGAATGTTCAGTCTCTTTTTTATAAATTTTATCAATAATTAATGCTATTGCTCCATCACCAGTTACATTACAGGCTGTTCCAAAACTATCCATTGCGATGTATAGAGCGATCATAAGTCCTAAAGCCTCTTCATTGAACCCGAGCATTGATGAAAGGACCCCCAATGCCGCCATGATGGCTCCTCCCGGCACGCCAGGGGCAGCTACCATCGTAATTGCCAGCATAAATATAAATCCAACGAATAATTCGGGTATAATAGGCATTCCGTTTAATAGCATAATGGCCATGGCGCAGGCTGTTATTTTTAGCATGCTTCCCGATAGGTGGATGGTTGCACACAGTGGAATCACAAAGTCTGCAATATCTTCATCCACTCCCATTTTTATGGTTTGTTTTAACGTCACGGGAATAGTAGCTGCAGATGACTGTGTACCTAAAGCAGTGGTGTATGCAGTTAGCATGAATTTTAAAGACTTAAAAGGATTTTTCTTAGCGATAAAGCCAGCCAAAGTAAATTGGAGCAGTAATAGGATGACGGTAAGAGCAAAAATAAAGATGATTATTTTTAGGAATACAGCAATTATACTACCGACTTGTCCGGTAATGGTGATGTTTAAAAAAATCCCGAAAATATAAATTGGTAGTATGGGGATGATGACAGCATTGATCACGTCATTAATTATTTCCCTGAATTCCTCAAGTCCTTGTTTTAATGCTTGTCCTTTTATAAAGGCTACGCCTAAACCTAAGATAAAAGCTAATACTAGTGCACTCATTACCTCAATAACCGGGGGCATATCTAAAGAGAAATAAGGTTCGAGAACCTTTCCCACATCGGCTACACTAGGTATTTTGTCTGAGCTGCTTATAATTTTTGGTAAGATGAATAAACTTGATAAATAGGTGAAAAAACCAGTAAATATGGTAAATCCATAGGCCAGAATAGAGGTCAATACAAGGAGTTTTCCAGCATTTTTTCCTAAGTCCGCGATTCCCGGAGCGATAAGACCTAAAATGATCAAAGGCACTATAAAATTTAAAAAGTTGCTAAATAAGCCGTTGAAAGTGATAAAAATTCTTGAAATAGAATCTGGAAATATAAAACCCGCACCAATCCCTAAAATAATGGCTACAATTACTCTAGTAAGTAATCCAATCTTAACTGTATTCATAAAAATATATGCTTTTTATTTTTGAGTTGCTAAGGTATAGAAAAATACTTTATTAGGTGGTAGGTATTGGGTATTAGGCCCAATCCCTTAATATTAGTTAGTAAGCGGTTTTCGTGCCCAGGCTAATTCATCCCAATTTAGATTTTTGTAATTAGGAGTAAATGATTCAGAGCTGCTTATTGCCATTATCACTTCAAATTGCTTTGCATAGGGCTCTTGTAGAAGGCTGCCTTTGGGTATATAAGGGTAGCTGTCTAGGTAGGTTAATACTCTATCAGGAGAAATACGTCTTTGTATATACACTCGATGTAAATCATCTGGATGCTTAATTCCGGCGGCAGCCATAAGTTCGGAAGCGCTTTTTACGGTTTCGTTGTGATAATTGGCAACTCTATGTTTTTTATCCGCCACTACTAATCCTCTAACGAGTTTCGGATTTTGGGTCGCAACGCCTGTTGGACAGGTGTTTTTATTGCACTCTAAGGCTTGTATGCAGCCCAAAGCCATCATCATTCCTCTGGCACTATTGCACATATCGGCTCCTAATGCAAAGTTTCTTACCAGGTCAAATCCGTTGGTTACTTTACCCGATGCGATGATTTTAATATGTTTCTTCAAATCAAAGCCTGTTAAAGCATCATAAACAAATGCTAAAGCATTGCGCAGTGGCATTCCTACGTGGTTTGAGAACTCTAAAGGAGCTGCACCAGTTCCACCTTCACCTCCGTCGACAGTAATGAAGTCTGGGTAAATTTTAGTTTCTACCATGGCTTTACAAATGGCAATAAATTCACTTTTATGACCAATGCATAATTTAAATCCTACCGGTTTGCCTTTTGACAGATCACGAAGTTGTTTTATAAATGCCAGTAACTCTAAGGGAGTTGAGAAAGCTTTATGAGCCGAAGGTGAATCTACATCTTTACCCACCTCCACTAAGCGGATCCTTGCGATTTCTTCCGAGACTTTTTTGGCAGGTAGCATTCCTCCATGTCCCGGTTTAGCTCCTTGAGATAGCTTTATTTCAATCATTTTTACCTCAGGTAAATTCGCTTTGAATTCAAATGCTTCAGGATTAAAATTACCATCAGGATAACGACATCCAAAATACCCCGTCCCAATTTGCCATATTAAATCTCCTCCATGAAGATGGTAATCACTGATAGATCCTTCGCCGGTATTATGCGCAAAGTTCCCAATTTGAGCACCTTCGTTTAATGCTGCAATTGCATTTTTACTTAAAGACCCATAGCTCATTGCTGAAATATTGAACACGCTAGAAGAATAGGGCTGTTTACAATCGGGGCCTCCAACAATTACTCTGGGGTCTTTATTAACCGTAGCCATTGGCAATGCGTTTATACTATGGTTTAACCATTCGTAATTATTCTCATAAACATCTAACTGCGTACCAAAAGGAGTAGTATCCATTTCACGTTTGGCACGTTGGTAAATAACATTTCTGTGGATACGGCTAAATGGTTTTCCATCTGTATCGCTTTCTATAAAATACTGGTATATCTTCGGACGTAAATCTTCCATTACGTAACGCAAACGTCCCCAAATTGGGAAGTTCCGCCGAATGGCCCGTGGTGATTGATAAAGATCAAAAACCCCAAGCGAGATAATTGGAATAGCAATGATTAGAGACCAAAGGATAGCTGGCCACCAATAGCTTATAATTAGAATAATTAGTATTATAATCACAGATGTTGATATGAAGCTTTGTTTCATACTTTTTATTATTTTATTGATGATATAATAAAAAAATCAAGTAACGTTTAGTAATTGTTTAATCGGATGGGTGAATAAAGCTCTTAATTACATTTATGGAAATAGAACTGAGCCCAAATTCTATTCAAAGTTATAAAATAAGAATGAAAGGAAAGTATTTTTGAATCCAAATATACAATGGACGTCATAATGATTTACATTTTTAATTTGATTAACAATTCGGAAATTGGGATTGAATTAATCAATCCGTTGATATTTGGATGATGGATTTTAAAACCGAATAAATCTATTTTTAAAGAGTTACATTTTGTGAATGTAAACGTTAGTTTATATCTTGTGTAATTATTTGGATATCTTTCGTTATCTCTTTTTGAGTATTGTTTAATGGCATGAAATGATCATGAAAAAAATACTTGTTTTTTTATTTATGATAATGGGTATTTGTCCAACTTTTGGACAGGGATTTTTGGTAGATGATTGCCATGTTGAGGTCTTTCTTAATCAGGCGGGATATTTTGACGTTATTGAAAATTATAAAGTAAATTTTACTGAACAGAAGCATGGTGTTTTTCGGAAGATAACAACCAA
This sequence comes from uncultured Sphingobacteriaceae bacterium, assembly GCA_963696875.1. Taxonomy (GTDB): domain Bacteria; phylum Bacteroidota; class Bacteroidia; order Sphingobacteriales; family Sphingobacteriaceae; genus Albibacterium. The sequence continues at coordinate 383,085 of CAVOLQ010000007.1, forward strand.
ATACAAACTTCAAGATGAAAAGGGTTGGACATCAAATCGAGTTGTTTCTATTACTAAAGTAGCGACACCCGGGCATGCTTTTACTAAGACAAGCCCTCTGCAAGCCAGATTAGATGGTCAGGTGGAGATTAAAGTAGGCGACCCAGATAAATTGGTTACTGGGCCTCAGGAATATACAATTAAATACCGGGTTAAGAATGCATTTCTATTTAACGATAGCACGGTTCAGTTTTACTGGAATGTAAAAAGCAATGAATGGCAGACGGCGTTTAAACACATTCGTTTTACTATTCATTTGCCAGAGGATCTTCCACTTACCAAAAGCGACTATTTCCTTTATTCGGGGGCGAGTGGAAACACGGATCCCGATACTACAATTAAGTTAAATTTTACAAAGGGAATATTAACAGGTGAAACTAAATCCAACGTTGTAGTTCCTGGAATTGGGAATAGCTTGACCATATTAATCAACATGCCCACTGGTAGTATTAAAAGTCCTTCAGCTTTAAAAATGCTGTGGGATAGATGTGGATGGATCTTATTTCTTCCTCTAATTGGAGGTTTGTATTTTTATGTTTGGACTGTTTTTGGCAAGGATAAGTATATCTTAAAAGTGGTCCATTATTTTCCTCCCAAAGATCTGGACCCTGCTATGGTTGGGTATTTAATCAACGATCAAGAGGACAATAGTGATTTGATTTCTCTGATACCTTATTGGGGTGCCGAGGGCCTGATAAGTTTGCAAGAAATAAAAAAAAAGGCGGTCATTGGGAAAGGGGATACTTTATTAAAGAAGTTAAAAGACTTGCCAGCGGATGCTAGATCTTATGAAAAGGTATTATTTGATGGCCTTTTCTCTGGGAAAGATGAAGTGTTGATCAGTTCATTAAAGGATTCTTTTTATACAAAGATGAATAGTGCTAGAGAGCTTCTTAATAAGGAAGCTCAAAAATTCTATAATCGTACTTCTAATTTTGTACGCAATTTAGTGGCGGTTGGCTTAGTTCTTATGGCTATTTTGGGTTTGGTCATGTGCCTTACTTATTGGAATGTTCTGGGTGGGATTATCATCGTTGTTTTTTGCGTGGTTTTACTCTTTTTGAACAAGATAATAAAAAAGAGAAATGAGTCGGGCGATGCGGCCGTTTCTGAAGTCGTTGGTTTTAAAATGTTTGTGAAAACAGCGGAGGAGCAAAAACTTAGAATATTACTACAAGACGACCCCGGTTATTTTGAGAAAAGTTTAGGCTATGCATTGACCTTCGGCTTATTGAAAAAATGGGCGGGTAAGTTTAATACCCTTGATGTGAAAAACCCAAGCTGGTATAATGGCGGGGTGGGTGCATTTTCTGCGAACACCTTTACGAACTCGTTTTCTAGTTCCATTTCCCGTATTCAAAGCAACATGGTTAGCAAGCCGTCTAGCAGTAGTAGCAGTGGTGGAGGGTCGTCTGGTGGTGGATTTGGAGGTGGCGGTGGTGGAAGTTGGTAGTTTCATTTTTTGAATTCAATAAAATAGTTCAATAAAAAATAAGTTATCAATTTAATCATCGTTCATTATGACAACACGTAGAACTTTTATCAAGCAGGCATCATTGGTTGCCGGTGGCGCTTTTTTAAACCCTACCTCCTTCACTGATTTTTTTCCGGTCCAAAGAACCAAGGTAATCATTATCGGTGCTGGATTTTCAGGTCTTGCAGCTGCACATAAATTAAAGCAGAGGGGTATAGACTGCATTGTATTGGAAAGTAGAGGACGAATCGGGGGGCGTGTATTCTCTCATGAAATCGCCGATGACTTGGTGATTGAACTTGGCGGAGAATGGGTTGGGAATTCGCATACGCGCATTCAAGAACTCTGTCATGAACTGGATTTGGAGCTGCTCGACAATCAATTTGATACTCACTTGATTTATAAAGGGGAATATGCACCTGCAGGAATGTGGAGTTATAGCCAAGGATGGGAGCAGAAAGTAAAGAAGATGCTTGCTGATTACGCACATTTATCGGATGCGGATAAAGTTGGCTTGGATAAGATGGATTGGTGGCGCTACTTGGTTCAGAATGGGTGTGATGGGCGAGATTTGGATATTCGGGAACTGGTAGACAGTACAGATTTTGGAGAAGGGATTCGTCATGTTTCCGCCTTTTCTGCGCTAGCCGAATATGCCGAAAGTAGTGAGAAAAATGAAATGGATCTAAAGATCAAATGTGGAAATGGCTTGCTAGCAGAACGGCTGGCTGAGAAGATTGGCAAGGATAAGATCTTGCTTAAACATAGCGTAAGTCGCATTGTTCAAGAAGATAAAGTGAGGGTTTATTGCGATAATGGGAAGGTATTTGAAGCAGACCGCATTATATGCACCGTGCCTACTTTTTCTCTTCACAAAATAGATTGGAAACCTAGCTTACCAATCGAAAAGATAGGTGCTCTTAATGAATTGCAGTATGCTCGAATTAATAAGCATGCGCTACTTTTTAATCAGCGTTTTTGGAAAGATGAAAGCTTTGATATGATTACGGATCAAGCACCTCATTATTTTTATCATGCCACTAAAAATCAAAAATCCGATAAAGGAGTCCTCATTTCTTATAGTGTAGGAGATAAGGCAGCCATGATCGCCAATCAAAATAATGAATGGAATGCTGGAGAGGTTGGACGAACATTGCAGCCACATTTTGGAAATGTACGCTCATTATTGAATAAGCAGGTTAATTATTACTGGGGAAATGATGAATATTCTAGAGGTTCATATGCTATGTATGGCAAGGATCAATGGTTCCGTGTTCGTCCAATTTTACAACAAGAATTTATTCATACTCATTTTGCGGGAGAGCATCTTGCTGATTGGCAGGGTTTCATGGAGGGAGCGGTAAATACGGGGGAGGATGCAGCAGATATAGTTACAGATTCTATAAAGAAGAAAACTACAATAAGATCTTCAGTTAGTGTGTTGTCTTGATTAGAACTAAACTTTAAGTCACGATTAGTGTTTAAAAAGAGTATTATCAAAAGTTTTGAAAATGGAATTTGGTAAAGTAGAGCATCCGGAAAATATAGACTTCACACTTCCAAAAGACCATCCAGAAACGAAAAAGTTGCTGATTAGGAACAAGAATGGTCGGCCCTTTGAAGTATATGTCGGATGCGCAAAGTGGAATAAGAAAGATTTGAAAGGCTTTTATCCACGAGGAACAAAGGATGAGTTGAAATATTATAGCAGTCAGTTTAATTCAATTGAACTAAATGCTACTTTCTATAATGCCCCGTCTATCAATCAAGTCCAAACTTGGAGAGACAAAGTGCCAAAAGGCTTTAAGTTTTACCCCAAGATACCTCGTGGGATAAGCCATTATAGTCGTTTGTCTAATATAGAAGATAGTTTGACAGCGTTTTGTGATGCAATAAGTAATTTTGAGGATACCCTTGGAATACCTTTTCTTCAGCTTCATGATAATTTCAAACCAAAAGACCTCGATCGTTTGCACGATTTTATAAAAGAATTTCCCAGAGGAATGCCCTTGGCCATTGAAGTACGAAACCAAGAATGGTTTATTGATGGAAAAGAGAGTGATCAATTGTATGATTTATTGCGTGAAGAAGATAAAATCTTAATACTTGTAGATACTGCAGGTCGAAGAGATTTGCTGCATATGCGCCTTAGTTCCCCACAGGTTTTCATCCGATATGTTGGAGCAAATCATTCCAGTGATTATATTCGATTGGATGATTGGATAGAACGTATAAAAATTTGGCGGCAAGAAGGATTGCAATCACTGCACTTTTTTGTGCATCAAAATATCGAGAAGGAATCCCCATTACTTTCTGCTTATTTCATTAAGAAAATCAATGAAGAATTCCATTTGAATTTAAAGGTGCCGGTTATGGGTATTTAGGGACGATTATGGATGATAATTTAGATATTCTGATAATAGGCGGTGGTTTGGCGGGTTTGACCAATGCGCTTCATTTATTAAAATTGGGGTTTAAGGTAACTTTGGTTGAGAAGAGTCGTTATCCAAAGCACAAAGTATGTGGGGAGTATATTTCTAATGAAGTACTACCTTATCTATCCTGGTTGGGCATTGATTTGTTTAAATTGGGTCCTTCTAAAATTTCTGAATTGTTTTATTCCTCAGCTACGGGTCAGGCGATAAAATGCACTTTACCTTTAGGTGGATTTGGCATTAGCAGATATGTAATGGATCATTTTTTATATCAAGTAGCCAAGGAACGAGGTTGTATTATTTTGGAAGATCTAGTTGAAAACGTAAACTTTAGCAATGAAGAGTTTATGGTTTTTACAAAGAATCACGGATTGATTAAATCGAAAGTTGTGGTTGGAGCTTATGGTAAACGGGGAGCCCTTGACCAAAAGCTGGGTCGAAGTTTTGTTCTTCAAAAGTCACCTTGGCTTGCCATTAAAGCCCATTATAGAGGCTCTTTTCCTGATACTTTAGTGGGCTTGCATAATTTTAATGGTGGGTATTGTGGGGTTTCAAAGGTGGAAGATGACAAGATCAATATTTGTTATTTAACGGACTATAAAGTATTTAAAAGATATAAGGATATAGATGCTCATCAAAAAGAGGTTTTGTATGAAAATCCCCATCTTAAAGATATTTTTGAGAATAGTGAAAGGATAATGGATTGTCCATTAACTATAGGTCAAATCTCTTTCACAAAAAAACAATTAGTAGAAAATCACATTATAATGATTGGGGATTCGGCCGGCTTAATCCATCCATTATGTGGTAACGGTATGGCAATGGCCATTCGGAGTGCTAAGATTTGCGCTGAAAGTATAGCTGATTTCTTAAGGGGAGAGCTAAAATCAAGAGGGCAATTTGAAGAAAAGTATGTTAAGGAATGGAATAGGAACTTTAAAAGACGAATGCAGATGGGAAAAATTCTATCGGAGATTTTTAAAGAGAGGAAATTAACTGAACCCGCAATGACGGTTTTAACTTATTTCCCTTCATTAATCCCATTAATAATTAAGCAGACGCATGGTAAACCAATTCAAATCTAAAAAAGATGGGGATTGATACCAATAATCGATCAATTGCTATCGAAAGAATGGATGATTTTGGTCTAAAAGGACGGGTTTTAAAAGATGCATTGGATAGACTGGCTCAAATTAATCGATATTTAGGGGGTAATAACATCACCCTGCAAGGAATAAAAACCCTGCTTAAAAGTAAGTTCATAGATAGAAACCTTTCTATAATCGATCTGGGCTGCGGTAACGGAGACATGTTGAGAGCAGTGGCTGAATTTGGGTTGAAAAATAATCTAAATTTAAAATTAACGGGCATCGACGCAAATGAGTACACATTAAACTATGCGAGAAGCTTATCTAAAGGATACTCCAATATTGAATATCTTAAAATGAATATAACAGATGATCAATCTATAGCGATGAAAGCGGATATTTTCCTTTGTACATTAACACTGCATCATTTTAAAGATGAAGAGATCTTAAAAGTTCTTTCTAAATTAAAAATAAACGCAGGTATTGGTATTGTAATCAATGACTTGCAAAGAAGTGCCCTAGCTTATCGCTTGTTTCAAGTGGTTTGTTTTGTTTTTCGATTAGACAGCATGTCTCGAGAGGATGGCTTATTGTCTATACTTAGGGGTTTTAAGAGAAAGGATTTAATGGCTTTTTCAAAGCAATTAAATCTGACATCTACTCTACGGTGGAAATGGGCATTTCGTTACCAATGGATTATATCAAAAGCATGAGTGTAAAAATAAAAACCGTGTCTAAGGCTTTGCCTGCCTATACGCGAACGACGGCGGAGATAATTCCTTTTCTAGAGGGCTGGTTAGCGGGGCAGGATGTACGGTTTATTAGAAAGGTGAAAAAGATTTTCGAGAGTGCTGCCGTTGATCAGCGTTATTCCATTATGTCCCCAGAAGATGTATTTAGAAACTTGTCTTTTGACGAACGAAATCGAATTTATGTAAAGGAGATTACGAAGTTGGGAGCGGTTTGCTTAAAAAGCGCTTTAGAAAAAGCGAATTGGCAGCCTACAGATTTAGATTATATCATTACAGTAAGTTGTACTGGAATAATGATTCCCTCTGTGGATGCTTATTTGATCAATGAATTAAGTCTTCGACAAGATATCATTCGCCTTCCCGTAACAGAGATGGGTTGTGCAGCAGGGGTTGCGGGAATGATTTATGCAAAAAACTTTCTTAAAGCGAACCCTGGAAAACGCGCTGCAGTTATTGCGATAGAATCTCCTATGGCGACTTTTCAGTTGGATGATTTCTCGATGGCAAACGTGGTCAGTGCAGCCATTTTTGGAGATGGGGCAGCCTGTGTTTTATTGTCGTCCGCGGAAGAAGATAAAGGTCCTGAAATTGTGGATGAAGAGATGTATCATTTTTATAATACTGAACAATTGATGGGTTTTGATTTGACCAATACCGGCCTCCGTATGGTATTGGATATCGATGTCCCTGAAACGATTGCTTCCCATTTTTCAACCATTATCAACCCTTTCTTATTGAAGAACAAATTATCGATTGAAGCTATCGATAATCTAATATTTCATCCTGGGGGAAAGAAGATTGTGCAGGTTATTGAGCAACTTTTTGGAGCCTTCGGAAAAAATATTGATGATACCAAAGAGGTTTTACGTTTATATGGAAACATGTCGAGCGCCACGGTGTTATATGTTTTGGAACGTTTTATGGAAAGAAAAACGAAGGAGGGAAAAATGGGTTTAATGTTAAGTTTTGGTCCTGGATTTTCTGCACAAAAAATACTATTGAAATGGTAAAAGAATTCGAAAAATATCGGTACTGGGCAATCGTTTTAGGTGGAAGTAGCGGCTTAGGATTGGCATCAGCAAAGAAATTGGCCGAACATGGAATGAATATCTGCATTATTCATCAAAATACAAGGGTAGAAATGGAAAAAATCAACCTGGATTTTGAAGAAATAAAATCACATGGCGGGGAGTTTATATCCTTTAATGCGGATGTGCTCAATGAGGACAAAAGATTAGCAGCTTTAACTCAATTGAAAGCGAAAATGGGGGATATGGGCACCGTGCGCTGTTTGCTTCATAGTATTGCAAAAGGAAATTTGAAGGCGATGACCAAAGATGAATTGAGTGCTGAAGAAGTAAAGAGTCTTCAGTCTGATGATTTTAGAATTACCATTGAGAATATGGCGATTAGTTTATATAGTTGGACATTGGAGGTTTTTGTGCAAGGACTTTTTGCTGCAGATGCACGTATTCTCTCTTTTACGAGTGAAGGTAGTCGTAAAGCATGGCGAAATTATGCTGCGGTTTCTGCTGCAAAGGCTGCATTAGAGGCCATTACGCGAAATATTGCTTTAGAATTTGCGGTTTTTGGTATTCGAGCAAACTGTATACAAGCGGGGGTTACTGATACTCCATCTTTACAGAAAATTCCTGGGAGCGAGGATTTAATTAAATTAAGTATTCAAAGGAATCCCTTTAAGCGTCTTACTACTCCTGAGGATGTTGCTGGTGTGGTTTATCTTTTATGCAAGGATGAGGCTTCATGGGTCAGTGGTGCAACTATTCCGGTTAATGGGGGAGAAAGTATTTGTTGAAAATAGAGCACGGGCTCGCAACTGTGGATAAAGACAGCTCATTGAGATCAATGGAATGAACATTTTTTGATTGGTTTCTCAAATAAAAAAATAATGAATAGCTTGCCTCTTATTTGAATAACTAATAGATTAAATATGAAACAAGAAGACATACTCCAGCAGTTACCATACACAGCGCCTTTCCTATTTGTAGATGAGATTAGCCATATCGACGAAAATGGTGTCGTTGGCTCTTATACTTTTAATAGGGATCTGGATTTTTATAAAGGACATTTTAAAGGTTATCCAGTTACCCCTGGTGTTATTTTAACCGAAACTATGGCTCAGATTGGTTTGGTTTGTCTGGGAATTTATTTGTCGTCAACAGCAGGTTCGAAGGTGCCTGCTCACGTCATGTTAACCTCTACTGCGATAGACTTTTTGAAGCCAGTTTTTCCTGGAGAGAAAGTCACTGTAAGTTGTGAGAAAGTTTATTTTAGATTTAAAAAACTAAACTGTAAAGTTGAAATGCGGAACGAAAAAGACGAAGTGGTTTGCAAGGGAATCATTGCAGGAATGATCACTGAAAAAATGTATGGCTAATCGAGTTGTTATTACCGGAATGGGAGTTGTGGCTCCAAATGGCGTTGGCTTGCATTCGTTTAGTGATGCTATCAAAAAAGGAATTTCCGGTATTAAACACATCTCAAAATTAGAAGAATTACAATTCTCTTGCCAGATAGCAGGATGCCCCGAAATAAGCGAAGAACTTTCTTTAAGTTATTTTAGTCCTCTAGAATTGAGGAATTTTAACAGTAATGGTATTTTATATGGTGTGATAGCGGGTGTGGATGCTTGGAAGGATGCTGGATTGCTTTTTAATTTAGAAGAGCCCGATTGGGAGAGTGGAACTATTTTTGGGGCAGGAACTTCTGGAGTTGATAAATTAAGGGAATCCATTTATAAATTGGATGAATTACAAATTCGCAAATTAGGAAGTACAGCAGTCGCCCAAACCATGACGAGCGGAATAAGTGCATATTTAGGTGGAAAGTTGGGCTTGGGAAATCAAGTAACGACAAATTCTTCAGCATGTTCTACAGGTACCGAAGCGATTATTATGGGTTATGAACTGATTAAATCTGGCCGGTCTGAGAGAATGTTGGTGGGTAGTACTAGCGACAGTGGCCCATATATATGGGGTGGCTTTGATGCCATGAAAGTTTGTACTTATAAACACAATAATTCTCCAGAAACGGGGTCAAGGCCAATGAGTGAATCGGCTAGTGGTTTTGTTCCTGGCAGCGGTGCTGGGGCTCTTCTACTGGAATCCCTAGATAGTGCGTTGGAGAGAGGAGTGAGGATTTATGCAGAAATAGGAGGTGGACACATAAATTCTGGCGGTCAGCGAGGTACTGGATCGATGACCGCTCCTAATAGTGATGCTGTACAGCGATGTATTCGAGGCGCCATTAAGAATGCCGGTATTTCTCCTGGGGAAATTGATACAATTAATGGACATTTAACAGCTACCACGAAAGACTCACTTGAAATAGAAAACTGGACCAAAGCGATGGGAAGGGATGGTGCGGATTTTCCGTACATAAATTCATTAAAGTCATTAACAGGACACTGTTTAAGCGCAGCAGGCAGTATAGAATGTGTGGCATCAGTATTGCAAATACACCAAGGCTTTATTTTTCCCAATAAGAACTGCGAAGATATTCATTCTGAGATCTCTCAGCTTGTTTGTCAAACCAAAATCCCACAAGCATTAATGAAGAAAAGAATAACTGTCTTGGCGAAAGCAAGCTTCGGTTTCGGAGATGTAAATGCTTGTGTCATTTTAAAAAAATATCAAAAGTAATATGAAAAGGGAAGAATTAATACTAAAATTAAAGCCTATAGTTTCCATTTATGCACAAAATCCACAAGCATTGGAAAGTCTTAATGAGAAAACAGATTTTATATCAGATCTTAAGATCAATTCTGCAAACTTGGTGGATATTATTTTGGATGTAGAAGAATCATTTGATATCATTATAGATAATGATTCTATGGAGCGTATGCTGAACGTTGAGGCTGCAATTGACGTTATTCAAATAAAGTTAAAAGAGAAGTGATCGGAAATGACATCGTTGATTTTCGAAAAGCCTTTTTAGAAAGTAATTGGCTTAGAAGAGGGTACCTCGATAAGCTATTTTGCTTGAACGAGCAACGGATGATTTTTGCCTCTCCGGATCCAAATCAGATGGTCTGGCTTTTATGGAGCATGAAGGAAGCGAGCTATAAAATCTATTTTCGTGAAAAGTTGGTAAGGATCTATCAGCCAAAAAATATTATTTGTCGCAACTTAATCAACGGCGAAAATAGTGCGAGTGGGTATATCTGTTATAATGATCGAAATTATTATAGCAGAAGCATTATAAATAAAGACTTTATTCATACTTCAGCAGCCATTCACCCCGCAGTTTTAAATAGTCTCCGTATTTTTATTGAAAGTAAGAAGGTTGGTCACAATGGCCTAATTAATAATTACCGCGAGATAATAAATGAGTATTACCCTTCGGGTTATACGGTATCTAAAGATCGGTATAACGTTCCTGTTCTTTTGAATGAGCACACAGGTGAGAAGGCTCCTATATCCATCAGCCATCATGGTCGCTTTATTAGTGCGGTTTTCTTTTCAAACAATAAAGCTGTTTAATTGTAATCGAAGGTAACCTGTAGGGTTAATTGAGCATCAAGTGTACCAAATTAATCCTTTTTACGACGAGAATGTCGCAGATTAGTCGAAGGAAAGACTAATTAAGGCCAAGTCAGATATAATAAATTGTTACAGAAATTAGTATCATCCGATTAAGTATGAAATAGGATAATGAAGTGGATCATTGCTACAAATTCAAATAATTGGGCTGCATTGGTAGCCCGATTGTCCTTAGGAATCGCCATTTTTCCTCACGGTGCCCAAAAGGTCTTAGGCTGGTTCGGTGGGAACGGGCTTTCTATGACTATTAACTTTTTAACTGATACTATGGGGCTTCCTTTTCCAATAGCTGTATTAGTTATTCTTATTGAATTTGTTGGGTCTATATTTTTAATTTTAGGATTTCTCACTAGAATAACGGCATTTTGTTTTATCTGTCATTTTTTAGGTGTTGTTTTGATTTCACATTTTCAAGAGCACTTTTTCATGAACTGGGGTGGTTCGCAAGCTAGTGAAGGACTTGAATATTTTATACTATTATTTGGCTTAGCTATCAGTATATTAATTGCGGGTGGAGGTAAGTTAAGTATAGATGTTAGGTTGGTTAGATAATATTTTATTTTTTGATTTTATTCTTGTTTTTTCTACAGTTTTATTTTTGTTTTTCTACAAGAAAAATCCTTTTTTATGAAAACTGAACCCTTCTTAAGGTGTTAATAGACATACAATTATTTCAATCTAATTATGTTATGAATTGTCAAAACCAAATAGAGCATCTCGCTCGTAAAATCAAATATCATGAAAAAGTTATTGTTTGTTATCGCAATGGGATTGTTTAGCCTTCCTTTGCTATTTTTAAGTGGTTGTAATACCACTCAGTTAATTTCCTCTTGGAAAGCACCCAATGCATCTTTGCGTTCATATAATAAAATTCTAGTTATTGGCTTAATGGACGCCAAAGAACGAGGACTCCGAGAAGAGATTGAAAATAAACTAGTCGCTAGTTTTGCAACAGAAGGGATATCGGCAGGATCTTCTTTTTCAGAATATGGCCCTAAGGCTTTTGAAGGGATGACAGAGCAAGAAGCTTTAGAAAAGATCAATGCTAATGGATATGATGGAGCTTTTATCGTAGTATTACTAGATAAATCTAAGGAAAAGACATATAACCCTGGCTATATGTATTATACTCCGTATTATGGATATTACGGTAGGTTTTGGCCATATTATAATACTCTTTATGGACGAATTTGGGAACCGGGATACTATACCACTTCGACTAATTATATAATCGAAGCTAATTTCTATGATTTGAAAAAGGACGAGCTTGAATATTCTGCTCAAACCAAATCATTTAACCCCAGTAGTTCTCGGAGTTTGGCAGCTGAATTGAGCGAAAAGCTTTTGCAGGATATGATAAATGGAAATGTAATTCAAAGATAAAAGTGTTTCGTTCAGGATTAATAAAGTGATGCCACATTTAACAACAGCATCACTTTGTTAATCCTTTATTGTTCTTTTACATAAATGGTCAGTCCATCTACTATTTCTTTTTTGCAATTTAAGAGCTTGAAATTTAATTTACTACCGGGTGTTGATATTTCAATTTCTCCAATATCCTTATATTGCCAAGTTCCACTAGATTGTTCTGCTCCCCCGGTCAGACTTATGTTTCCATTCTCGCCTTCTTCCATGTTGGCTGCATGAAACTCTAAATTATTCAATACTTTATCCTGATTTTCTGGCATCCATACCCCTACAACACATTCTGTTGTTTGTTTTTTTGTTTCGACAACTCTAGCATTTTCGGCATGACATCCAGGTAAAAATGGGACTGATAATAAGAGCACCATTTGAAGTTTAACTGTCTTTTTCATTTTTTTCATTTTATTAAATGGTATGTTACGTGAAATTTCATTTTGGATTATGATATTTGGAACGCGTCTTGTGATATAACTAATAATTATTCTATAGGTTTTAATTAATGTCATAAAAAAGAAACACTTAATAAACATGCTCCAATGAAGAAATGTCTATTATATATTATGCTCCTTTTTAGTTTATCGGGGTGTACAATCAATAAACAGATAAATGAAATAAAAACATTAGCTAAATGTAAATTTGCAATAAACTCCATCGAAAATATTGATATAGCTGGCATAGACGTCCAAAAAATAATTCAAACTAAAGAATTAAATCTAGCAAACATGCCAGTTTTGGCCTTAGGGTTTTTAACCCGTAATATTCCGCTTAATGCGAATTTTACTCTTGTAATCACTAATCCTACTATAGATAAGGCGGCTATTAACGAGTTTGATTACCAACTATTTATTAATCAGCAGCAATTAGTGGAAGGGACTATGGACCAGAAAATTGAAATTCCTGCTGGAGAGAATATTTTGGTCCCTTTAGAATTTTCGTTTAATATTTATGAGTTTTTGGCGAATGACTCTATTAGAATGGGCATCCAAGATTTTATTCGCTCTTCTGGAAATGGAGAGGTAAAAGATGCTCAATTGACCATTAAAATAAAGCCGAGTATTTTAGTCGGTAATCAGCTCGTAAAATATCCTAGCTTCATAACCATTGAGAAAACACTTAATAACAAGTTTCTTTTAAACTTATAATAAGTCTGTTAAAGCATATTTCCTTTTTTTACTGCCGTTCAAAAGCGGAAAAATTCAAAACAAATAGATTTGAACAGCGTTCTTATCATGATGTGAAAGTTTTAGTGATTAAACATGATCGAATGATATGAAGGAAACTGATTTTTGTAAGGATTTCGTAAAAAATGCTTTTAGGAAGGGAGATATTATTGTTAATGGATCTAGGCCTTGGGACATAGAAGTTCGGGATGATACCTTTTATAATATAGTTTTCAACAGGGGATCAGTTGGGCTTGGCGAATCATATATGAATGGTTTCTGGGACTGTCAAAACTTAGACGAGTTTATGTTTAGAGTGATCAATAGTAATCTTGCAAATTCTATATCCTTAAATTTTCGGACTTTAATGTATCTATTGAAATCTAAATTGTTTAATTTACAAACTGTTAAGAAGTCCAAAGAAGTGGCTATTAAACACTACGATATTGGAAATGAGCTTTATGAAGCCATGCTGGATAAAAGGATGATTTACTCCTGTGCCTACTGGGAGAAAGCCACGTCTCTTGATGAAGCTCAAGAGGAAAAGCTTGACCTTATTTGTAGGAAATTAGAGTTAAAGCCTGGCCAAAAAGTACTTGATATTGGTTGTGGATGGGGCGGCTTCGCGAAATTTGCGTCTGAAAAATATCAAGTTGAGGTCGTTGGGATCACCATCTCTGAAGAACAGGCTAAATTAGCGAAGAAAATTTGTGAGGACTTACCGGTTACCATCTTAGTACAAGATTATCGTAATTTAACAGAACGTTTTGACAGGGTAGTTTCTATTGGAATGTTTGAGCATGTGGGGTATAAGAACTACAGAACCTATATGACGACAGTTCATCGGGTACTCGAAAAAGATGGCCTTTTTCTGTTACACTGCATCGGCAGCAACCAAACGGTAACTGCTACCGATCCATGGATAAATAAGTATATTTTCCCTAATGGTATGATACCTTCAGTGACACAAATTGGAAAATCAATTGAAAATAAGTTTATTTTGGAAGATTGGCAGAACATTGGTCCTTTTTATGATCGAACATTGATAGAGTGGTTAAACCGTTTTAAAAGCACTTGGCCCAAGCTGAGAAGCAAATACGATGAACGCTTTTATAAAATGTGGGTCTACTATTTATCTAGTTGTGCTGCTTCATTCAGAGCCAAAAGAAATGATCTCTGGCAAATCGTCTTCTCTAGGGTTGAAGATACTATATTTTATAAATCGATAAGATAGTTAGGTGAACCATAAAATTCTAATAATATGCCAAGACCAATTTGGACCGGAACAATTGCTTTCGGCTTAGTAAATATTCCTGTTAAACTGTATAGTGCTATAGAAGAAACTAGTTTGGAATTGGATATGCTTGATAAAAAAGACCATAGTAATATAAAGTATAAAAGGGTCAATGAAGAAACGGGTAAAGAAGTTGAATATGCTAACATTGTTAAGGGTTATAAATTCGAAGGTCGTTATATCGTTTTGGAGAAGAAAGATTTTGAAGCAGCAGCGGCTGAAAAGACCAAACGAATTGACATCGTTTCTTTCGTTAAAGAGAGTGAAATAGATCCTATTTATTACGACACTACCTATTTTCTTGGAGCAGATAAAAAAGACCAGAAAACATACGCTTTATTAAGGGAAGCTTTAAAGAAATCTGGAATGGTAGGTTTAGGAACTTATGTACTTAGAAATAAGGAGCATCTTGGTGTCATCAAGGTTTATAAGAAGGCTCTTGTATTAACAAAATTACATTATGAAAATGAAATACGAAATATAGACGATTATGACATCCCTGCAGAGGCCGTAAAAACCTCTGCGCCTGAAATAGAAATGGCTATTTCGTTGATAAAACAACTAGCTTCTCCTTTTGATATTAGTAACTACAAAGATGAGTATACTGTACAGTTAATGGAATTTATTAAAGAGAAAGCTAAAGGAAAGGTAGCTAAAACGAAAACAAAGGCTACTCCTTTGCCTAAGGAAGTAAATACACTGATGGATCAACTTAAAGCTAGCTTAAAAACAAGTACGATCGCTTCGAGGAGAAAAGTAAGAAAAGTTGAATAAGCATAATTTAGGCTTTTTGAATCTGGAAATTAATTTCCTTATCTTAGAGTACTGCTCATAATTAACGCTATCAATTAACTATTTATAAAATGTAGAATATGAAAACATATTTTCAATTATTTATTTTCTTTTTTTTCATTAGCCTCCAGATTTTCGCTCAAGATGAAAATGCTATCGTTGGAGCTTGGCATTCTGAAGACAACGGAACAGAGGATGTTCTTCTTTTTCAGGACGGTTATGTAACTCATACGGTTTATAATGCCGATGAGTTTTTATTTAGCCATGGCGGGGTTTATAACATCAAAGGAAGCCAAATCCATGTCACAGTTGAATACAACTCACAAAATAAGGATGAAGTGGGAATACAACTAGTGCTAAATTACAAACTGGAAGGCAGTCAACTCGTTCTAATTGTAGATAATGAGAGAATGGTATGGAGTCGATTAGATAACAGTGTGGCTCCCTTAGCAGGCGTATGGCAAATTACAGATCGCATACAGGAGGGTGAATTAGTTCCTATTCAGAGAAGTGGCACAAGAAAGACACTGAAAATTCTTACTGGAAGCCGATTCCAGTGGTTTGCAATAGATCCTGCAACTAAGCTCTTTGCTGGTACAGGGGGAGGAACTTATACTTTCACCAACGGGAAGTATACAGAAAGTATTGAGTTTTTTTCAAGGGACAATACGCGCATTGGCGCTAAATTAGCTTTTGATGGGAAGGTTGAGCAGGGGAAGTGGCATCACAGTGGCCTTAGTTCTAAGGGAGACAAAATTTATGAAGTTTGGGGTAAAACTCCATCCCTATAATATTTTGGTCTAAGAGATAGAATTTATCCCTTAGACCAAAATATTGTAATTAATTACTTAATTGAAATGGGAACAGATGTTTTATCCCAGTCCATTGCAAATCCGTCCTTATTGATTTTATAAACTAATCTCTCCTGTGTTGTTGGCAGAGTTTTGGTTTTAACTTGTACTCGCAATTGATCTTTTGATTCATCATATTTGAAAGCGCCCCACTGTGTTGGTTCTTTATTAAAGATTGCGGTCCATGTTCCGTTTTCTTCTGGGATTAGGAAGAAAGAATATTTTCCAGCCGGTAGTGTTTTCCCTTCAATTTGAATAGCTTTATCTGTTTCAAATGTAGTTGCATCATTTGCGCCAGCTCGCCATACTTTTCCAAAAGGTTCTAAATCACCCCAAATTGTGCGGCCTTTAACCGAAGGGCTGCTATACTTAATAGTTATTGTGGCATTATTTATCTTCCCTGAAACAGTTTCTGCCGGACTGGCTTTAGAAGGACCTTGTGCGCAGGCCGTTCCCGAAACCAGAAATACTGCACATAATACCATCAGTTTAATTGCAATTCTTTTCATGATCATGATTTTAGATTAATTAATGGGATGATTATTTGAATTCAAAAGTTTGTAAAATACTAACCCAAATATACTAAATAAATATACTGCTGCAGCGCCAATTACGTTAAGCCATAAAAAAGAAATTAGATCAAGCTTATAGATAATAATAACGGATAGCTCTGCTAAAATGGCGGCGACAAAAACAATGTTTCCATCCACTCTTTTGAAATAAAAGGCAACTAAGAATATCCCAAGGATAGGACCGTAAAATAGAGAACCAAGAATGTTAACGGCTTCGATTAAAGAACCCATTTGAGTGGCGAACATCGCCACTCCTATAGAGAAAACAGCCCAAAATAACGTATGTAACCGACCATAAAGCAGTTGTTTTTTGCCATTGTATTCGGTTTTGTCAAATAATAAATGAATATCCTTCAATGAAGAAGAGGCGAGGGAGTTTAGAGCAGCAGAAATGGATCCCCATGAGGCAAGAAAAATTACTGCAAATAACAAACCTATCATGCCAACAGGCAAAGTGTTTTTTACAAAAAATAGAAAGATATAATTGGTATCGGTTTTTTCGTATGAGATTTTCTTCTCATTTATAGTTGTCTCAACTTGCTGATGTAGAACTTTTATCTCTTGTTGTATAGTTTTATAGCCTGCGAGTGGTTGTTGTATATTTAAAGATTCTGTCTTCCGTAGATTTAGAAGCTCCATAGATAAGTCGATTTGTTCTTGTTGTAAGCGATTGTGTTCTTGAGTGAAATGGGCGGCTTCTTCTGGAAAACGGTTCTCAAAGAGCTGAAAGGATCGCTCATTGAAATAAACCGGTGCAGGCTTCAAGGCAAAAAAGGCAAACAATAAGGCTCCTATTAAGAGGATTCCAAACTGCATAGGAATTTTCACCAAACCATTCAATAGTAGGCCAATTCTCGCGGTTTTTGTACTCTTTGCAGCAATATATCGCCCTACCTGACTTTGATCTGTACCAAAATAGGATAACGCCAAAAAGAATCCCCCAATTATCCCACTCCAAATGTTGTACCTATCGTTCAAGTCAAAATCAGTTGTAATTACATTTAGCTTACCAGATTTTCCAGCTAAGAAAAGTGCATCATCGAAAGATATTCCTCCCGGCAAATTCGTTATCAAAAGGTAGCCGGCAAAAGCCATCGTCCCCAAAATGATTACAAACTGTAGCTTTTGGGTATGGGCTACCGCTTTCGCGCCTCCAGTATAAGTATAAATAAGCAGGAGTCCACCCGTTACAATGTTGGTTAGATAAATATTCCAATCTAATACCGTGGATAAGATAATACTAGGTGCATAAATGCTTATACCAGTGGATAAGCCCCTAGAAAGTAGGAAAAGAAAAGAGGTTAAAACCCTGGTTCTACGATTAAAGCGCAGTTCTAAATATTCATAAGCGGTATAGACATTTAGTCTTTGAAATATGGGAATGAATGTAATAGAGATGACAATCATCGCCAAAGGCAAACCGAAATAATATTGTACAAAGCGCATTCCATCAGTATAGGCTTGTCCGGGGGCAGATAGAAAGGTGATGGCACTTGCCTGAGTCGCCATTACACCCAGCATGACAACGTACCAAGGTAACTGCTTATCAGCCATTAAATAGGAACGAGCATCTCGTTGGCCACGGCCCTTATAGGTTCCGTAAACAATAATCACAAGTAATGTAAAAAAGAGAACTATCCAATCTATATTACTCATGACCAGTGCTTTGTAAATAAAAAGTAAAGGATAATTTGTAAAACCAATGCGGCTACTAATAGAATATACCAGATATTCCACTTGTTAAATTCTTTTTTACTCATTTTCCGATCGATAACATATTGAAAAATAATTTGGCAGCGCCTGTATTCCCTGCAGGTAACTGCCTAAAGAAAGATAAAGGAGAATAGATATAATGACCTTTCCCATAAGAGGTATATAAAGTAGCTCCGATTAAAGGGGACTCCCCTGTATCATGCATTTCAAAAAGAGCTTTATACCGATCATCCCATGATGACGGGAAATAAAGACCTCGTTCCTGCACCCAGCCATTAAAATCAGCTGCGGATAGTTTATTTGGATAATTTAATAGAGGATGTTGCGGTTCTAGAAACTTCACTTCAGAATCTTCTTCAGTAATACGCTCTCTCCCAATAGTGAAAGGATAAGGACCGTAATTATGCGTAGTTAAATCCTGGAGGGTGTTGAACTGCATGACTAAAGTTCCACCATTTTTAACATATTGATTTAAGATAGGCATCCATTTCTCCATTCTTCTTTCGACATTTAAGGCACGAACACCAGTAATGATTGCCGGGTAGGAAGCTAGTTTTGAAGCATCAGAGAAGTCACTTTCCTGCAAGATCGTAACTTCTAATCCTGCTAAACGTAAGAAATTAGGGATGAGATCTCCAGCGCCTTGCAAATAGCCAACTTTTGTAATTTTTATTTTTAAATCATCGTTAATTATTTTTGCACTAGCTGGCGTAAAATATTGCAATACAGGTAAATGACTGTATGCTATTAAGTGTTTGTCTTTAGAGTAAGTGTTGTTGTCGATTTCAAATTCGGCAGTTAATTGATCATTTGCTTTGAGATTTAGTTTCTCTAAGGGGATAGGTACTTGAAGACTAGTATCTAGCTTGTTTGGTAAAAAGATTGATGGCTTTGAAAATAAGAGTTGATCTTTATTCTTTATTCTCAAAGTACCATTTATTATTGGCATATTTGAATGTAGACTTATTGTAATATTAAGAGTTGATGGATCTTTAATAAAAAATAAATTTTGGCTAAATTTAATGTTTATTGGAGGGACGATTCTTAGGCTTTCAACAACGTCCCCTTTAATTGGGTCAAGCTTTTTATAAGATAAGGGGACTTTAACTTTAAACTCTTCGTCCTCGATTTGAAGGGAAAGAAGAATTTTTAATTCTGAAGGCTCAATCGGTAATCCTATCAAATCTTTATTCTTAACATTATACAGAGATGCAGTTGAGGCAGCCTCTTTTAACCAATAAGGTTCCGATACTGGCGTGTTTTTCGGAATCTTTAATAGCTTTTTTAAAGTATAGAGCGAGTCATTATTCAACTTTATTTCAACCTTTTCCTCGTTAGCGAGCCAATTGATCTTGGTAATGACAATAGGCTTTGGAGAACGTCCCACTGTGTTTAATTGGAAGTCTAATTGTTCGCCAGCGACAGCTTCATTTTTACTGGAAACTGCTTCTGCCATAAAGCCTGCGCAGCTTAATATAATATGATCTAGTGCTGTCAGTTTGTTTTGTCTGAGGGCACTATCACTAACATTCCTGATGTTTTTTCTTAGATCTAATAAGGCGGGTAAACTTAAATCAGGCCTTACAAAGTTAAAATCTTCGATAATATTTGAGATAGCTTTATCAATGTTTGCCTCATTAATAACTGTCCAGTTTTGTTTTATGTCATCGAACAGGGAAGAATGGATGGTGCTTCCTGCTACTGGATTGAAGTATTCTGTTCTCACACCGGCTATAGACGGGGTGCCAGCTCCTTGGCTCTGGTGTAGACTTCTGCTTAATCCAGCAAGTTCTCCATAACCCATTCCTAAAAGAGGGTCATATTGGCCTGCTGTTACTTTAAATTGATCATCATTGGTTGTATTGGTGCTTCCAAATCGAAAAGTGTTCCATAGGAGTCGCTTTGCTTGCCAAGTTTCGACATGCTTTAACTGTTCGGGAAAGTAATTCTTATCTCCAGCAGCTATAAATGCCTTCTCCGCTATGATTGCTGAGCCTGAGTGTTGACCATGGCCGGCGGCAGCAGTAGGAGGGAAGCGGCAAATAATAAGATCAGGCTTAAATGTTCTAATCACCCAAACGACATCAGAAGTGATGGAGTCAATATCCCATTGTTTGAAAGTATCTTCTGGGTTTTTAGAAAAACCAAAATCAATTGCCCTAGTAAAAAACTGCTTTGCACCATCCAGTTTTCTAGCTTCTAATAGCTCGTAAGTCCTAATCAAGCCTAAAGCTGCACCTTGCTCACTTCCAATTAAATTTTGTCCTCCGTCTCCACGAGTCAAAGAAAGATAAGCTGTCTCTACATTTTGATCGTTCACAAGCCAAGAAAGTAAACCCGTATTTTCGTCATCAGGATGCGCAGCTAAATACAATACTCTCGGTAATTGCTTTAGCATCTTTAGTTCTTTATAAATGGTTGTCGACGTAGCTGGACGAACCTGTTGAGAATGGACTTTGTCTGCAAGTAGTAAGCAAATAAATAACAAGATGTATTTATTCATAAATTATTGGAAATTAGTTGATAATGCTGGATAAGGTTAAAAATAAGAAAATCTAGCATAAAGTCAATTTTCTTTCTATTTAAATAATAATTTGATAAGATATATGGATAAAAAGTCAGTTAATAAGACTTCAATTAATAGCAAAAACATCAATTATCTTTTTTTGGTTAAAATTTTAAAAAAAACAACTCATATAACCTCCTTTTTATGGAGTGATCTTATTAAAGCTTATTTTTGCATAAGTTAAATACTAATAAGAAGAAAGACTTGATCACTGAAGGAGATATTTTATTTGAAGATAATCACTATATTGCAATTAATAAACGTGCAGGAGACCTAGTTCAGGGTGATATAACGGGTGATGTGTCTTTGGATCAAATGACCAAAGACTTCATTGCATTGAAGTATAATAAACCCAATGGTGCATTCTTAGGGGTGGCGCACCGTTTAGATCGCCCCGTTAGTGGTATCGTACTTTTCGCCAAAACCAGTAAGGGATTAGAAAGAATCAATAGACTTTTCAAAAGCAGAGATATGCACAAGATTTATTGGGCTGTAGTCCGGAAAAAGCCTTTGATTGATGAAGGAACCCTTATCCATTGGTTAATTAAGGATCCAAAAAAGAACATTACTAAAGCTTATAAAACCGAAGTTAAAGGGAGTTTACGCTCCGAATTGCATTATAAATTGATTGCAGAATTAAATGGTTATTTTCTAATTGAGTTGAATCCCATTACAGGAAGGCCACATCAAATCCGTGTACAGCTAGCAGAGTTGGGTTGCCCAATAGTAGGGAATAATAAATACGGTTATCCCAGAGGAAGTCTTAGAAGAAGTATATGTTTGCATGCTCGTAGACTAGAGTTTATGCATCCAGTAAAAAAAGAACCGGTATCGATTTTTGCCAGGCTTCCTGAAGATGGGTTTTGGGAAAGATTTGAAAATATTGAAAACACACAGACTTAAAATTAGAATATGGAACGCATTTGGATCTATCAAGCAAATCGTAAGTTAAATACTGAAGAAGCAAAAATGCTTCTGGATAGAATGGATAAATTTACAGAGCAGTGGACGGCTCACGGGAAACAATTAGCTGCACAAGCACTACTAAGATACAATCAATTTTTAATTATCCGCGTGAATGAAGCTCTTGCAAAAGCGACGGGTTGTTCAATTGATAAGTCGACAGATACCTTAAAGCAAGTTCAAAAAGAGCTAGGACTAGATTTTTTTGACCGTATGCAGATTGCTTATCGAGATGGTGATGATATTAAAACAGTTTCGCGATCGGAATTTGAAAAACTTATAGAGAACGGGAAGGTAGATGAAAACACTATCGTCTTCAATAATATGGTAGTAAACAGTCAAGAACTAGAATTAAATTGGGAAGTTCCTTTAAAGGATAGCTGGCACGCTCAAGTGTTTGAAATCTAATTAAGGGATTCGTGTGCTAGGCATGTACTTGATAATTGCAGCAGCTTTTCGATTAATGAATGCGGTGGGAGCATTAGGCTTCCAACGGATTGGATTAGGCAATACGGAAATTAAGAGGGCTGCCTGTCGTTTGGTTAGACTATGAGCTGATTTTTTGAAATAGAACTGGCTTGCAGCTTCCATTCCAAAAAGACCATCGCCGGTTTCAATGATATTTAGATATACCTCCAGAATCCGCTCTTTCCCCCATAAGATTTCGATTAACATGGTATACCATGTTTCAAATCCTTTTCTCAACCAAGAGCGGTGAGGCCATAAGAAAACGTTTTTAGCCGTTTGCTGGCTGATTGTACTTCCTCCACGAATAGCCTTTCCTGTTTGATTTCTTTTGTAAGCATCTTCAATAGCTTTGGTGTCAAAGCCGTGATGATCCAAGAAATGGGCATCCTCACCAGCGATAGCTGCTCTTTTTAGATTGTCAGAAAGATCTGCATAAGGTATCCATTTCCGCTTTGGTAAGTCTTTTGATCTATCTGTAAACCAAGTTTCGGAAATAATTAACCAGGTGATTGGAGGATTTACAAAACGATAGAAAAGAACCCAAGTGATGGAAATGCCAATAAAACAAAGCAATACTTTCTTTATAATTTTCAATAAAATATTGCTTTTTTTAGGCTTCTTAGTTGCTCTGGCTGATCGTTTCTTCATAAAAAGACGGTTTAATAAAAAAAGAGCGCTCATGAATGAGCGCTCTTTTTAATAGGCTTTTTTGAATCTTATTCAGCAATAACTTCAAAAGGAACTTGTACTTTTACTTCTTTGTGTAAGTTAAGGTTAGCGATGTATTCACCAACAAATTTAGGCTCTTCCTCAAAAGTAATACGACGGCGGTCAACCT
The DNA here is from genome assembly GCA_963696875.1 of uncultured Sphingobacteriaceae bacterium. Classification (GTDB taxonomy): domain Bacteria; phylum Bacteroidota; class Bacteroidia; order Sphingobacteriales; family Sphingobacteriaceae; genus Albibacterium. Next base: position 406,077 of record CAVOLQ010000007.1, read on the forward strand.
CAAAGCCTTGCTTTCTTAAGCGCATCAGCAATTTGAATGGTATTAACAGAACCGAAAATTTTTCCGGTTTCACCAGCTTTAGCGCCGATGTTCAATTTAACACCCTCAAACTTAGCAGCAATAGCATCTGCGTCCATTTTATTTTATCTTGTTTGAACTGAGCTTGTTTGATGTTCTCAGCCAAAACTTTCTTTGCAGATGAAGTAGCTAAAATAGCGTAACCTTTTGGTATTAGGTAATTACGACCATAACCAGGTTTTACATTAACGATATCGTCTTTTTCGCCTAGCTTTCTTAATATCTTGTTTTAAAATAATTTCCATGTTTCTATCCCTCCGTTTATTTTAATGAATCTGTAACATAAGGCAATAGACCGATGTGACGTGCACGTTTAACTGCTTGTGCAACTTTGCGTTGAAACTTCAATGATGTCCCCGTTAAACGACGAGGTAAAATTTTACCTTGCTCATTAATGAACTTTAATAAGAAGTTAGCATCTTTATAATCGATATATTTGATACCATTCTTTTTGAAACGGCAATATTTTTTACGTGTATCCTCTACTTTAGGGGCAGTAACGTATTGTATTTTATCTCTTGCCATTATTTAGCCTCCTCGGTTTTAGGTTTCTTGTTGAAAGCCCCACTGCGTTTTTTCTCGTTGTAAGCAATGGCATGTTTGTCCAGTGCAACAGTTAAGAAACGCATTACACGCTCATCACGTTTGTACTCAAGTTCCAGTTTGTTAATTAAGTCACCTGGAGCCTTGTATTCAGTTAGGTGATAGAATCCAGTTGATTTTTTCTCAATTGGATACGCTAGTTTTTTCAGACCCCAATTATCCTCATGGATAATTTCGGCTCCGTTCTCAGTAATGTAAGTGCGAAACTTTTCTAAAGTCTCTTTTACAGTTTCTTCTGACAACAACGGGGTAAGAATGATTACGGTTTCGTACTGTTGCATTTGTTTAATAAAATTTAATTTATAATCCGCTCAAAGCGGGATGCAAAAGTAACAAAAGGCTCGCATTTATACAAGACTTTAGGAGAATAAATATTAACGGTAAAAAAATGAGCTTTAATGGCTATTTGTTAAGTGGAGAATAAAACTTCCTGTCAAGAAAGAAGAATTTTTCATATCTTCGTGCCAATGGATAACTTCATTGTTTCAGCACGTAAATACCGCCCCGCAACCTTCGATACAGTTGTTGGTCAACAACATATTACCGGTACTCTTAAAAATGCCATTAAGAATAAGCAGTTAGCACAGGCTTTCTTGTTTTGTGGGCCGCGTGGAGTGGGGAAAACAACCTGTGCACGGATATTGGCAAAAACCATTAATTGTCAAAATATCTCAGAAAATGCAGAAGCCTGCAGTATCTGTGAGAGTTGCCAGTCTTTCCAAAATGGAAATTCTTTCAGCATTCATGAGTTGGATGCTGCTTCTAATAACTCTGTAGATGACATTCGCGCACTAAACGAGCAGGTAAGAATTCCGCCCCAATCAGGAAAATATAAAATCTACATCATCGATGAGGTGCATATGCTCTCACAAGCGGCCTTTAATGCTTTTTTGAAAACACTGGAAGAGCCACCTTCCTATGCTATTTTCATTTTAGCGACGACAGAGAAACATAAAATTCTTCCCACCATACTTTCCAGATGTCAAATCTTTGATTTCAATAGGATCAAAGTGGAAGATATGGCCCAGCATCTAGAACAAATTGCGGGTAAAGAAAACATCAGTTTCGATAGGGATGGACTGCACCTTATTGCTCAAAAAGCAGATGGAGGTTTAAGGGATGCACTTTCCATGTTTGATCAGATAGTAAGCTTTTCAAATAAGAATCTCTCTTACCAGGCTGTAATTGATAACCTTAATATTCTCGATTACGATTATTATTTCAGAATTACACAATCCATTATCGATGAAGATCCTGCACAAGGTCTATTGATTTTTGATCAAGTATTAAGCAATGGATTTGACGGCAATCATTTTATCTCAGGCTTATCCGATCATTTCCGTAATCTATTAGTAGCTAAAGATGCGGAAACAGTAAAGCTTTTGGAAGTTAGTCAAAGTATTAAAGAGCGTTACCTGTCTCAAAGTCAATCGCTTAGTGCAGGATTAACATTGTCTGCCTTGAACATAGCTAATCAGTGCGAAATTAACTTTAAGAACAGCAGAAATCAACGATTGCAAGTGGAACTAGCACTGTTGAAGATGTGCCATATCTCTTCGGCCATTTTAATGAGCCAAGAAGTTCCGCGGGATAACCATCAGGGTTCTGAGGGTAAAAAAAAACACCTAATAGGGCGGTAGAATCTAATCAACCTTATTCAGTTGAAGGTAGCTCTGAACTTGTTAATGAAAAGAAAGTGGATATAGTTAATAATATCCATCAAGATAACAAAAATAAGCGGCAGGAACAGAAAATAGAACCGCAAAGCCAGTCAGAACGGAAAGTAGAAGCGAAGCCCAAGTTATTTATCCCCAAATTGAAAGATATTTCTATTTCCTCCACCGTCCCAAGTTTAAATTCCGTTTTCAGGGAAAAAGAAAACGAAGAGAATGATGAACCTGCATACATTAAGGGGACGGAAAAAAAAGATTTTACCGAATCGGAGTTTTTGATCCAATGGAATACCTTTGCAGAGCGATCGAAGGTCGAAAATAAGATCAATTTATATACATTAATGGTTGCTAACCCACCTAAATTAGTAGATAATTTTAAAGTAGAAGTGATCGTGGAAAATGGGGTTCAAAGTCATTTGCTCTTAAACGCTAAAGTCGATATTTTAAACTATTTGCGGCAAAGCTTGCAAAATTACCATATTGATCTGTCTCCAGTTATTCAAACCAACACTATCGTCAGAAAGCCAATTACTGATATTGAGAAATACCAGGTTATGGTGGCTAAAAATCAGCTATTAGATAAATTAAGGCAAGAATTTAATCTAGGATTTGAGTGAAGTTTACTGTCATTTTTAGTCTGTAGATATCATCATAGAATACTTAATACAAAAAGAGAAAGCCTGTTAATTGTGGAAAAAGTTTAACGATTTACCACAATTAACAGGCTAACAATAAAAACGGTTTGATAATATTATCCCAGCTTTAAATGGGACTCTGACAGCGATGTAGGTCGTGCTACTTTAAATGTAATCGGTATAGCCTTTCCGCCAACTCAAATTATGCTTTTCTAACAAATTCGGACTTCAATGCCATCGAACCAAATCCATCAATTTTACAATCTATATTGTGGTCACCCTCTGTCAAGCGAATACTTTTCACTTTTGTTCCTGCTTTGATCGGTTTAGGAGCCCCTTTTACAGGCAGGTTTTTTATAATAATCACTGAGTCCCCATTATTTAGCTCATTTCCATTTGCATCAAGCACTTTTAAGCCGTCCTCTAATATGTCTTCACTTGCGTTCCATTCATTGCTACATTCTGGGCAGGCATATAGTTCACTTCCTAATGAATACCCATAAGGTGACTTACACTTTGGGCACGTTTTCATTTCTTCTGACATTTTTAATTTTCTCTTATATAACTACTAAACTAATAAAAACGAATATAGCATTTTTATTCAATACGCTGATTATAGACTGTGTATTCTGGAAAATGTGGACAAAGCTTTCAAATAAACCATTTCTGCGACTAAATACGATATTTCTGCGGCTAAATCACCTTTTAGTCGCAGAATAGTCAGGCGACTATCGCAGAAACAGTAAACAAAGCGCAAACCAATTATAAAGGATTGCTAATCAATTGTTCAACTTTAGCAAAAGAAAATATCTAAGGCATAACCTCTCCATCATTTTTAGGATATCCCTCCTCATCTAAATCCTCCCTTAAATCCTCCGGAGTTTCTGCAAGAGCTTCATCTATGGGGTTCAGCTCTATAATTCCTCCATGATTTATATGAATACCGGACTCTTCCATATCTTCATCAAAAGATCCCCTTTTATCATATTCATCTCCTACAACTAGATTTGCTTCATCCCAGTCTGAGTTCATGTCTTCGCCGTCTTTGGCGGCGGTGTCATAGGGGTCAGGATGTCGATAATCTTGGGCTGCACCCTCCACATCTAACTCATAACTGTCGTTCGTTTCATCGTACTCCAAGTCATTTGCCAAAATCTCAATATTACCACTTAAGTCTCCCATGCTATCATCACTTAGGTCTTTAGGTACGTTATTAATTGTACCATCAGCACCTGTGTCATCGTTTTCATTTTTATCAATGTCTTCTCTTTCTTCTTTCATTTCCTTTTTCAATGAATAGTTCTTTTTAAAAAAAACAGTAAATGATGAAATTTGTTTCAAAATGAAAAATACATAATTTCATTGACTCTATTATGGTGTGATCATTTTAAAGCCACAAATGTTTAGAATCCTTTAAAAATAAGGGAATATTCTTATATTTGGCCGTTTAATTAGTCAAAATTTTAGCTATATGTCAATACAAAAAATCAAGGTAGCCAATCCTGTAGTAGAACTTGATGGGGATGAAATGACCCGTATCATCTGGAAATTTATTAAAGACAAGTTAATTATTCCTTATCTGGATTTGGATATCAAATACTACGATTTGGGAATGGAATACCGTGATGAAACCGATGATCAGGTAACTGTAGATGCGGCTAATGCAATTAAAAAGTATGGTGTCGGAATTAAGTGTGCAACCATTACCCCAGACGAAGCCCGCGTTGAAGAATTTGGATTGAAGCAAATGTGGCGTTCGCCAAACGGAACCATCCGTAATATATTAGATGGGACCGTATTTCGTGAGCCTATCGTTATCAACAATATTCCTCGTTTAGTTCCTAACTGGACGGCCCCAATTTGTATTGGACGTCATGCTTTCGGTGATCAATATAGAGCCACGGATTTCGTTACAAAAGGCAAGGGAAAGCTGACTATCAAATTTGAAGGTGACGATGGAACGAACCAAGAGTTTGAAGTATATAATTTTGAAGGTGATGGAGTCGCTTTGGCAATGTACAATACTGATGAAAGTATTTACGGATTTGCACGTGCATGTTTCAACCAAGCATTGAGCAAAAATTGGCCTTTATACCTGTCTACTAAAAACACCATTCTTAAGAAATATGATGGTCGTTTTAAAGATATTTTTGAAGAAGTTTATCAAAACGAATTTAAGGCGCAATTTGATAAAGCAGGAATCACTTACGAGCATCGTTTAATTGATGACATGGTTGCTTCCGCTTTGAAATGGAACGGAAACTTTGTTTGGGCTTGTAAGAACTATGACGGGGATGTTCAGTCCGATACAGTTGCTCAAGGTTTTGGTTCATTAGGATTAATGACGTCTACATTGATTACTCCAGATGGAAAAACTATGGAAGCAGAAGCTGCCCACGGTACCGTAACACGCCATTACCGCGAGCACGAAAAAGGAAATCCGACTTCTACAAACCCAATTGCGTCCATCTTCGCGTGGACAAGAGGATTGGCATTCCGTGGTAAATTAGACGATAACCAAGAATTAATCGACTTTGCAAATACTTTGGAGGCTGTTTGTATTGAAACCGTTGAAAGTGGAAAGATGACCAAAGATTTGGCCGTATGTATCCATGGCAATAAGGTAAGCGCCGATCAATACTTAAATACAGAAGATTTCTTAGCGGCTATAGATGATAATCTAAGAGCAAAACTTACGAAATAGTCAGTTTTGCAATGAATTAAAAAGCTCTGATTAAATCAGGGCTTTTTTTATTTATATTAATTATTTTAAGAAAAGAATGTATCTTAGAACATTAAATCAATAGATATGAACAAAAACATTTACATAGCGATTGTATTTCTTACTTCCTCATTTCTATTCTCTTGTAAAAGCAAGAAAATGAATTTGAAAGCTGGAGCCCACGTAGTAAATACGAACAACGCGCCTGAAACATCAAATTATTCGAGCAATATGACCAAAACCGATCAAGGATTAATGATGACCTTTGACTCTGATTTGCTTTTCCCTATTAATTCGTCCTATTTGACCGAACAGGCAAAAGTGGCGCTTGAAGGCTTTGTTAATCTTGCGAAAGAACACCCCCAAGCTTTAATCCAAGTAGATGGTCATACGGATGCTACAGGTACTGCTGATTATAATCAGTGGCTTTCTGAGAAAAGAGCTGTCTCAGTTAAAACCTATCTTGAAACTTTAGGTGTTTCGGGTAGTAGAATTGAAACGCGAGGTCTTGGTCAGGTACAACCTGTTGCATCAAACCAAACCAAAGAAGGTCGTCAGCAAAATAGAAGAGTAGAGATTACCATTTTAAATTGATAGACTTATTTTGAACTACGCTCTTCTCTGAAGAACGTAGTTCAAAAATAAAAATAATTCTTTCAAAGAAAGGGTTGAGCTTTTTAACCAAAGTTATGATTAGAGTTATGATTTTTCTGGCACTGTCCAAAAATAGATCGTACTTCCATCTACCACGATTTTTTTGTCAGGTTCCCAATCTCCCATATCAAAAGCATGGGAAACAATACGGGTTCCTGGCTTGAGTTCCTTCAAAATTTTCGGGCGAAGTTTGAGGTTTACACTTGGCAATAAATATAAGGTCAAGACCGTGGCCTTACTAAAATCCAAATCGAATAAGTTGCCTTCTATGAAAGTTACCTTATCTGAGACGCCGGCAATTTTAGCGTTCTCATGGGCTTCCTTGATTCGCTGAGGGTCAATATCAACGCCTGTGGCAATTGCACCTTTCTTAGCAGCGCTGATGACAATGCGTCCATCTCCACAACCCAAGTCGTAATGAACATCTCCATTTGAAACATTTGCTAACTTCAACATGGCATCTACCACTGTTTGCCGAGTAGGGACATAAGGAACATCAAGATTTGGCTTTTGTGCAACTGCATTTAGCCCTACAAAAACAAAGAGAGCAATTAATAAGTTTTTGAATTTTTTCATGGTTTTCGTTTTTATGTATTTTTATTGAACTAATTAATTAAGTAAATCTTACAGACTAACCCTTTCTTCCTTGTTTTGTTTAGCGCTAATTCCTTGGCTTGTTAATTCAGGACTCTTGGTTTTCGTTTCGGATAAAGAAAAAGAAAAATGTACCTAATATTAATAGTGCGACCCCTACCAAAGCGCCAAGCCCAGTGTACATTATACTTGAATACAATAAATAGGCACAAACTAAACAGAAAAGAATTGGAGTGGTAGGGTATAAAGGGACCTTGAAAGGCCGTTTGACATTCGGTTCTTTTATCCTTAAAGCAAATAATGCAATACCAATGGATAGAAAGAAAAACCAGAACACTGGGGCCGTGAATTCTACCATAGATTCAAAACCGTTTCTAGTGGTTGCACCTATGCCAATTAATAACAATGCGATCAGCCCTTGTATAATGAAGGCATTAACTGGGGATGAGGTTTTGCTATTCCACTTGCTTAGTATTGAAAATATTGTAAAGTCCCTGCCCAGGGCATAATTGGTACGTGCGCCAGTGAATATTGTTGCGTTAACAGAGGTTAAGGCGGCTATTGCCACTAAGATTCCCACAAAAACAACCCCTAGCTCACCCAATGTGGCTCGCATTAAGTCCACAGCGGGTGCTTGGGATGCAGCCATCCTGTCGACCCCTAATACGTTGAGAAATGCCAAGTTAATTAACAAGTATATCGCAGTAATTAATGCAATGCTGATGATTAGTACATGGACCATTTTTTTACTTCCATTATGTAATTCGGCAGAAATATACCCTGCTTCATTCCATCCGCCAAATGTAAGAAGCACAAACACCATGGCAAGTCCCATAGCCATAGATGGGCTAGAAAGTTCGTTTGACAACTCTTCTAACACCATTGCGGATGGGCTTATGAAAAGGCCGGCTACAATGACCAAAAGAAGCCCAGTGAATTGGATGCCGACCAGTATTTTCTGAGCATAAGTTCCGAATTTAATACCAATTATATTTATAGAAGTGAGCAGGACAACCACTAATCCAGCATACATAGCGGACGCATACATGCCTACTGGAAATAATTGTGCGGTATAATCTCCTACAATGTAAGCTAAAAGTGCAATTGATCCCGTTTGAATAATACTCATTCTTGCCCAAGCAAAAAGAAAAGCAAAGCGTCTACCAAAAGCGCGCATCAAAAAATGATAATCACCGCCAGTATTTGGAAAAGTGGTGCTAAGTTCTGCATAACATAAAGCGCCTATCAGGGAAACTAATCCACCAAGTAACCATACAGATAGAAACATTTCCCAAGTGCCGGTATTTCCCGCTACTAATGAAGGTGTCCTGAAAATACCAGCGCCGACCACAATACCTACAATAATTACCACTGCATCTGTTACGGTGAGTACTGGTTTGGGTTTGCCTTTATATTGTGCTTCGGAAGTTGCTAGAAAAAGCACATCTTTATCAATTGATTCCGCAGAAATAGGGTTACTTTCTTCTTTCATATATATATATTCTGGTTAAAATATATTAGCAGCACTTTGTAATATAAGACTTGTTTTCAGTAACTTACACTTTTTTTGTACGATACTTACAGATAAACAAGAAAGATATGATTTGGCAAAAATATCAACGTAAGATATTTTCAAAGCTGCCTAATGTTTTTGAATAAGTATGCAACAACCTAAGTTATAATAGGTTTTTTAGATGAGTCCTTTTTTATTTTATCTATACTATTTATATGCTCTGGTCATCTGTTAATATGATTTTAGCGAAAGAATATAGTGGTTTTGACAACTGCGGGGATTAAGCAGGGAGTGGATTAGTGATTGGAGGAAGCGCTACTGTGAAGAAAGGGAACTTATTGATATTTTAAAAACGCTAAGGTCGCCCATCTTATTAGATAAGCGACCTTAGTCCTTATAAACCATTTGCTCTAGCAGTGATCTCTGCAATATCCAATACTTTCAAGTCCTGTTCTTTATTGAAGTGTTTTACGCCATCGCTTAGCATGGTCATGCAGAATGGGCATGCAGCAGCAACCACTTCGGCTTTCGTTTCAAAAGCTTCTTCTATCCGCTCCACATTGATGTCTTTATTGCCTTGTTCAGGTTCTTTAAACATTTGAGCTCCCCCTGCACCACAGCAAAGACCATTGCTTTTGCATCTTCGCATTTCTGTGAGATCGGCATCTAATGCCTCTAAAGCCTTTCTTGGCGCCTCGTAAATGCCATTTCCTCTGCCTAAATAACAAGGATCGTGGTAGGTTATTCTTTTTCCTTTAAAACATTCCCCGCCTTCGGCTTTCAACTTACCATCATCGATTAAACTTTGAATAAGTTGTGTATGATGAATGATTTCATAGTGGCCGCCCAGCGCAGGATATTCATTTTTTATTGTATTGAAGCAGTGTGGACAGGCCGTTACGATCTTTTTGATTTGATAGCTGTCCATGACTTGAATGTTTGTCATGGCTTGCATTTGGAATAGAAATTCGTTTCCAGCACGCTTAGCCGGGTCGCCGGTACAGCTTTCCTCTTCACCTAATATAGCGTATTTTAGTCCTACATGATGTAATATCTTACAAATATCACGAGTAGTGCGTTGAGAGCGTTCATCATAACTACCCATACAGCCTACCCAAAATAATATATCTGGAACTTCTCCTTTGGCAGTTAACTCTGCCATCGTTGGAACGTGTATATCCATTGTTTTAGAATTTATAAATTATGATTTTGACCAATTAGCTCGGTCAGATTGTGCGTATTTCCATGGTGCCCCGTTATTTTCTGTATTGCTAAACATTACATTGATAGGGGCAGGTGCTTGCGCTTCTTCCATTACGGCATATTGCCGTAGTTCCATAATGATTTGAAGAGGGCTTATATTTACAGGACACGCCTCTACACAAGCATTACATGTTGTACAAGCCCATAGCTCTTCTCGAGAAACGTAGTCGTCCAATAATGTTTTTCCATCGTCTTGGAAGCTGCCGTTTTTATCTATATTTTCCCCGACTTCCGCAATGCGGTCGCGCGTGTCCATCATGATCTTTCGTGGTGACAGTAATTTACCAGTTATATTTGCTGGACAAACCGAAGTGCATCGACCACATTCTGTACATGTATAAGCATCTAGCAAGCTCTTCCAGGTTAAGTCGAAAACATCCTTCGAACCAAAACGAATTGTTTCTTCAGATACGACGGGTGTAAATGATGGATCAAGCATTGCCTTTACTTCATTGCTTACACTTTTCATAACTGGAGCTTCCCCTTGTGGTTCCAAATTGGAGAAATAGGTATTTGGGAAGGCCAATATGATATGTAAATGTTTGGAGTAAGGCAGGTAGTTTAAAAAAGCTAATACTCCAATAATATGTGCCCACCATGCTATTCGTTCTATCATGATTAATGTAGAAGTACTTTCAGGCAATATATTGAGAATCCATGAGCTAACTGGAAAGCTTCCTGCCAGAACGTAATTTGTTGCGCCAGCAAGTTGAAGTTTATGATCGGCTGCATTCATTGTAAAAAAAGCGATCATTAAAAATATTTCTGTGATCAGGATATAATTAGCATCTGATTTTGGCCAAGACGTCATTTCCACCCCTGAAAAACGCTTTAGCTGGAGAATGTTTCTTCTAATTAGGAAGATAACACAGCCTAATAGGACGGACAGTGCCAACCATTCAAAAGTTGCAATTAAAAAGTTATAAAAACCTCCCAATCCTGAAAGGATGCGATGAGAGCCAAAAAGACCATCGATCACAATTTCCATCATTTCAATATTGATAATAACGAAACCAGCATATACAAATAGATGCATTAATGCTGGGATCGGTCTTTTGAACATTTTTTTCTGTCCTAAAGCAACTAAAGTCATGGCGCGAAGGCGTTCCATCGGGCGATCATTCCTGTTTTCAGGCCTTCCCAGTTTTATGTTCCGTGTAATCTTTTTTGCTTTATATGTAAAAAGTGCAACCGCAGCAAAGAAGATGACAGCGAAGATTATTTGGCTAATCATGATTGAAAATGGTTTTTAAAGCTAAAGTAAGAATTTCTAAATATTATGCATGCATAATGATTAATTAAAAAAACAAAAGTAGGGTTTAAAAGAATGAGAATTGAGAATATTGTCGTCTAATTAAGCAAATCATATATTTCTTGCATTGGAACATTTTTTATTTACCTTTATTTAAAAAATGAGAATTATTAGCAAACATGAAACCATACTTTGCGAGCGTTGTCATACGTCTTTTGAGTGCAAAGCAAATTCGTCTATCCGTTGTCAATGCCGTCAAGTCGAAATAACACCTGAGGAAGCAGAATATATTGGTGAGAGTTTTGACTCTTGTTTATGTGCCGGCTGTTTGAATGAATTGAAGAAAAGGTTTATTGAAAAAAATAGAACATCGTAGTACTTTTGTTTCTATTATTCTTAATAAGAAAGCCCCAATCTGGAGTTTATAAATAAATATCCCTATTTTTACTTTTTAACAAAAAACAACAATATTATCGAAGAATGAAATTACTAGAAGGAAAAACGGCACTTGTTACAGGTGCATCAAAAGGTATCGGACGTAAGATAGCTGAAATATTTGCCGAACAGGGTGCGAATGTAGCTTTTACATATTTGTCGTCAGTTGAAAAGGGAGTCGAATTGGAAAAAGAATTGAAAGCCTTTGGAACGCGGGTTAAGGGATATCGCTCTGATGCATCGAAATTTGGAGAGGCAGAAGAACTTATTGCTTCCATCGTAGCTGATTTTGGGACTGTAGATATTGTAGTAAATAATGCAGGAATAACAAAAGATGGTTTGTTGATGAGAATGACAGAACAGAATTGGGATGACGTAATTGATGTGAATTTGAAATCTGTGTTCAACGTAACTAAGGCGGCTTCAAAAACGATGATGAAAAACCGTAAAGGTGTTTTTATTAACATGAGCTCGGTTGTCGGTGTGCAGGGAAATGCTGGTCAATCCAATTATTCGGCATCAAAATCCGGAATCATTGGTTTTTCTAAGTCTATTGCTAAAGAATTGGGATCAAGAAATATTAGAACTAATGTGGTTGCTCCAGGCTTTATCCGTACTGAAATGACAGATGTATTGGATCCTGAGGTTGTAAAAGGTTGGGAACAAAATATTCCATTAAAAAGAGCGGGAGAACCAGAGGATGTTGCCAATATGTGTTTATTTTTGGCATCGGATTTGAGTTCTTATGTTACCGGACAAGTATTTCCAGTAGATGGCGGAATGCTTTAATACCATAGTTTATTATCAATTTGGGGAACTTAAATAAAAACGCAAAATAAAATATTAGGATATGAATGGAAATCGTTTTATTGCCCCAGCTTTAATAATAGGCTTAGCTGCAGTGATTGCTACTTTTATACTAGCAATCACTGCATCAAATATTAAAGATAACGATCAAAGTATCACTACTACTGGTTCTGCAAAGCAAGTCATTGTTTCAGATTTAGGAATCCTGCATGGTATAATTAATGTTCAAGCTGCTTCAGCTAAAGAAGCTTATCAACAACTTCAGGTTGCGAAGCCCATCGTGTTGAATTACTTGAAAAGCAAAGGCTTTCCTGAAGAAGCGATAGAATTTCAGACCAGTAATACCTATCCTAACTATCAATATAACCAAAATGGTCAACAAATAGGAATTAGCTCTTATACCACTTCACAGAGTGTTAGTGCTTCATCCGCCGATGTCAACAAAGTAAAGGAGGTCTCTTTAGAGATCAGTTCTTTGATTGAACAAGGCGTAAATTTTATGGTAAACTCACCTGAATATTATTATACTAAATTAGGGGATATTAAGATTGAAATTCAAGCTGAGGCGGCTAAAGATGCGATGACAAGGGGGGAGCGAATTGCTGCTGCTACCGGACGAAAGCTGGGAGCATTAAGGAGAGCAAGGATGGGCGTTATTCAAATTACGCCAGAAAACTCGAATATGGTGTCTGATATGGGTATTAATGATGTTTCCTCGATCCGCAAAGAAATTACCGCTGTTGTTAATGCTGACTTTTCTATAAAATAATCCTTATGAGCGATTTATTTCTTGTCGTCTTCTACGATGATGTAAATATCCTCGTTCTCTTTTTTCATGAGGTATTTTTCACGTGCAAATTTCTCTAACTTTTTAGGGTCACTACTGAGCTCTTCTAAACTTTCTTCTACTTTGGAGATCTCTTTTTCGTAAAACTGTTTTTCTGCTTCTAGGTTTTTCCTTTGTTTAGTATAGTGCATTTGGGAGGATAAATCATTGCGATCGAAGAATAGCATCCAGACAATAAATGCTAAAGAAGTAATTGCAAATTTATTCTTAACAATGAAGAGTACACGTTTAAGCATATAACAAACTTAGATAAAATTTCTGTATTTATAATCGTTTGCAAAATAAATACAAATTATTCATTAGTGTTTAAAATGTTGTTTAACAAAAAAGCGATCCCACTAAATTTGTTTTATCGGGATCGCTGATTATGGTTGATTTTTAGGATTGTGTTATTGGCAATGTGTTTAAGATTTTATTTTAAGAATTTAAAAGAGTTTCCTAAAAACTTGGCATTGCTTCCTAATTCCTCTTCAATACGTAAAAGTTGGTTATATTTTGCAATTCTATCTGAGCGTGATGCTGATCCTGTTTTGATTTGGCCACAATTTAAAGCTACGGCTAAATCGGCAATCGTATAGTCTTCGGTTTCGCCAGAACGGTGACTCATTACCGAAGTAAAGCCGTTATTTTGCGCCAACGAAACGGCATCGATAGTCTCAGTTAAAGAGCCTATCTGGTTGACTTTCACTAAAATAGAATTTGCAATATTTTTCTCGATACCGGTTTTTAAACGATTGACGTTTGTAACGAATAGATCGTCACCTACTAATTGTACTTTGTCACCAACCGCCCGAGTCAATGCTTCCCATCCAGCCCAATCGTCTTCATCTAAGCCATCTTCGATCGAAAGAATTGGATATTTCTTTGTCCAATCGATCCAGTAGTTAACTAATTCTTCAGAAGTGAACTGTCTGCCGTCAGAATTGAAAGAATAAATTCCTGTTTTGGCGTCATAGAATTCAGAAGCTGCCGCATCCATAGCAATATAAACATCTTGTCCCGGTACAAATCCGGCTGTTTCGATTGCTTTTAGAACCGTTTCAATGGCTTCCTCATTGGATCCGATGTTAGGGGCAAAGCCACCCTCATCACCAACGTTGGTAGAGTAACCCTTTTTCTTTAGTACATCTTTGAGGTGATGAAAGATTTCTACTCCCCATCTTAATGATTCTGAAAAAGTAGAAGCTCCTGTCGGCATTACCATGAATTCTTGGAAATCAATTTTATTATCCGCGTGCTCACCGCCATTTAGGATGTTCATCATCGGTATAGGTAATGTATTGGCATTAACACCTCCAACATACCGATACAAAGGCTGAGCGCTCTCTTGTGCGGCAGCTTTAGCAACAGCTAAAGACACGCCCAAGATTGCATTTGCTCCGATTTTAGCTTTGTTATCAGTGCCATCGATTTCAATCATTAATCGGTCGATCGCATTTTGCTCAAATACGTCGATGCCTATTAGTTCAGGAGCCAGCGCATTGTTTACGTTCTTAACCGCATTTAGCACCCCTTTGCCCATATAAACTTTTTTGTCCGCATCTCTAAGTTCTACAGCTTCGTATTTTCCTGTAGAAGCACCAGAAGGAACTGCTGCTCGGCCCAGAAAGCCATTTTCTGTAATAACATCTACTTCGACTGTTGGATTGCCACGCGAGTCTAAAATTTGTCTAGCATGTACATTGGTTATTAAGCTCATATTTTTATTTATTTTTTTTAATGTATTAATCGAATTTTAAAGATAGTGTATAAACTACACTTAATTTATTAGTTGACAGAAAATTATTTTCCCAGCATTTGAATAAAATCACTGAATAAATACCTGGAATCGTGTGGACCGGGAGAAGCCTCGGGATGGAATTGTACAGAAAATGCATTTTTTCCTTTTACGCGAATTCCTTCTATTGTATCATCATTCAGATTGCGGTGCGTAATTTCTACTAATTCAGAGTTTTCCACATCCTTTGCAATAAGTCCAAAGCCATGGTTCTGACTTGTTATTTCACAGCTATTCTTAATTAGGTTTTTTACTGGATGATTTGTTCCTCGATGTCCATTAAACATTTTCTCGGTGCCAATTCCATTGGCTAACGCAAGAATTTGATGACCCAAGCAAATTCCAAAAAAAGGTTTGTCCGTTGCTAACATTTCTTTTACAAGCTGCACTGTTTTCGGCATAGCAGAAGGGTCTCCAGGGCCATTTGAAACGAAATAACCATCAGGATTCCATGCATTTATTTCTTCAATGGTACTATCAACTGGGAATACCTTCACTAAAACATCCAAATCTGCAAAATTCCTAAGTATATTTTTCTTTACTCCTAAATCTAGTACGGAAATTCTATATTGTGCATTTTCGTCGCCATAATAGTAAGCTTTTTTAGTTGATACTTTAGAAGATAACTCCAGGCCTTTCATTGACGGGACTTGTTTGAGTTTTTCTTGCAGCATATCAATATCGACTGCTTCTGAGGAGATTACTGCATTCATTGCACCCTTGTTTCGGATGTGTCGAACCAGGGAGCGGGTATCGATGTCAGAGATTCCAACTAGATTTTCATCTTCAAAAAAGTTCTGGATAGACTTGTCTGACATTTTGCGACTATAGGCGATATTATAATTTTTACAAACGAGGCCAGCAATTTGAATCTGATCGGATTCTCCTTCCTGGTTATTGATACCATAATTACCAATATGTGCATTTGTTGTTACCATTATTTGTCCAAAATAAGATGGATCAGTAAAGATTTCCTGGTAACCGGTCATACCGGTACTAAAACAAATCTCACCCATAGTGGTTCCGATTTTCCCTGCGGCCTTTCCGTGATAAACGGTACCATCTTCTAAAAGTAAAATAGCGGGCAGTTTCGTGTAGTTGGTCATTTTTTAATATTGATTTGTACTATAATAACGTTGTTTCATAAGTGGTGAATTGTGCAGAATTCTCTGCCAAAATTAAAGGCAAAAAAAATGGCCTAATGGCCAAAAATGTTAATTTAAAAAACGATAGATTGGGTAAAAATCCGTTTGTATTTGACTTTATAATGAACCAGGGAACTTCATTTTTCACAAAGGACAAAGCTAAATAATTTTATTTGAAAGCTGAAATAAAAAATATTAAAGTTGTTTACGTAATCTTGCTACAGGGATATTCATTGATTCTCTATACTTTGCAACGGTTCTTCGGGCGATTGTATATCCTTTTTCCTTTAATACTTCAGTGAGCTTCTCATCAGCAAGTGGTTTTCGTTTGTCCTCATTCTCAATGCATTCTTCCAAGATTTTCTTTACCTCCTTGTTTGAAACTTCCTCGCCACTATCGGTTTGTATAGCTTCGGAGAAGAACGATTTTAACAAAAACGTTCCAAATTCGGTCTGCACATATTTTGAATTAGCAACTCGGGAGACTGTTGAGATGTCCATCTCCACTCGATCGGCAATATCTTTTAAAATCATGGGTTTTAAATCTCGCTCGTCCCCGGTGAGGAAAAAATCATACTGGTATTGCATGATTGCATTCATCGTTTTCAATAATGTTTGCTGCCTTTGTTTAATGGCATCGATAAACCATTTTGCAGAATCCAGTTTTTGTTTAACAAACTGGACAGCCTCCTTCATTTTTTTATCTGTTTTTGAAGATTGGTCGTAATGCTCAAACATGTCTTGGTAAGAGCGGCTAATTCTTAATTCAGGAGCGTTTCTGGCGTTTAGTGTTAAAGTTAAAATTCCCTCATCATTACTAATGTGAAAATCGGGTATAATGTGGATAGATTTTCCAGAGTGGAGCCAGAGTCTCCTGGTTTAGGATTAAGTTTTAGGATTTCATCAATGATGTTTTTTAATTCGTCAGAGTTTATTCCTAAAATGCGCTCTAATTTATCGTAATGTTTCCGAGTGAATTCTTCAAGATGGTTTTCGACAATTTGGATCGCTTTGCTAATCACATAGCTCTCGGTATCTTTCTTTCTCAATTGAATTAATAAGCACTCTTGCAAATCACGAGCAGCAATACCCGGAGGGTCAAATTGTTGTACTTTATAAAGTACTTCTTCTACTTCTTGCTCAGTAGCAATTATATTTTGTGAAAAGGCTAAGTCATCTATTAGAGAGGACGTAGAACGTCGTAGATAGCCGTCATCATCAAGACTCCCGACAATTTGTTGACCAATAAGAAATTCCTGCTCTGTTAAATCAAGAAGATTCAATTGGTTATTTAAATTTTCGAAAAATGAGTTTTGAACTGCAATTGGCATTTCTTTCCGATCTTCATCATCATCGTGGCTAAATGTCCCAAAATTGCTATAGTTACTAATGTCGTCGTCTTGAAGGTATTCTTCGACATTAAACTCTTCATTGTCGCTGGTTTGTTCTTCGTTTGTTATTTTGTCCTCCGGATCTTTATCAGGATAGTCCTCCGAAGGTTCATTCATATCTGCAAGACTCATATCTTCGAGAGCAGGATTTTCTTCCAGCTCCTCTTTAATGCGAGCATCTAGAGATACCGTTGGCACCTGTAACAGTTTGATAAACTGTATTTGTTGAGGTGATAATTTCTGAAGTAATTTTTGTTGTAAACTTTGTCTAAGCATAATTTAATACCACAAACTTACACTAAAAATGTAAGTTTTTATTTGTTTGACTTAATTATTGAAGCTAAATATCTAATTATTATAAATAATTCATTCATTTATAAATAAAAGACTTGCTTTGTAATGAAATTATTGTCAAATTAGATTAGAATTAACCAGTTGAATTAAGATATGGGTTTTGTCAAAGAATTTAAAGAGTTTGCCATGCGCGGAAGTGTGGTGGACTTGGCGATCGGGGTAGTTATTGGAGCCGCTTTCGGGAAAATTGTTACCTCCATGGTGGATGACTTGATAATGCCAGTGATAGGATTTATAACCGGGGGCATCGACTTTTCAGAAATGAAGTACATATTAAAAGCAGCTGATCCTGCGCATGAAGTTGCAGCAGTAAGTATTAATTACGGCAATTTTATTAATACTGTAGTGCAATTTTTGATTATTGCGTTTGTTATTTTCTTGGTTATTAAAGGTATCAACTCCTTAAAACGAAGCCAGCCAGCACCTAAAGCACCTACCAAAGAAGAAGCACTTTTAATGGAGATTCGTGATTTATTGAAGAATAGGTAGGAGACCGAATCGGTTTTTTTCTTGCTGTAGATTTAAGAATTTTTGTTTTTATTGAATTTATTTATATCAATGTTTGATATTCCCCTGATTTAACTTTACATTTGCATTCTTGTTTTCAGAATCAGATTATTTAAAAGAAATATATAAAGCGTCATGAAAAGAACATTTCAGCCCTCACAACGTAAACGAAGAAACAAACATGGTTTTAGAGAGCGCATGAGCACGGCAAATGGTAGAAGAGTTTTAGCTGCAAGAAGGGCTAAAGGAAGAAAAAGATTGTCTGTTTCTGACGATCGTCGTCATAAAGCATAGGTTATTTGGTCATTTTTGCTTTACGCCCATTCTTTTGGATGCAACAAGCAATAAGCGATGAAAGCCAATTCCTTTAAAAAAGAAGAACGTTTATGCAATAAAAGACTCATTGAGCAATTATTTCAAAAAGGTTCTTCTTTTCATTTATACCCTTTTCGGTTTGCATTTCTTCCCTCAAAAGAAATTACAGTTCCTGCTCAGGTGTTAATTGCTGTTCCTAAAAAGCGTTTTAAACGTGCCGTTGATAGAAATTTATTAAAGCGGCGAATTCGTGAAGGATATCGTATTTTGAAGCAGGAATATCTATATACTCTTCTGGATCACCGACAAGAAAACGTTCTTTTTTCCATTCAATATATCGGAAAAGAGATTCATGACTACAGTTTTATAGAGCTTAAATTAAAGGAGACCTTACTTAAATTTCAGGATGAGTATGCTAAACTTCATTTGGGAAAAGATAATTAAAGCTTTTTTCGCTTTTTTATTCTTGCTTATAATAAAAATATATCAGCTATTTATTTCTCCCCTTTTTAGCGGCTCTTGCCGTTTTACTCCGACTTGCTCGAGTTACGGAGCAATGGCAATTAAGAAGTATGGCCCTTTTAAGGGAGGGTGGCTTACCTTGAAAAGGATAGGCCGTTGCCATCCTTGGGGAGGGCATGGACACGATCCTGTTCCTTAATTTATTTATCTTTGTCTTATTATGTTAATACTCCAAATTGAAACTGCAACATCTGTTTGCTCTTGTGCGTTATCTCTAAATGGGAAAACGATCGCAGTAAAAGAGATCAATCAAATAAATGTACATGTCGAAAAGATTACATTGTTGATTGGTTCTTTGTTGAAAGAGGGGAATTATTCTTTTGAAGACCTTAGTGCAGTAGCTGTTAGTATGGGACCAGGCTCTTATACTGGTTTACGTATTGGCGTTTCAACTGCTAAAGGCTTGTGTTATGCATTAGATATACCTCTTTTGGCTGTCAATACCCTTGATGCAATGGCTCAAGGCTTTATTGATAAGTATCCTAAGCAGCCAAAAGATGCATTTATTTGTCCAATGATTGATGCTCGGCGAATGGAAGTTTATTCTGCGGTTTATGATGCACAGCTAAATCAGATTGATCCAGTTGCCGCACGAATTATCGATGAAGATTCTTTTAAAAGTTTAGGCCAAGGAAGAACCCTGATGCTTTTTGGTGATGGATCAGAAAAGTTTACAGATACCTTTCTAAATAATGAACAGATAGTGATTCATAAAGATTTTGTGAATTCGGCAGCCAATTTAAGTGGGATAGCTTTTGATAAAGCACAGAATAAAAATTTTGAAGATGTTGCTTATTTCGAGCCTTTTTACTTAAAGGATTTTGTTCCTACACAGGCTAAAAATAAAAAAGGACCGTTTCCGGTCCCTTAAAATAGAATTATCAAAATTGTTAACCACATTTTGAAGAACCGCAATCTTTGCAAGTTAAACAGCCTTCTTGATAGTGAAGGTTTGTAGATTTACAGCTCTCACAACTTTGCTTCTTTGTTTCCGTTCCATCCGGAACATAATGTTTTAATGTACGGGCAACACCATTTTTCCAAGTATTAATTTCTTCGTCAAGTTGAAGCGAACCAATCAAATCCACCACATTTTCTATGGGCATGCCATGTCTTAAAGTGCCGGAAATGAGTTTTGCATAATTCCAGTATTCAGGGTTGAATTTATAGGATAAGCCTTCGATAGTGGTTTTATGGCCCCGTTTGTTCTCAAATTGAAAGTCATACCTTGAAGAACCATCTGTTTCGCGATTTTTAATGATCAATCCATTATTTACCCAGCGTGGAATCAATAAGCCATCTTCATCGTCTGCCAGACCAGTAAATATCTCATAAGGTTTGTCATCTATCAATCCGATAAAGGCAATCCATTTATCTTTGTTGTTTTGAAAGCGAACTACATCTGCTTCGAGGATAATCGGACGAGTGGTAGGGAAGGGTGTTGAGCTATTGGTGGCTTTTTCACTCTCTTTGTCTGTATTTGCAATTAATACTCCTGATCTTGATCCATCACGATAGACAGTTACACCTTTACATCCTTCCTTCCAGGCCTCCATATAAAGTTTACCAACAAGGTCTTCAGTTACATCTGCAGGCATGTTTATCGTTACGCTGATGGAATGGTCCACCCATTTTTGAATTGCACCTTGCATCTTGACTTTTTTCATATAATCTACATCGTTGGATGTAGATTTATGATAAGGTGAAAGTTCAACTAGCTTATCTATTTCCGATTGTGAATAGTTTTTAGTTGTATCGTGTCCGTTAACCTCCATCCACTGTTTGAAGCGATGGTGGAAAACTACATATTCTTCCCATGAATCACCAACTTCATCGACAAAGTCGACCCTCACTTTTTTATCATTGGGGTTCACCTTTCTTCTTCTTTTATATACAGGAAGGAATACTGGTTCGATGCCTGAAGAGGTCTGCGACATTAGGCTTGTAGTGCCGGTTGGGGCAATAGTCAATAAAGCAATATTTCGTCTACCGTATTCATTCATTTCATAATACAGCTGTGGGTCTTCATCTTTCAAGCGCAATAGAAATGGGTTATCCTTCTCACGTTCAAAATCAAAAATGCTGAACGGGCCACGTTCCTTAGCGGTGTGGACTGAAGCTCTATATGCTTCAATTGCTAGCATTTTGTGAATTTCTACTGAAAAGTCAATTCCTTCATCGCTGCCATAGCGTAAACCTAATGCAGCAAGCATATCGCCCTCAGCGGTAATGCCGATTCCTGTTCTACGTCCCTCTTTTGCCTTTGTGCGAATTTGCAACCATAAGTTATATTCAATTCGTTTGGTTTCCTCGTCCTCCGGGTCATTTTTTATTTTTTCAAGGATTGCATCTATTTTTTCTAGCTCAAGATCAATGATGTCATCCATTATTCTTTGAGATGCTGCTACGTGTTTTTTGAAAAGTTCTCCATTGAAGTTCGCCTTTTCTGTAAAAGGATTCTCGACGTAAGAAAACAAGTTAATCGCTAATAATCTGCAAGAATCATAAGGACAAAGTGGTATTTCTCCACAAGGGTTTGTTGAAACGGTACGGTAACCCAAGTCTGCATAGCAGTCTGGTAGAGACTCTCGAATAATAGTATCCCAGAACAAGATACCAGGTTCCGCCGATCGCCATGCATTATGGACTATTTTTTTCCAAATTCTAGAAGCATCAATATCTTGTTCTACTAATGGGTTGTCTCCTGTTACTGGGTATTGCTGCTTATAAGGGATTCCGTTTTCAACAGCACGCATAAATTCATCGTCAATACGTACGGACACATTTGCGCCTGTTACCTTTCCCTGTTCCATTTTTGCATCGATAAAGCTTTCGGCATCTGGATGTTTTATTGCTACAGAAAGCATCAATGCACCACGTCTACCATCTTGGGCAACTTCACGCGTTGAATTTGAAAAGCGTTCCATGAAAGGAACTAAGCCAGTTGAGGTAAGAGCTGAGTTTTTAACAGGCGAGCTCTTCGGACGGATATGGGATAAATCATGACCTACGCCACCCCGTCTTTTCATTAATTGAACTTGCTCCTGATCGGTCTTCATAATTCCGCCGTAAGAATCAGAAGGGCCATCACTTCCGATAACAAAGCAATTTGATAACGATGCAATTTGATAAGGATTTCCAATTCCTGTCATTGGACTTCCTTGGGGAATAATATATTTGAAATCACGAATTAACTCATAAATCTCTTCTTCGTTTAAAGGATTAGGATAATTTTGTTCGATTCTGGCAACTTCTCTGGCTATCCTACGGTGCATTTGGTCAGGATTGGACTCGAAAATTGTTCCATAAGAATCTTTTAATGCGTATTTGTTAATCCAAACCCGAGCAGCAAGTTCATCTCCTTTGAAATAGGCTAATGATGCTTCATAAGCTTCTTCTTGTGTATAAGATTTTGTAGATTGCAGAGATTGAGCGAGTTTCATACTTACAGGGTTTAATGATAATTTATTAAATGTTTTTACTATAAATCAATGAATACAAATATAACTTTTTTTATCATCAAAAAATAATTGGTTGAAAGAAAGTTTTCTAACATAATTTGCAGTTGGCTTATTTATAGAACGTTAGCAAAGGATCGTTGTTGATAAGTTTTACTTTTTTGAAATTACAATATTTTTTTGCTGTTTTTACTTTTAAATAAAGGAATATTTATATTAGTTGAAAGATGATTTTTGATGACTCCTTGAACTAGGAAGATAAAGAGTTTTTGTTGAGTTAATTCAATAAATTTTATACTTTAAGGAAGTAGTAAGGGGGGAATTTATTTTCGTTAAATACAATTACAAAGATAAATAAAATGGAAGAAATAAGCGAAAATCTAATTGGTTTATTATTTTTACAAAAACTGATCTAAACGATGAATAAGAGAATTATACTAAGTGCCGCTATTTTTGGTCTGATTGCAGTTATATTAGGGGCTTTTGGTGCCCATGGGTTAAAAGACAAGATTGACGACGAAAGCCTTGAAAACTGGAAAACAGCTGTAGACTATCAGTTTTACCATACTTTAGCTTTACTTTTTTTAGCTACTTTCTCTAGAGCGAAGAATAATTTGATCAATATTTCTTATTTTTCTTTTACTACTGGTATTTTCTTGTTTTGTGGATCACTTTATTTACTTTCTACTAGAGAGATAACTTCTTTATCGACAACGATTCTAGGACCAATAACTCCGATGGGAGGCTTATTTTTTATAATAGGATGGATCAGTCTTTTTTTAGCCACTATACGTCATAAGTAATGCTTGAAATTCGGTCTGAGTCACTAGAAACAAGACTTACGTTTTTTGTTGAAGTAATACTGCCTTTATCTATAACAGGTACTTATACATACCGAGTTCCCTTCGATATGGTTTCTGAAATAGAAATTGGAAAACGGGTGGTCGTTCAGTTTGGAAAGAGTAAAATCTATTCAGCCATCATTCACAAAGTTCATCAAAATGCTCCAGAACGTTATGAAGCCAAATATATTCTCGAAGTTCTTGATGAGGAGCCAATAGTTGATAGTACCCAATTGAAACTGTGGGAATGGATTAGTGATTATTACCTTTGTAATCTAGGGGAAGTTATGCAAGCGGCTTTACCCGCGGCTTTAAAGCTAGCAAGTGAAACAAGGATCATCGCCGTGGATTTGGAATCCATAAATAGAGAGGAACTCTCGGATCAAGAATACTTGATTCTTGATGCACTTGATATTTCTTCAGAAATAAAAGTCAGTGATATTGTTAAGCTTTTAGGACAAAAGTCAGTGTTGCCTATTTTGAAAAGGCTATTTGATAAGGGGGTTATTCGTATTTCTGAACACCTTAATGAGAGATACAAGCCTAAGCGAAGTACTTTTGTTAAGTTAAATCCACTATTTAATTCCAATGAAATGAAAAGAGAACTTTTTGATTCTCTTCATCGTGCACCCAAACAATTGGATGCCTTACTTACATTGAATCAACTGAGCAGAACGCAAGAAAATATTTCGAGAAAGGAATTGATAGAAGCTTCAGGATGTGGAGTTTCTGCATTTAAAGCATTGGTGGATAAAGATGTATTTTTGATAGAAGAACGGGTAGTGAGCCGACTTTCAATGGAAGAGCTCGAAGAGCTCCCTAAACTTATATTAAGTAAATTACAGACTCAAGCCCTCGAAGAAATTGGTGATTCTTTTTTGGAAAAAGGAGTAGTCTTACTTCATGGAGTCACCGCTTCTGGTAAAACACTACTCTATATAAAATTAATTAAAGAACAATTAGAGAAAAGAAATAGCGTTCTATATCTTCTGCCTGAAATTGCGCTTACTACTCAAATTATTGAACGATTGAAAGTTCATTTTGGTGATTTAATTGGAGTTTACCATTCTAGAATGAACGACCAAGAAAGGGCCGAAGTATGGAAGAAGGCACTTTCAGGTGAGATTAGATTGATTTTAGGCGCTAGATCTTCCGTTTTTTTACCTTTTCAAAAGCTGGGGTTGATTATTGTTGATGAAGAGCATGAGGTATCGTATAAGCAATATGATCCTGCGCCAAGATATCATGCAAGAGATACCGCTATTTTTATCGGCTGGTTGCATAAAGCTAAAGTGCTTTTAGGTTCAGCAACACCGTCTGTGGAGAGTTATTATAATGCAAAGGCTGGTAAGTATGGATTGGTGAATTTAATGGAACGTTTTGGTACCGCTCAATTGCCAAGTATAGAGATCATTTCTCTGAAAACCGAACAGAATAAAAAGAAAGCTAATCCTTTATTTACTACTGAACTCTTAAACTCTATTCAGGAGAGTCTTCAAAAAAAGGAACAGGTCATCTTATTTCAAAACCGTCGCGGTCATTCCCCTTTTCTGCTATGTAGAACTTGTGGTTATTCGCCAAAATGTATTCATTGCGATGTAAGCCTTACCTTTCATAAAAGCAGTGGTAAATTGCACTGTCATTATTGCGGCTTTAAGGAAGACCTTTTGCAAGTTTGCCCAGCGTGCGGTTCCACCCATATCGAGAACAAAGGTTTCGGAACAGAAAGAATAGAGGAGGAGTTAACTTTATTATTGCCAGAAGCTAAGCTTGGTCGTCTTGATTTAGATTCCACACGGAGTAAATATAGCTTTGAACGTATTTTATCCGACTTTGAAGAGCATCGTTTTGATATTTTGATTGGTACCCAAATGGTAGCTAAAGGACTGGATTTTGGAAAAGTAAGCTTAATTGGGATTATTAATGCAGATAGCTTATTGAATTATCCAGACTTTAGAGCTTTTGAACGCAGTTTTTCCATGCTTTCTCAGGTAAGTGGAAGAGCCGGGCGTCGTGGAGTGCTAGGTAAGGTGATTGTCCAGGCTTATGATACCAAACATCGTGTATTGGAGCAGTTAGTAGCACATGACTACCAATCCATGTTTATGACTGAAGTAACAGAAAGGAAGAACTACGCCTACCCTCCATTTTATTGGATCATTCAAATTGATGTAAAGCATAAGAGTCAGGAATCCGCTATAGCATGTTCCAGACGCTTGGCTGTAGCTTTAATACAACAATTCGGTGAACGGGTTCTGGGCCCGGAGCAACCATTAGTTGGGCGAATACGAACATACTATCTGCAAACGATACTCCTTAAATTTGAAAGAAGCTCTGTTAGTATTTCAAAAGCTAAGGAAGCGTTAAGAACAATTATCCTGGAATACAATTCAGATAAATTAAATAAAGGATCATTTTTACAAGTGGATGTAGATCCTTATTAAGCACCTAGTTCCACATTGAAAATTTCTTTTTTACCGCAAAGAATCAAATAATCTGTATTTTTGAATTCAATGGCATACGAATACGTAGATAATTATAGAGAACAAGGAGCTCGAAAACTGTTAGTCAAAACCTTGGAGAAAAAAGGCATTCAAGATAAGGCGTTGTTGCGGGCAATTGGAAAAGTGCCACGGCATTATTTTTTTGCTAAAACCTTTTGGAACCAGGCATACAAAGATATTGCTTTTTCTATTGGCTATGGACAGACCATATCACAACCTTATACGGTTGCTTATCAAACCGAGCTTCTGCAAATAAAACCTGGGGATAAGGTTTTGGAAATAGGTACCGGCTCAGGGTACCAAACCTCTATTCTGCTAGAATTAGGAGCGGAAGTTTATACCATTGAAAGAGAAAAGAATTTGTATGATCGAGCAATTCAGGTATTACCATATATGGGCTACCATCCCCATTTTTTTCTTGGCGACGGCTCAAAAGGAATTGAAAAACATGCCCATTATGATAAAATCCTCGTCACCGCAGGAGCGCCAATGGTTCCTGAGATTATGTTAAAACAGTTAAAAATTGGAGGGATGCTAGTCATTCCTGTTGGCAATGAAAAAGAGCAAAAAATGTTGACGATATTAAGAGTAGGGGAGGATGATTACGAACAAATTGAATTAGATACATTTCGATTTGTACCATTGGTAGGGGAGCAGGCATGGTGATAAACTAATTAGTGGTCAGTAATTAGCTATCAGCTATCAGTCCATCATTAGTGACTTGTCGAAGTCTAAACTGTGTTAATGATCTAATACTTAACTCTTACGAGATCTTTAGGTATACTTCAGGATGGTAAAAAGAGGCTGATACTGACGGCTGAAAGCTCATAGCCGATCACCCTTTCATTATTCTAGCCAACTCTCGTTTTGTTTCTCTTTCTTTAATGCTTTCACGCTTGTCAAAGTCCTTTTTTCCCTGTGCTAAAGCAATTTCTAATTTTGCAAAGCCACGTTTACTAATAAACATACGCAAAGGAATAATGGTCAACCCTTTTTCATCAAGCTTGATTTTTAACTTCTTAAGCTCTTTTTTCTTTAATAACAATTGCCGATCGCGCTTTGCCTCATGGTTGTAAAAAGAACCATGAGAATATTCGGAAATGTGCATGTTCCGAATAAAGAGACCGTCTCCTAGGAACGTACAAAAGGAATCATTGATGTTCACTTTCCCTTCCCGGATGGATTTAATCTCAGTCCCTAATAAGGCTATTCCAGCCACATATTTCTCCAGAATATGATACTCAAAATAAGCTTTTTTGTTTTTTACATTTATATCTGAAGAGAGTTTCATTGTTTTTTATTTAATGTAAACATTCTCAGCAACTTTCTGAGAAACGTTTATTATTTTGTTTCCGATTGAAATTTCAACAGAGCCATCAAAATTGAAATGCTCAATAATATTAACCGTACTGTTAATTGTCAATCCCATTCGACTTGCATATTGAAGAAATTCAGGAGAATTATCCCCAACTGCAATTATAGTATAGTTTTTCCCCGCTTCGCTTTCTGCTAACGAATAGCGCTTTTCATGCTGAAACACTCCATTGGCCTTTGGAATAGTATCCCCATGAGGGTCAAATTTTGGATAGCCTAAAAACTTATCTAACTGTTCAACAAGCTTATCCGATTGAATATGCTCTAACTGTTCAGCTACTTCATGAACCTCGTCCCAGCTAAAACCTAGTTTGTCAAAAAGAAAGGTTTCCCAAAGCCGATGCTTTCTAACAATATCGATTGCTTTCTCACGGCCCTTATCTGTAAGCTTAATCTTACCATATCGTTTATAATCGACTAACGCTTTTTCTTTTAATTTTTTTACCATGTCCGTCACGGTAGCTGGTCTGACATCCAGTCTCGCGGCCAATTGGTTTGTTCCTGCTTCACCATCCCCTTCAGAGGAAATTCTTAAGAGCGCTTTTATATAGTTTTCTTCTGTAGTAGTCAGCATATACGCAAAGATAGCAATCCCAAATTAATTATTTTTATTAACTGACCCTTCTTTTTGGTTACAAAATGAAGGGCCTCTTGGTTTATTCCAAAAGACCCTTTTACAAAAAGCCGGTTCTGTGTTGATAAGATTAAAACCCAAACAGCTCTTCTAGGCTAAGTTTCTTTAGTGGGCCTATAGCTTTTAATTCATCTTCATTCATGTTATCTTCTGAAGCTACAATGCAATAGGTATACGCTTTATTCGCTATTTCCTCTTGATGGAGCTTTTGAATATCGTTAAAAGTTAACCTATTTACCTTTTCGTAAACATCCTTTCTGATATCATGGGTTAAGCCTTTTCTCAAGGCTGCTAGGTAGCTGAAAATAATTCCGTCTTCCGTTACTCTTTCCGTTTCAATGTCATTTTTCATGCTGATCTTCGCAGTTTGAATCCCTTTCTCTGAATTAGGTAATTCGTTTAGCAACTCATTCATACCTTTAATAGCATCTTTTGATTTGTCGGCTTGGGTTCCTACAAAGGCAAGGATTGAGTAGGTGTCATCGTGTTTGGCAGGAGTACTTAGGAGCGCAAAAGTAGAATAGGCTAGAGCCTTAGATTCTCTAATGGTTTGAAAAACAACCGATCCCATACCTCCACCGAAATACGTATTGAATAAACTAATTTCAGCCGTTTTTGCTGGGTTAAAGGCAGAAGCATTTCTGATCCAGCGAATATCTGCTTGAACCATTTCATAATCCGCAAAGATTACTTGATTTTCGGTTTGTGCTATTTTGTTGTATTTCACAGGTGTAGGAATAGCTTTGAAGCTAGTCGGTACTGTATGAAGTTCAGCGATTGATTTTTTATAATTGGTTAAGGATTCTGGTCCATAATAGATTAAGGTATGCTCATAATCAAGTAAGCCCTTTAAGATGCTTAGTAATTCTTCGCCACTGACATTCCGAATTTCTTCGTCTGTTAACACATCATTAAATGGATTTTTGGCACCATAAGTCGCATAACTAGTTAAAGCAGACATAATGCTTCCCTTGTTCAATTTACTGTCCGAGCGACTTTTTAAAAGCCTGTCCTTCAGGGCTGCTAACGCATCTTTGTCTACTATCGCATCCTTTATTAAATGCTCAAATAAAGCGACCGACTCTTCGTAATTTTCTTCAAGTCCTCTAATTGAAATGGAAGTATTTTCAGCCTGTGCATTGATAGTGAAAGTGCTTGCCAATTGATAAAACTGCTTGCTTATCTCTTCGGAAGAATATTTGGCCGTTCCTAAAAATGACAAATAGGACGCTGCTAAAGGCAATAATTTAGAATGGTAAGAGCCTAAATCAAAATAGTAATATTGTCTAAAAAGGTCATTCTTCTCATTTTGAACGTAAAGAATATCTAAATTGTTCACTTTGTCTTTTTTGATATCCTTGTCAAAATCCATCCATTGTGGACTTACAGGTCTATCAGGCATATTTACAATGTTGCTTACAAACTCTGACTGCAATCCCGCATTCATTTCTACCGGTGTAATATCTGGCTTTTCTACTTTTATAACGCCTTTATCTTCACCTTGACGTTTATAAATCACCACGTAATTTTCGCCGAAGAAACTTTTTGCAAAATCTACGATTTGATCTTTGCTAATTTTTGAAAGCTCTTGCAGATTATTTACCGAGCGATCCCAGCCGTTACCTCGGCTTTTGATAAAAACATCTGCAAGCTCTGCAGCCCTGCTTTGATTGCTTTCTAATCCTAAAATCTCAGACAATTTAGCGTTGGATACTATGGCTTTAATCAAGCCTTCATCAAAGTTTCCTTTTTTAATGTTGTCAATTTCTGCTAAAATAAGATCTTTGGTTTCTTCTAAGGATTGTCCTTGTTTTGGAGAGGCATAGCCCATAAATACACCGTAATCTTTAAACTGCCATACACCTGTTCCCGCGCCTAACACTTTCTGTTGTTTGTTGAGATTCAAATCAATTAAACCTGCTTTTCCATTAGAAAGAATGCTAGATATTAGATCAATCATTACCGCATCGCGACTGCTTTCGGGCCCTACTCGATAAGCTATTCTCATGCTTTCAGCACTCGGACCAAATACTTCTTTTACGATGGGACCAGCTAATGGTTTTTCAGGATCGGCCGTATATTCCTTTACAGGTCTGGCTTCCATATAAGCAAAATGACTATCGATTTTTTTAATCAATTCATCTGAATTAAAATCACCAGCTAAAATGATTGCCATATTATTGGGCACGTAATAACTCTCATAATAATCGCGAATTGCCACTAATGAAGGATTCTTTAAATGCTCGATCGTACCAATAGTCGATTGCTGCCCGTAATTGTGAGTAGGAAATACATGGGAAAGCATGGCCTCTTGAATTTTGCGACCATCATTATCCATGGAAATATTTTTCTCTTCATATACAGCTTCCAATTCCGTATGAAAAATTCGGAAAATAGGATTTCTAAAACGTTCCGCTTGAATAGTTAAAAACTTATCGATAGCACTTGAAGGAATATCCTCGTGGTATACAGTTTCTTCTAATGATGTATGCGCATTGGTTCCCTGAGACCCAATAGAAGCCATCAATTTATCATATTCGTTTCCAATTGAATACTGAGAAGCTTCACCCGATAACTTATCTATTTCTTTATAGATCTCCTTTCTTTTTGCAGAATTTGTAGTTTGATTGTAAACCTCATATAATGCGGTTATTTTATCTAAATAAGGTTTTTCTTTCTCCCAGTTTTGAGTTCCAAATTTATCTGTTCCTTTAAAAAGCAAATGCTCTAAGTAATGCGCCAAGCCGGTATGATCTTCCGGATCGTTATTGCTGCCCGTTCTAACAGCAATTTTTGCGGCAATACGAGGCTCTTTGGTATTTTCACTTAAAATAACCGTTAGGCCGTTTTTTAAGGTATAAAACCTAGCATCCATGGGATCGGCTGAGACGTATTTGTAAGTATAGCCCGCACTTTTCCCTTCTTGCCACTGATGTACATCTTGTGCAAAAACAGACTGACCAATAAATAATAGAAAGGCAATAAAATGCCAGTTTTTGAATTTTAACTGCATATTTTTAAATTAAGGAATTTTCTGACGCAAGTTCGTTCTTTATTTACGAAATAAAAAATAAACCGGGTAAATGAGGGAAGCAGAAATTAGTACTCTAATGGTGAAGGAAAAGCAAATTTAAAATCTAAATCTTGAATGAGTTTTTGGGACGATACTTCCTTTTGAATGGCGGCCTCTTCAAAATATTGCGATGGTGATGGAAAGTTATATTTTTTGGCCATCACCTCATAGATATCTTTTTTCAAAGGGTGGATAGGTGCCACTACATTGTATGTCGAAGCATTGGGTTTTCTTTTCCATATTTCGAAAATGGAATAGGCGACGTCTGAACCATGAACATAATTAGCTTTTTCTTGACCCACAGTGCAGACTTTATTGCTGAAATACTTTCCTGGAATTCGTCCAAAACCAAAAAGACCTCCAAGTCTTAATATGACTAATTTATCAAATTTATTTTTCAAAAGGCTCTCTATTAAAAAGATATTTCCACTTTCTTTAATCTTGCTTTCCTCTGTAATCGAGCCGTTTACTGCGTCGTAAACTCCGATCGAGCTTAGGTAAATGATTTGCTGAGCCTTTAATTCCGATACGAATGCAGCTAAGTTCTGAAATTTATTTAAACACTGTAGGGAATCTTCATTTCTTCTTACCGGAACGCTGATAAGTATTAGGTCAAATGCATGGTTTTGCAGCTCGGTAAGCTCTTTATCGGAAATATCTTTTGTAAAATCAAGTAGTATGGGATAGATGCCTTCCGATTCCAATTCACTAATTTTATGCTCTTGGGTAGTCGTCCCCCATATTTCACAGTTATTTGCTAAGAACAGGTTAGCCGTTATTTTTCCCACCCATCCACATCCTACAATAAGTACTTTTCTATTTTCCATATTTCTGATCTCTATATGCTTTTTCTCCAATAGCGCAACCAAACATACGGTTTTCTTTGCTTCAAATAGTTTAGATTATCGGCCATGTCATACGCCTCCTTTTCAAAACTAATGTTTCGATAAGCTTGATCTTTATTCTTGTATTTCAGCAGGAGAATTATCCATTCAGCTAAATACAAAAAGAAAAATGGAAGAATCAGTAATTCCAACTGTTGTCTTACATGAATTCTTTCATGGTTCAGTAATGTACCTGCATCTTCAGCGTTCAATAATTTCGATCTTTTGTTCAGAAAGACAAAGCAAAATAGTACAATTCCAAGGATTCGAAAATTATTGGGTAAAACATAGAATTCATTCCATTTGGCTTTCATTATATTAGTCAATGATATCCTCTACTTTCTCAAAGCTTCCTTAACCTTAGGTGCGATTTTTGTCCCATAAATTTCTATGGCTTTCATCATATCTTTATGAGATGGGCCACCAACGTCCATATGTGCAGCAAAACGGGTTAAACCAAACATTTCTTGTACGTATAATATTTTATCAATCATCTCACTTGGCTCACCAATAAATAATGCCCCGTTTTTGGTTTTCCCGTATTCAAATTGTGTTCTTTGATATGAAGGCCAGCCTCTAGTTTTACCAATCCTATTCATTTGTCCAGCATATAAAGGATAATATTGGTCGCTAATTGCCTTATCGTATTCGCCAAAAAAAGCATGCGCATGGATACCTACTTGGAGT
The DNA here is from genome assembly GCA_963696875.1 of uncultured Sphingobacteriaceae bacterium. Classification (GTDB taxonomy): domain Bacteria; phylum Bacteroidota; class Bacteroidia; order Sphingobacteriales; family Sphingobacteriaceae; genus Albibacterium. The sequence continues at coordinate 438,620 of CAVOLQ010000007.1, forward strand.
TTTTTCAGATCGTGTCCATATTGAGTATACGTATCCTTATACAGTTCGAAAAGAGGCGTGAATTGGGCAGGTGATCCTCCAATAATGGCAATCATCAATGGTAAACCGAGTCTTCCCGCCCTTACTACCGACGAAGGGGTGCCGCCTACAGCAATCCAGATAGAAAGGTTATTACCTACAGCTCTTGGTAGCACTTCTTGATCTTTGATAGGGGCTCTATATTTCCCCTCCCATGAAATACGTTCTTCTTTATTTATTTTAAGCAATAAGTCCAGTTTTTCCGAAAATAAACCGTCATAATCTTGAAGATTATAACCGAATAATGGGAATGATTCGATGAAACTTCCCCGTCCAGCCATCAATTCAGCACGACCATTGGATAAAAGATCCACCATTGCAAAGTTTTGATAAAGTTTAACCGGGTCAGATGAACTTAATACAGTTACTGCGCTTCCTAGCTTAATGGTTTTTGTGACTGTAGAAGCGGCAGCTAAAATTATTTCCGGGCTAGGGACAGCATAATCTGGACGATGATGCTCGCCCATACCAAAATAATCCAGTCCTAACTGATCCATCAATTTGATTTCCTCTATGATTTCACCTAAACGTTGTTGTGGTGACTGAAATTTACCGGTTGTAAGATCCATTTGCAGATCCCCAAACATACTTATTCCTAATTCCATTGTTTTCCTTTTTGTTACAAAGATACAGCGAGTAATCAATTATAAAATTGACTTAGGATAAGATATTATTCCGTGATTTTGTTTTTGCTCCTTACTAAACTTAGCGAATTGTCTTCAATGAAAATCTACATGCAGCATTGCATATGCTTTCTAAAAGAACAACTCTTTTTATTAATATAGGATCTAAAGGCAATTTTATCTAAATTTGTGCTATGTCTGTAGATAAAGAATTGAAGCGTATAAATACCAAAGTAATTTTGGAAATGAAAGCCTCTGGCGAGAGAATCACGATGTTGACGGGTTATGATTTTTCGATGGCTAGCATCCTTGATGAAGCGGGAATTGATATGATTTTGGTCGGTGATTCTGCCGCAAATGTTTTTGCTGGTTTCGAGACTACGCTTCCAATTACCTTAGATCAAATGATTTATCATGCATCTGCCGTTGTTAGAGCTGCAAAGCGTGCGATGGTCATTGTCGATTTGCCATTCGGAAGTTATCAGGGAAGTGCTGAGAAAGCATTAGATTCTGCTGTTCGAATTATGAAAGAGTCGGGAGCTCATGGTGTTAAGTTGGAAGGTGGTATCGAAATAAAGGACGCTATTCAAATGATAGTTGCTGCAGGTATTCCCGTCGTCGGTCATTTAGGTTTAACGCCACAATCAGTAAATCAATTTGGGGGTTATGGTCTTCGTGCTAAGAGTGAATCTGAGGCACATCAGTTAAGGGATAACATGCGAGATTTGCAGGAAGCCGGTTGTTTTGCCGTCGTGTTGGAGAAAATTCCTGCCAAGCTTGCGCATGAAGTGACCAATCATTCTAGAATCCCCACAATCGGAATAGGAGCTGGGGTACATTGTGATGGTCAGGTATTGGTGATCAATGATTTGTTGGGATTTAATAAGGATTTCAAACCTAAATTCCTTCGTCAATATTTAAATCTCCATGAAGAAATTGCGGGTGCAGTAAAGCAATATATTACGGATGTGAAAGGGAAAAATTTTCCTAATGAGAGTGAGCAGTATTGAGTGGTTGGATGAACAGTGATGGGGAGAGTGGGAGAGGCCTGGCGCATTAAAGGCGCTGACAGCTAAGTATTATTGCTGATTACTCATTGATCGCTTTCCAGATCATGTCTTTTAATTCCTGAAGTCCTTTCTGGGCTACAGAGGAAATAAATACATAGGACAAATTTTTAGGCAGATCTTTTTCCATTTCTGCTTGTAGCTCTGCGTCCAGTACGTCGCTTTTCGTGATCGCCAATAATTTTGGTTTATCCATTAATTCGGGATTATAGGCAATCAACTCTTTTAATAGAATTTCATATTCTTCTTTTATGGTACGATGTGTATCGGCGGGGACCATGAAAAGTAAAGCGGAATTTCGTTCTATATGGCGTAGGAAACGATAACCTAAACCTTTCCCTTCTGAAGCTCCTTCAATAATGCCTGGAATATCAGCCATTATAAAAGATTTATTGTCTCGATAAGAAACAATGCCCAAATTAGGAACTAAAGTGGTGAAGGGATAATCGGCAATTTCTGGTTTTGCTGCTGAAACAACTGATAAGAGGGTGGACTTTCCAGCATTTGGAAAGCCAACTAAGCCTACGTCGGCAAGGATTTTTAGTTCTAGAATAATCCACTTTTCGCTGCCAAGTTCGCCAGGTTGTGCGTAGCGAGGTGTTTGTTGAGTAGAACTTTTAAAATGCCAGTTGCCCAGTCCTCCTCGGCCTCCGGCTAATAAAATTTTGGTTTCTCCGTCTTCTGTAATCTCAAAGAGTATTTCCCCTGTTTCAAAGTCTTTAGCCACCGTGCCCAATGGGACTTCTAAAATTTCGTCTGCTCCGCTTTTACCGGTTTGCATTTCCTTTCTTCCGCTTTCAGCATTCTGAGCTTTAATATGCTTCCGGTATTTGAGGTGAAGGAGAGTCCAGAGTTGACTATTTCCCTTAACTATTATATTGCCACCGTGTCCGCCGTCACCGCCCGCAGGACCACCTTTGGCAGTGAATTTGTCGCGATGTAAGTAGGTAGAACCTGCGCCTCCATTTCCTGATGTGCAGGATATTTTTACATAATCAACGAAATTGGAGCCTTGTTGTGACATAGTTTATAAAAAGGATTGTATTGAGACCTTTTAGTCTTTTAATTGTATTTGATAGCTTCCGATTACCACGTCGATTGATTCAGCTATTTCTTCTATACTTCCAACACCTTTGATACTTTGTAATTTACCTTGTTCTTGGTAATAGTTGGCAACCGGTGTTGTTTTTGATTTGTATTCTTGTATTCTTTTGCGAATTATTTCTTGGTTTGCGTCATCAGGCCTGCCAGATTCCTTTCCACGAGCTAACAATCTCTTTTCTAATTCGTCTTCATCGACGATGAGGGCAATCATTCCGGATATTGAATCATTGCGAGATTCAAGTAATGTATCCAACGCCTCTGCTTGGGCTACTGTGCGTGGAAAGCCATCGAAAATAAAGCCGTTGGCCTCTTTACCTTCATCAAGTTTATTGCTGATCATACCAATAACTACATTATCAGGAACTAATTGTCCTTCATCCATAATTTTCTTTGCTTCAAGTCCTAAGGGTGTTCCGTTAGAGATTTCACTGCGAAGAAGGTCTCCTGTTGAGAGATGAATTAGCTTATATTTATCAATTAAAAGCTGAGATTGGGTTCCTTTTCCTGCGCCCGGAGGGCCAAATAAAACTAAATTTAGCATTCGATATAAAGTTAAAAAGCCTAATCGAGGATCAGATTAGGCTTTTAGTTTAAAATGTGCACTTGAAGGGAGTCGAACCCCTAACCTCCTGATCCGTAGTCAGGTGCTCTATCCAGTTAAGCTACAAGTGCGTCCTGAAGGAATGCAAAGATAGGATTACAAATTAATTCCCCAAAATAATTTGACATTATTTTTAAATTAAATAGAATAGCCGTCTTTTCTTGGTATTTTTACTTTACAAACTAGTAAATAAAAGGTGGATTTAGCTTTGGAAAAACACCGAGACCTAGTCAGTTTTTTTAGTTTTTAGAATGATAATTATGAAAAGGAAACGATTGAGAATAAATGATATAAGTGTTTCTTATTTTGACAATAGCGTTCTCGACCCGAGTATTACAGTTGTATTTATCCACGGTTTTCCATTTAATAAGAATGTATGGTTGCCCCAATTTGAAGAAATACCAGAAGGAATAAAAGTTTTGGCAATGGATGTCCGTGGACATGGAAGTACAACGAGTGGCCACGGTTTTTTCAATATGGACGTTTTTGCGGATGACTTAATTGCCTTTATCGAGAAGATGGACCTTGGAAAGGTAGTTGTATGTGGCGTTTCAATGGGTGGGTATATCGCTTTACGTGCATATGAGAAAAAACCACTTCTGTTTAGTGGATTGATCTTAAGTGATACTCATTCCTTTTCTGATGATAATGATACTAAAATAAATCGCTTCGAAACAATTCAGGCAGTATTGACATACGGGAAACGCGTTTTTTCCATTGGTTTTGTAGCCAAAATATTTTCTGAGAAAACAATTTCTGAAAAACCTGAAATTGTAGAACTAGTAAAAAGTACTATTCGAAGAAATAGTGAACGTGATATTTGTGCTACCTTAATGGCTTTGGCCTCTCGTACGGACACAGGTTCTTTTTTGAAAAATATTCAAGTGCCCGTTTTGATCATCCGAGGGGAAGAGGATAGACTTATAAGTGTTGATAAGATTAATTATATGCTTCAGGAGATTCCGGACGTAAAGTACATAGAGATTGCAGATTGCGGTCATTTGCCAAATTTAGAAAATTGTAGCCGTTTTAATGGTGAAATGAAAAACTTCTTAATTAGTAAGATATTGTAATCTTTTTCTAAATCAGAATAGGTCTTAAAATGCTTGTTCGATTTTTGCTACATTTGTGTGTTAATGAATTAAGATGATCAATGTTGCAATCAATGGTTTTGGAAGAATAGGCCGAAACACCTTACGAAATATAATAATTAGAAATGAGCCTTTTAATATAGTTGCTATTAATGATTTGGCAGATAGCAAAATGTTGGCTCATTTATTTAAGTATGACTCTGTGCACGGAACTTTTGGTGGTGAAGTATATGCAGACAATGGTAATTTAATTGTTGATGGACACAAAATAAGGGTGTTATGTGAAAAAAACCCTGAAAATCTACCTTGGAAAGAATTAGAGATTGACGTTGTAATAGAGTCTACCGGATTTTTTACTTCAGAAGAAAAAGCAGGTATGCACATTACAGCTGGTGCTAAACAAGTGGTTATTTCTGCCCCTTCCACTGATAAGGATATTCCCACTGTCGTTTTAGGAGTGAATGAAAAGGAAGTTGATTTAAGCTCGGCCATTCTATCTAATGCATCATGCACTACGAATAATGTGGCGCCGATGGTGAAAATATTAGATAAGAATTGGGGAATTGTAGATGGTTATATTACTACTGTACATTCGATGACAGGGGATCAGAATTTACATGATGCTCCGCATCGTGATTACCGAAGAGCACGTGCAGCTTCTTCCTCTATCATTCCTACAACCACAGGAGCCGCAAAAGCCATTACAAATGTTTTCCCCCACTTGGAGGGGAAGTTGGGTGGGGCCGGTATTCGAGTGCCGGTATTAAATGGGTCATTAACCGATTTTACATGTAATTTAAAAGTGGCTGCGACTGTGAAAGAGATTAATGAAGCTTTTAAAGAGGCAGCTCAAAACGAATTGAAAGGAATATTATATTATGCCGAAGACCCAATCGTTTCCGTAGATATTTTAAATAGCTCCTATTCTTGTGTATTCGACTCTTTGCTCACTTCAGTTGTTGGCGGCTTGATAAAAGTTGTAGGTTGGTATGACAATGAATACGGATACTCTAATCGTCTGGTAGATTTATTGGTACTGATTGAGCAAAGAAGGGCGACTGTTGACAATTTTCAACAGTCTTCAAGCCGATAAGCTTTACTTCTTATTTAATCTAGAGCGCTTATAGCCATAGTTGAAGTAAAAAGCCAGACCTATGATTAGCCAGATTCCAAATACGAACCAGTTTTTGACACCAATTTCAGTCATTAAGAAAAGACAACTTAACACACCTAATACTGGGATTAGTGAATAGTTTTTTGTGAAACTTAAATAAGCCATAACCACAAATCCCAGCATAAACAGGTAGAATGGAATATAATGACGCCAAACATCCCATCCTTCAGAGAATTTGATATTTTCACTGATATGTTCTCTGAAAAATACCGCAAGAAAAAACATTAGAGCGGGAATGATAATTTTTGCATTTATATAGGGAAGCTTGAAGCGTTTGCTTTGTTCTGGGTTTTCTAATTCATTATTAATTGGTGGCAAATATAGCACTCCAGCACAAACCACAACGAAAGCAAATAAGGTTCCTATACTAGTCAGATCGGTTACAAATTCAGCATCTAGAAATAAGGTTGGAACCGCGACTAAAATACCTGTAGCTATAGTTCCGTAAGATGGAGTACCGAACTTAGGGTGGATGCGACTGAATTTTTTCGGTAATAAACCATCACGGCTCATGCTCATCCAAATTCTCGGCTGGCCTAATTGAAAAATCAATAAAACGCTTGTCGTAGCAACTACGGCGCTTATCGAGATTATATAAGCAATCCACGGTTTATTGATTCTGTTGAAAACAAAAGCTAAAGGGTCGTCTACACGTAATTCTGTGTAGGATACCATTCCGGTTAAAACTAATGCTATTAATATATATAAGGTTGTACAAATTAATAACGAATATACCATCGCTCGGGGGAGGTCTTTTCTTGGATTTTTACACTCCTCGGCTGTTGTTGATATGGCATCAAAGCCTATATAGGCATAAAATACTGCCGATACCCCTCTTAATACTCCACTGAACCCATTAGGAAGAAATGGGTTCCAGTTTTCTGGTTCTACGTAAAAGAACCCTATAGAGATGACAAATAGGATTACGCCGATTTTTAATGCCACCATCAAGTTTGTGGTATTTCGTGTTTCCTTAATTCCGATATATGCCAGCCAGGTCACTGCAATTACGATTAAGACTGCAGGAATATTCAGAAAAATTTTATGTCCAGCAATTAATGGGGCGTTATTCCAAGCATCTTGTGCATATTGTAACGTTATATTTAAAGGTTTTCCACTAGCTAGAGCGGTTGTTGCCTCCTTATACCTTATTCCAGCGGTGGTAAAGTCCATGGTTAGCCATCCGGGAAGGTGTATTCCCAGTCCCATAAGCAGATTATTAAAATAGCCACTCCATGAAATAGCAACTACAATGTTTGCTATTGCATATTCAAGAATTAATGCCCACCCAATTACCCAAGCGATAAGTTCTCCAAAAGCAACATAGGCATAGGTATAAGCACTACCGGCAACGGGCACCCTTGACGCAAACTCGGCATAACAAAGGGCAGAGAAGCCACATGTTATTGCAGTAATAATAAATAGTATTGAAATTCCTGGACCACCATTATAGGCTGCGGTACCGATTGTTGAAAAGATTCCGGCACCCACTACTGCTGCAATCCCCATAGAAGTTAAGTCACGAACGGTAAGCACTTTCTTTAAAGAGCCAGTTTCTTCGGTATCGATATCTGTGAAACCAGCTTTGCGGTCTTCTAGAATTGTAAAAAGGGATTTTTTGCGGAAAAGTTTGCTAGCCATATGTTCGGATTGAATCTACTATAGAGATCAAACATAAAATAATTTTGTCTTACGGCAAAGTTAAACCATTTTAAATGCGTGAAGCTGCTACAAAAGATAAAAATAGTATTATTTTTCTAAGCAGCTTTTTTTTTGATTAATTTGCGCAATTATTTATTAAGGGTATGGTCATCTTTCATAATCCCTTTATTAACACATAAAAATGAACTTTGTAGAAGAACTACGTTGGAGAGGAATGCTCCAAGATATTATGCCAGGCACAGAAGATTTATTAAATGAAGAATCGACTAGAGGATATATTGGCTTTGATCCCACAGGTGACTCTTTGCATGTCGGACACCTTACTCAAATCATGACTTTAATTCACTTCCAGCGTGCTGGTCATAAGCCATTTGCTTTAATCGGTGGTGCAACAGGTATGGTTGGAGATCCATCTGGAAAATCAACTGAGCGTAATCTTTTAGATGAAGATACGTTAGCTTATAACGTCTCTAGCTTGGAGAAGCAATTGAAGAAGTTTATGGATTTTGGTGGTGAAGGTAATTCTGCTGAAATGGTGAATAACTACGAATGGTTTAAAGATTTCAGTTTCTTATCTTTTATACGGGATGTTGGAAAGCACATTACCGTAAATTATATGATGGCCAAGGATTCTGTCAAGAAGAGGATAGAGGGTGAAACGGGAATTTCATTTACAGAATTTAGCTACCAATTAATTCAGGGTTATGACTTTTTCCATCTGTGGAAAAACAAAAACTGCAAAATCCAAATGGGAGGTTCAGATCAGTGGGGAAATATTGTTACCGGAACTGAGCTTATTAGAAAAATGGAAGGTGGGGCTGCATTTGGATTGACTACACAGTTGATTAAAAAGGCCGACGGCAATAAGTTTGGAAAAACAGAAGGAGGTGCGGTTTGGTTAGATCCTTCAAAAACTTCTCCTTTTAGGTATTATCAGTTTTGGCTTAATGCGAGTGATGAAGATGCTAAAAATTGGATTAAAATATTTACTCTTAAATCTAAAGAGGAAATTGACTTTATTATTTCAGAACATAATTTGGCCCCTCATCAGCGTCTTGTTCAAAGAACTTTGGCTAAAGATATTACTATTCGTACTCATGACGAAGAAAGTTATCAAACTGCAATAAAAACTTCTGATTTGCTTTTTGGAAATGGATCTGTTGAATTCTTGGATAGCTTGGATCATGACGAAGTATTGGATGTTTTTGAAGGTATACCTCAATATAAAATCGATAAATCAAGATTAGAAGCAGGAGTGAATATTGTTGATTTATTGACAGAAACGTCAGTTTTCCCGTCCAAAGGCGAGGCTCGCAAAATGATTCAAGGCGGCGGCGTATCGCTTAATAAAGAAAAAGCGCAAGATGCAGAGCAGCTGCTTGTCATCGACGATTTAATTAATTACAGGTACTTATTGTTTCAAAAAGGAAAGAAAAACTACTATTTGATTATAGCGGAGTAAGAGGGATCAGGTTTGAGGAAATAGGTTTTAGGTAGTAACTATGGCAGCAGTAATCAGCTAAAGCCTATTACCTAAAACCTATCACCTAATTCACTAACAAATTGCAGCCTCTAATGTCGCTTTGATCAAATCTTCCAAGCACCTCGAAATGGTGATCCGATGATATTTTCCCTAAATCTTGTGTGGCTATAAAGGAGCAGGAATTTATATTGGCTAAATCTATTACATTGATTCCTCCTGTTTGATCATTTCCTAGAAAACTAAAAGGGTCATTTAATTCCCTTATCATGATTTTCATCCATGGAGGGCAGTAAAACCTTCCTTTCCCTTTGGAATATGCTTGGGACAATAATTCGGTCATCCCATATTCTGAATGTATTTCAGTAACGCCGAAGCCTTCACATAAGTTCTCGTGAAGTTCCTCACGAATTATTTCTCTTCGTTGGCCTTTCATTCCACCGGTTTCCATTACAATAAGGTTTGGGAAATGAATAGGGTAATTTTCCATGAAATCTAATAATGCATAAGTAACCCCAAATAGAATAGTGGGGATATTTTTTTTGTATAAACTGTTCAATTGATGAAAAAGATCTTGATGGTTATACAGAAAGTAGTCGCTTTGGGAATACCTGCTTTTTTTTATTAAATCATCTACCATATAAATTAACGAGGAACCGGAACGTTCTAAATAAGAGGGTAGCAGGGCCAAAATAGCAAAATCATGAGGATTGCCATAGAACAGCTCAAAAGCCCTTCGAAAGCTCTCTTCATAAATAAACAGTTCGCTTACGTAATGCAGGCTTGGAACTGACCCGGTAGTACCTGAGCTGGAAAATATTTTCTCTTCTGGTTTTTCTCTAGTGATGACTTTATGATTTTTAAAAAACTCTATAGGCAGGAATGGGATTTTTTCCACAGAATCTATTTCTTCGGGACTAATAGGCAAGGTTTCAATATACCGTTTATATACCGAGCAATTCGCAGCTTGATACTTAAATACATTAAGTGTAAGTTGTATGAAATCCTCGCGGGAATGATTAGAAAAAATATCTTTTATATTCATATTATATAATATGGCAAAGATATTTAATTATTTTCATCGTATTAATTTATTTTTGAAGCTACCACGAGTGAATTATTCATCTCGACTTGCGACTTTTTTTGAACTGATGATGGTTCTTGATAAGGAGTTGTTTAGTTAAATAACCAGATATACCAGCGAATCCCGCTGTAATGGCACCAGGTAGTGGGCTTAATAATATCATCCATAGCCAGCTAATGGAAGAATTGCCTAGTCCAAATAACTCCGCAACTCTTTTGGCTAGAATATGATTGTTTGCAACACTATAATAAAAACTGAGCACTGCCCAAAGTAGAAATACTGACAGAAAAGAGATTAGAAATGCAGACTTAAAACTTTTTGAACGCCAGTTACACATGAAAAAAACAATAGGGATTAATACCCACCATGGAAAGAGCAAGCCTGCAAGAAATGAGAGAATTAAGATGAGTAAAAATAGAATCATAACTTTCTTTTTTTAGGCGTCAATTGGATGGAGCTAACAACTTCCTCTTTGTATTGCTCTTTATTGCTAAAAAATAGCAATTGATTTAATTTTCCTTCTTCCCAAGTGCTCAATTGATTGTCGTAGTATTTACTTCCGGGATTTCCAGATTGTCCTCCGGGTAGTATTCCATAAGCAATAGGTTCCTTTCCTAAAGCTACAACCATTTTCCAGGAAGGCCCATTACTTTCACTCATTGCATTCACGGTATGCTTAGCCCCACCAATAGTTAATGCTTTACTGCCGAATCCTTTGATTGCCGCCAAATGGGGTACGTAGCTTTTCTTGATTTGGCTCCATTCCCAGTTTTCTTTCAAGTCGCCATGTTGAGATTCTAACGATTGTATTGCTTTTTTAAATGCAAGATTAACAATGTCTTCCCTCGTTTCTTTTCTGGGACTAACACTATTAAAGTACCACGGAGACTCAGGTTCATATAAAATTAATTGAACAGTACGATCTCTGGAAGGGTAACGCATGAACCTATCCGGTTTTCCGAATTTATCATACCATATATAATCATTTAATGTATTATACCAGGTTTCAAAAATACTGGCACCAATCGATGATGCATCATAATTTTTATCCCATGATTTTAACGTTTGTATACTTTCGAGCTCCTTTGCTGTGAAATCTGTGCTATCTATTAAGCTTATCAAATTTTCTAATAGATTTTCTGCTAGGATGCTATAATTGTCATTTTGGAGATTTATAAAATCTATTATTGTCGCGTCTTCAAGTTTTGAAAGAACATAATTAATTCGATGGCCCCGCTCATAGGGGGCGAATTCCCAATTTAGATAATATGGGTAGCTTTGGTCTGTAGGAAATTGGTTGGCTGAGCTCACAAAACCTCTTTCAGGATTTCTCATCGTGGGTCGATGTTCAAATGGTACCTCTTGTTCCCAATTATCTGAAACTTTATTTCCGTTTAGTAGAAATTTTCCTTGTTCTTTTTCTTTTAAAGGGAAAAAACCATTTGAAGTAATAGAGATTTCTTGTTGGTTATTAGCAAAAACAAAGTTTTGAGCGGGAGCAGTGTAATATTTTAAAGCTTCTCGATAGTCATCGTAGGTTTTTGCCCGGTTTAATTGAAAAAATGTTTTGACTTCATTGGAGGGAAGATGGGCAACCCATTTTAATGCGAAACCTATCGGAACATGTCTAGCCGGTTCAAAATCGCGTGGCTTTGTATTCTCAGTATAACTAACTGGACCGTGACGTGTGTAGTAAACTGTATCCAAAAGAGTAGTACCGTTTCGTACTTTTATATTTTCAATCCGGCTTCTGGTTTTTTCCCATTTTCCGTCATATAAATATTCTTGATGACTATCGTCTTTAAACCTAATTTCATACCAATCCAACACGTCAGAGCCAACATTGGTTACTCCCCAAGCAATATTCTGATTAAAGCCGATAATCACTCCTGGCGCGCCGGGAAGTGATACGCCGTAAACATTCATTTCTGGAGTATGAAGCTGAATCTGATACCATATAGAAGGGAGGGTAAGATTTAAATGTGGATCATTCGCTAAAATTGGCATGTTGCTTTGGCTCTTTTTGCCATCTATAGCCCAATTATTACTGCCAATATTTTCTTCTTTCTCTTCAGTCAGCAGATTTGGGTAAAGCCAGTTTAATTGGCTAGCTCGGTCATTCCGCAAATATTCTTGTGATGTATTGTGTATGCTTCTTCCGTTTGTATTAGACTTAGGTATTGGGGTGAAATTCCACGAAGTTCCGACTGGAATTATAGGATCTTCTTTGAAAGGATAATTTGGGAAAAGATCATTAACTACCTCGTTTCCATATGTTTCAAGAATATTGGTCATCTTCATCTCGTCGGAACCCGCAGCTAAAGTTGCGGACATTAATTTTAAGAGAAGAGCGGTATTTAATAGTGTCCAAGGCTCGGGTTTATAGTCCAGGATTTTGAACTCTATAGGATAGTCTTTTTGCTTTAAATCGTTTATATATGCATTAACACCATCAGAATATGCCTGTATTGCACGATGGCTTTTTTCATCCTTTTTACTTATATCCAACATTCTTTCGGCACCGTAGAGCATTCCCATTCGTCTTTGGTAACGGTCTAACTCTATTGCTTTTTCGCCTATCACTTCAGAAAGTCGCCCCCCTGCATAACGTGTTTGAAAATCCATTTGCCATAAGCGATCTTTGGCTGTAATATATCCCTGTGAAAAATAGGCATCGTAATCATTATCGGCAAAAATATGAGCAATCCCTTGAGTATCCGTTAATATGCTTACAGCTGCATTTAATTTATTGGCGATGACTTTTTGATCTGCTTTCAGTTTCTGTGATTCAGCATTTTGCCAAAAACCAGTAAATGGATTCAGGAATTTCCCGAGAGGTGGAATATCTCCAGTTTTTTTATTGAAAAAAAATCCACATACTACGGTTAAAAAGATAAAAAATAACAATTTAAGGAAACAGTTTTTTTTCATACTGGAATAGATAGACTATCTCCTAAAGTATGTAATTTTACTGATATTCCAAATTTAAATAAACTTCCTTTTTGACATTAATTTGGCTACATACTTGCCCACGATATCAAATTCTAAATTTACGGTATCTCCAACTTGTATGTTTTTGAAATTTGTGTTTTCAAATGTATATGGAATAATAGCGACTGAAAATTTATCATCTTGGGAGTCAACTACTGTTAAACTTGTGCCATTCACAGTTATAGAGCCTTTTTCTACTGTAATATTCCCTATAGATGCATCATATTCAAAAGTAAATAGCCAGCTGCCGTTTTCATTTCGAATAGAAGAACATGTGGCCGTTTGATCGACATGCCCTTGTACAATATGACCGTCTAATCTTGAGCCAACTTTTGTACACCTTTCCAAGTTTACTTCATCGTTAACCTTTAGTTTGCCTATATTGCTCTTTAGCAAGGTTTCAGAAATTGCAGTGACGGTATGCTCTCCAGGAGAGGTTGCAACGACTGTAAGGCAAACTCCATCATGGGATACACTTTGGTCAATTTTTAATTCGTCTGAAATGGTTGATTTTATCCTAAAATTAAGGTTGGTACCTTCTTTTTGAATGGAAATTACTTTCCCGACAGTTTCTATAATTCCTGTGAACATGTTATAATTAAAGTTTAATAGTGGTCCTGTTTCTTTTCCAGTTTGAAGAGATGTGGTCTTTGGATTGATGTTGCATTTTTATTGGCTCTTTGTTAAGTAAGAAATTTGAGAAGAAGGCTGCAACTTTCATTTCATCAATATCTTCATTTGCTGTTGTTTCAGGGGTGTAATGTTTGTTTACAAAATGCGTATCGAATTGGCCACTTTGGAATGCGCTATGATTCATCACAAAATTCCCAAAAGGTAAAGTACTTTGAATTCCTGTAATTTGATATTCGTCAATAGCACGGATCATTCGTGCAATTGCCTCTTCACGATCCTTCCCCCATACAATTAGTTTAGAAATCATAGGATCGTAATATACAGGAATCTCCATACCTTGTGCATAGCTATTATCAATTCTTACTCCTGGACCTTCTGGTAGAATATAAGTTTGAAGAATACCAATATCTGGAAGAAAGTTATTTGCCGGATCTTCTGCGTATATCCTTAATTCAATAGAATGACCGTTTATCTTGAGGGCATCTTGCTGTAGACTCAATTTTTTCCCTCTTGCTATATTAATTTGCTCTTTTACTAGGTCGATCCCTGTAATCATTTCAGTTATAGGGTGTTCTACTTGCAAGCGGGTATTCATTTCTAAGAAAAAGAAATCTAAGTTTTCATCCACTATAAATTCGACGGTTCCGGCTCCTATATAATTACATGATCGAGCCACTTTTACTGCGCATTCCCCCATCTTGCTCCGTAGCTCTTCAGAAATGATTGGCGAAGGCGCTTCTTCAATTACTTTTTGATGCCGTCTTTGTATTGAGCATTCCCTTTCAAATAAGTGGATAATATTTCCGTGCTGGTCTCCCAGGATTTGAATTTCAATATGTCGAGGTGAGTTGATGTATCGTTCTAGAAAAACAGAGCCATCTCCGAAAAATGTCTTTGCCTCTGAAATCGCTAACTTCAACTGTTCCTTAAATTCTTTTTCTCCTTCTACTATTCGCATTCCTTTTCCACCCCCACCAGCTGCCGCTTTTATTAAAACTGGGAAGCCAATTTTTTTAGCCTGCTCTATGGCCTCTTCAATATCACTTATGGGTTTATCGGTTCCTGCAACCATCGGAATATTATATTTTCTGATGGTTGCCTTTGCCGTCAATTTATTCCCCATCAATTCCATAGATTTAGAACTCGGTCCAATTAGATTAATTCCAGCAGATTTTACAGCTCTTGCGAAGTCTGCATTTTCGGATAAGAAACCATAACCTGGGTGGATCGCATCTGCTCCTGTAGCTTTGCATGCTTCAATAATTTTCGATACGTTTAAGTAAGATAAATTGGTGGCTGCTTCACCAATACAAATAGCTTCGTCCGCATATCGAACATGAAGAGCTAATCTATCGGCTTCTGAAAATACGGCTACAGTTTTTATGCCCATTTCACGCGCTGAGCGCATGATGCGCAACGCTATTTCTCCACGATTGGCAATTAATATTTTTTTCATTGGAATAAATTAAAAATGAGTAATCATTTTAAGGCATCGATGTCATTTTTTTTTTAATGAAGCTATCATGAGCGTTTCTTTTATATTATTGAGCTTATTGAACGAGGTTTATTTTTATTTATAAATTTATGTGACCAATCTCGCCAATATGAGAATAATGAACACAAACTTAATGAATTGGTTAATAAAAGAGGAAAATGCATACTGTTCATTATTTTTAATACAGTTAACAAGGGCAATCTAATTGTAAAATGTACACTATTTATTTTACATGAAAAATATTGTTTTAAATATATGTGGGGTTTGTTTTTGAAGTATTTTGAATAAAGTTAAGAAAATTAAGTTGAGTTTTTTTTGTATAAATATATGAAAGGTGTATTTTGGTCGAAAAAACAGAGTGTTTTTATAAATAGCAAGATTTTTTAACCAATACTTAAACATAACTTATCAGATGATTATTATTGCTGATGGCGGTTCAACAAAGACCAATTGGTGTCTAATAAATGATTTAGGAAAAAAGATTTATTATAATACAGAAGGGTACAATCCTTATTTTGTAAGTAGTGAATATATTGTTAATTCCTTAAAAAAGGGTTTTCCGGTTGATCTACCCTTTGACCAAGTAACAGAAGTTAATTATTATGGTGCAGGTGTCCATAATGAAGAAAAAGCGGAGATAGTTAGAACCGCTATAAAAGAGTTTTTTAAAAATGCAGAAATTTTTATTGGGCACGATTTGTTAGCTGCGGCTAGGGCACTCTTGGGGACCAATACTGGTTTTGCAGCTATATTAGGTACAGGAACAAATTCTTGTATTTATGATGGGGATGATGTTTCTTTTACAATAAATTCAGGTGCTTATATTTTAGGTGATGAGGGAAGTGGTTGTTATATTGGGAAGAAAATACTGACAGATTATATCCGCGATTATATGCCCCTTGAAGTGCGAGAAGCCTTTTGGGAAACTTATAAGCTTACACCTGATGAAGTGATGGATAATGTTTATACGAAGCCATTGGCTAGTCGTTTCTGTGCAAGCTTTAGCAAGTTCGTATATGATAATAATGTAAATATTGAGTATTCAAGAAATATAGTTAAAACTTCTTTTGTTGATTTTTTTACAAACTTGGTTTCTCGTTACCCAAATTACAAAGAGTATAGTTTTAATTGTATTGGATCCGTGGGATACAACTTTAGAAATGTTTTGGAAGAAACTTCTGAAGATTTTGGAATGAAAGTGGGGCGTATCTTACGTTCTCCTATAGATGATTTAGTTAAATATCATATTACAAAAGCGGGTATAAGCGAACAATAAACAGTCTACTTTTCAGGTATTTCAAAAAGATATCTCTTTTTGAAATACCTTCTCATATTTACGCTTGTCAAATTTATATAATTTTGCGGCGCGGTAAGGAACCCCTTTTTGCTTTTCCCCGAGTTCTTTTAAAATGTCGTATTTAAGCATTTTCTTTCGGAAGTTACGTTTGTCTAATTTATAACCCCATATGGCTTCGTACACTTGTTGAAGTTGTGTTAAAGTAAATTTTTGGGGAAGTAGCTCAAATGCAATGGGCCTATATTTTAGGCGGCCTCGGATTTTTTCAATACTTTTTTCAATAATATGTATGTGATCAAAAGCAAGGTCAGGCAAATCATTTAAAGGATGCCACACTGCCTGCCGAACATAATCGCTTTGTGGTTTTAAGGTTTTATTTCCCTGTAATCGTAGCATAGCATAATAAGCAACTGTAATAACCCTACCTTGGGGATGTCTTTTTAAGTCTCCAAAAGTATAAAGTTGCTCCATATAAATTCCGCGTAAACCAGTATATTCATATAGAATTCGCTGAACTGCGTGGTCAATAGTTTCAGTTTGAGCGACGAAAAATCCCGGTAAGGCAAACCAGCCTTTATATGGATATTCATTTCGCTCTACTAGTAACACTTTCATTTCTCCTTCTTGAAATCCAAAGATGACGCAGTCTGCGGTAAAATTCGAATGGATATTTGGTAAATTTGATTGCAAAGCTCTATTTTTTATAAAATTTAATACCAAGTTGAAAATAAAATTGTATTTTTTGTGTTAAAAGTAAAAAAAGTTTACAAATTTGTTCTTAGTGTAATAAATACACCCTATATTAGAAGCTTGATAATATACGAAAATACAATAAGAATCAATATATAGTGCAAAATATTAAAAGAATTGGCGTGTTTACATCTGGTGGTGACGCACCTGGAATGAATGCATGCATTAGGTCTGTTGTAAGAACAGCAATATATAATAACCTAAGTGTTTCTGGGATTATTCAAGGATACGAAGGGATGATCAATAATAATTTTGTTGAAATGGACAGTCGTTCTGTAGGCAATATTATTCAGTTAGGAGGGACTATTTTAAAAACGGCTCGTTGTCCAGAATTTAAAACATCAGAAGGTCGAAAAATAGCGTATCAAAATATAAAACAGGCGGGTATTGATGCTTTAATAGGGATCGGCGGTGATGGAACCTTTACAGGTATTGAAGTATTTTCTAGAGAGTTCGATATTCCTGTAATAGGAATTCCAGGCACCATTGATAACGATTTATTTGGATCCGATTATACTTTGGGATTTGATACTGCCTCTAATACTGTAATTGAGGCAATTGATAAGATTCGTGATACAGCCGCATCTCATGATCGTTTGTTTTTCATAGAGGTTATGGGTCGCGATGCGGGTTATATTGCTCTAAACGCCGGAATCGGGGGAGGGGCTGAAGCGATATTGCTTCCAGAATCTGAAATGGCTATCGGAGATTTAATAGCAAAACTTGAAAAAGCTGTGGCAAAGAAGAAAACCTCAACTATAGTTATTGTTGCAGAAGGCGATAAAAATGGGGGTGCCTATAATGTTGCTAAGCGGGTTAAAGAAGAATTTGATTTTTATGATACGAAAGTTACCATTTTAGGTCATTTACAACGTGGCGGCAAACCAAGTAGTTTCGATCGAGTATTAGCAAGCCGGTTGGGTTATACGGCAGTTAATATCTTACTGCAAGGGGAATCCAGAAGAGTGGTTGGAATCAGAGGGAGCTCGATTGAGCATATTAGCTTAGAAGAGTCGATTAGAAATAAAATCACTAAAGTTTCGGATGACATGTTTAATATGGCAAGAATTTTAGCTTTATAATTGGTAATGATTATTGTAGCATATAGTGGATCAAGATTTGCCAATTGGAGGATAGCAGACAGAGGGAAAGTCATTACAGGATTTAAAACTGCGGGAATCAATCCTTTGCAAAACAATGAGCGTTATATTTTGGAATTGCTTCATTCCAATAGTTATTTTATTAATTATGCTGAAAGAATAAAAAGAATATATTTTTTTGGGCCAGGGATCATAACGAAAGATAAGGCAGCAATGGTCTCCAAATCCTTGTCTTTATTCTTTAAGAGTGCGAAAGTTTATGCTTATCTAGATATGCAGGCTGCTGCAATTGCAACTTGTAATGAAAGTGAAGGTATTATTGGAATAATCGGGAGTGGATCGAATGTTGCTTATTATACCGGCAAAAGGATCAAAAAGAATAACTATGGCTTAGGGTATATTTTGGCGGATGAAGGATCAGCAATCTGGCTTGGAAAAAAATTGTTAACGACCTTTATTATAGGTACGATGCCAGAAGAATTGTCTCTTAAGTTTTATTCAAGGTATTCATTAGATAGGAAACAAATCATGGAGCGGGTTTATCGGCAAGCGAATCCTGCGTTATTTTTGAGCTCATTTGCTGATTTTATTCTAGAAAATCGTGAGCATCCATTTATCATTCAATTGATTGAGGAAGGTTTTAGCTTACTGTTCGAAAAGAATTTCGTTCCATTAAAAAAGAAGCATCCTGATGTTCCTATAAATTTTTCAGGTAGTATAGCATCAGATTACGAAGAGATATTAAGAAAGGTTGCCCATCGGTACCAGATGGAAATAGGTGTTGTTTTAAGAGAACCTATTCACAGCCTATTAAATTATTATATTAACAAAAATAAGTAAAAATGAAAATTGGAATCAATGGTTTTGGCCGTATAGGCCGATTGGCTTTTAGGGCCGCTTTGCAGAGAGATGATATTGAAGTTGTTGGAATAAATGATTTGGTCGATCCAGACTATATGGCCTATATGTTGAAATATGATTCAACTCATGGCAAGTTTCAAGGAACAGTTGAAGAGAAAGATGGTCACTTAGTAGTAAATGGTAAAACAATTCGCGTTACAGCTGAAAAGGATCCAGCGAATTTGAAGTGGGGTGAAGTAGGTGCAGAAGTTGTTTTGGAATGTACTGGTTTATTTCTTTCAAAAGAATTAGCTCAAAAGCATATTGATGCAGGCGCTAAAAAAGTAGTTTTATCTGCTCCGGCAAAGGACGATACTCCCACTTTTGTTATCGGTGTAAATGATAAAGAGTTAAAAAAGGATCAAACTATTGTTTCAAATGCATCATGTACAACAAATTGCTTGGCTCCAATGGCGAAAATATTGAATGACAATTTCGGTATTATTGAAGGATTGATGACTACTGTTCACGCAGTTACGGCCACTCAAAAAACAGTTGATAGTCCATCTCAAAAAGATTGGCGCGGCGGAAGAGGTGCTTATCAAAATATTATTCCTTCTTCAACTGGAGCTGCAAAAGCTGTAGGATTAGTTCTCCCTGAGGTGAATGGCAAATTAACCGGTATGTCGCTTCGCGTTCCTGTCGCTGATGTTTCTGTTGTGGATTTAACTGTACGTCTTGAAAAACCAGCAACGTATGAGCAAATTAAACAAGCATTCAAAAATGCTTCTGAAGGGGATATGAAAGGCGTAGTAGGCTATGTTGATGAAGATGTGGTTTCTTCAGATTTCATAGGGGATGCACGTACTTGTATTTTTGACGCAAAAGCGGGAATTGCATTGAACGACAACTTTGTAAAAGTAGTTGCTTGGTATGATAACGAATGGGGTTATTCAAATAAATTAATTGAATTAGTTCATAAGGTCGGAAGCTTCTAATATTAGAAATATACCCGTGCGGTTAATATCACCAGTGGATATTAACCGCTTTTTTAGTCCTGTTTTAGTTGGGCCACCATCTTCTTAATTTCTTCCTCGTCACTAATTTGCAAGGGTACTACATTATCCTTTAAATCTGGATTATGATAATTCATTAGCGACAATCGTTCGATTTTTGCAGATGAATGATATTCGCTAGCATTAATTATATTTCTTAATTTACGAATATTGGTTGAATTGATTCCGGCACCAGGCATAATAGAGATTCTGTGATTTGCTTTTTCAACTAGTTGCTTTATTAAGCCAGGAGCTTCGCATGCTGAATTTTTCAATCCTGAAGTTAGAATCCGTTCACAGCCTGTTTTTATTATCGATTCTAAAGCTTTAAAAGGGTCTTTGCACCTGTCAAATGCGCGATGAAAAGTAACTCGCATTGGGGATGCTAATTGTACAAGTTCTCGAGTTCTTTCAAAGTCGACTTCGCCGTCTTTCGTTAATATCCCAACAACAATTCCATCGCATTTTAAAGCCTTACAAAGCTCTATATCAGTTTTCATAATTTCAAATTCCTCTTCTGAATAGAGAAAGTCACCTCCACGAGGTCGAATTAAAACAAAAAGGCTGATATGTAATCGTTTCCTCGTATTTAAAATAGTCCCATACGAAGGGGTTGTCCCTCCTTCATTTAAGTTCTCACAAAGTTCTACTCTTTGTGCACCAGCAGTTTGAGCGGTTAATGCAGAATGAATAGAATTCGCACATATTTCTAAAGTCATTTTGTTCTATATTTGTCTAATATCTTTGCATTATTTCATTATGTTCAATTTGCTAATCAATTGTATATTTTTGGATTTGCATGGACAGAAGTTAAGATACAAAGAAATCTAAAATGATTGGCAAAAGTATTTAAGTTAAAATTTGATTAAGGAGATTTTTCAAAGTAATTTGTGATTTTATTTAAAACCATGATGAAACAGCACATAATTCTATTATTTATTTTTGTTATTTTTTCTAAATTGAGCTTTGCTCAAGCAAACATTGTAAAAACCCAAGATCATGAAAGGGTAGAAGCCATTCTTTTAGAGTTTAAAAAGGAATTTGCTCCAGATTCACGAACAGTCTATTTTCAATATTCTCAAGATGAAGATGGAAAGTTTATTGTGGAAACCAGCGCTTCCGAATTTCGCTCTTTCATTTTAAATAAGGAAAAGGAAATGGGCAAAAGACTATCCATTACAATTAAAAGTCTTCCCGAAAGCGATTTAGTAGGTCTAGAATATGGAGTAATTAATCTTTCGGTGGCGAACTTGCGCACCCGACCTACTCATTCTGCAGAAATGGCAACTCAAGCCTTATTAGGGACTCCCGTAGATGTATTAAAAAAAACAGGTGGCTTTTTCCTTGTTAGAACACCTGATAGCTACCTTTCTTGGGTAGATCGATATGGAGTGACTTTATTATCAAAAGCTGAATCTGAGGATTGGCAAAAATCCAAGAGGTTGATTTTTACTAGCGATTTTGGTTATGCTCTCCAGAGTGCAGATGAGAATTCCGGACGCATCTCTGATCTTGTATTAGGAGATATAGTAAAAGCGGGTACGAAAAAGGGTAGGTTTCAAGAAATATTTTTACCTGATGGACGTCAAGCTTTTGCTGCTATCGATCACTTTGAAGATTTTGAAAAATGGAAAAGGCATACCAAACCAGTGGCTGATAAAATCATCGAGACAGCGAAAACCATGATAGGGGTTCCTTATTTATGGGGTGGAACTTCCATCAAAGGAGTTGATTGCAGTGGATTTACAAAGACCTCCTTTTTTATGAATGGGTTAGTGTTGCCTCGAGATGCATCTCAACAAATTACTAAAGGTATAGTTCTTAATATCATGAAAGATGGCGATCTTGATATTGAGAAAGCAAAAAAAGAATTACAGAAAGGTGATTTGATTTTCTTTTCAGCTTCTAAAACAACAAATCCGAGACAACCCATTACACATGTGGCAATCTATATGGATAATGGAGAATTTATTCATGCAGCTGGAAGAGTTCGAATAAATAGTTTTGACCCTAGGGCGTCAAATTATGATTCCCAAAGCGAAACTATTGTTGGAGCCAATCGTTATTTAGGAGACGTTGGTGATAATTTTGTTCCTTCAATTTCCACTGTTCAACGCTATTAAAAGCTCATCACATTTCATAATGAATCAAAAATCGATATTGCCAGAAGCATTCAAATCTGGCGTAAGTAGAAAAATGGGGAAATTTACGCTCCATTATGTTCCTTACCAATTAGAACTTAAGCATGTTTTTACTGTTGCAAGTGGCTCTAGGGCGACTACCCCTGTCGTGTTAACGGCATTGCAATATGAAGATTTTATTGGCTACGGGGAGGCTTCGATGCCTCCTTATTTAGGAGAATCACATGAAAGTGTAATTAGCTTTTTGAATAAAGTGGATTTATCCATTTATGAGGATCCTTTCCTACTTGAAGACATTCTGGAATACATCGATGGAATTGCCTTATCAAATACCGCTGCAAAGGCATCTATCGATATTGCTTTTCATGATTTGATTGGAAAAATCGTTCATCAACCTTGGTATAAGATATGGGGTTTTAACCCTCAGAGCGCTCCCAATACATCATTCACTATTGGTATCGACACAGCAGAAATGGTTCGTAAAAAGGTTATCGAAGCTGAACCGTATAGGTTGCTTAAAGTAAAGCTTGGCCTTGATACGGATAAAATGATGATAGAAACGATTAGAGAGATCACTGAAAAACCAATCTGTGTTGATGTAAACCAAGGATGGAAAGATAAGGAATTTGGATTAGAAATGGCATTTTGGCTAGCTGAAAGAAATGTTGTATTTATCGAGCAGCCCATGCCAAAAGAAAAGATTGATGATAACGCTTGGTTAACTGAAAAAAGTCCAATTCCTACTTTTGGTGATGAAGCTGTTCAGCGTATTCAGGATGTGAATAAAGCAAAGGGAGTATATAGTGGTGTTAATATCAAGTTAATGAAATGTACTGGTATGAGGGAAGCCCATAAAATGATCAACCTCGCAAAAGCTTTAGACTTGAAAGTTATGTTAGGATGTATGACGGAGACTTCCTGTGCTATCTCTGCCGCCTCGCAGTTGGCGCCGATGTCAGACTGGGCTGATCTAGATGGGGCGTTGCTTATTTCAAATGATGTTTATAAGGGTATGAAAGTCGAGGATGGCAAGGTCGTTTTATCAAATCTTTCTGGAATTGGAATAGAGAATATATAAAACAAAAGCATTTTTTTTAGGTTTTACAATAACCGGTTGGGCCGGTTAATAAACAAATTTAATCTTTAAAAAATGGAAAATACCGAGCATCACATTGAAGATTTACATTTCGAGCACAAATTATGGCAATCTGAAGCTAATTTTTATAAGGACGAACTTAAAATCTATAAGGAACAACTAGGAAATGTCAGCAAAAGAAACTCTTCTGCTGACGTTAAGGAACGAGTTAAATACTTTGAAGATCAGTTTGAAAGTATAAATAGAGAACTTGAATCCCTGCGCCAAGAAATTGCCGCACATGAACATGATTTGGCCGCCATAGAAAAAAATAATTTCAAAGGAACAGGCGGACAAGATACAGAACTACATACAAAAAAACGGAAGAAGTTTTCAGACTTTAAAGAAAGTTATATTAAGCTCAAAAATGAATTTAAGCTGTTTCTAGTAGATTGGATGTAGATTACTTCTCGATATTCCAGACCAAAGCTAATTTTTCATCACCAACAGAAATTAGTTGATTTTTATTTGAGTTCCAGACTATTTTATTTATTGACAGCTTATGGGCATCGTAACCCTTTTCGAAACTGACGGTTCGAATTAGTTTAAAAGTCTCTGCATGCCAGAATTTTAAACTTTTATCGCGACTCGCTGTTACGAAAACAGGCAGTTCTGGGTGATAAGCAATCCCGTATACCGTATACATATGGGCAATAATCTGTTCTTTCAATGAGAAGTTTGGCGCATAGAATATATTTAACCTAGCATCTCTACCTCCCGATAACAAATATTGTCCATCAGGCGAAAAAGACAATGAAGTGACAGGAAGAGAATGTTCTTTTATTTGCTTAAGCAAAGAATAATCATGTGAATCGTAGATATATATACATGCATCTTTGGACCCGAATGCTATTGTTTTTCCATTCGGACTTAAAGCAATATTTCGAATTGTGCTTGAAGAAACTTGAAAACTGTGTACCTTTTTGAAATTTATCCAATTCCATATTGAAACGGAGCCGTCTTCAGATGATAGGATAATTTCTGAATTACTAGGAACCGTTTTAATATCAAAAATTGGTTTTTTATGATATTCAAAGGTGGCTATTACTTTATCGGTTTTAAAATCGAAAATACTTACCTTCCCACTTTGTTCACCAATAGCTAGGCAGGCAATTTCCGGAATATAGTGAAGTGCATAAACAGATGTCTCAACCTTCATTAGTATTGCCTTAAAGGTCATGGAATCCAAGTCCCATAGTACTACTCCTTTATCATTGCCTGCTGTAAATAACATGTTAGGCCTAGGGCCGTTCTCCACGGTATAAATTGGATTTTGATGTCCACTCAGGATTGCGTCTAACTCTACGGTAAGGTCTTTCATAAAAATTAAATATTATAGACCCAAAAATGGCCAATATTAATGCCTCTTTTCTAAGTTTTTTGCAATCTTTTCGAGAGGAATGTCTTTTTCACGTAACAATACCAGTAAATGGAAGATTAGGTCAGAGGATTCATTAATTAAATCTGATTTGCTCTCAGCAAGAGCTGCAATAACAGTTTCTACACCTTCCTCACCAACCTTTTGTGCGATTTTATTGATTCCCTTTTTTCGAAGCTTATTCACATAAGATTCTTTTTTCGGGTTATCATAACGATCCTTGACGATCGATTCCAACTCAAAAAGGAAGTTTTGATTGTAAGAAGTATTAAAACAACTACGGCTTCCTGTGTGGCAAGTAGGGCCTTGCGGGTTAACTTTTATCAATAACGTATCCTCATCACAATCTATATGAAAATCAATCACTTTGAGAAAGTTGCCACTCTCTTCGCCCTTAGTCCATAAGCGATTTTTTGATCTCGAAAAGAAGGTTACCAGTTTTTCTGTTTTGGTCTTCTCCCAAGCGTCTTCATTCATGTATCCCAACATTAACACCTCAAGAGTTTTGTAATGTTGGATGATTACGGGAACAAGCCCCTGTCCCTTATTAAAGTCAATCATGCGTTTTTTTAAAAGATTTCCGTCTTAACGAATATTAATTCCATTGATTTTTAATTCTCTTTTTAGATTGGGAATTAGAATTTCTCCATAATGAAAAACGGAGGCTGCCAAGGCGGCATCAACTCCTGAATTTTGAAAGACTTCGATGAAGTCTTGGATTTTCCGGCACCACCAGAGGCAATGAGGGGGATAGACAAATCTTGGTTTATTTTTTTTAACAAATCACAGTCAAATCCATTTTTTGTGCCATCACGATCCATAGAGGTTAGAAGTATTTCCCCAGCTCCCAAGTTTTCAGCTTGTTTAATCCAATCTTCTGTTTCCCACTCCGTTTTAATACGGCCTCCATTTAGATGGACATAGTTCTTCCCGTCAAACTCGCGCGTATCAACTGCTACAACAACAAACTGTTTCCCAAAGGCTTTTGCAAGCTCAGAAATTAGGCTCGGGGTCCTTACTGCTGCGGAGTTGACCGAAATCTTGTCTGCGCCTGCCATTAATAAGGCCTCAGCGTCCTTTATTTCGGAAATTCCACCACCAATTGTAAAAGGAATATTTATGTTTTCAGCGATAGCCTTCACTAAGTCGATCATCGTTTTTCGACCTTCATTCGTGGCAGATATATCTAAAAAAACCAGCTCATCTGCACCTTGATTTGAATATTGTAAAGCAAGTTCTACCGGGTCTCCAGCATCTTTCAGATCAATGAAATTTACTCCTTTTACCGTTCGACCATCTTTTACATCCAAACAGGGAATAATTCGCTTTGCCAAAGTGTTATTTAAAATTTGATTAGTGAGCGTAGGTTCCATTCCTTTATTTCTTCAATAGTGATCCTTCCTTCATAAATTGCTTTACCAACTACCACGGATTCTACTTTTATTGTGGATAATTCATTAATATCTGCCATTGAGCTTACTCCCCCAGAAGCGATAAGCTTAATAATAGGAGAATGATCGATAAGCTTTTTATAAAGCTCAACTCCTGCCCCCCTAATTTTCCGTCCTTATTTATATCAGTACAAAGAAATCTGAAAAAACCCAGATTAAGGCATCTGTCGATATAGTCAATAAGTTTAATAGGGGAGCTTTCCATCCAACCTGAATATTTGATGACCTCATCTAGTACGTCAATAGCAATTACTATTTGGTCGGAACACTTTTGTTTGCCGTAATTTAAGGTGCTTAACTCATCCAGAAAACTGGGATTAGTAATTGCTTGCGTTCCTACGATTACTCTATGAACCCCTGCTTCAAGCAGTTTTTGGATCATTTCTAAACTTCTGATACCACCTCCATACTGAACTTTCATGTCAGTTTTTTTGATGATATCAAATAAATACTCTTGATTGCTAAAATCCCCTTTAGCACCATTTAAATCAATAATGTGAACAAATTCTGTTCCATTGGATTGATATTTTTCAATCATCTCCTCCAAACTCACGTCATAGGAAGTTACATCCTTGTAGTTTCCTTCTCGAAGACGTACTACTTTTTTATCTAAAATATCGATTGCTGGAATAATGTACATTGCTTTATTGTTTAATTAAATAATTGAAAAGTTTTTCAATATCACTTCTCCCATTTTTCCTGATTTCTCAGGATAAAGTGTAAGCCGTAAAAATTTTCCTTTTGTATAGCGGCTGAAAAAAACATGCCATAAGCGCATGATGCACTTGTAAATTTAGAATTATATTCCACAAAATACGAGTGAACAAAGTAAAAATGACTGTTATCTATTATGCCCTCAAATAAAGGACTTTCTTTTTCAATCTTAACCTTATTCCAACCTATATGCGGAACCTTTAATGAAATATTAGTTGAAAAATCAATTGTTTGTAGGGGAATCAAATTTAATAAATCTTGGTTGCCTTCAGCGGAATGACTGGTTAACATCTTGCATCCCTAAGCAAATTCCTAATACAGGCTTCTTTAAATTTAGGAGCTCACTAACCATATCGGTATTGTTTAGTTTGGCCATAGCTGCTGCGGCGTGACCGACTCCTGGAATAATAATACGATCAAATTTCTTTTAAATCCTTCTTTGAGTTCTGACCATTCCAAAATCGATTCCTTGCCGTTTTAAAGCGGCAATCAAGGAAAATAGATTTCCAGCACCATAATTAACAATACCAATAGAATTTGGTTCCATTCCTTTATTTTAATCTATCCTATAATACTCCTTTAGTACTAGGTAGCCTCATGTTATTATAATCTCGCTTAATTGCAATTTTTATACATTTTGCAAAGGCTTTGAAAATGGCTTCTATCTTATGATGTTCGTTTTCCCCTTCGCTTTGATATTCAGGTTGCATTTTGCGGCATCGGTGAACGATTTGAAGAAATGGAAAAACATTTCTGTGGGCATGTCTCCAATCTTTTCTCTTTTAAATTCGGCTTCCCAAACAATCCAGTTTCTTCCGCCAAAGTCTAAAGCCACTTGAGCTAAGCTATCGTCCATAGGTAAAGAAAACCCATACCGCTCTATTCCTAATTTGTTTCCAAGTGCAGTTGAAAAACGCCTCGCCCAAAGTAATGCCAGTGTCTTCAATTGTATGGTGTTCATCGATATGAAGGTCTCCAACAGTTTTAATTGCTAAATCAATCCCTCCATGCCTAGCAATTTGATCAAGCATATGGTCAAAGAAAGGGATACCGGTGTCAATAGCCGATTTCCCGCTTCCATCTAAATCTATCTCTATCTTTATATCTGTTTCGTTGGTTTTCCGATGATGCACTGCTTTCCTTCGCCCATATTTTAAGTATTCATATATTTTTTGCCACGAAGAGGTCTCTATACCAATGCTAGCTTGGTCTATTTGTAAATTTTCCCCCGCTCCTAAGCTTGGGTCGTTATTTAGCCAAATTGCTTTTGCTCCTAGATTTTGAGCTAGAATGACATCGTTAATTCGGTCGCCAATTACGAAAGAATTTTCTAAGTCGTATTTTTCACTATCAAAGTAGTCGTTTAAAAGTGCAGTACCCGGTTTGCGAGTAGCTGCATTTTCATGAGGGAATGTTCGGTCGATATGCTCAGCTGAAAATAGTACTCCTTCTCCGGCAAACGTGTCCATTATAAATTGATGAACGGGTAGGAAGTTTTCTTCAGGGTGAGAATCAGTACCTAATCCATCCTGATTGCTGACCAAAATTAGCTCATAATCAAGTTCATTAGCAATTCTAGGTAAATATTGGAGAGCGCCAGGATAAAACTTCAACTTGTTGAAGGAATCAATCTGCTCATCTTCAGGCTCAATAATCAAAGTGCCATCCCGATCAATAAACAAAAGACGTATTTTGGATTTAATTTCTGACATTTTATTTAGAATATTCTTTTAATACATTTACTAGTTGTTTATTTTCTTCAGGTGTGCCTATCGTTATTCTTAAACATTCTTCACAAAGTTCAACTTTTGAACGGTTTCTAACAACAATACCTTTGTTTGTAAGGTAATCGTAAATAGCACTTGCATTTTCTGTTTTTACTAAGATAAAGTTGGCATCCGATGGAAAAACGCGGTCTACAAATGGAAGTTCCTCCAATAAGTTAGAAAGAATACCACGTTCTTTTACGGTATCTCTTATCCAATTATTTACCATATAAACCTTGTCCAAAGCTTCAAATGCTAGTTCTTGTGTAGCTTGACTGACATTATAAGGGGGTTTGATTTTATTAAATACTTCAATTATTTCTTCACTAGCAAAAGCCATTCCTAATCGCAATCCTGCCAGTCCCCATGCTTTTGAGAAAGTTTGTAAAACCACAAGATTACTATACTCCGTTAACTCCTGAATAAACGATTTAGAGCGAGAATAATTGATATAAGCTTCGTCTACTACCACCAAGCCATTGAAATTCGACATAATCGTTTCCACATCTTCCCGAAAGATTGAATTACCTGTAGGGTTATTGGGTGAGCAAATAAAGATGATCTTTGTGTTTTTATCGATTGTTTCAGCAATAGTGTCGAGATTTAATTGAAAATCAGAATCTAAATTCACCTTTCTAACTGCCACGTCATTTATGCAAGCCGAAACTTCATACATGCCGTAGGTAGGCGGAAGGATTAAAACATTATCCTTTCCCCCAGGGTGGCAAAAAGCCCGAAATGAATATCAATAGCTTCATCTGTACCCATTTCCAAGAAACATGTTTTTTACAGGTACTCCCTTGACTTTACTAATTCGTTCTTTTAAAGTAACCTGTAAGGGATCCGGATAGCGATTGTACGCAGTAGAAAGCGGTGACCCAAAAGATTTTCATTGGCATCTAAAAAGAATCGATGCTGTTCCTTTGAAATCATCCCTTGCACTAGAATAGGGAATAAGGTTTTTAACATTTTCTCTTAGAATGGATTGTAAATTAAATTTTGACATGGTTATATTTTATTGTTTTTCGTCTTCTTTTAGAGAAGATAGACGAATACTAACTGCATTTTTATGTGCTTGTAAGCCCTCTAAGGCTGCTAGATACTTCTAGAATTAGGGCCCAGGTTAATCAGTCCCTTCTTGCTGAGCTTCCTGAAAAGTGATTTTTTTTATAAAAGAATCTAAAGACACACCGGAGTAAGCTTTGGCGTAACTACTTGTTGGTAAGGTATGATTCGTACCAGAGGCATAGTCTCCAAGAGATTCAGGCGTTAAATGACCTAAGAAAACGGAACCAGCATTTACAATCCTTCTGGTTATGCCTTCAGCCTCATCCAGTGCTACAATTAAATGTTCGGGGGCGTATTGATTGCTAAAAGAAAAGGCTTCATCCAAATTGGCGCATTGGATGGCAAAAGAATTTGCTAATGCCTTCCTTGCAATCTCTTTTCTAGGTAACGCGGCTAGCTGTTTTTTTATCTCTTCGTTGGTTTTTTCTATAAGCCCTCCATCTATACTTACTAAGACGGCTTGACTATCAATTCCGTGTTCGGCTTGTGCTAATAAATCAGCTGCAATAAATGCTGGATTACTGCTTTTATCAGCAATAATTAGAACCTCAGATGGCCCAGCAGGAAGGTCAATCGCCACTTGCGAATTATTTTGAATAATGGTTTTGGCAAGCGTCACATATTGATTTCCCGGGCCAAAAATTTTATCAGCTTTAGGAATTGTTTCGGTGCCATATGCCATTGCCGCAATCGCTTGTGCCCCACCAACCAAATAGATACGTTCAATTTGGAGCAATTTGGCACAATAGGCTAGATAGCCGTTTATTTTACCGTCTTTTTGTGGTGGAGTACAAATTGTGATTTCTTTGCAACCTGCAATCCTTGCAGGAACTCCAAGCATTAAAAAGGTACTGGGTAAAACAGCAGTTCCGCCAGGAATATACAGCCCTACATTCTCAATTGGACGAGCTTCACGCCAGCAGAACACCCCATCTGTAGTTTCCACCCGTTTTTCACGGATAGCTTGCGTTTGATGAAACTTGTGAATGTTGTTAAATGCGATTTCAAGCGCACGCATCTCACTGCGATCAATTGTACTTGCTAATGTTTCGATCTCATCAAGATCAATATAAAGCTTTTTTAAAGTTACCCCATCAAATTTTAAAGCATATTCTAATAATGCCTGATCACCATTTGTAGCCACCTCCTGAATTACATCTTCTATAACCGTTCTGATTTCCTTCCCAGAATCTGTATTTCGGATGAATAAGTATGCTAGCTCTTCAGGACTAAGCTCATTAAAAAGATACGATTTAAGTGACATAAGGTGGTTATAAAATGATTTTTTCGATAGGCATCACCACAATTCCTTGTGCACCGGCAGCTTTTAGACCATTTATTTTATCCCAAAAATCTGTTTCAGGAATAACGGTATGAACAGCTACCCAATCTTCTTCTGCTAAAGGGACAATAGTAGGGCTTTTTACACCGGGTAGTAACGCAGTGATTTTATCTAAGTTCTTTTTTTCAACGTTTAAGACGACATATTTAGTTTCCTTTGCTCTTAATACAGACTGTATACGTTGTAATAGTTCGGTTAAAATAGAATTTCCGTCTAATCCCTTTTTGCCTATTAAGATTGCTTCTGAAGCTAATCACGTCTGCAAAAGGTTCTAGTCCGTTACTTCTTAATGTTCCCCCAGTTGAAACGATGTCACAAAATGGCATCGCTTAAACCTAAGTCCAGGAGAAATTTCTACTGATCCTGAAATAGTTCGAATTTCCGCTTCAATATTGGTTTTTCTTAAAAACTTATTTAAAATAACAGGATAGGAGGTCGCGATCGACTTATTTTGTAAGTCTTTAAAAGTTTTAATAGAACCGCCTTTTGGTACTGCGAATTTCAAACTACATTTACCAAAGCCTAGTCGTTGAAGATAATTAACCTCTACCTCCGTTTCTTCGATTCCATTTTCTCCAACAATACCAAGATCGGCTATACCATCTTGAACATATTCTGGAATATCATCATCGCGAAGAAATAGAATTTCTATAGGAAAGTTAGAGACTGTGGTAATTAAGGAGCTTTTATAATTTTCGAAACTTAATCCGCAATTTTTAAGAAGTGCGACAGAGTTTTCATTTAGCCTACCTGATTTTTGGATAGCAATTTTTAGTGATTTCAAAAGATTTAGATTTTAAAGAATTAAACAAAAGGGGTTACGCTTCACGTAGAAACATCCAAATTACATATCGCCACAGGGGCGATGGAAATGTAAATGATGTATAGATGCGTTTATCATGTTTATCTTGCCTTTTGATGAGGTAGCACAAATGTAAGATTAAATTTGAAATATTTAAATCTTTTTAGTTCTTTTTTGTAAATTTAGTTGAAAAGTGTGTCTTTCGAAGATATTATAACAATTTTAAGTAGGATTGCGATACCTGTTATACCTTACTTTTGTCAGGGACATTCGCATTAAAGAGTTTATTTTACTTATTTTTGCGGGATAATGAAGAATAAAAAAGTTGCTTTCTATACACTTGGTTGTAAACTTAACTTCTCTGAGACTTCTTCAATCGGAAGATTGTTTCAACAAGCTGGTTTTGAGCCGGTGGACTTTACCGACCTGGCGGATGTTTATGTAATTAATACTTGTTCGGTAACCGACAATGCCGATAAAAAATGCAAAAAAGTGGTTAATGAAGCCTTAAAGCATTCTCCAGATGCTTATATTACCATTATAGGATGCTATGCTCAGCTAAAACCTCAAGAAATATCGGAAATTGAAGGTGTCGACTTAGTGTTAGGTGCCGCAGAAAAGTTTAATATTATTGAACATATTCAAAACTTAACTAAGCACCCAAAGGTGCGAATTCTTAATCAACCGATAGAAAACACCAATATATTTGTACCTGCATTTTCTATTGGGGACAGGACTAGAACGTTTTTGAAAGTTCAAGACGGTTGTGACTATTCATGCACTTTTTGTACCATTCCATTGGCTAGAGGGGCTAGTAGAAGTGGAAATATTAAAGATATCGTTATTCAGGCACGAGAAATTGCCGAGTCAGGAATTAAGGAGATTGTACTAACCGGCGTTAATATCGGAGATTTTGGCTTGCATGATGGGGAAAGAAAAGAGACGTTTTTAGAGTTAATCAAAGCCTTGGATGAAGTTGAAGGAATCCAGCGCTTCCGTATTTCCTCTATAGAACCCAATCTATTGAGCAATGAAGTTATTCATTTTGTCGCTGCTTCAAAACGCTTCGTACCCCATTTTCATATGCCATTGCAATCTGGATCTAATAAGATCCTGGGGTTGATGCGTCGCCGCTATCGCCGTGAACTTTATACGGAACGGGTAGAAACCATTAAAAGTTTAATGCCCAATTGCTGTATAGGAGTGGACGTTATTGTCGGTTTTCCAGGAGAAAGCCACGAAGATTTTTTGGAAACCTATCAGTTTTTGAATGAGCTTCCTATCTCTTACCTTCACGTGTTTACTTATTCCGAGAGAGAAAATACCATTGCTTCGCAAATGGAAGGAGCTGTACCGGGTTCACACCGCTCAGATCGCAGTAAAATGCTGCATAGTCTCTCCGAAAAGAAGAGACGTTTATTTTATGAAAGTCAATTAGGAAATCAATTTGAAATTCTAATTGAAGGAGATAATAAAAATGGGTATATGCACGGCTTTAGTCCTAATTATGTGAAAATCCGTACTCCTTACGACCCCTTGCTTGTCAACGAGGTTGTTCAGGCTAAACTGCTAGAAGTTAATTCAAACGGAGATGTGGATATAGCTATTAAGGAGGAAGAGCTTCATCATTAATAATTTTTGTATGTAATGATTTTTACTAAGAGATCTTTTTATCTAGGTTTGTTTTTTCTATCATTCATACTCACCAGTTGCCTCACTAGGCCTGAAAAATATTCTCGGGAGCCTAATTCAAGAAGCATTTATAGTACCGAAAATTCTGATGTCAGGAATCTTTTAAAAAACTATGCTCAAACATTAGGTGTAGAGCCAAGTGATCTTCAAGATGCAAATTTATATGCTTTTATTGATGAATGGATAGGAGCTCCTCATCGTCTTGGTGGACAAACAAAATCGGGTATTGACTGCTCTGCATTTATCAATCACCTTTTTAGCGAAGTTTATAAAAAACCATTAGCTAGGTCTTCTTATGAAATGGCAGATGGAATAAAGCGAAAGTATGAAAATCAACTTATTGAAGGTGATTTAGTGTTTTTTAGTTTTGGAAAAAAGAACATCGATCATGTAGGTTTATATTTGCGAAACAATAAGTTTGTGCATGTATCTACCACTAAGGG
Source organism: uncultured Sphingobacteriaceae bacterium (assembly GCA_963696875.1). Taxonomy (GTDB): domain Bacteria; phylum Bacteroidota; class Bacteroidia; order Sphingobacteriales; family Sphingobacteriaceae; genus Albibacterium. Next base: position 472,677 of record CAVOLQ010000007.1, read on the forward strand.
AGTTATGATAAGCGACCTGCACGATTCTTGGTTTTATAAATACTTTGTAAGGGCAGGTTCCGTTAAATAAGATACTTATCAGAAGTTCTACTAAAGAATAGACTTATTTTTTATCTTTGTGATAATTAAGAACTATACAAATTTAAACAATGAGTGCTAAAGATGAAAATGAGTTTTCATTCTGGACAAGTAAAAAAAAACATGCTATGTCGGAAATCCTATTATATGCCGTTATGGTTATCGGTATTGGTTTAGGTATTCTTCTTTTTTCTTAAAACTTATTTAATCCTATCTGCTTTTAAAATCCATCAAAATGACATTAATTTTAAAACGTCCCTTAGCTATATTTGATCTAGAGACCACTGGCGTAAATGTGGCTTCAGATCGCATCGTTGAAATCTCAATATTGAAGGCTATGCCCGATGGAACAGAACAGGTTAAAACACTACGTTTACATCCTGAAATGCCTATTCCTTTAGAGTCTTCAATGGTTCATGGAATTTATGATGAACACGTTGCTGATGCGCCAACCTTTAAGCAAGTTGCCGATGAAATTGCTGAGTTTATTGGAGACGCCGATTTAGCCGGTTTTAATTCAAATAGGTTTGATATTCCATTATTAATGGAAGAATTCTTAAGAGTTGATCATCCTTTCGATATCGAGAACCGCTTTTTTGTGGATGTCCAGAATATTTTCCATCAGATGGAACAACGCACTCTGAAAGCAGCATTCCGCTTTTATTGTGATGGTGATCTGGAAAATGCGCATTCGGCAGAAGCCGATGTAGCAGCAACCTACGAAGTGTTGAAAGCGCAAATCGCTCGATACGAAGGCCAAGAATGGCAAAATAAATCCGGTGAAAAGTGTGTCCCGGTTAAAAATGATATAGAAGCGTTACACGAGTTTACCAACCTCAATAAAGTGGTCGATTTTGCTGGTAGAATTGTTTATAATAAAGAGGGAGTTGAAGTTTTTAGTTTTGGTAAACATAAAGGCAAGCCAGTTGAAGAGGTATTTAGAAGCGAACCAAGTTATTATTCATGGATGATGCAGGGTGATTTTCCTAAGTATACGAAAAAATGCCTTGAGAAAATTTGGTTGAGAAATAAACAGGCGCAAAAGCCGAACGTTCAGTCTTCAACCCCAGCAATGGCGGTTAGAAGAGGGAATATAGAAGGACAAAAACAGCCGTATGCTCCTAAAACAAACTCAAATGTACCTCCAAGGACTAATCTTAATCAAAGATCACAACATAGAACACCTCCCAAACCGAAAGCAATAACTTCGGACATGCTAGAAAGTTTAAGAGATAAATTTAAGAAGTAAGAAAGTCTATATTTCTTTTTAATCCAGCATATTTCGTACGTTTTACCGCAGATTTTTTAAAGACTTTCTGGAAGGTTTCCTCTGTGATCTCCAGCCAGTCTTTCTTTTTCATCCCCAGCAATTCTTCATGTGGATTAAACTGAGGTTCATTATGGGAAATAGAGAATTTATTCCATGGACATACATCTTGGCAAATATCACAGCCAAACATCCAGTTCCCCATCTTTCCAGAAAATTCATCAGGTATTGCATCCTTTAATTCGATGGTAAGATAAGAAATGCACTTGCTTGCATCCACAATTTTAGACCCCTGAAGGGCATCGGTAGGACAGGCATCTATGCACCTAGTGCAAGTTCCGCAATGATCGGTAGCAATTCGATAATCATAGGATAATTCTAAATCAACGATAAGTTCACAAAGAAAAAAGAATGATCCATGGTGTTTTGAAATTAAAAGGCTATGCTTCCCAACCCAACCTAGACCCGACTGTTGAGCCCATGCTTTGTCTAATACCGGAGCTGAATCAACAAACGCTCGGCCCGATACCTCTCCAATTTCAGATTGAATAAATTGCAATAAAGCCTTTAATTTGTCTTTAATAACAAAATGATAATCCGTACCATAAGCATATTTAGATATCTTTGGCGCATCGGGATCATGTTGCTTTTCTTCAGTAAAATAATTAAATCCTAGCGAAATGACAGATTTTGCATCATCAACCAATAATCTTGGGTCAAGCCTTTTATCGAAATGGTTCTCCATATAGGCAAGCTCTCCATTCAGATTATTTTTTAACCAGTTTTCTAAATGTGGCGCTTCATCTGCTAAAAATTGAGCCTCCGAAATTCCGCAAAAGAGGAACCCTAATCTTTGAGCTTCCTCCTTTATGATTTTGGTATATCGATCTGAATGGGGCATAATGCAAAGATACACTTTCGCTACTCACGATACCAAATCCGAGCGATCTTCTAAAAATTGGGTTTAAGTAAGTATTTATCATAAAAACGGAAGATATGTTCCGCAGCCTCTTCTGCAGTGTCTACTAGGCGGTATAAATTTAAATCTTCTTTACTGATCGTGCCGGCTTCAACCATCGTTTTTTTTACCCAATCAAATAATCCTCCATAATAATCAGTTCCCACCATAACAATCGGGAATCGAGCAACCTTACCAGTTTGGATAAGTGTAATCGCTTCAAACAGCTCATCCATTGTCCCAAATCCACCTGGAAGTACAATAAATCCCTGCGAATATTTCATGAACATCACCTTTCTTACAAAGAAATAGTTAAATTCCATCAGCTTATCTCTGTCAATAAACTGATTGTGAAATTGCTCAAATGGCAAATCAATATTTAGACCCACAGATTTTCCACCCGCCTCGAAAGCTCCTTTATTTGCAGCTTCCATAATTCCTGGTCCACCCCCAGATATAACGCCATATCCTTTTTCGGTTAGCAAACGTGCGCAATCTTCTGCTAATTTATAATTTGCATGGTCGCGCGGTGTACGTGCAGACCCGAATATTGAAACACAAGGCCCTATTTTTGCCATTTTTTCAAAACCTTCAACAAATTCAGCCATGATTTTAAAAATCTGCCAAGAATCGGTGACTTTAATTTCTTGCCAAGTTTTATCTTCAAAGGCTTCTCTTATTCTTTCTTCTCCAGGTTCAATCATATCCAAAAATTAATTAAGGCTAAACTAGTAAATATTCATTGAAATAAAATGTTTTTTTCAGTCAATGTCCATAGCCCAAAATTGTCATAGTCTATTATTAACTTGCTACGATAGGTATCCCATTGAAACCGCTAGCGAGTTTAATTTTACCTGCTTTTAAAGGATATTAATTTTGAATATTTTATCTTTGTCAAATGAACTTTTCATCTAAGTTATTGGAAAATGCAGTGAACGAATTCAGTCGTTTACCTGGAATTGGCAATAAAAGTGCGCTACGTTTGGTTTTACATATTCTACAACAACCCGTTCAGGATGTAGAAAGATTAAGTGAATCATTGATTCAATTAAAAAAGCAAATTAAGTATTGTGATCAATGCCATAATATTTCCGATCAGGATAGTTGTGAAATATGTCTTTCTGCCAAGCGAGATAAAGGGTTAATCTGCGTCGTAGAAGATACGCGAGACGTTATGGCTATTGAAAATACCAATCAGTACAATGGGGTATACCACGTATTGGGAGGTTTAATTTCGCCAATGGATGGGGTAGGACCAAGCCAGTTGAATATTGATTCCTTGATTAAGCGACTGAGAGAGAATGAGGTCGAAGAGGTGATTCTTGGATTGAGTGCAACCATGGAGGGGGATACTACGATTTTTTACTTATATAAAAAGATGAAAGAGTTTAACGTCCGGATTACTACTATCGCAAGAGGGATTGCCTTTGGTGGAGAACTTGAATATGTTGATGAGGTTACTTTAGGACGATCAATCGCAACCCGCATACCTTATGAACGTAATATTGCCTAGTTTAGGAAAAATATCTTTTATATGTTTGAAGGGAAAGTAGTTATTATCACCGGGGCATCTTCCGGAATTGGGAAGGCTTGTGCCGAAGAATTTGCTACCAAAGGGGCAACCATAGTGCTTGCTGCAAGAAACGTCGATTCATTAACTCAGCAAGCAACATTTCTAGAAGAAAAGTATTCTGTTCAAGCACTTGCTGTTCAATGCGATGTAAGCATAGAGGAAGATTGCAAAAGTCTGATAAATGAAACACTTCATAATTTCTCTAAAATTGATATTCTGGTTAATAATGCCGGAATAAGCATGCGTGCTTTATTTAAAGACTTAGATTTGACTGTTTTGAAGACACTAATGGACGTTAATTTTTGGGGAGCGGTATACTGTTGTAAATATGCAATGCCTGCGCTGCTGGCTTCTAAAGGCACTATTGTGGGTGTTTCTTCAATAGCAGGCTATCGAGGTTTACCAGGAAGGACAGGTTATTCTGCATCTAAATTTGCAATGAATGGATTTTTGGAATCCCTAAGAGTAGAAAATCTTAAAACCGGTATTCATGTTATGGTGGCTTGCCCAGGCTTTACTTCGTCTAACATTCGCAATACGGCTTTGGATATTTCAGGGAATCAACATGGAGAGACGAGCATGGATGAAGAGAAAATGATGAGTGCGGAAGCCGTAGCTAAAAAGATAATAAAGGGAGTTGAAAAGCGGAAGAGGACGATAATTATGACAAGGCAAGGAAAGCTCGCTGTGTGGATCAATAAAATTTATCCGTCCTGGCTAGATAAGCAAGTGTATAATTTATTTACCAAAGAAAAAAATCCGTTAATTCGATAATTCTATACTTTCCCGCATATCGACAGCCACTACCCTCGAAATCCCGGGTTCAACCATGGTTACGCCATAAATAATATCGGTACTTGCAATGGTGCGTTTATTATGAGAGACGATAATGAATTGGGAATTGTCGGAAAACTCACGAATGATATTATTGAACTTATCTATATTGGTATCGTCTAATGGCGCGTCAATTTCGTCAAAAATGCAAAATGGTGCAGGCTTTAATAAATATAGGGAAAATAAAAGCGCAGTTGAAGTAAGTGTTTTTTCTCCGCCCGAGAGTTGATTAATTGAGAGCGGCCTTTTTCCCTTTGGTCGGGCGATAATGTCTATATCCGAATTTAATGGGTTTTCTGGGTTCATGATAATAAGATCACAGGTGTCTTCTTCATTAAATAGCGACCTAAATACCACTTTAAAATTCTCTCTTACTTTTACAAAAGCATCCATGAACTTTTCCTTAGCGTTGATATCAATCTCTTGGATAGTTTTCAATAGTGTGGCTTTCGCATCAATTAAATCATTTCTTTCTTTTTGAATGAATTGATAGCGATCGTCCATTTCCTGATAAGCTTCCATGGCCATCGGATTTATTGCTCCAAAATCTTCTAATTGTTTTTTGATTCTGATGACTTTTTCTGATAGCTCGTTTTCGTTTTCGTCAATCTCTTCAGGATCTGATAGTTCGTCGATGTCAAATGAAAATTCGACTGAAAGTCGTTCCTTGAATGCGTTAAGTTCTAAATGATAATTGTTTTTTTGATCTTTTAACTCATTCACGATCGTGTCAGAGATCTCTTTATTTTTACGGAAGGTATGGATGTCTTCCTCTAGTTTATTTATTGCAGCTCTTGACGAATAATAGTCTTGTTCTAACTCTTGGAGGCCTTTTTCTAAATCATCTTTTTGTGCATAGAGCGTTAGAAGATCTTCGTCAGAGAGATCCACATGTTGCAAAATGGCCTGTATCGAAGTTTGAGTATTTTGGAATTCTTTTTCCTTTTGTTCCAATTGTTTTTCAATGCTTTCTATCTGGATTTCCCGATATTCGATGTCTTTTTCCAGACCAAGAACTTTGTTTTTCTGCTGGTGAAATCGGATATTCGTCTCGTTATAAATGGAGGATTTTTGGGTTAAATCTTCAGAAAGTAGATTGAATAATGTTTGTTCCTTGATGAAATCGGATTCAAAAGCTAAGAGTTTATTCTGGGCAACTATAAGCTGGGGGTTCAGCTCAGCCTGTTCTTTTTCGAAAGCTGTTATCTTTTTCTCAATACCTTGCTTTTTCTCCAAATTGCTTTTAAGGAAAACCTCATATTGTTCTTGTTTTGTCTTTATAGAGATAAATTCATTATTTAACCTATTTATTTGAGCTCGAATTTCCTCTATTAAACTTTTCTGAGATTGATTTTTAAGATCAATAATAGTGTTTGATGTTTCTTCAATTTCAATCTTCTCCGTTTCTAATTGAGCGACAAGTTTTTTAATTTCTTTGCTTATTTTTTCTAAATTTTTTGTCCGCCCAATTCTCTTCCCTTCGAAAAGGCCGATAGAACCGCCTGCCATACTGAAATTCTTTTTAATGTATTTACCCTCTGAATTAAGGATTACCAGATCTCCCAATGGTAGCTGTATTTCACTGCTGTTGTTAATGTATACAGAATGTAAAAGGTGTTGACACAGTAAAAGGTATTTATCTTCTACCTCAATTACCGACAATGCTGGTAGTAAGTTAGCTGGTTCAGTTTTATCATTCTTTATTTCTGGTAAGCTTTCTAAAATAAAAAATCCTGCTTTTCCTTTTCCAGAATCATTCAATAAATTGATTGCGGCCATGGCCTCTTTATATGAATCTACTACATAATAATTCATATAAGGTTCAAGAAGGTTTTCCACGGCTACCCTATACTCTTCATGACAAAGTAAAATATCGGAGAATAAAGGAACATTTTTTGCCCATTGAGTGTTTTTTTTAAGAAAGCGCACCGATTCAGGGAAGCCCTCTAGGTTGTCAATCAAAGATTTGGTTAAATTGTATTCATTTTGTTTAGCATCCAATAAGCGGGATTGGCGCTGGTTTACTTCTTTTACCATTTCAATATGTTGTTCCTTTTCGTTAATCTCTCGTAGAAGCTGTTGTTCAGTTTCTTGCGCAGAGATTAGCTTGCCTTCTAAAGTTTCAATTTCCGAACTGATTTCAGCTAGTTTTTCATTGAATATCGAAAGCTCATCTTTTCTACCCTGTTCGTCAGACACATTTCTTCGACTTTCCTGTTTTAACGCTTCACATTGGATGCTAAGTACAGTAATCTGTTTTTCAAGTTCATAAATATCTTTTTGGAGGGTATTCTTTTGCATACTCAAATAGTCAATTTTTTCTTTCTCCACAAGTTGTTTGCTTCTGAAAGCTTCAATCTCTTCCAGTTGCTCGTGTAATTGACTTTCAGTTGTCGCCAATTGATGGCTAGCCTCTAAAGCCTCCTCTTGTAAGCGCTTTAATTGATATTGAATATGATTTTTTTGCTGTTTGTCTTGATCTATTCCCTTGGTTAATTGCTCTTCCTGCCTTTTGAAATTACTTAGTTGTTCATTTTTAATTTTTTTTCCGGTTTCAAAGTTCCTAATTTCAGCAATTTGTTGATTTAAACCTTTTTGCTGAATAGCTAGATTTTGCTCTTTAATTAAGGTGTCTTGTTTCACCTGTTGAAGAGAGGTTTCCGACTGGGAAATATTTGATAAAAACGTAACCCGTTTCGTTTCCTCTTCTAGGTTTTGATGATCAATAGTTTTAAGTGATTTTAGAATTCCAGAAATCCTAAAGGAGCTCAACTTTAGGCTCCATGTTTTATATTGTTCCCTTAAGTTATAATAACGTTCTGTTTTTTTGGCTTGATTTTCTAAACTTTTAAGGTTTTTTCCAATCTCATATATAATATCTTCGACGCGGCTAAGGTCAGCTTCAGTATCATTTAACCTGCTTATGGTTTGTTTTTTACGAACTTTGTATTTGGAAATGCCAGAAGCTTCTTCAAAAAGGGTTCGCCGGGAATGGTCTTTATTATTAATAATCTCTTCCACCATTTTGAGCTCAATAATGGCATAAGAATCTGATCCTATTCCGGTGTCCATAAATAGGTCGTTAATGTCCTTTAAGCGACATTGCACGTCATTCAGCCTATATTCACTATCTCCATTTCTGTAAAGTTTTCTGGTAATGGTAACTTGTGAAAAGTCTGTAGGTAAAATATTTTTAGTATTATTGAAAGACAGGGAAACTTCAGCAAGCTGTGACGCTTTACGGCTGTTGGTGCCATTAAAAATAATGTTCTCCATCTTATCAGAGCGTAATGTTTTTGTGCTCTGCTCTCCCAAAACCCAGCGTATAGCATCTACAACGTTTGATTTTCCACAGCCATTCGGACCAACAATAGAAGTAATGCCTTCATCGAAATTGATAGTAACCTTATCTCCAAAGCTTTTAAAACCTTTAATCTCCAGCCGGGTTAATTGCATATGGCGTTATTCCTGATTTTTAATTTCGCTTGCAATTTAAGATAACCAATTTGAATATCCCAATATTTATTATCATTGGAATTATTGGTGAGATATTAGCATCCACACCATCCAGCATTGAATCACCAACGTATTAGGAAGGGGCAGCCTTCCTTTGGCCGTACACCCAAGCCCTAACCATCAGTGAGATCAAAGCGACAAATCAACTGGGACAAAATTATAAGTTCTATTTAAACCGTGCTCTAAATTTCAATACAGACTTTGCAATATCAGTACTTAAAAGTATTCAAAGGTAGCAGGCTTATTAATTTGTTTTGTTGTGAAAAGGAAAGAATATTGTACCTTTAGACAATGGATAATATCTTTATTATTATAGCTGCTGTTGCTTTTTTTATATTTCAAACCTATTCAAATTATAAGAAAGAGCAAGAGGAAGCAAAGACGAGAGATGCCTCTAAGCGGCGGCCAAACGCCTCTGAATCCCTTCCAGAAGATACTTCTCGTCCTCCCATGGAGATACCTAAGTGGTTAGAAGATTTTTTACCTCCGCAGGAGCAAATAAAGCAGATGCCAAAAAAGGTATACGAAAAGCCTGAGCCGGTGGGAATGCCGGTAAATGACCACCAAGGCTCGATAGAATACCAGCGTGTTAAATATGTTCGTTCAGAGCTGCCTGCCGATTTATTAAAGGAATACAGAAACCTTCCTGAGAAAAAAGAAATTGAAGAGCTAAAAAGATCCGTGGCGATTCATAAAGCACATTCTCACCAATTTAAGCGATTGAAGCCTTATTTGCTTGTCGACAAAGGTGAGGAGGAAATAGAAGTACCTGAATTTAATCTACGAGAGGCAATTATTATGAACGCAATATTGGAACGGCCATATAAATAGCTAAGGTTGAATACTGAAATGATCTCCGTCTGATAAGAAATTGAATTTTTTCCTATAATCAATTAAATCGTTTGGGTAAATCGTAAAGGTGAAAAGATCTTCATTTTCTGGCTTATAGTAGACCACCTCTCCTGATGGAGAAATACACATGGAGCCTCCTGGATGATATATTTCGTTTCCATCATAACCCACCCGATTTACGCCGATTACGAAAGCCTGGTTTTCTATTGCCCTTGCCGGGATAAGCTTTTGCCAATGATCGATTCGAGAGTCTGGCCAACTAGCCACATACATTAACACATCGTAATCATTGCCCACATTTCTAGACCAAACAGGAAAGCGAAGGTCATAGCAGATCATCGGACAAATTTTCCATCCTTTTAAATCCACTATTAGTTTTTTTGTTCCGGCAGTAAAGGCTTTATTTTCATGGGCTAAGGTGAATAGGTGGCGTTTATCGTATTGTTCATAGCTGCCATCGGGCCGCATCCAAATAAGTCTATTATAAAACTTGTCATTTTCCGTTATGATGAGACTCCCTGTAACGACACACTCATATTTTGAAGCTTGTTGGCTCATCCATTGCATGGTTTTGCCACCCATTTTTTCCGCACATTTTTCAACGTTAGTTGTATATCCGGTATTGAACATTTCTGGGAGAACGATTAAATCGGTCGTTATGCGTAAAGAGGTTAGTCTCAAAGCAAGGTTCGTTAAATTTTTTTCAATGTTTTCCCAGAAAATATAGGCTTGGAATGTAGTTACTTTTAATGGCTCCATATGGTAAATATAGGCTTTTAAAATTAAATCGAAAAAATTCATACCTTAGGGGATGGCCTTTTCAGAAGACTTATTACAGTTTATTTGGAAGCATAGGTTATTTAAACAACAAAACCTACAGACTTCATCGGGCAAAATATTGCGTATAAATACTACAGGTAAGCATAATACTCACTCTGGACCTGACTTTGAAGCCGCTAATTTAAATATAGACAATATCAATTGGTATGGAAATGTTGAAATTCATATTTCCTCTTCCGATTGGGAAATTCACCACCATCAACATGATAAATCCTACAATAATGTGATCCTTCATGTTGTTTATGAACACGACCGAAATATTCATCGAGAAGACGGCACGATTCCAGAAACATTAGTGTTAAAGCCCTTGATAGAGGTGAATGTTTTATCGAAATATAGGGAGATTATGGGCAGTATGCATTGGATTCCATGCGAAAGGTTAATAGCTAAGGTAAACCCTTTTTATATTAATCATTGGCTTTCAGGTGTAGTAATAGAACGTTTGATTCAAAAGTCTGAATTTGTGCTTGATCTATTAGAGCAATACCAAGGAAATTGGGAGGAGGTATGTTATATCATCGTCGCCCGTTCTTTTGGTTTTAAAACGAATTCTGATGCCTTTGAGATGCTGGCAAGATCTCTTCCTCAGGGCTTGATTGCAAAAAATAAGCAAAATAAAGTAACAATTGAAGCTTTATTATTTGGACAGTCCGGCCTACTTGATGATGTCGAAGCCGACCAGGAATATCCTACATTATTAAGGAAAGAATACGAATACCTCAAGAATGCTTATCTTTTAAAAAGGATGGATAAGCATAGCTGGAGGTTTTTTAGAATGCGACCAGCTGGTTTTCCAAGTATGCGAATCGCACAGTTTGCAGCTCTATGCTATAAATCTAGTCATCTCTTTGCTAAAATAATTGAGACTGAAGATATAACTTTGCACTTTCATTTACTAAACGAGCTGCCGGTAAATGATTATTGGAAAACGCATTACCATTTTCATAGTAAAACGGAAAAGCCACATGGCAATCAATTGGGCAAACAAGCGATAAATAGTATATTGTTAAATACAATAGCCATTATATTATTTACGTACGGACAGTTTATTGGGAACGAAACCTATATAATTAGGGCGATAAAGTTATTAGAAAACTTGCCTCCCGAACAAAACAGCGTTTTGAAACAATTTAGTGCGTTGGGCGTTAAGTGTGAAAATGCCGCACATTCCCAAGCATTAATTCATTTAAAAACAATATATTGCGACCGTAAACGTTGTTTAGATTGTGAGATTGGCCTTCAAATTATAAAAAATGAATAAAAAAATGAAACGTTTGATGTTGTTTTTTGAACACCGTTCATTCGGCGTTTGCTCTTATTTGGGTGAAAGGTTCGGTATTTCAATCTCTAAGTTGCGGCTGTTCTTTATCTATATTACTTTTTTGGCTGCCGGATTTCCTGTTATTGTATACCTTTTTGCAGGGCTAGTATTGGATATCCGAAATTACGTAAAACGCATTAGAAATACCGTTAGAGACTTTTAATAAGCTAATATTTTGGCTATTTCGTGATGTCCTTTATCAAATGCCAAGTCTGCTGCGGTCTTTCCTGATTCATTTTTAATACTGACAGATGCTCCTCTTTCAAGCAGTAAGATCAATATTTCTATATTTCCATTTTGTGCAGCAGCATGTAGGGGAGTCATTCCGGAAGCTTGTATAACATTGACTTTTGCACCTGCTTCGACTAGCATTTTTGCGATCCCTTCCGAATCGGAATCGACGGCTGTATATAGTGGATAAACATGGTATCCGTTTTGGGAAGCAAGGTTGGCATCTGCACCGATTCTTAGTAGAAAACGTACAATATTTTCGTTGCCAAAATGAGCGGCCATTGCTAATGGAGTGAAACCATGAGGTGAATATTGATTTATCAGTTCGGGCTTTTCATCTAAAAGATCAATGGTGTCTTCTAATAAATCGGCTGCTACGGCTTCAAAGATATCAACCCTTTCTAAGTGCCTAATGATTATTTTCACTAATTGGTGTTTTTTGTAATAACACGCTAATAATAAGGGAGAGATATCATGACTTGTTTTTTGTTTGGCTAAACTTGGGTTATTATGTAAAAGGTTGTCTATTGCATGGCCGTCACCACTTTCAATCAATTCTTCTAATAAACTTAAACTCATTATCCTATACTTTCTGTCTATTTAATGATATGCATTCTTGATGCAAGTTAGACATTATTTTCGAGTACATGATTTTTTTAACACATAGGAACATCGTAAATACTATGTTTGTAGTATATTTATCTGAAGCCCATCCATAATATTCTAATCCCTACTAAAAGGAGGGCAAATGCAAGGCTTCTAATGATTAATTTCCCTTCAACTTTCGTAGAATACCTCGCTCCGATTTGTGCACCAACTAGTACACCTAATCCTAACCAAATAATTTCATGTATACCCTGGTTCAATATGCCTTGGAAATAATGGACAATACTTCCCGTTAAAGCCATTAGTGATAATACAAAATGAGACGTTGCAGTCGCGATATGGACTGGAAAGTTTAATAGATTAACCATTACTGGAACGTGAATTATTCCTCCTCCTATCCCGAGCATGCTTGAAGCGAAACCAACAAAAAAGCTTATTATTGAGCCCAATAGCAGATTGTATCGATAGATATAGCGGATGCCATCTATATCTATAATGTATCTTGCCATTTCCCAAAAAGATTTATTTTTTAACCTATGCTTTGAGTCGTTTTTTTTTAGAGGATTAATAATAAGTATTGTTGAAAGAATTAATAATATGATTCCAAATATTAAATTAAAGGTATCTCTAGCGATATATGAAGTTGCAAACGCACCTAGAACAGAACCAGGTAAGGTGGTAATGCAAAACACCCAGGCTGATTTATAATCTATTCTTTTTTTCAGACCATAAGCGATAGAGCCGGAGGTAGCATTTAAAAAGACTACTGCAAGAGAAATTCCCGTTATAATTTCGGGACTTTTTTCCGGGTAAAGCAATAAGAGTATCGGTACCAAAATAAAACCACCACCAGCGCCTATTAAGGTTCCAAACCCTCCAACAACAAGACCCAATAGAGCAAGTAATAATGCCGACATTTTTAGTTTTTTAGCTGAAAAAAATAGCTTTCTAAGGGCAAAAAAGTGTTCTTAAAGCTGTTCATTTCATTTTTGAAGGATATGTTTATAAGGTTCTGTCAAAAATACGAATATTTAAGAGGAACGGCGATTTATTATAAGGCAAGTTCTACTAGGAAAGCATGTACCACATATATGTATATATCGAAACTGTTAGCCAAGAATATTTGGGGATTGAATTACCTCTTAAAAAACTATGTGGCTAGTGTTTGCTTATATGAGAAAGAAGGTTTTATTCTTTCTTTTTTTATCTAGCTTTGATTTTATTTAAAGATATGAAGAAGAAAAATATTGTGGTGGCAGTAACTGGTGCAAGCGGTTCTATTTATGCAAAAGTTCTATTTGAAAAACTTAAGCAATTAGAAGATCAAATTGAAAGGGTAGGAGTAGTAATGTCTGATAATGCTAAAGACGTTTGGAAATATGAATTGTCTAATGAAGAATATTCAAAATTTAGCTTTGAATATTTTGACAAAGGGGATTTCTTTGCACCCTTTGCTTCTGGCTCCGCAGGTTACGATACGATGATTGTTTGCCCTTGTTCTATGGGGACATTAGGGAGAATTGCCCACGGTATATCGGATGATTTAGTCACTAGAGCAGCAGATGTTATTCTTAAAGAACGCAGAAAACTAATTTTAGTAGCTAGAGAGACTCCTTTTAATTTGATGCACTTGAAGAATATGCAAATCATTACAGAGGCGGGGGGGATTATTTGTCCTGCAATCCCGTCTTTCTATAGTTTGCCCAAGAGTTTTGATGATTTAGCCGCGACCGTAGTTGACAGGGTTTTGCTATTAGCAGGATTGTCTGTAGACACTTATCGTTGGGGTGAAGAATAAAGAAGCCCCTTGAAATGAGCTTCTTTATGGTGCCGTTATTCAAATTGATTTAATAGAATGTGATCGGTATCTTTAACTCTAGGTCATCCACTCCGCCTGCTTCTACATAGGTACTGCTATTCCATGCTTTTCCAGCTGGATTATTTTTATCTAATCCATGACGTAAAAGTATTTTTAAATCAAAACGCTCAGGATAATCCCCGAAGCTAATTTCGCCCCTAAGGCCAATGTCTTCATCAAAATATTGATAGTTGAGTACAGCATTTTTGGGTGCAAAGAAGAAGAACTTATGCTCATCGGCTTCATCTTCTATTTCTTGATTGATAATTTCGCCATCATGGAATAAAGAAATCTCGACTCTATATTCTTCATTCTTGAACAACTGGTAATTGCTTGCTTCTGTAAATCCATTTCTATTAAAGATTACTTTTACGGTTTTCGAAGAATCGCTTAGTTGAGTAAATAGAACTTCTACAGCATCATATTCCTCTTGGTCATCTTCAAGGATAGGGTCGTTTCTTTTACAAGAGGAGATGCTTATCGCTAATAGCAAGAAGATAGAAAGAGCGGTATAAATAGATATCTTGTTCATTTTCATCGAATATATTTTCATGTTATTAAAATTCATACGATAACCTTAAAGTAATATTACGGCCTTTGTCATGTGCATAATATCTGAAGCGGTTCATGTATTCTTTATAAACTGTATTCAATAGGTTTTCGGCAGCGATTTGAAAACCCAATTTTTGATTGCCAATAAGGGCCGATGTCCCTGCACCTAAGCTTAGCAAACTATAGGTGTTTGGGGGAGCTAAAAAGTCCGTTTCAGCTTCATAACGTGTTTGTTTGAATACAGTTTCATATTGTATCTGTACGTATGACTTTTGAAAAGTAGAACTTAACTGTTCAGCACTTAAACGTAAACCATGACTCATGCGATCTGAAGGGATAAGTGGGAGGTATGCGTTGTTCTTTTTGTCTTTGGCACGCACTGTGGACCCTTTTAATTGGTAGGTTAAATTCTCGCTAATTGGGACCGAACCAGAAATGTCTAAGCCATAAAACAAAGCATTGGTTTGTTCGTATTCAAAAACTGGAAATGCACCTCTCAGACTTTCATTAAATTCGCCTGTAGGATTTATATAAATATAGTTCTTTAAAAAATGACCATAAGCATTTAGTTCTACCTGAAATGCTCTTTTTGCTATAGTTAAGGTATTAATCCATTTATAGCCCTGTTCTGAGTTAAGGTTTTCATTTCCAATTTCAATAGAGGCAGCACCATGGTGGAGACCGTTGCTATACAGTTCATTGACGGTAGGTGGGCGCCAGGCTAAACCTAAATTACTTCTGAATTCCATTTCTCGGGATATTCTCAAAAGCGCACCTAAAGAACCCGAAACGTTATTATAAGCATGTTTACCACCATAAAGTTCCTTATCTCTGTTATAACCTGCAGCATCTAGTGTTTTATAATCGTAGCGTATTCCTCCTTCAAGTTCATAGTTTTCTCTAATTAGCCGTTCGATAATAAATATACCAAGTACATAACTATCATAATTTGGAATTAATGGAGTTGAATAGGTTCCCGGAATATTATTATTCACAATAGCACTTGCATTTATTCCAAAGGTGGAATTTAAACTTCTAGAATTTATTTTATTATAACTAAAGTCCAAGCTATGGGCATCTAACAACAAGTTCAAAGCAGGGATATCACTTCGCTCGCCACGTCTAATATCGTATTCTTGTCGAGCATTTCTTTGAAAACCATATTGCAGATCTAGTTGTGCGCCGTTTTTTAAATCTTTATGCGCTTTTAATTTTACTAAATCATGCTTAACCTTCTGGCGGGGTGCTTGGATATCATATGTAAATTCACCATCTTCAAAAGGTCTCCCATTTTCAATTCTAGCTTTTAGATCTGCTAAACTTCCAATATGAGCTCCAGAAAAGATACCTATATCCGTATTAAAATGACTATAATAGGCATCAATCACGGCAAAGTTATTTCTATAAGTTAATGCGGCTGAATAATTGACTTCTTTTAGGCCCGAATTATTTAGAAAGTAATCTGCGGTTTTGAAATTGCCACTTTTCTTATAAGTTCCTTGTGCACGCCATGCCAAACCTGGAATTTTGTTTACCGTGCCTTCAATTATGGCGGAGCCAATCGTGGAGCGAGCATTGGATGTGCCAACAAGGTCCAATTCGCCGCTTATCCCACTGTCAATGGGTAAAGGAGCAGGTTCTACCCGGATTACACCACCAATCGCTTCTGCGCCATAGCGTACCGATTCTGCGCCTTTAATAATGTGGATGGTTGATGCAACAAAAGGGTCAATTTCTGGGGCATGTTCTGATCCCCATTGTTGATCCTCTTGCTTTATTCCATTATTCACTAATAAAACACGATTGCTGTGCATACCGTGAATAACGGGCTTTGAAATAGTAGTACCAGTTTGAAGCATGGTTACCCCGGGAGTCATTTCAAGAATCTCGGCTAAGCTTTCTCCTTTAGATTGGGCAAGTTGTTCCTTACTGATTGTGCTTACCGTTGCTGTTGTTTTTAATTTTTGCTGATGGCCAATAACAAGTACATCGTGCAATACGACGTCAGTATGCTTAATGGACAGCGAAAGGTTTTGATTGGAGGTTAACGAAATATTTTTATCAATGCTTTCAAATCCTAAACTGGTAATAGCAAGGGTATAGTCTCCTTTACAAAGGTTAACGATACTGAAATATCCGTGTCCGTCAGATAAATAAGTTTGGTTAGTAGGATGGACTGTGATGCTTACACCAGAAACGGGGAGGTTGGTGTCTTTATCTACAATCCGTCCATTTATTGTTAAATTGCAAACTTGCTGAGCTTTTGCTGCTATTGAAATAAATAGCAGCAAAAACAGCACATACTTTTTAATGTTGAGCATGAGATTGTTTTAATGGAATTAATAGAATATCTATTAGGGAAGAAAATCCCTAGTCGTTTTCAAGAATAAATATATTCTAAAGGGGGACTTTTATTATTGCTAATTCTTATAAATGGAAGAAGCGATTCATAGGTATTATTCCGATATAAAATCGTTACTACCGGTTGGTAGTCTAATAATAATGTAGACGTAGAATAATAAAGCTGAATGTGTGAATGATGTAGATAATAACATATCAGACAAGACAGATCTTTGTTAACAAGTTGGGAGTTTTCTTGAACCCTTTTAATATGGGAGATTGAAGAATGAGAGGTATGCGTAAATTGAATAGCCTGGATATAAACCAGACTTATAATCATCAAAGACGCAACAACTCTATAAATGTAATTTTTCTTTCCCAAATTTAATATCCTCAAAACAAAGATTAAATAATTTAATTGAAATTACAAGTAACATTAAGGTTATGCCCTTGGATGAAAGGAAGTAATAACAGAACGCAAATAATCGCGATCTAAATGGGTATAGATTTCTGTTGTTGTAATACTCTCATGGCCAAGCATTTCTTGTACAGCACGAAGGTCTGCACCGCCTTCAATTAGATGAGTAGCAAAAGAATGTCTGAAAGTATGAGGACTTATGTTTTTTTTAATTCCTGCCTTTATTGCTAGATCTTTGACTATCATAAAGATCATGACTCTGGATAGGGGGGTACCCAATCGATTTATGAATACATAATCTTCCTTTCCGGGTTTTATGGAAGCATGTACCCTAACTTCTTCGATATAATGCTTTAGGTATTTAATAGCAGATTGTCCAATAGGTACAAGCCTCTCTTTATTTCCTTTTCCCACCACTTTTATATATTCTATCTCTAGCGAAAGGTTGGAAATTTTTAGATTGACCAGCTCACTTACACGCAAACCACACCCGTATAAGACTTCTAAAAGCGCTTTATTTCTCATTCCTTCGGGCTTTGAAAGATCCAATGCGCTGATTAATTGTTCAATTTCTTCTACGCTTAAGAATTCGGGTAATCGTTGTATTAAACGTGGACTTTCGATCAGTTCAGCTGGATTCTGCGTTATTTCTCCTTCAATGGCTAAGTAGGTGTAAAAAGATCGTATCCCAGAAAGAATGCGGGCTTGTGAATGTTGGGATATCCCCATTTCATTTACCCACTTTAAGAGACCCTGGATATGAAGAGTTTCAATATATGCAGGATTATTTATAGGCGACTCAAGGGTTTGGCTATACTGATATAGCTTTTCTACATCTAAAGTATAAGCTTCTATAGAGTTTTTTGACAAGGATAGCTCAAGCTGAAGATAAAGCTTAAAATTATTGATAGTATCTGTCCAATTCATAACCGGTTGCAAATTAAGCCATAATCTCGTCCTTTCTCTATATGAATCTTAAATAAAAATAAAATGTTTAAAAAGCTTGCTGGATGTATTGCAAATTACTATTTTTGCGTTCCTTAATACGGTGGCCATAGCTCAGTTGGTTAGAGCATCGGTTTGTGGTACCGAGGGTCGTGGGTTCGAGCCCCATTGGCCACCCTCCTAAAGGGATAAAGTTAAAAAGCTTTATCCCTTTTTTAATTCCTATAGTACATAAAAGTAAATCGCCATAAAGTGGCAAAAACTACCTATCAACACCAATACGTGAAAAATTGCGTGATTGAATTTTATTTTACGGTTCATATATAAAATTGCACCAAGTGTATATGCAATTCCACCCGCCAAAAGCCATAGTAAACCATAATGAGGAAGGTTGGCCATTAAAGGGTTTATTGCACCAATGATTAACCATCCCATCATCACATAGAAAAGGGTGGACAATAACCTATATTTACCAATGTACAATATTTTGAAGATGATTCCGATAATTGCCAGTGTCCAAACGATTGCAAAGATGGTCCAGCCGACTCTGCCTTCCAGAGTTATTAATGTAAAAGGGGTATAGGTGCCCGCAATCAGTACATAGATGGATGCGTGATCTAAAATATTAAATCGCCGTCTTAGTTTAGGATTCTTGGTACTATGGAAAAATGTAGAAGCGGCATATGCCATAAGTAGGCTAGTTCCAAATACAATAGAGCTAATAAGATCTAATCGATCACCGTTTAAAAGGGCGTTGGGAATGAGAAGTATTAAAGCGAGAACGCTTAAAGGTATGCCCAAACCATGCGTAATGATATTTATTCTTTCCTCAGCAGGAGGAAAATAAATCCTTTCGTCTCTATCTTCCATGATATTAAAATGTTAAAAAAATAAGATATCGAATTCTTAGAGTGATAACATTTGGCTATGGCGAAAGTTTGCTTGAATGCTTTGATTAAGCCTGATTGCTCGATATTCGAATTGTAAAAATATCGTTAATCGCAGAGTATCATTCCACTCGGATATATCAGCGGACTTAAAAAAGGAATGTCCAAATTCGCTCCTCGAAGGATAAACCAACTACCCATAATTATGAAAAGAAAAGGTAACCATGCAGAAAGACGGAAAGGGATTTTTGTTTTGATAAAATTTCCAGCCACGGCAGTAAGCAAAAGCAAAGGGAGGGTACCTAAGCCGAATAATATCATAAAGCGAGCCCCATTAAGTGCACTACCTGTATTTAAGGCGGTTGCTAATGCCATATATACCATACCACAGGGTATCATTCCATTTAATACGCCGGTCATGAAGCTTCCATCGGGTTTATGTAACCAATAACCCATTTGTTTTATTAAGGGTACTATCAGCCTTTGTTGTGTTTTTAAAAAAGAGGAGTTTTTCGTCCCGATAAAATGGAATAAAGCTATCAAGAGGAGGGCGACGCCCGTTGAAATACTCAATACTTGTTGCCAGCCTTTCATGGAAATCCCAATGCCTATAAAGCCAACAAATAAACCAATTACACCATAGGTTAGGATCCGCCCGATTTGGTACACTAAGCGATTCTTAGCTTGAGACCACTGATTTTCTCCAATTGAGGGCAAAGCTAGCAACAGTGGACCACACATAGCTACACAATGCAGACTGCCAAAAAGGCCCATAAAGAAAGCCAAATAATCAGAAGTCATGGGATGTAGATTCGTTTTTGAAAGTAAAAAGGAATGTCATTGTGCTCCCAGTTCAATTGGATCTCCCAGGCGCCTTTTTGAACGTTGCTTAAAGATAAGGTATATTTTAATTCGGTAGTAGAAAAAGGAATCACTCTGTCTAGATGTTGATCAGACGGTCTTTTTAAAACAATTTCTCCTTGGTTGTTTGCCTCTGTGAATAGAAATTCTAAGTAGTTTTCTTTAACGGTAATTTTAGGTTTTGCATTATGGACTTCTACGTTCCGTTGATGATCGATTACCGATTCATAGTCCAGCCCCTTTTCATAATAACCGTCTTCCACCAAAGAATCCGTATCTTGGCTGACCATGTATATTCCTACGCTCACTGTAACCACTACAATGGTAATTAATGTCAATAAAATCTTTACTCCCCAATTCATATCTATTTCCCCACTGGTGCTACAAAGGTTGTTTTTAAATTCTCTATTGTCTTTTCGCCTGATACTATCTTTATTTTAATATCCGTTTTATAGGTTTCAATTGTGCTAGATTTGGCCTTTAAAAAGAAACTAAACTGAGCGGTTTCACCTTTTTCCAATACATCACGCGGGTTAACCATCCTTATTTCAAAGTTGCCATTAATAGTTTGCAATTCAAAAGGAAGATCGACGTTCGATTTATTGATCAATTCTAAGTTATAGAGATTGGAAACCGTACCATCTTGATTAATTTGGTAGCTGGTGCCTTTCGCTCTGAGAAGTGTGCTGCCAACAATAGACCTTGAAAACAGCAGCCATCCAAAAATGCCGATCAAAATAGCTAAAACCACGGTGTAGGCTATTGCACGTGCATTGCTAGGTTTTGTAGCTTTCTCTTCAATTTCTTTAGAAGAGTAAAACCCAATCAATCGAGTAGGTTTATTGATCTTGATCATGACATCATCGCAGGCATCGATGCAGGCCGTACAGTTGACGCATTCCAACTGTAAGCCATCACGGATATCGATACCGGTTGGACAAACTTGAACACATAGATTACAGTCGATACAATCTCCCAATTCTTTATTTTCTTCTCCTTTTTTAAGGTGACCTCTGGGTTCGCCTCTTTGGTAGTCATAAGCTACAACTAAGCTTTGTTCGTCAAGTAGTACGCCTTGTAAACGACCATAGGGGCAAATATGCGTACAGACGATCTCCCTTACATAGGCAAAAACTCCATAGAACAAGAGTGTGAACACAATGATTGATAGGAGACCTGCCCAATGTTCGCTAACTGGATCGGTAATGATTTTATAGAGTCCATCGATTCCGATAACATACGATAGAAAAAGATTGGATATTAAAAAAGAGATAAGTAAATAAATGCTATGTTTCGCAGTTTTCTTAAAGATTTTCTCCGCGTTATTTGGACCACTGTTTAATTTTCTTTGCTTGTTGGCATCTCCTTCAATCCAATATTCAATTCTTCTAAAAATCAATTCCATAAATATGGTTTGAGGACAAGCCCAGCCGCACCATATTCTACCGTATACGACGGTGAAGAGAACAATGAAGACCATAAAGATCAACATCCCGAATACGAAAATATGAAAATCTTGTGGCCAAAAGACTGTGCCTAGAATAACGAATTTCCTTTCGATTATATTAAACAACAAAAATTGCTCCCCATTTATTTTAATAAAGGGAGCAATGATGAAAAATGCTAATAACGAATAGCCAAACCATTGCCTATAATTGAAAAGCTTGCCGCCCGGCTTTTTTACAAATAAGGGGCGGTCTTGCTTTATTTTTTTTGGACTAAGGGCTTTAGTTGACATTTTAATAGTTTTTATAATTCTATTTCGGTAGCTGCTACAATAGCTTCATGTTTATCACCCTGAGGCTCTTTAGGGTTTGGCGGATTAGTACCACTAAGGGATACAATAAAGTTTGAAACTTGAGTGATTTGTACAGGGGTAAGACTCGATTCCCAAGGTACCATCCCTTTGTCGGGCACTCCATATTTTACAACCCTAAAGATGTCCTTAATATCTCCTCCATGAAGCCAGTATTCATCAGTAAGGTTTGGACCAATCATCCCTTCCCCTTGATTACCATGACAGACACCACAATTTTGAAGGTAGATCTTTTGTCCAGAAATCACCATTTCTGGACTTAAATCCAGTTCTACAGAGTTTTCGTCAATATTGGTTCCAGAGCTGGCCAAGAATTCCATTCTCTGTTTCTCTGCAGCTTGCATTTCCGCTATGTATTCTTGTTCTTGATTCATACCCCATCCAAATACGTGGTAGAACAGTAAATATCCAATTGCGAAGACAATAGTGGAATAAAATAAAGCATTAAACCAGGTAGGAGTAGGGTTGTCTAACTCTTGAATACCATCATATGTATGGTCGATTAATAAATCCTTTTCCTCTTCTATGGGTCGTAAACCCAACACTTTTTGCCAGAAAGTTTGTTGATTGGCTGTTGGTGCTTTTACCTCCCTAGCTTCGATCTTTTGTTCCTCTTGTTCAGGTGCGGTTAGTTTTAGAACGGTTTTAAAGGCTCGTAGAAGCGCCAAAGCGGCCATTAAAATAACCAGAAGTAAAACTACAGAGGCAATGATCAACAGTGCCATTCCAGAATTTTCAACACTTATTATACTGTTCATAGTTTTAGTTTTCAGGTTTATGAATCGGTTCGTCCCTGTCGGCATCTTCCATTGGCAATTCGCTCATATAATCAATAAACGGCTTTTTCATTTTGATCAATACGATAGTGACTACTATAAAAAAGACCATGAACATTACTAGCGAAAATAGTAAGTAACTTTCGTCTCCGTTTAAATTTGTGATTTGCTTAAACATTTTGTTGTTTTTAAAAGTTTCTTATTTTACCTTAATATCTACTCCCAAACGTTGCAAGTAGGCGATCATAGCGATGATTTCTTTTTCTGGACTTACCTCAATTTGATTGCCCTTTAGATCTTCTGCAATCTCATTAGCTTGGTTTTCCAAATGTGCAATTGACTCTTGATCGAAACCAGCTGGATACGGTACTCCTAAAGTTTGCATAGCGCGAATTTTTGCTGGCGTAGTGCTTTTATCTAAATCTTGATTAATTAACCAAGGATATGCGGGCATAATACTTCCCGGTGATGTAATCGTCGGGTCAAGCATATGATCATAGTGCCATTTATTAGGGTATTTTTGTCCTAAACGTTGTAAGTCTGGACCTGTTCTTTTCGAACCCCACAGGAAAGGATGATCATAAACATACTCACCCGCTTTACTATATTCACCATAACGGGTTGTTTCAGAACGGAAGGGTCTTACCATTTGAGAGTGACAACCCATACAGCCTTCGCGGATGTAAATATCTCGGCCCTGAAGTTCTAAAGGTGTATAAGGTTTTACACTGGCGATGGTAGGTACATTAGACGAAATCATGAAAGTCGGCATCATTTCTACCATTCCTCCAATCAATATTACGATTAAAGTTAAGGTCATAAACAAGGCTGGTTTACGCTCCAAACGGCGGTGCCATGATTTTTCCCTTTTAACGACAGGCTCCAAAGGCATTGCTTCAGCAGGTTCATCAGCCAATAACTTTCCTTGTTTCATGGTTTTAGTTAAGTTGAAAGTCATGAGGATTGCTCCGGATAAATATAAAGCACCACCCACCGCTCGCATCATATACATAGGAAGGATTTCTAAAACCGTCGTTAGGAAGTTGGGATATTTTAACGTTCCTTCAGGAGTAAACTCTTTCCACATTAATCCTTGAACTACCGCACCCCAATAAAGAGGAATAGCATAGAATAGAATTCCTAGGGTGCCTAACCAAAAATGGACTGAGGCTAATTTTTTCGAATACAATTCGGTTTTATACATTCTTGGGATCAACCAATACAAAATTGCGAAAATCATAAAGCCATTCCAGCCTAGAGCTCCAACGTGAACGTGTGCTACAATCCAGTCTGTAAAGTGAGCAATAGCATTTACTTTCTTTAAAGACAACATAGGTCCTTCAAAAGTTGCCATCCCATAAGCAGTTAATGCCACTACCATGAATTTTAACATGGGTTCTTTACGTACTTTATCCCAAGCGCCACGTAAGGTCAATAAACCGTTGATCATACCTCCCCAGCTTGGAGCAATTAGCATGATGGAGAAAACAACTCCTAAAGATTGTGCCCATTCTGGTAAGGCGGTATATAATAAGTGGTGTGGACCGGCCCAGATATAAAGGAATATTAGGGACCAGAAGTGAAGAATACTCAGTTTATACGAATAGATAGGGCGGTTAGCCATTTTAGGTAGGTAGTAGTACATCATTCCTAAAAAAGGCGTAGTTAGGAAAAAGGCAACTGCATTATGTCCATACCACCACTGTACTAAAGCATCTTGAACACCGGCATAGATATAATAACTCTTCCACATGCTGATAGGTAATTGAGCAGAGTTCACAATATGCAATACTGCAACAGTAACGAAGGTCGCAATGTAAAACCAGATGGCAACATAAAGGTGACGCTCCCTACGTTTTACAATGGTTCCAAACATGTTGATACCGAAAACCACCCAAATGATGGTTATTGCGATATCAATCGGCCATTCCATTTCGGCATATTCATGGGACGTGGTATACCCCAGCAATAATGTGACCGCTGAAGCCACAATGATGAGCTGCCACATCCAGAAGTGGATATTGCTTAGTTTATCACTAAACATTCTTGTTTTTAGCAATCGCTGCATTGAATAGTAAATTCCCATAAAGATGGAGTTTCCAACGAACGCGAAGATGACTGCGTTGGTATGTACTGGACGAACCCTACCAAATGTAGTATATTGGTTGTCAAAGTTCATAAATGGCCAAAAGAGCTGTATTGCGGCTAAAAGCCCAACAGTCATCCCAATAATTCCCCAAACAATCGTCGCTATCCCAAAGTTTCTAACGATCTTGTTGTCGTAACTGAATTTTTCTAACTGCATTTTCTAAGGTAGGTTTTGTTATTTATGTGTAAAATTAGCTTGTATTGATTAAAGACAAAATGATGACAAATAGCCAGAAAAGTGAGCAATGTCATTCTTTTTTTAATGTTTACTCTTTTGAAGATTCGACAGTTCCATCTGGAGGTGAAGAAAGCTCATCATCAAATAACATTCGTATTGCAGGTGTCTGTGTATCTTCGTGTTGTCCTGTTTTGTTTGCCCAAATAAAAGCACCTAGAAAAATAAGTGCAACAAAAACACTACAGCCAATGAGAAAGTATAAAACATCCATATCTATATTTTATTTAATTTTTTACCAAAATAATGAGTGGAAAGACTTGTAAAAGAAATAATCGTCACGGTGCTTACAGGCATTAGTATTGCCGCAAAAAGTGGCGACATGGTTCCTTGAACAGCGAAACTGATTCCTACAACATTATAGAGCAATGAAATTACAAAGCTCCTATGAATTACTTTTACTGCATCTTTTGAAAATACAAAGAATTTAGAGATTTTCTCGAAGGAAGTACCACTTAAAATAGCATCGCAACCTGGAGAGAAGGTATTAATATCATCACTTACTGCAATTCCTACGTTGGCTTGCCTTAATGCACCTGCATCGTTTAATCCATCTCCAATCATGCAGACGGTATTTCCACTAGCTTGTAGGTTCTTGATATAATTGAGTTTATCTTTTGGGATTTGATTGAAGTGCATACGAGCTTCATCGAAGATTAAGCTCAATGCTTTTTTATCTTTATCCCGATCCCCCGAAATGAGATGAATTGAGTATTCTTTTTCTAAATCAGCAATGATGGTAGATAAGTTCTTTCTCCATTGTTGTTCAAAAGAAAAGAAGCCAAGCACATCACCGTCTATTTTAACGTAAACTCGGGTTTCCGTATTTTTTTGTGCTGCAATGCCAACTTGTTTTGCATTGCCTATTTTGACCAGGTATCCGTTAATAAATGCTTCAAGACCAAATCCTATTTGTTCATTAAAATCTTTAATAGGATGCATTGTTTTTACTTGCAAGTATTTATTTATCTCAATACTAAGTGGATGGTTGGAATTTCTACATAAAGACGCGACTAATTGCTTTTCTTCATCACTTAATGAGCCGGAAAACGTTATATTACTGGCATTGGGAGCGGATAAAGTGCCGGTTTTATCAAAAACCAATTCATCCATTTTCGCCATTTTTTCGATTGTTGCGGTGTTTTTAATAAAAAACTGGTGTTTGTCAAAAATGCTTAAAGCTGCTGAGAGTGTGAACGGTGAACTCAAGGCTAATGCGCAAGGGCAGGCAATAATTAATATAGCAGTAAAGGCTGCCCATGCTTTTGTTGAATCTTGATTGACCATCCAAAACGCTGCAGCAAATACAGCTATGCTAATCAAGACGACAGTAAAATATTTGCTGACAGTGTTGGCAAAGGTGGTGAATTTACGATTACTATCTTCAAAATTTTCGTTATTCCAGAGTGTAGTGAGGTAGCTTTGAGAGACAGATTTAACGATTTCTAACTCAATTGCTTGCCCCAATTGTCGGCCACCTGCATAAACTACTTCTCCTAAGATTTTTTTAGTTGGAATGGATTCTCCAGTGACGAAGCTGAAATCGATGGATGCATCGCCTTTTAATAAAATAGCATCGGCAGGAATGATTTCATTATTGCGGATTAAGATTCGATCGCCGACCTTCAAATCGGAGATCTGAGTAGGCTTTTCTTCCGCATTCGTTATTTTAGTAACGGCTACCGGAAAGTAGGACCGATAATCGCGTTCAAAAGAAAGATGATAAAAGGTTCGTTCCTGAATCCATTTTCCTATCAGTAAAAAGAAGATTAATCCACAAAGCGTATCTGAAAATCCCGCGCCGGTTTTGGTCAAAATTTCAATTGCTGATCGCAGAAATAAAACAAAAATTCCAAGGGCTAAAGGAACATCTAAATTGAGTTGCTTTTGTTTTAAGCTTTTCCAAGCTGAAACAAAATAATCCCTACCGCTATATAGCATTGCTGGAAAGGCAATCGCGAGATTGATATAGCCGAAAAAGGCAGCGTATTTATTCTCGTACTTGGAGATTCCTAAATATTCTGGGAAACTCAGCATCATCACATTTCCGAAGCAAAAGCCGGCGACAGCAATTTTTCGAATTAGTGCATCATTATTAACTTTCTTCTGTTCTTTAACAACGTCTTGCAAAGTGATTATGGGCTCATAACCGATAGTGATTAATAGCTTAACGAGTTCTCGAAGGCTAATCTCTTGGTGCTTGAATGTAATATTTGCTTGTTTTTTTGTAAAATCTATTCTTGACGATGCAATTGAAGGATTAAGCTTATAAAGATTTTCTAGAAGCCAAATGCACGAGCTACAATGAATAGAAGGTACAAAAAAGGTTATCTTTGTAATGTCTGCATCTTTGAAGTCAATTAACATTGCGGCAATCTCTTCTTCATCAAGGTATTCTAGGTGATTTGTTTTTTCTTTTTGTGTTTTTCCAGGATATTGATTGTACTTATAGTAACTATCAAGGTTATTTGTACTTAGAATCAAATAAACACTTTGACAACCCAAGCAACAAAAGTCACGGTTGTCAGCTTGAAAACGATCTGAATTTACAGAATCACCACAATGGAAACAGTTTACCTTTTGATCTGTTAGTGTATTCTCTTTCATTTAAAATACGTTATCAAATTGCTTGGCTAAATGTGTTTTCCGTGAGTCGGTTTTCTGTTAATCTCGCATCGAAAACCATACAAATATTTCTTATAAATGCTTTTCCCTGTTCAGTGATTTCAAAGCTATTAGGGGAGAGCTTTATTAAACCATCGGCTTCAAACATAATCAATTTCTCATATATTGTCGAAAAAAAGTCATATTTATCAGGGTTCCAAGTAGTCTTTCCCTGACACATTATTTCCAGGATATTTTTCCTTAAAATCGTATCAAATAAAGTGTGTATATGGCCTTTCATCAGAGGCAGTTTATCTTGTTTTAGAATTTCTCTGTATTCTTCTACCTTTTTAACATTTTGAGCAAATGCGTGCCATGAATCACTAATAGAAGATACACCTAAGCCAATTAGTAATTTTGAAGAGCGATCTGTGTAGCCCATAAAGTTTCTGTGTAATGTACCTTTTTTGAGGGCTAAGAATAAGGAGTCGTTTGGAAGTGCAAAATGATCCATCCCAACATCATAAAATCCAGCATCACAAATCATCGATTTTCCTAATTCATAAAGCTCTAGTTTTTCGTGATCTTGGGGTAAATCCTCGTCTGTATAGCGTCTTTGTCCTGGTTTTAGCCAAGGCACATGCGCATAGCTATAAAAAGAAATCCGATCGGGCTTTAATTGAATAACTTTTTCTATGGTATCACTGACCGTCTTCAGACTTTGTTTCGGCAACCCGTAAATAAGATCGAAATTTATAGATTTATAACCAATCTCTCTTGCCTCTAGCATTACTCTATTCACTTCTTCAACAGTTTGCTTACGATTGATGATAAACTGTACTAAAGGATCAAAATCTTGAATCCCCAAGCTTAGTCTTCGAAATCCAAGTTTATATAAAGTTTGCAAATGTTCTTTAGTCGTATTTGCAGGATGAGCTTCAAACGAAAACTCTGCGTTAGAAGTGGTTTTTGTATTTTTTAAGATTGAAGTAATTAAGAGTTCAAGGTTCTCTGCTTGGAAAAAAGTGGGAGTACCGCCACCTAAATGTATTTCATTGATTAAAATATCGTCACCCAAATGTTTACGATAAAGGCTCCATTCTTTTATTACATCCTGAATATAAGGAAGCTCAACGCTATGATTTTTGGTTATGCGTGTATTGCAGCCGCAGTATGTACAAAGGCTTTCGCAAAAGGGAAGGTGAATATAGAGGCTAATGCCTTCTTCTTTGGTTTGTTTATGTATTGTAACGACTTTTTTTATCCATTCTTTTTCATTCCAGTTTGTAACATCCCAGAGTGGAACAGTTGGATAGCTTGTATATCTTGGTACTGCAACATTATACTTTTTTATCAGTCTTTTTTCTTCTTCGTTCATTTCTAGCTTGATAGTAAATCAATAATTTCCCAAGCTCTTTCTTCGGGGCTTAAGCTTGTTGTAAGTTTTGATATTTTAATTTGTAGTTTTTCGGCAGTTTTATGGTCGATGTTATGAAAGGTGTGAGAGCGAGTAATAATTTTTTGAACCCCTTGTTTCTTTAAGAATTCTAATAAAGGTGCAGTGAGGACATCAGACTCCGAAACAATGACAACGTCCTTTCCAGCTGAAAATATGGAAGTTTCGGCATTTAATTCATTAGAAATCAGAGTCAGTTTATGACGTTTTGCGTTCGCCCTGACTAATAGCTCTTTTTCTTTGGCTTGTATATTGTATGCGATAGCGTTCATTTAATATCTTTTAATGGATTCTGTAGGAGAATCGTTCTCAGCGATTATGCATCGAAATTAAACCTTATTAAACGAATGAGAATGGAGGGAGTCAACCTAAAAAGTGATTGTTGTCACTTTTATTGTTTGACGCTCTTTAAGCCTTCGATAGAGTGGATTTCAATAGAATTTCCTTTTTTTGATAATAAGCCTTCGTCAATGAAGTCAGCTAAAGTACGACTTATCGTTTCATTTGCTGTTCCCGCAATAGAAGCGAGATCTTCTCTTGATACTCGAATAACACAGGTGTCTACTTCTGGATTGGCTTTTAGTTTATCAGCTACAGAAACCAAAGCATTTGCAATTCTTTTTCGTACCGAATGATAGGCAAAGCCGAGCATTTGCTCGTCTTTTTTTATTATATTTCGTGATAATAGCCTGATAAAACGTTGATTTAAGCCAGGGTTTTTTTCCAAAAGCTCATAGAAGTCATTTTTATTAATAAGACGTATTTCGCTATCTTCCAAAGTTTCTACATTATCGGTATAGGGCGTTTTCATTAAAATGCTCTCATAGCCAAAGAAGTCACCTTTCTTAAGAACAACAGTGGTCAGCTCCCTTCCATCTTTGTGGAATAAATAATTTCTTACATTTCCTTTAATGATCTGATAAAGATAAACCGGTGTATCGCCCTCCTGATAAACAAGTTGTTTTTTTTATACAGCCTTTCTCTACCTGATTCAATAAGCTTTTCAAATAAGTTTTCTTGTTCTTCTAAATTAAGAGAATTTAGCATGGAATTAGATCCTTTCTCCTGTTTCTTTAATCTCGATTCAATCGCCCTGAGTAATTCCATATCATCGAAAGGCTTGGTAATGTAATCATCTGCGCCCATTTCCATGCCTTTTCTCAAATCTGCACGTTCAGCTTTGGCTGTAATGAAAATTAATGGGATAGAAGAGGTTTCCGAATGTTTCCCTAAAAGATACAACACTCCATATCCATCCAAAATAGGCATCATGATATCACATAATATTAGATCTGGAAGGTGTTTTAAAGCCATTTCAACACCTGTTTTCCCCTCTGGCGCAGTAAATACATTATAACCAGCTAGCTCTAGAATCTCTGCTGTGCTTTCACGAATGTCATCATGGTCTTCTATGATAAGGATGGACTTTTGAGTAGGATTCATTGTCGATTAATTACTTAAGGTATATTGAATTTTAACTGAAAGGTAGTGCCTTCATCTTGTTTACTTATCCAAGAAATATCGCCGTTCATAAGGGTTACGTAACGTTTAACGATATTTAAACCTAAGCCAGTTCCCGGAATTTTCCCTGTATTATTGGCACGGAAGAAAGGCTCCAAAAGGTACTTTTGTTCTTCAATTGGAATTCCAATACCATTATCCTTCACTTCAATAGTGCATTCGTGGTCATTAAGCTCCGTATTAAATTCAATAAATGTATTCTCCCCAGAATATTTAATTGAATTTGAAATTAGATTGATAATTGCACTCTTTAATAAGTTAGGATCTAAGTTGACAGCATCTTTATTTCCTGTATGCTGATAAACAATATTTTGGTTTTGTTTGGTTATCGGACGCATTTCTTCGATAATCTCTTCTGAGAATTTTACTAGATTAATCTCATTCAAGTTTACCGAAGTTTGCCCAGTTTCCAATCTTTCTAAAGAGAGAAAGTCATTTAAAATATTGGTTAGCAATTCTACGGAAGCTTTGATTTTTTTAACATGCTTCTCTATATTGGCGAGGTCCTGCATTTGTGCATACCTGTCAATTAGCGTTGCAGAAAGCTGGACAGAACTTAAAGGAGTTCTGAATTCATGCGATGCCATAGAAACGAAACGCGATTTCAGTTGTCCTAATTCTTTTTCCTTTTCTAAAGATTTGCTGAGGTCATCTTTAGTGTGCTCCAATTCTGAAATTAAGTTGATTAAATCTTGGGTCCTTGTATTTACTTTCTCTTCAAGCTCTTCGGTATAATTTAAAAGTCGGTCTTCCGCTTCCTTTTGTTTTGTTAGATCGTGAACAAAACCGGTAAATATTTTTCGATTTTCAAAATTAACTTCGCTTACCGATAGTCGAAAAGGAAAAGTAGAACCATCTTTTTTAAGACCCTTCACCTCCCTGCCGATACCGATTATCTTTTTTATTCCCGTACTTAAATAGTTATATATATATCGATCATGGGCGCTTTTGTAAGGTTCAGGCATTAAATACGAGATGTTTTTTCCAATAACCTCTTCAGCCTCATAACCAAAAAGTAATAAGGCCGCAGGGTTTATTGACTCCACAATGCCATGGTCGTCAATGGTAATTATTCCTTCTATTGCATTATCTATAATTGCCTTGAGCAATTGGCCACTTTCCATTTGTCGGTTCTACAGGGTTTAGAGCTTTGAATACTTAATTTAACTCATTAGTCATATTAGAAAGTGCTAATTTAATAATTAAAATTTATAGTCCGAATAGTGCTATTATCTAAGACCTAACGCCTCATACCTATCAGCTACTTCATAAATCGTTCATGAAAAGCTTTGTCCAACATTTCCCTGTGATCCGGATGTGCGATGCCTGTTAACGCTTTTGCTCTTTGCTTTAAGTTCATTCCAAACAGATTTACTTTTCCATATTCTGTAACTACCCAATGAACGTGGCCTCTTGTTGTAACTACACCAGCACCTTGATTAAGAAATGGAGTAATTCTGGAAACGCCTTTTGAAGTTACTGAAGGCAATGCGATAATGGGTTTTCCTCCTTGTGATAAAGAAGCTCCATGAATGAAGTCCATCTGACCACCAATGCCTGAAAATTGATAGGTTCCAATAGAATCAGCACAAACTTGTCCCGTCAGGTCAATCTCAATCGCAGAATTAATTGCAGTCACCCTTGGGTTTTGCCTAATAACACTTGTATCATTTACATAAGAAATATCCATTACAATAACGGAAGGGTTATCATCTATAAATTCGTATAATTTCCGAGTTCCAACCATAAATGCAGTTACGGACTTTCCGCGATTAAGTTTTTTATGGCTATTGTTTATTACACCATTTTCTATCAAAGGGATTACCCCATCAGAAAGCATTTCGGTATGCAGGCCTAGATTTTTATGTCCTGTTAAATTTTTTAATACTTGGTCCGGAATACCGCCAATACCTAATTGGAGAGTTGCACCATTTTCCACGAGAGAAGCAACATTCTCACCGATCGCCAATGTAGCGGCATTTATACCTGTTGAATAATCAACTTCTGGTAAATCTGATTTATGGAGTACTAACGCATTTATTTTATCTACGTGTATAAAGCCATCACCGTGTGTTCTTGGCATATTAGGATTTACTTGGGCGATAACATATTTTGCAGTATCAACAGCCGCTCTTGCAATATCAACGGAAGTTCCTAATGAGCAGAACCCATTTTTGTCGGGTAAAGAAACCTGAACCATGGCCACATCAATAGGTAAAATCTCACGTCTGAAAAGCAAAGGTATTTGGCTCAAAAAGATAGGAACATAATCTCCATTTACGCTATTAGCTACTTTTCGGGTGTTTGCCGAAACAAATAAAGAATTAACAAAAAAGCTTTCCCGATAAATAGGATTATCAAAATCCACATGCCCTAAATTGGTAATACTAACCAATTCCACATCTTCTAGCTCTGCATGCCTTCTTTGCATGGCTTCTATTAGGTAACTTGGAGTGGATGCGCTACCATGCAGAAATACACGGTCGCCAGATTTAATATGCTTTACAGCTTCTTCTGCAGATGTATAAGGGATGTTCATTTCTAGTTTAGTTTTAGAGTCGCTTAAATGATGACTATAAATTCTTCTTGTTAAATAATTTTAAAGATAACCATAAAGGGGCGGCCGCCCATACTATCATAACTGAAATTGATCCGATCATTCCTAATGAGCTGCCAAAGAAGCTCTTAAAAACCGCACTAGTAGCGCCCATCATGGCAGAGATATCCATTTTAATTAAAATTAAGATCCGGGCTAAATCAATTGGGTTTAAAATACTTAACCCAACGATTGCTTTTTCTAATGGATAATCCATGAATTGGAAAAGTACAAAAAGAATAATTCCATCAAAAAGTATGGAGAAATAAAACCATAATAATATGGAGATACCGATTCCTTTTGCTTTATCTTTTGTATAAACCGATCCTAACAGAGCAATAGAAACAAATATTATAGATAGCAACACTCCCATTAATAATATTGTAAATCCAACATCAGTAGGGGAGTAGACAAGAATGGGGATTCCACAGCCAATTAAAAAAGCCACAGAAAGGGACACAGCTAAGCCAATAAATATACTTAACCAAAGCGCTTTTCTTTTTAGAGGTTGTGCAGCTAGAAGCTCAATGAATTCGGAGGAATTGTATACATAGATAGATGAAAATACAATACTTATTAAAGGGACTAAGATTAGAATTAGTGTCAGTAAACTTAACACCCCTTTTGAGGTATTGTCTTCAATTGTAAATAAGCCAAAGGATAGTAAAAAAAGGAATACGGTATAAGCGATGACAATTTTATTGCGCAGAATGTCTAAAATGACATATTTAATGATCTTCTTCATGGATAGTTTTATTAAACCAATAGTGCGTTTTCACTTTTCATAATGTGGGCGATTGCTTCTGAGAGTCTATATTTTCCAGTATCCGCTTTAAGTTGCTCAATCGGTTTTTTGAAAAATATTTCTCCTTCTTGCATATAAATCACGTGCGTTACTACATCATCAAGGTCACTTAATATATGGGAGGTAATCAGAATCAATTTATCTTTTTCTTTAGAAATTTTCTCTTTTAAGATTTCAGTTGCCAAAGGGTCTAGACCAGCCGTAGGCTCGTCTAAGATTAATACTTCTGGATTAAACATAAAGGCTAGTTGTGCACTTACCTTTTGCCGCGTTCCTCCGGAGAGCGTACCCATTCTTTTATCTAGAATTTCTCCTAGTTTAAAGTCTTGGTATAAATCTTCGTCAATAATTTGATACGGACTTTTACGGATGTCTTTTAGCATATCAAGAACTTGTGCAATACTCATGTTTTCTGGATAGCGGCCGATCTGAGGCATGTAACCGATATTTTTCCTGTATAGCCAGTCTTTTTTTATCGACTTATTATTGAAACGTATATCTCCTTCATCAGGTACTACCATTCCCAAAATACATTTTATTAAGGTAGTTTTTCCACAACCATTTGGACCAATGAGTGCAATTACTTGTCCTTTTTCGCAAGTAGTACTGACATCTTTCAGCGCTGATAGCTTGCCAAATCTTTTGGTTACATTCGATATTTCTATCATTTTATATTATTTAAAAGGTTATCCTTTATTTTTTTTTAAATCTGTTGTCAGTAAAAAATGCTTCATCAAATGTTATTAGATTAGTTCATATTTTCATCAGGCGCTACTTCTGTCATCCTAGAGCATAGTGAAGGATCTCTTGTTCCCATTTATTTAACCCTACAATCTGACAGCTGATAGCTCATAGCTGACATCTATTTAATCATTCTCATCCTAGGTTCCTCATCTACCAAACCTTCAGGTGTTAATCCCGGTAATACCCGCTCGGCTCTGTCCATTAAATTTACAAAAAAGCTTCTGAAAAGCATCAATATTGCAGAGTTACGTTCTATAAGCATAGAATATAGACTAACTGGTCGGAAAGGGACATCACCGACTCCATTTCTATTGAGGTCATAACCTTCATATTTATCCCAATAATTACCATTAAATGAATTCTCAATAACAGATGCGTTCGTAGCTATATCAAAGGTGTTTCTGAGGAAATTATTATTAGTAACTTCAACATTATCACAACTCCCCATGATTTTTAATGCCCATCCGTTGTTTTCAAAATGATTATCTTTCATTATAATTCTGGTGCTGCCCTCCGCTAAAACTCCAACTGTATTTCTTTCAAAGTGATTGCCTATAATTTCGCTGTCGTTCAAATCTTTTAAGAGGATGGCATAGGCAGCATTTCCCCAATTATCAGAGAATACATTGTTCTTCATTTTAACACGCTTCGAATACATTACGGCTACCCCCGCACCGTTCTTTTTAATGACGTTATTTTCATACTCATTGTCATGCGCAAACATAAAATGTAAGCCATAACGAGAGTTGTTCGCACTTTGGTTGTTATGAATAATTGAATTTGTAACAAATTCCAAATAAATGCCATCTCGGTGGCCATTCACAATGTTATCTTTAATTGTTAAATCCGAGCTTTTCCAACAATGAATACCATTTGCTGATTTTTTTGAACTGTTAGGGCTCCTTTGGAGAATGTTTCCCTCTATTGTGCTATGGGTAGAAAACTGGCTTAAAATGCCGAAAAAAGTATCGGTTAGCTTATTATTTCTAATCGTGATATTTTTTGAAGTGATGAGACGAATTGCAGCAATGTCTTCAAAACTTGAGGTGCCGGAATTGATAATAGAAAATCCTTCTATTACAACACCATCACTTTTAATATGGATAATTTCCCCTTCGTTTTCACCATCAATTATAGGATAGTTCTCACCTAGCAATACTAAAGGCTTATTAATGGTAATTAATCCTTCTTTGTAAGTTCCAGCCTTTACTAAAATGGTATCACCGGCTTGAGCACGCACAATTGCTACCTTTATGGAAGTAATAGCGCCTTGTGGTTCGACAGTAATGGTTCTCGCTTCAAGCGTTCCAATATGAGAAAACATCATTAAGCTAAAGAATATTATTGAAGCCAACAGTTGTTTTAATTGTTTTTGTAATCTTCCCATTGGATTTCCTTTGCATTAAAATATTCTTGATACTTGTCTAAACTATCTGCTTCTGCAAATGTGGCAATATTGGACGCCATCGGACTTTTAATATCATCCCCGTGTAGTAATAGCGCATTAGAAGCTACAATAAAGGTCGAAGGTTTTGAGAAATCAATATAGTAGATTTGATTTATGTCCGTTTCAGCTACCTGCCCTTCCTCCAAAAATTTATTTAAACAATGTAGGTCATCAAATTTGTAGGCTTTCCCTTTATTGGTGACGATTTCCGCGCCAAAATGTTCATCTACAATCGTCATTACACAGTAGTCACAATTGTCTACGCCAAAATTAATGGCTTGTGGGCCTGTGCTGCATGAGCTTAAAAAGAAAATAAGCAAAATAGCTATGGTAGCGTGTTTTGTGTTCATTTTAATTGTTTTTTTACTTTTACGGATTTCGATAATAACGCCTAAAAATAAAACCAAACCGACGAAAATCATCAACCATCCACCAATATCAGGAGTGGAATAGGCTCCGAAGTTTAGCAGTTGTTTGAATCCGATTAAAGGTGGAGAATAAGTCATCCCAGGTACTTGGATGGGTGCGGTAGGGTCTAGGTTACGTCCGTAATCCTGTTCCCAAAGATAAAAGTCGACCATGGCAGCCACGGCGAATAGGATGAAAAGAGCGGTCCAGGTATAGAATAACCATTTCCGATTGACGGCAATACTTAGAAAGCCAATTAGCGCCAATGCGCCAATAATATAAGGTAATACGGTAAATTCAACAAAATCGTCCGCACTTAATTGACGCATTCCTATATAATGATTCAAACCGTTAATAATTTGAACATCTCCTGCTAATTGATTGGAATAAATCTGCATAACCAACCCTTCCGGATATTGAGGCGCAGATAGTTCGATACGCCATATAGGAACAAAAATCACGATGATTAAAGCAATTGCTGAGAGAATTGCGATAATCTTGGTACTAAAGGATAATTTATTGTTCATGAGATTTGTTTTTTGTTTATGGGAGAGAAGAAACAGGAAGTAATCCGAGGATTATCTTCCTGTTTTCTTGAGATAAAACTAAAGCTCTATCTTGCCGCTGTTGACATACCTGGAGCGGTTTCTCCAGTTCCATAACGTAGCGGCACATTACTTCCTGCAGGTGACACCCGAATGTATCCTTGCATTTCTTGGTGTAGTGCACTACAGAAATCGCTGCAATAGAATGGGATCATGCCTGCTTTTTTGGGTACCCATTTCAAGGTTTGTGTTTCTCCTGGTAAAACAAGCAATTCGGCGTTGGTATTTCCCATGATCGCAAATCCGTGTGGTAAGTCCCAATCTTGTTCTAAGTTGGTAACGTGAAAATACACTTCGTCACCCACTCTGATTCCTTCAATATTGTCAGGGGTAATATGGGTTCTGATTACGGTAGTGTAAACATGAACTTTATTTCCATCGCGTACTATCTTGGTCTCACCTTCGCCTTTTGATACATAAGGGTGGGTGTTTTTATTGATATCGTAAATTCGTTTTTGATTCTTAGTAATAAGATCAGCAGGTACCATCTGTGCATAATGGGGCTCCCCAATAGTTGGGAAGTCTAATAGTAGCTGCATCTTATCGCCACTGATATCGAACAGTTGAGCGCTTTGTGATAATTCTGGACCAGTCGGTAAATAACGATCCTTTGTTATCTTATTCCAAGCTATCGCATATTTTCCATGAGGCTTTTTAGTGTCCCCACCTGCAACAGTCAAGTGACCTGTAGAATAAAACGTAGGGGCTCTGTCTAGTATCTCCAATGTCTTTACATTCCATTTTACAAGCTCCGAAGAAACGAAGAAGGAGGTATATGCATTTCCTTTATCGTCAAATTCTGTATGCAATGGGCCTAAACCTGGTTTTTTAACCTCTCCGTGAAGTACGGCATCATAGTTTAATACCGGGAAGCTATCGTACTCACCATCGTAATTCTTCTCTTCAATTGCTTTTAGAATTTTAGTGAATGAGAACACTGGAATTAGAGAGGCTAATTTACCACTACCAATGATGTATTCGCCAGTGGGGTCTACGTCTGTACCATGTGGTGATTTAGGACATGGAATAAAGTAGGCAATACCCTCTAATTCTGTGGGATCTAAAACTAATACTTCATTTAGCATTTCAGAAGTTCCCATATGACTGTTTTCATCATAGGTATTGTGAGCATAGTTAACTTTTGATTTTTTTCCTTTTCCAGCTTTGATGTATTCTTCCGCTTTTTTCCAGTTTACCGCCATGATAAAGTCTTTATCCCGTTGCGAAGAATTAACTTCCATTAAGGTATAAGCTTTTTCAGTGTTATAAGTAGAAAAGAAGAACCAATCTTTACTAGGACCTTTACCTGCACGGCTTAAGTCAAAGTTTACCGGTGGAGTTTTTAATTGGAAAGAAATTGCCATTTTTCCTGTTTCAGGATGCACGCTAATAAAACTTATAGCACCGCTAAAGTTCTCGGCATACGAACTAATCGGAATATCCCCATTTTCTTCTTCGAAAGGAACGCTGAAGCGAGTTCCCGCAACCACATATTCAGTGTTTTCGGTGATGAAAGGCGAGGAGTGGTTTCCTGCGCTATTGGGTATTTCCAGAATTTCTACTGTTTTAAATGTAGTCAGATCAATTCTTGCCACTCTTGGTGTGTTATTTTCATTGGCAAATAACCACCTTCCATCCATTGCTCCATCCGTTTGAGAAATAGCAAGGTGGTGCTGGTCCCCCCAAGGAATATACCCATGAGAGGTATTTAACATGGGCTTAGTCTCTTCACTAAAACCATAACCAGTCTCAGGATCAGCCGAGAAGACTGGAAGTACCTTCAATAAACGTCCAGATGGAATTCCATAGACGGCTACTTGTCCGCTAAAGCCTCCCGAAGTAAAAGAATAGAATTCATCGTATTCACCGGGGGCGACATATACTTTTTGAGCCGCATCCCCACTAACAGCGGAGCCAGCAGTTTTGGGTTTACAGGAATTAAAGCCTGCGAGTATTGTCAAAGCAGTGGCTAGGACAAACAATTTTTGGATTGAATGTAACATATATTCTGGTTTTAAATTTGTGGCTTTTTTATTTTACGCCATCGTTCTTGCGCATAAACTCGTATATCGAGCGTGCATCTTCGTCGCTAAGATTCTGATTGGGCATACGGACCATACAAATCTCAAGTTGAGCTTGTAATTCAGCGTCTAAGTCGATCATTGCGTCTGTATTGGTTAAAAAGTTCATGATCCAAGGGGCCGTTCTTCTTTCGCTTACTCCTTTGAAGCCTGGACCTACTAGGCGTTCGTCACTAAGTTTGTGGCAACTTCCACATTTTACACTAAAAATAGACTCTCCTTTAGCGGCCATCTCAGTATTAAGAGTGGGAGAAACCTCAACATCAGTAAATTTACCTTCACCACGATGCGGATCATATTCTGCGATTTCTGCTTCTGTTGCAGCATGCTTTTCGCTCGATTCATTGTTGCTAGCTGACCGATTACCATTGTTTGAACAAGCTGCTGCAAACAAAACTGTGATTCCTAATACAAATAATTTTTTCATAATTGTTCTTTTTAATTATTTTGATTAATAAAAATAAGCTTTATGACATTATTAATACAATTATTCCTCATTTTTATTTGTTGTTTAGTTTTCTAAAACATTTTTCTTAGCATAAACAGAAGGAATCCTTATGTTATTCAGCATAAATTGAAATTCCTTTAGCTCATTTTCCATCCTTGTATAAGCTATGTCTTTGTGTTTCTTAATTTCTGGTAATAAATTTTGATAATAATCTATACCCTTTAATAGTTGATCTTTAAATCGCTCTAGTCGTTTTGTGTTTTTAGCATTGATTTCATTTATGCTAGATTCCACATCTTTTTTAAAATAATCGACATAAAGCTTTAACTCATTGATATACATATGCGGGCGTTTTACACCTTCAAGTAAGTTTATTTTTCCATAAATATGTTTTACCATTTCCTCTAAGGTATATTGCTTTGAAAAATAAGCAGTATTGGGACCTGGACAAATGGATACCGCTTTACTTTCCTTCTCTTTAAGCATATCATTCTTAATATATACAGATGCAGTGAGACCTTCACATAAACAGGCTTTTTCTACAATTTTTTCAAATTGAAAGTCATATTCCTCTTTGGATATTTCTTTTGCTTTCAACTCTTTAATCTTAAGATTTTGATATTTTCTAGATGCGGTGCAAATGGGCGCTTCAGTGAATTCGGTATTCGACACCAAAAACTTCTTAGTGCATGGGCTGCCTGGTCTTCCTTTTGCAATGCGGTCTAAACGTTGTTGCTCACTAGTGCTTTTCCTGAAGTCGTTAAACGGAACGCCTAATGGAGAGGCGCCGCTCACATAAAAATCAGCAGCATCAGCAGTCAAAAGGGAGTTTAACGTACTTTCATCAACATTAGTTGCTTCTGGTACCAGCAAAAATGGACTGCCCCAGCCTGTGCCATCGAGCTGATAATGCTGTTGAAGAAAATCATTTTCTTCACAATTTCCGATCCCTCCTTGAACTGTGACGCGAGTGATCGGAAGGTCCAATAACAAGCTTTCTTTATCTTGATAGGCCTCTTGGTATAAACGATAAAGCTCATCAATCATTTCGGATTTTCTATCTTTAAATTCTTGCAGAATCGGTCCCAATAGATAACCTTCTGTTGCAAAAGCATGGCCTCCACAATTTAAGCCAGACTCTACTCTAAATTCATGTACCCAAATACCCTTTTTAGCAAGAAATTTAGCTTGAATAAAGGCGGAACGAAAATCGCTTACTTTTAAAATTACCTTCTTTTTAGGAGGAAGTGCGCTCGGAATAAAGTCATTAAATTCAGTTAGGTAACTATATAGCCGAGGATTCATCCCAGCAGAAAGAATAATAGAAGAGTTTAAGTCACTTTCTGCATAGCCTCTTAAGGCTGCCAATGCATCGGTAAAGTTATCTCCCAACGAACTGCCGTTTTTGGCAAAGTTCATCTTGTCTACTTTTGCCATGATGTTTACTTCGATAGCACCGGCTTCG
The DNA here is from genome assembly GCA_963696875.1 of uncultured Sphingobacteriaceae bacterium. Classification (GTDB taxonomy): domain Bacteria; phylum Bacteroidota; class Bacteroidia; order Sphingobacteriales; family Sphingobacteriaceae; genus Albibacterium. Next base: position 513,769 of record CAVOLQ010000007.1, read on the forward strand.
ATACTTGCTTTTAGTTTTTGTTGTAGAGTTTTCCTTTCATTTAAGCGATCCTCTTCCAACATGTTGAGATAAGCCCTCTTTTTTTCAGAATGATCAGGAAGAAGTTCGAAATACCGGTGAATATCCGGGCAGCTTTCAAAGTCTTGCGCTTTTAACTCAGTAATTTGTTTTTCGACCAAGCTGTTTAAAAGATTCAGATAGGTTGTGATTCGTTTCGCCCTAAAGTCATGATCAGTTTTCTCAATTGGGGAATAATTAAGGTTATTTTTCTCAAGATGGTATTTCCGCATTCGCTCTATAAGTTCATCGTCAACAATAGAAACAACGGAAGAGATTCCGAAACGGGCAACTTTTAATGGTGTATCTATTGAATAAGCTAAACCTAATACTGGGATGTGAAAACTGTGACTCATAAATGTTTTATTTTATAATCCAAAGATAAAGTTGCCTGAGTCAAATTTTGTGAGATTTGTCACTATACGAAATGATACATAATACCTTTTCGATTAGCGAAATAATAGCTATTTTTATCAGTATAATATTAATATCTTATATCAATGTCATAAAAACAGCTTAATTTAAAAGGCAGTTTAATTTTAAATCCAAAGGAAAATGAGCTTAAAAAAGTGGTTGTATTTGGTTTTTATAAATTTATTGATTGTTGCCATGCTAGGGGTACTGCTTCGCTATAAGATTACGTTTTCCTTGCCTATTATAAACCAAAAATATCTTCAGCACGGCCATTCGCATTTTGCTTTAGCCGGATGGATCACCCAAGCCTTAATGGTATTAATATCTTATACTGTTTCTAAGCAGATAAGTCTAGCTCACTTTAAAAAGCATCAATGGATTTTGATAGGTAACCTCGTCGCAGCTTTAGGGATGCTCGTTTCATTTCCGATACAAGGGTATGCGAGTGTGTCCATTGCTTTTTCAAGCTTGTCGATACTCGTTTCTTACATTTACGCATTTCGGATTTGGAAAGATATTAATTCTCTTTCGCTGGTTAAGCCCGGATATAAATGGTTTAAGGTAGCACTGCTCTTTCTGGTACTCTCTTCCATTGGAATTTTTTTTATGGTGTATTTAATGCTCACCAGAAATATAAACCCCAACTTACATTTAGCCGCCGTTTACCTGTTCTTACATTTTCAATATAACGGGTGGTTCGTATTCTCTTGCTTTGGACTTATTGTAAATAAAATGCACGATGAAGGAGTACAAGCTAAAGAGTTAACTCCGTTTTTTTCGATCAATGCACTTGCATGTATACCAGCGTATTATCTTTCCGCCCCATGGTTGCCTATTCCGCGGTTTGTTTTTGTTTTTGTCGTACTTGCGGCCGCTCTCCAGTTTTTTTCCTGGCTTTGGATTGCCGTACAGATGAGGAAGAAGGCGATTTCTATCTTTACAACAATTCCAAATATTGCCAAATGGCTACTTTCTCTCTCGGCTTTGGCCTATACGCTTAAAGTTTTACTCCAGTTGGGCTCTACCATTCCGGCATTAAGCGAAATAGCTTTTGGTTTTAGACCTATCGTAGTGGCTTATTTGCATTTGGTCTTCTTAGGGGTGATCAGCTTGTTTATTCTAGGTTACGCGTTAGGATGGGTATTCACAAAGATTTCAAACTTGGCAAGAAGAGGAATGATACTCTTTGTTATAGGGATCATTCTTAACGAAACAGCGTTAATGATTCAAGGACTATTTGCGATAGACTACCATATGGTCCCTTATATCAATGAAATTATATTTGCCATTACGGTCTTAATGTTGCTAGGAGTTCTCGTATTCAATATAGGAATTCGTCAAAGGAAAGTACTTGAAGAGGAGCTATAGGGTAGACTCACTCATCAAATCCCAGTTCCCCCCTTGCGGCACTACTCATCATACTATAATTCCAAGCGGGTTCCCATACAATTTTAACCTCTACTTCTACACCTGGAAAATCGATATTCATAGAGTTCCTTACTCCGGAAGTGATTGCTTCTTCGAGCGGACAATGTGGCGTTGAAAGCGTCATGATCACAGCGATTTTATTGTCTTTAGAAAAATCTAGATCATAGACCAAGCCTAGATCCATAATATTGACGAACAACTCCGGATCCATTACCCTGTATAGTGCCGTTATCGCTCTACTTTTTTCCGCATAATATGGGTCATTAATGTTAAGTACCATTTGCTTTGATCGGTTTATGTAAAAATATTTTAAGAACGTTTAGTGTATAAAGCAGCGCCACAATGATCCATAAAAATAAACCGCATCTTATGACCAATAATTGGTTACTAATCACACCAATAGATAAAAGCACCATGGCAACAACAAAAAACCAAAATTGACAGCGAAGCCACATCACATTATATAAATCCTTCGGCAAGGGAAGCTTCATCTTTCCATGTAAGGTTTTATAATGTCTATTCCAAATTATAAAAGGTAGTGTCTTAAACGTCTTTCCTAAAATAAGAGATGAAATCCATCCCAAGAAAAGAAAAATACCATATAGGATGCTCCATTGCGTATTGGAATATGAAATCAGCACAGGAGTTAGGAGTAGACCCAAAAATAGAAACACAAAGGAAAGGAAGGTTTGTTTCATTTGGATCTCCAATTTTTTCTTAAGCCGATGCAGATAAACATCCCTTAAATACGCCACCCAGCAAAGGATGCCCAAAACAACTAAGAGAAAATATAGGTAAACCCGACTTGAGCTGCCAAAGAAGTATTGATCAGAAATAAATGCGATCAACCCGATATTCTGAAAAGTAAATGCCGCTTTAAGCCAGCTGTCTTTATTAGATTTTCCAAGTAAAAACATAGGTACTAAACGTGTGCTCACCCCAGTTATCAACTGCAAAAACCAGCCGACGAGTCCAACGTGGGCATGAATCTTTAAAATCTCTAAATGGTTTTTCGAGAAAAACGGATACGCTAAATTGATAGCCAATAAAAGACCTATGGTAATAGTGGCCAATAGCCAGAGGGCAGAACTGATCAAAAAAGCTTTGTGAATCGAAAAACCAAGGGACAGGTTCGCCGTTTTAAATACATTTATATTATAAAAAAGAGCAGCTAAAAAAACAAGCGAACCACCCCAAATCATGAGGTGTCCTGTTTTAAAATACCAGAAGGTGGCAACTAAGAAAATCGTCCCGAAAAATAGAAATAAAAAGGAAAGAAAGGCGAGCTTCGAACTGTATAAATCCGTCTCACATATTACTGGAAGAAGCTGATAAGCAGCGCCAAAAATAATCATAGTTCCCCAGCCTAAAGCGGCCGCATGAACTAAAGCCAAGGTTTGCCCCTGAAAGAAATGCTCCTGAAAGCGACCGGCAGCGACAAACATCAATAAACTTAAAAGAAGGAAAAATAGTGCTGAAGCACCATAGAAGGGGAGTACAGCATAGTCTTTCGGTGGATTTCCAATAGTCACGCCATTCATGGATCAAGCCTTAAAAATCAATAGTTTTACATTGTTTTCTTCTATATGTAGTACATGCACCTGAAAATCTTGGTCCGCTAACTCTTCCAATAGATAAATCGGGATTCTTTTATGATGAACATATAAGGCATGCCCATCGGGCAATAAGGGCAATTCGCTTAAAATAGTTTGCATAGGCATCGGCATTTCAAGATGTCTTACATCAATTTCCTTTAACTTAGCCTTGAATTGAGCGCAAAGCTCATCAAAACGTGCCTCATTATCCATGCAAACTTTCTCTTTTTCTGATTCCATAGTTTCAGATAAAGAGTTTTCTTTTTGCGGCAAGGGTTTAAAAAAGTAGGTGTGAAACTCTTTCTCACCGATACGTTCAGTATATGTTTTAACCTTATCTTTTTCTAATAACCGCACCAGAGGGGTTGGAATAAAAGTATTGATAATGCATAAGGCACTTCCCGGTTCAACCTTCTTAAATTGCTGAATGATTTGTTTTAAAGGGTCCTTTCCTGCAAATAAAATATTCCGGACATCAAAATTTTCAATGTTTTGTGACGGAATTTCGTCTAGCCAAAGCGGACGTCTCTCTACTAAATTTTCATCATCATGTGCGGTGACAATGAACTTGAATCCCAGCGGTTCTAAAACCCTAGCAAAATCTTCAATCCTACATCCACCCATCTTTGCTGCTTCTGCAATAGTCACCCGTGAGGCCATTATTTTCCTTAAAATCGGGTTCTTTAACTTCTCTAATGGCTTCGCCAATGTGGCAATGGCATCTACACAGTCTTTGTTTTCCTTTATTAAATCAGAAATGCGGGTAGTAGGATTAATGTTCATTGCTTAGTTTTTATTTCCAGAACTCATCAGCATAAACATCTTGAAGTGGTGCCGGTTGGGCTTCCAGTAACTTTTTTCCAATTTTTGCCAGTTCAGACTCATCAATCGCTGTTTCCAGATGCGGAAAAAGTTTCCTTTCTTCAAAACGGACATGACTATCCACCAAATCAGCAATTTTAGTAACCGTTAAAACTTTATCTTCTTCGTTTATTGAATCGAAGCTTTTCACTAGGTCATTTATCTCGTGATGTTCGGCATAAGCTCTTTGAACCAACTCGTCATCCACTTGCTCAAACAAGATGTCCTCTTCAGAGAAATGGGGCAACAAATGTTCCTCCCAGAAATAAAGTATGTACTGGATAATCCGTTCAGGATCTACTTCCTTTTTTATGCCCTTTCTTACTTTCCAACAGAACAACAAGCTAAAATGATGCTCCCTGGACAATTGGATAATATGTTCACTACGCTTAATTGGTTTCGCCATTTTTTTTAGTTATCAGTTATCAGCTATCAGTTCTTTCTTTCAGTTATTAGCTCTTTCTTTCCACTTAGTGACTTGCGAAGTTTTTAGCTATTTTGAACCGAACTTCGCAAGTCTCTATCTCATTATCCCTTTGCTAGCTTGGGGTGACAGTAAAGGGCTGGTCACCGACCACTCATCACCGATCACTCACCACATTTTTTCCCGTCACCTCGAACCCCAAACCCCGCACCTCGAAAACCCGCATCACTATTCCAAAGCAATCGCCTTCGGAAATAAAATATTATTCTCTAAATGTATATGCCTAAAAAGGTCATCCTCAAACTCCTTCAATTTCTCAAACAGGTAAGTATAGGAGTTGCACGCCCCAGCAGGCAAAGTATAATCATTCGTTATTTTACGTAAATATCGTAAATCTTCCCCAGCATGATCATGCTCCTCGTGCATCAATTTTATTGCGGTATCCAAAGAACCTTCTAGCGGACTTTTATCTCCAGCTTCACGCTTGGCAACCAATGTTTTGATAGCAGGGAAGACAATGCTTTCTTCCTTTTTTACATGATCTAGCAAATCATATAGAAGTGTATCCACGCGTTTTGCCAAATCAAATAATTCCGGTTGTTGTAAGCCATGGGCAAGCGCAACCTTCTCCGCTAATCCTTTAAGTACAGGTGCACTTTCCTTTACGTATTGGTGATGTGTATTTTTAATATAATCAGCCAAGAAGTCCAATCCCCATTTGTTATAATCCTGAGAAGCAGAGCTGGTAACGGTATCCGCTTTTTCCAACTCAGCTTTCAATAGGTCTTCAGAAATTCCCGCTTCCGCACTGGCGTCCTTCAAGGATTTTTCCCCGCCGCAGCAGAAGTCTATTCCAAATTTCTTGAAAACTTCCGCTTTGCGGTAGTCTTTCGCAGCAATGGAACCAACAGTTTCTATATTGCCATCCTCATCGGCCTTGTTTTTTGAAATCTTTACTAACCATACCTGCGGCCCTTCCTGCAGATACTCCCAACTAAATATATTGCCACGCTCGCCTAATAGCTGGTAATATAAAGGTTTAGGATCGTGATCATTATGAATGGTGAAACTTTCACCAGCTTTTAAAGCATCAAAATGCTCGAAAATGGTTGGATGCTTAAGCCTAGGCTCAATTTTGGTTACATCTAATGTTTCTGTGCTTGTCATGTCATTTTTATTTAATTGAGAGATTTATTGATTGTGATAAAGGTATTAATAATAAAAGACCTTTTTATCTTCTAACTACTTTCGGTATACTTTTGAATGCTTTCGTCGCTGCAATCAACATCAAAGATAGGAGCGGGCCTAAGCTAATTTAATGATCAAGGTCATTAATAAAAATGATTGTTGACGGAGGAGGAGTCAGCTGTCAGCAATCAGCTTCTTTTATAGTGGTCAGTTTTCAGTGATTATTGACCATATCCTCAAATATGGCCTGGGAAGTCCCTGTATCAATAACTAGCTTTTATCTTGTCATTCTTCTCCTTTTACCAAAGTTAAATGGCCGTAAAGAACATTTAACAGTTCACATGGCTCCATATTAATTGCATTTGCGATGAGGTAGAGTTCATCTGCCCGCAGTTTGGTCGACGGATTCAGTGTTAATTCATTCATCCTCGCTTTGCTCAAGCCCGTCCGTCGGGCGACCATCGACTTATTAACCGATCGTTTTGCTAAGATTTCGCCTAGTGGTGTCATATTTCTTTGTCGTTTATTAGGTTAAATATGCTATTTGTATAGAAAACCTGAACAAAGATTTGTTTTATTGAAACAATATCTATACGTTTGTATAGTTAATCTATATGAAATCTAAAATTATGGAAAGAACAACCACCCAACAACTTGTGGATCGATTGACCCAACGCATGGATCTCCACCGTATTTTTTTGTTTTTCTATCCTTATTTGGAAGAGGAGCAGCAACATTTGCTATTAGTCGTTAATCCGATAAAGGGACTTGCACCCGCGACGATGGCTCCCATTGTGTCCTTGTGCATGTCCGATGGCAACGAAATACCTTTTGACCTTGTGCTTACCGGGGAATGGCAGAACCAGTTAAAGCAGGGAAGTCTGTATTACACCTACGCTTCGTCGCCTCAGCACGAACTGTATGCTAGTTCTAAAAAGGTGAATCCGCTTTTCTCTAACAAGACCATCACCAGCCTTTTGGAACTTGCGGCGCTCAATTATGAAAAATGTCGGAAGGCCTCAGATGAATTTAGGGAAGGAGTGAATAACTTTCTCGCAAAAGGAGACTTTGGGCGGGCAACGTTCATGCTTCATCAATTCTTGGAATTGCGCCTGAAAGGTTTCTTGTCTACCTCCGGGATGAATGGTGGTAAATCTCATAACATTGAGCACCTGATGAAGCGCTTGAGGAGTGTGTTTCCGCAGCTTCAATTGATTTTTCCCTACGAGGGCCCATCGATTGATTTGTTCCGCCTGTTGGATCAAAGTTATGTTAAAGCGAAGAAGCAAGAGACGATTGAAATCACTGAAGAGGATTTTGACTTTTTGTTGGGGAAATGCGAGCTTGCCAGGGATGCGATGGACGAGATGGTAGCTTCGATGGTTACTCGAATCAAGGTATATCAAGAGCAGTTTCCGAATGAAACAGAAAAGCCATCTGAAGGGAGCGAAGGGGCAAAGGCGAAGCCAGTCTTAGAGAGCGAACCGGTAAACCAGATTATCTGCGAGGATTTTAGCGGCTTTCCATGGCCGGAGCAGTATAAGCGGAATGCAGACACTCTATTGGACAATATCTACAAAACACACCGTCCAGAACAGATCACGATGTTGAATTACCATACAGGTGGATTCTCGGGAAGAAGTCCGTTTGGGCAGCAAGTTACGGAAGAAAAAGGAGGGACTAAGTTGGAGCTTTACCTGGTTGTATTGATGAAAAGCAAGGGGCCGTTTCAATTTAGATGCATGGAGGTAGGAGTAGTTAGTGCAATGGTTATTTATGTGAATATAAGGGAATTGGAAAGGAAATTGGCTGAAGGGGATCGGTTCTTTCATTCATGGTGGACAAAAGGTAATGTACTCCGCACGAAATCTACGTTTGAACCATCATTCTCAGTAGCAGAAGTAGATTGGAAGGCCGTACACGCTAAAGTTGGGAACTTTGTTCATCATGCGAAAGCCCAAATAGTGAATCTAAACGAAGTTATCCAAGATACTTCGTTATTAACTTTGGATACTGGTACATTATTATTGCGCAATTTATTGGATATTGGAGTGACTACCTATCTGCGTTTTGCAGTAGGTTATATCCCACGTCAGCTTAACCTAGCTGAACGGATTGATTGGAGCGGAATAGCCTGTCGAAGGATAGTGGATTATACCTATCCATCAACTCAAACAGAAAAGGTGTGCATGCATTTCATCCTAAACTCCGACATTACTTGGAGGCCGGAGAAATCCCAATCCTTATTGAATACGCCACAGACCTATTACCGAGACAAGGCGGGGGAGATGGTAAAGTTTTTTGAAGGTATATTTAATGAGGTGCTGGAGGAGCTGGAGGGGAAGGGTGAAGGTCTTGTCCCTCTTATTACTGTAGAATAAAGGAAACGAGTCCTTGCGGCGAGATAATCTAAATGATGAAGTAAAATACAGAATTCGAAACAGGAATTGATCTACAAGACAAAAAGAGCAATGTTGAGTATGTTTTATAGACATACTAACATCCAAAAGAAAATACTTCCCCTACCGACACATCAAATTACCAGCTATCATGAGAACAAAATACCACCTGGATGACTTCACTGACGTTGAGGATGTTATAAACGAAAAGAAAAGTGAACTAATAGACTTTTTCAAAGAAACCAGTATACACCAATTGCGTAATAAACTTTTTGAAATGGCGGTAGATATTTCCTATTACAAAATTCCACACAAAGACTATCGTATTTTTGTGAGAAAAATAAAATATCTTATCAACTTCGGTTGGGATTTGGTATTTATAGATTACAAATATCAAATAAGGCTGGAATCATGCGAGAATGAGTTTGTTAAAAACCCTCTTCGATTGCGAAAAAAAGCAAGATCTGCTCAATATCGACAGCGAAATAGCGGTCTCGGCTATTTTCAGGGAGAAGTGTTTTCATTAACGGAAGAAGAAGCCCGAGATATCTATTCGGTTTTGAATTCATTTTACGACGAGATATCTATAGTTAGCTGGCTAAGTCTTATGGATGTTTGGCTTAATTGTACCGAAGATGATTCAGTAAATCATCCGCATTTAGGAGGTGATTATAACCCACTGCAGACAGCGAGAAATCTTGAGAAGTTAATAGAAGTCTTATACCTTTTTAGTCGATATGAATATCTTATGGAATTCTTAACTGTCCCTACGGCATACCTGTTTAACTATTCCGTTGCTCTACAAGAGTTAAAGGTTGATAGTTTAGAACAATTTAGCCCGTTCTATTGGTTGAAGAGAATTTTTCACTCACAATCTTCTAAGTACTATATTGAAGTCCTACAGCAGCTATTTGACAGGAATCATCAACAAATTGGGCAAGTTAAGCTCTCCAGCGAAGATATTTTCGATATTGGTCATGACATAAAGAAAATCATTGAGGTTGCCTGGTTGATGATTCAGAGCAGACGAATTCCTAGAGATTGGTTAAAACTGGAAGCCAGTGAGGAACTTAGTGACGAGGATATCCTCGTCTTGATCGAAAAACAAATTGTTTGTACCCCTAAGGATAAAATAGGTTTTGCGGTAGAGACGCTAGAATCTATTTTAAAAATGGATTGGAAGGCGAATGCTTTCAAAAGCAGTATCGATGACTTAGTGGAGGTAAATGTTTGTAATAAAAGCAGCATTACGTATAGTTCAGTTTCTCAGCGAGCTGAAATAGAGCTTCTTATTGAGTCCTGTTATTTGATTTATCTTGATTTGAGAAAAAAGAGACGGTCTGACAGCAATTGGTATTAATCAACCTCATGTTTTAATTTTTTTATATTCTTACAATGTGATTAACTCCATAATAATTTGCACCTCTTGGATGTGGTTAAATCCTATTGGGTATTAAGTTTTTTTTTCGGCAAAAAAGAAATGTACTATGGTAATCCAATTTAGCCGGAATAACATCGTAAATCGCTTGTAAGGACTCACCCATGACAATTCTTACCAAGGAATAAAAATAATTCTTTGCATAATTACGAAATGTTCGTAGATTTACGATATCTTAGTAGTGAGTATGAGTTAGTAAACAAATAAAGTTAAGAGTTCCTTTAATGCAAGGAAACGAAACACATAAAAATAACAGTAAAATGAAAGCAAAACATAAACTCCTTTTCGTTCTGGTTTTCTTTGCAAGTCAAACGCTTCTGGCCCAAGAAACAGAACCCGCTTTAGCGAAAGTACATTATCAATTTGTACATGTTAACGATACTACCCAGCGGGATAAGCATCGCCAGGAAGAAATGGTTTTATATCTTGGTCAGCATGCTTCTTTTTACGGTTCTTATGCAGGTAAGAGGATGGAAGAGGAAGTAAAAAAGCAAATTGAAGATCCCGGTTTTGATGGAAATATTGTTATTAAAGGAAGCTCATCTGGAAGTCGAGAGTCTTATTATACAGTGTCGAGCAAAAAGCAGATGCAACAAATTTACCAGCTTAGCGGAGACAGCTATTTGCTAGAAGAGCAATTTCCTAAACTGGACTGGAAAATCAGAGAAGAGACAAAAGAGATTGGAGGATACCTATGCCAAAAGGCTGAAGTACATTTTAAAGGTCGCGATTATATTGCTTGGTTTACCTCCGAAATTCCTTTTCAAGCAGGTCCATGGAAATTGAACGGATTACCTGGACTGATAATGGAGGCATCCGACAGTAAAAAGGAAGTATTTTTCAATTATGCCGGTTTTGATAAAATGGATGAAGGAAATTTTATAGTCGGAATTCCAGAAAATACCATTAAAACAAATAAAAAGGCATTGAATAATCTCCTTGAAGCATATAAGAAAAACCCAGTGGCGGCCATGAAAGCCCGTTCACAAAGCGGAGGTGGGAGCCGCAGGAGTTCCCCTCTCGATAAATATGATGTATCGATGATAAAAAATATTACGGTAGAAAAAGCCAGTTCTGCTCATGAATCTCCAAACACGAATAATCCTATTGAATTATAATAATGAACCTCAATTATAAAAACACGAATTCTTATTTCATTATTCTTTTTGTTTCCAACGTTCCTTATTGCCAAAGAAAATGAACAGGCTGTTGCAAGTATTTCTAATGAGTTTCAATGAGGATGGAAGAAATTCAATTAAGTGTTAAAAAGCGAAGAACAAGACCGTGTTTGCATAATAGATAATCTTCCCAAAACCCAACTCATGAGAATCATCTTCCTTCTGTTTTTAACAGTTTGTGTTCATTTTTCCTTTGCCCAGCAGCAAAACGTTGAAGGTATTCTCAAAACATCAAGTGGAAAAAGTGTTCCCTTTGCCAGCGTGACGATTAAAAATGCGCAAAATAGAATCATCGCCTTTAAAAGTAGCGATGCCGAGGGTACGTTTCGCATGCTTATCCCAGCTTCGCAAAATCTAAGCGAACTCAGCATTGAAATTAACCACCTTGGCTTCAAAAAAATCAGCGAAGCCTTAAAAGAAGGACAAAGCCATTATGAAATCCTAATGGAAGAGCAATCTATTGACCTTGACGATGTGCAAGTTAAAAGTAGGCCCCGACTGACGAATATTGGCGATACTTTGTCTTATGATGTAGGCTCTTTCGCTAAAAACGAAGACCGCTCCATAGAAGACGTCATCAAGCGCATGCCTGGAATGGAGGTGAATGAAGATGGAAAAATAAAGTTTAATGGACAAGACATTTCTAACCTATATATAGATGGCGACGATCTGTTAGACGACAAATACGCGATTGGTACCAAAACGATCCCGTATGCAATGGTAAAAGGCGTGGAGGTGCTACAAAACCATCAGCCCCGTAAGGTATTGAAAAATAAATCCATCAGTGATAAGATTGCGGTCAACCTCGTTATAAAAGAAGAAGCCAAATTAAAGCTTACCGGACAGGCCAAGCTGGGAGCGGGTTTGCCAAAGCAATACGACAGTGAGCTCAATTCCATCCTCTTTAATAAAAAGTACAAAATGCTCAATGTATTAAAAGGTAATAATATAGGAAATGACTTGTCTTCCGACTTTACAGGCTTTAATTTTGCCTCTTCATTGAGTGGGATGGACAATTCGCGTCCTTCCACCTTATTATCTTCAGGTACGGCCGGTACTCCAAGTTTACCTAAAAGCAGGTATTTTTTGAACAATTCAGCGTCACTCAATGCCAATAATTTAATGAACTATAAAAGCGGTTTGCAAGTAAAATCAAATGTGAAATTGCTAGTAGATAAAAATGAAATGGTTTATAATAGTCTAAGTGAGTATTATTTTGACCAAGACACTATTCGATATAGCGAACGACAAAACCTCGCTAACCATCCATTTATCTCAGACCTTAGCTTTAACGCGCAAGTCAATAAAGATACCCATTACTTTAACAATGCTTTAAAGTTTACCTATTCAAAAGAGACTGGTCATTCTGCTTTGCTCAGTAATCAGGAACATATAAATCAGAAGTTACAAACTCGAGTGCGCGACTTTTCCAATACCCTAGATTATGTGCCAGAGCTCAAGAATAAAAATATCATAAGTTTAAATTGGTACCTTAATTACTATAACCAACCACAGGCCTTATTCATCCAACCGGGAATCAATGCAGCTGTTTTTAATGAAGGAAATACCTTTCAGTCATTAAATCAATATTCTGAAACGCCCACATGGTTTAATAAAGCTTCTCTGGGTTATCGGCTGACTAGAGGAATTATTAAGCAAAGTTACCGCATAGGCATTCTCAATGAATTTCAGAAGTTAAACTCTCACTTAAGACTAAAGCAATTGGATGGGTCGGAAAATGGCTATCAAGCTAGTGGGGACAATCATTTGCATTGGAACCGCAATCAGGCTTTTGTCGACGGATCTTATGAATACAAAAAGGGAGGTTTAGAGGCGGTACTCTCCCTCCCCATAACCGGGCAACGAATAACTTATAAAGATTACGGCTTTGCCTTAAAAGAGAATAGAAACCAATTGCTTGTCAATCCCGCTTTAAGAATGAAGCAGATGACAGGTATGGAAGATTATCTTTCTATTAATTATAGCTATAACAATCGCACAGGAAACATTAACAGCGTTTTTCGCGGCGCTGTGCTCAGCAGCTACCGTAACCTTACAGCCAACGATGCGCAGTTGGAAGAGCAGGACAGTCATCATGTTGCTTTGAATTATAATTTTAGACGCTCCATTAAGCTGTTTTTTATGAATGCAGGGATTGGTTATAATAGAGCAAGTGCCAATACCATTACTTCTAATGTGGTGGATAATAATATTTCCCAAACGATTTCACTTGCTATGATCAATAATGTAAATAGCTTTAGTGCCAATGCAGGGATAAGCAAATATATTTTCTCTTTAGGCGCCACTGCGGACTTAAAAGCAGCTTGGAGTAGTACCCGCTTTAATCAACTGTTTAATGGAGAAATCCTTCCTTTTAATAACCTTACTTTCCTGTTGAGTCCGAGTATCGAGGCTCGCCTTTGGAACCGCATAAGCATGACTTATGCTGGAAATGCAAGCTGGATGACGAGCAGGCAGATTAAGGACGAATCCCATTCCTCCTTTCCCGACCGCCAAATTCAAAACCTCGACCAATCTGTCGGATTTTCCTATTCTCCATTTCGAAGCACCTTTCTAAGGCTTAGCGGCAAGCACCAATTTAGTCAGCAACCCCAAAGCCAACGCCAAGCAATTAATTATTTCTTTATAGATGCTAACGCTCGACATAGAATCAATTACTTGCGTACTGACATCGAACTCGACCTGAGCAACCTGGCCAATATAAACTCATATAATACCTATAACCTATCTGCCAACCGCTTTTTCTTTAACCAATACCACCTGCGTGGAAGAATGGCGGTGTTGAAAGTGGTATTTCAGATGTGAGGGTTTCAGCAGTCAGCGGTCAGCTGTCAGCTTTCAGCGATCAGGTATTAGGTATTAGGTTTTCAGACTATAGCAATTCAATTCAAGCATACTAACAACCGCTCCTATTCGTCGGTTGTTACTTTTTTATCGAAAAAAAAGTAAAAGCATTCATCTTTTGTTACACAAAGGCTCTAAATGATGATTATTCAATATTATTTTTTACATTTTACAACAAATTTTATACTATTTTACGTGATTTTATTGTATGAAAATAGTTTCTTCATACGAATGGAATTTATTTTAGTTAAATACAATATTTTTGTAAATTATTTTTAATCAAATAATTTACAGTTTGTTATATAGTTATTGTCATTTTAATATATTTTGTATGTATCAGTAATGTTTTATTGAGTAATACATTTTTTTCATCAAAATATTATATCTTTATAGAAAAAGTAATATCTTTGCTCGCAGAAAAGAACCTTTCGATGATAAAGCAATATTAAATAAATTTTTTTAATTAAACTTTTATTTTAGATTTGTGTATTGAATGTTCAATTCAACAGGGAAAGCTGAAAACTGTTTAGAGTAGGCAAAACAAAAAAATAATTTATTAACTCTAGATCATGAGAAAAATTTTATTGACTGTAATGATGGTGAGCTCTTTGTTAGCATTTAATGCTTGTACAAAAGACGGAGCTCAAGGTCCAGCCGGAGCTCAAGGTTCTGCTGGTCCTGCTGGTGCCCCAGGTGCTGTAGGCGCTGCTGGTGCTAAAGGCGCTGATGGTACAAAGGTTTTAAGTGGATCAGCTGCTCCTGCTGCTAGTGCAGGTGCTAATGGAGACTACTTCTTTGACAAAACCGCAAGAGTATTATACGGGCCAAAAGCTGACGGTGCTTGGGGTGAAGGTGTTACTTTAACTGGTGCTGCTGGTGCTGCTGGTGCTGCTGGTGCTGCTGGTAAAGATGGTAAAGATGGTTCTGTTGGTAAAGATGGTAAAGATGGTGCTGCTGGAAAAAATGGTTCAAACTTCTTAGCGGGCGCTGACGATCCAACAGGGGCAATTGGTGAAGTTGGAGATTTTTATTTCAGTGCAAAAAGCTCTACGCTTTTTGGACCTAAAGCTGAAGACGGATCTTGGTCTTCCAATAACCAATTACCTTTAGGAAGTAAAGCTGCAAAAACTTTTTACTACACAGTAGGTCTTTCTGAAGTTAAAGAGAAGAAAGATACAAAAGTATTTGGATTATCTATTGATAAAGGTACTTTTGATGAAGCCGACTTAACGTATTCTTCTTATAAAGTAACGCAGAATGACATGGATCGTATTGCTGAATACCCGGGTTGGTATGCAAACAGAGAAATGGCATTTGAAGTTAATTATAATCGTAGTAATTTTGGTGCTGCATTAGATTCTTATACAGCTACTCCAGGTACATTTACAGTTCCTAGTGTTACAAACGCTAATGACTATTTAAGATTTCTGAATAGACTTCCTGCAGGTACCAGATTCATATACACTGGTGATAAAGCTAAAAAATCTTTCACTTTTAAGGACACCGATAGAGATCAATTGGCAGATGCAGCTTCTTTAGGATACCTAATTTATGGCCAAGTAGCTGGAAAAGCGACTGTAGGTGAGAATTTGAAGTTTTATAATGTTAAAGCCATCTCATTAGTAGAATCAGCTACTGATTATATGGTGGAATATGATGCGAAAGTTGAATTCGACTTAAACAAAATTATTCCTAATCTTGAAAAAATCAAGCAAGAAGGATCTGTTTTAGTGAGATTTAAAACCTTTAACCCCATAACCGGAAAGTTAGTTGATGCAGGCGGTAATTTAGGGTGGAATGTATTTGATGTTAATAATTATGTTCTAAAGGATGTTAAATATGGTCCAAATAACGAGTTTGTTACTTCTGCTGTAGGTACAGCACCTACCAACAATGCATTTAGAGTACCTACCTCATTCCAGTTAGGTGATCCTACTAAGGTTGGTGCTCAAGTAGTAGCTTTAAGTCTTGAGACAGCTAAGACAAAGAATGGAGCATTTGGATTCACAGGAGAAATTACTTCCGGAAGTTTAAGTGGTGTAAGTGAGGATTTAAGACCAAAATTTGGCAATTTTTATACAGTATCTGGTGGTCACTTAATAACTGAGGATGAAGATGGTTCTTGGTTAACAAATAATAGCCATGCGTTATACACCACAACAAAAGATGGTCAACCAGCTAGTTACTTTACTAGTAAAGGCTTAGTATTGATTCAGGCCATCGTTCTTGATGCAACTACAACTGCAGCTGCTAAAAAAGCTGGAATTAATTTAGAAGATGCAAATGCTTTAGAGCAATTTGTTTCAAAAAGATAATCAAATAGAGTTATCAAATGAAGCGGTTTCCTTTAATTAGGGAGCCGCTTTTTTGGTTTACAGCGGTCACCAATCAGCAATCTAGGTATGAGGTGTAAAGAAATAGGTATTAGACAAGTAACTCACCAAAAAATTGGCGAACGATACTTGAGGGTTAGTTTTCCCTAATTTTATATATGTAACCACCCTCATGCAGGTCTTAAAAAGCGCAGCATGAAACCAGCAAGGAATTAAAGAAATGGAATATATTTCGAAAGGATTTACCAATCGAAAGATGTTAATAGCTTGGAAGTTTTTAGTGTTTCTTGTAATTAAAGCGCTTTTCTCAAGTACGACGGTAGCCGCAATAATGGGATCAGATAATTTTAAGCCGTATTGTTTTCGAATCTCTGCGCACATTTCCTTGATTTCTGGTCAAGTCGAAAACCTATGAGTCTGCTTTGACCTAGTAGACAATTAATAAAGAAAGACTTTTATTGAACTACACAATATCTCCTTAAAATGAATCTGATAAAGGCATCAACTCTCCTTAAGTTCTCTGGCACTGGGCTTATTACTTTGCAGGTTACCAAATTCACTCTTGTATATTTTTATCAATAGCAGAAGGTAACTGATCAGTAAAGGGCCGAAGATAAATCCAAAAAAACCGAATAATTTTAGTCCAACAATCAATCCCAAAACTGTAACAAGTGGATGAACGTTGCCGATTTTTTTAAGTAATGAAATTCTGGCAAGGTAGTCGATATTGCCTGTTATTATACCGCTATAAAGGAGTAAGCCTATTGCGGCACCTGTATTTCCCGTTGAAAATAGATAGATCACTATGGGAACCCAAATGACCATTGTGCCTAATATAGGGAAAAATGCAAATAAACCCGTTAAAAATCCCCATAACACGATATCGCCTACGCCGAATATCCAATAGCCTAGCATCGCACAAAGTCCCTGGATAATAGAAATCAGAGGAATTCCGATTGCATTCGCTTTTACCATGCTTTTGGTTTCGCCGGCCAGAGTATCAATGTTTTTCACATTTAATGGAATAATGCTTTCTAGGGCCTTTTCCATCTTAGACCAGCTTGTAAACATGAAGAAGGATAAAAATAAAAGCATGATCAGATTGCCGAGGACATTCGCCGTATTATTCAACAAAGCCGGGATGAGGTTGGCGAGTTGCTTTTGGATTTGGCCAATGTTTTGTGTAGAAAGCAGATCGTTACCCGTTTTTTCGATAATCCAGTTAGAAACCGTTTCTAAAACTTTCATTATAGAGTCCGGATTGTTTAATAGAAGGGATACCTGAGAAGAAAGTAAATGGATGGCCAAATAAATCGGTAAACCGATACAAATAAGGAATGCTAATAAAAATAGGCTGGCTGTCGCATTCTTATTCCAGCCTCTGGATTCGGTAAAATATCTGTAGCGGTCGCGTCCTAAAACGTAAAGTGTTACCGCACCAAGGAAACCTGGGACAAAAGCGTACAGTTCATACAAAATGACTGCTGATAACAAAACAATAACTAAAAGCAATATGAACTGGCGGATCCTGTAATTGAACATAATTTTTTTTTACATCACTTTTTTTAACACTCCTTTTGTTACTTGGCGATGAGTTTATTGGTTAATTCTTATCACGTAGCGAGCAGCTTCGTTAGAATTCATCTAAATTACAATTATAATCAAATTATGAGCAAAATAATTTTAATTTCGTTTGTTGAAAAAAATTATTTCCATATCGATTCTCGCTGTCTATATGATTTCTTGCACTGAGTTTGATCAGCTGCTAAGAATTCCGCTATTGATAAGCCATTTTGTGGAGCATAAACAAGAAAGCAAAGCGATTTCTTTCGGAGAGTTTATGTTGATCCATTATGTCGAAAATTATAGTTTTAATGGGGATTATGAGCAAGATATGGATCTCCCCTTTAAATCGCTTGATGGAAATTCTATACAAGTTGTCGCTTTTATACCTTGGATTGTTTCCTGCTTAAAAACTAAGCCTGTTTACACCAAGGGGGGAAAATACAATCCCTATGAGGAGTGTTTTATTGATAACGCTTACCTTTCTTCTATTTGGCAACCGCCAAAAGCAGCTTGAACTTCGCTTTGAGTAAGCAGCTATCAGCTGTTAGCTTTCAGGTAGTTTAGATATTAGGCTTTAGGTATTAGGTAATAAAGAGTATTAAAGAGATGCTTCGAATCTACATCTCATACCTCATACCTATTTCCTAATACCTAATAAATAGAAATTTAAAACGGTAACAATAAATCATGCTTAATAAAATTATAGAGTTTTCCATTAGGAATAAACTCATAGTAGGCCTTTTTGTAATTGGCCTAATGATATATGGCGGCTTCCAGGTAACTCAGTTACCAATAGATGCTGTTCCAGATATTACTAATAATCAAGTTCAAGTGATAACGGTTGCGCCTTCTTATGGGGCCAATGATATCGAGCGTTTAATCACATTTCCAATTGAACAGGCAAATACCAACATACCTGGTTTAGAAGAAATAAGGAGTTTTTCCCGTTTCGGTCTGTCGCTTGTTACCATTGTGTTTGACGACAAAACTGATATCTATTGGGCGCGACAGCAGGTTTCCGAACGACTGCAACAAGTGCAAGCTGAAATACCCACGTCGGTGGGTGTTCCAGAGCTGGGACCAATTTCTACCGGACTAGGAGAGATATATCAATATGTAGTCCGTGCGAAAGAGGGCTATGAAGATAAATACGATGCAACGGAATTGCGTACCATTCAAGATTGGATTGTACGCAGGCAATTGCTCAGCGTTAAAGGGGTAGCAGAGGTAAGCAGTTTTGGCGGTAAATTGAAGCAATTTGAAATTGCCATTCATCCTAATAAGCTTCAGGCTTATCAGATTACCATCAATGATGTTTTAGCTGCGGTGGAAAAAAACAATCAGAATACGGGAGGTGCTTATATTGAAAAAGGACCAACAGTACTTTTTATCCGCAGTGAAGGTCTTCTCGGTAGTAAAGAGGATATCGAAAATATCGCGATAAAAACTGATGCGAATGGGATTCCTCTTTTTGTTCGCGATGTTTCCGAGGTGAAGATTGGCCATTCTACACGTTATGGCGCAATGGTTTATAACGATGTGGGCGAAGTTTCTGGCGCTATCGTCATGATGCTAAAGGGTGCCAACAGTAGTAAAGTGATCAAAGATGTAAAAGACCAGGTCGATTTCATACAAACTACACTTCCCGAAGGCGTAGTAATTGAAGCATTTTTAGATCGTACAAAGATGGTCGATAATGCTATTAGCACAGTGAAAACCAATTTATTAGAGGGGGCTTTGATTGTCGTTTTTATATTGGTTGTCTTCTTAGGGAATTTGAGAGCGGGCCTGTTGGTGGCATCGGTGATTCCATTGGCTATGTTGTTCGCTATTATCCTGATGAATATTTTTGGGGTCAGTGGTAATCTGATGAGTTTGGGGGCTCTAGATTTCGGATTGATTGTAGATGGGGCGGTAATCATTGTCGAGGCCGTCATGCATCAGCTCAGCAAGAATTCTGGCCTTGGGGTAACCCGCCTCAATCAGAAACAGATGGACAAAGAAGTTGGCTTTTCAGCGAGCAGAATGATGAATAGTGCAGTCTTTGGACAGGTTATCATCTTAATTGTTTATCTACCTATTTTCTCTTTACGAGGGATAGAAGGAAAAATGTTTATTCCGATGGCGCAGACCGTAACATTTGCCTTATTGGGTGCTTTTATTTTGTCGCTTACCTATATTCCTATGATGAGCTCCTTGTTTTTAAGTAAGAACACCACGCATAAGCCGAATATTTCTGATCGGTTAATGAATAAATTAAGTTCTTCTTATCAACATACTTTGGCAAATGTATTACGTTTCCCAAAGACGGTTATTTCCAGCGTATTGACACTTTTTGTGGCAGCCCTGATCACACTATCCTTTTTAGGTGCTGAATTTATCCCTTCACTTGAAGAAGGAGATTTTGCTGTGGAAACCAGGATATTGACCGGTAGTAACCTGAGCACGTCGATTGAGTATACAAAGAAAGCGGCAGGTATCCTTAAGTCTCGTTTCCCGGAAGTCGAAATGGTCGTTACCAAGATAGGGAGCGGCGAGGTTCCTACTGAGCCAAATCCTATGGAGCTTAGTGATATGATCATTACGCTAAAAGATAAAAAGGAATGGACTTCAGCAAAAAGTTATGATGAATTAGCCGCAAAAATGGGCGCGGAGCTTCAAGATATTCCAGGGATTACCGCAAGCTTTCAATTTCCTGTTCAAATGCGTTTTAATGAATTGATGACTGGAGCAAGGCAAGATGTTGTGGTAAAGATATTTGGTGAGAACTTAGATTCTTTAGATGTATATGCGCATAAGCTTGGTGCGCTAGTCAATACGGTCGATGGGGCACAAGATTTATATGTAGAAACAGTTACTGGCTTACCTCAAATTGTGATTGACTATAAACGGGCGGTTATTGCGCAATATGGACTGTCGATTGATGATGTGAACAAAGTATTGCATGCTGCCTTTGCCGGTCAATCTGCAGGTTGGGTTTTTGAAGGAGAAAGACGCTTTGGTTTGGTAGTAAATATGGATGTAGAAAAGCGACAAAGTCTGGAAGATGTGCAGGAGCTATTGATTCCGACATCGAGTGGCGCTCAAGTTCCTCTTCAACAATTGGCGAGTGTTGAAATTGTTGAGGGACCTAACCAAATTCAAAGAGAAGATGCCAAGCGAAGGATTGTGATTGGCTTTAATATTAGGGATCGCGATGTGCAAAGTATTGTGAATGAGCTGCAAAAGAAGGTGGAGGAAAATGTAGTCCTACCAGCCGGCTATTATGTGACCTATGGAGGGGAGTTTGAAAATCTAAATGCGGCTACGGATCGATTAGTGATAGCGGTACCCATTGCATTGGCCTTGATTTTCTTATTACTCTTTTTCGCTTTTGGCTCGATCAAGCAGAGTTTGCTTATTTATTCGGCCATTCCGCTTTCCGCAATAGGTGGTATATTCTTTTTAGCCGTCCGAGGAATGCCTTTTAGCATCAGCGCAGGCGTAGGATTTATCGCACTATTTGGTGTGGCCGTTTTGAATGGAATTGTATTAATTACTGAATTTAATCACCTAAGGCGGGCAGGCCACCGCAATTTACATCGAATTGTTTTGAAGGGAAGTAAAGTTCGTCTGCGACCGGTTTTAATGACCGCATCGGTCGCCTCATTAGGTTTTCTGCCGATGGCATTAAGTAACGGAGCTGGGGCGGAAGTACAGCGACCTTTGGCCACTGTAGTCATTGGAGGCTTACTTTTAGCTACTTTTTTAACCCTTTTCGTATTGCCTGTTTTGTATGTTTTATTTGAAAGAACAAAAAAATCAAAGATGAAAAGCAAGACTCTAATTATTACTTTATTTATTTCATTATTCTCTTATAATAGCATGCTTGCACAATCGCCGATCTTGTTGAATGAGGCAATTGATATCGCTATTGCAAATAATTTAACTGTGAAAAATGAGGAACTTAAGGCGGCTTATAAAAAGCAGTTGATAAAGACCTCTGCGACGATTCCTCAAGCAGAGGTATCGGCTGAGTGGGGGAAGTTGAACAGTTCTTTTAACGATTCCAAGTTTGGACTTTCTCAATCCTTTAATTTCCCAAGCGTTTATGCTAAACAGAAAAAGCTGCTTACTGAAGAGTGGAATTTAGCGGTTTTAGGAGTAGATTTAAAAGAAGCTGAAATTCGTCGAAATGTGAGTCAAGCGTTTTATTCGATCTTGTATTTAAAAAGAAAGGAAGTGATTTTGCTCGAAAATGATAGCCTTTATCTTGAGTTTTTAAGGAAAAGTGAATTGCGCTTCTCAACTGGGGAAAGCAATGTTTTGGAAAAAGCTACGGCTGAAAGTCAGCGCGGTTCCATTAGACTCCAATTAAGTCAATTAAAACAACAGATTGAGTTAGCGGCATTGCAGTTCCAACTTTTATTAAATAGTTCTACGCTTTATGAGCCCCACGAAGAGAGCTTCAAAGCCAAGCTCGCTTCAAATAGTACAGATATGGCAATCAATCAGCATCCTATTTTAAAGATGTTGGAACAGGAGCAAGATCTTGCAAGTGCGCAAACACAGGTTGAAAAATCGAAATTAAGCCCTGAGCTGAATCTAGGGTATTTTAATTCTAGTATGATTGGGAATGGTGCTGACGATTTTTATTATAGTTCCTCAAAGCGTTTTCAATACGGTTCTGTGGGAATAGGAATTCCAATTTTTCATGGTGCTCAAAAGGCGAAAATTGCGGCTTCAAAAATGAATGAGAGTTTAACAGAGCAGAACTACCTCCTTGGAGTTCAGAATTTGCAGAATTCCTATCAGGCAGCTTTAGTTAATTATAAAAGCCATCTCGAAAACCTTAGGTACTTTGAAGAAATCGCTTTGGAAAATGCAAAACTAATAAAAGCTACGGCTACAAAGCAATTTGAAGTCGGCGAAATTAACTACCTAAACTGGGTAATGCTCATCAATCAAGCCATTGGAATACAAAATGATTATTTGGAAGCTGTGAATAGTTTAAATGAAAGCACTATTCAACTAAACTTTCTTATTGAAAATTAACATAATATGAAAAAATTAAATATTTATTTTTGTCTATTGATCTTCCTGTCCGCATGTGGCAGTACAGTCAATACCGAGGAATCCACATCTACTCAAAATGCTGAAAACACGGTTAGTCTGAACGATGTCCAAGCGGAAAATGCTGGTATTGAGTTTGGTAAAGTTGAGCAAAGGAAGATATCACAAGTTATAAAAGTGAATGGTAAGATAGAACTCCCTCCTCAAAATATTGTTTCTATCAGTATTCCTTTGGGTGGGTATTTGAAATCTACCAAGCTTTTGCCGGGGATGGCAGTGCGCAAAGGAGAAGCAATTGCAACAATGGAAGACATACAATATATTCAATTGCAAGAGGATTACCTGAGTATGAAAGAAAAGCTTCATTTTTCGGAAAAGGAGTATCAAAGACAGAAGGAATTAAATCAAAGTAAAGCTAGTAGCGATAAAGTGTTGGAACAGGCAGAGTTGGCTTTCAACAATAATAAGATAGCACTTAGGTCTTTGTCAGAACGGTTGTTATTGTTGAATATTCAGCCCAGTACTTTATCAGAAAACCATCTTAATAGGAGGATAACGCTCTATTCACCCATTAATGGATATGTTTCTAAAGTGAATGTAAATATTGGTAAATATGTTGATGCAGCAGATGTGTTGTTTGAATTGATTGATTTGAACGATTTACACCTATCGATAAAAGTGTTTGAAAAAGACCTTGACAAAATCTTTATTGGTCAAAAAATCCTTACATTTAACAATGCGCAACCTGACAAAATATACGAAAGTGAGGTTGTATTAATTGGAAAAGATTTAGATGAAGATGGCAGTGTTGAGGTGCATTGCCATTTTGAACAAGCTGATAAGAGGTTATTTCCAGGGATGTACATGAATGGTGAAATCGAAGTGCATAGTGCCCAGGTTTATTCTTTGCCTGAAGAAGCCGTACTTCTTTATGAGGGAAAGAATTTTATTTTTATCGCTAAAGGGGAGGGTCAATTTGAACTGAGAAATATTGAAATTGGAAACAAAGAAAACAAATTTATTGAAGTCTTAAATCCCGACGAGTTAATAAACCAAGACATTGTCGTTAAGGGTGCGTATGCACTGTTAATGAAAATGAAAAACGTTTCGGATGACTAAAAATAGGTTTGAGGTATTAGGCTTTAGATGATAGAGGACTGGCGAAGTCTTTAGCGGTGTTGAAAGTGACTTCGCCAGTCTCTTTCGGATTTTAGGCCTTAGTTTGATAGAAGTTAAAAACTGACGGCTCAAAGTTGATAGATGAAGACAGCCGAAATCAGGCATGTACACATGCGGCCAACGAAATTTCGTAAGTCAACAACCAGAGGCTGGCGATTAAAGCGATGTTCCTTTGGTGTTTTTAAAAAGTCATGTAACATGAAAGATAGGCAACTTAATATTCCTGAACATATTAGAGGTCTTAGCGGAGAAGAAGTTCTCGCCGCTCGCCATCAGTATGGACTTAACGAGCAAACGCTTCGTCAGAAAAATCTGTGGTGGCCTATACTCAGAGAAATGTTAAAGGAGCCCATGTTACTGCTGTTGATAGCGGTGACGATTTTATATTTCTTTATGCGGGAATATAATGAGGCTTATTTTATGTTGGTTGCTATCGTAATTGTTTCTGGGATTTCATTTTATCAAGATAATCAAAGCAGAAAAGCTTTGCAGGCTCTTGAAAAAATGAATGAGCCCATGAGTAAGGTTATTAGAGAAGGAACTTTACAAACGGTCATGACATCCGAAATCGTTAAAGGAGATATGGTGCTTGTTGAAGAAGGAAATACCGTTAACGCAGATGGAAAACTGGTGTATAGCAATGATTTTTCAGTAAATGAATCGATGTTAACAGGCGAGGCATTTTCTATTTTTAAGTCTCTAACCGGGGATGATTCTCAGGTTTACAGTGGTACTATAGTCGCTTCCGGGATGGCGATCTTTTCGGTCGAGGAAATTGGTGTATCGACCAAATTGGGGAAGCTGGGAAAATCATTGACAGATATAAGTGAGGAACCAACTTTATTACAAGTGCAAATCAATCGATTTGTAAAAGGAATGGCTATCGTAGGTATTTTGTTCTTTTTTGTGATATGGATTGTCAATTATCTCGATAGCCGTGATTTTACGGATAGTCTTCTCAAAGGCCTGACCTTGGCGATGTCGATTTTACCCGAAGAAATACCTGTGGCTTTTACCACTTTTATGGCACTTGGTTCAAGGCGGTTGATGCGGCATGGCGTGATTGTAAAAAAGATTCGCACGGTAGAAGCTCTAGGCAGTGCCACCGTGATATGCAGTGATAAAACCGGTACGATCACTGAAAATAAAATGGTTCTTGAGGCTGTTTATACCTATGAAGATAATGCGGTATTCGAGAACAAAGATTGGGAAAAGCATGATTCTATAAAGAATTTGATTCGTTATGCCATGTGGAGCAGTGAGCCAGTTCCTTTTGATCCTATGGAGATAGAAATCCATCAGGTGTATGAAAAAGTAATGGACAAAGATTTGCGTCGTGAATATACGATGTTTCATGAATATCCATTGGATGGCAAGCCACCCATGATGACACATGTATTTCAAAATAAAGAACATGAACGAATTATAGCTACCAAGGGTGCGCCTGAAGCCATTATACAAGTGTGTGATTTAAAGGAGGAAGAGAAAAAGACTATTTATGCGCAGGTCGAAAAATTAGCGAAGAAAGGATACCGTATATTGGGTGTAGCTTATTCAGATTTTAAAGAAAACGATTTTCCCCTTAGGCAGCAAGACCTTCCTTTTCATTTTGTCGGCTTGGTAGCCTTTTACGATCCTCCGAAGGAGAATATTTCTGAAGTATTTAATCAGTTTTATAAAGCGGGAATCGAAGTGAAGATTGTAACAGGTGATAATTTAATTACTACGAAAGCCATTGCGGAGCAAGCAAAATTGAGAAATGCCGATAAAGCGATTGATGGTGATGATTTAATGAAGTTGGATGAGCGTAGTTTTCATGATAAGGTTAAAGAATTGGCAGTTTTTACTCGGATGTTTCCAGAAGCGAAACTTTCTTTAATTAATGTTCTTAAAGACAATCATGAAGTGGTGGCCATGGTGGGCGACGGCGTGAACGATGGTCCCGCTTTGAAATCAGCACATATTGGCATTGCCATGGGAAAAAAGGGGACAGAAATTGCTAAGCAAGCAGCCGAGCTTATTCTGGTTGAAGATGATCTATCCAAAATGGTGTATGCGGTAGCCATGGGGAGACGGATTTATACGAACTTGAAAAAGGCAGTCCAATATATAGTGTCTATACATATTCCCATTATTTTTACTGTTTCTTTGCCTTTATTTTTAGGGTGGGTCTACCCAAATATTTTTTCGCCGGTACATGTCATCTTTTTAGAGCTTATTATGGGGCCAACTTGCTCCATTGTCTTTGAAAATGAACCCATGGAGGAAAATGCGATGTCAGTTCCTCCAAGACCTGCAAGTGAAACTTTTTTGTCCCTAAAAGAAATGAGCTTAAGTATTGTACAGGGAATAATGATTACAATAGGAGTATTATCGATCTACCAATATTGTGTTCATCTGGGGAAAGACGAAGATACTACTCGCGCGATGGTATTTAGCACCTTGGTTTTTGCAAATATCTTCCTAACGTTAGTGAATAGGTCGTTTTATTATTCCTTCATCTACAGCTTAAAACATCGCAACGATTTACTGGTTTTAGTGCTTGGCTTAACAGTGTTATTATTGGGCCTTATACTCTATATTCCTGCCTTTGGCCGCTTCTTCTATATTTCGCCTATAAGCATTTCGCAAATTGGACTATCGGCTTTTGTTGGAGCGATATCTGTATTTTGGTTCGAAATATGGAAAGCTATTAAAAGACGGATCGGGGAACAAGGTGCGGGTTACGAGGTGGGAGCCAGGTGACTCGGAGATGAGATAAGATAGGGTGGAGAAGGGTGCGCCTAATACCTAATACCTAATACCTATCACCTGATTCAATCAATCCTTTTAATTCTTTCCTCGCCCGAGCGGAAAGAATTAAACCGGGGTTTAATGATTTTGATGCTCTGTTTGGAAAGCGCAATGGAAGCATTTAGCTCAAAACCAATCAACAATATAAGGGAATTTAGGTAAAGCCACACCATAATGACAATAAGCGTCCCTATCGATCCGTAAAGCTTATTGTAGGTATTGAATTGGTTTATATAATAAGCGAAGCCCCACATGGTTAAAATTGCGAGGATAGTCGCTAATGTGGCGCCGGGACTAAAGAGTTTCCACTTTCTGGCAGCCGAGGGACCAAATTTGTATAAAAAACTGACCGTAAAAAAGTAGATTCCTATTAATATTAGCCACCTCGTTATAGTTGCAATATGAATCCAATAGCCTTCTAATAGACCAAGATCGTTCTTTATATAAGAAAAGACATAGCCGGAAACGGTAAGAATTGTCATTCCAACAGTAAGCGCTATGACAACCATCACGCTTAAGAATACAGCTACTATCCTCTGTTTGAACCAACTTCTGCTTTCCGCTACCAGAGATGATTTATTAAAGGCAAGCATCAAGGAATGTATTCCATTGGTGGCGAAAATTAATGCAGCAAGAAAACCGAAGGATAATAATCCGCTATTTTGTTTGGTAACAATATCTTCTACCGTGCTTTGTATGGTATTGTAGGCGTCGTCGGGAAGTAATAAGGCTATAAAAGACAATAATTGCTCTTGAAAATTTTCAACAGGGATATAGGGTATCAGCGTAAATAGAAAGATGATCCCTGGAAAAATAGCAAGCAAGAAATTATAAGAGAGGGAGGAAGCTTTATTGAGCAGGGCTTCGCGAGCAATCTCTTGAAAGAAGAAGGTTGCAACTGTATATAGAGGTAAAGAACCAAATCCTGGTAATATCACTACCTTCGTCCATTCTATGAAATAATCATAGGGTTTAAATTTCAGTAACTTTCGATGCAGCCAGGACATTTTTATTAATTGAAATAGGGGGCCATACGTTTCTGAAAATCCTCCGTAGGCAAACCTGGCCTGTTCCTTTTGATGTCAACGAATACTAAAGTCGTTTCACCGATGTTTATTAATTCTTCTTTTTCATTCCAAATTTCATAATGGAATTTAATGCGGGTCTGTGGTTTGTCTACAATTTTCACCAAAATGGTCAATTCTTCATCATAGTAGGCTGGTTTTATATATTTGCATTTTAATTCCAATACCGGCATCATGATTCCACTTTCTTCCATTTCTCTGTATGAAGTGCCTAGGCTACGCAGCATTTCTACCCTTGCCACCTCATAGTAACTAGCATAGTTGCCATAATAAACATAGCCCATTTGGTCGGTTTCGCTGTAGCGGACTCTGATTTTGCATTTATATTCAATCATTATCGTTTTATGTTTCTATCATTTAATGCTTTTTGAAATTTTCGAGCATTAACGAGGTGTTCTGACATAGTTTTCGCATAGTTATGATATCCAGAAAAATCATCCTTTGCGCACATATAAAGATAGTCGTGTTTTTGAAAGTTCAACACTGCATCAATAGAGGCAATACTAGGCAGGTTGATTGGCCCAGGTGGCAATCCTCTATTGAGGTAGGTATTGTAAGGCGAATTTATGGCCAAGTGTTTATTCAAAACTCTACGAATGGTGAAATCTTGGGCAGCAAATATAACTGTCGGATCTGCCTGAAGTAAAATTCCCCTTTGTAATCTATTTAGATATAAGCCTGCGATTTTTGGCATTTCATCGTTGTGTAAGGCCTCTCCTCGTACAATCGAAGCCAAAATACTCACTTCGTTTGGACTTAAATTAATAGCTTTAGCTTTTTCTAATCGATCTGTAGTCCAAAACCTCGAATATTCATTATGCATTCTTTCGAAAAACTTTTCCGCTGGAGTATTCCACCAGATTTCATAAGTATTCGGAATGAACATAGAGTAAAAGTTTTCCGTGTTAAAACCATATTGAGAAGCCAAAGAATCGTTGTTCATCAGTGCCATGATGGAACTTGAGTCTGCTTCAAGCTGGGTGGAGACATGCTTGGCAAAATCGCTTTTTAGGCGAAGGTTTTGAAACCTAAATTTAACTGGTTCTTGTAGGCCAGCTCGTAATTTTCTAACTAAATCTCTATTATTCATTCCAGGATTTAAAGCATATTTTCCTGCTTTTAGGTTCCCAGGATAATCACTTTTATTTGCCACCCAACGGAAAGAACTTGTATCAAGAAGAATACCATTCTCTTGAAGATTTTGCATTAAATCTTCGAAGGTAGAACCCGTAGGAATGTATAGGTATTCTTCTTTATCACTTACATTTGGACTAAAATAGTTGCGGTAAGCGCTATAGCCAAAATAAGCGACCACAAGAAGGACTAATACCAAAACGGTGGTTATGATGTAGACGCCACTTTTTGGAAGTTTCTTAAACATAATTATTCTTTTAATTGCTTAGGGCAAGGTTAATTGGTGTTCCGATACTTACTTTTTCTAAATGTAAGCTATCGGGTTCTGGTGTTTGACTGATCACCCTTGCGCTTAATGTATCGGTTATATAACCCATATACCTAACGGTACCTAATGTAAGTGACGATCCTTGAATAGAAAAGGTAGCTTCCGACAAGGATAGGCCTATCAGATTCGGGATTTCGACTTCCGCTTCCCCTTGACCATTTCCCAAAATTAAAATGACGCTTGTTCCCTTAGCGATTTCCTCGCCAGCCAATAATTTCCTATTTCCAACTTTAACATCCAAAACTCGGTCTCTCGCAATGTCAGGGATATAAATAGTATCCAATATTTTTAGTCCGTAATTCTGAATTATCGATCTTGCTTCTAGAAAAGTCAATTCGCGAACTTCAGGGAATTTCACTTCCGGGGCACTCATGGTGATAATAGTTAAATAGACTGTTCTATTTTCTTTTACCTTAGAACCCTCTGCCGGATTCTGATCAATAACTAAGCCCGGTTGTTTATCTGCTTGATAAACGGAGTCAATCTGGTATTCAAAACCTTTACTATCTAATTCTTTTATGGCGTCGTGAATAGTCATCCCCTTAATTGAAGGCACATCAATCAATTGCCCATGGCGGGTGTAAGTTTGCAGAAGAAAAAATATTACGACTAAAAAAACAACAAAAGAAACCAAGGCGATAATTAGGTTTTTTCTAAAGATGTCCGTTCTAATGTATTGAAAAAATTTGCTCATGTTCTATTTTAATATATCCACAAAGATAGAGTTTATCGTTTTAATCTAATAGATTTTTATATTTGTTCAATTATGTGAATCTGGACTGAGTATTATACTTCGGTTTTTTTTAATCTCGTTTATTGCAAGATCTATTCCAATAATAATTATTTCTACATGAAAGCAAAAATTGCCCTACTAGCGGGTGGATATACAGGTGAGGCTGAAGTCTCTTACAGAAGTGCATCTTTCGTTTCTAAAAACATTGATGCAGCTCTTTTTGATGTTTATTTAATCAACATCACGAAAGAAGAATGGTTATATGTAGATGAAAAAGGAGAATCACACACCATCAACCGAAAGGATTTTAGTCTAACTATACATGGCGAGCAGGTTGTTTTTGACCTTGCCTTTATAATGATTCATGGTTCCCCAGGTGAGGACGGCTTATTGCAGGGGTACTTTGATATGATCAACATGCCTTATACTTCATGCGGTACCCTGACATCTGCCTTAAGTATGCACAAGGCATTTACTAAGACCTTATTAAAGGATATTCCTGGGATTAATATGGCGTCTTCCATACTTCTAACTGAAAATGAACAACAATCTGGGGCAAGTGAAATTATAGCTAAGCTAAAAATGCCGTACTTTGTAAAGCCTAACGCAGGCGGAAGTAGTATTGGAATGTCAAAAGTGACTAGAAAAGAAGAACTGCAAAGCGCAATCGATCTCGCTTTTAATACTATCAATACCGGGAAGGAAGTGATTGTTGAAGAATTTGTGGAAGGAAGGGAGTTTTCCATTGGCGTTTATCGCACAAAAGGCCAACTTCTTGTTTTACCTGCTACCGAGGTAATTCCAAAGAATGACTTCTTTGATTATGAGGCCAAGTATAAACCTGGAATGGCTGAAGAAATTACACCAGCAAATTTTAGTAAAGAGCAAAACGAGCGTATCGCAACTATTATAAAACAAATCTATGAGGAACTTAACTGTAAAGGAATGGTTCGTGTTGATTTTTTCTTGGAAAAGACAAGTGATGCTTTTTATTTCATTGAAATTAATACTGTTCCAGGACAAACAGAGACAAGTTTCATTCCGCAGCAAGTAAGAGCATATGGTAAAACAGAAATGGAGTTTTATACGGAAATCATCGAAGAAGCTTTAGGTGGACGGTGATGAGTGAACGGTGATGAGTGAAAGGGGTGCGGGTGCCTATCTGTTACCTAAAACCTATTACCTCAAACCTAATTCCTAATATCTGACATCACTTTAAAGTTTTTTAATCTGAATCGAACAACATCACCGGGCTTCCAAGTTTGAACCGACGACCGTAGTAATATGCTATGCTTATCACCGTCGATTTTATTTCCATTGTTTCTAGCGCAGCTATTGCAGCTATTGCAACATACTTTGAGTTGCATATGATCTCCTAGGTAAACGCACTTTTCTATTCGTCCACAAAGGTGAGGTTCTCCGGCTTCACAGAAAGTGGCTTCTTCTGCTCTGAAAAAGAGGTTTACCTTATCCTTATAAGGACATTCTAAGGGGGTAGAAACAAAACCAAATGGAGTGTTAAATCCTCCGGGCTCTACTACAGCTTCCAAGTGGTTTGATTTTCCAAACAGTTCGGCAACGTAGGAAGAATTCGGATTGTTATATAGCGCGTCCGGAGTGTCAATTTGCAATAATTTACCTCCTAACATCACCGCGATTTGGTCAGCAGTTGAGAAGGCGTCTTTGGTATCGTGGGTCACCAGTATTGCGGTTATTCCAACTGATTTAATAATTTGTTGGACCTCTTCTCGTACTTGATCCCTTAATATGGTATCCAAATTACTGAAGGGTTCATCCATTAATAGTATTTCTGGACGAGGAGCAAGTGCCCTTGCCAAAGCAACTCTCTGTTGCTGTCCGCCTGATAATTGATGCGGGTATTTTGTTACGTCTTCTTTTAGGCCTGTAAGTTCAAGACTTTCGTAGGCCCTTTGTGTAGCAGCTTCCTTAGCCATCCCATTTAAGCCGAAACGCACATTCTCCAGTATGCTGAGATGGGGGAATAATGCATAATCTTGAAATACCATACCGGTTTTACGACGATTGGCCGCTAAGGACTTTCTGCCGTTTACGATTTCCCTTCCGGCCAAACGAATAATTCCACCATCTGGGTGCTCTAGTCCAGCAATTAAACGTAATAAAGTAGTTTTTCCAGAACCACTTTCTCCAACAAGAGCCAATATCTTTCCCTTCTCCAAGGAAAAAGAAACGTGATCTACCGCCAACTTATCAGAAGTACGGTAGCGTTTACTAATATCAGTCAGTTCAATAATTGGCATTTTTACTAATTTAAATCTTTATTTTACTTTCCTTATCATGCTGTTTAACAAAATGATTGGAATAACTCCCGTTAATACAACTATTAATGAGGCGTTTGCAGATTCCGCAATCATTTCATTGGTTGCCATATCAAATGCTTTTGTCGCTAATGTATGAAAGTTGAAAGGCCGTAAAATTAAAGTTAGGGGCAATTCTTTCAATATGTCAACAAACGCAAGCAAGATAGCACCTGCAATGCTGTTTTTTATCAGCGGAATGTCTATTTTCCACAAAGTTCTAAAGGAAGATGCACCTAAAGAACGGGCTACTTCATTCACATAAGGGCCTGTTTTTTGAAAACCAGCGTCTATAGCATTATAACCTACCGCCATAAAACGAACAATGTATGCAACTACCAATATAATCAAAGTTCCTGACAAGATCATGCCGCTTTGATTTGAGGATAACCAGATGATAAATCTATCCATCTTCATCATCGGAATCATAACGCCAACAGCAATTACAGCGCCGGGTATTGCATAACCTAAAGACGCTGTTCTCGCGATATAGCGAGTCCATTTAAGCGGACTAAGTCTGACAGCATATAGCAATATTATCGCCAATACAGCTATTGCTACAGCAGAACCTATTGCTAAAGAAAAGCTTCTTACAATAAGTAATATAAATTCCGAATTGATCACTTTTCGCCAGGTTAAAGAAACCCAGTAAAATAGTTGTATTAGAGGTAGGATAAAACTAATCAAAAGAACTAGGGAACAAATAGCGGTATATATCCAACTAGTGCTCTTGAACGTTGTTTCAATTCGACGAACTGGTTTGTTTTTGCTACTCTGCGTCGTCCAAGCGCGACTTCCCCTCTGGATGTTTTCTAGCCATATTAATACTAATACGATTAAAGTCAGAATAGCAGACAAGTATATTGCGGTATTGATATCCCCAAAAGAAAACCAAGCTCGGAAAATACCAGAAGTAAAGGTATCAATTCCGAAGTACTTCACAGTCCCATAATCGTTTAATACTTCCATTCCTGCCAGCGCAATTCCTCCAGCAACGGCCGGTCTCGCCATGGGTAAGGCAATTTTTGTGAACATCCTGATCCGACTACTTCCTAAAAGTAAAGCAGCCTCTTGCATTTGATGGGATTGGCGTAAAAATGACGCACGACAGATTACATATACATAAGGAAATAGGCTTATCGATAGGATAAAAATCGCACCCGGCATATTCATAATGTCAATAATGGGACCTTTGAATTGCATTCCCAAGCTATTTCTTAAAAAAGATTGCAACGGACCAGTGTATTCTAAAATTCCAACATAGCTATAGCCCATCATATAAGAAGGAAAGGCCAGCGGTAGAATCAGCAGCCACTCAAAATACTTTCGACCAGGGAAATCATAAATGGACACTAACCACGCCACGCCTACGCCAAGGATGAAAGTGCAAAGTGCAACACCACTGAGAAGGATAAAAGTATTTGAAAAATAGGAGGGAAGCAAATTGGAGGCAATATGCCCCCAATGCTCTCCTGGAGATTCAAAAAGTTTTATTAGGATGGTTATAATAGGAGTTAAAACCATTAATAGAATAACAATTGCAGCCCCGGTCCATCGCGTCCACCAATAGGTGGTTTTTTTTTCCATTTCTATTTGTAAAAAAAATAGACTTTATTTCCAACCAGTTTCACCAAATAACTTCACAGCTTCGCTATTATACTTTCCTAATAAATTAAGCTCAACTTCATCAGCTTTGAAATCACCCCATTCTTCTAAAATGGCATCTTTTGATACTTTAGGATTGGTAGGGTATTCATAGTTTATTCCAGCTAAGGTTTTTTGCGCAGATTCATCAGTAAGGAATTCGATAAGCTTAATTGCATTGTCCTTATTCGGTGCGTATTTAGTTACCGCCACGCCGCTGATGTTGATATGTGTACCTCTATCGGCCTGGTTCGGGAAGATGATTCCAACGGATTGACCAGCCTTTCTTTCTTCTTCATTTGCGTCGTTAAGCATCAAGCTGATGTAGTAGGTGTTTACAATTGCAATGTCTCCTTCGCCGGCAGCTACTGCTTTTACTTGATCGCGATCACTACCTTTAGGGCTTCTAGCCATATTAGCAACAACCCCTGTTGCCCAATCTTTGGCTTTTTTTCTTTCTTCCCCATCTGCAATAATGATGGACGCCAATAGCGATTGGTTATATATGTTTTCAGAAGAACGGATTAATATTTTGCCTTTCCATTTAGGGTCAGCTAAGTCTTCATATCTTTTGATATCCTCAGAATTCACACGCTCCTTAGCATACGCAATTATTCGAGCGCGATAGGTGATTCCGTACCAATACCCTTCTGCTTCACGGAAGTTCGGCCCTATATTCGCTAAAAGTTTCTCGGTGCTTACGGGTTGAAGTAAGCCTTTTTCTTGAGCACGATATAATCGTCGGCATCTACAGTGATTAAAATATCCGCATCGGAATTCTTACCTTCTGTTTCCAGCCTTTGAATCAATTCATCTGCACTAGCGTTAACAATGTTTACTTTTATGCCCGTTTCTTCGGTGAATTTGGAAAATAATTCGTCATCCGCCTGATAATGGCGATGTGTATAAACATTTACAACCTCTTTCTTGTA
The DNA here is from genome assembly GCA_963696875.1 of uncultured Sphingobacteriaceae bacterium. GTDB lineage: Bacteria > Bacteroidota > Bacteroidia > Sphingobacteriales > Sphingobacteriaceae > Albibacterium. The sequence goes on from CAVOLQ010000007.1 coordinate 548,731, forward strand.
AGAGAAATATAAACCACCACATGCTGCTATAGATAGTACTAAAGCGACTAGGACGCTAAAGTTTGAGTTTTGTCATTTCTTAATGTTTGGATTTAAAAAGTTCAAATATAAGCTATTTGGTTTAGATTGTCAAACAATTATTTGAAATTGTTTATAATATTAACCTTATCCTTTCTCTTACAATGTTCTTTTGTCATCCTGAGCTTGCGAAGGATCTTATCAATCATGGAGTAAAAGATATTTCCTTGTTGTCAACATGACAAAAAAACTTCCGATTTGAAGAGAAATAAATAGTTTTGTATTGTAATTGTTATGATAATTATTTTCGTTATGTTTGTATTAAGCCCTTTTATATGAAATGAAATTCTACTCCTCCTATTTAGATTCTAAACTCACCATCTTGTTATCACGAGGGGATGAATGGCTTTCACCGAAATCTATAGTCGTTATAGTGAGAAATTACTTGCCATCGCCTATCATTATACAAAAGACAAGGATTTTGTTGAAGAGATTGTCCAAGAGGTTTTCAGTGGATTATGGGAAAGACGAAATCAACTAAGGATAGAATCGTTAAGCGCTTATTTAGCTACCGCCATCAAATTTTCTGTTTTTCGCACGATTCACCGACAAAAACGTAGAGCGGAAATTGTAGAGCTGAACTATAAACTAAATGAGGCTGACCTGCTGGAAGAAACCATTCATGCTAAATTTTTACAAGAGTATATTGATGGTATTGTTGAACGAATGCCCGAGAAGTGTCGTTTAGTATATAAAAATAGTCGTGACAAAGGCTTATCAAATTCCGAGATTTCCAAAGAGATGAATATCGCAGAGAAAACTGTCGAGGCTCATATGACAAAAGCTCTAAAAGCTTTGCGTAGCAACTTAAAAGAATTGGGTATTTCCATCTATCTTCTTTTAAGTTCCTTATAATTTCCCAAATTATTTTTATCACTAAGGGTTGACTATGGCCTTATGGTACTCTATATTAATACCCTTATAAATGCTATGGACAAGACAAATTTAGCCGATCTTATTGAAAAGTATGTGAACGGGACAGCCACTTATAATGAACGACAGGAATTGTTGGACTGGTACCGTTCTTTTAATCATGAAATGGTTAGATGGCCGATTGAAACAGGGCAGAATGATAAAAAGGAAATATTAGATAGGGTTTGGTCAACGTTGAAACGCAACTATTTTATTGAAAAAGACATCATGAGTTCGGTAACGTCACAAACCAAGATGAATGATCCACTCATGATAGCTTCATCGCCTCTTAAAGTGAATTATATTGATGAAAAAGTTGTTAATAAGCGCTTTCGTAAACGTTTTGCTTATGCGGCAATCTCCTTGTTTGCACTCGGAATTACTCTATCCTTTTATATCCATCAAAAACTTACTAAAGAGGTAGCGGTTTTTGTTGATAGCCAACCTACAAATGAAATTTTACCAGGAACGAATAAGGCGACATTGACGTTATCTGATGGTGCAGTGATCGACTTGACAGACCTTGAGAGGGAAGAGATTTTACTAGGTGATGGAACAACTGTATTAAGGAATGAAAATGGAGAATTGATTTATGCCGGCCACAATAGTCAAGGCTTGAAAGCCAATAAAACAATTTTATATAATACTATGGTGACCCCTAAAGGTGGACAATACCAGGTTTTATTGCCAGATGGGAGTCGAGTATGGTGAATGCAGAGAGTTCACTCTATTTTCCAACTGAATTTGTTGGAAAAACCAGAAAGGTAGTTTTTACTGGTGAAGCTTATTTTGAAGTAGCTAAAAATAAAAACATGCCCTTTATTGTGAGCATGGATGATATGGAAATTGAGGTTTTGGGTACCCAATTTAACGTTAAAGCTTATTCGAATGAAAATAATATATACACAACCTTGGTTGAAGGAGCTGTTCGGATCAAATAGCAATATGACTCCAGTTTTATTGACACCTGGTGAGCATGCCGATTTTAATAGAACGGATGGTAAGGTTCATGTTATTGCAGCCGATTGGATCAGAAGTCGTCGTGGAAGAATGGTTATTTTATATTTAATAATGAAGATATAAAAAGCATCATGCTTAACCTATCACGTTGGTACGATGTCGATGTGGAATATAGGGGAGATATGGTAGATAAAGAATTTACAGGCAGGATATTGAGAAGAAGCGATATCTCCGATGTACTTCATATGCTGGAACTGACAGGCACTATTAATTTCGAAATAGAAGGAAGGAGGATAATCGTTATGCCATAAATAGTTGTTTTTATGGGAAAAATGCTAGAGTGCTTGCGACACCCTAGCATAAAGTCTGAGTCCCATTTAAAATAGATTTTGTTAAAAATACACGTATTCAATTTTAACCCCAAACATTCAAAAATATGAAATTTTATTTACGTAAGGAAAAGTATTTTTCACCTTGCAATATTTTGCGTATCATGAAAATTACGTTATTTCTGCTGATTGGAGCTTTTATGCAGGTGAGCGCAAATGGTTTTGCGCAAAAGATTACTTTAAAAGAAACCAACAGTTCGTTAGAGAAGGTATTAAAAAAGATAAGCGCTCAAAGCAATTATGACTTTTTATACAACTCTACTATGTTAAAAGATTCTAAATTGGTGAACATAGATATTAAAGATGTAGATATCAATGAAGCTCTTGCTAAAAGTTTTGATAACCAACCATTTGATTTTACTATTTCTGAAAATACAGTTATTGTAAAAAGAAAGGAATCTCTTGAGAAGGCCCTTCTGCAAGACGAAGTAGTTTATAGAGGAACCGTTAGGGATAATGAGGGACAGCCGATGGAGGGTGTAAGTGTGGTATTAAAAGGAACTACTAGAGGCACCACTACTAACAATCAGGGAATATTTTCTTTTTCCGTTCAAAATGGAGCAGGAACCTTAGTTTTTAGTTTCCTTGGTTACGAAGTTAAAGAAGTGAACCTTGGTTCTCAAACCCAATTAAACGTTACTCTACTAGAAAAATCTGAAACGATCTCGGATATTGTAGTGACGGCTTTAGGCATTAAAAGGCAAAAAAGGGAATTAGGCTATGCGGTATCCGATATCTCTAGCAGCGATATTGCCGGGTTCGGAGAGCCAAATCCCATTGCTTCTATTGCGGGGAAAGTTGCTGGTGTGAATATATCAACAACTACCGCTGGTCCTACTGGGTCGAGCCGAGTAGTTATTCGAGGAATTAGAGAGCTGCAAGGTAGCAACCAACCTTTATACGTGATTGATGGCGTGCCAGCTGTTAACGGAAATATAGGTAGTGCAAATCAATGGGGTGGTTTTGACCTTGGAGACGGTATGTCTGACGTAAATCCGAATGATATTGAATCCATTTCGGTTTTGAAGGGTGCCTCTGCTGCGGTATTGTATGGATCTAGAGCTTTGAACGGAGTAATATTGATTACTACGAAAAGCGGAAGAGGGAGTAGAGGACTAGGTATCGAATTTAACAGTTCAATTACCACGGATGAAATTTCAACAAGGCTAGACGAGGTACAGAAAATTTATGGACAAGGGAATAATGGCTTAGTACAGCGTACGGCAAATGAAGCAAGTAACATTACGTCTAGTTGGGGACCTAAATATACAGATCTTGAGTCTATCATTCAAAGAGACGGGCAATTAAGGCCTTATAAATACATTGAGAATAACGTACAAGATTTTTTTCGTACCGGCGTAACAGCAATGAATACACTTTCATTAACCGGAGGAAATGAAAAACAGAATCTGAGATTCTCTTATTCCAATGTAGCTAATAAAGACATTATCCCGGGAAGTGGATACGATAGAAATAATTTCTCTTTAAGAGGAGAAAGTGAGATTGCTAAAGGCTTGACAATTGAGGTAAAGGCTTCGTTAATGGCTGAAAACGTAGGAAATAGACCCGCTTTGACAGATGACGTTAACAATATCGGAAACGGACTTATTGGCTTAGCAGGAAACTTTGACCAATCTTGGTTAAGAGAATATGAAAATAGCGATAGAAGCTATATTAATTATACTGGAAATCAATACCGTGCGAACCCGTATTGGACGTTAAATAAAACAACGAACGATAGTGATAAATTGAGAACAAGTGGATCTGTCAATTTAAGTTATCAATTAAATGAAAATTGGAGCGCTAGGCTAAATGGCGGTACAGATTTTTATACCTTTAAATTTCATAATTTCTATGATCAATTTACTCCTACTAAGGATGGGGGGCAGTTAGCGCTAAACGATTTAAGAGTTAAAGAAGATAACTTCCAAGGTCTCATTAATTTTGATAAAGAAATTAATAGCAGTTTCAAGGTTTCGGCAATGGTGGGAGGAAACCTAATGAAATTTAATCGTGAACAAACCATAACCCAAGGAACAGAAATCGTTGTCCCAGCAAAAGAATTGATCACTAACTTCAAAGAGTTAAGAGTTATGCCGTTCAACCCCAGAAAAGAAATTCAATCTGTTTTCGGAAACATCGGCTTTGGTTACCAGAATTATCTATTTTTAAACCTACAAGGTAGAAACGACTGGTCTTCCACTCTTCCAAAAGGAAACCATTCCTTCTTTTATCCTGCGGCAGATTTAAGTGTGGTTGTTTCTGATGCGTTTAATCTTCAGTCAAATTTCTTGAACTATGCGAAGATCAGAACGTCTTATGGACAAGTAGGAAGCGATACGGATCCTTATAAAACTAGATTCTTATATTCATTAACAGGTGTTTCAATGAATGGGTTCCCAATGGGAGAAGTCTTGGGTTCTACAATTCCAAATTCAGAGTTGAAGCCTCAGCAGAAAACATCTTTTGAAATTGGTACTGATTTAAGCTTTTTTAACGATCGCGTTAGCCTTGATTTTACCTATTATAATGAAATTACGAATAACGTACTTCTTGATTTGCCTATTCCGCAAACCACAGGATACAGTTATGCTTCTTTGAACGCTGCAAAATTAAAAAATACAGGCGTTGAAATTTTATTAAAGACTACACCGGTTTCCCTTGACAATGGATTTAGATGGGACCTATCGCTCAATTTTTCAAAGAACAACAATACTATTCTAGATATTTATGAAGGCTTAGAGGCTTATACCGTTGCCGAAGCTCGTTGGGCCGGAGCAACAATTGTTGCTGAAAAAGGTAAACCCTTTGGTACAATTCTAGGAAACTCATTTGTAATGGATGCGAATGGTAAACGAGTTCATGGAAGCGATGGATTGCCATTATTTACGGACACACCTGTGGAAATAGGTAATAGTCTTCCGAAATGGACTGGCGGTATGATCAATAACGTCTCTTACAAAGGTTTTGATCTTAAAGCGGTTTTTGATGTACGTGTAGGTGGCGACTTGTTCTCTATGACGAGTTTGGCTTTACATTCAAGCGGTTCACATCCAAATACAGTTGCTGGTCGAGATTCTTGGAACGCATACTCACAAGAGAGAAGAGCAGCGGAAGATGCTAACCTGAACCCCGATGATGTTCCTCAAAATGGAAGAGGATATATTGGGGAAGGAGTAAATGCCGCTGGAGAAGTAAATACCGTTCCAGTAAATCCATCCACCTATTGGGGCAGAATTACAGGAAATATTCCACAACCTTTTATATATGACGCTAGCTATGTTAAGTTGCGCGATATAGGAGTTAGTTATACCTTGCCTCAGAGTGTTGTAAGAAACATGCCTTTCGCTTCGGCCTCACTTGGAGTGATTGGACGTAACCTATGGATTATCCATAAAAATGTGGACAATATAGATCCAGAATCTAATTATAATAATGGAAACGGACAAGGCTTTGAATATGGTTCACTTCCAGGAAGAAGAAGTATCGGTTTTAATTTACAAGTTAAATTTTAATTGATACCGTTTATAATAATTAGAAGTATTCATCTTATAAATAAACAAATGGAAGCTTAGGAGAGATTAATCCTTAATTGCTCAATAAGAATTCATTATAGCTAAAAAATACTTATATGAAAACTTTAAAATATTTATCGTTGATCGTTTTTATACTGACTTTCCAGTCTTGTACCAAAGACCTTCAATTGCTGAATGAAGATCCTGCAGGATTTACGGAAATTGATGCAGGTTATCAGTTAACCACGGTCCAAGCTGGGTTGTCTGGAGATCGCGAAGATACTTGGAGATATGATCTTGGTATTGCTTCTCCCATGATCCAACATTTAGGGGGTTCTTGGTGGACCCAACATGGAGGGATGTATCAAGTGGTGGAAAAAAATCATTGGTACAGCCATTGGGAAACTACCTATCCACGTGAGTTGAAAAATATTCAGGACGTCGTTGATAAAACAGCGGGTAATCCTGAACAGGTGAACATGAATGCTGCCGCCAGGATATTGAGAGTGTTTATCTATGCCAAACTTACCGATATGTACGGTGATATTCCGTATTCAGAAGCAATTAAAGGCTTTACGGAAAAGAAGTTCTTACCAAAATACGATAAGCAGGAAGATATTTACGCTGATTTATTTAAAGAACTGGACGAAGCTACAAAATCATTAGATGCTTCAAAAGCTGCGGTTTCAGGTGATTTGTTTTATAATGGCAACGTTGATAAATGGAGAAAATTTGGAAACTCACTTCGGTTACGATTAGGTTTTAGACTTACAAAAGTCAATATTCAAGAAGCACAAAAGCAAGTTGAAGCTGCTATTGCAGGTGGTGTGATGACTGATAATTCGGATATCACCATGACCAAACATATGCCTATCAGTTATAGCGGTAATGAACTTCGTGGGAATGGTAGATCTCAAGTTTTTAAAAACGAACCAGTTTCTTCGGGGTTCAGATTGGTAAAGACATTGGTTGATTTTATGAATAAGTCCAATGATCCTAGACTTACAATTTATGGCGGAACCTATTTGGGAGATGGAATTATTGGTGTTTCTGCAAATGTGGTGGATATCACCGATGACATTGAACATTTGGGAACCACTCCCGGCGCAATGGCTTGGAATGAATGGTCAGATTATGGAGATATCACCGATAAGACAGGAAATGTCCGTTATGTAGGGCATAACTTTAAGTTTATGCAGCCAAGCAAGTATGTGTCTGCTTTAGATGCACCGTTTTTCCACTTTACCTATGCGGAAGTTGAATTCTTAAAAGCCGAAGCGGCGGTAAGAGGATGGGCAGCATTGTCCAATCCAAGAGACCATTTCCAAAAAGGTGTTCAAGCAAGTTGCGAAATGATGAGACATTATCCAGGAGCGCCTGCGATCAGCCAAGCTCAAATTGATGGGTTATTACAGACCTATGCAGTTTTCCCAACAGATTTTGAAGGAGCGATGGAAGCTATACACGGCCAAATGTGGGTTAACTTTTTCTTGAACGGTGCAGAAGCTTATGCGAATTACCGTAGAACAGGCTATCCAAAATTGGTACCTTTTACATCAGTAGAATGGTATTCAAGTGGAACAAATGGCTTGATGCCAAGGAGGTTCTTTTACCCGGAATCTGAAGCGATTCAGAATCCTACAAACATGCAAGAAGCCGTTAACCGGATTGGTGGAAAGAACGACTGGTTGAAAACAGTTTGGTGGGATAAATAATAGATTTTAATGCTATTAACTATCTTGAAAAGATTTATTGCTATGCTATTGACCGTTGTCATGGCAAGTGTTTTCTATGCTTGTTCAAAAGACAATGAAAGTAGCATAGCAATAATTATAGAAAAGGTAGAAGTTGTTAATACATCAGCTTCTGCAATTACCGCACGTATTGGAATTGAATTAAATAACAATTCAGATGCCTATATTAGGTACTGGATAGAAGGGGAGAGTGAAGCATTGGTTTCGGAAACCTCTTTGAATAAAAAGAAACACCTAATTCCACTTTTTAAATTAAAAGAAAATACCTCATATAAGTTTGAAATATTAGTTTCTAACGGCGGACAGCCACAGATGGCTAGTGTTGAACCCTATCAATTCATTACCTCATCTATTCCTGTCTGGGTTAAAGACTTTTATAATGAAGATGATAATCAAATAGAGGAAGACCTTCCTGGTTATTATATTTTTTCGAGTGGAACAAGTCCAGGTTGCATCTACATTCTTGATCAAAAAGGAAGCTTGGTATGGTATAGGACGTCGCCCAATAGTATTAAGAGCTTCAGAATGTCGTCTAACAATACCCTATTAACGATAGAAGATGAAAATAAGACTTCTTTCGGCGATGGGAATGTTATTTTAGAAACCACCTTGGCAGGGGATACACTTCTTTACCTTAAAAAAGGACAAAAAGGTTTTGATAAAACCATCCACCATGATCTGGCAATAAATAGTCGAGGAAATTTAGTATTGATAACCAATGAATTAAAAGGCGGGATGCCAGGAGATGGCTTGATTGAACTTGATAAAACCGGTCATAAAATATGGGAGTGGAGTACCTTCGATGTACAAGAAGAAATCGATCCAAACATTGTTGCGCAGCCCTGGATTAACTCGATATCTATTGATAAGGATAATAATTATATACTCTCGCTAAGAGCTTTGCACCAAATTTGGAAAGTCAATTCCACTTCAGGTAAGGTAATGTGGAAATTAGGGAAAAAAGGGAATGTAAACATTGACCCCCAATCGGAATTTCTCTATCAACATTTTGCATATCGAAATAAGGACGGCCACATGATGCTCTTTGATAATGGAAGTGCAGAGAGACCTTTTACTAGAGTACTCTCTTTTGAACTAAACGAACAAACACTAGAGGCAGAAAGCAGAATAAGAGCAAATTTGCCAGAGACATATTATTCTCCTATTATGGGAAGTGCTTCCCTTCTCCCAGATAATCACCTTTTAGCAACCAGCGCCACAAATGGCACGATAATAAAAATGGACCAGTCTGGAAGAATAATTTGGAAGCTTAAAGCCAATGGGTCAATTTATAGGACAGAATATTTAGATGACCCATTTACTGCTAAATAATTGCACGCTTTTTTTAGTGATTGTTTCTTGATTTTCTATGTTTATTAAGATTTCTATCCGCCAAATAAGCTTTTTTACTTGCTTCAGCAGCCACTTTACGTGCTTCTTTTAATTTTGCAACGTTGGTATTTTCCATAGGGTAAGGGTGTCCATCAACCACAGGAATTTTTATTCCAATTAATTTTTGAATATCATCTATCAGTTCCTTTTCTTCAGCATCACAGAAAGTAAAAGAAATTCCTTCTGCACCAGCACGGCCGGTACGTCCGATACGGTGTACATAAGTCTCAGGAATGTTTGGCACCTCGTAATTGATTACATGGGTCAAATCATCCACGTCTATTCCCCTTGCCGCAATATCGGTAGCTACCAATACTCTCGTCTGTTTTGTTTTAAAATTCGTTAAAGCGCGTTGTCTGCTGTTTTGAGATTTATTCCCATGAATAGCTTCGGCTTTTATTTTAGAACTATTTAAATCTTTAGCAACGCGATCGGCTCCATGTTTCGTACGTGTAAAAACCAGTGCGGTAGTAATCGATTTGTCTTTTAGAAGATACTTGAGCAGAGCCCTTTTATTACTTCTATCGGTGAAATAAATAGATTGTTGGATGGTATTAGCAGTAGATGAAGCAGGCGCTACCTCTACTTTCTCCGGATTTCTTAAAATCGTATTTGCCAATACTTGAATTTCTTTTGGCATCGTTGCAGAGAAAAACAAGGTATGTTTACTTGTTGGTAGCTTGGCAATTATTTTTTTCACATCGTGTAGAAAGCCCATATCAAGCATCCTGTCAGCTTCATCAAGAACGAATATTTCGAGGTCTTTTAAACTGATAAAACCTTGATTCATTAAGTCGATTAAACGGCCCGGTGTAGCTACTAAAATATCCACACCAGCTTTTAATTTATCGGTCTGCGCATTTTGAGAAACGCCACCAAAAATAACAGCATGGTTTAGTTTTAAATACCTGCCATAAGCACGAAAACTCTCATCGATCTGAATAGCTAATTCACGCGTAGGGGTGAGGATAAGGGCCTTGATGGCTCTTTTTCCCTTTGCTTGATGGTCAATATTTTTAGACAGAAGCTGTAAAATAGGAATGGCAAAAGCGGCTGTTTTCCCGGTTCCGGTTTGTGCACATCCTAATACATCTCGTTTGTTAAGGATTAGAGGGATAGCCTGTTGTTGAATAGGAGTAGGTTTTTCATATCCTTCCTCTTGTAACGCTTTTAAAATGGGATCTATTAATTTAATTTGATCGAATGTCATTCTTTGTTTTGTGGGTTATTAAAATAAAAAAGCCGTTTCGATATATTGAAACGGCTTTAAAGATTGATAATTGAAAAAGATTATTTAGACTTTTTGTTAGCGCTTTCTTCGCCTTCCATTTGCTGTTTTAATTGAGCAAGTACATCTAAATCACCTAAAGTGGATTTTTCTACTGAATCTTTCACTTTCTTCACCGCACCTGAGGAAGCTTTTGCTTCTTTCTTGCGTGCATTGAATTCTTCAACACGAGCCTCGGCACGTTCATCTTCCCAAATTCTTGAGTGAGAAATAACGATGCGTTTCGCTTCTTTATTAAATTCTATAACTTTAAACTGATCAACGTCGTCTGCTTTAAGCGGAGTTCCGTCTTGTTTAATGCTATGTTTGCTTGGACTAAATCCTTCAACACCATAAGCCAATGCTACGATAGCACCTTTATCGCTTACTTTCAATACAGTTCCTTCATGAATTGAATCTACTGTGAAGATGGTTTCGAATGTCTCCCAAGGGTTTTCTTCTAATTGTTTATGTCCTAAACTTAATTTACGATTCTCTTCGTCAAGTTCTAAAACAACTACATCTAATTCAATACCTGGCTTGGTGAATTCATTAGGATGGTTGATTTTCTTAGACCAAGAAAGATCAGAAATGTGAATTAAGCCATCGATACCTTCTTCCAATTCAACAAACACTCCAAAGTTAGTCATGTTTTTAACGACAGCTTTGTGTTGTGAACCAACAGGGTAGCGTGCAGCAATATCTTTCCAAGGGTCTGGAGTCAATTGCTTAATTCCTAAACTCATTTTACGCTCGTCGCGGTCTAGAGTTAAGATTTCAGCTTCAACTTCGTCGCCTACTTTTAGGAATTCTTGCGGGCTACGTAGGTTTTGAGACCATGACATTTCAGAAACGTGAATTAGTCCTTCAACACCAGGAATGATTTCTAAGAAAGCACCGTAATCAGCGACAGTAACAATTCTTCCTTTAACTTTAGAACCGATTACTAATTCTGTATCCAAAGATTCCCAAGGGTGAGGAGTCAATTGCTTCATGCCTAATGCAATTCGCTTCTTCTCATCATCAAAATCTAAAACTACAACATTAACCTTCGCATCCAAAGCTAATACTTCTCTTGGATGTTCGATACGACCCCATGAAATATCGGTAATATGAAGTAAACCGTCTACACCACCAAGATCGATAAACACTCCGAAGTCAGTAATATTTTTAACAGTACCTTCCAGAATTTGTCCTTTTTCTAGCTTAGAAACGATTTCAACTTTTTGTAATTCTAAGTCATCCTCAATTAAAACTTTATGAGATACAACAACGTTTTTGAATTCATGGTTAATTTTAACCACTTTGAACTCCATTGTTTTGCCAACATAAACGTCATAATCACGAATAGGCTTGATGTCGATTTGTGATCCAGGTAAGAATGCTTCTACACCGTTGATGTCTACAATTAATCCACCTTTAGTACGACTTTTCACAAAACCATTGATGATTTTGTCATTATCGAGGGCTTCATTGATTGATTCCCAAGAACGTTGTGTTTTAGCTCGTCTACGAGATAGAACTAATTGTCCTTCCGCATCTTCTTGCGCTTCAACAAATACATCAACTTTGTCCCCAACTTTTAAATCTTTGATATCACGGAATTCGTTGAACGAAACCAGACCGTCAGATTTAAAACCAACGTTAAGCACAACGTCTCTACTATTGAATGAAACAACTGTTCCTTCAATAATTTCACCTTGTGTAATGGAACTGAATGTACCAGCGTATTGCTCTTCTAATTTCGCACGCTCGTCATCACTGTAATTACCGAAACCTTTACTTTCCTTGTCCCAGTCGAAGTCGCCTTCAGGGGTAATCCAAGTGTTAGATTTGATTTCGTTGATAAAATCTGAATCAGCCTCTGATTCGATTGTCTCTTTTTCTCTCACTGATTGAATATCAGTGTCTTGAAGTTCAGCTTCTTTAGCCTTAAGTTCTTTTTCTGTTTCTTGTTTTTTTGCCATTAATTATTTTGTCTCCTTTTCCCAATCGTAGATTAGGACTGCAAAGGTAGGGAATAAAATATGCAATTAAAGAATAACTTGCAAGTTATTTTTAAAAGAAAATGAAATTCAGCGTATTGTTTAGGAGAAAGTGGAATTTGACAATGTTTTTTTACATCACGAGTGTATTTTTTGTATGATTCTTCAGCTGAGCTTGAGGGAGGGTTGAAGGACGCTTGAGAAGTGGTTCGAGGATTGTTTACCCTTTGGTATCCCTTTGTTCGACAAACGCCTAAAGAGTCTCGAAGAAAGGGATACCAAGGGGATACGCAGTCTTAAAGGATGTCTCAAGCGCCTCTCATGCCGCTCTCAAGGCGTATTGAAGGTGTATCGTCCGTCTATAGCTATACAGATTTATGAATAAATACTGATTTGATTATACACTGTTATTTATTAATCCTGTTTTCATTATACAGGTTGTTTTATTAATCCTGGATTTACTATACATACAAATCTGGTAATTCTAATCCGGTTATACACACTTTATTTTTTCTTCTTTCAGTTTTGCTTTTCCAATGCTTTTTTAGTGGCCCCGAAGACTGGTGAGCCTGTTCTGGTGTAAGGAAGTCAATACTGCTGTGTGGCCTTGATCCGTTGTACGCCTTTATGCTCGCCCTTATTTTGTTTGTTGTTTCTTTCAAACCCTTCCTTGATGAATAGAGCTCGAACTCCGATTTGATAGTCCTGTTCACCCTTTCGGCCAGCGCATTTTCATAGGGATCACCGTTGCTAATGGCCATTTTCTCGGTCCATCAAGATATCCACATATGTATCGTCCTAACATGGTTATACAGATGGTAGATAAATACTGATTTGGTTATACAATTGATTCTAGAATTATAACTGCGCTATAATGTTAATTCAGGAACGACGCAATGATTCATCCTATTGTATCTTTTTAAAGTTTTAATCGTTATTCTATCATTTTTTCTACGCATTCAGGACAATGTTTAGCGACTTCTTTGATGACAAAATCCAGTTGTTCTGTGTGGTTTAAATTGGTGTTGTCTAAAACGATAGCATCCTTTGCTCGCTTTAAAGGACTTTCTTTTCGGGTAGTATCTTGGAAGTCCCGATGTGCGATATTTTCAAATACTTCCTCTAAACTGACATTCTGACCAGCAGCCTTTAACTCTTTGTAACGGCGATCTGCGCGGACTTTAGGGTCGGCGGTCATGAATATTTTGACTTGAGCATCAGGGAAAACGACGGTACCAATGTCTCGTCCATCCATTATGATGCTGCTGTGCAAGGCCATGGCTTGTTGCTGCTTAACAAGTGCAGCACGAACCGCTTTTATTGAACTTAGTTCGCTTACGCTTTCGGAAATACGCATCTCTCGAATTTCTTTCGTGATATCGACATTGTTGAGCAAAACAATGGAGTGTTTGCCCCCGTTTTGTAATTCAATATGGATATTTTGTAGGGCGTTAGCGATTGCTTTTGGATTATTGAGATCGATATTGTTTTCTAAAAAATAATAGGTAACAGCACGATACATTGCACCGCTATCTACATAAACAAAGTTCAATTTATTTGCTAGTGCTTTTGCTACTGTGCTTTTTCCACAAGAGGAATAACCATCGATCGCAATCGTAATTTTTTTCTTTGCCATATTTGCACAAATGTAAGCTAAAAAGCGAGATGTAAAAAACGATGCTTGATTAGGGTGGTCTTTTCGAAGAATTCTATTTAGACCGATTCTTAATAACTTTGATACATTAGATTTTTCGTACCTTAATTAAAGGTTTTGTATTTTTGCAGTAAAATAAAGTTTTGGATTAAAGCTATGAAAAAGAGTTCGATTTTAGGAATCATTGCCATTGCAGTCGCAATTGCCATAATCATCAGTATTTATGCTGATTCAAGCACCTATGCTTCTTTTAAAGAGGCTCAAAAAACCGAGGCGGAATTGCATGTAGTTGGACAGTTGAATAAGGAAAAGGAATTGATTTACAATCCTATTCAAGATGCCAATTATTTTGCTTTTTATATGCTTGATGAGGAGGGCGAAGAATGTAAGGTTGTATTTAATGGCTCTAAACCTCAAGACTTTGAACGTTCAGAACAAATTGTACTTACCGGAAAAATGGTAGGGGAAGAGTTTCATGCTTCAAAAATTTTGATGAAGTGTCCGTCAAAATACAATGAAAACGAAATAGAGGTGAGTGAAGCAGTTTCTACTACCTAATATAACGTATTCAATATCTTCGACGACCTCCTTCTGTTTAGGGTCGTTCATATTATCTATACTAACGTTGAAAATAAATTAATGGATATAGTTTATCAGGGTGAAAACCTAATCCCCGGCCAGCTTGGTCAGTTCTTTGTTGTCCTTTCTTTTGGTACTGCCTTATTGGCGACTATTTGTTACTTTTTCGCTGTCAAACATAAAGACGTGCCTTCTTGGCAAAAGATTGCCAGAACAGCGTTCTGGATCAATTTAGCTTCCGTTGTCGCTATTGGTGTCTGTCTTTTCTATCTTATTTATGCCACTTTATTTGAATATCATTACGCTTGGGCGCATTCTTCCCGCACCTTACCTGTTTATTACATAATCTCAAGTTTCTGGGAAGGGCAAGAAGGGAGTTTTTGGTTGTGGATGTTTTGGCAGTCGGCATTAGGAGCTGTATTGCTCTTTACGTCAAAAAACTGGGAAAATCCAGTGATGACTATCGTGATGCTTTGTCAGACTATTTTAGGTTCCATGCTATTGGGAATTAATGCATTGGGCGGTAGAATAGGAAGTTCTCCTTTTATTCTTCTGAGAGATGCAATGTCTGATCCGATTTTTACTCGTCCAGATTACCTGTCGATGATTACAGATGGAAGAGGATTAAATCCTTTGCTTCAAAACTATTGGATGGTAATTCACCCGCCGACCTTGTTTTTAGGATTTGCTTCTATGATCGTTCCTTTTGCCTATGCTATCGCTGGTTTATGGGAAAGACGATATAAGGAATGGATTAAGCCATCGATGCCGTGGACGCTATTTGCCGTTATGATATTAGGCACTGGGGTTATCATGGGTTCTTTCTGGGCTTATGAATCGTTAAACTTTGGAGGCTTCTGGGCTTGGGATCCTGTGGAGAATGCGGCTATTATTCCATGGTTTACACTAATTGCAGCGGTACACGTACTCATAGCTTATAATAATTCAGGACATTCATATTTTGCTGGGGCCTTTCTGTCGATGATTAGTTTTGTTTTGGTCATCTATGCATCTTTCTTAACTCGTAGTGGTATTTTTGGCGAAACATCGGTACACTCTTTTACAGATTTAGGAATGTTCTGGCAATTGGTTCTTTTTAACTTTATCTTCCTGGGCATTATGATCTGGGCATTGGTCGCTAGGTGGAAAGAGATGCCTAGAACTAAAAAAGATGAAGAGACCTATTCTCGTGAGTTTTGGCTGTTTATTGGTTCAATGGTGCTTTTGGTAGCCTGTATTCAAATTATTGCCAGTACAACTATTCCAGTTTTTAATGCGGTATTCGGTACCAAAGTGGCACCACCTACTGATGCCATTGCGCATTATAATAAATGGCAAGTTTCTTTTGCAGTTGTTATTGCGATTTTATCCGCTTTCACTCAGTTTTTAAAATACAAGAAAACGAATGCTCGCAAATTTTATGTTCGTGTATTAAGCTCACTTATTGTCGCTTTAATTGTGACGGGTATATTTGTTTATATCGCTGATGTGTATACAAACATCATGTACATCGTACTTACGTTTGCTGCTATTTTCTCTATTGTTGCAAATGCACGTGTATTAGGAGATGCATTTAAAGGTCAATGGAAGCTAGCGGGCTCATCTGTTTCGCATATTGGTTTCGGTTTGCTATTAATTGGAGCTTTAGTAGCGGCTGCGACGCAAAAAGTAATATCTCTAAATAATACGGGTGTTATTGCGGTAGAAGGATTTGATGCTGTTGAAAAGCCTGGTGAAAACCTCTTTCTTTATCAGGACGAACCCGTAGAAATGGGCGAGTATACCATTACTTATGTGGGCGATAGTATTGAAGGAGTAAATGTGTATTATAAAGTTAACTATCTTCGCAAGGACGATAAATCGGGCAAGATAAAAGAGCAGTTTCAGTTGACACCACGAGCGCAGCAGAACCCTGATATGGGCTTAGTGGGAACACCAAGTACTCGAAATTATTTAACTCGAGATATTTATACCATTGTTACGGCAGCACCTAAAATCGAAGCTTTATTGAATCAAAAAAGCGAGCATATGCATGCTGATGGTAGTGAGCATGATGCTTTTGAAGATTATGAAGAACCTGCGACTTATCAGGTAGAATTAGGTGATACTCTTCGTTATAGAAGTGGATTTATCATTGTGAAAGAAGTAAATCGAAGTGCTACAATTCAAAACATTCCAGTAGCTGCTGGAGATTTGGCGGTAGGCCTATTATTGGAAGTACATGCTAATAATGATAAAACCTACGAAGCAGAACCCATTTATTTAATAAAAAATGGCATGAGTTATGACTTTGAAAAGAACCTTGATGAGCAAGGATTGAAATTCAGGTTTACCAATATCAGGCCAGATGAAAATAAATTGGAATTAATGGTTTATCAAAAACCACCTCCAGAACGTAAATGGATTGTAATGAAAGCTACAGAATTCCCTTATATCAACTTTTTCTGGGGAGGTACAATTATTATGACCATTGGATTTATTCTTTCCATTGTTCGAAGAAGTAAGGATGTGAAAAGGACGAAGGAAGAAAAGCTTGTGTAAATGAAAATAGTAATGCTTGGCAGTGGAAATGTAGCTACTCATTTAGGAAAAGCTTTTTCTAATGCCGGGCATACTATCCTTCAGGTTTGGAGTAGAAACTTCAATCATGCCCAAGAGTTAGCCGATCAGGTAAATGCAGAAGCAATCGATCAACTAAGTCATCTCACTGCAGACGGAGACCTGTACATTGTTTCTATTGTCGACGATGCAATTATTTCCGTTTTGGAAAAGATTCCTTCTACGTCGGCGGTTATTGTCCACACATCGGGTAGTACAGATATGCAGGTAATCTCTCCTTATTCAATGAATTATGGAGTCTTTTATCCTTTACAAACTTTTTCCAAAGCGGTTAATATTGATTTATCCAATACACCGATCTTATTAGAGGCTTCGAATGAACCTGTTTATAAGATACTAAAGGAACTGGCTTCTTCTATTTCGGAAGACGTTCAAAAGTGTAATTCAGATCAACGTATTAAATTGCATATTGCTGCCGTTTTCTCCTGTAACTTCACGAATCATTTATATGCTATTGCTCAGGAGATATTAAATGAAAGTGAGCTTGATTTTGATTTGATTCGACCTTTGATTTTAGAGACGGCTCGCAAAGTTATGGATGAGCTGCCAAGTAAAGTACAGACAGGGCCAGCAGTTCGAGCAGATCAGTTGACGTTGGATCGACACCGTCAAAAATTAAAGGATCATCCAAATTGGCTATCTATATATAATTTACTTAGTTCTGATATTATCCATTAAATCAAATTATCCAATACGCTAATTATGACAGTTTTTGACCGGTTTAAAAAAGTGAAGGCTTTTGCTTTTGATGTTGATGGTGTTTTTACCAACGGAGAAGTACTGGTAAGTGAAAATGGAGATCAACAGCGTAGTTTTAATATCAAAGATGGCTATGCGCTTCAATTGGCTATAAAAGCTGGATATCCGGTTGTTATTATTTCGGGTGGAAAATCAAAGGGCGTTGTTTTGCGTTTTGAATCATTAGGAGTAAAAGATATTTTCATGAATGAGGGAGACAAGGTTTCTGTCTTGAAAAAATGGATACAGGATTGCGAGATCGATTTAGAAGATATCTTGTTTATGGGAGATGATGTTCCGGATATGGGCGCTATGAAACTTGTAGGATTCCCAACCTGTCCTAACGATGCCATTGAAGACATTAAAAGTCTTTGCCATTATATATCACCAAAGGAGGGAGGAAAAGGTGCGGTTCGAGATGTTATTGAGAAAGTAATGCGTCTTCAAGGTACCTGGCATGACATCCCATCTATAAAAAGTATATAAGATGGATCATAAGAAAAAATTTCCTTCAATTATCTTAGCATCCAAATCCCCTCGAAGGCACGAGATATTGGTACAGATGGGGATTGATTTTTTAGTCAGAACAAAAGATGTCGATGAATCATATCCTTCCCATTTGAAACCGGAGGAGGTTGCTGTTTATATTTCGGAAAAGAAAGCACAAGCCTTTCTGCATGAACTTGGGGAAGAGCTTTTAATTTCTTCAGATACAATTGTTTGCTTAGATAATGAAGTAATCGGCAAGCCTAGGAGTGAAGAGGATGCTTTTCAGGTCCTTAGTAAACTCTCTAATCGTATACATAAAGTCATTACGGCCATTACATTTTTGGAGAATGGGCGAATGGAGTCTTTTTACGATACGACAGCAGTTCATTTTAATAAATTAACTGCAGCAGAAATAGAGTATTATATTCTCAACTACAAACCTTTTGATAAAGCTGGTGCTTACGGAATTCAAGAATGGATAGGCTATATCGGTATTAAGAAAATTGTAGGTTCTTATACCAATGTGATGGGCCTACCCAGTGAATTGGTATACCGCAAGCTAAAAGAAAGATCCTTCACTTTGCTCTAGGATGACATGCGTTTTGGTTGTCAGTAATTAGCTATTAGCTCCCCTCTTTTGAAATCGGGCTAGGGGCGAAGGCCTTAGCTTTATTGTATCAGGCTTCTTCAATCTGTTAGGTATTAAGTATTAGAGACTCGTTTTCTAAGGAACGAAACATCTTTGTTTTAGTAGGGAGAACTGATTGCTGATGGCTCAGTGCTGATAGCCGTTTATCCATATAAAGGTCAAAAGACGGAGTTATTTGCAATATCAGAGATAATTCCGTATATTATGGCTTGATAACCAATCTTTTTTAAATTTATGAAGAACTTTTTTTATGTTAATAATAAACCTCAACCAACTGGAGAGCATATAGTACATACTCGAGATTGTTGGGTCTTGCCCAATGATAGAAAGTATATCGGGCGTTATCCTACTTTCAATGCTGCATTGCAAGGTGCGAAAGATCATTATACCAGTATTGGTAGTTGTTCTTATTGTTTGAAGAAACCCAATTCAGCTTATAAATAGGAGCCTTATTTAGGCAGTGAAAACTTTCCAACTATATACTAATGCTTCATTCCATGCATCTAAATTTAATTGATGAGGAATTTTGTTTTCATTTAGAAGTGCTATTAAGTTCTCTGTCGCGATATTTCCGACTAAGTCATCCTTCGCCATTGGACAGCCACCGAATCCTCTTAAAGCGGTATCAAACATTGTACAACCTAGATCCAATGCCACTTGAAGTTTAGCATCGGTGTCTTGTGGTTTACTGTGCAGGTGCAGACCCAAAGAGATCGTTGGAAAGTTTTCTTTTAATAATGGGAATAGGTATTTGATTTTTTCAGGGCTAGACTCACCTGTTGTATCAGAAAGTATTATCTCGCTCACGCCCAAGTTTACGATTTTGTCTGTGTATTCAGAAACGATGTCGGCACTCCACGGGTCACCATATGGGTTTCCGAAACCCATAGATAAGTAAACTAAAGGGGTTTTGTTGTTTTCTAAGCAGAGCTTTGTTATTTCTTTAATTGAATTTAAAGATTGCTCTCTGGTGCTGTTGGTATTTCTAAGCTGGAATGTTTCTGAAATTGAAAACGGAAAACCAAGTATTTTTATTTTTTCATGTAGGATGGCATCTTGTGCCCCACGAATGTTAGCGATAATGGCTAAAAGCTCGGTATGGGTGGAATCTGTTTTCAAAAGTTCGACAAGCTGTGCTGTGTCTTGCATTTGCGGAGTGACCTTTGGGGAAACGAAGCTACCAAAATCCAATCTATCGAAACCTACCTTTAATAAAAGATTAAGATAATGAGCCTTTACCTCTGTAGGAATAAAAGTTTTTATTCCTTGCATAGCGTCCCGGGGGCACTCTGTTATCTTAATCATTATTTAGATATTAGTCAACTGCTAAGTTTTTATTCTCCCGAACCTAGGATCTTTATTTTTAATCCGTCTATTTCGTCGTTCACTCTAATTTGACATGATAAGCGGCTGTTGACACCGGCATTTGGAAGTGTGTCCAACATATCCATTTCTGCATCTCCCATTTCGGTGAGTTCAACATCGTTTAATATTTCAACATGGCAGGTTGCACAAAGTGCCATTCCTCCACAGGTTGCTAATATATCATAGTTTGAAGCCTTAAGTACCTCCATCAAACTTAAATTCATGTCTGTAGGGGATAAGATATTCTCTACGTTGCCGTCCAGATCTTCAACGGTTATTGTCACTAAATTATCTTCCATTCCTCAGAGCGCTTAAAATTCGTTAATTCCGTTTACAGTTGTGTATTTAAAGCTGAGTTTTTGATCAGGATATACGTACTTAAAGGCACTTTGGGCCATAAGTGCTCCTTCGTGGAAACCACATAAAATTAACTTTAGTTTTCCAGGATAGGTATTAATGTCACCAATAGCAAAAATACCCTCTACATTTGTACTGTAGTCTTCTGTATTTACTGTTATCGCGGATTTATCAATACTTAATCCCCAATCTGCTATAGGGCCTAGTTTTGGGCTTAGGCCAAATAATGGAATCAAAGAGTCTGTTTCGATAAAAGTTTCATTTTTTTCTTTATCTAGGATACCTACGCTTTTAATAGTTCCATTTCCATGTACACTATTTAAATTACTTTGTAGGAGCAGGCGTATTTTTCCTTGGTTCGCCATGTTGAACACCTTTTCAGCTGAATCCGGTGCTCCTCTAAAGCTATCGCTTCTATGTACAAGGGTAACTTCTTTTGCAATGTCGGCCAAGAAAATAGTCCAATCTAAAGCAGAATCGCCCCCTCCAGCAAGTACTACTTTTTTATCTCTAAAAGCCTCTGGGTTTTTAACCATATAGGTTACGCCCTTTCCTTCAAATTCCGTTAAGCCTTTAACAGCGGGTTTCCTTGGTTCAAATGAACCCAAGCCACCTGCAATTACAATTACCTTGGCACTAATCTGTGTACCTTCATTACTTGTTAACTGAAACGAGCCATCTTCTTGCTTCTCTATAGTTTCAACACGCTCACCCACGGTGAAGGTAGGGTGGAAGGGTTTAATTTGCTCCATCAAATTATCCACTAAGTCTTGTGCATTAATAGATGGGAAGCCAGGTATGTCGTAAATCGGCTTATGTGGATATATTTCTGAAAGTTGACCCCCAATTTGAGGCAATGCATCAATTAAATGGCAGCGCATTTTTAGGAGGCCTGCTTCAAAGACTGCAAATAAACCTACTGGACCCGCACCTATAATGCAAATATCTGTATTAATCATTTTTGTTATATTTCTAAGTTATTATAAATCGTATCAAGAATTCGCTTAAGATGATGGAAATCATTCTCTTCTAAATTTTCCCAAGCTTTCATCCTGATTTTTCTTATCCTTGGTTCCAGCTCACTGACCTTTTCTTTACCTGCTTTGCTTAAATGTACAATAAAAGATCTTCTGTCTAAATGATGCATGGCACGCTCAACATATCCCTTTTTTACTAACAAATCTACTATACGGGTTAGGGTGGGTTGGTCTTTTCCACAATGCTCCGCAAGCTCTTTTTGCGATAAATCTGGATAAGTGTTTAACGTTTTTAAAATCGTCCACTGGTCAACAGTTATGCCGAAATCTCGATTGTTAAACTGAACTTGGGCGTATTGTTTAACCCGCCGTGCCGTACAATCCAATAAGAAAGAATACCTGTTAAATGAATCTTTTTGCATACCAATAGTTAGTGTGACAAATATATGTATTTATTATTTCATACTAAATAAAAAATTGAATAAAAAAAAAGGAGGATTCCGTATGGAAACCTCCTTTTTTTATGATTAAAGTAAAACTTAGATTTTTACTGTTTTAGTCGAATCGAATGCTTTCGCTTCTTTTGCTTCAGCGCTTCCCTTTTCTAAATCATAAACGATTGGTGCAGATAGGAAAATTGAAGAATACGTTCCTAAGATTATACCTATTAGGATTGCAAATGAGAATCCACGAATTACTTCACCACCAAATACAAATAACACGGCAATAACAAATATTACGGTTAATGAGGTAATGATTGTACGGGATAAGGTTCTATTTATAGCCTCGTTTATAATAACGGCATGGTCAATTTTCTTAGAGCTAGGCATTCCCAAGTATTCCCTTAGTCTGTCGAATACCACAACTGTATCGTTGATAGAATAAGCCACTACCGTAAGAATCGCAGCTATTAAGGATTGGTTCATATCCATTTCAAAAGGAAGGATCCCGTCAAATATTGAGAATATACCTAATACTACAATGGCATCGTGAACTAAGCCTAAAGCAGCGGCAACACTATATTCCCATTTTTTGAAACGGAAGAGTATATAAAGTCCAATTCCTAAAATGGCAAAGATGACAGAATAAACTGCGGAGGTCTTTAAGTCATTTGCGATCGTTGGACCTACTTTTTGAGAACTTACAATTTCGTATTTAACGCCGACTTTCGCTAAACCTTCATTTAGTTTTACTAAAACGTTATTATCAGCGGCATCGTTTGTTTCATCAACAAGGAATGCAGTTGTAATTCTCAATTGGTCGTTTCCACCGTAGGTTTTTACTTCTGTACCTTCACCGAATGACGCATTTAAATCATTTCTTACCTCTTCGAGATTAACATCCTGATCAAACTTGGCTACATAGGTTCTTCCTCCTTTAAAATCTACTCCAAGAGTAAAACCTTTGGTAAACATGAATATTAAACTAATTACCATAGCTGCCGAGGAAATCATGTAATATATTTTCCTTTTGTTAACAAAGCCGTAATTCGCATCTTTTAATGTATTAGCACTCCATGGATACGATACCGTGATCTTCCAATCTTTTTTCAACATCCATTCAAAGATTATTCTTGAGATGAAGATAGAAGTGAATAACGAAGTTATAATACCGATCATTAAGGTAGTTGCAAAACCTACAATTGGTCCTGATCCAAAAGAGTAAAGAATGGCTCCGACAATAAACGTTGTCAATTGAGAATCGAGAATAGAAGGCATGGCGTGCTTGTATCCATCTGCGATTACCTGGCGCATTGATTTACCCGGTACCATCTCCTCTCGTATCCGTTCATAGATCAGAACGTTGGCATCAACCGCAGTTCCCATCGTTAGAACGATACCAGCGATTCCGGGGAGAGTTAGTACGGCCCCCAGTGATGCGAGGATTCCCAAAATGAAGAAAACGTTGATGATTACTGCAATATTTGCTACTAAGCCTGCACGGTTATAATAAAACAACATGAAGACTAATACTAGAGCAAAACCTACAACAGCTGAGGTAACTCCAGCCGTAATTGCTGCCTGACCTAAAGTTGGGCCAATAATCGCTTCTTCCACAATTTTTGCAGGAGCTGGTAAACGACCTGCTTTTAAGATGTTTGCTAAATCTTTGGTATCTTCAATTTGAAAATTACCAGTTATAGAGGAAATACCATCTGGAATTTCGTTTTGTACCGTTGGTGCAGAGTAGACTACGTTGTCCAACACAATGGCAATTGATTGTTTATGGGTAGGATTTGCAGAAGCGGCAGCAGTAATTCTTTTCCATTGTCTACCGCCTTCAGTGGTCATGTACATGGTTACCTGTGGATTTCCACGTTGATCAAAATCAGAACGAGCATCGGTAACAACGTTACCAGCTAAAGCTGCCGAACCATCTAAATTGCTTGGTTTTAGGGCATACAATTCAAATACTCTTTCAGTATTACTTACCGGTTTAACTGCCCAAGCTAATTTAACGTTAGAAGGAATAATACTTTTTATGATCGGATTCGCCAAGTAAGAATTTACAAGTGCCGTATCCTTTAAGGCTACGTATCCAATTGTTGGGCCTGGACGTAAAACTTGTTCACCATTTGCGGCTTGGCCGGTAGAAGGGGCTAGGACGGCAAATAAAGGATTCTGCGCAGTAGCTAATGCAGATTCTTTACTAGTGATTTCAGTAGAGTCAGTTTTACCAGTTAATGCAGCTAATTTACCAGCTTCAGATGAAGCGGCTGTTGTGTCAACTTCGGTTGTTGCAACAGCTTTTTTAGTTGTGTCTTTTAAGGTGCTGGCCAGTGTTCTATTAATATTCTCTAATAAAGGAAATATTTCAAGGTTATCGTATGTTTCCCAGAATTCTAATTTTGCCGAGCCTTGCAATAGTTTACGCACTCTATCTTTATCTGTTACACCAGGTAGCTCGATAAGAATTCTATTGGAACCCTGTTGTTTTTGGATATTTGGAGCACTTACTCCGAATTTGTCGATACGTGTTCTAAGAATATTAAATGAACGATCAATTGCACTTTCCGATTCTTTTTTTAAGAAGCTAAGTATTTCTGCATCAGTTGACTTCTGTGTTACTAATGCCGCATTGTCTTTAGTTGCGAAAAACGTGGATAGTGGTTTGTTTGGATCAAGTTTTTTGAACTCTTCTCCAAATAAGGTTACATAGTCTTTCTGGCTTTCCTTACTCAATTGATCAGCATTGTCTAATGCCTTGTTAAAGTTTTCGTCTTTAGGGTTTTCCGCAAGGTTAGCGATTAGTTCTTTCAAAGAGATTTCCATCGTAACGTTCATTCCCCCTTTTAGGTCAAGACCTAGTGCAATTTCGCGTTCTTTAGCTTGGAGGTATGTAAAATCAATGAACCCTAAATTGTAAACCGTTTGATCTGCTATTGAGTCTAAATAGGCTCTTTCCTTAAGAGGATCACCGTTAGCATATTCAACTGCTTGACGTTCTACTTTGCGCGTAACAAATGTGAATGATATAGAATACAGACACGCAAGCGTTAACAGTATTGTAAAAAATTGAATCAGACCTTTCCCTTGCATAATTATTTTTTGTAAAAATTCTTTACTTAGTATAGTTTTTCGTTAAGAACGGCAAATCTATGAAAATTTTGAATATTTGAGTATTATTTTTAAAATATTGACTTATTGGTTAATTAATATTTTTTTGAGGTGCCTATCAAGAAAAGGATCATAACTTATTTCCTTTTCTCATAGATCATAAAGTTGTAGTCGTATGGGTTTTTGTCATCAGCATTGTGATAAGACTCCGAAACCAGCTGCCATAAATCCTGCAAAATGGGCGGGAAGAAAGCATCCGCCTCAAATTCAGCATAAATTAGCGTGAAATAGATTCGATCTACTTTATCCATCGCTAGACTATAGATTTCTGCTCCGCCTATAATGAAATTTTCTTCTTTAGGATTACAAATAGCTAAGGCTTCTTCCAAAGAATGTACTACTTCTGCTCCTTCAACGTTATAATCTTTCTGCCTAGTAATAATAATATTCCTTCTGTAGGGCAAAGGTTTGCCTACTGATTCAAAGGTTTTGCGTCCCATGATAACGGTATGCCCAGTTGTAGTTTTTTTGAAAAACTTTAAATCTTCAGGCATTCGCCATAGCAGGCTATTTCTTTTGCCAATTGCATTGTTTTGTGCGGCCGCTACAATGATAGAATTCATGGATTATGTTTTTATTAAACCGCTACTTGAGCTTTGATGTGCGGGTCTGGGTTGTAATTTTCTAAAGAGAAATCTTCGAACTTAAACCCAAAAATATCTTTTACCTTAGGGTTTATTTTTAATTGAGGAAGATCTTTAGGTGTTCTTTTCAATTGAAGTTGTGTTTGATCTAAGTGGTTACTATAAAGGTGCGCATCCCCTAAAGTATGTATAAAATCTGCTGCTTCCATGTCGCAAACTTGCGCTACCATCATCGTTAGTAACGCATAAGAGGCAATATTAAAAGGAACACCCAAAAAGATATCTGCACTTCTTTGGTACAGTTGACAAGAAAGCTGGGGCTTGGTTTGATTTTTTGATGGATCAGCTGGTGCGACATAAAACTGGAAAAAAGCATGGCAGGGTGGGAGAGCCATGTTCTCTATTTCTGCGACATTCCAAGCGGAAACAATAATCCTCCTCGAATCGGGGTTGGTTTTTAACTGTTGTATGACTTGGGAGATTTGATCGATATGCTTTCCATCTGGAGTTGGCCATGAGCGCCATTGGGACCCATAAACTGGTCCAAGGTTGCCTTCTTCATCTGCCCATTCATCCCAAATTCTTACTTTGTTTTCTTTAAGGTAGCTAATGTTGGTATCGCCGCTTAAAAACCAAATGAGTTCGTGAATAATGGACCTTAAATGAAGTTTTTTTGTAGTGATCAAGGGGAAGCCCTTTTTTAAATCAAATCTCATTTGATAGCCAAAAATACTTCGCGTACCTGTTCCCGTCCGATCGTGCTTCTCCACACCTTCATCATACACCTTCCGCATTAATTCAAGATACTGCTGCATTTTATTCTAATTTGTTCAATTTGTAAAGATAAGGAATTTATCGAAAGACCAACTAGTGTTATAGGGTTTAGAACTACGTATTATAAAATGTTTTTTATCCCTTCCATAATAATTTCTAAAAAGTTTCCTGCGTTTAGTCCTTTTTGCGAATTGATATAAAAATAGATTATTAAGAGAATTATTGCAAGCCACAGGAATCGCTTAAAAAGCATGGCTGAAATAATTAATACAATTGGAAAAAGTAATAAAAGAAACCAACTTATTTTATATATTTTAAGTCCGCCTTCCTTTTTTAATGCGTAAAACAAACTGGAATGGGTTCCGCTCGAGTTTTTATGTTGAAGATAAACGAAAGTGGAATTTTCAATCTCGTTTGAAGTAATTGCCACGCCATCATTAAATTTCAGGGGGTAATTGAATCCATTTATAGTGAATTGGAAGGTTCCATTAATGTTTTCTAGTGGTTTTTCTAAAGAATCGCAAGCCAAAATCGCTAACTTGTTATTTTGAGTAAGGGTTTCTTTGATAATAAAATTATTGATTTGCATATCGTCTTCCTGCTCTCCATAGACGAGTCCATAGGAAAATAGAAAAATCAAAAAGAAGAGCATTTTATTTAGCTGTATATTCATAATCTATGCAAACTTTGCAATGTTAACGAAACCATCATAAGTTTGCAAATTCACTCATAAGAAAACTATTTAATCTTGATAGCTTCATCGCCATCCTCTCATGATAGCTTCATTAAGATTATAAAATTCGGAAGTGTCGAAGTGGAAAAAATTTACATCAATAAAAAAAGGGGCATACGCCCCCTTTTTTATTGATGTAAATTTTTTTTATAGAGCAAAGCCCACAGAAAAGGAAAGAACTCGGTTGTTTTGTTTTACAGTAGAATTGTTAGGTGCAATATCTGATAAACCTAGACCATAACCGGCTCCAAGCGTTAATCCGCTTGATAATTGGTAACCCGCTAAGAAGTTGACCCCAGCATCAAAACCTTTTTGATCTTTATCTTTACCAAATTTGAAATCGGTTTGAACAGATCCAAGGTTGGATTCCAATTTGTTTTTTCCCGAAATGCCGAATGCGGCATATGGACCAGCTCCAATAAAGAAGTTGCCTGTATTTCCGGTATAGAATTTAGCAACTGCGTTTACAGGTACTTCAATCCACATTGTATTTTGGGTAAAAGAATGGGTTCCATTATCATAAAATTTCGCTCCTTTTCCTTGGAGGGAGACCCCTGGTTGGATATAAAAATTAGTAGATATTGGTGCATCTAAGTAGGCAGTAACATGGAAGTTAGTAGAAGACTTCGTGTCAAAGGTGCTATTGTTGTTGTTAAAATGATAATTAGGTAAGTTTACCCCTGCCTTAATTCCATATCCCATTGGAGCCTGAGCAAATGCTCCTAGTCCGAATAGTACTGCTGTAGCAGATAAAATTAGCTTTTTCATAATTTTTAATTTAGGTGTTTATTAACAAATTACTCTGTGCAATGGTCAAGCCAAAAGTATAACTTGTTGTTTTTCAATGATATTTTGTTTTGTAGCAAATCTTTGCAAAGAAAGATACTGTACTGAATTTTATACAGTTTATAGAATGGAAAATACACTGTGTAATTGGTTGCAACGACTTAAAGTTCTTCTTTAATGATTGATCTATCACTCACTCCCAGATCATATAATTGTTTTTCAACCTCGTCCATCATCGCTTCCGGACCGCATAAATAGAACTTTTTACTCAGATCAGGAATGTTCGCTTTTAGGAAATCTTTGGTGATGTGTCCGTAAGCAAAGTCATTTGCTCGTTCTTGAGATAAAATAGAGATGAAATTGTCTTTCAATAGCGCTTTGAACTCTGATTCAAGAATAATGTCATTTTTGCACTTATTTGCAAAGATCAATCGGTTTTGACCAAGTTCGTTTTTTGCTTTCAGGCTTCTCAGTATAGAAATGAAAGGAGTGACGCCCGCGCCTCCTGCTATAAAAACGCCTTCTCCTCTATATGCGATAGTACCGAATGCTTCGTGGATAATAAGTTCATCACCCTTAACCAGCGTTAAAAGATGCTTAGTTACCCCATTGTGTTTAGGATAGGTTTTAATTGTAAATTCCAAACAGTCATTCTCCGGAAGGGAAGTGAATGTAAACGGTCTCAATTCATTTTTCCATCCCTCTTTGCTTATAGAAATTTCAGCGGCCTGTCCTGGAAAATAAGAAAAATCAGGTGGTTTTTCGGTAACAATTTTTAGTACGTTATGAGTTACATTTTCGATTGAAAGTATCTTTACGATATGCTTCTTAATTGATTTTCCAATATGTGGTTGAATATTCTTTTTTATGTGTCTTTTAAGCATTAACTCTTCTAGTAAAGAGGTGAGATTTAAAGATGCACAAGCAATGCATTCGTCTGCAGCCCCATAGTAAATATACAGAGTATCTCCAAACAGGGCTGCTCCTGTTGGGAAACAAACCTTATTTACTACACCAGTTAATTCGTAGTCATTTTGTGGTTTAAATAATTGGTAAGGAAGCCTCGAGATCTCTCTTTGTGGATTATCAAGATCCATTAAAGCGATACGGACGGTATAAGTATATCCGCCAAGATGGCCATTTACGCCATGGTAGACGATTAACCATCCTTCTTTTGTTTCAATTGGTGGGCATCCAGAACCGATGAAACTTAATTCTTGACTAAATCTCGGTGAAAGCATGATGTTTTTATCGAAATTCTCGAAATAGTTCCCCCAAAACTCATCCGTGAGCTCATGTAAGCTTTCTACCGCAACAATTTGTATTTCAGGTTTGATCCTGTGCATGAAATAGAATTTATTATTTATCTTTCTCGGAAAGAAGACGACATCCTTATCCATTAAATAGCCATCGCCTATGTTCATAGAAAAGTACTTATTGGTTACCTTTCCCATCGGTTGTACGATGTTTTTAAAATCATTTATCTTTATTTTAGGAGTTATTATCCCATGCTTTTCAAAGTGCTTCAAATCTTTTGAAGTCGCCAATGCACCGCACGCATTGGCGCCGTCAAAAGCAATGTAGGTAAGGTAAAATGTATCTTCAATCTTTACAATACGAGGATCTTCCATGCCGTGTGACTCGTATTCAAATTCGGGACTCAGGATAGGCACACTTGAACGCTCGATTAGATCTAAGGGGCCTTGTAATTTGCAGAAGCCGATACTGGAATAATTCCCTTTTTTTACTGCTCTATAAAATAAAGAAACGTCGTCACCTTCGCGTATAGCCGCTGGATTTAATACAGACTCATTTTCAAAAGGCAAATTGGTACTTCTTAGAATTACACCTTCCTTTCTAACTGTTATCATTTATGTTGGTTTTTATAGATGGCAGATTTTGATATGCTGTATTCCATTATATTTGTGATATAAAAAATAACAAGTTACGGGTGCAATAAGTTTTCATTCCATCGTCATACTTATATTTTCTTCAGACCTTATTCTCACATCCTCAGGGACATTATAGGCGTATGTCCCCTAGGATGTTCTTTAAGTTTCTCAAAGACATGCAGGAAATAAAATAATCAATATGGGAGCTCAGAATTTTATTCTCAATCCCAAACCCACTTGGAAAATATCGCCGATGGATAATGAGTTTGTATTGTGAATGTAATTGATCGTGTAATAGTCATTTGTATTTACTTCTGAATAAATGCTTATCGACTTAATTTCGGATTTATTCCAATCTTTTTCCGTATTAAATTCTATTTCTGAACTACAGGATAGGTGCGGTCTCAATGCTGGAGACCACCAATAATAACCATGTTCGTATTGCGAACCACTAAATTTAATGGGCAGATCTTTATTGATTGTATAACTTATAAATATACCCGGGTTAATGGGATAAACTTTTGCAAAGTTTTTTATCCTTATTTCAAAAGGCCTATATGCAAATTTTGTGGAGATAATATGTAATTGGCCACCCTTCGAAGCAGGTACGTAACCATAATTGAAATCCAAATTGCCTCTTTTATTATTGAATAATTCATATCCAGCACCGACGCTAATAAAGCCGATGCTTCCTGCAAATTGAACGGTTGCGGCATCTGGAATTAGGGTTTTGAACGCTTGTGCATAGATTTTCATTGTTCCTAACAATAGGAGCAATGCCGTAAATGATATTTTATAAATAGATGCGTTCAAAACTTATTTTACTATTAACGATTTCGACCAATAAAAACTCACTGTTTTGCATGGCATTTGTAACGACATAAGGAATACCACTATTGTCAATATCTAACAATTCAAAGCGATGAATGTGTGCATGAAAGGAGGCAAGAAATCCCGGTGTTTGGGCGAATAGGGTTGTATAGTCTTTAAAAAGGGATTGATCAAAATCCGCCGAATTTGGCGGCACATGGGAAATAGCCACATAGTTTTTTACACCAATCTCTGGTTGCAACGCTTTTTTGAGCCAAGGAATATTAGGAACCTGTCCATTAAAATCATATTCTCTGCTATTGGTATCGTGACAAATAAACTTTATTCCTCCGTAGGTGAAGGAATAATTGAAGTCCCCAAACATGTAGTGGAAAACATCTCCCCCTCTTGACGTAAGATCATGGTTTCCAATGACAGCCATATAGGGGACATTTAATAAGTTAAAGCTTCTGTAAACCCATTCCATCTCTTTTAAGGTGCCAAATTCTGATAGATCACCGTCAATTACAACAAAATCTATACTTGGCATTGCGTTCACTTTCTTATAGAATTTAACTGCCTTATCACGAGATATATGTGTATCTCCAGTCAATGCAAACCGTATTGTATCATCAAATTCACCGGATTCTAGTTTTTTGAGATTAATTGCATTGCTGTTTTTGAACGAATGCTTGTCGAATACTTCGTTGGGTGAATATTCATAATTCTTACAGCTAATGAATCCAATAGCAATGAGCAGAGTATAAAAAGCTTTCATTAAGCAATTTAATCATTTTCAATTTGTTTTTATCACGCGTAGATAATAAATCGGTCATAACGGGAAAATGAATAATATGCGCAGATCTGTTTTTGCTGGCCCGACTATTAGATTTTTTATGGTGTTTTTGGAAATAGGGGATTTCCTTATATGGATAAGGCATTTCGTTAAGGAATATAATGTTCCTTAACGAAATGTTATCTATTTTTGAAATAAAGCGCTAAAGTATTAAAACCTTTATTTAATCAATTTTACACGTACAGCATTCGGACCCTTAAGGCCCTTTTCAGTTTCAAAAGTTACTTTATCATTTTCTGACACTTGATCTAACAGTCCATTCACGTGTACAAAAACACTTACTTGCGATTCTAAGTCTTTGATAAAGCCGTAACCTTTTTCATCATTGAAAAAGGTTATAATTCCTGTTCTTATTAAATCAGCAGGATCTGGAGCTTCTTGTTTAGGAATCCCAATTTCAATGTTTTCAGGCTTTATTACTTTCTTCTTCGTCGGATCAGGTGGAGTGTCAGTGATGTTGCCATATTCATCAACGTAGGCAAGCATATCTTCAAAGCTTGTTTCTTTTTCAGGAGCATTTTTGCGCTCTTCTCTCTTTTGATCTTTGTCTTGTCTTCTTTTTAGTCTCTTTTTTTCTTTTTCTTTTTTGCTAAACGTTTCTTGCGATTTGGCCATATTTTATTTTAAAGTTAATTTTGTACGTTTCCTGATCCTATCATCTTTTTATATGTTGGACTTTGGGGTAAAAAGAAAAGGCCCATGGAGGGCCTTTTAGTGATGTGTGTGGAGCCGGAGAGATTCGAACTCTCGTCCAAACATGGTACTAAGTTATGCTTTCTACATGCTTAGCATCTATTTAGTTGTCGGGAAGGGGAAGGTCAGCTGCTTACCTGTACCGTCTTCCTTAGGTGCTTTTTCTCGCCGGTTGATCGTAGTATCCCAACCTTGCCAGCTTTGTTGTTCGATGCCCCGGTTACTCAAGCTACAAAGCAGAACCAGCGGGACAAAAGCTATGTCTAATTCTAAATTAGGCAGCTAAGGCGTA
The DNA here is from genome assembly GCA_963696875.1 of uncultured Sphingobacteriaceae bacterium. GTDB lineage: Bacteria > Bacteroidota > Bacteroidia > Sphingobacteriales > Sphingobacteriaceae > Albibacterium. The sequence goes on from CAVOLQ010000007.1 coordinate 581,447, forward strand.
GTTATTTTCGCCATTTAAAAGTTGAAAGTTCAGATTAAAGCGCTAGATTCACACAACGCGCTGCATGCTTACATAACTCATCTCCATCCTGTCAATTCCGGTCGACCCCATGTAAACTTTCACAAATATACAAAAAATCAATGACAAAAAAAAGATGTTCAAACACAAAAAAGGTTTGTGCTTGAACAATTAAACACAAACCTTTCTAGTTGATTTTGATTAGAGCGCATTATTGAACACCAATCGCACGCCAGATGCTATGAAGGTAATCTAGAACTTAATCTTTTACAATCGTAAATTCATCAATAATATGCGACGCTCCAGCAAATTTATCAATAATAAACAATACATATCTAATATCGACACTGATGGTTCTTTGAAGTTTTGGATCGAAAATAACGTCTCCGGCCATTGCTTCAATATTTCCGTCAAATGCTAAACCTAACAATTCTCCTTTTGCGTTAATGACTGGAGAACCTGAGTTTCCACCTGTAATATCATTATCAGATAGGAAGTTTACAGAGATTTGTCCATTCTCATCTGCATATTGCCCAAAGTCTTTTGCTTCATATAGGTCAATCAGTTTTTGTGGTAAATCAAACTCTGGATCGTTTGGCTTATACTTTGCAATTGTTCCTTTTAGTGTAGTATAGTTATTTACCTTCGCATCATTTCGGGAGTCTTTTGGTAAGCTTCTTATTTTACCATAGGACAGTCGAAGGGTACTATTTGCGTCGGGATAATATTTTTTGTTAGGATTGGCTTCGAGCATTCCCTTCACCATTAAGCGGTAGGCACGTTGAAAATCTGCATCTTTTTGTTTTTGCTCTTCTGATACAAAACGATAATGATTAAGTAAATCTGTAGAAAGCTTAAATAGCTCGTCATTTTTTAATACATCTGCATCTGGTTTATCAAGAAATTTTAGCAAGCTTTCTTCATCTTTAAAAATACTTGTTTGAAATGCATCATTAATATAAGATGTAAAATCTCCGTTATTGCTTTTTGCCAATTCGGCAACATAAGGAGCAATCAGTCCTACTCCACCTTTTTTGACATATAGGTTGAGTTGCGCAATTAGCATTTCTTTTTCTAATGGCATATAAAGGCTCTGGTAACGGTTATTTATTTCCTCCTTTAGCTTGGTCAATAGCTCAGCATTTTTGCTTTGATTTATATATACGGATAGTCCATTGCCAACAATATATGGGATTGGCGCTAATGCACTAGAACGCAATAGTCCGCCACTTAAGTAATTATCATGGCGAGATTTTTTGTCTGTTTCTACATAATAGTCATGAATAGTTTTCATAACTCCACCGTATTCTGCACGATTTTCTTTTTTGTTAGCCCACTTGATAAATTTCTTTTCTTCCTTCTCTTTAGTTTTTACTGTCTTATGGAATTTTAGCGCATCAATCATTCCTTGGCGGTTTTTCCAATAATTGGCAATTCCAGCATATTTTGAAGCGTATTCTAATTTTACAGCTTGATCTTGGTCCATGTATTTTTTCAATACATCCATTCCGGTTTTAGAACCCTCAACGAAAGCCGGGTAAGCATATTCAATGTTTTGAAAAATTCCAGCAGATGGCATCCAGCGATTTGTACGTCCTGGATAGCCTAATATCATAGCGAAATCACCTTCTTTAAAGCCATTTAAGCTTATTGGTAAATGATACCTTGGTTTTAAAGGAACGTTGTCTTTTGAGTATTCAGCAGGATTTCCGTCCTTATCAGCATAAACACGGAACAATGAAAAATCACCGGTATGACGTGGCCATTCCCAGTTGTCGGTATCACCACCAAATTTTCCAATGCTATTTGGAGGAGTGCCTACCAAACGAACGTCGTTGAAGTCTTGGTAAACGAAGTAGTAAAATTCGTTTCCATTATAAAAGGATTTCACAGAAACGATGTATTTCCCGCCTTCATTATTTTCTTGCTCAATCAGCGCAATTTCTTGATTGATGACTTTTTCACGTTCCGCTTCTGTCATAGTAACATTTAGCTTTCCTAGAATGCGATTAGAAACATCATCCATGCGAACAAAGAATCTTACTGATAATGATTTAGGTTTTAACTCTTGGTCTCGGGTTGGTGCCCAGTAGCCATTTGTTAAATAATCATGTTCTGGAGTGGATAGGCCAGCGATTGCTCCGTATCCGCAATGATGATTAGTCATGACTAAACCCGTTGCAGAAACCATTTCTGCAGTACAACCACCACCAAATTGAACAATGGCATCTTTTAAGCTTGCATTGTTGACGCTATATATCTCTTCAGCCGTAAGTTGCAGGCCCATCTTTTGCATATCCCGTTCATTTAATCGGTCGATGTGCATTAAAAACCACATCCCCTCATCAGCTTTTACTGTTATCGTGACTGTAGCTAAAAGGAAAAGTATTATTAGTTTTTTCATGATTTTTTTATTATAAAAGGTTTATTTTAAGAGGTGCAATTTGCATTAAAAATAGGGATTTGGCAAGTAATTTTAAATTGTGCTAAATTTTGAAAGCAGGAAAAAGCCCAATGTTGCAATTAGAGCTAGGAAAGCGACTGCAAGCCATAAGTTACCGAAACCGAAGTTTGCAGCTATTTGAGTTCCTAAATATGGTGAAAGGACGTGAGCAGAAGAAAAGGCAAGTCCATTTAATCCAATATATGCCCCTTGACTTTCTTTACTTGCTCTTTTCAACGATATAGTTGCCATAAAAGGCATTGCTAAGATTTCTGAGACACTAAGAATGAACATAGCTAGATACGCAACCCACAGCCCACCATTTATTTGGAGGATAAGAAACGAGATAGCGGCTAATGCACATCCCATTATTATAACTTGCATGGAATTCATTTTACGTTCGGCCAATTGAACTAATAACATCTCCAAAGTAAAAACAATGACTCCATTAAACGCCAGAATCATCCCTACACCGCTATCTTTTAAGTTGAAAAAATCTTTGTAATATAGCGGTAAAGTACTTAATAGCTGGAAAAAGCAAATGCAGTACAAAGCGCAAAGGACATTGAAAAGTATAAAAGGACCATCACGGTAAGGGGATCGTATTGGAATTCGTTTGGTGATCGGGTTTGTGCTAGGTGTTTTTATATCATTGAGTTTCGCAGATTTTTTATGTCCTTCTCTTCTTCGAAAATAAAAATAAAAAATAAACCCAGCGGCCATTGCTGTTATTCCATTTCCATAAAATAAATAATTATAAGAAAGGGCGGCAAGCAATCCTCCGAGGGCTGGACCGATAGAAAAGCCTAAGTTTAAGGCCATCCTATTTAAGGAAAGCGCTCGTGTCAAATTTTGAGGTTTTGAATAATAGGCAATAGAAACGGAATTCGCAGGTCTAAGACTTTCAGCAATTAAACTGAGTAAAAATACACCAATCGATAAACCAATTAGTGTTTTTAATTCAGGCAGAATGAAAAATAATGGAACAGTTAAAAACATGCTGACCAGCTGCACTTTAAAATGCCCTTTCGAATCTGTTAATTTGCCTCCCAGCCAAGAGCCGCTCAAAGAGCCGAAGCCAAAGAAACTTAATACAATCCCGGTATCACGTAATGAAAAATGTAAGGACTCTGTCATGTAAATACCTAGAAAGGGAATCACCATTGCACCGACTCTATTGATAAACATCACCAAAGCAAGCATCCAGGCAGGTGGGGTTAATCCTCGGTAGGAATTTAGGTAGATATGAAAGAGTTTTTTCATCAGGAATTTACAAATGTACTGATACATTTAGTTCATTTATGAAGCAATAGATTATTTTTTATATATTTATCGTGACGAATCGGACAAATGACATGCAACAGGAAGTAAAACTCGTTATTAGAAGAGATTTAGGATATCTTTGGCATTAGTTAATAATTATGGATAAAATTTTAGTACCAACAGATTTTTCTAACAATTCGAAGCCAGGAATTCGTTTTGCCATCCGTATGGCAGCCAGAAGTAAATCATCCCTTATTTTTATACATGTCCTAAATTTAGAAGGAGATATTGAAAAGAGTAAAGTTAAATTAGAGAGCTTTATCCGAACGATCTATCAATCAATGCGATTAGAGATGTTGGACGTTTCGTTTGAGATAGTTAAAGGGTTCAAGTCCGATATTTCGATCTTGGAATATTGTTCAAAACATCCAGACATTGATTATATATGTATAAGTACAAGGGGCGCAAGCTTCTTTAATAAGATCCTGGGAACGAATACTAGCAACCTCATTGAGAAAGCACCAATTCCTGTTATTGCGATCCCCAAAGGGTACCGCGTTAAGCCGCTTAATAATATATTATACGCAAGCGATTTAGAAAATTTAGAAGATGAACTTCGGGTTGTTATTGATTATGCACGTCCCAAGGGTTTATCAGTAGAAATCTTGTATTTCACTTCCCTTTCGACTTTAGACTTACAAGAGAAATTAAACGCGGACCTAGAGGTAAAAATGAATTATCCTTTAAAGATAAGAATCGTTAAGCATGACGATTCACATTCTTTAGTTAAAAATCTACGATACCAAGTTGATAAAATCAAGCCTTCAATGGTATGTCTTTTTACCAATAGTAAAAGAACTTTCTTTGAAAAGATATTCTTGCCGAGTCTGTCACAGAATGTTTCTTTTCAAACAGATGTCCCTATATTGGTTTATAAAAAGTTAAAGAGTCATCCTTGATTTTGAAAGGGGACTGAGGCGGGCCTCCTAGTTAATGTCCCCCTAAGCAAATCTTTCGCTAAGCTTTGAAAGCTGAAAGTCCACTAGCTTTTGCAAAGGTCCCGATGCAATCATTTTGAGCATCATGTTTAAGTCAGCTTTCAATATTAATGTTGCTTCGGTCCCTGAATCAAGCGCATTCAGCTTCCAGGCTATGGATACATCAAATGGGGCACCATCTTTTGGCAAAAGAAGGATTTCACTGTTAGGAACCCTTTTCTCAATTTTCAAGGCAAATTTCGCCATGTTTTGTATAGTAAAAGATGCCTCGTCTTTTGTAGATATCCAGTTATAGATATTTTCCGGCTGCAATTGTTCATGGTTGTTACAATCTTCAAGAAAATTATAAACTTGATCTATTGAAGCGGAGAGAACGCTTTTACTTTCTATTGTAGTCATTTTTTAATTCGTTGGAGCGCTCCAGTTGTTAGGATTTCTACGCCAATCCTCTAAAACTCGCTTTTCAGCATCGGTAATGTAATTGTCCGAAACGGCAAAGTTTAGAAGTGCTTCAAAATTGGATAAACTAATGAAGCGACATTTGGCTTCTTTGAAATTCTCTTCTGCCTCTTCTAGGCCATAAGAAAATATGGAAACGAGACCTACCACATTACAGCCAACATCTCGAAGAGCTTGGATGGCTTGCAAACTACTTTTTCCCGTCGAAACTAAATCTTCTATAACGACAACTCTTTGGCCATCTACGACTTCTCCTTCAATAAGGTTTTGTCTACCGTGCCCTTTTGCGCTTGAACGAACATAAGTAAAAGGTACTCCTAGTTCTTGCGCTACAAGTACTCCTTGAGGTATCCCTGCCGTTGCCACGCCCGAAATCATATCTACCGATCCAAATTCTTCTTGGATGGTCTCAGTAAACTGTTGCCTGATATAAGTCCTGATTGTTGGATAGGATAGCGTAATGCGATTATCGCAATAAATAGGTGAAACAATTCCCGAAGCCCACGTAAAAGGATTAGTAGGTTGTAATTTTATTGCTTTAATTTGCAATAAGAATTCTGCAATTTTATTTTCAATCTCACTATTGTGATTCATGACGCAAATCTATAAAATTTATATGAACCAATCGGCTTTGATTATCACTGATTTTTCAGTGATTCAAGACGATATATTTCAAACTCTTGACATTCAGGGTTTTGATTTTAATAATCTTTATTTGGAAAGTATTAAAAGTGGCAATAAACATCATTTTTACATTCAACACATCAATCCAAAAAGTTTTTTTAAGGAATTAATCAAACAAGTCAAGTATGTTAAAGCTGCCGGAGGATTAGTGGAAAACTCATTAAATGAGTATTTATTCATAAAACGACTCGGAAAATGGGACTTGCCAAAAGGAAAACTTGAAGAAGGTGAGAAAATGAAAGAGACCGCTTTGAGGGAAGTAGAAGAAGAGTGCGGCATCAAGGTCGATCGTTTAGGAAGAAAAATTAAAAGCACTTACCATAGTTATATTTACTTTGGGGAATTGACGATTAAAAAAACAAATTGGTATGAGATGAAAGTCGATAATAGACCTGACTTGATTCCTCAAAGCGAAGAGCACATTACTGAAGCTAAATGGTTGGGCCGAGATTCCTTTCAGATGATACAAGAAAATACATATCCTCTTATTAAAGATCTGATAAAGTTTATATCCTGAATCAATTGTCGGTTCTTTCATTGTAAGTTGGCTTTGTAAACAGGCATCACAGTCGAACTACTTGACACCTAGGTTGTTTGTTGGTAGAGGAGTTAAAATAGCGGGGGAGTACAGGGAATTTAGTGGTGCTCATGTGCTCGCCGTAAAAGCTGTTGAATTGGGTCTTGGAACCCGCGAATTCGATTACAGAAAAGCGGAATCATTATCGGAAGCTTTGTGAGAGATAGATCACCTATTATTGATTTCGGCAAGTGAGGTTGGTCAACGGAGCGTACTCAACATCTTTTCAAATGCTATCCAGCATGGTTTCGCTATTCATATCGGGTAATAATGGTTTCAATAGATTCGTTTCGTTATTCATGAATAAATAGAATATTAAAAGACAAAATATCATTGCTTTACATTCATAAAAGATTACAAAGGGGAAATTCATCTATAGAAATAATTTCGAGAAACTTTTCGTATAAAGAAATGTATAATATTGAGTTAGCAATCCCGCTTTTGCGATAGTGCAAACTTTGACAATATAAGAAGAGTAACAAACGAGATTTCAAATATTAACCAGGATACTTCAAACAAAAAGCCAGGGCATAAATGGCACTTTGGGTTTTTGCAATATTTTTTATCCTAATCAATTAAAAAGTGAAATCCCTCATTGAAGGCAAAATAGCACCAGCAGACATGTTGAAATTCAGTAAAAACTCACAAAGTCTGATAGCCAGAAACAGAATAGGCTCAATTGACCTGCTGAAAGGGCTGGTAATGATTATCATGGCACTGGATCATACTAGGGATTACTTTCATAATGCCGCATTTCATTTTGACCCTTTAGATCCGGAAATCACAACTGCCCCCATTTTTTTTACAAGATGGATCACCAGTTTTTGCGCACCTGCATTTAGTTTTCTTGCGGGGCTGTCGGCTTTTTTATCAGGTACAAGAAGAACGCCAAATGAATTGTCAGTTTTTTTACTAACGCGTGGTATATGGCTGGTTTTTATTGAATTGGTGATCGTGAATTTTGGGTGGACTTTTAATATTCATTTCAATTCTTTTGCCTTAATGGTTATCTGGTCATTGGGAATCAGTATGATTGTTTTAGCCGCATTGATACATCTTCCGCGAAAATTTATTTTAATCTTTAGTTGCCTTCTGATTTTCTTTCATAATCTGTTAGACAATATTCATTTTCCCAACAGCATTCTGTGGGCGATTATCCATGAATTTTCAATTTTCAAATTGTCGGACAATATTCAGTTGGATGTAGTCTACCCTCTGATTCCATGGATTGGCATCATGTCGATGGGTTATTATTTTGGCCCTTTTTATGACAAGACTTTTGACAGCCTCAAACGAAAAAAAATATTAAATATCATTGGATTTTCGGCAATCGGAGTTTTTATCGTATTAAGATTTACCAATTTTTATGGTGATCCTTCTCCATGGAAACATTACGACACATTTATGAAAGATATCTTTTCAATTCTGAACACCAGCAAATATCCTCCATCGCTTTTGTTTTTGTTAATGACTTTGGGACCTTCATTCATATTCCTTGCCAATTCAGAAAATCTCAAAGGAAAAATCGTTGATTTCTTTTCTGTATTCGGAAGGGTGCCTTTCTTTTATTACATTTTGCATATTTACCTGATTCATATAATTGCCATGGGTTTTGCATTGGCTTCAGGATTTGGCTGGCAGAAATTGATCTTAACCCACTGGATAACCGTGCAGCCGGGTATGAACGATTATGGATATGGTCTTTGGGTGGTTTACCTGGTATGGATTGGTGTCATCATGTTGCTTTATCCTTTCTGCAAAAAGTTTGCAGCATATAAATTAAAGTACAAAGAAAAGAAGTGGCTGAGTTATTTATAATTCCATCATCAAATTAAAAGAAAGAAGTTGAGATTTTAGTAAATCAAATTTAATGGATGAAGATTTTCGTTGAAAATCCTGCCCTCGCAAAGCCCAGAAACGTTTAATGTATTTGTTACTTAGAGGGCATCTTCTCAATTACCTCCTTAGGGACAAGCTTACTAATATCTCCTTTAAATTGGTAGATTTCACGTACAATTGTGGAGCTTATATGTGAGAAACCCGGACTGCTGATTAAAAAGATAGTTTGTATGGAGCTGTCAATGATTTGATTGTTTTGGGAAATAGGCTGTTCAAATTCGAAGTCACTTACACTTCTAATGCCTCTTAAAATATAATTCGCATTATTACGTTGACAATAATCGATGGTTAAACCTTCATAATCATCGATTGTTATTTTGGCTTCTTCTTTAAATATTTTTTGTAAAATCTCCTTTCTACTTTCTAAGGGGAGTAAATACTTTTTATTGCTATTCACTCCTAATGCGATATGAATTTTATCAAATAAAGGCAATGCACGTTCAATAATGTCGATATGTGCATTGGTGATGGGGTCAAATGAACCAGGAAAAACAGCTATCTTCATGACGAGTTTTTTCTAAATATACGATTTATAAAATTTCTTCTTTAAAAAAGCTAAACGAAGAATAACCATACTCTCTTTGATTTAAGAAGGCAGGGTGTTGATTTATTTTACGCTTGCTAGGATGCTCTATTATTAATAATCCGCCTGGATTTAATAATTTGTTTTCGAAGATTAGGTGTGGAAGTTGGGGGATCTCAGCCATGTCAAAAGGTGGATCGGCAAAAATAAAATCAAAGCTCTGCCTGTTTCGTTTGACGAATTTTAAAACATCTTCTTTTATTACTGTGATAGTATTAAGCTGATGTTTTTTTGCGATGTCTTTTATGAACGAGCAGCACTTAAAGCTTGTGTCGACCGATGTAACTGTGGCAGCACCACGTGAAGCAAGTTCGATAGAAATATTTCCAGTTCCACTAAATAGATCTAAAGCATGAATACCTTCAAAGTCCAATTGATTGTTGAGAATGTTAAACAGAGCTTCCTTAGAGCGATCCGTTGTGGGTCGGGTAGGTAATCCAGTCGGTGGATGAAACCTAATTCCCTTTAATTTTCCACCGATTATACGCATTTGCTTAATTCTGATAAAAGAAATAACTGGTTAGAAAAATTACTCTCCAATATTTTAGAAATCTTTCCTTTATTCTGGTTGGCTAAAAAATGAATATGGGAAGAATATTTAGACAACCGTCCATAATTCACATCCAAATTATGAATATCTCCGGCTAAATAGAATTGTGCAGTTGCTGCTTGTATACCAAACTGTTCAAATACGGATAAAAGATAATAATTGAAATCATCAGCATTGGCTTTTGGAAAGCGATTGTAAAATATAAATTGTTCGTTTTTTACATAAACGAGCTCAAAATCGTCTTGATAAACGTTAATGCCAATAATTTCAGTATTTCCTGATGCTGTGGAAAGTATTTTTTGGATCAATAGATTAGTACTTGGAACTACTTTGCTATCGCTCAATATGTTTTGAAAGTCAAGCACTTTTTGATCGATGGTGAAATAAGTACTAATAATGGTGTTCTCTATTTTTGCACATAAAATGTTGCTGTCAGAATCCAGAAACTGGCTAACAATGCTTTCTTGATCTGTATTCTCAAATTCTTCAGGAATGAAAATAAAAGTTTTAGGAAGAGTAATGATAGAAGAATGGGCAAATTTCAGATTAATAAAAGGCCATTTTCTATTCAAAAATTCTTTTGATTCAATCTCTTCGACATTATGGACGTTTCTTTCATTATCGCAAATTATTATTTTGCATAAACTTCCCTCTATTTGTAAGAAAAGCTGACATTGAAGACTATTTTTACGGATAAAATATTCATCCTGAAAATGTATTTTTGATAGTTTGCCCATGAAGAACAAAAATAGGTTTTACAATCGGTTTGACAAACCTTTTCATAAGTTTCCTCTATAAAGCGGTCTTCGCGGTTTTTAATTGTAGAAGAGAGATCGATAAAAAAAAGAAATTTTTTTTATCTAAGTTTTCTTCTTTAGTGTTGGGTTTTTAATTGTAGAAGAGAGATCGATAAAAAAAAGAAATTTTTTTTATCTAAGTTTTCTTCTTTAGTGTTGGGTTTTTAATTGTAGAAGAGAGATCGATAAAAAAAAGAAATTTTTTTTATCTAAGTTTGACAGTGCAAAATTTCTTCGAGAATTATTTTCCTTTGAAGCCTACCTTACAACAAGTGGAGGCTTTAAATCAACTATCTGTTTTTATTTCGAGTGGTGAACCTTTATCCTGTTTTGTGCTTAAAGGATATGCAGGAACAGGGAAAACGACTATTATCAGCACCATAGTTAAAGCGTTGCCGGCGTTAAGAATGAATACAGTTCTTTTGGCGCCCACCGGAAGAGCTGCTAAAGTAATTACTTCCTACTCAGGAGTAAATGCTTTTACCATTCATAAAAAGATTTATAGAAAAAAGGTGGCGGGTACTCCAGATTTGGACTTCGTTTTGGCAGACAATATGCATAAAAACACGTTGTTTATTGTCGATGAAGCATCCATGATTTCTAATGAGCGACTTTCTTTTTCAAAAAATAGCTTATTAGAAGATCTTTTAAAATATGTTTTGAATGGTGAGAATTGTCGGTTAATGCTAGTCGGTGATATAGCACAACTTCCGCCTGTAGGTCTGGTTGAGAGTCCTGCACTTTCTCCCAATATTCTTTCTAGTACTTTTGACTTGAAAGTTTTTCATTACGAACTTACAGATGTCGTTCGCCAAGAAAAAACGTCCGGAATATTATTTAATGCCACTAGAATTAGAGAGCAAATTCGTTTTGATGAGGAGGAGAAAGAACAGTTGGTTTATCCTGAAATAAGAATTAAAGGATATCGAGATATTTATAAAATGACAGGCGAGCGTTTGGAAGAAGGACTGAATTACGCATACCAAAAGTACGGAATGGAGAATACCTTGGTGATATGTCGATCCAATAAAAATGCAAATTTATATAATCAACACATAAGAAATCGAGTTTTATATAGAGAGGAAGAGCTTACAGGGGGCGATTTTATAATGGTTGTACGGAACAATTATTTTTGGAGTAATCAAGAAGAAAAGGGACAAGGATTTATTGCAAATGGTGATATGGCTAAGGTTTTACATGTCCGAAATGTACATGAACAACATGGCTTTCGTTTTGCTGATGTCAGTTTAGAATTTATTGATGCAGTGGAAACAGAGCCATTGAGCTGTAGGGTGCTCATCAATACTCTACATGTTGATTCGCCAAATTTACCTTATGTGGATCAAACCAAATTATATGAGGCTATTCAAGAAGATTATCTCCATATATCCAATAAAAAAGAACGTCTGGATGCCATAAAAGAAGACCCTTATTATAATTCATTACAAATCAAATTTGCAATGGCAGTTACCTGTCATAAAGCACAAGGAGGACAATGGGATGCGGTTTTTGTAGATCAGGGTTACCTAACTGATGAACTATTAAATACCGAATTCTTAAGGTGGCTTTATACCGCTTGTACGCGGGCCACCAAAGAATTGTTTCTGTTAAACTTTAATCCAAAGTTTTTTGAACGATAAAATGCTTAGTTCTTTTTAATAAGAACGATATTAGCAACAGGCCGTTCACCTTCATGATCAAAAAGTTTGTTATCTGAAGGGTAATTAACAATGCCTGATTTTTTCTTGCTATCGATGTATAATGTGGTTGAGCCACCTCCGTCTAGATTGAAGGCACTAGTTGAGCCGATGATTTTAAGAAAATAGGCAAGTTCATCTAAATTCATCCCTTCGGCGTGCTTATTTCTTCCATCAACTGTAATCAATAATAATTTATTATCAGCGGTTAAAGCAACGGCTGATCTTGGGTGGCGATTTTTGTTGAATGGATTATCCTGTAAGCTGACCAGTACATTATCCATGATTAAGAGAGGTCCACATACCATGACATCGGTTGCTGACAATTGTTCCTCCCATTTTATGTTTCCTTCATCTGCACTTACGATAGATACCAAATTGTTCTTTTCGTCGATGACTAAAGCTGCGTTCGCCCTTTCACTTATTTCGCCATTTTTATTCATAGTAGAAAGGTTAATAACCTCTCCATCTTGTCGAATGTAAGTAACTGAACCGCCATTTCTTGTGTCAAAAAAACTTCCATTTATCGCGCCAATTGCATGTTCCTTATTCGCAAGTTCTGAAGTTTTAATTAAACCCTTTGATAAACCAGCAATATCAACTTTAAAATGTTTTTTATTTAAGTCCAGCTCTAAAATATTGACCTCCTGTTGCGATTCAAATAAGCCGTCAAAACTAGCTTGTTTCCATACGAGTCCTTTAGCAATTTTTTGTTTACTCCATTTGTGTTTGACGATTGCTAAAGAGTCTATACTAGTTTGAGCGTTTAGGTTTAGGCCTGAAAACAGCAAAAGAAAAGAAAGAGATAAAAAGCGGATATACATAGTAAATGGTTTAGATAGCAAAGGTAATTATTCCTTTGAATTTCTATAATTTAATTGAAGTAGGGCTAAATTTTATAAAAGCCTTATTTTTTTAATTTAGTGTAAACCGATTCTGTTTATAAAAAATTTATCTAAGTTTGAGTTTAAAATAAATCAATGGTAAAATTCAATCGCTTTATTCTTAAAAACGGACTACGGGTTTTGGTACATGAAGATCATACTACACCAATGGCCGTTGTCAACGTATTATATGATGTTGGTGCGAAGGATGAAGATCCTGAGCAAACCGGTTTTGCGCATCTTTTTGAGCATCTTATGTTTGGAGGGTCAGTGAATATTCCTCAATACGACGGTCCTTTACAGTTGGTAGGTGGGGAGAACAACGCTTTTACCAGCAATGATATTACGAATTACTACATTACTCTTCCTGCTCTGAATATTGAAACTGCATTTTGGTTGGAAAGTGATCGAATGTTGAGTTTGGCTTTTAGTGAAAAAAGCCTCGATGTACAAAGGAATGTTGTTAGTGAAGAATTCAAACAACGCTATTTAAATCAACCTTATGGTGACGCGTGGTTGAAATTAAGCCCCCTTGCATATAAAAAACATCCCTATCAATGGCCTACGATCGGAAAGGAGCTTTCTCATATTGAGAATGCAAAGATGGAAGATGTAAAAGCCTTTTTCAATAAGCACTATACACCACAAAACGCAATTCTAGTAGTGGCAGGAAATGTTCAGCTTCAGGAGGTTAAAGCCTTAGCCGAAAAATGGTTTGAACCAATAGATGCTGGAAACCTCTACAAGAGGCATTTGCCGGTGGAACCAAAACAGATGAAAGCCAGAAGAAAATCAATGAAAAGTAATGTGCCATCGGATAGCATCATGATCGCTTTCCATATGGGAGGAAGGCTCGATGAGGAATATTATACCTGTGACCTGATTTCGGATATCCTTTCTCAAGGCCAATCCTCAAGATTATACCGGCGATTGTTGAAAGAACAAGAGCTATTCAGTGAAATTAATGCCTACATAACAGGGAGCATTGAGCCGGGCCTTTTTGTTATCGAGGGGAAACCTCATGAAGGAGTAAGTATTGAAGTTGCCGAAGAGGCGCTTTGGTCTGAGCTGCAAAAGCTGAAGTTTGAGTATGTTCTGGATTATGAGTTAGAGAAAGTTAAAAATAAAACGGAATCCACCCTAGAGTTTTCAGAACTGTCGATTTTGAACAAAGCAATGAACCTTGCTTATTTTGAATTATTAGGCGACGCAAATCTTATTAATTCAGAAGCAGAACGGTATTTAGAAGTTACTTTAGAAGATATAAAAAGACAGAGTAAAAAATTATTTAGAAAAGGAAATTCGTCGACTTTGATTTATTTAGCCACAAAAGATGCTTAACAGAACCCATGCCCCCGCATTCCATTCAATAGAAGGTATTCCTTTTTTGCACCCCCAAGAGTTTGAATTAAAAAATGGACTAAAAGTATTTTTATTCGATTCTGGAGAACAAGAAATTGTACGCATTCAGTGGGTGTTTGAAAATACCGATTTTGACATCAAAAAACCGCTGCTTAACTCTGCCTTAGCTGGAATGCTTTTGGAAGGAACTAGTAAGTTTGGCAGTGCCCAAATTGCAGAAAAAGCCGACTTTTTCGGAGCTTTTCTACATCCAGAATATAGCTTTGACCATACTTCGCTCACCCTTTTTTCTCTTAATAAGCATGTTGAAAAACTTATTCCTTTAGTTTTTGATATCCTGACGGACTCTATATTTCCTGAAAAGGAACTCAAGACATATATCCGAAATAATAAGCAACGAATACGGATATCATTAGAAAAGAATGATTACTTAGCCAGGAAGAAATTCAACCATGTCCTTTTTGGAAATAGCAGATACGGCTATGATCATCAAGAATCAGATTTTAACACGATTAACCGTACGGATTTGATAAAGGCTTTTGATGAAAAGTTTGTACCAAAGAACTGCACATTATTTATCTCTGGAAAAATAGACCCCGCTTTATTAAAAAGTTTAAGCGTTACTTTTGGTGAGGATTGGAAAAACGATAAAGAAAAGCAAGCGTTTGAAATCCATATCCCCGAATCCATATCTTCAGAGTTAATATTGGTAGAAAAGCCTAATTCTTTACAATCTGCAATTCGATTGGGAAATAGAAGTATTCCTCGTTCACATTCTGATTATCCAGGATTACAGGTACTCAACACAATTTTAGGAGGTTATTTCGGTTCGCGCTTGATGATGAACATTCGTGAAGACAAAGGCTATACCTATGGCATAGGGTCAGGAATTGCATCTATGGAGTATGCATCCTTTTTTACTATTGCCTCTGAAGTAGGGACTGATGTTTGCGCTGCAACACTTCGTGAAATTGAGAAGGAGATAAGTCGATTGAATACGGAATTAGTGGATGGCGAAGAGCTTACCTTAGTAAGAAATTACATGTTAGGATCATTAATGGGAAGTTTGGAAAATGTATTCTCACATACTGACAAATTTAAGCAAACTTACTTTTCAGGATTAACTTTAGATTATTATCTCTATTACACTGACGTAGTTAATATGATCAGTTCAAAGGAATTAAGAGATTTAGCAAACCGCTATTTAGATTTTAATAAGATGGTTAAAGTGGTTGTGGGAAAGAAGTTTTAGAAGAGCGACCGTTTTGCTCTTCTAAAACATTGAATTAACAATCAACGATTGAATTGGTGCCCAGGAGCAGATTCGAACTGCCATGCCCGTTAAGGCGCCACCCCCTCAAGATGGTACGTCTACCAATTTCGCCACCTGGGCAAGAGTTTCAGGTGGCAAAGATATCATTTCCTAGCAATTTCTTAGAAAGAATCTGCGAAATTTAATCTGTATTTTTCAAAATATCGTTATCTTTATAAGGTACAATTAAAACCATATTCCTCTAAAGTCAAGATTATCATGATTCTTTAAAAGATGTGTTATGAAACCATCATGAGTTCACGAATTTCTCAATCGAAATTAATAATTCGCTAATGATACTTCATCACCAACGTAAAAAAATATTCTGATGAAAACGATTATAATAACATGGATTTTTACTCTTAGTGTTTTTTGTTACGCTCAAGCCCAAGATGCAATACTGGGTAAATGGCAAAACCCGACCGGGGAGGGCCGTATTGAAATTTATAAAAGAGGAGACATGTATTTTGGGAAAATATATTGGCTTCAAGAACCTAATAATGATCAAGGGACACCAAAGTTAGACGTTAAAAATCCTGACCCCAATAAGCAAAAACGACCTGTCAAAGATTTAGAGATATTAACGGGTTTTACTTATAAAGGTAATAATGCATGGGCCGATGGGAAAATTTATGATCCAAAATCGGGTCGAACATACAATGCTAAAATAGCACTTAAGAACCCAAACACTTTATTTCTCCGCGGTTATGTAGGAATTAGTTTATTCGGAAGAAGTGAAACTTGGAAAAGGGTAAATTAACGCCTTTTCCTCTAATGTTAATGTTCAACTATTTTCTTGTTTTTCATTTTAACCTACTTAAAAAATCAGATAATGTGTTTAGTTCTTCTTTGCTAATTATTCCTCCGAATGCGGGCATATCTGGGCTGCCGTTTATGATTTTTAATTCCAGTTGAGCTTTCGTTAAGGATCTTCCTATTTGACTTAAATCGGGACCTACATGCCCTCCATTTTTGTCAATTTGATGGCAATATTGACAACCTTTATTGTAAAATAAGACTGCACCGGCTTTTAACTCGGGCTCTTGAAATTTTGTGATGCCTGTTAGGGGGCGAGTATCAAAGTCTGGAGACCATGGTTCTTTCAATCCTATGAATAGTAAACTCAAAACAAATACAACAACACAAATAGAACCCAAAATAGCCCATGGGCGTCGGATTGGACTTCTTTCGCCTTTATTTGAGAAAAAAGGAAGTGCTAACAGTCCGAAAATGACCAGGATTGGCCCTAAAAATATCACATAAGATTCAATGCTTGGGGGCATTAATGCAAAGATCGCGAAGAAAGGTAGCATATACCAATCTGGGCGAGGTGAAGTGAAAACAAGCGAAGGATCCGGTGGATGTGTTAGTTCAGGAGGTCCTATTACGATAGCTAAGCCGATGATAATAAGTATAACTAAAGCTGCGAATAAAATATCCCTCCACGCTGCATTAGGCCAAAAGGGTACTCCCTCGGTTTTCAAAAGATTGGCATACCAAGCTTTGTACGTTTTAGGATCTACTTTTTGCCCTACTTTTGGAGGTTCCGAGATGCCAAGGTGAAGAACTAAATAAAGATGGAAGCTAATAAAGGTAAATAAAAGTGCGGGGATGATGAAGACATGGTAAGAAAAAAAACGACTTAGGGACTGTGCGACTAGAGCGTGTCGGATGGGACGAGTTCTTCAAGGTTTTCGACGAGAGCGACGTCGCCTTCCTGCACGGCGAAGGGGACAGCCGGTTCAACAAGTTCGTCGCCGAAGGAGTCGGCCGAGAAGCTGAACTTCGCGGCAAAAGAAAAGGGCGCCCGCGGGTTGCGCGGGCGCCCTTCGCTTCAACGCGTGCTCTCGCGCGAAACTACTTGGTCTTGTTGTCGTCGTGTTGTCGGCGCGAGTTCTTGACCGCGTCCGCCTTGTTGTCGGCGGAGTTCTTGACCGCGGCCGCCTGGTTCTTGGCATCGGCCTTCATCTGCGTCGCGCCTCGTTTGACGGCATTCGCCGTCAGGTTGTCGGCGGCATTGTCGGCATTGGCGGTGATGTTGTCCGCCATGTTGTCGGCATTGGCCTCGATCTGGTCGGCGTTGTTCTCGGCCGGAGTCTGCTTGTTGCAGGCGGCGAGCGCGGCGAGGCCGGCGGCAATGACCAGAGTCTTGGTGAGCTTCATCGACTTTCCCCTGTGTTCTGTATCCGAAATCCGAAGCTGCTGCTGAAACAGCAAGTTAAACGCGTCAAGGCCGTAACGGTTCCGTTGTGACCGGCGCATTGCCGCAGGGTTAACTCTTGAGCGCGCGCACCGCGGCCAGCGTCTTGGCGACGTGCTGGCTCCAGTCGAGGTCCGAATGGACCATGACCACGCGGCCGTCTGCGGCCGATCACGTAGGAGGTGCGGTTGGTGAGGCCGGGCGCCTTGTCGAAGGCGACGTCATAGGCGTGGATCGTCTCCGGAGTGGCGGTCGCGACCGGGAAGGCGCTGCGGCATTCCTTGACCGAGAATTGCTTCGAGCGTCGGCAGGTCGTCGGCCGACATGCCGATCACTTCGCGCGCCCGCCTTCTGGAATTCGGCCGCCGCCTCGCTGAAGGCATGCGCCTCGAGCGTGCAGCCCTGGGTGAAGGCCTTGGGGAAGAAATAGAGGACCACCGGGCCCTTGCGGAGCTCGCGCTGCGAGATCGAGCTTGAACGCCTTGCCGCCGACCGCGCCGGTGGTGACGAACTCCGGCGCCTTGGCGCCGACCGGAAGCGCGGCGCGCTGCGGGCGCTGCGAAGGCTGGCAAGCGCGGCGAGGGCAAAAAAGCGGCGCATGACGAGTCTCCTCTTCGGCGGCTCGCAGTCGAGTCCGCCTGCACGCCGCGCCGAAGTCAACGCTCGCGGCGCGACGAGACCGGCAACGACGATAGAACAGGACCATCACCGGCCCGGTCAGCAGCGTCAGCGGCGACGAAGCCGAGGCGGATCAATGGTCGGATCGACGCCGGTGTAGTCGGCGAGGCCGGCGGCGACGCCCATGACCTTGGCGTCGCCGCGGTTGATGAGGAAACGTCCGTTCATTTCGAATTGTCCCTGGAATGAGATTGAGCTTAGGCGATCGGCAGCGAAGTCGCGGCCGAAACGAAGCAGCATCGCGGAGATGAAGGCACCGGCGAAGAGCGGTGGCGGTCTGGCGGCTGGAGCTGAGAGTTGCGATCATTGGTAATCCCCTTGCATTGAATCTGTTCGGACCCGACCATCGGGCCCGTGCCCAGTTCAATGCAGGGAGCGTGCCAATTCGAAAAAGTGTTATTTTTCAGTGTTGCGACGACCTGAGCAGCTGAAATGTTGGCGGCAATCAGCACCGCCAGTTGGTGGAAATTTCCCAACCCTCGCTCAGCTCGACGTGGTGTTGCCGCCGTCGGGGTGCAGCACCTGCCCGGACATGTAGCTCGAATCCTCGCAGGCGAGGAACAGGAAGCTCGGCGCGACCTCGTTCGGCTGGCCGGGCCGGCCCATCGGCGTGTCCTTGCCGAACTCCGGGATCTTCTCCTGGCGCTGCGCCGCCGAACGGGTTGAGCGGCGTCCAGATCGGCCCGGGCGCGACCGCGTTCACGCGAATGCCCTCGCTCGACCAGATTCTTCGCGAGCGAGCGGGTGAAGGCGATGATCGCGCCCTTGGTCGAGCTGTAGTCGAGCAGCTCCTTGCGAGCCCTGGTACATCGTCACCGAGGTGCAGTTGACGATCGCCGCGCCCTTCTTGAGGTGCGGCCGCGCCGCCTGGGTCATGAAGAACATGCCGAAGATGTTGGTCTGGAAGGTGCGCTTCAGCTGCTCCTCGGTGATGTCGGTGATGTCCTTGTCGGGATGCTGCTCGCCGGCATTGTTGACGAGGATGTCGAGCCCGCCGAGCTCGTCCACGGTCTGCTGCACCGCCTGCTCGCAGAACTCCTTGTCGCCGATGTCGCCGGCGATGGTGATCGCGCGGCGGCCTTCCTCCTCGACGATCTGCTTGGTCTTGGCGGCGTCGTCATGCTCGCACAGATAGAGGATGGCGATGTCGGCGCCTTCGCGCGCGAACAGCGCGGCGACCGCGCGGCCGATGCCGCTGTCGGCGCCGGTGATCAGCGCGACCTTGCCCTTGAGCCGCCCGGATCCGGGATAGCGCGGCTCCCAGTCGGGCTTCGGCTCGAGCTGGCTTTCGTGGCCGGGCTCCTGGTCCTGGTGGATCATTGGCTCCATGACGTCAGACATCGCCGTTCACTCCTTTGTCGAGGAGGGAAACCGCCGCCGAAGTTGCTCGGTTCCGCTCAGCCGCGGCGAGCATCGGCGGGAAGGACTCGCGGTTCGCGAGAGCGCTCGGCGGATGCCGGTAGGGCGCTCTTGCGGCATCGCGCGAGCAGGGTCGGGAAGTCGAAGGCGTTATTCTCGTTGAGCGCCTCGACCGTCGCCGCGGTGCACTCGGCCGCGCTCGAATAGCGGGTCGGCAGGGTCGCCACCGGCGTGCACGCGGTGCCGCCGTCGGCGCAGCCCAGGATCGCGATGACGAAATAGGCCGGTCCCATAATTCATTCCCCGTTAACTTGCCGTTGAGAACCGCCGGTTTGTCCTTTGGTTCCAGTCGGTTCGTCGCAGGTTTGCGGGTACGGGGCCGCATTCCTACCTAAGGGCGCAATGGCAGATCAGCAGATGCAACCGGCGCCGCGGCCGAAGGGCGGCTTCGGCGCCTTGTGGCGATTCCTGCCGATGCTTTGGCCGAAGGGCGACACGGAACTCGCGCGCGTGTCGTCATCGCGGTGGTGCTCGTTCTCGCCGGCAAGGCGGTCGGATTCGTCGGACCCTATGCGCTCAAGGCGCTGTCGACCGGATGACGGGCCACGCGGCGTTCGCCGTCGTCGCCGGCCTGGTGCTGGCTTATGCCGCCGCGCGCTTCGCCGGCGTCCTGTCCGACAATCTGCGCAACGCGATGTTCGAGAAGGTCGGCCAGGATGCCGCACGGCGGCTCGCCGGCAAGGTCTTCCGCCACGTCCACGATCTGTCGCTGCGCTTCCACCTCGAGCGGCGCACCGGGTCGCTGACCAAGATCGTCGAGCGCGGCACCAAGAGCATCGACATGATGCTCTATTTCCTCCTGTTCAACATCGCCCCGACGGTGATCGAGCTGGCCGGCATCTGCGTCATCTTCTTCGTGAAGTTCGGCGCCGGCCTGGTCGCCGCGACGCTGGCGATGGTGGCCATCTACATCGCCTTCACCCGCAGGGTGACCGACTGGCGCTCCGGCATTCAGCGGCAGATGAACGACGTCGACAACAGCGCGATCGGCCGCGCGGTCAATTCGCTGCTCAACTACGAGACGGTCAAATATTTCGGCGCCGAGGACCGCGAGGCGAAGCGCTACGACGAGGCCGTCGGCGCCTTCGCCGAGCCTCGGTCCGCAACGAGATCTCGCTCGCCTGGCTGAACATCGGCCAGTCGCTGATCACCAATCTGATGATGGCGGGCGCGATGATGCTTCACCGTCTGGGGCTGGAGCCGGGGCGGTTCAGCGCCGGCGACGTGGTGTGGTCAACAGCCTGCTGATGCAGCTCTTCCGGCCGCTCGACATGCTCGGCTGGGTCTATCGCACGATCCGCCAGGGGCTGATCGACATGGAGGCGATGTGGAACCTGATCGACACGCCGGCCGAGGTGATCGACGCGCCCGGCGCGCCGGCCCTCGACGTCGAGCCGCGGCGACATCCGCTTCGAGGATGTCCGCTTCGGCTACGAGCACGGGCGCGAGATCCTGAAGGGCCTCGACCTCGACATCCCGCCGGGCACCAGCTGCGCGATCGTCGGCCCGTCGGGCGCGGGCAAGTCGACCATCGCGCGGCTGCTCTACCGCTTCTACGACCCGCAGCGGCGGCCGCATCCTGATCGACGGGCAGGACATCGCGGCCGTCACCCAGGCGAGCCTGCGCGCGGCGATCGGCATCGTCCCGCAGGACACGGTGCTGTTCAACGACACGCATCGGCTACAACATCGGCTACGGCCGCGACGGCGCCGAGCCAGGACGAGATCGAGGCGGCGGCACGCGGCGCGGCGATCGACGCGCTTCATCGACGTGCCTGCCGGACGGCTACGAATCGATGGTCGGCGAGCGCGGCCTCAAGCTGTCGGGCGGCGAGAAGCAGCGCGTCGCGATCGCCCGCACCCTGCTCAAGAACCCGCCGATCCTGGTGCTCGACGAAGCGACCAGCGCGCTCGACAGCCGGACCGAGCAGGCGATCCAGGAGACGCTCGACCGCGTCGCCGAGAGCCGCACCACGATCATGATCGCCCACCGCCTGTCGACGATCGTCGACGCCGACCAGATCGTCGTGCTCGACGAAGGGCGCGTCGCCGAGCGCGGAACGCACGAGGAGCTGCTCGACGCACGGCGGCCTCTATGCCGACCTGTGGTACCGCCAGGCCGGCCGAGCAGCTTGAAGAGGAGACCGCCGAAGCGGCGGAGTAAGCTCAGCTTGCGCCGCAAGCCGCGCAGCACATTGCCCTCGGTGCTGAGATAGAGCCGGCGGTAGTCGAACCGCGGCGTGTCGGCGAACATCAGATAGTAATATTTCATCTGCTCCGACCACCAATAGCCGGGGCAATGATCGCTCTGCCGCTTTGGGCGTGGCGGTGACGTCGGCGAGGTCGGCATAGCCGTAGCGCGCCTTGTTCCAGCGCTTCATCGCGAGATAATGGTCGCGGGCGATCGCTCGCCATTCGTCGCGGCCGGTCGAGCAGCCAGAGGTTGAAGGCGGCATCGGCAAGCTCCGGGCGCAGCGCATTGGTGAGCGCTGATCGGCTTGCCGGTCGCAGCGTCATACTCTTCGGGAAGCACGCCGAAGCGGTTCTGAACCGCGGCCCAGCTGCGCGTGTAGGCCGCGCCTGACGCGTGCGCTCCGCCCTGCGCGAGCAGGCCGCCATAGAAGGATGCGAGCTCGTCCTGCTCCCAGTTGATGCGCTTGCCGGTTTCGAAATCGACGTCGACGAACCACAGGCGGCCGCCACGCGTCTGCGGCTGGTGCTTGCAGGATCGCGCGCGGTGCAGCGTCCGGTACATCGCCAGGCAGTCGCGGTCGCCGAGCAGGTCCCAGCCGTCCCACAGATATTCGTAATAGCTGTCGGACGGCGGCCCGATCGTCGCGCGGCGGCTCTTCCACTCGCCGGTCATGCAGTCGATCGCGTCGGCGAGCAGGCCGATCTTCGAGCGCCGCTCGAACATCGACGACCAGCGCCCGCTTGGCGGCCGTCGCGATAGCGATCGTCGCCGGTCGCCGGCTGAGGAAGCCGAATTCGGGAATGAAGGTGCCGGTCTCGGCCGGATTGGTTTCCGGTCCGCGCACCGCGCCGGTCCGCAGATTGATGAAGCGGTGCGGAATTCCGAGCGGCGAGGCATTGAAGCTCGGCAGCAGCCGGTCGGCGCAGATCGCGCGCCTTGGCGAGCAGCACCGGATCGCCGCACGCATGGAAGGCCGAGAGCAGGCCGCCGACCAGCCGGATCGAGGTTTCGAACACCGACACCTCGCCGTCGACGTCGAAGTCGAGATTGCGCCTTCACCCATTCGACGCCGTCGCGGAACTCCTCGTCGAGGCCCATCACCCACAAGGTGTCGAGCGCCTCGATGAGCGTCAGGCCGAGGTGATGGTTCTTGAGCGGAAAGCTTTCGAAGCCGCCGCTGATCGGCTTGATCTGGTCCTTGCCCCAGGCATGCTCGCGATAGTTGCGCCAGGCCCAGCGCATCTCGCGCCGCACGTCCTCGCCGAGCGCGTGCCAGTCGTCGCGCTGAGCGGGCTAGCGCCGGTGCAGCCTGGCGCGAGAAGCAGCGCCGAGCCTGCCGGCGAGCATGCGCGCGGCGCGTCAGGCGGGAGATCGGCATTGCGCCGAGGCTAGCCGCCGTAGCACGGCGGCGCTACTGCCGGTCGATCGCGGCGCGCTCGGTCCGCTTCCCAAGTAGAGTTGATGACCGACCCGCACACGATCCTCAAAGCAGACCTTCGGCTTCGACCAGCTTCCGCGGCGTGCAGGAGCAGGTGGTCGACCGCGTGCTGGCCGGCGAGCACACGCTGGCGGTGATGCCGACCGGCGCGGGCAAGTCGCTCTGCTACCAGCTGCCGGCGCTGGCGCTGCGCGGGGACGGCGCTCGTCATCTCGCCGCTGATCGCGCTGATGCACGACCAGCTCCGCGGCGCCGACGCGGTCGGCATCCGCGCCGCGACGCTGACCTCCGCCGACAGCGATCGCGAGCGAGACGATCGCAGCGGTTCCGCGCCGGCGAGCTCGACCTGCTCTACGTCGCGCCCGAGCGCGCGACGCACGAGCGGCTTCCGCGAGCTGCTCGCGCGACGTGCCGCTGGCGCTGTTCGCGATCGACGAGGCGCATTGCGTCAGCGAATGGGGGCATGATTTCCGCCCCGACTATCGCCTGCTGCGGCCGCTGCTCGACGCCTTTCCGGACGTGCCGCGGCTCGCGCTGACCGCGACCGCCGACGCGCACACCCGCGCCGATATCCTCGCGCAGCTCGGCATCCCGCGACGACGGGCTGATCGTCGCCGGGTTCGACCGGCCCAACATCCGCTATCACGATCACGCCCGCGCGACAGACCGGCAAGCAGCTCGCGCGAGCTTCTCGCCGACGCAGCCCGGCCCCGGCATCGTCTATGCGCCGAGCCGCGACAAGCGACCGAGAAGCTCGCCGAGCAGCTCGCCGCGACGGGCGGCCGGCGCTGCGCCTATCATGCCGGGCTCGAGCCGCAGGTGCGCGCGCGCAACCAGGCCGCGTTCGTCGCGTCGCGAGGACATGGTGATCGTCGCGACGGTCGCGTTCGGCATGGGCATCGACAAGCCCGACGTGCGCTTCGTCGCCCATGCCGGCCTGCCCAAGATCGATCGAGGCCTATTATCAGGAGACCGGCCGCGCCGGCCGCGACGGCGATCCGGCGGTGGCGCAGCTGTTCTGGGGCGCGCGAGGATTTCGCGCGGGCGCGCCAGCGGATCGGCGAGGTCGAGCCCGAGCGGCCGGCCGGGCGAGCGCGAGCGGCTGAATGCGCTCGGCGGCGCTGGTCGAGACGCCGGCTGCCGCCGCGCGGTGCTGCTCCGCCATTTCGGCGAGGACCCGCCCGAGCGCTGCGGCAATTGCGACAATTGCCTCGACCCGCCGGCGACGATCGACGCGACCGAGGTCGCGCGCAAATTGCTGTCGGCCGCCTTCCGCACCGAGATGCGCTTCGGCGTCGGCCATCTCGCCGACGTGCTCGCCGGGCAACGACAGCGAAAGGTGCGCAGCTTCGGCCACGACCGGCTTGTCGGTGTTCGGCATCGTCGACAGCCGAGGAGCTGGCGCTGGTCCAGCCGGTCGCGCGCGCGCTGCTCGCACGCGATGCGCTGCGCGCCGACGCTTATGGCGGGCTGTCGCTTCGGGCCCGGCGCGCGGCCGATCCTCAAGGGCGAGCAGACGGTGACCATCGCCGTGCCGCCGCCGAAGCGGCAGGCGCCGCCGCGACAGCTCGTCCGAGGGACCTGCCGATCCGCTGTTCGAGGCGCTGCGCGCCGCCCGCCGCGAGCTCGCCGCCGAAGCACAGGTGCCGCCCTATGTCATCTTCCACGATTCGACCCTGCGCGAGATCGCGGCGGCCAACCCCACGAACCTCGATGAGCTTGCCACGGTGCAGGGCGTCGGCGCCGCCAAGCTCGACCGCTATGGCGAGGCGATGCTCGCCGCACTGCGCGAAGGCGATTGACTTCGGCGTCCCGACGGGCCGAAGCGATTCGCGATCCGATGGAATTGTCTGGGGAGTATCGATGGTCCGCGCTTGTCTTCTCGCCACTGCGGCCCTTGCCGTGTCCACTCCGCTAGCGGCCGCCGGTCCGCGCAAACCAGCCGTCGCTTCGGCGACGCTTCCAGCCTCGAACCCGTTCGCCAGGCCGAGCACGCTGCCGTTCCAGGCGCCGGATTTTTCGAAGATCAAGGACAGCGATTATCTGCCGGCACTGCTCGCCGGAATGGCGCAGCAGAAGGCCGAGATCGCCGCGATCACGAGCAATCCGGCGACGCCCACGTTCGATAATACCGTCGCGGCGATGGAGCGTTCCGGCCAGATGCTGGAGCGCGCAAACCTCGCCTTCCAGGCCGTCAATGGCGCCAACACCAATCGACGTCCTGCAGGCAGACCGACACCAAGATCTCGCCGCCTGGGCGCCGGAATATGCGCACCCCGACTTCATCTATCTCAATGCCAAGCTGTTCCAGCGCTTCAAGTATCTGCACGAGCATCAGGCCGAGCTGAAGCTCGACCCGGAGCAGGCGAAGCTTCTGGACGTCTATTACAAGCAGTTCGTCCATGCCGGCGCCGAGCTGCCGCCTGCCCAGCAGGCGCAGCTGAAGACGATCAATACGCGGCTGAGCACGCTGCAGACCGCGTTCAACCAGAAGCTGCTTGCCGCCGCCAAGGCGAGTGCGCTGCACGTCACGGATCGCCGCGCCGCTCGACGGGCTCTCGAAGCGAGGACCTCGCCGCCGCCAGGCAGGCTGCGAAGGATCGCAAGTGTCGACGGCTATGTCCTGCCGCTGCAGAACACGACGCAGCAGCCGGCGCTGGCATCGCTGACCAGCCACGCAACGCGCCAGCAGCTTGTTCGATGCGAGCCTCAACCGCGCCGAGCACGGCGATGCCAACGACACCCGGGCGACCATCAGCGAGATCGCCCAGCTGCGCGCGCAGAAGGCGGCGCTGTTCGGCTATCCGAACTGGGCCGACTATACGCTCTACGACCAGATGGCGAAGAACCGCGCAGACGGCCGTCGGCTTCCTCGACCGTCTGGCGCCGCCGACTGCCGCCAAGGAGCGGCAGGAAGCCGCCGACATCCGGGCGCTCGCCAGGTCGCAGGGCGCGACGTTCGAGGCCGACCGCGGCCGACTGGAACTTCTATGCCGAGCAGATCCGCAAGCAGCGCTACGCCCTCAACAGCGACGAGCTGAAGCCCTATTTCGAGTTCAACAAGGTGCTGACCGACGGCGTCTTCTACGCCGCCAACCAGCTCTACGGCCTGACGTTCAAGGAGCGGAAGGACATTCCGACCTGGAACCCGGACATGCGCGTCTTCGAGGTCGATCGACGCAGGACGGCAAGCCGCTGGCGCTCTTCTACATCGACCCGTGGAAGCGCGACAACAAGCAGGGCGGCGCGTGGATGTCGAACCTGGTCAACCAGTCGTACCTGCGCGGCACCAAGCCGGTCGTGTTCAACGTCGAGAATTTCACCAAGCCCGCGCCGGGCCAGCCGGCGCTGATCAGCTGGGACGACGTGACGACCATGTTCCACGAGTTCGGCCACGCGCTGCACGGCATGTTCGCCGCGCAGACCTATCCGACGCTGTCCGGCACCAATGTCGCGCGCGACTTCGTCGAGTTCCCGTCGCAGTTCAACGAGAATTGGGCGCTCGATCCGAAGGTGCTTCCGCATTACGCGGTGCAACTACAAGACCGGACAGCCGATCCCGCAGGAGCTGGTCGACAAGATCAAGCGCTCGAGCACCTTCAACCAGGGCTATCGACAATGGCGAGGTGCTGGAGGCCGCGCGGCTCGACCTCGACTGGCACTCGCTTCCGGCCGACGCGCCCCTGGCAGGACGTCGACAAGTTCGAGGCCGATGCGCTCGCGAATAGCGGCTTCGATGTCGCCGACGTGCCGCCGCGCTACCGCTCGAGCTACTTCCTGCACATCTGGAGCAACGGCTATTCCGCCGGTTACTATGCCTATCCGTGGACCCGGATGCTGGCGCAGGATGCCTTCGCCTGGTTCGAGAGCAATGGCGGCCTGACTCGCGCCAACGGCCAGCGCTTCCGCGACATGGTCCTGTCGCGCGGCAACACGCTCGACTATGCCGAGATGTACCGGGCCTTCGCCGGTCACGATCCGCAAGCATCCAGCCCGTATCTCGAATATTACGGGCTTCCGACCGACGCCGGCGCGGCAACCCCGCTGCCGGCACCCGCACCTGCGACGGCGCCTGCGCCGCCGCACGGCGAACGAGGGCGCTAGAACCATGATCCGCCAGCTCGACGACCGGACCCTGGTGAGCGGCCAGATCGCTCCGGATGAGGTCGCCGGGCTTGCGGAGCAGGGCGTGACGATGCTGGTCAACAACCGCCCCGACGGCGAGGATCCGAGCAGCCGCTTGCCTGCGAGATCGAGGCCGCGGCGGACGCTGCGGGGATCGCTTACCGGTTCGTGCCGATCATCCGCGGCATCGGACCGGCCGAGTCGAGGCGATGCGAAGGCGATGCGCGCGGCCGGCGACGGCAGGCTACTGGCCTTCTGCCGCTCCGGGACCCGTTCGGCGCTGACGTGCGCGCTGGCGCATCGAGCCGACGGCGAGTCAGCAGAGAGCATCGTGCGCCAGGTCACTCGAGCTGGATTCGATCCGGCGCCGATCGCGCACCTGCTTTAGGCGTCGCCGTCGCTCAAGAGGCGCCGCGCCTGGTCAAGGTCCTCCTCGAGGACCATCAGGCGCACCGGCATCATCGGCCCCCAGCCGAAGCCGTGATTTCGGCATCGAACAAGACGGCGTCGATCCCCTCGCTCTCGAGATAGAGGCGCGCGAGGTCGGCTTCGACTCGAGCTGTCGTATCGCCCGGCTTCGACGAGGCCGCTCACCAGGGCATGACCTCGCCGGCCGCGACTTCTTCGGGCCGCGGCGCCCGGCCGAGCATCCGCGTTGCGGTGCGGGAACCGGCCGAAGCGCTCGATGATGTCGCGGTGCTGCTTTGCGAAGTGCAGCATCTGAGCGTCGCCAAGCGCGGTGAACAGCAGCAGCGAGCGGTTCTGGTCGTCCATCCGTCTCGCTATGCTCGAACGGCATGTAGAGGAAGCCGCGCTCCTGCGGCTGCGAGCTCGTCGTCGAAGCCCTGCGTCGACCGCGCCCTTGGCGATCGCCAGCGCCAGCGGATCGGTCGCGAACTGGTCGGCATGGCCGCGGAACATGTTGCGCGGGAACTGGTCGAACAGGATCACCGCCGCGAGCGCCGTCAGCGGATCGGTCAGGAAGGCTTCGGCCGGAAGCTGCCGCTTGCTCCGCCCAGAGCTTCAGGAAGCGCTTGCGGATGTCGTCGTCGAGCTCCGGCATCGCCGTTCCACCATTCGGCTCGGGTCGAGGCCGAACCAGAATTTGAGGACGTCGGCGCGCCAGTCGCTGCAGCTCAGGCGGCGGTGCCGCCGACGGTCAGGCCGTCGATCAGCAGGGTCGGCTGGCCGACGCCCGGCGGGAACGCTCTGGCCGCCCTTGCCGCAGACGCCGACGCCTTCGTCGAGCGCGAGATCGTTGCCGATGCCCTTGACCCGGGTGAGCACGGTCGGTCCGTCGCCGATCAGCGTCGCGCCCTTGATCGGCTCGCCGATCTTGCCGTCTCGGATCCGGTAGGCCTCGGTGCAGGAGAAGACGAACTTGCCGCTGGTGATGTCGACCTGGCCGCCGCCGAAGCTCTTGGCGTAGATGCCGTTCTTGCACGCGCTCGACCAGCTCGGCCGGGATCGTCGTTGCCGGCGAGCATGAAGGTGTTGGTCATGCGCGGCATCGGCGCATGGGCGAAGCTTTCGCGGCGGCCGTTGCCGGTCGGCTCGACGCCCATCAGCCGGGCATTGAGCCGGTCCTGGAGATAGCCCTTGAGGATGCCGTCCTCGATCAGGCACGGTGCGGCGGGTCGGCGTGCCTTCGTCGTCGATCGTCAGCGAGCCGCGGCGCTGCTCGATCGCGCCGTCGTCGACGACGGTGACGCCCGGCGCCGCGACGCGCTCGCCGATCCGGCCGGAGAAGGCCGAGGTGCCCTTGCGGTTGAAATCGCCTTCGAGCCCGTGGCCGACCGCTTCGTGGAGCAGCACGCCGGGCCAGCCGGGGCCGAGCACGACCGTCATCTCGCCGGCCGGCGCGGCGACCGACTCGAGGTTGATCAGCGCCTGGGCCAGCGCGATGTCGATCGCGCGGTTCCATGTCGCCTCGTCGAACAGCTGGTCGTAGAGATAGCGGCCGCCAAGGCCGTGATAGCCGGTCTCGCGCCGGCCGTTCTGCTCGGCGACGATCTGGACGCTGAGGCGCACCAGCGGGCGAACGTCGGAGGCGACGAAGCCGTCGGCGCGGACGATGTCGATCACGCTCCAGCTTGCCGACAGGCTGACGCTGACCTGCGACGACGCGCGGATCGCGGGCGCGGGCGGCGGCGTCGATCTTCTGGCAGAGCGCGACCTTGTCGGCGAACGGCACGAGGCTCAGCGGATCGTCGGCGCCGTACATCGCCTGGTTGGTGCGTGCGCGGCGGCGGCGCCGGCGTGCCGTTCGCCGGATCGAGCAGCTTCAGCGTCTCGGCGGCGCGGCCGATCGCGGCCTCGCTGATCTCGTTGGCATGGGCGAAGGCGGTGGTCTCGCCGGAGACGCCGCGCAGGCCGAAGCCCGAGCGAGCTGTGGTAATCGGCGGTCTTCAGCCGGCCGTCGTCGAAGCCGAAGCCTCGCTGGCGCTGTATTGGAGATAGAGCTCGCCATCGTCGCATGGCCCGAGAGGTGCGTGGCGGCGAGCGCGCGCGCTGCGTCCGGGATCGAGGCTCCGATAGAGGAAACGGCGGGGGTCGGCGAGCCGTCATGCCGCCTGGCTGGTCCGCCGGTCCCCCGTTCGAGCACGAAGCGGCGGTCGCAATAGCCGCACTCGACGAAGCCGTGCTCGGGTCGATCTGCAGATAGACGCGCGGATGGCCGAGCGCCGGCGGCGATTTCGCCCGAGCCGTCGCAGGCGACCTGCACAGTTGAAACGCGGATCACTTCGGGCGGCGGCGGCATCTGCATGCGCGGGAGGTAGCAACCCGCCGGCGCGGGTTCAATCGCCGTCAATCGGCGTCAATGGCGGCTTCACTGGTAGTTGGCGCTGACGTCGAAGGTCGCCGAGTAGAGCGCCCTCCGGCTGGTTCGGCAGCGATCTGAAGGACTCCGCCGACGCCGAAGAAGAAAGCACGAGTCGTCGGGTCGATCGTCTTGCGGGCGGCGTGCCATCGAGGGTCAGCGCAAGAACGGTGATGGTATCGCCTGCAGCATCGGTCGAGCTCGGTCGGCGGATTGATCGTCACGATGACCTGCTGGTTAGGCGTGCCGGCGCCGCCGAAATAGGCGCGATGGCCGATGGCGCTGGCCGCCGCGGTCACGCCGCCGCCGAACGTGCGGTTGCCAGTGCGTCGCGTTGATCGAAACGAAGCCGCGACACCGGCGACGGAATCACGGTGCCGAAATCGAGGTCGTCGATCTTGGTCAGGGTCAGCGGCACGAGGACCAGCGCCTTGCCGGTGGCGTCCTGTGTCGGCGAGACCGGCGCCGCAGCCGGCGGACACGGCAGAGCCATGGCCGCGGCCGCAGTGATGAGGTCGTGTAACTCACTGTCCCCGCAGGCCGGCGATTCGGAAGCAATGATCGGCGCTGCGTCGACAGTGCGTTCAAGATATTGGTGACGGGACATTACCTCGATCAAGCCGGTATCGCGCGTATAGCGGCTGTAACGCGCTGAACGGTAATCGACGTCACTCGGTTGCTGCGTAACCGCTCGGGATTTGCCCTGCTTGCTTGTCGCCGCCGGACGGCACCCCTATGCGCGCTGCGCATGACCGAGGCCGCAATCCGCATCGAAGAGCTGACCAAGACCTATGCCGGCGGCAAGCGGGCGCTGGACGACGTCAGCTTCGACGTGCCGCGCGGGCAGATCTTCGGCCTGCTCGGCCCCAACGGCGCGGGCAAGTCGACGCTGATCAACATCCTCGCCGGGCTGGTCAACAAGACCGGCGGCACGGTCACGATCTGGGGCTTCGACATCGACGAGCACCCGCGCAACGCCAAGCGCGTCGATCGGCATCGTCCCGCAGGAGATCATGTTCGATCCGTTCTTCACGCCGTTCGAGACGCTGGAGATCCAGGCCGGGCTCTACGGCGTCCCCAAGGCGCAGCGGCAGATCGATGGAACTGCTCGCGCGCGGTGCATCTCGACGGACAAGGCGCAACGCCTATTCGCGCACGCTGTCGGGCGGCATGAAGCGGCGGCTGCTGGTCGCCAAGGCGATGGTCCACTCGCCGCCGGTGCTGGTGCTCGACGAGCCGACCGCCGGCGTCGACGTCGAGCTGCGCCAGCAGCTCTGGGACTATGTCCGCGAGCTCAACGCGCAGGGCGTCACGATCGTGCTGACCACGCATTATCTCGAGGAAGCCGAGGAGCTGTGCGACCGCATCGCGATCATCAACCACGGCCAGCTGATCGCCAACGAGCCGACCCGCGAGCTGGTCGGCATGGCGCAGGAGAAGGTCGTCGTGGTCACCGTCGACCGCGACATCGCCGACGTGCCCGACCAACAGCTGCTTCGAGAAGATCGAGCTGAAGGGCGAGCGCACGCTCGAGATCACCTATCGCAAGGACCAGGTCAACGCCGGCGAGGTGCTGCGCGCGCTGCAGCGCGACGGGCTCGGCATCGTCGACGTGTCGACCCGCGAGGCCGATCTGGAGGACGTGTTCCTCAACCTGACGCGGCGCGACCAGGCAGCCGGCGTGAGCATCGCAGACCGACGTCCTCATCATCGGCTCCGGCGCCGCCGGGCTGACCGCGGCGCTCAACCTCGCCGAGACGCTTCAAGGTCGCGGTGCTCGCCAAGGGCGCGCTCGACGAAGGGTCGACCGCCTGGGCGCAGGGCGGGATCGCCGCGGTGCTCGAGCCCGGCGACACGTTCGAGAGCCATATCGAGGACACGATGATCGCCGGCGCCGGGCTCAACGACCGCGCGACCGTCGAGTTCGTCGTCGAGACGCGCGCCGCGCGCGATCGAGCGGCTGGCCGAGCTCGGCGTGCCGTTCAACACCGAGGGCAACGCGCTGCACCTGACCCGCGAGGGCGGCCACAGCCATCGCCGCATCGTCCATGTCGACGACGCGACCGGCTGGGCGGTGCAGGAGGCGCTGCGAAGCGCGGCCGCGACGCATCCCAACATCACGCTGGTGCCCGACATGGTCGCGATCGACCTCGTCACCGGCCGCCACGAGCGAGCGCTATTCGGGCGCGGGCCACGTCTGGGGCGTCTATGCGCTCAACCGCGCGACCGGGCAGGTCGACGCTGTTCACCGCGCGCGCGACGATCCTCGCGACCGGCGGCGCGGGGCGCACCTATCTGTTCTCGACCGCGCCGCGCGGCGCGACCGGCGACGGCATCGCCATGGCGTGGCGCGCGGGCTGCCGCGTCTCGAACATGGAGATTGATGCAGTTCCACCCGACCTGCCTCTACAATCTCGAGGTCAAGAACTTCCTGATCACCGAGGCGGTGCGCGGCGAGGGCGGGCAGCTGAAGCAACCCGACGACCGGCCAGCGCTTCATGCCCGATTACGACGCGCGCGGCGAACTCGCGCCGCGCGACATCGTCGCGCGCGCGATCGACGCACGAGATCAAGCGCTCGGGCTCGATTACGTCCATCTCGACATCAGCCACATGCCGCCGGAGTTCGTCACGCGAGCATTTCCCGACCATCTACGAGAAGCTGCTCGGCGCTCGGCATCGACATGACCAAGCGAGCCGATCCCGGTCGTGCCCGGCGCAGCATTATACCTGCGGCGGCGTCGTGATCGATCTCGACGGCCGCACCGATCTGCCCGGCCTCTATGCCGCGGGCGAAGTGCACCCAGTCGGGCCTGCACGGCGCCAACCGGCTCGCCTCCAACTCGCTGCTCGAATGCTTCGTGTTCGGCGAGGCGGCGGCCAAGCACATCGCCGCGCAATTGGGACGAGCTGCCCGCCGCCGCCGCCGATCCGCGCCTGGGACGAAAGCCGCGTCACCGATTCGCGACGAGGAGGTCGTCATCAAGCAGAACTGGACCGAGATCCGCCGCTTCATGTGGAATTATGTCGGCATCGTCCGCACCACCAAGCGGCTCGAGCGCGCCCAGCACCGGATCAACCTGCTTCGGCGAGAAGTGCGCGATTATTACGGGCATTTCCGCGTCACGCCCGACCTGATCGAGCTGCGCAACCTGCTGGAGGTCGCCGACCTGATCGTCCGCTCGGCGCTGCCGCGCAAGGAAAGCCGCGGGCTGCACTACACGCTCGATTATCCGGACATGCTGCCCGAGGCGAACGACACGATTCTTGTTCCATAACGGGACGCGCGTTAGTGGCGTTGCTTAAGTCAATGTTAACTCACGAGACTTGAACAAAAATTGAATATGAGTGTTTAATCCAGCCGATGAGCAGGGAGTCCGAGTCGCAAGCAAGCCCAACGCCGCCATCCGGCCGGCGAGCATTGGGAATCGGCGGATTGCCCGCGTTCACCGCCTTTGCTGTGACGCGGCGGGGCAAGACGACGCTCGGCGCCTCGGCGGTGGCTCTATTGCTGGCCGGCACGCTGTCGACCGCCTCCTACCTGGGCACGGACCTTGCACGTGAGGCGCTGAAGGCCGGGCAAAGTTTCGCCCACATGATGCAGCAGCGCTCGCCGGGCGCGCGCACCGGCGACAAGCTCACCAAGACCAAATCGAGGCACTTTGCCGTCCTCGCCGCCTCGGAGCCTGCTCCGGAGAAGCCTAGCGCCGCCGCGGCCCCGCCGCCGGTCGTCTCGCAAGTGCTTCCGGCAGCGGCGGCGCCGGTGATCAAACTCGCCGATCTCGCCCCGTTCTACGCGCCGCCCGTCATCAGCGGCATTTACCTGCCGCCGTGGGGCGGCGGCGGTGGGCCTCCGCAGGGGAATAGCGACTGGCCCCCGCCGGATTGCTGCTCGGGCGGCGTTCCTCCGCCAGGACCTCCCGGCCCGCCGGGGCCGCCCGGACCTCCGGGGCCGCCCGGACCTCCCGTGCCCGGCGTGCCGGAGCCCGCCACCTGGGCGATGATGCTTCTTGGATTCGGCATGGCCGGGTGGTCGATGCGCGTGCAGCGGGCGCGCGCGGAACGGGCGAGCGCGTGCGCGTAATCCTTTTGCTGGTGCCGGCGCTGCTCGTCAGCGGCGCAGTCTTGGCCGACGTCACGGCTCCAGGCCGGGCGGCCCATTCGCAGGCGCAGCCGAACCATTCGGTGGGGACGGCGCCGCTTGCCGCCGGCCGCATCCGGCTGACTAATGAACAGGCGCGCGAAGCGTTCGCGACCGGGCAGTTTGCAAGGCCGATCTCCACTCTTCTCGACGTCCGGACGCCCCTTCGCTTCGGCGAGTATCGCTGGAACGACGCCGGCGTTCCGGCCAACCCGACCTGGATCAGCATCGATCTGCAAAGGCAGCTGATTTCGGTCTTCCGCGGCCCGCATGAAATCGGCACGGCGGTCATCCTGTTCGGAGCGACCTCGCGCGAGACGCCGATCGGCACCTTCCCGATCCTGGCGAAGCTCAAGCATCACACGTCGGCGACCTACGATAATGCGCCGATGCCTTACACGTTGCGCCTGACTCGCGATGGCGTGTCGATCCACGGCAGCAATGTTCGCGACGGCTATGCAACCCACGGATGCATCGGCGTCCCCGTCGAATTCGCGGCGAAGCTGTTCGATGCAGTATCCCGCGGCGACAAGGTCGTCATCGCCGATCCCGACACTCGCCGGGGCGCCTAGAGCGGGCACTGCGAAAGGCGCCAATCGTGGACCGCCTCTTAATGAACCGAACGCTCAAGATGTAACCCAAGTGACTCAGGACGCTCCCCAAAAGCGTGCTATGCGGAAACGTCGGGTGAGCAACTCGCCCGATTTGCGCTGACCATCGGGGGGTGGGCATATGGCTACCGACTTCGAATATTTCAGCCGACGGGCCAGGGAGGAGCGCGCCGCGGAATCGCGCGCCGTTCACGCCCATGTGCGAATCATCCATCGCGAGCTCGCCGAGGCTTATGAGCGCGCAGGTCCAGGTGCTATCCGCGGACATCCGCCGTGCCGAAATGCATCTGGTGAGCGCGGCCTGACCTTCCCCGCCGGGCGCCAGCGAGCGCACCGATCGCCACTGCTGGCCTCGCGGCACGGCGCCCGCTAGACCCGCTGCTTCATGTCTGAAGCCCAGTCCTCCCGCACGCCCAACGACAGCACGCCAGCCGCGGCGCAACCCCATCTCTATCTGGTCGACGGCTCGGGCTACATCTTCCGCGCCTATCACCGCCTGCCGCCGCTGACCAACCGCCATGGCAAGCCGGCCGGCGCGGTCTATGGCTACACGACGATGCTGTGGAAGCTGGCCGACGAGCTCAACAAGGCCGACGGGCCGACCCACCTGGCGGTGATCCTCGACGCGTCGGAGACAGACGTTCCGCAACGAGATGTACGACCAGTACAAGGCGCACCGGCCGCCGCCGCCCGAGGATCTGGTCCCGCAATTCCCGCTGATCCGCGACGCGACGCGCGCCTTCTCGCGTCCCGTGCATCGAGGAGGACGGGCTCGAGGCCGACGACATCATCGCCTGCTAGCGTGGCCGCGCTCGCAGCGCCGGCTGGAACGTGACCATCGTCACCTCCGACAAGGATCTGATGCAGCTGATCGACCGATCCGGGCGTCGACATGCTCGACACGATGAACAACCGGCGCATCGGCCGCGGCCGATGTGATCGAGAAGTTCGGCGTGCCGCCCGAGCAAGCTCGGCGACGTGCTGGCGCTGATGGGCGACAGCGTCGACAATGTGCCCGGCGTGCCCGGGATCGGCCCGAAGACCGCCGCCAAGCTGATCCAGCAGTATCGGCGATCTCGAAGCCGTGCTCGCCGCCGCGACCAGATCAGAAGCCCAAGCTGCGCGAGCAATCTGATCGACCATGCCGACGATGCGCGGCTGTCGCGCGAGCTGGTGCGGCTGAACTGCGACGTCGCCCTGCCCGAGCCGCTCGACGAGCTGGCGCTGCAAGGGCATCCCCGACGAGCCGTTGCGCGCATTCCTCGAGCGATCAGGGCTTCAAGTCGCTGCTCGCCAAGCTGCGGCGGCGGCCGAGCGCGCCGAGCAGCGCGGCGCCGGCGATCGATGGCGTCATGGCGGCCATGGAGCCGAAGTCGCGGACCCGCCGAGCCGAGCAGATCGAGTCGACCGCCGAACTACGAGACGGTGACCGACGAAGCCGCGCTCGACCGCTGGATCGCCGAGGCGCGCGCGCAGGGCTGTGTCGCGGTCGATACCGAGACCGACGGCATCGACGCGATGCGCGCCGACCTGGTCGGCGTCAGCCTGGCCACCGCGCCCAACCGCGCCTGCTACATCCCGCTCGGCCATGGCGGCGACGACATGTTCGCGGAGCGCGCCGAGCCAGCTCGCCGATGCGAGCTGGTGCTCGACGAAGCTGAAGCCGCTGCTCGAGGATCCGGCGTGCTCAAGATCGGGCAGAACCTCAAATACGACTGATCGATGCTCGCAAGCGCCGGCATCGACGTCGCGCCGTATCGACGACACGATGGTGATGAGCTTCGATCTCGATGCCGGCGGCTCGACGGCCACGGCATGGACGAGCTGGCCGAAGACGCCACCTCGACCACACGTGCATCGCGTTCAAGGACGTGTGCGGCACCGGCAAGAAGCAGATCACGCTTCGACCAGGTGCCGCTCGACCGCGCCACCGACTATGCCGCCGAGGACGCCGACGTGACGCTGCGGCTGTGGCTGCGGTTCAAGCCGCGGCTGTCGCGCGAGAAGGCGACGCGCGTCTACGAGATGGTCGACCGGCCGCTGGTCCCGGTGGTCGGCCGGATGGAGCGGCCGGCATCAAGGTCGACCGCGACGATCTGGCGCGGCTGTCAGCCGCGAATTCGCCGACGAGATCGCGCGCGCTCGAGGAGCGAGATCCACGCGCGGCCGGCGGCCCGTTCACGATCGGCAGCCCCAAGCAGCTCGGCGAGGTGCTGTTCGAGAGGCTCGGCCTCAAGGGCGGGCGCAAGGGCAAGTCGGGCACTATTCGACCGACGTCACCGAACTCGAGCGGCTCGCCGCGCGAGGGCATCCGAGTGCGCGCAGCAGGTGCTCGACTGGCGCCAGCTGACCAAGCTCGAAATCGACCTACACCGACGCGCTGCAGGCGCAGATCAATCCGGAGACCGGCCGCGTCCACACCAGCTATCTCGCTGACCGGCGCGCAGACCGGCCGCCTGTCGTCGACCGATCCCAATCTGCAGAACATCCCGATCCGCACCGAGATCGGCCGCCAGATTCGCGATGCCTTCGTCGCCGAGCCCGGCCACGTCATGCTCGCCGCCGACTACACCCAGATCGAGCTGCGGCTGGCCGCGCACATGGCCGACGTGCCGCAGCTCAAGGCTGCTTTCCGGAGCGGCGTCGAC